>NZ_CANMYE010000001.1 GCF_947502065.1 uncultured Pseudoteredinibacter sp.
AAGTCTTCTCCAAGTTGGTTCGCGCCTCAAGCTTACCGCTTTGGTGGTAAGCTGGAGAAGGCTCAATAAGTATCAAGCGCAAGCAACTGGACTCGCAACAAGTTGCTCACCGTTGTTGCAGGCGTTAAGTTTTCTGCCACCAATGGAGTAAAAATGGAAATTGCTTCGGGATTGATAAAATTGAAACAAGGTTCTGATTCGAAAGTTGAAGAGTGGCGAGAAACCATGACTTCCAGAATCGACGAGGCGCTTGCCACCTTAGAGCATGAAGGCGTGGAAATAGAGTCCTGGTTCCGTATAAACATAGAGGGCCAAGATTACCTTCTTTGGTACATGCGCGCTGAGTCTATCAAAAAGGCATTTGAAGTCTCACAGACTTTCAAGCATCCATTAGATAAGTATCACTACGAGCTAATGGAGAGTATTACGGCGCCTGACGGTGTAACTATTGCTCAGCCATTTTACGATCCCAAGTTATGCAAGTGAAACTTAACAAGGCGTGGCAGCAAGGGCGCTTCGCACCGGGACAGCTTCCTCTTCGTTCCAGCTGCCCCACACAAAGCGTTACGTGTACATGACATGAAAACACTGGAAGAGTTAATTGATAAGGAAGATTCGTTCATAAATATTATGAATGAATGGATTTCTAAAGCTAAGAATCATGTAGAAGTACTTCCGCCCTTCGGGAACCGTGATCAAGTACTATTGGACGTTCAAGTAACAACACGCTCGATACTTGGGGCTCTAATTTATTATACAGGCGGAGTGCTGATTGATCACGGATGGATCAGAGTGCTGGGTTCAGGAAGCAAGAACTTTGCTAGGAATGTTCATGGCTGGAACCAACCTATTAGGCAAGGCATCTATCTAGTAGCTGATGATGCAGCTGGTGGTTTCTACGCAATTAATGGCGGCGCTTTTTCGGGGGAAATGAGTTCTGTTTACTATTGGGCACCAGACTCAATGGAGTGGGAGCCGCTTGATTTATTGTTTTCGGATTTTTTTGGTTGGCTTCTTTCAGGAGATTTAGGCAGTTTCTATGAAGGGCTTAGGTGGGATGACTGGGAAAGTGATATACAAAACATCACAACTAATCAGTGCTTTTCATTTTGTCCGCCACTATGGACTAAGCAAGGTGGCTGCAATTCTAGCCATAGAGGTGTTGTACCAATTAAAGAGGCACTGGAAATGAAATATGACTTTCTGTATCAAATGCAAGAAAACACGTAACAAGCGCATATTGTCGGACTGGTTTTCCGCTGCGTTCCAAACTAGCGGCAAATGTGGGCGTAATGTTTAAGGCATTTAAATGAAGTATCTGATATTCATCGTGACAGTAATGTTAAGTCAATCTACTCTAGGGAATGAAAGCATGAGTGTGGAGCAACTCTTTGAAACAGAATTGAAAGAGAAAAATGTTTCATATGAGAAAGAGGAGAGGTTTCTTTATAGAGTAGAAACTTCAGATGGAAAAAGAGACATTTCAATTTTTAACCTTCACCAGAATTACTTGCGTGATAGAGACCCAGAAGCGATTAAGCGCTTTGTGAAAAATATATTGCAACCTATCACGGGAGATTTAAGCTGGAGTCAGCTCAAAGAAGGTATATATCCATCCCTTGAGCCCTCTGATTATAGATTCGTAGATGAAGTTATCCACAAGAGGCTTGCTGATACTTCTATCGTAGTTATGGCCTACTTTAATTCCGAATTGAATCAGATTCGCTTTATCAGCGATAAAGATCTTAAAAATATTGGCATTGGTGTTCAAGCGGCCTGGGCGCAGGCATATAGAAATATAGATTCAATTATGGATGTAACTGACGTTAGTTTTAAAGATATCGATGGTCAGTTGTTGGGTATGGTTGAGGCGAATGAGCCATACAAAGCCTCTCTTATCCTATCAAATAGATTGAAAGTAAAAATTGAAAAAGAGATTGGTTGGCCAGTTTATGCTGTAGCTCCCGCAAGAGACTTTGTTTATTTGTTTTCAAAAGAAGGTGGCCTTGTCAGTAAAGTTGGTGCGGTAGTCGTTAGAGAGTTTAAGAACTCGGGGTATCCGATTTCAACGGATGTTTGGGAGCTGTCAGACTCAAAACAAACAGCGATTGGTGCTTATCCAACAGAATAGGCATAGCAGGGTCAGGCAGCGGACCTCCGACCGCTGCTGCGGGCGTTGAGCTTGTAGGAAATAACTGGGAAGAAAACTATGACTATTTGTGGGATTACCTGATTCCATCGCAAGGGCCTGCTTTTACGGTACAAGGGGAGGTTATTCGGATTGCTGGTCGAGTCGCTGACGAGCTTTTGAGAAACTACGGTGGAAATTGGGATCGAGCATATCGTCAGATGCTACATGCTTATCTTAAGCACGTAGCATCCCATAATTCACTCAGAGAAGACGAGGTCTCTGCTTTGAGGATATTGATTGCCAATTTTGACACCTTAATGAACGAAACGAGTCAGCTTCAAAAGTATGCCGTCAAGTGGGTCTCTCAAAACTTAAGCCCAATTGAGCTAAACAAGCCTAGTTACAATCGATAATTCACTGGTGATGATAGCAAGTGCTATTTGTAAGCTTGATTGATAAGCATGGAATCATGCTGGCTCCTAGTCAGTATTGCCATCGTTATCTGATTTTAATGCGGCATTCTATTTGTATGTGTGCCATTAAGTTGCAGCGCGAAATACTGATATGTACGCGTAAGGAGGCTAGTGCGAATGGGAACAAAGATAGCGATTTGTGTTTCTTATGTTTTCCTGGCTGTGTTTTTTTTCACGGTACCCATGTTTTTTGAGGTTGATCCGATTGTGAGCTCCGTACTGTTTGTCGTACAGTTTCTTGCTCAAATATATCTGCTATATGTTTGGTATGTGATCGATTTGAGACAGCTTAATATGCAGGGGAAACTTTCATATAGGCTTTTTTTGCTTATTTTCCCTCTTGTTGCGTACCCTATTCACTTTTTTAGGACAAGAAAGATCCCCAGAGCATTGGTCTCAACAGCAGTGTTTTTCTCTGTTACTCTGCTCATCCCAATAATTGTTATAAGCCATCCATTTATATCGAGCTTTGTAAGTGCAAGGGAGAATATATCTGCGATTTTGAATTACCAATCAAATGATAAATTTGTTGTTAGCTTTATAGAGCAATACAAGAGGATACAGAATAGTAATTATACGGTATACATTGATGTGAGTACGGCTGAAAACCCTACTATATATCCTCAGGAATATATCAAAGATGACCAGATAACCTTGAATTTAAGTCCTAAATCGATAGACGATTTTAAGTGGCATGACGGAGCGCTTTCATTTAAGGCAAGCTTTGGTGGCCAAGAAAACCAACTTTACATACCGTTTTCTAGCGTTAAGGCTATTTATTCCGCAGAAGATGGTATCGGTATATCTTTCAGGTAGGCTTGTATGGCTTGGCGAGCCTTCTGTGTAGTTCTGGGTGTCGTGTTTTTGTCGTGGTCTTAAAGCGATAGCAGATGTATAAAACGAATGCTTTCAGGTTTTGTTAGGCTTCCATCAAAGGAACGGTACATTAATGTGAATATTCTAAGAATAATCTTAATCGCAATGGTAGTTATAATGAGCGCGGCAGCTGGGCTTGCCAAAATTATGCAGGCACCACAAGAGCTGGAGTTTCTACTAGGGTTTGGTTTAAGCGTTTTTCAGATTGTCATTTTCGGAGCGGTTCAGTTAGCTGGGGCGTTATTGCTTGTTTGGCCTAGAGTGAGAGTTCTTGGAGCGACTGTTTCTATCGCTGGATTTGCGCTTTCTAGTTTCTTTATTTTTAAAAGCGGAAATGTGCAATTTGGCTTGTTTTCTATGTTGCCAATTATGTTGGCTTTTATAGTCTTATGGCAGGCAAAGGCTAATTTTTCCAAATTGAAGATCAATAATTAGGTCGATCTGTCGGCAGAAGATTAATGCGGGTATAATTTTTGATGTTGCGGTTGCTACTTTGATATACCATTGGAATATCTGATTTGATATTGGCTGGCTGCTAAGGGATAAAGTTGAAGATTAGACATTTAGAAGAGGCTGATTTTAAAGACCTTCATACAATCTATAGTTTTCAATCCGTATGCGAAAACACATCTCAAAAACCTTTTTTAAGTTCCGAATCCGTATCAGCACTGTTTTCAGGGCCTGGGCAGTACACGCTAGTAGCTGAGTCAGAGGGTAAGGTTGTCGGTCACGTCACAATCTTCTTGAATACAAAAGTTCGCGATAAGCATAGTGCATCTTTAGCCATCGCAGTTCATCCTGATTACCATGGAAAGGGTATCGCCAAGGTCTTGATGAGCGAAGCCATTAATCAAGCAGACAATTGGTTGAACCTGATTAGGCTTGATCTTGAAGTTCATGCCGATAATTTATCAGCTATATCGCTTTATAAAAAAGTAGGGTTCGAAACTGAAGGTACAAAGCGCCTCAGTACTTTTAAAAATGGCCAATACATAGATATGTTGATCATGTCTCGAATTGATCCTAGTTTTAAAATGAACTCTTAAAGAACGCATGACTGCAACTGGAAGTCTTGCTGAGCCATCGCTTTTCATGGGGCTTAACTCGGAGGCTAGTGCCTTCTGTCTTTGCTCGTCTGACTAAGCTATGGGATTGAGAGGTTAGCTAGAATCTGAAATTACTCTCGATAATAGCTCACATGTCTCTCTCGAATTAAATTAATAATTTATTGGTTAGTCACCCTAACTTAAGTAATAAATTCCATTGTCCAGTCAGGGGCTTTTACTATTATTTAAATTATAGATCTCGCTACACCTCTTGAAATCTTCAATACACTTCACTTAAATCAATGCCCAGGCGTGGGATAGATTGTTTGCTACACTTTAATTGTGACTGTCTTTATTGATTGTATTTTCACAGTAGCCTGCATTGAATGTCCTCATGGATTTTCGGTTCTTATGTAGGATAGGTCCACACTTTGATACCAAATGAACGCCATGCAATCAATTAGAATTCTCTGTACGGTAGTGCTCACTGTAATCAGTTTAGCCGCCAACGCAAAAGATACGGTTATATGGGCAGTTACTGACTGGCCGCCGTATTTTATTATCGAAGGTGATCTCAAAGGGCAGGGGGCGGGTGATCGATTCACCGATTACTTTATTAGCCGGTTGCCTGAATTTGAGCATAAGAAAA
Organism: uncultured Pseudoteredinibacter sp.; assembly: GCF_947502065.1. Classification (GTDB taxonomy): domain Bacteria; phylum Pseudomonadota; class Gammaproteobacteria; order Pseudomonadales; family Cellvibrionaceae; genus Pseudoteredinibacter. Next base: position 5,176 of record NZ_CANMYE010000001.1, read on the forward strand.
ACCATATGTCTTTTTCCAGGGTCGATAAAGAGGCGAAGCTTGGAAGAACCACTTGCATGACCAATCGCTTTTATACTGAAGAGCGAGCTAAACACTCAGTTTTTACTAAGCCATACGCCATTAGTTTATCCCTAAAAATAGTCTTACTGAAAGATACTTTTTTGCGTTTAAGGGAACCAGAACAGTTGTCGATTCAGTCTATCAATGAAAATTACATGCTAAATGGTGTGCTTGAGCTTGGCCGATCATATGGTGCAACATTGGATCCATTGCTTGAACAATATCTAGCCGATCCAAATCTGACTAAAAGACGCGCCAACACGGGGCAATTGTTGGATATGCTTCAATTGAAACGTATGGATTATTTTATTGAATACCCTCTAAACTTCAATTACATGATCCAGACAAAAAATCTAGATCCAGATAAGTTTGTTAATGTCGAAATCAGTGAATCTCCTCCATACGTATTAATTTGGATGAGCTGTAGCAAAACCGATTTAGGTAGGGCGGTTGTAGAGCGGCTTAATAAAGTGATCGATGCCGAAATAGCTACCCCTGATTATTGGCAGCGAATCGCTTATTGGCTTTCTGATAAAGACGCGATGATGCTAGAACGCCACTACCGAGAAAACTTGTTACCTGCAACATTACCAACGCCGTAATACGCATTTACGTGCTAGCTGAATACCAATGGTCGACTATAAATATCTATTTTCACATTGGAGCTACGCCTTTTTGATCAAATTTTGTTCGTTTCTTGCACTTTTGCAGCCTGTCGCCTGCCTGTCGTGGCCTTGTCGTGCTATTGTCGTAACAGACAAGGGTAAATCAGCAGGATATTTTCACCTTTGGTAGTAAAAGGTGAATTATATGGACGTTATGGTTAATAAAGAGTTGATTAAAACGCTAAGAAAGCAGAAAAACTGGTCGCAAGATGAATTGGCGACGGCTGCTGGCTTAAGCTATAGAACCATTCAACGTATAGAAAGTGCGGGCAATTGCTCTTTAGAATCAAAAAAAGCCCTCGCTTCAGCACTAGAGGTTGATTTAGACGAGCTCAAATATAAACCTCCGCAGTCAGCCACTAGAAAGAGATTCAGAAGGGCGGGCGGCATTGCATATAGGGCTGCCGCTTATTTGTTCATTCCTCTAGCTCTCGCTACTCTAGTGCTGTTGTTTAGGAACTTTCAGAATACGGCGGTTTACGAGGTAGTTATCGCCAACCCGAACGATATCAGCACACATCGCCATAAGGTAAAAATCAGCCAATCCAAAGCGACAGTAGTTCAGCTGCGTAATGGCTATACCTTAGAGGTAGAGCTCCTATATGGTTTTACTCCCAGATTAAAAACCCAGCTGTTCCATACGAATGAAGCCGGCCGGCAGCTTTTGCATAGCAGTAATCGCAGTGCGACGGTATTCCACCCCGTTAAATACGTTATACGGCCAGGCAACAATGTATGTTTTCAGTCGCCTATTCGAGACGTTGATAGCGGTTGTGCTAAGGTTTAGCTTCTTGCGATTAAAAGCTTGCTGTAATAGTAATAAGGGTGAGGTTCAACAATGAAGTTACTCAAGGAATTTGAATATGAGAGTGACGCCGAGACTCTAATTGCCAGGTTACGCAGAGCTGGGGTATTGGCTGTGGCACTCAATAGGGGCGCTAGTAATTTATCTGGCGCTACGGCTAGCGCGGTTAAAGTTGCTGTTTGGGTGGTGATTGATGAACAATTTGATGATGCCTATGAGTTACTGCGTAATAAGTGCCACCCAGTAAAAAATCCGCTAACAGAAGAACAAATGGTACAGCTAGCAAATGAAGCAGCCATTACTCATAGTAGCTTGCCTAGGTATTTGATGGCGGCTGCGGTCTTCTCAGTTGCCTTAATCGTTGCAGCTTATCTCCTTCTAGTTCTTTAGTGCGGATATTTAAAACGTTTTTGATCAATTGTTAAAACCTAGGGTGTTGTGTTCAGCCATAGTGATTCTGATGTTCCTGATATAGAATGTTCAATCTCCATGCATTTTGTATTGTGTAGGTATCCTAAAGGTGTTGGTAAAGGAGTAAACACGATTTGAATAAATTTGTCTTCTTGGCTTTAGCTTTTCTTTCTCCACTGTTACACGGAGAGGAACTAATTATTGGTGATGACTCTTATGTCATAAGCAAGAGTGTCAGCTCGGAATTTACCGAGCTTACAATTGAGTTTATAAACCAGTATAAGGGTAGTTTGGACGGCAAGTATCCGGATAGAGACTTTGTCGTTTTATTAATAGATGTTAATCAAAACTCGAAGATCGACAAGGATCTTGATGCTTATTATGCAACATCCGAAAATGGCTTGTGCAGTGGCTACTTGATAGACAAGAAATTTTATACCACATGTGGCGCTTACAAATCCGACTTTGATATTTCACGCAAGCTATTAGCAACAAAACTACAGACGAGACCCCACCCAGTTTTTAAGTTCACAATTCCGAATAAAGAACTATTTGGGGAGCGAGAAAACGCTGCACTAGTCTTTAAAATTCATTCTTCGGTCTCAGGGTACACCTACTACCCAGATGACGCTGAGGATGAAAGCCTGAATACGACCGTGCTGATAGAAAGATAAAGCCCGATCAGAGCGTAGGTGCTAAACTCTTATTCTCTATGCTCCAAACCCTTTACATCTATTGACATGCAAAAGTTCCTAAGTTTCGATGTCTGGTAAATGCTCGCAGCTTCGTCTATTTAGCTAGATGGGTAACTTTGTTACCACTCTAGCTACATGGTCATTGGCTATTTATAGGTTCTAGAGCACATATCAGAGATGGACGATAAAGTTGTATTTAACGGGGTAAGTTACGATAAGCATAATTTACCTGATGATATTCGCCTTGCCATTGAGCGGCATAAAGCCGTTGATTGGCGGCATGTCAGGTTGCGCCAGGTCTTTACTACTTGGGCCCGCCTTTCGACAATGCAGCGAGTTGCCAGTGTCATATTTTTGATGGCTTTAGCTGTTACACTCTTTTTAGCTTTTTATTCTTATTTCTCCAATGTATCAAGCACGATTAGTGTTTGGAGGGCGGTGGCCGTTGTGTATGTTGGGCTTTTGCTTGCTTTGCTGGGGGCCGGTTCCTTGCTGTTGCCTAGAGCGGGCAGGCTTTGGCTGCCCCTTAGAAAAAAACCAATTCGAAGTCTATTGGCGTTGCTTACGGCTAGTGCTGGGACAAGCCTAGTATTAGCCTTTGCGGTATTTTCCGGTCTGCCGGCTGTCTTGCATCATTTGACTAGCAAGGCGGGCAGTATAGAGCTTACTGTCGATAGAAAAACTGAAGCTTATAGTCATTACCGCTGCAGCCCTGCTGTGTTTATGAAGGAGTTTACTTGGCCATTGAGTAAACCCGTATGCCCTAGAATGGACGTTTATAAGAAGCTCGAGCAAGGTGATGTGGTAACCGTCCATGGGAAAGTCTCTAGCTTTGGTGTGCAAGCCGAGGCTATTTCAATTAGGAGTAAGTCTATAGAGAGCTCCTCGGAATAAGCCCTGGCTTTTGTAATAATGTGCCACAAATCATCGTCTTATTAGCAATGCTCGATCACGACACTGTTTTCTTACTTTATCTATAGGTTAAATTATGAGTGTTCTGTCTGTTGTAGTGGCCATTTTGGTGGCCGTAATCATGTTGCTTGTTTCTTTGTTCCACTTTTATTGGGCCTTTGGCGGTGAATACGGTTTGCAGTCGGCGGGGCCAGTTATGGAAGAGGGGGCCGATTTTAAACCGCCGGCGGCAGTTATTTTTGTAGTGGCCTGTTTATTGGCGGGGCTAGCAGTATTGTCATTGCAGCTGGTTTGGCCATGGCAGCCCATTAAGGAATACATTGCCTATGTGGGTTACTTTACATCTTTAGTTTTTATTGTCCGTAGTATTGGTGATTTCAAATACGTTGGCTTTTTTAAGAAAGTCTACAATAGCAATTTTGCCAATTTGGATACCAAATATTTCTCGCCCTTAATTCTTGCTTTAGGTTTGGGCTACGGGGTGCTGTCAGTTTTTGCTGGCTAGTGATAGCTGTTCATTCTTAAAGGCCTGGAATCGATCTTGAGTATAGATTTATTCTGGGCCTTTAGAAAATCTCTTTCGTAATACCCACTAATTTCCCATGGTTCATTTATCTGGCGCGCCTATACTCTAGCTTCGTCTAAATGGGGGGATATGATGAAAATCGATAAATTTAGGGTATTGTTTCTTTCGGCGTTGTTTACGCTATTTTGTTCGCAATTAATTATTGCAGAGCCCGAGTCCAAAGCCTCTTCGCTATGCTCAAGCACTTTTGATAGTGATTGCTTAAAAGAGGGTGACGCACACTTCGAAGCCGGGCGTTATTCACAGGCACTCAGTCTTTATACTGAGCTTTGTAACAAAAACAATGCCGAGGCCTGCCACAATATGGGCTGGATCAATGAAAATGGTCTTGTTGAAACGGCCAGCGGTGAAGTGGCGATTGCTTCCTACCGTAAGGGCTGCCAATTGAACTATCGCAAATCTTGCCATCATTTGGCTATCGCCTATGAATTTTGGCCAATGCTGGATGAACCCGCTGAGAAAGTTGTCGAGCTCTATAGCAAGGGCTGTGATCTGGGCTATGCGAATTCATGTTTTAATTTGGCGATCAATTACGCCGAAGGTGATGGTGTAGAGCAAAGCTTTGATGAGTACTTGCGTTTAAATGAGCGCGCCTGTGTTCTTAAGGAAGCGCGGGGCTGTGAGGTACTGGGTGATCATTATGACGATACCGGTCAGATGAAATTGTCCTTAAAATTTCATCTTATGGGTTGTGAGTTAGGCAAGGCCTACAATTGTCAGCAAGCGGGGTGGAAGTATGGTTATGATCTAGGAGAGGAGCGCGATTATGCTTTGTACCATAAGTACAATGTTATGGGTTGCGATATGGGCAATCGAGCGGCCTGTCACAATGCGGGGCGGATGTTAATTGGCTATAGTGATATCAAGGCGCCAAGCTTTGCTAGTGATAAGGAAAAGGGTTTGGCGTATATAATGAAAGCTTGTCATAAGCTGGAATTCGCTGTCGCTTGTGCCGATGCTGGTGATGCTTATGAAAATGGTGATGGCACCAAAGTAGATTTGAAGCTGTCTCATGATCTGCAAAAGCGTGGCTGCGATGATCTTGAGGAGCCAAGCTCTTATGCCTGCTATGGCTTGGCTTACATCTATTATTATGGCAATGATAGCTTTAAACGAGATAAGAAAAAATCTAAGCGCTACTTCAAAAAAGCTTGTGATCTAGGTGACGAAGAGGCATGCAAATATGCCTAGTTAGTCATCAAGCTCATCCGACAGGCCTGCGGGCATGTTATATTGTCAGCTTCAATTCAATGGAGTGAATCATTGTGACTAATCTTAGCAAGCTACTAGATGAGCTTAGATCTATCGCTCAACTCGGTCTTAATTACTCAAAAGATGAAGACGACCTTGAGCGATATCGCCGCTTGCTGGATTTATCGGCACAGCAATACGAGGCTAATTGTGGTCTTTCTTCAGACGTCATCAAAGAACGATTCCAACGAGAGCTAGGTTATATTACACCTAAAATCGGTGTTTCGGCCTCTGTATTTGATACTGAAGGCAAGCAGCTTCTGGTAAAACGTACCGACGATCATACTTGGTGTTTGCCTTGTGGTTGGGCCGAGGTTGGTGAATCTCCGCAGGAGTCATTGCGCCGAGAGGTACTGGAAGAAACGGGCCTGATTGTCGAAGTTAAGGATCAGATTCGACTAGGTCATCGAATGCCTGGGGATTTTGGCCTTCCCCATACCACTTATCACTTGCAGTTTTATTGTGTGCTTGTAGGTGGAGAGCTTCGCGGTTCACACGAAACCACAGATGTTGGCTTTTACGATATTGCCGATATCGATAACTGGCATTCGGACCACGAACTTGAAGCGAAGACGGCACGTCAGTATTGGGCGGCTGAGCTGACTAGCAAATAAGAGCTAAGAGCCTAAATCGAACCGGTAATAAGGCTGCCTCAACTCTTAGAATTGAGGCTGCTGCTGAAAAACTTTACGAGTTTTTAAATCAATCAAAATCCTCAAGTGGCATATGCTTGCTAACACCTTCGGCAATATTACCACCGCCATCGCGTTCAGCGACCACTTGCTTAAAGCCAACTTCTTGGGCACGTTCACGGAACCATAAGCCTTCTGGAGAGTGGCGGGCGACGCCATCGAAGAAGGTGGCAAACATTTGGGTTTGCTTTAAGCCCATGCTTTCGTAAGCTTGGTTGACCGTCATTTTGCACATCATCAGCTGATTACGTGGCACGCCCTTGATACGATTGGCCAGCTTCATCACTTCATCATCAAGCTGCTCTTGTGGTACTGATTTTAAAATTAGTCCCATTTCTTCGGCTTCTTTGCCGCTTACCAAATCACCGGTGAACAACATGCGTTTAGCTTTTTCGACGCCTAGGCGATACACCCACATCATGGTAGTGGGTACACCCCAAACACGTGCTGGCGGGTAACCAATACGAGCATCGTCGGCCATAATGATCATATCGCAGCACAGTGCGATATCGCTGCCACCAGCTGCGGCGGCGCCATGAATTTTACAGATGGTGGGTTTGCGGGCGCGCCACAGGGACATAAAGTCTTCGGTGTTGCGCGACATCATGGCGTAATCCTCGGTTGGATCCCAAGGCATTTCCTGGCTGCCGTGAATCTCGCCGGAATTTTCTTGGGCATATTGAACCAAGTCATAGCCACCGCAAAATCCTTTGCCTGCACCTTGCAGAATGATGACGTGAACTTCTGGATCGTGCTCGGCTTTTTCTACGGCTTTGCGAAGATCGGATGGCAAGCGATCGTTAATCGCATTTAAACGCTCTGGGCGGTTTAAGGTTAAAGTCGCTATGCGATCTTTGACTTCGTATTTTACGGTGGATTCACTCATGGTGTTGTCTCTCTCGTGCTTCTAATATCGTGTAAATTTTGCTGCTTTCGTTTTAAATGAAGTTGCTGTTGTCTTTTCGAAACTGCTCTTAGTGTCGTGATGCTTGCCGATTAAGCTAACGGCAAATGCCTTGCTCGATTAGGGAGTCAATTTCGTTGCTGCTTAAACCTGCCGCAGCTAATACTTCGCGGCTGTGTTGGCCAAGCTCGGGTGCTTCTTGATAAGGCGCTGTGTCTTGGCTGGAAAAATTCGCCGCCATGGCAACGCGGGTATATTTACCGGCGATGCTGTGCTCGGCATAATCAATCATTTCGCAGGCTTGAACCTGTTTGTTTTCAGGTAATTGCTCCATGGTGTTGATGGGGGCGGCTGGCACATCGGCCTTCCACAGTCGCTGCAAGATATCGTCGCTGTTTTGATTCATAAAGATGGGTTTTAAACTTTCGACCAACTCATCCCAATGTGCAAAGCGGTTTTGCATGCTGTCAAAGCGGGGGTCTTCTAATAGCTCTTGTACGCCGAACTCTTCCACTAAACCATTGAATTCTTTGTCGGCTAGGATGACCAAAACGATTTCACCATCTTGGGTTTTCCAGGGGATGTATACGCGCTTGAAATCAGGGTAGCTTAACTCGCGCCCGGCAGCGGCGATGGGCCAGAAGGCATCGCAAGCCAAAAAGCCAATGGCGGCCTCAAGCATGGAAGCCTCTACTAATTGTCCTTCCCCGGTGCGTGCGGCCTGCACCAATGCGGCCGTTACAGCTTGGCTGGCAGTAAGCCCGGTGGTTTTATCACATATAGTTTGCCCCAATAGCTGGCTGGGCTCCTGCAAGGACACCATGCCAGAGAGGGCTTGAATAATTGGATCGTAAGCTCTTTGCTCGGCCATGGGGCCTTGTTCGCCAAAGCCCGTAATGGCGGCATACACCAGCTTGGGGTTGTGTTGCTTTAAGGATTCGAAATCTAAGCCATGTTTAGCCATTACCCCTGGGCGGCTATTGCAGATAAACACATCGGCATCACGGCATAGGCGCTTGATTAGCTGTTGGGATGCTTCTTTTGAGAGATCCAGTGCTAAAGACTTCTTATTGCGGGCTAAGCTCAAAAAAGTCGCCGATAAACCAGGCGCGAGTATTGGGCCAAGGTGGCGTACCAAATCGCCGGCAAGAGGTTCTATCTTAATTACTTCGGCACCTTGGTCTGCCATGATTTGGGTGCAAAGTGGTCCGGCGATTACCGTGGTGCAATCGATAACCTTTACGCCGCTTAGAGGGCCGTTACTGCTGCTTGTGCTAGTCATATCCACTCCATTCTTTTGCTTGTGCTTATTATTGTTGGCAGTGCATCAGTGACTTGTTTTAAGTACCTAGGTGGTTCAATAACAAGAAGGTTGCAGCCGGCCGTTGGAGAAAACTATATACGATACAGTTTGTACTGTAAATAGACCTGTCCGATGAGGTACAATGCCCAGCCATGAAGCAGGCCTTTGCAGTCACCCTGGTATCGCAGGTGATTGCTGAAGGCTTAGACAGGTAGTCACTGGGTAGTAGTCACTGGATAGGTAGTAGGCATGTCATCAGAAAAACTAGCGCGTGGGCGCCCGCGCAGTGAGGAAGTCAGGCGATCGGTGCTGGATGCTTTTGTGGCAGCAGCCTCCGATGAGGGCTATGAGCGCGTATCCATTGATGCAGTGGCCAAATCGGCCGGTGTAAGCCGTAGTACCATTTATCGCTGGTATAAAGACAAGCGCGAGCTATTGCTTGATGCCAGTGTCGATATTATTCAGAACAATCAGTTCGACCCCGCCGATGACGCCTTTGATTTGGTGTTAGAGCGCTTTTTGAGCGAAACCTTTGCTACCGCTAATCATATCGGCCAGCTATTTACCGCGATGATGGCCGAAGCTCAGGCCGATGAGCTATTTGCCCAGCTGGTATGGCAGCGCTATGCACAGCCGCGCCGTCAGTTGTTGTCGACCATTTTACAGCGTCATCCTAAGGCCACTGCCTTAACGCCCGATCGCGAAGCGTTTATCTTGGATGTGCTATTCGGTGTTATCTGGTATCGAATGATGAGCCATCATGCGCCATTGGATGAGGCGTTTGCTGAGCAAATACAGCAAACCGTCGATCAATTGATGCGAAGTACCACGACTTAAAGAAACTTTACTGTTTTGCCTTTTTGTTTGTCTAAATTATTTGGTCTTTTTCGACATAACTAATTTTTCTTATGCTATCAGGCACTTAGCGTTATCGCGGTGCTGTTTTTTTATTTTCAAAATAGCTCTTCCCTAAAGTGTCCGCGGACACTTTTAATTAGTTCTTTTCACTTTGCCGCTCCTAGAGCTCTTTCTGTCGAACTGGATATGCCAAAGTTCATTTGTCTGCGTCTAAGTTTGTAATTAAGAAATTAATTAAACAGTTTTCACAAACATCGTTAAATAAACGTTTTTAAAAAGTAGCTTTAAATAAACCTTAAAAGGAAGACATTATGAAAAACCATAGCAAAAAAATCGCTCTTGTAACTGCAACCGTTAGCGCTTTGTTCTTGGCAAGTGGAGCCCACGCCATTGTTGGTAAGTCAACGCAACAGGAGGTGGTAATCTTCAGTGACCTAAATGTAGCAGAAATGAAAGATCAACTGGCTCTGGAAAAGCGAGTCCGAAATGCAGCGGAAAAAGTCTGTGGAGTTGAGCAGGCTGAAAAGTCACGTTCATTTAGTATAATTGCTGATAGCAAGCGCTGTTATCAAGAATCAATCGAGGCCGCCATGAAAACCGTTGAGTTGGCTGCGCGATAGTGATTGTTCTAGAAAAACTGCTTGGGCTGATCATGTTGTGCCGGCCCAGGCGGATTATCTAATATGACATTTTTGTCATGTTCTTGATAGCTAGGTCTGCTTGTAGATCAATGGCTATGTCTACTGAAAGCAGATAGCTTCTACGGAAGCTCTCTTCTTTCCATTTCTCTACCTATTTCTCTTCCCATTTTCCTCGTCTCTGTTTCTCCCGCCCCTTTTTCGTATCTGCTTATGTTGTATTTTTGATTTTTGGGCTCTTCAGTATTGGAAAATATTTTTACCAAAAGTTATTTTGTATACATTATTCAGCGTTGCTGTTTTTACGACTAGCGTTAACTGGATTTTAAAAATAGCTTAGCGGTAGCTTTTGTCTTGGATTAGGCTGGGCTAACAACTTCTAGTGAGTGTTTTTCTAGACAGCTTTGGAAGCATCAGGCAACTTTTAATAAGTAATATTTTGGTGTTTTTCGAATGTCAGGAGGCTTTTGCTAATGGCATCAACCGCTTAATTAACTTTGCGTTAGTTTGAGGCTTACTTGGGTTAAAACTTTTCACCGCTTAAGTAACTCTTTTTATCGATCAGCGTATCCTTTTTTGTTTTATTACCGTCTAAAGTTAGGACACAAGAAAACAATATAAGATTTATTTAGCAGTACCCTAGCAAAAACATAAAGCCCCATAGCAACGTTTAAAAGGTAATCGGCATGAATAGCAATAGCAAAAAAATCACTCTCGTTTCAGCGTCAATAATGGCTCTTTTTATGGCAGGCAGTGCCCAAGCCATTGTCGGCAAAAGTACGAGTGAAGAGATCGTCAGTTTCTCGGACTTAAACTTATCGAAGGTGGAAGGGCAGAAAACTCTGCAGCGTCGTCTTGAAGCCAGTGCAAAGAAGGTTTGCCAGGTTGATCAAGCGATAAATACCCGTTCGATTAGTCGTATAGCAGACAGTAAACGCTGTTATCGTGAGTCTGTAGAGCTGGCGATGAAGAAGGTAAAATTGGCCAAGCGTTAATTTACTGGCCAAAGCTTTACACTGGAGCCGCGACATTGTCGCGGCTCCAGTGTTTTCAGCCCTCAAGCCTATCTTGATTTAGCCCACTGTTTCCAATTCTAAATTGCTCTCTTAGTAGTTAGCGTTAACCATAGCGGCCAAGCTTTTAAAGGCTTTTATTCTATTTTCTGTCCATGGGTGTGCATAACTCAGGCGTAAGTTATTGCGGTAGTTATCCTGTGCTGTGAATAAGCGTCCGGGGGTTAATACTATGCCTTGCTCTAGCGCCTGCTCATATAAGGTCAGCGTATCAATGTGTTTGGGAAGTTCTATCCAAGCAGCTAGGCCACCACTGGCCTGGCTGCAGCGGGTTTCTTCGGGCAAATAATCTTGTATTAAATGGCGCATTTCCTGATAGCGCTCTTGATATTGGGAGCGCTTGCGACGCAAATGCTTATCTAAGCCGCCTTCGGCAATATAGAAGCTCAAACCTTGCTGACTTAGTTGTGGTACTGCAAGGCTAGTGGCCAGTTTGGCTTTAATGACTTCCTGCTGATAACGTCCAGTGGCTAGCCAGCCTAGGCGTAAATCTCGAGATAAGTTTTTAGAAAAAGAAGAGCACTGTAAAACAATGCCATCTTGATCATAGGAATATAGGCTACGCGGACGCTGCTGCCCAAAGTACAATTCGCCGTATATATCATCTTCGATAAGTGCAAAGTCATGTTGCTTGGCAATGTTGAGGAGTTCTTGCTTGGCTTCTTCGGGCATGCTGGCACCGGTTGGTGTGGCAAAGCAGGGCGAGCAGATAAGCGCCTTAATAGGCCAATGTTGTGTGGCCAGGCGCAGGGCGTCGATACTTAAACCTTCATTGGCCGAGCAGGGCAGTTCTAGCGCTTTTAACCCTAAAGTTTCGATAAGTTGCAAGCTGCCATAAAAGCCCGGAGATTCCACCGCGACAACATCACCCGGGCGAGTCGTCGCCAATAACGCTAACAACAATGCATGCTGGCAGCCATTGCTGATGATAATTTCATCCTCGTGAGCCTTGGCGCCGCCGTGGGCCATCAGTTGTTGGATCTGTTTGCGTAGAGCGGGTAGCCCCAGTGGCTCATCGTAATATAAATACTGGGCACTGCTTTGTTGGCGCTGGGCTCTCCCTAGGCAACGCTGTAATTTTTTATTGCTAGGTTCGCTGTCATGGCCTGGGTACAGATCAAAGGCCGCGCCTCTTTGCATAATGCCCATTAGAATCTGCCCTTGATCTAGAGTTCTGGCATCAACTTTGGGGCTACTAATCGCGGGGCTGGCCAGTTGTTGCTGGCTTTGGCAAACATAAAAGCCTGAGCGGGTTCGCGCCTGCACTAAGCCGTCTGCCTCCAGCCGCTCATAAGCACTTAATACTGTAGCTTTTGAGAGCTGCTCGGTTTGGGCTAAGTGGCGTATCGATGGCATTTTCTCGCCTGCCGCTAACTGCCCACTTTCTATTTGTTGGCGTAATTCACGCTCGAGTTTTAGGTATAAATAGTCATTCATGGTCAAAGTGGTACAGTTTAAAAATAAATGATAGGTACAGTTGTAATATTTGAAATTCTGTACCTCATTATAAACATTTTTGTGCATCTGTACCTATAAGCCTTGCATCTCTAGACTGCTGCCCCATAACCGTGACAGAGATCGCCCTGATGCCTACAAATTCTAAACCAGAAAAAATCCCTCTAGTGTCCTTGGATGTCGCACCCCCCGAGGGGCAGCAGTATAAGGAGCTCTATGAGGGCCACCGAGTTTATGTGCGTAAAACCCAAGGTGTGTTTCAACGCTTGCGTCGCAATATCGCTGTGCCTTTAATGTTGGCGTTTTTCTTATTGCCATGGTTACAGATTGATGATCACCAAGCGGTATTTTTGGATGTCATCGAGCAAAAATTCTATGTGTTGTGGTGGGTGTTTTGGCCGCAAGATACGATCTTATTGGCGAGCCTTTTGATTATTGCGGCCTTTGCCCTGTTCGCAGTAACAGTATGGGCAGGAAGAGTGTGGTGTGGCTTTACTTGCCCACAAACCATATGGACCTCGATTTTTATATGGATTGAGGATTTCTGTGAGGGCGATCGCAACCGACGAATTCGCCTAGATGCCGCACCTTGGTCATTGGAGAAGATCCGCAAAAAAGCCAGCAAGCATATTTTATGGGGCTTGGTGGCCGTTGCTACCGGCACCACTTTTATCGCCTATTTCTATGGCATGGTCCCGCTTGTTAAAGATTTGGCAACTGCTCAGATCTCTTTAGAAAGCTTTTTGTGGACGCTATTGTTTGTTGTGCTCACCTATCTAAATGCGGGCTATATGCGAGAGCAGGTGTGTAAGCATATGTGCCCTTATTCGCGCTTCCAATCGGTAATGTATGATCAAACTACCTTAATGGTGAGCTATGACGAGAAGCGCGGTGATCCTCGCGGCCCACGAAAAGCACGCAGCGATTACAAAAAAGATGGCCTGGGTGCGTGTATCGATTGTGATTGGTGTGTGCAGGTTTGCCCAGCAGATATCGATATTCGTGATGGCTGGCAAGCCGAGTGTATTAACTGCGGCTTGTGTATTGATGCTTGCGACAATGTGATGGAGCGCATGGGCTATCAGAAGGGCTTGATTCGTTTTGCTTCTGCCCTAGATCTAGGCGGTTTTTGGCAGCGCTTTAAACAGCCACGTATGTTGGGTTATAGCCTCTGCTTGGTATTAATGTCCGGCTTGTTTCTTAACAACCTTGGTGGCCGCGAGCCATTATCCATTGATGTTATTCGTGACCGTGGGGTGCACTTATATCGTGAGCGCAATGGTCAGATAGAAAACGTCTACACCGTAAAGCTTAATAATATGTCGGATCGCCCGATGGAAGTGCAGCTAGGCTTAGCGGCCAAACAAGGTTTTAGCTTATCTGGCCGTCGTAAGCATTATTTGGAAGCTGGCGAGGTTTTCACTGTGCCGCTACGCATTAGCATTCCGGCAGAAGGTTTGGCTAAGAGTAACTATCAAATTGCTATTTCGGCGACTCATAGTGGCAATGCTGAGGCTAAGATCGAGCAAAAGGTTGCGTTTATTGCGCCAGTTAAAAGTTAGCAGTTTAGCTGTTTTGAATTGTTGTATTTTAGATATCTAACTTTTAAATCAGATCTAAAAATCCCGAGCACAGCTTGGGATTTTTAAGTTGATTTTTCAATTACTAGGGAGCTTCGATAAGTGGGTAAATCTCTTTAATTAACCACTTTTCTAAAGCAACCCAGCCGTCCTCAACTTGCATCATAGCTGTTACCTCTAATTCATTCTCAGGGTCAGCCCAAAATATCGTGCCGCCCATGCCGCCCCAGAAGAAGCTGCCTTGTGCTCGGTCGTCACCGGCAATCTCTTTGATTCCTACACCATAGCCAAAGCCTGTTCCTTGGTAGACCCTTGGCATAAAGTGGGTGTCTAGTCCGGTGGTATGGCTGCTCAACATCAATTCGATACTCTTCTTTGATAGCAACTGCTTACCCTGGAACTCACCTTTGTTAGCGAGCATGCTAACAAAATGGCTGTAGTCCTCTGCGCTTGAAATTAGTCCGCCACCGCTAGATAGCAGCTTTGGTTTCTTGAGATAGGGACTATCCTTGGCTCGTTCGCTTAGGAATATTTTTTCTTGGTTGAATACATAAGCCGCTTCAAAGGTACCTGCATCATATTCATACATATCGACAAGGCGATGTTGATTATCTTGCGTCACATAGAATGCCGTGTCTTTCATTGTTAAGGGTTGAAAAATATATTTTTGAAAGTAGACATCAAGTTTTAAGCCGCTTACGCGCTCGATAATGGCACCTTGAATATCACTGGCAATGCTGTATTCAAATTTCTCGCCAGGAGGAAACTTTAGATCGATCCCGGATAAGTCATCGACAAGATCGTCCAAGCTATTACGACGGCTAAGTGGATTGGCAATTAAGTAGCGAATATCTACCCAGTTTTTTAATCCTCCGCCATAGCCAAAGCCTGCAGTATGGGAAAGCAGCTGATGAACGTTAACGCTATAAACTTTGCCATCAATTTCGAAGGGTTCGAACTCTGGTAGATATTTTCGTATATCGTCGTTCAGTGAAATAAGCCCTCTATCTAATAGCTGTAACATAGCCACAGCGGTGATGGGCTTGCTCATAGAATAGATGCGAAATATGGCATCTTTGCTCATAGGCTGTTCTTTAGAAATGTTGACTTTGCCATGAGCTTGGTAATGGATAAGCTCACCGCGGTGTTTCACCTTCAACACTAGACCTGGTAGCTGATGCTTCTCTAGAAACCTCTCAATATTCTGAGACAGTTCAGCATTGCGAGCATCCTGTACGAAGGTTGATTGTTGTTTTTCGGGAAGGTGTGCCTTGGCCGATGGTTCTTCGGCAGCAGTACTGGTAGATATTACGACCCAAAACATATTGATAAGTAGGGGGAGAAGTTTGGCACTTTTTGAAGGGCTTAGCAGGCTCATGGGCTTGGCTCCTAGGTTTCTGAGAATATGTATCTAAGGTAGCGCCCTAAAGGTCAAAGTTAGGTGAAATTATCGCGATAAATTGAGCTGGCCCTTATCGCTTACTGATTTACATCAAGAGTGTATGGCTTGGAACAAGACACAATGCCTGCCCTGTAAACCAAGTGCTTTAATCATTACAAAAGGAAAACGATTTTGCTTCGAGTGATAAGTGTACTGCTGCTGTTGTTGCCCGGCTTGGCTCTGGCTTCAGAAAGCCCAGGTCAGTTAATGGATCTTACCCAGCATTGGGTTGGCTATGCGGCTATCGCCGTATTTATAGTGGCCTATACCTTGGTGATATTCGAAGAACAGCTGCATATGCGCAAGTCCAAGCCTGTGCTATTAGCGGCTGGAGTGATATGGGTGATGGTAGCCATGGTTTACCGCCACCATGGTGACTCCCATCTGGTCGAATCGGCCATTCGACACAATTTTTTAGAATTTACCGAGCTGTTCTTTTTCCTTCTAGTGGCAATGACCTATATAAACGCCATGTTGGAGCGTGGGGTATTCGAAGCCTTGCGAGCTTGGTTGGTATTAAAAGGTTTCAGCTATAAGGCGCTATTTTGGTTGACGGGTGCCTTATCTTTTGTGATCTCCCCAGTGGCCGACAACCTAACAACGGCTCTGATAATGTGTGCCGTTATATTGGTAGTGGGCGAGGGTAAGCCGAGCTTCGTATCGATTGCTTGTATTAATGTGGTGGTGGCGGCAAATGCCGGAGGTGCCTTTAGTCCCTTTGGAGATATCACTACCTTGATGGTTTGGCAAAAGGGCATTATTGAGTTCTTCGAATTCTTCGCCCTATTTGTGCCTTCATTGGTGAATTTCCTTGTGCCCGCTTTGATCATGCAGTTCGCACTACCGAGCGGAAAGCCACCTGCTGGCGATCATGAAGATGTCAGTATGAAGCATGGTGCATTGGTCATCGTCGGCTTATTTTTGCTGACCATTGTTACCGCGGTGAGCTTTCATAACTTCCTACATATTCCACCCGTGTTTGGCATGATGGCAGGCTTGGCCTATTTAAAACTTTACGGTTATTCCCTACGCCGCCGCTCTTTAAGTTGGCACAGTGGCAGTGAAAATCCTCCCGGATCCCACGATGATCCCTTTAATTTTGATGTGTTCGAAAAGATCGCCAAAGCAGAGTGGGATACGCTGTTCTTCTTTTATGGTGTGATCTTGGCGGTAGGTGGCCTTGGCTTTATTGGTTATCTGAGCTTAGCTTCTGGTTTTTCCTACGGCGAGCTAGGCCCTACCACATCCAATATTCTAGTTGGCTTCTTATCGGCAATTGTGGATAACATTCCAGTGATGTTTGCTGTGCTTACCATGAACCCTGAAATGTCCCATACCCAATGGCTCTTGGTGACATTAACGGCAGGTGTTGGTGGCAGTATGCTGTCTATTGGCTCGGCCGCTGGTGTGGCTTTAATGGGGCAAGCTAGAGGGCAATATACTTTCTTTGGTCATTTAAAATGGACGCCGGTGATTGCTTTAGGGTATGGGGCGAGTATTTGGGTGCATTTTTTAGTGAATGGCTGACAGATCGTGAGGGTCAGAACCCATGGGTTCTGACCCCGTTAGGTCCAGGACGCTATTTCGGAGAATTCGATGTCTTCGCCGCAGGCCGTTGGGCTGTAGCCAGATAGTGCTTTAATTGCTTCTTGTATATCCGTTGTGCAAAGCTGCTGTTGAAATTGGTTTATTGTGTGCAGATTCAGAGCGTCTTTTTTATAGGCAAACAAGTATTCTTCTCGACATAGCGCGATAAAGTCTAAACCAAATTGCCGAGCGGCTTGCTCAACCCCAAAGCCTGCGCCTGCCATGCCAGCTGCAATATGGGCCGCTACGGCTGAGTGGGTAAACTCCTCGCTGGTGTAGCCATTGATATGATCTGGCGAGAGATTCTGTTGTTGTAAAAATTGATCCAGTAAAAAACGTGTGCCGGAATTGTGCTGGCGGTTCACAAATTTTACTGATTGAAGGCTCAGGTCTTGCAAGCTTGAAATTTCATGAGGGTTTCCGGCAGCTAGAATCAAGCCTTGTTTTCTTTGGATAAAGCGTATTAAGCCGTATTCATATTCATTTAAGTAGTGATCAAAGGCGTGGATGCGCTGCAACCCGCTGCCATTTTCCGGGACATGAAAACCTGCCAAATCACATTCGTCGGCAGCTAGAGAGCGTAAGGCATCTTCGGCGCTGGTAAAGCGCAATTTTAGAGACGGTGATTGAATATGTTCGGTAAGTAATGCCACCGCATAGCCATGGCTGGCATTAATGCGCAGTGGAGCACCGTCATCCTGCTTCAAGTCCCGTAGCTGGAGATTAATCTCACTTATTATATTTTCTAATTCGGGCTCGATTTTGGCATCGACTCGCTTTTTTGCCCAGAGCAGTTTTTCACCAAAGCTGCTTAGCTTAGCCCCTTTTCCTTTTTGTAACTCAACTAATGCAACACCAAAAAAAGCTTCCCATTGTTGAAGTTGATTCCAGGCGTGGCGGTATGACATGCCTGTCATCTTGGCGGCTGCGGTTAGCTTCCCGCTTTCTTCAACAGCTTGAAGTAAGGCGAACATATGGTTGCCAAGGCTCTGGCCAGAGCCATCGCTGAATATCCACTGGGCCTCCAGAGTTAGTTTGTCATATGTACTTTTATTCATATTTTTGCGTTCTTCTAGCAGTGTTAAAGTTATATTTTAAACATTATAAGTATAAATATATGTAATTTAATTCATATTTTGTTCTGCTGTTTGCAATATAGATATTGTTTGACAGTGAAAAGAGCCGTATGAGCAATTCGAGACGCCTGAAAACACCATGAATGACCCTATAAAAAGTCGCTTGCTTGAGCTGGCTGCGAACTTTAAAGATGAACTTGGCGGTGTAATGCCGCTATTGCATCAAGTTCAGAAACAGTTTGGTTACATCCCAGAGTCCTGTGCAGTGACTGTGGCCCCGCTTTTTCGCTTATCGACGGCTGAAGTTGAAGGGGTAATCAGTTTCTATCATCAGTTTAAGCGTGAGCCCCAGGGCAAGCATCGTATTCAAATCTGTCGAGCAGAAGCCTGTCAGGCAAATGGTTGTCGAGAATTGGAAGCTTTTAGCAAAGAATATTTACAACTTGAATATGGCCAAACTAGTGCTGATGGCTTGCTGAGCTTGGACAGTGTCTATTGTTTAGGGCTTTGCAGTCATGGACCTGCCGTTCGTGTTGATGACGATCTATTCGTGGAAGTTGGCGCCGAAAAATTACAAAGTATCGTCGAGGGGCTGAATGATGGCCGTTAATATTTACGTTCCGGCTGATAGCCTATCGATTGCTCTTGGGGCTGATGATGTTGCCAAAAGAATCGCTGAGAAAATTACAAAAAAAGCAAAGCAGTGTTCATCTAGCAATTTCAATATTACCCGTAATGGTACGCGGGGCTTGTTTTGGTTAGAAACCTTAGTTGAAGTTGAGATTGATGGTTGTCGTGTAGCTTATGGTCCAGTGCGCCCAGCCGATGTTGATGATAGCTTTGTAGAGGCGTTGTGCTCGGGATCTGATCACCGTTTATCTGTTGGACTCACCGAAGAAATCCCCGAGCTTAAATGTCAGCAGCGTTTGAGCTTTGCGCGTCTTGGCTTAAATGACCCATTGGATATTACGGCCTATCAAGATTGTGGTGGCTTTGCAGGCTTGCGCCAAGCCATACAATACAGCCCGCAGGAGATTGTTGATGAAGTGCAATCGTCAGGCTTACGCGGACGAGGAGGGGCGGCATTTCCTACCGCGATTAAATGGCAAACGGTTCTCGACTGCCAAGCGGATCAAAAGTATATCGTGTGCAATGCTGATGAAGGTGACTCTGGAACTTTTGCTGACCGTTTAATGATGGAGGCTGATCCCTTTTGCCTAATCGAAGGGATGATTATTGCGGGCTTGGCTGTTGGTGCCGATCAAGGGTTTATATATTTACGCTCTGAGTATCCGCGAGCGGCTGATCAGCTTTTATCTGCAATTGCCATTGCTATAGAGAAAAATTTTCTTGGTAAAAATATTCTAGGCTCAGGGCGAGATTTTAAACTGCAGCTGCGAATCGGGGCTGAAGCTTATATTTGTGGGGAGGAAACCTCTCTATTAAGAAGTTTGGAAGGCAAGCGCGGAATGGTCTCCGCAAAGCCGCCTATCCCGGCTATTAGCGGGCTGATGGGGCAGCCGACCATTGTAAATAATGTGATTACCTTGGCGAGTATCCCGATTATTTTGGCAAAGGG
This sequence comes from uncultured Pseudoteredinibacter sp., assembly GCF_947502065.1. Classification (GTDB taxonomy): domain Bacteria; phylum Pseudomonadota; class Gammaproteobacteria; order Pseudomonadales; family Cellvibrionaceae; genus Pseudoteredinibacter. The sequence goes on from NZ_CANMYE010000001.1 coordinate 24,747, forward strand.
CGGGGCCTTCTACGCGAACTATGGCCAAGGGCGCTCTAAAGGCACATTGGCTTTTCAGTTGGCCGGTAATGTTAAGCGTGGTGGCCTTTATGAGTTTGCTTTTGGAATGAGTTTAAGGGAGCTGCTGACAATTGCTGGGGGATGTAAAAATGGCAAGCTGCACGCGGTACAAGTTGGTGGTCCATTGGGGGCCTATCTTCCAGAAAGCTTGTGGGATACCCCGCTGGATTATGAAGCCTTTATGGCAATAGAGGCTGGGGTCGGACATGGCGGTATTGTTTTATTCAACGATGAAGTTGACTTGGCCCAGCAGGCTCGTTTTGCCATGGAGTTCTGTGCAGCGGAATCTTGCGGAAAGTGCACGCCTTGTCGAATTGGCTCAACACGCGGTGTTGAGGTGATCGATCGTATTATTGCTAGCGACTCAGCACAGGAGAATAAACAACAAATCGAATTACTGGATGATCTTTGCGAAACCATGGAGCTAGGTTCCCTTTGTGCAATGGGGGGAATGACAGTTATTCCTGTACGCAGTGCTTTAAAACACTTTGGCGAAGATTTTAAGGTGGGGGCTAAGTAAAATGATTCAAATATTTGATCCTGTTAAAGATCTAGGTACCCCTAAGCCTATTAGTGACAACTTGATACGCTTGACTATCGATGGCAAAGATATTGAGGTGGCTGAGGGTAGTTCAATTATGCGGGCCGCCTTAGAAAACCAATTGTTTATTCCCAAACTGTGCGCCACTGATAGCTTGGAATCCTATGGCAGTTGCCGTATTTGTGCGGTTGATATCGAGGGCGCGCGAGGTACACCTGCCGCTTGCACTACGCCAGTTGCGGAGGGCATGGTGGTTAACACCCAGAGCCCTCGCCTTGAAAAGTTACGTCGTAATATTCTGGAGCTTTATATCTCTGATCACCCTCTCGATTGTCTGGCTTGCAGTGCGAACGGAGAGTGTGAGCTGCAGGATATGGCCGCCGCAGTAGGGCTGCGCGAAGTGCGTTATGGTTTTGAAGGTGAGAACCATCTTCAGGCGGAAAAAGATCAATCCAACCCTTATTTTGATTTTGAACCCAGTAAGTGCATTGTCTGTAGCCGCTGTGTGCGAGCCTGTGAAGAAACCCAAGGCACCTTTGCTTTGACCTTAAGTGGGCGAGGCTTTGATTCAAAAGTCAGTGCGGCTGACGATAATATTTTAGCTTCAGATTGTGTCTCTTGTGGTGCCTGTGTGCAAGCATGCCCAACCGCGAGCCTTATGGAAAAACCATATGCTGAAGGGCAGTTTGGTAATCGAACTGTAAAAACCACTTGTGCTTACTGCGGCGTGGGATGTGGTTTCGAAGTTGATTTAAATGGTCAGCAGCCCCTACGTATGCGCCCCGATAAAAATAGTCAATCTAATCATGGTCACGCTTGCGTTAAAGGACGATTTGCTTTTGCTTATGTGAATCATGCAGATCGAGTTAAGCAACCTCTAATTCGTGACAGTATCGACGAGCCTTGGCGAGAAGTGAACTGGGAGGAGGCTATTGGTTTTGCGGCCAATAAACTGAAAGCTGTACAAAAAGATTATGGTCGTGAATCCATTGGCGCGATTACTTCATCGCGTTGTACCAACGAAGAGACCTATCTTGTTCAAAAGCTCGTGCGAGCGGCCTTTGGAAATAATAATACCGATACTTGCGCTAGGGTTTGTCATTCACCAACCGGTTATGGCTTAAAAACAACACTCGGTGAATCGGCGGGTACTCAAACTTTTGATTCAGTGTTAAAGGCCGATTTAATTCTAGTGATTGGCGCTAACCCTACCGATGCTCACCCAGTTTTTGGCTCTTTGCTGAGAAAGCGCTTGCGACAAGGTGCTGATCTTATTGTGGCTGATCCACGAGAAATCGACTTATTGAAAACAGCGCATAGCAAAGCGCCTTTGCACTTGCCTTTATTGCCAGGCAGTAATGTAGCACTGATCAATGCTTTGGCTTATACCGTAATAGAAGAAGGTTTAGAAGACGAGCTATTTATTGCAGAGCGATGTCAGGACGATAGCTATCAAAAATGGCGCGACTTTATTAGTGATGAGCGCCATAGCCCCGAAAATATGGCAAGTTTCACCGGTGTGGACGCGAAGGATATTCGCCAAGCGGCTAGACAGTATGCCAAGGCTAAAAACGCCGCTATTTATTATGGCTTAGGTGTGACCGAACACAGCCAGGGCTCCAGCATGGTGATGGGCATTGCTAACTTGGCCTTGGCCACTGGAAATATTGGCCGAGAAGGTGTGGGTATTAATCCTTTGCGCGGGCAAAATAATGTGCAGGGCTCATGTGATATGGGCTCATTCCCCCATGAGTATCCAGGTTACCAGCATGTGAGTGATGCTAAAGTGCAGGCCAAGTTTTCAGCGGCTTGGGGCTGCGAATTGGACCCAGAGCCGGGTTTGCGTATACCCAATATGTTTGATGCTGCTATCGCGGGCCAGTTTAAAGGCTTGTATTGCCAGGGTGAGGATATTGCACAGTCTGATCCAAACACAAAACATGTGGAAGAAGCTTTACGTTCTCTAGATTGCCTTATCGTGCAAGATATCTTTATGAATGAAACCTCGCGCTTCGCGCATGTGCTTTTACCAGGTAGTTCTTTTTTGGAAAAAGATGGCACCTTTACCAATGCCGAGCGCCGCATTAATCGAGTACGTAAAGCGATAGAGTCGCTCGCCGGTAAAGCCGATTGGGAAACCACCATGGCGTTAAGCAATGCTTTGGGTTACCCAATGAATTATTCACACCCTAGTGAAATCATGGATGAAATTGCCAGCCTAACCCCAAGTTTTGCTGGGCTAAACTATGAGCTGTTAGAGCAGCAGGGGAGTGTTCAATGGCCCTGTAATGAGCAATACCCGCTGGGCACAGACATTATGCATAGAGACAGCTTCCCCATCGGGAAAGCGCGCTTTGCGATTACCGAATTTATCCCGACTGAAGAAAAAGTTAATCGGCGCTTTCCCCTTCTATTGACCACGGGGCGTGTGTTAACTCAATACAATGTAGGTGCACAAACACGTCGAACTCCCAATCAAACTTGGCATGATGAAGATATCTTAGAGTTGCACCCATTCGATGCGGAACAGCGTGGACTAAAAGATGGCGATAGGGTAATGCTAAGAAGTAGAGTAGGGCAGACTAGCCTAATTGCTAAAGTGTCTGATCGTATGCAAGCCGGAGTGGTGTATACCACTTTTCATCATCCAATAAGTGGTGCCAATGTGGTAACTACGGAGAATTCCGATTGGGCAACCAATTGCCCAGAGTACAAGGTGACTGCTGTGCAAGTTGAGAAATCAATGTCGGAAACTCAGTGGCAAAAAGAACTGCGTCGAGAGAAGGCAGAAGTTCAAGTTGTTAGGGTATTGCAATGAAGCCCAGCGCTGATATTAAAGGTGTTGTAAGTCGTCAGACCGTTTTGCAGCCCGCTGCGAAACAAGAAACTGAACTGGTAGCCGAAGAGTGTGCAATCGCTTTGGTGTACAACGGTATTTCACATGCGGTATTGATGGCCAGTCCTATTGATTTAAAAGATTTGGCCTTAGGCTTTAGTTTGAGCGAGGCCATTATTGAAAGCCCTAAGCAGTTTTACGGTTGTGAGTTAGAAGAGCATGCCGAGGGTATAGAGTTACAAATCGCCATTAGCAATCAGGCGATGAGCCGCTTAAAACAGCGCCGGCGTTTTTTGATGGGCACTAGTGGTTGTGGCCTTTGTGGTATCGATTCTTTGACAAGTATGCAGCGCGATCTTCCTTGCTTGGATAGAAAAAGCGCGCCTTCTAACGAATCTATTGAAAAAGCGTTGATGCATTTGAATGCTGCTCAAAGAATACGTCAGGCAACAGGTGCTACCCACTGCGCTGCTGCCTTTGATGAACTAGGGGAATTACTTTTTTTAAGGGAAGATATTGGCCGTCACAATGCGCTTGATAAACTGATTGGTGCCCATTTGAGTTTAGAGGCTGACGTTGGTTTTTATTTAGTATCGAGTAGGGCCAGTTATGAAATGGTGGCAAAAACTGTCAGTGCTGGAGTTTTAAATTTAGTCTGCGTCTCGGCACCGACCAGTATGGCCATCACCACCGCCGAGCAGTCAGGATTAAACTTGATTGCCTTTGCCCGCCCAGACCGTTACCGAATTTACTCAGGGTTTAATAGTGAATAACGAAAAACTGATAAGTATGGCCAAGCAGATCTCAGCTAATCAGGCCAGTACAGATCCACAAGATGCCGCAATTCAATTGGCCGAACATATTAATAAGTTCTGGGCCTTGAGCATGCGAAAGGATTTTGTAGAGTCAATTGAGCAAGCTTCAATAATCGATGGGGTCGATCAAATTGCTTTGGCAGATAAGATTCGGATTTAGCGAGGCAATACTTGTGAGTTTTACCAGCTCAAGTCCCCGGGGAATACGCAATGCTTTTGTAGAGTTTGGGCGGTAATAACATGGGGAATTAAATGGTACCGGAGGCCGGAATTAATTGGACTAGCCTAACGGCTATTCCAACCCCTTCGGGGCTTCGTCGCTATCGCTCCTCGTTCAAACTTTGCTTTGGGCAAAGTTTGTGAACCTTGCCGGCTCAAGTCCCTGGGGAATACGCAATTCTATTCTAGAATTTTGGCGGTAATAACATTGGGGAATTAAATGGTACCGGAGGCCGGACTTGAACCGGCACGCTATCGCTAGCATCGGATTTTGAATCCGACGTGTCTACCAATTTCACCACTCCGGCACAGAGGGCGAACGCGGGTGCGTTGCTGAAAGAGGGCGTGATTATAACAGTGACTTTTATGCCGTCAAGTATTTATTTTAATTGGTTTTTTAAAGTGCTTGCTGCTGTCGTTTGAACTGCTACCATGGCCAGCCCTCTAAGAGCTAGGCGAGCCTTAGGGGCTGTAATCCGGTAGTCATTCGAGTAGATCAAGTTATGAGCGCCAAGTCGCACCGTTTAAATCGTAAAATTCATTTCTGGGGAGCTATTATTTGCGCTCTACCGGTTTTGATTATGATTGGCTCCGGGGTATTGCTGCTGCTTAAGAAGGAAAGTGATTGGATTCAGCCGCCTACGATTAAAGGTAATAAGGGTGAGCCTACTCTGGCCTATGTGGATATATTGGCTAAGGCTCAAGCTGAACCTTTATTGGAAGTTGAGAGCTGGCAGGATATTAAGCGATTAGACGTTCGCCCTAGTAAGGGAGTGATAAAGCTGCAGAGCCGCAATGGCTATGAAATGCAGCTGGATCAACAAAGTGGAGAGGTCTTGCATATCGATTTTCGGCGTTCCGATGTAATTGAGGCGATTCATGACGGCAGTTTCTTTCATGATGCCGCTAAGTTGGGCTTATTCTTGCCGGCATCGATTATCTTATTTGCCCTTTGGGTAACTGGGATGTATCTCTTTATTATTACCTTGCAGGCTAGGGCGCGGAAGCGGCGTCGGATAGGTAAGCAGTAGCTTAAACATATCGGTTTCGAGTTGGGGTCAGAACCCATGGGTTCTGACCCCGTTTGGTAAAAGCGTGGTATTTCGGCGATTGGAGGCTTTCTTAGTTTCCTCCTTCTTTAAGTTCTTTGGGCCAATTTCATCACTGTATTTTGAATGTGGGAGCTTTGGTCTTGCCGGATAGTCTGGTGGGTGCTTAAGGTTCTCGGCTTCGAAGTGGGGTCAGAACCCTTGGGTTCTGACCCCGTTTGGTAGAAGTGTGGTGTTTCAGCTGTTGTGGGCTTTCTTAGTTTGTTCTTTCTTTAAGTCTTTTTGGCAGATTTTATAAGTGCATTTTGAGTGTAGGAGCTTTGGTCGTTCCGGAAGTTTGATGGGGCTTAAGGCTCTTGGCCTCGAAGTGGGGTCAGAACCCATGGGTTCTGACCCCGTTTTTTGGGGCTTACCAGCTTAGGTCGATACCGATGCTGATGCCTCGGCCGGGTTCGTTGATGCCGGAGCCGTGGCTGCGGTAGGCTTCGTCGCTGATATTATTTAGATCCAGATACCAATGCCCCTTAGCCTTTAAAAAAGTCTGGCGGAGTTTATGGCTGCTGCGAAGGTTGATTGTCGTGTAAGCCGCAGTGCCACCCGGTGGAATGCGTTCATCATCCTCCAAATCGGCAGGGCTTAAGTGATCGGCTTTGGCGCTGTGGCGTATCTCCAATTCTATTTGGTGACCTGGGACTTGCCATTGCACGGCAAGTAATCCGCTTAAGGGCATACTGCGGCTAAAATATTGATCACTTTCAAAATTTGGCAAGCTTTGTTCGCCCTGCACAAAGCTGCTATTCCCTTTAAGCGACCAGTTTGAGTTTAGGCGCCAGAGCCAGCTAGCCTCAAAACCATGCATAAATCCACTGGAGCTATTGGCTTTGCTCACCTCTATTAAGCCATCAACTATACGTCCTGTGGGTGTGCTAGTGATGTAGTCTTCAATATCCGTGTAAAAGGCATTCAGTTGCCACATTAGGCCGCTATCACTGGCAAGGTTTGACCAACGTAAGGCCGCTTCTGTGGTAAGAAAATGTTCAGGGGCTAGATTCAATGCCGCGATTTCTGTTTCGTTACTGCGGCTTTTTCCGAAACGACTTAAATCGGCAATGTTGGGTGCGCGAAAAGCTTGGCTTATTCCTAACCAGGCTTGCCATGAGCTGCTGATGGGTTGCCACAGCAGTTTTATGCTACTGGAGGTGTTGTTCCAATCTTGATCGTAACTGGCGGCATTACCACTGCTCGGATCTTCAAAGCGGCCGATATAGGCGCTAACCCAGGTATAGCGACTGCCCAGTTGCCACTGCCAGTTGTCGCTGATGTCGTAATGCCATTGGGCATAAATGCCGCCTTGGCTAAAGCGGCTATCGTCACCAATAGGGCCTTGGATTCTTTCAATAAATGAATTGCCTTGCTGGTCGAGCTCCTTGCGGCGGCTATCAACAAGATCGCGATAGATATCTAAACCATAGGTAAAACGGTGAGCGCCTAGCTGGCTATGCAGTTGAATATCTAGGCCGCTCATTCGTGAATCAAAGCTTTCTATGATCCACTCACCATTACTTTTTTGTCGTTCGCCAAACTCTAGCCATTGCTGATTTGACAGTGTGATCTCGGCTCTTTGCAACCAATTTATTTCGGGCTTGCCAATAAGTTTTACATAGCCAAAGCGGCGTTGCTGATCTTTACTGCGATGTAAGTCATTGCCAACACTGGTGCCAGCAAAGCTTTTAGCGAATACTGTTGAGTGTGTGCGCCAAACATCATCCTGTTTAAGGTTTTGGTAAAGCGCTTGTAGCTGCCAGTGGTTATTGAGTTGTTTTAGATATTTAAAATCATAGCTTTTTTCTTGGTAGCCGCTGGTAGCTAGTTTGCCTAAATCGGCCGCTTCAATATCGCCAAAATTTTTATAACTAAAGCCCGCTAATAAGCCCCAGTCTTCACCTCGTCCAATATCCAGTTGAGTGCGGCTGCGTAAACTGTGTTCGGCGCTATTCCAGTGCAGTTGCTGGCCTAAGGTGGCGCTAAACCCATCGGCTTTAAAACGGCTTGGCTCTTTGCTGTGTAAATTTAAGGTGCCGCCTATGGCATCGCTGCCATACAGCACAGAGGCGGGGCCATTTATAAGCTCTAAGCCGGATAAGCTTTGGCCATCTATCAATCCAAAATATTCGCTAGGGCCGTCGCGGTAGACCGAGTTGTTGTAGCGCACCCCATCTATCAAGGCCAGCGTGCGATAACCCGTAAAGCCACGAATAAACGGCGAGCCATGGCCGTTTGCTGTCTTTTGTACGCTAACACCGGGCAATCCTGCGAGGGATTCTGGCAGGGTGCGGCTTTGCTTAAGTGATTCCTCACTTACGCTGTAGCTCGCATAGGGCAGATCTTCCAGTAAAGCTTGCTGGCGGGCCGCAGTAACTAACACTTCTTCAATAAGTGGCTCAGCGTGGGAAGAACTGGCTGCTATCGCTGCAAGGAGCAGGCTAAGCAGCTGGGGGCGTTGACGCATAAAACTCTTGTGCTGGTTCGGGGTAAAAGTCTGAAGCCTGCTATTTTAAAGGCTTCTGGCGAGCGAGGGATATAGCCCTGCTGGCGTTTCGGCCCGGCACTATAACGCTTTGTAGACAAAAGTACATGGATACTAAAATAAATTACAAATGTTATTGATATAGATTCTCATTATCTGTAAGATTCCGCCAAATTCTGCTATGCCCACATAAAAATTAGTGATTAAAGCCCAAAAAGAGGCTTCAGGCTGGCTCAAAGATTCAATAAATGAGGATTGGAGATCAATATGAAAATTAAACTGCTAGCAGCTGCGGTTGCTGCTGCGGTTGTTGCCCCAAGTGCAATGGCTGGCGAAAACCTATGGTTGTACACCAAAGGTACTGACACACGCCCTGAAGGCAGCTTTGAATTCAAAGTGAGTGATATTTGGCGTAAAGGCAAAAACTCTGGTAACTACGACTTCCACGATATTCGTCCGGAAATCGAATACGGTATTACCGATAAGTTGAGCTTGAGTGTTGAAGGTATGATCTTCCACCACGACTATCGCGTTACCGATTGCATGGGGCCAATGATTGAAACCCAAGGCGGCACTTGCACTGAAGATGAAGAAGGCGTTGAAGATCCAGGCCCTGGTTTTAAAGACACTCAGTTTGGCGGCTATGAGATTGGTTTGAAGTACAACATCCTAAGCCCATACAAAGACGACTTTGGTTTGTCTTTGGGAGTGGGTTACGAGCGTCGTGACAAGTACCGTCTAGACGGTGCGGATATTGATCAGGACTCTTTCACTTTTACCACTTTCTTACAGAAAGACTTTTTGGATGATACTTTAGTTTTTGCATTGAATGTAAAAACTGAATTTGAACGTCGTAAGTCTCCTGGCGTTTTGGAAGAAGAAATTGCTGTTGATGCATCGGCTGCAGTTTCTTACCGTGTTGCGCCTAATTGGTTTGTTGGTTTGGAATTTCGTCACCAGTCTGACTATCTAAACCCAGAAGAAGAAGGTGAATTCGATCCGACTTTGAAGCGTTCTAGCTTTGATTTGAGCGATTTCCGCATTGGTACTCAGCACCAAAACGGTAACTACTTTGGCCCAACTATTCACTACGCTCAGCAGAAGTGGTGGGTAACAGCTGGTGCATTGTGGCAAGTTGCTGGTGGTGGCTCTTGGCACTCATTCAGCAATAACAACCGTAACTGGGATGAGCACGAGAAGGTGCACATCGGCTTTATTTACGGTTACGAATTCTAAGTTTCCCCTCAATGATGCTTAGTTTGAGCAGCTTTTTAATCAATTAGAAAGCGGCTTTGCTTTTGGGGCTGTCGGCCCCATTAGTGTTTTATATTCTCTTATTTTATTTTCTTAGAGAGGTTCTTATGGATAGGCGTTCATTTACCAAAATGGTGTCTTTACTTGCGGTTGGTACTTACTTGCCGGCTATCGAAGTCCATGCCAAAACCTATTTGACTATTGATCAGGCTCGCAAGCTATTGTGGGGCGATGAGGCAATGGAACAGATCCCAGTGACTTTGTCCGGTGAACAGGTGAAGAGTATTAAAAAAGCTTCTAAAGTTCGTGTTCGCAACGATAAATTGCAAGTCTGGAAAACCGAAAGTGGCGGCTGGTTTATCGTCGATCAGGTTATTGGTAAGCACGAAAATATTGATCTAGCTTTCGCTTATGATCATGAAGGTAAAGTGATGGGTTTTGAAATTTTAACCTATCGTGAAACCTATGGTTACGAAGTAGCCAATCCTAAATGGAAGGCCCAATTTAATGGCCTTGATTACAAAGAGCACCTTAAGCTTGATAAGCAAATTAAAAATATATCCGGTGCCACTCTCTCTTGCCGCCATATTACCGATGGCATCAATCGCCTAAGTCACACTTGGGAACAGGTTCTTCGTCACCTATAATACGCGGCTGAAGTGATAGCCGAGTGATAAAATGACAACAAACCGACTTAATCGGTGTAAGCCTTTGCTGGGGACTTATGTGGATGTATCCATAGAGGCTGGTCTGGATGATGAAGAAATATTAGATCTCAGTATCGATGCTTTTGCAGCGATCTCTGAGGTACATGAAGGTCTGGGTTTTCACAATCCGGATAGTGAACTGTCTGAGATAAACCGTTGGGCTCTATTAGGTATCGAAGATCCGATTGCGATCTCGGAAGATATGCGAAGGGTTTTAGGCTTGGCGCTTTCGCTTAGCGAAGCCAGCGATGGTTTATTTGATGTCACAATTGCGCCACAACTGGTAGACCAAGGATCTTTGCCGAATATACATCATGGCGCCATTATTGTGGGGTCGGGTGCTAGCGGATCGAGTGTTGCAGGTTCGGGCAGCTGGGAAAATGTACATCTCAGTGATGAGGGTTTAAGTTTCTCTGCCCCCGTGCTTATTGATCTGGGTGGCATTGCAAAAGGCTATGCCGTTGATAAAGCCATCGAACGTATTGGCGCCAGCAAAATGGATGCCGATGTAAAGTTGAACATCAATGCTGGCGGTGATCTGTATTTAAGTCATTGGGAAGAAGAAACGGTGGGCGTGCGCTACCCGGATGAGCCCAATAAAAATCATGAAATGCCGATGTTGGCGCCAGCTTTGGCCACCAGCGCTTGTTATTTTACCGAGCAAGACAGTGTGATGATTCACCCAAAAAGCGGTGAGGCCACAGTGCGAGGCTACAGTGTTTCAGTCTTTGCCGAGCAATGCATGTTAGCCGATGCGCTGACTAAATTGGCATTTTTGAATCCGAGGGATACCCGAGTCATTCGCCAATTTAAAGGTCGCGCCTTTATGTTAGATAGCCACAATGGCTTGCTTGAGTTGTAATACTCGCAAAGCGTAATTTAGATAATCGCGAATCATAAAAGTACCTAAGCTATGGCTTATATAGATGTAAGAATTCCAACAACGTATCGTCGCCTGCTATACCTCGCTATTGCGGTGAGCTGGGTAACAGGTATCGCCTTTTTTATTCTCAGTCGTTTTATTACGGTGGAAGGTGATTTTGGTCCTGAAAAGCATCCTCTACAATTCCCAGCCTTAATGGTGCACGGCGCGGCGGCCTTTATCGTGATGATGGGTTATGGTGCCGTAATGATGAATCATGTCTCGGCGACATGGCGTCTTCAGCGTTTGCGGGGCTTTGGTATCACTTTGCTTGTGGTATTACTGTTTCAGGTGATCAGTGCCTATTTATTGTATTACCTATCGAGCGATGAGATTCGTGGTTTATTTGCCAATCTTCACGCCCTAGTAGGGCTAAGCTTCCCTCTGATATTAACTATCCATATTGTTACCGGTCGTCGCCAGCGAGCTCAGATGCAGGCGCAGCTCGAGGCGCGTAAAGCAGCCCGTAAACAACAGCCGGCGGCAGCGGCTTAGCAAAGCTGCCGCGAAGCTGGCATTTACGCTCAATCACAGCGCTACTCGTAGCCAAAGCCTCGCTTTTGATATACTCTGCGCTGCTTTTTTAAACTGCAGTGCTTATCATGCGTCGCCAAGATTTTTACTACGATTTACCCGAACAGCTTATCGCCAAGCAGCCAGCTGCTGAGCGACGTGGCAGCCGTTTGTTATGTCTAGATGGCCCCAGCGGAAACTTAGACCACCAGCAATTCCCAGATTTATTAGATCAGCTCAATGAGGGAGATCTAATGGTCTTTAATAATACCCGTGTTATTCCGGCGCGAGTGTTTGGGCAGAAGGCGACCGGTGGCAAGGTAGAGATCTTGGTCGAGCGAATCGTCTCGCCTAAACAAGTACTGGCTCATACCCGTGCCAATAAAAGTCCTAAGGCTGGCAATATCATCATATTGCAAGATGGTAGCGAAGTGACCGTCACTGGACGTCAGGGCGCCTTGTTCGAGTTGGACTTTGGTGAGCAAGAGGTGCTCCCAGTGCTTGAGGCCATTGGCCATATGCCGCTACCACCTTATATTGATCGCGCTGATGTGGATTCTGACAAAGAGCGTTATCAAACCGTTTATAGTGATGAAGAAAAAGCCGGGGCTGTGGCAGCTCCCACAGCCGGCCTACATTTTGACGATGAATTGCTGGCTGCTATAAAAGCCAAAGGCGTGGATTTAGCCTTTGTCACTTTGCATGTTGGCGCCGGGACTTTTCAGCCAGTAAAGGTCGATGATATCCATCAGCATCAAATGCACAGTGAAGTTATGGAAGTTTCCAATGAGGTGTGTGAGCAGGTACTGCGTACCAAAGCTCGTGGCGGCAAGGTGGTGGCGGTAGGCACTACCTCGGTGCGCTGCTTGGAGTCCGCTGCCCAACAAAGCAGTACCGAGCTGATTGAGCCCATGCAGGGCGAGACTGATATTTTTATCTACCCCGGTTATCAATATAAGGTCGTGGATGCCTTGGTGACCAACTTTCATCTGCCTGAGTCTACCTTGATGATGCTGGTATCGGCTTTTGCGGGTTATAAAAATACCATGTCGGCCTATCAAGAAGCGGTTGCTGAGCAGTATCGCTTCTTTAGTTATGGTGATGCGATGTTTATTCGCCATAACCCTGAGGCCGTAAATGAAGTGCCAGGCCAATAAGCTGCGCTTCAACAGTGTTTTGCCGACAGCTTATTTAGAACAAATTAAATCGAACAATTGAACCGAAAACTGAAGAGAAAGGTGCCCCGTGAGTCGCGAATGTATGATGAGCTTTGAATTGGATAACAGTGACGGTAAAGCTCGCCGTGGTCGATTGAAGTTCCCACGTGGTACTGTCGAAACTCCAGCCTTTATGCCGGTTGGAACCTACGGCACGGTTAAAGGTATGTTGCCACGAGATATCGAAGAGATTGGCGCCGAGATTATTTTAGGCAATACCTTCCACCTCATGCTGCGCCCTGGTACCGAAGTGGTTAAAGCCCATGGCGATCTGCATGATTTTATTCAATGGAAGGGCCCCATTCTTACCGACTCCGGTGGTTTTCAGGTGTTTAGCCTGGGTGATATGCGCAAGATCACCGAAGAAGGCGTGGTGTTTAAATCCCCGATTGATGGTTCAAAAGTAGAATTGAACCCTGAGATCGCTATGCAGGTACAGCGCGATCTTGGCTCAGATATCGTGATGATCTTCGATGAGTGCACGCCTTACCCGGCTACCGAACAAGAAGCGCGTGATTCTATGGAGCTGTCTTTGCGCTGGGCAAAGCGTAGTAAAGATGCCCATGGCGATAACCCATCGGCTCTGTTTGGCATTGTGCAGGGCGGTATGTATGAAGGCCTGCGCAGCGAATCTTTGCAAGGCTTGGAAGAAATTGGTTTCGATGGTTATGCCATTGGTGGCCTTTCAGTGGGTGAGCCCAAAGAAGATATGGTGCGTGTATTGGATCATTTGGCCCACACCATGCCAGAGAACAAGCCCCGCTATTTGATGGGGGTGGGCAAGCCAGAGGATATTGTAGAAGCTGTGCGCCGAGGCGTGGATATGTTCGACTGCGTAATGCCGACCCGCAATGCTCGCAACGGTCATTTATTCACCACCGAGGGTGTGGTCAAGATCCGCAATGCTAAGCATCGCCATGATACCAGCCCCTTAGATGCTGAGTGTGACTGCTATACCTGTCAGAATTTCAGTCGCGCCTATTTGCATCACCTTGATAAGTGTGGGGAGATCTTGGGTGCTGAGCTTAATACCATCCACAATCTACGACACTATCAGCGCATCATGTCGGAGTTACGTGAGGCAATCGCAGCTGAGCGTTTAGAGGATTATGTGCAGGAGTTTTACGCAAGGCAGGGTAAAGAGGCCCCGTCGTTTACTTGATATAACTCAACCAATGTACTGATATAGCCAGTTCTAGTTATAGGCCTTTTTTCTGAATCGCCGATAATTACTAGGCCCACAGCGAACGACATATGGATATGTAATTGGGTGCGGATTTCTTGCGTGCGCTGTGGGCTTTCCCTTCTTTTCTTTGCTTTAAAATCCACCAGTTGCTCGTAATTTAGACACAGTTTATGTCGCTGAGCTTGTATTTTGTGCAGATGCCCCCACTTTCTCTCACAAGCCCTAATCACAATAGCTTGCTGCTGACCAAAGCGATATAATTCGGGCCTTTTGCTGGGCCATGCCCTTATTTTTGCTGATCGCTTGATCGGCACCACAGTCGTAAACGGAAAACACTATGTTGAACCGCTATCCGTTCTGGAAGTACCTAATCATTTTGGGGGTTACGGCCCTAGGCCTGATCTACTCGGCCCCAAATCTCTACGCGCCTGATCCGGCCATTCAAATCTCGGGTCAGTCGGCAGCCATGCAGATTAATGATGAGCTATTAGAACAAGCAAATAACGCTCTTAAAGAACAAGGTATCAATTATTTTGGTGAGCAAGCCAACGGTAAAAATGCGCTCATTCGCCTGCGCAGTGCCGAAGATCAGTTAGCTGCCAAACAATTGCTGACGGAAACCTTAGGTTATAACTACGTTGTAGCCCTAAGTCAGGCGCCAACGACTCCAGAATGGTTACGTGCTTGGGGTGCGGAGCCCATGAAAAAAGGCTTGGATTTGGCCGGCGGTGTGCACTTCTTACTAGAAGTTGATACCCCTAAAGCCATTGCTAAGCGCATGGAAACCAATGTAAGCGAGATCAAAAGCCAACTGCGTAAAGAGAAGATTCGCTATCAGTCGGTAAAATTAGGTCGTGATAATGTAATTATTGCGCGCTTTAAGACAGAAGAAGCTCGTAATAAAGCCACTTCCGAGGTGCGTGAAAATTTCCCGAATATGCAGCGCTTTGTTGATACTGACGAAGATGGCACCTCGGTACTGCGTGTACAGATGACCGAGGCGGGCATTAAAGAAATTGAAGATTACGCCGTTAGCCAGAACTTAACCACCTTGCGTAATCGTGTAAACGAGCTGGGTGTTTCTGAGCCAATCGTTCAGCGCCAAGGTCGTACCCGTATCGTGGTGCAGTTGCCAGGTGTACAAGACACCGCTGAAGCTAAGCGTATTATCGGTAAAACCGCTAACCTAGAATTTCGCCTGGAAGCTAAGCCAGAAGCCTCGGTTGCTACCAAGGAATCTTTTGGTTACCGCAGTGAGCGCGATCAGCAGATCTGGGGCAACGCTTTCTTAGAGAAGAAAGTCGTGATTACCGGTGATCATGTGTCTGGCGCTCAGGCCAGCTTTGATACCCAAACCAGCCAGCCTCAAGTAAATATTAATCTGGACAGTAAAGGCGGTCAGAAGATGCACCGCAATACGCGCAATAATATTGGCCGCCGCTTAGGTGTGCTATTTATTGAGCAGAAGACCCAGGTGAAATACGTTACTGGCGAAGATGGTAAAAAAGAACCTAAGTACACCCAAGTTGAAGAGAAGAAAATCATCAGCTTGGCAACGATTCAATCAGGCCTAGGTGTTCAGTTCCGTATTACCGGTTTGGACAGCCCAGCGGAAGCTTCTGAACTGGCGCTTCTATTGCGCTCTGGTGCTTTGGCGGCCCCAATGTACTTCGCTGAAGAACGTACCATTGGGCCATCTTTGGGTGCTGAAAACATCGAGCTGGGTATCACCTCGGTACAGATCGGTTTGGCCTTTGTTGTGCTGTTTATGTTGGTGTACTACCGTGCCTTTGGTATCTTCGCCAATATCGCGTTAACTCTAAACCTGATTTTGTTGGTTGCCGCCATGTCGATCTTGGGTGCAACGCTAACCTTGCCAGGTATCGCCGGTATCGTACTGACCGTAGGTATGGCGGTGGATGCGAACGTACTGGTGTTCTCGCGGATTAAGGAGGAGCTGGCCAATGGCCTGCCGCCGCAATCGGCGATTAATGCTGGTTACGATCGTGCCTTCACCACCATCTTGGATGCCAACATTACCACCTTGATTGTGGCCGTGATTCTTTATGCGATTGGTTCTGGTCCAGTACAGGGCTTTGCGGTAACGCTATCCATCGGTATTTTGACCTCGATGTTTACTGCCATCATGGGCACCCGTGCCTTGGTTAACTTGGCCATCGGTGGCCGCAAAATCCAGAAGCTGTGGATCTAGGAGCAAATCATGAGTAAAGCTAAGAAAGAATTGAAAGTGATTCGCTTTATGTCCCAGCGTAAGCTGGCGGCGATCTTTTCCTTGCTGTTAATCATTGGTTCGATTGCCAGTTTGGCCACCAATGGTTTGAAGTTTGGCTTGGATTTTACCGGCGGTTCACAAATCGAAGTGGGCTACCAAACGCCTGCCGATGTTAATGCTATCCGTCAGCAATTAGTGCAAGCGGGCTTCCCTGATCCTGTAGTGGTTCACTTCGGTGCTGAAACCGATGTATTGATTCGCATGCAGGAAGACTCTGATGCCGAGCTCGGCGACAAGGTTATGGATACCCTACGTGCCGATGGCTCTGATGTTGAATTGCGTCGGGTAGAGTTTGTTGGCCCGCAGGTGGGTGAAGAGCTGCGCGATGACGGTGGTATCGGCATGCTCTTCGCTTTGGCCGTAGTAATGATCTACGTGGCCATGCGTTTCCAGTTTAAGTTCTCGGTAGGTGCCGTAGCGGCATTGGCCCACGATGTGGTTATCGTGTTGGGCGTGTTCTCGGTATTACAGATCGATTTTGATCTAACAGTGCTGGCGGCGGTGTTGGCGGTTATTGGTTACTCGCTTAACGATACCATCGTGGTATCTGACCGTATTCGTGAGAACTTCCGTAAGATTCGTAAAGCCGATTCTGTCGAAGTAATCGATATCTCACTGAGTCAAACCTTGGGCCGTACCTTGGTAACATCATTGACCACCTTATTGGTATTGGTCGCGCTGTTCTACTTTGGTGGTGAGCTAATTCACGGCTTCTCCATTGCCTTGCTGGTCGGTGTGGCTATTGGTACCTACTCGTCTATCTACGTGGCAGCAAATGTGTTGTTAATGATGGGTATTTCTAAAGAAGACCTAATGCAGGTTGAGGTTGAAAAAGAAGGTGCCGAGTTTGATGAGCTGCCTTAAAGTACTTTGAAGTGGTTCTCAGTGAAAATAAAAAGGCCCTACGGGGCTTTTTTTGTAGATGGAATTAAAGCTATTGTTACGGCTATTATTTCAGTAGTCGTTGTTAAAAGGATGTTATCAGTAAGATGCGTAAATTAACTTTTAAGGCTAGTATTTGCCTGCTGGGTTTATCACTTTGCTCGCTTAATACGTCCGGGCAACAGATCTTTAGTTGTATAGGAAAGAGTGGTAAAAAGATCTATACCGATAAACGTCATCTTTGTAAGTCTTCCGGTCAAAAAAACCAAGGCGATATACAAAGTATTGAGCTTACTGAAACGAATTTGCATTCCAAGTACGGCGCAACCGTCAGTGAAGAGTATCGCAACTACGCCTTCAGATCTTATGAGCCTCTAACGGGCTATAATATAAATATCATTGCTGAAAAGCGCCTCACTTCAGAGGATCCAGAGCTTCTTCAGAAGGCTGCAGCTAAGCTTGAAAAAGCTGTACGTAGAGCCTTCAAAGCATTTCCTTCGAGCATCCTAGGTGAATTCGCTGATGTTAAGTTCTATCTATTCACGGGAGATGAGGCGAGAACAGGGGGGAGGCATGGCGGACAGTGGTATTTTAGCGAAGGGAACCGCACTTCGAAGCGATTTGATGATAGTGTAGTTGTCAGATCGGCAAAGGACTATATAAAGTATAAAAGTCTAACGGCTGCGCGGTTTGCTGTACATGAGTTGAGTCACGCCTATTACTCTTATCACTTCAAGCACTTATATAGGCCTGCAAAAAAGGCTTTTGAAAACGCCAAAAATAAAAAACTCTACGAAAATGTAAAACACAAAAGTGGAAAGCTTGTTACGAAAGCCTATGCCAGAAAAAATGCTCATGAGTATTTCGCAGAGCTAGCAACAGCTTATTTTTTGTCGAATAACTATTATCCCTTTAATGCTCGTGATCTTGCTACTTATGATCCAGAGGGCTACCAGATGATTGAAAATGCCTTTCTCAATATTGAAGCAAATTAACGGCTTTAAGCCCTTACATTATTAAACCACAATTAGATTGATACCAGCTAAAGTACTTCTATAATAGGTTTCTTACTTCGTTCAATTGATCTGAGACCTTGTATGCAAATCCCCGCCATTGAAACCGAGCGACTTCGCCTTTTACCGCCAGCTGTTGAGTGCTTTGAGGTATATCGAGACTTTTATACCGATGCAGAGGCTTCAAAAATGTACGGCGGCCCCATCAATGAAGAGCAAGTCTGGGCGCGTTTAAAAGCCGATTTAGGGTCCTGGTATTTGTTAGGTTTTGGGGTATGGGTGATTCAAGACAAAAGCAATGAGCAGTTGATTGGCACTTGTGGTTTTTGGCAAGGCAAATCCTGGCCTAGAGAGTTAACTTGGTGGGTAATGCTAGAGGCGCGCGGCCGAGGTGTCGCCACCGAAGCCTCAAAAGCCGCGTTGGATTATGCTCGCAAAAATTACCAGTGGTCGAGCCTAGAAACCTATATGAATGATGATAACCATGCTGCTCGAGCACTCGTTGAAAAGCTAGGCGGCAAGAAAGTACGCCGCGAATCTTTTTCCGATGGTTTGCAGCGAGATATATACCAGTTTCCTAGCATCTCATAATCGCTAATGCTTAAGCTTCGGGCTTAATTATTGCGCCTTTGGGCTTTTTAAAATATGACCAATCGAAATGCATATACCAGTTGCCTTGGATTGGCCAAATACAGATTAAGAAGCTCTTGAAGCCCTTAGCACTTACGCAATCTTCATCATTAAGCTCTATTTTTTCTGGGCTGTAGATAATGCTACTAAAGAGCGTATTTCCGCCAGCTTCTGAAGTGCTAAATGGAATATAGACTTGCTGCCCCTGTTTTTTATAGGCTTGAACTTTCGCCTCTTGAAGTAGCTTTCGTATCTTGCTCGCTAATACCTCCGGGACCTCAATCGGGGCAGCATCGTCATCCGTTGTTGCATAAGCTCTAAGATCTCCCTGGGGAGATACATAAGCTTTACTGACGGAACTCTCTTGCTTGGCATGCTTTATCAGCTCAAGGAGCTCCTTTTGGTGCTTGTTTAATAGTGTTCTAGCGACAGTAAATTGATCGTCTTGCGCCATTTCTCGTGTGGGCTGGTAAGCATCAACTGTAAAGCTATAAAGCGCGCATAAAATAAAAGACAGGCGGCCCAGAGTTTTCAGGGTTTGGGGCTCGATCATATTCACTTAACAACTCCCTTGCATGTGTATTATTCTTAGCGCTAGCCTATCAGCTAATTATTGCTCAAACAAAGTGTACTGCACGGAGAAGAATAACGATGAGACATATACAGCAATTAAACGTAGTAATTTTTACCTTAATTCTTACGGCATCCATGAATACAGTGGCAGAGATTAAACTTGATGCCAAACTGGAACCTTTTAGAGCCTTTATTGGTACTTGGCAGGCGCCTATGAACTGGGGCAAGGATAAGGGCACAGTGCTGGATGTCGCCGATTGGAAGGTGGCATTGAACGGTAAGGTATTAAAAACGGTTCACTCAGTAAACGATGGTGACTACGGTGGTGAGAGTTTTATATTTTGGGATAAAAAGACCAAAAGCTATAAATCTTTCTATTTTACAACAGCGGATTTTTATACCGAAGCGACGATTAAGCTAGAGGGGGAGAATAAATTTTCTATTCTAGAAAAGGTTGCGGCTTCATCAGGTGGCTTATCCAGCGGTATCAGCGAAGTTAAGTCCACTTGTGAGATGATTAACGGCGAGTTGCATATGTCTACCTCTTACTTAAAAAATGACAACTGGACAAAGCCAGAAACACGACGCTATACCGCAAGTAAGCTTGAACCAAAATTTAAACATGAGCCCATGCAATGAAAACCCAGGGGCGTTTGCTAGGGCGTTATCTTTCAACTATATCAGCTGGCGAACTGCGTTGGATTGGAGTGCGGCCTGCAAGAAAAGAAAATATGCTGCATGTGGATTCCGTTTTGGCTATTGCCGGTAGAGGCTTAGAGGGGGATCATCGTTGCGCTAAAACTCCAGGCTCGGCGCGACAAGTAAGCTTGATCAGTGAACAGGATATAAGCTGTATCCAGAAGCTTTGTGGTGTTGAAGAGTTGGGCCCTGAGTTGCTGAGACGCAATCTACTTGTAAGAAATGTGAATTTAAATATTTTACGACATCAGCGATTTAAAATAGGCGAGGCTGAGTTTGAAGCGACTGCGCAATGCCATCCATGTTCTAGGATGATTGAGCCACTTGGCCCTTCGGGCCCTGCCAATATGTATGGTTATGGTGGGCTTTGTGCAAAAATAACCAAGACTGGCCGAATCTCAGTTGGCGATAAATTAGAGGTAATTCAGCCTTAAGGTTTGTGATAAATTGCCCCAATAAACCCAGTATTTAACTCAGTTAATCCCTAGCCCCCGTCACATTCTAGAGCTTTTTAAAGCTGCTCTTTAGTTCTTTAGTGAAAGCAATAGAAACTCTAATAAAATCAATGGCTTTCTTGGTTTTCACTGAGTTTGTGATATTGAGCCAAATCAAAAACCTCATACCTTATGTTGAATTAAAGCAATGCTCTACTACATTGTATTTAGACGACAGCATTTTCAACACGTCAGTACGCCAAACAGGGAGGGCAGAGCGTATTGTTTTGACAGGTATTATCAATGAATTTTTCAGGTTTGAGTATTAGGCAGAAGCTACTGATCAATAGTGGGATCAGCGCTTTTGTACTCGTAGTTCTCTGCTATGTAGTTTTTGCGTCATTAAAGTCCTTAAACGATAGCTCCAAAATGGTTCAGCATACTTACGAAGTTATTGATCAATCCAATGGCTTGGTTGCTTCGATGGTAGATATGGAAACTGGCCTAAGAGGTTTTTCAGTTGCCGGGCAAGAGGACTATCTTGAGCCTTATCACCAAGGTAAAGATAACTTCCAGTCTTACTTTAAAAAAGCGCGGCAGCTCACCAGCGATAACCCTGCACAACAAAGAAGATACGATGCAGTAAAGCAAAATGCTGAGCAGTGGCAAGCTTATGCTGAGAAAATGATTGAGCTACGCCGTGATATTGCCTTGGGCGATGATGCCAATCATGAGCTACGTGAACTGATTGATTCCGGTATCGGCAAACAGAAAATGGATGGTCTTAGGCAAGATATTGCGAGCTTAGGGAATGCGGGCTTGGGCAGATCTCTATTGGCCGCAATGATCGATATGGAAACAGGCCTGCGAGGATATATGCTCAATAGAAAAGTTGAATTCCTCGAGCCCTATAATGCCGGTAGGGCAATTATTACTTCAAGAATTTCTTCGGTTGCAGGCACTAGTTTAGAGGCCAATATTCAAGGCTGGATAACAGACTATTCACAAAAAGCGATAGCGCTAGTTGAGGAAGCCAATAGACATCCTCATATGGATACTTTGTATGCGGAATTCGCTAAGAAGCAAGGCAAGCAATATATGGATCAGTTGCGTGCCCAGGTAAAAGAGATTGTTGATATTGAAAACCGTCTTATGGATCAAAGGCGCAGCGCGGCGGAAAGCTCTAGCGATTTAACCTTATTGATTGTTACTGTGGGTGGCTTGCTGGCCGCACTCGCTTCAATGGTATTCAGTGGGATAATTTCCAGAACAATCACTAAGCCGATCAATGAAGTGGTGGATGTCGCAAGATCTTTGTCAGAGGGTGATCTACGAGTCAATATCGAGGCGAAAAACGATAATGAAATCGGTAGTTTGCAAGGGGCGTTGGGCACTACTGTGAGCAACTTGCGCGAGATTATTTCTCGTATGTCCGATGCCAGTGGTGACTTAACTCAAGAATCCAATAAGCTTAGTGACGTCACCGCAGAAACCAGTGCAGGATCTAAGCAGCAGCTTAATATGACCAGTGAAGTGGCAATGGCCATGGAGGAAATGTCGGCTACCGTTTCAGATGTCGCAAAGAATGCCAGCGTTGCCGTTAGCTCGGCAACGGAAGCAAGTGACGAGGCAAATCGAGGGATGCAGGTCGTACAAGTGGCCATCGATTCAATTAATAAGCTCGAGCAAGAAGTTAGCGGAACCTCGGCGAAGCTCAATGAGCTAGAGGGTGAAGCCGATAATATTGGGGGAATCCTCGATGTTATTCGAGATATTGCCGAGCAGACCAATCTGTTAGCGCTTAATGCTGCAATCGAGGCGGCCCGGGCTGGGGAGCAGGGGCGTGGCTTTGCAGTTGTGGCTGATGAAGTACGCAGCCTCGCTGGCCGGACCCAAGAATCTACCGAAGAAATTCAGAGTTTGATTGAACGTCTTCAACAGGGCGCTAGAGATGCTGTGGGCGCTATGCAAAAAAGTCAGGAGTTTGTAGTGCATAGCGTGGATGAAACCAATAAGTCGGGTGCCGCTTTGCAACTGATTTCCAACGCGGTTGGTGAGATTTCCCTAATGAATACCAATATTGCCAGTGCTGCTGAACAGCAAAGTGCTACAGCTGGACAAATTAATCAAAGTGTTGCGGCGGTGAATGATATTTCCCAGTCTAACTCAGTTAATAGTAACAAGATGGTTGAGTCTAGCGAGAACTTAAATGCTCTTGCTGGGACGCTTGGTGAGATGGTTCAGAAATTTAAGATATAAAGATGTCTTAGTCGCGTGAAGCCCTAGCATCTATGATGCTAGGGCTTCTGTGTATTTCCCCACCTTATTTTCTGCGCAGTTAAACAGTTGCCATATCGATGCTTCGGGTAGCTCTCTTTCATACATTTTGCCTATAGGGTTTACTACTGGGCTTTGTCACTATAAAAGCGCTGATTCAATCGGAAGTTTTGTGAGGAAAAACAAATGGGCGCTGTGATATATCGAATGATACTGGTTTGGATGTTTGTGCTGAGTGCTCTAGGAGCACTATTTTTGCAAAAGCTAATGGAACAGTCTGAGTGGTGGTCTTACGTATTTGATTTTTCCTGGGGGCTGGCCTTTTGCCTGCTTGTGTTTTTACTTCTAAAAAAGTTGCCTGGTAAAGAAAAGGCTGGGTATTTTGTTTTAGGGGGCGTGGCTTATTATATTGTTAGTGATCATTTTGGGAGTGGATCATGGGCTTATGGTTTGGCGCTCATTGTGGCGTTTGTAATCGCACATCTTTGTCAGCCACTGCATAGGCGGGAATAGAATTTCCTCACATTATTCTTCAGCCCTAATTCCATTAAGACATTGCATGGCCGCCTCAGCTTTTTCATAGGGTACATAAATATGATCATGGTAGAAGGCCGCCACAACATTGGCGCTAATGCCAGCTTGGGAGAGTGCTCCACTTATCGCAGCAGTGAGCCCTACAGCCTCTAAGCTAGAGTGAATGCTAAGGCTGATGGCAGCAAAGGCCTCACTGCATTCTAAGGCAAGTAGTTTAGCCTGCGCTTCTTCAAGTATTAAGCTGCTGCCTTCTGATTCCTGATAAAAACCCTGTAAATCGCTAATTTCAATTTGGTCTAAGATCTTTGGCAGTTGCTCGCTATCAACCGTAGCGAATACCCAGCGGCCCTTTTGTAGCTTAGGTTGCATATTACTAAGTAGTACGGAAAGATTGTTTTCGCCTTGCATAGTTTGCGCTCATATCAGTTTGTAGGTGGTGAAGCAAACAACGGTTAGCATAATACGTCTCTTATGTGATGTTGCAATGATTAGTGCCTTATTGTAGGGCAGTTGGTAACTGCACTTATGTTCGACAAGCTTTCGCGTGCTTTGTGTCTATACCATATATGCTTTACCATAGACTTGAGACTCGATGTTAAAGTCATTTGCGGAGCTTACTTCCATGCGTTTACGACAGCTTTTGTTCGCCTTGCCACTCTTTACTGCGCTTTCATCACTTGCTGCTGACTGCCCTGATATATTGAAGTTTGAAGCTCAGAAGCTACGTTCCAGTGAGCGTGTTAATTTCTGCGAGAAGTTCTCCGGTAAGCCCTTGTTAGTCGTTAATACAGCAAGTCATTGTGGCTTTACTGGGCAGTTCGCCGATTTGCAGGCGCTTTATGAAAAGTATCAGCCTCAAGGCCTAGAGATTGTGGGTTTCCCATCCAATGATTTTAAACAAGAAGCCAAAGATGAAGCAAAGACCGCCGAGGTATGTTACATCAACTATGGCGTTAAATTTACCATGATGAGTAGCAGCCCAGTAACGGGTGATAATGCGAATACGCTGTTTAAGGAGTTGGCCGATAAAACCGGTAAAGAGCCTAAGTGGAATTTCAATAAATACTTAGTGAGCCCAGATGGAACAAAGGTGGAATATTTTCCTTCAAAGGAGAAGCCTTTAGGGGGCGATTTAGAGGCTGCGATTCAGCAGAGCTTGCAAAATAACTCTTAGTTTGGGGTTGTTGTTAGTAGCTTTTAGAATCTGCTGATTTGATGTGAGAGGCTAGGCTGAGCACGGTGGCTCAGCCTGGCAAAAGGCCTATTCCTGAGCGTTAATGCTGTAGTTTTCACGTGGAAAATGCACATGAATTAAACCGAAATTTTCTGTATCTCGGGCCACAATAATGCGTTTTTGATTTACCGCAACAAGCTTACCCTGCACTGGCACAAAACCATAATCAGAAGGGCTTACAGCAACCTCTTTGTTTAATAGCTCATGTTCTGCCGAATCACTAATATCTCTTGGTTGTGCATCTTTGGCTGCGCTGAATGCATCGGCTTGGCTTATTTCATGACGTTGGCCGTGGCCAATAGCAGCCACACGCTGGAACCAATCTCGCACCTTTGCGTCACACTGCAGTTCACGGCGACTACAATTTACGTGCAGCCATAAAGGGTGGTAAACGCTAAAATCTACTGCTGAAGGGGCATTACCATCTAGCCATTCGTGCTGATCTAACTGCTTGGATATTCTACCGATTAGATCTTCAACTAAAGCTTGGGATTGCTCGAGATTAGGGCGCTTTGCATCGCTACCTTTTAACAGCTCACCACGATCTTTAATAAATCGAAAGGCGCCGATTGGGCCAAATTTAAGCAACATTGTGCTTAAAAGTCTGAGTGGCGGCACTGCAGATACTGCAGCGAAAAATGCTTCGCCCTCGGCAAATTGAGCAATGCTCTTTGCTTCTGGGCTGGCGTTTTTGGGGTTTAGCTCGGCCTGTTTCGCCAGTGAGGCAATTTCCATGGCGATTAAATCACTGTCACAAAATATATCCGCACCCATCTGGGCAACAGGGATTCTGCGATAGCCGCCGGCGAGAGGGTCAACATTGGGTCTTGGCAACCATACCGGTGAGAGTAGGGATTGCCAGCTCAAATTTGCTAAGCCAAACATCAAGCGAATCTTCTCGGCGTAGGGCGAGCTATCGTAATGATGCAAAATTAAAGTGCTACTCATTTTGGGTATCTCCGTATTAGCAGGCAGTTAGGTTTGTGCTTGATGTTTCGGCTATGTGTTTTCTGAATACTCTCAGATCACTTTCACTTCGGTTGCAAAGGTATATTCGCCAAGCTCTTGACGTACCAATTCGGCAAGTGTTTCTGCATTTTTGCATTCAAACTGAACTAGCTGTCCGTGCTTTTTCGAAGCTTCAACACTAAAGCTGGCCTGTAATTCTTGCAGCTTATCGGCAAGGTGTAGGTTTACCACCTTCGCTACAATGTCATTGCGTAAATCGGGTTTAAATATTTTACCTACGGCCGTTACAGGCATTTGCTCTACAAAATAAATTTCTTTAGGCACTGCCGCTCGCTCAGCAATATTGCCCATTGCAAATTCCAAGAATTCCCCTTCGTTCTCCTCCTGGCCGGGTTTTAGTTGTAGGTAAACCACAGGTACTTCGCCAACACGCTTATCAGGCTTACCAATAGCAACCGCTTCGGCGACAGCCGGGTGAGTGTAGAAGACTTCTTCGATCATTTGTGGATCGATATTGTGTCCTCCACGAATAATAAGGTCTTTGCTGCGGCCGGTTAACCACAAATAGCCTTCTTCATCGAGTCGGCCAAGATCGCCAGTATTAAACCAGCCGTCTTCAACCCATTGCCCTTCATTTTGCGAGGCTTGTTTATAACCATTAAATACATTTGGCCCTTTGATGGCGATACAGCCGGCTTCATTGGTATCGCAATCACGTAGCCAGTGGCCATTGTCGTCCACCTCGACGATGCGTAGCTCCATGTAGGGTAGGCGCAAACCAACAGCGCCAACTTTGCGCTCCCCATAGCGCGGGTTTGCTGTGGAGGCGCAGGTGCCCTCGGTTTGACCATAGCCTTCTAAAATAGATAAACCGGTTTTTTCTTCAAAGTTGCGGATCAGCTCAGTGGCTAAAGGCGCTGCGCCACATAGGCAGAAATCCAAGCTGGATACATCGCTATCGCCAATGGGAACTTCAATTAATCCGCTAAGAATAGTAGGCACGCAGCTGAAGTAGCTGACTTTATAGCGCTCAACAATACGCCAGAAGTCCTTAATCACCGTAGGATTACGATAGCCTTGTGGACTTGCCAGTACAGCCTCAGCACCTTGCGCCCAAGTAGCTAAGCCGGTAACAAATACGGCGTTTACATGAAATAGCGGTAAGCCGGTTAATGATACAGCCCCTGGACCAATATCGAGCCCGGCTTTCATTTGCCATACAGTGGTTAGCTCATTGAAGTGGGTGTGGGGTGCCAGCTTGGGTGTGCCCGTCGTGCCGCCAGTATGGAAGTATGAGGCTATATCGTCCTGTTGTATTTCACGGCCGCTATCTAGGCTGTCACTATTGTGCTTAGCAATCGTGTCATCAAAATCTAAAATAGTATCGCTTAAGTATTCTTCGCGATCGGCTGTCATGGCCACTGCAAATTCCGCCGGCATAAGTTTGCCCATATCAACAGCCAGAATATGGCTAAGGCTTGGAACCAATTCTTTAACCGCGATGGCCTTATCCCAGAGCTCAGCACCAGGGAATGGGGCTAGGGTAACCAGAACTTTTGTTTGCGCTTCATTAAGAATCGCAGCGATATGTTCAATTTCCAATAAAGGGTTGATTGGATTAAAAATACCCGCCGCTTCACTGCCCCAAATAGTAAAATGCGTATGAGGCAGGTTGGGTAATAGCATGGATACCGTGTCATTAGCATTGACGCCAAGATGGTGCAGTGCGTTGGCTGTCTGGGTGATTTTCCCAAATAGCTCTTTATAGCTGTAACGAATAGGTTCCTCATCGGCGCTACCCTGCAATAGAAAGCTCAGTGCTGTTTGTTCGGCATATTGCTCTGCTTTATCACGCAGCAAATCATAGGTGCTGCTGTGCTCTATGCGTTCTTCAAATGGGGTGGTCTCAAGGGCTTGTAGGTCTTCGAGTGAGGAAATATTCATCATGCTTTTCGCTATTATTGGTTAGATGTAAAACGTTAGACGTTAGATGTGAGACATTGGATGATGACTAGAGCACTCGCTTCTTTCGCTTCACATCTCGCGTTATTAAATTCCCGTGCAATGTATTGCACCGTCTACTGGCAACACTGTACCAGTAATAAATGAGCCAGCATCACTGGCTAAGAGTATCACCGGTCCTACTAATTCTTCCAGCTTGCCAAGGCGTTTTGCTGGCATGCGCGTAACGTATTCTTGTCCGGCTGGACTATCAAAATAAGCGGTATTAATTTCAGTTTTGAACCAGCCAGGTGCGATTGCATTCACACGGATATTATTTGCCATTAAATCTAAAGCCATAGAGCGGCTTAGTTGGACTACCGCGCCCTTAGAAGCACAGTAAGCGCTTTGTCCGTACTTAGCAGTAATGCCGAGTACTGAAGCGATATTGATAATGCTGCCCGGCTTATCGGCTGCTACTAAACGTTTGGCGCCTTCTTGGGCTACGTGCCACACACCTTTGAAGTTGGTGTCCATTACAAAGTCTAAGGATTCATCGTCAATTTTGAGAAAGTTCTTTGCATCAGCAACGCCGGCATTATTTACGATAACATCGACCGTGCCGAAGGTGCTTTCAGCTTGATCATAAGCACTTTGAATACTGTCTTTATTGGTAACATCCATCGATACGGCAAGGGCTTTGCCGCCTCGTGCTTCGATCTCTTGCACAAGCTCTGCTAAACGCTCTTGGCGTCGGGCGGCAACAATAATATTGGCACCGGCTTCGGCAAGCCCAAGGGCTAAGCAGCGCCCGATACCAGAAGAAGCACCGGTGACCAGCGCATTGCGACCGTCAAGAGAAAATTGTGGGAGGCTCATGATTATCTCCTATCTAGTGATCACCTAATTGAGAGCAGGAATTATCGACTAACAGTGGTTTTATCGCATTAACATAAGTTAGTGGCTGAACACCTTACATTAGCAGAACGAATAACTGAGGGTAGGTGAATCTATGTGGGGTGGCGTAAGAAGTGAAACTGGCAGCCCGAAAGGCTGCCAGCTAAGTGTGTTATACGATTTCGAATAGACCAGCAGCACCCATGCCGCCGCCAACACACATTGAAACAACGGCCCACTTGGCGCCGCGACGTTTACCTTCTAATAGAATGTGGCCGGTAGTACGCGCACCGGTCATGCCGTATGGGTGACCAATGGAGATTGAACCGCCGTTAACATTGTATTTGGCCGGATCAATACCTAAGTGATCACGACAGTACAAACACTGTACAGCAAAGGCTTCGTTAAGCTCCCATAGATCAATATCGTCTACGCTCAAACCATGCTGCTTTAGTAGCTTAGGAATGGCATAAATAGGACCAATGCCCATCTCTTCTGGCTCATTACCTACGGTCATCATGCCGCGGTAAATACCGAGAGGCTCAATATTGCGCTGTTCAGCCAGTTTGCCGTCCATCACAACACAAGCCGAAGCTCCATCAGATAGCTGGCTAGCATTACCTGCTGTCACGCAACCACCTTCGATAACTGGGTTTAGGCTTTGTAGATTTTCTAGGGTAGTAGAAGGGCGGTTACCTTCATCTTTTGTAAGCGTTACTTCTTCATAAGAAACCTCTTTGGTTTCTTTGTTAACAATGGCTTTAGTTGCAGTGATAGGCACGATTTCATTGTCAAACAGGCCAGCTTCTTGAGCAGCGGCGGTGCGTTGTTGAGACTCTAAAGAATACTGATCTTGTACTTCACGGCTGATGCCGTATTTCTTAGCAACATATTCAGCAGTCTGTAGCATTGGCATGTAAGCATGCTCGTTCATTTTGATCACGTTCTCATCGAACTGATCCGCCGCCATTTTGCCGTAAGGAATTTGCACAGCAGAAATGTTGTCCTGGCCACCGGCAACAATACAGCTGTAGCCATCAACCATAATTTGTTTGGCTGCAGTAGCAATAGCCATTAGACCAGAAGAGCACTGACGATCGATAGTTTGTGCGCCTGCCGTTACTGGAACACCAGCAGCGATAGAAGCGGTGCGCGCAATGTTGTTAGCAGCGGTGCCAGCGTTTAGTACGGAGCCGATAATGACATCTTCGATTTCAGCGCCTTCGATACCAGCGCGCTCTACCGCGTGCTTAATGGCATGGCCGGTCATGGTAGGTGATTTGATATTGTTTAATGCGCCACGAAAGGCCTTGCCGATCGGGGTGCGAGCTGTTGATACGATAACCGCTTCTTTAGTCATGGTGTTGATCCTCGTTAGAATTTATAGGCATTATTTAGACATCAGTCTAGCGCCTGGCCCTCGAGCACACAGTGCTATGAGGGCCGAATTTACGGTGAATTAAGACGCTTGCTCCGCGTCGTACTGCTTAAAGCTTTTTCCTTCGCTCGCTAAACGCTTGAGCAATGGAGAAACCTGGAACCACGTTTGGCCATAATTGCCCAGCTGTGCTTGATACTTCTCTAGCGCGGCCACCACGGTATCTAAGCCGATCTCATCAGCATACTGCATTGGGCCGCCACGATAAACGGGGAAGCCATAGCCGTTGCAGTAGATTACATCGATATCGCTGGCACGATAGGCGATGCCTTCATCAAGGATTTGGGCGCCTTCATTGATAAGTGGGAATAGGCAGCGCTCTAAAATTTCTTGACCGCTAATCTCACGTTGCTCAACACCATGTTGCTCGGCCAGGGCTTGGGCTATGCTGGCAACTTCTGGATTGCTCTGCTTATCTCGGCCCTCATAAATGTAAAAGCCTTTGCCGGTCTTTTGACCGTAATTACCTTGATCATAGAGTGCATCACAAACTGCGGTATAGCTGTCGTCGCGGCCGTAGAACATATCGCGATTGCCTTGGCGGGTCAGATAGCCAACATCGATGCCAGCAAGATCAATCATGGATGGTAAGCCCATCGCTAAACCCCAGTTATACAGAACTTTATCGATCTGCTCTGGGCTGGCGCCTTCCATTACTAAACGTGAAGCTTCACGTCCATAAGGTTCGAGTCCACGGTTGCCAATAAAGCCCCAGCAAACGCCGGCGACGACTGGCATCTTACGTATTGTTTGGGCCATTTTGATGGTCGTCATTAGTACATCGTTGGCGGTTTTGGCGCCGCGAACAATTTCTAATAAACGCATAACATTAGCAGGGCTGAAAAAGTGCAAGCCAATAACATCTTCAGGTCGCGAAGTGCTGGCGGCAATTTGATCGACATCTAATGTGGAGGTGTTGGTCGCTAAAATTGCGCCTGCTTTACAGGTTTTATCCAGCGTTGCGAAGACTTGCTTTTTAATGTCCATGTTTTCGAAGACCGCTTCGATAACAATATCCACTTCGGCCAGATCGGCATAATCCAGGCTGCCTTGAATTAGATTCATACGCTCGCCAACTTGAGCTTCAGTTAAGCGACCTTTTTTAGCGCTGATTTCGTAGTTCTTACGAATCACCCCTAGTCCGCGCTCAAGCGCATCTTCTTTAACTTCAAGCAAAGTAACCGGAATACCCACATTGGCAAAGTTCATGGCGATGCCGCCACCCATGGTGCCGGCACCGATAATGCCCACGGTTTTAATTGGGCGCAGCGGGGTTTTAGGATCGACGCCAGGAATCTTGGTGGCGGCGCGTTCGGCAAAAAAGATATGCTGTTGAGCGCGGGCATGGGGTGTTTGCATGCAGCTTTCAAACAGTTCTGTCTCTTTAGCTAGTCCTTCGGCGAGTGGTAACTCACAAGCCGCTTCGATGCATTGGATATTCATTTCCGGTGCATAAAAACCGCGAGTCTTGCGTGCAATGGATTTTCTAAACTCAGCAAAAAATTCCGCGCCTGGGTTTTCAACGCTTAAATCGGCGCAGCTTTTACAAGGCGCATTTTGCGCGGCTAACTCTTTGGCGTAGTCGATAGCGGCAGCAACAAAATCTTTTGCTTCACCATCAAAGATTCGGTCGATAGCACCGGCTTCCATCAGTTTGCTTGCAGCAACAGGGGCACCACTAGTCACCATCCTGGTAGCCATCTCGGCGCCGATTAAACGGGGTAGACGTTGAGTGCCACCTGCGCCTGGAAGAATACCAATGTTTACTTCGGGCAAGCCACATTTGGCACTTGGCAAGGCGATACGGTAATCACAAGCTAGGGCTAATTCAAAGCCGCCACCTAAGGCCATACCATTAACCGCAGCTACGATTGGTTTAGGGCTATTTTCTAACTCGACCAATAGGCCAGGGAGCATGGGTTCGGTATTAAATCCGCCGGCTGCAAATTCAGCGATATCGGCGCCGCCGCAAAATAGTTTTCCTGACGAAGCAATAACAATAGCGTCAATATCTGAATTGCTTATCGCTGTTGCATAGGCTGCTTTAATCGCGGTGCGTAGATCTTTACCGAGACCATTAACCGGTGGTGAATTTAATGTGATTAGCGCAATATTATCTTGCTGGCTGTAGAGTGCCGCTGAGCTCATGGTGTTTCCTTTTAATCTATATAAAAGCAAAAAGGTTAAATCAAAAGGGCAGCCTTGTGGCTGCCCATTTTTTTACACTTTATTTTTAGAACCAAGCGTCTTGCATGGCTAAACAAGTATCGTCTTGGCTTTGCAGTAGCTTGGCCTGGTAATCAATTTCTGGCAGCTCCCACTGAATGTAGTACTGGGCGGCTTGCAGCTTGCCACGATAAAAGTTTTCTTCGTCCTGGTGTAGATCTGTTGCCAGTGCTTTGGCTGCGATAATGGCTTGCTTGAGCCAAATCCAGCTCACCAAAACACGACCAAACATATCGAGGTAAACCGTGGCATTTGCCATGCCTAAATCAACTTCGCCTTTACCTAGGGTGCCGAGCAAACTCATGGTAGTTTGATCCAAGCTCGCTAGTGCCTCTTCAATGGACTTGGCCCAAGCTGAAGTTTCTGCGATCGTCTTAGCTTCTTCTGTGCTAGCGAGGATCTCATCTTTTAAGGCTTGATAACCTGCTAGGCCATTCATTGGTACCTTACGGCCTAATAGATCCAAGCCATGAATACCTTCGGCACCTTCGTGAATTGGGTTCAAGCGGTTGTCACGGTAATACTGTTCAACGGGGTATTCGCGAATATAACCAGAGCCACCCAAAATTTGAATGGCGTGCTCGTTGGCACGTAGGCCATATTTCGATGGGAAGGATTTCACCATTGGGGTGATTAAATCCAATAAGGTGAAGGCTTGTTTACGCTCTTCTTCGCTTGTTGCGGTATTGGAATCTTCGAACAATTGGCTTGCATAAAAACATAAAGCCATTGAGCCTTCGACATAAGCTTTTTGTGCCAACAGCATGCGGCGTACATCAGCATGCTCAACAATATTAACCTGCTTAGATGTAGGATCTTTTTGTGAAGGCAGGCGACCTTGTGGGCGGTTACGCGCATAATCCAACGAGTAGTTATAACCTTGGTAGCCCAATACTGCGGCGCCCAAGCCAACACCAATACGTGCTTCGTTCATCATTTGGAACATATAGGCTAGGCCTTTGTGGGCCTCACCGACTAGATAGCCGACAGCACCATCTTTCTCACCAAAACTTAGAACGGTTGAGGTGGTATTGCGATAACCCATTTTGTGCAACAAGCCTGCCAGTGCAACGTCATTGCGCTCGCCTACGCTGCCGTCTTCGTTAACCATAAACTTGGGGCAGATAAATAGTGAGATGCCTTTGGTGCCTGCCGGTGCACCTTCGATTTTAGCCAACACCATGTGGACAATGTTTTCAGTTAGGTTGTGATCACCGGCTGAAATAAACATCTTTTGACCAAAGATGCGGTAAGTGCCGTCGTCTTGTGGTTTGGCTGTGGTTTTAATATCGGCTAGGGCTGAACCTTGGCCTGGCTCGGTTAATGCCATGGTGCCGGAAAAGCGTCCGTCCATCATCGGTGGCAGATATTTAGCTTTTTGAGCTTCATCACCAAAGCTATGAATTAGGTTGGCTGAGCCCAATGTAAGGAAGGGGTAGCCGGTAGACGAAATATTAGCGGAAGAGATATAGGACATGGCTGCGCGCAGAATGATTTCTGGCATCTGCATGCCGCCTTCTTCAAAATCGTAGTGGGCGGCGAGGAAACCCGCCTCTGCGAAGGCATTCCAGGCTTCTTGGGTCTCTGGAATCAGGTGCACATTCTCGCCATCAAAGGTCGGCTCGTTGGCATCACCTTTGGCATTGTGGTTGGCGAAGTACTTTTCGGCGATGGTTTTGGCGGTTGCCAAGGTGGCATCAAACACCTCGCGCGAATGTTCTTGGTAGCGTGGACGCTCTAGTAGGGCTTCACTGTTTAAGAACTCATACAGTAGGAATTCAATATCGCGGTCGTTTAGTAGCGGTGTTTGTGACATGGTGGCTTCTCGTGATTATCGCTATTGGAGCTTTTTGGAGTCTACTTTGCTATTTGCATCAAAATAGGGGTATACCCCTATTTTCGCTAAAAGGTCAGATCAAATCAAGTGTTGTGAGAGGTTGTTAGACATCAAGGTGTGTATTTTCGTGGATATTGCAGAATGTCTTGGTTGAGGGGCGCTTTGCTGGGGCGTCTCCGACTTGGAGGAGGAGCCGAGCTGGCATGGATGCCGCTTTTTGCGTACCCAGCAAAGCGCCCCTCAACCAAGGCAGGCGGTCAGGCCTGCACTAGCTTCACAGGTGTCTTCTAAGCAATCAGAGTCGTACCACCATCAACAGGGATAATCTGCCCAGTAATAAATCCTCCAGCCTTACTGGCTAACATGATGGCAACGCCTGCGATATCGCTGGCTTCACCCCAGCGATGCATTGGGATTGCGGCGCATTCAGCCTCAAAAGCCTCTTTATTGGTGCTCAAAAACTCAGTCAGCTTAGAGTAGAAGCGACCGGGTGCGATAGCGTTAACACGAATATGGCTCTCGGCCAGCTCTTTACCCAAAACGCGAGTAAGCTGATGCACGGCCGATTTACTGACCGCATAGGTGAAATTATCGAGGCCATTACCAACGATACCGGCAATAGAGCCAATATTGATCACGCTGCTATAGCTATCTTGACTAGCTTTGGCTTTCAGTAGGGGGAGTAAGGCTTGAGTTAGGAAGAATGGGCTTTTGGCATTGATATCCATAACCTTATCCCAGCCTTTTTCTGGAAACTGGCCAAACTCGCCAGCCCAGCCAGTGCCAGCATTGTTTACCAATACATCAATATGGCTTTCGCGCTCATTGAGGGCTTGGGTTAAAGCAATGATGCCTTCATTGGTGGCGGCATCTCCAGGCAGTGCAACACAGTCGCCGTATTGGCTTAATTCAGCCGCAGCCGCTTCGCAGGCCTCTGCTTTGCGGGCGGTGATGTAAACACGTGCAGCGCCAGCCTCGAGATAACCCTGAGCAATGTAATAGCCAAGGCCACGTGAGCCACCGGTGATTACACATACCTTGCCTTGCATTCCAAATAGATCATTTAGCATTTTGTTCTCCGGTTTCTTCTGCTGTCTATATTGCTATCTGTACTCGCTATCTGATAATAAACCAGCCAGCGTGCTGGGAATGGGCAGAGACTAACAAAGCCAGGCTGCAAGGGCTTATTTATTCTTGTGATACGCCAACATTCACGATTAGCTTTGCTGGTGGGAATTGCTGCTTTTTCCACTAAGGGGAATCACCTATAATTATCGTTCAAAGACGCGCAATTATTAGGTGTAAAAACCATGGACAGTCTGGAGCCAGCTTCCAACCTGCAAGAATATAACGAAGCTCGCTATCGTATATTGGCTGAGCAGTCGGGGGTGATGATTACTTTGCATCGCCCAGGTGACTGGGCTTATACGGCCGTTAATCCAGCCGTGGAGCAGCTCACGGGTTATCGCGCTGATGAATTGCTGGGCCTGCCGGCTTATGAAATGTTCCACCCAGAAGATGCCTGGGCCATGCAACACAAGCTGATACCGGCCATTAAAAAGCACGGCACACGCACCTTTCGCTATCGCTCGCGTAATAAGCAGGGTGAATATCGTTGGGTTGAAAGTACTCACCGCTCCATTCGTGATAAAAACACTGGTGAGCTAAAAGAGATTATTGCCGTTACCCGCGAAGTTCAACAGGAAGTAGAAGCTGAACAGGCGGTGCAGCGTTTAGCGGATGTGGTAGAAGCCAGTGCCGATTTGGTTTTGCTTTGTGATGAACAGTTGCAGGTTTTAGATTTAAACAGTGCTGCGAAACAGGCGCTAGGCCGTGATCAGGATGAAGAGCGATTTTCTTTGCGCGACTATTTAGCCACTGAGAGTGTGCAAAAAATCCGTACCATTGCGCTGCAGGTTGCACGCCAGAAAGGTCGCTGGAAAGGTGCTATACGTCTAAAACTGCCGGGTCGTAAAGATGGCTTGTGGCAGTTAGAGCAGTTGATTGCGACCAATACCGAGCCCGTATATGGTTTGTACTCCCTAATTATTCGAGATCGCAGTGAAGAGCTGGCGGTGCAACAGGCCTTGCAAGATAAGCAGCAGCAATTAGCTCACAGTGAGCGCTTGATGAGCCTCGGTGAAATGGCCAGTGGCTTGGCCCATGAAATTAACCAGCCATTGGCGAGCTTATTAAATTATGCGCGCGGTGGTTTACGTAAGCTCAAGCGCGAGGAAGATTTAAGTCCAGAGCAACTTAATAAATTATTGAGTGCAATGGAAAAACAAGCGGAAAGAGCGGCAGCAATCGTGCAGCAGTTACGCTCGATGGTGAAGAAAACCCCACATCGCCCAGAACTCATTGAGCTTCGTCAATCTTTGCGTGAAGCCGCAGAGTTCGTTACGCAAGAGCTAGAGCAACAAGCGGTGAATATTGTTTTTCAAGAGCCGAGGTCAAAAGCTTGGGTCATGGCCGATAAAGTGCAGCTTCAGCAAGTGTGGGTGAATTTGTTGATCAATGCTTTGGAGGCGATGGCCGAGAATGCTGCCCAAGATTCTACTAATAAACTCAATGAAGACCCTCGCACCATTAAAATCAGTATCGAAGAGCAACTGGAAGTCGCATCTAAAGGCCGTTACTGGCAGGTAGCGGTCAGTGACCAGGGCTCTGGAATTCAAGCCCAAGCGATCAAGCAGGTGTTTGAGCCTTATTACAGCTCCAAGAATTCAGGCCTTGGTTTGGGCCTGTCCATATCTCGCTCTATCATTGAGAGCTTAGGTGGCCGAATCGAAGTTGAGAGTGATGGCTGCAGTTACAGTTGTTTTAAAGTCCGCTTAGCGGCCGCAGGTGAAGACTTATGAACCCAATACTAATTGTTGATGATGATGCGGATTTTCGTGAGTCGCTGTCTTGGTTACTGGATAGTGCCGGTTATTCAAGCCAGGGCTACGCGAGCGCTGAAGAATTTCTCGCATCCTACCAAGGTGAGCCAGCTTGCCTATTACTCGATGTGCGTATGACGGGGATGAGTGGCTTGGAATTACAGCGTCAATTGCTTGATAAGTCTTATCAAATACCGGTGATATTGATCACAGGGCACGGTGATGTGCCAATGGCGGTAGCCGCCATGAAAAACCATGCCTTTGATTTTATTAGCAAACCATTCAATGACGAGAGTCTGCTCGATATTATCGCTAATGCGGTGGCTGACATTCCTAGGCGCTTTGTTTTGCAAGGTCAGCAGCTTGATGCAAGGGCGAACTGGGAAGAACTCAGTAAGCGCGAGCAACAGGTGGCAGCTCTGGTAGCTGAAGGCGGTAGTAATAAGAGTGTGGCTGAAGATCTAGGTATCAGTGTCAAAACCGTTGAGATTCACCGTTCTCGAGTTATGAAGAAGATGAAAGCTGATAATTTGGCGGCGCTAATACAGCAGATAGCACTGCTTTGATAATGTTAGTCTGATCAAGCTTGTGGCGCCCCTTAACGTAAACTGCTTGAGACTCCTTAATTCCTCCATATTTGGTGCAAGCTGGCTGCCTAGTATAAGCAGCAAGTCACAGAGATGTGGCCATACCCATTAAGAGAATCGAGG
Source organism: uncultured Pseudoteredinibacter sp. (assembly GCF_947502065.1). Taxonomy (GTDB): domain Bacteria; phylum Pseudomonadota; class Gammaproteobacteria; order Pseudomonadales; family Cellvibrionaceae; genus Pseudoteredinibacter. The sequence continues at coordinate 62,062 of NZ_CANMYE010000001.1, forward strand.
ATGTAAAATGAAAAAGCTACTTACTATGGTAATTGCACTAGCGGCGACTTCACAGGCTTATGCCTTCCCTGGTGGTCAGGAGATGAAAGAAAAGTTGGACTTAGATGGCGACGGTCATATCAGTCGTTCTGAAATTAAAGCCGCTAAGTCCGCGCGTTTTGCGGATATTGATGTCAATAAAGATGGCCAGCTAAGCCAGAGTGAATTGAGCAGCTATGGCGAAGCCAAAAAAGCCGAGATGCAAAACAAAATGTTTGCACGCCTTGATGCCAATGGTAATGGCACGGTAAGCGTTGAGGAATTTCTAGAGCGTCGACCAGAGCAAAAAGAGCAGGTGGCTAAAAACCTGTTTGCACTAGCGGACAAAAATATGGATGGTCAGCTTACCCAAGCCGAGATAGTGGCTATGAAATCAGATCGTGCTGCTGTGAAGTTTGCACGAATGGATCTAGATGGTAATGGCCAAATTAGCGAAGAAGAATTTGAGCAAGGTAGCCGCCGCGGAAAAAAAGGCATGCGCAAAAGTTTTCGCCGCTAATTAGCCGCTTACTATATTAAAGTGAGGATCGCTGAATGTTGTACTTTGGCTCTTGTAAATTTGTTATGAAAACTACTTATGAACATTAAATTACAAGGTAAGTTGTTTCTCGCTTTTGCTTGCGCTACCGCCAGTGTGTTACTGGTGGTAGCTTGGTTTGCAAATTGGAATTTCGACAAAGGTTTTCGGGAGTATTTAAATCAAGCCGCCATTGAACGCACGGAATCTATTCGAAATGCGTTGGTGGAGCACTACAACAGTACCGGTTCTTGGCAAGATTTGCAGGATAACCCCCAGCTCTTAAGACAGTTGATTTTACAGACCATTGATTGGGATCGCCATAAGCGTTTTATTGAAAAGTCGAGGCGATCCGATGGCGAAAATATAAGCCGAAAACAGGAAAAGCACCGCCGCAAAATCTTTGAAAGACATTTTCGTGAAGCGCGTTATCTGCGTCTATATGATGAAAAAGACAAGTTAATAATTGCTTCGTCCTCCTGGCAAGGCGGTGTTGAAGATGAGTTGCGCGTCCCCTTGATGCTTGATAACGAGCAAATTGGCACCTTTGCACTGCGCAAGGTCAGGCTCAAACGTAATCGTCTTGATTATGAGTTTCGTGAGCAGCAACTTAAGAAGCTTTGGAAAGTTGTTGTTTTTGCCTTGCTGATCTCTGCCCTGTTGTCCTGGTTACTATCGCGTAATCTGATCGCTCCGATTCGTGAGCTGGCTAAGGGTGCTGCAGCATTGGGCGATGGAGATTATGCCCGTCGAGTTGAAGTGCGTGGTTCTGATGAGTTGGCCAGTCTTGGTCGTGATTTTAATCAGCTGGCCTCTACCTTAGAAAAGAACGAGCAATCGAGACAGCAGTGGATCGCTGATATTTCCCATGAGCTACGTACACCATTAGCGGTTTTACGGGGTGAAATTGAAGCCGTTTTGGATGGTGTGCGAGAGTTTAATTCAGACAATGTAAAATCCCTCCATGCTGAAGTTCTGGCTTTAGGCCGCTTAGTCGACGATTTGTATCAATTGGCCCTATCCGATGCAGGGGCGCTGGATTATCGCTTTAGTCGGGAAGATCCGCGCGAGCTTCTAGAGCTCTCCTTAGATGCTTTTGATCTTCGCTACCAGCAAGCGAGCTTATCTTTATCTGCCCCTCATTTGCCTCAGCTGAATGCGGCTATTCGAGCGGACCGCAAGCGTTTCACCCAATTGATGCATAATCTTTTGGAAAACAGCTTGCGCTATACCGATGCTGGAGGGCAGGTGATTTTGAATGCTGAGGTTTTAGATGAAAATCTAAAGATTACCCTAGTGGACTCATCGCCATCAGTGGCAGAGGAGGACCTGCCGAAAATATTCGAACGCTTGTACCGAGTCGATCAATCCCGCAGTCGGGAGCACGGAGGCTCTGGATTGGGTTTATCCTTGTGCAAAAATATTGTTGAAGCCCACGGTGGGCGTATTAGCGCCGAAGTTTCCAATATTGGTGGTTTAAAGGTGAGTGTGTATCTCCCGCTTTGGTCTGATGAATAGTTAGCGTGAATAGAAGTTGGGAGTCGGTTTTAGAAGAGGCTTTGCTATGACAGAAAAAATACTAATTGTAGAGGATGAGCCTAAGCTGGCCCAGCTTCTGCACGATTATCTAAAGCAAGAGCTTTTTGATTGTCACATCTTACTAGATGGTGCTGATGTAGTTGATTGGGTTAAGGCAAATCAGCCAGATTTAATTTTATTGGACTTAATGCTGCCTGTAAAAGATGGCATGAGTATCTGCCGAGAGCTTCGCCAGTTTTCCAGTGTGCCAATTATCATGACCACCGCCAAGGTCGAAGAGATTGATCGCCTGCTTGGTTTGGAGCTTGGCGCTGATGATTACATTTGTAAGCCTTATAGCCCGCGAGAGGTGGTGGCGCGTGTTAAAGCGGTAATGCGACGCTATCACAGTGCGCCCACTCAAGAGCAAAACAGCAATGAGATTGTCATTGATGAGCAGCGCTACCATGTGGAAGTATTCGGTCAGGCTTTGGATTTAACTCCAGTAGAGTTTCGTTTGTTTCACTATCTTTATTGTCATTCTGGGCAAGTCTTTTCTCGGGATCAGTTGATGGATAAGCTCTATAACGATGGGCGGGTGGTCACCGATAGAACCGTTGACAGTCATATTAAAAACCTCCGTAGAAAGCTAGCCGCCGTGACAGAGCAAGAATTGATTCATTCGGTATACGGTGTAGGCTATCGCTTTGAGTTGTGAGAGCTTTAAGTCAAGGGAAGATGATAGCCAAACAAAGAAAAAGGGCTGCAATAATGCAGCCCTTTTTGCTATTAAGATAAAACTGCTTACCTTTAAATTGGATCACCTGGCGGCAAAACAATACTCTGCAAACTTCCTTCTTGTTTCTTTAACCACTTATCAATATCGCGGGCAATTTGTTGCTCATGGGCACTGGCTTTACGCTTGTCTTTTAGGCGCTTGCCAAGCAAGGCAAGCTTTTGATTAAGCTCTGCACGTACACTGTGGCTGGTATTCTTATGGGCCGCGCTGGCTGCCATTTTCTGTACCACCACTTGCTGCACTACTTCCTGAATCTGGCGATCTTGTGGGTCTTTTGCGGCCTTAATATCCCAGCTGGCTTTTAATAGCTTATCCAGCACTTCTGTTAGGCTTGGGTAATCACCGCGGGAGGCAAAGTTTTCTATGCGTTGTAAGCGCTCAGGACGCAAGATTTGCTCTACGCTTAATGCCGCTGATGCTTCAATAGCCGCTTCGGTATCAAAGATAAGGTTAGCGCGTCCATTCAGGGTTTCGCCTTGGTTAAAGCGGCCCTCGGCAGGGGTAATTAATTCTAATGCGGCCTTAGGTAAGCGCAAGAACTCTGGGCTCAAACTTTCTAGAATAAGATCTAATGCACGTAGCTGCTCTGCTTTAGGCACAATCTCAACGGTCATCTGACCATCACCACGGCTGGCATAGCGGTAATCAGCACCACCCAGACTTTGAGCTGCTGCGTTAAGCTGGAAACGGTGATGCATATAGCTTGGCAGCAAGATATAGCGCAGATTACTGTAGGGCTCATCAGGGCGCAGCAGTTGTTCACCAAAGTTATCTAAGGCAATGCGGCGCACTTTATATTCGTGGGCCAGTTGGTCAACCAAGTTGTTACCATTATCCCAAACCGAGGTTTTCGGATGTGCGGCGCGGGTGAATTTATTATTAATGTGGTTTATATAGATTAAACCGCGATCAATACTTTCTTTAATAACGGCGGCTAGCTCAGCCTGTTCTTTTTCTTTATCGAACTCACCGTATAGCCAACGAATGCTTAATTTATCGTATTCACCAATGCGCTGTAGATAGGCATTGCTGACATCCAACTTGCCATCCTTAATGTCGATCATTGGCGCTGGGTAGTCCATAACACTTTCGCGGCCGTAACTCGAGGCCATAAAATTATGGGGCAGGCCGATGGTGTGGCCGACTTCGTGCGCAGACAGCTGACGTACACGGGCTAAGGCCATTTCCACCGCCGTCTTATCGCTGCTGCTGGCCATGTGGGCTAGGTATTCAAAACTTGGGGCATCCGCCAGGATACACATATTGTGATTGTCACTATTACTATGGTTCGCTCCATGGCTGTCACTGTGCATTGGGTAGCCTTCCAATGCTTTGCGAGCATGTAGATAATCTTGGCGCAAACGCAGGCTGCCTAGGTTTACATTGCCTTTGATAATTTCCCCAGTACGCGGGTCCATAATAAAGCTGCCGTAGGAATAGCCACGTGTTCGGCGATGCGTCCAGTGAATCATGTTATAACGTGAATCTTGCGGATCGGCGTCTTCAGGCAAGACTTTAACCTGGAAGGCGTCAATAAATCCTGCCGCTTCAAAGGCTTCGTTCCACCACATGGCGCCTTCGATTAAGGCACTGCGGATAGGTTCTGGAGTACCGCCATCCACATAGTAAACAATCGGCTCTTTGGCTTCAGAGCGCTCGCGATCTGGATATTTCTTTTCTAGGCGATGACGGCCTGCTAGACGCACAAATAAATCTTGCTCGATCGCGGTGCCATAATCTTGATAAGTGTGACCAAGGCTACCAATTCGTGGGTCAGCATAGCGTGGGGTATAACCGGTAGGTGCAGCAATAAATGTATGATGCTGACGTAAGGTTACGGAATTTGCATTAGCCGCTGCGCGCCATACCAAATCACCTGGTTTGCTGCTTGCAAAGGTTAGGCTAACTTCCACCTCGGTGTTATTGGGAAAGGCTTTGGTTCTAGGCATATGAAAGCTGCTGCGGTTTTTATCCAGCTTAAACTTACCTTGCTTGGCGCGATCTAAACGAGCCATAACTTGATGGGTGTCGCGAAGGAAATAATCATTGGCCTTTAGCAGATATTTGCCTTTGCTCTGGGCAATAATGGGAAATGCCCATTGGATTGATTGTGCAAAAGCCTCTTGAACCGCTTTACGCTCTGCTGGATTGTCACTATCAGCGCGAAACTTATAGTTCTTTTCCCAGAAATAGATTTTCGGGCCGACTTTACGAGCTTCCAATACAAAGGTGTGCCCAAGCTGCCCGCGATCTAAGCCCACAGGGTTGCTGCCTAAGCCCGAAGCCAATGAAACTTGATAGATAAACTCCTTATCGAGGTCGGCGACAGCCATATATAAATCGCCTTTATCTTCATCCCAGTATAAATCGACAAATCCCGGCATGGCCTGCATGCCTTTAGTCTTACTGGCAATACTAGGCAGTGCTGCCTGGCTTAGCATGGCAAAGCACAGCAAGTAACTGGCCAATAGCAGTTGAGTAGGACGTAGCTGTCCGAGACGAAGCTTTGAAAGCATATTTATTATCCTGTTCTGTCAATGGGGCGCATGAAGGCAGCGGCCCGCTGCCTTTACTAGAGCTCTTATCAAGACGAACAAATGCCTTAATAACGCAGCTTTGATAGCTAATTTAAGGGCAAACTGGCAGCCGATTCTACAGTTGTCGATTTTGCCTAGCAAAACGGGTAGGCTGGACCCATTTGATGGCTGAGCTTGCTTGCATAGATAGTTTAAAAAGACAGTTTATTGGGGCAAGCTCACAGGGCAATAAGTAGTAGATGGTGCAGAGGAATGGTTGAGGATTCAGGTAAATCGCAAGGTAAAAACAATGGGCTGTCGCGTCTTGGACAAAAGATGGCGGGTGATTCTGGCATTGTTAGCTTGATGGACGATTTAGGGCAAGCCTTGGCCTTGAACCCTGAAATGATATTTATGGGTGGTGGCAATCCAAGTCGAATTACTGAGCTAGAAGATATTTTCGCTGAGAAGCTACAAGCGGTTTTGGCGGATGAGCGCGAGCGCCATAAGTTATTTGGAATTTATCAATCCCCCCAGGGCGAGCTAGAGTTTTTACAAGCCGTTGCTCGACTATTAAATGAAGAGCTAGGATGGCCTGTCACTGCCGCTAATATTGCAGTGAGTAATGGCTCTCAGTCGGCTTTTTTTAATCTATTCAATATGTTTGGTGGCCGACAAGAAGACGGTAGTTACAAAAAAATCCAACTACCTTTGGCACCCGAGTATTTAGGCTATGCCGATGTGGGTGTTGAAGAAGAGCTCTTTGTCGCGGCTAAACCTAGGATTGAGGAGCTGGACGATAACCTCTTTAAATACCGTGTGGATTTTGATGAGCTGAATATCGGCGACGATATTGGGGCTATTTGTGTCTCTCGCCCAACCAACCCAACCGGTAATGTACTTACCGATGGTGAAATTCAAAAGCTTGATCAATTGGCAAGGGCGAAAGGTATCCCCTTAATAATCGACGGTGCTTACGGTACACCATTTCCCAATATGATCTTTAGCGAGGCGAAGGCGCACTGGAATGAAAACACCATTGTAGTGTTTAGCTTCTCTAAGCTGGGTTTGCCCGGTGCCCGTACGGGGATTGTGGTTGCCAATGAAGATGTGATTAAAGCGTTTACCAATACCAATACCATCGTTAGTTTGGCTTCGGGGACATTGGGGCCGAGCATCGGTAAGCAGTTATTTGCAGACGACAGTATTTTGCGAATCAGTAACGATATTATTCGCCCTTACTATGAAAAGGCCTCAAAGCTAGCTCAGGATGCAGTTAGGCAGTCTTTTAAAGGTTTACCCTATCGCTTGCACAAACCAGAGGGCGCGATGTTCTTTTGGCTATGGTTTAAGGGGCTTCCCATTAGTAGCGAAGAGTTGTATCAGCGCTTAAAAAGTCGCGGTGTATTGGTCGTCGCTGGACATCACTTCTTTGTTGGTTTGGATGAAGACTGGCCCCATAAAGATGAGTGTTTGCGCGTCACCTATAGCCAGAGTCCAGATGTGGTGGCCAAGGGGATCCAAATTATCGCTGAGGAAGTGAGTAAAGCCTATCAGAGCAATTGACGCTCTATAGTTTAGACGGCCAAGCTTAAATCTGTTGTTCTAAGACTAATTCCCTGTAAATCAGGTAGTTAGGGCGCCACTTTGCCTAAATTGGCGCTGTTTTCCTCATTCTATTTTTCTGACTTAAGCAAAACCAAAGCAGGCCGCTATAGCTTGGGCTATGGTTAAGAAAAGGCCTCGTTTTAAGGCTGGCTGCTGCTTTTGTAAAAGGTGAGAGAATGACGACAAAGCAATTTCGTTTGGTGACCCGCAGTGATTTCGATGGGTTGGTATGTGCGGTGCTATTGAAACACTTGGATATGGTATCCGATATCAAGTTTGTACATCCCAAGGATATGCAGGATGGTAAGATTGAGATTGACGACAACGATATCACGACCAACCTCCCTTATGTGTCAGGTGTTCACTTAGCTTTTGACCACCACCACTCAGAAACGGTGCGCAATGAAATTCGTGCGAACCATATTATCGACCCCGAAGCACCATCGGCGGCACGTGTAGTGTTTGATCATTATGGTGGTTTTAACTCATTCCCTGAAAGCTGGGGGGAAATGATGGCTGCTGTTGATAAGGCCGATTCTGCCCAATATGAGCGCGAAGACATTGTTAACCCCAAGAACTGGGAGTTACTAAACTTTATTATGGATGCGCGCACCGGTTTAGGGCGCTTTCGAGAGTTTAGAATATCTAACTATGAACTGATGATGCAACTGATTGATTACTGTGCCAGTCATAGCATTGAGGAAATCTTGCAGCTTGAAGACGTGAAGGAACGCGTCGATATGTATAAAGAGCATCACTTACTGTTTATGGATCAGATCAAGCAAAATACAGTGGTACATAAAAATGTTGTTGTGCTTAATTTGCAGGAACAAGATCCGATTTGGGCGGGCAACCGTTTTATGATCTATGCGCTGTTTCCTGAAATTAATATCTCGATCCATCGTATGTGGGGCCTTAAAAAACAGAACACTGTATTTGCTGTAGGTAAGTCGATTTTAGACCGCAGCTCTAAAACCAATGTTGGTGAATTAATGTTGACCTACGGTGGTGGCGGTCACTTGGCGGCCGGCACATGTCAGGTTGAGAATGATAAGGCCGATGAGGTGCTTGCTGAATTAATTACAACAATGAATACGGACGGTTAACAATAGCCGTTCAAGTTAGTGCGCGATAAGTGTTTGGGCCAAGCTTGCTAAAGATTAAGCGCTGTTTTTAGCGCCACTGGTCCCAGGCATTTAAAACCTTTGTGCTGTAACGGTAGCTGCCATAGCTACCGTTGTAGCGTGCCAAGGCTTCTGGCCAGCGTCCTTTTTCCCTATCTAAGTAGTGCCGCAAAATGGTACAGCCATAACGTAGGTTGGTATCCATTTTGGTGAGATTGTCTTGAGGGCGGCCGATTTCTTTTTTCCAAAACGGCATAACTTGCATCATTCCCTGTGCGCCTACCTTAGATATGGCAAAGCGATCAAAATGGCTTTCTATTTGAATGACGGATAATACCAGCTCGGGGGGGAGATTTTGCCGGCTTGCTTCGCGGTGTACAGCTTTAAGAATTTGTAAACGGTACTCGGGGTCTTTGATGTATTTCTTGAGTACCTGTGATTTGGCGACCAGCCAAACCTCGGCATCAAAGCGATCTTCGAAACTATCCGCTGCGACAATACTGGATTTAAGGCGTTTACGTAATTCAGGATCAATTTCCAGGGATTGCGCAAAACCGAAGGTGGGAAGCAGCCAGCTCAATAGCAATAGTACAACGCTAGAACTAAAACGTTGTACTATTGTTGGGAAAAGCGGGCTGTGCATAGCTATAACGATTTTTTGAACTTAGGCGATATTAACGCCCAGCTTCTCGCTTAAGAAACTGTTTAACTCGGCGCGAGCAATATCTTGGCTTTCTTCATCACGACGGCCTTTGTACTCGATGCTATCTTTGGCTAAACCTTTATCACCGATCACTAAGCGATGCGGAATACCCATCAAATCGGTATTGGCCAACATAACACCCAAGCGCGCTTTGGCTTCATCCATCAAAATTACATCAACACCGGCGGCGCTTAGCTTTTCATAAAGCGCTTCACATTCGGCTGCTACATCGGCTGATTTGTGCATATTGATCGGTACGATAGCCATTTGGAAAGGCGCGATGGCCTCAGGCCAAATAATACCTTTGTCATCATGGTTTTGTTCAATCGCTGAAGCTACTACCCGGGTAACCCCGATGCCGTAACAACCCATGCTCATCACAACGTCTTTACCGTTTTCATCCAGTACAGAGGCATTCATGGCTTGGGAGTATTTGGTGCCTAGCTGGAAAATATGACCCACTTCAATTCCGCGTTTGATTTCCAGCTGACCTTGGCCGCAAGGGCTTGGATCACCGGCAACTACATTGCGAATATCTTCAATGCGGCTTAATTGTGCATCACGCTCCCAGTTGGCACCGGTATAGTGGTAGTCATCTTCATTGGCACCGCAAATAAAGTCGGCCAGGTGCGCTGCACTGCGGTCAATAATGGTCGGAATGTTTAGGCCTACTGGGCCAATCGAACCGACGCCTACGCCCAATTCGGCTTTAATACGTTCTTCAGGGGCAAAGCAAAGTGGGTTGGCAACGCCATCGAGCTTCTCGGCTTTAATATCATTTAGCTCATGATCGCCACGTAAAACCAATGCAATAAGAGCTGCGCTTTCTTCTTCCTCGCCTTCTGCGGTTTCACCGAGCACAATTAAGGTTTTTACGCTTTGGGCTGGGTCGGCATTTAGGAATTCGCTAACGGCTGCAATGGTTTTTTGATCAGGAGTGTGGACTTTACTCAGCTCTGCTGCAGCCGCAGGGCGCTCGCCAGCAGGGGCTAGCGCTTCAGCCTTTTCAACGTTCGCGGCGTAATCACTACTGTTACTGAATACGATATCGTCTTCACCGCTTTGGGCGAGAACGTGAAATTCATGTGAGTGGGCGCCACCAATTGAGCCTGTGTCGGCCAGTACTGGGCGATAATCTAAACCGATACGGCTAAAGATGCTGCAGTAGGTACTGTGCATAACATCGTAGGTTTCCTGCAGCGATTCGGCATTGCTGTGGAAGGAGTAGGCATCTTTCATCACAAACTCACGCGAGCGCATCACGCCAAAGCGAGGGCGGATTTCATCACGGAATTTGGTTTGAATTTGGTAGAAGTTCGCAGGCAGCTGTTTGTAAGAGCTGATTTCATTGCGAATCATATCGGTAATCACTTCTTCATGGGTTGGGCCCAAGCAGAAGTCACGCTGATGGCGGTCTTGTAAGCGGGCCAGCTCCGGGCCGTATTCCTGCCAGCGGCCAGATTCTTGCCATAGCTCAGAAGGCTGAACGACTGGCATCATAACCTCTTGGGCAGCGGACTTGTCCATTTCCTCACGGACAATGGTTTCCACCTTGCGCAGTACTCGTAAACCCATCGGCAACCAGGTGTATAGGCCGGAAGCTAGCTTACGGATCATGCCGGCACGTAGCATAAGCTGGTGGCTGATAACTTCAGCGTCGGCAGGGGTTTCTTTTAGTGTAGCGATCAAAAATCGACTGGCGCGCATAGTGGTTCGTATCTCGTATCAAGCGGTTTGCGGTTGTGCCTGGTCTTGCTATGCTGGGGTTAATCGGCAAAAGCGAACTAGGCTGGCGGCCTTTGGTCCAAATGGACACAATCAGGCAGCAAATGAACCCGCTATTTTAAGGCGACTGCCTCTGGGGGTCTACGCTGATTTGTTCGTCTTAGCCCGGTAATGCCATTTTTAGACCGATTTTAGGGTTTAAGTGGTTAAAATTTGATCGAGGAGTTTTCTATGGATGAAACCATGGATACCCAGCCATTTAAGCTGGACCCACAACTGGCCGATTCTACAGTGGTAGTCGGACACTTCCCTTTGTCCTTGGTGCTACTAAGTAAAGACGCTAATTTCCCCTGGTGTTTACTGGTACCTAAAAGAGCTAATATGACGGAATTGCATCATTTGAGCGATATTGACCGTCAGCAGTATGCCAAAGAATCAGGCTATTTATCTGAGGCTATGGTGGCTTTATTTGCACCAGACAAGATGAATATGGCGGCCTTAGGGAATCATGTTTCCCAGCTGCATATTCACCATGTGGCGCGCTTTAAAGATGATGTGGCCTGGCCCAATCCTATATGGGGCGCCGCAGCGGCGAAGGAATACGAAGAGGAGGAGTTACGTTCTCGCCTATCTCGCTTACGTAGTACTTTGGCCTGTGATTTCTTTCAAACTGCTGAAGATAGCTAAATATATCTTTGGAAGGGGGGGGCGCCCCCTTTCTTCCCAAATTTTCCCTTCTGCCTTCAGTGTGGCTCTAGTTAAGTGGCTTGCAGCATCTTATAAGTGACACACGACAAACAAATAGTGCTGCATCCGAAAACATCACTTAAGTCCTCTTGATATTGTTTTAGCTTCAAATTGTTTTCCCGCTTTATGAGTGGGGATTGATAAGGCGGAGATATTAACAGTGAATATTGGCATTTCATTATTAGGCTTTGGTAATGTGAATCGTACATTGGTAAAGCTAATCAAAGAAAGAAACAATCTAATCGACGATGACGCGATTAAAGTCATCAGCGTTGTCGATAAAAAATTTGGCTCCCTCTACAGTCCAGCAGGTATTCAGTTGGATGAGCTATTAGACTTAGATGGTAAAGAAGGGTGTCTCAGCACAATTGCCGATGGGAAAAGCAGTTTTATTCCTGAGTTATGTTGGGAATGTCCTGAGGTTTCCGTAATGTGTGAAGCAATTTTTACTAACCCAAAAGATGGTGAACCGGCACTGTCTTATTGCAGGCAAGCTCTCGAAAGCGGCGTTCATGTTTGTACAACGAACAAGGGGCCGGTGGCATTTGCATTGAAAGAGCTTGAATCTATTGCGGCGCAAAAGCAGTGTGAATTTCTTTATGAAGGCTCTGTAATGAGCGGTACGCCAGTACTGAGTCTAAAACAATACGGCTTGCCCGCAAATAAAATCAGCCGCTTCGAAGGCCTATTAAATGGTACAGCAAATTTTGTTCTAAGTGAGGTTGAAGCTGGAGCATCTTTTTCCCAGGCGATTAAACATGCACAAGAGCTTGGCTATGCCGAGGCAAACCCTCAAGCGGATATCGAGGGCTCTGATGTTCATCTGAAAGTGATGATTCTGGTTCAATCACTGTTGGAGCTAGGGGTCGAAAAACAAGATATTTCCTGTGAAGGTATTGAAAACCTGAGTGAAGAAGATGTTCGTCAAGCCGTGACAGAAGGTTATCACTGGAAACTGGTAGGTCGAGGCGAGTTGCTTCCTAATGGTAAAATTTCGGCATCAGTGAAAGCACAAAAGCTTCCAATATCCCATCCTTTGGCCACTGTGAGTGGGGCGACTAATGCCTTGTATATCAAAGATCAGATGTTAGATGGGATCATGATACAAGGACCTGGAGCGGGAAGAGTAGAGACAGCCTATGCTCTATTGTCAGATCTACTTAGAATCTCTCACTGAGGGCGAAACATGTCTATCACAATAGATTTAAAAGCGCCCATTGACAAAGAATCCTATGGTGAAGCTCTTAACAGCAAGCTATGTAAGCCTGTATCTGATCTCGCTCAGGTTTTAGAAAATGCAGAGCTAGGCCGTAAAACCAGCGCCGCGCTTAGTCGCTTGCAGCGCTCGAGTATTCTTCGGCGTACCGCACAATTAGTAGAAGAGAAATCTTCACTGTTTGTTCGTTTGATTGCGTTTGAGAGTGGGAAACCGGTCAAGCAAGCGAAGAAAGAGGTCAATCGTTGTTGCAATACGCTTAACTTATCGGCTGAAGAGGCAAGTCGAAATCAAGGGGAAACTATTGCATTCGATACGGTTTCGGGATTAGAGGATAGGCAGGGATATTATGACTATCACCCGCTAGGAATTATTTTGGCGATTACGCCATTCAACGATCCCTTGAATCTAATTGCACACAAGCTTGGTCCGGCTATTGCAGCTGGAAACTCCATCATTTTGAAGCCCTCTGAAAAAGCACCGGCAACAGCACTAGCGTTATGTCAGTGTTTTTATGAGGCGGGTTTATGTGAAAATGTCATTCAGCTGGTGATGGGCGGGGTGGATCATGTGCAAGCTTTATTGCTTGAAAAGAACATCCGCATGCTGAGTTTCACTGGTGGGAGTAAAACTGCAGAGATTCTGACGAGAACAGCGGGGCTGAAGAAAACGCTAATGGATTTGGGTGGAAATGCACCGGTCATTGTCGATAAGTACTGTGAATTAGATTTGGCAGTTCGAGAATCTGTCAGCGGTGCATTCTTTGCTGCAGGACAAAATTGTATCGGGGTTCAGAGAATTTATGTTCACAGCTCTATATTTGATAAATTCGCGAGCGCCTTTGTAGAGTGTAGCCAACAAATCAAGCTCGGTGACCCTATGTGTGAAAGCACGGATATGGGGCCAATGGTTGATGAAGCAAGCGCAATAGAGGCGAAAAGGAAGGTGGATTCTGCCCTGTCATTAGGCGCCACATTGCTTTTGGGAAATAAAAGGGACGGACGATACTATTCGCCTACCGTCTTATCCGATGTGGCTGAAAATCACGAAGTTTATTGTGAAGAAGTCTTTGCGCCGATTGCTATTCTATCGTCATTTAACGAACTGGATGAAGTGCTTGCGCGTGCAAATCGTTCAGAGGTGATGTTGCATGCTGCGGTGTTTTCAAACGACCTTAATAGGGCATACTATCTGGCCAATGGTATCGAAGCTGCTGGAGTGATGATAAATGACTCAAGCGATTTTCGCTTGGATGCTATGCCATTTGGTGGATTCAAGTACGGTAGTTTGGGGCGAGAAGGTGTAGGTTTCGCGATGCGCGAGATGAGCCAAACTAAGGTGAATTGCATTAGACTGATAAGCCCCAAGCCCTAGCAGCTTAATTATCCAGTTACCCTTTGAGCTTATATGATCAGTTTGAAGGGTATCTTTTCAAATAAAAAATACCTAGCGTTCAGAACCAAAAAGCAACTCGATATACCCTTTAGCCTACCTAGATTCTTCGCTTAAAAATCTACAGTTAATTAGCAAGTACAGATAAAAAAGTGCCATCAACGATGGTTGATGGCTAAGAGGAGACTACTAGAGCTATTCGTCAATCAAAGAATCAAACTGGGAAAATTGCTTCACTAGATCTACCCAAAATTTCGCCCCAATAGGGAGAATGGCGTCATTAAAGTCGTAGTTCGGATGGTGTAATTGATGGCATCCACCCTGTTCATCTCCGCCGTTCCCAAGCAAAAAATAGGCACCAGGACAGTGTTGCAACATGAAAGCAAAATCTTCGGATCCCCATATGGCACTGCATTCGGAATCGCTATGAGCTATGCCAACACTACTATTAGCAACGGATATTCCAAACTTGGTACATTTGGGCTCATTAACAAGAACGGGATAACGCTCTTCAAAACTAAATTCGCACAACGCCCCATAAGACCTGGCGACAAGTTCAGCGGTTTCGCGCATTGTTTTGGCGAGTGTTTTTTGGGTTTCTGTCGTTAAGCATCTTGTCGAGCCCTTCAGAACGACCTCATCAGCGATAACATTGCTTGCGGTGCCACCTTGAATTTGGGTGACGGCAATGAGTGCTTGTTCATCGGCTCCATAATGGCGTCGCCCAAGGCCTTGCCACTGTTGTGCCAACTGACAAGCGACTTCAATACTATCAACCCCTTGGTGCGGAGTTGAAGAGTGCGCAGCTCGACCAAGAATTCGACATTCAAATGTAGAGAAGGCCGCCATCATTGCCCCAGGGCGCGTTGCGATATGACCAACTGGAAGGCCTGGCATGTTATGCAGTGCAAAAACCGCATCAGCGGGGAATCTATCAAACAGACCTTCTTCAATCATTCTTCGGGCGCCCGCTTCGTTTTCCTCGGCGGGCTGAAATATAAAGTAGACTGTGCAGTTTAATGACTCTTCTTTTGCTAACTCGCGAGCGGCTCCTAAAAGCATTGCAGTGTGTCCATCGTGGCCACAGGCGTGCATGACATTGTCATGCTTTGAAGCGTAAGAGAAGTCATTTTGTTCTTGAATCGGCAATGCGTCCATGTCGGCTCTAAGTGCCACTTTGGGGGCGTTAGAGGCCGAGGATTGCAGTACCCCCACGACCCCAGTGCTTGCAATACCCTGGTGAACTTCCATACCCAAGTCAATAAGTATATCAGCGACCAGCTGAGCAGTTCTCGTCTCTTGATACGCTAGCTCAGGGTGCTGATGTATGCTGTGGCGCCATTGGGTCATGGCGCTGATGGTTTTATTTTTCACTTTAAGCCCTCAGATATTGAGTTGCTATTGCTGTTTAAAATCTCAGGTTAAACCCGGCTGAAATGGTTCTTGGTTCACCGTAGTAGTGATAAGAATCGCCAGAGAAACCGAATTGAGAAAAACCTTCCACGCGATAGGTTTCATCACTGATATTTTTAGCGTGTATATAGGCTGTCCAAGATTCGTCAGTGGGACTCAAGCTGATTTTTGCATTGCTAAGCCAATAGGAATCACCATGAAATACTGGAATGTTAGCTGAAGTGAAAAACCTTTCATCCGTAAAGCTGGTGTCAGCTTGCAAACCAAGCGAGTAATCGCCCAGCGGTATGCTGTGGCGGAAAATCATATTGAAGGTAAGCTCTGGTGAATTGGCCAGCTCTTTGCCTCTTAGGCTTGGGTCCTCTGATTTTACGATTTCTGTTGTGATGTAAGCCATGCCAGAGCGCAATTGAGTAAACTCAGAGATTTGCCAGTTAGTATTGAGCTCAATGCCCTTAATTTCTGCATCGCCGGCATTTGAAAGAACGACAGCGGCGATGCCTGTTGTTTCATCAACTGTAGTTGTTTGGGTTTGTAGATCTTTCCAGTCGTAGTAAAAAATTGCACCGCTTAAACTCAAGCTGTTATCGAATAATTTCATCTTTGCCCCCGCTTCATAAGCGAAGACTTCTTCTTGATTAAATGGCTGAAGAGCGAGTGGGTTTAGGTTAAAACCACCTGGAAACCCACCACTTCGAAAGCCCTTGCTTAAGCTGGCATAGATGACACTGTCATCACTAGGGGTATATTCATAGGCAATCAAACCTGAGATGTCAGTATCTGAAACTTTTGCACTTGAAAAGTTTTGCCCTAGAGGAAGGGCGTCTGTACCACCATTCCAATCCTTTTCTTCATCGGTATAGCGAAGGCCCACGACCAATTGATTTTGATCATCAAGGTTATGTTCAATATGGGTGAAGGCTGCGAAGGAGTTTGAGTCTTGATTGTTAATCACAACAATATTGGCGCCACTGAAAATGTCATTGGCGTTAAGGTGCTGACTTGCTGAAATTTCGTCTTGGGAATAATAAACACCGGCTATCCAAGTGCCATTTTCATATTCGCCGGAAAGTCGAAATTCCTGCGAAAAAGCTTTGGTTAAGTCATCAAAGGTAACATCCAGCAACTGCAAGGGTGAAGCGTCGATATCCTGCAACTGATATCGGTCGAAACGGTCATAGCCTGTTACCGATACCAAACTTAGGGCTTCATTTAAGTCGTGCTCGACAGTTAACGATATGCCAACAGCGCTATTATCTACGCCACCGTCAGAAACGCTGTAATCACCTGCAAAGGGGTCTGAATCCGGATCAAAATATCCAAAGACGTTGGTGCAAGCCCCTTCAGCTCGATTGCCCGCGGCAACCGGTGCGCATAACTCTTCGCCTGTGGCAGGGTCGACAGATGAAAGGTGCTCAAGTGCTACTGCCTCAGAGGTATCACGCCCGCCGTGCAGATTCAGAGCGACTTTGCTTGTTTCACCGTTATCCCAAACTAAGCTTAAGCGAGCAAATTGTCTGTCTTTGCCCCCATACTCATTGTCATTGTTAGTTCTGTTGGTTTGATAACCGTCGGTTTGATGGCTTGCCATCGCAAGGCGTGCAGAAAACTGATCGCTAATAGGGCCGCCGATAGCGGTTTCAACTTTTTTCAAACCGTGCTCACCGGCCTCTAAGTTTAAGTAGCCGTTTAATTCTTCACCGGGCTCGCGAGTTACAAAAGTAATGGCGCCTGCAGTGGAGTTTCGTCCATAGAGCGTACCTTGTGGCCCTTTTAATACTTCTACCTGCTGCACATCAAGCAGCTGAAAACTCATCATGGGGTGATAGGGCACGACAACAGAGTTTACATAAACTGCAGCGCCAGGGTTTTGAATGGAAGTGAAGTCGTTAAACCCGATGCCCCGAATAGTAAATACCGGGTTTTGATCACCGACTGTTGGTTTGACATAAAGGCCCGGGCTGTACTGGGCAATATTGGCTGCTTGATTAATGCCTAGTTCTTCAATATCGGTTTCAGAGAAGGCATCAATGGATGCCGAAACATCCAAGAGTGATTGCTCCCGCTTTTGAGCGGTGACAACAACTTCCTCCAAGCTTGCGGCGAAAGAGTCGGCTGTTGTAAGGGCAACAATGGCAAGTGCTAAAGGCTTAACATGGTTCATTTTTTTGTACCTTTTTTGATTCATTATTCTGATAGAAAATCGGCAAGAAGTTGGCAATACTGCTGCGGTGTATCAAGCATTGGCGCATGTCCCGCATTAGGGATATATTGGACTGCATCACGCCATAGGTTTTTGATGAGTAATTGGTCTAGATAGCTTTTGGAAACAAAGCTATCTTCTTCACCTTGTAATATGGCAAGTTCACCATTCCAATTTTTTACAAAGCGCGCTTGATTCGTACCGGCCGTAGATTTGCCCCAGTTTTCGGTCATGGTTGCTCGACATTTACCGTCGGCGCGTACGGCGGCTTCGACCAAATTGGGAAATTCGAGGTATTTTTTTCCGATGGTGTGGGCAGCATATATAAGTGCCTCATGCTCGTTAAAAACCTCTTTGCCGGTAAGGGCCATATGCTCAGAAGGAATAAAGGCCTCTGTTAGTTCTTCAGCGCCAGGGCCGGCGGGCGGCGTACCAGAAAGAACCAGCTTTGTGATACTGGGGTTTTGTGCAGCTTGCTCCATTGCAATGTGCCCCCCAAGCGACCATCCAACTAGGGCGTGACAATTGCAGTCGAGTTGTTCTATTAGACAGTTGATCATTGTGGCCATACCTGCAATGGTATAGGCCTCGCTGCCAAGCTCTGAGTCACTTGATTCACCATGCCCCGGAAGATCCACTGCGATTATCCGCCAGCGCTTCAATAATTCGTTTTGCTCTAAGCATAAAAAGGCATCTTTTGAGCTAGAATTACTATGAAGGCATACAATGGCCTGCTCTGAGTCACCTGTATCACGATAGGCTAATGTGCCTAGTGGGTGCTTAAAATACTTGCTGCTCATGCTGTCTTGTGCCTCGTTTACTTTTACTTCACACTAACAGAGTGAAAAAAGTATGTTTTTGTCATCGTCACCTTATATTTTTCGGGTTGCATTTTATGGTTGCTAGAAAACCCATGCATTGGGACAGTCTTCACGATCTTCCGCAAAATTTGTTGCTTGATGATAATTCGAAGCGAAGCTTCCAGAACTTGGATTGCAAGGCGAGTTGGTGGTCGCTAAGAAAAGAGAGCGGAGATGGTCATGTAGAGATTTTCGAATTTGGTGACGGTTTGAAAATGATATTACTGAACTGTCGTTGGCGTGAGCCTCTTGAAATCGATATTTTTGATGGCGAGTATTTGCGTTTCAATTTCAGTTTGAAGCTTAATATCGCCATGTTTATGGGTGAGCAAACCATATTGGCCCATGAGCCAGCTTGGCGTTTGATAAACGATGAGCCCAAGGCGGTTATGCGGGAAAACCTGCAAACTGATACGGATAGTATTTGGGTTACTCTAGTATTCAAAGAATCTTACGTTGAAAAGCTGATGGGTAAAGATGTGTGGTCGAAACACCCAAAGCTAGATATATTACGAAAAAAGTCTGGCAGAACCTTGCACAAAGAATTCCCTTTCGACCACCAGCTAAACTTAGTCAGTAGCCAAATTTTATCGTTGAATGTGAGCGAGGATCTTTTTCTGCTCATTGCTCAGGCAAAGGCCAGAGAGCTTCTGGTGTTAGCCCTTGATAGGTTGATTTCTAGTGAAAGCTACCAAGATGAACATAAAATTAAATTAAGTGAGGCGGATCGAAAAGCATTGAATTTGGCGCGCGACATGCTTTGTGCCAACATCGCAAATTCTGTTTCGATTAAAGAGCTTTGTGCGGCCGTAGGAATTAATCGAAACAAGTTACATTATGGCTTTAAATCGGAGTTTGGTGCTACGCCCCAGCAGTTGGTGGAGGATAGGCGATTAACACTTTCTTATGAAGCCTTAAAAGATCCTGAGAGAAAAATATATCAGATAGCCTTGGATGTTGGGTATACCAATCAAGGTAGCTTTGCCACCGCCTTTAAACGGCGATTTGGCTTGACACCAAAGGAGGTTCGACAGAGCTTTCACGGTGGTGGGGCCGGCTAGTATCGCCTGGCCCCAAACGTCATGTTTTCCTAAAAATGCCAGCGCCCACGTAGGGTAAACGATCTTGGCTGTTCAAGCGCTGCCTGATGGGTGCCATTAAATAGAGGTGTATCGTTGACATAACTTAGGGTGTCTTCATCCGTTAGGTTATTGGCAATTAAACTAACATCCCAGTTCCCATCAAGCGGTGCCAGAGTAAAATTGGCATCTACCTTGGTGAAACTCTCTTGCAGCGATACTGGATCAAGGTCGGCTTGGCGATACACATCATCTGTCCAGCTCACATTCAAATTACTCAGCAATTCAAAATCTGCGCCTAGGCTCTGGGTATGGTTAAAGCCCACACTGAATTGAAATTCAGGGGTGTTCTCTGAGGTGCCGCCCGCTAAATCATTTACGCCCGCTGCTGCACAGCTACCATTGGTGTAAGTAAGCGCCGCGGCGGCGGCACCAATATTACTGCCTGCGTTTAAAGCGGCCTCATATGCGGCTTGGCGAGCCCCAGCAAATTGGGCTGCGGTACAAGCTTGGTTAGGGAACTGCTCGAATTCAAAATCAATATAGGCAAAGGCCGCCTGCATATTGAGCTTGTCAGTGATTGCCCAGCGGCCATCAATCTCCAAGCCTTGGGTAACGGCTTTGGCCGCGTTTTGCACTACGAAAGTGGTGCCGCCGGTAAAGATCGAGGCCTGTAAATCATCAAACTCGGTGCGGAACAAAGCCACGTTCATTTCTGCAGAGCCATCTAACAATGTCATTTTACTGCCGACTTCAAAGGTAATGACTTCCTCTTCTTCAAAAGAAGCATCCTGTGAATTATTCGGCTGGCCCTGCGCCATATAGAATGAGTTAAAACCACCGGCTTTAAAACCCGTGGACGCACTGGCATAAACCATGGTGTCATCATTCACATCCCACTGGAAGTTAGCTGACCAGGTTAAACTTTCTTCATCACGACTCATACCGGGATCGCTAGAATCAAAACTGTGGGTAGAAAACTCACCTACGGCTTCTAAGGCACCAGCTAGAATAGCGTTATCGGTTTTTTCGGTACCATTTTCGATAAACTCTGTGGCATGAACGCTCTGGGAGGCGGACTTTTCTTCTTCGGTATAACGCAGGCCTAAGGTCAAGCGGGTAGTGTCCGAGATCTCATAAGTGCCTTGAAAGAATACTGCCCAGCTCTCATTTTCTTGATCGAGCAAGGCGTAGCGATTACCGCCATTAATACCCGCATTGACTAAAGGCTCAAATGCCGCGGCTTGGCCACAGGCACTTGCTAAAGATGCGCCCGCACCGCCAGCGGAACCCACGGCACCGGCCACATTAGTGGCGGTGGTAAGTGCATCACCGGAAACAAATAAAGCGGGGTAGGCAGCGCCTAATGCACCCGCACAAGCTCCATTAAGGAGAGGTTGCAGAGTCCCAAAGTTGAAATAGGTGAGGCCATCAACCGTTAAATCTTGCTCTTGATAAAATAAACCGGTGATGTAATTGAAGTTGCCATCGACATCCGAAGCAAAGCGTAGCTCGAAACTTTTTTGATCGAAGTCTTCGCTATCATCAAAACGTACTGAGGAGGTGGGACCAAAATCCGCATCCAAATAGCGTTGGAATTCATAGGCTGAATGCCCAAGAATGGCGGTAAATGTACCTTGTTCAATATCATGCTCTAGAGTGATTGCGGTTTCAGTGCTATCGCCATCAAGCCGCCCTGCAGCACCAAAATCCAATACGCCATTGGGGTCATTAACGAACTCGCCGCTGGCACCAAAATGAGTGAATGGTGCTTGGGGAATATTACCCATGCTGATGCGATAATCGGCAGCGCTACTAATGCCAAATGCTGATAGGCCACCGGCTACCAAAATATCCCATGGCTGGCCCACAGTGGTGAAGTCCGCCGCTTCTGTTTTAATGCGCAGCAAAGTGTTTTCACCAAGATCGATATCTAAGCTAAGTCGGCCAGCTTTTTCATCACTGAGGGGAACATCGGCATTATAGAAGCTGTTATGTACCCAGCCTTTATCCATTTGTCGGTCCATGACAAAGACACGACCACGAACGCTGTCACTTAAAGGGCCTGCGATAAATCCTTGCAGCTCGGTGGTTTCGAATTCTGTGTTGTAGCTGCCACTCAGTTGGCCGGCTAGTTCTTCTGTTGGTTTGGCCGAGCGAATATTCAGTGCGCCAGCGATGGTGTTTTTGCCAAATAATGTGCCTTGTGGTCCGCGAAGAATTTCTACCGCTTCAACATCTAAGAACGAGTAACGCGACTGCGTGCCACGCCCGCGATAAATGCCATCTACAAAGGTGCCCACAGATTGTTCGAAGCCGGCTTGGTTACCGGATTGAATACCACGAATATTAATTTTGTCGCCAATAGGGTCTTTGGTGACCGAAAAGCTTGGCACGTAATTATTCATATCGGTAAAACTTTGAATACCCGCATCGGCCATTTTTTCTCCGCTCATGGCTGAAACAGAAATGGGAACATCTTGCAGGGATTCGGCGCGCTTTTGCGCAGTCACGATCACTTCCTCTAAAGCCTGGGCTTGGCTTAACTCAGCGATACAAAGGCTACTGATTGCTAGGCTTAATAATTTGTATTGGGACTTACAGACAGAATGTCTTGGCATGGCTCTTACCTATCGTTTTTATTGTATTAATTTATTGCTACAGCATAGGGCCTAATTCGATACTAGGGCTATGCGCGAGGCGACAAGCACTTGTCAGTAGAAACCCCATATCGAAGCCGATAACGTGTTGGTATTAGACTCTCTCACAAAGTTCTAAACCGCAGCGGACTATCGCGACTTCAATAAAATTAGCTGAACCGCATAAATCCCGGCCTCAAAAGCGGGGTCAGAACCCAAGGGTTCTGACCCCATATCGAAGCCAATAACGTGTTGGCTTTGGGCTCTCTCACGAAGCCCTTAAACCGCAGCGGACCATCGCGACTTCAATAAAATTAACTGAACCGAATTAATCCCAGCCTCGAAAGTGGGGTCAGAACCCAAGGGTTCTGACCCCATATCGACGCCGATAACTTGTTGGTATTAGGCTCACTCACTAAGCCCTAAACCACAGCGGACTATCGCTACTTCAATAAAATTAATTGAACCGAATAAATCCCGGCCTCGAAAGCGGGGTCAGAACCCAAGGGTTCTGACCCCGGATCGAATATGTAGCTTCAATCAAAGGTTTTACGGGGTGATGCTTTAGTAGTTATGCGCGGTGTTTATATTTGTCTTTAGTCTGGGTTATTTGTTGCTTACGTCACTAATAGAGAAATAATGGCCGCTATACACAAAAGATTTGGTATTTTTGAACATATCATTCCCTTCTTGTCGATTTATAATCGAGGTTACATAACAATAACGTTATCAAGCCTATGGAAAGTTATACATCTCTTAGTAGCTGGATTTCGGCCTTAGACATGATATTACTGCAACGTAATGTATCTTATTGTCAGGTGCTTAAGATGGCGGGTATTGACCAGCAGCAGCTGGGCAAACCCTATGAGCGTATCGAAGTCAGTACCATAGCGAAAGCTTGGCGTATAGCCACTAATTTGTGCGAAGATGAAAACTTAGGGATTTCCTCGGCACATTTATGCCAGCCAGTACATTGGCATGCATTGGGCTTGGCGATGTTATGCAGTTCTTCAGTTGCTCAAGCACTGCAACGAGTGGTGCAGTTTGAAGAACTACTCACCAATGTTATTAAACAAAGCTATTGTCGCGACGAGCAATATTTTTATCTTCGCATGAAAACCAAAATTCCCATTGAGGACGTGGGTTTAGAAGTGGTTGATTTTGGCTTCGCTGGATTACTTGCTGTATGCCGTTCTATTTTTCCTGGTGAAATTACTCCAGTTCGTGTTTGCCTACAAAGGCCTGTGCCTTCAAATCCAGAATGCTTTGAAGCGTTTTATGGTTGCCAGGTGAACTTTTCATGTGAGCAACATGAACTGGTGCTGCCATTGGAATTAGCCGATCGCGTATTGGATCACTCAGACCCTCAACTGGCGGAGAGACAGGACGACTTAGCTCAGGATTATATTCAACGTATTGTGCATAGTAGTTTTGTATTGCGAACACAAGACGCCATCAAAGAACAATTGCCGAAAGGTGAGCCTAGCCAACAAGGCATCGCTGAGCGGCTTTGCTTAAGCCCAAGACAATTGCAGCGGCAATTGCAAAAAGAAGGCAGCAGCTTTACTTCGCTGCTGAAGGCGGTAAGAAAAGAGCTGGCCCAGCAATATTTATTACAACACTATCGCCCAATAACGGAGGTGGCTTTGCTTTTGGGCTTTGCCGATCACAGCAACTTTACGCGTGCATTTAAATCCTGGTTTGATTGTACGCCCTCGGAATATCGCGAGCGCACCCAAGCGGAAGTTTAGTGCAAGTAAAGCTGCTATTGCAGCTCTTGTTTAGCGCGAGTTTTCGATAAGATAAAATCGCTATGGCTTAGGTGCACCAAATCAGCAATTTTACGAATCATATACTCTTCGTATTTGTCCAGATCGCCATCGGCATAGGCGATCTGCCACATATACTGCACTAAGTCGCGTTTTTGAATCGCGCTGTAATTCTGATTGATCAAGGAAGTAAACTGATGAATCGACGTGGCATCACCTTGCTCGGCTTTAGCCTGTTCGATAATACAGTCGAGCTTGGGCTGAGCTATCCCCATTTTTTCATTGAGTATACGCTCAAGCGCTTTTAGCTCGTCTTCACAAAAGTGCTCATCAGAAACGGCAATCTCAATCAGCAGAGCCGCCGCGGCTTGGTGCAGTATGTCTTCTGGGCTGTCACTGCACATGCCATCTGAGCTGGCGGCACCTTCAAACAGATTCTTAAAAAATTCAATCATAGTGGCTGCTTTCAATAAGTTATTGTTGCGCCAGCATAGCCTCTAGTTTTTCCTGATCGATAATAAAGTTACGGATACCCTCAGCTAGCTTTTCAGTCGCCATGGCATCTTGATTACTCTCGAATCGGAATTGGGCTTCGCTTAGGGCGGCCTCTTTTTCCTGCGTACTTGCATCGTTGATTAGACGACGTTCTAAAGCAGAATGATCGTTACTTAGCGACTCTAACAACGCTGGGCTAATGGTTAGGCGATCACAGCCGGCCAATTCTTCAATTTCTTGGGTATTGCGAAAGCTGGCACCCATTACGATGGTATCGTAGCTGTGCTGCTTATAGTAATTGTAGATGCGGCTAACCGATTGAACGCCGGGGTCATTGGCGCCACTGAAGTCCTGATCGGGCTGTTGCTGCTTATACCAATCTAAGATGCGGCCAACAAAGGGAGAAATCAAGGTCACCCCGGCATCGGCGCAGGCGCGGGCTTGGGCAAAGCTGAATAATAGGGTCAAATTACATTGAATGCCTTCGGATTCCAGCTGTTTGGCCGCTTGGATGCCTTCCCAAGTAGAGGCGATTTTAATCAGTACTCGATTGGGCTCTACATCGAATTTGGCGTATTGCTCGATCAGTTGACGAGCTTTATTGATAGTCGCTTCACGATCAAACGATAGGCGCGCATCCACCTCGGTAGAAATGCGGCCAGGCACCAGTTTTACGATCTCTTTGCCCAGTGCAACAGCTAGGTAATCAGCGGCTTGTTTCGGGTCTTGATGCATGGCAACCGCTTCTTTTACTAGATCTTGGTACTGCGCTAGCTGTGCGGCTTTATAGACCAACGACGGGTTAGTAGTCGCATCTTGGGGCTGGTATTTGGCGATGGCTTCGATATCGCCAGTATCGGCGACTACATCGGTCATGTTTTTTAATTGTTCAAGTTTGCTTTGGCTCATTGCTGCTGGTTTCCTCTCGCAAATCCTTTGCTATTCATGTGAAATCTTATAAATACTCGTTAAATGGCTAACTGGCCTATAGATAGCTTGATACTAACATAGCTTGCAGATGGGGAAAGCTTTGCTGCTTGATAGGATTGAAGTAATCAAGTTAGAAGGCTGTTACTGAGCGCTGACGAGAGCTTAAGGGAGTATTCCTGCGCTGATATATCGCGGCTTCGATCTGGGGTCAGAACCCATGGGTTCTGACCCCGGGGTAGGGTTGCGCCTGCTTAGGATTTAGGGTTATACCAAACCGGTGAGCTGTAGGCTCTTTCCTGAATAAGCTTGGGGTAATTGCTTTCTTTCAACTGCAAGGCTTCTCCGTCCAGTGTGGAGTGGCGCTTGCTGGGCATTTGAAATACGCGCACATAATAAAAGGCCCGCTGGCTAGGGTCGAAATCTGGGTCTTGCCATAAAGCGAGTAGCTCTTTAGCGCCTTTAAGGGGCGAGATGATTTTACCGTCTTTAAGCTCGGCCTCGGCAGCCGCTATTTGACCAGAAACGGGCAGTTCACGTTGATCCGATGCGGCTACGGTATAGATCTGTTCATGGTTATTGCCCTCGCTATCTAGCCAGCCTTTGATAACCTCAATGCGCTCTAAGGGGTGAGTTATTGGGTCCATGCTGGCGCGGATAATAAGCTGTGGTGCTTTAGCATCGCCGTTTTGATAAAGATCTCCGCCCATAGGTACACCTGCGGCATAGCCTCTATCGGCAAAATCTTCAGCGTGTAGATCTTCTTCACTAAAATCCCAGCCGGCAAAGAAGCGCAGGCTCATGCGCGGCCCAGTGCTGGCGTAAGTTTCTTTACGGCGCATCGCCTGAAAGATGCTTTGACGATCGTTGTCATCGGCCCACACTGCGGCCAAACCTTGGGCCGCCATATCCCAACCTTTAGGGCCGCTGCCCTCATCGGAAAAGGTGCCGCCGGCTTTGTTTTCTGGGATGGAGTCATAAGCCATTTTGCCCCAAAAGTTTTCTTCTTCAGCCGAAGCAATACCAGTATGGGCATCGGTAGAACCGATCATGCCGAATTTATAAGGGTTAACTCCGGTTTGCTCCTCCAGTTTTAAACCTCGGCCCAGTGCAGTACGCACATAGTCCCCAGGTCTGGCTTTGTAGGCTTCTTCGCCAGTTTGTAAATAATAATTAAAAGGCTCGAAACCAGCGAATTGATCTTCAGGAGATAGGCTCGGATGGGCTTCGGAATCACCTTTAATTTGGGTGACCTCTACAATGGGTTCCCATTGCATTCGGGTGTTGGCGTATTCGGCGGTAATAGGTTTGCGGTCGAGAGTTTTATCATCAAACATATAGCCTTTGGATATGTTCGAGTTATGAGGGATGGCAATAAACTCGGCGCCGGTTTCCTTTTGAGTTTTTTCCAGCCAGTTCCACAGGTCCTCTGGATATGGGCCGTCGATAAAACTGAATGGCTTGTATTGCTTGGCCTGCTCGCCACCGTTAGGGCTGATGACGATTCGATGTAGGTTGGCACCGGCGGGAATTGAGCTCCATTCCCAGCCAGTAAAGGTGGTGAATTCGCCGGGCTTGTTATGGCGCTCGGCGGCATCCACTATTGCGTGCCAGGTTTGAATTTCTACAGGGCTGGTATCACCCAGCATATCGTTTGCAGCAGGATTACCAGGGTCTTTTACGGGGTCTTCTCTATCGTGATGCAACTTGATTGGTAAGGCATCGAGAAATAGTTCTACACCAGTACCATCTGCGATAGCCGAACGAATTGCACGAATGGCAAACCAGCGCTTAAAGTTTTTCCAAATGCCTTCATCTGCGAAGCCACCGTCATTTTCGTTGATATGTTTTAACACACCCATCAGCTCAGCGTGATCGGAGACCACTAGAAAATCTAATGGCGTGTTGATGCGAATACGCGCCTTGGTATAGGGGTGCATAATCCACTGGCCTTGGGCCCAGCGATAGGCGGTGTCGGGGTCGGCTGTCTTATTCTGATTTAAATAGGCGTCAAAAGAGTAAGAGCTGTGTAGATGGGTATCGCCCCATAATAATTCACGTTCGCTGTTGGCAAATAGCTTGCTGCTTTGAGTGGCGAGTGCTATGCCTATGCATAGCACTGAAGCCGTCTTGGCAGGGCGGAACAGAGGAGTTTTCTCCATGATAGACACCTGTTATTGTTATTTATGTCTATCAATATGCCCTGAGATTTAGAGCTTGTTAATGGGGAAAATGACATTTGGTGCCACTGTTTTTATCCTTAAAGTGGCACCGAGTATTAATAGTGGCGTATCGCAAGTATTAAGAAGCGCCTTGGGCGGTTTCCCAGCGCTCTAATTGCTCCTGGGTATCTCTGTCCCAAGGGTGGAAGCCATCGCGGTAGTATTCTTTCCACATTGGGTAGATCAGTCTCAAAATTCCTTTCTTACCAAACAAAAAGCCCATGCCTTGCCACCAAACCTTCGGCTTCCAAAGCTGACCATCGCGTTTGAGCATATGAACTAGGTGAACGAAGATATCCATCAACAAGAAGAAGGTGGCTCGTTTCAGGCTTTTCTTGCGTGTCTTCTCGTCACCACCCACAGCGCGGAAAACGTCGAAGGCAACGGCCTTATGTTCCATTTCTTCAACCGCATGCCAATCCCAGAGCGCACGCATCGTTGGGTCGGCTTCTTGGGCCATCGTACTTTCTGGATCCAATGCCCACTCGGCCATAATGGCAGTGATATGTTCCAAAGCAGCGGTAATGGATAGATGCTCTAAAGGGGTATACATCTTCTGGCTAAGAGCTAGCTTCTTTTTAAGGCGGTTTTCCATATATTCCAGGTCGTAGCCGCGCTGATTGCAAAGGCTTTGGTTGTAGCGCTCATGCTCACGGCGATGCACGTTTTCTTGACCACAAAATCCTTTGATCTCTTGCTGTAACTTAGGGTCAGTAATTTCACCGGCAAAGTGGCGCACACTGTCGATAAAAAACTTCTCGCCCAAAGGGAAGGTAATCGACATGGCATTGAACCATGCGGTTTTGAATGGGTGATCGCCATACCAATCACGGCTTAAGCATTCGGCAATTTCATGCTCGCGATTGCGAGGGTGAATATCGACATATTCCGGGGTGTGGGATTGCTGGCTCATAGGTATATCTCGGCTATATCTATCGTATTTATGATGTTTGAGTGAATTATAGGCAGCTAAATTGATTTGAGTGGGGTTGTATTCGATCAAATAGGGGGTTAAATTCGATTGATCTATTGCACGTCGAGGAGTCAAGCCTTGTTTAACGATGTAGAACAAAATTTTATCCAGGCGATGATGGACCTGGGTTTAAATTTGCAACTCTTGGGGCAAAACCGAAGTTTAGCGGCGGGGGGGCTCGGCGAGGATGAAATCCGCGAGCAGATTATTCAACAGGCATTGGAGGCTTCAGATATTGCCAGTATCGGTTTGGAGGTTGGGCATCGCATCTCTTTAGATCGCTTGGGGGTGTTTGGCTATGCCTTGATGAATAGTGTGAATGTTGATGCCGCTTTAAAATTATTGCTGCAGTATCAACGCGCTCTAATGCCCCATGTTTCCCTTTCTTTACTGCCTGCTGGGGAAGATTTTGCACTGGTTTGCCATGCAAAGCACCTAAGTGCAAAACATGAACGTTTTACGGTTGAATCTTTATTTGTCATCGTGCGCAACTGTGTTGAAAGCTTATTCCCACATGCCTCAGAGCAGCAGCTTTATCGTTTTGATTACCCTGAGCCTTCATATGGCAATCGATATCGGGAGCTATTAGGTGATCAAGTGAGCTTTGCGGAAGCTCAAAACGCCATCATTATCCCCGCTGATATGCTGCAACGTGAAATTGCCCAGGCTGATCCGATTAGTGAAGCGCTTTATCGTCAGCAGTGTGACGAGCTTTCAAAAAAACTGGGGCGAGCATCACAATTATCAAGCCGAGTTCAACAAATTTTATTGCGTAATCGTGGTCAGTTCTTATCGGCTGTTGAGGTGGCGACAAAACTCAATATGAGCGAAAGCAGTTTACGCAGAAAGCTACGCCTAGAGGGGAACAGTTTTCAACAGTTACTGGATCAAATTCGTCTGCACTTGGCGCAGCAGTATCTAAAGAACACTCAGTTGAGTATCGCCGAAGTAGGGCGCTTAATTGGTTATGATGATGTGGCTAACTTTAGAAAAGCCTTTAAACGCTGGAGCGGAGAGTTACCATCAAAATGGCGACAGCAGTCATAAAAAAGCCCAGAGTAAATGCTCTGGGCTGAATGCCTATAGGCTGTTTGAGGAGAACTTAAAAACGATAATTAACGCTTGCAGCTACAGTGCGGCCAGGCTCGGTAAACAAACTATCATTTGAGCCGTGATCGACACTGAGGCGGCTGCCAAAGTGGATGTATTCTTTATCAAGCAAATTGTTTAGCACTAGGTTTATGCTGAGTTGATCGTTGACTTTGTATTCAGACAGCAAATCAACGGTAACGTAGCCATCACTTTTGTTTTCGCCTTCGTTTACTTTACTCATGGACTTCGTCCAGTTGGCGATAAGTTCAACATTCCAAACCATGGCTTCATAACTTAGGCCAGCATTGCCTGAAAGCGGGCTAATGCTACGAATGTAATCGCCGGTAGTATCATCTTTGCCGTCTTGGTAGGCAGCGTTAAAGAAAGTACTTAGGCCATTTTCAAAGTAGTACGTTAAGCCTAGTTCAGCGCCTTTGATGGTAACCGAATCAATATTTTGGTACTGGAAGATATTCACTGGACGGCCGAAGATGATTTGAGTTTCTAGCAGCTCAGTGGTGATAAAGTTATCGTATTTGTTGTAAAAAACAGCCGCGCTAAAGGCAAGGCGATCGAGCTTGCCGCGTAAACCGATTTCATAAGAGTCACTTTCTTCTGGATCAAGATCTTCACTAGGAATAACGCGATAGCCAGCAAAGGTATTGTCCTGCTCGATATAGGCAAGATCGTAAGGTGGCACTTTAAAGCCTTGGCCATATTGAGCGAATAGAGAGAGATCGTCCGTTAGCTTATACAAGGCACCGATGTTAAAGGAGACCGCGCTATCATCGATAGACTTGTAAGGCGTGCCATCCGTTTTCAGGGAACCATTGGCGTCAAGGTCGTAGCGATCGTAACGCAAGCCAGGTGTAACGGTTAGGGCACCATCTAAAAACTTGATTTGATCGTTTAGGTACAAGCCTTGACGCTTAGTGGTATTTTCAGGGAACTTGTCAGAGGTAGTATCCGTAATGGTTTCCTGCTGAGTCGTTTTGCTGGTGGCGATACGGTAATCGTTCACCGTGCGTCGGCTATCGGTTTCTTCAATATCTAAGCCGTAACCGAACAAATGATCCAAGCCACCCCAGTTTGCTTTTTTACTGATTTGGGTAATAAAGCCTTTGGTTTTTTGCTCGTAAACACCGGTGCGATACATATCGCGCAATTCCAATACGCCAAACATCGGAGCATTGATGTCTAATGCTCCAAACTGTTTTTCAGTTTGCTCTGAGTCATTTTGATAAATAAAGGTATCAAGGCTGTCATAAAAGGCGCCATCTTCGGCGTGGTAAGCCAATCTAAACGCTTGGGTTTCTTGCTCTTCAGTACCGTTTTCATCGGTAACTTGGTAGCCAAATTGAGCAAGCCCGCGAAAGGGTTGCAGTAAACCGGTCGCACGACTGCTGCTGTTTTCTTGTTCCCATAAGTCTGCAGAAAAGCTGATGTAATCGCTGTCATTCAGTGGCACTTTGAGCTTGTATAGCAAGCTTGCGGATTCAACATCCTGCTTTGGTAGCGTTTCGTCAAAGTTCTGATTAGATTCGCCATCGCGTTTTGCAACATTTAAAAAATGCTCAATTTCGCCGGTCATCGCTGCCAGTGTTACCGCGAGATTACTTTCTTTACCATCTTGCTTGTAGCCCGCTTTTACATTGCCAGCAAACTCTTCGCCTTCATCCAGAACATCAGAGGCATCTTTGGTGGTAAAAACAACGATGCCGCCTAAGGCATCAGCGCCATACAGCGATGAAGCGGCGCCTTTAGCCACTTCGACTCGCTTTAGGGTACCAGTATCAATAAAACCACGACCAACGATATCGTTGGCGCCGTCAGCACCGTAGCCTTCGTTCATACGCATACCGTCTTTGATCATCAAAATGCGATCGGAGCCCATACCTCGGACGACGATATTTTGAGCGCCACCGCGATTGCCTGTGACATTCACACTGGGGTCATAGCGGAATAGATCACGCATGTTACTAACCAGCTGCTTATCAATATCGTGGGAGGTAACGACTGAGATGCTTCCGGCAACATCCTTTAGCTTTTGCTCGATGCGGGTGCCACTGACCACGATTTCTTCCAGATCATTGTGGGCCGCAGTCGTTGTTGTGGCTTCTTCAGCATAGCTGATGGCACTAATGGCGGTGCTAAGTGCGCTAACTATAAAAATATTCTTCATTTAATTGACCTAACCATGTGTAAATGCGTATGGGAACGATTATCATTTTGATGCGCATATTACGGATTATTAAGTTAATATCAATAGTAATGTTGATAATCATTAGCAATTAATATACGGTTCGCCGCAAAATCAGAATTAGCTTGATATACCTCAATGGAGTTCACATGTTTTCGATCCAGTCCTTGGAGCAGTTGATGTACACGGTGGCCGATATGTTATTGGCACCGACATTGATCCTAATTTCCCTGCTATTTGTATACGCCATCGTGGCGCTGGGCCGCTTTGCTGCGCTCTACCTTTTACGCAAAAAGGGCGCGTTATCCTATCAGCGGGCTATCTCTGAAAAGGGGCGTCAATATGTCCAGGGCTATCAGGTACACAACTACTTTGTTGCCAATCCCCAAGCTTCGAATGATGAGCTAGAGGTCTATGCCTTAAAGCGCTTGGAGAATCTACGAATTGTGACCCGCGTCGCCCCGATGCTGGGTTTGATTGCCACCATGATTCCTATGGGGCCGGCTTTGCGCTCGTTAGCCGATGGCAATATTCAAGGCATTAGTGAAAACCTGATGATTGCCTTTGCCGCTGTGATCTGGGCTTTGGTAACTGCTTCGCTTACCTATTGGCCGGCCTCGGTTAAAAAACGCTGGTTTGCCAGCGAGCTGATTAATATCGCGAAGCTGCAAGATAAAACTCCCGGCGACGAGTCTGTAGCGGGGGCCTCGTGATGAAGTTTCTTGATGAAGATGAAGAGTTGAACCCCATTATCTCCGCGGTAAATCTTGTGGATGTTTTTCTAGTCATTATCGCCGCTTTAATGATCGCCCTGGCGCAAAATCCTCTCAATGTATTTTCTGAAGAGGATGTCACGGTGATCAAAAACGAAGGCAAGCCCAATATGGAAATCATTGTTAAAAAGGGCAAAACCGTTACTCAGTATAAGTCCACTGGTGAAATTGGTGGTGGCGAGGGCGCCCGCGCTGGCGTGGCCTACAAAATGGCGGATGGCTCCATTGTCTATGTGCCCGAAGGCGACGAATAAATCTATTCAATAAAATTAGTAATAACAGGAACTATCGTGCATTTATTACGAGTTATTGTAGCGCTATCCTTGATCTTGCTATCGCAGTTGGCATTAGCCAATGATCTTGATAAGAAGCCAAAAGTTTTACTTATTCAATCCAGTCATACCGCACAAGCTAAAATCTCCATGCTGGAGAGCGCAGCTGAGGGTGTCAGTTTTGAGCTGATTTCACCGAAGACCAAAGGCCTGGATGATGCGGCCTTTGAAGAGCTGTGGCAATCTGCCGATTTGCTACTGCTTGATGGTATTAACCCCGCACTGTTTAAATTTATGTTTTATAAACGTGCGCCACTTGTTAAAAAGTACCCCAATATCAAGGTTATCGGCATTGGCGATGTACCTAATTCGCCTTTGAATAACGGTGCTAGTAAAGAACAAGTTCGCTTGGTTAACGATTACTTCCTAAATGGAGGTAAACGCAATTACAGCAATATGATGCGTTATATCGATGCTAGTATCTTTGGTGCTGATGTGAGCAATATTGCAGATCCTATAAAAGTTCCAAAATCCGGGCTGTATCATCCAGACCTAGATGGCTTACTTAGCGACAATGAAGCGAATTTTTTCAGCTGGCTAGATGAAAAGCCAGGTGCAGCAATTGGCATCGCTATGCATCGATCAGTTGTCGATTATGAGCAGACCCAAGTGGTCGATGCCATGATTCGAGGTATTGAAGCTAAAGGCATGAAGGCTTTTGGATTCTTTCACGAGGGCGAGGATTTGCCACTCGATTATGTCGATTTATTAATTGATGACCAAGAGCAAACCAGAGTCTCGGCGATTATCTACTATCGTGCTTTGCACTATATCGAAAAACGTAAGGCTGAATTTGCCCGCCTGAACGTTCCAGTATTGCATGCCTTAAATTACCAAGACGGTGATGAAAAGCACTTTGACGAAAATCACACGGGCATTTCTGCCAATATGACCCCATTCTTTTTGGTTATGCCGGAGAGTGCAGGTGTGATCGATTCTATCGTGCTTACCGCTAAGGATGAGGCGGGCAATAAGGTAGTGATGGCAAAGCAGATGACAGCCCTAATTGAGCGTGCAGTGAATCACGCGGCTCTATCAGCAATGCCAAATCCGGAAAAAAAGCTGGCCGCCTTTATTTGGAACTACCCTCCAGGGGAGAAAAACATCGGTGCCGCCTTCTTGGATGTGCCAGGCAGCTTGGAGAATATTGCCAAAACCCTAAAGGCAGAAGGATACCAAGTATCTGAAAAAGACGAAGCCTATTTTATTGAGGGGGCGGGCAAGCTATTGCGCCTTTTCTATCGAGATGAAGATCCGTTAGGTTATATCGAAGACGGTATCGCTGATCTTTTACCGCTGGCAAGCTACGAGGAATGGTTCGCAGAACTGCCAGCAGCCGAGCAAGCACAGATAAATGAGCGCTGGGGACAGCCGGCTGATCACTTTATGGTGGCAGAGCATGAAGGTGTGAAGGGTTTTGTTATACCGCGCTTGGATCTTGGCAATTTAATTGTTTTGCCCCAAGGTTCTCGCTCAAATGACATTGGCGATAAAAGTGGCCTTTATCACAGCATGAAGACTCCTGTGAACCATTACTATCTGGCCTTGTATTTATATGCCCGTCATACTTTTAAGGCCAATGCACTACTGCATATCGGTACTCACGGTTCGCAAGAGTGGCTTACCGGCAAAGAGCGTGGTTTAAGTGTGCATGATGCGCCAAACTTAAACGTCGGTAACCTGCCAGTATTTTACCCTTATATTATCGATAATGTAGGCGAGGCCATGCAGGCAAAACGTCGTGGCCGTGCCACTATGATCAGCCACTTAACGCCAGGCTTTGCAAAAGCAGGCCTATATCGTGAAGTAGCCGAGCTTGCCGATCTGCTGGCCAACTATAGCCAGCTAGACGAAGGTCAAACCAAAGAAGAAACCAAAGCCAACATATTGGCCTTGGTGGCAAGTAATAATATCGCTAAAGATCTAAAACTTAGCGAGGAAGACTTAAACAATGCTTTCGATGATCAGATAGCGGCAATTCAAGATCACCTAACGAAGCTCAGTAAGTTGGCGCAACCCTTGGGTGTGCATACCTTTGGTGTGCTGCCGGAGCAAGCCCATCTTATTAGCACTATTTTACAAATGTTGGGGAAAGAGTTCGATCAACTGGCGGCTGAGTATGAGTCGTCCCAGGGCTGGTCGGTAGCCGCTGCTGAGCAATTCGACGAGAATGGCAGTGTACGTTTGGAGGCTATTACAGGCTTTCAAATTCTAAGCCGTATATTGCTCGATGGGCAGAATCTGGATTTGCCGGAAGCCTTCGAGCCTTTCATTAGTGATGCCAAGACGCACTGGAAAAACTTCCATGACATTGCCGAGTTAGAATCTCTGGTGAATGCGCTGCAGGGGCAATACATTCCAGTGGGTAATGGCGGTGACCCGATTCGAAACCCGAAAGCGGTGCCAACCGGCAAAAACTTGATTGGTTTTAACCCAGCAAAAGTACCTTCAAAAGAGGCTTTTGAATCGGGTGTGAAAGTTATCGAGCAAACGATTGCGGATTACCGCAATAAGCACGGCCGTTACCCGGATAAGCTGGCCTTCTCACTATGGAGCTTGGAAACCATGCGTCACCATGGCGCCTTGGAAGCTCAAGTGCTGCATGCCATGGGGGTAAAGCCAGTTTGGAATCGCCAGGGCAATATCACCGGTACCGAGATTATTCCTTATGCTGAGCTAGGGCGTCCAAGAGTTGATGTGGTGATTTCGGCTACAGGTTTATACCGCGATGCATTTCCCAATGTGATGCAGTGGATGGCTGATGCGATCGACAAAGTGGCAAAGCTGAAAGAAGAAGGCAACTCTATTTATAAAAATGCCCAAGCCCTAAAAAGTGAGCTGCTAGAAGCAGGCAAAGATGAGGCCGAAGCTGACTACCTTTCCAGTATTCGAATTTTCTCTAATGAAAGCGGCAATTATGGTACGGGCCTAGCGGCAGGCAGTTTGGCGTCCGATACATGGGAGTCAGACAGCAAACTGGCCGATCTTTATCTAAAACGTATGGGTTATATGTTTGGTAAGGACGAAAGTCGCTGGAGCGATAGTGTTGATAGCGATATCTACTCTAAGGTTTTATCTGGCACCGATGCGGTAGTATTTTCACGCTCATCTAATCTTTATGCCTTGTTAACCAATGATGATCCATTCCAATATTTTGGTGGTATTGCCCTGGCAGTACGTAATATTGATGGCGCTACGCCTGATATGTATGTGAGTAACTTGCGACGCAAAGATGATGTACGTTCTGAATCCATGGAAGATTTCCTAAATCAAGAGCTGCGCAGCCGTTACTTCCATCCGCGTTGGATTCAGGCCATGCAAGATGAAGGCTATGCCGGTGCTACGGCCATTCTTGATCGTATGAATAATTTCTGGGGTTGGGAGGTCATGACGCCTGAAAACATTCGTGATGATCAATGGCAAGAGTTCTTCGAAATCTATGTTGATGATAAATACGATATGGATATGCGAGAGTTCTTCGAAAATGCCAACCCAGAAGCCTTGGCCCATATGTTGCAATTAATGCTGGAAGCCAATCGCAAGGAATACTGGAAGGCAGATGCGGCCACTCTAGAGCAGATGATTAAAACCTACGAGGAGCTTGCGACGGCACACGATATTTATACAGACAATGAAAAGTTTGTGGAATATGTCAATCAGCAGGCGGTGGGTTTTGGTTTGGCGCCACTTCCAGTTAGCGTAAATCCCGCTGTGGCACCACCCCAACCTACAGTATCGGGCCAAAAGCTGGAGAAGCAAGAAAGCCAAAGCCGCGAAATGGATAACAGTAAAATCTATTGGATTGCTTTCGGGGCCTTTTTATTGTTCGTATTGGGCATGTTCTATGAGCTGTTTGCAAGACCGGCTCGTCAGAACATTACAATGTAGCCTTTAAAATAGGCTGGCATTTCATGTTATGGAATGCCAGCTTTCTTAAACAGTTTCAATACTAATAAAAAAAACGTATTAGCTTTCAGCCTCTGCCAAGTGTTGTAGCGCGTCGTCAAAGTAAGCCTTGCTCTTTTCCCAGACATCCTCTAGCCATTGTTGTTCATCAATAAAAAATGCCGCCAGTGTTTTTTGCTGTATTTCAGCTTTCAAGCTGGCTGCACAATCAGGATTATTGTACAGCCAGTTAGCTTCAATAACTGTGCTGAGCATGGTATCGATGGGCACGGTACCAAATTCCAGGGCTACGCATAGTGCGGCAGGGTTACAATCCAGCAAGCCGCAGCAGAGTGGGCCGCTAATATCCGGTGTTGAGCTATCTGCGCTACCGGGTGCGATGACCTCTCCATTTAGGAAAACCTTCTTTGTAAGTTCAAGATTTTTTGGTTTGCCGGTATAAATCAATTCACAGGCGCCCTTAGGCCCAAGGCCAGTATGTAAATCCATATGAATTAGCTTGTTGCATTGTTTGGCATGCTTGGCACAAATTTCTCGCCAGACCTGATTTGACCAGCTAGCTGTGTGGCCACCAAAGTAGGGCGCTTGGGGCCAGTGATACTGCCCCTGCGTCATTTTTCCTTGGAAGTCTGTCCAGCTTCGTTGCTCAATGTACTGATTTATGGTTTTTAGAATGTCCGTTAGATCGGCAGATTGCCAGTGCTCTGGGTAGGCTTCATCGATAAATTGTGTTTCCTCTTCAGTTGCAATGCGACTTTTAGAGAAATCTATAAAGTTTCGATTTAGGTCGATATTGTTTTCATTGTTGCGTGTGTAGTGTGAAAAACCATAGGGATTAATGGCATGCACAAATATTAGCTGAATATCCTTATGGATATTATGCGGCATCAATTGCTGCATGAGTAAAATTTGCATGGCCGATCCGCAGTAGGCTTCTACGCCATGAACGCCTGAAGAAATAATGATTTTTTTTGATGCATGCTTAGCGCCATAAAGGGCGACATCACAAAATAAATCTTCGCCGTTTATACCTGTGACATGCGGGTTCTTATAGCTCTGTATTTCACAAGCTAAATCTGTCGCTGTGTTTAGAAATAGGCTTCGCGCTTCGAGGTATGTATTGCTAACAGCATGCGCAAGCGGGCCGCGGATTTGACTAAAGCTCATAAAGTTACCTTTTAGTAAACCCGCCAGCCCAATGAACTATTTAGGCTTTAAGGTTCAAATTGCTCATTGGCGATTAAGAGCTTATCGAGCATCTCGAAAAGCTGGGCTTTCTCGCTTTTGCTTAAAACACTATCAAGGTGCTGGCCATATCGCCGTAATACCCCAAACTCAACTTCGGCATATTCGCGGCCTAAATCTGTCAGTACCGCTATTTTGCTGCGCTGATTGTTCTCTTGGCGCTCATTGGTCAAAAGTCCCTTCTTGGCGAGATTTGCCAAGGCTCTTGTCACCATGGCGCGATCGAAGCCATATACCTCAGCTACCGCTGATGGTTGCATTGGGCCTTTTGATGCCAGCAAAACTAATATTCGAAACTCTGTTTGCGGTAAATCGGCGATGGCCTTTGCCCCGTCGGCTTTTTCTGGCTTTAGGGAGGCGTGCATCTTGGTTTGTGTCACCACTAACCTAAAGGGGATGTAGTCATGAATATCAAATTCACTAATTGGCTTACTCATAGATGGCTCGTTCTTTAAAAATCAAACAATTGTTTATACAGCCTTTGTACAACGCTATGAATAAATTCTCCACAATAGATTGACAAAGTCAATTATTTGAATAATGATTGACTTTGTCAACTGTAAAGTGGCCCATTAAAACTAATTTAACGAAAATGCAGAGAGGCGTTGGCAAAATGCTAATAAATAAAATTGCTTTTAAACGACATGCTTTGTTTATGGCCCTGGCCGGGGCGAGCCTGACTCCCATAGCAAGTAATGTGATGGCGCAAAGTCAATCCGCTGATACAGATCGCAGCGTAGATCTGGAAGAGGTAGTGGTAACCGCTCGTAAACGCGAGGAGTCCTTACAAGATGTGCCCTTGTCTATTCAGGCTTATAGCGGTGAGGATCTGGCGCTTGGTGGTGTCGACAATGTCGAAAACCTCGTTGGTAAAACGCCAAACCTTTCTCTAAGTTCGAATCTCCTATCACCGGGAAATGACTTTTTAAATATTGTAATACGCGGTGTGGGTTCTCAAAGTGCTGGCGCACCGGCCGTGGGGACCTTTGTTGATGGTGCGTTTGTGCCCTCCCTGGCTTTCGATATTGGCTTTTTGGATGTGGAGCGAGTAGAAGTATTACGTGGGCCACAGGGCACTCTTTTTGGTCGAAATACTCAAGGTGGCGCTTTAAATATTGTGGTGCGTCGCCCGGATGAAGAGTTTCGCGGTAAGGTGGCATTGAGTTACGATGAATTCGATACGGTGCGAGCTCAGGCGGCTTTTTCTGGTCAGTTAGCTGAAAATTTTTATGCCGGTATTGCCGCTGATATTTCCCGCACTGATGGCTTTTTAGAAAACCCAGTATTGGGCGCTGCTGCCGGTGGTGGTGAACGCTCCAGCTCAGTGCCAGCAGATGCCGAAGATAAGTACTCTTGGCGCAGTGCTTTTCGCTACAGCCCCAGTGATGAATTGGATATTAATCTAAGCATCGATAAATCCTATCGCAAAGGTTTAGATGGCTTACCCGGCGTGCCGCGCGGGCAAGAGGCTTATATTGTTCGCAGTGATTTTCAAATAGATGCACTCTATGATAATTATGGTGCTGCTTTAAATATTGATTATAAAACTGATGATATTGATATCACGGCCATTACCGCCTTTCGAAAAGTCGATACCTCACTACCTTTTGATTTCGATGGTTCACCCGAGCGCGGTCCAAACTTTCAAGATATTCGCAGCAGTCAAGAGCTCTTTTCCCAAGAGCTTCGATTTTCAGGAGCAATTGGCGAGGATATTGATTGGCTAGCTGGCGCCTATGTGTTCCGTGAAGAGCAGCGTTCAGATCGATATATTCGATTCCACGACATTGATCTTGCTTTGCCTGGTACGTCTTTATTGGTGGATAAGCAAATTCAAAATTTAGAGCGTAGCGGCTACGCGGTTTTCGCCGATGTGATTTGGAATCCAAATGATTGGTTAGAGCTAGGCTTTGGTGCGCGCTTTGCCAAAGAGACTGTGAAATCCCAAGCGGAATTAGATTTTGCCTTATTGCTCGGCGACTTGCCTTTGGCAGTTGTGAACGATTCGCCAACAGGTAAGCTAGACGACGATAATATTTCACCTACAGCATCGGCACGTATTAAATTAAGTGATGATATCAGTTTATATGGTCGCTACGCCCGTGGCTTTAGAGCGGGTGGTTTCCCATTGGCACCGGCCAGCCCAATTTCAAATACCGGTTTTAACTCTGAAATTTCAGATAACTATGAGTTAGGTATCAAGGGTAATCTCTTTGATGGTCAAGTAGACTTTGATTTGGCCTTGTTCCGAATTGATATCAGTGATCAGCAGTTAACTACCATTGTGTTTTTTAATGGCGATCCTAATCTGCCGGTAGCGGCCGTAGGTAACGCGGGTGAAAGTCGTTCCGAAGGTGCTGAGTTAAACCTAAATTGGAACGTTAGCGACAGCTTTAGTATTAATGCCAGCGCGGGTTACACCGATGCCACCTATACTCAGTATATCGATACTTTAGGGGATGACCGCTCGGGCGAGAGCTTCCCTTATGTGCCCAAGGTGAATGCCTTATTGGGTGCAACCTGGAGCTTTGATATTGCTAATGGCGCGGAATTGGAGCTAAATGCCCAGTACCGCTATGTTGATGAAATCCTATCCGGCAGTGGTGTAGATATCGATTTGCAGTTCCCAGTGGATTCTTACGATGTGCTCGACCTGCGCGCTTCAGTCTACAAAGACGATTGGCGAGTAGATGTATTTGTTGAAAATGCGAGAGATGAATTTATTGAAACACGGGTATTTAATAGTTTCTTCTTTAGTGAACAGCGTCCATTCTCTATTGTGTTGCCACCGCGCAAAGCTGGTGTCCGATTTACTTACAATTTTTAAGTTGTAAGTAAGCCAAAAACAGGCAGAGATTAAATACTCTGCTTGATTTTTGCATTTGTCTGGCAGGGCCTCATTCTTGCTAATTGACAATTAAGTTTCACATTTGAAAGTTCTAGATTTGGTAGCGCAATGTCATTAACGTTAATTGATCACTTTAGCCTTGAATCGGCTTGCTTTAATTTTCCTGAAGGCAAACTTTATTATTATAAAACTATTGTTGCGCCAGCAGATGTACCAACGCTAATTTTAATTCCAGGTTGGGCCGGTGCGGCTGAAATGTGGCAGCGGCAGCTAAATGCTCTTAGCGGACGCTTCAATTGCTTGATTTTTGATTACCCTGGCTTTGGTCGCTCGCACTTTCTATCGGCGAATGAGGCATCTTGTAATCTGAACTTTCATGCCGAACTAATCAAGATGGCTCTTGATCAAGAAAGTACTGGAGAATGCATCGCGATAGGCCACTCCATTGGTGGCGCCTTGGCATTAACGCTTGCAGAGATAGATACTCGAATTAAAGCTGTTATCGGTGCAGATTCTTTTACCTATATGAATCTCTATCCGCAAGCTGATATGCAAACCGCGATGGCTGTAAAACAAGGGCTAATGGATGATTTTACTGGCAGTTTAAATGGCCTGATGGATGAGTACTTTCCGCCCGGTTCCGATGCCGAATTGCGCAATTGGGTGACGAAAACCATGACCGCGGCTAATGTCCATGTAGGCGCCGCTATCTTAGAGCAGTTTATGTTGTGGAGCTTGCGGGAGAAATTAGATGCTTACCACGGCCCGGTCTTTGCGATAGCCGCAGAAGATACCTATGTAGAAGACTTTCAGCCCGCTTTTGGCGATCGTATTGAGGTCACTTGCATCAGTAAGGCTGGGCACTTTTTAATGTTGGATCAAGCCGAAGCGTTTAATCATCGCTTGCTAAGCTTACTCAACAAACTGGCTTAAGCCTAAGAAGCTTTGAGCCAGTTGTTTCTTGGTAAGTGGTGCTTAACGAATAAAAGCTGCCGCATCTTCCATAACTTCAATACCTGCACCTGTCTTGTGAATATTTTCACTGATATGGCGACGAAATTGTCGAGCGCCAGGCTGACCTTGAAACAAACCCAGCACATGGCGGCTCATAAAGTTAAGCTTATGGCCGTCTAACAGCTGCTCACCGCAATAGTCCAGATACTGTTTGTAGATAGTCATTCTATCTGGAATAGGGTGCTCATCTTTATATATACGTTTATCGACTTCAGCCAACAAATAAGGGTTGCTATAAGCTTCGCGCCCCACCATTACCCCGTCGACTTCCTGCAGTTGCTCTTCACAATCATCGAGGCTTTTCAATCCTCCGTTAATAATGATCTCAAGCTCAGGGTATTCTTGCTTTAATTTGTGAACCAATGGGTAACGTAGCGGCGGCACTTCACGATTCTCTTTCGGGCTTAAGCCCTGTAGCCAAGCTTTGCGCGCGTGCACGATAAAGGTTTTGCAGCCTGTAGCGGCAATAGCTTCCACAAAGCAGCACATATCAGCGTAGTCTTCCATATCATCAATGCCGATGCGATGCTTAATGGTGACATCAATGCTACAAGCATCCTGCATCGCCTTAATGCAATCAGCCACAAGCTCCGGCTCGGCCATCAATATCGCGCCGATCTTACCTTCTTGCACGCGATCACTAGGACAGCCGCAATTCAGGTTCACCTCATCATAGCCCCAATCTTCAGCAAGCTTCGCGCAGTGCCCCAGATCCGCAGGCGCAGAGCCGCCAAGCTGCAAGGCAATAGGGTGCTCCACCTCACTAAAACCCAAGTGCCGCTCATGCTTACCGCCTTGAATCAAAGCCGCTGTGGTCACCATCTCGCTATATACCACTGAGTGCTTACTGATCAGGCGCCAAAGGTAACGGCAATGGCGGTCGGACCAATCCATCATGGGGGCTAGGGTGAAGCGTCGATTAATCATAAGTTCGTACAGCGAATTGCTTCTTTTAAAAAGGGTTTGATTTAAGGCGCGGGATTATAACATTAGTGTCATTTATCGCAGAGTCTTTGTTTTTGCTGCAGGGATCATCACCGTAGCTATTAATGATAAGATTGGTCCCTTACTGCTTTTACCTGGAGATTAGAATAATGCGCATCAGCTTGAAAAAACTGGCATCCATTACCCTTTTTACTGCAGCTTTGTCTCAGGCTGCTGGGGCCCTTGCTGAATTAAGCTCGGTAGAGAAGCAGTTGGCTTCGCGCATTGATCAGCAGCTTGAACAGGCGCGCAGCGAGCTTAAAGCGGCCGTAAACATCAACAGCGGCACCATGAACTTTGCCGGTGTTGAAAGGGTTGGCCGTCTCTATCAACAGCAGTTTGATGAGCTGGGCTTTCGTACCGAATGGCTTCTGGGCAAAGCCTTCAATAGAGCAGGGCATTTGCAGGCCAGTTATGGCAGCAAAGGGCCCAAGATTTTGATGATTGGCCATTTGGATACGGTCTTTACCAAAGAAAGTGCTTTTCAAGAATACCAAGATCTAGGTGATGGCAAAGTCGCAGGCCCCGGTATTACCGATATGAAGGGCGGAAATACGATTGTGGTGGCGGCTTTGCGAGCCTTGAAGGCCGAGGGCTTATTGGATCAGCTGCAGGTTCGTGTGGTGTTTACTGGTGATGAGGAAAGCAGTGGTCGTCCATTATCGCTATCTAAACAGGCTTTAATTGAGGGCGCTAAATGGGCCGATATTGCCTTGGGTTTTGAAGATGGTGATAGCAGTATTAAAACGGCCGTGATTGCACGCCGGGGCTCTTCGGGTTGGAGTTTAAAAATTAAGGGCCGCCCGGCGCAT
The DNA here is from genome assembly GCF_947502065.1 of uncultured Pseudoteredinibacter sp. Lineage (GTDB taxonomy): Bacteria > Pseudomonadota > Gammaproteobacteria > Pseudomonadales > Cellvibrionaceae > Pseudoteredinibacter. The sequence continues at coordinate 105,752 of NZ_CANMYE010000001.1, forward strand.
TCTTCGCAAGTGTTTAGCGATGATGTGGGCTATGGTGCAGCTTATGAGATGGCGCGTATTCTCAATCAGTTTCGTGTACAGCTAGATGGCCTTGGCTCGGTAACCGTTAATCCGGGTTTGCTGTCGGCGGGTAATGCCCAAGAAGAGTTTGCGATGAATAATTCGGTTGCGGCGTCAGGCAAGAGTAATATTGTCTCGCAATGGGGCTATGTAAAAGGTGATATTCGTACCTTAAGTCCCGAAGAGCTTGCCAAGGCGCAGCAAATCATGCGTGATATTGTTAGTCAAAATCTTAAGCATACTTCGGCCGAGTTAGTCTTTGCTGAAGGTTATCCTCCTATGCCGCCGACGGATGCCAACCGAGCTTTGTTAAAGCAATATAGCCAGGTGAGCGAAGATTTAAACTACGGACCGGTAGCGCCGGTTAATCCTCGCAAGGCTGGTGCGGCTGATATTTCTTTTGCGGCGGATCATGTAGAGATGGCCTTAGATGGTTTGGGTTTGATGGGCTCAGGTGGTCATACGGTTGATGAGGTGGCCGATATGGATAGCTTTAAGAAGAATATTCAAAAGGCCGCCATTCTGTTGCACCGCTTGGCCCGTGAAAAATAGCGCCATAAGAAAGCAGCACAGCGAAACCAGAATAAAAATTACAGCATAGAGCACGCGCTTTGATAGATAAGTTAGAGCCAAGTTATCTGCATATTCCCACGATTCCAGCGGGCTTTCTGCAGCATTTGGCCGAGCCCTTACTAGCGGAAGAACGCTTTCCTGGTGCTTTACTCGACGATTACCAATGCTTGTTAGCACTTGATAAATTGACGGTTGCTCAGTACAGCGATTTCAGTGAGCAGCTTTGTCTGCACACCCAGGATGAATGGCTTGGGTTGTTGGATAGGGCTGTGCCGCTGGGCAGCCATGTTGCCTTATTGCACCTGTTGCATCCAAGCGCTGATCTTTTTACCGCCTTATCCAATGTAAATCGCTTCTTTAGTTTGTTTCTTGATGGTGAGGAGCAACTATTAGATTTATCGCGGTGGCAAACGGAACAAAAGGTCTATATGGGGAGGCGCTCAGAGGTTGAGCATTTAGAAATTGCTAGCTTGATGCGCGTGTTAAAGTTGAGTTCATGGTTATGCCAGGAGCAGCTTCCACTAAAGAGCTTAAGCTTTAGTTTTGCCCCCACTCAGTTCGATAAAGAATTCGCCTACTTATTTGGCGCCTGGCCGGATTATCAACAGCCGCGCGCTTGTATTCAGTTTCACCCTAGTGTTTTGAATAAAGCCGTAGCCCCTGCTATTGATGCCGAGCAATACGCTAAAGATAATCGGGTGCATTCCTTGTTGTGGCGCAATGAGAGTGATCTGCAAAAAGTGGTTTATGGCGATATTGCCGCTCATCTTCATGATGCGGCCTTTTCTGCTGATCATGTCGCTGAGCGATTGCATTTATCGAAAGCGACATTGGGGCGTCGTTTAAAAGAAAAGGGCAGCAGCTATTCCGATATTCTTTCGCAGGTTAGAAAAGATAAGGCTTTGCAGTACCTGCATAGCGCTGATGCTGGCGCCTCGGCGAATGCGATGAGTATAGAGCAGCTTGCTGAAGCTCTAGGTTATATCGAAATGGCCTCTTTCAGCCGGGCCTTTAAATCGTGGTTCGATTGCTCCCCCAAACAGTATTGGCAGCGCTATCATGCAAGGCGCTCAAGTGCTGTCAAAAAATAACAAATTTCTGCAAGTATTCGACTTTCCAGGTTTTCCACGTCGCCCTATATTATCGCTATAACGATTAGCCGGGAGGATGCCATGAGTGATGCCTTAAAATCGGATGTCTACCAAAATATGGAGACAGCTACTAAATATAAGAAAACCCAGTCCAATGCGAAAGATCGCGTAGATCAAAAGCTGTTGCAACAGTATTTGGATAAGCTGATGCAAGATGGCTATGTAGTAGTGCCAGATCTGTTGAGTCAGGAGCAGCTTGATATTATCCGTGAAGAAGTCACGCCTATGTTGAACCATAAAGGGCGCAATTTTTTTGAGGGTGAGCTTACTCAGCGGATTTATTCGGTTATGGCCAAAACCTTCGCCTTGAATCCGATGGTCGAGCACCCGATGATCTTAGCTCTACTTGATGCGGTTTTGATGCCGAGCTATTTATTGTCTCAGTTGCAGGTTATCAATATTTTACCCGGTGAAAAGCAACAGCCGCTGCATGCCGATGATGGCTATGTGCAAATGCCACGCCCAAGAAAATTTGTCAGTGCCGCTACGGTGTGGGCTATTGATGACTTTACCGCGGAAAACGGCGGCACGATGGTTATTCCAGGCTCCCATAATTGGGGGGATAAGCATCCAGATGAGAGTGATTTAAAGAATCAAATTCATTGTGAAATGAAAGCGGGCTCGGCGGTATTTTTCTTGGGAACCTTGTGGCACGGTGGTGGAGCTAATGTTTCTGATCAGCCTCGCTTAGCGGCTACAGCGCAATACTGCGAAGGATTTATTCGGCCGCAGGAGAATTTTAGTTTGTCTGTGCCTTTGGAGCGAGCGGCGCAATGCTCGGAGGATATAAAACGAATGTTGGGCTATTCGATTTTTGGGCCGTTTATGGGCATGGTAGACGGTAAGCATCCTAAGCGTTTGTTGGAGCCGTTTTTAAACAAGTAAGTTGTAAGCATAAAGAAGGGGTCAGAACCCAAGGGTTCTGACCCCGTGTTGGGGCACTATGGTTCTGGTATCGCTGTGTTATATGGTGAAGCCGCGGGTTGGTCTTGGTTTTGAATTTTAGATCGTGGCTTCGATATGGGGTCAGAACCCAGGGGTTCTGACCCCGGGTTTGGGCACAGTGGTTCTGGTATTGCTGTGTTATATGGTGAAGCCGTAGGTAGGTCTTGGTATTAAATTTTAGATCTCGGCTTCGATGTGGGGTCAGAACCCGAGGGTTCTGACCCCATTGTTGCGCGAGGCTTATGGCTTATTCGCGCGCAATTTAAATTCTACGCTTGGTAGATTTTCACCGAACAATTCAATTGGACGCCACTGTTGCTGGCTGAACAATTTACTCTGGTCAATAAAATGTGGCGATTCAGGATCATGGGCTTGGCCATAGCTTAGGAACATTTCGCCCTTTGGACCTTGCTCATCAAACTGCAAGGCCATCACAAAACTGGAGCCGTAGTTTACAGGGTAGCCAGAAATCGATTGCTCAGCTTGCTGACGAGTTCGCAGTGGGCTAAAGGGTTGTTTACTGGCCGCTTTGCCGATATTCACTAAAGCTAACTCTGAATGACCACGATTACGTGCACGGGCATGGGAGTAGTTAAAAATACCTTCCCAAGAATAACCGCCACTAATTGCGATGGGCTCTAGGCCTGCGGCCTTAGGAATATTTTGAATATCCCCCAGTTTTGCATCCAGCGCTATAGCATTGTCTTCCAATCGTTTCGCCGCTTTGGCAAGAGCCAGCAATACTTCATCTTGCTCAGCGTTAGTTGCAGGGGCAAGGCCGCCTGGTGTCATTGCGGGTTTAGCTGGGTCAAAGGCATTGGCAAATAATTTGTCATTAAGGTCACGGTGACCACGGACACGGAACTCTGCCAAAAACTCACGCATTAAATGTGCGCCTTGACTATCAAGTAGATAGCGACCATCCCAATTTTTTAGGGTGGCGCATGCGGCCGATAAATCGTATTGGCCACTGTCCAAAGTTTGCAGAGGGGAAGCTTCACAGCGCTCGGCCAAGCTGGCTCGAAGCTGTTGGCCAAATAAAGAGTGATTGTCGGTGAAAACAGATTTGAGCTCTTCGTAACTGAATAAATTGTTCTCGCCGGCTGGCTTGTCGGCGCTACGATTACTGATCAATAGGGCATTAAAGCGTGTACGAGGGCTGCGATGGCTGCGCTCCGGACCGTAAACAATACTGAAGCCTTCCAACGGTTCTTCAATATGACTCAGCCAATGGCTGGAGTTAGCATTAAATACATAGTCATTACGCAAAGACTGTGGTGCTTCCTGAATAGGAATCAAGCCGCTGTGACGAGCGCCCTCGGTGGGCTGCCATTCAAAGGCCGCTTTATTTCCTGGCAGTAACATAGCACCGCCGCCATCACGCCATAGCCCGGCAAGTTCTGGGCTGTGCATGGCTTTGCGCCAATAGCCTTCTGCGGTTTCACTGAGCTTGGGTGTTTGAGTGCCATCGATATACAGAACACGTCCGTCTTTGGCGGCCATCATCGTATTCACCCAAGGGATGGAGCGATGTTCGCTAAAAGCTTGTAGGAACTCTTCCGGGCTTTTTGCCTTAGCCATGGCAACCCAATGACTGAGCATGCCGGTATTATCTAAATTGGCGTCGCGAATGCTGATGGCCGATTTATCTGTCCAAGCAAGGCTGGGGGCCAGTGAGCCTAGATTAACAATCGGGCCGAAATGGCTGTTATACACAATATGTTCTTGGCTTAGTGCTTCGCCTCCGGCTGGAGCTTTCACTTTTATGTTAACTGTTTTGGCCGTGATATCTTTAAAGCCATCCTCATAGCGGTAACGCATCGGGTTGCTAGGATCGAGCTCAAGTTGATAAAGGGTAAAGCGCTTGGATTGAGATACTGTGTGGGTCCAGCCTAGGTTTTCATTGAAACCAATACTGACCCCGGGTAAGCCAATCATGCCAACACCAGCAATATTGAGCTCGCCTGGGATGGTGAGATGCTGTTGATAGAAACGCAACTCGCCATCATAGGGGAAGTGAGGATTGGCCATTAGCAAGCTGTTTGCGTCGCTGGCCTTCTCTTTACCGATTGCCCAGCCATTACTGCCAATGCCTCGGGAGGTCAATAAATGTTCAGCATCTAAGCTAGGTGCCGTGAGGCTAACTTTTTCTCCTGGTGGTTTTGCAGAGGCAATTGCGCCTAGAAAAGCTCGGCTACTCGATAACAGTGCCAAATCCATATGGTAGGCCAATAGCTCTTCTACGGTGATGGTATTCACCCAATCTGCGTTACGGCAAGGAGATGGATATTGGCTTGGATCTTCACGCTCATTGAGATTTTTATTAAAGCCGTCAACATAGCCTTGTAACAATGCCTGCATATCTGGCTGTAGAGCAGGGTAAAGAGTCTTAGCACGATCAAGCAAGCCAAGGGATTTGTAGGCTATATCGGCTAAGATGTATTTATGCTGTGGGCCGGCCCCTAAATAAAGCGCTGCCTCGCCTCTAACATTACGGATTTGTTCGGCCAGTGTGCAAAGGTTGTCCCTAGCTTGCATATAGCCGCTGGCATAGCCCAAGCTGCCATAGTCCTTGGCGACAATATGGGGCACTGCGTATTTATCGAGGTGTACATCGGCCGAGTAGTGATAGCTCTCTTTTGAGGCGTTAATTTCAGCTTGCTTGGCCGGCTCTTCCTGCTGGCTGCAGGCGCTTAATAGGCCAAGGCCAATTGCGCAGAGTGATAAGGTGTAGCGTCTATGGCTTATTTGTGCAGGATATTTGGCAATTTGAGCCATTAATCGTTTGGGCATTATCGAGTCCTTCATTGTTATTATCTCGTAAGATTGGTGTCAGTATATCGCGCTACTTGTGTAATAAAACCGACTTTGTTCAGAAATACGTTGCTCCGGCGAGCGGGGATGAAAATACACGGTATCGAGCTACACTTGAGGTAGCTTTGATTTTAACTTGGAGCGGTGAGTAGAGCTGGCTTAATATTTGATGGAATATGCCGATAGCATGCTTATGGCTCCGTTTTTGTATTACATAGGCAATTTTGTTTCATGCGTTTGTTAAAGGTTCAAGCCGAAAACCTGCGCCCCGGCATGTTCGTTGCCGAGCTAGACCGTCCTTGGCTGGAAACTCCATTTACCCTGCAAGGCTTTGTCGTCCGTGACGATGAAGATGTTCTGTATATCGGTAACTATGTGGATTATGTCTACATTGATGCCGATTATGCCGGCTCTAATCTATTCCTGCCCGATCAGCCGAAACAAAAAACAGTAATTAAAAAAAGACTCAGTATCAAAGCTGATTTTGAGCAGGCCAAAAGCTCTTTTAACTCGGCCAGTGAATCTCTTGATAGAGTATTTAGTGCCCTTAACAATGGCGCGCAGACTGATATTCAAGTTGTGCGTGAATCTGTCCAGCCGTTAATCGATGGTGTCTTTAAGAATAAAGAAGCTATGGCGGCTTTGGTTCGAATGAAAGAATCTTCAGACTATCGCTATCAACACGGCATTTCCATGGCGGTTTGGGCCGCGATTTTAGGTCGCCATATTGGCCTACCCATTGATGAGCTGGAAAAGCTAGTGGTTGGCTGCGCCATGTGTGATGTAGGTATGACCCGTTTACCCGATGAAATTTTTAAGCAATCTTCAGGCTTAAGCGAGTATCAGCGTCAAATGGTCGAGTTGCATACGCGCTTAGGTGTGCAGATGGTTGATGAAAATGGCAATGCAGACATCGAGGTGCTGTCGATCATCAAAAGCCATCATGAGCGCTTCGATGGCAGTGGCTACCCGGAAGGTTTAACGGGGGCCGATATACCTCTTTTGGCAAGGGTAGCGGGCTTAGTCGATGCCTATGATGCCATGATTACCCCAAGACCATATGCCCCAGGTGTGTCGTCCTATGATGCGGTACAAGAGCTGATTAAAAGCAAGGGAGTATTGTTTCAAGATGCGCTGGTAGAGCAATTTGTTCAGGCGATAGGCCTGTTCCCTACGGGCTCCTTAGTGGAACTTAATACAGGTGAGGTGGGTATTGTCGTTAAGCAAAATGAAATGCGCCGACTCAAACCTGAAGTCGTATTGGTATTGGATAAGAAAAAAGAAAAATTAGCCGCGCTGAAACTGCTGGATCTGGCTGATGAAAATGTATCTATTAGTCATTGGATTACCAATGGACTGCAAGCTGGCAGCTATAGCGTAAATAGCGAAGAGTACTTTATATGAGTGGGAATAAGGCCAAACCATCATATATTGGATTAATCGAGATTGCTGATTATGAAGGTTTAGTTGGACGGCATGGTCCAGCTTCTGCCCAGCTGTTGTTAGAAGAATTCTATTTGCGTTTACAGCGTTGGGCGCGCCCCAAAGATCAAGCCAAAGTACTTAAAAATAGACGGTTTATGGTCATGCTCGATGGTGTGCATGATGATGCGCAGTTGCAATTAGCAACGGCCAAGCTTATTCGTCTATTTGAAGCGCCCTGTGAATTAATGGGCATCACGGCGCCGATAAAATTTCATGCCGGCTTTTGTTTGCACGAAGGACAAGATGCTGAGCAAACCCTTTTGCGTTGCCGAATAGCTTTGCGTCAGGCTCGTAAGGGCGAGTTGGCTATTCAGGTGTATCATTATGAATTTCAGGCCACGCTAGATGATGAGCCACGTTTGGTTGAGGCACTTGAGAGGGCATTGGATCGGGGAGAATTTCAACTCTATTATCAGCCAAAATTACACACCGGTTATCGCACGGTGATTGGCGCCGAGGCACTTTTACGCTGGCATAGTAGTGATAAGAAGGTGATTAACCCTGTACAATTTATCGATGTGGCTGAACGCTATGATGTCATTCGCCCCATCACTTGGTGGGTGATGAAGTCAGCCGTAGCGCGTTTGCGCAATTGGCCCGATAACCTTGGTATTTCTGTAAATGTGCCGCCTTGCCTATTGCTCGATGATGAAATTGTAACGGTGCTATCAGATGCTTTGGCGATATATAGTGTCGCGCCGCATCGCCTTACCATTGAAATTACCGAGAATTTGATGATCAGTGATTATGAGCATTTAGTTCTTAATCTACATTCATTGCACGATATCGGGGTTAGAATCTCTATCGATGATTTTGGTACGGGCTATTCTTCTTTAGCGCAATTTCGAAGCTTGCCGGCTCATGAGCTAAAGATTGATAAGAGCTTTGTAATGGCCATGCGCGAATCTGAAAAGGATATGGCCATCGTAAAAGCGGTGATTGATTTAGCCAGAAATTTCAGCATGCGGGTTGTTGCTGAAGGGGTAGAGGATCAAGAAACCGCCAGCTTGTTAACCGACTTAGGTGCCGATCAACTGCAAGGTTTTTTATTCGATAAACCTTTGCCGCTGGCGGATTTTGAAAAGCGCTATGTCAGGTAAACTTGAATATTAAAGCCAGGGCAAAAATCCAGCTATTAACATACCGGCTAATCCAAATAAACTTAATCCAAAGGCCACACTTCTAGCCAGCGAATAGTTAGAGTAGTAAAACAGCATGTGCAGCAGGCGGCCAAGTAAGTACAAAGCTGCACTATTGTTTAGCCAATTCGGCGCTGCGGCAGATAACATTCCAAACATGGCCAGTAAAATAAAGATAGCAACGCTTTCATTGGTGTTAGCATGGCTTCGAAACGCCCTAAATAAAAAGCTGCTGTGGTCAACATCAATGGGGTGTCCTGGCTTGTGTCGACTTTTTAAACCGACGACATCCAAAATAAGCAGCTGTGTAAAACTAAGCGCCGCCATTAATCCCATCACTAAAACGGTCATGCTATAGGCATCATTCACTTGCATGCTGTATCCCTTTTGCTTTCAAATCTTGTGGTTAGTGTCAACAGGCTCTAGGTTTTTAGGCTAAAAACTAGGCAAAACATATCCTATGGAAAACGCCTTGTATAGTGATGAAATTGCAAGAGCGCATTGCAGTTTTATATCGCGCCATTTCCTTTTCGACCCTTATCGAGCTTCTATGGCGGTCATATTGTTAGCTTGCTACATTGTAGTAGTTGTGTTAATTTTGGCTGCTACATTGTAGTAGCTTGTGAGATTTGAAAGCGGCGATAGCTGAAGGGCTTGCGCGCTGAAAAGACGATAAATGGTAAGAAAAAGTGAAGAGACTTCCTGAACTCAGTAAAGCCGAGTATGAAATATTACGTGAGCTTTGGCGCTGTGGGGATAGTACGGTTAGAGCCGTTCATGATCAATTGGCCGAGTCGACCGATTGGGCATACACCACCACAAAGACTCACATGGATAGAATGGTGAAGCGTGGCTTGTTAAAACGTTATAAGGATTCTGAAGGCAATCAATACAGCGCTCAGCTCAGTAAGCCTGAAGGACTAGTAAAGATGGTTCGTTATTTTGCCGAGCGTGTCCTAGAGCTAGATGGCAAATCCGTGGTTTCGATGTTTGCGAAAAGTGAGGCGCTAAGCCCGCAAGAGATTAAGCAGCTGCGTGAACTATTGGAGAAAGACGATGACTGATTTGATGGCGTTATGGCTAGATTTTCTGTATCAGCAGTCACTTTGGGCCGCCATTCTTTTTCCGGGAATATTGTTTGCGGTTTACGGTTTGCGTAAATTCTATCCTGGCTTGCTGGTGGTTATCTGGTTGTTGATTCCCCTGCGCTTGCTCGCACCTACTGATTTGTCATTTGAATACAGCTTAGCGAGCTGGATTGGAAACTTGCCCGTAGAGTTAGCCGAAACGGCACCGGCGGTTGATGAACCTTGGCATCAGTCACAGATTGCAGCTGTCGCCAGTACATCGCAGGGCGAGCAGCAACTCTCGGCTTGGCAGTATTTATTGTTTGTTGCCTGGCTATGTGGTTTCGCCTTCTCTTTAATGAGTTTTTTAAGGGCTAGGGATAATCTCAGCAAGCAAATCAAAGGCGCATTAGCCGTAGAATCTGGTGAGGATTTACAAATCCTAATGAATGCGAAGCATGATTTATCATGCCGAAGAAGAGTGAAGCTCTTTAAAAGCAAAGATGCCAATTCAGCCTTTACGCTAGGAACCATAAACCCTGTCATATGTTTGCCAGGAAAGCTATGGGACGAATTGGATGTGCAAGATCGCCGTGCCATTATTTATCACGAACTCGCTCATGTGAAAGCCTATGATGATCTACTGCTATGCTCTTTGAACCTAATACGTTGCCTGTTCTTTTTTCACCCTGCGATGTGCTATGCACAAGCCCAGATCACCCAGCAGCGTGAGAGGCTCACCGATGTAGTAGTGGTGCAAAATTCTTCTCTAGAGCCCAAGCAATATGCCAAGGCCTTATTGAACTATATCGAAAAATCAACATTGAATCGCTTTGCGAGTGTTGCCCCCAGTGTTGGCGGTCAGTATTTACTGGTGAAATTAAGGATAGAAGCCATGGTTGAAAATAGATTGAACTACGGTCTTGCACACAAGTTATCGAGTCTGCTATTGATGATTTGCTTGCTGAGTTTTGTTTTACCAATGGAAGCTTGGTCTGAAAACCATAGCGAGGGGAGTGGAGGGAAGAGTCAGTCAAAAACTTTGCTGTTTAAAAGGCCTTTGCTCAGTAAAAAAATCTCATCGGCTTTTGGTATGCGAAAGCACCCAATAAGTGGCAAATTAAAACAGCATAATGGTATCGACTTGCCAGCCAGCCTAGGTAGCCATGTGTTTGCAGTTGCTGATGGTAAGGTTGTAAAGGTGGTTGAAGATAGAGGTTCCAAGCCTAGGTATGTCTATATCGATCATGGCCAAGGGGTGGTCAGTCGATATTTTCAGCTTGGGAATATTCAAGTTAAAGAAAATGATTGGGTTCGTTCTGGTCAGCAGATCGCAGAAATAGGATCACCTTATCGAGGAACTGGCCCGCATTTACATTTTGAGCTTATGAAAAACAAAGAGCATGTTGACCCGATGAGCTTCTTTGAGGCATTTTAAGATCTGTAGGATGCGGTGGGTATGCTGCCCACCGCGCCTGTTGGCAGATTGCCGAATTAGGCCTTCGCTAAATGCTCTTCAACAAAATCCAATCGATCTTGACCAAAGAACATCTCTCCCTCTAAGAACATGGTAGGTGCGCCAAAGATTTTCCGTTCAGCAGCCTGTTCAGTGGCTTTAATTAAATCGGCTTTTACCTCATCGCTCTGGCTTAGCTCGATAAGTGCTTTTGCATCCAGGCCCGCTTCGAGCAAAGTGCTGTTAACAATCTCCATATCTGCCATATTCTTTTCTTGTTGCCAAATAGCTTGGTAAACGCAATCGACATACTGTGCAAAGCAATCCAGCTTTTGGGCTGCAATAGCGGCGCGCATCAAATAAAGAGTATTGATAGGGAAGTGTGGGTTAAATTTGAGTTCCACTTGATAGCGTTTGCTAAAACGCGGTAGATCATGGATAAGCATGTACTCACCTTTTGCTGGGATAGCGACCGGTGAGGTATTACCCGTTGCCTTAAAAATGCCTCCCAGTAACATTGGGCGATACTCTACTTGGCAGTCATATTGCTTGGATAATTGCTGTAAGCGCATATGAGCTAGATACGCTGTTGGGCTGCCGAAATCAAAATAGAACTCGATGGTTTTGCGCATTATTATCTCCCTAGCTGCACCCCATATTGGGCCTAAGCTTTGTTAGCGGTAACTTAAGTTGTTGTTTGATGGTTCTAATATGGAACCTATAATAGATTCCTTGTTAACTCCGGTCAAAGAGTTTCTCAAAAGCCTGTTCCGAAAAGCGCTAGTGTCGCCCTAAGTCATCTGTTTTAATGTGGCCCTGCCTGTTCTGGGTATTCTTGCTTAAGGGGAAGTTTGTGTCATTCAAAGACAGTGTCATGCTGGTTCTGCTGGCCGCCATTTGGGGTGGTTCTTTCTTATTTATGCGTTATGCCGTCCCTGAGTTTGGTGTTGCTCCACTGATCTTTTTACGTGTTGGCTTGGCGGCTTTATTTTTATTGCCATTACTGTTGTGGCAGGGCAAGTGGGCGGGCCTTAAGAAGGTATGGCATTTGAGCTTTATTAATGGCTGGGCTAATTCGGCGATCCCCTTTTGTCTAATAGCTTATTCCTTGCTGACTCTGAGCTCTGGTTTCGCCTCTATCTTAAACGCTGTCACCCCTATTGCTACGGCAATCGTGGGCCTTATTTGGTTGGGGGAAAGAATGCCCCTACTTAAAAGCATGGGGATGTTAATCGGTATCGCAGGGGTGACCTTACTGGCTTGGAATAAGCTCTATGTTAGTCAAGAGGACACTGTGCAGGTGGCTCTAGCTATTGCTGCAGGTGTAGTCGCTACTTTGTTTTATGCCATATCGGCGATCTTTACCAAGCGCTACCTAAACGGTGTGGACAGCATGGTGCTATCCACAGGCTCGATGTTGGGGGCAAGCCTGCTATTGCTTCCGCTAGCGTTAATCTATTGGCCTGATCAACCACCGAGTTTGCTAAGTTGGCTGTCAGCGATAGCCCTGGCTATCGTGTGTTCAGCCTTAGCTTATCTGATGTTTTTCCGCTTGATCCATACGGTTGGGCCAGCGCGAGCGACAACGGTGACCTTTATTGTTCCAGTATTTGGCATGCTTTGGGGGGCCACTTTGCTTAATGAAGAGGTTTCTTTATTTATGCTTTTAGCTTCTGCGGTGACATTATTAGGCACAGGCTTGGCCACAGGGGTGATTTCGGGGCGAGGGGCGAAAGAATCCTGATGCCAAGCGCCTGCTTTACGGCTTAGTTGTGGTAAGGCGGTGGCGTAGTGCAATTGCTAGCTGTGCTCGCAGGGCGATAAGCCCAATGCGGGGCTTATCATGGGTAGGCTTAGCTGGGATTAGTTAATAGATGGTTTATCATCTTGATCGACTAAGCCGCCAAGCGTGCTGGGGAATTCAGCGGTATTTTGGCAGGGCTCTTCTGGCCTTGGGCCTGCTTCCATAAAAGCAAAGTAGTCTTCACTTAAGGACCGCCCCGCTGCCCTGCGATCGGCGGATTTGCGGCGTTTTCTATGGAATAAATCCAATGGGAGATCTTTACAGCGGTCCTGCTCTAGGCGGCGGTCAGCACCTTTTCGCCTATCGACAAAAATCTTACTCATATGCGTCAAACCTATAGTTACAGCTAAAGTATAGTAGAAAATGATTTAGCTGCATTATCCTTATTTTTAGTATGGTTTAATTCTTAGTATCGCTAGTGACGTAATCTCAAAGGCGATCAAATTGAACTGCCTGTCACTTTTAAAAGTTCGCTATAATGCGCCTTGTTGTGTTCGAGGTCTAGCCCTCGGCCGGAAATGACCCAGAATTGTGCAGAGCTGCCGAAATCTCTTGTGATCTGTATCTCACCGAGCCCCTTAGCTCCCTGTGAAACTGTTCAGTTGCAGCCTGGTATTAGTAATGAATTAGGACAGATATGTCACAGCAAAGAACAGAAGGCCCAGTTCAGTCGGCCATTATCGAAAAGCTGCAGGCACTTGCGCCCAGCCATCTAGAAGTCGCCAATGAAAGCCATGGCCATAATGTGCCGGCAGGCTCGGAATCTCATTTTAAGGTGGTGCTGGTAAGTGAGGCCTTTAGCGGTCTGCGCCAGGTACCGAGGCACCAAAAAATATATGGCCTTTTAGCCGAGGAAATGGCAGGCCCGGTGCACGCCTTGGCCTTGCACACATTTAGCCCAGAAGAGTGGTCTAGCCAGGCTGTTCCAGAGTCTCCAAATTGTTTGGGTGGAAGTCTGCATGATAAGAAGAGCGAGGGCTAGTTGATGAGTTTGCAAGAAGAACGCTATGTGGTCATGGCGCTGTATAAATTTACCCCCTTTGCCGACTTTGCTGATTGGCGCGAAGGCATTCAATCTGCCATGGCTGATCATCAGGTAAAAGGCTCTTTGCTTATTGCCGCAGAAGGCATTAATGGCACCGTGGCAGCAGAGCGTGATGGCATTGAGGCGATCAAAAGTTACTTGAATAGTATTGGGGCATTGGCTGGCTTCAGCTACAAGGAATCTTTCTGTAAAGAGCAGCCATTTAATCGCAGCAAGGTAAAGCTTAAGAAAGAAATTGTGACTATGGGTGTGCCTGAGATCGATCCTTTGAAAGTCGTTGGCAGTTATGTAAAGCCTGAAGATTGGAATGCTTTAATTTCTGATCCGGATGTCGTGTTGGTAGATACCCGTAACGATTATGAAGTTGAGCTTGGTACCTTTAAGGGGGCTTTAGATCCTAACACTACAAGCTTTCGTGAATTCCCTGATTATGTGGCAAAAACATTAGACCCAAGCAAACATAAGAAAGTCGCTATGTTTTGCACGGGCGGTATTCGCTGTGAAAAATCTACGGCCTATATGAAAGAGCAAGGCTTCGACGAGGTTTATCACCTAGAAGGCGGCATCTTAAAGTATCTAGAAGAAGTGGATGAAAAGGATAGTCTTTGGGAAGGCGAGTGTTTTGTTTTCGATGGCCGCGTGACAGTTGATCATCAATTGCAGCCTGGCCACTATGAACTTTGCCATGGTTGTCGGCATCCGATTGATGAGGCCGCGCGAAGCTCAGAGAAATTTGAAGAAGGTGTTAGCTGTCCGAAATGTTTCGATACCTTAAGCGAAGAGCAGCGCCAGCGTTTTCGCATGCGCCAGCAACAAATTCAACGAGCGAAAGCTCTAGGGCAGGATCATGTTGGTGGTGATGTGCACAGCTTGCAAGAACAAAATCGTACACGCAAACAAGCCTTAAAGGCTGCACAGCGTGCGGCCAGTTTAGCGGCGCAACGTAAATAATAAAGGCTTATAAAGCCAATGAAGAAGAGTAACAGCAGTGTTTTTCAATATCTAAAAACGTTGCTGTTACCTGCTTTGTTATTATTGGCATCCTGTTCCCAGCTGTCTTTAAATGATCAGTCATCTTCTAAACTCAAGGCCTTGTTAGTTGCTTGTGAGGGAGATGATGTCACGACTTCCCCTCAGCTTATTCATCATCCTCGTTGGCCAGTATTGGCGGCTAACCGCTTTTTATTAAGCTATCAAAAACAGCCGCTTAGTGTTACACAGTGGCAAGCATGGCTTGACAAGCTTTCTGCTCTGCAACAGCAAAATAGCAAACCCGCACTGCCATCAAAGTCATGCATGAAAGCACTGCGCAGTGATGCGGTTTACCAATTACGCGAAGAACTTTTCAGCCAGTGGCATTCGGGCCTCTATACCGCTTGGCCTGTGATTGCCGATATTATGGAGCCCTTGGTAAATCGTGCCGTTGAAAAAGAAATTACGCACAATAAAGGCATTGAAAAGCAATTTCGCGCGGTAGCACATCCATTAGATATGGGAATGTTATCGGATTATGAGTGGTATGGTCGAAGTGTTAGCTCAAGCCACAATTTTCAATTGTCTGATATGCCACTTAATCCATTGGGATTTCCTGAGCTGAGTGCTCTGCAAGCAGAAGCATTGCTTGATAAATGGCAACCGCTTTGGGTAATAGATCGCATGGCTGAAAATGATATACCGTTAAGCTTAGCGAGAGTTTCGGGTAAATTACAGATCGATAAATCGCCAAGCATTTATCGATATATCAGTTATGGTCGATTGCACAACGAGATTGTTTTGCAACTCAATTATGTAATTTGGTTTGCTGAGCGAAAACCAGAAAGCTGGATCGATCTTTTAGCTGGGCAGTTCGATGGGATTCAGCTTCGCAGTCATTTGGATTTGCAGGGCAATGTCTTAGCTTATGACGCAATGCATAGCTGTGGTTGTTGGTATCAACTCTTTAGTTCGCCCAAATTACGTAAGACTAAAAAGGCAGAGGGCGAGCCTGTATATCTATCGTCCTTTTGGCCGGGTAACAAAGCTCCGATAGTTGTCCTTTCGGCCAATCAGCATCAGTTGCAGGCATTACTGCCATGGCGAGATCGGGCTTGGGAGGTCGCCGGCAAAGAGCTCATCCCGCTTAATAGCAAGCCTTATAGTGAGTTGAATAATTTGTTTGATAAACAGGGCTTGCTCGCAGAGTCCGCTCGCTTGGAGCGGTTTTTGTTTGCGCCTTTGGGAGTAAAGGCAGCGGGCAGCATGCGCAGCCGTGGGCGACACCAAATTGCTTTTACCAGTGAGCGCTATTTTGATCAGCCTGATTTGCTCGAAAGCCTAGGTTTTGAAAGGGCTGAGCCAAGATCCGACTAAGGTCTTAGGGGCAAGCCCGCAAGGCCTTGCTACAGTAGCGCCTCAATGAATAGATGAGGTTAATATGAGTACATCAGCTTGCGCCAAATTGAATAAAGTCGCCCTGGTAACCGGCAGTAGCAGTGGCATTGGTCTCGGTATTGCCCGTCAATTGGCCGCAGCGGGCTATGATTTAATGTTGCATGGCTTAATGGATGTAACCGAGGGGCAGGCAATGGCCGCAAGCTTTGCCGAACAGCATCAAGTTCGCAGTAGTTTCAGCAATGCGGACTTAAGGGATCCAGCTGCTGTAAAAGCCTTGGTAGAGCAGTGTATCGAAGAGTTAGGTAGTGTTGACATCTTGGTCAACAATGCGGGGATTCAGTACACCGAACGCCTTGAAGGTTTCCCAGAACAAAAATGGCACGACATCATAGCCATTAATCTCAGCAGTGCATTTTTTGCTATGCAGGCGGCGATTCCTGCGATGCGTGAGCGTGGCTGGGGCCGAATTATTAATATTGCCTCGGTTCACGGCTTGGTCGCTTCTGCTCAGAAATCGGCCTACTGTGCTGCCAAGCATGGTGTGGTAGGGCTAACAAAAGTTGCTGCCTTAGAAAATGCTGATGCTGGGATTACCGTCAATGCTATCTGCCCGGGTTGGGTTGAGACCGATTTAGTAAAACCACAAATTCAAGCCATCGCCGATCAGCAATCGGTTTCATATGATCAGGCGCGTGCCGAGTTGGTTGGGCAAAAGCAAGCCATGACCAGTATGACTCAGCCTGCTATGCTTGGAGCCTTAGCGGTCTTTTTGTGTTCCGACGATGCCGCTACAATGACCGGAACGGCCTTGCCGGTTGATGGTGCTTGGACATCCCAGTAATGGGCTAAACAGGCTTAGTTGCGTAACATTAGTCTACCTAGAGTTAAAGACAACCATGATTAAATTGATAGTCGCCGATGATCATCCTTTGTACCGTGCGGCATTAACGCAGACTTTAGGGCAAGCTTTTGATGGCCAAGAAACGATGCTGTTCGAAGCGCAGTCTGTTGCCGAGGTGCACCACCTATTGGAATCTGAAGAAGATATCGATTTGATCATACTCGACTTACATATGCCAGGTGCACAAGGTTTTTCGGGTTTGATTAATTTGCGTGGTTGTTACCCTGAAATACCTGTGGTGATGGTTTCTGGAAATGACAGTGTTGATGTGCAAAGTAAAGCCGCCAGCTTTGGTGCGGCGGGTTTTATTCCCAAGTCCTGTGAAACTCCGCTGTTGTTAGAGGCCATGCAAGCTTTGTTGGCCGGCGAGCACTGGTTTGCAGAATTGCCTGAAGATAGGGCGAGTGATGAAAAAGACGGGCTTGCCCAAAAAGTGGCCAGTCTGACGCCCCACCAATTTCGTGTCTTTGTTATGATTGCCCAGGGTTTGCTCAACAAGCAAATTGCCTATCACCTTGGGATTTCTGAGCCAACGGTTAAATCCCATGTGACCGCTATTTTTAAAAAGCTGGGCGTACGTAAACGTACCGAAGTGATTATTGTTGCCAATAGCCTAAGCGAGTCGGTTGAAGATTTAAATCAACAAATTCTAGAAAGCTAAGTTGTAACTGCTTTTTGAATTCTTCCCGGCTTGCTTTGATTTACTTGCTTAACTTATCGAGAAGAGCTCTAAGAGCTGCAGGTTTTACCGGTTTCTTAAGAAAGTAGTGCCCGGCATCTGTTGCTTGCTGCTTAGCGGTACCCATTCTATCTGCTGAAATTATAATTGCGTTGAGCTTGCTTTGCTGTTGCTGTTGTATCTGTGCTATCCATTCTAAGCCGGTTTCCCCTTGATCGAGGTGATAATCAGCAATCACCAGCTCAATGGAAGGCTCGCTCGCTAATTGTTGGATAGAGGTTAGATGATTTACCGCAAAGCCCCATTGTTCTAGTAGCAGTTTCATTGCATCCACAGTCTCGCTTTCGTTTTCGATAAGGTAGATCGTATGAGCTTGTTTACTGTTTGGGTGAAAACGATGTTCATTATTCGTTAGTTGAGCGCGAGAGCCGGCAAAGTCAGTGTTTTTAGCCAGTGGTACAGCGACCCGGAAAACACTGCCTTGACCAACGTTTGATTCGAAACTTAATGGCAATTTAAGTAAATTACACAGTCTTTGTACTGTTGCCAGACCTAAGCCAGAGCCTTCTTCATTGACAGCGTTCAAGCGAGTAAACTCTTGGAATATACTCTCATGGCTTTCCTTTGGTATTCCAATGCCGCTATCCCACACCTCAAAAACCAGCTGTTGGGCTTTTCTTCTTGCTCCTAATACGACTTTACCTGATGCGGTATAAATAACACCGTTGCTGACTAGGTTTTGAATGATACGCAGCAGTAGTTTAGGGTCACTTTCAATGTAGGCAGAGCTTTGTTGGCAGCGAAGTTGAATTCCTTTGCGCTCGGCACTTAACTGGAAGCTGTCACAGGCCGCCTGCATAATTTCGCTTGCCCGAAAAATGCGTTGCTGAGCTTGAATGGCTCCACTGTCGAGCTTGGCAATATTAAGTAGCTGTGAAATTAAATATTCACTGGATTGTATCGCTGAGCCAATTCGATCCAATATAGGCTCTTGATGGCCAAGTTTCTGTTGCAGTGCCTCGGTAAATAAACGAGCGGCATTTAAAGGTTGCGCTAAATCATGGCCCGCCTCCGCTAAAAACCGTGTTTTATTCTGATCAGCCTCGGCTAGCAGTGAGTTCATTCGCTGTAGTTCGGCAGTGCGTTCTGCGACTTTTTGTTCAAGTAGATTTTTGTGTTCAGTTAGCTCTGTTAAAGCGCCACGGTAATCGGTGATGTCTGTATAAGTGGTTACATAGCCGCCATCAGGTAAGGGATTGCCGCGAATTTCCAAAACTGTATTGTCGGTTCGCTGCCGTTCAAAAACATAGGGCTGGCGAGCCGCCAGATAGTTCATACGCTTTTGAATGTGTTCTTCGACATCACCTGGGCCGCATTGCCCACGCTCGGCATTAAAGCGCACCAGGTCGGCGACGGGCCGGCCGACATGAATGAGTTTTTCAGGGTAATTAAACAGCTCCAAATAACGTTGATTCCAGGCGACCAGCTGCTGGTTTCCATCGACGACACTGATACCTTGGCTAATGCTGTCGATGCTTGATTGTAGAGTGCTGCGGCTGAACTGGAAGATTTGCGAGGTTTCTTGCAGCAATTCTAAATCGGAATGCAGCTTTGGACGGTTCAGTTGACCGGCATAGCGAATAATGTGATTGGCGCTGACGCTGCCAATAACACCTGACAATAGGTTTTCAACAAAATCAATCGCTTGATCGTCTGCCCATTGTTGCTGGCTTTCACTATGGGGGTGTTGGCTGTAGAACTGATCCATTGCCAGCTTGGCCTGCTCAGCGCCAAGAAAACTGCTGGCTAATCGTTGAAGCTGCTGAGGATGAATCAAGCGCTGAGGTAAATTGGTTTCTTTGCGGCGATCCCAAAGGCTAAGCCCGATAAATGCCAGGCAGTTAAAGAACAGGCTCCATAGCACGCCATTACTGATCGGCGATAAGCCGTCGATAGAAAATAGTTGCTGGGGGCGCAGCATTTCTATACCAAAGGGACCTAGCTCTATAAAATCTGAACCTATCCAACCGGCCAAAGCCAAGGCGGGGGCCAATAAGGTATAGGCCCAAATGATAAAGCCAAGCAGTAAGCCCCCAAGTGCTCCGCGCGCGCTACGAGATTGCCAAAACAAGGCGGCTAGCAAAGCTGGGGCGAATTGTGCCACCAATGCCATAGAAAGAAGGCCGATGGAGCCAAGTGCCTCGCTTGATCCAAGCCAGCGATAATAAATATAAGAAAGCGCCAGTAAGCAGATAATGGCTAAGCGCCTAAACAGGCGTAAGGCCTTACTTAAATCGGGCTGGGTTGCTAACCATCGACTGCGGTATAAGGCCGGCATAATCAGCTCATTACTGATCATGGTAGATACCGCCACACACGCTACGATAACCATCGAGCTACCTGCTGATAGACCGCCAAGATATACCAGGGTGGCCAATACACTGTCATCGTTTTGCAAGGGCAGTAACAGGGCAAACTTTTCGGGGCTCAATCCTTGCCCTTGGAGCAATAACAGCCCACCGTAAGCTATTGGTAAGATAGCTATGCCAAAAATCAGCAGATAAACGAATAAAATACGGCCGGCAGGTTTAAGATCTTCCTCGCTGCGGCTTTCCACTACTAAGGCATGGAACTGCCTTGGCAAGCAGAGAATAGCGGCCGCCCCAAGCACCAATGCAGCAATAAAGCCTTGGTCTTGTTCGCGGCTATTGACGATTTGTTGAACATAACCATCACTGTTGATCTCTTGCCAAAGTTGCCAAGGGTTATCAAAATAGTTAAAACAGATCACCACTGCCAATAATAAAAATACCAGCAGTTTGAGTACGGATTCGAAAGCAATGGCGAGCATCAAACCATGGTGGTGTTCATTACGGTCGATGCGGCGAGTACCAAAAAGAATCGTAAATAGCGCTAATGCAATTGCGGTATAGAGCGCCGTATCTTGTAATAAGTTGGCTTGTGTAGGCGATTGCGCGCCGCTAAGAGTATGAAAACTGCCGGCAATGGCTTTTAGTTGTAAGGAGATATAGGGCAGTAGGGCAATAACCGAAATAACGGTAATGCTAACTGATAATGCTTGGCTGCGGCCGTAGCGACTCCCTAAAAAATCGGCAATGGAAGTGCTGTTTTCTTGCTTGCTGATACGGATGATTTTGCGTACCAGAGGAGCGGCCAGTATTAGTGTTAGCACCGCCCCGATAAAGGTAGGAGGAAACCACCAGCCGTTATACACAGCCTGACTGGTCGTACCGTAAAAACTCCAGGCTGTGCAATAAATAGTGAGAGATAATCCGATAACCCAAGGTTTTACTTTTTCTAACCAGGCTTTGGAAGCGCGATCGCCAATATAGGCAACTGCAAATAAGCAGAGCAAGTAGGCTATGGAAAGTACTGAGATATCAACTGGGTTGAGCATGCTTTTTAGGGACAGTTAAAAAGCTAACACTAACAGGCAAATTAAAAGGGGCCAAGTGATAGTTTTTGGCCCCTGTAACATTAAGAAGCTTTGGCTACAGTATTATGCGGTCTGATTTAATTTCAATATTGCTTGTATTGCGCAATTTCGGTACGGCCTCAGCTTCAAGCTTTAATTGCCCTTTACTATGCACGCGCTGATTTGCCGGCAGTGGCTTGTTGTGCTGCAAGTGTTGCCACATAGCATCAAGTGCGCGCTCGAAGTAAATATGCATTGGCACAAGATCTTGACGAAATTCAGGCCAGCTGAGCAGGGCATCAAAATGTTGGCCGTTGTCAATTTCGATATAGCGAGCATTGTCCCGCTTGGGGAAACGTTTAGCTCTCAAAACCATATAGGCTCGGGCGTTGTGATTGGGGCCGACCAAGCTGTCATGACTGCCTTGGATAATAATAGTAGGTTTGTTATCAAGATCGCCACTAAGTGCCAGGCTTCTCAAATTATCTTGCAGCTGTTTATTTTGGTAGAACTGGGCTAAGCACTGAAAACCTTCAAAGCTGTGGTCAGTAGGATCAAAGATATTGAGTGGCTGGCCCTTGTACGCAAGGCTTACACCGCCGGTATATGGGATGCCGCTACTAAGCCCATAAAGTGCCTGTCTTGCCGCTTTAGGCATGGCCATGGCTTTGCCGGCTTGTTGATACACAAAGCTAAAGCCGCAAAGATCATCTTTAACGCCACGAGCACCATAGGCATTGGCGTAATTGATGGCGATCGATGGCCATAGCTGATTGACGACCGCAAAAGCTTGCAGAGAATAGCTCGGGCTACGCATGCCAGTTTTTTCTAGATGCTTGCGTGCGGCTTCAGCGAGGTTTTCATTGTCTTTAATAAGGCCTGCGTTTTTTAAGTTTTCGCAGCGCTTGTTCAAGGCCGCTTGGGCCATTTGACTTGCACCATGAAACAGTGAATTTTTATTGCTTTGGGTGGCTAGTAATGCACACGGTTGATACAGGGCATGTTGAATACCGACATACAAAATGTCTCTGGCAGTTCCGCGGTAGCTATCCTGCTCATGTTGAACTTGGTACTCAAAGTTTGCAGGCACATTTAAGGTGGGCTCTGAAGCCACCACTGCATCAATCCAATCACTTTTATCAAGTTCAGCGGCTTGGATAACACTGTTGCCGCCATTAGAAATACTGGCTGCAATAACATTGGTATTGGCTTTGGTAAAATAGCGCTTACTTGCGTCGCGATGATGCTGGTTCAAAAGATAAAAGGCCATCTGGACGGCTTGTAGAGTAAAGCGTCCCCAATCCTTCTCAACGTGTCTACCGCTGTGAGCATGCTTGCTGGCGATGCGCAGATCCTTGGGGTCAAAGGTTGTTGTTTTGTCGTTGCTTAAAAGGCCGTTGCTTTTATAGTTGCCGCCATCATCTAAAAACTGAAAACCTGTGCCCGTACCTTTATCGGTATAGGCAACTGCGCAAGCATGCCTTAGTCCCCAGTCACCCGCTGTACCTATCGCTCCCCAGACACCTCGAGAGCCTGAGCTTGGAGCAGCGATGATGCAGGGCTTATTGGAATCAAAGCTATCGGGTATTTGAACAACAATATTGGCCGCAAGCTCGCCATTCGAGTAATGAATGCTGCTGCTGTATTCATGTCCGGAAATATGATTTTGTCTTGCGCTTGGCCCATAGAGGCGACCAAACCCCGCGTCAGTATTTGTGCTGACGATGGCTCGATAGTTGTTATAGATGGCCGCTCGACGTAAATCTTCTTCGCTAATATTTTCTGGGTTTTCCAAGCTTGGCTGTTTTGGACTCTGTAATCCTTTAAAGCCCAGGCCAGCGCTCAGCAGGTCGTTACCTTTTCCATCAAAATAGCTATGCTGGATATCACTGTGCTTAAAACTCAGCAGTTTTGCTTCTGTTGGCACTGCTGCTGAGCTGGCACAAGCACTGAGGCTAAGGCAACTCACTGTGCTAGCCAATAGAGTTTTGCAGGCTTGAGTAGTCGATGAATGATGACGAATAAAGCTCATAACGTGCTCACTAAATCAGTAGTAGGATGGCCATTGCCGTACCGATTAACGGTACCACAACGGTGAGGGCGCCCATGGGCCAATAGGCATCTTTATGGGTTTCGCCACAGATCGCTCGAATGGTAGTTACCACATAGCCATTGTGAGGTAGGGAATCTAAAGCGCCAGAAGAAATCGCAATCACTCGGTGTAGGGCCTCGGGGTCTACACCTGCATCGACATAATGAGGCCCTAAAATAGGTAGTGCAATCGACTGGCCTCCAGAGGCTGACCCTGTCAGGGCGGCGATTGTGGTAACGGCGATAGCAGCACCAATTAAAGCATCACCTGGAATGCCGGTGATGGCATCTACCGCCATGGCAAAAGCCGGCGAAGCTTTTGCTACCGAGCCAAAGCCAACCACCGCTGCGGTATTTCCGATGGCCAAGAGGGCGCCTGTGGTTGCAACTCCAATAGCTAGCGACATATTGCCTAAACGTTGTGTGTTAATTAATGCCGCAGCGATACAGCCGGCCAGCAAGGCCACAATCAGTGCGTATTTACCGTATATCTCATGGGTAAAAAATGTTACCCCAAGAACGGCGGCAATTGGAATCATCGCTAAAACAGGCGAGGGGAGTCTATGCTCGCTGACTTCTTTGTCCCCTTCGCGTGCAACAAATTGTTCGCCATTAGCGACGGCTTTTTTTAACATGAACTGTAGCCAGATAAAGCCCATGGCGGCCATTGCAACGGCCACCACAGCACTGACTTCCCAGGCGGCATAGGGTGAAGTGCCTAGATATTCGATTGGAATCCAGTTTTGAATTTCTGGGGAGCCCGCCGAAGTCATCGTAAAGGTGACGGAACCAAAGGCCATTACGGCGGGGATAAATCGCCGTGGTAAGTTCGCACGTTTAAATAGGCTTACTGCCATTGGGTATGCGGCAAACGCGACCACAAAGACCGAAACGCCCCCATAAGTTAAAATGGCGCAAGCGAGCACTACAGCAAGAGCCGCATTGTGCTGCCCAATGTGGCTGGTAATCCAAAGTGCAATACTATCGGCGCTGCCGCTGTCTTCCATGAGCTTGCCAAATAGCGAGCCCAGCAAAAACATAAAAAACCAAGCCGCCACAAAGCCGCTAAAACCACTCATATAACTGGTGATAAAGCTGACCGCGGATTTATCGTCCAGCGGCGGGAACATATGTAGCCCACTTGTTAAGGCTACAATCAAGGCGCACAGTGGTGCCGCAATCAAAAGGTTCATGCCGCGAATTGTTAAGACGATTAACAGGGTTAATGCGCCAGCGAGACCAATAATACTTAACATGCTGTGTCCTTGGGGCGTGGCAATGTCTTTGCAATGCCATTATTAGTAAAGGTACACATTGTTGATGTTGTCAGGTTTCGACTCCACTATACCTTGGTAGGAAGGGGGAGTTTTTACTCCAGAATAAAACCAATCTACTGTAAGCGAGGCCCTGCCTGCATGGGCTTGCATGAATATCCCAGCCTTGTCCCGCTCTAGTGATCATACCTTGGTCTAGAGGCCAGCATAAAAAAGATCCAGTACAGTGATGAGCAATAAGAAAAACTGGTGAGTAAAAGCGTCTAAACAGACATTACAGTCACCACCTACATGCACTACAAAATTATAAAGCTAAAAGAGAATAGGACTGAGACGATGAAACAGCCTTCATTTGCCCTAAAGTGTTTACCCCACGCGATTGTCGCCATCGGATTAAGCGCTGGCATTTCTGCCCCCCAAGTTTTTGCCCAAGAGACTATTGCCCTTGAAGAAGTGACGGTAACCGCACAGCGCCGCGAGCAATCGTTGCAGGATGTGCCGATCGCTGTGACCGCTTTTAGTGCCGATGCCTTAGAGCAGGCCGGCACTGCGACTATCGTTGATTTGCAGCGCTCTGCTCCAAACACCACCTTACAGGTAAGCCGAGGTACCAATAGCACTTTAACAGCCTATGTGCGTGGTATTGGCCAGGCTGATCCGCTTTGGGGCTTTGAGCCTGGTGTTGGTTTGTATGTAGACGATGTATATCTGGCCCGTCCCCAAGCTGGTGTGCTGGATGTTTATGATGTAGAGCGTGTGGAAGTATTGCGCGGCCCACAAGGAACTTTGTACGGTAAAAATACCATTGGTGGTGCGGTGAAGTACGTCACCAAACGATTAACGGGTGAGCCAGAATTTACCGCTAAAGCTGCTGTGGGCAGTTATGGCCAGCGTGAGATCGAGTTATCTGGTCAAATGCCTTTGATTGAAAATGAGCTGGCTATTGGTGCGGCGATCTCTCGCAAAAAGCGCGATGGTTTTGGTACCTTTTTGCAAAGCGGTGAAGAGAACTACAACAAGGATATTTTCTCCGCTCGCATCAGTATGGAATATACCCCTAGTGAGGATTTATTTATCAGGCTGGCTGCGGATATGTCAGATGATGATTCTAACGCTAAGGGTGGACATCGTTTAACGCCAAGCTTGCGTATTCCGACTGAAGTAACTCCAAATGATGTATTCGATACCAATGCGGATATGGATACCAACAATGAAGTGAAGAGCTCGGGTGGTTCTTTAACGGTCGAGTATGATATTAGTAATCAACTGACCTTCAAATCGATAACGGCTTACCGAGAAGGTGAGACTTATACCAATATTGATTTCGATAATACCTCCCTGCCATCACTGCATGTGCCTGCGGTTTATGATGATCACCAGGCTTCGCAAGAGTTTCAGTTAAAGTTTGAAGGTGAAGGTGTTAATGGCATCGCCGGAGTTTACTATTACACAGGTAATGCATCAGGTGCCTTTGATGTTCTTTTGGGCGCATTCGATGGTTTTTTTGGCCCTGCTTTACCGGGTAACTTCAATGCATTGACGGCAGGTAATGTAGATACCGACAGTTATTCAGTGTTTGCCGATGCGACGTTCGATATCTCTGATAAATTGAGTTTAAATTTGGGCGGGCGTTACACCCGCGATGAAAAAGAAGCGACAGTATTTAAGCAAACTCAAGGGGTAAATGGCCGCTCAGATCGACTGGGTGGTGAGGTTCTTGATTTCTTCCCTGCCGCAACAGATTACACCAACTCGGATAGCTGGAGTGAATTTACTCTCCGTGCTGGCGCAAACTATCAGCTAACTGATGACTCTATGGTTTACGCTTCATTCGCCCAAGGCTTTAAGGCTGGTGGCTTTGATATGCGCGGTGATGCGAGCAAGCTACCATCGACTGTTGATGGTTATGATCCTGAAACGGTCGACACTTGGGAAGTGGGTGTTAAATCCGAGTTGCTCAACAAGCGTCTGCGCTTAAATGCTGCCTTATTCTATAGTGATTATGAAGATGTACAGGTTACCGTGCAGCAATCAGCTGATGGTGGCTCTAACTTCGTATCCGCAGTATTGAATGCAGGTGCTGCAACTATTCAAGGTGGTGAATTGGAAGCCGTTGCTCAGCTGAGTAAAGATCTAACGGCTGAGTTTACTCTTGGCTATATTGACGCTGAGTTTGATGAAGTTATCTCCGGTGGTGTGAACGTAGCTAACACTTGGGAATTTGCCAATACACCTGATGTGACCAGCTCTTTACGTTTCGTCTACAACCATGACCTTGGTGATAACGGCAGCTTGGTAGCTTCTACTAGCTTAGCCTACCGCGGCGAAACCCAGATATTCCCGCAGGTTGCTTCTCTGGTAGATGAGGACGCCTACACGCTTTGGGATGCTTCGGTAATTTGGTATGCCCCTGACGAGCATTGGACAGTTGGTCTTCATGGTAAAAATCTAAGTGATAAAGAGTACCGCGTAGGCGGTTACAACTTTGCCAACTTAGGTTTGGAATCTTCGGTGATCGGTTACTACGGTGACCCGCGTACCGTGACTTTAAGTGTGCAGTACAAAATGTAGTTCTCCACCTTCTGTGCTACCCGGGCAATGCCCGGGTTTTTTTTGAGCTTTGTTTACCTACTGTTGCTCTCAAAATTCCTATTTTGAGAGCAACGTCGTCGCAGCTAGGCCGGCGCATTTGTGTGAAAATGCTTGCCTATCTGCGACTCGCACAGAAGAGAGCGCTTAGGCGCTCTCTTCTGTGGTCAGCACTCCTGTGCTGGTTCTTTACCTACTGTTGTTCTCAAAATTCCTATTTTGATAACAACGTCGTCGCAGCTAGGCCGGCGCATTTGTGTGAAAATGCTTGCCTATCTGCGACTCGCACAGAAGAGAGCGCTTAGGCGCACTCATCTGTGGCCAGCACTCCTTCGCTGGTTCTTTACCTACTGTTGTTATCAAAATTCCTATTTTGAGCCCAGCGCCGTTACGTTCTCATTGCGGCATTTGTTTGAAAATGCCATTGACGCTTACCCCCTGCAATGTGGTTGAATTCTCACATCTCACATCTCACATCTCACATCTCACATCTCACATTTAGCTCGTTTGACACCCCTGGCGATTAGCTGTGCTATGATGCTGCCAAAAGATAATAGAGAAAGGGCGATGACAGGCGTGCAGCGGTTGTTATTACATATTGTTGGGCTAGTGGGCCTATTGCCGATAGCGCATAGTTGGGCGATGGATCAGCAAAGCCTAGAGGTAATCTATGTTGAAATGCCTCCTCTTACCTATCTCAATAGTGCCGGTGCGGCTGACGGCTTACTGATTCGTAAAACCTCGGCTTTACTTCAAGAACTAAATCACCCCCATCACTTTAGGCGGGTAAGTCTAGAGGAATTAGCCACCATGAGCGCCGATGCCGATTTGGGTTTGGTGCACTTGATCGGCGCATTTCCGGTTCCCAAGAAAAGTGTTAGCTTCGGTTCTAGGCCTTTAAGTTATCTACGCTTACACGCCTATTTTAGCGACGCTAAAAGCATTAAGGCGCGATCCGACCTTAGAGGTAAAGAAGTTATTCTGTTGAAGGGGTTTAGTTACGGCTATTTACGTGATTATTTGAATATTCCTGAAAACCGAGTCCGAATTCTTTTTGCAGATAGCCATCAACACGCCCTGAGCCTTTTGCGCGAAAAAGCAGGCCGCTACCTACTCAACTATGAGCGTCCTTTTGGCGCAGCCGTGGGGCAGAGCGCCGTGCAGAGCTTGAAGCATTATTCCCTGTCTGAGATCCCTATTTACTGGGCTGCCGGCGAAAGCTCAGCAGCCTTGTTGCCAAAATTAGAAGCTCTATTGCCTTGATCAAACGTAGTTCAACACGCCAAGGGTCTGCGCTGCACAATAGAGGAGTTGTCCGCAGCTAGAGGCGCTTTGGGAAAAAGGGTACAATGTTGTCGGATTTATGCAAAGACAGGTATAAACCTGCGGCAATTTTTAGGGTGACAATATGAATTATGACCAGTGGGTCGTCAGTGAAGACGGCCGCTCGGCCAGCCATGCCTGTGGCTGGAGTATACGAATCGAAGGCAATCCTGCCAATCCATCAGAGGTATGTCCTAGCTCAGCACCAAAAGATTTGGATGCATTGGAGCAAGCGCGCCTATTGCGCCACGGGCTTGACGCTATCGCTAAAGCGGCAAAACAGGGCGTTAAGCCAAGTACCGCAGCAGTGGCTGCCAAAAAGGCTGCTGAGCAGTACGCCAGCGATCCCAATCGTCAGCGTAAACCGAAGCTTTCGCTGAAAAAGAAAAGCTAATCGATATTTAACTGACCGGCCAGCTGCATTTGAGTTTTGTGGTTGTCCATCAGCTTTAGCAAGTTATCAAATCGCTCGCTGACAGCGGTGAGGGAGTCATAGCCTTCATCGCTGACATATGTGGCACCATTAACTAAGGCTGCCAAAATCGTATTCACTTTATCAATCGCGCTAAAGATATCTTTAGTTGTTTTATCATTGCGAAATACTCGATACCGGCTTACCTGCTGAAGATAGTCATCACATTCTTTTAGCCACTCTTTGCGTTGTATAAGAAACTTCCTGGTGTTATACATTCCCCCGCGATGAAGATCTGATAATTGATTTTCACGGTAGCGCTGTAATGACTTGGCGGCAGTCGTTAAAAACTGACCGCTAACATCTCGACAATATTTTTTGTTGAGATAAGAGGGGTATTTAATACTTAAGCGTTCTTCGGCCTGTGCACGCTTACAGCTTTCATCGCAAGCATAGGCTAATGGGCTGCCTAAATTTAATGACATAAACATCAGTGCGCATGTGATGCGCAAACTATTAGCCTTCAACATTGTGTTGGCCTTTTTTATTATTTTCTTTTAATTATCGTCGGTAGGTATATAACAACACCATACCCGGGGTTAATAAAGATTATTCCCCGTAGGACTTTGTGTAGATAGTGGTTTGTAAAGATTTTTAAGGTGTCAGTCAAGGCTTGGGGCGATAGCGCCATGATTATGGCGAAAAAAAGTGATGTTCATCACAGTTTAGCTTTTTCGCCACCTATCAAAGCTTCTTTCACAGTCAAATTGGATCTGCTCGGCGCCCGCCAAACCACTCCAATAAGCTTGGGGTCAAGCGAGCGAGTTCAGCACTTAGCAAAGAAAAATCAGCATCGAAGCGTGCTATCGGATCAGCGTCACCGGCTTCTTCACCTTCAGTGATCAGCTTGTCTGAGAACTTCAATCGTTTCAGGCTTAGATCGTCACCCAGTATGAGCTGAATACAGTCTTGCCAATTTAATGCCAGTTTCACCACTTGCTTGCCTGCATCTAGGTGCTGGCTGATCTCTTCGCTGAGAAGATCTTGATTCTTGCAGCGGACAATACTGCCTTCTTCACCGAACTCTCGAAGCTCGCATTCATTGCCTAAGACAATGTCTTCAGGTACACCTTCAGCGCGCAGCCATTGGCTCATAACAACGGCTGGGGACTCTTGTACCTGGGGTAGCATCAGCGGCAAGCTGCCGACTGTCTCGCGCAGTAAGTTAATAAGAGCTTCGGCTTTACTGTGGCTACTGGCATCGACATAGAGCCAGTTATTACGGGTATCAATATAGGCGAATGTGCGTTGCGACTTGGTGAAAGCTTGCGGTAAGCAATCATGAATAATATCGTCTTTAAGGGTTTGCTGCTCTTTGCGGTAAACCTTACGGTCTTCGCGGGCTTCAATCAGTTGCACTTTTTCCTGTAGCTTGTCTTTGATGACCGCAGCAGGAAGAATTTTCTCTTCTTTACGAGCGCATATCATAAAGCAACCATTGCCCCAGTGTTGCAGCTGATTATGATCCTGGCCGAGTGGTGATACCCAGCCATATTTACTGGGTTCTCGCTTCTTGCAAGGGCTAAACCTCAGCTTTTCAAGCTGCTCGGCAAGTTTGTCTTCATCCCAGTGCAGATCGTCACTTAGGCGATAAAATAGACAGTTTTTAAACCACATAAGAATTTCCAAACTAGAAGGGCTGCCTCTGAGCTGAGGCAAAAAAGCGCGCCATTATGGCGGAAAAGCAAGCCATTAACCAGCCAACTTGTGGTGCCTGGCTGGTCCGTATCTGAAGTGCTTATTGAGCTATGTTGTTAAAATAACCAGCCTTTTAGAAAAAGCCCATGGCTTGCAAAGGTGATAATTTGCTAAATGCTGTACTGGCTATAAGCCCAAATATAAGCACTGCGCAGACTGCTGCAAAAGCTCTAAGCGCAAAAGGAAAGTGAGCCTTCAAGGCAACAATGCCAAAACCGATATAGAGAAACAGCATGAACACTTTACTTAACAGCCAAGGCTGACTGTGAGGTGATAGCTGCAGCACAATAGTTAAGCCGATAGCGCTTAACAATAAGAAAGTATCCACGATATGCGGGCTAATTTTCACCCAGCGTTTTTGTAGCATTTCTGATCCTTGAAGTGACCAGAATGCACGCACCATAAAGCCTAAGATACTGATCAAGGCTAAGCTCATATGTAGATGTTTCAACATCGGGTAAAGGCTGCTCACAGTTTGTCCTTTTTGTTTATTTGGTATTGTTATTAACTTTTAAGCGCAGTGTATCGTATTTGGCTTAGGACGCTAGAGCTTTCTGGACAAGAGATAGTTCTTGTTCGGCAAGTGGCAGCTGCAGTGCGGCGGCCTGACCATGTTCAGACATTTTTCGCCAGGTTTTTTGCACAATGCTTATGATCTTATCTTCGCTGTGGGATTTGGCAAAATCGGCAAAGTAGTACTCTAAAAAGACTAGACAGGCAACATCCTCTAGGCATTGACTGTCTGGGTTCTTCTTAAGCTGCTGTTTGCGTAATATGACTTTGGCTTGTTCGGTCTCTTGCTCGCTGTAACCACAGCTTGCCATGATCGACGCACACAGTTCGGCGTGGTGCTTGGCCAACTCTTGGCGCCAGCGTAAGTAGCCAGGCCTGTCCATTGGGGATTCTTTGCGGGCAATGTGCCAGCGTTCAATATGTTGTGCCCGAACCGCTATTTGCAAAACTTCTGAGGCATCGGGTTTGAATGTCGCCAGGGCGGCACTCATGCGCTGACCATAAAGCAAGCAGGCAGGAATACTGTTGCCGTCTTTATCAAGCTCTTGCTTTGGATCTTGACGGTTTACCTCATCAATGCGAGCAAGGCAGGCTGCTAGGGTCATTACTGCAGCTCCATTGCTTCAAGCAGGCATTGTTGCAGTTTGCTAAACTGAGTCTTGCTGGCTTTTTTGCCTTCTTCTAATTTTGCATTGGCCGCCGCTTCTTTTGCAGCGCCGCGTTGCAGTTGTCTAAGTTGTTGACGATCGCCTTGATAAAACTCAGTTAAGAACTCTTCAACAATGCTTGGGCCTTCTTGACAGATGCGTTCAGCCCATTCGATAGACTGCTGGCGATAAAGTTGATGACGTTGCCCTTGGGTGCGAATCTTTTCGATGGCTTGGTGAATAGGCTCCATGTCAGTATTGCGTAGCAATTTGCCGATAAACTGGATCTGTCTGCGCTTAGCTTCGCGGCTCTTAAGGCGGCGCGCTAATACGATGGCTTCACTTAGCTCTGGATTCAGGGGAATATTGGCCAGTTGATTTTTACTCATATCCACCAGCTGCTCACCCATTTCTTGTAGCTCTTGGGTTTCGCGCTTAATTTGGCTACGGCTGACAAGCTCAATTTCTTCTTCGTCAGAGTAGCTTTCGAAATCTTCTTTACTCATTTTCTAGCTTCTGTGTTCTGGGGTTGCTTATATAGACAAAAGGCCTTAGGCGTAAAAATAGGTGGCCAAGCCTAGAAAGGCGAAAAAGCCTACCACGTCGGTGACGGTAGTAAGGGCAACGCTGCCCGCTAAGGCTGGGTCAATTTTCATGGCCCGCAATAATACGGGTAATAGGGCGCCCATGGTAGCGGCCGTGAGTAGATTTATCACCATGGCGGCGGCAATGATTATGGCCAGATTGATATCCTGAAACCAATAGGCCGCGATGCCACCCATGACTAAAGCCCAGATGAAGCCATTGATAAGGCCTACTGTGGCCTCTTTCGAGAGCAGGTAGCCAAGGTTGTGCCTACCCACCTGGCTGAGTGCCATACCACGAATAACTACCGTCAGGGTTTGGCTGCCGGCGACACCGCCCATGCTGGCAACGATGGGCATAAGCACCGCGAGTGCGACGACTTTATCGATCGTATCTTGAAAGATGCTAATAACCGCCGAGGCGGTGATGGCGGTAAGCAAATTAACGCCGAGCCAAATTGCGCGCCTGGGTGTGGTGCGCATTACTGGCGCAAAAGTATCCTCTTCTTCGTCGAGGCCGGCCATGCTCATCAATGAGTGATCGGCATCTTCGCGAATTACATCAACAACATCATCAATGGTAATACGGCCGACAACTTTGCCGTCTTCGGCGACCACCGGTGCTGATACCCAGTCGTTGCGCTCAAATAAGTTAGCCACTTCGGTATCCGGAAGGTTGGCATCGATAGCTTCGACATCGGTGCTCATTACTTCTCGAACGGTTATGCTAGGATCAGTGGTCAGAAGCTTTGACAGTGGTAATAAGCCGAGGAACTCATCTTTGCGATTGACCACGATTAAGCTATCAGTGGAGGCGGGTAGCTCCTCATGGCGACGCAAATAACGTAATACCACGTCTAGGGTAAAACGCGGGCGCACTGTGATGGTATCGGTGTCCATCATGCCGCCGGCGGTATCCTCATCATAGCTAAGGACGGTCTCAACACGTTGGCGGTCTTGCTCCCCCATGGCTTTGAGGACTTCTTTGATCACCCTATCTGGCAGCTGCTGAAGAATGTCGGCGATATCATCAGTATCCATGCCTTCGGTGATATGGGCGACTTCTTGGGCGTCCATGCGGCGTAGGAACTGCGCCTGAATATCATCGGGCAGCTCCTGTAAGATATCGCCTTCTTTGTCTTTGTCGACCAAGCGCCATAGGGCTCTTCGTGAAGCAGGGGGAGAGGATTCTAGTAAATGAGCAATTTCAACAGCTGATAAACCGTTAAGCATGCGCTTAACCTGCTTAAAGGTACCACTATCCAAAGCTTCAAAGAGCTCCCCAAGCTGGGTTTGGGTCTGGATGTGGAGTTCGTCTGAATTTGCCTGCATGTCGCTCTCCGCCGTCACTGGGGCCAAGAGTGGCCGGGGCAGCAATGTGCCTGTGAGAATTCAAACTATTTTAACGCAGAAAAACCGATTGAGCATCAAGCACTTAGCATGGCTTTCTAAATAGCTATCCACAATGGCTAAGCTACCGAGTAACGCCATTATTAGCCTAGCTACTATTTACGTAGTTCTCGGTGGCGCAGCTGCACATTATTAAAAGCGGGCGCTAGGCTTTGATACAGTTGCTCGGCGATAAACACCGAGCGATGCTGACCGCCGGTACAGCCGATTCCAATGGTCATATAGCTGCGGTTGTCATCCGCAAACTTTGGCAGCCAACGTTGTAGGTATTTTTCGATATCTCCCAGCATATCCCGAACATCTTGATGACTGGATAAAAATTCAGCTACGGCCTCATCCTGCCCTGTTAAGGCGCGCAAACTTTGATTCCAGTGTGGATTGGGAAGGCAGCGAACATCAAATACCAAATCGCAATCATTGGCAGGGCCATGCTTGAAGCCAAATGATTGCAGCAAAACAGCCATGCCGGGTGATTCACCTCCAGCAACGCGTTTTTTCACCAGGTCTCTAAGTTGGTGCAGCGATAGGTGGCTTGAGTCAATAGTTAAATCCGCAATAGATGCGATAGGGGCTAGAAGCTCACTTTCTTGATCTATCGCTGCACGGAGATCGGTTTGGTCGTCCGTTAAGGGATGTTTGCGGCGGGTCTCGCTAAAGCGTTTTAGTAGCGTACCTTCATCAGCATCAAAATACAGTAACTGACAATCTAGCCCTTGTTGACGCAGTGCCACGACAAAGTCTGGAAATTCCTGCAGGTCATCTTGATCATTGCGAGCATCAATGCTGACTGCGTAAGAGTTTTCATCTTTCTCGCCGTGGCTGCGTACTTGGCGGATTAAGGTGGGTAACAGGCTGGCAGGTAAATTATCAATACAGGTAAAGCCTGTGTCTTCAAGGACATTGAGGGCGGTACTTTTACCTGAGCCAGAACGACCACTGATGATGAGCAGGCGCATACAAATCTCTATTGCTAATGGTTGAAGCTGCGTAAGGCAGTATCTTTATTGCAACTATAGCTGAAATGCAGGACGGCTGTATGAAGTTTTTAAGATTATTTAGACACTCCTCAGGCAGGAGGAGTGTCTGTGCTATGAATTAGCGGTGTGCGCGAATTTTTTCTTTATGTTTGATCAATTGGCGATCAAGTTTGTCTGAAAGTTGATCAATCGCGGTGTACATGTCTTCGTGGGAGGCATCGGCAAATAGGTCTTTGCCACTCACATGAATTGTGGCTTCGGCTTTCTGGATCAATTTGTCGACAGAGAGGATGACTTTGGTGCTGGTTATTCGGTCGTGGTGCCTGCTTAGTTTCTCCAGCTTGTTATTGACATAATCATGCATGGCCTCGGTTACATCTACATGGTGGCCGCTGATAGTGATTTGCATAGGCAGATCCTCGTGTCGTTGCGTGGATGTCGGTTATTCCGACGTTTAAAACAAACTCACTTTTCAAGTAAGGTCGCAAAAACTTTTAATTTAGTCTAGCAAGTTAGACAACAAAGGTCTTGCAGATTATCCCTAAACTTGATGCGAATCAGTAAAAAATCCCAATTTTTTAAACCAAACGTTTACGTTCGTTTGAGGGAGGGATGTTTAAAGACTCGCGATATTTTGCAATTGTTCTTCGTGCGACTTTAATGCCTTGTTCTTCAAGCAATTGAGTAATTTTATTATCACTTAATGGCTTTTTAGGATTCTCTGCTGCAACTAATTTTTTAATGATCGCCCTAATGGCAGTAGAGGAACACTCTCCGCCTGAGCTGGTTGCTACATGGCTGGAGAAAAAATACTTTAATTCAAAAATGCCTTGTGGTGTGTGCATAAATTTCTGTGTAGTAACACGAGAAATTGTTGATTCGTGCATATCAACTTCATCAGCTATGTCATGCAAAATCATTGGCTTCATGGCCTCAGGCCCGTAATCCAAAAAGCCTTGTTGCTTTTCAACAATACAGCTGGCAACCTTTAACAAAGTTTCGTTTCGACTTTGCAAGCTTTTGAGAAACCAGCGAGCTTCTTGTAGGTTGTCGCGCAAAAATGTGTTTTCGCTGCTGCTGTCGGCACGCTTAATTAATGAGGCGTAGTCATTATTAATTCGAATTTTTGGTGCTATTTCGGGGTTGAGTTGCACCATCCAGCGGCCTTCATTTTTGCTTACAAAAACATCGGGTACGACATACTCTGCCGTACTTTCGCTGATACTATCACCCGGACTTGGGTTTAGTGATTGAATAATCTCGATAACACTTTTCAGCTCAGCTTCTTTTAGCTTAGCTTTCTTCATGATGGTTTTGTAATCTCGATTGCCTAAAAGGGCAATGTGTTCACCGACAACAGTTTTCGCGGCAGCTAAATGTGGAAGATCGGCAGGCAGCTGGCGCAGTTGAATCAATAAGCAGTCGGCGAGGTTTTCACCGGCAACACCTGGTGGGTCAAACTGCTGAACTCGATGCAAGACGGCCATAACTTCATCGATTTCCAAGCCGTTTTCGGGCTCATTGAGTTGATCGCCAAGGCCCAAGAAAATTTCTTCGGCGCTACTGTCCAATAAGCCGTTTGGTTGCACAGCATCAATGATAGCCATAGCGATTACGCGATCGCGATCTTCCATTGGGGTAAGATTAAGCTGCCAAAGTAGGTGGTCTTGTAGGCTTTCACCAACACTGCGACGCGATTCGAAATCGCTATCATCGTCCGGAGCTGGGGCGCTGCTAGCTGGGGAGCTGCTTTGATATACCGCATCCCAGTCAGTGTCGACAGGTAAATCTTGTGGGATGGAATCACTCCATTCGCCATCAGCATCTGCATCAGTTTCGGCTGTAACGGTGTCGCTGTTGTTATTGACGCTAAGATCTTCGGGGCCTTGGCTTAAGCCCTCGGTTTGAGCGGGTTCACTGCTCTGGCTGGCGGTTTCTGCTGAATTCTCGTTATCGCTTTGCTCCTGACGCTCATTGTCAGCTTCACCTTCGTTAACCTCGAGCATAGGGTTAGACTCCAAAGCTTCTTGGATTTCTTGCTGGAGGTCGAGTGTAGAAAGCTGTAACAGGCGTATGGCCTGTTGCAGCTGCGGTGTCATGGTGAGCTGCTGGCCGAGCTTAAGTTGTAGCGACTGCTTCATCGAAACGTCTAGAGTCCTTAGCTCAAAGAGCAATATGGCCGGCGCCGGATTTGCGGCGGTTGGCCGGTAACGCGAATAGACTCAGGCTATCGAACCTTGATTGTTTTTACAAGCAAAATATATGCCGTTTTAGTCGTTTTTGATTATAAAACAATCGGGCTTAATAAGGAGTCTTGATAACTCAAGCTGGGCGGGGCTCTTTGAGCTATGGTTGTTTAGCTTAGGGTTAGTTTTTGAGGATTTGCTAGATCTTAAGCTTAAATCTTAGCCTCTAAAACAATGGCGCCAAACAAGGAATCTACTTTAGAGTTTAGTTAATGGTGCCAATATTTCAAGGCTTTCTTTGGTCTAATTAAAAGTGCCTGGAGCTCATGGCTTGATGCTGTTGGGCTATGGTCGTTTTTAAAGAGTGAATTGTTCGCCTAGGTAAACTTTACGAACCTTGGCATTGTCGAGAACCTCGCTAGGGCTGCCTGAGGCGATAATGCTACCTTGGTTCACAATATAGGCGGTCTCGCAAATATCGAGGGTCTCGCGCACATTGTGGTCAGTAATTAATACCCCGATGCCGCGATTTTTAAGGTGACTAATAATGCTTTTGATGTCGCTAACTGAAATGGGATCCACGCCCGCAAAAGGTTCATCAAGCAGAATAAAATCGGGCTCGGTGGCGAGGGCGCGAGCTATTTCAACGCGACGCCTTTCACCGCCAGAAAGTGCCATGCCAAGACTGTCGTGAATGTGGGTAATATTAAACTCTTGCAGCAGGCCTTCTAGTTTTGCCAGCTGTTGCTCACGGTTTAGATCTTTGCGGGTCTCAAGTATGGCCCAGATGTTTTCGGTAACGGTAAGTTTACGGAATACCGAGGCTTCCTGGGGTAAGTAGCCAATTCCTGCTTTGGCGCGCTTATCAATGGGGAGCATGGTCAAATCGCGTTGATCAATACTGACCTTGCCTTTGTCGGCGTTAACAAGGCCGGCAATCATATAGAAACAGGTGGTTTTACCTGCGCCATTAGGGCCAAGTAGGCCAACAATCTGACCGCTTTCTACGCTTAGGGATACGTCGCGCACGACCGCGCGTCCTTTATAACTCTTGGCCAAGTTGGCCGCAGATAATACAGGCATGATTTAACTTATTTTTCTTCGCGATTAAGTTGTTTGGCAGGAATAACCACTTGAATGCGGCTGTTGGCCGTTTCGCCTTTGTCGCCTTGCCCTGTGGCCGTAGCCATGGAAGCGCGTACGTCGTAGTCAATTCGGTGGCCTTTCACTGTGGCGCCGTCTTGGAGTAGATAGGCGTTATCGAGCAGGTGTAAAGTTTCTTTGCCAACGAGGTATTCTATGGTGTCGGCCTTGGCGATAACGAGGTCTTTTTCGGCATTGGGCTTTTGCTGATATTGAGCTTGGCCTTTGTTGCCTTTGGCGACAATACGGCTGACCTTTTTTTCCTGATTGAAAATGGTCACTTGGTCAGCAAGAATTTTCATGCTGCCTTGATTGATAATGACGTTTCCCTTGTAAATTGTAACGCCGGTGCTCTTGTCTATCTCGGCCTTGTCGGCATCCACATAGATAGGCTGGCGAGCATCTTCGGGCAGTGCCCAGGCGCCACTTGTTAGGCCAATGCTCAGGGTGATAGCAAGCAGTAATCTGCTGAGCTTACTGTTTAAATTCATGTACACCTCTTACGCGCTGTTTTAGGCGTAATGATTCTTTATTGAGATCGGCTTCTAGGCCGATGGCTTTGATGTTATGGCCACTACTGCTGATGATAACAGCTTTGTCCGTTTCCACGTAATTGCGCTTTGTATGTATGACGAGCTCATCGGTGTTTAGTTCATTTCGCTCACCTTGTGCCACTTGTTGCCAAGCGTGAACATCGGCTTTGAGGTGGATCTTGCTACCATCTGCATTACTCCGTCCTGAAGCGGCACTAATGTGCCATGGCTTGCCATTGGCGGTGTAGAGAGTGATATTGGGCGCACTGATATCGGCGTGATCGCTTTCTTGTTGACGCCCTGGGGTGGCCTGATAATGAACTACCTTGGCCGCTTTGATTTCATAGTTGAGCTTACCGTCCTTATCAAAGTACTGGCTGTGGCTATCAATCATATAGGCTGCTGGAAATTCCGCTTTGCTACTCGGTTTTGTACCGCTCAATAGGGCCGGCGGTGATTCCCAGAACACCAGGAACAAAACCGTTAACGCGATTAATAAAAGCAGTGATATCCAATGCTTAGGCATACTTGCTGTACCGCTGCTTATAAATAGGGCGCCAAGGCGGCATCAAAGCTACCTTGGCATTGCATGATAAAGTCACAGGCTTCACGGACAGCGCCCTCACCACCACGGCGCTGGCTCTGCCAAATGGCATGTTCTGCCACCACCGGGTGTGCATTGGCAGGCGCCATTCCTAGCCCTACGCGCCTTATGAGAGGCAGATCTGGGTAATCATCGCCCATATAAGCAATCTCAGAGAAATCGAGTTCTAAGGCATGCTCGCTGAGAAGTTCATTAAGAGCTACTAATTTATCTTCACGGCCTTGTTTTAGAATTTTAATGCCGAGGTTATTGGCACGGTTTTGGACAAGCTGGCTGCTACGGCCTGTAATAATGCCTACCTTTACTCCGGAGGCTTGCAACATTTTGATACCTTGGCCATCTAGAGTGCTGAAGGACTTAAATTCGCTGCCATCATTAGCAAAATACAAACGGCCATCGCTCAATACTCCATCTACATCCAGCATGAGTAGTTTGATGGCTTTGGCGGCGTCATTCGCCGGTAGCGTTTGCGGCATATTATTGTCCTTAGCGTAATCGTTTAGGGCTCTAAGCTTCTGGGCTTAAACTAAGCCTGCCTTCAGTAAATCGTGCATGTGTAGCAGGCCGACGGGTTGCTGCTTTTCATCTTCAACAACCAAAGCTGTGATTTTCTTTTCATCCATCAGGCCTAGGGCTTCAGCCGCTAAGCGATTTTGATTGATGGTTAAAGGCTTGGCCGTCATGACTTCGGTCATGGTGGCGGTATTAAAGTCTACTCCTTGATCTAGGCTGCGACGTAAATCACCGTCGGTAAAGACTCCTAGTAGCTCTTGCTCGTCCATGACGGTAGTCATTCCAAAGCCCTTGGCGGTCATTTCCATTAGAGCTGTGCTGATCAGGGCATCTTTATCCACTTTAGGCAGCTCTTTTCCGCTGTGCATCAGGTCTTCAACTTTGAGCAAAAGTTTGCGCCCTAGCGCTCCACCTGGGTGGGAGAAGGCGAAATCATTGGCGGTAAAGCCGCGGGCCTCCAATAAAGCAACGGCCAAAGCGTCACCCATTGCCAAAGTGGCTGTGGTGCTGCATGTCGGGGCAAGGTTTAACGGGCAGGCTTCCTGTTCGATGCTGATATCCAAATGTGCATGCGCGGCTTTTGCCAGTGGTGACTGGGTTTGGCCGGTCATGCTAATCAGTGGGTTACCCATGCGCTTGAGTAGCGGTAATAGGGTAATTACTTCGGCTGATGAGCCAGAGTTCGAGATGGCGATGACTACATCGTTTTTGGTGATCATACCCAAATCGCCATGGCTGGCTTCACCTGGGTGAACAAAAAATGCTGGGGTACCAGTGCTTGCCAATGTAGCGGCTATTTTCCCGCCGATGTGCCCAGATTTGCCCATGCCAGTGACAATAACTCGATGTTGGCAATTTAGAATCATTTCGCAGGCTTTGACAAACTGATCGTCGATGCGCTCACTCAAGGCATGCACGGCTCGTGCTTCCAGGTCGATAGTGCGTTTGCCGGCGTCGATTAAAGTGTCAGTCATTCCTATACCTAAGATATTGCTCAAACAAAAAGCCATTATAGCGACAAAAGCTACCCGCTAGGCAGCTCTTTGAGTTCGTTGGGTTTTTTCAGTTCCAGAGGATTAGTTTCTTACAGCGCTCCGGCGGCAAAAAGCCAATAGTAGTAGGCACCATATAACGCTAAAAAGACCGCGCCTAGGCTGCGGCCAATGCGTTTCTTGGTGCTGGAGCGGCGTTGGCTCCAGGCGATCGCCGCAGCCAGTAGCAGGGTAATAAGCGCCATTGATAAGTAATCGCGGCTCAGCAGTGCTGGGCTAATTTCAATATTGGAAATCAAGGCGGGTGTCGACATAACCGCAAGAATATTAAACAGGTTGGAGCCAATGATATTACCAATAGCGATATCGTGATGACCTTTCAGTGCGCTCATAATTGATGCGGCAAGCTCTGGCAGGCTAGTACCTACAGCAAGCAGTGTCAGGCCAATAACCAATGGGCTAACGCCGAAGTCGAGGGCAATCTGCTCGGCGCCCCAAACTAGGGTTTTGGAGCTGGCTATTAATAGTGTTAGCCCGACGATGAACCAAAGTGCGGCTGCTTTATTACTCAGGTCAGGGATTTCCTCTTCCTCTTCTTCTTTTTCGGTCGCGCTCATATCGCTTTGCTGGCGCTTTGACATGATAAAAATGATAGGAATGATCGATAGCAGCATCACGCTCGCTTCCCACACGGCAATGTGCAGATCCCAAAGTACGAAGCCAGCGAAGGCTGTTACGGCCAGCAAAAAGACCATTTCATTGGTGATTAGGTGCCGTTGAGTAGGCAGCGGAGCCACCAAAGCCGTAATGCCAAGCACAAGGCCTATATTAGCCAAATTGGAGCCTACGGCGTTACCAATGGCCATATCGCCAATATCATTAAGGGCCGCATTGATAGCAACCAAGATTTCGGGTGCGGAGGTGCCAAAGGAGACAATCGTTAGACCAATAATCAACTTGGATATGCCCAGATTGCTGGCCGCGGCTGCGCTACCGGCCACAAATCGGTCGGCACTCCATACCAAAACAGTAAGGCCGCCGATGACGGCAATCCAGGCGAGTAATAAATCGGGCATTAGGTTGTGTCCTCTGAACGGAGCCTTGGCTAAACGCAGCGGATGGTATAGTGCCTAGGTGTGGTCTTCAAGTGGAATAACGGCTTGAAGGCAGAGTAATGACTTAAAACTCAGCTTTGTCTTGCCCGCACTGGCCGCCAGTAAGCTAGCCGGCCATGGGTTGGTAGAGCGAATACCTCTTAGATTAACAGCTATTAGGCAGGGAAAGGCTGCTCATTCTGGCTTAATTTTGATCTTCTTGCTTCATGGCTTGCATCTGATTTATTTAAGCTATGCTTTAAATAAATAGGGGCTGCTTAATGGGGGTAGAGAGTAGATCCGGGTGAGTAGATTAGGCGCTTGTTAGAGCTGTTATGCATTGAATCGCAATCTAAAATTTTTTAGTTAGAAGCTGAGCGCCTATTAAGGTTGATTGATCAGTAGGCGGCGCCGATATTCCGTCAAAATCAGTCCTTGATAACGTGAAAGTTGATCCTTCGCTTTCAT
This sequence comes from uncultured Pseudoteredinibacter sp., assembly GCF_947502065.1. Lineage (GTDB taxonomy): Bacteria > Pseudomonadota > Gammaproteobacteria > Pseudomonadales > Cellvibrionaceae > Pseudoteredinibacter. The sequence continues at coordinate 147,791 of NZ_CANMYE010000001.1, forward strand.
TGTTTGTTGCCTTTCGGTAACTTTATTCATGTTTTAAAAATTTAGGGTTTGGGTGACCTGTTTATGCTGACGACCTGGTTTTCCGGGGGCGTTTGCATAATTGTAATGGGGTCTTTGTGTGGGTCTTTGTTTGGGTCATTGATTGGTGATCGTAAATCTATGCGTTGGTATTCTGTTGTCGCTACATTGTTGCTAACTTGGGTTGATGTGGTTTGGTCTGATTTTCCTCCTCAGGCAAGGCGTGCATATTCTCAGCTACAAGCCGGCCAATTGGATGACAGCTTACGTACCCGGGCTATGACCCAAGATAGCTTTGGTTTCTTATGGTTGGGAGGCAGTAATGGCCTGTGGCGATATGATGGCTATAAGCTGAGGCACATTCCTCACCGTAAGGATGATGTTCATACGCCTAGAGATAATGATATTTACTCCGTTGTTGGTGACTCTCGTGGCGGCTTGTGGATTAACAGTTCTCACCATATCTCATATTTCGATATACAGTCCGAAACCTTCAAACATTATTCCGCTGGAGAAGCTGAGTCAGGCTTACCCATTACCACTGAGCTCAATCAAATATTTATTGATTCGCAAGGCGGTGTTTGGTTTGCAGGATATGGTGGCTTAAGTCATTTGCCTGTGGGGGTAAGCAAGTTTGTAAATTTTGGGCCCGGTTCTGGTCTATCGGTAGGTGATGATAATTTTGTGGTCACATCGGTTACTGTGAATAACAGGGGGGATGTGTATGTAGCCACAGATAGGGGTTTAGGGTTTAAGAAAAAACAGGATAAGGACTTTCGATACTTATTCACCAAGGAAAGTGCTGAGCTTAAAGGGAGCGCCTTAAATGTTGTTGTAGAAGATGATTTTGGAAATATTTGGATAGGCTCTCAAGGTGGGGGGCTGTTTTGGTTGGATGCCCAAGGTAAAGTCCATAGTCACGAGCGTCGAGATGGGGCTTATAAGGCTCTTTCTGAATCGGTAACTTGGGATATTGTTCCCATGGGGGATGAGGTTTGGGTATTCAATTCGACCAACGGAGTGTTTGTAATAGATGCCCACTCAGGTGAAATTTTATCTCATGAGGTAGAGGATGATAGTTATCCATACGGTTTAAAGCTTCGTGATGCAAGAGTTGGTTTTCGATTGCGCAGCGGACAGCTGCTTTTAGCAGGAGAAAAAGACGATAGCGGCGCATCACCTGAAATTCAAATGTTTTCACCCCAAAAAGACTACGCAAGATGGATTACCAAAACTGATATTGGAAATTCAAGAGCGCAGGAGATTTTTACTGGGGTTAAATACGGTGATGACTTTTTATTTTTTGGGAAAAAAGTTGTTCGCTATGATTTGGCCAAAGGCGCTTACGATGATACCTCTGAATTCTTAAAGAAATTTTCTGAAAAAATTGAAAATAATCATGCCTACTTGATCCATGCTGATGAAAAGGGTCGCCTTTGGGTGACTACTTCAAACACGAGCAATTGGCTGATAGATCTGGAAAACGAAACCTTTGAATCGATTTGGGTTGGCCAGGGGCGGTGCACTCCTTATGATTCTCATCCGCTAAAAGGTGGCCTGCTGGCATTTGAATGTGAGAAAGATGCGGGTGTATTGGTGCTTGATATGCAATCTCTTGAACAGCGCTACTTTGCTTTCGATGTGAATGCACAGTTTGTGTCCTGGTCAGGGATAGAGCCGCTCGATAATGGAGACTGGGTCTTAGGCAGCAGCTTAGGTTTGATGTTGTTAAAAGCTGAGGAGCAAAACGTTGTAGGTGCCAAGTTTAGTTTGGTTGCCTTGGAAGGAATTCGTTCAGGCAGAGTTTTTTTTGATGGTGATAGAAATCTATGGGTCGATACAGATTTGGGATTGTATTTTCTGGCAAGAGGGCGGCCATGGAGGGAAATCGAGCTCCGTTTCCCAGGTGCAGAGCAGCGTTTTACTCAATTTGCTTATAGAGACGAGCAAGATAGAGTGTGGGGGCGAGAGGGCTATCTCGATTTAAAGGCGAGCCGTTTCGTCGCTCTTAATCGGATCGATAATTACCATATGAAAGGCGTGTTCTTAGGTGAGCCGCTTCAATTCCCTGGCGGACAATGGGCCGCATTTAATTTTCAAGGCATTCAGATTGTAGATTCAGCAAGGTTTGATGAGTGGAATCAGTCAGTGCCAATCCAAATAAGTGAATTAAGAATTGATGGGGTTCGCCAAAAGGGGGTTAACTTCCCTGAGATTGAGTTGCCCGCACAAGTAAGAAAGATAAGCTTTGATATAGCAGCTCTAGATTTCGAGCCCAATAAGCGCAAGCAATATCAGTATAGATTGAAAGGCTACAATAAAACCTGGCAGAAAGGTGATAGTGAGAATCGTCACGTCGATTTTGAAAACTTACCACCTGGAAATTATCAATTGCAAATAAAGGCCAGTAATTATCGTGGTGTCCTAAGTGAAAACGAGCTTTTTGTAGATTTAAGTGTGCTCCCAGCTTGGCATCAGACTTGGTGGTTTAGAAGCTTTTTGCTGGTTGCCGCATTAACCATGGTTTTGCTGTTTATTCGTTATAGAGAAAGATATTTACAAGGAAAACGCAAAGAGCTTGAAGGTATTGTTGCTGAGCGAACCAGTGAACTGGCTGAGAAAAACGAAACCTTAAATATGACGCTCGACGAATTGCATACTACCCAAGAGAGTTTAATCGAACAAGAGAAAGTTTTGGCTTTAGGAAAGATGGTTAAGGGTTTGGCGCATGAGGTTAATACGCCACTAGGTGTCGCCGTGACAGCAGCTTCTGACATAGATTCTCGTACAGAGGCCTTGGAGCGAGATTTTCATGGTGGAAGCTTATCCGCCGATCAGCTGCAGAAGTTGATCAAGATCTTGCGTGCTTCTTCTGGCATGGTGGTTCAAAACCTTGCTAAGGCGAACGAGCTAGTGAGCAGTTTCAGGGGGCTTGGCTTAGATGAAGGGGGTGAGGCCAAAACCAGTATTGATGTTTTTCAGACAATACAGGGCGTTATTAGTAGATATTCTCGAAGGGATGAGCTGGAAGCTAAGGTAACTTTCGAATGCCCAGAGAAATTATTGGTATTGTTGAATTCGCAAGATTTAGTTGAAATCAGCGAGCAATTATTAGAAAACGCCATAAAGCATGCCAAACAAACTGAGCAAGAGCTTACGGTCGATATCAATGTATTGCATCAGCTAGGACGTCTAGAGTTGCGAGTGAGAGATAACGGCAAAGGTATTCCCAAGGATATTGTTAAGCATATCTTTGAGCCCTTTTTTACCACTTTGCGTGCTCAAGGCGGGGTGGGCCTGGGTTTAAGTCGAGTTTATAACGTCGTCGTGCATAAACTCGGCGGAAGCATTTCGGTGGAAGCAGATCTTCCCCAAGGGGCTGAGTTTTTGGTGGTCTTACCGTGTGAGAAGCTTTCGTGAAAGTGCTGCCTGTTTTTTGTTCACCCATCCTATGTAGCTAACTGATGGAGCTTTTTCAGCGCTAATATTGGCAAGCCTTAAGCTTGTTAAAACTGGATATCCATTCTTTTTTAAACGGCTAATCATTGAGCTTTTGAACTATTTATCTTCGTTGAAATCCATAAGTCGTCAATCGGATTTTGTCTGTGCCTTTGAGTCTTTAGGTTTCTTGGGTACTCAAAGGGTAGTCAAGTATTACTAAGGGTTTAGGCTGTAGTCATATTCGAATGTATAGAATTGTTTGATCCTTGATCGATTTACTTGCTTTGTCGTCTCAGCTATCTATATTATTGATTTTTAGAGACTATTGGCCTCAGATATACAGATTCATACTTTATAAGGCGAACACATTATGATGCGTAATCTACAAGCGCTTTGGCTGGCAACTGTGCTGCTCATCGCTAGTTTTTCCATTCAGGCGGCTGAGAGCCCAGCGCACGATCTTGTGCGTGATGTTAGTCAGCAAGTTGAAACTCTGTTGGCCGATTACCGGGCTGGAAAGCTTGCTGGTGATGAGGCCCTGAATGATGGGGTAGCCAAGATTTTGGATCCCGTTGTGAGTTTTAAACGCATAGCCGCGGGTGTAATGGGTAGCCACCGCAAAAGCGCAAGCCCAGAGCAGAAAAAGGCATTTATTGAAAAGTTTAAAACCGAGCTAATTCGCACTTATGCAAAAGGTATGGTGGGTCTTGGTGAATTCACCATTACGGTAATTGACCCGACTGAAGATATTAGTGGCAAGCGCCGTGTCTCGGTACTGCAAGATGCAGTTACTGCCAAAGGCACAACCCGCATTGCATATACCATGGCTCAGTCTCGTAAGACAAAGCAGTGGAAATTGATTAATGTTGTTCTTGATGGCGTCAATATGGGTAAGACCTTCGCGGGTCAATTTGACGACGCTATGCAGCGTCATAACCAAGACTTAGATGCCGTTATCGCTGGCTGGGGGGCTGAAGTAGAAACCCCATAAACCAGGGCGATAAACCTAAATAGCCCCAAAGCAAGGGGCTTTAAAGCTATATTGTTAGCGGCAGGGTATAAGCCATGGCCGCAATCCATCCTATCTGGCCTGTCAATGCCTAAAAACAGGTGAAATATAGCCCTGCATTCATTAAACTAGCGGGTTTTTACAGGGGCCCGCTATGCAAGCCGAAGAAATCAAAGCGCTGATCGAATCTCAACTGTCTGATTGCCAAGCAGCCGTAGAAGTACAGGGTAGTCATATCGCCCTGGCTATCGTTAGTCCAGACTTCGAGGGGCTAACTAAGGTAAAGCGTCAGCAAAAGGTCAACGCCATCTTATTTGATGCAATTACCAGTGGTGCTATTCATGCGATCGATCGCATTGATGCTCGCGCGCCGTCAGAAATTTAAGCCTAGTCCTGTTTTGACTAGACCTAAGAAGTTTTGCAGGTACACAAGCCTGTACCTGAGAATTTGGACGCACTATGGATAAATTAATTGTAAAACACAGTGAGCCGTTAGATGGTGATATTCGCATCAGTGGCGCCAAAAATGCTGGCTTGCCGATTCTAGCGGCTACTTTGCTGGCTGATGGGCCGATGCATATTTGTAATCTGCCTCATCTCAATGACATTACCACTATGTTGGCCTTGTTGCGTTGCATGGGGGTGGGTGTAACCATCGATGAGAAAATGTGTGTCGAGGTAGATCCAAATTCGATAACAGACTACACCGCACCTTATGATCTTGTAAAAACCATGCGCGCTTCTATTTTGGTGCTAGGTCCTATCTTGGCGCGCCATGGGGTTGCCAATGTGTCGTTCCCAGGTGGTTGTGCTATCGGTAGTCGCCCTGTCGATATTCATTTGCGTGGCTTAGAGGCCATGGGCGCAGAGATTGAAGTTGATGATGGCTACATTCGTGCCCGAAGCAATGGCCGTCTAAAGGGCGCCCATATTTTTATGGATACAGTGACCGTAGGTGGAACTGAGAACCTTTTGATGGCCGCAGTGTTGGCTGATGGTAAAACCGTCTTAGAAAATGCAGCGCGTGAGCCTGAGGTTGTCGACTTAGCTAATTGTTTGATTGCCATGGGCGCCGAAATTGAAGGTGTTGGCAGTGATACATTGGTCATTCACGGTAAAGAGCGCCTAAACGGTTGTACTTTCCATGTGATGCCTGACCGAATTGAAACGGGTACTTTCCTAGTTGCGGCCGCTGCAAGCCGTGGTCGAGTAAAGCTACGTGATACCCGTGCAGACATTCTTGAATCGGTGTTGTTGAAGCTCGAAGAAGCGGGTGCTCATTTAAGTACTGGCGATGATTGGATCAGCATTGACATGAAGGGGAATCGTCCGAAAGCGGTCAACCTTCGTACGGCTCCTTACCCTGCATTCCCTACGGATATGCAGGCTCAGTTTACTGCTATGAATGCAGTCGCTGAAGGTACGGGTACAGTTGTTGAGACTATTTTTGAAAACCGCTTAATTCAGGTTCATGAGTTGAATCGCATGGGGGCGGATATCAAGTTAGAAGGCAATACAGCAATAGTGACCGGTGTGGAATGCTTGAAAGGTGCGCCAGTTATGGCTACTGACTTGCGGGCATCTGCCAGTTTGGTGATTGCGGGCCTAGTTGCCACTGGGGAGACCTTGATCGATCGCATTTACCATATCGATCGCGGTTACGAATGTATTGAAGAAAAACTGCAACAGTTGGGCGCCAATATCAGGCGTGTACCCGACTGATCTTGGCCGGATAACCGGCCAGGGCAACCATAGCAAGTAAGAAAAAATTATGTTAACCATAGCCCTGACCAAAGGTCGTATTTTAAAAGAAACGCTGCCGCTGTTAGCCAGTGCTGGTATTGAGCCGGCCGAAGATATTGCGAGCAGCCGTAAATTGCAATTCGCCACCAACCAAGACGATGTTCGTCTATTAGTCTTGCGTGGTGTTGATGTGCCTACCTATGTGCAATTTGGTTCCGCCGATCTAGGTGTTGCTGGTAAAGATACCTTGATGGAATCTGGCAGTGATAACCTCTATGAGCCACTCGATCTAGGTATCGCGCGCTGTCGATTAATGACCGCGGGTATCAAAGGTGTACCTCCAAAGCAAGGTCGCATAAAGGTCGCTACCAAATACGTCAATGTGGCAAAGCGCTACTATGCCGAACAGGGGCGCCAAGTCGATATCATCAAGCTATATGGTGGTATGGAGCTTGCGCCTTTGATGGATTTGGCTGATGAAATTGTCGATATCGTTGATACTGGTAATACCCTTGTCGCCAATGGATTGGAAGCTCGAGATCATATTGCTGATATTAGTTCTCGGATCATTGTGAATAAAGCCTCCATGAAGATGAAGCATCAAAAGATCGAAACAATCTTAGATGCGATTTCCGAAGTTTTATAAGCGAAGCGTAAAGCTAGCTCTTAAGCCTTGATGCCCAGCTTTATCAAATCGTGTTTTTAGCATTATTTGATATTGCAGCTGGGCGTGAATAATTCTTTGGCTCCAAGCTGATTGGGGCTGTCTGTAACAAAAGACGAACTTATCATGAACTGTGCCATTGCAAAATTAGATGCCAATAGTGCCAATTTCGAAAGTGCATTGAATACCTTGTTAGCTTGGGATTCGGTTTCCGATCCTACGGTGAACCAAGCGGTTGAAGAAATTATCTCTGCGGTGAAAACCGATGGCGATAAAGCAGTGCTTCACTTTACCGAAAAGTTTGATGCTATGTCGCTAAATCATTTTGATGAATTGCGAGTACCAAAGCAACGCCTGCAGCAGGCCCTTGAGGCAATTGATCCGGCGCAACGTCAAGCCTTGGAGCAAGCCGCTGAACGAATTCGAGCTTATCACCTGCATCAACGTCAAGATTCATGGCAGTACCGTGAAGCGGACGGCACATTACTAGGGCAACAAATTACCCCCTTAGATCGCGTGGGCCTTTATGTGCCCGGTGGCAAGGCCAGTTACCCCTCTTCGGTTTTAATGAATGCTATCCCTGCTAAAGTAGCAGGAGTGCCTGAGCTGATAATGGTGACGCCAACACCGGGTGGCGAAGCCAATGATATGGTCCTAGCGGCAGCGGCCATCGCGGGTGTCGATGAGGTTATCTGCATGGGCGGTGCGCAGGCGGTTGCTGCGCTAGCTTATGGAACCGAAAGCTTGGCAAAAGTTGATAAGATTACCGGCCCTGGAAATATCTTTGTAGCTACCGCAAAGCGAGCTGTGTTCGGTCAGGTGGCGATCGATATGATTGCTGGGCCTTCTGAGATTTTGGTGTATTGTGATGGCGCAACCGATCCTGATTGGATTGCGATGGATCTGTTTTCCCAGGCAGAACACGATGAGCAGGCCCAGGCCATATTAATTTCCGAAAGTGAAGAATTTATCGCAAAGGTACAAGCTAGCATCGACCGCTTATTGCCTGATTTAGAAAGAGAGGCGATTGCGCGAGCATCTTTAGAAGGGCGTGGGGCATTGATTAAAGTTGCCAATCGTCAGCAAGCTTTAGATCTAATCAATCGCATAGCGCCAGAGCATTTGGAATTATCTGTTGAAGATCCTGAGCTGTTATTACCTGAGATTCGTCATGCGGGTGCCATCTTTATGGGGCGTTATACCGCTGAGGCGCTAGGCGATTATTGCGCTGGGCCAAACCACGTTTTACCGACCTCAGGTACCGCTCGCTTTTCATCTCCCTTGGGCGTCTACGATTTCCAAAAACGAAGCTCTTTAATAATGTGTTCCGCCCAAGGTGCTTCAGATCTTGGAAAGATCGCATCGCCTTTAGCGCGCGGTGAATCCTTAGAGGCGCATGCCAGGTCGGCTGAGTATCGAATCCTGCCAGAAGATTAATTGTTTTATTGATAGCTATTTGCTGGCACTTGCCAGTGAGTAGCTTTTAGACGGTTCGCCAGCATAATGTAGATTGTCAGATTTCCATGAGGATTTGGTAATAATTTTTGTCGAAATTTCGACTATAGTTGAAGGGTCTGGATAATCTTACTTGAGGCCCGTCCTAATGAAACTCAATATTCAACGCACTCTGATCTCATCTTTTGTACTTGCCGGTATCCTCGCTCCTGTTACTTTTTCTTCTACGGTTTATTCGCAAGCTGTTGAGCTTGAAAGGCCCAGTTGGGATGGCAAAGAGAACGTTGAGATGTTTTGGCAGCGTTATATCGCCTTTAAGGGTGGATTAACTTGGGGGCGTTCGAGCGAATACCCTGATTATGACAAGCTTAGTGAGGGCGACATCTTTATGGTTGAGATGAAGCAAGGGCCGTGTTTGATGGAGTTTTTTCATGGCCGCTGGCGCCGAGCCAATGATGTCTGGCGCTGGGGAGAGGCCATGAATGAGTACGCCGCTTGCCCCTATGTTTTTGATTAACAATATTGGCGTTTAACTTCCCATACATCTCACTCGTGGCGGCAGCGCTGCGAGTGATTTTTCTAGATTGTTTATTGCTCTAATAGACTAAGCTTGGCTTTTAGCTGGGTGTATGTCTGGATTTGTCAATCTATTAATAAAAGCCACCTTTAAATCAATATATGTTTGCCATTATATGATTACCCCTCTGTGATAATTACGTTAGTTTTGCCTCCTACACTATGTTTGTCTTCATCATAAAAGCCACCTGGCTGTGATGGCGAACTTTTATCACAATGTTAATAGACAAAAGTAGAGAGAAAGCTCATGAGTCAACATCAACGCCTATTACGCGGTGCCGGTTTAGCTGTAGCTGCCGCTGGACTTGCCGCTTGCGGTACTGCCCAAACCACTGCTCAGCCAGCTGTGGCTGCTGAAAAAACCGATCTTATCCATTGTTATGGCATCAACGTATGTAAGGGTCACAACGATTGTAAGACAGCTAGCAATGCTTGTGCGGGTCACGGTTCTTGTAAAGCTGAAGGTTTTGTTGCAATGCCGACCAAATCTTGTAAGGACGCGGGCGGCAAGGTAAGTCGTGAGTGGGTGGGTGAAATTGCTCGTGCGGATCTAATTCACTGCTATGGCGTGAATATCTGTAAAGGCCACAACGATTGTAAAACCAAAGAAAATGCTTGTGCGGGCCATGCGACCTGTAAAGGCACTGGCTTCATCGAAGCACCAGCCAAGTCCTGTAAGGATGTTGGCGGTACTATTGGTAAGTAAGTGCTGTGAGCCCCGCCTTTTGGCGGGGCTTGGTTTAGAGTTTGTTGATTGACGGCTTGGGGAAGCTGAAATGGAAGGGCATGTAAAAGCAGTTAAAGACGATTATCTTGGCTTTGGCCTAGGCTTGCGAACAGATCATTTCGAAGAGGTTTTGCAGGGAAGTCCTAAGGTTGATTGGTTCGAAGTGATCTCTGAAAACTTTATGGTAGCTGGTGGAAAACCACGTTACTACTTGCAACAGGTGCGCGAGCGTTATCCTATAGTGATGCACGGCGTATCAATGTCTTTGGGGTCCACTGATCCTTTGGATATGAATTATTTAAAGCAATTAAAAGCGTTGACTGATGAAATCCAGCCGGCTTGGATATCGGATCACCTATGTTGGTCGCAGCTTGGCGGTATAAATAGCCACGACTTATTGCCAATGCCTTATACCGAAGAAGCTTTGAAACATATTGTTAGCAATATTAAGCAAGCCCAAGATTTTTTAGGGCGTCAAATGTTGATTGAAAATGTTTCTAGCTACATCAGTTATCGCGAATCGGCGATGACGGAGTGGGAGTTTTATTCTGCCGTAGTAGAAGAAGCCGACTGTTTAATGTTGCTGGATATTAATAATATTTACGTTAGCGCCCGCAATCATCATTTTGATGCTGAACAGTATTTGGCGAGTATTAATCCTCAGCGTGTTCGGCAAATGCATTTGGCCGGGCATAGTGATTATGGCGACTATATTATTGATACCCATGATCACCCAGTAGTTGATTCAGTTTGGCAGCTTTACGCTAAGGCGATTCAACGCTTTGGCCCGGTGAGCACGATGATTGAGCGTGATGATGATATTCCTGCTTTGTCCGAGCTTATTGGTGAATTAGATCAAGCGCGCCGAATCAGCGCTGAGGCCCTGACTGGTCTTTCCGTTGGGAGTCTAGTTAATGGTTAGCTTGCAAGAACGACAAGCCCAAATGATGGCTTTTCTATTAAATGGCGACGAGCAAATTGCCGAGCATATTAGTAGCAGTGAGCTTGTTAATGGAAATCAGCGATTAGAAATTTACAGCAACGGTTATCGTTTGCGCCTGAAGGAAACTTTGGCTGTTGATCACGATATTTTAGCGGCTTATATGGGAGATGAGGCTTTCGATGAGCTGGCTAATAAATTTGTTGAGTCTTGCCCCTCTCAGAATAAATCGTTGAGGCACTTTGCTCAAACATTACCGGACTTTTTAGTAGAGCATTATGCACAATACCCGCAATTGGCTGAGTTGGCGGCATTTGAGAGGCGTTTGTTGTTCAGCTTTGACGCGGCCGATGCTGAGCCTTTGGACAATGATTTTTTACAGCGATTGGCCCCCGAAGACTGGCCCATTTGTCGCTTTAGTTGGCACCCGTCATTGCAGATATTTGACTGCCAATACAATGTGGTACCTATTTGGCAGGAGCTAAAACAGGAACAAGCGCCGCCGGCTCCTATCGAACAGCGTAGTCGTTGGGCTATTTGGCGAAACGCTGAACGTTTAACCCAATTTACCTCCCTTATGGGGGTTGAAGTTGCCTTGCTGCAATCACTGGCCAATGGTGACAACTTGAGCCATGCTTGTGAGCAATTACTGGATTATTTGTCGGAAGAGGAAATTCCTAGTTTCTTACATAGCCGCTTACAAAGTTATATCAGTAACGGCATGTTGTGCCTGGCTAAAGAATCGAAAGATTAAATCAAAGCTTAAAATGTTAATAAAATCTCGGCGGTACAAATCTAAATGAGAACTTCCGCCAAAATATTGAGGATTGAGTTATGTCTCTAGTTGCAAATGTCAGTGCACTTTACTATCGCACCGTAGATGCCTTTGCCCATATTGATGGTCTGCCGGCGCTATTGTTACGCTTGTATTTAGCGCCTATTTTTATTACCGCTGGCCTGCACAAGATTAATCATATTGATGACATTATTTCCTGGTTTGGCAATCCAGATTGGGGCTTGGGTTTACCTGCGCCGGAGCTGATGGCTTACTTGGCGGCTTATACTGAGTTCCTTGGCGGTTTTGCGCTGTTATTGGGCTTGGCAACACGCCTAGTGGCGATCCCTTTGATGGTGACTATGTTAGTCGCTGCACTGACCGCTCACTGGGATAATGGCTGGTTTGCTATTGCATCTAGTGGTCAAGAGACCAGTATTGCCTATGTACTTGAAATGGTAGGCTTTCCTGGCGCCAAAGAGAGTTTAGAAAACAGCCTAGAAGTAGCGACTCGTTTAGGTAGAGCAAAGGAAATCCTTGAAGAAAATGGCAACTATAGCTGGCTGAGTGGCAAGGGTAGCTTTGTCGTGTTGAACAACGGTATTGAGTTTGCAGCGACTTACTTCATCATGTTGCTAAGCTTATTCTTCACAGGCGGTGGGCGTTATGTTAGTGCCGATCACTATCTGGCAAAGGTTTTCCCTAAGCCTCAGCACTAAATCCCTGCTAATTGGTGATAAAGAGGGTCAATTGACCCTCTTTATCACCACATTCTTTAGGGAACAATTCGACGACAGTCGTGTTATACTCCGCCGATTATTTTATCCACAATAGGGCTGTATTTTGATCGGCAGGTTGTTTAAGCGAAAATCCGCTGCCCCTGAGGCAGAAAAAAACAAGTCTTCTCAGCAAGAAAAGACCTCTAAACCCAATAAGGCTAATGCGCCAGCTGGGCAACAATCTGCTGAAAATAAAGCTGATCCCAAAAAATCACGCAATCGCCGCCGAAAGCCCAAAGTTAAAAAGCCTGCCACACCATGGGATATCAGTCAGTTTCCAGTAGAGCCTGTTGAGGGTAAGACTCGCTTTCATGACTTAAACCTACATAATGATTTACTGCATGGTATTGCCGATCTTGGCTTTGAATATTGCTCTCCCATTCAAGCTCAGTCTTTGCCACACAGCCTAGATGGCCATGATGTTGTCGGTAAGGCGCAAACCGGTACCGGTAAAACAGCCGCATTCTTATTGACCATCATTGATGATTTATTGCGTAATCCCATAGAAGGTGAGCGCTTTGCCGGCGAAGCCCGAGCATTGGTTATCGCACCCACACGCGAATTGGTGATTCAGATTGCAGATGATGCCAAGGAGTTAGTAAAACATACCGACTTACAGGTTCACACCTTGGTAGGCGGTATGGATTACGGTAAACAACAGCGCAAGCTGGAAGATTCTTATGTAGATATCCTTGTGGCTACCCCAGGGCGCTTATTGGATTTCTGTGGCAACCAAGATGTGCATTTAGATCAACTTGAAATCATGGTAATTGATGAAGCTGATCGTATGTTAGATATGGGCTTTATTCCTCAGGTGCGTCGTATCATTCGTCAAACACCTAAGAAAACCCATCGCCAAACGCTATTATTTTCAGCAACCTTTACTCAAGACGTGTTGAACCTTGCGGAGCAGTGGACGATCGATCCGGTAATGATCGAAATTGAACCTGAGTCGGTTGCTACCGATACCGTTACTCAAAAAGTCTTTATGTTGGCCACAGAAGAAAAATACACCTTGCTGTATAACGTATTAAAGCAGGACGATGTGGAAAGCCTAATTGTATTTGCTAACCGTCGCGATCAATGTCGACGCCTATTTGAGAAACTAGAAGCTCATGGCTTTAAGGTTGGTATTTTATCGGGTGATGTGCCTCAGAATAAGCGTGTGAAGACCTTAGAGGGATTTAAAACAGGTCAATTGAATGTACTGGTTGCAACCGATGTGGCGGGTCGCGGTATTCATATCGATGGTATCAGCCATGTAGTGAACTACACTTTGCCAGAAGAGCCTGAAGATTACGTACACCGTATTGGTCGTACGGGACGTGCGGGCCGTTCAGGTACGTCGATCAGTCTAGCGTGCGAAGATGATGCTTTACGTTTAGAGCCTATCGAAACACTTTTGGGTGATAAGTTAAAGTGTGAAGTGCCGCCAGAAAATTTATTGTTAGAGCATCCGCCGCTGCCTGCACGAAAGCGTCAGTCTCATCAATCCCAGGGACGAGGTCGTACTGGTGGAGGACGGTCTGGAGGTGGAAGATCAAGTGGCAATCGCCGTAACTAGCTGACTTGCAATGGCAATTGCTCTTCTAAGCCCATAAAAAAACCAGCTATTTAGCTGGTTTTTTTATGGGCTTAGATATCGAACTAACCTTTGTCACTTTGCTCGGCAATTGCTCTAAATAGGGCCAGGGTTTTTGGCAAGGAGTCGTAGTTATCTTCAGTGTAGTACGGGTTTCCCGACAGTTTAACAATAACTAACGCTCTTGCTCGGTCGATGTAGATATATTGATCATAAATACCCACAGCCATAAAAACAGCTGGATGCTTCTCTGTTTCGGGTGGCAGCCACCATTGATAGCCATAGCCCCAGTTGTCCAAGCTGCGTTCATCTTGCTTAGGTTTTAAGTGAGCGGCATCCATGGTCAAAGAATCTTTCATCCATTGAGCTGGAATAATTTGCTTGCCGTCACGTTGCCCGTTCTGCATCGCCAGTTGCCCAAAGCGTGCATAGTCTCTTAGTACAGCGTTTAAGCCCCCAAGAGCCATTTCCATATTGTGGCTATCGGTAACCCAGTAAGCATCGCTTTCGGCACCCATCGGCTGCCACAACTTTTCTTGCATATAGTCACTGATGCTACGGCCAGTTGCTTCCCTTAATATCATTCCCAGAACTTGGGTGTCGATGCTAACGTAAAGTCGGCGAGTGCCAGGTTTAACTTCGTTTTCTAAGCTGGCGGCAAATTCATCGAAGCTTCCCCCAAGCGCTAGAATTCGGCCGAAGCGATTAATATCTGAATTTAAATCGGCGTAGTCTTCGTTGAAGGCGACACCTGACGACATCTGTAAAATGTCTTTGATGCGAACGCCTTCATAGCCACTGCCTTTAAGGATAGGGAGGTAGTCGTCAGCGTTTTTATCGATGTCTATCTTGCCTTCAGAAACAGCAATTCCGAATAGGGCTGAAATAAAAGACTTAGCGACAGAAAAAGAAATATGACGGTCGTTTTCGGTTTCACCACGAAAGTAATTTTCGTAGCGAATATCGCCGTGCTGCATCACCAACAGGCTGCCAGTGTGGGTATAGCCTATATAGTCAGCTGTGTTTAGTACTTCATCATAATAATTAAAGGTTTCAGGCAAGCTTAATGGCTCGCCTTTGTGGAGCTGCCACGTCTGCTTAGCAGCTTCAACATTGCTGGAAGTATAATGCTGATCAGAGTTGCGCATGTTTTCGACAATATTGGCTTTGTCGAATAAGGTCAGTCCATGGTAGATCCGTTGAATTTCCACTCTAAAGAAGAAGACGCTTAGAATCAAAATGGCGAGCAGCCCCAGTAGCAGTTTGCTGGCGCTAAAGCCTTTTTGCGATAAGGACATTTGTTGGGTTCCTTGTGTTTGGGTTTTTATTGTTATCTTGCTCTATTGTAGCGTTACCGCATTAGGGCCCAATAGCGCCCGGATCACAATCTACTAATTGCTATCTATATTGATGAAAATTAATCACCTACTATAAATAGCAATAGGCTTGTCAGCTATATGACAGTCATTGTAGCCCTGTTAGGGTAATCTGTGGCTCGCTAAAACAAACATTACTGAGGCCAAATATGACCACTGTTGTTGAAATCAACGATCTTAAAGAAATGGCTCGTCGCCGTGTACCTAAAATGTTCTTTGAGTATGCTGACTCTGGTTCGTGGACCGAGTCGACGTATCGTGCCAATGAGGCGGATTTCAACCGGGTGTATCTACGCCAACGCGTCGCTGTAAATATGAGTGACCGAAGTTTAGCCACTAAAATGTTGGGTCAAGATGTCAGTATGCCGATTGCTCTAGCGCCAACCGGTTTATGTGGCATGCAGTATGCTGATGGAGAGATTCTAGCGGCCCAGGCCGCAGAGGAAGCAGGAGTGCCTTTTACTCTATCTACCATGAGTATCTGTTCTTTAGAGGCGGTCGCTGCGGCCACTAAAAAGCCATTTTGGTTTCAGCTTTATGTCATGCGTGATCGTGGCTTTGTAGGCGATTTAATCGATCGCGCAAAAGCAGCGGGCTGTTCAGCCTTGATGTTAACTCTAGACCTACAAATATTAGGACAGCGCCACAATGATATACGCAATGGTTTGGGCACTTTTGGCCCAAAGCAAATCCTGCAGTTAATCTCTAAGCCTCGCTGGTGTATGGGGATGGCCAAAAGTCAGCACAAGGGCTTTGGTAATATCATGGGGCATGTGAAGGAAATTGCTGACAATGCTTCACTTTCGGAGTGGGTGGCCGGTCAGTTTGACCCGGATCTATCCTGGGATGACATTGCTTGGATCAAAGAGCGCTGGGGCGGGCCTTTGATTCTGAAGGGGGTGCTGGATAAAGACGATGCGAAACGCTGTGTAGACGTAGGTGGCGACGCCCTGGTGGTATCGAATCATGGTGGCCGCCAACTTGATGGAGCTCGCTCTTCGATTCGTGTTTTGCCAGAAATTGTTGATGCCGTCGGAGATGATATTGAGGTGCAATTTGATGGTGGCATTCGAAGTGGTCAAGATGCCTTAAAGGCTATGTGCTTGGGTGCAAAAGGCACTTATATCGGTCGTCCATTCTTGTATGGGTTGGGAGCGATGGGTAAAGCTGGTGTCAGTAAAACTCTAGAAATCATGCGCGCAGAAATGGACACCACCATGGCTTTATGTGGCGAGCGCCAGCTTATTAATATGGGGCCACATAATCTTGATGGTATCGAATTTTAACGTGGCGCACGTGCCAGAAAATATACCGGTACAATCAATAAAGTGAACAGCAGTGCACTCAAGGCAAAAGTATCTTGGAAGGCTAAGGTAGCGGCTTGCCGGTAAAATTCCTGCCCCATAATGGCGCTTGCCAGTTCAATTTGCTGTAGATAGTCGATGCCCTGTTGTTGAAGATAGGGCATGATTTGCTGTACCGCAAAAACCGATTGCTGATTGCCTTCGTTTTGTTCAGCCAAGATATGCCCCATATGAAAACTGCTGCGACGCTCGAGATAAATCGCACAGAGGTTCACCCCTAAGGCCCCGCCGAATTGACGAATAAAATTACTCGCACCAGAGCCTTGGCTGAGCTTTTCCATGGGTAAGTGCTTAAACGATGCTACTGTCAGTGGCGGCATTATGAAACCCATACCGATACGGCCAATAATGACCCACCAAGTAAAAATAATAAAAGGTGTCCGAAAATCCGCAGCGGCGGTTAGCCAGCAGGAATAGGCAAACAAAAAGATACCGAAGGCGATGAGGAAACGAGGTGAAATTTTATCTGCCAAGCGCCCGGCAATCGGTAGTGATATGCCCAGCATGATTCCACCAGGTAATAGCACTAGACCAGCTTCGGTAGCGCTTAAGCCTTGAATATTCTGTAAAAAGAGCGGCGCGAGATAAAAGCTGCTATAAAGGCCGGCACCAAAAACGGCAGCAACGATGGCCGCCGGTATAAAGCCTTGATAATTGAATAAGCTGAGATCTAGCAAGGGCTTGCTGGCATGCTTTTGACGATAGATAAATAAGTAACTAAAAATAAAAAACAAGGCATAGCATATTAGAGAGAAATCAGAACTCCAGCCTTTGCTTTGGCCTTTACTTAAAGCCAGCAAGAGAACAAAAATGCCGGCGCTAAGCGCGCTTATGGAGATTAAGTCTAACCTGGCAATTGGGCCTGTGGTTTCTCGCTCCGGCATAAACTGTAAGGTCAGTAGCGCACCTGCTATAGCCAATGGTAGTGGTAAGAAAAATGCCATCCGCCAGTTAAAAGCATCTACTAGCAGGCCGCCAAGGTAGGGGCCAAGTGCAGGCGCCATCACCACAATAATGCCAAAAAGACCCATAGCCGTACCTTGCTTTTCAGGAGGAAAAACTCGGCTCATCACATAGGTGGCCAAAGGCATAAATATACCGCTGGCAGCACCTTGGATAATTCTTGAGGTAATCAATAACTCGATATTGCTGCTAAGCGCACCCAGAATCGAACTGGCTGAAAATAGCGCAAGTGCTGCAATGACGGTTCGGCGAATTCCTAAGGATTCAATTAGCCAGGCCGTAATCAACATGGTGATGGTAGAGGCCGCCAAATAGCCAGAGGAAATCCACTGCGCAGTACTTTGGGTGATACCAAAAGCGCCCATGATAGGAGGAATAGCGACATTAACACTGGTGCTACTCATGGCTGTGGTAATAGCACCAATGCCGATCGTCAATACCGCCAACCAGCGGTAATTCTCACCGTAATGTGCGAACAGAGAATCGAAGTTTTTACTGTGATTAGTGGTCACGGGTATCGATTTCTACTTCTACCATCATGCCAGGCTTTAACAGGCCTTCTTCTTGCTCTATCGCTAAGCGCAAGCTCAAGCGTTGGGTCACTTTAGTGAAATTGCCACTGGGGTTGGGGTTTGGTAATAGGGCGAATTGGCTGCTAGTGGCATGATCGATGCGTTCGACTATGGCCGTAAAGCTTTTGTTTGGGTAGGCATCTACCGATACCGAGGCTTTATCACCAATACTGATATGCCGAACCTGGGTTTCTTTAATATTGGCCTTGATCCAAATGTCGTTTGGGTCATGCAGCATCAGTAAGCGTCGGCCAGCCGGCATAAACTCGCCTGCGTGAACAAAGGTTTTATCCACTACGGCAGTTGTTAAAGGGCTATAAATTTTACGATCGTTTAAGGCAATCTCGGTGTTGTGTTTTTCAACCTGTAGTAGTTCCAGTTCGCGCTCTAAAATGGCCAGTGTTTTGGTTTGGATTTCACGCTCTTGTAAGGCTGCCTTGGCTTGAGACATGGCGGATTCTAATTGATGCAGTTGTGCCTCGGCTTCATCATATGCGTGACGAGATTTTGAGTGCTCTAATTGCGCATCTTCCCAAACTTGTGCACTAATGAGTTTTTTTTGCCACATGCTCTTTGAGCGTTCAAAATTTGACTGTGCTGCCGACACGACAGATGCGGCTTTTTTCAAGCTGGCTTGGTTGCGCTCAACGGCAGCAACGCTGGCCGCATATTGATTGTCAACATTACTACCCACTAGTTGTAATTGAGCGCGTGCACGTTCAATACTGAGTTGTTGATTGGCAATTTTTAATTCGATCGTTTTCAGCGACAGCTCTGTTTGTCTTGAATCCATCTGAATTAGTAGTGTATCTCTATTGACGGTTTGGCCGCTGTTTACCGGCATTTCCACAATCCAGCCAGGAACTCGACTGGAGAGTGAAACAATATTACTGGCAATATGTGCATCATCGAGATAAATCGTATAGCTGCGCTTATAAAGCCATTGGCCAATAATGACTAAGGCAATTAAGCCCGTAGCAATAATTAAGGGGCGCTTCTTGTTGGCACTAAACTTCTGCCTGGTATCGTTCGTATTAGGCTCGTTCATGGTAGTCTCAACGATCCCTTTGCATATTGAGTTTCATGTGATTTAAATTCTGCGAAAGTTGCATTCGTCTAACTTTGCTCAAGCCTTCCAGTGCTTGCTGTGCTAACTCTTCTGTTAACTTGTCGATATCTGGTAGTAGGGCTATTGCTTTTTCAGTGGCATAAACTAGGCGTCGTCGGCCATCACTAGGGTCAGGGCGCCGTTCTATTAATTTTGCACTTTGCATTTTGTCGATGATGGTACCTAGCGGTGCTTTTTCCATGCCTAGACTTTCAGCAAGTTCAGTTTGGCTTTGACCATCTTGGCGCGAGAGGCGAATTAGGATTCGAGATTGGGAGCGACTTAATTCAAAGCCTTGCAGACGCAAGCGGCGGTTGAACTCGTTTGTCATAATACGAGTTAAATCATTTATTAACCAACATAGCTCCTGCTCACCTTCTTCTTCAATACTTACGCCCATTTGATGGTGTTGCATGTATTGCAGCTCTCCTTGTTCGGACTATGTACGTTATTGACACGATGATCATCTTGGTAACATATGTTACTAATTTGCTCGGCTTTTACACTGGTATAAATTGCCGAAATAAGGGCTAAGGTCGACGGCTTTGCGCTTTTTCGTCAATTGAACCGCCTAAGCATAGATTTATAATTTGAAATCAGAAAAATAGACACAGACAAATAAAACAGTGGAGCCGGTGATGACGGACGATATTCAGATCAAATTGGAAGGGCGCAGCCTACACATCGTAATGGATCGCCCCAAGCGTAAAAATGCGCTGACTATGGCGATGTATACCGCTATGGCAGATGCTATCAATAACGCTGTAGAAAGCGACGAGGTTCGTAATATCGTGCTTCGTGGTGAAGCCGACTGCTTTACCAGTGGAAATGACCTTGAAGATTTTATGAAAAACCCGCCCCAGGGTGACGATAGCCCTGTGGCGACTTTTATGCGCAATTTATACAACTGCCCTAAACCGGTCTTGGCGGCAGTCGATGGTGATGCGGTTGGTATTGGTACCACAATGCTCTTGCACTGTGACCTGGTGTACGCAGCAGACAGTGCCCGTTTGCAAATGCCTTTTGTAAGCCTGGGTTTGTGTCCTGAGTACGCTTCAAGTTATGTCTTGCCGCGTATTTGTGGACATGTAAAAGCCTCTGAGCTGCTTTTGTTTGGTGAGCCTTTTGATGCCCAAACTGCTAAAGAGTGCGGTATTGTCAATGAAGTCGTTGGGTCATCAGAGCTGCTTGCATTGGTCACCGAAAAAGCCAATAAGTTGGCTCAGCAACCTCCGGCCGCAATTCGAGCGACCAAGCAGTTATTGCGTGCTCCTCGTCGCCAAGAAGGTGCCGATGTAATGGATGAAGAGATGGTGCTGTTTAGTAAAGGCTTAGAGGGCAAGGAGTTTATGGAAGCTGTGACCGCGTTCTTTGAAAAGCGGGCGCCGGATTTTTCCAACTTCAATTAACAAGCCAGGCAATTGAAAAACGTTTTCGAGGCAGTCAGCGCTAGGCAAAAACAAGCGAAAAAGCGCAGTTTATGTGTAATAAATGAGCATTTTGAGCTTGTTTTTAACAACGCGATGGCAACGCAGATAGTTTTGCAACAGCCTGCTAATTTGGGAAAGGGGGCTGGAATATATCCGGCCCCTAAGTATCTTCTTTTAGAAGCTTTTTAAAGCGATTAGGCGGCTATTAAACGGTCGTAACGCTTGCTCAATAAGTCATAAAACTTTTCGCGCTGGGTCGCGACATCTTGCTTCATGCTGACAATATCGGCTTCCTTGATATCTTGGCGCCCCACGAAGACTTCTTTGCGAAAGTGAGCAATCTTGGCGCCATAGAGACGTAAGCTTCGCTCCATTAGCTTTTCAC
Source organism: uncultured Pseudoteredinibacter sp. (assembly GCF_947502065.1). GTDB lineage: Bacteria > Pseudomonadota > Gammaproteobacteria > Pseudomonadales > Cellvibrionaceae > Pseudoteredinibacter. The sequence continues at coordinate 168,698 of NZ_CANMYE010000001.1, forward strand.
CTAGCATCAAAAGCCTAGTTTCAGCATCCGCGAGTTTTTTGAATTCTTTGATCAAATCAGCATTAACTTGAGATAGTTCTTCACGTCGCCCCTGTGGCCATTGATCGCCAAAGCGGTAAGACTCGATGACCAATGCCGAATACTTAGCAAAGATATGATTCACCTGGCCGACATCGGTGGAGATGGCCTCCAATATGTCTACCCGGCGGTCACCGTTCTCGAGTTTATCTTGATATACATCTTTTTGACGCATGACCACCCAAGTGCTCACGCCCGCAATAATGGCGCCTAGGGCGATATTGATAGAGGATTCCAGCATTGGCCAGTAGTTTAAGCTTTCCATGGTGCGTAGCTCAGTGTCGATCGGTTGACGGAAAAAGAATACTTAGCAAGTACTAAGCACTCTTTGTGCCAACTGTGAGCTTTCGAGGCGCTAAGCCCTTAGCCGTGCGCAAGAATCAATGGAATTTCGGAACTTGCCCATTGCGCAGGGGTTCAAGCAGGTATTCCAAACCATTGAGCTTGATTTGGTACAGCAAGGCCAGTTGCCGGCCTAGCTTATTGTCAGGAAAGCCACCTTTGGAGTGCATCCAGACTAAATAGGGTTCAGGCAAGTCGGCCAGTAGGCGACCTTGGTACTTGCCATAGGGCATTTGCTGCTGAACCAACTCCAGCAGCATGCGAGGGTCTAGATCTTCCACTATCGCCAGTTTTCCTTGCTTGGGCTAGTCGTCGTTACTGGGTATTGTTAGGCGCAGTAGATGTATCTTGCGACTATCAGAGTAGAGTACTTTGAAAATATAGCCCTGTATCTCTACCTGCTCATTGCGGCTGGGTAGGTGACCGAAGGCCTGCATTACGATGCCGCCAATGGTATCGAATTCATCTTCACTGAAGCCAGATTCAAACTGCTCATTGAACTCTTCAATAGGCGTCAAGGCTTTGACAATGTAATCGCTGTCAGAGACCTGACGAATTGAGGCCTCTTCTTCCTCTTCATCGGTCTCATCTTCGATTTCACCCACAATCTCTTCGAGTAGGTCTTCAATCGTAACAAGGCCGGCGATACCGCCATACTCGTCGATAACCATGGCCATATGGTAGCGATTTTCTCGGAATTCACGCAGTAGCACATTCAAGCGCTTGCTTTCAGGAATAACGACCGCAGGGCGGATAATTTTGCTGAGATCGAAGTCTTCAGTGCCACCGAGAATAAGGGGCAGCAGGTCTTTGGCTAGCAGGATGCCTTTGATATCGTCAATCGATTCCCCAATCACTGGGAAGCGGGAATGACCAGATTCAATCACTTTCGGGAGTAACTCAGCTGGGCTGTCTTCGATATTGAGTACCACCATCTGTGGGCGGGGAATCAATACTTCGCGAACCTGTTGGTCGGCTACATCCAGAGCCCCTTCAATAATGCTTAGGGCTTCTTCATCTAAGAGTTCGCGCTCGGCGGCTTCCTTGATGATGGCCAGCAGCTCCTCGCGGGAGTTTGGCTCACTGGAAAAATTACTAAAAAAGCGATCTAACCAAGATTTCTCTTGGCCATTAGACTGGCTACTCGACGGGTCTTCGCTCATGGCGAATTAGGCTCCTCTATTTTTTGGGGCGACTATTCTAGCACTGCATTTCATAGAAAAACCATGATTTTAGCTGGGCTGCACTAGTTGCTTTCGTCTGGGTAGGGCTCGGCGTAGCCAAGCCCGGTAATTAAACGGCTTTCCAAGGCTTCCATCTCTTCGGCCTCAGTATCTTCTATATGGTCGAAACCCAGTAAATGCAAGCATCCGTGGATCGCCATATGGGCCCAGTGGGCCTCCAGTGATTTATTCTGCTCCTGAGCTTCCTGCTCTACGACGCTGGCACAAATAACCAAATCACCCAAAAGTGGAATGTCCACTTCAGGAGGAAGATCGGCTGGAAAAGATAGAACATTAGTGGGCTTATCTTTATCACGGTACTGCTTGTTTAAAGCTTGGCTTTCGTCCCTATCGACAATGCGAATGCTGAGTTCGGCCTCATCACGCACGCCGCTTAGGGCAGCACTTATCCATCGGGCAAAGTCGGCTTCCCCAGGGTTGTCTCCGTTCGAAACATCCTCAAGGTCGATATGCAGCGCTGTCACTTGTCGTTATTCTCTTGCTGCGTATCGAAGTCATCGTAGGCTTCGACAATGCGTTGCACTAAGGGATGACGTACCACATCTTTAGAATTGAAAAAGGTAAAGCTGATACCGTTAACACCTTCTAACACTTCAATAGCATGCCGTAAGCCTGAAGCAATACCGCGAGGTAAATCGATTTGGCTTGGGTCGCCATTAATAACCGCGGTAGAGCCAAAGCCAATTCGAGTTAGGAACATCTTCATTTGTTCGCGTGTGGTATTTTGACTTTCATCCAGAATAACAAAGGCATTGTTTAAAGTTCTACCACGCATATAAGCCAGTGGGGCGACTTCAATCACATTGCGCTCGATGAGTTTGTCGACGGTTTCAAAACCCAGCATCTCATAAAGCGCGTCGTATAGCGGGCGCAAGTAAGGATCCACTTTCTGTGATAGATCACCCGGTAAGAAACCGAGTTTTTCACCGGCTTCTACGGCAGGGCGTACCAGTAAGATGCGCTCAATCTCATCTTTGAGAAGAGCTTCCACAGCGCAGGCAACCGCCAAATAGGTTTTGCCGGTACCCGCAGGTCCAATACCAAAATTAATATCATTGGTTTGCACAGCGCGAACGTATTTTTGTTGGTTTTTTCCTCTAGGCTTAACCGTACACTTTTTAGTGCGGATTAAGGTAAGTGGCATTTCAACTGTGCTGTTGTTTTGTTCGGCTACGGGAGCTTCTGACATATGTTCTGCTACGCTGTTATCTTGTAAGGCGAGGTGAATTTCATCTGGGGTTAATTCTTCTTTTTCGGTAATACGGTAAAGCTGCTGCAAAATTTTTGCGGCGGCATGGGCTTTACCCTGTTGACCGATAAAACTGAATTGATTGCCGCGATTTCTAATTTCGATCCCTAAGCGCTCTTCTATTTGGCGCAGGTGGCGATCGAATTGGCCGTTAAGATTGGCCAAGCGGCGGCTGTCGGCAGGCTCTAAAGCAATGCGGTGGCTGGCATCGGCTTTAGAGTTCTTGTTCCGGGCGTCTTTCTGCTTACTGTGTTTAGCAGTCTTTGCCTCGGTTTGTTTGCTGGTGGTACTGTCCAAAAGTGTTTCTATTCTCGCGGTGTCTGTTAATGGCTCCAGCTTACTGCAAAAGCCCAATAGGCGAAATATCGCTTATGTCCTAAAAAGTACGCTGTTATTGCGCTTGTTTATTAGCCCAGCGTGAAAGCTGAGCTAATACTGTTTAATGCTTTAAATGCCTAATATAAATATAGACGATGCTTATGGTCTAAATGTGACAGCAGGGGGAGTATTCTAGGCTTCGTCTAGTTCACTGCTGATTAAAGTGCCGCGCAAAGAGTTTGGCAAAGCTTCTTCAATAAGGATGTCGGCAAACTTACCGATCAGCTCGGCTTGATCGCAGCGGAAGTTCACCACACGGTTATTCTCGGTACGACCGGCCAACTGGCCTGGGTCTTTCTTCGAATAACCACTAACCAACACGCGCTCTACGTTACCCACCATTTTGCGGCTGATATCCATAGCTTGCTGGTTGATGCGATCCTGCAGGATTTTCAAGCGCTGCTTTTTAACGGACTCATCTGTGTCGTCTGGCAAATCGGCCGCTGGTGTTCCCGGGCGGGCGCTATAGATAAAGGAAAACGACATATCAAAATTCATATCGCCAATTAACTTCATAGTGGCTTCAAAATCTTGTTCGGTTTCACCTGGGAATCCAATAATGAAATCAGAAGAGAAGCAAATATCTGGGCGAATGGCTTTTAGACGGCGCAGTTTCGATTTGTATTCGATGCAGGTATGGCCACGTTTCATGGCCATTAAAATTCGATCTGAACCGCTTTGTACAGGTAGGTGGATATGGCTGACCAGTTCCGGTACTTCGCCATACACATCAATTAAACTGTCTGAGAACTCAACCGGATGAGAAGTGGTAAAGCGGATACGGTCAATGCCATCAACCGCCGCCACATAGGTAATTAGTTCGGCTAAATCGACGATGTCGCCAGCTCCGTTATCACCGCGGTAGGCGTTAACGTTTTGGCCAAGCAGATTAATTTCACGTACGCCTTGGGTGGCCAATGCGGCGACTTCGGCCATCACATCCTGCACCGGGCGGCTGACTTCTTCACCACGGGTGTAGGGCACAACGCAGAAGGTACAGTATTTAGAGCAACCTTCCATTATCGATACAAAGGCGCTAACACCGTCGGCTTCTGGGGTTGGTAAATTGTCGAACTTTTCAATTTCAGGAAAGCTAATATCAACCACCACCGCGCCATTGTCGGTTTTGTGGGTTTCCATCATCTCCGGCAGGCGATGTAAGGTTTGTGGACCAAAAATCAGATCCACATGGGGGGCACGTTTAGCAATAGCATCACCTTCTTGGCTGGCAACACAGCCGCCAACACCAATGATGAGATCGGGGTTTTTATCTTTGTACTTTTTCCAGCGCCCTAGCTGATGGTAAAGCTTGTCTTGGGCCTTCTCGCGAATAGAGCAAGTGTTTACCAACAATACATCGGCTTCAGCTGGATCCTCGGTGGTTTCCATCTGATGGCTATCACCCAATAAGTCACGCATGCGGGCCGAGTCATATTCATTCATTTGGCAGCCATGGGTCTGAATAAACAGTTTTTTCACGCTGCTTTCGGCCGCTTCAACTGGGCTGGCTGGGTTTGACTCGTTGGCTGACATATCACTCTCAATTGCTTAAAAAACGCGCTAATTCGCGGGCGGAGCATTATAGCCGCACAGAGGGTGAATGCCCAGTACCTAATTTGCCTCAAAGGCGCTTGTATTCTGAGCTTTCGCCCCCATTTAAAAGGCCATAGCCCAAGGGCAAATCCCCTATTTTTTATGCCTCTATATTATTGAGGCCGTTATTTGAGAGCGTTATGGCTGAGCAGTCTTTTTATAAAGTGATTTTTTACAATCAGAGTCAAGTGTACGAAGTGTATGCAAAGGCGATTTACCAAAGCGAAATGTACGGTTTTATCGAAGTTGAAGAGTTCGTTTTTGGTGAGCGTAGTCAGCTATTGGTTGATCCGGGCGAAGAAAAGCTCAAAAACGAGTTTGCCTCCGTTAAGCGTTCTTTTATCCCTATGCAGGCCATTATTCGTATCGACGAAGTTGAGCAGCAGGGTACGGGTAAGGTCAGTGATATCAGTCCAAGCGATAAGATTGCTCAATTCCCTGGCATGCCAAGCAAGCCGAGCCCAGCGGAGTAAGCATGGCGGAGCTGCTGAACTATCGCATTGATGATGAAAATGAGGATAAGAGCAAAGAGACAGTGGTATTGATCCACGGTTTGTTTGGTTCTCTAGAAAACTTAGGTGCTATCGCTCGGGTCTTGCAAGAAGACTATCGCGTAATTTCTGTAGATTTGCCTAACCATGGTCGATCGCCCTGGGTTCCAGAGAGCCAAATGAGTTTGCCTGCCATGGCTGCACAGTTATTAGCGTTATTAGATCAGCTAGCTGTGGAGCGCTGTGCTTTATTAGGGCATTCCTTAGGTGGTAAGGTTGCGATGGAGTTAGCGATGGCTGCGCCCGAGCGTATAACGCGCTTTATTGCTGCAGATATAGCCCCAGTTCAATACCAGCGCCGTCATGATGGCATCTTTGCGGCCCTACGGGCCTTGCCATTAGATAATTTGAGCGGACGCCGAGAGGCTGATCAATTTCTACAAGATAAAATAGAGGAGGCTGGGGTAAGGCAGTTTTTACTCAAGAGCCTGTATAAAAACGAGCAAGGTCAATACCAGTGGCGAATGAATTTGGAAGGCTTGTATCAGGCTTACAATGAGTTTGTTGCTGCTCCTAGCCTTGGGCACTACCAAGGGCCAAGCTTATTCATCAAGGGTGAGCTTTCCGACTATGTTTTAGAAGAGCACCGTGAGGCCGTAATCTCTCGCTTCCCCAATGTGCAACTTAAAGTTATGCAGGGCTGTACTCATTGGCTGCATGCCCAAAAGCCAGAAACCTTTGCTCGGCTGTGCCTTAAATTTCTTAGCAATTGAATAATGTTAGATTGCGCGGGCTGTGGATAGCACCACATTGGCACCTATTTCCTTTTCGTTAAAAAGTACCAAGTGACAGTAAAGCCTGCTTCTTGGGCCAGCAAGTAAGTGATTGCCTACTGGTTTCCTGCGTTTTTTATTCACAAGTGTCAAAAAAACTGTGAAATAGGCATGGTAAATGTGCTGTTAATCAGTTTTATGCTGCAAAAATAGCGTAACTTGTTGTTTTTTATGCCGTATAAAGAGTTGCTTAAAAAATATACAAAATGCTGCTAGGGCCGAGCTGCCGTGTATTGCGTTGGTTTTCACCGAACTTTTAACACACTTATCCACAGAAGATGTGGGTAACTCAAAATGTGGATAAAATTTGGCTTTATTGTTGTATAGACAATCAATTTGCAGGGAGAATCATCAGTAGTCTCCTAAATTGCCAGCTGCGACTAATGTCTAATGGTTCTATGATAGTTGCTGGACCATGCTAAAACGTTTTTTACCCAAAGCACTGTGGATTATTGATGATTGATCAGCCGTTTCTGTTGTTGATAGCTCTTCTTTATGTGGGCTTATTGTTTTTGGTGGCCTGGTGGGCCGATCAATCTCAGCATTGGTACAACCGTCATAGACCTATGCTGTTTGCGCTTGCCTTAGGGGTCTATTGCAGCTCCTGGACCTTTTATGGTGCGGTAGGGCAATCCATGGACAATATGTGGAGCCACTTACCGATTTATCTGGGGCCAATTTTGGTCTTTTTGCTGGGCTACCGCTTCTTAAGAAAGTTGCTAAGAGTTGGCGAATATCACAAGGTTACCTCCATCGCCGATTTTATTGGTTCGCGTTACGGTAAATCTCAATGGTTGTCTGCCCTGGTGGCCATATTAGCCATTGTCGGTTCCTTGCCTTATATCGCCTTGCAGCTACGAGCTGTTTCTATGGCTTGGGAAGTACTCGGCAGTCATGGTCCTTCTGCACAGCTGAATATTGATACCGCTTTGATTACCGCCCTTTTAATGGGGGTGTTTGCGGTGCTCTTTGGTACTCGTCATTTAGAAGGGCGCGAACGTAATCGTGGTGTCATGGCGGCCGTAGCCTTGGAGTCGATTATTAAGCTGATTGCTTTTGTGGTGGTCGCTATGGCGGCAATTGGTTTGTTGTTTAGTAATATCGAAAAATCCAGTTGGCCACAGTTGTTAGAAGTTTCAGGATTTAATAGTAATCCAGGAATGGCCAGTTTTGTTACCCAGACTTTATTAGCAGCGGTCGCCATTATTTGCTTACCTAGGCAGTTCCATATGGCGGTGGTCGAATACCAAGAGCCAAGAGATTTACGCAAGGCGCGTTTTATTGCGCCTATATATGTGGGCTTGTTTGCTGTGTTGGTGATACCAATCGTATTAGCGGGGCACTTATTAGGTGCAGAAGCCGCTGGCGATACTTTGGTGCTGAGTTTGCCAAGTGGTCAGGGTTATACGGCCGTCTCGGTATTGGCTTTTATTGGCGGTTTCTCAGCAGCTACCGGTATGGTGATTGTCGCGGCGGTTACCTTGGCCGTGATGATCTCCAATGAATTGGTTGCACCGCTGTGGTTGCGGATCAATCGAGACCGCTCTCTGTCTGTTGCATCGCTTAGTAACCATCTGCGCCTAATTCGCCGCCTCAGCATTTTCGCTTTGTTGATCTTAAGTTGGCTGGTTCACAAAGCAATCACTTCTATGGAAGGGCTTGCCCCGATCGGCTTGTTATCTTTTGCAGCTGCAGCACAGTTTGCACCGGCGATTATTGCAGGCTTGTACTGGCACAAAGCCCATCGTTTAGGTGTGTTAATTGGCTTGATTGCTGGCTACAGTATTTGGTTGTATTGCTTAGTGTTGCCCGCCTTGGTGCCTGAGCACAGTATTGTAGAACTTGGACCTTGGGCAATCGACTGGTTGCGGCCTCAACATCTCTTCGGCGCTGAAAATTGGGACCCATTGGCCCATGGGGTTTTTTGGAGTCTACTTTTTAATGTCTTAGCGCTATTGCTCGTGTCGAAGTTCAGCACCTTAAGTTACAAGGATACCCAGCAAGCTCGCTTGTTTATCGATCACCTTAGTGAAGAAGAAAATAGCGAGCCTTTGGCCCTTACTGATGTGCATATGGGGCAGGTACAAAGCTTATTAGAGCCCTTGGTCGGGCGTGAGCGGATGCAAGAATATTGGCGCTTATTCGAGCACAGAAGCGGGCAGCGTTTGATGATTGATGATTACGCCCCGAAATTTGTTTTGCAAGAAGTCGAAGGCGTAATGGCAAGTATTTTGGGCGCCGCAACTGCGCAGCGCTCAATGAAACTATTGAGCCGTGATCGGCCATTAAAACTGCAAGATTTTGCCGAGCTAGTGGACAATGCCTCACAGCAATTGCAGTTCAATCAAGACTTGTTACAAACCACGGTAGAAACCGTCAGCCAAGGTATTAGTGTTGTAGATGCTGAGCTACGGTTGGTTGCTTGGAACGAGCATTATGCCAAATTATTTGATTATCCAGAGCGTATTTTATATATCGGTTGCCCAGTGGAAAATCTATATCGTATTAATGCCGAGCGCGGTATGTATGGTGATAACCCCGATAATTTTGAGCAAGATGTTGCAAGGCGTTTAGATCTATTACGACACGGCAGTGCCCATCGTTTTGAGCGTAAGTTGCCCAATGGCATTGTTGTAGACGTGCGTGGTACGCCAATGCCTAATGGTGGTTTTGTAACGACTTATACTGATATTAGTGATTTTAAGGCGGTGGTTAATGCACTGGAAGAAACCACTGCAAGTTTGGAGCAGCGCGTCGCGCAGCGCACCCAAGAGCTTTCCATTAGTAATGATGAGCTAGCCGAAGAAAATAAACGCCGAGCCGATGCCGAGCAACGTTTGTGGGAGCAACACAACGATAAAACTCGCTTTCTCGCTCACACCAGTCATGACCTATTGCAGCCAATTAATGCTGCGCGCTTATTCGCCGCTAGCGTGCAAGAGAAGCTCTCTTTGCGACGTTGGCATGAGGTTGCAGAAGACATCGCCAATATTGATTCGGCGTTGGCCTCTGCTGAAGATTTAATCGGTGCTTTACGAGAAATATCGAAGCTTGATGCCGGTGAGTTAACGGCCAAAAAAGACGCCTTTGCCCTAGATGATTTGTTGCAAACGTTGGCTGCAGAATTTGCCGCTGAAGCAGCGAGAGTAGGATTGAGCTTTCATTATCAGAGTTGCTCAGCTTGGGTTGAAAGCGATGCGCACTTACTGCGTAGAATTTTGCAGAACTTTTTAAGTAACGCTCTGCGCTACACCGAAAAGGGCACCGTTATGTTAGGTTGCCGACGTCGTCCGAATGGAATTGAAATTCAAGTTTGGGATAGTGGCCCAGGTATCGAGCCCCATGAACAAAGTCGAATTTTTGAAGAATTTGTGCGTTTAGGCGGTAGTCGTAAAAAAGCGGATAAAGGTCTTGGCTTGGGCTTGGCAATTTCTAAACGAAGTGCGGATATACTTGATCATCCCATCAAACTGCTTTCGGCGACAGGTCGTGGAACAATGTTTTCGATCCTGGTTCCAAAAACCCAGCCTGTAGCGCGCAAAGCGGCTGTTAATATAACCAATCTGGCAGGTGCCGATTTAAGTCAGGCGAGGATTCTTTGTGTTGATAATGAAGCATCGATTTTGCAGGGTATGCGTGGCTTGCTGGAAACTTGGGGCTGTACTGTTTGGGGGGCACCGGATATAAAAACGGCACAAGAAATCTATTTGACAGAGCAGACCGACTTTATTATTGCAGATTATCATTTAGATAATGACGAAACGGGGATCCAGTTAATTGATCAACTGTCGGAGTTGGATCAGGCCAAGCAGCAAGAACTGGCCGGAATTGTGATTAGCGCGGATAACTCAGAAACACTAAAAGATGCAGCAACCAGCCGTGGATTTTACTACTTACCTAAGCCAGTTAAGCCAGCCGCTTTGAGAAGTTTGATTCGCCGTCTGTGCCGTAAAAAATCTCATGGTCATTAAACCGCCTTGGCACCAAGGTGGCGGCGGTTTAATAGGGTAATCGACAAGCTTCAGCGCTAGTTTTCGAGCAGCTGGTACAGCAGGTGGCGAACCGTTTCTGGCTCGAAGGGTTTGTCGCACAGCGCATTAACACCTGAATCTTCAATCTGCTGTAAGTGAGTTTCATTAGCTTCAGAGGATACCATCAAAACTGGGATATGGGATTGATCGCTTTGGGTGCGAATGTACTCGGTTAGCTCACGACCATTTACGTTGGGCATATTGTAATCAGTCACCACCAGATCAAACATTTGTTCATAAATTAAATCGATGGCTTCTCTTCCATCTGTGGCATAGCTAATACGTTGCATGCCCAATGTGCCCAGTACTTTAGAAATGTATTTTCTTGCTAGGGCGCTGTCATCTACAACCAGTACGCGCAGCTCAGTAACATCGAAGAGCTCTAACTCAAGCTCTTCGAAATTAAGTAAGTCGACGGTGGCGTTGAGTGCTTTGCCCAGGTGCTCTCGACTAAACGGTTTAGGTAAAATGGCCACTACACCAGATTGTTTGAACTCCTCGAGCTGCTCTTTTCGCCACTCACTGGAAACCAACATAAAGGGGGTTTCTCCAAGCGCGGTATCGGAGCGAATGGATTTTAGCAAATCAAGGCCTGTACCATCACTGAAATACATCGCACTAGCGATTAAGTCAGGGTGCTGACTTTGCAGTAGCTCTCGAGCTTCGCTGACCGAAGAGGCGATGCTGACATTGGTGACGTCTTCGGTCTCAAGCTGGGCGCGAATAATCTTTTGTTGGGTGCTTGATGGCTCAACCAACAAAAGCGAGAGATCGGAAGGTGCAAAATCCATAAAATAAACCTTATTGATTAAAACTTACTATCAAAGGGCAGTTTGGTGTGTCGAATAGCCTTTTATCGGCAAAAAAATGAAAAGCTTAAGGCGACAAAACCTAGTGCTTATCTTTATTTAATATAGCTCGATATGGGTCAACTGCTGTTTGATTGAAGAATTTTGACGTCGTATAGATCTTTTTAGTGAGTATTTCAACAAAAGCTAGGGTGGCGAAAGCCAAGGAGGGCTGATGTGCTCAGCCCGGATTGGAATTACTTATCCATTTGTGGGGGGCTAATATCGAGCTGGTTCATGGCCAGTACCGCTTGGGTGCGTGAATGAACACCCAGCTTTCTAAATATGGCCGTTAAGTGGGCTTTCACAGTTGCCTCGGTAACATCCATTTCGTAGGCAATCTGCTTGTTCAGCAATCCATCAGCAAGCATATTGGCTACTCGAAATTGCTGAGGTGTAAAGCTGGCCACGACTTCGGCGATAGCGGCTTTATCATCGTTATTGAGTGCGTCAGCTGGGGGTAGATCCGCAGGAAGCCATATTTCACCGTCGAGAACTTTTTCGATGGCTGAGCTGATCATTTCTGGTGGCGATGATTTGGGTAAAAAGCCAGCGGCGCCATATTCAATAGCTTGGTGAATGATACTGCTTTGTTCATTGGCAGAGACTACCATGACCGGAATTTGCGGATATTGGCCATTAATAAAAATTAGGCCGCTGAAGCCATTTGCACCCGGCATATGCAGATCTAATAGAAGTAAATCTGCATCACTGTGGGTTTGTACTTGCTTCTGCAATGAGTCGATATCTTCTGCCTGGATCACCTCGGCATCGGCAAAGTGCTGCCCAAGGGCTTGCACGAGTGCACCGCGAAACAATGGGTGATCATCTGCCACTATGAATTTTGGCATGTTTATTCCCCTCACTCTTATCACATGAATGCGATAGACCGACTGTGTAGTACTTAATGTATTATTGCTTTGGCTTACTGCTGTGAGCCATTTATTGTTTTACTTATTTAATCTGGGCTGTTTATGGCCCTTTGTTTTAGCATACCTTAAGTAAAGATATTCGTCTGCATCTAGATAGACAGCTTGGCAACTGTCCGCACTTTATTATTGTATTGTAGCTGTTGTAGAAATACTTATGGCTTGCGCTATTAATACAACAGCTTCCTTAGCACTCATTGTATTAATAGCATTGCTCGGTTTTACCATCAGCTGATGGCTTTGTGCTCGGCGATTAGATCCTCGACTACATGGGGATCGGCTAAGGTAGATGTATCGCCTAACTGATCGTATTCGCTGCATGCAATTTTGCGTAAGACGCGGCGCATAATTTTCCCGGAGCGAGTCTTTGGTAAACCTGGAGCCCATTGAATAGCTTCAGGTGTGGCGATGGGGCCAATCTCTTCTCGAACCCAATTGCGTAATTCCTTGCGCAGCGCTTCGGTGGCTTCTACATCAGCAGCTAGGGTGACGTAAACATAAATCCCTTGGCCTTTAATATCGTGCGGGATACCGACCACGGCCGCTTCTGCAACTGTAGTGTGTGCTACTAAAGCGCTTTCAATTTCAGCGGTTCCCATACGATGTCCCGCGACATTTAGCACATCATCCATGCGACCGGTAATCCAGTAGTAACCATCTTCATCTCGTTTGGCGCCATCGCTGGTAAAGTAGCAGTTATCAAAGGTGCTGAAATAAGTATCGATAAAACGCTGATGATCGCCATAAATAGTGCGCATCTGTGATGGCCAGCTGTCTTTAATAACTAAGCTACCTTCGCCGGCTCCATGGATTTCATTACCGTCTGTATCCATCAGCGCGGGCTGTACACCGAAGAAGGGGCGGGTAGCCGAGCCAGGTTTTAAATCGGTGGCGCCTGGCATCGGGGTAATCATCATGCCGCCAGTTTCGGTTTGCCACCAAGTGTCCAAAATAGGGGCATTGTTATCGCCAAATTTTTCATGGAACCAGCGCCAAGCTTCAGGGTTAATCGGCTCGCCTGCGGTTGCTAGAATTCGAATGCTGCTTAAATCGGTACCTTCTACGGCTGCATCGCCATCGGCCATCAAAGCGCGAATTGCGGTGGGTGCTGTGTAAACAATGTTGATTTGATGCTTTTCAATCAAGCGAGCCATGCGGCCACAATCTGGATAATTGGGTACGCCTTCGTACATCACCACGGTCGCGCCATTACTTAGGGGGCCGTATACCGCATAGCTATGACCGGTAATCCAGCCAATATCGGCCATACACCAATAGATTTCCCCGGCTTTATAGTCAAATACGGTTTCATGGCTTAAGGAAACATACGTTAGATAGCCGCCGGTGGTGTGCAATACGCCTTTGGGTTTACCTGTGGAGCCTGAGGTGTACAAAATAAAGAGTGGATCTTCAGCGCCCATGGTCTCGGCGGGGCAGTCGCTGCTTTGTTGATTGACGAGCTCGGCAAGATCCACATCGCGATCGGCATGCCAGTCAATTTCGCCTTGGGTGTGACGCAGTACTAAAATCTTTTCAACTTCGCTGTGCTGGCAGTGATCAAGAGCACTATCAACATTTTGCTTTAGTGGAACATGCTTGCCGCCACGCAAGCCTTCATCAGCGGTAATCACGATGCGGGAATGACCATCGTCGATTCGTCCAGCAATGGCTTCCGGTGAAAAGCCGCCAAATACCACTGAATGAATAGCACCGATGCGGGCGCAAGCCAGCATTGAGATGGTGATCAACGGAACCATTGGAAGGTAAATGGTTACCACGTCGCCTTTCTTTACTCCCAAGGATTTTAAACCATTGGCCAGCTTGCAAACTTCGCTGTGCAGTTCACGATAGCTGTATTTAACAACTTCTGCACCTTCTTCATCGGGTTCCCAAATCAGGGCAATTTGATCTGCGCGTTCTAGTAAGTGGCGATCTAGGCAGTTTTCGCTGGCATTTAGCTGGCCGTCTTCGAACCAGCGAATGTGCAAGTCATCCTTGGCGAAGGAAACATCTTTAACTTTAGTAAAGGGTTTACGCCAGCTAAGGCGTGCGGCTTGCTCAGACCAAAATTCATTGGGGGAGTCGATTGAGCGTTGATACATGTCCAGATAGCGCTCGTTGTTAATCAGTGCTTGTTCGCGGTAAGAGTCGCCAACGGGAATCCGTTCATTGCTCATAATCGTTTCTCTCTATTATTGTTCTCTGTCCTTTCTATCTATTGTCTAGAAAGAGTGCAAAGTGTGTTTATAGCTTTTATTCGAATAGCTCGATTTTGCTGCAATTGCTAGTGTGTAAGCCATTAGACATAGGTCGAGAAGTGGTTGTTCTGGGATTTGTGTATTCATTTGTTCGACTTTAGTCGAGCCTCTGCGTAGCTTCTGTCTTAGACATTAGTCGAGTTAGAGTAAGCTTTAGACTAATGGCCAATATTCGAATAGCTCATAGCCTTCGACAATGCCCTCCAGCTTCAATAGCCAGAAGTCATTCTGAGGAGAACTATTCGATGTTTAAGAAAAATAATGAAAGAAAATCTTGGCCACTTATGTTGGCCGGCGTCGCAGCAATTAGCTTAAGCACCCAGGCCGCTCATGCGGCAAGCAATGCAGAGCTGGAACAACAGGTTGCCGAGTTGCAGGCACAGGTAAAAACGCTAATGCAACAAATGAATAAAAATAAGGTGGCCGTTCAGGATCTAGGTACAAAGGTTGCTAATGCTCCAACCGCTAAGTCTTCGAAAGGTAAGACCTTTGGCGGTGATCCAGGTAATTTTCGTATCGGAAACACTGATGTGAATATCGGCGGTTTTGTGAAGTTTGATATGAACTTCTCTGACTATTCAGACGGCGCAGCTGCAAATGCCGGTATTGGTGAAGACTTCTTGGTACCTTCAGTGATTCCTGTCGGTGGTGAAGGTGGTGATGTTAAATTCCACGCTCACGCCAAAACTTCTCGCTTTAATATTTCCACTAAGACGAAAACCGATACTGGCCATGTACGCACCTTTATGGAGTTTGACGCCATTGCTAGTGGTCAAGGTGATGAGCGTATCTCTAACTCATCTGCTGAGCGCTTACGCCACGCCTTTATCGATTGGAATATTGACGGTAAGAATTCGGTATTGGCCGGTCAAACTTGGTCTACCTTTTTTAACGTAGGCACGCTGCCAGAGTCTCTAGACTTCGTTGGCCCTGTTGGCACCATCTTTGAGCGTCAACCGCAATTACGTTACACCCGTAAGCTCAATGGCGGCAGCTTTATGCTAGCGGCCGAGAACCCAGCTACTACCTTATACGGCGCCAGCGAAAACCCCTATGACGATAACAGTATCCCTGATCTAATCGCTCGTTATAACGGTAAGTCAGGCAGCTTTAGTTACTCTCTAGCGGCTATGACGCGCGAGCTAAAATACGATACCGGTGCGGCGAGCGCTGATGATCAAGGCTATGCTCTAAGTGTTGCTGGTAAGTACACTATGACCAGTGATGAAATCCGTGTGATGTTTAACTACGGTGATGCTCTAGGTCGTTATATGGGCCTGAACGGTTTCCGTGCGGGTGCTATTCGTGATGATGGTGAAATTGAGCTGATTGATGCTTGGGGTGGTTTCATTAACTGGAAGCATCACTGGAATAATAAGTGGCGTTCGAATTTAACCTTGTCTGCTTCAAGTGCGGATAACCCGGATTACTTGGCGGCGACTACGGCGGCTGACTACACCAGTATTCATGCGAATCTATTGTACTCTCCAATCAAGCGCTTAACGCTCGGTGGTGAATACATTTACGCGACTAAAGAGCTTGAGAACACTGGTAACGTTCTTGATGATGATAAAGGTTCCCTTAAACGCTTGTTGTTGTCTGTGAAATACGCTTTCTAAGCTGAGTTGATCACAGTCTTTGTTTACTGGGCGATTTCCGAGAGGGAATCGCCCAGTTTTTTTATGGACCAGAAAGCTATCGTGCACTTAGACCGGCAGAGGGTGGGCTTAGCCCTGGCTCACGATCTGCGGCCTTCCAGGCTTCCCTCAGTCATGAAAAAGCCTCGCAAAAAGACGCGAGTCTTTTTCATTCGTTCGGCGCTAGATCTGAATTGTTCGCCAAGACTAAGCCCACCCTCTACCTGCTTAGATATTCACCGGAACGGGCTGGTTCACGTCTCAATGTAGCGACTTAAGGGTATGCAAAGCTAGCAGGAACCGTGGAGCGCCATGACCAATCCTGATGGAGAGGATTTGGGCTTGGCCGAAGGCTGAGCACCTGGATGGTGTGAATCCACGGCGCGAAGTCGAGCGCCCTTGGATGGTTTTAGCGCGTTCCAGCTAGCTTTGCATACCCTTAAGTTGCGGCCGGAATTAACGAATGTTCAACATTCATGCTCGCAAAAAGAAGAGTGATAAAAGAGGGGTTTATACCTTAGTAGATCAATAGACCAATGTCTAAATTCGATTTGACTCCGGCTTTGTTACATTGCCAGTGTCCGAAACCAAAACGGTAAACAATAAATGCCCAGAGGGCAAAAAGGGGGAAGCGTAATGGCTTTTGAAAGTGGTGATAAGGCGAAAGCCTACTGGTCGGAGAATGTCCGACTCATGCTGATATTACTATCGGTATGGTTCGTAGTCTCATTTGGCTGCGGGATTCTATTTGTAGATGAACTTAACTCTATCCGCATGGGTGGTTTTAAACTTGGCTTCTGGTTTGCCCAGCAAGGCTCAATCTACGTATTCGTGTGCTTGATTTTCATCTACGTTTGGTTGATGAACAAGCTCGATGCTAAATACGGCGTGAGAGAGGAGTAAGCTCATGGATGTCCAAACTTTAACGATAATCATGGTAGGTGCGAGCTTCGCACTTTATATCGCCATCGCAATCTGGGCTCGTGCGGGTTCGACAAAAGAATTCTACGTAGCTGGTGGTGGTGTTCACCCCGTTGCTAACGGTATGGCAACAGCCGCCGACTGGATGAGTGCTGCCTCCTTTATCTCCATGGCCGGTATCATTTCCTTTATCGGTTATGACGGCTCGGTTTACCTAATGGGTTGGACTGGTGGTTATGTACTGCTTGCCTTATGTTTGGCACCTTACCTGCGTAAGTTCGGTAAGTTTACCGTGCCTGACTTTATTGGTGATCGCTACTACTCCCAGGTGGCGCGTCGCGTAGCGGTATTGTGTGCGATCTTCGTCTCCTTTACCTACATCGCAGGTCAAATGCGTGGTGTTGGCGTGGTATTTTCTCGCTTCTTAGAAGTGGAAGTGGCCACCGGCGTAATTCTGGGCGGTATCGTCGTATTCTTCTATGCCGTACTAGGTGGCATGAAAGGTATTACTTATACCCAGGTAGCCCAGTACTGCGTATTGATTTTCGCCTACACCGTACCGGCAATTTTCATCTCTATGTTGATGACTGGTAACCCCATTCCTCAGCTAGGTTTTGGTGATAAAGAAGCGGGCACCGAAGTGTTTATCCTAGACAAGCTAGATGGGCTCTCGCGAGAACTCGGCTTTACGGAATACACCAGCGGGAATAAATCGACCATCGATGTATTCTTTATTACAGCTGCGCTGATGGTAGGTACTGCAGGTCTTCCTCACGTAATCGTACGTTTCTTCACCGTGCCTAAAGTCCGTGATGCGCGCAAGTCTGCCGGTTGGGCACTATTGTTCATCGCTTTCTTGTACACCACCGCTCCTGCTGTAGCGACTTTTGCTCGCGTAAATATGGTGAACACCATTAACGGCCCTGAAGCTCATGGTACCGAATACGCCAAAGCGCCAAGCTGGATCAAAAACTGGGAAAAAACCGGTTTGATCAGCTGGGAAGATAAGAATGGCGACGGCAAGATGTTCTACTCGGGTGATGAGCGCAACGAAATGAAAGTTGACCGTGACATCATCGTATTAGCTAACCCAGAGATTGCTGACCTACCTGCATGGGTAATTGCACTGGTAGCTGCCGGTGGTATTGCCGCGGCACTATCGACTTCAGCAGGCTTGCTCTTGGTAATCTCGACGTCGATATCCCACGATTTACTCAAACGGGATTTGGCGCCAGATATCAGTGATAAGAAAGAGCTTATGTTTGCTCGAATAGCCGCCGCCACAGCGATTGTCTTCTCAGGGTTACTGGGGATCTATCCGCCTGGATTTGTGGCCCAGGTAGTAGCCTTCGCCTTCGGCCTGGCCGCAGCCTCCTTCTTCCCTGCCATCATCTTGGGTATCTTCACCAAGTCGATGAACAAAGAAGGTGCGATCGCCGGTATGGTTACAGGTGTGCTGTTTACTACCGCTTATATTGTTTACTTTAAGTTTGTCGATCCTTCTGCCAACAATGCCGAGCACTGGTGGTTTGGTGTGTCTCCAGAAGGTATTGGTACGCTAGGTATGATGTTGAACTTTGTGGTATCCATCGTGGTTAGCCGCATGACCCCATCTACCCCAATTGAAGTACAAGAGTTGGTTGAGAGTATTCGCTTCCCGAAAGGTTCTGGCGCCGCTCACGACCACTAAGTACTACTAAATACCAAGCCCGGCTGAATGGCCGGGCAATTTTTTAATCTCTTTTGAGGTATCGCAAGACAGAAAACTCTTCATCAGTCACAATCTGTTTTGCGAATGTACGGTTCCCAACCGCACTTTGGCAGCTTACTCTTCCCCCAAACCGACTAGAGTAAGTTGCTTTTTTTGTTTATGGGCAAGGAGTGGATATGAGCGAAGAGAGTTCAATTGAAGTTCAAGAGATTGAACAGTTCTTATTGGAGTGTGTGCCCTTTGATCATCTAGAAGAGCCCCTTTTACTGCGGGCGGCCAATTCCGTCAAAATTGCCTACCACCGTCAAGGTACAGCGCCAGATCTCTTTCAAGAAGAAAATCCCAAGCTTTTTATTGTTCGCAGTGGTGCCTTCGAAATTCGCGACCAGAATAATGAGCTGGTTGATCAGGTTGACGTTGGTGGTTATTTCGGATTTCCATCACTGTTAACCGGTCATAAAGTCACCAACCACTGCGTAGTGTTGGAAGATGGTTTGCTGTATCAAATCGATGAGGCCACCTTTCAAAGTCTGCGGCGTGAGAATAGAATTTTTGATCGCTTTTTCAATCAGGCTCATGCCAAGCGATTAAGGCAGGCGGTACGCTTTAAAGAACGAAACTCCCAACTTACCGAAACAGTGGCCGATGTTATTAGCCGGTCGCCCATTACCATCGCCATAGATGCGGCGGTAAGAGAGGCCGCCCAGAAAATGACTGAAGATAGAGTATCTAGCTTATTGGTGGTTGGCGATACGGGCTTAAGTGGCGTATTAACTGATAGGGATTTACGCTCTAGAGTCGTGGCTGCTGGCCTAGACTATGGTGCGGCAGTTGCTGAGGTTATGACAACGGAACCTATTACCGTCGCGCACGATGCCATGCTGTTCGAAGCGTTGATGATCATGTCTACCCATAACATTCATCACTTGCCAGTAGTTGACCAAAATGCTGAAGGTAAAGAGCAAATCAAAGGTATTCTTACCGCTACCGATGTGATTAAGCACCAGCGCTCTGAACCTGTCTATTTAATTGGTGAAGCCAGTCGCGTCAAAGATCGTGCGGGCTTAGTACAAATTGCTAAAGATATTCCCACGCTATTACGTAATATGATTGCCCGTGATGCTCGTGCTGAAGAAGTTGGGCGAGTCGTCACTACTGTAACCGATGCTATAACTCGACAATTAATTCATCAAGCTATTGCAGAGTATGGCGAGCCACCGGTGCCGTTTGCTTGGCTGGCATTTGGCTCCCAAGGGCGACAAGAACAATCGGCCAAATCTGATCAGGATAATGGTTTACTGTTGTCTAACAAAGTACAGCCAGAGCATGACGCGTACTTCAAATCCCTCGCCAGTTATGTTTGCGATGGCTTAAACGAATGTGGTTATGTGTATTGTCCAGGCGATATTATGGCCACCACAGACCGTTGGCGTCAGCCTTTGAATAAATGGCGTGAGTGCTTCTTTCGCTGGATTGATCAGCCATCTCCTAAGGCCTTAATGCACTCCAGTATTTTCTTTGATATGCGAATGATTTATGGCGATGAGCCTTTATTTGAAAATTTGCAAGATTCCGTGCTTAAACGCTGCCAAGGAAATAGCATATTTCTAGCTAGTCTTACTCATAATGCTTTGCAGCTTACTCCACCGTTGAGTTTCTTTAAGAAGTTTGTACTTACTCGTGATGGAGAGCATAAAAACACCTTCGATATGAAATTGCGCGGCGTAATGCCGGTAACGGATATTGCCCGCATTTATGCGTTGGCCACTGGCTGCAAAGAGGTCAATACCTTAAAGCGCCTGCAACAAATCTCACAGGGTAAGATGTTAGCCCTAAAAGATGCCCGTGATCTTTGCGATGCCTATGAGTTTATTTCACATTTACGCCTAGAACACCAAGGGCGTAAAATGGCCGCTGGAGAAAAACCTGATAATTATCTACGCCCAGAAGATGTTTCTAGTTTATCAAGACATCAGCTGAAAGATGCTTTTGATGTGGTGAGTCGAAGCCAGTCGGGTCTTAAGCTCAAGTTTACTCGAGGTATGATGTAATGTTGCAGTGGCTCAACAAATTATCTTTAGGGCGCGGCCAGGAAGATTGGTTTGTTGATGCCCTGAATAAAGATTTTCGTCAACTTGAATTTCTCGCCTTGGATCTAGAATTAACCTCTTTAGACCCTCAGGAAGGAGATATCCTAAGTATTGGCTATGTACCCATCATCGAGGGTTTTATCTGCCCTGGTGAAGGACGTCATTGTTTAATCAGTGAGCATTCTGGGGTGGGTGATAGCGCGATTATCCATGGTATTCGCGATTGTGATACTGATGGTGGCCATACCATGGAAGACGCCTTGTCGCGCTTAGATCAAGCGCGACAAGGGAAAGTGCTGCTGTTGCATCACGCGGGTTTGGATTTAGCTTTTCTCGCGAAACATCAGAGTGAGTACAGCAAACTGCTGGCGGCAGATACCATGCAGATTGAATTTCAACGGCGCACCCGTCAAGGCCAGCCCGTGGCGAATTCGCTGCGCTTAAATCAATGTCGTGATCGTTATAACCTTCCTGCTTACAAGGCCCATAATGCACTAACAGATGCCTTGGCGACAGCAGAGCTGTTCCTTGCCCAAATGAGTTATATGGGCGGGCAGGACGCGATAAGTTTGGCAGAGATAATTCGCTTGAGCCGATAAACTCACAATTAAGGTTTAGGAGTGTTTCTCGAGTGAGTGCTGCGCTTTGCTGATATCGAGCAAATCTATGGCTTCTATCATTTCACACTCATCTCTAACCATCTCGCCAATCTCGCTGGGATATAAGCGACAATCTTCTGGGCGATTTAGGTAAATATCACATAGGTATTGTGTGGCCGAGCCAGTTACTGATTTTGTCTGCAATCGTAAAAAAGGGCACTTGTGCAACTTTGCCCCTGTATCTGGGTCGTGCCATATTTTGCCGTTTCTCACATATCGGTAAATCTCAGGGTTGAAAATCTCCCAGAGCGCAATCTCTTCATCATTGGTAGCCAAGTTTTGGCCGCCATATTTTAAACAGCATTTGCCACACTGATTACAATCTTTCACAGTTGCTTAACTATGAATTGATGTTCGTTTATTCCTAAATGAATTTTCATGTCTATCCATTTTTATGGCTTTAAAAAGCAAAAGCTGCTCTACACCTAGCGCTCGATGAGTCGAATACCATCGCTTTCAATAGTGATGATGCGGTTTTTATACAGCTTTCCGATGGCCATTTTATACACTCGTTTACTAACACCAAACTCGGCTTCTATGAGATCGGCAGGGCTTTTGTCAGCAAGGGCGATATAGCCTCCAGCAC
Source organism: uncultured Pseudoteredinibacter sp. (assembly GCF_947502065.1). Lineage (GTDB taxonomy): Bacteria > Pseudomonadota > Gammaproteobacteria > Pseudomonadales > Cellvibrionaceae > Pseudoteredinibacter. Next base: position 190,576 of record NZ_CANMYE010000001.1, read on the forward strand.
TTTGCAAGCGTTCAAGTATTTGATCCGATAGGCCGCCGACTTTCTTATAGCCAGGCTGCTCGAGTGAAATATCCAGTCGCTTATCGTCTCGCAGTTGCCGAATATATCCATCAACACGCTGCCCAATTTTTAGTGGCTGACGTATATTATCTTTGTGTATTAGCCCCCAATACTGGTGATCGACAATCACTTTTTGACCAAGCTCACTTCGATTTGCAATAGTTAAACGAACCTTTTCGCCAAGTTTATAATCACTGCTAAAGTCCTTTATGTGGCGATCGAGAAGAGTTGTGGCTGTAAGTCGATCCTCATTGTCGAGATAGACATAGATTAGAATATGTTGTCCCGCGACGACTTTATTGCTTTGATTCGAATATGGCAGAAATAAGTCCTTACTCAAACCCCAATCTAGGAAGGCACCTGTACTGTTTACATCGAGAACTTTCAAATTAGCGACTTGGTGGAGTTGAACTTTTGGGCGTTGGGTAGTTGCTATGACTCTATCTTCGGAATCTCGATAAATGAAAACTCGAATTGAGTCGTTGATTTCAATATCTTTTGGTACTTGCCGGCCAGGTAATAGTATATTCCCCAGTTTGCCTCCATCGAGCAGCGCACCGGCAGGGTGAAAGTCGACGACGTTTAAATGCGCATAGCGACCCATCTTGGGCGTTTTCATAGTGTAGTAATTCAAGAGTTCTTCCGTCCTTATAGGGTGCTGATTGCAGTATCAGCCCGGGCATTGTATGTCGCCACTGTAAAAATCAAAGCTAATGTTAACCTTCGTGATGTGACGTAGGTAAATTCGAGTACTTATTTAATCGGTGTCATTTGATGGTCTATTGAGCGTCAGTTAACTGACTCTAAAAAACAAGGACTAGTAAATACGGACTTTATTGTTTAGCACGTGAGAGTAATAAACCGCTATCGTTTAAGCCTCCAGGCAAGCGACTACTCGGTTGTGACGGTTTATTGCATTGCCAAGCGTATTGCTTTGAATTTGGCTTTTGAAGGCGAAATCTTTCAATAAGCACATAACTTGGACGTCACTTATAAACTAGGCGGCGCTATTTTAGCAGTTTTAGCCGAAATGTCCCATGGGGCGCTAAATGAGTGCTACGCCGCTAAAACTCGGATAGATAATAGGGGGGATCCAGAAGGTCGATCAGTTTGTTTTCTAAAGAACGACTTGGCCTTGCTTAATAAGCAGAGGTGGACAGTAGAACAAAAAAAGCGCCCCAATAGGCGCTCTTTGTAGAGAAAGTACGAATAAGTTAAGACCGCATGGCGTCAACTTTGGCCGCTGCATTTTTCGCTTTAGCGGCTGCTGCTACTTCATAGCTCACGACGGACTTTCCAATCGGCGCCAATGAAATGCCAGCAAACTTAATATGCTGAATGGCGAATGGGATACCGATGATGGTCACGGCATAACAGATTGCTACACACACATGGGCAATAGCTAACCAAATACCGGCTAGGAAAAACCAAATGATATTACCGATAGTGCCAAAGGGGCTGGTACCAATATCATCCCGCCCGTTGAGTTCCTCGCGATCGATGGCATCACTACCAAATGGCCAGAAGCTGAATAGAGCAATATTGAAACATGCACGTCCCCAAGGGATACCGATAATGGAAATAAAGCATATTAGGCTGATAAACATCCACACTAGACCGGCCACGATACCGCCGCCTAGCAATAGCCATAAAATATTGAGCACTAAACGTAACATTGCTTCTCCTCGCTGATTGTCTTACTGCGTTAGACGTCATTATCTAAGACTTAGAGGCGAAGGTTAACGTTTCTTGATAAAAATGGCGAATAGTAGCCCTATTGCTTGTTAAACCAACAAATAACCCTCATGGCGTAGTAGCCATTCTTTCATAGCTAACCCCCCGGCGAAGCCGGTTAGTGTGCCATTGCTGCCAATGACTCGGTGGCAAGGCACAATAATAGGTAGCGGGTTGCGCCCATTAGCTGCCCCAACGGCGCGCATGGCTTTGGGCTTGTTTATCGCCTGGGCAATATCGCCATAGCTTCGACACTCTCCAAATGGAATGGCCTTTAGTTGCTGCCAAACCTGTTCTTGGAAGTCCGTTCCCTTAACGCTCAAGTTAAGTTGAAATTCTTTGCGTTTACCAGCGAAGTATTCCAGTAATTGCTTTTTTGCCAATCGGCTGTGTTCATTGCCTTGTTCAATTACTCCCTTTTCAGGTGCATAGAGAAGGGCACAGATACCATCAGCTCGAGCGCATATCTGTAAGCAGCCCACAGGGGTTTCAATAAATTCTCGAAATGGATATCGGCTACTATCGATATTGGAATTGCTGTGGATTTTGCAGCTGTTATTCATAACGACCTCTTTAAGAAAGTTGTTCCCAGAGTTGTAGGGTTAAGTAGCTACGCCATGGCCCCGCTAAATGGCTATCGATATCGATGCTATACTTATCCAGCGCTTTTTTTACACCTAAGTCACCATCGAGCAGTATATCGGGCTGGCTGCTTCCCCGCAGTGCGGCATAGTTAATGGTCCATGGCCCAATGCCTTTAATATTGGCCCATTCTTCAGCGTTAAGCTGCCAGGGGAGTCGGCCTTGGTAATAGTGAGCGAAGTTCCGTAAGCATTGTTTGCGAGCCCCAGGCATTTTAAAAATGTCGAAATCTTGCTGAGCCAAAGTACTTGCTTGAGGAAAGTACACTTGTCCATTTTGATAATCTCCGTAATGCTGCAAGAGATTTTCCATATGTTGTTTCGCGGCGCCAACGGATATTTGTTGTCCTAATATGGCCCGGATGCCTGCTTCAAAACAGTCCCAGGTTCCCGGTAAGCGCAAGCCTTCACAGAGCTGTAACTTTGGCGCTGCTTTTTGTAAGTGTTGTTCGATAAGAAGACTGTTCGCATCCAGGTCCAGAAGTCTTTTGATATTAGCAATGACAGCGCGTAAGTCTTCTAGACGATCAATCTCAAGTTTCAATAAAAAGCCGTTTTTATCCGGTAAATGTTGCGCGGTAAATTTCCCATAGCTCAAATGCTCTTGGCTTTGCCAACTAAAGCTTCGGCCATAGCTATCGTCACTGAGCCATTCTAAACCTGCCAAATAGCGCTTACTTAAAAAGTTGTGCAATTGCTGCCAGTTATAAGGTGGTCGATAGTATAGGGGTAACTCGATGAGGTTTTCGGTACTTGTTTTTAAAGCTTTTTTACGTAATGCTGAAGGCGTTTGGCTGGCGTACTTTTTAAAAATATCGTTGAACTGACGAACACTTCCAAAACCGCTGGCGAGCGCGATTTCGGTGATACTGAGTTGGCTGTTCTGCAGGAGTTGTTTGGCAAAGTCGCAGCGCTTTAGCTGAGCATAGTGTTGGGGAGATAGGCCGATATGCTCCTGGAATAATTTGCGCAAATATCTATCACTGACACCAAGACGTTCAGCGAGTTCAGGCATCGATTGCTCATCCAATACACCGTCATCAATCATGCCCATTGCTCGAGTGACACTACTATGAGTACCACGCCATGCAGCCGATCCGGGGCTGGCATCAGGACGACAGCGGTAACAGGGACGATAGCCTTCTGCCTGGGCTTGCCAGGCGTGCTCGTAGTAATCGACGTTTTTCTCTTTCGCTGCCGGCGCCGGGCAGATAGGGCGACAGTATATGCCTGTTGTCTTAACGGCAACGAAGAATAAACCGTCAAAGCGGGCGTCGCGGCTGAGTCGAGCCTGATGAAATTGTTCGATATTGAGCGTTCGGCTCATGATGTTTCTCGCTAGTGATTTCGTCTATTGTAGCGTGAATATCGCTGTTGACTAGCGGGTTTCGGAACTGAACCATTTAAGGTGCTGGTCGGTGATTGATAGCTTATTGCTTAAGCGCCACCTGGTAGAATTAGCACTATGGATGTGCCTTTGTCGGGAAGTGAGCGACAGATAATTCTCGCATTTAAAATCTGGTTTACCCAATTGAAGACCGAGTGCATTCCAAGACCGATTCGTTCAGCCTCCTGCGAGCTGGTATAGAAGGGCTCAAATATCTGTTTTCTTTCACTCGCTGACATACCGCGGCCGTTGTCAGAGATTGAAACTCTATAGTTTTTGGCCAGCTGTCTTACTCTAATTTTTATAGTGGCCCTAGACGAGCCTTCGTTCAGCCCAGCAAACCCGTGATATAGACTATTACTTAGGATTTCGGTGACGACATTTTTTAGTACCACTGGATAGCTATCCAACAGTACAGATGTATCACAGTCGATATGTATGTCTACATCATGTAAATCAAGAGTGTCTTTTATGGTGGCAAGGCTTGCTTCGAGTATTTTATGTAGGTAAACAGCTTGCTTTTCCACTGGTAATTCTTCAGCAGCACTTTGTTTGAAGCGGCTAGTCAGCTGCGCCATGCGTTCAATATTTCTGGCCATTAAGTCGCTGCTGTTAACCGTGTTTTTCATTAGTGACTTTAGCTTTTGTTCGGTCAGCTGTCCGCTATCAAAGGCGTTTTGAGTGTCCTTAGCCAGATTCTGTAGTCCGCTATTACTGCTCTTTAGTATGCCAATCGGCGTATTAAGCTCATGGGAAACTCCTCTTACCAGGCGTCCGAGAGAGGCTTGCTTTTCACTTTCGACTAACTGGTTTTGCGTTTTCTGTAAGTTATCTAAAGATTCATTTAATTCGCTGGTCCGCTCCTTTACTGTTTCTTCAAGCCACTTTTGCTTGTTGGTAAGTTGTTGTATGCGCCAGCGATAAAGTAGATAGAGAAATAAAATGGCAAGGAGTATGAGTGCTGAGCGAAACCAATAGGTCTCATACCATGCAGGGAGCACATTCAGCTGCAGCTTTAGAGTTTGGTTTCCCCATTTGCCTAGGCGGTTACTGCCTTTCACCTCCACTAGGTAGGGCCCAGGGGGAAGTTTGTTTAGGCTGATTCTTCGGCCTTGTTGGTCGGATTCTAGCCAGCTATCTTGATAGCCTTTGATTCGGTAGGCATATCGATTTTGGTCGGGGGCGCTGTAATCCAATGCTGCTACGGTAATTTCGAGTAGCTGTGCATCGGCTGCAACTGTAATAGTTTGATTTATAGTATTGGTCGTTAAATCTGTGCGGTGACCATCAATAGTTACTTTAGACAGAACGATAGGTGTATCAAAGAGCCAGTCGGTCAATTGCTCACGTTTAAGAAAAACCAAACCTTCTGCACTACCGTGAAGTTGATGATTATTGGTGAGTTCGACTTGCGCAAAGTACCGATCAATGTGGGGCAGGAGGCCTTCTGCTCGACCAAATTTCCGATATTTGCCAGAATATATATTTGCGGTTTCATGAGAAGACCATAGTTGGCCGCTATCATCTTCAAAGAAGCGACCTGATACTGCTTGTTCTAAAGGAACTTCTTGCAAGGATATGGTTTGCCCTTTGCTTTGATAGTTTGCCTGATACAGCTTACCACCAAAGGACAACATGGCTTGTTGACTGCGCGTTGGAAACGCGTAGCGAATACGAGTGTCGTCGGAAATTTCTTTTAAGTGCCCTGCATGCAGTAGTGCATTAATCGAATCACTGCCCGCCGCTATGACGGCAACGTAGTCTTTGCCGGCAAACCATAGATTGTGGTTTTTGTCTTTAAAAGAATGATTGGTTCTGGGAGAGTATGGTCCCAGCTCGTTTAAATCTATTTTCTCGAACTTTTGCTGTTTGGGTGAGTGTTTGAATATACCGTGGCTTCCTGATGCGTAAAGCTGCTGATTTTTGTCAAACACAAGGTTAAAGTACTTTCTCCCGGTTTCATGCTTGCGATCGGCCAAAGCTTGAATGCTCTGCAAATTGGGGCTGATTTTATACACACCTTTTTCACCAATGGAGGCGTAAACATTCGCCGAGCTATCTTCGACTAAAGCGTAAATGGGCCCTTGGGGTAATTCATTGTCTCGCTTTTTCTTACTGCTCTTTAAATGCGTATACAAACTGCCGTTAGCCTGCAGAATACTGATTCCTTGGCGCGAGTGAGCAAGCCAAATACGCTCAGAGCTGTGTTTTAATAGATAGAAGATCGAGTTATTTAGCAATTGATCCTCCAGCCAGGGGTTATGGACGATATTGCGAATAGCTTGCCGTTCGGGATTGATGTACATAGATGGCTTTGAAAAACGACCTAACCAAATAATGCCAGCATTATCTTCATAGATTGCGTTAACGGTGTCCGCTCCAAGCGCCAGTCCGTGTACCGAGTTAATCGGGTGTTGTTTGATGACGCTGCCGTTGTTTGGGTTTACTTGCCATACGCCGTTACCGCGAGTTCCGATCCACAAGCTACCATCGATGCTGTAGATCATTTCGGTTATTAAACCAAGGCTTTCAACTTTGCGGTCTATTTGTTGGTCTTTAAGTCGAAGTAAATTTCCTTCGCTGGAAAACCACAGGCCACCTTGTGGGTCAGTAATCAGCTTAGAGTTGACTTTGCCTGTAAAGCCAAGGGAGCTAAGTTTTCCCTCGCCGTTAATACCAAATAGCCCATCTTGGGTGCTAAAGAATATCTGTTCCTGTGAGCTATAAATGTAGCTAATAGAATTCTTGCTGGGGTGTATTTCTGTAATGTCAAAGTTGAGGCTTTTGTTATCAAAAACTATTTTGTATATCCCTTTATCACTGGCAACCAGCAGATCACTTCCTTGATATGCGACGATATCCTCAGCTTTAAAGTGCTCTAGTGTTATATCACTAAACTCTCTTTTCGCAGCGAAAGAATAAAATGAAACGGTTTTGCGGTGTGTTAGAAACCACATGCCTTTAGCATTGGCGCTAATTAATTTGTAGATTGGGGCTTGCCCGCCAACCGTTTTATCATCACTTTTTATTCTGTGATAATCAAAGCCGTCATACCAAACGATTCCATAACGCCCTCCCATCCAAAGGCGGCCATAGTGGTCTTTGGCGAAACTGAGAATTGAAGTGGTTTCAAAGCCTTCACGTTTTAGCTCGTGAAAATAGGGCGAGCCACTTTGAAACAATCCCTCATAATTATTGCTGCTGTCGCTGCTTCTGGCGTATAGCGCACAGCTCATCAGCCAGAGCATTAACAGGGTGATCAAGCGATAATATTGTCGCATGGATTATGCTTAGCCTGCCTTTCTTTTCGGTTGGAAATTTGCAGGGAAAAACTGCTATATAGAATAGTTATAGCTTAGGAATGGGAGTTTGGCCTAATGGCGTTTGAGAGATTTTTTTGTACATCAGAAGATTGTGCTAGAGCCATCGCATTGGCTCTAGCATACTACTGGATTAGACTAACTTAAACAGCATGTCTTTTTCATAAGCGGCCATGTCATCCATTCGGCCTTCACGAACAATCTTAGGCCAGTCTGGGTTGGCAATAAGTGCGCGACCCACGGCAACTAAATCAAACTCGTCTGCCTCCATGCGTTGAATCAAGTTGTCTAGACTTGCAGGCTCGGCCTCGCGGAACATTGGCGTGCCATCAACCGGTAGGAAATCTTGGTTCAAGCTTACGCTACCAACAGTGATGGTGGGCTTTGCGGTTATTTTCTTCACCCAGCCTGCAAGATTAAGATCGCTACCTTCAAACTCCGGTTCCCAGAAACGGCGAGTTGAGCAGTGGAAGATATCAACACCGGCTTCAGATAAAGGCTTAATGAACTGCTCAAGCTCTGCTGGAGTGTTCACCAAGCGGGCAGGGTAGTCTTGCTGCTTCCACTGGGACCAGCGGAAGATAATAGGGAAATCTGGGCCTACGGCTTCGCGACAGGCTTTAATGATTTCGATGGCAAAACGTGAGCGGTTTTCTAAGCTGCCACCGTATTCATCGTCGCGTTGGTTGCTGCCTTCCCAGAAAAACTGATCGATAAGGTAACCGTGGGCACCATGTAGCTCAATAGCATCCATTCCAATTGCTTTTGCATCTTTGGCGCCTTGAGCAAAGGCAGCGACAACATCGGCGATATCTTCTTTACTCATCGCATGACCGGTAACTTTACCCGCTTTGGCCATGCCACTTGGGCTATAGCCTGGTACGTCTTTATCGGGCTCTGTTCCTGGGCGGCGAATCGCACCTACGTGCCAAAGTTGCGGTGCGATCTTGCCACCTTCAGCGTGAACAGCGTCGACAACTTTTTTCCATCCAGCTAAGGCTTCCTCACCATAAAAGTAAGGAACATTTTCGTAGCCGTTGGCCGCTTTATGATCGATACAGGTACCTTCGGTAATGATCAGGCCAGTACCGCCAGCAGCGCGGCGACGATAATAATCAACGACCATATCATTAGGCACATTACCGGGTGATGCGGTACGGGTCATCGGTGCCATAACGATACGGTTTGGCAATTCTAAGTTACCCAGCTTGGCGGGGCGAAATAAGGTTTCTGAGTTGCTCATAATGCTCTCTTTGAACGATGGTTAGTGATCGCCTGCTAGCAGCAATTGATCAAGTTGTTGTAAGACAGGGGCGATCCACTCGCCACCATGAATTCTGGAATACTGCAGCGCGCCTTTTAGGCTTAAAACAAAAATGCTCGCCTGGGCATTGGCATCGCCTGGAAAATTAAGCTCACCATCTTGGCGACCCTCTTCCAATATTTGGCTGATAAAGTCGAGCTCGTGTCTGTCTAAATCCTGCAATGTTGGTAATAAGACCGTTGGTAGTTTGGCAACATCTGCTTGTAGCGAGCTTAAAGGACACACTTTATTGGAGCCTTTGGCATAGCTCAGTAGGGCTTGTACAAATGCATGTAATTTTTCATGGGCACTCATGTCACTGGCTCGCAAGTGCCGAAAAAGATCCTCATGCCATTGTTTAATGGCTTCGCAAAGCGCTTGCCCTAGATCTTCCTTCTTGGGAAAGTGGTAGTGAATACTCGCTTTTGTAATGCCCAAGGCGCTGGAGATATCTTGATAACTGAAGTTTTCATAGCCATGGGTTTGCAGCAACTCAAGGCTGATTTGAATAATCTCCTGCTTACGGTTCTTTTTACGAACCTGCTTGGTTGGGTTGATGGGGTAGGGCATAGGGGTTTTCCACTATTTAGTGTTGCATAAATTAACCTACTAGTAGGTAAGTTAAAATGGGCAAAAATGACCTTACCCGTCTTAATTGACCGTTGGGTAGATATTTACGGTTAATTTCCCGAGATCTTGTCAGGGTGCGGAACTAAGCAGAGGTATGACAGACTAAGAAGACAGCAAGTTAATTGCTCTCCTCCTATATTGAATACTTAACCCGTCTTAGCAGGCGGGTTTTTTTTGCCTGTAAAAAAGTCGCGTGGTTGAGCTGCCGCTTGGGAAAGTACGCCGTTGTGCGTCTGAAGTAGAAATGATGAAAGCTTAGGGAAGGTTTTAATTGCTCTTCCCTAAGTGCTTGATGGCGCAGCTTAGATTGGCAGCTGGGTCGTAAACTTTACCTGCTTCAATGCAAAGGTAGAATTCACTGAGGCTACATTTGGTAAATGCACTAAGCGGGTTTTGAGCACGGTTTCATAATGATCAACGCTGCCTACAACGACCTTTAGCAAATAGTCTTTCTCGCCACTGGTGGAATAGCACTCCACTATTTCTGGAAACTCTTGCACGGCATCCTCAAAGGCCGTTAGCGAGGCTTCATCATGTTTGCTCATGGTGATGTAGGCGTGGACTGAGACGCCAAGCGATAGCGAATCCGGATTTAACAAGGTGACTCGGCCTTGAATAATCCCTTCTTTCTCCAAGCGTTTGATACGCCTCCAGCAGGGGGTATGGGAAAGGCCAACCGTCTCTCCTAGCTCGGCCATAGAATAATCAGCATTTTCCTGCAGAGCACGCAGAATCTTGCGATCAAATTCATCCAGGGCGAAGGTATCCGACATCCTAATATCTCTCTAACTTTTAGTTTAATGTCCTAAGTCTAGTCAGATATTTGGATCTGTCACTAAATGCCAATAAATTTACTGACAAATTAGACGAGCGTAACATGTACGAAAATTAGCCGATTCTTTTGTTGCATGGTTGATTAGGGCGCCAAGCAGGCTGATCAAGCCAATTGTAAGAATCGGACAGGGGGGGATGGTCATCTTTGTGGTATAACTGCTCACCAATTTGTGATCGCCTAGCGCTTAGCTGGGCTACTAAGAAAACAATCCTTTGGAGATCTTATGGAACTCAATAATAAAGTCGCAATTGTAACGGGCGGCGCCTCTGGTTTGGGTCGCGCTACTTGTGATCAGTTGGTTGCAGCTGGCGTTAAAGTGGCCATCTTCGATATGAACGAAGAAGCCGGTCAGCAGGCCGTTGCCGATTTAGGCAGTGACCGGGCTTGTTTTAGCGTGGTAAACGTAGCTGATGAAGCTTCGGTAGCGGCGGGTATCAGCGATGCTATGAATGCCTTTGGTGCGATTCATATTCTCGTTAACTGTGCAGGTATTGCGACTGCAGGGAAAGTGCTGAATCGTGAAGGCCAGGCCTTAAATCTAGGTGATTTTAATAAGGTAATCAGCGTAAATCTTATTGGTTCTTTCAATGTTGCTCGCTTGGCTGCTGAGCAAATGGCCAAGAATGAGCCAATGGGTGAAGCTCTTGAGCGTGGTGTAATCATCAATACCGCATCGGTTGCGGCATTTGATGGTCAAATGGGGCAAGCCGCATACTCTGCGAGTAAAGGCGGAATTGTGGGTATGACTTTGCCGATGGCTCGTGATTTGGCTGGCGTTGGTGTTCGCGTCAATACTATTGCTCCTGGCATTATGGGCACGCCGTTGTTGGAGTCTTTACCTGACAATGTAAAAGATGCCTTAATCGCTAATGTTCAATTTCCTAAGCGATTGGGTTTGCCATCCGAGTTTGGTGATTTGGTGGTGAGTATCGCGCAGACTGCTTATCTGAATGCCGAAACTATCCGCTTGGATGGTGGTATTCGTATGCAACCGCGTTAAGCTTGCTTCGCATACATGGGTGGAAGCTCTTTGCTTTTGCCCATTTTATTTCTTGACGGCTTTGCACTGGTGTATTTTTATTTTGTGGTGTAAAAGCTTCTTTCCTAAATCGCTAAAATCTCTCTTCGTTAATTTCTAAAAGCTGCTGTGTTGCTTGGCTTTAGCTATCGAGTTTGGAGTTTCTAAATAGAAATTCACAACTAGCGGGTCATCTTTTTAACAAAAACCACCACAAACAAAGCCAGTGTGAAACTACCCATTAAGGCTTCTATGGCGGCAAATAGCCTGGATAAACCTGTGGGGGTTATATCCCCGTAACCGAGTGTGGTAAACGTTACAATGCTGAAGTAAATGCTTTCTAAGTAGGCCATGGTGTTTTCTTTAGCGCTATGTGAAGCGTTAAAAGCCACTTCCTCGCCAGAAAAGTTTACCCCAGAAAAAAAGTAAAGCGTGGCAAAGCCTAGGATAATAATACTGCTGAAAACCACTACTCTTATCGGTTGCTCGCCGTAGCCACAAAATAAATCCACTATTTTTGATATTAGGCGTTTGGTGGAGTATTTTGGCATTTGCTTACGTCGCACCACCATTTCACGCTCAAAAAAGTAACCGGCGTTTTCAAATAGCCCCTGGTTTTCGAAAACTTTACGCAAGTGGCGATAGATTTCTTCAGCTTGCTCATAGAGGTCTAATTTCTCTTCTGGATTGTCGCTGTTGCCGGCTTGTTCCTCCTGGATAACTTTATTGCCCCAGTTAACATTTTCTAGCTTTGCATCGTGGAATTTGGTGCCTAATAGATTGCAATTACTGAGATTTGCACAATGTAAATTTGCGCCAGTAAAGTCAGCTTTCATTAAAGAACTGCCGCTAAGATCAAGCATAAAACAGTGTGCACCGCGCATATTGGCACGATATAAATCACTATCGATCAGTCGGTGACCATGCTTTGAATTACGATTAACGAGATTGATATTTTCGAGATTACAGGATTTTAATTTGAAGTTGCGCATGGCTTGGCCGGTGCCTGCGCGCTGTTGTAAAAGTGTGGCCACTTCGCCCTCGGACAGCATTTCACCTTGCTGCCATTTACTATCATCTTCGAACACCCATGACCCCTTCTTGTAAGTTCACTATGCCGCCACTGCTATTTTGAGCATAGTCAAAACTTCCAGCTTTGCTAAACGTGAAACGAGAAATTAGTTGGGGCTATAGTGCTTACGTAAATGGTTTATGGTTCGCCAAATGATGAGCGCCGAAGCAATGCCTAAGCTGTTGGCGAGAAGGTCCGCAGGGTCAAAGCTACGACCCTGCACCCACAACTGGCCTGTTTCTGCCGCGCTGGAAATCAACAGCATAGCGACGGCGTCGACGTTTTTAATAACAGTAGGGTAGCGGGCTAAACCCAGTGCGCCGGTGACAGCTGCCCAACAGATAAAGTGAAGGGCTTTATCCCAGATGATGGTGAAGCCTTCACCGGGGCTTGGGCTCAAATTCAAAAACAGGGCGATCGCCAGCAATGCCCCAAACAGATACCAGCGCAGGTGGCGGGTATGGTGAACAAGGGAGCTGTTTTCAGGGTGGGTCCAAAAGCGCACGGGGCTTCCTGCCGATGGGGTTAATGGTTATTCGGGTTCGGTGGCTACCTTAAAGGCACTGTTCGCGCGTTTCAATAAATGTAAGAGCTGATCGATCTCTAGCGCAGTGAGGTCGCCAAGTAGTTCTTGGCTCCAGTCTGCATGCGCTTGGGCCATTTCCTCAAACAGCTGCAAACCCTTATCGGTAATGCGAATTTGTATTACGCGTCGATCCAATGGGCTGGCGCTGCGCTCAATAAGGTGCTCGTTGACCATTCTATCGACTAGGCGAGTGATATTACCTCGGCTCGCTAATAGCTGCTCAGCAACTTTGCCCATAGGCAGGCCTTCAGGGGAATAGCGGTATAACTGAGCGAGTACATCAAAGCGAGACATGCTCTGCTTAAAGCGCTGGTGAAAGCGGGTCTCCATCTCTTGCTCAATGGATTTAGAGCTTTTCGCTAGTTGTAGCCAAACTCTTAGGTATTTATCACTGCTCATGCGGCTTAACTTCCTTCCTCGCCTTTGCTGTTGTTTTTTTAGGCGTCTGGGGAGGTATTTTAAGGGTAATTATTCACCAGGGCAAAATATGACTTGTTTATATATTACATGTAATATATATTGCCATCATAAAGTTCAAAATCTGGGTGCGTTTGCTGGCTTTCAAGGCGAGTTAAGGCGGACTCAAAGTAAACAAATGCTCTTAACAAGTGCTCTTAACAAGAAGGGGTTATGGCCATGAAAATTACAGTGATCGGCGGTGGACCTGGCGGAATGTACTTTGCGCTGCTTACCAAAAAAGCGCAGCCAGATTGGGATATTGAGATATACGAACAGAATAAGTGTGATGACACCTTTGGTTTTGGTGTGGTCTTCTCTGACGATACCTTAGATGAGTTCCTATCCCGCGACCCTGAATCCTATGAGCGTATTCGCGATGATTTTGCCTACTGGGACGATATCGTTATCAGCTATAAGGGCGAGAAGATTCGCTGCTCCGGTAATGGTTTCTGCGGTACTTCCCGCGTTAGTTTGTTGAACCTATTGCAGGGACGTTGCCAAGAATTGGGCATCAAGATGCACTTTGAGGCACGTATTGACCCATCTGAGTATGAAACTCGCTTTGCTGATTCCGATCTGATCTTGGCCTCTGACGGCATTGCTTCAGCTACCCGTGAATACTTCAAAGAAGGTTTCAATCCTAGCACCGAGATTAAATCTAACCGCTTTGTTTGGATGGGCTCTAAGCGTCCGCTAAAAGATTTTACCTACTTCTTTAAAGAAACTGAGCATGGCTTGATTTGTGCCCACACCTATCAATATGAGCCGGGCATGTCGACTTGGATCTTTGAGATGTCGGATGAGTGCTACCAGGGCTTTGAGTTCGAAGAGCAAAATGAAGAGGACAGCCGTGCCAAATTAGAAAAGATTTTCGAAGAAGAACTGGAAGGTCATGGCTTAATCCTAAACCGTAGCTGGTGGCGTCAATTCCCGCGTATCTTCTGTAATAATTGGTACCACAAAAATATCACCATCTTAGGTGATGCGAAGGCTTCAGCCCACTACTCAATCGGTTCGGGTACTAAGTTGGCGATGGAGTGTGCCATTGGTCTACACGATGCGGTAATGGAGAAGCATGAAGAGGGCGTTGAGGCCTGCTTTAAGCGTTATGACGAATTACGTCGTACCCCGGCACAAATTGTACAGCACAATGCTGATGTATCCTTGGCTTGGTTTGAGCATATGGATCGCTCATGGGATATGGATCCAATGCAGTTTGCGATGGTGGTTATGTGTCGTGCCAAGTCGGTAACCTATGACAACTTGATTTTGCGCGATGAAGGCTTCGTGGAAAAAGCCGATACCGAGTGGTATCAGCGCTACTTTGAAGAAACTGGCGTTGATGTGCGTGAATCTCGCCCGACTCCAATGTTTACGCCTTATAAATTGCGCGACATGGAGTTACGCAACCGCGTGGTAATGTCACCGATGGCGCAATACTCGGCGGATAAAGATGGCAATCTTACCGAGTGGCATCATATTCACTACAGCAGCCGAGCGACTGGTGGTATGGGTTTGATGTACACCGAAATGACTTGCCCGTCTGCTGGTGCGCGTATTACCGAGGGCTGCCCGGGCATGTGGACCGACGAGCATGAAGCTCAGTGGAAGCGTATTGTCGATTTTGTGCACGACAATACCGAAACTAAAATTTGTATGCAGCTTGGCCATGCTGGCCGCAAAGGTTCTACCCAGTTGGGTTGGGAAAAGATGGATATGCCAATCGCCGATAGCGACTCAAATTGGCCGCTGGTTTCCGCCTCACCGTTACCTTACTTTGATGGTATTTCCCAGGTGCCTGCTGAGCTTGATCGTGCGGCGATGGATCAAATTATCACCGATTTTGTACAGGCTGCAGCCCGTGCAGATCGCGCTGGCTTTGATATGTTGGAGCTTCACTGTGCCCACGGTTATTTGTTGGCAAGCTTCCTATCCCCGTTAACGAACCAGCGCAGCGACGAATATGGTGGCAGTGTCGAAAATCGCATGCGCTTCCCATTAGAAGTCTTTAAGGCGATTCGCGATGTGTGGCCAGACAATAAGCCGATGGCGATTCGAATTTCTGCCTGTGACTGGGTAGAAGGCGGTATTAGCGAAGAAGATACGGTCGAAATTGCCAAAGCCTTTAATGCAGCTGGCTGCGACCTCATTGATGTTTCGGCTGGGCAAACGGTTGCCGAGCAAAAACCAACCTATGGCCGCATGTTCCAGGTGCAGTTCTCAGAGGCTATTCGCAATATAACCGGCTTGGCGACAATGGCGGTCGGCAATATCACTGATGGCGGCCAAGTTAATACGGTATTGCATACTCGCCGAGCGGATCTGGTAGCGATTGGACGACCACATCTTTGGAACCCATACTTCACCCGCCACGAAGCGGCCCGCTATGGTGTGGAAGTGGATCAAGGTTGGGAGAAACAATACCTTAGTGGTCAGGCTCAAGCCTATTCAGTACAAGGTAAAGCTCGCGAGCAGCAGCTAGAGTTGCAGCGCAAAGCTAAGCCGAAGCGTCACGCGACTGACCGCACTGATGATTTTCGTCATTCATAAGCTGTAAGAATTCCCATAGTGAGCCAGCCCGCAAGGGCTTGGCTCTTTTAGTTAAAACTTCGTTAGCTGCAGTATTTCCAACACGCGCCCTCCAAGCCTTTCACAACAAGCCCCCAAGACCTATCCCTATTGCTATTATTCATGGCCTCAACTGCGCAGATTTGGTAGTCTTGCGCTTTTGATTTCACCTGCCCTAAAGGCCCGCAGAGCGCCTTGGCAACTCTATCTGGAGACCTAAGTGAGCTATTCGGGGGCTGCCAATTCACCATTGCCAGAGCTGAAGCTGCTGATTATCAGTGACGGTAAGCCTGGGCACCTAAATCAAAGTTTAGGTTTACAGGCAGCGCTTGAAAGATCTTTGGCGAAGCGTGTTGTTTGCAACTGCTCAATTCAGCCACCACTATCGTTCTGTCAAAACCTTGGCTTAGTACTTGGAAGAAGGCCAGCTGGCTGGCCTGAAAAAGCTGATATTGTGATTGGTGCTGGGCATGCTAGCCATGTAACCATTCTTGCAGCGTCAAAATACTATGGTGCTAAATCGGTGGTGCTGATGAAACCGAGCCTCCCGAGAAAACTCTTCGATTTCTGTGTGGTGCCCGAGCATGATGGCTTAGCGGAAACTGGAAACACCTTGCTAAGCCAGGGCGCTTTAAACCCGGTGTATTACCAGGGGCAAAAGAAACGCCATAACATGATATTACTGGGCGGTCCTTCTAAGCATTTTGAGTGGTTGGAAGACGACTTACTGCGGCAGCTTAAGGACGTTTTGAGCGATGCAGGCCCCAATCAAGCTGAGCCGTGGATGATTTTGACCTCTAGACGCACGCCAGATAGTTTTAAGGTAGCGCTACAAAATTTGCTGTTGAATGACACAGAAGATGAAGACCGTGCTGCAGCTGCGTTTAAGCTTATTCATCCCGATGATGTTGCCAGCGGTTGGCTTGCTGAACAGTTCCCCTTGGCGTCGCTTTGCTGGGTTAGCCCAGATAGTGTCTCTATGGTTTATGAAGCCTTAACGGCTGAGGCCCGGGTTGCTTTGTTTGATATGCCGACCAAAAAACCAATAAGTCGAGTTGCCAAAGGTGTACAAGAACTTTCAGAACAAGAGCGAGTCGATAACTACCTTGCTTGGAGTGAGCGTGGTAAAGGTGAGCTGAAGGCCAACAAAGAAGCTTTCAATCAGGCGGATAAAATAGCCCGAAAACTATTGGCTTTAAACATTGTAGATCGGGTGATTTAGTTGATGCCTTTAAAAGTGATTCAGTTTTTACCTAGCTTGCGTGGCGGAGGTGTCGAGGTTGGCACTTTAGAGCTTGCAAAAGCTTTAGTGGAAGACGGGCACGAGTCCATAGTGGTGTCTGCAGGTGGCCCAATGGTTGAGCGTTTAACGGCTGATGGCTCAACTCATGTGTTTTGGGATTTAGGCAAAAAATCCCCTTTAACCTTTCGCCATATTTGGCGCTTGCGTAAATGGATTGCCGCTCAAGACGCCCATATACTGCATGTTCGCTCGCGTATGCCTGCATGGCTGGTGTATTTAGCTTGGCGTGGCTTGCCTGAAGGCTGCCGCCCACATTTGGTAAGCACTATGCATGGCTTACATTCAGTGTCTGCCTACAGTGAGATCATGTGCCGTAGCGAGAGACTTATCGCTGTATCCGAAACCGTTAAGCAGTACATTGCGAAAAATTATCCTCAAACTGATATGGGCAAGGTACAGGTTATCAATCGCGGGGTAAGCCCTGAAGAATACCCATGGGGCTATCAAGCATCGGCACAATGGCAAGAACAGTGGCACAATGAATTTCCGGAGTTAAAGGGTAAGCGACTGATTTGTCTTCCCGGCCGGCTTACTCGTTTGAAAGGCCATCAGTTTTTGTTGAATCTTATGAGCTCCTTAAAGAGCCAGTTCGAAGACCTACACGCGATTATCGTTGGGGGTGAAGATCCAAAGCGCCTGGCCTATGCTGAAGAGCTAAGGCAGAAAGTTCTAGATCTGGGATTAGCGGATAAAATAACTTTCTGCGGGGCTCGCTCTGATATGCGCGAAGTCTACAGCCAGGCAGCGATTGTGCTGTCCTTATCGAGCAAACCAGAGTCATTCGGGCGAACAAGCACGGAGGCCCTGAGTATGGGGGTGCCGGTGGTCGCTTTTGATCATGGTGGCGTTGGAGAGCAACTAGCGAATTTGTTTCCCCAGGGCAGAGTGCCTTGCTTTGATGAGGAGGTTTTGATTAAAACCGTTACTCAAGTATTGGAAAGCGGCACTTTACCAATTAAAAATACTTTATACCTAAAAGAAGAAATGCTAGAGCAAACCCTTGCTGTTTATAAAGAGTTGGCTGGCAGGTCTTAGAGTCGAATATGAAAATTTGTGAAATATTAGCTAGCACGGGTGAAGGCGGGCTAGAAAAACATATGCTGGATTTATGCAATAGTATGGCTGCCATGGGCAATGAAGTTCATGTTATTGTCGATCCGTACTTTGCCGAACGTTTTAATGCGGGCGTAACTGTGCATTGTTTAAATATGCAGCGTAGCCGAAACAATCCATTGTTATTATGGCAGCTGCTGAAGCTGATAAAAGCCATTAATCCCGATGTCGTCCACGCACAAGCGAACAAAGCCGCTAGCCTACTGAGTCGAGTAAAAAGATTTTTGTCTGTGCCTTGTGTAGGCACTATTCATAATCAGAAATCCAAATCCGCGATGTTTCGCTCCATGGATGCGGTTATCGGTGTCAGCAAGGGTGCTTGTTCAGTCGTTGATCACAATAATAAGCACTGTATCTATAACGGTGTAGATCAAAGTTTGTCCCTAGGTGCTGAAAGTTGCCGACAAGAATTAAAAGATCTAGCAGGAATAGAGGGTAAGCGCCCGATTGCTGTGGCTTTGGTGCGCTTGGTGGAAGTAAAAAGAATTGATGTTTTGTTAAAGGCTTGGGTGGGCGTTGATGCCGATTTATTGATCATTGGCGATGGTCCATTACGCAACGAGTTAGAACAGCAAGCTAAGGGCTTGATTGAGCAAGGTAGCGTGCACTTTTGCGGTTTTGTAAAAGATGCCGCTAATTTGTTACCAGGAGCAGATTTTATGGTAATCAGCTCCGATCGGGAGGGTTTCCCCTATGCAATGGTAGAAGCTCTTTGTGCTAAGGTACCGGTTATTTCAACTCAAGTTGCTGCCGCCAAAGAAGCTCTACCATTGAGCTTGCAGGTTCCCTTAGCTGACGCTGTCCAGCTTGGCGATAAAGTTAAACACTTTATCGCCGAAGGCGCCGAATATCAGGGTGATCTCAATAAGCTGTTTACTTGGGCGGGAGATGTTTTGAGTGTTGAATATATGACCCGGGCTACAGTGAATGTTCTCTGTGCAGTGCAATCTAGTAAGTTGAATGATTGAGCCTGCAAAAAACAAATATTACTGGTATCTCATTATGAACTTCAAAAGTAGAGTTGCTGGCAATGGCACTAACTACCTGGGGTCGTTTCTAGGAATTGAATATAGCGTCAGTTAGATAGCGAGGATACCTAAATAAATATGAATGGTAGAATTTAGAATGAAAGAAGAGTACATGTGAGCTTGTCGAAAGATCTGAAAGCAAAGATATTTATAGTTGAGGGAGATACCTGGTTAAGTGGTGTTTTATCAGGCCTTTGGTTGCTAGTATTGCTGTTTAGCGCATATACCCCAAAGGTAATTGGCGTTATCCCATTCGTATTTGGCCTTGTCGGTTTATGGATTTTTGTTAAAAACGGTGAGTCTAAAAATGTTTCTCTTTTACTCAAGGGACGCTTTCGTTTGATGGGAATTGCTACCATCCTATTCCTATTATATATGGGGTTAAGTAGCGCTTTTACTTCATTTCCCGAAGCTGCTTTAAAGAGAACTGTGGGTTTATGGTTAATATTTGTTTTATGCGTAATCAGCCTTCTTCTGGTCACTCGATTTGATATATCAGTATCACGTGCACTTTTACGATGGTTACCGCTAGTTGTTTTTCTAGGGATTCTTTTTAATATATTTGAATCACTCACAGGCTACTCCCTGTATGCTTTGAATCTAAAGGATGATGAGGCAGTAGGTGCTTATGTGATAAATCGCTCCTTGAGTGTACTGTTGTTGCTAGCAGTTCCAAGTTTGTTAGTTATTAGGGCCTTGTTTGAGGGTAAAAAGCGGCAAATATTTCAGGCGATATTCCTTTTGAGTTTAGCTTTCCTTGTCCTGCAAAGCGATTCTGAAACCGCAAAAGTAGCTGTTATTGTAGTTGCCGTTAGTGCTGTACTACTACGCTTACTGGCTTCGCTTTTTTTGTATTTTTGTGGAATTTGTATTGTGGTGGGTATGCTAGCAGCTCCTTTTGTCGCACCATTGGCCTACCAATATGTTGCCAAGGGTATAGATCAAAACCACCTTTTTGGTAAAGATGGTGCACATGCTGCGCAACGTTTAGAAATCTACGATTTTGTGGCGCGTTATTCTATGAAGAAGCCAATCCTAGGGCATGGCTTAGATGCTGCTCGCGAGATTAGTGATTTTAGTTCTCAAAAGAAATTTATGCAGGAGAGTGTAATATCTCACCCACACAACTTCGCATTGCAGATTTGGTTGGAGCTGGGTGCGATAGGTGTGATCCTGGCTGCTTTTTTTATACTCTCGCTACTAGTGAGCCTTGCAAATAGGAAAACTCTAAGTCTTTCTTATTTTTCCGTATTTCTGATCGGTTTATGTGCCTATTCCTTCAGCTACAGCCTGTGGCAGGCATGGATGATCGCTGCAATTGTGGTAGCAATAATGCTTTTGAGGTTAATTGCTAGGGCTTACCCCGGAAGTGACCAGAGTGGTAAATATTAATCATCTAAAGGTGAAGGTAGTGTAGAGATTTATGGGCAAAGACGTGTTTGCAAATGGTAAGAACATTCCTGGCGTTAAAAAGATACTGATTATGCGCTGGGGAAGTATGGGTGACGTGGCCATCTGTTCAGCTGTAATCAACGATATCTGTAAGCATTTTAGTGATGTTGAGATTCATCTGAACGTAGAGCCACCGTGGGATAAATTATTCCAAGGCGATACCCGATTTGCCAAAATTCATAATATGAAAGTACGTAAGGCTCCGCGCTTGAGCTCTACACGGGCTTGGCTGTCTATGTTACGTCGTGAAAACTTCGATCTTATTATTGATTTGCAGCGCAACGATCGCAGTATGATATTACTGAATTTGGCTCGCCTATTGGGTATTGCGCCAAAAAATCGAATGGGTACAAAGTCGGGGTTTGCCTACAACCTTGAGGCGCCAGCATATGGTGAAAAGGCGCATGCTTTAATGATTATGAGAGCTGCAGCAAAAGGTTTGGGTGTTGATTGTCAAACCGAGCAACCAGTATTGAAAATTTCTGAGGATTACCAACGATCGGCCGAAACGCTATTGCACGAGTACGACTTACAATCTAAACGCTTTGCGATTCTGGTACCAGGTAGCAGTTTGAGTGGGGCTAAAAAGCGTTGGGGTGTTAAAAACTATGCTGCCATGGCCGAATTGTTTTTTGAAAAGGGCATAGAAAGCTGTGCGATTTTAGGTGGGCCCGATGAGATTGATCTGTGTAGCCAATTGGCGGATAGCATTGGTGAAAAAGCAGTAAATCTATGTGGTAAAACTCAGTTGCTAGAAATTCCCGTAATTGCTGAGCGAGCACAATACATGGTGTCAAACGATACGGGAACGGCACACTTGGCCGCGGCAGCCGATATTGCGATGGTGGTAATATGTGGGCCAACCGATGCTTCCAGAGTACACCCTATTGGTAAGCGGGTGGCTACTTTGCAAGCGCCGATGGAATGTTTCACCCAGCATCCGGCTGAACAATGTATGGCCAAGGTTAGCCCGAGCCAAGTGTGGCAGGCATTAGAGAATCTTTGAGGATAGAAATGGTGCAATTAGAGCAGTTAAAAATCGCCGTTATCGGCCTTGGTTACGTTGGCTTGCCTTTAGCCGTTGAGCTTTCTAAGCATTTTAAAACTATTGGCTTTGATATCAATGCCCAACGCGTTGGGCAGTTAAGTAATGGGCATGACTCGACCTTAGAAGTCTCTGACGAAGAAATGGCCGCTGCCGGGGATATTAGTTTCAGCACTGATATTAACGCCATGGCCGAGTGCAATGTTTACATCGTGACGGTACCTACCCCAATTGATGATCATAAAAATCCTGATCTCAATCCGCTGCGTAGAGCTAGTGAAACTGTAGCAAAGGTGCTCTCAAAAGGGGATGTGGTTGTTTATGAATCGACGGTTTACCCAGGTGCAACCGAAGAAGTTTGTGTGCCTGTACTGGAGCGTGATTCCGGCTTAGTCTTTAATAAAGACTTTTTCGCGGCCTACAGCCCAGAGCGAATTAATCCAGGTGATAAAGTTAATCGTCTGCCAAATATACGTAAAATTACCTCAGGTTCAACAGCAGAAGTAGCCGATTTAATTGATGCTATGTATGGCAAAATCATTATTGCAGGTACTTATAAGGCCAGCTCCATTAAGGTTGCAGAAGCGGCCAAGGTTATTGAAAACACCCAACGTGATGTCAATATTGCATTAATAAATGAGCTGGCTTTAATTTTCAATGCCTTAGATATCGATACAGAAGAAGTGCTGCTAGCCGCTGGAAGTAAATGGAATTTCTTACCCTTTCGCCCAGGTTTAGTGGGTGGGCACTGTATTGGTATTGATCCATACTATCTATCCCATAAGGCGCAGGCTGCTGGTTATATTCCAGATATCATTATCGCTAGTCGTCGCATTAACGATGGTATGGGTGGCTATGTGGCAGACACATTAGTCAAAGAGATGTTGCGCAAGGGCGTTCCTGTTGCTAAGGGTAATGTTTTGGTAATGGGCTTTACCTTTAAGGAAAACTGCCCTGATGTGCGTAACTCTCGGGTCTATGATGTGGTAAAGGGCTTGGAAGACTTCCACTTAAATGTTGATGTTTATGACCCTTGGGTGGATCACGATGAGGTGGATGCTGAGTATGGCTTACGCCCAATCGATCAGCTGAAAGAAGGGCATTACAATGCCGTTATTTTGGCCGTCGCTCATGAGCAATTTATCGAAATGGGCGGTGATAAGATACGTGATTTGTGTACCAAAGATGGTTTGGTATATGACCTGAAATATGTATTGCCCCAAGAGAAGAGTGACTTACGTCTGTAGTCTACTACGCTCTGCTAATCTTATTAAGCCCAGTTAATAGCTGGGTTTTTTTATAGCCCTCTATTTAATTGGCAGCGTCGGTCGGCATAGTCAGTTTTTTTGAATAATAGTACATCCCCTGGTTTATATGATAAGTTGGCTTCAAAGGTCGCAAGCAGCCAAGTATATGTCAGATAGATCGCCATCATTCTATGAAGCTGAGTTAGAACGAATCTATCATGAGCTTCCATTTCGCCAAGAGCAGTTTGCGCAGCTGAGGCAATCAAAGGTGTTTATGGAGAAGCACTACGGCTCAAAGCTTGTGATTGATGCTTTGGCAGATAGAGCCGCCATGTCTCGTTTTCATTTTATCCGAGTTTTTAAGGCGATGTACGGAATAAGCCCTATGACTTATTTACGTGACTTGAGAATAGCGAAGGCTAAGTTCCTGTTGCAAAAAGGGTTTTTAGTTACAGACGTCTGTCTCGAAGTCGGTTATGAAAGCCTGCCAAGTTTCTCTACTGCTTTTAAAAAATGTACTGGCTACACTCCAAGAGAGTATCGAAGTATCAACATAGCAATCTAGAATAAGTATATAGTCCGCAGTTGAGCTATTCTCGGGGTTTGAATGTCGCTTGGGGAGTTATCATTATGATTAAAATTTACGTAACTAGCATTCCGGTAGAAGATCAGGACAAAGCCTTAGACTTTTATACTAGGGTATTGGGCTTTATCAAAAAGAAGGAAATTCCACTAGGTGAACATAAGTGGCTAACGGTGGTCTCGCCGGCTGAACAGTCAGGGGTAGAGCTTTTGTTAGAGCCAATGGCTTTTGAACCAGCTAAGGTTTACTACAAGGCGTTAAAAGATGCCGGTATACCTTGTACATCATTCGAAGTAGATGATATCGATAGCGAGTATAGGAGGCTTGTGGATCTCGGAGTGGAATTCTCGGTAACGCCTAGAGAGTCGGGTACGGTAAAGATCGCGGTACTTGATGATACTTGTGGAAACTATGTTCAGTTGATGCAAGAGCTATGACAGTTGCTTGTTCGTGAGGTGGTTTTCTGAGTATGGTGAGACATTTGAAGCTAAAGCCGATCCGCATATGTTTTTGTATTTTCTGCTTTGCGTTATTTACAGAGCATGTAGACGCATCAGTACCAAGCTTAAATTCCTTGTTGGATAAAATCAGGCTGGCTAAGAAAAGTCAATTTCAGTATAAACCTTGAAATACGGAGCTTGAAGAATACACACTCTTTCTCGATATCCAGAGAGATAAATGGACGAGTGAAATCCACAAGATCTATCTTCCAAAAGGGTTTTTGAGCGAGGATAAGTTTTGCGGTAAATGGAGTTCCGAGGGCGATCATCCGCTTCAAGGATGGAGGAGAGATGAAGTCATGATTTCTTTAAATCCAGATAGCTCGGATTCAAATCTATATTTGGTTTTCAAAACCGATTCGTCGGGAGATGTAAAGTTAGTAAACTATTCCGGTGGGGGCTTGGTTGGTAGTTTTCGTCTAGAGAGCCATAAAAACTAGCTGGTTACTCTTAAACCTATTAATTCAGTAAAGTGATATTGTCATTGGAGAGGGAAGTGTGAGTCTTCAGGGAATATGTATTATTGTATTGCTTATAGGCTGGTTGGTAGCGGCCCTTATCAATTCGTCAGTTGAAGGAACCTAACTTCGTTATAAAAAAGCCCGGAATTATCCGGGCTTTTTTGGGACTAGCGGAGTATTTTAAAAATGATACTGCGCCGTCAAACTAAACTCGCGCCCACGATTGTATATACCTTCATAGGTTTGGAAGGCATCTCCAATAATGCCGGTCATTAGGTATTTCTCATCACTTAGGTTTTTCAGTGCGAGTAATACTTCCCATTGCTCATCGGCGCTGGTCCAGTTCAAGTTGGCATTAATGAGGTCATAGCTGGGTTGTGCAATCAGCTCCGTGTTAAAGGAATCCATATATTCCTTTGAACGGTAAGACCAATCTAATCTACCCGTTAAAGTACCTGCTTCTCCTAAATCCCAGTCATGGTTGATGGCGATGCTGGCGGTTCTTTCTGGTACACGTTCAAACTCATTGTCCGCACGAATAAATGTTTCTTCGAATGAAATGTCATCATAGCGAGCATTTAGCCAGCCGTAGCTAGCTTCAATAAGCCAGTTTTCAGCAGGCAGCCATTGGGTTTCCAGCTCCCAGCCGGTAATTTTCGCCGAAGCGGCGTTTTTGGTTACCGGTGCTACGCTGGTAAATACTTGTACTTGCAGGTCATCGTAAACGGTATGGAAAACGGCACCATTGATTCGAAGGCGACCATCCAAGCCGGTGTACTTGGCGCCCAGTTCATAGACTTCTACGAATTCTGGAGCGAAGTCTGGAATTAATTCCTGATCGGTTGCGCCAGTCGGCGCAGTAAATCCGGCAATCTGTGGGGGGAATACACGCTGGGTAAAGCCACCTGACTTAAAGCCTTCTGAATAGCTACTATAAACCATCAACTCATCATTGACGTGAAAGCTGGCATTGACCATTGGGGTCAGCTCAGAGATAGCTTGGCTATCGGTAGCGAATGGCAGTACTCGGGTGCCGACTTGCATAAACGGCGCATCTAATAGTGGGTGACCGGAGCCTGCAAAGTAGTTGTTTAAAATTACCTGGTCAGGTGAGAAAGACTTATCTTCTTCTGTGTAACGAAGCCCCATGGTTAGGCTAAACCAATCATTGATATTCCACGTGGCCTGGCCGAATGCCGCTTTGGACGTATTTTCAAAGCGACCGCCACTGGTAAAGTTGGACATGACAAAATCTAGGGTATTTACATTATTACCGTCTTCTTTGAAGTAGTACAAACCAAAAATCCAGTTTAAGGAGTCATCAAAGTGATTGCCCAAAAGCTGGAATTCTTGAGTAAATTGCTTCTGCTCTAAGGTGTCATGAAACTGAGAAACGCGGTGGGGCGAGTGATCGCCATCGCGGGCAAATTCAGCGTCAAGATCACGCCATGCAGTAATGGATTTAAAACTGATATTATCGTTTAGATCTAAGCTAACGTTTAAGTTGCTAGCCATAAAATCGCTGTTGGAAAATGCTGGTGCGGTACCAAGGTTCTGATCATCACCGACTTTATAACGAAGATCGTAACAGCCAGGTACAGCCAAATTAATCGGCATGCCAGGGGTAGCACAAGGTGCTCCATTGGTCGCGCCCGCTGCTGCATTAGCGCCAACGTTATGAATGACCGCCATTGGTGGGGTTTCTGGATCGATAGGGTTTCCAAGGTTGATGCCTAGCAGGCTCATAGCAGGGCCGTTTTCACGATCTTTTGAAAATTCTAGAGAGAAATTCACTTCGCTGCTATCGCTTGGTGTCCATAGCAGGTTTAGGCGGCCGGTTTGAGTGTTGTCATCACCTAGGTCGATGCCGTCTGTGCGATGAACATAGCCATCTTGCTGCATGTCCGCGAAGGAAATTCGGCTTAGTAAATTGTCAGATAGCGGGATATCTACACTGCCCTTGATAACGCGTTTGCTATCAGTGCCGACTGTGGCGCTTATTTTCCCGGAGAACTCTTCGCTGGGCTTTTGGCTAGTGATGCTGATGGCACCACCGATGGTGTTGCGGCCAAACAGCGTTCCTTGTGGGCCGCGCAGTACTTCTACTTGGGCGATATCCACAAGATCCAAGATAGCGCCTACGCTACGGGCGATATACACACCGTCAACATAAAGGCCTACACCTGGCTCTGTGGTTGGTAAGAATTCTTTTTGACCAACACCGCGGATATAAATCGATGCAGCGTTAGAGGCGCCGCCAAAGCTTGGGTTGCTCTGAAAGCTCATGTTGGGGCTATAGGCCGCTATGCCGTTAAGCTTGGTCATGCCACGCTTTTCCATGCCTTCACCACTAAATGCCGTTACGGCGATCGGCGTATCCTGCAGGCTTTCTTCACGTTTTCGGGCGGTAACGGTAACTTCTTCGATTTGCCAGCCAGAGCCTTCTTGGGCGCTAGCGGGTAGGGCAGTGGCGAGTAAAGCGCTACTGCACAGTAGGCTGAAGGGTAGTGCGGCTCTATTACTTTTACCGGCTTGGTGAACGCAGTGGGCAAGCTTTTGTGGCCGTGGGCTCATATTCATATCCTCGGGCAATATCATTATTGTTTATTTTCTTGAGCTTGAGTTTGAATAGGTTACATGTAATTAACTATTCGCTTTTTGCAGTCTGTATGCAAAAAGTGCTAGGCGATGGGGAAAGGTTTGAATAAGAGGAGGTATTTATAAAAGCAGAAGCGAATGGATTGTCATCGAGAAGTTTTGATTAGCGTTGCCTCTTCTTACGTAAAGGTGATGTAGATGAACTATCTGCCCTCTGTGCATAACGATGTCTTTTTCCGCATATCTAACAAGTGCCTGCTCAAAATAGCATTGTTCCATCGACGTACAGAGCGATGTCTAACCGAGTAGCGGCAAGCAATTAAAATAAGTCATTACTTATACCGAATTGCAGCCAGCAAAAAAGTGCACATAAAAGAGATAAATATTATGCCTAGTACTGCACAAGCCAATCAGGGTATTGATCCAATGGCCTTTCGTCAGGCCTTGGGAAGTTTCGCCACTGGTGTAACGGTGGTTACCGCAAAAGATAATTCAGATAGCTCCAAAAGCAGCTATGTGGGCACCACGGCCAGTAGTTTCAATTCAGTATCGTTAGATCCGCCATTGATACTTTGGAGTATTGATAAAAAGGCCCGTAGCTTACCGGTATACGAAAATGCAGAGTATTTCGCGGTCAATGTATTGGCGGCAGATCAGGTGTCTTTATCAAACCACTTTGCGCGTCAGCAAGAAGATAAGTTTGCGGGCATTGATTTTGAAAACGGAGTCGGAGGCGCGCCGCTTTTAAAAGGTTGTGCCGCTCGCTTTCAGTGTCGAACCCAGCATATTTATGAAGGTGGCGACCATCTGATCATTGTGGGAGAGGTTGTTGATTTTGATACTACTGGCCGTAAAGGTTTGATGTTTCATTCAGGGCGCTATGTGGTTTCCAGCTTTCACCCCTGCAATCAAGATCCTTCTGCCGAATCTGTAGAAAACAAAGCCTTTGTTGATGATTATCTTCACTACTTGGTAGGTAAGAGCTTTAGCCAAATTATGGATAAGCTTGAAGTGGTACTGCGTGGCCAAGGATTAGATGAAAATGAATTTCGCGTTTTGGCCTCTCTAGGCGGCTTGTCAGGCTGTACTCTATCGGAGCTAGTTCATAACGCGATTTTATCTGAGGATGAGGTGAATGATCGTTTACGCCATTTAGAAACCATGGGCTTGCTTAGCCGGGAGTACAAAGAAGACGAAACCTATATTCATCTCACTAAGGCCGGAGAAGAGCGCCTAAAACCCATGTTGAAAGCTGCCAAAACCAATGAGGCGGATGCCCTTGGTGTTTTTACTGCTGAAGAGGCACGCCAGCTAAAAGCATCGCTACGTAAATTGATCGCCTGGACAGGTGAGTAGTGTTGTTGGCGAGATCTAAAAATCTCAGTTAGTGAATCAATCTTAAAGACTTTAGATAAATATATTTAGAATAATGAGGAAAGAACTATGCGTGGACTACAAGGTAAGGTGGCTATTGTTACCGGCGGGGCAGCGAGTATTGGTGAAGCTGTAAGTCGTGCTTTGGTTAATGCCGGTGTGAAAGTAATGATAGCGGCGCGCAGCGCCGATGTTGGTACGGCTTTGGCAGCAGAGCTGGGTGAGCAGGCGGCATTTACCGCGACAGATCTACAGCAAGATAGTGATATTCGAAAGCTTGTAAGCACTACTGTTGAAAGTTTTGGCCAAATTGATTTTATCATCAATGTGGCGGCCTTATATGCCGACGATGGCATGAATTCAACCCGTGAGCAGTGGCGTGATACCTTCGATACCAATATTAATGGTCATGCGATTTTGGTGCGTGAAGCATACCCGCATTTATGTAAAAGCGAGGGCGCGGCGGTTGTTAACTTTGGCAGTATTTCCTCCAATATCGCTCAGGCAGATCGCTGGACCTACCCGGTATCTAAAGCGGCCATCCATCAGCTGACTCGCAATATGGCCTTGGATTTGGCCAAAGATAAAATTCGAGCGAATACCATTATGGCGGGCATCACTTGGAGTGTTCCGGTTGCGGGATTAACCGAAAATAATCGTGATATTGCAGATCAGGTATGTGCAAACTATCAACCTCTAGGACGTGTAGTAGAAGCTGAAGAGGTTGCTGATGCGGTATTGTTCCTATGTTCTGATTTAGCTTCTTTTATTACCGGAGCAGAACTTCCGGTCGACGGCGGTTACTCGGCGCTTGGCCCTGAAGCGGCTGAGTCCTGTATGGTGGCAATGATGCGCGCAGTGGAAGCTGCTAAATAAAGCTCCGTAAAACCCATATGTCGTAGGGATTTCGAAATGAATTGAAAGTCAATGTGCTTATTGTGACAGTTTGTCAAACCCGCTCTTAGCGGGTTTTTTTGTGCTTGTTTGCAGTCTAATGAAACAGACTTATGGCGTTCAGTCCCAAAAAAAGTCTAGGCCAATGAGGAATACAGTAGGACGCATTTGAAGTATGAACTGCCTCTTAATGCCTCTTATGCCAATATTTCTTTGCTCAGGCTGATCGCGATGGAGCGGCTACTTATAAGTTGAAGCTCTAGAAACTTCCAAATTTATAATTTCTTCCCCTGAAAAACATATAAGTGCCCAGTTGAGCAGGCTGCGAATTCTTAGTTTTAAATCCCAAGTGCGAAGCTTGCACTTTGAAACTAAAGAGAACAATCGATACGTCTCCCGGAATCGACGGCTTTCGTTCTGGCACTTTTCTAACATTGATTGGGATTTTTCAATGCATTGTTTTTGTTTAATTTGCCATGAAAACAATAGTTACTATTAATTAAGTAACCATTATTTAGCGCAGAACTGCTTCAATAAATATGAGCTTTATTTGTTGGGGAGTTCATAACAATAACGAAGAAAAAAGGAAACCCTGATGTTTAGAAAAACGAAAATAGCTACGGCAATAGGTCTTTCTATGTTGTCGCAGATGGCCTCTGCTTCAGCTGTTCACGATGTCCATTTTCGCTATAACCTGGCGGGCTATTCACCGGATAGGCCGAAGAATATCGTGATTATGAGTGATAAAAACCTAAGCTCTGATGAGCAGGCCGCCCAGTGGGTTTTGACACGAGATGGTGAGCAAGTTGCTTCGGGCGCGATTACTGATGATATGAAAGTTGCTGATAAAAGTGATCACCATTCACCCATGCAATATAGCTATCACCTGGATCTGCGCCAGCAAGCCAATGTTGAGGGAAGCTACGAGCTAAGCATCGAAGGGGAGAACCATGAGGATGAAAATGCCTCTTTTGAGGTTGTAGTCGATCCTTACGGTGATATTGTCGCTGAGATGTTAGTGCATATCAGCTCCCGTCGCAGTGGTATGCAAAACCCCATTAAAGCCTATCGCGATGCGATGCGTGATGCGTTAACTTATTCAACTGATAGTGGGCCGCAATTGGGAGTCTTAAACGCTAACGAATCCCTAAGTGAAGAGCAAAAAGAGCTGGCCTTAAAGCCCCATTACTTTGATCAAACGGCCGCCTTACCTGTATATAAATTACGAGATGTAGGCAGCTCGCACCCCAATTATATTGCTGAACAAGGTGCGAATAACATAGCGGGTAATGCGCTATGGGGCGAAGATAGCAGTGTTGCAAGCTTTGATGTCAGTGGCGGTTGGTACGATGCAGGTGATTATATTAAATTCACCCTAACCATTGCTCATGCCGCTTACTATATGCTGCGCGCTTATGAGACTAACAGTGAGCTTTTTAATCAGCACAGTTTGGCTTCTAGCCATTACTATGACGGATATGAAGGTATTATTCATTCTGGTGCCGCTAATACTGGCCGCGATGCGCCCATTATTCTAGACGAGGCAAAATTCGGCTTGGATTTTTTGGCCAGAACCTATGACCTTAGTCGTCCCGATGAATTTGTCGTGCAAGTCGGTGATCAGCGTGATCATTTGAATGAAGACTTAAATAATGAAGGTAAGCGATTACCGATTTATGATGGAACACGCCATTTATTGGCAGACTCCGAATCTGCGGAACAAATCGCCGC
Source organism: uncultured Pseudoteredinibacter sp. (assembly GCF_947502065.1). GTDB lineage: Bacteria > Pseudomonadota > Gammaproteobacteria > Pseudomonadales > Cellvibrionaceae > Pseudoteredinibacter. The sequence continues at coordinate 221,518 of NZ_CANMYE010000001.1, forward strand.
TAAGCGTCCCATCTTAAGCGCCTTATCCCCTAGTCATATGGGGCTGACTTTAGCTGCCTTATCGCTGGGCGCGAAAGTGTTTGAAGAAGCGGGTTATACCGAAGATGCCAATTATTACCGGGCCAAAGCTGATGCGCTCTATCAGCGTTTATTTGATCAAAATACCAAAAATGGTCAAACCAAAGAGGGTATTTTAATAGCCAGTGCGCACTCCTATGAAACTTCAACGGGCACAGATGCCATTACCGATGGTGTTCAAAAAGGCACGTCTTGTGTCGATTATTCCTATGCCAGTTTAGAAACGAGTAATATTACCAACAATTTTTACAATGACAGTGTGTACTGCTCACCTGAATTACCAGGGCTTTATCGCCGCAGTGATGCAGCCAATCAGAAAAGTACCTATGATAATCTCGGCTTGGGTGCAGTTGAATACTATCGCTTAAATAACGGTCAAGCCAATGCGCTTTCAAATGCTAATGCACTTGCTCAGAAAGCCGGCGTAGCGGCTTGGGCGTCCTGGAGCAATGTGAATATTTCGCTGCACTATCGTTTGGCGCAGTTACAGCAAGCCAACAATCAATTTAAATCAGAGATTGATAGCTTTCGGCGTTATAGCGACCGCAAGGGCAGTGGTTTAGATTCTGCAAACAATTTATTTGGTTTGCCTCAGCAGATTGTTTGGAGCTCTTTGGGGAACCACTTAATTGCCGCACCGTATGCCGCATTAGGCGCACTGCTGGATAATAGCGGTGATTCTTCAGTGGCCCAAATCGACCCTAAATCCAATATGTTGTACAACGTGTTGGACTATACCTTAGGGCGAAATAACTGGGGAGTTTCAATGGTGCACAGTGAATCCGTTGAACCAGAGGATCGCTTAGAAAAATACTATAACTGGATTTATACCAAGCTGGACCTGCCTACCGTCGGGGCAGTTTCACAGGGGCCGGCTTCCAAAGCTGATTACGATTCGCAAGCAATTAATGGCATGACCCCTGTTTCTCTGGAAGAAAAAGAGAAGCGCGATGAGTTTAATACGGCGGGCTCGGTTTTTTATGAGTATTCGAAAAACTGGGTCAATATGGAAGCCATGGGCTATCAACAAGCGGCTGCCTTATATACCTGGGCGGTTGCTAGCAAGTTGGAAGCGGCAGTAGGTGACTCGCAAGCGGGAAATAATAAGCCCAGTATTAACTGGCAAAGCCCCGTAGACACTTCCGTTATGTTGGGTAATTCGCTAAATATCAGTGTTTCGGCCAATGATGCTGATAGTGGTTTAGAGTCGGTGACATTTCGTGTCGAACAAGGCGGGCAATTATTGTCTAGCTATAGCGATATGGATACTAGTGATGCGTCCTTTTCTTACACTTGGCCGGCCACTGAATTGGGCAATTTTGACTTATCGGTGGTGGCAACAGATACCGAAGGGTTGAGTTCTTCTCTTGCTCATTCTTTCACGGTGACGGATTTGGATATTCAGCTCGACCTGAGTTTATCGTCAACCGTTGTCGAGAAAAATGAGCAGTTCTCAATCGCAGGGAACTTAACGGGACAGAATGCTGATCAAGTAGATTCGGTCAAACTCTTTATTGATGGGCTTGCTGTTGGTGATGAAGATCAAACCAGTCCCTTTGAATTTAGTCATGCTTTTGGCAATGCCGGTAGCTACTCGGTTCAGCTCAGGGGCTATGATTCAAGCGCCAGCGAGATCGTACAATCGGTTTCGAATACCGTAACGGTTAATGACGCAGATGGCAGCAGTGGCGGTGAGCTACCAATGTGCAGTGCTCTGGGCTTGAGCTTAAACCCTTCTGATATAGGCGGAATTGTTGCCAATAGCTATAACAAGAATGGTGTTTGGCATCGCAAGCCTTGGTCAAACGCAACCTTTTATGATCATTCGGCAGTTGGTGATTTGATGCTGGATGGTAACGTTGTTTATGAGGTAGTCAGTGGGTCTTGGGTAGAGCTGCTACCAAGCAGCACCCAGTATTCACAGTACTGGAGTCAGTGGGCAAAGTATTGCCAACATCAATAATCTATAGAAACTTTCTCTAGCGCCCGTTTAGCGGCCCATTTATGGGTCGCTTTTTTTGTTTTAATACATTGCTTTTTTAAATGTTTCTGAAGGGGATTCCCCATACACCTCTTTATACGTCACTGAAAAGCGACCAAGTTGAGTGAAACCCCAGCGCGTCGCAATGTTTGTGACACTATTACCATTGGCGGCCAGTAAGTCTTTACGAGCGTGCTCTAAGCGCAGCGCCCGTAAGTAGCTAAGCGGGCTTTGGCCGCGAAATTTACGAAAGCCTTCGTGTAAAGAGCGTGGGCTGACGCCCGTTTCCTGCACTAAATCATCAATAGTGATCGCCTGGGTAATGTGGTTGCGTATGTATTCTTCAGCTTTTTTAACATGGGCCGGGGCTATGGACTGGCCTTTGGCCTGTAGCGCATCACTATAGTTGTGGCGCTGGGCGTGCAGTAGCTGAGTAATAATCAATTGCTCCATATGCTCAGCACCCGGGCTATTGGTAATAGGGCATATCGATTCAAATTCGGTCAGCATATAGTCGATCAGGCGCCACCAAGCTCGAACCTTAGGCTGGTCACCCTGCATTAGCAAATCAAACTCTAAAGGCTGATTAAGCGGCCGTGAGATTATTGCTGATAGCTTTTGTTCGATGGCTTGCCTCGGAATCTGAACCATTAACTGTTCGCAGTCTTCGCTCCAGCGCATAGAAAGGTGTTTATTAGGCGAGGGGATAGACGCGCAATGCTCAGTGGAGATGGCGCTTTGTTTACCTGAATTAATCTCGGCCCAGCCGCTTAGGGGCAACTGAATGAGAAAGAAGCGATCGAGTTCGCCAGGTTCTATCTCTACCTCATTGCCGTATCGCATGTAGTTGAGGGAGATGTCACTCATTTTGGCATGGTGATGCTGAGCGTTTAAGCGGCTACCTCGAGCCAAGCCCAGCTTATGGTCACAATAGACCTTGGCCACTTCGGCTCGTACAAAGTCGAGGTTATCGGAGTGAAATAACTGGTGTTTGGGCAGAATCATCATCTCGGCAGCCGTCTTATTATTGTCTAAGGCACTCTTTACAACACTGCTTTTAGCAGGGTGCTTTTCACTGAATATACCCATCCAAACTGGCCCTGACCAGATGCTAGCGCATAGAAATCGTGGTTTTTGGGAGGTTTTGAATAATGTCTGCGTTTTTTGAATAGCCAAGATTTCCTTTAGTTACTAAAGGTTATTAGCTGTTGTCTGCTTATATCTTAGTGTTACATGTAAAGTAAATAATTTTTAGCGTGATGTAACCCTTTTCAGAAAAGTGCTCGTCTAAGTTTGTAACCAACACAATAAGATATCGAGACACACATTATGAACCTACGTTCTTACACTAAGCTTGCCGCCATTGCTCTAGCCACCGCTTCATTATCGGCCTGTCATATTCATTTGGACCTGGAAGATGGTGACGGTGATTGGTCGTACAGCTCAGGTCGGATTAAGGGTTCTGGTGTGAAATCTACCCAGAGTATTGATATCGGCAGTTTCGAAAATCTGCGCTTAAACTCCTCCGCTGATGTTCAGATCAGCCTTGGTAAGTCCCAGCAGATTACCCTTACTACAGACGATAACCTGCTCAGCAACGTCAGCTTCACCATCAAGGGCGATACCTTGGTAATCTCTAACGATAAAAGCTACCGCACTAAACTGGGCACCAAGATTGATATCGAAGTACCTGAGTTGGACACGGTGAAAGTATACGGCTCTGGCGATATCGAGTTAGACGGCGCTGAGCATATGCGTGACTTTGCTGCTCGGGTATATGGCTCTGGTGATATTGCACTTGACGATATTGAAGTGAGTAACCTTGAGCTTGAGGTTAATGGTAGCGGCGATATCGTAGTTGATGGTCGAACGAAAGATCTGCGTATTAAAGTTAATGGTAGCGGCGATATCGATGCGCGCTCACTGGAAGCGCGCAATGCTCAAGCTAGAGTAAATGGTTCGGGTGATATTGTATTGCATGCGACTGAAGAGCTTAATGCAGCCGTTTCTGGAAGTGGTGATATTCGTTACAAAGGATCGCCTAAGGTTTCTGTTAAAGATAATGGTAGCGGCGATGTTCGCTCTCTGTAAGATTTAGTTTACGAGCTAAAAGCCCTGCTTAGGTTTCCCTAGCGGGGCTTTTTTTGTTTATCCCGTAATAGATTTTGCGACCAAATAACCTGAGCCGCCACCAAGTCCAGGCCCTGGGTGTGTGGATGCTCCAATGTGATAAACATTACTTACTGGCGTTTGGTGGTTTTTAAGGGCTTTTAATGGGCGCCAAAACAAAAACTGATCCAAGCTGCAGACGCCAGAATAGGCATCGCCGTGCAATAAATTAATATTGGCGTTTTCCAAATCTTTGGGTGAGTAAACCACACGTTTTAGTGTGGCGCTTTTCAGGTTAAGAATATTTTCACTCAGCTGTTCAATCACCCGATCAGCATAGGTTTCTCGAATATCTTCGTTCCATTGTCCATCAGCAGGGCATTCAATTTCGGCTCGAACATCACCTTTGATAAGTTGAGGAATTTCCTGTAATTGAATCCATAAAATCCACTTGCCATCTGGCGCTCGGCTCTGATCAAGAGCTACCGGTTGGCATACGACAATGGTGGATTTATCAGGTAATAACCCACAATCGGCTTCGGTAACGGCTTTAGATACCGCATCTAAACCCGGGGTGACGTGAAGCATAACCACATCTTTTATTTGGGGATCTTGCCATTGGGCCGGTTCATCCATGGCGATGTGGATCATCATCATGCCGCGACCGTAGCGATAGTCTTTTGCTTGCTGCTTTACTTCAGTCGGGATGCTGGCTTGTGGTAAGAGCTGGCCGTATAAAGCAGTGGGTGTCACATTGGCGATTACGCCTTTGTTGGCGGCAAAGCGGGTCCCATCTTTGCTAATTACCGCAGTAGCTTTATTGTTTTCAACAATAATTTCACTGATATCTTGTTGTGCAATAAGCTTGCCGCCATTTTCTTCGATAAGAGCTTTGTAGGCATCAACAATACCTTGGTTGCCCCCTTTAACGACGGGGTTGCCGGTTTGCTCAATACTAAAGGCCATCACTTGGTTCATTAAACCGGAAAACGAAGATTCTGGACCGAGGCCCGCATGTAGCACCCACGGTGCTAGCATGGCACGTGATAGTGGGGATTTAAAATCACGCTCCAGCCAGCTACGGGTATTGGCCATTGCATCAGCTGCAAAGTTTAGAATGCCTTGCAGTCCAAGTTTCCAAGTGTATTTTAGTAACAGTTTTACGGTTGCGAAGCTCCATAGTGAAGAGCCTAGCAAGCCAAAAACCAATTCGGCTTTGTGCTCTAAATCTTGCATGGCGGCCTGGTAGCGATCACCGTCGCCAGGGCTAAGCTCATTCATAGCGTCGATGTTCTTTTGGCGGTCACGTTGCAGTACCAAGCTGTCCCCATTTGGAAGTACGACGCCGGTAGGGCTATCGTTATTGCAATACTCTAGCCCTAGGCGATGTAAGTCTTCTCCTAATTCGGCATAGGCTGGTGAGGAAACTACTAATGGATGTACCGCTGAAAACACTTCGTGTTTAAAACCAGGCAGACTTATTTCTTCGGTTTTAATGCAGCCACCAAAATGATCGTTTCGCTCTAACACAATTACAGAATACCCAGCTTTGGCCAGCAGTGCTGCGCAAACTAATGAATTCATGCCGCTGCCAATGATGATGTAGTCACTGCTGTGCATAGAAGGTTCCTCACTCGTTGTTGTTATTTTTACCGCTCTAACATAACCCGACTCCAGCTTTCAAAGAACCGATATTTAGCGGCGATTAGGGATTTATGCGCGGCTTGTACAGGTGCTGCGTAAGCCGCATAGTTTTCGCGCTCGGCGACACGTTAAATAAAAATAAGCGTGGAAATAAGCGCGGTGGAAGAGTGTGTATAAGCGCTTCTTAGCCGTAACATAGAGGATAAAGTGATGAGAAAAATAACGATTATTGGCGCTGGCCAAAGCGGTTTGCAGTTGGGTATTGGATTGCTGAAACATGGCTACGAGGTGAAGCTTATCACCAATAAGACGGCAGAAGAAGTTGCTGCCGGCCGGGTGCTTTCTAGCCAGTGCATGTTTGATATGGCTTTACAAAACGAGCGCGATCTTGGTTTGAATTTCTTTGATGACGATTGTCCTTGGGTAGATGGTATTGGTTTTAAAATTAAAGACACCCCTATTGCTTGGCAGCACCGTTTAGATAAACCAGCCCAATCGGTGGATCAGCGCGTAAAAATGCCAGTATGGATGAAAACCTTCACAGATCGTGGCGGTGAACTAGTGATCGATGAAGTGGATGTGGCTGACTTAGATCGTTTGTCGGCTGAGTGTGATTTGTTGCTGGTCGCTTCGGGTAAAGGTGATATTGGCAAAATGTTTGAACGCGATGCGGTGCGTTCATCTTTCGATAAACCTATGCGTGCTTTAGGCTTGACCTACGTAAAAGGTATGAAAGCACGTGAAGATTTCTCGGCGGTAGACTTTAATCTTATTCCTGGGGTGGGTGAGTATTTTACCTTTCCTGCGCTAACGACCAGCGGCCCATGCGATATCATGGTGTTTGAAGGTGTACCAGGTGGCCCTATGGATTGTTGGCAAGGCGTAGATTCACCTGACCAACACTTGCAGATCAGCAAGGATATTATCGCAGAGTTTGTTCCGCAAGATATGGAGCGCATTAAAGATATCGAACTAACGGATGATAACGGTATTCTCGCTGGGCGCTTCCCCCCTACCATTCGTAATCCAATTGGTCGCTTACCATCCGGTCGAATTGCCTATGGCATAGCTGATACGGTTTGTTTGAATGACCCTATTACCGGGCAAGGTTCGAATAATGCCAGCAAATGCGTCGCCGTTCACTTAGCCAGTATTTTGGCCAATGCTGATCAGCCCTTTGATGAAAAGTGGATGTTAAAAACCTTCGATAAGTATTGGAGTTACGCACAGTGGGTTGTGTCTTGGACCAATGCTTTATTGCTGCCGCCCACCGAAAAAATGGTACAGGTTTTGGCAGCCTGTGGCGATGACGAAGCTATGGCTCAGCGCTTTGTGAATGGCTTTGATGATCCGCGTGATTACTATCCTTGGTTTATGGAGCCAAACCAGGTTGATGTGGCGGGTAACTGGACTTAATAGCTGTTATTAACTTTGGTACTCAATGATTGAGTAAAAAGAGGAATGGCTGCTGGCTGAGACAGTCAGCGCTTTTTCTTTAATTGGCTATCGGTAAAACATAGCGGCCACGAAGCTGACCATCTATATAGGCGGCTTCGACAATGGAGCCTTCAAAGCGTGCATTTTCGTCAATAAGATAAGCTGGTACTTTTATCTGAATGGCGGGATCTATGTCTAAAGCGAGCAGGGCATACCAGCGGGTATCGCTTTGATTGAGATGTCGTACATTAGGAACTACGCGCCCTTGCTCGACAACGCCGATAACGCGAAATTTACGCCACTGTGTATTCTGATTGGCCAATGGCCTGCCTCGCTATTGTGCTTCCTGCTGCCAATTTATAGCAATTAGCAAATAATTCAATCCATTAATAAATAAGGGTAGCGGTGAATTTAACAATTTAAAACAGGCCACAAAAAAACGGGCCATTAAGGCCCGCATTTTTTATTTTCGTGGAAGAGGCTTTACACATCGCTCCACTGAAAGTTTTGGTACTCGTCGCGTAAATCTTTCTTGCTCAGTTTACCTGTTGCGGTATGAGGCAATTGTTCAACGAACACGCAGTCTGCAGGAATCCACCATTTGGCAACTTTACCTTCAAACCAGTCTAGCATTTCCTCTTTACTGATTTCTTCGCCTTCTTTAACGATGGCTAACAGCAGAGGGCGCTCGGTCCATTTCGGATGAGACACACCAATAACCGCCGCTTCGGCAATCTTAGGGTTATCTACCGCACAGTTTTCCAGCTCGATAGAAGAAATCCACTCGCCGCCAGATTTAATCACGTCTTTGGTGCGATCGGTAATTTGCATCAGTGAGTTTTCATCCATAAAGGATACATCACCGGTTTCAAACCAGCCGTCTTCAGCGCCGCCAGTGTCAAGCTTATGGTAGCGCTCGGTAATAAATGGGCCACGCACTTGTACCGCGCCGGAAGATTCTCCGTCCCAAGGCAGTTCATTGCCATCTGGATCAACAATACGTAGATCTACCCCATAAATCGGGCGGCCTTGACGCAGGCGATGGGTATCGAACTCTTCTTTGCTCATGTTTTCATGGGCATCTTCAGCAACACGGTTATAGGTTCCAAGTGGGCTCATTTCCGTCATACCCCAAGCGTGCTGCACGGTAACATTGTACTGTTCGCGGAAGGCATCGAAGATGGATAGTGGGCAAGCTGAGCCACCAACGGTTACACGATTCAGCGTATCGACGGTTTTGCCAGTTTTCTCTAGATACTGTAGTAGCGCTAGCCAAACGGTTGGAACGCCTGCCGAGCAAGTAATGCTCTCAGAGTTGATTAAGTCGCATAAGGTTTCGCCGTCACCCATCTTAGGACCAGGCATTACCAATTTCACACCTGCCATCGGGGCAGAGTAAACCAAGCCCCAGCCATTAACGTGGAACATAGGCACGATAGGCATGGTCACGTCATTACGTGATAAACAGAAGGCATCAGGCAGTGAGCTGGCATAGCAATGCAAAACGGTAGAGCGGTGGCTATAGACCACACCTTTAGGGTTACCAGTTGTACCTGAGGTATAACAAATCGCCGATGCCGAATTCTCATCCAGCTCTGGCCAATCAAAGCTATCGGATTCGCCTTCCAGCAAAGTTTCGTAGCAATGTACATTGCGCAGGCTGGTTTCTGGCATATGGGCTTCGTCGGTAAGCACAACATAGCCTTTTACGCCGCTCAGCTGATCTTGTAAGCGCTCCATAGTGCCAACAAAGGCCACATCGATAAATACCCACTGATCTTCAGCGTGATTAATAATGTAGTCGATCTGCTCATCAAATAAACGCGGGTTCACGGTGTGGCAAACCATGCCAGAACAAGAGATCGCGTAATACAGCTCTAGGTGACGGTAGTCATTCCAGGCCAAGGTGCCGATGACGTCGCCTTGCTTGGCGCCAATCTTCTCTAATGCATTGGCGAGTTTGCGTACGCGGGCAAAGGCGTCTTTATAGGTATAGCGGTGGCGAGGGTTATCAGCGGTTACTGAGACCACTTCGACATTTGGGTAAACTTTGTCCGCAAAGTTCATCACAGAAGTGATGTTTAGCGGCATATTCATCATCGTGCTTTGCATGGGATGCTCCATTTTATTTTCATCGCGGTGCCTGGGCCAATGTGGTTTATCGCTAACCACAATGACCACCAAGGCTTTAGCCTTGAGGGACGGGCTCAAGTATAAATTCAAACGCTTGTTTGATGCTAGCCTGAAAAGGGTGAATTGTTTTACATATTACGCCCTTTTGCTTGGTGCACCACTGAATAATGGCGTTGGAGCTGCCCTTTAAAACGACCGCTTACAGATATGCTTTTATTGAATGATTTTTATAACCTCGCCCGGGCGAGGTTCGCCTGAAGGGTAGTAACCATTAATGATGCGAAGTAAGTCGGCGCCATTGCGCCCTAAACGAGCCTGGCGGGCTAAATCTTCAAAACGAGTACGATGGTTAGCTTTTACAAAATGCAGGGTTTTATTACCCTTTTGGGCCAGCTGACGGCGCTCTGGGCGGAAGCTACTGATAATATCCATTACTTGGCTATCGAACTCGCCTTTTAACTTTGGAGATTGCCATTTGCTGCTTAAGGTGTACATGAGGCGTCCACGAGCAATGGCGGCGATTCTTTGCTGGCCTTTGTTGTTATCGTCGATGATTCCGGTATGGCCCGATAAGCCTTTTAAATATAAAGGCTCAGATTGTCGCAGCAGCTTTACCTGGTAATGTTTACGCAACCATTCTTCTACCGCCGTGCCTGAAAATTTATTGATACCTACGCTTAGCACAGTCTGGCCTTCAGGGTTATTGACGTTGATACTTTTGCTGCCTTGTTTTACATCCCAGCCGGCCGGGTAGGCAAAGCTAAAGCCAAGGCTGTTGTGGCGATAGCGTTGCTCTTTTTCCTGTTCAGATGATGACTCGTCTTGCTGGCTGAGCTTACCGACGGTTGCTTCGCTATTGTGTCCAAACACCATACCGTTTACCGCTTGGCGAAAAGCACTGGTCTTACGCTCGCCTTGATCCGCTTCGGCAACATTGATGAGCTTTTGCAGGCGCTTGTCATTGCGTGGGTGGCTAGAAAACACTCCGTGGTAAGCCGTGGCTTTGCGACCTGAGGCACGCGCTAAACGTTTTTGATAGACCTCATGGTCTTTTAGGATTGCAATAACCTCGTACATAGCTTTAGCAGGGTAGCCGACAGCGCTAAGGTATTTTGCGCCTAGGCCATCAGCTTCTAGCTCCATATCGCGGCCATAGCCTTTTACTGCCGCACTGGCGTACAAGCCGGTAGCCTCGCCAACTTCTGCGCTACGGGTGAGAATGGCGGTTAAGATGGATAGGGTTTTTGCACCGGTGGCCGCGCTTTCTTGCCGCACTGAATGACGCGCTGTTACATGGGCAATTTCATGGCCAAGGATTGCAGCTAACTGCGCTTCGTTTTCAAGGTAGGCAATCAAGCCGCGATTTATGTACACAAAACCGCCGGGTACCGCAAAAGCATTTACATCGGGGCTATCCACAATAAAAAACTGATAGTTGAGTTCTGGGCGATCGCTGACGGCGGCCAGTTTTTGGCCAACTTCATTGACATAGCGATTTAGTTTTTCATCTTGGTATAAAGGCGTGCTTTGTAAAAGCTTATCGTGTACTTCTTGGCCTTTTTTTATCTCGGAAGACTCAGAGCGAAACACCACATCTGGAGAGCCCGTCGCTGGATTAACCGAACAAGATGTTATTTGCAGTAGTACGCCGACGAGTAATAGGCTTAAGCTAAGTTTGTAAAAAATAGATTTGGACATGAACCTTATGCTCCTGCGTTAGCGGAAGAATCTGGAACGAAAATTTCTCGAAGTTGAGCCCCTAAGCCTTTACAGGCATTACTTTGCACCCTTGCAAGCAGGGGGATAGGCACCACAAGCGCGGGCATATAACTGGTTCCTTTGGCGTCGGCACTGACTTTGGCCACTAGGTCCTGTTTTTGATAATCCCATACTTCGGCCTCGTAATCTGATTTGTCATCCCAGGTTCCAAAGCCAAAACAACCGCCTCCTCCAGGGCCAACAGCACAACCAACAGAGCCTGCTGAGCCGGTCTGTTGGGTGCTGCCATCAATCCAAATGACGTAGCGCAGCTTGAGATCTTCGATTTTCTCTCTTACCTGGGGCTGTTTCATCAAATACTCAAGTCGCTCAGGACGCATCGGTGCCATACGAGGTTCGAACCAAGGATAGAGCTCATCGACAAACTGTTTTTCAGGGATGACTGAAATTCCACTTTGATTGGCGCTGATTACTTTGCCAACACAATTGATCAGGTCGGGCTCAGTTTCATAATCTGGGGAGTGCCTACGACCAAGCAGTACGATGCGATCTCCGCTGGCCAGACTGGCTTCTGCTCGCTGATATTCATCGATGGTAACCGATGTGCAAGCGCTTAAGCTAAGTAGGTAAAGGCAAGCCAATAGATAACTAGGGTGTCTCATTTTGCACTCCTCCTCGATCAGCAGATTGTTGCTGAACACTTGAGTCACGCTTACCCATCCAGTCTTGTAATTCTGGTACGCGAGAAAAATTCACAGTGAGATTGGCCCCGAGGTCGCGTAGCGCGACTATTATGGCTTCATTCATTGCCGCTTCATCTGATTGCATAAAACCAGATGGGGTTTTGCCATAGGCGGTAATAAACCAATCGGCCAGGAGTTGACCGTCGTTTTGGTAAAGTTGCATATTGTACTTAATCCAAACCTCAAAAATTTTACTGCGGGTTTCTCGAGGTAAGCTGTATTGGAAGTCGCTTAGTGTTGGTTTAACAATAATGTCGACCCCAGGTAATTTGAAGGCTTCACCTTCGGGGTCTGGGCTGTGGCCCGCCCACTGTTGAAAGAGCGCAGGGAGTAGGCTGTCGAAAAATTCCTGTTGTGCGGCACCTGTTTGAATATTCCATTTGACGCGATCTTCGTCGTCTTCTGCATAGCTGTGCGAGATTAATTCTGGGCTGTAGTAGGCCGCGCCATGCAATGGCATAGCGGTTGTTAAAGGGCTCGGGAACTGGCCTTTTACCGTAAGTTGGCTGGAGCAAGCTGCTAAAATCAGACTGCTTAGCATCAGTAATGATCGGCTGAGCTGTTTTTTCATATTAGACTCTTTCTATTATTGTATAGCCCGATTACACATTAATAGCACAATTCGCTTTTCCTGTCTGGCCTGTCATGATTTATTCATCAACTGACGGTCGTGACATCTTCATTTAAGACGATGCTGCAAAATCTTAAAGCAAAGTATTATCGATAATCATTTAATCCTACAAAGGTGCCGCCATTTTGGTAGCTTAGCTCGCGCATTAAGGCCGCGAATCGATAGGCGCTTTGTTGTTCTGCCGGTGCCGCCTCTGCAAGCAAAACAGGGAAGCCTACAGCGTGAATGCGAACACGCCTCTCACCCTTGTTATCACTAGCGTTTAGGCGTTCAACTGTTTTAATGACTCGACGAATCGAACCACCAGAAAAGTCATCACCAAACACATAGAGGCTGATTTTTTTATCCTGTGCATAATATTGGCGGATCGCACCTTGAATGCCTTCGACTGGGCTGGAATTACTAAAAGGATTCCAAGTTCGCATGCGTTTAATAATCGCTTTGCGCCGTGAAGGGGAGTCGGGTATCCATTGTCCGCGATAGCTGCTGAACATATAGTTCCCCATATCGTTCATTACCTGGATCCCTTTTACTTTCGGGTAAATATTCAAAGTGGCGATTATCTCGTCCATAACCCTAGGCCAGGCATAATTAAACATACTGCCTGAGGTATCGATAATAAAAATAATGTATTCACTGTCGACCGGGATACCACCAACTAGACTATTTTTAGCCGAGTGACTGCGCCCCAAAAGGCGCTCCATCTCTTCATTGAGATCCTGCAGTGCGAGTTGCAGACGGGCGCGAATTTTATCATCGGCGGCAGAGGCATTCGCGAGCTCGGTCAGTTCACTCTGCAGTTGCTGGCGTCTAGATTTTAAAATAGCCAAACGCAGAGTTTCATCATCAAGTTGTTCGGTCTTGGCGGTGAGCTCACGATTTAAAATACGGGTCTCCCCGCGAATCTCAAAGAGCTCTTGCTGCAATCTTTTCAGCTGCCCTTGCTGTTGAACATCACTGACTTCAAGTGCTCCAGGCAAAGAGCTCTTGGTGATCATTAGTAGCAAGACAATAGCACCAAAACCACAGCAGATTACGTCTAGAAAGGAAACGTTAAAATCGTCGCCTTGGCGCTCGCGTTTTCTTGAATTGCTCATGGCCAATCCTTTGATGGGCTCATAAAAGAACCTTTGCTGCGATGGGCGAGTTGCCAATAAGCGGCCGCAGCCATGGTGTCGCCTTCCATCGGTGCCAAAATGATATTGATCGGTAGGCCTCTGGGAAGAGCGTTCACCGCGCGATTGTATAAGCGCATACGTTCATTGCCATCTACCGTTTTCTTGCGTGGTGCTTGTTTACCTTGAGTTGGCAAACCATCGGTAATTAAAAAGACATTGTCAGGAAGCTGTTGAAAGCTGGATAGACTTTCAAAGGCTCTGATTAAGCTGGTGCCGTTTTTGGGGGTGAGCTGATCAAGTGCATCGAGCCCTTGTTGTAGTTGGCGACGATTACTGACATCGAGCCACTGTCCTTTAGTGTTGGCAATTAATGGACTCACCTCAGTATTGAAGGTATAAATTTGGTACTGGCTGTTAACTGGAAATTTGGCGATTAACCACTCCACGGTAGCAACCGCGCGTTGCCATTTGGCGGCTGCGCGTTGTTGCTCTGGGCTCATATTGCGACGACGAATAACGTTAACAATGGTTTCATCCAGCATACTGGCGGATGCATCCAGTAAAATCACAATGCGCTGGCCGCCGAGTTTTAAGCCTGTTAAATATTGCCGATTACCTTGGCCGGTAATTTCCCGTAAATCGTTGCCGCGCTTATTTTCTTCTTCAAGCTCGGACTTTCTTAGCTGCAGATTCTGAATTTCCTGTTTGAGTTCTTCAAGCGTGTTTTTATCGGCACTGCCAATGTCCGCAAGGCGAGTACGGGTAGCTTTAATATCTTCATTGACTTGTCGCGCTAAACCCTGGGCTTCCAGCAGTTGCTGGTCAACATCCGATAGACTGTTGCGGGCTCTAACCTGTAAGGCCTTGGCAGCCTGTATATCTTCATTGAGCATATTGACTTCGGCGCTGAGCTCGTTTGGGTTTTCCAGCTGACGTCGATCCATATCATGTTTGATGATTAGAAAAATCAGCGCCACCGCGCCAAAACCGCAGGACATAATATCCAAGAAGGATAAATTAAAAGTAGTGAACTTGCGTTTACGAGCCATGCTGAATTAATTGCCTACTGCTCACGTTGGCCAAGTTGTAAATTACGTAGCAAATGTGTATCGGCGTAATCTTGAGTATCTAACACCAGGCGTTCTTGCATGAGCTGTAACTGATGCGTAAAAAACATGATGATGATACTAATTACCAGCGCGATAAACGTTGAGTTAAAAGCTACACCAAGGCTAACAGTTACGCCGACAATATCACCTTCGACGGCTTTATGGGCCTGGCTAAGCGCCTCGCCAATGCCTCGTACGGTACCGATAAATCCAATGGAAGGAATGGCCCAGGCAATATAGCGAACCATGGCCAGTTCCGAATCCAAGCGGTCTGATTCGGTGGTGCAGGCTTCCTTTACGGCAGTTGCCGCATCGGCCATGGTATGACTGGAGCCAAAACGACGTAAAGCTTGCAGTAGTGCCCTTGGCAACAGGAAGCGTTGTTGTTCTTCTGGAAGTTGCTGTAGTGGAGCAATAAGACGATCACAGTCCTCTACGCGAATGGCGCTATTTTCGCTAATGCCCAATAGATCCAACTGTAAAAATTGCCGCTCCTTTCGGCCTTGCCAGGCTTTAAAAGCCATGATGGACATGGCCCAGAGCATCAAAATAAAACAGGCTTCCTGTTCGTAATCGCGCAGTACCACATAGAGTGAACGCTCTACGACGACGGTCTGACCGCTGGCTTGCATGGCGGCTTGGGCCTGCAGTATGGCGTCGGCATTCGGACGAATAACGGTGACGAAAATAGCGTGCACGATAATGCTGGCAATGATTAAAGCAAAAAGCTGAAATAAAAATTCAGAACCATTTCTGCGCATTTGGTTTGTCCTGTTGTTGTTTAACGCTGTTAATTTCTGTTTTACTGACTGACTAAATTTAGATATCGACAGGGAAGGCGACTGGTAGATCTTCAGATATCTCTTCTGTCGGTTTAAATA
The DNA here is from genome assembly GCF_947502065.1 of uncultured Pseudoteredinibacter sp. Lineage (GTDB taxonomy): Bacteria > Pseudomonadota > Gammaproteobacteria > Pseudomonadales > Cellvibrionaceae > Pseudoteredinibacter. The sequence continues at coordinate 237,101 of NZ_CANMYE010000001.1, forward strand.
CCTGCTCATTTCTAGCGCCCTTGGCCGCTTTGCTGGCTTTGTCTTTGTTTTTTACGGCTTGCTTTTCGGTTTTAGCGCTCTGTTTTTCTTGCTTTTGTAGCTTGCCTTCCACTTTTTGAGAATCCTGGCTCTGGGCAAGGCTTGCTAGGGCTAAGCTCAACAGCAGTATGCATACAGTTCTGGTGGTATTAAACATTAGCTTTACTCGTTGCTGTTCTTTAAATATGGTTTCATTGTTGCTTTTTCGTTTGACCCATCATTTGCTGCTAAAGTGCATTACGAGCAATTCTAAAGCCAACATGGCGTTTGCCTGCATTGCCATAGTCACGGAAGGCCAAGCGTAAGTCACTCATTGTCCCGCTGGTCCAGTTAGGGCCTCGAATAACATAGTGTTGGCCGCTTTGTTTACCCATAGGGTTTTCTAGTTCAGTCTTATTTAGGCCCGTGCTGATGCCATAAACATCATGTACCCATTCGGCCATGTTGCCACCTAGATCATAAATTCCGTGCTTATTGGCAGGGAATTTTCCGCTTGGTGCACTGGCCGCAAAGCCGTCATCATAGTTATTGAGTATGCTGCCAACTTGAGTGGCCGCAGAGCGATCCGCATAATTACCTGCATAGCTCGCTTTGCTGGCAGAGTGCTGCATTCGATCGCCCCAAGCGTATTTTTTCATTTTTCCGGCATTATATCGTGCAATCCAGGCCCATTCCGCTTCTGTTGGTAAGCGATAGCCATTGGCGCTTTCATCGAAGCCGCTGACTTTGCCTTGTTGCACTTTATAAAACGGTTTTAATTTCTCCTTCTGGGACAGCCAATTGCAGTATAGGGCTGCATCTTGCCAGCTAATATTGGCTACAGGATATTTATCATTGTTTAAGCTGACGCCCTTACTGTGGTTTGAGTTATGGCTGCTTTTAAATTGACGAAAGGCTTTATTGCTCACTTCATGGGTGGCCAAATAAAAAGCTCTATTTAATTTAACCTTACGCTGACTTTCATTGGCGCGTCGCCCTTGCTCACGCCTGGACGCACCCATGGTAAAACTGTGTTTGGGCTTAAATAGTTTAAGTTGTTCGCCATTGCTGTTGCGGTACACTGGTTTTAGATTCGCAAACTTTTGCTCGGCCAAAGTGAGCAATTGAATATCGAGTTGCAGTGGCCTGTTTTGACTTGGTGTTATTCGATGGCTCTGGCTAGCATAGCCAGGAGCCTCAAAGCGAAGAGTTTGTGGATGACTGGCCAAATTGATGACGCCCTTGTTTAGCTTTAAGGTTTTATTGTTTAAGAAAACTTTTGTACTACTGGGGAAAAGCTTCAAGCTCACTTTGCCTAAAACCGGTAATAGAGAGGCTTGTAATGTTTGTTGCTCCTTCTCTTTTAGCGTCACGGTTTTGCTGAAACGTTGATAGCCATCTTTATAGAGCTTAATGCTTTGAGCTTCCCCGGGGCTAAGGGCTAGGGTGATTGGAGTTTGCCCCTGGAACTGGCCGTTGACAAGCACATTGGCAGCGCTAGGTGTTGAACTCAAAGTCAAGCTGGCATCGGCTGGCAGTAGTTCAGCGAAATCAACGGCCAGTTCTTGTTTTGCGTCCAGCTCTACCCAATGGCATTGGCTTTTGTAGCCTTCCTGTTCTAAACATACATCGTAATCACCCACAGCCAGAGCGATTTTTTCCTCGCTAAGGTTTTCTTCTTTTTCATTGACTCGCAGTTGAGCCCCAGGGTTTTTGTGAGAAATATGGATCAAGCCATAGTCGGCTTGTAGTACAAGCTCTTGCTCTTGGCTTTTGCCCATTCCGGTGATTTCAATGTTTTGCTCTAGGGGGAGATACAAAGGGTGTTCAACACGCAATTGGTATTGGCCTGCTTCTACACTTGGGAAATCTGTTGTTGCTGAGTAGCTCTCTTTTAACGGGCTTAACTGGATTAAGGTGCTCTTCAGCTCATCGTTAATTGCTTGTTGCGTCCAGCCGTCTTTGGCATTTAGTTTAAGTTGACCTGGCAACTTTTTCATATTGATGTTGAGCTCTAAGCTATCATCGCCAAGCTCGAAGCTATCTTCGTAGGGATGATAGCCGGGCGCAGTGGCACTCACCGTGTATTTTCCAGGCAACATCAATACATCCTGGCCAAAAGGCAGTTTTAACCAATATCCAATCTGAGTTTGGGCAAAAGCGGGCGTTGGTCGAATTAACACTGCGCTCGCTGCACTAATAAACCAAGCTATTAGGGCGGTTAAGATAAAGAAAGCCGCAATTAATAGCTGCTTTTTACGGCTAAAGCGCCCTTGCTTTTGTATAGGTTTAAATAACTCTTTGGCGGCGTTGGCCTGTGCGTTTTGGTCGCTCAAATCTTTGTCTCGCTTTAAATAAGCTAACTATTGGTCGAAGATGACTTTATTTGTTAGCTGCAAAGGCATAAAGTTGCATTTAAACATTAAAATATTTCTATTTACCGTCAGCTGGCTGGAGGCCCAGATGCCATTGTTTAATGAGAATAAGTTAATCAATTGCATATGCCTTGTGCTAGCCACGCTTGCTAGTGTTCTATCCAGTACTTCAATTCGCGCTGAAACCACTAAAGATCTCACCTTGCTAGTGGGGCAGGCAATGCCACCGTATATCTGTCCTGATAATGAGCAGGGTTTAGAGCTTGAACTGGTTCGTATGGCCTTGGCGATCGAGGGTTATCGTGTAATCCCCAAGCGAATGCCACTGGCCAGAATTCCTCGTGCTTTAAATGCTGCCCAGGCGGATGGCGCGCTGACCCTGAGCCCCGATCTACCTTTAGAGCATGTTTATCTTTCGGATTCTCATATCAGTTACCAAAATGCCTTCTTCAGCCTTGATAAGTTCGATATCACGCTGAATTCTATTAATGATATTAAAGGCAAATCTTTAGTCGCTTTTCAAAACGCTCAACATTATCTTGGTGATCACTTTAGTGATTTGGTAAAAGGTAATCAGCTATACCAAGAGCATCATAATCAAGCAAAGCAGGTATCCATGTTGCTAAAAGAGCGCACTCAGCTAGTCGTCATGGATAAGCACATTTTTCAATATTACTATAATAAATCTCCCCAAGAAGCCATGTCGCAGAAAATACGCAGCCATGATCTATTACCGGTGAACCAATACCATGTCGGTTTTTTGCGCGATAGCTGGCGTGATGCCTTTAATCGAGGTTTAAAAAAACTCAAACAGCGCGGTATTTACAAGCAGATCACCAGTAAATACCTTGATTGCGCCCAGTTATATGTTAAATCAATTCCTGACAAGCCACCTGAAGTGGCGGAATGTCCTTGTTAAGTTCGACCTCAAAGTTTATTCGTACATCTCGATAGCCTTTTCGCTGTCCTAGTAGCGTGTAGCTGCCGGGTGGTAGATCCATTTGAAGCTCTGAAAATAAGCCTAAGCGTTTATGCCGTAATAGGCTAACCTGGGTGTGCCCATCGGACTGCAGGGTTATCTCCACCGGAGTTTGGGATTTAATCAATGCTACTTTTAACTCGGCTATTTGGCGATTAAGATTGTCATCATTGCTTTTAAGTTGACTGGCCTCTTCGATAAGCTCTTGCGCTCGCCGTCTTATTTGCTGGTCTTGTAAGGTGCTCGGTTGCTCAAGAATGGCTTTAAATCTTTGATCAATACCCAAGCGGGCTTTGGCTTTGATTAAACCGACCCTTGCACTCACTTCGGCAGGTGCCATTGATTGTACTTTCTGATATTGCTCCACCGAGCGCTGCCAGTCTTCATCTTGGGCCGCTTTTTCAGCGCGGTTTAAATGGCTTTGTATTGATGCCTGTAGTCGAGCAGTCTTGGTTTCACTCAAAGCTGATTTAGCCGAGCTATCTCCAAGCTTTAATTTTTGGGCTTTACTGAACCAGTTTTCGGCCGTTTTGTACTGCTTGTTTTCCAAGGCTGAATAACCATTGCTCATTGCTTGTGAGTACTGCTGCTCCGTAGTCGCACTGGCCATGCGTTGTGCGGCTTCACTGGCGACTTCACTTTCGGGATCAAGTTGTAGGGCTTGTTGATAGAGTTTTTCGGCATTTGGCCAATCTTGTTGGCGTTCGAACCGCTTGCCCTTGCGTATTAGGTCGTTGACTTCATCAGCAATATCTATTCGTTTGAGCAGCTTTTGGGCATCATCTAAGTTGCTCGCTAAACTGGTTTTGAGTTTGCTGGCTAAGGTTGCTTGTTCTTTGGCCTGTGTTAGCTTTTGTTCACGCAAATTTTGCTTGGCCAAGTCCATGTATTGTTGATAAACATCGTCGACTTGTCCTAGTAGATCTTCCATTGCTTTTAAAGCGGCCTGATATTGCCCCATGGCTTGCTCGAAACTTTGTTGGCGATAGAGTTGATCACCAGATTGAGCGAAATCTACAGCGCTTTGAAAATCTTGCTCAGCCCATTGTTCAACCGCCTGCTGTTCAAGAGCTTCTTGACTCTGAAGCAGTTTGGCAAGTATGTCTTGGGCGGCGCGGCGCTGTTTGCCCAATTGAGCATCTTGCCATGGGGACTGCTGAATAGGCTTGTTTGCTGATGCTGGGCTAGCATTGATTTGTGGGTTTATTGTTTCTGCAGACGGCTCTTTAACCATACTGGGCAGCCAAAACACGACGCTTAGCAATACTATTGCCAAAATGCTCAAGACAGGTATTAGAAAACGCTTTTGTTTTAAAACCCCTGGCTCTTGAGTGGGTGCTAAGCTGGCGAAGGTTTGTTCTGCTTTGTTTGGCATTGTTTTAATGAATATCTCAAATTCTTAGTTAGCGGCTTAATTTGGCGTTGGGCTTCTTAGAGGCTTAATTGACCATTTTCCACTTCATAAAGTTCACGTAGGATTTGTCGCCACTGTTGATACTGCTGTTGCACTGAGCCGCTAAGGGTAATCGTTCTATCTTCCAGCTCGATAACCTGTGGTTGAATAGCGGCCTCTAGTGAATCTCCGAGCTCGCGAATGGTTTCACTGTGCATATCGGCTTCGGCCCGCTTACCAAAGCCTTCTTTTACCAAAAAGCCACCGCCGCCAATGGCGACAGCACCAGCAGTTCTTACTGAACGGTTGTTGCTCGTTGCAGCGGCGATACCCGCAAGTACGGAAACAATTCCAGCAATGGTTTGATTGCGAGCCTGCTCTTTGACTTCTCGTAAGTTCTTAACTTCTTGATAGGTTTGTTTGCGCCAATCTCTATAAGGACTGTCTATTTGTTGAATAAAACTACCATAAAAGTCCTGCAGGGTGTCGACATATAAGTGATCGCGCTCACGAATTGTTCTAATACGTTCTAGCATTGGGTCGTTTTCTGCGGGAAGGCGTTCTATTTGGTAAATACCTTTTTTATCTTGCTGAAGCTGGCCAGCGAAAGACTGGGGTGCAAAGCTTTCGGCAAAACGCAACTCGCCGATTAGACGGGCGCGGCGAAGGTATTCGCCATCAAGCTGCTGGCGGTATTGTAAAAGATCGTTGGATATCTGGTGGTAAATAGTTTGGAAGGGGTCTGCCTTGCTCGCAGTTTCACGACGATAGGCATAGCGACTAGCTATAGCTTTATATTCCTTGCTATACCAATGTTGGCCGGTCACATCTTTAACATCAATGGCAAGTTGTAAGGTTTCACCATCGGAGTGAAGAATTCGGCCACTGAGTTGTACATCGACTAAGGTTGCTGCGCCAGGAATGAGCCGCACCGCGCCCCAAGCTGAGCTGGCCTGAATAGCATCACGAATATGCCCCGCCATGTAATGTGATTCAGCTTTGCGAACCTCTGCAAAAACCAAGGCATCGTCGTCTTCAATTTGCTCTAAATTGGGATCTAGAATTTCGACTCCAACATCTAATAGCTGGCTTTCAGGTATCTCAGCCGTTTCTTGCTGTAGTTGAACATAGCGAGTTGTCTTCACTGTATGTGAGGCGCAAGCACCCAATAAAAGACTACAAAAAATGGCGCATAGTGCAGGCCAGGGCTTACTTGAAAGCGACATATTAAATCCTATTAATCTGACTAGCGTTGCTTGTATTTGCGGTATTCCTCCCAGAGCTTCTCTCTGAGTTTTGGATCCTTTTCTGCCATGGCCGCTTCGCGAATTTGGCGGGCGACAATATCGTCGTCGCTACCATCGGGAATGTCATCGGGAACAGGGGGAAGACCGTTATTTGCTGGTTTGCCTTTCGCCCCCTGATAATCGCCGTTGTTTTCCCCTCTAGTGGCAGGGCCTTGGCCATCACCGCTATTAGACGAGTCTGTGCCAGATTGTGTGTTAGGTGCACCATAGGGGCTATTGCCACCTTCTCCTGCTCCGCCGCCTTCTCCAGCTCCGCTACCTTGGCCAAATCCCGGATCTTCTTGTTCTAGCTGGTCTTCTGCGCCCCTAGCGGCGCCATCGGCTAGCACTTTATCGCGCTCTCTCAGGATCATTCCGTCATAGCGACCAAAGGAGCCTTCAAGTTCAGCTTCCAGACTGGCTTGTCTTTCGGAGGAAGATTGGCCGTTTCCTCCGGCTGTGCTTTCATCAAAGCTGATGTCAGCGGTTTCTGCGCGAGCTCCAGGGGATGTGCTGGCATCGCTGACATCGGCATCACCGTCACTAGCAGGGTCATATTGCTCATAAAGCGGGCTATCTTCCGCTCCTGCAGCACCGTCACCGGTCTCCATGCTGCCATCTTCAAACTCTCCAGAGCTTCCGCTTTGAGGGCCAGGGCTGCGGGGCAGACCCGAGGAAGAACCTTGCTCACGATCTTGGCCGTTACTCGATCCTGATGAGGATTGCTGGCCTGTATCACTGCTAGCGGTGCTACTTGGCGCACGGCTTGCTGGCCTTGGGCTGCCTGCGCTAGGCGCGCTGCTAGGATTAGAAGAGGGGGTGCTCGCCGATGGGCTGCTATTCGGGGGTTTACTCGCTGGCACACCGCTAGGGCTCTGGCTAGTGGTAGATTGAGTTTTACAAGCGCTCAGGCTGAAACACAGCGCTAAGCTTAGCAGCGCTGTGCGGGCAGAGAATTGCTTATTTTTAGAAATACGTAGGTTCATATTCGTGCCTGAGTCACTATTTGTAGAGCATAGGTTTTTGATTCAATCAAGCTGCGCAAGTTCCCGAGTTATCACTGCAATACCCTTGCTTTCTATATGGCCGTATAAGTGGGCCAGGGGAAGTTTCCCTTATAGTATTATGGAAAACTAAAGCTCTGCTGAATATCTTTGCTGTTTTGGAAGTTGCCGTCAGCATTGATGCTTGGGCGAAACTGCGTTTTGCGCAGCTGTCGCTTGATTTTCCCGCGATACTTCTTATTCTCTTCAGCCACTTTAAGATTTCTAGCTTTGCCGTCTCTACCAATGTCGTAGCTAGCTTTAATGTGTATGCGCGGTTCCAGTTCTAAAAAACTCTCTTCCCATTCAGGTAATATTGGAATTACTTCTGGAGTTGCGAATAGTGCCGGTCGCTGGTCTTCTTCACTAAAAGCCAGAGCCTCGCGATAGTACTTTTTGGCAGTACTGTACTTACCAAACATCAAATGCCAATCACCATTAAGAATTGAGAGCCTTTGTCGGTCTGTACTGTCAGTTTCGATTGCTGACATACTCTCGAGGGCTTTTTTTCCATTAACAAAGATGTTGTTTTTTTGTTGTTGGAGTTCATTACTTGCTTGCTGTTGGCTTAGTGGATCATGCCGAAGTGTGGTTACGGAAAAACCATTACTTTGCTGGCCTTGTTCGATGATGGTGAGTTTAAAGTAATTGCTAGCTATAAAACCTTGTAGAACTTTTGAGAGGTCTTCGTGCTGCCTATCTAGCTCTGGGCTTTGTCCATATAGTTCTATGTATTGCAGATACAAACTGTTTGCAGCGTTTAAATGAGCAACATCCCTTCGGCCGTTGTATACATAAGCATGTAACTGCCACTGCCCAAGGGTCATTAGGGTTTTTAACAGCCTTTTTTTGTCTCCAAGTAGAGATCGATTTGCCAACCAATGTCTAAACTCTTGTTGTTCTCGAGCTTTTCTCCATTGACCCGCCGCGACAAGATTGGTCACTAGTTGTTTAGCAATGGGCTCTTGCAGCTCACTGTATAAGCCATGATTGACTCTCTGAGCCTGCATGGCTTGGCGAAGTAATTTGCTGGCCTCATCGTACTGCCGGGCAGATTGGTAAATGGCTGCCATATCGGCCAGTACCTCGCTACTGGCTGAAGCAAAATTGCCATGTAACTCCTGCAGTTTCCATAATCTACTTTCTAAGATACTGATTTGCTCCAAATCCTGTGCGGAAAGCGTGTTAATGGTTTTTGTGGTGGCTTGCTGTTTGCTGTCCTTTTGCGGGCTAGCTGTTGAGCTTGAATCTTGCTCTGAGCTGGAGTCCATTACGGGCTGCTCTGCGTTAGCAGGGGGGATATTTGTTGTTGCAGTGGCAATCTTGGAATCAGTTTGTGCTAGGCTAAGGGTCGAGCACAGTAGGCCGCACATTAAAATTAAAGTAGCGCTGCCTATTTTGCTTTTCATGGCAGGAAACATAAGCACTCCACAACGAATTTAGTATTGTTCTCGGGGCTCTTGTTTTCGAGCAGCCCTAATATAGGTGGTTGCTGTAGCACTATAGCAAATTGCAGCGCAGATGTGCTTGTTACATTTTCGCTAGATAAATTAAGAATTAAACAATGAATCAACAAAGCGAGTTAGTATCGGAGATTGTCTTGACCTTTAGCTGCGACGACAAGCCCGGAATTGTGGCCGCTGTGGCCAATCTGTTTGCCTTACAAGGCTTTAATATCCGTGAGTCATCTCAATTTGAAGATGTGCATAGTAAGCGCTTCTTTATGCGTACGGTCTTTGAAACGGCCGAAGGCAGCAAACCGATAGAGGACATTAAATCCGCTTTTAGGGCGGTGGCTGAACGCTATAGCATGGAGTGGTCTTTATGTGATCTACACCGACGCATAAAAGTAGTTATCGCTGTGTCTAAGTGGGGGCACTGTTTGAATAATCTGCTAAACAGTTGGAAGCGTGGCAGCTTAGCAGTGGATATTGTGGGGGTAGTATCTAACCACGAAGATATGCGTGAGTTGGTTGAGTGGTACGGGGTTCCTTATTACTTTTTACCCGTAGGACCCGACAATAAATCAGAACAAGAAGCGCAGATTTTGGAGCTTATTGATAGCGTGTCTGCAGACTTGCTTGTATTGGCGCGTTATATGCAGATTTTGTCGCCTAAAATGACTGGGGCGTTGCAAGGCCGTGCAATCAATATTCACCATTCGTTTTTGCCAGGTTTTAAAGGCGCGAAGCCGTACCATCAAGCGTATGCAAGGGGCGTTAAGCTTATTGGCGCTACAGCGCACTTTGTCACAGAGGACTTGGACGAAGGCCCGATTATCGAACAGGATGTGGAGCGGGTGAGCCACGTCAATCAACCGGAAGAATTGGTAGAAATAGGGCGTGATATTGAATCGCGAGTGTTGGGAAGAGCGGTGCGCTGGTTTGCGCAGCAAAGAATCCTACCTAATGGCAACAAGACCGTAGTCTTTAGCCGCTAGTCACCGGTTTGCTATATACCTACAAACAAACGGCGCCGTGCTCAAGGCAGGGCGCCAATCGTTTTGAAACGAAAATTTCCAGCTGAATTAAAGCGGAACTACGTTTTCTGCCTGAGGGCCTTTTTCGCCCTGAGTTACTACCATGCTCACACGCTGGCCGTCTTGCAAACTACGACGCCCTGTACCTTCAATGGCACTGTAATGAACAAACACATCTTTACCGCTTTCTTGCTCAATAAAGCCGAAGCCTTTTTCATCGTTGAACCACTTAACGGTTCCTTCAACTGGACTGGACATATCTCTCTCTTTCTTCTTGTTGCTCCGCATTTGCGGATCCAGGGCCTCAATCATTGAGGCATTTACCAACCTGGATTGGCTGGATTCGTGTAAAAACGATAGGCGAAGGTTCAAATGCAAATCGCTTTCAACAAATACTTGTACTCGCACCTTATTATTGTGGTTATGGCTGCTGCGATCAGAGAGGATCTCAGTTGCACAACGACTACTTTGATGCAGAGATTCTGACATATAATTTCCCTCTGGGAAACTCATTCTGCCTATACAGAAACGATTTTTGCCAGATCAATGTTTCAATTCGATGACTTCGTCAACAAATTCCTGCTTTCATCTACCTTCTAGGTAGTTGACTAATTCTCAGACCTCTGTGTGATTTTACGGGATTTGTTCACCATTGGACCCTTTCCATGCTTACGCATGAGTCAAATAAACTACTTTTTGTGACAGAGTTAACTTTCCAGTGGCGTTGAATCGTTACTCACATTGATAGACGGCTAGCGGCAGAGCACCAGCGACAGCGGTTTTGCACAAGGAGTAGTATCAGCGGTTGATCAAGTGAGTAGTGGCCATTGGAAGGATAGCCAAACGGTACTTCATGGATGGGGAATTTGGCTGAGGAGAAACGTAGTAATTTTGGACTTTAATCATGCTTACCTTGACACGAAAGGCCGGCCAAAAATTGATCATCGGCGATGATGTTTGTATAGAAATTGTGTCAATATCAGGTCGCCAGGTCGCTGTGGGTGTTAGTGCGCCCGATTCGGTGAGAATCTACCGTGAAGAAATTGCACCGGAAGGCTTGCTTGATAGCATCATGGACAGCTTGCATAAGAAAAAAGCGAGCAATGGAAATAAGTAGGGGCAGCTCAGCTACCCCTCTTATTTTGTAAACCTGCCATTTTAGATAGATTCTGAAGCCTTGGCTGAAGCTATTGGACTTCCGTAATAGCTTCAAGTAGGGCGTCGAATATCTGATCGATATGGCTTTGTTCGATAATCAGCGGAGGTGACATCATAATGGTGTCGCCAGCGGCGCGCACAGTGATACCTTTCTCTAAGGCCTTGGCGGCAACGCTCTGAGCCCTTGTCATTCCTTCGATACCATTCGCCGCTGGACCACTCTTAAAGTCAATGGCACCCACTAAGCCCCAATTGCGAACATCAGTAGTTAGCTCGCTATCATCTAAGCGGTGAATACCGTCTTCCCAGGCTGAGGAAATCTGCGCAGCACGCTCGAATAAATTTTCATTTTTGTAGATGTCCAAAGTCGCTAAGGCTGCCGCACAAGCAACCGGGTGCGCCGAGTAGGTGTAGCCGTGGAAGAACTCTGGTGCATTCTCAGGGCCTTGCATAAAGGCATCGTGAACTTCTTGGCTGACCAGTACGGCTCCCATTGGGACTGCACCATTGGTTAAACCTTTAGCGGTGGTAATGATGTCTGGTGTAACGCCAGTTAAGCCTGCAGCAGTACCATCACCCATGCGGCCGTACGCGGTGATCACTTCGTCAAAGATTAATAGAATGTCATTGTCGTTACAGATTTGACGAACCTTCTCCAAGTAGCCTTTAGGAGGAATTATCACGCCACCGGCCCCGGCCATTGGCTCGATAATAACGGCTGCAATATTGCTGGCATCGTACATAGCGATTTGCTGTTCCAGCTCATAGGCCAGCTTATCGGCGCCATGCTCGCCCTGACCGCGACTAAAGGCATTCTCTTCTAGACGAGTGTGACTCAGGTGAGAAACCTCTAAGCCTTGGCCAAATACCGCACGGTTAGGGGTTAGGCCAGCAACAGAAACACCACCCATGTTCACACCGTGGTAGGCCTTCTGGCGCGCAATAAAGCGGGTTTTGCCACCTTGGCCGCGTTTACGCCAGTAAGCCCTAGCTATTTTTAAGGCTGTATCGACTGACTCTGAGCCAGAATTGGTGAAAAATACGCGATTTACGCCAGCAGGAGCAATTTCTTCTGCCAGGCGAGTGGCTAGCTCAAATGCTTGCTCATGGGCAAAACCAAATGGGTTGGCATAGTCCATTTCCAATAGCTGTTTATGTACTGCTTCAGCGATTTCAGGGCGGCTGTGGCCTGCATTGGTGCACCATAGACCGGCAGTGGCATCTAGAATCTCGCGACCATCGGCCAGAGTCATGGTCATGCCTTCGGCTTTTGTGTATATCTTAGGGTTCTTTTTAAAAGCACGGTTGGGGGTGAAAGGCAGCCAGTAGTGCTCAGTATTAATGGTGCTCATAGGTTTCTCGCTCTTTAAACAGTGGCTAATCTAGCCTAAATACAATTCAATAAACCCTGGCAGCATAGGTAAGTTTAATGCGTCGGTAAATTATTATTTATCTACTTAAAGGTTGGGTATTCTAGACTTAACTTCTGCGGACACACCCAGCTTAGATAGGGCCCGCTAATAGTAAGTTGGATGATTGCTGAGAGCTTAGAGTTGCCAGTTGTTTTTCTTCAGCCAGCAAAGCGCCAGTACATCGTAAAAACCATGCCAGACGACGACTAACATCAGGCTGTCGCTAGCTTGGTAGACGTAACCAAACAATAGCCCCATAACGAAGGTGATCAGGAAGTACATCCAAGAAAGACCGTGCAGGGCCCCAAAGCAGATTGAAGCCAAAACTATACCTAGGTGGGGTGTCCAACCCTCAAAGTCCAGCAGGTTTACCAGCCAGCTTTGCAAGAAGCCACGAAACAGCCACTCCTCTGAAACACCCGCTAATATCCCTATCAAAGCAAGCTGTGGGTAACTGAAGTGGCCGATGAGGCTTTGGTATTTTGCCAGGTCTCGGTTGACGGCTTCTTTAAGAAAAGGCAGGCACTTTTCCATGATTAGCAGTGCCAGCATCATGGCACTGGCCAGTAGCAAGCCTTGCAAAATGTATTCGAGGCCTGAAAAGCTATTTAATTTGTCTTGCCAGCGAGCCAATAATAGACCCAATACACATATAATGAATTGGCTGCGTATAACCTTGCTATAGGGCACCTTGTCCTTGGCGATATCATCCATTGCAAATAATTCCTGTGCGCGTTTATTCGGGTGTTGATTATTTAGTTTGTGATTGTTAAATCAGCGATTATTTATACCATTAGGGCAAAAGAGCTTCGAAGTATTCAGCAACTATTTGGGTCGCTGGTCCATAGTGGCCTTCATCAAATTGTCCACCAGAAGCTTCGAGGTTCAGCTCAACCGTATGGGCGCCATAAGCCTTGGCTAATTGTACAAAGCCAGCGGCTGGGTAAACTTGGCCAGAGGTACCAATAGAAACAAAAATATCACAAGCCAATAGTGCTTGCTCTATTTCATCCATAAACATGGGCATCTCACCAAACCAGACGATATCTGGACGTAACTGTCCAGGGCTTTGGCAGCAAGGGCAGGGACGATCGATGCTGATTTCCTCTTTGCAAGGGTAAACCTTGCCGCTTTGCTGGCAACGGATTTTCAGCAACTCACCATGCATATGCAGTAGTTTTTCGCTGCCGCCTCGTTCGTGTAAATCGTCTACGTTTTGGGTTACCAGTAAAAAGTCGCCCAGGCCAGCCTTACGATAGCTTTTTTCAAATTCTGCGAGTGAGAAGTGAGCTGCATTGGGTTTCGCCTTTTCCAATAAAGCGCTACGTCGCATATTGTAAAAGCGTTGTACTAATTCTGGGTTGCGAGCAAAGGCTTCAGGTGTGGCAACATCCTCGACGCGATGTTGCTCCCACAGGCCGCCATTATCCCTAAAGGTATCTAAACCAGATTCTGCCGACACTCCGGCGCCGCTTAACACGACAATATTGCGGCTGTCTTTTTGGTGCATAATCGAAAATCCAATGAATTTAGCTTCTGTTGTTATGGCAATTCTGTGTGCTATGTTACGTCGTATTGATTGAGTTTGCTAAGATCAATGTCTGTTGCTATTAAATGTCTGTTTTATTAAAAGTAAAGAGCTCAAAAACTGAGAAGGGTAGGAGTGATAAGAGTATATGCGTATTGTTGTTGCAGCTGATATTTTTGGAAGAACAGATGCGTTATGTAGCCTAGCTGCCTCATTACCCTTTAGCACTGAAGTCGTTTCTCCCTATGCTGATAGTGAAATAAGTTTTCACAATGAACAGGAGGGCTACCGCTATTTTTCTAAACATGTTGGTATCGAGGCTTACGCTGCTTCCCTCTTAAATCTTATCCTCGAAATATCTGAACCTATCCAGTTAGTCGGTTTTAGTGTTGGAGCGGGAGCAATTTGGTATCTGGCAGGCCATCATAATCCTGACAATGTTATTTCGGGGATAGGCTTTTATGGCTCGCAGATTCGACATGCTAGAGAAGTTGAGCCGAATTTCCCAATTCACCTTATTTTTCCTGAATCGGAAAGCCATTTTAGTGTGGATAAGCTGATAGAGGATGTCACTCAATATCGGGCTGTGTCCGCAGAGCGATCAGCTTATTGTCATGGTTTTATGAATCGTCGTTCGATAAATTTTAATGCCGAAGCTTACGAAATTTATTTGGAGAAGCTTAAACAGAAAATCGAAGAGGCTTGATAAGCAGAGGGAAAATCTGGGCTTTGCTCAATTGGCTAAGCCCAGCTAGAAAAGGCTTAGGCGGTATAACGCATCAATAGCGTATAATCAGCATCTTGTTCAGATAACTGAATGTGTTCAGGTAAATCAATGGTTACCTGATGGCCAGAACCTGGCGCAGTTTCGGCATCCTGCCCGTGTTTATCCAGCATATGATCCAGAGTAAAGCTATGGTTACCTTGCGGGGTAATCAACTCTAATTTATCTCCTACACTAAAGCGGTTTTTCACTTCTAGGTGCAAGCGATTGTTGTCACTACCATTAACTTCAGCAACAAACTGCTGGTTTGGATTGGTCGAAACGCCTTTTTCATAGTTTTGATATTCAGCGGGCACATGACGGCGATAGAAACCTTCGGTGTAACCACGGTTGGCTAGATGCTCAAGCTCGGCCATTAGGTTCTTGTCAAATGGCTTGCCGGCCACCGCATTATCAATAGCGCGGCGATAAACTTGTGCGGTTCGTGCTACGTAATAGTGACTTTTGGTGCGACCTTCAATTTTCAGAGAGTGAATGCCCATATTCACAAGGCGCTCAACGTGCTGTACAGCGCGTAGATCTTTGGAGTTCATAATGTAGGTGCCGTGCTCATCTTCATAAGCTGGCATCAATTCGCCGGGACGGTTCTTCTCTTGTAACAGCACAGGCTCTACTTCATTGACTCCACTAGGATCGTAATCTTTGGGGGTATAAACCGCAGATAGGTCATCGGTGTTCACTGGGTTTTCGCTGCTGCGCACATCGCGTCGCTGATCGACGGCGATGAGGTCGCCCGTCTCGTTTTCTTTAGCGCTGTGGGCATTGTATTCCCAGCGGCAAGAATTGGTGCAAGCACCTTGGTTTGAATCACGGTGGGTCATATAACCAGAGAGCAGGCAGCGACCTGAGTAAGCGATGCAAAGCGCGCCATGGACGAACACTTCAATTTCCATCTCTGGGCATTGCTGGCGAATCTCTTCGATCTCATCCAGTGATAATTCACGGGAAAGAATCACCCGGCTAATGCCTTGGCGTTCCCAGAATTTCACCGAAGCCCAGTTAACCGCATTGGCCTGAACTGAAAGATGCACTTCTTGCTCTGGCCAGCGATCCTTCACCATCATAATGAGGCCAGGGTCCGACATGATTAGCGCATCTGGGCCCATCTCGATGACAGGCTCTAGATCGCGGATATAGGAACGAACCTTGTCATTGTGGGGCGACAGGTTTGAGGCCAGATAGAACTGTTTACCCATACCGTGGGCTTCTTCTACCGCCGATGCTAGGTTTTCCAGCTTATTGAACTCGTTGTTGCGCACGCGCAGGCTGTAACGGGGTTGGCCCGCATAGACGGCATCGGCGCCATAGGCAAAGGCATAGCGCATGGATTTTAGGGTGCCAGCGGGTGAAAGTAGTTCAGGGGTAAACGGGGTACTCATAAAGCCTTAGTTCTATCTGGGTTAATTGGGGCGCGCATTGTACGGCAAGCTGGCTAGATTTTCATCACCTGAATCGGCCTGATTTCAGTCTGTAAGCGCAATTTGGGCAGGCAGTTAAACCCCTTAGTTTGTTTAATAGCCCTACCTTTGATCGGTTTGTTAATGGCTTTGACGGATTTGTTTGAAGAATTATTAACTACTGTCGATAAGCACATTGCGACCCAAGCTTGGTGTTGGGCGCGCTAGGCGGCATGGCGGCCTGTGTAAAAATCGGTAGCAAGCAACGGCGACGATGAATCTAGAGCAAGAAAACAAGCGATTGCAGGGTACAGTAAAGTTACTGCTGCGACGTATTGAACAAAATCACAGCATTCAGCAACATTTTCACACTTTTGAGTTTAAGTTGCTGGCTTGTCAGTGTCTGCGTGACTTGTTGAATTTGTTATTGATTGAGGCCCAACGCCATTTCAATTTATCTGCGGTAAGCCTGGTCATTATTGATTCGGATTATTCTATTCGTGAGCTGATGGATCAGTTAGACCTCACCGATTACGGCTCCTGCCTACAAATGCGTAACGGCGTCGATTTTCTAGCGACTTTGTACCCCCAGCAGCATGAAGTGACTTTGGGCGATATGGATGTGCTGACTGCTGGGCGGATATTTCCTGGCGCTGGTCGGGTTGTCTCTAGTGCTTGTATGCCGCTTGTAAGACAAGACAAGCTGGTAGGCAGCTTACATTTTGCCAGCGATTCGACAGAACGCTTCCAGCCAGACATGGCCACCGATTTTCTTTCCCATCTTGCCTCCATTGTGTCGCTGTGTTTGGAAAACTGCATTGGCAGAGAACATCTGAGTCGTCAAGGCAAAGTGGATATGCTGACTCAGGTGAATAATCGTCGCAGTTTTGAAGCTGAATTGGAACGGGAGCTGGAGCGAGCACAGCGTAACCAAGAGCCTTTGAGTTGCATGTTTGTCGATGTTGACCACTTCAAGCAAATTAATGATCAATTTGGCCATCAGGCGGGAGACTTGGTGCTTAAACATTTGGCCTATGAGGTTTCGCTGCAACTACGGAAGACTGATTTCTTGGCTCGTTATGGTGGCGAAGAGTTTGTTGTCTTGGCACCACGCTGCCCACAAACGAATGCGGAGCGTTTAGCTGAACGAATTCGTGCAGCTATTGAGAAAATGGCTATAGATGTTTGCGGCAGTAAAAAAGTTCGCCCTACAGTCTCGGTAGGTTTAGCAACTTGGTGTCCAAAGCAGCAAGGACGTTGTGATTTGCAGCTTGTGGGGCATGGTTTGTTAGCTGCCGCTGATGAGGTGATGTATCAAGCTAAGCGTGGCGGCCGCAATCGAGTACTTAGTCAGCGTTATGAGCTGCTTGAGTCTGCGGCATCTTCAAGCGGATTAAGTGGCGCTTCGGCCAAAGCTTCCCAGTAACCCAAAACGCATCTTGTTCTTTATCATAAGCAATGCCATTTAAAACAGCCTCTGGGTGTTGGTTTTCTTGTGCCAATTGACTGAGGTCTAGCTGGTATAATACCTCTCCTGTCTCTGGGCTTATAGCAATGATGCGGTTCTCTTGCCAAATGTTTGCCCACACTAAACCTTTGGCGCATTCGAGCTCATTAAGGTTTTTCCAGTGCTGTTGGTCTGGGCTATGCACCGCTATGGTCCGGCTTAATTCAAAGCGCGCATTAAACTGTTGTAAGTCATTACTGCCATTGCTCATAAATATGTTGTCACCAAAGCTACACAAACCCCAGCCTTCGCCTCGGTACTTAAATTGTGCTAATGGTTGCAAGTCTTTAGTATTTAGGACCAGCCCTCGTTGCTGGCGCCAGCTCAATAAAAAAAGCTTGTCGTTTTGCACGGTTAACCCTTCGGCAAACCAGTGTGCAGGTAGGCGTTTCTCCAAGATTTTTTTGTTATCGGGGTAGCTGCTTTTTCGAATAAAAGAGCGGCCATAGCCTCCGCTACTTTCAAATATATGCGCTTTTGAGATCTCCCAGCCTTGAGTAAAACTAAGCTTGTCATGGCTGGCGGTTTGCAAGACCTCAAATTCAAGTTGCGTGGGGATGGGCCTTTGGTCTGCTAAACAGTGCGCGCTAAGCAGTCCGCCCACCAAGCTTAATAAGTGTACAGGCCATCTTCTACATACAGCTCTTATCAACAAAACAATATTCCTAGTGCTTGGCTTTGCGTCGAATCATATCACGAATAATAAAGCGAGCCGGGTTAAGTGCTTTACGTAATTTGGCTCCCATGGGGCTTGGGCTGCCCTGTATCTGGCTAAGCAGTTCCGCTGCAGCTAAGGGTGCATAGCAGAGTCCGCGAGATCCGTAGGCTAGGCTGACGTAAAGATCTTCATGGTAGCTACCGGCATGGGGAATGGCGGCCTTTGCGTTACGTGATAATAAGTTAAACCTGCTTTGCATATCTTGCTGCTTGGGTGCTGGGCCTAGTATAGGTAGATAATCCGGACTGGTACAGCGTAGCGCCACACGTCCCTTTAGAGCGGCGGTGTTTTGTTCTGTAGAGCTTCCAATTTCCAAAGCGTCAAAAATACTTGGGCAATCTTCCTCTAGGTGTTTTAAGTTGCTGTATTGTTCTTGCTCTTTGAGCTCTAATGATTGCTCTTTTAAATTAAAGCTTGCTCCTAAACAATGTTGCTGGTTGTTGGCTGGCGCTATGTAACCTTGACCGCAAATAACGGTTTTAAGTTCATTGCTACTTTCGGTGGCCGGCAGATAACTGACCTGCCCACGTACAGGTTTTAAAGGTAGCCCAGCTGTTTGTTCAAAGCGTTTAGCTTCATTGGCATTGGCGATTATCAATATGTCAGAGCTGTGAATTAGGGATTGGTTTTTGTCATAGCATTCCCAGTGTCCTTCCACTCGTTCAATTGTTTGCACCTCTTGCTGAATATGAATGGTGATGTTTGGGTGTTGGCACAGTGCATTGCAGGCGCTAGCGGGATTCAGCCAGCCGGCTAAAGGAAAGTACAAGGCGCCATGTTTAAGCTCTACGCCTGCGGCTTTACTTAATTGCCGCGCATCAAGTTGTTGCACAAAATCAGTGGTGCAGCCAAATTGACTGAGATAGGAGGTTAGTTTTTCTTGTTGCTGACATTGTTTTTCTGTTGTCGCTAGCTGAGCGACGCCACAGAGATCGGCCTCGATGCCCTGTTGAGTTTTAAAATGATGATAATAACTTTGCGCATAATGTAGGCATTGCAAATTAAACTGGCTTAGATTTTCGGCTCGATGAGACAGTTTTGCATAGAGTACCCCTTGGGGGTTGCCTGAGCCTTCTTGTGCTAAAGCCTGCTGGCGTTCAATAATACGTACTTGAAAGCCAGCTTCGGCCAATGCTCTGGCCGTGCAGCATGCGGCTATGCCCCCGCCAATGATATTAACTTGTTTTTTGAAGGTGCTTTTTTTGCGCAGTGCTAAAGCCCAAGGCGCTTCGTGGGGGCAATTGTGTGCGGACTCTGGCCAATTTAGCGATTCTATTTCGGGCTCATGAAAAGAACCGGACATCATCTCACGCTTAAGGCCGTAGCCAGAGCTTTTTTGCATATCAAAGCCTAAGGCAATGAGGCCTTTACGAACGGCAGAGGCGGCTGTAAATGTCGCTAGACTTGCACCATCCATGCTAAGTTCGGCAATACTTTGCAATACTTCTGCTCGCCACATATCCGGGTTTTTAGCGGGCGCAAAGCCATCCAAGAACCAAGCATTAATTTTGCGGTTGTATTGAGCGAAGCGCGGATGTTGACTGTGATATAGCTCTTTAAGCCCTTCTGCAACATCACCGATAAACAAATTTAAACTTACCGAGGGAAACTCTAAGCGGTGCCAGCCGGGGCTTGTCAGGCTGGGATAGGCTTCACAAAGCTGCTTTATTTCCGCACTTAAGCTAGACCATTGTTCCAGGGCTTTAGAGAGTTGTTGGCGGTTTAGTGGATATTTTTCAAAACTGTAGAATTCCAATTTGGAATTGTTGTTGCTCTGTTGCCACAGCTGCCACGTGGTAAGAAAGTTGAGGCCGGTTCCAAAGCCTGTCTCTGCCAACCGAAAGACCTCATTCTCGCCGAGTTGTTTGAAGCGAGATTCAAGTTGGCTTGGTCGAATAAAGTTATGCTGCGTTTCTTCTAAGCCATTGTCACTGGAAAAGTAATAGTCATCGAAGCGTTGGCATATTGGATGCTGATCTTCTTCCCAGCGAATGTCAGCTAGAGATTGCTGAGCATTTGCTTTTGATTCGGGCTTTTGCGTTTGTGTCATTAGGTTTGAAATTCCGCCATGATTTGCTGACACCACTGGCTTATTCTTGCTTCGGTTTGTTCAAATTCATTTTCTTCATCTAGTGCTAAGCCCTTAAAGAGGGTTTCGTCTTCAGTCAGTGCTGTAGAGCCATCAAAGCTATAACCTTGGTTTGGCCAGTAGCCACACATTTGTGCACCCAGTGCAGCGACCTTATCGTGTAAATAGCCCATAGCATCTAAGAACCACTCTGGGTAACCCACTTGGTCACCCAAGCCGAAAATGGCTACTTTCTTCCCACTGAAGTCAATATCGTCGATATTGTCCCAGCAATCTTCCCAGTCTTCCTGCAGTTCGCCGTAGTCCCAGGTAGGGATGCCAAAAAGCAAGTACTCGAAGTCCTGGGCTTGAAGAATATCTTCCTCAGCGATATTGAATAGCTTGATGCTAACATCAAACTTGTCTTGTAACTCGGTTTGTATCTTTTCCGAAGCGATCTCTGTGTAACACGTTGAGCTACCGTAAAAGAGTGCTATTTCTGTAGTCATGCTGTATTTCTACTCACCTATCCAGTCGGCGGCGCCGGTAAAATCCAATTGTCGCCAAGCTTCGTAAATCAACACTGAGGCGGCATTGGACAAATTCATGCTACGGCTTCCTGCACACATTGGTAGGCGCAGGCGTTCAGTAATTCGTTCGTGGTAGCGAATCTCGTCAGGTAGCCCCCTTGTCTCGGGGCCAAATACAAAAAAGTCACCGGCTTCAAACTTGCACTCACTAGGGGCTCTATGGGCTTTAGTTGTCATGGCAAATAGCCGTTTAGCTTGGCTGTTGTCTAGGAATGCCTCCCAATTGGGGTGCACTTTCATATCCTTGTACTCGCCATAGTCCAGGCCAGCGCGGCGCAGGCGCTTATCATCAATGGCGAACCCGAGCGGCTCAATTAAGTGCAGTTGACAGCCTGTGTTGGCGGCCAAGCGGATGATATTGCCGGTATTGGGGGGTATTTCCGGCTCAAACAAAACAATTTCAAACATATTTTAATACTACAAGCTGCAATACAAAGTGGATAAGGGCGACATTCTACCTCCTTATTTCAGCGCGATTGTAATCCCTATCCTACTATTTATGAAAAGCAATTAAAGATCTTATGAAAACCGCTAAAGATCGGTCAAATTTGTCCGATGTTATAAACAACGATGCTACATCCTAATAAGTAGAAATAATTGGGACAAGATACGATGAGCTGGTGGAATGCCGCAAATAAAAACCGCAATTTGGCCGTTGGCTTAGTGAAACACGCCGAAGGCTGGGCTGTGGCTAAGGTAGAGGCGCTAGGGGGCGGTCGATGGCAGCTTTCGGCCTATCGTTGGTTAGCTAGCAGTGGCTCCATCACTGAAGATCGAAAGTCTCTACAGATGCTGGTTAAGGCGATGGGCCTAAAGGGCCTCCCCTGTCATTACGTCTTGGCTGATGAAGATTATCAGCTTTTTCTACTTGAATCCCCCAAGCTCCAAGGTGATGAGCTAGTTCAGGCAATGGGCTGGCAGATTAAAGACCTCTTGCCATATCCAGTGCAGGAGGCGGTTGTTGATGTCTTTAGTGTGCCTCAATCGACGGTAAAAGCCAGTAAAACCATGGTGAATGTCGTAGCCAGTCCCCAAGAGCAAATCTTAGAGATCGCCAAGGAGGTTGCTGAGCTGGGGCTTGAGCTGGAAAGTGTGGATATTTCCGAGCTGGCTTTAGGTGCAGTAATGAGAATGAGTGGTGCGCACCCGCGAGGAGAGGCTTTAGCAATTTTACAGCCAGGACAGGGAGAGCTTTTGGTCTTTTCACAAGGTCAGTTAGCGATGTCGAGAAAATTTGATCTGGCCTATCGTGCTGAAGTAGATGAGCCTTTGCCAAGCGAACAGCTATTGCTGGAACTTCAAAGAACGCTGGACTACTACGAGCGACAGCTGGGTCAATTGCCACCAGCAAAAATTCGTCTCGCCGCAAAGCATCTTCATGAATCAAAACTTGATGATGCCTTTAAACAGGCGCTGAACACTCCCATTGAATTACTGCATTTAGATGCTCAATGGCTAGCTTACAAAGATGAGGCAGAGGATGAGTTCAGTGCTTTGTTGGCAGCTGGCGGAGCCTTGCGCGGTCTCCTAGCGAAAGGCCGCCTAGTATTAGCGGATGATGCGGATGATAGTGAACGGGGTGTTGCCTGATGCACGATCAACTGCAGCTAATCAATTTATACCCACAGCGACTACGTCCTCAAAAAGACCCATTAGACTGGGGGCATTTGAAGCTCTATGCCGGCTTGCTAATTGCCGTCATGTTACTTCAATACGCATGGCAGTGGCGTAATTTGCAGCAAAATTACCAAGAGCAAGAAGTTGCTAGGTTAAACCAGCAGCAGTTGAAGTCAAAACTAGCAGATCTCAAATCTAGTGTCCCGGCTGGCGAAAAGCAACGTTTAGAAAATCGTTTGGCAAGGGAAAAGGAGCGTAGAGCCTTATTGTTGGAAAGTCAGCAGTTGTATCTGCACAACGTAGGTGCAGAACGATACGGGTTTTACAAATCAATGGCCGCAATCGCTAATACGATCGAAAATAGCGTCAGCGTCGAGCGAATTATTATTTCAGGAAAGCAACGGCAAATTAGTATGTCGGGTCGCGCTTTGAATGCGTCGTCTGTCCCGGAGTATTTGGGGCGATTACAGCAGCAATCAGCCATGAACAGTACTTTGTTTACAGAGCTTCAGCTAAGCCAAAAGAGCGATATGGTGAATTTCAGTATGGGTACTCTCAATAGTAATGAGGGGCGAAATGAGTACTGAGGATACAGTCTTTGCAAAAGCTAAAACCAAGTATCAAGAGCGGAATATACGTGAGCGCCTACTACTCTTGCTGGCTTTGTTAGCGCTTTTATATGTGATTCTAGAAGCAAGTATCGGTGCTTGGTTAACAAAACAGAGCAAAGTAGCAGAGCAGCAGCTATCGCAGCATAGGCAAGCGCAAATTGAAGTTGAAGCTGAGCTGGCTATTTTTGCTGCGAGCAATTTGTCTCGCAGCAATCAAGAGCAGGAAACTCTAATTCGTCATCTGCAGGAAAAGAATTTACGCCTAGAAGAGGAGTTAGGTCCTTTAAAGCAACAGGTATTAAGCCGCAATCAGTTTATGAACTTGCTGCAAAGAGTTGCAGAGAATGATAGAGGCGTGAATTTATTGAGTTTGATCGAGTTGCCAAGAGAAAGTGAAAAAGCTGAACAAACACAAGGCAAACAGAAGCAAGCCAAGGTGCTTGATAAGTATCGCTTGAAATTGTCCCTCGAAGGGAATTATTTGTCACTGGCTAAGTTTGTCGGTGGCTTAGAGAACAGTGAATGGCCTATTTTCTGGTCTTCAATGGACTACCGTTTAGTTGCGTATCCAAAAGCTGTAATGGAGTTGGAGATTTACAGCCTTGCGCCTAATTCAAGCGAAGTCGCAGCCTTAAAGAATACGATGGAAGTAGCTTCCTTAAAAGCTGGGGAGTAGATGCTGATGAATAAACTGTTTTTCATCTTACTTATTTCGACATTGACTTTGTGCTGTGCTGTACAGGTGAGCGCTCAAGGAGAGCTTGCCCAAATACTGAAAAACCCAAGTGAGCCGATTAATGCTAAACCGGGCTTATTGGTGAGAAAAAAACCAAGTTATGTCCTGCAATCGATACTAATTTCCCCGAGTCGTCGGCTAGCACAGATCAATGGAAATCTACTGAATATCGGAGATAGCTTAGGCAGCTATAAATTGATCGAAATTAGTAAAAACAGTGCGACTTTGAAATCGTCAAAAGGAAAATTAGTGCTGAAGACACAGTCTTCTTCAACAAATACCAAGATCACGTTGCGTTAATTTCGCATCTGAGGATTGAGAATGAAAAATATTTATAGCAAATACTGCCTGGTTTTTTTCAGCGCCATATTGCTTTCGGCCTGCGCTAAGCAGCCCGAACAATTAGCGGTTGAGAATCATTTGCAGCAAGCTTATGAGGAAGCGGCTAGCTATGATGCAGAATTGGCAGCTGAGCTAACTGAACAACTAATGGCAGATGATATAAGCGCAGAGGCCGACGAGGAGGAGCGTTTTGATATTGCGGTGGAATCTGCAGCGGCAAAAGACTTCTTTAAAAGCCTAGTGGCCGGTACTAACACCAATATTGTAGTGCACCCAGGGGTTGCTGGGCGAATCTCTTTGCAGCTCAGTAATGTAAGTATACAGGAAGTGCTAAATGTTGTTCGCGATATCTATGGCTATGAATATCGTTGGAGTAACAACATTTATACCATTTTTCCGGCTACGATGCAGACACAAGTGTTTACTGTCGATTATCTAGACGTGGATCGTCGAGGAGTTTCAGATACTAGTGTGATTGTCTCGAAAATTAAATCTAACTCTGGAAACCCAAATACCAATACAGCCAATAGCAATACCAATAACAGTGAGGAAGAAGTTTCTGGAGCTAGGGTTAAGACCAAGACACATAACGATTTTTGGCAGTCTCTAGAACACTCCATTCGTTCAATTGTTAATGCTGATGTGTTGACCGAAGCTGGAAAGGGCAATGGTCGCTCGGTCATGGTAAATCCACAGGGTGGTATGGTAGTGGTTAAAGCTCTGCCGCGAGAGTTAGCCTTGGTGAGGGAATTTTTGGAGCGATCGCAATTAAGTGTTAAACGTCAGGTAATTCTAGAAACCAAAATTCTAGAGGTTCAGCTCAATGACAGTTATAGCGCTGGCATCAATTGGGGAGCGATTAATGGCCAGTTGACTTTGGCGAATAATGTATCTGAAATTGGTAGCAACTTCAGTATCGAAGAGCTAAATGAGGGAGTTGGTGAAGTCTTCTCCTCTGTGGTTGGTGTGAGTGACATTTCACAGCTACTTTCTTTACTACAAACCCAAGGCTCTGTGCAAGTACTTTCAAGCCCTAGGGTATCTACTGTCAATAATCAAAAAGCGGTTATTCGTGTCGGTTCTGATGAATTCTTTGTAACGGGCGTCAGCAATTCAACGACCTCTAATGCAGCCTCCACCACAAATACACCAAACCTGGAGTTGTCATCCTTCTTTAGTGGGATTGCTCTGGATGTAACTCCGCAAATTGCTGAGGATGGTGATGTGATACTTCATGTGCATCCGGTGGTGAGCAGTGTAACGGATCAAACCAAAAATATTACTGTTGGTGACCAACAGTTCAGCCTACCTTTAGCGCTTCGCGAAGTTCGCGAGTCAGACAGCATTGTTCGGGCTAAACATGGGCAGGTTGTGGTGCTAGGCGGGCTAATGAAAGAAAATTTGGTCGATAGTCGAGGTAAGCGTCCTGTGGTTGGCGATATTCCAATTGTAGATACTTTGTTCAAAACCAAGAATTACCACCGTGTTAAAGCCGAGTTGGTTATCTTAATGAAGCCCATTGTGGTTGATGATAAAACTTGGGCTAAGGAAGTAAAACGAAATCAGTTAAATGTGCAAGCATTAAGTGAAGAAGTAAGGTCGCTTTAGGTGAGTGCTATGTATCTGGAACATTTTCAACTACAGCAAAAACCTTTTAGTCTCACGCCAGACCGAGATATGTTTTACTTGGGCGATGCCCAACAAAAGGCATTAAATACGCTGGCCATTGCTCTTCAACAAGGTGAAGGCTTTATCAAAATTAGTGGTGAAGTGGGAACTGGGAAAACAACCTTGTGCCGCAAGTTGATTGCTATGCTCGGCGAAAGCTATCACGTTGCTCATATCAATAACTCCTTCGTAAATCCATGTGAGTTCAAACTGCTGTTGGCTCATGAGTTGGGAGTAGCCTTAAATCATGATGTCCCTAGTTACAGAATTTTGCTCCATATTCAAAAGCAGCTGGTGCATTTAGCACGCCAAAACAAAAAAGTAGTACTCATCATCGATGAGGCTCAAGCGATGCCCAGAGACACTTTAGAAGCATTGCGGCTAATTAGTAATCTGGAAACAGGTAAACGCAAATTGATTCAGATTATTTTGCTTGGCCAGCCTGAGCTGGATGAGCTGTTGGCGAGGCAGGATATGCGACAGCTCAACCAACGTATTGCTTATCAAGCTGAGTTAAAGGCAATGGATAAGGTTGACGCAATGAGCTACCTGGCCACTCGTGTAAAAATTGCTGGTGGACATGAAGACCTTTTTACAGAGAAAGCCAAAAGTTTATTATTTCGTTTCAGTTTGGGAAATCCTAGGATTCTTAATATCTTGGCTGATAAGGCACTGATGTGCGCCTTTGCAAAAGGTGCTAAGCAAGTGAGTAAAGCTGAGGTTGAAGCAGCGGCTGCTGATAGCAAGGCGGCCATCGGAACCAAGGAAAGATCCTTACCGAATTGGGCCTTGGCAGCCTGTTTGGCGGCGGCCATTATTATTCCTGGGGGACTTGGATTGTGGATGTGATACGAGAAAAAACAGCCCCTTCACAGCATACTGCAAGGCAGTATTTTACTACCGCAGGTCATAAATTTGGGGTGTTGAACCCTAAGTGGATAAAGTTATCATTGTTCTTTTTGCTGTTGGGCGTTGTTTCGAGTGTGAGTTTCTTTCTAGCTAGAGAGCAGAAATTTGTTCCTTATCAAGAGGCACCTATTATCAATGAACACTCGGGGCTGGTAAAAGGTGAAGAGAAAAATGATGCCGAGGTCGATCTAATTGCTACGCTGCAGCGCTTACCTGCCGCAGCGAGTGCCGCTAGTGGATCTTCGGCTCACCGAGAATTACTAGAAAAAGTTCACAGTTACAATCAAAGTTATAAATTGATTCAAGAGCCAAAGTTGGCTCTACCAGCAATTGATGAAACCGAATATCCAAGTCTTGCAAAGCTTGAAGGGCAGGTTTTTCCAAAACCCTTAATGGTGGGCGAGGATTATTCGGAAAAACCTTCGATGCCGAAGAAAAAAACTCCTTTGCAACTGGAGGCGAAACTTGATGAAAGGGCGTTCGTCCAGGCTGCCAGTGATGATAATTCGAAAGAAATTACTTTGAAAGTTGAAGCTGATAATGCTCACAATATAGCCATTAATGGTAGTGATGCGGAGGCGTTAAGCATACAGTTCAATCTTGATAGCCAGTTGGCTTCTCGACTAAAAGCGGCCAAAAAGTTGTACGCTCAAGGAAAAAAGAACGCTGCAATACAACGGCTAAGTGACTTAATGGGTCGCCATAAGAATAACTGGTCCATCCAGAAGGCTTTACTGAAAATATTATTGAAAGAGCAGCGTTGGCAAGACGGCGAAGCGCTGATAAGAAAACTGCAAAAACCGAAGCTTCAAAGGCTTGCGGCAGCGCAGTTGTTGCAGGCTCAAGGTCGAAGCCAAGAAGCCCTTGATTTACTTTCAAGCGAATTGCCAAATTTGGAAGAAATGCCTGATTATTATCAAAGTATGGCGACCTTGTCCCAGCGTCTCGAGCAGTTTTCTAAGGCAGAAAGTATTTATAAGAAGCTACTTTTGATTGATAACCAAAATGGGGCTTATTGGCTTGGTTTAGCGAGCGCTCAAGATGCTCTGGAAAGCCCTAAGGCGGTGAGTAGTTATTGGAGAGCCCGACAGTTTAATAGTAAACATAAGAATGTTTTGAACTATATTAATCAAAGAATTCGAAGCTTGAGTAAAAAACCAAACAGTGCCGCCTTGGCCGTACGTGAAGAAGGCTTGCCGATATGACTATGCAAGCTCCCAAAATACGTATTGGTGATATTCTTATTGAGCAAGGCGTAATCTCTGAAGGTCAACTTCAAGAAGCGCTTGCCGAACAGAAGAAAACGGGCCGTAAACTCGGCCGTACTTTAGTTGAGATGGATTTGGTCAAGGAAGATCGCTTGCTCAAGATTCTGTCCGAGCAGCTTAGTATCCCCTATCAAGACTTGGATAAATTACAGCTAACGATTTCTGATGTTCAAAAGCTCCCAGAAACTCTGGCTCGTCGCTATAGAATTCTTTGTTTAGGGCAGAGCAATGGCGTTGTTCAGGTCGCTATGGCAGATCCAAGTGATATCTTTGGCTTGGATGAAGTGCGTAAGCATTTCGGTGGCCCGGTAAGTTCTGTAATCGCTCGTGAAGGGCAGATTATGGATATTCTTGATAAGGCTTATCAACAGGCTGACGAAATTGCCAACTTGGCGGGCGAGCTTGAGGATGAGCTGGCCGAAAATGCTATCTCGGTGACAGGCTTATTGGGCGAAGTCGAAGAGAGTGATGCGCCAGTTGTTCGCTTGCTTGAAAAGCTCTTTGAAGAAGCGGTTCAGAATAAAGCTTCTGATATTCATATTGAACCCGATGAAAATGTCTTACGCATTCGTCGACGAATCGATGGCGTGCTATATGAGCAGATTGTTAATGAAAACAGTATTGCCGGTGCCTTGGTTGTTCGTCTAAAACTCATGGCCAGTTTGGATATCTCCGAGAAACGCTTGCCTCAGGATGGACGCTTTCACTTAATGGTACGGGATCATAAGGTCGATGTTCGACTTTCTACAATGCCCGTGCAATATGGTGAGTCTGTTGTATTGCGTATTTTGGATCAAACTGAAGGCATTCTGCCGCTGGATAAAGTGGGTATGACCAGAACGCACACTGAACGCTTTCGGGCATCTATTCAGCGTCCACATGGCCTGATCCTCGTAACTGGCCCTACCGGATCGGGTAAGACCACCACGCTTTATGGCGCTGTGAGCGAACTGAATAGCGCCGACAAAAAAATCATAACTGTCGAGGACCCCGTCGAGTACCGCTTGCCTCGCGTTAATCAAGTTCAGATTAACGAAAAAATTGGTCTCGATTTCTCTACCGTTCTGCGTGCCACTTTGCGTCAGGATCCAGATATATTGCTGGTGGGTGAAATTCGGGATGCAGATTCTGCAGAAATCGCTATGCGTGCAGCGATGACCGGTCACTTGGTATTGTCTACTTTACACACCAATGACGCGCTCAGCTCAGCCTTACGCTTGGTTGATATGGGGGTCGATCCATATTTGGTAGCTGCGTCTTTAAAAACCGTTGTTGCGCAACGCTTAATTCGGCGCGTTTGCCGCGCTTGCGCAGAGCAGCATCAAGCAAGCGATGCCGAGCTGAAATACATTGAAAGTATACTGGGGCTAGGACAGCACGATACCTCTCGCATGAAAAAAGGACGCGGCTGTGCAAGCTGTAATCACACAGGCTATCGTGGTCGCATTGGTATCTTTGAAATTCTTGATATTAACGAGTCAATGGCTAAAGCACTACGAAGCCGCGATGTTGATGGATTTAATAAAGCCGCTATTAATCAGAAAAGCTTCATTCCTTTAGGGCGCAGCGCACTAGCTTATGCCTTGCAAGGCTTAACTTCTATTGAAGAGGTTATGCGTATATGTGCCATGTTGGATGATGAAAGCCAGCTGTTGGAGGCTAACTGATCATGGCTAGCTTCTCGTATATAGGTCGATCTGCAGATGGTCAACGGCTAAGCGGTAGCTACGAAGCGGCAAACGCTGAGTCGGTAGCAAACAGGTTGGCTGAGCGCGGAATAATTCCCCTGGAGATTCAACCGCAAGTAGAGCAGCAGAGTTTTATTGATGAGCTTAACAAGTCTCTTGGACTTGAGCGTGTCGAAAAACAAGAACTGATCATGTTTGCGCGCCAAATGTATACCATTAGCCGTTCTGGGATTCCGCTAATCAAAGCGATCAGAGGTCTAGCATCGACTACCAAACAACGGGCTCTTGAAAAAGTACTGCTGGCTATTGTCGAGCAATTGGAGTCAGGGTCCAGCTTGGCAAACGCAATGCGTCATCACCCAAGGGTTTTCGACAATATGTTTGTTTCTATGGTTGATGCTGGTGAGAACAGTGGTCAACTAGAGCAAACCTTTAAGCAAATTGCAGAGTATATTCAGCAGGATATCGACAATAAAAAACGTGTGTCGGCGGCTTTAAGGTATCCGAGTTTTGTCATTATCGCACTTAGTATTGCGATTACCGTTGTTAATATAAAAGTGATCCCCGCTTTTGCATTGATGTATGCAAAGTTTAGTGCCGAATTACCGTGGACAACCAAGTTCTTAATCGGAATGTCGGATGTCTTTGTGAATTATTGGCCCTATATGTTGCTTGCTGTTGTCGCGTTGGTACTGGCAGTTCGTCAGCACTTGAAGACAGAGATAGGGCAACGCCAGTGGGGAAGATTGAAGCTGCGGATGCCAATCATTGGCTCAATTATCCAGCAGGCATCAATGGCTCGCTATGCCAGGGGCTTAGCGTTAATGCTTCGTTCCGGTGTCCCAATTAATCAGTCATTGGGACTGGTGGCCTCTGCCATGGATAATTTATATCTCAGCGAGCAGATTACACAGATTCGCCGCTCTGTAGAGCGTGGCGATAGTCTGTTACAGGCTCATGGTGGTGTAGGAATTTTCACGCCATTAGTGCTTCAGATGATAGCTGTAGGTGAAGAAAGTGGTCGTGTCGAAGAGTTACTCGATGAAGTTGCCTTGTTTTATGAAGAAGAGGTCGACTACGACCTCAAACGGTTAAGCGCCAAGATTGAGCCTATTATGATTGTAGTGATGGCAGCATTTGTAATGGTTTTGGCTTTGGGCATATTTTTGCCCATGTGGGACATGTTATCTATTCAAACACGTTGATTGAACTTTTGTTAAAAAGCCTTTGTGGCTTGGAGGATGTTATGAAAACGAACGCAATACCTAACGTTAAGGCGCAAGCAGGTTTTACCTTGATTGAGCTGGTGGCAGTGATTGTGATTTTAGGGATTTTATCGGCAACAGCATTGCCCCGCTTTGTGGATCTTTCAGATTCTGCAGAGCAGGCCGCGCTTAAAGGTGTGGCGGGTGCCTTAAGTAGTGCCTCGGCCTTGAATCATGCTAATAACTTAGCGGCGGATGCAGGCTTATCCACAGGGACAGTTACGGTTGTTACATCTTGTGCGAACGCTGTAAATTTATTAGAGGGCAATTCATTGCCGAATAGTAATTACGCCGTAAGCGGGACCGCTCCTGCAGCCGCGGACCCTGAGGGTACGCAGTTTACTTGTAATGTGACCTATACCCCTTCTGGTGGTACAGCAATTTCTGAGTCTTTTGTTGCCTATAAGGCGACTAACTAAAAACTAGTAGCCCCAATGAAGCGCTTCGAAGGGTTCACCTTAGTTGAGTTAGTCTCCATTATTGTGATCTTAGCCATTATTTCTATCACCGTAATGGGAGTTAGTAACAGTGGTGACGCTCAACGAGTACAAGCAAGCCGAGATCAAGTTTTGCTTGCATTACGTAGCGCTCGTCATTTAGCCATGGCAAAAGCGAGCGCTGGGCGTAGTATTCAATTTGTTGCACTCGCGTCGAACGATACTATCGATGTACAGGATGCAGGCACCAGTGTCAGTTTGGGTGCTGCCAACTATCCTTATGTGTTAGGCCAAGGCATCGAAATCAGCGATGCCAGCTTTCGCTTTGACAAGATGGGCAGGACCAGCGCTGGATCAATTTCTATTAGTGCTAGCGATGCGAGTGTGACGATCTCTGTCTCGGCTAATGGTGCAACTCAATGAGAAGCTTAATGCAAAATGGCTTTACCCTGGTGGAGTTGATTGTATTTATCGTTCTTTTGGGAATCGTAGCCGGTGCTTTTAGTTTGGCCTTTAGCCAAGTGAGTCGAGACAGTATCGACCCAATTGAGCAACATAGAGCATTGCAGTGTGCAAAATCCAAATTGGAAAGCATAACTTTATTGCGCTTTTCATCCACGAGCCCTGTTGGCGGTTTACCAGCCTGTGGAAGTGGGCAAGATGGCGCACAAGTGTGCGGGGCAATCATCGCATCCTCCGTAAAGGATGATATCGGTGATTATCATGGCGATAGTGATAATAGTTTTGAGGCTTGTTCGATCAGTGTGTCTGTGAATGAAGGGGCTGCTGGGGTTTCTGTAACAGGATTAGCGAGCAGCGGAGCACAGCTTCGTAGGGTTGAAGTACGGGCTGTGGTTGGCAGCAGTGAAGTGGTCCTTAGTAGCTACAAGGGTAACTTCTAATGCATTTTTCTGCTGCCAAAAACTCCGGTTTTACTTTGGTTGAGCTAATTGCCGTTATTATTATTGTGGCTGTTATTGGCTCCTTGGGCAGCTCTTTTTTCTTACAGTATTTAAGCAGCCAACAAGCTATGCAGCAGCGTATCGATTTATTTAGTCGAAGTCGTTTAGCTATTAATTTAATTTCCAGGGAGGTAGAAAATGCACTTCCAAATAGCGTACGTGCGACAGCGGGCGGCCAGTGTGTAGAGTTTATTCCCGTTATTGGCGGTGGCATCTTGGAAAGTGAGCCCCCTACCAATGGTAATCAAGCCCCAGCAAGCTCAGAGCTTGATCTTTTAGCTTATAGCATTGATCGTGGAACGGCTAATACTGTGGTAATCGCTGCGGTGAGTTCTACGGATATCTATAGTGGTGCGGCACTTGGCAGCTTAGCTTCACCTTTGGCTACTGGCCAAGGAAGCGGCACCGTTAACCTGTCCAGCCCGACGGTGTTCTCGCAATCGTCTTCGAGTCGACGTGTGTTTTTTATTGCTGGAAGTCGGGCGTTTTGTATCTATCAAGGTGGCCTGTATGAATACAACCGTGCAGGGGTCTTTGCTGCAGCGTTTGCTCCCTCGGCTACGGGCATACTTGTGGACAGCTCGGTGAATGCCAGTGGTGGTGGGTTTACCGTACAATCTGGTGCACTAAATAATGGTGCCGAGCTTAATGTCGATTTGGTTTTCACCAAAGGCAACGCGCAGTTTATAAGTAGTGATAGGGTTTATATACGCAATGTTCCCTAAACGAGCTCTCAGTGCTATCTCCTCTGTATCGCCAAAGAAAGCGCGAGGCTTTATGTTGCCTGTAGCTATCTTTCTGATTATCGCAATAGCGGCGCTAGCCGTAGGGCTTAGTCGATCCAGTTCAGTGGTACCATTCGTCTCGCTTCAAGAAGTATTCTCGCAGCGAGCATTTTATGCTGCAGAAAGTGGTGCAAATTATGCTTTAAGCCATCTTTTGTTACATCCCGAGGCGAATCGCCCCGCAGGAGATGCCGCTTGCCTAGAGCTGAGTGCTGTTACCTTGTCATTTTCCAGTAGTGGCTTAGAACAATGTCAGGCAATTATTAGCTGCCAAATTCAAAATGGCGTCGTAAATGATGCCAGCTATTACACTATTAGCAGTCAGGGCAGCTGCGGTTCTGCGCCTTTAGATGCGTTAAGAAGCTTATCGGTAAGTGCCTATATTCCTGGTGAGCCATAATTAGGTATTTTGAGTAAGTCCATTCCTAGTTCTCAAAATTAATCGTAATACTTGATCAAGCTTTAGTTGTCCACTTAGCGGCCGATACAGCAACTATGGGTTTTTCTGTGCTATTTTTAATGCAGTCCAGAGTATGATTTCGAGGTAACGCTTTGTTGACACGCTTTTTATTAACAGCTCTTGTATGGCTTTGTTCGGCCGCTCAAAGCCAGGCTGAAGTTGTTTTTAGTGACAATTTGAACGATCAAGCTGAAGTGCGTCGTAACTGGAACTTTATCGGCAGCGTTGACTTTCGAAGTGGGCAAGCCGCTGAATCTGGGCAGGCCATAGGGGTAGGTCCAAACTCTTATTTTTATCGCTTCTTCAGGCAATCTGAAACACCTGATAGCATGCAACTCACCTTTTGGTTCCGAGTGGGTAGAAACGATTTTAGCTGGAGCCCAAATAGGCGCTCTCGCTTCTACGTTTACTGGTATGGCTCTGGTGTATCAAATGGTTGGTATATAACCGAATTACATAGAGGGTCTTCTGGCGCAGGCAGCATCCGCAGTGTCACTATTGATATACCAACAAATCAAATTGGCCGCGATAACTACGTACTGTTTTATAACTCCGGCAGCGCAGGTTACTATCATATTGATAATATTGTCGTTACCCGAAATCAAGAGCAGGGCTTGGACCACTTTGATATCGCTTCTGGTGGTACAACAGCAAGCGTTTGTGCAGCTCAGGAGATTCTGATTGAAGCAAAAGATAGTTCAGGTCAGTTACTAAGCGACTACCAAGGTTTGGTCGACATTAGCACCAGCAGTGGCCATGGTACATGGTCCATGCCAAACGCTAATAATCGCTTTAGCGCAGGCCCCGCTGACAGCGGCCAAGCCAGCTATCAATTTCATAGCGATGACAATGGTCAGCTAAGGCTGCGTTTGTCAAATGAGCATGCTGAAAGTCTAAGTATTCAGCTTAGAGAAAACTCCGGCTCGATTTCGAGTAACAGCTCCACAATTCGCTTTTCTGAGAATGCCTTTGTTGTTGAATATGATGACCCACTCAATGATGATGTGATCGCCTACCGCAATCATGATTTACAAATAACCATGATGAAACGTGATTCCAGTGGTAATTGTGGTGCAGCACTAAATTACAATCGTACTGGAGTTTATGTGCGCAATATCGATATGGCTGATGACCCAGGAGGACTCAGTCCGCAGTTGCTGCTTGGGGGATCTACAGAAACTCTGAGTAGTGGTTTCTCTGAATTACCGATTAGCTTTTCTCAAGGTCAAGCTCGTGTGCAATTACTCACGAGAGATGTTGGGCATTTTCGATTAGATATCGAAGATCGCAGTAACAGTTTTAGTGACTCTACTATTTATGGCAGCAGTGCTGAAATTTCGGTAAGACCCTTTGCTTTCGCTATTTCCGTGCCGGGTAGCTCCAATAGCTTGCAGGCCAATGCGCCAGCATTTAAAGCTGCCGGTGAGAATTTTTCGGCAAATGTTAGTGCTGTTGGCTGGCAGCCCAGTGACGATACTAACAATGATGGTATGGCTGATGGCCATAACGATAGCAATTCACAAAACAATGCGGATTTATCTAATAACCCTGTTTTAGCGGCATTCGGAAGTGAAACACCGAGGTATAACGTGCAACTAAGCGCACGATCTGTTGCACCGCTAACGGTGGCCCATCAAGAATTAGGAGGTTCCATCAGCCTCACTGGTTTTAGTAGTGGTAGGGCAGACGCTGAATTAAACTATTCCAATGCTGGCATTATAGAAATAGATCTTAGCCTTGGCGAAGCTAGTTATCTTGGTGGATCTACTCAAGCTGCCGCTAAAATAGTTGGTCGTTCAGGGGTGGTAGGTAGGTTCACCGCCGATCATTTTCTTGTTCAAAATGCCAATGTGGACGTATTTTGTAGTGCAAGCAATCTGACTCATCTGTCCCAGCCATTTACAGTCTCTGCAGAAATTTCAGCTCGTGCTAGAGATGGCCGAGTATTGGATGCATATAGTGGAGAGTTCGCAAAACTCAGCGATAGTGAGGGCCTGCGAGAGCTCGATGCTAAGCCTCTTAACGGCAACGTTTTAACGGGAAGAGCTGATGTCGTATCAGAACTGTTAAATTTCACGCAGGGACAGGCGACCTTGAATGCGTCCTTAAGAGTTAATAAAACTGATCAAAAAGAATCACCATTACGGGATGTCCAGCTAGGCCTGCGCTTAGTTGATTCGGACGGTATTCGTCTTAATTCCAGTAGTATGGATCTCGATATTGATGGTGACGGTGATACAGATTCGAAGTTGCTTGGCAGCTCGGACTTTTATTACTCACGGTTATTTGCCGCGAGCAGGCATGGCCCTGAAACTGAAAACCTTCAGCTGCCCTTAGAAATACAGTCATGGGCAGGGCACTCCTTTGTCAGAAATGAAAATGATAGCTGCAGTCAAATTAATCGTGTTGATGTTCGCTTTGCCGCTACTGGCCCTTTAGATGTCCCATCAAATCTTACAGTTCCTATTGCAGCTTCCAGCACGACGGCGAGTTTTGCGGATATGCAGGCCCAGACTATTAATTTTAGCGCTGGCAACGCGGGTATGCAGTTTTCTGCGCCGGGCCTCGCTAACCGAGGCGAAGTGGAGGTAATTATCGACTATAGTGCGGCGCCTTGGCTGTCACATGATTGGAATCAAAATGATATAGACGACGAGCTTCAGCTACCGACTGTGCTGGCAAAGTTTGGAGCGATAAGAGGGCATGATCTTGTCGTATATTGGCGAGAAAATACTCGCTGAGACATTTTCATTCTTGCCCGCTTCATGCAGGCTTAAAAATATACCGACTATCAATCTTAGCTGGAGAGTTTTACAAAAATTACCTATTACTTAATAGATGACTACTTTTACAGTAGTTGAACATAAAATCGATTAAGCCATAGGTGCCATGTTGACCCGTCAAAGATTAAAATCTTTGCTCATGCAAGTGGCTAGCTTGATTGGCCACCTTTACCCTAATTTTTTCAAGTTTATAGGGGGCCGCAAATTTAGTAAAAAGGGTTTGCTAATATACCTTTTTCTGCAGCTGTCTCTGCCCTCTCAGCTTTACGCCGCAATCATTTTAAATGAAGACTTTGAATCGCCCTCAGATGTTATCAATGACTGGGTATTGTCCGGTACTTATGGCTTCCCTAGCAACCAAGAGCAAGCTCAAAATGGTACTGCCATCCTTTTAGGCCCTGGCCGGGCATATGCATATGCCTTTGTTGATCCTCCGTCAGATTACACCGCTTTGCGAATAAAGTTTTGGTTGCGAATTGGTCATGATAGCTTTAGCCAGACGCCCTCTAATAATGCGAGGGTAGAATTTCAATGGCTTAACGAAAATAGCAGTTGGGACGCAATTGTTATAGACAGCGGGAGTGCTAGGGCTGGCGAAGTTATCAACTACGAGCTAACGCTCCCTGCTGAACGAATTCGGCCCAGCGGTCGACCGACAGTATCTGCAGATACTTTTGGTTCTAGAGGGCATTATCATATTGACAATTGGACGGTTGAAGCGATAACGGATTCTGAACCAGAGAGAATATCGATTCAGAGCGCTCAAAGCTCAGCCAGTGTTTGTGTACCTAATCAATTTACTTTTTCTGTAATGGATCAAAATAATGATGTTATTACAGACTTTGAAGGAATTTTGGATATCACAACCAGTACCGCGAACGGTTCTTGGTCTATGAGTTCTGCAAATGGACGGTTTACCGCTGGAGCCGCTGATAGCGGTGAAGCAAGTTATCAAATGATAGCTGATGACCAAGGGCAGGTAGTTTTACAACTTGCAAATCAAAGAGCTGAGTCCTTGACCGTCAATGCGGAAATTCGTGGAGGCATGGCACAAGGGCAATCGAATACTATTAGCTATGCGGATAACGTCTTTGTTTTCGATTTTTCACAAGACGGTAAAGATTTTATCGCCTATCGTGCGCACAATATCGCAGTAAGATTAATGCGTAGGGACCCTGATACTGGAGATTGCGGCGTTGCTAGCGATTACAATACTGAAAATCTTCGCTTAAGGTTAAGGGGAGCTGACGGTGATGTTATGCAATTGCGCTCGCAGTGGATAATAAATGGGGATTTACACGGTACCAATAACAACTATTCAAGGAAGCCTCTTCGTTTTCGCAATGGCTTTGTGCAGTATCAATTACTTAATTACGATGTTGGTCGTTTTACCATTGGCATTCAGGATAACAGAAGAAATTTTGCTCAACAGACAATATCGAGCGTCAGTGAAAAGCTAATCTCTAGACCGTTTGCTCTTTTTGTTGAAGTGCCAAACAACCCAAGTGCTCAAGATCACAATGGTGGCGTTTTTGTAAAAGCTGGCGAAGAATTTTCTACACAAGTAAAGGCTGTTGGTTGGCAAGCTGATGATGATGCTAATGCTGATGGTGTGGCTGATGGTCATAATGATAGCGACATCAATACACTTGCTGACTTAAGTAACAACCCTGTATTGGCCAGTTTTGGTAATGAAGCCGATCCAGAGTCTGTTGTGTTAGCGGTTCGACCTTTTTTACCGGTGGCAGTAAGTCATGCCGACCTTTCTGGCAATTTGATACTGAGCGGATTTTCTGGAGGAGGCAGCGGGGAGAGACAATACAGTTATTCCAATGTCGGCATTGTAGAATTATCGGCCGCAATTAGTGGTGGCTCCTATCTGGGTGCAGATGCGCAAATAAGTGCAAAAATACAAGGTCGCTCAGGGGGCCTGGGGCGTTTTGTGCCAAGTCATTTTACGATAAGTGACGAAGATTTGCTTTCAGCCTGTGCAAGTACAGGTATAACTCATTTAGGCCAAGAATTCGAGGTGTCAGCCGAGCTACAGGCTGTCAATCTACAGGGACATGTTGTCGATGGCTATCATGGGGAATTCGCTAAATTGACTACAAGCCAGGGTTTGATTAGCTACCAAGCACAACAGCTGTTAAATAGGGTGGAAAAAACTAACGAGAGCTTCGAGTTTGATTTGGGGGTGGCGAGCTTAAAAAGCACTTTGCTCTTGGCACGTACTACAAACCCAGAGCCGCCGCTGGAAAACTTAATGGTTGCTCTAAAGGTGAACGATAGTGATGGTATTGAACTCGCCGACAGTGAATTAAATATGGATTTTGAAAATTCAGATGCGGTTGCTGATCATGCTTTACTTGGGAGTTCGAGCTTTTATTTTTCTCGTCTCAATATGCCCTCTCTACACGGTCCGGAAACCGAGGATTTACTGAGCCAGTTGCATATCGAATCCTGGCAAGGCAGTAGCTTCCAGCGAAATCAAAAGGCATCTTGTTTTTCTCTCGGTAGGGGGCAAATACGTTATGAGCAAACAGGCGACCTATCGGACGGTGGAAATAGAATTGTTACCATAGGATCCGGCCAAAGTACCGGCAGCTATGCAGATATGGGGCCTAATCATATTCATTTTTCACAAGGGGATGCTGGGCAGTATTTTACCGCTCCTGGATTCGGAAATCGTGGCTTTGTTGATGTGGATATAAACTTGGCCAATTATCCGTGGTTACGATATGACTGGAACCAGGATGGGAGCTTCGACGATGAAAACCTACCCACAGCCCGATTTCAATTTGGCGGCGTAAGGGGGCACGACAGGGTAGTTTACTGGCGCGAAAATAATTGATTCTCGCGCCTCTACTTTAATAGAATTCCGTATTCTATATATTAGGCGGTTGGCTCTTCAATCTGAATGTCTAGGGCCAGGTCATCGGCAATACTGTCAAGATGCTCCTGCAGCTCATCCATATTGCAAGCACTCTGCACATGCAATTGATAATGCGCTTCAAACTGTGGGTCACCAGACCAGGGCATGCTGCTGCAGTCGGTATCAAGCTGTGCAACGTTTATTGAGCGCTGTGCAAATGCCCTGGAGAGTTCTAGTACAATACCTGGGCGGTCTGGACCTATTGCACTGATGTTAATACTCTGCAGATTAACGGCTTGATTACTTTGACCTTGACTTAGCAACACTTGAATACCCTGTGATTCCAGAGCTGATAAGGCCGTGCTAAGTGACTCTAAATGCTCGGTAGCGCAGCTGACCCTCAAAATACCGGCAAATTTACCGTCTAGGTGCGCCATGCGGCTTTCTTGCCAGCTGCCTTTGTGCTGATCAATACAGTTGGCTATTTGCTCAATCACCCCAGGGCGATCATCACTGATTACGGTTAAAACTAAACATGTATCCATGGTAACTATCCGTTTAAACATCTACTGATATAGGGTAGGCTTTAGCCTTCTTTTAGGTCAAGTATGGATTAAAATATGTTTGCAGCCAAACCCATCATCAGTAGCTTAGTACTAGCCCTTAGTGCCGGCTTTAGTGCCTATAGCCTTAGCCATGCTGATCATAGTATCGAAAAAGCCGTAGCCGCGGATCATCGCGCCGAGAAAAACAGTTCTCGTGATGAATTCCGAAACCCAGTATCAACGTTGGAATTCTTCGAGCTGGCTGAAGATCAAACAGTGGTCGAAATTTGGCCAGGTGGTGGCTGGTATGCTGAGATTCTGGCACCTTATGTCATGGATAAGGGACAGTACTACGCAGCACATTTTGACCCCAATGCCGGCATTGATTTTTATACCCGTTACCAAAAGAAGTTCGCTGAGAAGATGGCCGCGAACCCTAATGTATATGGAAAGGCAAAACTAACAGCGTTCTATCCGCCAAATAAAGTTAATACGGTAAAAGGTAGTGCGGATCGCGTTTTGACTTTCCGTAATGTGCACAACTGGATGAAATCAGGTTTTGCACAGGAGGCCTTTGATGAATTTTACACAATGTTAAAGCCAGGTGGCCTATTGGGAGTTGTTGAGCATAGAGCTAAAAAAGGCACTGATTTAGATACTATGATTAAATCAGGTTATGTAACTGAGCTTAAGGTTATTGAATTTGCTGAAAAAGCTGGTTTTAAATTAGTGGCTGCAAGCGAAATCAACAGCAACCCTAAAGACAGCGCAGATCATCCTAAAGGCGTTTGGACTTTACCCCCGCGTTTGGCCTTAGGTGATGAAAAGCGTGAACACTACCTTGCTATCGGCGAAAGTGACCGCATGACCCTTAAATTTGTTAAGCCTGTTCAGTGATCATCCCCTTTCAACAATTAGCGCCAGAGACTCTGAAAGCGGTTTTAGAGTCTTTTGCTTTGCGTGAGGGTACTGATTATGGCGAACAGGAAGTTGGCCTAGAGAGCAAGCTCGAACAGCTTAAAGGGCAGCTGCAGCGCGGGGAATTGTTGCTGTGTTTTGATGAGCCCAGTGAATCGATAAACCTGATTACTCCACAACAAGCTCGAGAGATGGGTTTGTAGTTCTGCTTTCAAATATTGCTTAATGAGAAGGGCTTGATCAAGCCCCCCTCATTCTAGCATCGCTTCTGCCGATTTAGTTTTCCAAGAAAGTGATCTTTTCTGGGCCATCTAAAGTCGCGCCCAACTGGCTAATCATTTTGCGTCGCTCATCACTTTGGAACCAACGCTGCCAATCACTAAGTGTGCGCCACTTGCTGAGCACATAATGATGTCTTGGGTTGTTCATATCATAGAAGGTTTCACCGTTAATAAAGCCAACCGCTTGGTATGCCCCTTGGAGAGTTGAGCGAGCCATGGCTTCATAGGTGGATTCTAGGTCAGCGCCGATATGGCGCTCGATTAATACGTGAATCATGATTTGTATCCGGACAGCCAAAAGCGTGGATGGTACGCAATCCTAAGCAGAATGGGTAGCGCTCGGGGCAGGTAAATGTTGTTCAGATTCGCTGATCATCCATTCGACTAACCCCATCCATTCTTCAAGCAGAGAGAGAATAATGGCTTTACGGCTGGGGCGAACATCGCTTTGTTCAATAATGTTCCGGCCTATAAGGGTTAAAGACGAAATAATCTGGCCGACGATTACCGGATCTATAGCCACCATAAAAAACTCACAGCTGCGGCTAAGGTAAGGTGGTAGGGTTCGGGCCGAAGGCGCATCGTTAGTTTTACCCGCTAGGATATTTTGCACTTCAAGGGCAAGTCTTGGCTCGCGGTGGCGCAGAAGCTTAAAGCTAAGCTCCAAGCTATGGCGGCTAAAAATATCCGGGCGGTTTATGGTTAAATCTTTCAGTAGAGACAAAATACTTCCTCGCTCTGTGCTGAATCATCAGCTGCAAATCACAGTTACAGTGTAGTCCACAAGATGGTTTTCGCTGTTAAAATAGCTGCCGTATATCGGATGACAGAGCAAACAAAAGGTACAGAGTTAAGGAAATGACAGCGATAGACATAGAAACTTTAGTAGTTGATTCGACATTAGATGCACGTGGCCTGCTATGCCCCGAGCCCGTAATGATGCTTCATAAGCAGGTTCGTGAATGTCAGCCAGGCCAAGTGTTACAAGTGTTAGCGACAGACCCATCAACCACCCGTGATATCCCTAAGTTTTGTAACTTTTTAGGGCATGAGCTGTTGAAACAGTCAGAAGGCCAGGGCGAGAGTGCTAACGAATTCCATTATTGGATCTGTAAGGGGGCTGATGCCTAGTGGTGTTTGGTATCGTAAAGTTGTTGTTTTACAGAGAAAAGTAGACAGAAGGCAGCTTGAGCGGCTGCCTTAGAGTGAATGAAAAGTATGCTTCTTGCTTACTTTTCTTCAACCAAAATCGAGATGGCCGCTAGGGCCTCAGGATCTTCGGCTTTAATACGATTAGCAATCTGGTGCTGGAAGAAATAGCGAAATTCTTCTCGGCTTTGTACCTGATATAAGCAGTCATCACCTGGTAAAACCGGGGTGCTGACAACCTCAGACTCATCGGCCACCATGCCAGAAATCTTACCGTCACCATATAAGCGCCAGCTTATTACTTCCGTTAGGGTAATATTTTCATAGGCTTTATCGGCCAGTACTGCGTGGGTACCAATGGTGTCCGGTATCTCCTGGATGCTAAATTCACCGTTGAGCTCGGCGGCTTCGTAGTCATAATACTCAGCAGCGGTTTCTAGCTCGACAACCTTGTGAATAGGGGCGTCATAAAAGACTTCATCAACGCCTGGGTCGTAATAACCTTCCCATTGGCCGTTGAGGGGGTCCTTGATGTCGATACAGGCGACAATGTCATTGAGCCACGGTACTAGACCGACCACATCGCCGTTAGCGCGCAAACCCCAGCACAACACCTTAAGGCTGAACAGCTTATCAGGGCTGGCATCATTGCTATAAAGCATCTCCAGACCGTCGAGTTCAGGCGCAAGGCGAATAAAACGGGTATCATCCTCAGGCGCGTATTTCTGGCCCGTGAACAAATCAATGACATTACTCTTTTTAGAGCGGTTTTCCATGGTCTTCATGCGACTACCTCCCTTCTGGGTTTTGGCAGCTTAGGTGCCTACCCCAGTTTCAGAGTAGGCTTATTATTATATGGCACTCAAATTTGCGTAAAATTCCCTTTTAGGCGCTTAAACTTCAGCAGAAGGGGCGGTGCCATTAAAATTCTTACTATATAAAGTATAGCTAGATTGGCATAAGTACAACATTTTGACAAAATATTTTTTATTGGGCCCAAGATCACTATATGTAGTGGTTTTATTTTGATTGATTAGGTTGAAAATTGAACAGTTATTATTTCGCTTACGGTTCTAATATGAACCCAGATAGGATGCGTACCCGAGGGCTAGAATTTGATTTGGCAGT
Source organism: uncultured Pseudoteredinibacter sp. (assembly GCF_947502065.1). Taxonomy (GTDB): domain Bacteria; phylum Pseudomonadota; class Gammaproteobacteria; order Pseudomonadales; family Cellvibrionaceae; genus Pseudoteredinibacter. The sequence goes on from NZ_CANMYE010000001.1 coordinate 280,260, forward strand.
CTCCGCCACTTTGCCACAGTCACAGCTGCTGTTTAACAAACGTGCTGCGGACGCCCCACATCGCTCCTACGCCAATATCGGCTTTCACCATAGCTCGGTAGTGGAAGGGGTTGCGTATCGCCTTAAAGATCATCAGCAGATCTTTAAAATGGACCCATTTGAGGGGGCGCCGCGCTTATACAGTCGCGATATATTCACAGTGCACAGCAGTGATGGGCCTATCGCAGCCTGGGTCTATGTCGCTAATAAGGCCATGTTGCAGGACGATTTAAAACCAGCCCGCTGGTACTTGGAGCATTTATTGGCAGGGCGTGAGTTCCTAAGTGAGGCATATTATCAGCGTTTGACTCAAGTAGAGTGCGTTCCTGAATGAGTTGTTTTAATAGCAGGCCCGAGCTTGAGCATCGTTGCCAAGATTTGGTAAACATTTTTGCTGAGTGTTTTGAGCGAAGCCACAATACGATACTCGTTGCCGGTGCCGAAGAGCCCCTCTATCAGGTGGCCGATTTGGAATGCTCTAAGAATAGGATCCATTTCACTCTAGACTATTATGCCAGCGGCTTACATGAAATCGCCCATTGGCTCGTCGCAGGAGAAGAGCGCCGTCGCTTGGAAGATTACGGCTATTGGTATGCCCCCGATGGTCGAAGCGCGGAGCAGCAAGCTGAGTTTGAAAAGGTTGAAGCTAAGCCTCAGGCCTTGGAGTGTATTCTGTCTCGTGCGGCGGCTTTTCCGTTTCGGGTAAGTGCTGATAATGCTGAAGCGGGCTTACTGCCCAGCGAGGAATTTTGTCAGGCTATTTTTTGCCAGTTACAGTGCTATTGTGCAGGGGCCTTAAATGAGCGTAGTCAAAAGTTGATTGAAGCTTTAAGTCGCTTTTACGGTACTGAAGGCGCTGATCAGATTGCTAACTACCGTCGGGAAGATGTGCGATGAAACCATTAGCCGCAACTTGCCTGGTTGATGCTTCAATCTACATTTTTCAATATTACTTTTCTTTGCCTGCGAACTGGACGGCGCGCAATGGCTTTTCAACTGAAGCGGTCTATGGCTTCTCTACGTTTCTATTAAAACTAAAAGAACAATATGGGCCAGAGCGTATTGGCTTATGTTTTGACGAGAGTTTAGGGCAAGGTTTTCGAGAAGAGATCTATCCTGAGTACAAAGCGAGCCGGGCATTGCCAGATGAAGCTTTGGCTTATCAGTTGGAGGCATGTCGAGAAGTTGCTGAACTAATGGGTATTCCCTGTTTCGGATCGACGCGCTACGAGGCTGATGATTTAATTGGTAGTTTAATGACTGTGTCAAAGCGCAGTAAGCAGCCGGTCGCTGTGTTAACTCGTGATAAAGATCTGGGGCAGCTAATTCGCCGAGAGCAGGATTATCTTTGGGATTTTGCTAAGGATGTATGTTCTTACCCTGCGGATATACAAGAAAAGTGGGGAGTACCTGCAGAGGCGATGGCTGATTACTTAGCCTTGGTGGGCGATGCGGTTGATGATATCCCTGGTGTGCCAGGAATTGGCGCCAAGACGGCCGCTGCCTTGCTGCAAGCCCATGGCAGTGTAAAAGGTGTTTACGCCAATATAGAGCAGTTACACAGTTTGCCAGTTCGCGGTGCGAAAGGCTTGGCGACTAAGCTAGAAGAGCACCTCGAGCAGGTTGCCATGGCAAAAACACTGGCCACGATTGTTTGCGATGTTCCTTTGGTGAGCTCAATCAAAGAACTGCATTGGCAGCCAGCCGATATGTTGGCTTTAGAAAAGTTTTGCCAAAAACAGGGCTTTTCGCGCTTAGCGAGCCGAATGAACAAAGTATTTGCTGGCTCTTAATTAGAGTCAGGGTGGCTCGAAATCAATTTAGGAGTATGGTTTGATCATTCTGTTGGATGAAAACATTCCCGAGGCAGAGGTCTATTTTTCACGTTTTGTGGAAAAAAACGGTGGCGAGCTGCGATTTAAAGCAGGCCGCGAAATTGCCGCAGCCGATGTGAGGGATGTTGATGCTTTAATCGTTCGCTCTGTGAGTAAGGTTGATAAATCACTGCTTGAGTTTAGCCCTGTAAAATTTGTAGGCAGCTGCACCATCGGTATGGATCATATTGATACTGCCTATTTGGATCAGAGAGGGATTGTGTATTCAAACGCAGCGGCTTGTAATGCCAACTCGGTAGTAGAGTATGTTTTCGCGGCCTTGGCACACTTGAATTGCGATTGGCAGGGTAAGCGTCTAGGCATCATTGGTATGGGTAATGTTGGCTCGGCGCTTTATAAACGTGCCGCAAAACTTGGTATAGAATGCGTTGGCTATGACCCGCTTATTGAGCAAGATCGATACCCTGTTTTGACTTCACTTGAGGAAGTATTGGCAGCTGATATTGTATCTATGCATGCCCCGTTGACTCGAACTGGGCCATACCCAAGCTATAAAATGATTGGGCAGGCCGAAATTTTACGACTCAAGGCGGGTGCTGTTCTGCTTAACTGTGGGCGGGGTGATTGCTTGGATAATCGCGCTTTATTGGAGCGGATTAACAATAAAGGTGATTTGTTAACAGTGCTGGATGTTTGGCAAGACGAGCCTAATTTACATGCCGATGTACTTGCGGCTGTTGATATCGCGACGCCCCATATAGCGGGTTATAGTTATGATGGTAAAGTCACTGGCACAAGGATGATTGCGGAGCGCTTGTCGGAGTTTTTATCATTAGATTGGATAAATCCCAGAGGTTCACGGCAAGATCCTGAGTCACTTTCCAACTTGGCTGCTGATTCAGCCTTTGAGCTTCTGCGCCAGCTAATTCCACATTGCTACGATATATCTCAAGATGACAAAAACCTTCGCGAGGCTATGCATCTACAAGCCGATGATGTTGCCAAAGCCTTTGATGCCTTGAGAAAAAACTATCCCAAAAGGCGAGAGTTCTTTCATTATCGTCTTGCTGAAGTTGATGGGCTTACAGAAAAAGAAAAGCAGCGACTAGAACAAAGTCTAGCCGCTTTGGGATTTTCCCAATAAGTATGAGGAGAGTTTAAAACTGATACTGCTAAAATCCAAACCTGCAAACTGGCGTTTATCAGGTTTAAGAATTTGCCGGTGCCGATAGGGGATGTAACCAATTAGGTAAATAGTTAATGAGCTGATCAATAGCTTGATCCACCGCCTGATTAACCATTTCTTCAGTAATGGGCGTTTCCGTTCCATCATCGTTAATGATGGCAGCACCGTGAAAATTGCGACGAGGAAAGGGAATTACCTTGGCGCAAGGCTGTACGGCCGTTTGCTCAGACATTTCACTGTCCCGTCTCAATTTCAATGCTGGCTAATATAATCGGCAAATATGACTGCTATGTTACAGCCTTTCATTTGAGGGGCTAATTTAATGGTTTAAAGATTCTACAAAGATAGGCGGTCGATATTCTTGCTTGGAGGGGGCTTCGAAAAGTTATTTATGCCACTATATCTGGTACATTTCAGACGATTCAATTTACGAGATAAAGTGGCACAGCACTGCAGATTGCGGCGTTTAAGTTAGAAGGTTTTCTAAGATTCCTTGATACACTTCTTGTAACTTGTTTAAGTCCTCGGCGCAGACGCATTCATCAACTTTATGAATGGTGGCATTAACGGGGCCAAGCTCCAGCACTTGTGCGCCAGTAGGAGCAATGAATCGTCCGTCAGAGGTGCCGCCTGCTGTAGACAACTCAGTGTCGATATTGCAGTGATCTTTAATCGCTTTAACGGCAGCATCAACCAATGGCCCTTCAGGCGTAAGGAAGGGATGGCCGCTAAGCTTCCAATTGATGTCGTACTCTAAGCCATGTTTGTTGAGGATAGTCTCGCTGCGTTCGCGGAGAGTGGTCTCGGTCAATTCAGTAGAAAAGCGAAAATTAAAGACTATATCAACATCGCCAGGTATTACATTAGTGGCACCGGTGCCGCCATTAATGTTGGAAATTTGAAAACTGGTTGCTGGGAAAAAATCATTGCCTTGATCCCATTCCTCTGCAGCTAGCTCGGCAAGGGCCGGTGCCGCTTGATGAATGGGATTGCGTGCTAGGTGCGGATAGGCAACATGACCTTGAATACCTTTGATCTTTAGTTCACAACCTAAAGATCCACGACGACCATTTTTAATGACATCACCAACTTCATTGGTGCTAGAAGGCTCTCCTACCAAACACCATGTGATTTTTTCATTGCGTTGTTCTAGCCATTCAACAACCTTTACCGTGCCATTAATCGCGGGGCCTTCTTCATCTGAAGTAATCAGAAAAGCAATTCGGCCCTCATGATCTGGGTTAGCCGCTACGAAGTTCTCTACCGCGACCAGCATGGCGGCCAAGCTACCCTTCATATCAGCTGCGCCACGCCCATAAAGCATGCCATCTTCTATGATGGGTTCGAACGGCGGGTGCTGCCAGTTACTCTCTGGGCCTGTTGGTACAACATCCGTATGACCGGCAAAGGCAAAGATTGGGCCTTGTTCACCCCGGATTGCCCAGAAGTTATCAACTTCTCCAAAACGTAGATTGTGGATCTCAAAACCTATGGTTTTAAGTCGTTCGCACATGAGTGCTTGGCAGCCCTCATCTTCAGGGGTGACCGAGGGACGGCCCATTAAATCCATGGCTAATTCAAGGGTTGGGGACAGCTTGGCGGCGGTGCTCATAATTATCTCTTGCTAGGTACGTCAGGATTAACTGCGCTTTGATTGTTTTAATACGATGGCGATGGTTTACCACGCCACTGCCCAGCAGCGTGGTAGCAAGGAGGCTTAGTTGTTAGCGTGTAATTCTTCGTTAAGCGCAATAGCGTTTTTATTGGTTTTACACTCAACCGCGCCACTGCTTGAATTGCGACGGAACAGCAAATCAGATTTACCGGCTAGATCACGAGCTTTAACTTCTTCGACTAGCTGGCCTTTATCATCAAGCAGCTGTACTTTAGTTCCCGCCGTAATATATAAGCCGGCTTCAACCGTACAGCGATCGCCAAGGGGAATACCGATACCGGCATTAGCGCCAAGCAAACACTCTTTGCCGACTGAAATAATTATATTACCGCCGCCGGATAAGGTGCCCATGGTTGAGGCGCTACCACCAAGATCGGAGCCGGCGCCGATCATCACGCCAGCAGAAACGCGGCCTTCGATCATTCCTGGGCCTTCGGTGCCCGCATTAAAGTTAACAAAACCTTCGTGCATGATGGTGGTGCCTTCGCCTAAATAGGCGCCCAAGCGCACGCGAGCTGTGTGGGCAATGCGCACACCAGCAGGTACAACATAGTTGGTCATTTTAGGGAATTTATCGACGCAAGAAACTTCCAGTACCTGACCTTTTAAGCGTGCGGCTAGCTGACGCTCAGCTAGCTCGCTTAGGTCGATCGCGCCTTCATTGGTCCAGGCAACATTGGGGAGTAAACCGAAGATACCTGATAAATCCGTGCCGTGGGGTTTTACTAAGCGGTGCGAGATTAAGTGCAGTTTTAAATACGCTTCTGGCGTATTATTAGGAGCGGCATCTTCAGCTAATACTGTTAGCACTAGAGGGCGTTCACTGCTCGTTAAAGACTGAGCAATACCAGCTTGTTCAGTTTGGCCGGCATTGTTCAAGGCTTCCGCTAGCTTGCTCATAGTGTCATTGTCTAGTGCAATTGCCGCATTGCCACCTGTGTAGCCAGCGGCAGTTAATGCTTCTGATATGGCGCTATCGGCGTTCAGAAGAGGAGCTGGGTAAAATACCTCTAGCCATTCGCCGTTTTGATTTTGCGTGCCGACACCTAGGCCGACGCTGTATAGATTGCTCATGGTGATACCTTTATCAATTTTGTTATTTGGGCCTGAGTTAACAAGCTCTTAAGAATTAAAAATGTTCTCGTAGTCGGCCACTTTAAAGCCGACTTTGCGTGCTTTGCCGTCATCAAGCAGTGGGCGCTTGATAAGTGTTGGGCTTGCTATGATTGCTGTTAGCGCTGCGCTTGCATCCATATTGCTGCGCAAGTTCTCATCGAGTGCTTTCCAGCTGGTGCTGCGTTTGTTCAGCAAGGTTTCCCAGCCCAGCTCATCGATCCAAGCCGCGACTTGCTCTTTACTCAAGCCATCTTTTCGAAAGTCGTGGAAATCATAGCTGATGCCAGCTTGTTCTAGCCAGGTTCGGGCCTTCTTGACGGTATCGCAATTGGGGATGCCATATAGGGTAACGCTCATTATCACTCTCGCTATTTGACGTTTCTGTTTGCTGCTGTGCTTTGTATTAAAAATTAAGCAATACAGCTGGCTTAGTGGCCTCAAAAGGCGCTAAGCATAGCAAATCCTTACGGGCAGTATAATAGTGACGCCGCTGGATTTATCCGTTTAGCTGGTATTAGCCAAAGAACGCCATTAAAAACGCTAAGCCGCCCAATACCACAACCCAGATAAAGGCCAAGATAAAGCCGATGTAACCGGTAACTAAGCCGGTAAGGGCCAGTGCATCGCCTTGCAGTTGGCCGCCGCTTTTGCGAATCTCTGAGCGCGCCAAGTGACCGGTAATAATGCCGACTAGGGAGCCTAAAAAGAATAGGCCTAGAATGCCGAACACTAAGCTGACAATGGCCAGTGTTGATGTTTTTGCAGGAATAGCTTGGGTGCTTACTTCGGTATTACTTTGATTGTTTTCCATGTTTTTACTGTGTCTTTACTGCTTTGTTTGTGGGTTATTGGTCTCTAAAACTCTTTAAAAAAAGCCCTTGGCTTAACTGTTCAGGCCTATTTTAGGGTTTTAAGGTTACTTTAGGGTTTTTGCGTTTGGGGTAGCAAGTCGTACAAATCTCACAGACCGTGCCATCGCAGCCCCTTGCCGAGCAAAACTCGCGACCCCAATAGATAATCTGTAAATGCAATGCATTCCAAGAGTCTTCGGGGAATAGTTTTTTTAAGTCTTTTTCGGTTTGCGCAACGTTTTGTCCGCTGGTGAGGCCCCAGCGTTGGGCTAAACGGTGAATATGAGTATCTACTGGGAAGCTAGGCACATTGAAGGCCTGTGCCATGACTACTCCAGCCGTTTTATGTCCCACGCCGGGTAGCTTTTCTAGTGCTTCCATATCGGCGGGTACTTCGCCTTCGTGCTCTTCAATTAGAATCTGTGAAAGCTTGGAGATGGCTTTAGACTTTTGTGGCGACAGGCCGCAGGGGCGAATGATAGCTTGAATATCCTCAACCGTTTGCTTGGCCATATCTAATGGATTGTCAGCGAGTTCCCATAAAGCCGGAGTAACTTGATTGACGCGCTCGTCGGTGCACTGTGCCGACAGTAAGACCGCCACCAATAGCGTATATGGGTCTTTATGGTCCAACGGAATAGGTGGTTTTGGGTATTCCTTTTGAAGTCGGCCAAGGATGTAACTGGCTCTTTCTTTTTTTAGCATTTAGCGATAACTCTTTCGCAATTTATTTTGAAACAAAATCGACGATTCTTTCTGCAGCCACAATACATTCATCAAGTGGGGCGACAAGCGCCATGCGAATATAGCCGTTGCCTGGATTGACACCTTGGCTATCTCGCGCCAGGAATTGACCAGGTAAAACAGTAATGTGTTGCTCTGCAAACAGTCGTTGAGCAAAGTCTTTATCGCAGCCTTGCACATTGGGCCATAAATAAAAGCCTGCATCGGGTTTTTTAACCTCAAGTTTTCCGTCTAAGATCTCCAACACAGCAGAGAACTTCTCTTGGTAGGCCTTACGGTTTTGCAGTACATGTTCCTCGTCTTGCCATGCCGCAATACTAGCAATCTGGCTGGGAAGGGCCATAGCACAGCCGTGATAAGTTCGATAGCGAAGAAACTGCGCCATGATGTCGGCATCACCCGCCGCAAAACCGGAGCGCAAACCAGGCAGATTTGAGCGTTTAGATAAGCTGTGGAATACCACGCAGCGTTTATAGTCATTGCGTCCCATCTCGGCGCAGGCTTGTAAAAGGCCTGGGGGTGGATTCTGTTCATCAAAATACAACTCGCTGTAGCACTCATCGCTGGCAATAATAAAATCATATTCATCGGCCAGCTTAATCAGCTTCTGCAGCTGTTCACTGCTCATCACCGCGCCCGTTGGATTGCCCGGCGTGCATATAAATAGCAGCTGACAGCGTTCCCAAAGCTCTGGTGCGACTTGCTCAAAATCAGGAATATAACCGTTCTCGGCTTGGCAGTTTAGAAAGTGTGGCTCAGCGCCGGCCAATAGTGCGGCCCCTTCATAAATTTGATAAAAAGGGTTGGGGCACATAACTAAAGGAGCTTTCTGCTGCCGATCAATGATCGCTTGCACAAAAGCAAATAGAGCCTCACGGGTGCCATTGACGGGGAGAACGTGGCGCTCTGGGTCTAGACTTTCTTGCTTAAGTTTAAATCGTCTCTCTAACCATTTGCTGATGGCCTCGCGAAGTTCGGGAACACCTTTGGTGGCGGGGTAGTTTGCCAACTTGTCGAGATTATCTTTCAGGGTCTCTATCACAAACTGGGGAGGTAGATGTTTGGGCTCCCCGATTGAAAGTGCAATATGGCTTTTGTCGCTAGCTGGGCTAACAGCTGCCTTTAGCTTGGCGAGTTTTTCAAACGGGTAAGGCTGAAGTTTATTGAGATCTGGGTTCATAGCTATGGTGGCTTATTTGGTTTTTCTTTTTTGCAAACACAAGCTTGATTATGCTCAGGTCTGCTTGTTGAATTTTAAAACTTAACCTGCTTCTTTTTGTACTTGTCTATCAAGGCGTCGGCAAATTGTAGCCTGTAGCTCCTCACAGGTCTTGGCGTCGCTAAGCGGTTGCCCGTCGGCATCGCTAATAAAGAACACATCCTCTACACGTTCGCCTAAGGTGGTAATCTTGGCGTTTTGAATTTGAATGCCAAATTCACTAAAGGCCGCAGCGATAATGGCTAAGAATCCAGGCCTGTCCGGGCTTGTTACTTCTAGAACAGTATGGCCGCTGCGAAAATCGGTATTAATGGATGTGCGTGTCGGCATGGCGAAGTATTTTAACTCGCGAGCAGTGCGACGCTTAATGATGTCGGAATATTCGCCGACCAAGGCCAGCTCTTCTTTTAGTGCCTGCTCGATTTTGAATGCGCCACTGTCGTCGTCACCCAATGAGCTGCCATTTTCATCAAGTATGTAGAAAGTGTCGATGGTATAGCCGCTTGAATCGGTATAAATCCTGGCATCCACAATGCTTAATCCCAGTTGGCTAATGGCGTTGGCGGCAGCGGCGAAAATATTGGCTTGGTCTTTAACTCGTAAAAATATTTGCGTAGCGCCTTCATAGCCATGGCTGGTGGTTTCGCTGACTAAAACTAAGGGCTCTTCGTCTTCATTGTCTTGCTGGCGGTGTTGCAATATGGCTTCGGTTTGCCAAGCGATATCAATATGAGTTTCACGGAGGAAGTATTCTTCGTCCATATCCTGCCAAAAGCTCAAGGCTTGCGCTTCGTTAATGCCTTTGTCTTCGAGCTTGGCTAGGGCATTGTGGCGAGTTTCTTCAATGAGGTCTTGTGCATCGACAGGGTGTTCTAGGCCGCGGCGTAGGGCGCGTTTTGTCTCGATATATAATTGGCGCATTAAGCTAGCGCGCCAACTGTTCCATACATCTGGATTGGTAGCGTTCATATCGGCAACGGTTAAGGCATATAAATAATCGAGTCGGGTTTGATCGCCTACTTCTAACGCAAAGTTGTGAATAACATCTGGATCGCTAATATCTTGTTTCTGAGAAACAGTGGACATCAATAGGTGTTTTTCTACCAGCCAAGCTATCAAATTGGTTTCGCGCTTACTTAAACCGTGACGCTCGCAAAACTCCCTTGCGTCAACCGCGCCTAGTTCGGAGTGGTCGCCGCCTCGGCCTTTGGCAATGTCGTGATATAGACCGGCAATATACAGTAGCTCTTGCTTGGGTAGGCGTTTCATAACATGACTGGCAATGGGGAAGCGCTCTTCTGCACCAGCTTGTCTAAAGCGGCGCATAAACTTGATCACCAATAAGGTATGGGCATCTACGGTGTAAATGTGAAAGAGGTCATGCTGCATTTGGCCGGTAACTCGGCCAAATTCTGGTAGGTATAGACCGAGAATTCCATAGCGCTTCATGCGGCGTAGCTGGGTAACCAGACCAACGGGGGAGCGCAATAGTGTTAGGAATAGGTGTTGATTGTCCGGATCGCTGCGGTAATTGTCATCGATTAAATGACGATGCTCGCGAATCAGGCGAATAGTGCTGGCTCGTACACCTACTAGACTTCGATCTAGCCCCAGTAGTACAAATATTTCTAATAGGGCCGAAGGACTGTCTCTGAAAACGTTTTCATGGGTAACTTCGATATAGTTATCCACTCGCTGGAAGCGGTCATTGATCACCTTGGCTTCGCTGTGCTGGCCAGCTTGCAAGATGACTTCATCCAAATAATGAAGCATGACGTCGTTAACTTCGCGTAGAGCCAAAACGGTGCGGTAATACCAGCGCATAAAGCTTTCAACGGCCAGCTTAGAGTCATCATCCTGGTAGCCTAATAATTTGGCAATTTCTTTTTGGTAGTCAAATAGCAGCCGCTCTTCCGCTCTACCCGCTAGCATGTGTAAGGCATAGCGAACTTTCCATAAGTCTTCTTCGCCGGCCAATAGAATGTTGTACTCTTCGTCGGTAAAGAGCCCGCGTCCAGCTAGTAATTTAAAATTGTTTACGCCGAAGAATCGTTTAGCTACCCAGCTAATTGTTTGGATATCGCGTAGGCCGCCTGGGGCATTTTTAATATTGGGTTCTAGATTGTATTCGGTATGGTTGTGTTTTTTGTGGCGCTCATACTGCTCTTGGTATTTGGCTCGAAAAAAGTCGGCAGCTGTCCAAATTTTGTCGGCACTGGTGTGGGCTTGCAGTAATAGTTGTAGCTTGGCGGAGCCTGCGAGCGTTCGGCATTCCATTAAGTTGGTGGCAATGGTGATGTCGTTTTTGGCAAGTTCTATACACTGGGGGATTGAGCGTACGCTGTGACCAATGGCCAAACCAAAATCCCAGAGTAGGGTGACAAAATCTTGAATGCTTTCGATATTGCTCTGCGGGCCTTGGTTTAGCAGCTCGTCATTTTCGGTGAGTACCAGTATGTCGATGTCGGAGTAGGGGTGCAGTTCGCCACGGCCGTAACCGCCAACGGCGAGTAGGGCGATTCCATCGCTCCACTGAAAGAGATGCCAAGCATAATGCAATAAGCAATCGATAAAGGTTGCGCGATCGTAAATTAAGCGGCGTATATTTTCGCCTTCACGAAAGCGCAGATCGAATTGTTCGTTAACCTCGGCGATGGCTTCTTTAAAAACGACAATGGCATTGCGCTTTTGTAGCTGTTTGCGAAACGCTCCCTGCTCAAAAAATAATATGGGTTTTTCAAAGTAGGGAATCGATTCGATATCGCTCATTGTGCTTTAAAAGCTCTCTTCAGTTCGGGCGGTTAATACTTCAACACCGGTAGCCGTTACCGCTAGGGTGTGTTCCCACTGCGCTGATGGGCGGCCGTCGCGGGTTTCCACTGTCCAGCCATCTTTTTTCAGTTTGGTGTGGGCTTTGCCGGCGTTGATCATTGGCTCGATGGTGAAGGTCATGCCTTCTTTTAATTCTAAGCCGGTATCTGGTTTGCCGTAGTGAAGTACCTGTGGATCTTCATGGAATTCGCTACCGATTCCATGGCCGCAGTATTCGCGCACTACGCTGTAGTAGTTAGATTGAGCATGCTGTTGGATGACGTGGCCGATATCACCTAGGCGAGTTCCAGGCTTAACAAGTTCGATGCCTTTATATAGGCATTCTTGAGTTACTTGAACTAGACGCTCCATGTGCGAGCTGCGTTTGCCAACAAAGTACATTTTGCTGGTGTCGCCGAAGTAGCCATCTTTAATCACGGTCACGTCGATATTGATGATGTCACCATCTTTCAGAATTTTCTTTTCTGAGGGGATGCCGTGGCAAATGACATGGTTCACTGAGGTGCAGATGGATTTTGGGAAACCGCGGTAGTTTAAGCAAGCTGGGATGCCGTCTTGCACTTCGACAATGTGTTTATGAATGATTCGATCTAATTCTGCCGTGCTTACCCCTGGCTTTACATAGTCTTCGATCATTTCTAGACATTCGGCAGCCATGCGGCCAGCTACGCGCATTTTGGCGATTTCTTCAGGGGTCTTGATGGATACAGACATCGGCTAGTATTTTCCTACATTTATGTATTCTGTTGGTTTTTGGCGGCAATTACCCGCAAAGTTCAGGGTTTTGGTCAATTTGGCCGTCCAAGCAAAAGACCGACTATTGTAAACTGTCATGGTGCGCTTCTCCAAGCGGTAGCCTTCTATATGTCGAATGCAGTTTGGAGGGGCGTTATTGATTTGTGCTGACTTGACCGTTTTAGGGGTGGCTAACTCTCTTCTGGGGGGCGCAAAAAGCGGCCTCCATGCCAGCTCACCTTCTCCTCCAAGTCGAAGATGCCCCCAAAAGAGAGTTAGCCACCCCTAAAACTGCTATGGAGATCTGCGTCGAGGTTGATACAGCAGAATGTCTTGGGGTGGGGTATGGTTTGCAGGGACGTGTGAGCCTTGGAGGCGAGCGCGAGCTGGCATGGAGGCCGCTTTTTGCGATCCCTGCAAACCATACCCCACCCCAAGGCAGGCGGTCAGATCTCCATGTTTTTAGGTTGGTTGTCGAAAAAACTAGAAACAAGTCCATGTCTATGGTATAAAGCGCGCCCCTGTACCTAGAGTGCAGGGTAAATTTGATGATTTTAACGTCACACATATACCGACACATCCGTTTGGGTGCCCATCTTCCTTTGGCAGGAAAGGGTTGAGCGGCTGGGGTATATGGAGGCCTAACCCTAAGGAAATAGACATATGCCTACCGTAAGCATGCGCGATATGCTGCAAGCTGGTGTTCACTTCGGTCACCAGACTCGCTACTGGAACCCAAAGATGGGTCAATACATCTTTGGTGCTCGTAACAAAATTCATATCATTAACCTGGAGCACACTGTTCCTGCGTTCAATGAAGCCCTAGCTGCTCTAACTAAGCTTGGTTCTCAGAAGAAAAAAGTATTGTTCGTTGGTACTAAGCGCGCAGCCGCTAAAGTAATCAAAGAGCAAGCTGAGCGTTCTGGCCAGCCATACGTTAGCCACCGCTGGTTGGGTGGTATGCTAACCAACTACAAGACCATCCGCGCTTCAATCAAGCGCTACCGTGATCTGGAAGCCCAGAGCCAAGATGGTACTTTTGATAAGTTGACCAAAAAAGAAGCGCTAATGCGCACTCGTTTGATGGAGAAGCTTGAGCGCTCTATCGGCGGTATCAAGGATATGGGTGGCTTACCTGACGCGATCTTTGTGATTGACGTTGAACACGAGCGCATCGCTATTCAAGAAGCTAACAAGCTAGGTATCCCAGTATTTGGTGTTGTTGATACTAACTCTGATCCTGCTGGCGTTGATCATGTTATCCCAGGTAACGATGATGCGATCCGTGCTATCAAGTTGTACGCCTCTGCAGCAGCTGATGCTGTTTTAGAAGGTGCAGCTAACGGCCAGAGCGTTCCTAATAAGGACGAGTTTGTAGAGGTTGATGGCGAAGCTAGCTAAGCCCTCGCACAGCTGTAACACAAAGGCTGCAGGCTGGTAATTACTGGTCTCGGCCTAAAAGGGGGCGCTCGCCCCCTTTCGTATTTATGTTTCAAATATATTGATGAGGAAAAAATCATGGCGGTTTCTGCATCTTTGGTAAAAGAACTGCGCGAGCGCACTGGCCTCGGCATGATGGAGTGCAAAAAAGCACTTAAAGAAGTTGATGGCGACATCGATAAAGCGATTGAAAACCTACGTAAAGCCTCAGGCCTTAAAGCGGCTAAGAAAGCGGATCGTACTGCAGCAGACGGCGTTGTAGCGGCGAAGGTTGCTGAAGACGGCTCTTACGGTGTATTGGTTGAGGTTAACTCTGAAACTGATTTCGCCGCTCGTGACGAAAACTTTGTTGGTTTCGCAGCTAAGGTTCTTGATAAGGCATTTGCTGAGAAGATCGAAGACGTTGCCAAGCTAATGGAAGGTGAGTTGGATTCAGCTCGTGAAGCTTTGGTTCAGAAGATCGGTGAAAACATCGGTGTTCGCCGTGTAGCTGTTGTTGAAGCTAACGGTGGTGTTGTGGGTTCTTACATCCACTCTAACAACCGTATCGCAGCTATCACCACTATCTCTGCTGGTGCGATGGAAGTAGCGAAAGACGTATCTATGCACGTAGCGGCTGTTAACCCACAGGTTAACCGTCCAGAAGATATGCCAGAAGAAGCGCTTCAGAAAGAAAAAGACATTATCAAGGCTCAGCCGGATATGGCGGGTAAGCCAGACGAGATCGTTGAGAAGATGATGACAGGTCGCATCAAGAAGTTCTTGAAAGAAGCTAGCTTGGTTGAGCAGCCATTCGTTAAGAACCCAGATCAGACCGTTGCTCAGCTAGTTAAAGAAGCTGGTGGTGAGGTTGTTGGCTTTGTTCGCTTCGAGGTAGGTGAAGGTATCGAAGTAGAAGAAGCTGATTTCGCTGCTGAAGTTGCTGCACAGGTTGCTGCTTCTAAAGGCGAATAATCGCTAGAAAGCTGAATTTCAGCAGTCGATGATGAAAAACATCGATTTGAAAGGGGTGGGAGTCGCATCTTCCACCCCTTTTTTGTTAGAATTCAGCCGCTTAGAATATTGTGCGCTTAATGGGTGCCGATTCTGGGCGTAAGCTCCCAAATCACGGTCAATGTAGGAAGTCTTCCATGCCCACCAAAGACAAAAAATACAAACGTATATTGCTTAAACTCAGCGGCGAAGAGCTGATGGGAGAAGAGGGCTTCGGTATAGACCCCAAAGTACTGGACAAAATGGCCTTAGAGATTGGTCAGTTAGTCGGCATTGGTGTCCAGGTTGGCTTGGTAATTGGCGGCGGCAACCTATTTCGCGGTGCTGCGCTGAGTGCGGCTGGTCTTGATCGTGTAACCGGCGACCATATGGGTATGCTGGCTACTGTAATGAACGCGCTAGCGATGCGCGATGCCCTAGAGCGCTCAGATATCTCCTCTCGAGTTATGTCTGCAATCCCTATGAGTGGCGTGGTGGATCACTATGATCGCCGCAAGGCCATTCGCTTTCTAGATTCCGGGGAAGTGGTAATATTCTCTGCGGGTACTGGTAACCCATTTTTTACAACCGATTCGGCCGCTTGTTTGCGTGGAATCGAGGTTGAGGCTGAATTGGTGCTTAAAGCCACCAAAGTAGACGGTGTTTACACGGCCGACCCAATGAAAGATCCTACAGCGACTAAATACGATGCCTTAACCTATGATGAGGCTCTCGAGAAGAAGCTAGGGGTGATGGATCTAACAGCAATTTGTCTGTGTCGCGAACATGATATGCCTGTACGTGTTTTCCGTATGGATCAAACTGGCGCTTTAGTCAGTATTGTTCGCGGTGGTAACGAAGGTACTTTAATTCAAGAGACTTTAGATGATGATCAATGATATTAAAGCGGATGCTGAAAGCCGCATGCAAAAAAGCTTAGAAGCATTGGCTAGTAATTTCGGTAAAATACGTACTGGCCGAGCCCATCCGAGCATTTTGGATACTGTAACTGTTAATTATTACGGCTCTGATACACCATTGAATCAAGTTGCCAATGTATCTGTTTTGGATGCTCGTACGCTTTCTGTTAGCCCTTGGGAAAAGCCCATGGTGCCAGAGATCGAGAAGGCTATTATGAAATCTGACCTGGGTTTAAACCCAGTGACCACCGGCGAACTGATTAGAGTGCCAATGCCACCTTTGACGGAAGAAACCCGTAAAGGTTATATCAAGCAGGCCCGCTCTGAAGCTGAAAATGCCCGAATTTCGATCCGTAATATCCGTCGTGATTCTAATGCAGATGTTAAGGATCTGCTGAAAGAAAAAGAAATCACTGAAGATGACGATCGTCGCGCTCAGGATGATATCCAGAAAATCACTGATAAGTTTGTAGCTGAAGTGGACAAGGCGCTATCAGTGAAAGAAGCGGATTTGATGGAAATCTAAAAGGGCTATTGCACTTGAGTGAGCAAAACTTGCCAGCGGCGTCTCCACGTCATATTGGCATCATCATGGATGGGAACAATCGCTGGGCTAAACAGCGGGGTATGGGTGGTGGCTCTGGCCATAAGGCTGGGGTCGAAAAGATTCGTGCCGTATTGAAAGCTTGCCGAGAGCACAAGGTAGAAGTGCTGACTTTGTTTGCCTTTAGTAGTGAAAATTGGCGCCGCCCTCCGCGTGAGGTAGAGGCGCTGATGAGCTTGTTTTACTCCTATTTGCGCCGTGAAGCACGTAAGCTTCGTGACGAGGGGGTAGCGCTGAGAATTATCGGGCGCAGGGACCGATTTAGCCCGAAGTTGCAAGACGCAATTGCCGAAGCCGAAGCGATTGCTGATCAAGGTGAGGCTACCTTAGTTATTGCCGCTGATTATGGTGGCCGTTGGGATATAGCCCAAGCCAGCAAAAAATTGGCTGAAAAGCTGCAGGCGGGTGAGATTGCTGTAGCTGATATTAATGAAGAAAGTTTACATCAGCATACTTGTTTGGCAGATTTGCCTGAGTTGGATCTATTGATTCGCACGGGTGGAGAGCTTCGTATTAGCAACTTTTTGCTCTGGCAGAGCTCTTATTCAGAATTGTATTTCAGTGATTGCTTGTGGCCCGATTTTGGCCCTGAGCAAGTGGACGCTGCGGTCAATGATTTTTATCAGCGCCAGCGTCGTTTTGGAAAAACATCTGAGCAAGTGCTGGCGGAACAAGCCTGATTATAGCTGTGATAATAAAAACTGATCGATAAAAGATCGATTGAATCAAATTTGGGGGCCGAGTGCTAAAACAACGTATCATCACAGCTATTATTCTCGCTGTAGTGTTTCTGGCAGCTTTGTTTAAATTGCCTTTACCCTTGTTCTCGGCTTTTATCGCCACTGTTGTATTAATTGCCGCTTGGGAGTGGGCGAATCTCTCGGGGCTTTCCAAAGTTTGGCAGCGAACTGCCTATGTTGCCTTAATTGCTTCTATTTTGGCGGTATCCGCCTTTGTTACCCATAACTTTGATGGTCAGAGCGCTGATATTTCTAAGGCGATATTAATGGCTGGTTGCCTATGGTGGGCGATTGCCTTGTTGTGGGTGCAGTCCTACCCTGGTAGTGCCGCGCTATGGGGGAGTCGCTGGTTTAAAGCTCTTATGGGAATGGCTGTACTCGTGCCCACGTGGTTGGCGTTTTCCTATTTGCGTGCCCAGACCTCAGGGGCATGGTTGATTCTTATCGTTGTCTTAATTGTTGCCTGTGCGGATATAGGTGCTTACTTTTCTGGTAAGGCCTTGGGTAAACACAAATTGGCCCCTGCGGTTAGTCCAGGTAAATCTTGGGAAGGTTTTTGGGGGGGAATGCTAAGCTGTGTTTTACTCGCAATAGCGGTTTCTATAATGGCTGATGTTTCTTTGCTGTTAACCCTAGCCATTATTATTCCCGCCGGTTTGGCATCTGTTTTGGGTGATTTACTTGAAAGTATGGTGAAGCGTCAGCGTGGAATAAAAGATAGCTCTCGTCTTTTACCTGGACATGGTGGTGTTTTAGATCGCGTAGATAGCTTAACGGCTGCGGCTCCAGTATTCGCATTGGCGATGAGTTTGAGTGGCTGGTCGCTATAATGTCGAAACCCGAGCGTTTAACGATATTAGGAGCGACCGGCTCCATCGGTAAAAGTACCCTAGATGTTGCTGCACGGTACCCTCAAAAATTTCATATCTATGCACTTTGTGCAAACCGTAACTGGCAAGCACTGCTACAGCAGGCGATTCAGTATCACCCCGAATTTGTTGTTATGGCGGATGAGTCAGCAGCGCAACAGCTGCGTGAAGCTATACAAGAACATAAGCTCAACAGCGAAGTCTTGGCAGGTAAAGATGCTTTGGAGCAGGTCTCTGCAGAAGCTGATACTGTCATGGCTGCAATTGTGGGTGCTGCTGGGTTGTTACCAACTTTAGCGGCGGTAAAGGCGGGCAATAAGGTTTTATTGGCTAACAAGGAAAGCTTGGTAATGGCCGGTAGCCTGTTTATGGATGCCGTAACTCAGCATGAAGCGTTATTGTTGCCAATCGACAGTGAGCACAATGCGATCTTCCAGTGTCTACCAGAGAATATGAGTAGTTTAGCGAGCGCTGGAATTCGTAAGATCTTGTTGACCGGTTCTGGAGGGCCGTTTCGAGAAACGCCTCTTGCTGATTTATCCAAGGTAACGGTTGCACAAGCCTGCGCGCATCCTAACTGGTCAATGGGGCAAAAAATCTCTGTAGACTCGGCGACCATGATGAATAAAGGGCTGGAATATATAGAAGCTCGCTGGTTGTTTGCAGCGCGGCCTGAGCAGATCGAGGTGGTTTTACACCCACAAAGCGTTATTCATTCTATGGTTCAGTACAATGATGGTTCGGTTTTGGCGCAGCTCGGCCAGCCGGATATGCGTACTCCTATCGCGCATGCCATGGCCTGGCCTGAGCGTATTGAGTCTGGCGTTGAGAGTTTAGATTTTAGCCAGCTTGGAGGCTTGAGCTTTGCGGCCCCTGATCTGCAACGTTTCCCTTGTTTGGGCTTGGCCATTGAAGCTAGTAAAGTCGGTGGTAGTGCAGCAGCTTGTCTTAATGCTGCAAATGAAGAAGCGGTTGAGGCATTCTTGATGGAGCGAATAGGCTTTACCGATATTGCAAAAATAAATAATGAAGTCTTGGAGCAACACTCGGTGATTGAAGTGAACAGCATAGATGCTGTTTTGGCCGTTGATGCGCAGGCGCGTCAGAGTGCGCAGCAATTAATCCAAGCTTTGGCGTCCTAGGTCGCGTAGAGGGGAGTATCACTTGAGTCTTATCGCTACCGTATTTTGGTTTATCTTAGCCCTAGGGGTGTTAGTAACTGTTCATGAGTTTGGGCATTACTATGTCGCTCGCCGTTGCGGAGTAAAGGTTCTGCGCTTCTCGGTTGGCTTTGGTAAGGTCTTGTTTAGCTGGCGCAATAAGGAAGGCACTGAGTTTGCTTTGGCGGCGCTGCCGCTTGGCGGATATGTCAAGATGCTTGATGAGCGCGAAGGAGAAGTTGCTGAGCATGAAAAGCATCTAGCCTTCACTCAAAAACCTGTTTTAAGCCGAATTGCCGTCGTAGTGGCAGGCCCGGTGGCCAACTTTATTTTGGCCATCTTGCTTTATTGGTTTCTTACTATGCCGGGTTATAACGAGCTCACAGCGGTGGTGGGCAAGGTGGAGCCAGGTTCAGTCGCTGCGGAGGCTGGGCTAGAGCCGGGCCAGCGAATAATCGCAGTAGATGGTCAGCCAACAGCCACCCGCCAAGAATTTGTGCAACAATTGCTGAACCGCTTAGGTGAAAGCGGTGAGATCCTGTTTCGCGTCCAATATCCAGATTCAGATTTAAGTTATGACTCTGTTGGAGAGCTCAATGAGTGGCTGCGCGGTGATGCGGAACCCAGCCCAATCGCAGGGTTAGGGCTAACCCTTTTCTACCCACCCATTTCGATGGATCTGAGCTATATACAAGCTGATAGTCCTGCGGCAAAAGCAGGCCTAAAGGTTGGAGATAAGCTGCTAGCGGCAGACGGTAAGCGTGTTGAAGACTGGGATTGGTGGGTGGAGTATGTAAAAGCCCGTGCCAATCAAAGCTTTAGCTTGAGCTATGAGCGCGACGGTAAGCTGATCGAGACGGACATTACCCCTGCGGCAGTAACCTTAGACGATGGCAGTGTGATCGGTCGTGTAGGGGTTAGGGCCACTCAGACACCTTGGCCAAAGGACATGATCATCAAGCGCCAATATGGCTTTGTACAGTCCTTTGTGGTGGCTGTCGATAAAACTTGGGAACAATCCATATTTGTACTTGTCTCTTTGAAGAAGCTGATTGTTGGGCAAATATCCACGAAAAACTTGAGCGGACCTCTTACCATTGCTAAAGTGGCGGGCGATTCGGCCAAGGCTGGCTGGCAGCAATTTATCACATTGCTGGCTTTGCTAAGTGTATTTCTCGGGGTTATGAACCTATTGCCGATTCCGGTTCTGGATGGCGGCCATCTGCTCTACTACGTTATTGAGCTGGTTAAAGGGAGTCCTTTGCCAGAGCGGGTACAGTTATGGGGGTATCAGATTGGCATGGTTATGGTGCTTTGCATCATGTGTGTAGCGTTGTACAACGACGTCATGCGCTTGTTTTAAGAATACTTGTTGTATGCAGCCGCATTAAGACCAATTAAGCGGGTACATGAACTAAGGCTGGGGCACCGGCTTTAGTGTAAATATAAAGAGCTAGGCTCAACACTAATTAATGATTAAGCATAATATGAAGCGTATCAGAGACTTTATTCTTATCTTCACCTTACTGCCAGCACTGGCATATGCCCAAGCATTTCGGGTGAACGACATTCGCCTTGAGGGGCTGCAACGCGTTTCGGCGGGTACCGTATTTGCCTCCTTGCCTATTCAGATTGGTGAAGAGTTGGACAGCTTAGCCATTCAAAATGCGACTCGAGCCTTGTTTAAAACTGGCTACTTTGCAGATATTCAGATTGGTCGCGATGGCAACGTTCTGGTGGTAACTGTGATAGAGCGTCCTGCGATTAGCGAGATCTCTATTGAAGGTAACAAAGCCATTAAAACTGAAGATCTGATGAAAGGGCTAAATGATAATGGCCTAGCGGAAGGTCAGATCTTTAAGCGAGCCACTTTGGAAGGTCTGACCCAAGAATTGCGTCGCCAGTATGTTGCTCAAGGTCGATACAGTGCTGATGTAGAGGCCACCGTAGTTGATTTGCCTCGAAACCAAGTTAAATTGCAGATTGATGTTGATGAAGGCGATGTAGCCTCTATTAAGCATATCAATATTGTTGGTAACTCGGCCTTCGATGATGAAGAGCTAATTGAGTTGTTTGAGTTAAAGACCTCGGGCTGGTTTTCTTGGATGAGCAGTGATGATCGCTATGCCAAGGAAAAATTGAGCGGTGATATTGAGCGTCTGGAAAGTTATTATCTTGATCGCGGTTACCTTAAATTCGAAATTGATTCCACTCAAGTGAGCCTAAGCCCTAATAAAGAGGCCGTATTTATTACGGTAAATATCAACGAGGGTGATGTTTACGAGGTCAGCGAGGTTGAGTTGGCAGGTGACCCGGTTTTACCTGAAGAAGAGATGCGTATACTTCTTTTGATGCGAGAGGGGCAAAAGTTCTCCCAAGTGTTAATGACCACCACTGAAGAGTATATGACCAAGCGTTTAGGCAATGAAGGCTATACTTTTGCAGAGGTTAAGGGAATGCCTGACGTCGATGAAGAAACAGGTAAGGTAAAAATTACCTTCTTTATAGACCCTGGTAAACGTGCATACGTCAATCGTATTGAGTTTCGTGGCAATACCACCACGGCTGACAATGTTTTGCGCCGTGAAATGCGTCAGTTAGAAGGTGCTTCAGCATCCTCGCTAAAAATTGAGCAGTCTAAAGTTCGTCTTGAGCGTTTAGGTTTCTTTAAGGAAGTAAAAGTAGATACCAAAGAGGTCCCGGGTTCCGCGGATTTGGTAGATGTAGAGTACACAGTTGAAGAGCAGCCTTCAGGTAGCGTGGGAGCGAGCGTTGGTTACGCCCAGGGCTCCGGGTTAGTGTTAGGAGCTAATGTTCAGCAAGATAACTGGCTTGGTACAGGCAAGCGCGTTGGTTTTAATGTTAGTCGAAGTAGCTACCAAACAGCTTATAGTTTTAACTATACGGACCCTTACTTTACACCTGATGGAGTAAGTCGCGGTTTTAGTGTTTTTTACCAATCGCGTGACTATTCTCGTATCAACGTATCTAGTTATTCTACGGATAGCTATGGTGCCAGCGTTAACTTTGGTTATCCGATTTCTGAAATCGAGAGAATTGGTTTTAATATAGGCTATCAGAACCTATCGATTGAAACTGGCCCGTTTGCGGTTCAGGAAATTATTGGAAGTCCACGCCGGGTTAATAATGCGGTTGATATGTATCTGAATCAGTCTGATGCCGATGAAATTGCTGATATATTAGGTACATCCCCATTGGAGGAATATGACTTCTCTGGAAGTTTGAGCGACGCAAGCAGCTTACTTGATGCTCAATCACCTCAAGGCTTTGTAGACGAAAATGGCGATTCGTTTAACTTGGTGACGACTTCGGTAAACTGGGCCAAATCTACTCTTAACCGGGGTCGGTTGGCTACGCGTGGCGTTTCCCAGAGATTGTCTCTTGAATTATCTCTGCCAGGTGGTGATCTTGAATACTATAAGCTGAATTATACAGCGCAATATTATCGCCCGATAACTAATAGCTTGACCTTACGCCTGCGCACCCGTCTTGGTTATGCCGACTCATATGGGGATACTACAGAACTGCCATTCTTCCAGCACTACTATGCTGGTGGCTTTGGTTCGGTACGTGGCTTTAAACGTAATACCCTGGGCCCTCAGAGTACGCCTGCAGAAGTCTACCAAACCCAGTATGCTACTTGGGAAGATACCAATGGTGATGGTATTCGAAACACTAACGAGGTTTCCAATCTGGCCTATATTATTAACGCCGATGGTGAGCTAGTTACTACTCAGTTAAACAATAACACTGATCGAAATAATCCATTTGGTGGTAACATATTGATCGAGGGTAGTGCTGAGGTCTTGTTCCCTCTGCCATTTATTAAAGATCAGCGCTCTTTGCAGTCTGCTTTCTTTATTGATGCTGGTAACGTATTTGATACTGAATGTGGCTCAAGTCAGCAAAACTGTTTTGATGTTGATATAAGTAAGGTTAGCGCCTCGGTTGGTATCGGTGTTACTTGGATATCGGGCTTTGGTCCATTAACCTTTAGCATCGCTAAACCGATTCGCGAAAACGAATTTGATGAAACCGAGTTCTTCCAGTTCTCATTGGGTACTCAGTTTTAATCACACGGCTGTGCATTTGCCAGTCAATAACAACAGCAGCCGTGCTGCATAGATTAACCATTATGGTTAAATATTGGAGATAGATAGTGAAAAACATGAAGATCGCTTTGGCTTTTGTCGCAGCCGTATTGTTCTCAAACGTGACCTTGGCCCAAGGCAAAATTGGCGTGATGGATTTGCAGACGGCGATTATTCGCAGCGAAGCAGCTCAAAAAGAGCTTAAAGCATTGAGCGCTAAGCCTGAGTATGTTGCTCTGACCTCTCAAGCGGAAACTCTAAATTCAGATATGAAAGCGTTATACGAAGAGATGCAAACCAAAGGTTTGACTTGGTCGGATGAGCGTAAGGCCAAGCAACTTAAGGAGATCGAGTACAAGCGTGCTGATCAGCAGCTACTGGCTAAGAAATTGCAGCAAGAGCAAAACGAAATCTACCAGAAGCTATTTAAAAAGTATGGTAAGCAAGCAAACGATATTGCCAAAGAAATCATCAAAACCGGCGGTTACGGTTTGGTTTTGAATCCGCAATCTGTGCTTCACGCTGATACCGGTTACGACATTACTTCTCAGATTACTGATCGCCTTAATAAAGCTAAGTAATCTATAAGCCCTGTTGAATGGGCCGTAAAAGCTGCATCAGCTAAAGCTGCATGCGGCTTTTTTTATGGCTATTTGAGCTGAAATTTCATTGTAAGCCTTAGCTCAGAATAAGGCCCTAGAGTTAGGGCATCGTAAATCAAAGCCTAATTTGATATGGTTCCCTATTAAATTTAAGTAGAGAAGGGAAAGCCTCGTGGCAAATAATCAAACTTTCACCTTGCAAGAGCTACTTAACCACCTGCAGGACGTATTACCGGAAAATCTCGCCGTAGAGTTGCAGGGGGCTGATCAAAGCTTGCAGATTAGAGCGATGGCTACATTGCAAACAGCCCAAGCGGACGAAATAAGCTTTTTAGCTAATCCAAGCTATCGTAAATACCTCGCCAGCAGTGATGCCGCTGTCGTTATTTTACACCCTAATGAAGTAGAACATTTTAGCGGCCCTAAAATTATCTGCGCTCAGCCTTATATTGCTTTTGCAGTATTAACATCCTTGTTCAAACGCTCCCCGGCGCAAAGCCAAGGGATCCACCCGAGTGCCGTGGTGGATGCGAGCGCTAAAGTGAATGAGAGTGCATGGGTTGGGCCAAACTGTGTTGTGCAGGCTGGTGCTCATATTGGAGCCAATAGCCATTTGGAAGCCGGAGTGTTTATTGGTGAGGATGTAACTATAGGGCAAGGTTGCCGGCTGCACTCCAATGTCAGTATCGAGGCTGCTGTTTGTATGGGTGATCGGGTAGAGATCCATAACAACACGGTAATTGGCTCGGAAGGGTTTGGCTTTGCATCAACTGGCCAAGCTTGGTTAAAAGTTCATCAACTAGGCAGTGTGCAAATTGGCAATGATGTGGAAATCGGTGCATCTACGACGATTGATCGTGGGGCTTTGGACAATACCGTCATTAGTGATGGCGTAAAGATCGATAATCAAGTGCAAATTGCGCATAATGTTCGTATTGGAGAGCATAGCGCGATTGCCGCATGCGTTGGTATTTCTGGTAGCGCCGTTATCGGTAAACACTGTACCTTAGCCGGCGGAGTTGGCTTGGTTGGGCATATCGAATTAGCGGATAAAGTTCATATTACCGGAATGACGATGGTGACTAAGTCTATCACCGAAGCTGGCTCATACTCTTCAGGGACGCCAATGATGCCTACGGAGAAATGGCGCCGCAGTGCGGTAAGGTTTTCCCAGCTAGATAAACTGGCTGGAACCGTTAGGACATTGAGCAAGGATAAGTAAAAGCTCGAATTGTCATATTCTGGCAATAACATGGGCATGCAAAACTGACAGTGAATACGCTGTCACTGCTTTTAAGCTGAGTACCTTAGGAAGTGAATACATGATGGAAATCCAAGAGATACGCGAGTATCTACCCCATCGCTACCCTTTTCTGCTGGTTGATCGTGTGACCGAACTAGTCGAGGGTGATTATATTGTGGCCTATAAGAACATCACTATAAACGAGGAAGTTTTTAATGGGCACTTTCCTCAAATGCCTATTTTTCCGGGCGTGATGATTGTTGAGGCTATGGCCCAGGCCGCTGGTATCCTGGGGTTTAAGACCCTGGATAAAACCCCTGCCGATGGGTCTATTTACCTGTTCGCCGGCGCAGATAAAGTTCGTTTTAAACGCCAAGTCGTTCCCGGTGATCGCTTACAGCTGGAAGCCAAAATTGTTTCAGAGAAGCGCGGTATCTGGAAATTTGATTGTAAAGCCAGTGTTGATGGCGTTTTAGCGGCATCTGCCTCTATAATGTGTGCTGATCGACCGGTAAAATAATTACCGTAGCGTCACCGATACAAAGAGAGAGAAATTGTTGACTGAAGCAAGCCTTATTGACCCCCGGGCCATTATCGACCCTAGTGCGCAGATCGCTGATGATGTTGAGGTTGGCCCTTGGTCGATCATTGGGCCTAATGTGAGCATCGCTGAAGGCACTGTCGTGCATTCTCATGTGATTATTAAGGGGCCAACTAAGATAGGTCGTAATAATCGTATTTTTCAGTTTTCCAGCATTGGTGAGGACACCCCGGATCTTAAGTATCAAGGTGAACCTACTACTCTGACTATTGGTGATAACAACACTATCCGCGAAGGCGTAACGATTCATCGCGGTACCGTTCAAGATCGCGGCGAAACGCTTATTGGCAGCGATAACTTGATCATGGCCTATGCCCATATAGGCCACGACTCTGTGGTCGGTAACAATTGCGTCTTAATTAACAATGCAAGCTTGGCGGGGCATGTACATGTCGATGATTGGGCAATCTTGGGAGGCTACACCTTAGTTCACCAGTTTTGTCGTATTGGTGCCCACAGCTTTACGGGTATGGGCTCTGCCATTGGCAAAGATGTTCCGGCCTATGTGATGGTCTCTGGTGCACCAGCAAGTGCTCGCAGCATTAATGCCGAAGGTCTGCGTCGCCGCGGGTTTAGCAAAGAAGATATTGCTGCTGTAAACAAAGCCTATAAGCTAGTGTACCGCCGTGGTCTCACTGTTGATGAAGCGCTTGAGGAGCTAAACGCCCTCAAACAAAACAGCAGTAAAGTCGAAGCCTTAATCGAGTCCTTGCAAAAGTCCACCCGCGGCATCATTCGCTAAAATATCATGCATATCGCAATAGTCGTCGGTGAGATGTCCGGAGATATTCTAGGCGCAGATTTAATGCTGGCATTACGTCAGCGTTTTCCAGATGCCAACTTTTCGGGTATTGGTGGTGAGCGAATGCTGGCTCTAGGCTTCGAGTCTTTTTTTCCGCAAGATCGACTAGCGGTTATGGGTTTTATTGAGCCGCTTAAAAGGTTGCCCGAACTACTACGGATACGGAAATTTCTTCGCCAGCATTATTTGGCCAATCCACCCGATGTTTATATTGGTATTGATTCACCAGATTTTAACCTGCCCATCGAAAAGACACTCAAAGAAGCGGGAATCCCAACAGCTCATTACGTTAGCCCTTCGGTATGGGCTTGGCGGCAGGGGCGTATACACGGGATTAAGCGCTCAGTGGATTTGATGTTGACCATTTTGCCCTTTGAAACTGAGATATATAAAGAACACGATATTCCCGTTCAATTTGTGGGGCACCCCTTGGCTGACGAGTTTGATATCGAAACCGATACTAAAGCGGCACGGCAAGATCTAGGCTTGGGCTTAGATGAGCATATTGTGGCCCTAATGCCCGGAAGCCGTAGCGCTGAAGTAAAACACTTGGCACCGGTTTTTTTAAAAGCCGCGACGATATACTCGCTGGCTCATAAGGTGCGTTTTATATTACCCGCCGCTAATCAGGACCGACTAACACAGCTAAAAGAGATTATTGCTGAGTTAAAGAGTGCAGGGGAGATTGGGGAAGACTTTTCAATCGATCTATATTTGGGGAACTCTAAACAGTTAATGGCTGCTGCTGATGGCGTGTTAATGGCTTCTGGTACGACTAGCTTAGAGGCCTTGTTGTTAAAAAAGCCAATGGTTGTAGCCTATAAAAAAGATTGGTTCAGTGCTTGGTTGACCCGCCGACTGATCAAAACCAAGTATATTTCGCTGCCAAATTTATTGGCAGGGGAAGAGCTGGTACCAGAAATTCTTCAGGAAGACTGTACTGCTGAGAATCTAGCCCAAGCTTTAAATCAGCAGCTGCAAGATCAAGCGCATCGTGATCAGTTAATCCATAGGTTTACAAAAATTCATCGGCTGCTGCAACAACAAGCCGGTGAGCTTGCCGCTAAGGCCATAAATAAACAGCTACTGTCTGCTAGCTAGTTCTTTTCAGCTATTTTAAGCCACTACATTTATCTACCACCGAGAATAGTAATATGAGCCAAGATCTAGGTCCTTTTATCAGTCAATATCAAGGGGGCCTTGTGGCGGGGGTTGATGAAGTAGGGCGTGGGCCTTTGGCTGGTGATGTGGTTACAGCGGCAGTTATTCTAGATCCCGAAAACCCCATCGAAGGATTGAACGACTCGAAGAAGCTGAGTGAGAAAAAGCGAAATGCCTTATTTGAAGAGATTCAAGAAAAGGCTTTATGTTGGGCAATCGCCAGAGCCAGCGTGGCGGAAATCGATGAACTTAATATATTACAGGCTAGCTTGTTGGCCATGAAGCGCGCGGTAGAAGCTTTGGCCGTTCAGCCGGAACATGTACTGGTTGATGGCAACAAAATTCCTAAATGGACCTACCAGGCCGAGGCTGTAGTTAAAGGTGATGGCAGAGTGGCTTGCATTGGCGCTGCATCCATATTGGCTAAGGTCACTCGCGATAGAGAAATGGCTGATTTTGATGCGGTGTATCCGGGCTATGGTTTTGCAGGCCATAAAGGGTACCCAACTAAAATACATATGGAAGCTGTCGAGCGACTTGGCGTTTGCCCAATTCATCGCAGGTCTTATGGCCCTATTAAAGCTAAGCTTGAGCAAATTGAATTATTTTGATCGAGCCTTTATGTGGCGTCTAATTCTAAGCCTGTAATCGCCTTAGCTTTTATTCGTCGAGAGTAAGTTTAGTAGCTGCTAGAATTTAAAACTTTTGAACCTGCCCCTGTGTTGCTTTTAGCGACAACTGCTTTGTTTGGCGCCTCATTCTTGATTTAATTGATGCCTAGTTTCTATTTTAAAATTAAAACACTCCAAATTTGGAACTTTAGTGTCAGAAAAATAAAGCTTATTCATAGTTTTAGGTGGTTGATAAGTAGCGCATTTGTGCTGATATTAAAGAAAATCACCTGTCGAGTTTCCAATGATGTGGAATGCTGCTCTCGCCATATTTTTAATATGGACAAGATTTGCATTCGCCGCCTCATTTCTAGTCGTATTGAGTTTGTCGAGTGTAATAAAAACATTTGCTGATACCGCAAACCTAAATAGCCATGTAAGCCAATCCGTCAGCCTGTCTCCAGATTTTCAGCTTGAAGCCTCGACTCGAAATCTCAAAAATTTATCTTCGGGGACAATTCGTTCGGCCAGAGACCAAGATGGTTTTTTTTGGTTTTTGCATAAGGATGGAGTCTATCGTTACGATGGCATTGAGTTGCTGCTGGTGTTGGATAGATACGGCGATTCATTAGGGGGTTCGGCAATATACGATCTACTCATCGATGATCATCATCTATGGCTGGGTGGGCCTCATGGTTTATTTAGACTCAATTTAGGAACCTATGACGTACAAGCGTTCTCCAGTGACAAAAATGATACAACTTCTCTAGGTCATAACCATATCACCGCTTTAACACGAGATCAGAAAGGGCGTATATGGATATCTCATCGGCAGGGACTCAGTTTGTTCCAACCAGGCGA
The DNA here is from genome assembly GCF_947502065.1 of uncultured Pseudoteredinibacter sp. Taxonomy (GTDB): domain Bacteria; phylum Pseudomonadota; class Gammaproteobacteria; order Pseudomonadales; family Cellvibrionaceae; genus Pseudoteredinibacter. The sequence continues at coordinate 309,190 of NZ_CANMYE010000001.1, forward strand.
AAACAATTTTAGAAATTATCCTTTTCCCGAACATCTTGCAAAAAATACCGATTCAACCAGTGTGCAAAGTGTCGCCCTTGATCGCACGGGCTTGCTCTGGCTTAGCGCTAGGGAGAATGGTGTTTTCCTTCTCGATGTAGAGCATGGTGTCTTCTATCCAGCAAGAAATATACTCAATAAGTACAGCGAAGAAAGTTTTTTTAGTCATCTTGAAAACCCAGGCAAGGGAAGTGTCTTTCGGGATGTCAGTGGTAATGTAATGGTGGCTTTATCCAGCTATTTGTTAGAGTTCTCCGATATTAATAACTTGCTTGTAGCACACGAGTTGCGTTCCGTGGACGGAAATGATGCGTCGGCACCGCGGAGATTTGTCAATGATCAAAATGGCGACCTTTGGGCGATTCATGGCCCTAGAAATCTGATTAAACTATCGAGAAGTGCTAATGAGATTAGTTATGGAAAGGTTATCAATGCTTCGGGCGATATAGGTAAGTCATTCCTATACGGAATTTCAATAGGTGACGACGGAACAATGGTGTTGAACTATTCTGAGCTTGCACCGCATTTCTCCCATATAGAAGCAATACAGATCGAAAGGGTGAATTTTCAAAGCTTAATCAAGGGAGCGAAAAGTCAATTTAATCTTTTGAAAGTAGAGGACCCACATTCTTGGTGGTTGATGTCTGAAGCGGAATTGGTGCTTTATGATCATGAGAATAGCCAAGCTGAGGTAGTATTCAAAGCTAGCTCCAATGATAGTGTGCTCAAGCAGCTGATGTTCGATTATTCTGATGGTGTTTGGCTTCGAACTTATTCCGGGATTTATAGATTTGAAGAGAATCAGGGGTTTAAGAAAATTTTTAGTGGGCGTTACTATTCCATGAGGGCCACTAAAAACCGTCAAATATTCCTCCAAATTGACAATGGTAAGGTCTTGCAATACGACCTTATAACGCACAAGAAAACAATCCATCGATTATCAGGCTTAGGGGTTTCATCTATCCTGTATATGGTAAATGAGGGGCATTATTTTATCGTTGTTCATAAAGATGGAATGCTGGCCTTTGATGATTTGGCTCAATCATTTGTCAAGGTCGATGTTTCCTCCCTGGATAACGATATTTCGCTGGCGTCTATTTATGCCGAAAATGGAGAGTTATGGCTAAGTTCAGGTGATCTACGACGCTATCGATTAGACAGGATGGGCTCAGATTTTATACTGTCTGCTGTGGGGAGTTATCAATATCATGATGGTTTTACTTATGGACGAATAAAAGCCGTTACTGAAGATGGGGTTTGGGTACTTGATAGAGATAGTAGTCTACTACTCAATATTGACCCAGAAACCAAAAAGACAAATATTATTGATGTTGTCAACTTGATGTCTGTGCTGAAAAATATCTCGGATTTGGAGTTTATAGGCAATAATAAAATAGCGATCTTAGGTGCATTCACAATTAATATTGTCGAAAGTAAGTATTTTGACAATTTAAAAAGCCTATATCCTCAGACGCTTAATTCTATTCATATTTTTAGAAACTCATCGAGCAAAGAGTTTATTTTCAACCCAGTAAACGATGTTAGCTTTGATGATGATGTGGGTCTTATCGAATTTCATTTTTCTAATAACTCTATTAACTCCGGCTTCAAGGAGGGGGTGAAATACCGTCTGAAAGGTCTAAATGATTCATGGGTGTCTTCAAGCTCAGGTAGCGCCAGTTATGGTGGTTTGAGTCCGGGTAAATATCAATTCCAAGTTCTTGATTTTGACAATACATTGTCGGTCGATTATGCCTTTGAGATAGAGCCTCCTTTTTGGGGGCAAGTGAGGGTGTATTCTACTGTCGCTGCTTTTTTATTCTTCTTGGTGCTTTTTGCTTTACACCTCTGGCGGTCTCGATCGTATATTAGACGTAAAGCTGCCGATATGTTGCGAATATACTCTCATGGCTTTGAACAGGCGACCAATGCTTTTTGTGTTGTTAATGAGTCAATGGAGATTGTAATTAAGAATAAAATATTTGATCAGTTATTGAAACAGGAAGAAGCAGGAGGGGTTAAGCTTTTTTCAGAGCTTGACTTGTATGCAGATGAAAATAAATTAGATGGGAAAGGTTATTTAGAGGAAATCGTAGAAAAAGGAAAGTGGGAGGGTAGCCTAATCTATGATTATCAGAACGGGAATTTTATCCCTTTTTATTGTAAGGCCGTTGAAGTTATCCAAGAGCTGGCTAAGCAGAGGTTATTCATGTTTATCCTGGAAGATAGTACACAACGTTACCTCTATGAGTCGGAGTTGAGGCATGTCGTAAATACAGACGCCTTGACTGATTTGCCCAATCGGCATTATATGGCCTCTTTCGTGGATGCAAAGGTGAACAGCTCAGCTGAGGGTACAGCCTTTGCGCTAATTTATATTGATCTAGATCGATTTAAAAATTTCAACGATAGCTTCAATCATGGATTTGGAGATAGATTGTTGGTGGCCTTTGTGGCTCGTCTTAAATCTTGCCTTGATGGAGATTATTTGCTGTGCCGTATAGGGGGGGATGAGTTTGCATTACTTGTGAGCGGTAGAGCGGCCATTGATCGTTGCACGCTGATATGTAAAAACATAATTTCATCGCTTCAAAATCCATTCACCCTCAAGAAAAGAGAATTGTACTGCTCGGTCAGTATTGGCGTAGTGATGTACCCGCATCATGGCGAAAACCTAGACATACTGTTACAACACGCAGATGTGGCTATGTCTTCGGTTAAAAAGAGTGGTGGGAATGGTTATTCGGTATACCACAAAAGCATGCTTGCTGAGGGAGAACGCAGCATGCAGATTGAAGGGCAGCTTAGAAAGGCTATAGCAAGCGGAAACTTAACAATTTTCTATCAGCCCAAGATTAAGCTAAGTACTTTGCAAGTCACAGGATATGAAGCTTTAGTGCGTTTTACATTGCCCAACGGCGAGCTGGCACCTACAGAAGAATTCATTAATGTAGCTGAGAATACCGGTTTAATAATTCCTGTTTCTAGATTAGTCGTTGCTTTGGTGTGTGAGCAGCTGTGCAGCTGGAGAAATCAAAATTTAGAGATTAAGCCTATCGCAATAAATTTGTCTGGATGCTTATTCTCTCGCTTTGATTTACTTGATGAGCTTGATAACTATCTTCGATCTTATGATCTGCCGGCTCCTTATATCGAATTTGAAGTAACGGAAAATATTTTGATGCAGGATATTGATCAAACCGTTAATTCATTAAAGGCTCTACGAGAGCGTGGCCACCCCATATCAATTGATGATTTCGGTACTGGTTACTCTTCTCTTTCTTATCTAGCGCAACTGCCGCTTAACACCATCAAAATTGACAAGAGCTTCGTTCATAGTGTGGATCGAGATTTCAACCAGCAAAGTATTATTCATGCTGTCGTTGAATTGGCGTCAAGCTTTGGCTTGGAAGTGGTCGCAGAAGGAGTAGAGAGTAAGAGGATTCATAATTATTTGCATAGTATGGGTTGTGACTACGGGCAAGGCTACTATTACGATAGGCCTATGCCTGCCGAGAAGCTAAATTATGGTTCTTGGCAGGCATGAAAACTTAACTCAATACTTGCTTACTGTTGGTAGACTTGCCCTTCAAATATTGTGCCCCAAATGGGGATGTCCTTAAGTGTTTCTGGAGCTATCTTGTATGGGTCTTGCTCAAGCACAGTGAAATCCGCAGCCTTACCCACCTCAATACTGCCGATCTCCGACTCCATCTGAATGGCGTAAGCGGCATCAATTGTAATTGCTTTCATCGCTTCATGAACCGTCATGGCTTGCTCATTTGCCATTTGCAATCCTCCGGCACCTTGGCGGTTCACCGCCACCCATGCAAGCCTGAGGGGCTGTGCTGGAGCCATGCTGAAATCAGAGTGCAAAGACACTTTTACGCCCTCGTCAAGAAGATCGCGTGCACGGAAAATATAGTGCGCTCTATCTGGCCCTAGGCCCATCTCTGAGTAGGTTTCACCCAATGTGTGCAAATAGTAAGGGTTCGCTGATACGATTACGCCAAGCTCCGCAATTCGCTCGGCCTGATCCGGGCCGATATAACCAAGGTGGTGCAGGGTAGTCCGGTGATCTTCCTTGGGGTGCTTGTAGTGAATACGTTCGATCATATCCAAGACAACTTCGGTGCCTAGATCGCCATTACTGTGAATATGTAATTGATAGCCCGCTTGCCAATAGGCGGTCGCTAACTCTTCAAGTTTTTCAGGCTTAGTAATCCACTCGCCATGGTGGCCGTCAAGATAGCCTGGGTCGCGCATTTGCATAAGTTGAGAGTAAAAGGCGCCGTCGGCAAGGAGCTTAATTTGTTTTACAAATTTAAGTTTCTCATTGCCCTTTTCAAGCAGGGCGTCGTTTTCAAGAATTGCTTCGGCTGAGCCTGGGTTCTTACCCATTCGGTCGGCCATCGGGATTAATCGTGTGCGAAAGCCCACATCCTTATCGTCGAGCACCCACTTAAAAGCCTGCCACTCCATATCAAGGTCAAACATACCATTGGCCATATCGGCAATGGTGGTGATGCCGCCGGCATGAACCACATCCACTACTTGCTCTAAGCCACCCATAAAGCGGCCAGTTTGAATAATATATTCCCGAAACTTTTCTAAGCCGAGCAGCAAACCTGATTCGTAAAAGTGACCCTCTTCGATATTGACATGATGCTGATCTTTTAGCTCTTCTTCGCTAATGCTTACCAACTCCATTGCTTTGGAATTCACCCAGATCTCATGGAATGAGCGGTGCCAAACCAAAGCCGGGCGATCTGGAATCAGCTCATCCAAAACCTCTCTAGACATATCGCCATGAAAATAATGATGGAAGCCCCAAGTGATAAACCACTCACCTTCAGCTTGCTCATCGGCGGCTGCCTTGAGGCGTTTACGGTATTGCTCTTTCCCTTGAGTGGCAGGTACCTGCTTTCCAGGCAGTTCCCATTCGAAGGGTGTAATCCAATGAAAGGGCAAAAGTAAAGCAGCCATGGCGGGGTGAAGGTGATTTTCGATAAAGCCAGGAGTCAGGGTTTTATCTTCGAGCTTCAGTTGTTCAGCATTTGGCCAGCGCTCTTGCATATTGGCTAAAGAGCCAAGCGCGATAATTTTGCCATCCTCTACCGCAACAGCCTCAACACGGGGTTGTTTGCTGTCCATAGTAATAATGCTTTTGGCGCTAATAATACGTAGGCCCGGTTTTGAAGACGGCCACAGCCACCAAGCAGTTATGCCGATACAGAGTAGTGTTAGGATGATAAAACGTGGGGATTTTAAAGTTGAAGTTGCCATAGCCTGTCATTTTTTATTGGTATTTTGTTGTTACTATAACTGATGTCAAAATCATTGGCTAAGTAAAAAGACGTATAGCAGGACATTCATCAACCTTATGGTTGGCCCAGTATTTCTGCCCGAGAGGGCGTTTTTTACGAAAGGATGAGTTATGCCAGATCAATTGCGCTGTTACTCCCCGGTAGATGGGAATCAGTATGTACAACGCAGCTACTGCAGTGATGAAGAGCTAAGTGCGAGTCTTGAACTTGCTAAAGAGGCGCAGCGCAAATGGCAGGCTGTGCCCCTCGCTGAACGACTAAAACTCTTGCAAGGGGTGTTAACGTATTTTAATGAGCACCGGGATCTCATTGCAGAACAAATAAGCTGGCAAATGGGGCGCCCGAGTCGATACGCCGATGGAGAGATCAATGGCCTACTAGAACGCGGCCGCTATATGCTATCGATAGCAGAGCAATCTTTGGCTGATATTCAACCTCCTAGCCCCCCAGATACGGAGCATTATATTGAACTTACCCCAGTTGGGTTAGTGCTTACTGTAGCCCCTTGGAACTATCCTTTACTAACGACGGTTAACTCAGTCATCCCGGCACTAGCCGCTGGTAATGCGGTAATACTTAAACCATCAGCCCAAACCCCCTTAACAGGCGAGCATTTTCAACGAGCCTGCGCTCAAGCGGGCTTGCCAGGTGGTTTATTGCAGTGTGTACACCTGCGGCATGAACAAACCAATAAGCTGTTGAGTGAGGCTAAGGTTGATTTTGCTTGCTTTACGGGCTCTGTAGCTGCTGGCGCTGAATTTGAAAAGTCGGCCGCTGGCCAGTTTATTGGTTTGGGGCTTGAGCTGGGTGGAAAAGACCCTGCCTATGTGCGAGAGGATTTAAATGCTGAGCAATTAAAAGAAGCGGCCGAGGCCCTAGCGGACGGCGCCTTTTTTAATTCTGGTCAGTCTTGTTGTGGGATAGAGCGCATTTATGTCGCGAATTCGCAATTTGAAGCTTTTTGTGAGCATTTTGCTGCAGAGGTTAAATCCTTAAAGCTAGGGGTTCCAACGCTCAGTGAAACAACACTTGGGCCAGTGGTTAAGACGTCAGCGGCTAATTGGGTAAGAAAACAGATTAATGAGGCGGTGGCTCAGGGAGCCAAAGCGTGGATCAGCAGTAATGATTACCCTCTAGACGATGGCGAGGGTGTCTACTTGGCGCCACAAGTGCTGACGAATGTTAATCACAATATGTCGGTAATGAGCGAGGAAAGCTTTGGGCCTGTCGTGGGTATTATGCCGGTTGATTCAGATCAGCAGGCCATCGAATTAATGAACGATAGCGACTACGGATTAACGGCCTCGATTTGGACCAGAGATGTAGCCGCGGCCAAACTGATTGGCAAGCAGATAGAAACAGGAACGGTATTTTTAAATCGCTGTGATTATTTAGATCCAGCCCTCGCCTGGACAGGCGTAAAACAAACAGGTCGTGGCATAAGCTTAAGTACACTAGGCTATGCCCAACTTACCCAAGCGAAATCTTTTCATCTGCGCTTGGGCTAAGTCTATTAAGATGAATTGATTGGTAGCAATATGGCAAACACAACTTTAACCATTGGTATTTTAAAAACCGACGATGTACGTCCTCAGTTAGTCGACGAGTTTGGTGAGTATCCAGAGATGTTCGCACGCTTATTGTCTGAGTGTGATGGCGATTTGGAATTTAAAACCTATGAGGTTCAACGAGGTGAATTACCGGCCGATGTTGATGAGGTGGATGCCTATTTGATTACTGGCAGTAAAACCTCTGTCTATGAGCCACTACAATGGATCGCCGATACCGAAGCATTTCTTCGTAAGGCCCATGCGGCTAAAAAGAAAATGCTGGGTGTTTGTTTTGGGCACCAACTATTGGCACAAGCTTTAGGTGGTAAAACCGTAAAAGCCGAGCAGGGCTGGGGCTTGGGTGTGCATCATTATCAGCTAAGCGAAGCCGCGGCCGATTATGGTCAAGCTGGGGATGATTTCTCTATGCTGGTATCTCACCAGGACCAAGTGGTCGAAAATATTCCAGGCGCTGAAGTACTGGCCAGTAGTGACTTCTGCCCAAATGCCATGGTAAAAGTTGAAGATCACATCTTGAGTTTCCAAGCTCACCCAGAATTCACTAAAGATTACTCTGAGTCTTTGCTGAAACTGCGCCGTGAAGTATTTGGTGATGACAACGTAGAAAAAGCGCTGGCGAGCTTAGATGATCAAGTGAGCTTCGATCGGGTAACAAATTGGATGGTTCGCTTCTTTCGTGCCTAAGCTAGGCGAATGATTTTGCGCCGCTTTGCTGCCCCCAGCTCAATCACCACAATCACAATTGTGCATGATGACTTAGAGTCATCATTGAACTGTAAGGGCAGCTTTAGTTCCCCGTACTTAATGAATAGGTGGGAACCAGAGCTTAGTAATCTTTCCTTTTCTCACCTCATAGGCGGCCAATAAATCCAGCGGAAACTGTCCATTGGCTCTGCCATGCAGTCTTTCATGCAAAATCACTACCGGCCCCACCACAGAGGTGCTAATCACCTCTACCTTAAACTCCTTTGGTTTACGCTTAAGGAAGCTGTACTCCTTTTTTAACATCTTTCGGCCCTTAATGGTTGGCCTGCTGCCATCAAGCTGTATGACTTCAATATCTTCTGAAAAGCAGGATACAAACAAATCAACATCATGGGCGTTGTAAGCGTCTATTTGTGCCTGGACGACAGTTTTTGGAATGGTGCTTTCAGTGCATGCTGCAAGATATGAGGCTTGCAGTAAGGAGAGAAATACTAAGGTTTTAATAATAAGCTTCATAATTCGCCTTCCTGTTTTTCAATTGAAGTGACTAGCGATTGTTTCTTCCGTGAGAGTTGGTGTTGAACGTTTACTGTACTCTTGTTGGCCAATTTATTGCTATTTGCTACGTCACATTAAAGTGATTTTTGGCGTTTTAAAACTCAAAGTCGGTCTAACTCATCGAGTTCCCCCAGAGAGGTAGATGGCACGTAATTCTAGCGATATTAGCTGCTCAAAGAGGCCTCTATATACATTTGAATCATGCTAACTTTACTAGTTGTTAGGTAGCTGTGACTAAAAAGGCTTCCCACCATCAATGGTTATCCTCTCCATACGCCGATGCGCGGGAAAATAATCATTAATCGGTTTATGCAAAGTACTGCGATTATCCCAAAAGGCGATAGAGTTTTCTTCCCAACGAAATCGGCAAGTAAACTCATCCTTAATGCAGTGTTTAAATAAAAAGCCTAACAAGGCTTCGCTTTCACACTCATTCATACCCACAATGTGAGTCGTGAATAGACTATTTACAAAAATCATTTTACGCCCGCTCTCAGGGTGAGTACGAATCACAGGGTGTTCCACCGGCGGGTTTTCTTCTAGAGCTCGCGCTAAGCGCTCGCGCCCACCAGGCTCAGCTAAGCTATGGCGAAAGCCATGCGCAAAATCATGCACTGCGCTTAGGCTAGAAAGGAAACTTTGCATCTTATCCGACAAGCCATCGTAAGCAGCCCCTAGGCTCGCCCAAGAGGTGTCACCGCCGACCTCGGGGCTAATTCGGGATCGCAAAATAGAGCCTAAAGGAGGTTTGGGCATAAAGGTCATATCCGTATGCCACTCTTCGATCTTAGTCGGCTTGTCAGGGGTGCTTTCCAGAATAGTAATCTCTGGGTAGCCCTCTACGGTTCCGTAGGCAGGATGGCTTTGTAATGGACCAAAGGCTTCGGCAAGCGCCTTGTGCTGGGCTGAGTCGATGTCTTGATCGCGAAAAAAGATCACCTGATATTGTGCTAAGAGCTGTTTTAAAGTGCTGATGGTTTCAGCGTCTAGTGATTTGCGTAAATCGATACCGGAAATCTCAGCACCTAGTGCAGCGGCTAATGGCTTGGCCTGGATCATCATTTCCCCTCTATATCTAATTGCTAATACAGTGATGCTTTATAAGCACAGTAGGGAGGATCTAGCTGTGCTAATTTCGCCATTTGTTTTTTATTGGCTTGGCATTCCCGCAATGGCGCCTTAGGCTTCCGCGGCGGGCCTGTTACTATAGGCAAGCTGTAGCTTGTATAAAAAGTGCAAAAGTGTCGATATTTTGGTCTAAATGGGCAAGAATTAAGGAAATTACATGGCAATTGAGGCCATTGCTTGGCTAGCGACGGTAGCCCTATTGGCGGGGGTGATTCAAAGTACCGTAGGTTTTGGCTTTGGGATAGTGTTTTTAGCACTGGCAGGGCTACTGGTTGACGTAAAAATGGCCAGTATGGTGTCGGCCTTTGTATCGGTGGTTCTCAATGGGAAACTATTACTGAATTTACATCGTCATATTAATTGGTTGCGCTTAAGGCCCATTTTATTATCGGTGATTATAGCGACCCCATTTGGGGTGTTGTTTTTACAAAGAATTAGTAGTGATTGGTTTAATCTGTTTTTAGGCTTATTGATAATCTGGGCCTTAAAGCAGCAGTTTTTTCCATCTCAGGCTGAGACTCGGCCGAATAATGCCCTAGTAGGTATTCCGATGGGGCTGGTTTCTGGACTATTTGCCGGAGCCTACAATACTGGTGGCCCCCCGCTGGTAGTGTATGTGCAGTCTCAGGGGCTGGAAAGGCTTGAAAAAGTGGCCAGCTTGCAACTTCTGTTGCTGGTTGGAAGCCTAGTCAGGGTTGAAGAACTATGGCGACAAGAGGCCCTGTTGCCGGGCCTTTTATGGCCAATTCTGATCTGCTGTGTGGGCACCATTATTGGCAGTGCCATTGGCCTGCGGTTGCTGAATCATATCAGCGACCTATGGTTTAAGCGTATTATGGGGGTGATGCTGTTAGCGATGGCGATTTATTATATGGGGCAATGGCTGTTGTCCTAAGTAGTGCGGATAAGCCTAGGATTTGCCCTGTTGTGAATAGGAAGATGTGATTTGTTTAAGAAACGAGATAAAAGCAAAACTGAGGCTCCCAAAGGTGAGGTATTAGAAGCCGAAGCGGTGAGCGTTAGTTTTGAGCGAGACAAACAGTATTTTGATGCGGCGATGAATTTACCGAGCCATCAAGATGATCCGGAATTAGAAGCAATTTTAGAGGCTGAGGTTGAGCAGCCGGGCTTCGCAAAAAAGCTGGGTGATAAAATTACCCGTCCATTTCGCAATGTAAAAAGCAAACTGCGTACAAATATACGTAATAAGGCGATTGAGAAAGCACGCACTCGTATTTTAATTGCCGGTCAAAAACCTGAAAACCTGCCTCTAGAGACACTCGAAATTGTTGTTCGTGAAGAGGAAGATCAAATCAAAAACCAGATCAAAGAAAAAGGCTTATTATTTGTGATTGCCTCTTTGGGCCTTGGGTGGTGGTTGTGATCAAGCAGTTTGTACGTTTAGCCATCGTTGCAACGGTATGGCGTCGTTACAAAGCCAGTATTCTTAGTGTGCTGGCCCTTTTGATTTTTTGGTTTGCGGTGAGTTTTTTTCACGGTGAATATATCAGCTACGCTGAAGCGACGGGCGAGCGCCAACATTTGGCGATTTCCTTCTTTATTAAATGGGGCTTGGGAATCGGAGCGCTTTCGCTATTTATCTTGTTTCATTTGGGCTGGCTATCAAAAGCCAGTGAGCCTGAGCAGCCTCCAGAGCCAGAGCCTAGCCAGTTTGAAAAAGTGAAAGCAAAGGCGAAGGAAAAAGTTGCTGACTTGAACGGCGAGCCTGAAGTTCCGCCTGCCCCTAAACCTGGCGATGAAGCTTATAAGCCTGCAGAAGATCCATTTGCGAGTCTGCGCGATAAGCCTAAATTGCGCAGCCGGGGCGATGTTGAGCTGGCCAAACAGAAAAACTCCTAGTTTTTCTGTTTGGCATGGCTTTTATTGAGGTTTTATAGTTTTCTGATTTGCTCAATTTCAGCGGCATTGATTCCCAAAGATTCCAAAAACTTCTGGTGCTCCTCCGACTCCATTCTTTCAAAGTTGTCGGCTGAGACTGGTAATTTCGGTCGAGCAGCTTGCCCTGCCTTATAGGCTTATTCGCAAATTACTGAGAGCATAAATTTTCAGTTTTTTACCTTCCTTATCTCAGCTTCTTGTTGCTGGCCCTCAGAAAATTAAAACTGACGAATACCTATTGGGAGCGTTTTACTCTAAGTGCCTGTTTTTATTGATTAAGTGCTATTGGCACGCTTTTAGCTCTGCGCCAAACAAATCTATTTTGTCTTTCGGCGCTCTTATAGAGCTTAGGAGTAAACCATATGAAACTGCCCTTATGGCTGAGGGGAATCAGCACTGCGATTTTGTTGTCAGCAAGCCCCTTATTGCAATCGGCCTCTTTTACCATTCAGCATGACAATGATTTGTTAGTCCCTAGCAGTCGGGACCAAGATTACACGGCGGGTTTAAGTTTGCGCTACAGCAATAATGATCGTGCGGCACGCCTGCCGATTTATTCAAGGCTTCATGATGCTGCGGCTGGTTTTATTGCTGAAGGATACAGCTCCGATAATCATTACAGTATCGAAGCCGGACTTTATGGCTTTACCCCAGAGCAGCGCGAAGGGGAGGGTTTAAATCCTAATGACCGCCCCTTTGCCAGTTTGTTCTATTTATCTTCTTCAGAGCGTTGGTTAGATAGCAATGGGCGCCAATCCATCGACAGTCGATTTACCGTAGGCATACTGGGTCTCGATTTATTTGCTGATTTGCAGGACGGAGTGCACAGCTTAACAGGCAGTCGTGACTTACGTGGCTGGGATCGCCAGGTGTCTGATGGCGGAGAGTTAACCGCGCGCTATGAATTATCTCAACAATCATTGTTGCGAGAGGCTTTAGGGAAATACGATTTAAGCTGGGGTAAGAGCGCTTCACTTGGCTATATTAGCGAAGCCTCACTATTTGTTTCTGGCCGATATGGTTCCTTGATTTCACCTTGGTGGCAACACCAAGCTCAGTTAAATAGTTACGGTGAATCTGCGGCAACTAGCAGTGCGAAAGGGACAGAGAGCTTTTGGTTTTGGGGTGCGGCGTTAAAATTGCGAGCCTATAACGCCTTTTTACAAGGGCAGTTTCGAGACAGCGAAATAAAGTTTAGCTCTAGCGAGCTTAATCATGCGCTAATTGAAGGCTGGTTGGGTTATAGCCATAGTTTAAATGAAAACCATAAAGTGAGTTTTATGCTGCGGGCCCATACTTCTGAGGTGCGCAGTGGTGTGGCCGATAGAAACGTCGTCTGGGGTGGTTTGGTTTACAGCCATAGCTGGTAGTTTTTCATTGATGCATAAATGCCGCCAACTAAGTCGTACCGTTTGGCTTTTATTGAATCGTAGTTTTGTATAATATGTGTATACACACTATAATTTCGCGTTTGTATAGTTTTGGTTATTAATTGATAGGAGCACGCTGTGCAAATCTTTAAGAGGATCTTACTGTTTGTTGTTGTCGTGGCCGCTTGGGCGGCGGTGAGTATTTACGGCGGCCTTTACGGTTGGTGGTTGAGTGCTGTTGCTCCGAAAGGTGATGTAGATGCCTACATGAATGCTCAGCAGGCGCTTATTACTGAGCAAAACAAAGGTAATGTGAGTTGGTTTTTATACCAAGATGGCAAAAGTCATTACGGCCAACATTCAGCGGTGGGTGACTCGCTAGATAAGGATACTCTTTTTCCCTTGGCTTCCATGAGCAAAATGGTGGCGGGGCTTGCAGCCGCAAAACTGTCCGAACAAGGGCGCTTGGACCTGGATGCGCCAGTTTCTAGTTATCTTAAGCAGTGGCAGCTTGCTGAGAGTAATTTTGATAATGATAAGGTAACGGTGAGAGCTTTGCTGTCGCATACGGCAGGCTTAGGTGATCGGCTTGGTTTTGGTGATTATAGCGCTGAAGAGCCTCTGCCTAGCACAGTAGAGTCTCTCAATAAGCCTCGTGGATCAAAAGCTGATGTTAACATTGCGGTGGTACGTGAACCGGGCAGCGATTGGAGTTACTCTGGGGGCGGTTACTTAATTGTTGAGCATATTATCGAAGAGATTACCGGCCAGTCTTATGCTCAGTATGTAGAAGAAAATCTTCTTAAGCCACTGGCTATGCAACGCAGTAGTTTCGATTACCTGGGCAAATTTGACAATATTTCCAATTCTTACGATGAAAACGGAAAACAAGTTGCTTTAAGCCAATACGCATCCAAGGCGGCAACGGCGCTATCCGCTTCAAGCCATGACATGAGCTTGTTGGCATTGGCCCTATTAAATGAAAAATCTTCAGCAATCTTGAGCCAAGCTTCTATTAAACAATTACGCAAGCCAATCGGTTTTCAGTCGGGTGCTCCGATTTGGGGAGCCGGTACAATGCTCTATGTGCCCGTCGCCAATGACGATTTTATTTATGGCCATGGGGGCTCTAATGACCCAGCCATCAATACCAGCATTCGCATCAACCCCGAGAACAAAAGCGCCTTTGTTATCTTAGCGACAGGTAATAAAAAGCTAGCCTATAACATGGCCTATGAGTGGACGCTTTGGCAAAGTGGAATGCCAGATTTCTTGGCCTTTGAGACCGCACTAGGCAGTGCTATGTTGCCCTTCGGGATTGGTTTCGTGTTGATTGTTTTGTTCTTTGTGTTTCGGGTGTTTAGGAAGGCATAAAAAGAAATGGGGTCAGATCCCTAAAAGCAAAACGCCAGTACTTTTAAGTACTGGCGTTTTGCTTTTAGGGATCTGACCCCGGGTAGCTTCTACATTTGGGAATTTAACCCTGGGTAGTTCAAGTTAGTTTAAAGCTCAGCGATCTTCTGAGCTTGATCCTTAAGCTTCGCTAAAGCCGCTTCATAATCTGCGAGCTTATCTTTTTCCTTTTGCACAACTTCCGCTGGGGCCTTGCCAACAAACTTTTCATTGTTCAGCTTGCCCTGGGTGCGGCTCACTTCTTTCTCTAGCTTTTCAATCTCTTTGTTTAAGCGAGCGGTTTCAGCGTCTTTATCGATAAGGCCGGCCATAGGCACTAGGATTTCCATGTCTCCAACTAAAGCGGTTGCTGACATAGGCGCTTCATCACCAGGGTTTAACCAAGTGATTTTTTCTAGGCTGGCAAGCTTTAATAAAAACTGGCGGTTTTCTTCTAAGCGGCGCTGATCTTCGCTGCTGCCATTGGCAAAGTAGAGAGGCAAGTCTTTCGCTGGTGAGATGTTCATTTCACCGCGAATATTACGAATACCCACAACAACACCTTTTACCCATTCGATATCGGCCAGCGCTTGTTCGTCGATCTTGCTTTCATCAGCAATTGGGTATTCGGCCAGCATAATAGTCTCGGCCTTGTCACCCGTAATTGCGCCCGGAATATCTTTAATACGTTGCCAAATCTCTTCAGTGATAAATGGCATTAGTGGGTGTGCTAAACGTAAGGTGGTTTCTAGAACACGCACTAAGGTGCGGCGAGTGCCACGCTGTAGCTCGGCGCTGGCTTCTTCGTTCCACAAAACGGGCTTAGAAAGCTCTAGATACCAATCGCAGTATTCATTCCAAATAAAGTCATACAGGGCCTGTGAGGCTAAATCGAAGCGGTAGGCCTCAATGCCTTCTTGCACGGCTTTTTCAGTTTGTTGCAGCTTGGCAATAATCCATCGGTCGGCCAGTGAAAGCTCAACTTCGCCAGTTAAGTCATGGCCTTCGGTATTCATTAATACATAACGTGAGGCGTTCCAAATCTTGTTACAGAAATTACGGAAGCCTTCAATGCGACCCACATCAAATTTGATATCACGACCGGTAGAGGCCAGTGAATAATAGGTATAGCGCAGTGCATCGGTACCGTAAGCTGCTAGACCTTCTGGGAATTCCTTACGGGTTTGCTTTTCAATTTTGCTTGCCGCTTTAGGGTTCATCATGCCGGTGGTGCGTTTTTTCACCAAGGACTCAAGGTCGATACCGTCAATCAAATCGATAGGGTCTAGAACATTACCTTTTGATTTAGACATCTTCTGACCTTGGCCATCACGCACCAAGCCATGCACATATACCGTGTGGAAAGGAATCTCTTCACGGAAGTGCAGGGTTAGCATGATCATGCGAGCAACCCAGAAGAAGATAATGTCGAAGCCAGTTACCAAAACATCAGTAGGGTTAAAGATCTTCAAACGCTCGGTTTCATTTGGCCAACCTAAGGTGCCGAAAGTCCATAGGCCTGATGAGAACCAAGTGTCTAAAACATCATCGTCTTGCTTAAGCTTGATGTCGTCGGCAATATTATTCTCTGCGCGAACTTCGGCTTCGCTGCGGCCTACATAAACATTACCGGCATCGTCATACCAAGCGGGAATGCGATGGCCCCACCAAAGCTGGCGAGAAATACACCAGTCTTGAATGTCACGCATCCAAGAGAAGTACATGTTTTCATAGTTTTGAGGAACAAATTTGATGTCACCATCTTCAACAGCTTTAATCGCCTTGTCGGCCAGTGGCTGGGTTTTTACATACCACTGGTTGGTCAGATAAGGTTCGATCACCACACCGGTCCGGTCACCGCGAGGTACCTTTAATTTGTGGTCATCAATCTTATTCAATAAGCCAAGGGCTTCAAAATCGGCGACGATTTCTTTGCGAGCGGCAAAGCGCTCCATGCCACGATACTTCTCTGGCACAATGCTGTTTAGGTTGGCATCGTCGTCCAAAATGTTGATCATTGGCAAGTTGTGACGCTGACCCAT
Source organism: uncultured Pseudoteredinibacter sp. (assembly GCF_947502065.1). GTDB lineage: Bacteria > Pseudomonadota > Gammaproteobacteria > Pseudomonadales > Cellvibrionaceae > Pseudoteredinibacter. The sequence continues at coordinate 325,221 of NZ_CANMYE010000001.1, forward strand.
TTCATAGTCGTTGAAATCATGGGCAGGAGTAATTTTCACACAGCCAGTACCAAAATCTTTATCGACATAATCATCAGCAATGATGGGGATTTCGCGATCTGTAAGTGGCAATTTAATCATTTTGCCAATCAGGTGCTGATAGCGCTCATCTTCTGGGTGAACGGCTACAGCGGTATCGCCCAACATGGTTTCAGGGCGAGTGGTGGCTACGGTTAAATGGCCACTGCCATCGGCGAGTGGGTAGTCAAAATGCCACAGGAAACCATTTTCTTCTTCACTGACAACTTCCAAATCAGAAATGGCCGTATGCAGTTTCGGGTCCCAGTTAACAAGGCGCTTGCCGCGATAAATCAATCCATCTTTGTGCAGCTGGATAAAGACTTCCTGTACCGCTTTGTAAAAGCCTTCATCCATAGTGAAGCGCTCGGTGCCCCAGTCAGGGCTGGCGCCTAGGCGGCGAAGCTGTTGGGTGATGGTGCCACCGGATTGCTCTTTCCAATCCCACACGCGCTCGGTGAATTTCTCACGACCTAGCTCATGGCGGTTGGTACCCTCAGCGTCAAGCAAACGCTCAACAACCATTTGCGTGGCAATACCGGCGTGGTCGGTACCGACTTGCCAAAGGGTATTTTTGCCCAACATGCGTTGGTGGCGAATCAAGGCATCCATAATGCTTTCTTGGAAGCCGTGGCCCATGTGTAGGCTGCCGGTGACATTTGGTGGCGGAATCATGATGCAATAGCTGTCACTGCCATCATCGACTTCACTTTTAGGCGCAAAATAGCCAGCTTCTTCCCAGGTTTTATACCAGGACTGCTCAATGGCCTGTGGGTTGTAGGTTTTATCCAACTCGTTCGATGGGGTGTTATCGCTCATGACTACGATCTAAATCCGACTGCGTGAAATTAAGCCCTAGGCACTCGCTTGTTAGCTGGACTCTAGGACGGCTTAGCAAACCGCCCATTATACAGGGCTGAGCGGCCAGATTTAAGGCCGTTGAACAAATTCTAAGGTATTAAATTGAGCGGTTTAGGCCTAATTTGACTGGCTTAGAGTTCCAGTTCGGCGCAGAGGGCTTGGGTTAGACGCTTGCGAAGCTCGGCTTCCAGCTTGGGGAGTTGCTCTTGGACGAGCTCATCCACCATGGCGTTGATATCAATCGCTTCAATGGCCGCTTGGTTGCTGGGTTCTTCAGTCTCGGGTAGGGTAATTTGTTCAGCTGTTACTGCTTCGGGCTCTATTGATTGCGATAGCGATAAGCTTTCTTGTTGTTCGAAAGGGCTCGCCTTGGGCTTTTCATCTGCCTTTACCGCTTCACCTGCTGAAGTATCGGGCTTTATCGTATGTTGCGGTTTAGGCCTGCGCATGGAGCTAAGAAGGCTGGCCGGAGGGTAAGCGGAACCGCTTTTGTTACTGCTCTTAAACGGGTTTTGAGGCTTTGTTAACTGCTCTTCGCTAAGGCTATCTGGGTTTTCCTGTTCTGAGGTAGCTTGGTCTGAAGCTACTTGCTCTGTGATGACTTGGCCAGAGTTATTCGCGTTCTCACTGTCTTGGTCGAACAGCTGCTGTTGTCCAGGTAGTGGGGCTTCGGCCTGCGCCTCGCCATTAAACAAGTGCAGCTTACGGTTTGGCGCCGGGAATGGATTTTGTTGTGGCAAGGTGGTGTCGCTATCTTTCTGGGTTTGTAGTTGGGCGTTCGCGGCGGCTATCAGTTTATCGCTGATCAGCCCTTCCTTAGGAGTGTAGATATCATGGGATTCTTCTACGGCGAACGACTCTGTTGTGTGCTCTTGTGGGGTGCCGTGATATTCGACGTTTGATTGTATTTCTGGCTCGTCTTGATTCTCTATGTCTGTGTTTTCTAATTCGGTGTTTTTTATTTCGCTATCGGTCGCTTTTTCTGGCTCTAGGGTGGCGCCAAAAGGCAGCTTAGCAGTTTCAATATCGTTATCTGAAACATCTGCCGAATTTGTATCTGCATCATCGACTCCAAAAAGTGTCTGGCTATTGGGCACTTGCACTTCTGGAATCTTAATGTCGATTTCCATTGCTTGGCGCAGCTCATCATCAAGTTCAGAGCTAAGCTGCTGGCGATCTTCCAGAGCTGGCGCCATTGCTTCGCCAGATTGAGCTTCGCTGATAAGCTGTTCAGAAATCGCGGCTTGGCGGTTCACTTCAACCGCACGTTTTTGTTCGCTTGCTGCAGGCTCTGCCTCAGTTGTTAATGGCTTTTCTTCACTCGCTGGTGGCTCTTGTTTACTCGCAGATGGCTCTTGTTTACTTGCTGATGGCTCTTGTTTACTCGCTGAAGGCTCTTCTTCACTTGCTGATGGCTCTACCACAGTATCCAAAGTAGGGATGACGGCATCATCGTCCAGCATGGACATGATGGATTCCAATTCGGCCAATAATTGTTGTTTAGTTTTGGTTGGCTGATCTGTCATGCTCTGGGTCCCAAGCGTTTAGCTATCCTGATTCCTTGCCTTGAAGCTATTGTGAAAAGGCTCGCCGAGTTTACACCGATTTTCATAAGCCTGCTATTTATCGGCGCATATCGTGATTAGCAATTGGATAGCCGCGTTCTTGGTAAAAGCGGTAGCGTTGTCGGCTGGCTTGCACGACATCTTCATCTGGCACCACTATTTCCAATAAGCGTTCAAAGCGTGAAAAGTGAGAGGGTTGCTCACAGGATAAGTTTACCAAGACATTGTGGTGCTGAAGTAATTCATCACCGTGCGTAATCCAGACCTTATCGGCCTGCTCATGGCTTTCGCTTTGCTCGTCTGTGCGGCAGCGGTGGGGGATGAAACTGGTGGGGTTGTATGCCCACAGGCGTTGACCGAAGTCACTGCACTGCTGGGCATTAGGGGTAAGCACGCAGACATCCTGGCTTAGGCGATACATCTTTTCTACCAAGCGGCAGGCAAAGTTGTGCCGGGCATCAAGCCCGGCCTCTGGCAATATATAAAAATCAACTCGGGTCACGCCTGCTTCCTACTTAGCAGCTTCTATTTAAACTAAGTGGCTTATTTGCCGCCTGATTCATTGATCAAGTACTGCACTAGCATGCTAACAGGGCGGCCAGTTGCACCTTTGGCAGCGCCTGAGTGCCAGGCGGTACCGGCAATATCCAAGTGTGCCCAATCATACTTTTTAGCAAAACGTGACAAGAAACAAGCTGCGGTGATACTGCCACCTGGCATGCCGCCAATATTCGCCATATCGGCAAAATTACTGTCTAGCTGTGGCTGGTACTCATCCCATAATGGCATGTGCCAAGCCTTATCTTCGGCTTGCTTACCGGCATCTAGCAGCTTCTCAGCCAGTGCATCTTTGTTTGAGTAAACGGCAGTGGCGTGCTTTCCTAGAGCCACAACACAGGCACCTGTCAGGGTAGCAACATCAACGACGGCTTTAGGCTTATAGCGCTCGGCGTAGGTAAGAGCATCACACAAAACCAAGCGACCTTCGGCATCAGTATTTAGCACTTCAATGGTTTGCCCAGACATTGAAGTAACAATATCACCTGGCTTGGTAGCGTGGCCGTTTGGCATATTCTCAGTAGCTGGCACCAAAGCCACAACATTGATCGGTAGGGCAAGCTCAAGCAAAGATTGCATGGCGCCAAATACGGCGGCAGCACCGCCCATATCAAACTTCATTTCATCCATGCCGGCGCCAGGCTTTAGGCTGATGCCGCCGGTATCAAAGGTTATACCTTTGCCCACCAGCACGATAGGCTTGGCAGATTTGGCGCCACCTTTGTACTCCATGATGATGAACTGCGAGGGTTCATCGGAACCTGCAGCAACAGATAGATAAGAACCCATGCCTAGCTTCTCAGCCTGCTTTGCTGACAGCGCTTTGGCACTCATGTTTTTGTATTCTTTGGCGAGGCGCTTGGCATTGTCGGTAAGGTGGGTAGGGGTACAAACATTACCTGGGCGGTTTGCCAGATCTTTAGCTAGACTAACGCCTTTTGCGATGGCCGCGCCAACGGCTGCGGCTTTTTTAACGCCGTTTTGCGCTTTTTTATTGTCGATAACTAGAGTAATTTTCTTCAGTTTAGCTGGGCTTTTCTTATCGCTTTTAAGTTCTTCAAAACGATAGGCCTTGGCATTCATGCGCTCAGCGGCAAAGCGCGCTTGGCTCTCTAAATCTACTCCATTATCGGAATCCAAAAACAAGCTAGCGTCTTTGCAGGCACTGCCAGCAATCGCTGCATAGGCTTTTTGACACGCATCGCCAAAGCTCTTTGCGTTTAAGTCTTTCGCTTTACCTAGGCCTAAAAGAACGATGCGCTTGGCTTTTGCGTTACCAGCAATTACTTGTGTTTGACCGGCTTTACCAGTGAAATCACCCAAGGCGCAAACAGCAGATATCGCGCCATTGTCATCTAAAGCTTTTGCTGCTGTGCTTAGTTTGGCTTTTTCATAGACCGCCACAATGGCGCAATCGGTGCTTAACTCGTTAGCTTTAGCTGTTTTTGTTTGAAAATTGATCATAGTGAATTCCGAGACAAAGTATCCTGTTTGCTGGATAATAGACAAAATTAGAGTTTAGGCCATGTTGGCTTCGGCACTGGCCATAGTTAAACCAGCAATACTCAAAACCGACACTTTAGCATTTTCGCGCTATGTCTACCAAGACGCATGAAACAGCAAGATCCCCATTGTTGGGTGAATTGGGATCTAAGATTGTTTTTATTGGTCTTATATGGATTCATAGCTCTAGAGCTTAACCCTGTTGCTAGTATGGGCAAACCGGCAAGAATGACAGTGCGATAAAAAGAAGGTTGCTGATTTGGCAAAGAGAAAGGACAGCGAGTGATTATTTTTCGTTACTTGGCCCGTGAGGTCATGTTTACCATGTTGGCGGTAAGCAGTGTATTGCTGCTGATTACAATGAGCGGGCGCTTTGTGAAGTATCTTGCGCAGGCAGCTGCCGGTCAGCTCGATGCGGATGTATTGCTTTCGATTATGGTGTTTCGTGTGCCAGGCTTTTTAGAGTTGGTTCTGCCACTGGGTTTATTTATTGGTATTTTGCTGGCCTATGGCCGACTATACATGGAAAGCGAAATGACCGTGCTTTCGGCTTGTGGCTTTAGCCAGGCTCGCCTGACTCGCTTCACCTTGATCCCTGCGCTTTTAGTTGCCGCCTTTGTCGCTTTGCTATCCCTGGCAATTACTCCAATGGGTGTAGATAAAGCCGAATTGATTTTAAACGAACAAAAAAAGCGCAGTGAATTTGATGGTCTATACCCTGGTCGTTTTATGCCTTTGAGCCGTGCGGGTGCGGTTAGCTATACCGAAAGCTTGAGTGAAGATCGTAAAGAAATGCAGCAGGTTTTTATGGCCGGTCAAGCCAGTAGCCAAGGTGATGTAGGCGTAGTAAAGGCCAAACAAGGACGGCAGGTTGATAACCCTGAGTACGGGCAGCGCTACCTAGTGCTTAATGATGGCTATCGATATGAAGGGAAGCCGGGCCATCAATCTTATAGCGTTACAAAATTTGCTGAGCAAGGGCAGTACCTGCACGTCGATGACCCGGGTGCAGTTATTCCTCGCAAAACAGATCGTAAATCCACGATGGAATTATGGCAGTCCCAGGCTGTATCCGATAATGCCACTTTGCACTGGCGCTTTTCTCTTCCAGTACTGGTATTGATCGTGAGTTTATTGGCCGTACCATTGAGTAAAACTAATCCTCGTCAGGGTCGTTACGTTAAAATGATTCCAGCGATCTTGCTATATATTATTTATCTTGTTTCTTTAAATGCTGCTCGTGGCGCAGCGGAAGATGGCAAGGTTTCAGTTTGGCTGGGAATCTGGGGGATTCATGGAATATTTTTGGCGATCTCGGTATTGCTAATGCTTTGGCCAGATTGGATGAGAAAGGTAAGTTATAAACCAGATGCACAGGAGACAGCTAATGCTGCAGCTTAGTTGGTATATTGCTAAGTCAGTGGTAGGCGCTGTGGCGATGGTTTTGTTGGTCATCTTATCTTTAGATGTTATCTCCGCTTTGGTAGACCAGCTCAGTGATATGCGTGGCGATTACAATTTTACTGAGGTTTTGATCTACGTTGGCTTAACGATTCCTCGCCGTATTATTGAGTACATTCCTTTTTCCGCCTTAGTGGGCTGCTTAATTGGTTTGGGTATCTTGGCAAGCTCTAGTGAGCTTGTTGTAATGCGTGCGGCTGGGGTTACGGTTGCTCGAATAACCGTTGCGGTGCTAAAGCCCGTACTACTGTTTATTGCCTTAGGTTTATTGCTAGGTGAGTATGTAACGCCATTTACCGAACAAGCTGCCGAGAGCCGACGTTCGGTTGCTTTAGGGCGTGGTTTAGCGCTTGATGATAAGGGTATGTGGAATCGTGACGGCGACGAATATGTGCATGCCAACACGGTATTACCTGGTGGTGTATTAATGGGGGTGACCCGTTATCAGTTTGATTCCGAAGGCAAGATGCTTTCATCGAGCTTTTCGGATCGCGCCACTTTTCAAGGCGATCATTGGCTAGAAGAGAAGGCCAATGTGTCTAGCTTTTCCGCTAGTGGTAAAAACATTGAGCAAAAGTACTTTCAAACTCGTCAGTGGCAAACCGATTTAACACCCGCGCTTTTATCTTTGTTAGTGCTAAGCCCGGAAGGACTGTCGATCAATGATTTGCATCGTTATACCGAATATCTAGACCAACAGGGGCTAGAAACTAGTCAGTATCGCTTGGCTTTTTGGCAGAAAGTTTTACAGCCGTTTGCAACCGCTAGCTTGGTTCTGATCGCGGTAAGTTTTATCTTCGGCCCTTTGCGCGAAACTACCATGGGCTACCGTATTTTTACCGGTGTCTTGGTTGGAATTGTATTTCGCACATCACAAGATCTTTTAGGGCCTTCTAGCTTGGTTTTCGGTTTTCCGCCGGTGATTGCCGTGGCGATACCTATTGTCATATGTGCGATAATAGGATTCTTGCTGCTTCGTAAGGCCAACTAATCGTTGCTAATTATTTAGAGAGTGCACAATAAAAAAGGGCGTTGTTTAACGCCCTTTTTTATTGGGGTGAAGTATCTTGCCGCTTGATATTGGCGCTAAATACTCAGCGCTTATTTACTTTTAGGCAACTGCAGCATATAGGTTTTACTAATGATGTCATGCAGGCAGCGTGAGTCTTTATCGATCAAAGCGTATAGATACCCGATGCCAGCTGCCGCCAGCATCACAGGAGCGAGAAAACAGCGTAAGTAGCACTGCCCCCAACTTGGGCGCTTACCGTCTTCGTTCACCAGTGCTAAACGCCAGGCTTTCATGCCTAAAGTTTGCCCGCCTTTTTGGCGCCAACAAAAGCTGCAAAAACTGCTTAAAAATAATACCAGTCCGATAAAGCCAATGGTGCCCATGGAGGCTCTTTCGCCAGCTGCTGGCTCACCACTGATTTGTACCTGAATGAATAACACTAAGGCTGAGTAGGCCATCGCTAAGGCCATGTAGATTAAGCTGTCGTAGATAATGGCAAATATGCGCTTCCATAGGGCAGCTGGGGGCAGAGCCGTGTTGTTGCTATCAGACATAGATTTAACGCCAAAGAAAAAGGCGCAGTGTAGCAAAGTATGGAGCCATAAATTAAGAGGCCTAGCCGCATAATTGTGACTAGACCTTTTTGAAAAGTGCAGTGAGAAGCGTTACTGAGAGGGGGCCGGCCCCTTGAAACTAGAAAAAGCGATGTTCGAATGCCAGTTTCAGGGTATCGCCAGACATCTTTAAACCGTAATTGGTTTTACCTAATTTGTTGTCATCTTTTAGGCCGTTGTAGCGTTTTTTCTTAGCGCCACTCTCAACCCAATATTGCTTAAAGTGCTTTTTGAAGGCTTTTTTAATGGCCTTGTTGCTGCGCTTGGGGCCAGTTTCATTGGCATGCTGCGCCATCCACTGATAGTTAAGAGCCTGTTGAGTATGGCTCATTTCAGAGTTGCGTTTGCTTTTTGCAGCTTCGTGCAGCTCTTCATTGCTCATACTGTGAAGACTCTCATCTTGCCAAGTCTCAGCGTATTTCTCCGCCATGGTGGTGGAGATAAAACACAGGCATAAAGATGGCGCTAGCCAGTATTTGATAAGTTGTTTAAGCATTTTAAACCTCCCTCGCCATACCCCATGGCGACTGTCTTGCAAGATCATTGTGCGACCTTTCTTTACAGTTTAGAAGCTTATTTTGCTAAATGGTTTTGTCCCAAAGCGCTTGTCTAGGCGGATTAAAAATTGGCCACTAAGACAGGTTTTTTTCAAAAACAGGGGAACTCGCCCAATTAAAATATATTCTGCCGAAGTAAACACTAACATTAATTTCTGGCTTGATGAATAAATGCTCACTTTAAGAATGAAAGCTAGAGTGGCGGGTGGGTTTTTATGGTTTATTGATCTAAGTGTTTCGCCGACGAGCTGTGCGAATGCGCTTATTGTGGCGCTTTTTATCGCAATGTTAATGAGCTTTGTGGATGAATTTCAGACAGTTGTCACTACTGCTAATCCTGCAGGGCAGCATGCCAAAATCGTCGCCATCTAGCTGAATGGGCTCATTTTCTTGTGGGGATGTAATCTCGATATCCGCAACTCGGTATTGATCGACCCCGGGGCATTTATGCATTAAGCCTAAGGGTAATGCCAGTAACGCCAATATGAATTGTGCCGTATTGCCTGTAATTGTGGTTACAGTGAGGTGTTTGTCCTCTAGCCTGCCGTTTGGGCAAAGAGTGTAGGAGCCCGCATAGTATCGGCCATTGCTGACGATAGCAGCATTAACTTTATGTATTTCATCCTCAATGCTAAGGTCATAATGTCTCTGGCTAGCATGAGACAGCTCCTTGAACATAGATACAACATAAGCCAGCTTGCCAAAGCGTTTTTTTAAATTTGAATCCAGCTTGTGTACAACCCACGCATCAAAGCCGACCCCTGCCATTAACAGCATAGCTTTTTGATTAATCGTTGCCAGCTGAACTTCTCGAATTGGGCGCTGCTTGATCAGAGCCATAATCTCGGGAATTTTATGGCGCTTTGCTAAACCATTGATGCCAAGTTCTCTCGCAAGGACATTGGCGGTACCTGTGGATAGCGCCAGTATTGGAGTGTCAAAGCATTGCTTGGCAAGCAGGCCAGCGGCCACCTCGTTGATTGTGCCATCACCGCCGGCAACGATAATTAGATCGGCCTGCCAATTTTCTTCGATAAGATAACGGGTAGCATCGCCACTAGATTGGGTGTCGTAGCGCTGCCAAAAATATCCGTCTTGATTTATTTGTTCACACAGTGCATCTAGCCAGTATTTATCGCTGTAACCAGAAATTGGATTGCAAATTAGCAGTATTTTTTTAGCAGTGGGGCGGGTGGTATTAATGATCAATGTTCCTTTGAGTGCAGCTTGTTATCAACATAGGCGGTTAATAGTAGCATGAAGGTGGGGCTACTCTAGTGGACTTGCTAGTGCATGCAGTATAATTGCGGCCTTTGAATATGCAGCAACTGCTGCTCTGATAGATTTGCCCTGCCTTTATGGCGTATTTTGGAACCATACAACATGACTGTACGCACGCGTATTGCCCCTTCACCTACTGGAGATCCCCACGTAGGTACTGCTTATATTGCTTTGTTTAACCTGTGTTTTGCTAAGCAGCACGGCGGTGAGTTTATATTGCGTATCGAAGATACCGACCAGCAACGCTCCACTCTCGAATCTGAGCAGGCTATTTATGACAGCTTGCGCTGGTTAGGTTTAGATTGGGCTGAAGGCCCAGATAAGGGTGGGGATTTTGGCCCTTATCGCCAGAGTGAGCGTAAAGATATCTATGCACAATATGCTCAGCAATTGCTTGATAGTGGGCATGCCTTTAAGTGCTATCGTACCCCAGAAGAGCTAGACGAGTTGCGCACCGCACGCCGCGAGGCAGGTGGTTTTGCGGCACTTAAGCCTAGCGAGCTTAAGCTTACTGAGGAAGAAGCGGCCAAGCGTGAAGCTGATGGCATGCCTTATGTGGTTCGCATGGTGGTTCCAGAAGGTGAAGGCCCATGTCCGGTAGAAGATATGTTGCGTGGCACTATCGAGCTTGACTGGGGGCAGGTGGATGCCCAGATTCTATTAAAATCTGACGGTATGCCTACCTACCACCTAGCGAATGTTGTGGATGATCACCTAATGGAGATTACCCATGTGTTGCGTGGTGAAGAGTGGATTAACTCGGCCCCTAAGCACAAATTACTGTATGAATACTTCGGCTGGGATATGCCTCAATTGTGTCATTTGCCGCTGTTGCGTAATCCTGACAAATCTAAATTGAGTAAGCGTAAAAACCCAACGAGTATTTTATATTATCAACGCATGGGTTTTTTGCCAGAGGCCTTGCTGAATTACCTAGGGCGTATGGGTTGGTCCATGCCCGATGAAAGCGAGAAGTTCAGCCTTGATCAAATGATGGCCAACTTTGATATTCAGCGTGTGAGTTTGGGTGGTCCAATCTTTGACGTGGAAAAGCTTACTTGGTTAAACGGCTTGTGGATTCGTGAAGATTTCTCGGTAGAGCAATTGGCCGATCGCCTGCAAGAGTGGGCTTTAAACCGCGATAACTTAGTGAAGGTATTGCCATTGGCGCAAAGCCGAATGAACACTTTGAGTGATTTTGCGCCACTGGCCAGCTTTTTAGCGGCCGGGCAGTTGCCAATCAACGAAGACAGCTTTGCCCAAGTTAAGCTGGAAGAAGAGCAGTTAAAGCACGTGCTGCAATTTGCCTTGTGGCGCTTAGAAGCTCTGCGCAGCTGGGAGCGAGATGAAATCTTCAATTGTTTGAAAGAGCTGTCTACCCAAATGGACATCAAATTGAAGGATTTCTTGGCGCCGCTATTTATTGCCATTGCGGGCACAACGGCATCATTTTCGGTTATGGATTCCATGGCCTTGTTAGGCCCCGATATGAGTCGCGCCAGAATCCGCCATGCCTTAAATGCTCAATTTGGCGAATTTGGTAAGAAAGCTATGAAAAAGCTGGAAAAATCCTACCAAAGTTTAGGGTAGCTCCACCCAGAAATCAGAAGTGTGGCATGGAGGCAGATAAGGAATTAGGCGCTATACTTATCTAGTAATTTGAATTTATGGCGGAATTTTCCGCCTAAATTCCAATCTTGGCGTGATAAACCATCACTCTAAGGGTGAGTTGTTGTGAATTAGCTCACATTTGACTAAAATTCCATAAGTAATATAAGAAGTAATTAGGTTGGAACCTAATAAACGCCAACAAAATAGGCGACTAGGATGGTTGAAAGGGGTAACGCTATTAAAAAGACAATTGCTAACTTACGGTTTTTCACCGAGCAAAAACATGGAAGTTAAGTTGAAGCGAAGCAGCAATTTTCTGCGCAGTGGCTTGGCCAGTTGTTTATTGCTGAGCCCTACGTTGGTTGCAGCCTTGGGTCTCGGAAATATCGAGCACGATAGTTGGCTCGGTGAGCCTCTGCGCGCCCAAATTGAAGTGCTTGATCCCAAGCGCGAATACAATCCAGAAGATCTTCATTTACGTCAAATCTACCCAGAAGAAGCCGCTGAGCTTGGGGTAGATGTTGTCGCCATCCGTTTTCCCTTGCGTACCAAAATCGAAAGGACGGGCGATAAACTTGTTATCCAACTTACCACCAATCGCCCTGTCAATGAGCCATTTTTAAACTTCATGTTGGCCTTAGAGTGGCCAAAGGGCAAAAGCTACCGTGAATACAGTTTGCTGCTAGACCCAAAAGGGCAGCAATTAATCCCAGCGCCCGTTGTGCAACAGCCAGCACAAGCCGCAGCAAATGTTCGCCCAGTTCTAATTAACGAAGGGCAGGCCAATCGACCGGCTGCCAGTTCATCTAGAGTAATTGCACAAGCCGCACCTATGGTGCCGGTGAGCAGTGGTGAAAACGCTGAATATTGGCGCGTTCGCCCAGGGCAAACACTTTCTCAGATTGCGCAAAAAGTGCGTATCGATAGCAATATCCAATTGCAGGCGGTAACCAATCATTTGTACCGCAGTAACCCGCAAGCCTTCGAAGGTGGCATAGACCAGCTACAAGTTGGTGCGAGCCTGCGCCTGCCGAGCAAAATTGAATATGCACAAATGCCGCGCTGGAGAGATGAGCCAGTTGCGGCTCTGCAGGATATAGAGCCAGCGCCACAGCAAGCTGCGCCACAAAGAGCTGATAACTCGAACGCTAAGGTAGATTACACCGTGCAGCCTGGAGACACCTTATCCCAGGTGGCTCAAAAGATGCGCCAAGATCCTAATATCTCTTTGCAAAAAGTTATTGACGATATCTACCAGCAAAACCCCGATGCTTTTGCCGGTGGCATGAACCAATTGCGAGTGGGTGCAAAATTAGAGTTACGTGGCGAGGCCGCCGTACCTAGCCGCGCATTAAGCATGAATTCGGTAGATGTATCCGATGTAAGTCCTGAGCTGCCAAGTGCCGAAGATTTTAATAACTCCGCACAGCAAGCTAGCAACGGCGAAGTCAGTGGGCGTCTGCGCTTAAGCGATACCCCGCTGAGCGAAGAGCAAATCCTAAATGGTGATTTGCCATCTGGCGATCAGCTGCCGATAAATCAGCAAATTCAAATGGTTTCAGAGCTTACTGATAAGCTCAATCTTGAAAACCGCGATTTGCGCCAGCGCATAGATGCAGTGGAGGGTGATGACAGCGTTGCTTTATTGCAAGAGCTGGTACTACTGCAATCAAAACAGATTGAACATTTTCAGCAACAGCTACAACAAACCCTAAGCATGCTGGAGAAGCAAAAGGGTAATGGCAGCTTAGATGCTAATTTGGCGGGCTTAAACAGTGCGGCAAGCGAGCAGGCTGGCCAAGACGTTGATACTGAAAGCTCTATAGCCAATGAAAGCGCAAGCAATGATCTGCTTGCTACTCAAAACACTAACGAAGCTGAAGCAACGAGCCCAGAATCATTAACGGGTGACATTGACTCAACAGAGCCAAGTGCCGCTAGTGAGATCGCAAACGACCTAACGGATTCTGCTGCTAACACCAGCAGCGATCAAGCCAATGATATATACGAAGGCCAGGGCGTTGGTGCTCAACTGGCCGATAAGGCGAGTGTAAATGAGGTTACTGCTGCAGCGCAGCCGACGGTAAACGACAGTGGCGTACAAAGCGATAGTGATTCGCGCTTTTTGTGGTTAGGTTTAATTTTAGCCGCTGTATTGGCTGGCCTAGCTTGGCTTGATTTTCGTCGCCCAGGTGGTTTTTTAAATCGCTTTAATAAGCCCGCTGAAGACAAGCAAGAGCCTTCTCTTGATGTTAATAAATCAGCGGCTCCAGTGGAGCCAGTGGTTAGAGTGCGCAAACGCGAAGAGTTGGAAATCGACGAGCCAGACGTGCCAGAAGAGCCGATTGTCCAGGTACCTCTTGCTCCGGCAGAAGAAGAACCGGTAGCGGATGAAAACAGTGATATAGAGCCGTTAATATCTGGTGTTGCACGCTGGAACCGCAAAGACATTCCAATGCTGCAAGTGGAAGAATCCGAGTTGGGCGAACTGCCTAATGAAGACAATAGTGATAGTGACGATAGCCTGCATTTCGACGACTTCGGACTAATGAACACCATCTCTATCGATGATTTAGATATCGATCTGGATGAAGGCCTAGATCAGGGCTTTAAGCTAGATCTAGATGACGAAGAAGACGAGAAGCAGAGCAAGGCCTAGTAAGCAGCAAGTCAAAAGTTGAGCTCAGCCTGAAAGACATAGATAAGTGCCAAATATAGACCCAGCAAGCCCTTAGCAGCTGGGCCTTTTAGTTTTAGGCATCCGCAAGAACGACTATCGCCAAGCCCAAGTAAATCCTTGAAAAACTTACCAATTGTTGTTGACAGCACCGGCCACAGTGATAGAATGCGCCCCGCTTTCAACGAAAGCCATCCCTCTCTAATTGGCGTGATTAGCCTAGATGAGAAACCTATATGGGGCCTTAGCTCAGCTGGGAGAGCGCAACACTGGCAGTGTTGAGGTCAGCGGTTCGATCCCGCTAGGCTCCACCAAAATTGATACAAAGCCCGCCTAGTGCGGGCTTTGTTGTTTCTGGAAGTCAGAGTGTGGCACAAAGTGTGGTACACATGGCAACTTCACGGTCACGAACACCTTCTTACCTTACAAAAAATCGACTGGGTATTTACCAATTCCAGTACCGGGTTCCCCGGCGCTTCACTGTCAATTCAAACACCCTTCAGCGGCTCAGGAAATCTTTGGCTACAAGGGACAGGAACACTGCACTGATATTAGCTCGACGATGGGCTGTAGTGTTGGATGATATTTCCCAAGCCTACGGCAATCAGCCAGAAAACTATTCAAATGCTGTGCGGGCGCTGGTTAAGCATTCGAAGCAAGTTCCTATCGGGTTGCCACAAATCAAAGAGGTTGTAGCGGGCAAGCCAGTAGCCCAAATGCCTATCCAACTGAATACAAAATCTTCCTTTTCCCTATCGGGTGCCCTGAAGAAGTACCTGGCAGAAAAACGCAAAACTTGGAGTCCGAAAGCCATTGCTGCCAATGAAAGGAACCTAGGTTTGAAGATAGAAACCTTTATTCAAATTGTCGGTGACAAAGATTGCGCTATTTTGAATACGCCCCATGTGTTGGACTACAAAGGCAAGCTGCTCCAGCTACCCGCCAATAGGACCAAGCGGAAGGAATACCGCTCACTGACTTTGGATGAGGTCTTGGTAATGGATATTCCTGAGAGCCACCTATTGAGTGCTGAGACCCTATCAGGACATCTGAACAAGGTATCGGCATTCTTAGATTGGGGTTACCGTAATGGGTTGATGAAAGCTGATCTCAAGTTGCCTTTGCAGCGGGTAATCAAAAAGCCCAAGCACGCAATCAGTCAACGGGATGCATTCAGTCCCAATGATCTAAAGAAGCTATTCAACTCTGATCAATATTTGAATGGCACCCATAAACAGCCAAGTCACTTTTACGTACCTCTGCTCGCTTTATTTTCAGGGGCGCGACAAAACGAGCTGTGCCAGCTATACAAGGCTGATGTTTATCAGGAGCGAGAAACCGGTATCTGGGTATTGGATATCAATGAAGATGGTGAGGAGAAGCACCTCAAGAAACCATCACATGCCCGGTTGGTGCCAATTCATCCGAAATTGATTGAGTTAGGGTTTATTGAATTCGTAAAGCGGGTAACGACTCAGCGCCTCTTTACTGACCTTAAATTCAAGAGGGACGGCTATGGGCAAAGCTTCTCCCGCTGGTTTAATGAAACCTACCGAAATTCCAATAACTGCAATGTGGGGCAAAAAGCCGGTGAGCATAAGAATTTCCATTCCTTCCGCCATACATTTATCACCTGTTTAACGAATAAACACAATACGCCTCAGCATAAGCTTGCGCACATTGTGGGCCATCGCCCCGGCGATGGCAGCGAAACTATTCAGCGTTATACGAAGCTTACCGAGCTGAAAGACCGCTACAACATCATTCGCCAGATTGAATGGGATTCAATTGATTTCTCGGCTATTCAAACACTCAGAACTGCATGAAGGTGATATAATCTAGGGCTACCTATTGCGAGGTGGCTCTAATCAAATCGGTGATTGGACATGACTAACATGGAGCTACGTCAATGCAATTGGACTACCTTAAAATACTCAATGATTGCGGGTTACCTGAAGTCCCCGATCCTGAAAATACAACTCTTGCCTTCTGTCACGAAATCAATAACACGCTATTCGATGACGACTCCCCATTCGATGTGAAGCAATCCATGGTTATTGAATTGCCAAGCAACTTGAATTACATGATCCAGTGTTCACTGCCGTTGAAATCTGGAATCGCTACCGAAGATGGTGTTCGTTACTTGATGAGTAAGTGGTATGAATGCCTAGCCTACCAGAACCCCAAGTTTGAAAGCGTTCAGCGTACAAGTAGCTGCTTTGGGACTGATGTAAGAATACTCACTATCACAGTTGGTTCTGCATGTTCATTTCTATTTTCGGTCACTGATGAAGCTGCTCAGAACTTTGAAGACGAATTTATAGATGGATACTCACCTGTTGATGATCCAGACTCTTTACTGAAAAGACTTCAGCAATGATGTTGCCGTAGGCAACCCCGGCATAGCCGGGTACTTATTGTTATATTATTTTCCCCTTCGGGGAGTGGCTTCGCCACATCTTCTTTATTATTAATATATTTCTTAATTTATGCGGTTTCGTTTCCAGTAGACACACGAAACCAATTGGCTTCCATGTGTCTACTACATTATGCGTATAACGTACCATTCAACACAGTCAACAAGACAACCTGTAATCAGGTAGGGGGGTTAGCCTGTCACCTTTACGTCTACGAAACTTCCACGCAGTACCAACTACGGCATTTATGGAAACCAGCGGGAGCAATTGGGAGCCTGTTGACTGACTACCCCAATCACTTGTGGTTGCTTTTTACTCAGAGCCACAATCCAAGCGATCAATTTTGATTTCATTGGTCTATCGCCTTCGACCAACATCATAATATAAAGGGGGAGTCATACCCTCCATCGGCAACAAGCTAGGCTTGGCAGAATCGGTAGTGGACTCCGGTCAACCACGCCACAATGTAGGTGGCGATAATATTATTTATACGTACAAAATTCCCTCATTCGAGGTTTTGGGCAATTTTTCGTATTTTTTTGCTTCTTCGATAAATGGTCGATTCTGACCAGCCCCTTTATCTTTAACTTCAGCCATGGCATCTGTGATGTACCGTTCTCCGAAGGACATTACAGCTGCTTCGATGATTGCGGTCTCTGTGGTCTCATAATAAGCACTGAGGGCATTTAGCCAGTGTTGGGTGTGGTTGGTGATACGCAGCTCCTTACGCTTGCGCTTAAACTTCGCCAGACGGCGTTTCTTCTCTGTATCCATATCTCTTCTCCTGTACGGTGGATTGCCAGTACAGGTATTTAGACAGGCTCAGACATGACATAGGTATTTGGCCGTAGGCCAAATACCGCAGTATAATTCATGGAGATTCTAGGCAATATTTTCAGAAGAAATCGCCATAAGCAGGAGGCTTATATGATGAGTCAGGCAGGATACGTTATCTTTTTTATTGGTGTGGTGCTTGTATTGGCTATTTTGGCAATTGGTTTGCCTGCCGAGTTAGCTGCGATTATTGCTTTCGCAGCAGGGTTTTTGTGTGCCAAAGATAATAATGAAGAAGTTATCGGAGAAAAGCTTAGATTTCAGAAAATGTTTGTTGAGTTAGAAAGGGAGCATTTGGAGTTAGAGCAAAAACATGAAGCCTTGTTGGAAAAGCTTGATTAGGTGCTAAATGCAAGCTTAGCCTTGGACAGGTAGAAGAGATGCGCTAAAAGCATAATGAAGGTGTTTTAATTAAAGACCTGCTTACTGAAGCCTGAGTGGTTTGCCTTGAAAAAGGCCGGGCGGAGCCCGGCCTCATTGTGAATACATTAAAAATTTAGCCAAAGTATGTATGAATAAAGCGTTTAAATAATTTATTTTTCTGTAGTTTTAGCAGTTTTTCGGGATCAAAAAATCTTTGAAATCAAAAGGTTATACTCCGAGAAAGAATAGTTGAACATGTTCAACTATTTGATTTTAAAGGGTTTTTTCAAAATTCCTGTTGACAGGTGAAGAACTTGTACGTACATTAGCAACCGTGGGCATGAAGAGATGTCTACGCTAAAAATTAATTTAGTCATATAAAAATTATAATAGGAGTATTCCAATGACTATTCAGAAAACACAGGACAAATCCGTCCTGTGGGTAGAGAAATATCGCCCACAAACAATTGCAGAATGTATTCTGCCAACTGCGTACCGTATAAATCTGGAAGGATTTATATCTAAGAGTGAACTCCCAAATATTGTGTTCTCAGGACCAACAGGCGTTGGTAAGACGACTGTTGCACAGGCGCTAGTTAATGATTTTGGATTAGATTCCATGCTTGTTGACGCGACCTTAACCCCAAATGTTGATGGTATTCGTGAGCGAGTAATTTCTTTTGCGTCGACTCGTGGTTTAACGGGTGATAAAGCTATTATCTTCGACGAAGCTGATCTTCTCAATAAACGGCATTCACAGCCTACGTTGGCTCGTTGTATAGAGAAGTTTCCTCGTTGCCGCTATGTGCTAACGTGCAATGACCCCAAGAAAATTATTCCTAGCCTTAAGTCTCGTGTAATCGAGTTTGATTTCCAATTCACGGAAAGCGAACACCTTGAAGTGCAGGAGCTGCAATGTTTGCGTGCATGCGAAATCCTAGATAAAGAACGAATCAGTTTTCAGCAGCATGATGTAAAAGAGATAGTAAGTTTCCATTATCCTGATTTTCGTCAAGCATTGATTGTTTTGCACAATCAGAGTGTTACCGGCACCTTGCTGCCAATGCGCAAAGTGGCATAGGGGGTGATATGAAAAACGAACTTAAACGCTTTCAGATACAAGTTCCACAAAAGGTGATTGATTTGTTTGATGCCCTCTGCGAATCAAGTGATGTTGATCGCAATACAGGCTTTCACTGTCTCTTGCTGGACTTTTTTTCTGGCAATCCCTACATGCAAAGCCAGTTTGGTCATGCCGATTATATGTACTGGCAGCATAAGACCCGAGAATTTGTGATTAACCACTGCCCCTAGTGTGATTCACAATAAGGCCCGCCCTTAGGGCGGGCCATACACCCACAATAATAATAACGAAGGTGTGTTTCATGAAAAATACTACTATTGATACCTATACTGAGTATGAGCTACTTTGGAGCTGTTACTCAGAAGATGATTTATATCCCGAAGAGGATATACCCTATTCATGTTCAGAAGAGGCTGAAGCCGCTGAGCTTGAATTAAGTCTAGCTGAAGCGGCGGACGCTAAATCACTAACACAATAATAAAAACAAGGTGACTATTATGTTTAACAAAACTGTTATTTATCCATTTTTCGATATGACAATATTTAAAGGACAAACACTGTCTTCTCTAGAAGAGTTGATTCCTTCAGGGATTACTGTTTGCAAGACGATAATTCATTACGCTGATGGTGCCACCGGTCGACTACTAAATGGCTTGTCATTACATGCAATGGATATTGCTGCTCAAGCAAATCACATTCGTCCAATGAACCCCCTCACTGTAGATTTGAGCCGTTACGGAGAAATGACTCCTAAGTTTGCGCTGCTTTTTATGGCGTTGATCCGGCTATATCTAAAACCTGAATCATTAGCATTGGTCATGTTTCAATCAGCGGAGAATGAGTTTGTCACATGTCGTATTGAAGGTGATGATGAAGAGTATGATCTTTGTGATATCAGCCTCTTTGATTTTGAGCCATGGTTTGATAGCTTCGAAGCAGCGTAAAGAAACTTGAGAGATAGCGGGCCGTGCCCGCTATCTCATAGCTGGATGAACTCAAAGTTCGGTTTCAAAAGACTTTTGTGCTTTAACCAGATTTCGAGAGTCTGCAATTGCTTTCCCTGAATGGACTTTGGTTTCCGTCTTCATGAGTGCAAATGATGCGCCGTGTGAGTACATTTCGCACTGTATATACGCTTCGTACTCTTCAAGTTTGACGTTTCCTTGGCGAAGATTTGGTTTGCTGCTGTAATCCCAAACTAAGTGTTCAAAGGTTGCGCCACGTTTTTCATCTTCACGGTGAATTGTAGGCTTTCCGTATTTGTTGATTAGGCTGCTTATCATCTTGGAGCGACGGTCTGTGCAATCTGAAATATTCGGTCCTACATTTAAGTGTTGTGAGTTCTTAATGTAATAGACCATGTTATTTTGCGACTTGACTTCGATACTGTCAAAACGAACTAGGGCTCCGCCAATTTTTTTGTCGTACAGCTTATAGCCACCGATACAGCCTGTACGATTACTCTCACTGGAGGGATGAATTTGGCGATCAACATTGAGCAACCAATCAGGTGACTTACGCGGAATGCCAAGTTTATCTTTCATGCTCCTTTCGTCATTGAAGCTGGTTGAGAGGGTAGTGCAAGATTCTTGAGAATCAGAGCCGGGGGAAATGCCACGGATAGTAAAGTCGCTTAGGTCATTAGCTATCGCAAAGCTTGAAACAAGCACGACAGCAATCATAAATCCAAAGTTGATGGTTTTCATGTGGGCATATTCCTTACATGCATTCACTGGTTGCTACAGCTATAGCGCCAAATTTTTCCATGGCTTCGGTTTCGCTGTATTTACGATTGTCGATCATTCGGAAGTCACCAGTGCCCCCGGTAGCTTCCATATAACTATCATGGTCGGAGCTTGATCAGCCCTGATTCTCTAGCGACTGAGTGAAGCAAGAGACCATGGCTTTAAATTCTGGCTGCTTTTTGAACATTTTAAGCATCTGTTCGTTTTCGGCGCTCTTTGATACACCGGATATGACTATAGCTTCAGCTGTGGCTTCGGCATCGCCTGAGCTGCTACAGCCTACGATAGCTGTGAAACTTGATAACACTAAAATGGGTAAAAAATTGATCAATCTAGTCATTTCTATTCCTTGTTGTAGTTAGCTGTGGTGCTGAATATTTCTTGGAAAGTCTAAAAATGTGACTTATAGTCTTCATTATACCCTATTTGATGAAAAATGGGACTTATAGTCCGTTGGATGATGAGTCACATCGAAAGACCATGTACCCTTTTGGAAGGGCAACATGGCAAAAGAGAAGAAACCCTTTCCCTGTCCAGAATTCGGGGTATATCTGAGGGAGCTAAGAAAAGCGGGTGGGTTTACGCAAGAGAGTTTTGCGGGAGCTGCTGGTTTTGATAGAACCTATATCAGTGGAGTTGAGCGCGGGGAGCGAAATGTAAGCTTAGTTAATATATGCCGGTTCGCTGATACTCTTAAAGTACACCCGTCTAAATTATTCAGTTTTTACGAGCCAGATAAAGGTAAATAAAAAACGAGTTATATCTTCAAGTAATTTTCGAGGTGTGGAGATATGTTGTTGGCTTCACACCAAAAACGAAGACGCCCTTGGTCGTTAGAAATCGCGCACTCTGATTTGTTGATTTCAACTACATGAAGTGAACTTCCAATATAATCTAGCCAGCCAGATTCAGACACGGAAAATAGACTACTTTCTACTAGTGAATCTACTAATTCCTTGGGCGATTGTTTAATAGACTGAGCTGTCTGGTTGATGTAATCCGAGTTAATTTCAATTCCACCAAAAATGGAAATCTGTCTTAAAATACTCAACACGGGCAGAGGAGCTATTTGAGGGCTCCATTTATCTTGTCGAGAAATTTCCGCGAGAGTGCTTTCTTTTGGTTCGATCGAAGATAGTTGCCAGCCTTCTTTCCCTGTTTCTTCATCGATGAAATACTTCCCGCTAAGTAATCCAGCCATAATATCCACATCCATATCATCCCCCCAAGGCATGTGAACATTGCATTCATGAGAGATTTTAGTCCAAATGATTTCTATCATAATGGCGATAGGGTTACTGCGGTTAGATGCGATCAGCTGCCAAAATCCAGACTTTAATCTCTGAGTGTGAAACGGCATCCCAGTAATCTTGGCAAGACTAAACTCTTCGCTGGATATTAAGTTCGGGAGATGTGGAATACCGAATCCATGTTTTTCTTGTCGATCCTCGATGAAGTTCAAAAATGCTGTTCTTAGACCATGCTCGGTTTTGTAACCAGCGTATCCATGAATAATCTTTATGGGAGAGTAGGTGTCCAGAACTACAGCATAAAATATATGGGCGTCTTCCTTGTTCATCCGGTGGATTTCATTGAACTCTGTTGGCTCAGGATTTCCAGTAATTCGAGCATAGGTCTTTGCGGCGATTGATATATTTGGTATCCACCCATTATCTAACTCTGAATCAAAACGCCTAGCGTATGCTTTTGACACCTCTGATAAGTGTTCACAAGCGTCCTCTAGATCCGCTTTAGCTAGAGTTTTTTTAACTTCAAAAACAACAAGTACATCTTTTATGTGGCACTCGTATGAATCGGTAAACCCGAGTCTTTTAGGTTTTCCCTTAGTTAGCATTCTATCGATTTCTCCTGACCTGAACCCAGAGTTGTCGTATATAAATCCGCTTACCAGATTTAAATCTAACGATTCGTGAGTCATTCTTCTTACTGATTCCTCGGTCAGTGCTTCAAACATAGAACCCCAAGTTGGGTTGTGATTGTAATCAAATTCCTCATATTTTTGTCTTTCGACAGAAATTAGATCACTTATAATTTCTGACAGGCTGAATACATTGTTTATTGGTTTTCTTTTATTGATTTTTAATATGGACTTCAATCTTTTCTCTCTCATTCTCTTTCTTTTAAGATCGGATATCACTCTGATTGTATGAACTCCAGAATACTTACGTTTTATAGATTTGTAGCTGGAATTGCAAATGTCCATATTGTTGAGTCCTATTGGTATACTTGGAAGTTCTTTCCTGATTATTGATTTTTTGTATTTCCCTATGGCAAGGAATCTCTTATTTCTTCACGTTTTAATTCTAAGTACTCTTGGGTGTCGTCGGATTTATCGATGAAATATAATTCATTTTCTACAAAGAACTTTAGATCGTCAGCAAAACACCCCATCAAATAGAAGATCAAATTTTTTATTGTTTTTAATTCGTCAATGTTGACGTTGAACTCGTCGTCAACACTTTCAATTCTATTTCCGTGGGCGACCTTATTTCGGTTTTCGAGAAGCTTTTCGTCTATGAAAGTACGCTTGGTGTCAATGATTTCCTGATAGTCGATTCCAACAATTTTTAAGATTGACTTGAAAACCTTTATGCTAAGATTATCTTTGGTGTTTATTATTGATTTGTCTCTTTCATTTGTTATGATTTCCCTAGAAACTCGAAATTTCTTGTTTGAGTCGTCCTTCATCTTGTCTAAAAAGTTAAGCTCATTAGATAGGCTCAGGGAGTCACAAGATTCATACGCTTTTGCTATTACATTTTTTAGAGAAATCGCCTTAAAGTTATCGGTTAGCTGATTAATGTCCAAATTCTTTCTAGATACGTGTATTAAGTACAATTTGCTAGCATTTTTAATATAACCTTCCCAGTGAGAATAAATCAGCAATAAGGTTGACTTTATTATCACTAGTTGATTTTCAGGATTTTCTAGCAAAATAAGGTTCGATACTTCTCTCTTTCGCCATGCGAGATCGGCATCTATTAGTCTCGTAAATTCGTCAATGCTATCCATGTTTTAAAAAAACTCTCTGGCAAATTTTGTTAAATCTTTGAATCTCTTAATAGGCTTTATTCCTCTTGCTAGTGAAGCTTGTACTTCATCTTGCCTATGGATTTCTTTAATCTTTTCTACAATCTCACCATTTCCTTTGTTTTCTATTGATTCAATGTTTTTAGCTATTCCTGATGAAATCATTTCAAATGTACTAACATTGAAGGCACCACTAAATTCTTCTTTTTCTAAGTCGTACTTCTTAAATGAATTTTCGCCCATGGCAGATTTCATTTTGTCAAAGGTTCTTTTGAATATGTCCTCGAATTTCGCTAAATCAGAATCTTTCATAAGTTTGATAGTTTCTTTATCAATAAATTCTGATATTACAGCTTTACTTATAGGTTCATAGTCCTGAAAGTTAGTCTTTGCCTCTAAACCAATAAACATCCGAAGAATAAGCTCCATGTGGAATTCTTTTTCAAGCTGATGTTCTTTAAGAGGCTTAATGCACTCCAGAAAATTGCTGTAATTTTTAAGATGATTAATTTTTTCATAGAACTCTGTGTTTATCATCAGCATTAAACAATTTCTAACTTCCTGCTCTGAAAGTGCCGTGCCCCCGGTATTAAGTCGTTGGAATAATTCGTATTGGGCTTCATCGCTATTTTCGGTAAGGATTATGTTTACACGAAGTTTCGACTTCTTGAACTCACGTTGGGTGCTCACTGGCAGATCAGCCCATGACATGTCATCAAGTGATGGAATGTACTTGCAAGTGGTCAATTTTAACGGGGCAGTGTCTTTTAGTTCGCCCACTAACTGAAATATTGTCGATAGACGCTGAACGCCGTCTACAACATGCCATGTCCCATCACTTTTTTGAGCAACAAAAACTTCGGGTACCGGGATTCCAATAAGTATCGACTCAATCAATTTGGTTTTTTGCGTGTCTTCCCATCGAAATAGTCTTTGAAATGCAGGATCAAGTGTAATTTCTCCATCTTTATACAAATTAATTAATTCCCCGACTGACATTGAATAATCATCAGTTTTAATAGTTTTCCTTGCTAGGGAAATTTCATTTTGAATGGCTTCTTGTGACTCTTCGGTGATAGGCATTGTTAAACTCGTATTTAGTGGCTGTGATAAATTAGGACGTTAGCTTGGAGGTAGGAAGACCTATTCTCTATTTTTAAACTCTAGCTTTACCTCCTGTAGTTGTGTTTTCCTTTTATATACCCTGTTTTACCTTTAACGCATTATTTACAAGGTCATCAATTTTGTGTTGATCAAAGTTCTTTATTCTCATTGCTTTCTTACCGATATCCTTTACCTGATCTCTGTTCGGAAATCTCATCATTCTGATTTCAGTAGCATTCACTTGAGTACTTCCTGAAATACACCTGAAGTATCGGTCATAAAACGAGCTGTTAAAAATTGCGCATAACCCAAAAGCTTCTGTCTTGGTTAATTCTTCAGATTTTACTCCAATATAATTAACTTTGTTTTCGATACCAATGTATTGATGCTCTTTGAAGCTATCAGCTAAATAGATACTAGAAACCAGACAGCGTTTCTCATCTTTTGGTGAAAATCGTTTCAGAAGAACATAATTCCTGCTGTCCAAAGTGTGTCTTTCATGCCCATTTAACAATTTAAAGCACATGTCCTTTTTACTTTTACTAGACCAGATCGCTTTTAAAGGAGTAATGTTTCTAGTTTTCAATAGAGGGATAAGATTTTTTCGATTCTGAGGGGCTTTAATGAAATCTCTAGTACGGTGCTCTACAACAGGTCCTGTAGATATGAAATAACCAGAATCTGAAAATGTAGATTCTAATTTTTCTGCCTGTTTTAAGAAGTTGGCTTCAGTTAATGACTCGGGTATACGAATAAGGTTTTGGTTGTTTGAAGAGTCAATAATTAGTGATCTGGGGTACTTTTGGGTAGTTGCAGACGTAAGACCTGCATCACAATTACTTGAGTGTACGTCAACAAAGTCATATTTTTTATTTTTTACAAATTTACATATAACGTTCTCTTGAAGTACATTGTTTTCATCAGTTTTAAATACTCGGTCCCTATGTTTAAAAATATGAATTGACTGGATGCCCATTTTGTTGAGCAAATAATCCCTAAAATTCCTGAAATAAAGTCCATTAGTATAGCTTCTTGGTGTAATGGAAACCATTTGACCGGAATTACGTAAACTGGCGATAGTTATAGCCATGAATGAAGCGTAAATGTTAGGGTCACCTTTGTATAAATCACTCACTGCCTTGGCGTAAGGCGAGTCTTTCAGTCTATATTTGAAGTAGGGTGGATTTATTACTGAAATATCAAATGACATTTCCCTTTTATCAGGGCGGTCTAAGACAAAGTCAAAGTTTCTGATTTCAAAGGAGAATTTTCGATTAAGCCCATGATAGTGCCGCTCAATAACCTTCATCGTATTGTTAAGATAAGGAATCACTGCAGAATCGACTTCATACAATACGGCTTGAACGGATTCACAGCCAAGGTTTAGCAGGTGTATCGCAGTTGTTGCAGTTAAAATACCTGTACCTGCTCCGGCATCAAGGATAGAAATTTCCTTTTTGGCTCTTGGCTTATGAAGCATTGACGCCATATATCTAGCAACTGATGGGCTCGTGAAAAACTGACCTAGTTTCTTTCTCTCTTCGCTGCTTTTAGTGCATAGATAAGTACTTTGGAGCTCAAGCACTTCATCCAAAGGATCTGAATATGTAAGTTTTTCAAGCATCGCCTATTCCGAATGAGTCTTTGTATTTTCTGTGTTGTTTTTTTCTGGTTGCGAATGCTGAGCAATTGCGTTTTTAATAAATTCAGTTTTACTGACTCCTTCGATTGCACATATATCATCCAATTTTTCAGCCTCTTCACGATCAATCACAACTTGAAGGCGCTTCTTATCCCCCTTGGCGATTTGCTTACGATATCGTTGTTGACGCACTGATGTAGTTTTATCCACGCGGAGCCTCAGTTTAAGTGTTTTTCCGTTATACTGTAACGGATTTAAGGAAAGAGGTCGAAGCTTTATTTAACAAAGTGGTAGTTAGTATTTTGTGCAGTTTGATTTTTGGGCGAGCGGGTCGTCCTGTTCTCGAATGCTACGACTCAACCAGTTTGAGGGCTTCGACTTTTTAGAGTGCGTTCAAAGGTGTGATACACTCACTCCAATATTAACCTAATCACGATGGCTTCAGTGTCAATTTGGTAAGTGCCTGCAAACCCCGCAGGGGTTGCAGTAGCTCAGCTGGGAGAGCGCAACACTGGCAGTGTTGAGGTCAGCGGTTCGATCCCGCTAGGCTCCACCAAATCTTAAAAACCCGCAAGTGAAAGCTTGCGGGTTTTTTTGTGCCTAAAAATTGGTAGCGGTTGCTTAGGTCGTTTCCCAACAGCCGGCTCTACCCCGTTAATGATGAAGAGCCCAACAGCCCCGGTAAAAGTAGTGATTTAGTTACAAATAGGCATTATAGTTTGTCGTTGAGAGAGCAATGGGTAATTGCACAAAGGGGTTGCATTTACTGGCCCCAGTAAATAGAAGAGCTTTTTATTGATTGCCAGTGTTAGCTTCAAAATTGCAAATATAGGCTTACGGTGAGCCGCTAGTGTACATATGGATGGTGGGTGTTATTTTGCAGAACAATTCTAAGGCATCAAGTTTTCATCAATGGCTAGTAAGTATCGGTAAATCTGAAAAAACCGCGAAGAATTATTCGGGCGCCATACAAAGCTCGATCAGTAACTGGGCATTAGACGGAAACATTATTAAAGAAAGTCTAAGTGAGATAAGGGAGCCCGCCCAGTTTTATGCTCTTATCGAACCTATTCAGCAACTTCCTGTTTTTTTAGAAAAGAACACCAAAGGGAATGGGATGTACAGCGCGGCTCTTCGTCAGTACGCTGAATATCTCGATTGCCAGACCAATCAGTCCGTCCAAGAAGATATTGAAGAAATCTTAAGTAGTGATGGAACTTCGAGTACGGACAAGGCGACTTTGGTAAATGCTCGTGTCGGCCAGGGCAAGTTTCGTAGTCAGCTGATCGATCAGTGGCAGGGATGTGCCGTTACAGGCTATCGTGATGTTCGTTTTTTGGTTGCTTCTCACATCAAGCCTTGGAGGGCATCTAATGACGAAGAAAGGCTTAGTAGGTTTAACGGGCTGCTGTTGCTGCCTAATCTTGATAAAGTTTTTGACCTCGGTTACCTTACTTTTGAGGAGTCGGGCAAAATTCGCCTTTCTAGGCAATTAGAAGATACACAAATGTTAGGTGTTCACTCGGATATGGGTATTAAGCTTAATGACTGCAATCAGTATTTCATGGCGTATCATCGTGAACAGTGCTTTAGGGGATAATAATACCGCCGCCACTTACCGAGAAAGATGAAGCTCAAACCCGTTTAGAAATTTATGCCAAATTAGAGGTCGCCGGTTGGGTCATTAAAGATTAAAAGTGCATTAATTTATAGGCAGTCTTGGGTGTGGCTACAAAGAGATATCGAGGGTTAGTTCATACTCTCTTAGTTTGCCTATTAACCTGCTCACCACAACCCCATCTTTTTCTAATCGAGACAGCTGTTTTTACGTGGCATTAGGTGATAGCTCATAGAATTCAGCAATGGCTTTGCTATAGCCTGTCTTCCTTGTAAGCAAGTAGATAAGGATTTTCTCCTGAGTTTCTGCCCGCAGGATACCTTTAAGGATAAACATAATTAATGCTCTGTAACTACCAATGGATGGTACACGTATACGTGAATGACTTTAGGAGTATTATGCACTGGGGTAAAGGTATATCTGAGCGCGTATCAATGAAAAGGCGGCACTTCGCCATTGGTTTACGCTGTATGGGAAGTCATTCTGGTGGCTTCTAAATCTTTCCATATTAAACGAGTGAATCCACATAGAGTGGGTGTGGCATCAATGTAATGTAGTATTCCCTTCCCAGTAGACGGCTACAAATGATTTCACTATTCAGGCCTATTTTTTGGTATGGAACGCCCTTTCAATCTTTCCAAGCGCTCATTCCACTTTCCATCATCTTCATGTGTGCAGGCTTCTTCAGAATCAAACATGACCTGTCTCTCAGGCGATTTGAATTTAACCCCAATTTTCAGAAGCTTACTTTGGATAACTTTATAGATTTTCGGCTTATTTGTGTGATTACTGCTTTCCTCAGTATCAAAAACACAAGTGATCATCAGGCTGGCTGGGAAATTAGTGTAATTAGCCTGGTGGGTTAACCACTGAAAACCCGGGATATCTTCAAGAAACTGATCGCAAGCAGCGGTTAGCGCCAGGCGGATATTGTTGTCAATTTTCTTTTCGGTTTTACTTTTTGCTTTGGCCATGGAGTGTCATCAAAGGTTATAATTTCAATGGGCGTGTTTTCGTTTCGAGAGGGAATTTACGCCCGCTTTATCCGTACTACCTTCATTATTTCAAAAGCCATACCCGCTACTGATTCTTGATCTGGGTAATAGGTCATATTGACCCTTGCGCCTTTTAAGTTTTGATAGTTGTCTTTACGCTTAAACTTAAAGGGTACGTCCTGACCTTCTACCATTACGGTATGCAATATCCAATCACCTTGTTCGCGTTGGACATGGGATACTACTTTCATCATCTCTGAATGAATGAGGTTCTTATTCTTGGCGACTAGTTTCTTTGGGTCTGATTGCATAGCGTTGTTTTGAGTGTTTAGTAATAGTGATGTAGATAGTGGTATAGCTATAAAAGCTTATAATTTCCCTAGCTGGCATTATAATGCCAGCTAGCTGTGCCTCGCCAGCATTAGCCCAATTTCCCTAATATTCCCTACAAATAGGTTGTTTTAAGTGCGTTTAGATCGATTTCTAATTCACAACGCTAATATTAGCCGTCAAGATTGCTTAGCCTTGATTAAAGCTGGGCGAGTGCAGGTTTCTGGTAAATTGGCTGAGAGTGTTGCGCAGTTGCTAGAAAGGGAGGATACGGTGAGCTTGGATGGCCAGCCTTTATGTGCAAAGCCTTTTAGTTACCTAGTTGTGAATAAGCCAGCTGGGGCTGTAAGTGCTAGAGCCGATAAAACCCATCCCACGGTATTGGACTTTATTAAAGCTGACAATTTTGTAGGTGAGCTGCCAGCGTTTGAGGCGATCAATATAGCTAAGCTGCAAATTGTTGGCCGCCTGGATATCGATACTACAGGTTTACTGTTGCTTACCGATGATGGCGAGTGGAATTATCGTTTAACAGCACCTGAGCATCATTGTGTGAAAACCTATCGTGTGCAGCTTAACTCAGAGCTGGCCGATGGTTTGGTGGAAAAGTTTGCTGACGGTTTTTTATTGCAGGGTGAACAAAGCAAAACGCTAGCTGCCAAGTTAGAGCCGGTAGCGCCTAAAGAGGTATTGTTGAGTATTTCTGAAGGGCGCTACCACCAAATTAAGCGCATGTTTAAAGCCAGTAAAAACCGTGTTGTCGGTTTACATCGTGAATCTATTGCAGGTTTGGATTTGATAGAAGGTCTTAGTCCTGGTCAGTTTCGTTTTCTAAGTGCAGAAGAAGTTGCTAGGTTGGAGTAATGAGATAAAGAGCTAATGAGCAGGCCTATATTTTGGCCCGCTTATAGTTTTTTAAAAATACTCGCGTAAGGCTGCTATTAAAACCCGCTCAAGGCTGCTTAAAACTAGCTAACAAATCGTTCGCGATAGCGCTTCTGCAGTTTGCTGGATCGAAATTGTTCCTTGATGAGCGAGAACAATGGAGAAGGCTTTGCTAGTGGCTTTTTGCCATTACCCATACGTCGCATCTGCCGTTTAACTACTGCCATTGTGGCAAAGGCGGCCAAATCTTTATTTTTCATTTCAATCGGCGGTACAATCGCATCAAGCATACTGTTGTTTTGCCAGTGGTTGGGCAAGCTAGGGTGATAGGCCAGTGCGGTGGCGATACCTACTGCTGCCACGCCTGAGCTAACAACTTTTTCGGCAATTTCTAAGCGACGAACGCCACCCGTTGTCATAATGGCGATATCTGTCGATTGGGCGATTTCTTCGGCAAATTCTAGGAAGTAGGCTTCTCTTGCCAGTGTGCGTTCATCCGAGGTGCGACCTTGCATGGCCGGGGTTTCGTAACTGCCGCCGGATAGTTCGATCAAATCTACGCCCATATTGTCGAGCATGGCCACTACTTGCTTGGCATCCTCAGGTTGGAAACCGCCGCGCTGGAAGTCGGCAGAGTTCAGCTTAATGCCTACCGCTGCATCGCTTGGTAAGTTCGCGCGGACGGCTTTTACCACCTCTAAAAGTAAGCGTGCTCGATTCTCGAGTGAGCCACCCCATTGATCGGTTCGTTTATTGCTTAAAGGCGAGAGAAATTGGGTGATTAAATAACCATGGGCGGCGTGAATCTGTACTCCGTCAAAGCCCGCAGCAACAGCATTTTTGGCAGTGGCGGCAAAGCGTTGAATCACATCCTGAATCTCTTCTTCGCTCATGGCCTTGGGTTGAGCGAATAGCTTGGAGTTCTTACCCAAATCCAAGGGGATATCGGAGGCAGAAAGCGCCTTACCCTTCATGCCCGCAAATACTTGGCGGCCAGGGTGGTTGATTTGCATCCAGACCTTGCTGCCACCCGCCTTGGCTGCATTTGCCCAATCTTGAAAGCGCCCTAGTGGGGTGTTGGCTTCCAGTGCTACACCGCCTGGGCCAGTCATGGCCATATGATCCACCATAACATTGCCGGTAAGCAAAAGTCCGCAGCCACCTTGCCCCCATTGGCGGTATAGCTCTATTAGGGCGTCACTGGGCAGCTGATCCTCTGTTGCCAGGCTCTCTTCCATGGAAGCTTTAACAATGCGGTTTGGCAGCTCGCCACCACTGGCGAGTTTTAATGGCTGAAATAGCGGCTTAAGCATGATTTACCTCTTGATGAATTTGTCGTGCTTAGCGCCTTTTGGCTGGCTAAGCAGTTGCTTCAGTTGTCTCTTGAGTGGCAGCTAGTGTAAGGTTAAAGTGAGCTTTAAGGTCAATGCCCTTTTTGGCTTGGCTTAGTAAAGAAGTGATATGAGGCTAGGTGGTATTGCGTTATGAAGATTGGTGAACTTGCGAAAATCTCGGGGGTGGCGGCCCATACTATTCGTTTTTACGAATCTGAAGGCTTGTTGAAAAACGTTCCTCGTGGCAGCAACGGTTATCGGCAATATGGTGAAACTGAGCTAGATACTCTGTTTAGAATTCAAGTCGGACAAAAACTGGGCCTAAGCCTGCAAGAGCTTAAATTAATGTGTCACCACCATGACGAGTGGGATAAAGACAAAATGATTCAACAGCTCCATAACAAATTAAATGATGTCCGGGAATTGCAGAAAACACTTGCTGCTCAGGAGCAGAGTTTGCAATTGATTATTAACAGTCTTGAAAGTGGTGAGACAGATTGCCAGCAGCGGGATCAGTTGTTGGCGACATTGAACGGTCAGCTGCATGACGCTTGATGTTTAGCTGTAATTGAATTGTATAAAACATGATTTCCAATTTTTCCTAGTGTCCATTATGGATTAAAAACTACCAACTCTAGGTATAGGCCAGCTA
The DNA here is from genome assembly GCF_947502065.1 of uncultured Pseudoteredinibacter sp. GTDB lineage: Bacteria > Pseudomonadota > Gammaproteobacteria > Pseudomonadales > Cellvibrionaceae > Pseudoteredinibacter. The sequence continues at coordinate 357,032 of NZ_CANMYE010000001.1, forward strand.
GCAGCTATTTTTTTAAAATAGCAGGCTCGAAAAGTGAGCGGCCAATACTAATAAAATTCCACCTTGAACCTTGTCACATTACCCTTGTGATGTGGTTTTAGTTTCTGTCGTCTAAATGGTTTTTTAATAATTCCACAGCAACATATTGTTAATGGTAACGGTATGTAATGGTGGCTATGGGCCTTTGGTTTCACGATTAACTGAATTTACTACTAAAAACCTAGCCCGCACAGGCTCACGGAGGGGATGTGTTTTCTCGAATTATCACTCTTGGTTCAGCATTATTTTTGTGCTTACTTTCAAGTCAGTTGATGGCGCAAACTTTTACCTTTGGTCCGGCGGATACGGTAACGGGCTGTAGTGGTTGTTCGAATATGCCACTCGTTGTTCCATCTGATAACGCTGGGACCCCTGTTACTAGAATCGCCAATTTAGCTTTTGCCAATTTGGGGATTAACGATACGGTTACCATTCCAAATACCATTACAGATATCGGGCAGAGCGCTTTTTTAAATAGCGGTATTACAGCTATCAATATTCCAAGCTCCGCTACCACTATAGGTATTGGTGCCTTTGCCAGTAACAATATAACGTCGGTAAGTATTCCAGCAACTTTAACCGTCATCCCGCAATCGCTTTTTGTTGGCAACAGTATTAGCAGTCTAACAATTCCTTCCGGCGTTACTAGAATTGGGGCATCAGCATTTGCGAACAACTCTATAAGCTCTTTGTCTCTACCGAGTACATTGACCAGAATAGATGACAATGCCTTTCAAAATAATTCCGCACTAACTACGGTTAGCCTACCAAGTAGCTTGTCTATTTTAGGGCAGGGAATTTTTAGTAACTGCGGGCTGACTTCGGTAACCATAGCGAATGGTATTCCCTTTATTAGTCCCTCAGCTTTTCTAGGTAATAATCTTACATCAGTTTCTATTCCCAGTAGTGTTACCACGATTGGTTCAGATGCGTTTAGGGGTAATTCTATATCTTCAGTTTCCATACCCAGTAGTGTGACGGGAATATTTTCTCGGGCATTTCGTGACAATGGTATGACATCGGTTTCTTTGTCTTCAGGCCTTGAGACCTTGGATGATGATGCATTTGCGAACAATAGTTTAAGCTCGCTCACTATACCGGACACCGTAACTGTGGTTAGAGATAATGCTTTTGCCAATAATGCCCTAAGTACTGTGGCACTTGATGGCAACAGACCAATCATTTTTCCACTGGCCTTTGCAGGCAATAGCTTAACAACCATTACCTATATTTCGGGCAGTACAGGCTGGCCAGGTGCCGATATTCAAGGGGTAACTCCGACTCCCATTGGAGGCGGAGGTGGAGGAGGTGGCGGAAGCACTCCAGAGGTCAGCGTTAGCGCAGTTAATAGTGTCCTAGAATCTGAAGGCCCAGTTACTGCAACGGTAACTATTGACTCCTTGCCTAGTAGTACTGCGTCGGTAGAGCTGGTTTCCACTTCGGGTACACCCAATCCGGCAAGCAGTGACGATTTTGAAGAAAAAACGGTATTTATTGTTTTTGATATATCAGGTGCACAGCCAGGAGCGGGCTACACAGTAGTAAGTCCTACCTCGGTCACGGTTAATTTCGGGGTCGTAAACGATACTGATGTAGAGAGTGATGAAGTTTTCGATATTTTCCTCAATCAAGAAAGTGGATTAATACTAAGCAGCATAGACAGCTTCCAAAATATCACTATCGTTGATGACGATTCAGTAGTAGCGGCTCCGCCACAGATTAGTGTAAGCCCTCAGCGAAGCTTTTCAGAAGATTCTGGTGAGATTAGTTTAAGCTTTAGCCGAAGCGGCGATCTATCGTCTTCATTAAGTTTTGATTTTGCCACCATCGATAGCAGCCCACTTATAAAGTCAGCAGCTACTAGCTCGGGCACGGCAACCGCAGGTAGTGATTATACGAGCGTTAACACAACAGTGAGTTGGGCGGCGGGCGAATCTGGCAGTAAGTCAATCAGTATTCCCTTATTGGATGATAATGAATTTGAAGGCGATGAAACTTTCTCTGCGTTGGCAAGTAATTTAAGCAGTGGCGCAAGTTTTGGTTTTGATCCAAGTTTTGTTTTTACTATTGCTGAAAATGAAATTGAGCCGGCAGGCGAGTTCAACTTCAGTGAAGCGATGTATGAAGTTAATGAAGATGCTGGCAGTGTGACCATCTCCGTAATTCGCAGTGGTGGTGCCAACGGTGCTGTGAGCGTGAATTACTCCACTGCTGATGGTAGTGCAACTGTGGGCAGTGATTATTTGGCCGCTTCCGGAACCTTAAGTTGGGCAGCGGGCGATACCAGCGATAAAACCTTCGTCGTGTCGATTAACGTAGATATTCTGAATGAGGCTGCCGAAGATATTTCTTTAAGCCTAAGCTCTCCATCTGGCAGTGGCTCCTTAGGAAGCTTGGCAACCTCCCAGGTTAAAATTGTCAATGTTAATGAAGAGGGTGCACCAGATATTTCAAAAGAGGATATCTCGGTAACCGATTTTGATGGCGATGGCTTGGTCGAAGTGGTATTGGACGCGACCGGTAAGATCATTTCTGATAATCCGATCAATGATGTTAGTTGGTTAAAAGAAGGTGAAGTTATAGCAACAGGAATGGTTACAAAAGCTGAACTGGCTGTAGGTACCCATCCACTACGAGTCATTGCAACTGATAGTAATGGCAAGCAAGCGGGAGTCGATTTTATTGCTGAAGTTAAGGAGTTGGATGCCGACACCACTCGCATGCTAAGTGATACCGGTGGACTAAACACTGAGCAAGGTACAGTGGCGGGGGCGCTTGATGAGTTATGTCCGCGGCTATCTGAAATGGGCCAGCAAAATGGTCTTAGTACTGGGCAGACCAACTTGAGAAACCGTTGCGAAAGTCTACGCGATCCTGATCTCAGTGATGAGGATATTGTGTTGGCACTAGATCAAATCGCAGGCGAAGAAGCTGAGGCAATTATTATTACTGCCGCAAGATTCACCAATATGCACCAAAGTAATTTGCGTAACCGCTTTACCCAATTACGTCGCGGTGGCAGAGCTATTATTGATGTTAGTGGCTTAAATCTACAATTAGACGGCGGCAGCTTAAGCGGGAATATGTTTGCAGCGGTAGGCCGAGATCTACTAGGGGGTGCAGCCAGTGGTGATGAGGAACCTGAGATTTATAGTGACTCACGTTTAGGTCTGTTTATAAACGGTAATGTTGCTTACGGTGAGCGAGACCCAAGCAAAAATAACAGCGGCTTTAAGTTAGATATCAATGGTATTACGGCTGGTATGGATTATCGACTTACTGATAAATTGATAGCCGGTGTGGCGGTAGGTTATTCCCGTAGCGATTTAGATTATGCCAATGATGGTGGTGTGCTAGAGGGCAATAGTACCTTCTATTCGGCATACAGCTCTTTCTATAGCGATAAAAATTATTATATCGACAGCAGTATTACATACGCAGATTCTGATTTTGATGTTACCCGTCATATTAAGTATCGCGATACTTCCGGTTTAGTAGATTTACAACGCAGTGGTAATACCGGCGGTGATCAGCTATTGGCCACTATTGATTTTGGTTGGGACTATAACGATGGGCCGTGGACATTTGGCCCCAATGGTAGCTTCAGCTATAGCGATACCAGTATTGATGGCTTTGCCGAGCGTGGTGAGTCGGGGTTGGAGCTGCAATACAGTGGCCAGGCCAATATTACCAGCACCTTTGGTTTAGGCTTCCATGGCTCGCGGGTATTCCTAATGGACTGGGGGGTATTGATTGCCAATTTAAACGGCAACTACTATCGTGAGTTTAAAAATCAAAACAGCATTATTCGCGCAAGTTTTGTGCACGATCCTTTCCGTTTCGACACTTCGAATCCGACCAGTGAAATGTTGATTGCCTCGGATATCCCAGATCGTAATTACTTTAACCTAGGTATTGGTTTGGCGGCTCAGTTCAAATATGGATTATCTGGCTTTGTGGATTATCAGACACTGCTTGCTGCCGATAATATTACTTCAAGAGAATTGGCATTCGGCCTTCGCTACGAAGCTAAGTTCTAAAGCAATGGCGGGGGTTATTTATTGGCCCCTGCTGTTTGTTTTTGTAGGTAGTTAATAACTTCCTCAGCCCATTCAATACACGCTTTTTCGCCAATGATGCCGCGGCGTAAGGTCAAAAATGGCATGGCTAATTCTTGCTGCTTCTTTTTACTGCTATTGCGGTATTCATCTTCAATAGCCAGAAAGGTTTGCAACATTCGCTTATGGCTATCTCGGTAATGCAACATTTCTTCTAGTAGCTGCTCTTTATTGGCTAGGTGGCCCGCGTAAATTTTAACTAAAAGGGCGTCTTTTACTTTACCCAGCTTCAAGGGTTGCTGAACCCACTCTGAGAGCGCCTGTCTTCCTGAGTCAGTAAGGGTGTATATTTTCTTGTCGGGCTTATCGTCTTGGGCTTCTAGCTGGCAGTCGATAAGGGCCCCTTTATGCATCGTTTTAAGCTGCGCATAAATTTGCTGGTGGCTCGCGTTCCAAAAATACCCTAGGTGATCCTCAAAGCGCTTGAGCAGATCGTATCCTGTCCCGTCTTCGGTTTCTAAAAGGGTGAGTATGGCGTGCTTTAAAGACATTGGGGCCGTATATCTTCTGATCTTAGTGGGTGAGTGCGCGGCTATTGTAGCCTGAAAACCTGTTATGCAAAAGTTTGCATAATGAGTCTCGCTTGTATACTCTAGTCAATATTGATATGCAATAAGTTGCATATTACTGTTGGCAAAGGTAGCGCCTGCCACAGTTATCTGATTTAGCGGCTAAAACCAACAATAAGAAGAGTGCTTCTATGGCTAAAGCAAAGAAAGTTAATGTTCGAACTGGCAAGCGTTATCGCACAGGGCGTGCTGATGAGCATTACGATGTTATTGTCGTCGGTTCAGGAATGGGTGGCTTAACGACAGCTGCCTTATTGTCTTTGTTGGGTAAAAAGGTGTGCGTACTAGAGCAACACTATACTGCCGGTGGCTACACCCATGCTTATGAACGTGAAGGCTATGAGTGGGATGTAGGAGTGCATTATATTGGCGAGGTACATAAGCCGTCGACAATGAAGCGCATGTTTGATGTGCTCAGTAATGGCCGCTTGAAGTGGGCCGCGATGGACCCTGTTTATGATCGAATTATTATTGCTGATAAGGCCCATGATTTTGTAGCCGGTCGCGATAATTTTATTGAAGAGCTCGTTAAGCACTTTCCCCAAGAGCGTGAAGCCATTGAAAAATATGTCGCGTTAATACGGGATATGTCCAGCTCCACGCCTAAGTTTTTTGCCGGCCAAGCCATGCCACGGTGGATGGCGGCCATATACAAACGTATTCGTCCCTTGATAGTGCGTAAGGAATTTTTTCAGTCTACTCGTGAGGTTTTAGAAGGTCTAACTAACAATCAGGACCTGATCAGCGTGCTCACCGGCCAGTGGGGCGATTACGGCCAAACGCCACGCGATGCAGCTTTTTTAATGCACGCTCTTATCGCAAAGCACTATCTTGCCGGTGGTGCTTATCCAGTGGGCGGAGCCAGTGAAATAGCCCGCTCCATTATTCCAACTATTCAAGTCAGTGGCGGTGAGGTTTTCACCTATGCCGAAGTTGAAGAGGTGTTGGTGAAAGATAACAAAGCCTGCGGCGTTAAGATGGCCAATGGTGATGAGCTCTACGCCGATCTGGTTGTGAGCAATATCGGATTGCATAAAACACTCGGCAAGTTATATCCAGAGTCCAGTAGGGCACAGCACAATGTGCAACAATGGTTAGGTGAAGAGAAATTAAATCACTCTAGTTCAAGTTACTGCCTTTACGCTGGTTTTAAAGGCAGTAAGGAGGCCTTGGGCTTGGATACTACCAATCTATGGATTTATCCTAGTGGTGATCATGAGGGAAATGTTGACGCTTTTCGAAAAGGTGAGCACAGTGATTTTCCATTGATTTATATCTCTTTCCCTAGCACCAAAGACCCGCAGTGGAATGAACGCTTTCCCGATAAGAGTACGGTAGAAATTGTAACGATTGCCAATATTGAAGACTACGAGCCCTGGCAGGGAACCATGTGGCAGCAACGTGGTGATGATTATGAGGCAAAAAAAGAGGCGCTTGCTAAAGAGCTATTAGAAAAACTATTTAAGCAGCGTCCTCAGCTTCGAGAAGCTTTGGATTACTACGAGCTATCGACTCCGCTTTCCACTCAGTTTTACCAACATAATAACGCCGGCGAGATTTACGGTGTCGATCACTGGGTAGAGCGATTCGACAAGGCCTGTATGCATCCAGAAACGGACATCAAAAATTTATATATGACCGGTGCCGATGTTATGACGGCGGGAGTTGGCGGCGGCCTCATGGGCGGGGTGATGTGCACTATGCGTATTCTTGGTTTGCGCCGAAGCAAAGAGGTGATGGGGCTTTTTAAAAACTACACTGAGGCTAGCTAATTGCTAGCCCTCAAAGCTCAATAGGTAGTCTTCAAGAACAGCGGTGGTGGCCACTTTCTCCCAGTGATTCGCCTGCTTAAGTTGCTTAGGGCTACTAAAGCGAGTGCGATATGACCAAGTGCCAATATTTATCGCATAGGTGAAGTTCATCAGCTGCTCTAGTTGTGATTTACTGCCAGGAAAATCGTAGTGTTTGAGTACTTGAATCAAAAGGGCGCTCACTTCTTTTTGGTGACGCTCGTCTAAGGCCTCCAGCTCAGGGTAAAGCTGCATCGCTTGGTTAAGCTCGCTCATTGTCCCCGATGCTTGCTCTGCCTCAAACAAGTTCTCCAGGAGCTGTCCCATGCCGTCTTTCCAGTTTTGGTATTCTGCTAGCTGAGGTAGGAAGTCGCTAATGAGCTGCCGCAGAGTAAATAGATAATCCTCGTACAAGGCCTGCAACACGGCCTGTTTATTCTCGAAGTATTGATACAAGGAGCCAACCGATACATTGGCCGCTTTTGCCAATTTGGGCATGGTTAGGCTTTGTAAGCCCTCCTTGCGAAGCAAATCGCTGCAGCTTACTAGTATTTTTTGTACCCGCTCTTGAGACCGCTTTTGGCTGGGCTGCTTTTTTAGGCTATTGCTCATAATAATCTATATATCAATGGCTTAGCACGCAGTATACCAGCATGTCTGTTTTCACAGCTATGCCCTATTGCTAGCTGAGCCTTGGCCAATTACCCCAAAAGGGTTATGTGAATAATTATTCACTTTAGTTGACGCCCGTGTTGTCCTTGTTGCAATATGAATGTGAATAATCATTCATATAATAACATCGGAGTCGACTATGAATCGCCAAGCAATAGGTTTAGCCAGCTTTGCTCTTGCCTGTTTACCACTCGCTGTTAAAGCACAGAGCTCTGCAGGACTTGAAGAGGTGGTAGTCACGGCCCAAAAACGTGATCAGAGTAGCCAAGATATTTCTGTAGCTGTTAGCACATTTAATGGCGATCAGATTTCTAAATTGGGTAACACCGGCTTGCAGGAGCTGGCCGAGAACGTAGCTGGCGCAGAGATTTTCGATGATCGCGGATCAGGTCAGCCCACCTGGGTGATTCGTGGCGTGGGTTTATCAGACTTCAACCCCAACAACACGCCAACAGCGGCCATTTTTTACGATGAGGCCTACATGTTTTCCAATGTTTTAGGTGGCATTGGTTTATTCGATATAGAACAAGTAGAGATTTTAAAGGGGCCTCAGGGTGGCTTATACGGCCGTAATACGAGCGGTGGCGCTGTTAGGGTCAATTCCAGAGCTGCAAAAGTAGGCGAAGAAAATAATAGTTATCTACGAGCGAGCTATGGTCGCTGGAATAAAAGTCGTATAGAGGCCGCTAGCGGTTTTGATCTAAGCGATTCAGTTGCACTACGTGTGGCGGCGGTAACGAGCCAAGGTGGTGGCTGGCAGGACAGTTTGGCCACAGAAGCTGACGACGAGTATGGCGATCAAAATTTTAGCGCTATTCGTGCCCAACTGGCTTGGCAGCTAAACGAAAACACCGAAATGTTATTAAAGCTTGATGCCGGTCGTGACAAATCCGAAACCTATTTAGCGCAAGGCCAGGCAAGCCTATTGGGCGATGCTTCGGCTCGCTGCCCTAGTGTCGCAGCAGGTGGCCAAGCTAATGAGCAGTGTTTTGCTTTAGCGAATGTATTGTCGAACTTTGTCTTTGATACCGGCACTGGGCCCTTGGCAAGCGAGCAAGACTCTCAGGGCCGCCGTGCCACATCAAATCCGATTAACGCTTTAGATAATGATTGGCGCAGCGCCAATATGCGTTGGAATTGGGAAGGTGAGTCCCTGAGCTTTACCTCCATTACGACGGTAATGGATTATAACTTTAAGCAAGATTACGACTTTGACGCTTCCCATCTCACCTTATTTCATGAGTTTAGCCAAAGTGAGTTAAAGGGTTGGTCCCAAGAGTTTCGCTGGCAAGGAGAGTTTTCTGAACAGCTCTATTGGTTATTCGGAACAAATTACAGCGATGAAGAAATCAAGGCACGGCGTGATACCGATCTTAGTCAGTTAGTCGATTTTCCCGCTATAGGTTATCGGGCTTTCACCCAAGAAACCCAATCGCTCGCGGCATACGGCCAGCTGGAATGGCAATTTACAGAAGCTTTGAAGTTACATGGTTCGCTACGTTACACCAAGGAAGATAAAGATCTGATTAATTATCGATTCTTTGAATCGGAAGCCAGTGGTATCGATATCAATGGCGACGGGGCATTGGCGCCTTTCTTCTGGTTGAATAATGTTAATCAAGAAGCCGATTTAGACAGCCACTTTTCTGGGCATATAGGATTGGATTGGACGCCTGATGATAATTTATTGTTTTACGCCAAGGCGACCCGTGGCTTTAAATCAGGTGGCTTCTTTGGTGGCTTTGCCTTTAGCGAAGCAGAGCTTAGCGCCTACGATGAGGAAATTATCTGGTCCTATGAGCTTGGCTGGAAGACAGATTTATTGGATCGCCGCCTACGTTTCAACGGCGCTTTGTACTACTACGATTACCAGGATGTGCAAGGCTTTACGCAAGTGTTTAGCGATCAATTGGGTGAAGTGCTCACTAAATTGGGCAATCTCGGCGATGCTGAACATAAAGGTGTAGAGCTAGAATTTGTTTATTTACCCGAGTCCATAGAGGGCTTGCAGCTTTCCTTGCAGGCTAATTATCTGGATGCAAGCATTTCCGATAGCGCGACGATAGGCTTAGATCCAGACGGTGTAGAGGTTCCACTTCAAGGCTTACAGCGCACATTTGCACCAAAATACAGTTTAGGACTTCAAGTAGATCATCACGTTAATCTTGGTGATAACTATGAACTTAACAGCTCCTTGAATTACAGCTGGCGAGATGATGTTAATGCTGATGCTGCCTACGGCACCGATCTAGACAGGGCCTTATTTGGTATAGAAGCCTATTCCTTGTTAGGTATGCGTTTCGAGCTGGTGCCTCTAGCAGCAGACTGGAAGGCGGCTCTACGGATTAATAATTTGACTAATGAATCCTATACCTTAAGCCGCAGCTCTGATGATCTTGGAAGCTTTAATCGGGTGCAAGGCATGCCTCGAACTTGGGCGATAGAGCTTTCTTACGAATGGTAAGCCCTTCGATTAAATAACATAAGTCAAAGTAAGAAGCCGTCTTCTGATAAGGCGGTTTTCGAATAGGTGATCCTGATGATGAATTTTAAAAAATCCCTGAGCGGTGTTTTGCGTTGTAAAGCTCTTACCGGCCTAGCGGCCGGTCTTTTTAGTACCCAAATATTGGCAGCCACCACGGTTTACAGTAATGGCCAGATCTATACCATGAACCCGGAGCAAGCCTGGGCGCAATCGGTTGTGGTCACAGATGATCGCATTGTCTATGTAGGCGATCGAGAAGGCGAGAAAGCTTATCTAGATCAAGGTGCACAGCGAATTGATCTGAACGGCAAGCTGATGTTACCCGGATTAATCGAAACCCACGCACACCCGGTATTCGGCTCTGTGTTGGCGTCGGGCTTGGTCTTTAATGTGGAAAAACCCAATGTTGATTCTTACATAGAGCAAATCAAGTCATATCTAAAGGCAAATGCTGATGCCCCAGTTATTTTTGGTTTCGGCTTCTATGCTGATAGTTTCGCAGAAGCAGGTCCACGCAAAGAAATATTGGATAAGCTAGATGACAAAAGACCCATCGTCTTTCTTGATGATGGCGGCCATAGTGCTTGGGCAAACTCGAAAGCACTCGCCTTAGCGGGCATTGATAAGCATTCGAAAGATCCTGTACCTGGCGTACATTTTTATCGACGTGATAAAAACGGTGAACCAACGGGTTATGCATTGGAAACCCAAGCTGTAGAGCCTCTAGTAGAAGCCCTTGGTGTTTACTCGGCTGAAAATGTAAAAAAACAATTAAGCGGCTTAATGCCGATGTTCCCAATGTTGGGTTATACCACGGTTTTTGATGCAGGCATGCTCAGTATGACGGAAACAGGGCATCAAGCTCTGCAGTCCTTAGAGCAAGAAGGGCAGCTAAAAACCCGCATGATGACCTCGCTAAGTTTATTGGATCCGCGCAAGGCAAGCAGTGCCGTTAGTGATCTTCAGTCACTTTATAAGAAGTACAAGTCTGACTTGGTTTGGCCGAACACTTTAAAGATCCACAATGATGGAACTACAGAAGCAGAAACGGCAGCTCAAATAAAGCCTTATCTAAATGACACAAGTAATTATGGTGGTTTGATACTTGAAGGCAAAAGCTTGGCTGATTTGGTGCTGTCCGTAGATAAGGCAGGCTTTAATATCCATATTCACTCTATTGGGGATAGGGCGATTAAAGAAGCCTTAGATGCTTTTAAATTTGCTCGCACCAACAACCCTAATAGCAGCAATCGCTTTTCTACAGCGCATACAGAGCTGGTTCGTCCTGAAGACAATAAACGATTTGCTCAACTGGATGTCGTCGCGCAAACAACACCGTTATGGTTTGGTATGGATCGTGCGCATTCTGCCAGGGTGCTCGGTAAGCACCGATCGTCTCAGTTGTATAGTTTTGCTGATATTTATCGCAGTGGCGGTAAAGTCACCTTTGGTAGTGATTTTCCAGTAAGTGGCGGTTTACCAGGCTTGGTTGCTATGGCTCAAATTGAATCAGGTATGACCAGAAGCCTACCAGGTAGCAGTCCCAATCAAGCGCAGCCGCAAGCCGAGTCAGCGTTCAGTCTAGATGCAATGTTAAGGGGCTACACCATTGATGCGGCCTACCAAATCAATCGAGAGAAGGAGCTGGGTTCAATTGAAGTTGGGAAAAAAGCCGATTTGATTGTGATGCAAGAAAACCTTTTCACTTTACCCCCTCAGAAGATTCATAAGGCAAAAATAGAGCGCACGATTCTTAATGGTGAGCTTATTTATCAGCGTGACGCTGAGTCGGCAGCGATGGAAGCAGAGTTGGGTTTGTAAATAGGGGAGCGATTAATACCGGCCCTATATAGCAAGGATGAAAATATAGGGCTCCTTCTTGTTCTTTGCTTTATCTCTTAAGTAAAAGGCCTTTACTTGAAAAGTTAGTCATAGCTAGTATATATTCTAGGCATACACATTGAGGTGCTGTGCCATGAATATACGTGTTGCTTGCTGCCTAGCGGCAGCTTTATTAATGCCAGCTGCTTTTGCATCTGAAGAAGCTGATCAGTTGCTGTGGGGGGATACCCATGTCCATACCAAGTTATCTTTCGACTCTTTTTTGAATGGTAATCTCAGTATTGGTCCGGAGGAGGCCTTTCGCTGGGCCCAAGGGGAGCCCCTAGTTCATCCATACAGTAAGGCAAGGGTGCAAATTAATCGTCCACTAGATTTCTTGGTAGTCGCCGACCATGCCGAGTTTATGGGTGTAATCGAGACAGCGTATAAAAGTGATGAGCACTATCAAGAGTTAGGGTTCTGGGCGGGTTTAAAACGTTGGCTCTTGACCCGTGTTTTGCGTTATAAAATTTCGGCCGGAACTGGCCATGAGATTGAATCAGATAATCAGCCTAAACCACCTGAAAACCCACAAGGTGACCCAGTAACGGATCTGAATAATGAGCCGCCCAGTGGATTCTTTGGTGATACTGAGCGCATTGAAACAACGGCGTGGAGGCAGGTTGTGGATGCAGCTGAAAAGCACAATCAGCCCGGTAAGTTTAGTGCGATTATAGGTTGGGAGTGGTCCTCAACACCAAGTGGCAATAACCTTCATAGAGTCGTGATAACGCCTAATGGCGCCAGCGAAGCTTTACGTTATCTTCCTTTTGGTTCAGATCAAAGCCAGTATCCAGAAGATCTCTGGAATTGGCTGGACAAAACAAGTAAGGCGAGCGGGTCCGAGTTTATAGCGATTCCACATAATCCAAATATTTCCAATGGCTTTATGTTTCCAGACCATCGTATCGATGGGCGTGAAATGGACAAACTTTATATTGATCAACGCCGGCGATGGGAGCCGGTTATTGAGATGACTCAGTTTAAGGGGGATTCAGAGACCCATCCTGTACTCTCACCTGATGATGTGTTCGCTGATTTCGAGCGTTACAACTTTATTATTCAGCAGGGGGCCGATGATAGTAGTTATAAGGCAAAAGCGGGCAGCTTCGCTCGCCCCGCCTTAAAGCGAGGCCTAGAGCTGGAACAGTACTATGGTGCTAATCCATTCAAGTTTGGCTTTATCGGTTCTAGTGATACACATACAGGTTTGTCATCAGCCGAAGAAAATAATTTTCACGGAAAAATGGTAAGGGATTCGATACCTGAGAATAAAGCCGATACACGAATAGACGGCCGTGTGAGCGGATGGTCCATGTCTGCTCAAGGTTTAGCGGCTGTCTGGGCAAGTGAGAATAGCAGACAAGCAATCTTTGATTCTTTTCGACGTCGAGAAGTTTATGCAACGACAGGCACGCGTATTCAGTTGCGCTTTTTTGCAGGTAGTGATTTATCCAGTATTAAAAAGCTAAGCGGGACAGAGCTAAAACAAGCATATCGCCTAGCAGTTCCGATGGGCGGAGACCTTCTGCTCGATTCTGATTCGAGTTCTCCGGACTTTTTGGTGCAAGTAAAACGAGATGAGCAATCTATCGGGCTGGATCGGGTTCAAATTGTAAAGGGCTGGTTGGATGAGCTGGGGAACTTAAGGGAAGAGGTATTTAATATCGCGTGGCACGGAGATAGGGCGCTTGATAAGAAAGGCCGACTCGTAGCAGCAAAGGTGGATATTGATCTAAGAACAGGGCGATTTAACCCTGAGCAAGGAGCTCGGCAGTTTTTTGTGAAGTGGCAAGATCCAGAGTTTAATCCGAAGGAGAAGGCATTTTATTATGTAAGGGTGTTAGAGCTGCCTACAATGCGACACTCACAATACGATGCTATTGCACTAGGTTTGAATAAAGCGAATGCTGAGCCAGCTTTAATACAAGAAAGAGCTTATTCTTCGCCAATTTGGGTAAGCAGTGTAGTTGAAGAATAAATAGGGTTGCTAACGCCTCTCAAAAGAGGCGCTACTTTTAGTGCGAGGTGTTATTTGGGTTTTCGGAATTTTAATGTCCAGCGATCGGTATTACCGCTTACAGATTTGGCGCCAACTTCATAGCGAAGCTCGTCATCTTCGCGGTAATGAATATCACTATAATCTACGAACTCAAAGCCTTGGTCCTGAATTTCTTTAATGGCTTTTACAGGGTCAAAACGACGTCGATTACTGTTATTTCCTACTTCCATATGGCGTGCAGTATGATCTACAACGGCATAAATACCACCCGGCTTTAAGGCCATCCAGGCACCCTTGTTCATAGCCGCACGGCCGCTATCGCTCAGATTATGGTAGTTACGGAAGGTAAAAACGATATCCGCGTCTTTTACGCCAATTTTGCTAAGTTCCAAATCTGAGAAACGAGCGCCTGGCTCTCGGCTGAACTTAGCGTCGTTTTCAGTGATGTTCATCTTCTCAAAGCCGGCTTTATCCGCTAGAGATTTACTAATGCGACTGGTGCCTAGAGCCGCATGATACTCACCCTTTTCGGCTACAACTGGCACCAGTAATTTGGTGTACCAGCCGCCACCTGGGATAAATTCAACGATTTTCATATCATCTCGAAGGCCAAAAAACTCCATAGTTTCAACGGGCTTTCGATTATGATCTCGGGCGGTTTCTTTTTCAGTTCGAATATCAGCTTTCATTGCAGCTTCAATTTTGCTCTTGGTGCTATCAAAGCTGTCTGCCCAGCCATTAGCGCTAAGCGCTAGGGAACTAATAAGTATTGCGGAGCTTAATCGCATAATGAGATCCTAGTGTCTAATTTATCTGTTTTAGTAGGGTTATCGCAGTCAGTTGCAATAGTTTGCTTCGGGCTAGAGATTAACATTCAAGCAGAAGATCTTAGTGTTGACTCTATCTCCTAATGCGCTAAGGTGAGCTGATATGGCGGTGAGTGGTTAAAGCTTGACGATAGATTGAACAGCTTGTTAACGGGAGTGAGCCTCACCGCCACTGCGTTTTTACGAATCAATGTTTATTGAAAAGGATGTCTACATGCTGCCTAAAAATTATCCAGTGCTTTCTATTACTTTATCAGCGTTAGTTTTAAGCTTGGCGGCCTGCGAAGTAGTTCCACGAAACAAAGGCTATAAGAACAAACAAGATCTTCCTAGTAGACAGCTCGAAAAGTGTCAGCCCGCTACAGATACTCTGCCTGTATTTCTCTCAGGTAAGTCTCCGATTTATCCAGCGCAGAGATTAATGGCTAGGCAGCAAGGTGAATCCATTGTGTCCTTAGTGGTAGACGTTCACGGGCGCGTGAAGAATGTAGAGGATGTTAAATCTACCCACCCAGCGTTTTTCAATCATACTGCGGCTGCGGTTGATGAGTGGACTTTTAAGCCTGCTTACCATCAGGGTAAGCCTGTTGAAGTGCAGTGTAAATTTCGCATGGGCTATTCCGTTAGATAGTTTTGGAGATATCGCCGATTAGGCTAACTAAAACTAAAAAAGTACCTGCGTAGCCTACAAGCGCTTGGCTTAGCTCGATTTCTTTTGCTGGAAGTGGGTTACTAAGGCTAATTACAGTGCTGCGAAGCTCTTGGAATGAGTAGGGAAAGCTAATGGTAATTAAAAAAATGCCCAAATAAGCTATGGCGTCTAGAAAATGGCCGGCATCAAGTTGAACCGCAGTGATTAGCAATAAAACAAGGGCACATGCTATTTTCATTTCGTTGTTTCCTTTTTAGGTGCCCACATCCCTGTGGGCTCAAATTATATTTAACCAAATCTGAGGTCTAATGTTTTTCCAAGGGTTTTTATTTTACTGAAAAATCTAATGATTCAATTGGAAAAAGGCGTACTGATATTGAACTTAGTTGGTGAGTTGCTCCAGTAGAATTTTTATTACACGAAAGCTCAGTACTAAATATCATTGTCCTCTACTAGCGGCGAAAATAGAGAGATCAAGGGCGTGGCTATTATGAAGCTGAATAGCCCACAAATCCATATGTCATCGCTTCTGCCAATTAGCTCGTGGAAGTCTAATAGCGACAGGGAAACGAATATAACAAAGTTCAATAACATATACTTTTTGTTATTATCTATCCATTTTGGCTTTGCTAACTCACCACAATGCGGGCATTGACAGGAAAGAGCAGTTAATATGGATGACCTTTGGGGTAAAGATATATCAAAGTTGCATTTTGGACATTTCATGGTTTTCTGCCGAGTAAAAGTGGCTGTTTCCAGCCACTTTAGCCTAGTCTACTTTTTCAGAGCTTTTTTAGTTGCTTTGTAAGTGTAGTACCCAGCGGTTGCACCTGCAGCTCCAGCTGCTGAATAGGTAACTACTTTCCCTATAGCAATAATTACTGGTACAAATAAGAGGCCGCCAGAAGTCTGTTGCGTCTGATTTCTGCTTAGAGTTTTCATTTCTACCTCCTTAGTCTTCCAGAATCGCGGTTGTGGCACCGCCTGCAGCGCCGGCAACAGCTGCAGCTGCTATCTTTCTGGCTGCGTATCGAGCAGCAACTCTAGCAGCAACGTGCGCCACGATTACAACTCCAATTGGAATGAGTCCACCTGTAACCTGGATTACATTAGCTTTTTGTAGTGTTTTCATTGGTATCTCTCCTATAGTAGTTGAAACTTGTGTATTGGTTTCGCGTATGGCAGTGACGGATTGGTGTATGCGTCTTTATCTAGCCTTATGTTCCAGTTTCTATTTTTGAAATACCCACCGGAGATTAAATGCAGAGTGCTATTGCTAAGTGTTTTCATGTCGATACCTATATTTTCTTAAAAGGCCGCTTCTTCCTTTACATTTGTGATTCCTATCTTGCGACATATGTAATTTAATTTTTTGCTTGATATATTAAATAAGCCATAAGTTGATTTGATACTATTTGTCATCGTTTGCCTTACTTACCACTCATAGATTTACACTCTTTGTCTGATTCTCCCTATATTCACAGGTATCTATTATGCAAGTCTCTGAAAGTAGCTTGGAGTTGACCCGTGTTCAGACAAGAAGCCATTAATCAACAAATTCATAGGCTGGAAGGTCGTGTTTTACTGACTCACTCGAAGGGATTGCTTTTTTGGATTTCGATTTTCCTAGGTTTCTTTTTGGTCGCATTAGGTTTCTTGACTGTTGCGGAGTATTCAAAAAAGAACTTTGCCCAAGGCTATATTGTTTCATCCGAGGTTATAACTCGGCACACTGTGGATAAGCCCTCGCTTATTGAGGAAGTCTATGTTGCAGAGGGTCAGTTAGTGGAAAAAGGGCAGAAGCTCGCCAGTATTACTCACAATAGAATTACTGGTGACTCTGGGGTGTCTAAAGTTGAGGCGGCCATATTGAGTATCCAAAATGATCTTTCTCGTCTGTCAGAGGAAGAGCATCTCCATAAAGAGAGTACAAAGACAGAGCTTCGAGCTTTGCACTTGGAAATCAAGACTCTAAATCATGAGCTGGAAATTCTGAACACGCAAAAGTCTCTTGCAAAAACCAAGT
Source organism: uncultured Pseudoteredinibacter sp. (assembly GCF_947502065.1). Lineage (GTDB taxonomy): Bacteria > Pseudomonadota > Gammaproteobacteria > Pseudomonadales > Cellvibrionaceae > Pseudoteredinibacter. The sequence goes on from NZ_CANMYE010000001.1 coordinate 374,093, forward strand.
TGGTGATAGCTGAACAGCAGCTTGCCCGAAGTCAATTACTTGTCGAGAAGTCCTTTATCAGGGCTCAGGATTTAGATCTGGTACGCGAGAAAGTTGTATCAGAAAAAAGTCAGATAACACATCTTGCATATCAAGCAAGCCTAAAGCGTCGGGAAATATTTAAGATCGAAAATTCCTTAAAGCGCTTAAAGCACGATCTTGACTCAAGGCTGCTGCTTTTAGAGCAAAAAAGAAGTCAGTTAAAGTTGAAGCTGCAGGATATTAGTTCTGAGAAACAGTCTTATCTTGTGGCGAAGAGTTCAGGAAGGGTATCTAGCTTGCTACTTCGTAAGGGTGAGCTGGCCAATCCAGCTGTTTCGGTGGTTGATGTTCGCCCGAAAGGTTCCAATTGGCAGGCGGTTTTATTATTGCCTGCTAACAGCTCTGGGCTGATAGCTGAGGGACAGCCAGTGAATCTTCGTATGGATGCCTTTCCTTATCAGCAGTTTGGCACATTGAAAGGTAAGTTATTGAAACTTGATCAAAGTTTAAGTCACCCTGGCGAAGTAAGGATGGAGCTTAGCCCGCAGACTGCGGTATATCGTGCTTGGGTAAGTATTGATTCACAGACCATTCAATATCAAGGCAAGGAATATGGTTTGCGACAGGGGATGTTGCTAAGTGCTGATGTTATTCAACAGCGAAAATCAATACTAGCGTGGCTGATTGGAAGTCTGAGTGAAGCCATCGATAGATTGTAGATAAAGGAGAATGCCTGATGGGCTCTACAGCAGAACTACTGGATTTCGGATTTTCAAAAAAAGTACCTATTATTCTTCAGTCTGAAGTCGCTGAATGTGGTTTAGCTTGCCTCGCCATGATTTTGTCCTTTTATGGTTATAAGTCGAGTGTGGCCAATCTAAGGGGCTGTATGAGCGGAGGCCTGCAAGGTTGTAATCTGCAGCAACTTATGGACGCCGCAGAGGAAAAACACCTAGGTAGCCGCGCTTTGCAGTGCGAGTTGCAAGAAATTGCTCAATTACAAACACCCTGTGTTCTTCACTGGGATATGAATCATTTTGTAGTGCTAGAAAGCGTCTCTTCTTCTAACAAAAAGGTGGTCATAGTCGACCCCGCGAAAGGGCGACTAACAATGGCTTTATCTGAGTTTTCCCAGCATTTCACGGGTATTGCCTTAGAGCTTAGTCCTAATGAAGGGTTTGAACTTAAGGATATCCGCAACCCCTTACGCTTAAAGCAGTTATGGTCGGGTATTCAGGGCCTTCCTAGCCAACTTGTGCTAATGCTATTGCTTTCTGTGGTGCTTCAACTCTGCGCACTGGCTATGCCTTATTACATGCAAATCGTCATGGACGAGATTTTGTTGTTAGCGGATAAATCTCTGATGTTAGTGGTTTTCATCGGTTTTTGTTTGATCACTTTATTTTCTACTGTAGCCTCGATATGTCGATCCTTTCTTTTATTGCGCTTATCCAGTCTTTTAAGCTTGTTTATGGGGAGTAATCTGTTTCGCCATTTAAGTCGCTTATCAATGAGCTTCTTTGAGGCTCGCCATGTTGGCGATGTGGTTTCTCGATTCGCTTCATTAGGGTTTATTCGTGAGCGAATTACTCAGGGTGTAGTAGAAACCATCGTTGATGGTGCAATGTCATTTCTGGTTTTGGCGTTGATGTTTATCTACTCGCCAAAACTGACATTTTGTGTTTTGGCTATCGCCTTGGCCTATTTCCTGTTTCGTTTTACTTTGTATAGTCGTTTTAAAGAAGCTAATGAAAGCTTAATTGAGTGCACCGCTAAAGAGGATAGTTGTTTTTTGGAAACCGTTCGTGGCATGCAAGCTATTCGCCTATTCGGCGCAGAAAATAAACGTTTACAGAATTGGCAAGGGCGTTACGCAGATAAGATCAATGCTGAGATATCAATAGGCCATTTAAACATACTCTATGAATCTTTTGAAAAGTTACTATTTGGTATTGGTAATCTATTAGTTGTTTATCTTGGGGTTATGGCGGTTATAGGAAATACGATCAGCATAGGAGTACTAATCTCATTTATAGCGTATAAACGTCTCTTGCTAGAGCGCTTGATTGGTCTAACCGAGCAAATCATTCAATTTCGCCTACTAAGGCTGCACCTTGATCGGGTTTCGGATATTGCCTTGGAGCAACAAGAAGCTTATAGGGAAGGGCACGGCGTCGCTAAAAAGGTAGCTAGCAATGTACCTCTTCTAGAGCTAAAAGGCCTTTCGTTCACGTATCCGGGGCAATATTCAGCTACGTTTAGCGACGTTAATTTAAAGATCATGCCAGGGGATTCACTCGCTATTACCGGTCCATCGGGCAGCGGAAAAACAACCTTGTTAAAAATCATGCTGGGGTTATTACAGCCTACAGAAGGTGCTGTTCTTTTTCAGGGTGTCGATATCCGAGAGTTAGGTTTACATCAATATCGTCAGCAACTAGCAGCTGTGATGCAAAACGATACTTTAATGGCGGGCACCATAGCTGATAATGTGGCTTTCTTTGATGCCCAGATCGATATTGAACATTTGCAACGCTGCTGCTCTATGGCATGCATAGATGATGATATTCGGGCTATGGTGATGGGCTACAACTCCTTAGTTGGTGATATGGGAAGCAGTTTGTCCGGTGGGCAGTTGCAAAGAGTGCTGCTGGCTCGAGCTTTATACCGAAGGCCAAATATTCTGTTTTTAGATGAGGCCAGTAGCCACTTAGATATTAATAATGAAAAACGGATCTATGAATCGCTTTGTGGTTCTGGTCAGACTGTAATTTCGGTTGCTCATCGCAGTGAGGCCATTGCCAGTGCAAAGCAGGTATTTTGCTTAGAGGGAGGCTGTAATCATCGCTTACTTGCGTAAAGTCAACGTTTAGGCTTGTGAGAAATTCTGCCAACGTCGATTGAACTCCATAAAAGAATTCAGTAACGAGTCGTACTTCTTTTCAGTGTTTTCCAGCTCCGATAAGGTATAACAGCAAGCTTCTAAAGTCGAAAGTTGGCCTTTCTTAGGGGCTTTGCGTATCTCATATTGTGATTCCAAGCTGTAAGCTGGACTGACCTTTGGGAGTTTTTGCAATGCTGGGTTTAATTGCAATATCTTATAGGCCTTTTTCCAAGTGCCATCTAAAACCCATAGCCGTGTTGTTTGGCGAGGTTTTCGATTCAAACAATGGCCATTTTCTTTTTGATCCTGACTTTCAAGCTCAGGATAGAGCAAGAGATCATAATAGTTTTCATTGCTCAATTCGGCTTCCAGATTTGGGAAGTACTCGCCTTGCCAAGTTTCGATATCCTTTAAGCTAAGCTGTAACAATATGGCACTACCCTTGGGGTGTTTGGCTTCTTTGGGGTGTTGGAGTAGGTGGACTTTGACATGATTGTTTATCTTTTGAGCTAAATCACAAATGCAATTGGAAGCAGGACGATGGCAGCTATGACAGCTTTGTCGTCTGTTGTCATTTACTTTGTGTTTGTCCGTGCCCATGTTGCTACTGCCTTTAGTATAGCCACTAAGTTTACTCAGCTTAAGAAAGCGGTTTTATATGCTACCATAGCTTTAGCCCACTAAGTTTAAATGAAAAACGCACAAGTATTGAATAGACTATGGAAATGCTCGCCTTTATTCAGCTCATCGATGCTCTGGCTCTAGTTTGGTTATTAGGGTGCTGGTTTGCTTATACGCGTTTCGCTAAGCGTAAGGCTAAAACTACGGATTGTTTGGCTTCGGTGTTACATCGCTATCGCGTAGATTGGATGGAACATTTTCTAAGGCGTGAACAGAGAGTAGCAGATGCAGCTCTGCTGGCGAATATTGAGAGAAATGTAAGCTTCTTCGCTTCCACAACTTTATTAGTGTTGGCGGGTCTGGTTACTGCTCTTGCGGCGGCAGATAAGGTTCAATTGACCCTAGAGTTATTGCCGTTTACTTCTCCGTCAACAACGCAAGAGTTAGAGCTAAAGTTTGTAATTTTAATCAGTATATTTATCTATGCTTTTTTTACTTTTACCTGGTCATTGCGTCAATTTGGTTTTGTATCAGTTTTATTAGGCGCAGCCCCGCAGTACAGCGACGAAACCAAAGATGCCGTGAAGCGTTATGCCAAATATACGGCCAAGGTCCTCGATCAAGCCGGGCATAGTTTTAACTATGGGCTACGTTCTTACTATTTTGCCTTAGCTTGTATGGCTTGGTTTATCGATGCCAGGTTAATGGTGCTATCGGTGTCCGTAGTGATATTTGTATTATATATTCGCGAGTTTCGCTCTAGTAGTTTGAGCGCAATGCTGAGTATTGCTGAGGATGAAAAGCCCTAGAAGCTTCTCGACGCTAGGCTTGCTGCTTTTGTGAAGGGCAGCTGTGCTAGAGCTGCGAGGGTAGATTAATAGCTACTGTGCGATGAGTTTGAGTTTATCTCTTCGGCTAAGTTGTTTAATCGCATATTCTCTTTTTGCTGCGCTCCGTTTGTCGTGTGGATATTCTATCCATGCCAGTTGCAAAGGGCTGCGACTGCGAAAAAATTTTGCACCTTTGCCGCTATTGTGTTGTTGCCAGCGGCGCAGTAAGTGGTTGGTGATTCCGGTATATAGGCTGCCGTCATGACACTCAATGATATAAACCCACCATGGATCGTCATTCGTCATCATTGAGCTCTTTAATTAATAGATCTTTCGCTTGATTCAGCATGGCGGCCAGATAGTCGCTGCCACCTTGATCTGGATGATTCTTTTGCATCATTTTACGATGCGCCTGAATGATCTCTTCACGACTGGGTTGTTCACCTAGATTGAGTATTTGCAGCGCTTTTGGACGGTCCATGTCGCTTTGAGGTGATAGCTCTTGAGCGCTGCTATTTTTATGATCCATTTCATTGAGTTTACGCTGCATAAACCAGAGTGCGAACTGACGTAAGAATGGCACGCTCAAGGCCATTAATCCGCCGATCCAGTGAAGCCGCCCAGTTAAGGCCATTGCTACAACAATCGCAACCGTTAACCATAGTAGCCAGCCGGTTATTAGCCTTTTTCTGTCAGCTTTTGGGGTGCTAATAAAACGGTTACGTAGGTACCAAGCCAAGAATATAAAGGCTAAGAGAATAATCAGCTTTGCCATGGCTTTAGCTTCCTATTGTGAATGTGTGGATGGTGTGAAATTCTGCCCTATCATTCGCTTAAAAACTAGGGGGCTGAGCAGCTGATATTGCTAAAACTTTCGATTTGATGAGGGTGGCCGTTTCTGCTATTTCTTATCTGGCCGAATTTTAAGCGTACCGGCTGTGCTGTATTCTCAGTTCTTCTTGCTTTTATTGGGAGCCGGTGCGCTAGACACTCGAACACAATTACGCCCCTCGCGTTTAGCTTTGTACAGAGCCTGGTCGGTAGCATTCAGTAAATCTAGGGGCTGATGCTCAGGTCCCGGAGTTAAGCCGCAGACACCAATACTGATAGTAATATGAAGCCTCGACTCAAGATATTCAATTATTTCCTGCTCAACTTTTTGTCTCAGCTGCTCGGCTAATACACCTGCTTGGGTGGTGGTGCTATCACTTAAAATGACAATAAACTCTTCACCGCCATAGCGACAGACGATATCGCTGCCACGCTTAAAATGCGACTGCAGCACTTTAGCAATACGCCGTAAAATGCCATCCCCTGCTGAGTGACCAAATTCATCATTGATCTTTTTGAAGTGGTCAACATCGATAAGCATAAGGCAAAGGTGCTTTTGGTCTCGACGAGATCGCTGCCATTCAGCAATAAACTGTCGATCAAAATACATACGATTATATACCGAGGTCAAACCATCGGTCACAGATAAGGCTCGCAGCTCCTGATTGGCTTTTGTGAGCTCTTGCTGGGTTTTCAAGAGTTCTTGGTTTTTTAGATGCAGATCAGCAGTTTGTTTTTGTACGGCGTCGCCTAAGCCTTGAGATAACCTAGAGGCTAGTTTGCTCACTCTAGCGAGCTTTTGACTTTGGTTTAAACCCTGAGCTACGACAAGGAAGACGATGGCGGCAACAAGAAGTTGATTTTCGCCCAAAAAACCAAGGTATTTTGCAAACTCTACCGGGGCGGCTATAAGTAGCGGGAGTGTATATAGGGTTATGCGCCGTGCGTACATAAGTCTATTTTGCAAGGCCTGACGTAATAGATATAAGACCAATAAATACTGCACGCAAGCGAAGCATGCCACGATAAATATAAGGTCACGGCTATAGCTTGCCGGTAACAAGAATAAAGGTAAGCTAAGTGTGAAAGCGATTAGTAAATTCGCTTTTACAAGGCGGTGGCTAAAGAAGTTCACCTTAAAGCTGTGATGGATGAAACCTAATATTAAAGCGCCGCCAAGTAGAATAGTGCTATACAGCAGGCTAAAACTAAATCGGTAGCTGCCATTGATTGATTCATCTGGTGTGAGGTTGTAAAAATTTCCTAGGCTTGCTTTTGTCAACGCCACCAGTACCGCGGCACTACCAATCCACAGGTAAGATCGGTTGCGGCTGCCAGCAATTGAAGTACCAATGGCATAAAGACCGAAACTTAAAATAATTGCAACGATAAAACCCTGATTTATTTGCTGTAACTGTTCAAGGCGTTGTATAGATTTACCCGTTGCTATGACCGGCGCCTGGCACAGCCCAGGATTGGGGCTATTGTGTCCTGCCACTTGAATAAGTAGCTCATAGTGCAGTTTGTTTTGCTGCAGTGGGAGTGAGGCATGAAAGCGGCCCAACTCCGCACTGTGGCCCTTAGATTCCTTGCTGACTTTACCCACTTCTAAGATGGGCTTAATTTGATTTTGCTCGCTGCCAAGCGGATAAAAGAAAACAGTGGCGCTATTACATACGAAGCTTAGGCTTAGGCTAAGGTTTTGTTGGTGAGCGTTTTTTGGAAGCTTAAGGCGCAGTCTATAACTGCCGAAATTTTGGCGCTCACCACGTAAGTGTTGTTGCCCAGAAAAATAGTGGGGTAGCGCTACAGCTTTGTGCTCTGCGTCATTTGATATTTTACCGGGGCTGACTAACTGCTCTGGATGCCATTGCCAATGTTGGTCCAATTTAATAGCCCGGTAGTTCCAATCGCTTAGGTCTAAATCTCCAAATGGTGCAGTTGTAGGAAATTCATGTGCCGGTGGCGTCCTGCTATAAGGCTGTAGCGTAGATAAAATGGCGATAAGTATTGCGACCACCAATGGCCAAAAATCCCTAACCATTTTGTTATATGTCCGTAAGTGGCCTATTGGGGCGTGGTGATTATTTGAGCAGGTGCGAATAGTGTCATGTCAAGCGAGCGGATACAAGATTAAAATGTGTACCAGATCACAATCAAGGCAGCTTGGTCATTTAAGGCATAACATGCCAATTACAAGGCCCTAGGTATCTAGTTCGAGCTTGAGTCCGAGCGCTCTTAATTGCTCTTGCTCTTGTTTAAGGTTCTTTTGTGTCAATGGGTGTTGATCTAGATTTTCAACTTTAAGAGTAATGGTATTACCGTTTTGCTGTAAATGGACCGCAAGACTTAAATCTTGACGCTTTCGGTGCAGTAATATGGCCAGTCTTAGGCAAAGCACACAGGCGCTTAGATTTTTAGGCAGATTGTTGGCGAGGGTTTGCGGAAGCTTTTTACGATGCAGCAGCAGCAGTTGGGCTAGCCAGTGCTGTTCTAAGCGGCTAAAACCGGCCATATCGCTATGGCGCAATATATAGTGCCCATGCAAATGGTAGTCATTGTGTGAAATCGTAAGGCCAATTTCGTGCACCATTGCTGCCCAGTGTAATAATTTGTGGGGTTTAATCAGCTTGTGATACTCCTCTTCTAGTTCAAGCTCTTGTAACAAGGCTTGGGCGAAGAGGCTTACGCGTTTAGCTTGTGCAACATCGACACGATATTGCTTGCTCATTTGGCCAATGGTTTGGTCGCGAATATCCTTCTCGCTAAGACGGCCAACGATATCGTAAATTAAGCCTTCTTTTAGAGCGGCATCCGAAACATGCATGCTGTCGATGTCTAACTGGTCAAAAATTGCCTTTAGAATGGCTATGCCAGCCGGTAAAACCTCTCTTCTAAGCTTTGCAAGCTCTCCTGTGGTAGCGATACCGTTTTCGCCAACAGCAAGGAAGAGTTGTGCAAGGTTTTCGCGGTCAATATAAGCACTGTTTTCACCAAGGTAGCTCGCGACAGCTTTAACTGTGCCGGAAGCGCCAAAGCAAACATCCCAGCCACACTGGCGATAGTTGCTGCTGATCACTTCCAATTCAGAGCAAGCCGCTAGATAGGCGCTCTGCATGGCTTGTGGAGTACAGCCGTTACTAAAATATCGTTGGCTAAATGTTACACAACCCAAGCTTAGGCTTTCGAGTAACAGCGGGGTTTGCTGGTGACCAATAATGAATTCAGTGCTGCCTCCGCCGATGTCAACGACCAAGCTTTGGCCCTGTTGCTGTGGTATGGAGTGGCTTACCCCTTGAAACACCAAGCGCGCTTCTTCATAGCCCGATATAGTTTCAATTGGATGTCCAAGTGCATCTTGGGCGACTTGTAGAAATTCACTATTATCGGCACTACGCAGAGCCTTTGTACCCACGGCTCGCACGCTGGAAGCGGGGAACTCTGCTAGTCGTTCGCGAAAGCACTCCAGGCACTCCAAGGCTCTTTGTTTCGCATCTTCGGCCAGTTCGCCATCACCACTGATGCCTCGAGCAATTTGGACCATCTCTTTTACGCGATCGATCACCGTCAGGCTACCTTCCAATTCCTGAGCGATAATCATGTGGAAGCTATTAGAGCCTAAGTCAATGGCAGCATAGTAGCGGGGGTCATTCATAGTACAGCATTGCTTTGATCGATATAGAGGTGCTTAGGATACTTTGCCCTTAAGCATTTGGCTATGGTCTGATCTATTGGGCGTTAATGGTATAGTTTTCAAATATCTTGAATTGATCGTTTTTAAGCCTGATTGTTCGCAAGCTGTTAACTTTGATTACTAAGCACTTAAGTGCTAGGTGCTAGCTTTGGCAGACCTAGTTAATGCCGCTAAATGTGTTACTCTACGGGCCGCAGTTTTGATGATTGAACGGGTTGGCCGGCTTTTCGATCGAGCCCCCTAAAAATAGAAAAACAAAAAATTAATAGATCACCACAAACGCCTACGGCGCATATTGTTAATTATAAGTGGTGACCCGTAGTTTATTGGAGTTACTTTGGCTGAGCCATTGCACAAGCGATCTACAGCAGTCTTGTCGCTTACCCTAGGCAGCGTTGTTTTATGCCTAGCTTTGCTGTTGACTTTATTAAGCTATAACGCCTTTAACTCTCACAATGATAACCATCAGTTCAGTAGTGCCAGAGCCTTAGCGCAGCAGTCTCAGCATAATAAGATAGAGAGTCTGCAACAATTAATTAGCGTTAGTTCTACGTTGCTACATTCAAATAATGAGCGCTTTAAAAACAACGTTCTTTCGCAAGCTTCAGATACATCCAGCCTGGATGAGCTACTTATTCAATTGCAAGCCCGTAAAGGTGTAACTAAAGCATTTCTTATTGCCAATGATTACACTATCGTATTGCCAAAAGCCCTGGCTGGATTGCAGCTGCATGAGCAATTAGGCGGAGCCTTTGCGAATGGTTTTTCAGGGCCGCTTAGCGAATCAGTTTTGCTTGATGAAGATCAGGGTTTGCTGTTTCAAGCGCTAAACCAATCAGCAGCCGAGCCTCAAATTGTTGCTTTGCTGTTGTCATTAAATCAACTTGAGCAATACTCCGCAGAGCTGATTGTTCTGCCTGAGCTAGGCTTGGATTGGTGGCTGTTCTTGTTAATGTTCGCCTTGTGTTTGGCTGCAGTAGCGTATTTCTCTTGGGTTCTGTCCCGAAGTGAAAATGCCTCTTTAGCAACGCTTAATCGCTATGCCAATACATTGGCTGAAGGTGATTATTACTCCACCCTCAAACTCAATAGCAAAGACCCATTGCGGGGCATGGCCGCATCATTGCAAAGCATTGGCGAGCAGCTGCATGAGCAGCAGCGTCGTTTAATCCGATTAAGTTATAGAGATAGCTTAACAGGCTTGGCGAACCGCCATCAGTTTTTTAAATGGCTGGCCGAGGAGCTGGAGCGAAATAAAAAGAGCGGGCAACCTTTTGCCCTGTTAATTATCGATCTAGATCAGTTTAAACGTGTTAATGACTCTCTCGGGCATGAAGTTGGCGATGAAATTTTACTCGAAGTGGCGGGACGTTTACGGCAAGTTATTACTGGCTTTTATCATGATTGTGCCGAAGATGAGTTGGCTTATTTAGCACGTTTTAGTGGCGATGAATTTGGCATAATTTTACCGAAAATCGACGGCGGCCACGATGCGATTGTGTTGGCGCAAAGGATTCAGGCGGTTATGTTAGAGCCGTTCCGTAATGGCGATCATGTCTTACATTTGGGCGCGAGTACCGGTATTTGTCTATGTCCAGAAGATGGCAAGACTCCAGCGTTATTGTTGAAAAATGCTGAAATGGCGATGTACCAGGCTAAGTCTGTAGGGCCCAATAATTTTCAGTTTTTCGCCGAGTTTATGAGTATCTCAGCGATTAAACGCCTAAAGGTAGAGGTAGAGCTTCAGCGAGCGCTAGAGAACCAGGAGCTGCGATTGTTTTACCAGCCTAAGTTCGATGTCCGCCGCCGGCAAATGGTGGGTAGTGAGGCACTATTACGCTGGCAGCACCCTCAACGTGGTCTGATAGGGCCGGAGTACTTTTTAGAAATTGCTGAGCAAACCACTTTAATTGCTCAAATTGGTCGTTGGGTAACCCATGAAGTCTGCCGCCAATTGGATGAATGGCAAAGTAGTGACTTGGGGCATCTACCGGTTGCTCTAAATGTCTCTGCGGCTGAATTTCAGCTGCGTGATGTTGTCGCTGATCTTCGCGATAGCATAAATCGCTATCAACTCGATCCTAAGCTATTGCAGATGGAGGTCACGGAAACGACCATCGCCAGCCAAGAAGAGAAGATAGGGCGTGATCTGGCCGCAATTCGCCGCTTGGGGGTGAAGGTCTGGATTGATGACTTTGGCACTGGTTACTCTTCGCTGGGATACTTGCGCCGTTTCTCGGTAGATGGGGTAAAGATAGATCGTAGCTTTGTTCATGAAGTTGCTGAAAACCCAGCTGATGCAGCGCTGTGCAGCGCCATTGTAGCGATGGCCAGCCAGCTTCACCTCGACGTGGTCGCCGAGGGGGTGGAGGCTCGTGAGCAGTTTAATTTGTTGCTTGAGTCTGGTTGCTCCCAAGCCCAGGGCTATTTTTATGCTCGGCCAATGTCCCCCGATGTATTACAAAAGCAGGCCGGCCAGCTTATACAACTGAGCGCTAATCAGGGTTCTCTTGTTAGTGACTCAGCTCAGCTTAAGCCAAGCCAAGATAAGGCCTCGGACTACTGTATCTGAGCCCCTTTCTTTTTCGGATCATACAAAAACTAGCCGCTTATGCCTCTAGGCTTTGCCCGGAGCCCATTTTTTGGGACAATAGGCCTCAACTAGCCTGATATATCCTCACAATGACTGTACCTATTTCCAGCAATACTCCTGGTCCTATTGCCGCACCAGATCTCTTTTCTTATCCCAAATACTGGGCTGAGTGCTATGGCACGGCGCCTTATTTGCCTATGTCCCGCGAAGAGATGGACCAACTGGGCTGGGACAGCTGCGATATCATCATTGTGACCGGTGATGCTTACGTCGATCATCCAAGCTTTGGGATGGCCGTTATTGGCCGCTTTTTAGAGGCTCAGGGCTTTCGCGTAGGGATCATTTCCCAGCCAGATTGGACCTCAGCGGAGGCCTTCAAGGCACTCGGTAAGCCGAATCTCTTTTTCGGCATCACTGGCGGCAATATGGATTCCATGATTAACCGCTATACGGCTGATCTAAAGGTTCGCAATGACGATGCGTACACCGCCGATGCCGAGCCTGATAAACGCCCGGATCGCGCAGTGATTGTATACAGCCAGCGCTGTAAAGAAGCCTATAACGATGTGCCTCTGGTACTTGGCGGTATCGAGGCGAGCTTACGTCGCATCGCCCAGTATGATTACTGGAGTGATGAGGTGCGCCGCTCGGTTATCTTTGATGCCGCAGGCGATATTCTACTGTACGGAAACGCCGAGCGAGCACTGGCTGAAGTGGCACATCGCCTAGCGGCAGGTGAGCCCGTTGCAGAGCTGGATGATGTGCGTGGCACGGTGGTTATTCGTAAGCAGCTGCCACAGGGCTGGCTAGAAATTGATTCCACTCGAATTGATTGGCCAAAGAATATTGAAAGCTTGGCCGAAGCTTACGGTAAAAGCCCATACGATTATGAAGAGCCGAGTGGCTGCGCCGTCGATAAGCAGCCGGCCCCAGAGCAGAAAGCGGAAGCGGCCGCTGAGCCTATTCGTATTATTCCTATGCCTTTACAGGCCGAAGCTCGAGAAAGCGATAAGCCTTCCTATATTCGTTTGCCTTCTTTTGAAAAAGTAAAATCAGATTCGGCGCTGTACGCCCATGCTTCAAGAGTACTTCACCAAGAAGCTAACCCACACAATGCACGAGTACTGGTGCAGCGTCACGGTAAGCAAGAGTTATGGGTGAACCCGCCGCCGATTCCATTAAGTACAGAAGAAATGGATGCGGTATTTGGCTTGTTCTTTCAGCGCAGGCCGCACCCAGTTTATGGTGATGCCAATATCCCAGCCTACGAGATGATTAAAACCTCGGTCAATATTATGCGGGGCTGCTTTGGTGGCTGTAGTTTCTGTTCTATTACCGAGCATGAAGGTCGAGTGATTCAAAGCCGATCGCAAGAATCTGTGGTGCGTGAGCTCGAAGATATTCGTGATAAGGTGCCAGGCTTTACCGGGCAAATCTCTGATTTGGGTGGCCCAACCGCCAATATGTATCACTTAAACTGTAAGAGTGATGAGATTCAAGCCAGCTGCCGCCGCTTATCTTGTGTATTCCCGGGCATTTGTAAAAACTTAATAACCTCCCATAAGCAGACCACAGAGCTCTATCGTAAGGCGCGTGCGATACCAGGTATTAAGAAAGTCGCGATTGCCTCGGGCTTACGTTATGACTTGGCGGTTGAAGATCCTGAGTACGTCAAAGAGCTGGTGACTCATCATGTGGGGGGCTATTTAAAAATTGCGCCTGAGCACACCGAAGATGGGCCGCTCAACCAAATGATGAAGCCTGGTATCGGTACCTATGATGCCTTTAAGAAAATGTTCGATAAATATTCGAAAGAGGCAGGCAAAAAGCAGTATTTAATTCCTTACTTTATTGCTGCACACCCAGGCTGTGAAGATGAAGACATGTTGAATTTGTCGCTTTGGTTAAAGCGTAACAAGTTCCGGGTCGATCAGGTACAAACCTTCTACCCATCGCCAATGGCCTTGGCGACGGCAATGTACTATGCCGAGCGAGATCCGCTGAAAAAGCTCAGCTACAAAGGGCGCAAGCTTTACGTACCCAAAGATTACAAGCAGCGTCGATTGCAAAAGGCCTTGCTGCGTTATCACGATTCTAAAAACTGGGATTTACTGCGCGAGGCGGCCCGAGAAATGGGGCGCGAAGATGTTATTGGTGATGGGCCAGAGCACTTGATTCCCTCACGTAATCAGCCAGTGCGTGGTCGTGGTGGACAGCGAGCAGGGCAAGGCCGCGGACAATATCAAAAAGCTCGCGGTGGCCAATGGGATAAGCGTTCTGCTGGGCCAGCTAAAAGTGGCGGACAGAAGCGTTCAGCTTCCGGTGAGCGCCCTGCGGCTAAGAAACCATCGGGCTCTGCGAATTCAACTAGAAAGCCCAATAAGTCTAGGCCAAATAAGAAGCGTTAAAGCTTTCATCAAACTGACATACTAATGCTTATTATAGGGTAGGTATTTTCCTAACGGGCTTTGCCTACCCATGATAAGTCTTCCAGCTGCGGTCTTTTCGATTTCATTGCGCAAAGATATCGCAATCTTGCTCCTTGCCACTGTGCTATTGCTCGCGGGAAACGGCTTGCTGGAAACGAGTGTTAGCTATCGCACCTCGCTCCTGAGTCAATCTTCACTGTTAACCGGCATTATTATGGCCTGCTATTACAGCGGCTTTTTAGTGGGCAGTTGGTATGGTCCTTCCTTACTTAAAAAATTTAGCCATCAAGCTTACTTAGGCTTTGCGGCCTTCTTTTTTACTCTGGCAATCAGCCTATTGGGTTCCGTACACCTGGCAACTGCAGTGGCCTTACTACAGTTTTTTTGTGGCCTATGTATCGCCAGTATCTATGTTACAGTCGAAAGCTATATTAACTCACGCAGCTGCAGTAATAGTCGGGGGCGGTATTTCTCCTACTATATGGCGGTTTGGTATATTGGCGTAGGCTGCGGGCAGCTGCCATTGCTGCTTAATACTGGTTTTTACAGTCACTTCTTTTACGTTGCTGCTGGTTTGGCTGTGCTAGCGTTTGTTCCTTGGTTTTTTTGGCAGCCAGTACAGGCCTATAGATCTAAACCGCAAAAACCATTTGAATCTTCTGCCGAGATGAATTTTGCCGGCCTGTTTAGTTTGGATCCTAAACCTTATCTTGTTTCGCTTATCTCGGGACTTATGATTGGGGTGTTGTTCGGCATGGGGCCGGCATTTGGGGAGCAGTTCTTCTCGAATAGTTATACCACGTCCAAAATGATTTTGGCCTTTGTCATCGGCGCCTTATTAATGCAGTTGGCTCTCACCTTGGCCGCTCGTTATTGGGAGCCTAGCCGCTTACTGCTGATGCTATCTAGTGTTGGTGTGCTTGCTGTTATTGGCTGTATTTGGGTAACAAAGACGACAACAGGGACGAATAATTTTATAAACTTGTCGCTACCTTCGCTGATGCTGGGGGCTTCATGTTTACCCGTGTATTCCTTGGCAGTGGCTTTGGCGCAAGATAAAGTGCAACACAGCTCGCCCATTACCGCTAGCGCTTTGCTGTTGCTATGCAATGGCCTTGGTTCCATTATCGGTCCAATATTGGCGGGTTATTACATGCAGCATTGGGGCCATCATAGCTTTTATGTTAGCCTGCTGTTTTGTCATTTGTTACTTATGCTGTGCTTTTTAGGCGTTGCCACTCGTAAAAAACTCAGTAGCTTATCGATAGGTTCAGCCTAGGAATTAGATTGTGCCCAAAGTTGGAATGGAAAAACTGCGTCGTCGGCAATTGATAGAGGCGACCATTAAAATTGTTGGTGAGCATGGTTATGCTGACACCACCATCAGTAAAATCGCCAGCGAAGCTGGGCTCTCGGTAGGTATTATTTCCCATTACTTTGGTGGCAAAGATGAACTGCTTCAAGCCACCATGTGGCATCTGATGTGTGATCTGCAACAGCAAATGGTGGTGAGTCGCAGTCGTTGCGATCAGCCGCTGGAGCGAATCAATGCTACCGTAGAGGTTATTTTCAGCGCTGAGCAAAGTGATGTTTACGTCGTGA
The DNA here is from genome assembly GCF_947502065.1 of uncultured Pseudoteredinibacter sp. GTDB lineage: Bacteria > Pseudomonadota > Gammaproteobacteria > Pseudomonadales > Cellvibrionaceae > Pseudoteredinibacter. The sequence continues at coordinate 389,598 of NZ_CANMYE010000001.1, forward strand.
ATGCTTGGTTATCGTTCTGGGCTCAAGTGCCGTTCAGTGAAGCCTTGTTTCGCTTGCAGAAAGTCTATGAGCGCCGCTTATTGTCCAATCTTCGTTATGATTTATCGCAGATATATGATCGTAGAACGAGCCTTGAAGTCGCCAGCACCTTGGCTGTGTTGATCGATGGTTATTGGCTACGCTCGGTATTGGCCGCGGTAGATCCAAGCCCTGCAATCGCTAAAGATCTGCTTGCCAAGGCTTTGCCCTAGCCAAAGTGAAAACCATCTTTTCTGAGCTTCTGAGCTTCTGAGCTACGGAGCTATGTTTCCAGCTGTTTTTAGTTGTAAATAGACTCAAAATTAGTCCTGTTGCTCACTTTCTAAGGGCGCGATAAAAGCTTCATCGTTTTGTCATCCAATTGTCATCCCCCAGGTTTAAATTTTCCTCAGATTTTTATTGAATAGGTGTTCAATAAAAATATTTTTGGGGGAATGAAGCGCCCATTTCAATTAAAAGTGACAATATAGAGGATTCAGCAATGCGTTTTACTACCACGGGCAAGCCGCGTTTGCCGATGTTTTTACATTGTGCCTTGGCCGCTGCTATTTCAGCCGCCGCAGGCAGCGCCGTAGCGAGTGACAGCATCGAAGAAGTTATCGTTTTAGAAAAACAGGTTTATAGTAATAACCTGGTTTCAGAAGGAATGCAGCAGCAGCAATCCAGCATCACTAGTGTTAACTCAGTGATTGATAATCTACCTGGAGTTACCGTAAACGAAGGCGATGTATACGGCTTTGACGATTGGTCAACAGCTATTACTATTCGTGGTTTCACTACCAACTTATCTGAACAGCAAGTAGGTACTACCATCGATGGTATTCCTAATGGTGGTTCAAACTACGGCGGTGGTGCAAAGGCTAACCGTTTTGTTGATCCTATGAATTTAAGCGGTGTTGAAGTATCTCAAGGTACGGCTGATATTGCTTCACGCTCTCACGAAGCCTTGGGTGGTACACTAAATTATCTGACAGATGCGCCTCTAGAAGAACAGCGTATCCGTGTTGAAGGCTCAGTAGGTGAGCAAGATGCTCGACGTGTGGCCGTGCGTTTCGATACCGGCTTAATGGGTGAAGATACCTATGCGTGGATTTCTTTTGCTAAGCAAGAGGCAACGGACTGGGTTACGGAAACCGCTGAGAATGAGCGCGAGCACGCTGCCGCCAAACTGGTTTCTAATGTTGCAAATACAGAGATCAGCGCATACATCTCTTATGATGAAATTCATGAAGATAACTACCAGCGTATCTACTCTGAGGCGCAGTTTAATCAATTGCCTTACGAAGATGGTTTGACCGGCCCTTGGTCAGGCGTGCCATTTGAGGATCAGTTGTTTCGCCGTGGTTGGTCAACGAATCGTGAGAACCTATTGGGCTACGTAAAATTCGATAGTGACATCAGCGAAGATTTAAACATTGTAACGTCCTTGTACCATCACAAGAATGCCGGTCGTGGTGATTGGTTGCCGCCTTATTTAATCAACGCTACCGATGATCAAGGTGGTAATACTGAATTTCTTGGCGGTACGACTGCAGCGCAGGCGGGCATAGACACCAGTGATCGCATTTATTTTGTTGATGCTGATGGTAATGCACTGAGCCCAGATCCAAACTGTACGCCAAGCTACACGGTTAATAACTGGTATGGCGTCCCTGCTGCCACAGCATCTGCACAATACGATCCTTCTTGCTATGCCGATGGTGCCATCCCTGTGATGTCATTCCGTAACACGCACTACAAAAAATCACGCAGTGGTTTGGCCGTGGACCTTACTTGGGATATGCAGCTTGCAGGTATGGATAACGAGATTCGTGCCGGTGTTTGGTACGAAGACCAAGAGCGCGATGAGTATCGTGATTGGCATAGTGTTGATACCCGTGTGGGCTTTGTTTATAACCCGCAGCCATACTTTGTGCAGTACAGCCGTACTTACCCACAAACCACTACCAAATGGTATTTACAAAATAGTTTAAGTACCGGCCCTGTTACCTTTACCCTAGGCGTAAAGCAATTTTTTGTTGAGGTCGAGCGTGAAGATCACTTCGACTCGAGCTTAAACGCGAAGGTAGATTCTGATTCCGATGTATTGCTATCAGGTGGTTTCGTTTGGGAAACCGATATCGATGGCTTAGAAATATTTGCCGGTTATGCGGAGAACTTTCGAGCGCTTAACGACCTAGTATTAGAGCGTCCTGCCGCTGATATTGATGGCCTAGAGCCAGAAACTTCAGAAAACATGGAGCTTGGTCTGCGTTACAACTCTGGCGATATCACTGCATCAGCGGTTTACTTCCAAAACGATTTTGAAAATCGCATTATCTTTTTGGATAACAGTACTACCGCTGGCCCCGACTTTGCCATTGGCACTAACGGCACCTTCTTTAATGCTGGTGGTATCGAAGCGAGCGGTCTTGAGTTATCAGTAGATTACGCGATGAACGATCAGCTTAATCTGTTTGTCGCCTACACCTACAACGATGCCACTTATCTTGGCTCTGGCGATGCGGCTGTTGATGCTAGCAATGGAATTGATCCGGGCAACGATGTAGCCGGCATTCCTGAAAGCCAATTTGCGGCGAGCGTAGATTGGACTAGTGATATGTTTTATGCGGGTATCTCAGCTAAATACACCGGAGATCGCTTTGTGAATCAGAGCAATAGCTGGACGGCCGATGCCTATACAACAGCAGATCTTTATGTAGGTGCTCGTTTGGACAATGTAGCGGGCTTCGCGAAAGGCGCTAATGTGAAGCTGCTTGTTAACAACGCTTTCGACAAGCAGTATCTTGGCACCATTGCTGAGAACGCTGCTTGGCTAGGTGGTCCACGCACGATTTCTTTATCAGCTACTCTGGATTTTTAAGAGTCCCTTATACGAGGCCTTCGGGCCTCTTTTTTTATTTGATTTAGGTTGTTTGTTATGCGATTCCCTCTCTCCCGTCGCCAATTATTAGCCGGTGTAACGGCAGCGTCCGCTCTTTCGGTAGTGGGCTGTACTACTGAAAATAAAAGCCGCTCAGCGGCCAGCTCTTTCCAGCATGGTGTAGCCAGCGGTGATCCGGATCACAATAGCTTGGTTATCTGGACTCGAGTGAGCACGGACAAAGATTTTGAAAACGTGAGTTGGGAAGTCGCCAAAGATATAGATTTCAACGATATTGTTGCCAGTGGTAATCAGACTACAAGTGCCGAGCGTGATTTCACGGTTAAAGTCTTAGTGAATAAATTACTACCGGGCAGCCGTTATTTCTATCGTTTTAAAACCGCTGCTGATAGCTCAATGATTGGTCGTACAAAAACGCTGGCGAGTGGGCATGTTAGCCAGCTAGGCTTGGCGGTTGCTTCTTGTTCTAACTTTCCGTTTGGTTATTTCAATGCCTACGATGCCATCGCCAAAGATGAACAAGTTGATTTGGTATTGCACTTAGGCGATTACATCTATGAATATGCTGAAGATGGCTGGGGCGGTAAAGTTGGCAAGGAAATAGGGCGCGTGCACCTGCCTGCCCATGAAATTGTTTCTTTAGAAGATTATCGTCAGCGGCATGCTCAGTATAAGACAGACCGTGGTTCACAGCATATGCACGCGGCTCACCCGCTAATTCCAATCTGGGATGATCATGAGACAACGAATAACCCATGGATGAATGGTGCGCAAAATCACCAGCCAGAAACCGAAGGTAATTGGTCCAATCGTCGCAGTGCATCCTTACAGGCTTATTACGAATGGATGCCAATTCGTGAGCCTTCTATCGGTATGAGTAGAGCCCAGTACTGGCGTAACTTCAGCTATGGTGATCTGGCCGATATCATTACTTTGGAAACGCGCCATACCGGGCGTGCCTTGCAAATTGATTATGCTGAGCACTTACCGAATATTAAAACGGCGCAAGATCGTGATCGTTTTATGCAGGAAGTGCTTGCGGCCCCAGAGAGAAACATGCTCTCAAAAGATATGGAGTCTTTTCTCGATAAATCTCTGCGTAACTCTGTATCTGAAAAACGCCGCTGGCGCATTATTGCCAATCAAATCCCCATGGCTCGAACCCATGTCCCCAGTTTAAAGCATCCATTTTTTAACGATCTAATCAAAGGTTTAAGCAAAAAGGACCCTAGCGATGCGGTTGCAGAAGAATGGAAAGTGATGGGGCGCGTAGGTGAGTTGGACTTGCCATTTTATCTTGATACCTGGGATGGCTACGGGGCGGCTCGTGAACGTTTTTATGATTTGTGTGCGGCTGCGGGCGCCAAAGACCTTTTGGTACTGACGGGTGATAGCCATGCCTACTGGCAAAACCAGCTCTTTAATCAAAAAGGTGAGCGCATGGGGGTAGAAATTGGCACTACTGGAATTAGCTCGCCAGGTGACTTTCTGCGCTTAGGTATTGAGGGGGCAGAGCTGCTTGATAATTTGGTCGCTGAGCATAACCCTGAAGTGATTTACACCGACAACCGCTATAACGGTTATGTACGAGTAGTGCTGGATCACGATAAGGCGGCCACTGAGTTTGTGACGGTTTCTACGGTGCTAAAGCCCGAGTACAAAACTGAAGTTGTTCGCAGTTTTAATGTGGTTAACGATCAGGACAGCCTTAACTATACCTCTTAACTGCCATCATTAATTGGCATTCCCAATTGGCAACACTAAACAGTATTTCGGGGCAGCTACTCAGCTGCCCCATCTTCGTATTTTTGAATCGTTCAAAAAACAGACAGTTTATCTCTTAATCTTATCGTTGGACATTTCCCTGCATTGCTCTGAAATCTGATTGGTATCGTTATTTGATGCTTTATGTTGAGATTTACGCAACTATTGACTTTAATGGTTGCGAAATATAATCCTTAAGGCCAGTATTGCCCCAGTTCGAAAGCAAATATCTGCCTATTGATTGAGGTGCTTATGTCCCAGACCCAAGCTATTGTTGATGGCCTGAAACGAGAATTGAAGGCCCAAGGTAAGACCTATGCCCATGTGGCTAAGGCCTTAGAGTTGAGCGAGGCTAGCGTAAAGCGCCTGTTTTCCTCAGCCAATATCTCCCTACAAAGGCTCGATAGTCTCTGCGAACTGCTTGGTATGACGGTTGCCGAGTTGGCCAATAAGGCCCAGGCCCAGCAATCTATCAGCCAGCTAAGCCAAGAGCAGGAGCAGCAACTGGTTGACCAGCCCAAATTACTTTTGGTGGCGGTTTGTGCATTGAATAGATGGCAGTTTCACGAGATCGTGCATACCTATCAACTCAGTGGCGCAGAGTGTGTGCAACTCTTAGCCAAACTCGATCGTCTTCGTTTGATTGAGTTGCTGCCCAATAATCGCATTAAGTTATTGGTTGATCGTGGCTTTCGCTGGTTGCCTGAAGGTCCAATTCAGCAGTATTTCCGTCAGCAAATTCAAAGCGATTATTTCGCCAGTAGCTTTGATGGCGCGGGCGAGCTAATGTTGTTCCAAAATGCTATGTTATCCCCAAGCGCCAATGCCATTATGCAGCGCAAAATAGAAAGTTTGGCACGCGAGTTTAACCAGCTCGCCGAAGAGGATAAGAACCTACCGCTTGAGGAGCGTTTTGGCAGTAGCCTGATGTTAGCTATTCGCCCATGGGAAGTTCAAAGCTTTCAGCGTCTTCGCCGTCCGGGTACGGACAAACAGTTTCCAGCTGCATAGTCACTAGTGGCTCATTGGAATGCCCCTGTGGTTAACAAGAGTGCCCCTAGTGGCTCATCAGATTTATTGAAAAGGAATTAGCATGTCACATCATAGTAGTCAGTTTGAGTTGCTCGGTCAGAGACGGTTTTTGCCTCTCTTTCTGACACAGTTCTTTGGTGCTTTTAATGATAATGTTTTTAAAAATGCGCTGATCGTTTTACTGGTTTTCAGTATTGGTCAAAACAGTGAGCAAATGGCGGTATTGAGTAACCTTGCCGCCGGCTTGTTTATTCTGCCGTTCTTTTTGTTTTCTTCATCGGCTGGCCAGTTGGCCGATAAATTCAATAAAGCCGCTTTAATAAAATGGATCAAGGCCTTTGAGGTTGTCATCATGGGCTTTGCTGCATGGGCGATGTGGCAAAACAGTGTGCCAGCGATGATGAGTGTGCTCTTTTTGCTGGGCTTTCAATCGGCGATGTTTGGCCCTGTTAAATATGCCATTCTTCCCCAAGCCGTGCATGAAACCGAGCTGGTAGGTGCTAATGCCCAAATCGAAATGGGTACCTTTAGTGCCATTTTATTAGGTACTGTATTGGGTGGTGTTTTAGCTAACAGCGAGCAGGCCACACTTTGGGTATCTATTGCGGTGGTAACCGTATCTGGAATTGGTTTTATGACGAGCCTTTTTATTCCTAAAGTACCGGCTTCCAACCCAGATCTAAAATTTAACTGGAACCCACTGAGCCAGACACTGCGTGTTGTAAAAATGGCCCGCTCAAATCACACCGTATTTCTATCGATCTTGGGTATTTCTTGGTTTTGGTTTATTGGCGCCGCGTATTTAACTCAGCTGCCCGTATTCACCAAAGATGTTTTGGGCTGTGATCCTACCGTCGTTACCTTTTTGTTGTGTGTGTTTACTGTTGGCGTTGCGCTGGGTTCTTTATTGTGTGAAAGAATGTCTGGCCAGAAGGTAGAAATGGGTTTGGTGCCTTTTGGTGCTGCCGGTATCAGTCTATTCGGTATTCACAGTTATTTTGCAGCAGCCGGCTTTGTAGCCTTGGATAACGGTGATTTCTGGCAGTTTCTAATGGCGCCGGGAAGCTTGCCAGTTATCTTTGATCTGATGATGATTGGTGTTTTTGGTGGCTTCTATATTGTGCCGCTGTATGCCGTGATTCAAATTCGTTCAGAGGAAAAAACACGCGCTCAAATGATCTCCGTAAATAATATTATGAACGCTTTATTTATGGTGGGCTCAGCCTTGATGGGGGTTTTATTCCTAGCGGTGCTTGATCTGAGCATTCCTTATTTCCTACTTACCATAGCTTTAATGAACATCGGCATTGCACTGTTTATCTTTTATCAGGTACCTGAATTTACCATGCGATTTTTGGTATGGATTCTTAGCCACACCATGTACCGTGTTAAGCACAAAGATCTGGATAAGATCCCCGAAAAAGGTGGCGCAATCATTGTTTGTAACCACGTGAGCTATATGGATGCCTTGTTACTGGCTGGTGCAGTACGTCGCCCGATTCGCTTTATCATGTTTAAGCCCATCTATGATTTGCCGGTATTGAACTTTATTTTCAGAACAGGGCGTACTATTCCTATTATTTCCCAGCATGTTGATAAAGAAGCCTATGAGCGAGCTTTTGATGAAATATCCGAAGGTCTAGAAGCCGGGGATTTATTGTGTATCTTCCCAGAAGGCAAGCTTACCGAAAGCGGCGCAATCAATGAGTTCAAAGCTGGTATCGAGCGCATTCTTGAACGTAATCCAGTACCTGTAGTGCCAATGGCTCTTAAAGGATTATGGGGAAGCTTCTTCAGTCATAAAAACGGCCAGGCAATGCTCTCCTTGCCAAGACGTTTTTGGTCCAAGGTTGAAGTCGTTGCGGCAGACACAGTCGAGCCCGAGCAAGCTACAGCTGCTGATCTGGAGCTGGCGGTAAAAGAACTGCGTGGGAATGCGGCATAGTGTTTAATAAGGCTCAAGGGGGTAATCGATTTTTGAAAATACCCCCTATAGCTGTTTTGATGGCGGCTTCTTTCTTGCCTCAGCTGGCGGAGGCAAATGGTGGGCTTCCTATTATTTTTATGGTGAACGCTTACGCATTTTTGTTTGGAGCTGTCCTTGTATTTTTGATCGAGCTTGCGTACTTAAAGCGATTGGCCCCTGAGGTAGGTTTCAAACAACTGGCCCTATGTGTTTTTAAATTCAACTTATACTCTACCCTGACGGGTGTCTTTATAATTCCGGCTGTTTTTCTTTTACTGCGAGTTGATCCGTTAATATGGTCAATTTTCTACGAGCCCTCAGAGGCCACTATGAACTTTGTGTGGTGGTCCTCTCTAATTCTTGATTTCGTATTGGCTTATGCGGCCACGATTTATATTGAATACCGTATGTTGAAAGCCTCAAGGGTGGCAGAGCTTTTAGCTGAGCGTGCTAACTTATTACGCCATGTATTTCAGTTTAATGCGCTGAGTTACTTTGTATTACTCACTATTGTTTACCATGGCTATCAGCAGTTCTTTTAGCTTAAGGTAGGTAGCTCCGTTTCCGGGGTCAGACCCTCTAGGGTCTGACCCCTTTTAAGAATTAGATCCCTAAATCATACCTCCATACATCCTTAGCTAGCCTCATTCCCCAGCTGAATGTCGTCTTCCACCATGGCCAATATCATCAAATAGTGAGAGCCTAGTGATAGGGCTTAGGCCATCCAGAAATAACAATAAGGAGCCGGTATGTCATCTACGATTTATTTTGCCGATCAGGCTATTGATGAAAGCAGTTTTCACAGTGCTGCCAGAAAAATTGCCGCGGTATTAAAAGCCAGTGGCGTTGAGCCAGATGATGCGATTGCTATATTAATGCGCAATGAGCCGGTCTATCTGCAGATTATCGAGGCCTGCCGCTATGTTGGGGCTCGCTATGTGGCGCTAAACTGGCACGGCTCTGCCGCTGAGATAGCCCATATCTTGGAAGATTCTCAATCTAAGGTTTTAATCGCCCATCAGGACTTATTGGGTGCTTTATCTGGCAATGAGGTCTTTAATCAGCAATGCGATAAGATCTCTGTGTTTTGCTGCAACACACCGAAATCCATTGTTGAAAAATACAATCTCGACAGTAGTGAAAAGCAGTCTACCGTTCAGTCATTAGAAGCGGCAATCGACAAAAGCGAAGAGATCGCTACGGAGCCTCAAAAGGTACGGGGCTTATTCGCTTATACCTCCGGCAGTACTGGCCGACCCAAGGGGATCACTCGCCCAGCCAGCCCCGATGCCCCTGATCGCTATATGATGTACCAAATGCTAGGGCAGGGCTTTATGTTCCTACAGCCTGGCGATAAGTTTTATATGGCCGCACCCATGTATCATAGTGCGCCCAATACATTGAGCTTATCGGCACTGGCCACGCCGCAAGTGGATATTTACATAGAGCCTCAGTTTGATCCTGAGGCCTTCCTTAAGGCTGTAGAAGAGCACAAGATTAGCCACGCCTATATTGTCCCCACCATGATGGTGCGCCTATTAAAACTGCCCCAAGAAGTGCGCAGCAAATACGATGTGAGCAGCTTGCGTTATTCCGTGTCCACCGGCTCGCCCTGTCCGGTAGATGTAAAAGAAGCTATGATCGATTGGTTTGGCCCAGTGTTTAATGAAAGTTATGGCGCTAGCGAGCTGGGCTTTATGACCTTAATCAGCTCGACTGAAGCCCAAGAAAAACCGGGCTCTGTTGGTCGTGCCCGCGAAGGTACGGCCATTAAAATTTTCGATGATGAGCTTAATGAACTGCCAGCGGGCGAAACCGGCACCATCTATATCCACTCCATGCTCGCATCGGGCTTTGGCTACACCAATAGCGAAGGCGATCTCGGCGATCAGGAACTGGGAGGCTTTGCCACGGTTGGCGATGTGGGCTATCTAGATGAAGAGGGCTTCTTGTTTATTAGCGATCGCAAAAAAGAGATGATTATCTCGGGCGGTGCCAATATCTTTCCGAGTGAAATCGAAGCTGAAATTTTACGTCTGCCCGAAGTATTGGACTGCGCCGTATTTGGCGCGCCTGATGAAGAGTTCGGTGAAAAAATCGTCGCCGCTGTACAGCTACAAGCTGGCAGTGAATTAAGCCTGAAAGCTTTGCAGCAGGCGTTAGAAGGTAATTTGGCAAGATTCAAAATGCCTCGCAAGCTGGATATCCACGATACCTTGCCAAGGGAAGATAGCGGCAAGATATTTAAGAAACGCTTGAAAGATCCTTATTGGGAAGGCGCAGGCAGAAAGGTTTAAAAGACTAAAACTCTGGGGGCTTGCAATTAAAGCCCCCAGAACAGCCAGGCTACTGAATTTAGCGCTTAGCCAGCTAAGGTAAAAGACAAGAAGAAACCAGCAATACAAGCACTCATCAGGTTGGCCATAAAGCCACCGATTACAGCTTTTAGGCCGAGTTTGGCAACATCTTTGCGACGCTCTGGGGCGATAGTGCCAAAGCCACCCAGTAAGATACCAATCGAAGAGAAGTTAGCAAAACCGCATAGTGCAAAGGTAATAACGGCTTGGCTGTATGGGCTTAGCTGATCTTTGATCTCGGCAAAGTTGGCGTAAGCGATAAATTCATTCAGTACCAGCTTCTGGCCAATTAAGCTGCCAGCGGTAATGGATTCTTCCCAAGGCACGCCCATTAATACCGCCACAATGCGGAAGACATGACCTAAGATCCATTCAAGAGATAAATGCTCTAAACCAATCCAGCCACCTACAGCACCTAGGATGCCGTTTAGCATCGCAATCAGAGCGATAAAGGCGATCAACATAGCACCGATATTGGCCGCTAGAATCAGGCCTTGTGAGGTACCGCTTGCGGCGGCGTCGATCACATTGACGTATTCTTCTTTATAGATTTCGCCTTCTTCGCTGGCGGCATCCAGCTCTTCGGTTTCAGGCTCTAAAATTTTAGCCATCAGTAGGGCGCCTGGCGCCGCCATAAAGCTGGCCGCAAGCAAATACTTAAGCTCAACACCTAGCCCAACGTAGCCGGCCAATACCGAACCTGCAACGGTGGCGGTACCACCTACCATCACCGCAAATAACTGTGAGCGGCTAAGTGTAGGAATATAAGGTTTGATGGTAAGCGGGGCTTCGGCCTGGCCGATAAAAATATTCGCAGCCGCCACCATTGATTCTGGGCGGCTGGTGCCTAGTAGCTTACGTAGGCCGCCACCAATAACCCGAATTACCCAGATCATTACGCCCCAGTGGTAGAGTACGGCAACCAGAGCAGAGAAGAAGATCACCACGGGCAGAACATGGAAGGCGAAGATAAAGCCCATCTTCATACGGCCAATGTCACCAAACAAAAACTTAATACCATCTTGGGCGTAGTTTAAAACGCTGGAAACGGTTTCCGAGAGGCTGGCCAGCATGGTTTGGCCAAAGGGCACATAAAGAACCAAGGCGCCTAAGGATACTTGCAGCATAAAGGCGGCACCAACCGTGCGCCAGCTTACTGAGCTGCGGTTTTTCGAAAATGCAAAAGCAACGGCCAGCAGGCACAGCATGCCCACTAGAGGTATCAAAGAAGTCAAAGGACGCTCCTTGGCGGTATTGTTGTATTTGTATAAGCCTTGCGGCCCTATGCCTGCGTGTTCACATTATGGGATAGGTGATCACGAAGTAATGCCAGGCTGCGTCCCGGCTCTGCGGTGCCAGATAATACCACATCCGCTTGCTGACGGGAGGGCAGAATATAAGCTTCGGCCATGGGGCGCACGGTGGCTTGATATTGGCTCAATACGGACTCCATATCACGCCCGCGTTGCTGGATATCCCGTTCTAAACGTCTTATTAAGCAGATATCCATGGGCGTATCGACGTAGATATTAAGATCTGAAAAGTTGCGTAATTTATCTTGTGACAGCAACAAGATGCCTTCCACAATGATGATGGGGCAGGGCTTCAGGGTTTTTACCTGGTCGCTGCGGGTATGTTGGCTAAAGTCATAAACCGGCATATCAACGCTATGCCCAGCTTGCAGTTGCTGCAATTGCTGTAATAGCAGCTCATGCTCAAAGGCGCTCGGGTGATCGTAATTCTGTTCACAGCGCTCGGCGAAGGGTTTATCGTTCTGATTCCGATAATAGTTATCTTCGTGGATGATATTTACACAATCAGGCCCTTGGCTTTCACTGAGTGAGGCGGCTAAGGCTTCGCTAAGGCTGGATTTACCTGAGCCCGAGGGCCCACTGATCAGAATAATGGTTGAACGCATTTGGCAATTTCTATCGTCTAATGGAGAGGCCGCACTATAGCAATACAGGCGCCGCAATTCACGCGTCGAAGAACATAAGTGCCAATACTATTGGTTAAAATCCGAACAGGAGAGGAAGATGAAACAAAAATTACTGGTATGCGCCGTTGCCCTAGCGGTAAGCGCCTGTAGCGGCCCCCAAACGGGTGGTGACAAAGTAGCCAAGGCTGATGCTGAGCAAAGTGCTCAACAAGTCATTATGAACTCCGGTATTGATACCACTGGCATGGATAAAAGTGTGAAGGCGGCTGATGATATGTTCCGCCACACCAATGGCCATTGGTTGGATACTCATCAGATCCCGGATGATAAGTCCCGTTGGGGCACGTTCAATGTCTTGGCTGAAAACAGCAAAAAGCAAATTCGTGCGATTATTGAAGAAGTCTCGCAAAAAGCCGGCTCGGCCTCAGGTCAGCAAATTGGCAATTTGTATAACAGCTATATGAATGAAAACTTGGCGAACGAGTTGGGCATGAAGCCCTTAGAATCCGAGTTTGCCGCCATCGATAAGCTGCAAAGCAAAAAAGATGTGGTGGAATACTTCGCTCGCGTCGGCATTATGAGCGATCGTGCGCCAGCTGCCTTCTGGGTATACGCCGATAAAAAAGATCCAAATACCAATGTGGTGTATCTCGTTCAAGATGGCCTAGGCTTACCGGATCGCGATTACTACTTTGACGATACCGAAAAAGCTAAAAAGACCCAGGCAAAGTATCAAGAATACTTGCAAGCGCTGACCGACTTGGCTGGCCTAAAAGGCGATACCGCTAAAGTGTACGCTTTAGAAAAAGCCATGGCTGAGCACCACTGGACCAAGGTTGAAAACCGCGATAGCGAAAAGACCTACAACCGCATAAGCAATGAAGAAATCAATGGCTGGATGTCTGACATCGGTGCCGATGCTTGGCAGGGCTTCTTAAAGGCGGCCGGTGTTGCTGGCCAAAAAGAATACATTGTTTATCAGCCAAGTTATTTGCAGGCGCTTCCCAAGATCATTAATGACACAGATCTAGCAACCTGGAAGCTCTATTTCAAGCTTCATCTAATGGACAGCTACGGCTCAGAAATGCATAAGCCGTTATTTGATGCCCGTTTTGATTTCCGCAGTGCACATTTATATGGCGTAAAAGAGCCAAGTGATCGTTGGAAGCGTGCAGTAAGCGCCCTTAACAACAATCTAGGTGAGCTTTTAGGTCAGGAGTACGTAGCGCGTCACTTCCCACCAGAAGCCAAAGCTCGCATGAAGAAGCTGGTTAACAACTTGATCGCGGCCTATGGCGATTCCATCGATAAGCTGGAATGGATGGGTGATGAGACCAAGGTTGCAGCGAAAGATAAGCTCAGCAAATTCCGCACTAAGATTGGTTATCCGGATAAGTGGCGTGATTACAGCGCATTAGAGCTTAAAGCCGATGATCTAGTGGGTAATATGCAGCGCGCTCGCCAGTTTGAGCACGACTACATGATCGATCAGTTGGGCAAGCCTGTTGACCGCGAGCGTTGGGGGATGAGCCCACAAACGGTTAATGCTTACTTCAACCCAATTCTGAACGAAATCGTATTCCCTGCTGCCATTTTGCAGCCGCCGTTCTTTAATCTAGAAGCGGATGATGCGGTTAACTATGGTGCGATTGGTGGTGTTATTGGCCACGAAATTGGTCACGGTTTTGATGATCAGGGTTCACGTTACGATGGTGATGGCTATCTGCGTAACTGGTGGACTGATGAAGATCTGGCCAAGTTTAAAGAGCGCACTAAAAAGCTTATCGATCAATACAATAAGTTTGAGCCGCTACCAGGCGAGCATGTAAATGGCGAGCTAACCATTGGTGAAAACATTGGTGACCTTGGTGGTTTGAGCATTGCCTATAAAGCTTATAAGGCAACCTTAAACGGTAAGCCTTCACCAGTAATCGATGGCTTTAGCGGTGAGCAGCGTGTGTTCCTAGGTTGGACTCAAGCTTGGCGTAGCAAGGCGCGTGATGAGTATTTAAGCAAGCAGCTTAAAACCGATCCTCACTCACCAGCTTTGTATCGTGTAAACGGTGTGATGCCTAATATCGATGCATTCTATGAAGCTTTCGATGTGAAACCGGGTGATGGTATGTACTTGCCGCCTGAAGAGCGCGTTTATATTTGGTAAGTTAACAAATAAATCGTTTATAAAAACCGCTTGGCTAAAACAGCAAGCGGTTTTTTTGTTTTTAAAGTAGCGTTTTTTAATATTTGCTGTAGGTTTTTTGTTCGCTGTTTTATTGATCAAAATAAAACTAAATTAGGTGAGCAAAAAATAAAAGCTACCGCTTTGGTGGTGAGGGTTTATTTTTCTTGCTGGAATATAAACGTATTTCATGGCGCTCTCACTAGACTTTATTTCCTTATCCGTTAACCTATGTTTCATATTGGGTGGCGACAAAATATATTTTATAAATACTGTCCGAAAAAATCGAAACTGCTAACCAGTTCTAGTGATTTTTCAAAAGCAGCACTGTTTATTTTTATTTTGCCATCTATACTGAGTTCACAATCGAAATATAAATTAGTTAATTAACTATTTAGTTTTGGTTGACAAGTTTGTAAGGAAACTGGCGGCGTTTAGGTCAAATCGAAGCAAGGAAGTGTTTAAGTCGATTTGCACTAAGGAGATAGGCAGGAAGCCAATCACACCGGTTTACCGGCTAGGATAGGAAAACTAAACGTCGCACCATTTTTATCTCCCCTTCGATTTTTCATTCTGATAATTAATTTTGTCGCAGTCATCTTGAGCCCACTCCAATCCATAGAGCGAAGCTCAAAACACTTTACAATCTAAAACTGATTATTCGCTTTCTTCGTAAATAGCGTAAAACTTTTGGGCGTGCCCAATACTCTCCCAGGTGCCCTTAAAGCCAGCCGGAATGGTAAAGGCATCGCCGGCTTTTACCGTTTCGGTTTGCCCATCTTCGCTACAGATAATGGCTTCGCCGCTGATCATGTAGCAAAACTCATCTTCGCTGTATTCAATATTCCATTTCCCTGCATCTGAGCGCCACACACCACAGAAAAAATTCTCGGCTGTATTAGTGAACATATTATGGGTTTCTTGCATGGGTTGACCGCTAATGAGCTTGCTTGGGTCAATAGGGCTGCTTTCGCCGCCGGCGCTGCTGGCAGGCATACGTAGAATCGATTTGGACATTATTTGCTCACCTATTAAAGTTGAATGATGGTTCGGTTAATGCTGGCTAATTTAATGGTTCGCTGTTTGCGGGTCAAGGCAGTTATACTCTGGATATTCCAACAGCGTACTTAGCAAGCCATTGATAAGTGCATAGATCCAAGGCCATCATTTATTAATGAACACCGTTATTCACCAACGCCAATCAGACCCCAGTGCTGAATTACAACAATCAGATTTACCCCCTTTATTGCAGCGTATCTACGCCAGCCGGGGGATTGCGCAACTGGCAGAGCTTGAGCTGCAGCTGGCTAAACTTCCTTCACCTGATTTGCTCAAGGGCATGGCCCAAGCGGTTGATCGCTTAGAGCTTGCTTTGCAGCAGCAGCAAAAGGTTTTGATTGTTGGAGATTTCGATGCCGATGGCGCCACCAGCACCAGCGTGGCCACATTGGCTTTGCAGTCGATGGGGCTGCAGCAAGTCGATTTCCTAGTGCCTAACCGTTTTGAATACGGTTATGGCCTAACCCCAGAAATTGTAGAAGTAGCCGCGAATGCACCCGATAAACCTGATTTACTGGTGACGGTAGATAACGGCATCTCTAGTGTGCAGGGCGTTGCTCGGGCGCAGGAGCTCGGCATGGAAGTGCTGGTTACCGATCACCACCTGCCAGGCGAGGAGCTGCCCGATGCGGTAGCGATAGTGAATCCGAATCAACCAGGCTGCGAATTTCCAAGTAAAAACTTGGCGGGTGTGGGGGTGATCTTTTATGTCATGTTGGCTCTGCGGGCTAGGTTACGATTGCAAGGCTGGTTCGCTGAACAAGCTATAGCAGAGCCTAATCTAGCCAGCCTATTGGATTTGGTAGCTTTGGGCACGATTGCCGATGTGGTGACTTTAGATCATCCCAATCGAATCCTAGTGCAGCAGGGCTTAGCGCGTATCCGTGCTGGCCATTCGCGGCCGGGCATTCAAGCGTTGTTAAATGTCGCCGGTCGGCCCGCCAATAAAATCAGCTCGGTCGATTTAGGTTTTGTATTGGGGCCACGCTTAAATGCCGCAGGCCGTCTTGATGATATGAGCCTAGGTATCGATTGTTTGTTGGCACCCCATGAAGGCTTAGCGGCCGAACTGGCAACCCAATTAGATGATTTAAATCGCGATCGCAAAAGCATCGAGCAATCTATGCAAAAACAAGCCATGGCGACCTTATCGCAACTGGCTTTGGATGAAGCCGATATGCCTTGGGGGCTCACACTGTACCAAGCTGATTGGCATCAAGGGGTTATTGGTATTTTGGCCTCGCGCATCAAAGATAAATACCATCGCCCGGTGATCATTTTTGCCGATGAAGACAGTGAAGCCGGCACCATCAAGGGCTCGGCCCGTTCCATTCAAGGCTTACATATACGAGATGCCCTAGATACAGTAGCCGCGCGCAACCCAGGCCTACTGAATAAATTTGGCGGGCATGCCATGGCAGCAGGCATGAGCCTAGCGAAAAATCGCTTTGCTGAATTTCAAACTGCCTTTGATGAAGTGGTGCGCGAGCAGCTCAGTAATGATGACCTACAGGCCAAAATTAATAGCGATGGTGCCTTAGCGGCCAATGAGCTTTCCATGCCGATGGCAGAGATGCTCCAAAGTGCTGGCCCTTGGGGGCAAAACTTCCCAGAGCCTAGTTTTGATGGCGAGTTTTATTTGGTTAATCAAAGAATAGTGGGTGATCGACATCTAAAATTTACGGTCAGCCTAGAAGAGGGCAGTCAGCAGCTTATTGATGCCATCGCTTTTAATGTTGATACTCTTCAATGGCCGAATTATCGAGCCGAGCGCTTACATCTATCGTACAAATTGGACGTCAATGAGTTTCGTGGCCGTCGCAGCTTACAACTGTTAGTGAATCATATTGATGTTCTGTAAGACGCGAGCGAATAATCCAAGGCCTTCAAATTTCTCTGTAAATAACTGTAAGTTCACTATGGCAACTTAGTAGCTTCGGAATAAAGTATGGTTTGCTAGGGCCTGTTAACACCAATTCGGCAGTGACGACCGAACTGGTGTTAACAGGCCCTGATAAAACAACAATAACGAATAGGCAATACCATGAAAATTTTCCTTACTGGAGCTTCTGGCTTTGTGGGCAAGGCTGCCTTGCAAATGCTGGTAAAAGAAGGCCATGAAGTCGTCGCCATGTCTCGCAGGGCTGAGAGCGATCAACTTATAGAATCCCTAGGGGGAACCCCTAAACGCTGTGATCTGGAATCGATAGATGCCGAGCATATTGCCGGCTGCGACACTGTGATACACAGCGCGGCCTATGTAGAGCAGTGGGGGCCAAAAGACGCTTGGCACAAGGCCAATGTAATCGGCACCGAGAATATGCTCGCCGCGGCTAAGCAAGCCGGAGTAAAGCGCTTTATTCATATTGGCACCGAGGCAGGCTTGGTTCATGGCCAAGATTTACATCATGCTGATGAAAGCTACCCACTAGCCCCAGATTCCCCTTACCCCTATTGTGCCAGTAAGGCACAAGCCGAGCAGCGGGTTATGGCGGCTAACAGCGAACAGATGCCTTGCTTGGTAATACGGCCAAGATTTATCTGGGGCCCCGGCGATCAAACCTTATTGCCCGCCATTGAAAAAATGGCCAAGCAAAATGCTTGGGTATGGATAAACCACGGTCAAGCGATGACCTCATCAACCCATATTGATAACCTGATTCACGCCATCAAACTGGCACTGCATAAAGGCGAGGGCGGTGAGGCCTACTTTGTATTGGATGATGGCGATCATAGCTTACGGGATATGATCGAAGGCATGGCGGCCAGTAAGCAGCTGCAACTGGGCAATAAAAATCTTCCGCTCTGGCTGGCCAGTGCCTTAGGGGCAATTTGCGAAAATAGCTGGCGCTGGCTCAATCTAAGTGGCGAGCCGCCGCTGAATAATTACACCGTCATGGTGATGTCTCGCAACTGTACTTTGAAAGACGATAAGGCACGCTCAGAGCTTGGCTACCAGCCAGTTATTAGCTGGGACGAAGGTATGGCAAATCTCTAATAATGGCATGAATTATGGGTATGAATTTGGGGTGTGGTTTTGTTATCCGAAAGCGGCGGTTTTTAAGCTAAAAATAGTACTTTTGAGCGTTTTTATCAGCCCAGATAACAAGGCCATTCTTTACTTGTTTTAGATCAGCAAATTGCGTTCTTTCCTATGGTATATAAGTGTAATACTGAACATATAAACTAATTGAGCTTCTGTCGGCCTTGGTTTCTAATGAAGCTAGCAAAAAGGCCTGTTAAAAACTCAGCTCAGCCAAGTGGAAGCATTTAAAACTAGGAGAGAAACCCGTGAAAGACGATACAGTGAACACTAGCCTACCGGATACCAGCGAATTGGCCGAGGTCGATTTTAGCGCTGTGAACGAGGAGACATTGGAAACCTTAGCTGGTGAAGCCGCCAGCGCCATGGTGGAAGGTGAGGATTCAGTGGATCATTTACACCACTTGGCCGAAGTACGCAAAGACCCTGAAGCGATTCGAAAGCTATTTCTCAGTGGTGAGTACCCCTACAAAACCAAACTAAAGCGCCAAGATTACGATCGCAAAAAGCGCCAACTTCAAATTGAGCTGTTAAAAGTTCAAAAGTGGGTGAAAGAATCTGGCCAAAAAATTGTAATGATTTTTGAAGGTCGTGATGCGGCCGGTAAGGGTGGTGCCATTAAGCGTTTTACCGAGCACCTAAATCCTCGTGGTGCGCGAGTCGTTGCTCTTGAAAAGCCCACTGAAAACGAAGCTGGGCAGTGGTACTTCCAGCGTTACATAAAGCACCTACCAACCCGTGGTGAAATGGTACTGTTTGACCGCTCTTGGTATAACCGTGCTGGTGTAGAGCGTGTAATGGAGTTTTGTACTCCAGAAGAATACCTGGAATTTATGCGCCAGACTCCTGAGTTAGAGCGCATGATGGTGCGCAGTGGTATTCGCCTATTCAAATACTGGTTCTCTGTAGGCCAGGATGAGCAGCGCCGCCGTTTTGAAAGCCGTGGTAACGATCCGCTAAAACAGTGGAAGCTATCGCCAATCGATAAGGCTTCTTTAAGTAAGTGGGATGAGTATGCCGAAGCGAAAGAGGCAATGTTCTTCTACACCGATACCGCCGATGCGCCATGGACTATTGTGAAATCCAATGACAAAAAGCGCGCACGCTTAGCCTGCATGATGCACTTCTTGAATAGCTTGCCTTACCCAGATAAAGATGAGCATGTTGTACGCCGCCCAGACCCGCTGATTGTTGGGCATAGCGAGCATATCATTGCTAAATCTAAGCATATTCTTGGTCATCACTTGGGTGATTGGTAATCAATCCTTAGGCTCAGTAGGGCAAGAAGGCTGATTCTGAAGGTGGCTGCCGTTTTGATTTTTCGTTAATCAAGCGGCGGCCTGTGAGAGGGAAGGGGGCAGCTAATGGTTTATCGGCACTGACGCTATTTGCTGCAGCGTACTGTCTTTTTCTCTCGGCCTACCAATATATTTCTTCCCAGCCCTTTTTGGGGCGACTACTGCTTTTTGTTAAGTCCATCGTCACAATGATTAGCTTTAATATAGTCTCGCTTAAAAAAGCTCCAATTGCTTTTACATGAGTCAATGTAAATATAACCGTGTGAATTTCCTAAATGTCTACCATGACCTGGTAGCCCTATAAAATCAGATGGGCCGACTTTGTACCAACTTTTTAGGTTAAGCCTAACGTCTTTGGCTTCTTGGTTATATTTTTCAATTGCAGTATTTCTGATGTAAGACTCGCCTAAGTACTTAGATATTGGGAAATAGATAGATACGAATAGTATTGAGGAAATTAATACGGTAAATCGTAATTTAACATTGGCCTTGTTTTTAATACTGATTGCCAAACTAACTGAAAGTAATGTTGATAGCAGTAAGGCCGGATAAAGAATATCTATGAATTTAGCTGTTATATAAAAGGGAAATAATATTAGTGAGATAATTGGTGCTATTAATATCCATAAGATAAAAAGTGCTCTAGGGAATATAATAGCGATGACAATCATGCATGCCAAGGTAATGCCTATAATAATTAATATTTTACGAATCTTGGGCTTCATGCTCATTCTAAGGGTTCGAGTTTCAGCACACCGGCAGCCACAGCGCAGCAGAGTGAAGCAATGGCTGTCCAGTACGGTGGCTTTTTGCCGTTCGTTGGTGCTTTACCTTGTAATGCACTTACTTACTAAGTTTCCTTAATTGGGAAAATTCACTTACTGAAAGTTGAGTAATGGATTTACTCGGCCCATATCCATTAATCTCCCAGTATTTCCGATGATCATCTGGCCTCAAAGCATAGATTACATAAGCTTTGCCTTGCTCGAAGTGCTTTTGGCACAAGCAACACCCAGCGACCCATCCGGTGCTGAAGTCATCTTCTAGCCCCTTAAATGATTCAAGGACTTTAAAATGGGTGTCTACTTCCCCAGAGTCATTGTCTTTGGAGATATTTTGTACATATACGATCGCAACCAGATCGGCTTCATCAAATGAATTAGATATTGTTTCTTTCAGCGGCTTTTTGTCCGAGCTAATAACAGGCTCACATGCATTCGCAAGCGGGCCGAGAAGCAAAACCAAAGTTAAAATTGTCAGTTTTATCATGTTATGCATAACGCTCCGCTAAATGGTGCATGCGATTAACATGTGTTCTGGCCTGAACGTCTTGTTGGTTGTGGCTATATTACGCATAGCTCTTTGGCCTTTTCATAGCTTAAACTACTAATAGCGAGTTCTTTATAGACTTCCTCGCCCTCGCGTTCCTCAAAAATGCCGATCACAAAGTCATTACATTTAGGCCAACCTCTAAAAGGAGAATCTTGGTTATGAATTTCTGAATTTAGTTTATAACAAAGCTCGGAATAGAATTTCCACTGATATTCTATTAGTTTTCCCCATTCCTCATCAGACTTTCCCTCCATGAGTTTTGATAGCTTTTCATAAACAGGGGTTAGAGCATCATAAACGGAATCATCAACATCTACCTCCCACTCTGAAGGGGCCCACCTATCATATTTTTCATTATAAGATGCGTTGTAGGCAAAGCATGGAGGGCTAATCACTGTGTAATCACAATAGAAAAGCCAGAAACCACATGCGTAGATCTCTGCTTTAATTTCTAACGACTCTAAAACACCTACAAAGGTGTCTTCGATTTCAGCGAATATGTTCGCTATAATTTGATCCATGAAATCTCTATGCAGCAACTTATTAGCTGCGGCCATGTTTAAGAAAACTCTTTTGCGTATGCCTCATATACACTAGAGCTATTCAGCAGCTTAGCCGACTTCTTCATGATTGGATCATCAGAATCAGCTATGCAAATAGCAATGAACCTGCCAGAATCTTTAGGCTCAAATAAATTACTTTTATCTAGTTCGGACAGAGTGCATAGGCATGCCTCCAGAACTTCTTGACGCCTTTCTATCCACTCAGGGTGATCACAGTCCATTATTTTCGCTAGCCGGCTGTTTACACCATCAAAGATACCAAAATCTTCAAAGTTCGACCACCCTACTGCACTGTACTTGTAGTAGGGATACATCTCATCTGATTCTGGAACTGTAATATCTGATTCCCGATTGCAGACAGGTCCTATGCTACAAAGACTGCCATCGGTATAAAGAGTGTAACCGTATAGATCATCATATAATTCGCGAACCCTCGCATAATGGTTCGCGATGGCTTTTTTTAGCTCTTGTTTAAATCTATCCATATGTCTCAATATCCCGGACCGCTAACGCTGCGCCTTGCGCAAAGCTTGTCCGATAGCAGAGCCTTGTTAGCCCTAGCTACATCTTTGCAGTATTTCATTAAACCAAACAAAAAGTTCACCATCTGGATCTCTCTCGTCAAGTCTCTCTTTAGTCATTTTTTTGGCTGCAATTCGATTCAATCTTCTCTTTGCAGTCCTATCATTGACTCCCATTTCAGCGCCTACTAGCGATGGCACATCACAGTCGTCTGTAAAATTAACCTGAATATCAAGAGCTTCTTTAATTGCATCTGAGTGTAGATAGTTTTCAGCTTCTCGCTTGGATGTAATGAATGCTATGGAGTCATCGTCTCTAGCATTTACCGCATCACATGTTCCTTGATATTTAGGAGGGTTCTGTTCATCCCGATCGTAAATATGTACTTCTGGCTTGCCAATATTTTTAAGATAGTGACCATTAACCCAATCTCTAAGGGTGTCTCCTCCCAGTGGAAGTAACACTATTCTTGGATCATTTTCGAAATCAGGCACTATATGACCTTCATCGAGTAAGAGAGCAGATAGGTTTTTAAAGAATGCAATATCATTTGGTCCTTCAACGCAAACGATCACCTGCGCCCTACTATCAGGGAGTACGCCTAAATCTCTAGCGATAAGTTTATATACATTTTCTTGGTTAGAGTTAACTGCAATTTCACCTTCCTGATTTTTGAAGATATGCCTTATGCTTTCGATAGGAAGCTGCTCAGCAAGAGCAGGAACATGAGTAGTAATGACTATTTGGCAGCCATCTTTATCAGCCATCTCAGAAAATGCTTCGACGAGTAACTTTTGCTTGTCTGGGTGTTGTGATGTTTCAGGCTCTTCGATTGCGTAGATAACACCTCGATCCTGATATTCTCGTTTGATGCGCTCTGCTTCTGCTTTAAAAAAGCTGATCAAGATCAATCGCCTTACTCCACTTCCTCGCTTGTTTATAGGGATTTCATCGTCCCCGGATAATGAGAGTTTAAAAATACCTTCCCATTTGGGGTCTGCCTTGAAATCTGGAGTAAGCGACATAGCAAGCTCGGGATCTAAATCAGCCAAATGAGTTAGGGTGCTGTTTGCGACGGTAAGAGCTCTTCCCTTTACCTGGTTTTTAATATCTTCTAGCTGTGGAGATATATCCTCAATTGCCTGAGAAATAGCCACTTTCATTGGGTCTTGAACTTCTGCTTCTTCATCAGTACTCGGCCTGTCTGCTCTAAACAATGCAAAATGAGGCAAATGATTTTGTATTTGTTCTAGAATCGCTTTTCCATCTTCCTTTGACAGGGCTACAGATTGACCCTTAAGTTTAAGATCGTCAACTGCCCCGTAGATAGCTTCTCGCAGGCTTACATTTGATCGATTATCATCTGCCTCTATTTCAAGCGATTGTGCAATTGATTTCAACTCTTCGTTCTTTTTTAGAAGAATTCCCTTAGCACTTCTGGCGCTAGGGTGAATGCAATTAGCTACATATGCTCCTGCACCTTTTCCTTTTTTAAACACTCTCGATAGTGAAAGCGTACCTTCTTCAGTTAGCAGGTATTCTCGCTCAAGACTGGTTCTAGATGTAGCATCTAGGACTATTTCTTCAGGTAGCCCGTCAAACTCGCACGTAATGATCACATCGTCATTTTCACCAGCATATACACATTTATCCCCTGCTTCATACTTGCATAGCTTATGCCCAAAAAATATTCCAAGCGCGTCGAGTATCGTTGTTTTTCCAACATCATTTCTGCCAATAAGACCGGTCATGTTATCGAAAGGGATTTCCGTTTCTTCTTGATATGCTCGAAAGTTTTGAATTTTAAGTTTCTTGAGCTTCATACATCTTCCTTGATACTTGGGGTTTAGTTCTTGAAAGGGGTTAACGCCGCAGGCAGGAGCCGGAGCACGCGGTGCGGAGGTACCCCTGGCAGGCATTGTTAGGACTTCGATTCATGAGGCTGTTCAATGCCTAGCGTATATTTAACAGCCCTTATCATTTGGTTGATAATTCCAACCATTAAATCTGAGCTAAATCCCGCAAGAAATGGGAGCCATAATTTTTGACTTCCAGGCGCATCCTCTATTAAAACGAATGTAATCCAGCCTGCTATAGGACCAACAATTAGCCGAACAAAGTTTCGCGGGTCGTGCACAGAAATTCGTTGCTCCGTGATCACACCCAGCGTGTTGTATAGAAGGTATAAACAGGCACCAAGCAACCCCATCAAGATTGCATAGAGAACTTTATAGAACGAGAGTTCTTTTCCAATGATTTCTGGTGTAATACTCACGACGTAAATAAAGGAAAATAGCGCTATAACTGAAATAACGGCCGGCATAACCAGAGATCTCCTCTCAGCAATTCCGAGCCGTCTTATATATCCATCATCGTGATTCATTTATCTCTCCTTGTTTGAATTTGATTGAGTTCTAACAGCTTATTCAACAGACCGGTATAAATAAAACCAAAAAGCGGACGCGTCTTAATAATTCGGGGATATCGGAAATAATAGGATGGTGTCCATTTTAATACCTAGCTGCATTCCTTTGTCTAAAGCCCTAATTTATTGTTTTCTCAGCACTTTTACAAGCATTTGTAAAATCATGCCAAACCCAGGAGGCTTGGCGCTTAAAACTTCAATTATTGGGTCTCCTTTTGCTTGTTATCTATATATTAAAAGCCATTCCTCTGTGTGCCCTAGGGCTTACTATGGCTTATGCTGTTATGCTTGCAGAAAAACACCATAAGGATACCCGATGCCTCATTTGGAACTCACTCTTGCATTAGTACTCGTTGTCGCCATGCTTTGCCAGTGGTTGGCTTGGCGGGTAAAGCTGCCCGCTATCTTGTTTCTATTATTGAGTGGTTTGATTGCAGGACCGGTGAGCGGCTGGATCAATCCAGATGCAATGCTGGGCGATTTATTAATGCCCATGGTTTCCATGTCCGTCGCAATTATTCTTTTTGAAGGCAGCTTAACCTTAAATTTAAAAGAGATTCAGGGCGTCGATAGGGTGGTTCGGCGCATGATCACGGTTGGGGCGCTGGTTACCTGGGTTGTGGTGGCGGTTGCTACTCATCTGATTTTTGAATTCAGTTGGCAAGTCAGTGCTTTGTTTGGGGCCATCGTTATTGTGACTGGCCCAACCGTTATTGTGCCAATGCTTCGGGCGGTAAGGCCGACAGCAAAGATTGCCAATATTTTACGCTGGGAAGGTATAGCCATTGATCCGGTTGGTGCCTTGATGGCGGTTATTACTTTTGAGTTTATTCTTGCCAGTGTTAACAATCTTCCTGCTAGCCATGTTTTATTGTTGTTTTTAGAGGCCGTAGCCGCTGGTACTGCAATTGGTATTGCCGCCGGCATAGTATTGGGCCTACTCCTCAGCAAAAACCTTATCCCCGAATACCTGCAGAACATTGCCACCTTAAGCTTGGTGTTAATCGCTTTTAGCGGCTCCAATGCTGTTGTTCATGAATCGGGTTTAATTGCAGTTACTGTAATGGGCATGTGGCTGGCCAATAAATCGGATTTGGATATTCACCCCATCTTGAACTTTAAAGAGCATTTGAGCCTGCTGCTGATCTCTATGCTGTTTATTCTTTTGGCGGCACGTATCGATTTGCAGCAGCTGGCGGACATTTTTTGGCCAGCATTGATGCTGTTACTGGTTTTGCAGTTTGTTGCCCGCCCATTAAAAATTTTGGTCAGTACCTGGGGCTTGGATGTCAGCTGGCCAGAGCGTGGCCTATTAGCCTGGATTGCACCACGAGGTATTGTGGCGGCGGCTATTTCCGCTATTTTTGCCGATCGCTTACTGGCCGCTGGTTTTCAAGAGGCCGCCTTATTAGTGCCGATGACCTTCTTTATGATAATCGGTACGGTGGTATTGCAAAGCAGCACCTCACGTTTATTGGCCCGCTGGCTGGGGGTTGCCGAGCCAAGTGCACGTGGCTTCCTTATGGTGGGGGCAAATGCTTTCTCTCGCGCCTTGGCGAAAGAGTTTCAGCGCCATGATATTCCTTGCTTGCTGGTAGATTCCAACTGGAACGATATTCGCCAAGCTAGAATGGAGGGCCTGGAAACCTTCTATGGCAACCCCGTTTCCGATCACGCCGAAACCTATTTAGATTTAAGTGGTATTGGGAATCTATTGGCTATCTCAAGGCAGGCTCATCTTAATGCGATATCAGCCGTGCATTTTAGAGCAGATTTTGGCAGCGAGAGAATCTACAGCTTGATGTCTGTAAGGGATATGAACAGCTTTGAGAAACATCAATTTGCCGATAGCTATCAAGGCCATAAATTGTTTGGCGAAGAAATCAGCTATTACGATCTCGCTAACAAAATGAATAAAGGCGCCGAGATCAAAAGCACCAATATCACCGAAGAATACAGCTGGGAAATGTATCAAGCGGACTACCAAGATAAGCGAACCCCTTTGTTTATGCTGGATAGCAAGGGCAAGGCTAAACCGTTTTTGGTGGCTGACGAGCTAAAGCCTGATGCCGGCACCACGATCTTAGCCTTGGCCGAAGCCGATGCCCAAGAGGCCGTTAAAAAGCAAGAAAAGCAGTTAGAGAAAAAGAAGAAAAAACAAAGCAAAAAACCAGTTGCTGAAGAACAGGCCAGCCTTCCTGGCTTTGACCAGATCTGATCAATCTTTTAGCAGGGTTGCCCTATCGTTACTGGGGCTGCCTTGCTACCTTCCGATTACTGTCTAAGTTTCCTTCTATACCCTCTATATCCTTTATATCTTCTATACCCACTATTCGCTGACATGAGTCAAAAGCGGCGTACTTTTTGGCAGCTATAATGGGCAAACTCCAAAATTAACAAGTGAATGTCATATTTTGTAAACCTGAATTCTTTATAAAGACAGTAAAATAATAAGTGGCCAATAAGCTACTTGGGCTTGTTTTAAACTAAGCAATTCACTCTATTAATTTATCCATTGAAGGATGCAATAACATGTATTATTTCTGGCAGCGATTCAGAAAAGTTCTTGTATTGAAATCAACAGTAATCACGCTTTTCTTCTCGGCATTTAGTCTTGCTGATGGTAACCCCAATACCGTTTCCTCAGATCTCTTTGACCTAAGCCAAGGAACGGTTGTCGTTAATTCCGATGCCTTTGCAACACCGGAGAGTACTTTCAGCCCTACTGGGCCTTTTGAAGGTGGTCATACTCTGATGAGGACAGGCAACCCTGGAGACAGCAGCTTTATTGAATTTAGAACCTCAGGGCGAGTTTCCATTGAGGGTTTCCGTTTGTTTGCGGGCAGCGATTCCGGTGCTGGAACTCGCCGAGCCATGTCGAATTTTCGCTTGTTAGCGGATCTCGATAACAATGGATCGTATGAAACCGTTGTATACGATGAGCCCATTTCAGCTACTTACTCTTTACAGCCAGGCAACGCGGCCACTCTTGCAGAGCAGTTGGATTTAACGGTCATGCTTCCTGCTGTTGTGAGTAGTCAAAATTGGCGCCTAGAAACTATTCAGGCTTCAGCTGGTGCATTTTCAGAAGTCCGTCTAATTGAGCTAGATGCCATTGCGGCTTCCTCTATCTCAAGACCAGTGCCCGTATTGCCGATGCCTTTGTTGTTTGTATTGGCCTTATCACTATTTGGTTTTGTGGCTAGAAAGCTCAAAGTCTAGCTAACAGCCCACGATATAGGCGTCGAATGTCCAATCGGGCAGACGACGCCATCTCTGTCACTTACCACCATTACCAAAGCTGCTAGATTCCCCTAATATCCCTTTAAGCGATTTTGCGATCGCAATCATTATCGGCAAAGAGAGAGAATAAAATGGCTGAGAACAGAGAATTTGGCATAGTAGTTTATGGCGCCACAGGCTATACCGGGCGATTAGTGTGTGAATACCTAAACCAGCAATATGGTGTAGCAGGGGAGGTCAACTGGGCAATGGCTGGCCGCAGTGAGGATAAGCTTATTGCTGTGCGCGATGAGATGGGGATTCCCGATAATGTCCCCATGCTGGTAGCCGATGCTAGTGACCCCCAAAGCATCAAGGATATGGCGGCTCGCACCCAGGTGGTATTGACTACTGTTGGCCCGTATCAGCTTTACGGTAACGATCTAGTACAAGCTTGTGCCGAAGCCGGCACAGACTATGTGGATTTATGTGGCGAGCCTGGCTGGATGCACGAAATGATCGCCGCCCACCAAGAAACCGCCAAAGCCAGTGGTGCCCGTATCGTGTTCTCCTGCGGCTTTGATTCAGTGCCTTTTGATTTGGGCGTGCACTTTCTTCAACAGGCTGCCCAAGATAAGCTTTCGGCGCCATTGCCACGCGTTAAGGGCCGTGTAAGGGCGATGAATGGCACATTTTCTGGCGGTACTTTAGCGAGCTTCAAAGCCACCATGGCGGCAGCCGCTAAAGATCCAGAGTTGGTGAATGTATTAATGAATCCGTTCTCCTTAACCGGCAGCTTTAACGGCCCAGAGCAGCCCCATGGCATGGCGCCCATCTATGAAGATGATCTACAAAGCTGGTCGGCTCCCTTTGTAATGGCCACCATTAATACCAAGAACATTCACCGTTCCAATTTCTTAATGGGGCATCAATATGGTGAAGATTTCACCTACGACGAAATGATGCTAACCGGCCCTGGTGATAATGGCGAGGCAATGGCCAAGGCTATTGCCGAAGATAAATCTATGGCGAACGACCCTAAAAAGCCGGGTGAAGGCCCAAGCAAAGAAGAGCGTGAAAACGGCTTTTACGACGTTTTGTTTGTAGGCAGCAATGGTGCTGGCGATCAGTTAATGGCGAGCGTTAAAGGTGACAAAGACCCAGGCTATGGTTCAACCTGTAAGATGATTTCTGAAAGCGCCGTATGTTTGCTGAAAAACCCAGAAGCGGCCAGTGGCGGCATTTGGACACCGGCAGCCGCAATGGGCAGTTTGCTGATTGATCGTCTGCAGGCAAACGCGGGTTTAACTTTTACGATGGAGTAAGCCCAGACTTAACCAGACCTAAGAAGTACTAACTAGCAATACTAGGTAGCAATGCCTTAATTTAAACTCTGCGGCACAAAAATTTGTTTGAGCTGCAGAGTTTAGCGTTTTCACAAGGCTTATCCTTGATTAAAAAGAGGATAAGCCTATGAGCCCTAACAGTAACGACTCCACTCCCAATCAAGCCCATAGTCAGCATCCGCCGACGGACGAAGTACAAAATCGAATTGATAAGCTGCAAGCCGAGCTCCTGTGCCATGGCTTCGATTTTTATCTCTGTCACGATCCAGACAATATCTTTTATCTAACGAACTTCGCAAATTTTATACATGAGCGGCCCTTTATCTTAATAATTCCTGCGAGCGGCCGGCCAATCTTTGTGATGCCCAAGCTGGAAAGAGAGCATGTAAAATCGCGCTCAGTTATTGAATTGGATTTTGCAGAATATCTGGAGTTTCCAGCTCCGGTAGGTCACAACTGGTTTGATCGTATAGCCGATTATATTGATGATCACCATCGAGTCGCCGTAGAGAGCCTTTGCCCTTTAGAAGTTTATCGCAGTATTCCCGGTCAAGCTGTGCAAAGCGATATGGTGGATCAGCTTCGTCAAATTAAATCAGCATTCGAGATTCAGCGTATTCAATATTGCTGCGATCTATTGACCGAGGGGCATAAAACTCTATTGGAAATGGCCGCGCCAGGTCAGCTGCCAGTGCTTATTCATAAAGAAGTCTCTTCCCAGCTTATGCAAAAATTATTGCTGGAGAACCCGACGAGTAATTTGATAAACAGTAAATTCAATGCCGTTACTCAGCCTGGTGTGCTTTCGGACGACCCTCATAATTTTAGTGAGATCTTTGCTACCTTGGCCGAAGGTGGGCCCAATGTGACTATTGTTCAGGGAAGTGCCAATGGTTATGGGGCTGAGCTAGAGAGAACTTTCTTTTTAGGGCAAGTACCAGAGGCTGCTAAAAAACCTTTTGCAGCAATGCTGGAAGCCAGAGAGCTGGCCTATGAGTTATTAAGGCCAGGGCAGTGTATGTCTGAGTTGGATGACAAAGTAAATCAGCGCTTACGAGATTTAGGTTATGGTGATTATCTATTGCACAGAACTGGGCACAGTTTTGGTGTAACTGATCATGAAGCACCGTTTTTAGCAGAGGGCTACCAACATAAGATAGAAGCCAATATGATTTTCAGTATTGAACCCGGTATCTATATACCAGGCTTGGGCGGGTTTCGATTCTCCGATACGGTATTGGTCACTGAATCTTCTTATCAAAAAATGACCAAAGCACCGGAAACACTAGAGAATCTTTGCATTGCCATTTAAGCGGTTTTTATTTTGGGAAAAGCTATTGTTGCTATGGTGGTTTAGCGCAACGGCTTACAACTTGCTGAGCATACTAAGGGTATATTGGGGGTTGCCGGCGCTTAGCCCTTCTCAGCCTTTAATAGGCTTGCTATTTGTGTCGTTGATGCCGGTATTACTATTGCTTGGGCGCTGTAAACCTATGCCATTTATTTGGCTTTTCCCAGTTTACTGCTTGTTCTTAGGCTACTCAGGCGTAATAAAACACCTATTAGAATTTTCACTTAACGGGCTTGAAGGGTATGCATCTAGCGCTGCTTTTATAATGGCGATTAGCCTTAATTCCTTTGCTTTGTTGTGCAGCTACTTTTTATGGAGAAAGCTGATTAAAGGGGGCTATCCTAAGAAAAGCTAAATCCGTTTTATTTCTTTTCTTGTTGAAGTTGCTCTTGTTAAATTCGTTCTGGTTAAAGTCTTGTGCTTAATTTCTATCTTGCCTAGGCGTGCAAGAAAAGTATCGCTTATAGGCCCGCCCAAATGCGGATTGATCCTTATAGCCAACGGCTAGGCTGATATCAACAATACTGTTTGGGCTGTTTTTTATTAAGTTTCTTGCAGCTAGCATTCTTTGTTGTAATACATACTCAGAAAAGCTCATGCCGCAGCTTTCTTTAAAGCTATTCAGTAAATTACTTCGGCTTAGGCCAACCTGCGCGGCCAGTTCATCAATACTACTGGGTGCAGCAAGATTGCAGTTTATATGGTTGATAATTGCGGCAATAGCACGGCTTTTGTGTTGGCTAAGGCGCATACTGTGATCTATGCCAGATTCAAGTGCATAAAAGCTCTTAAAACTGTAGCAAAGCAACTCGGTTAGCTTTGCTTCTAGATAGAGTTTGGCGCTATGGCCTTCGAAAGGGTGCTGAACTGTAGCATCCAATATTTCGCTAATCTCCCTTTCTAGGCTCATGCTGAATACTCTAGCGCTTCGAGCACTTAGTAACTCCTGAAGGATTGGGGGTAACTTATCGAGCTCGGGCTTTAAATATTCAGTAAGCTTTTGGGGATCAAGCCATAGGCCCAACCCTTTGATGACTTCCCCTTTACGATGAATACGAGTTTGAGTTCCTTGTTTTAAGTAGCTGGCCGCGTAGAGTTTAGGTGCCCCATCATGGTGTAGTGTTTGCCGGTTAAGCTCCATATCGCTGCCGCCAGATAGCAAATACTCGAAGCTCAATAAGTTGGCGATTTGATTGCGATTAATAAACGACTCTTTAATCGTAAGATTGCGGATGCCAACCAAACCAATATCACGATATTTCGCTATCCAGTACTCGCCATCGATCAAACTCGCAAATTCACTGTGCCCCATAAGGTGTACCGGGATCAGAGAATCATCTTCTGCCTTTGAAATATCAAAAAGCTCTTGGGCACTTATTGAGATGACCGTTGGCTTTGCGTTGTCGTTATCGATTGTCACTGCAGCTTTTCTACTTTAGCCTAATTGCTAAAGACTATACTGGGCTTATTGGCGGGCAACAAGAAGGTATTATTTTGCTTCCTTTCTTATTGCTGTTGGGTAGGGTGTTTTTCGAAATGGCCTTTATCTAGAAACTGAATGACTTGCTTGATAACTGATGAGTTTTTCATCATGAATGGGTGAGTTACTGGCATTTCGATATGGTCTTTCATACCTTCAAGCTTGGTATTTCTAACGGAAACCTTGCCATCATCGGCCTCAGGAATGAGGCTGGATAAAATTAGGTTAATACTCTTGTTTCCAGCAATAATACCCAGTTCGAAATTAGCCTTCCCAAGCTGCTTAGGAACGCTAAGAGCCCCAGTCCCAAGTTGTAAACCGGCATCACCATTTATAAAGTGAAACCCTGGTACGTTTCTGAGCTTATCGACAACTTCACTACCTTGGTTTGGTGGCCCCAACATAACGACTCGTTTTAGTTCGCTTATGACGATTCCCTGTAAATACTTGCGGACTAAAATTCCACCCATCGAATGGGTAACAAAGTTAACTTTATATGATTGAGGGCAGTGCTCTAAAGCTTCACTAATTGCCTTTTGACTAAGACTCTCGATAGCAGCCTGTCTTGAGGGGTAGCCCTGGTTTACAACGTGATAGCCTTCTTTACGTAAAGCTAAGCCCAGTTTCTCCATTGAGCTACTGCTGCGTGCAAGGCCATGCAGCAAGATAACGCATTCAGCCTTGCTGTTGACTGGCGAGTCGTTTGGTGAGGAAGCAAAAGCGCCTAACGAGGTGGTAAGAGCAAGAAGAAAGGGTGTTAGTCGTTTAATCATAAACTTCTTGCCATTTTTAAGTTAACCAGCTTCTATCGAGTTAGGCCTTTTTAACAAATTTAGACGTAATCATCATTTCGCCACCGCCAATGATCTTGCAATCCAGCTCATGGTCCTTGCCTTCAACAATACGGCGAATTAGGGCTTTGGTACCGATTTTTAATACCTGCGAGCTGCCTTTCACCTTTAAGTCTTTAATAAAGGTTACCTTATCGCCAGCTTGTAGCACGGCACCGTTGATATCTTTAATGGCGGCGGCTTCGGCCGCAGCAGCCTCTTCTTCGGGATTCCACTCATAGGCAC
The DNA here is from genome assembly GCF_947502065.1 of uncultured Pseudoteredinibacter sp. Lineage (GTDB taxonomy): Bacteria > Pseudomonadota > Gammaproteobacteria > Pseudomonadales > Cellvibrionaceae > Pseudoteredinibacter. Next base: position 422,475 of record NZ_CANMYE010000001.1, read on the forward strand.
ACTCTGGGCAGATCATTTGGCTTTGATCCTGGTACACGTACTCAGAGCTGCATTTAGGGCAAGGTGGGCAAGACATAAGGTCACTTCTTCTACAGGCTAAAAGCGCAATGGTAATGCCTTTATGGATTAAAGGCGAGAAGCAATTGATTGCTGGTTTACGAGTTTGCTACTGGAAACTTTCGCTGTAACCAACTGATAATTAGCTTATTGAGCGCCTCGGGCTGCTCTTCTGGTACAAAATGCCCACAGCCTTTAAGTTCTACCTTTTCTAGATCCGCAATGTAGTCTTCCATGCCTACCTCTAAACCATCTTGATTGATTGGATCTTGATTGGGCCATATATAGAGATAGGGGACTTGCACCCCCCAATGCAGTTTACGCTCAGCAAATTCAGCAACACTTGCAGGAATGGCGCGGTACCAATTAATGGCGCCAGCAAAGCCCGTTTTACTGAATACCTTTGCGTAGTAATCAATAGCGGCTTGTGGAGCAAAATAACTGGGCGCTATCGGCTCATTTTTAATCATTTCGACCAGATTAAAGCTTCGCTCGGGAGCATCCTTGTTTAATTTAGCTAGATTGCTAGCGCTTAAGTAGCCTTTTTGAAAAATGCGCTGAAAAAGCGCCTTACTGTTAAGATCTAAAAAAGCTTCAGTGCTGGCTTTCTGAATATGTTGATTAAAAGCTTCCTTATCAAGTAAGTCATTAGCCGCAAGCTTTGGCCATTCAAGATTTGGTGGCCGTTGATTATTGTGGGCGCCAATACCAATAATACCAAGGCAACGCTCGGGGTAGAGTAGCGGCATAGTATCGGCAATAAAACCGCCCCAATCGTGGCCACAGAAAATGGCCTTTTCGATATTCAAGGCGTCCATCATGCCTACAAGATCATCACAGATGGTTGCGACGGTGTAGTCTTTAATAGATTTTGGAGCGCTACTTAAGCCGTAACCTCGCAGATCTGGCGCGATGGCTTGATAGCCTGCTTGTTCTATAGCCGAAAGCTGCTTACGCCAAGTAAAAGCCAGCTCTGGAAAACCATGGCAAAAAATAACTGGCAAGCCTTTACCAGATTGGTAAACGGCAAGGTCAATTCCATTGCTATAAACAAATTTCGGAGTGGGCATACCCGGTGCATTTAGATTTGAACGGCCCGAGCCCGCCCGACTTGTCATTGCAATGCTTGCTGAAAAGGCGGCTGTGGTTTTTATAAAATTTCGTCGTTTCATTATTATTTTTGCTTAATTTTATTTTATAAAATTGGTTTTTATCCAGCGATATCTCTTAATCCCACCAAAAATACCAGCAGTGATTATTCATCAATAAAGCCGCAAGATTGGCTACTGTTTCTACACCTTGATCCACGATATCCGCACAGTAGAGGTATTGCTCCAAGGCTAATGCCATTGCTTCTTCTTGCGTTGTTGGCGGGTTTTCAATATGAGCTTCGATAATATCATTGCTAACAGCGACAATATGAGCGCCATATTTTTCTTGCCAATACTTCCAAATGGCACAGTGAACTTCCGGCATAGGGCAGTCATTCCAACCACCATAGCCAAAAAACGCGGGAACCTTCCAGGCATTGTCGGTCTCGATAAGAGCACCGACTAAGCTTTGATGGGCCTGACCACTAAGCATATCGAAAGCCAAGCTAAAGCCCGGCTTCTCAAGAATCTCGCCAGGCCATTCACCAATGGCCTCATCTAAAAAGGCACTGTCTTCTTCACACAGTTCCTGCTTGCGAGCGTCCAACCAAGCCTGCACATCGACATTTTGCATACTGGCAATGATTTCATCTGGAGAACTATCATTCAACTCCATCGCCTCATCAATATATTGCTTGTCCTCTTCAGAACCGCAAACAATAAGACGTTTATCTGAATGAATAGACTCAACCGCCTGCGCAAAGGCAGTCTGGGTGTTTAAACTTAGAAATTCCACATGGACCTCGCTTTACTGGAATTCTTGAGATGTCAGATTATATTCCAATATCAGCGCTATAAATAGGTGAGTTCCTTTGATCGTTTGTAATCGAAATACTAGAGCTGAATATAAGTTTTGTTGGTATTTTAATCCGTTATCAGGGTATTCGCGGAGCGATACTGTTTGTGATTTTTGGGTTAAACATTTGTAGCTTGATTGAGCCGGGGGGTAAGAGTCTAGCTTAAGGTAGTGGTTTGGAGCGACTAGGCTCCTGGATGGAACGGGTGGCTGCATGGACGCAGCGTTGGAGCGGAAAACCACTGCCTTAAGCTAGACTCTGGTCGATGGTCCTAGGATTAACAAAGCCTGATGTCGTTTCCAATATCAGGCTTTGTTACTCCTTAGGAATCATGAGAGTTGTAACTTAATTTTCTGAATTAAATTTAAATCACTGCGTATTAGGGCTTCGCTTATACACCGTCTTACCACCCTTAATCGTCTCCAGCACTTCAATATCCTTCAACTGCTGAGGAGGAATCATCAAAGGATTACGATCAAGAATCACCAAATCAGCCAACTTACCCGCCTCAATACTCCCCTTAGAATCCTCTTCATAATGCTGATAAGCCGCATTAATCGTGATCGCCTTAAGAGCATCTTTAATATTCGCGCGTTGATCTTGCCCAAGAGTTTTGCCGCTGCGGGTTTCACGATTTGCCGCCGTCCACAACAACAACGGCATATCAGGTGGAACAATCGGCGTATCATTGTGAATGGTGTACTTAATGTCCTGGCGCTTAGCACTGATTAAAGGACTAATACGTTTCGCTCGATCCAAACCCAAAACCGAATCACGGTGCCAATCGCCCCAAAAATAAGTGTGGGCAACAAAGAAAGAAGGAATAATACCGAGCTCTTTCATACGTGATAACTGATCATCGCGTACAGTTTGAGCGTGGATCATCACAGTACGATCTAAATGGACACCTTTCTTTTTCAGTTTACTCATCACCTGAATAAGCTGCTCTGCCGCGGCATCACCATTGCAGTGGGCAAGAACCTGCCAGCCCTTATTGAAAAACTCAGTTAACTGCTTTTCTAATTGTTCATCTGTAAGAATCGGATAGCCCTGGTAATCTTCGCCTTGGCCATGTGGAGGGTGATGATAAGGCGCCGACAACCAAGCCGTTTTACCCTGCGGTGAACCATCTAACACCAGCTTTACCCCAGCATTACGAAAATGATTCTGATAAGGCTGCTTAGCGCCAGCCGATGGCGTGTATTTCGAAAAATCTGCCCAGGCTGTATACGGGTAGCTAATTACATCAAGGCTTAGTAATTGTTTTTGAGCTGCTTGCTGCAGCAGAGCCAAGCCAGCATTGGAGGTCGCGCCATCCTGTACCGTAGTGATTCCGTACTGCGCATAGTATTTATCAAGCTCTGGAATTCGAGCGAGCTGCTCTTCTAGCCCTTGTTCCGGAAATACCGAATGAATAGCATCCAAGGCCGTTTCTTCTAACACACCATTAGGTTGCTGGCTGCCAGCTTCACGTCTAAATACACCACCTTCCGGGTTTTTTGAATCGGCCGTAATGCCCGCGAGCTCCAAGCAACGACTATTGCAAACACCTAAGTGACCAGAAACATGACGGATAAATACCGGCTGTGTGGTACTGATTTTATCTAAATCTTGGCGGGTAGGGTGGCGTTTTTCGGCCAGCAAGGAATCGTCATAGCCCGCACCTAAAATCCAATGCTCACCGCCACCCTTACCGCTGCTCTGGTTTTGTTGCTGCATCTGCTCGATAAGCGCCGCTATATTTTTAACCGGGCCGACCGGAGGTGAGGCGACATTTTTGTAGGCCAAGAAATCAAGAGTCATGGTGTAGTGGCCGTGGGCATCAATAAACCCAGGCAATAAACTATGCCCCTGCAAATCTATCTTTTGGCAAGGTGTTTGGCAGTTAACTTCCAGCTCGGCCAACCTACCGGTTTGCTTTATTTTATTGCCCCTAACCAAGACCGCATCAAGAAAAGGCGCATCATCTACCATGCTGACTATTGGGCCACCATGGTAAATGGTATCGCTCTGTGCGCTATGGGCAATCAGGCCCGCGCCAAGAATGGCAATGAATGTGCTAATGGGTTTTGGATAAGGCGACATTGTTGGCCCCTTTTACTTGTCATTATTGTTAAGGTTTATAGCACTTAGAATAGGGGAGACGTACATCGCAAGCAATTGTTGATGGATAAAAATTGTTGCGAATTCACGCCAAAAGTTTCACTTTAGTGGGGCGCTGGTGAATATTAGTCCACTTCTAAAATTTGTTGGATTTTGGTCTCCGCGTTGGTCATAACCCGAAAGGTCACTCGGCGGGAGCGATCTAAATCTTCTTGACCAAAGCGATTGGTGATTGGGTGGGATGAGGAATAACCTACGGCGGCGATATGCCCTTTGATCCAGCTGCGATAAGGGTTCACCGATGGCAGTTGATACACATAGTCGAGTACTGAGCGAGTCCGCTCTTGCGAGAGCTCCATATTTAAAAAGTACGCCTCGGTATCACTCGTGTTCTCGTTCCAGATACTGCTGGTGTGGCCCTCAATGCGTACTTCACTGATGGAATCCGAGAAGCGCTCCAACACCTTCATATAACGCGGGAAAAAGTTCTCTAAGAGTGATTGATAACTCGGGCTTAGTTCGGTTTCGCCGTCGTTAAACAGTGTTTCTGAAGAGTTGAAGATAAACGTTAGGGTATCTTTATCAATCTCCGCATTCCAGGTGGCAAGGTTTGGGCCGAACTCTTGTTGAAGTGCTTGATAAATCTCTACCTGATTTTCGCGATAGGCGATGGCAACCTGTTTGATTTTATCGCGCTCTACCATGGCATCGCGCATTAATGCCACCGCGATAAACAGAAATACAACCATTAAGCCCGCCATAAGATCCGATACCGTCAACCAATGATCCTTTTCCTGCTCTAAGGATTGGGATTGCTGGCGCTGACTTTGGGCCAGCTTTTGAATCGGATCGTTCATGGTTTAGTTCGCGTGGGTCAAAATGCGATGCAAATCTTGAGTTAGCTTAATATGCAGCTCAACGATTTTTAGGGATTCTTCAGCATGTTGGGCAGACATCTGCTGCATGCTATCGCTGACGCGCTCAACCATGCTTTGCATATCGTTATCGAAAGCCTCTCGGCTACGGCCGGCCACTCGCATAAGGGCGTTGCCGCTTTCACGGATCTGCTCGGCAAACTCTTGGCTTTCTAAGCCAATATCTTTACCCAAGTCTTCAAACTGTTGTTTCAGTTTTTCTTGGCTTTCCTGTAAGGCTTCATAATGACCATCGCTTTGTTCGCGAATGCTCTGGGCCAACTCTTGCAGTAATTTGTTGTTATCGATTTGACTTTGGCTGATGGCCTCGGCGGCCTTGTTGAGCGCTTGGCTACTTTCGGCAAAGGCCGACATCATTTGCTCTTGGCCGTCTGCCAAACTTTGCTGCAGGCTTTCTTGCTGGGCCTTGCTGCTATCACGCAGCATATTACCTGTTTCTTTAAGAGCATCGCCGCTATCTTGCATGGCCTGGCCACTGGCGTTAATTTTTTCTGCGCTGCTCTGCAGGGCGCTGTGTAAATGCTCAGTATTATCCTGCAAAGATTGCTGCATAGCCTTGCTGCCTTCGGCAATGCTTTGCTGCATATGCTCGCCACTTTCTTGCAGGCCCTTGCCGAGTTGTTCGCTCGCGGTTTGTACACTACTCAAGGTGTCTTTGATATGTTGCTGCATATCCGGCACGGCTTGTGAGGCTTCTTCGCGCATATGGGCAAAGGCTTCTAAATGACGCTCCAGCTCCTGAATTTGGTGCTGGTTAACTTCCATAACAGACTGCCAGCTGGCCAAGTTATTGCCAATTTGCTGGGTTTGATCGTTGATATTGGCGAGTGCATTTTCGGTTTGGCTAATCGCTTGCACACTCTGATCATAGTTGCTGCGCATATCCGCTAGCTGATCGCGGTAGTTATTTTGCCATTCCACCATTTCCTGTACAGCGCTATTTAAGTGCGCAAAGTTGCCGCCAAATTGCTCGCTGAAGTTTTGATTAAAATCGCGAATCACCGTCTGCTGAGCCTTGGCCATTTGCTCGGCCGCCGCTTGCGACAAGTTTAAGGCAAAGGCGTCGAGCTTTAACCATAGGTTTTTCTGGAAAGCTTGGAAGGCCACTTGCTGGTGCTTGGCTTCTTTATGTGCAGCTTGAATATTCTGTTTGGATTCTGAACGTAAGGCTTGAATCTGACCATTGAGGCTACTTTGATGTTCCCCGGCAATGGCAGATTGCAGGCCTAAAACACCATCGCGTTGCTCGCGCATGACCTGGTATAGATCTTCAATGCCAATAAGCTCTTCGCTGGGAATATCTTCTTCGGTCTTGGGAGGGCTGAGTAAACCACTGGCAATAAGACTTTTGAAAACAATGGATAAGCCCATACCCACGAGGCTGGTGGTAAAGGCCGTTTTCATGCCTTGTAGCAGCATATCGATGCTGCCATCAATATCGGCAATATTAAAACCGAGTAGGCCTGCCACGATACCGCAGAAGGTACCCAAGATGCCTAGGGATGTGAGCAGAGTAGGGGTGTAATTACAAAACGCTGGGGATTTATCCATGCGTTTTGCATAGGCCGCGTAGATAAAGGCGGCCAGCATCAAAATGATGAAAGCCTCGGTGATGGCCAATGCGCCCGAATTAGCGATCAGTGCTTCAATAGGCTTGGAAAACATCGACTCTCCTTATTGGCCAAGTCACTGCTTATACGAATAATTTATATCTGCCGCACTATGCCTGTTCAGACCCTGCATAGCAAGACTTCTATGGATTGAAGCCAGTGGCTTTAGGGCATTATTGCTGCATAGACAACAAATCTAGGTTGGCTTAGCTGCTATGGCAATAAGTTTAGGCCAAAGTTTTCACTTAGCCAGTGGTCGCCCGCACTTTGACCGAATAAGCAGTAATATTGTATATTATTAATGTCTAATTTAATGTTCGTTAATTAAGTCCATCTTGTTGCGAGGTTTCTATGCAGTCCTATTGGTCCTGGTTTGGTGGCGGCTTGGCATTGGCCTGCTGCTTTTTATTGGCGGTTACTTTGGTGAAGCCGATTGGGGTTTCTACTCAGTTTGTTATTGCTGATGGTGTGATTTGGTCGCTATTCGATAGTGAGTTGCTGCAAAGCTCCCAAGACAACAAGCATGGTGTAGCCAGCCCAAATGCGTATCTCAATAAAAGCGGTGGTAAATACGCAGCGGCAATCGAGAATCCAATTAATTATGGATTTATTTTTGTACTGGCGATGATTGGCGGTGCCTTTCTTGGTAGTCGATTTTCCAAAGGCGAAAGTGAAGCAAAAGTAGAACCTTCAAGCAGCTGTGCGTTAACTCAGCGCCCAGCATCTCAGCGTTATGCCATGGCGTTTATTGGTGGTGCGATTGTATTGTTCGGTGCCCGCTTGGCAGGGGGCTGTACCAGCGGCCATATGATGAGCGGAATGATGCAAACTTCCTTAAGCGGTTATTTATTTGCCTTGGCGGCGTTTGCCGCCGCCGTGCCGACAGCTATTTTGCTGTATGGCCGCGACATTTAATTAGGAGGCATCATGACTATTTTATTAGCGGTTGTTTTGGGTGCTTTGTTCGGTTTCGTATTGCAAAGAGTGGGTGCGACTGATTCCAAAGTTATTTGGGGAATGCTCACTTTAAAGGATCTTCGTTTAGCGAAAACCATTTTGTTTGCCATAGGCGTAAGCTCCTTCGCTTTGTTCGCCGGTATGCAGTTGGGTTTAATCGATGCGGGGCATATGTCGGTTAAAAGTGCTTATTACGGTGTGTTAATCGGTGGCTTGTTATTGGGTTTAGGTTGGGCCGTAGCTGGCTACTGCCCTGGTACAGGTGTTGCGGCCTTAGGTGAAGGTAAGCGTGATGCAGTAGTTTATGTTTTAGGCGGCTTGTTTGGTGCGCTGATCTATACCTTGGTGTATGAAAAGATTGCAGATACTTGGCTTTTTGAAAAAATAGCTGGTGGCAAGGTGACTTTGGCGGGCTCTGATAAATATGCCAGTTTAATAACCGATATTTCGCCTATTTTAATTGCCGGTGCTTTTGCAGCGGTGTTTGTTGTGTTGGCCGCGCTATTGCCTCGCCGATTAGCGGCTTAAGATTATTTGATAAAAAACTTCGTGCTGAAATTCAACTGGGGTCAGACCCTATAGAGTCTGACCCTGGTAATTGCTTAAATTATTTTTGAGTAATGTAGCGTAAGGTTTCCACAACCTGGGCTGGGGTTTGTGCCCAAGCCATCGCTGAAGCATCCACTTCTTTTAGTGGGTGGATAATATTTTCATCGTGTAGAGTGATATACGGTACATCTAGGGCGGCGCAGTAGCCCGCATCAAAAGCGGCATTCCATTGTTTGTATTTGTCGCCAAAGCGAATCACTGCAAAGTCGGCTTGTTCGATCAAGCTTTTAATGCGCATAGCATTTACCTTGGCTGATTTGTGGTCACGCCAAAACTGCTTATCTTCTTCGCCCAGGTGGTCACCAGCGGCATCGCTGCTGTCATGGTCAGTATTCGCTGAGGTAAATTCAATATCCAAACCTAGCTCTTGGGCGCCAGCTTTAATTTGATCACGCCAATCGGTATGGATTTCTCCAGATAGGTACACGGTCCACATGGGTAAATTCCTGTAGTTGTTGTATTAGTTTGTTGCTGTATTGCTAAGGCGGTGTATTTTATAGGAAAGCACAGAAATATCGTAAGTTTTGGCGTTCAATTGCTAGGCAGGCAGCTAATTTAACGGCACGCAGCCCTGCTGCTGTCACTATTTCCCCTATTAAGTGTCATAAAAGCAGGGTATAAATGGCTTCCCTTGGTATGGAACAAAAGCTATGGAGCTAAAGCTATGGAACCAAAGCTACTGAACAAGAGCTACGAAACCAGAGCTTTAAAACAACGATTGGGCCCTTAGCGGCTGCTAAAGAATAATACAAATATAATAAAGGAAACCCTAATGTCTAGAAGTGCACTGCAGTTACGGTCTCTCGTGAGTGAAGACAAAACTCTGACTTTAAGCTTGGAAGAGGTGGAAGTACCTGAGCCAGGCCCGGAAGAGATCATTGTTCAAATGGAGGCCGCGCCTCTGAACCCTTCGGATTTAGCCTTGCTGATTGGCCCGGCTGATATCAGTAAAGCGCAATACAGCGGCACTCCAGATCGACCTATTGTGAAAGCGCCTATTCCCGAGCATTTGATGGGCATGGTAAAGCCGCGTATTGGTCAGTCCTTGGCTGTGGGCAATGAAGGCGCTGGCGTGGTGGTGGCTTCGGGCAATTCTGATGCCGCAAAAGCCTTATTGGGCAAGCGAGTAGGCATTGTTGGTGGTGATATGTACAGCCAGTATCGCTGTGTGCACACCATGATGGCTTTACCATTAGAAGAGGGTACGACTTCGCGCCAGGGAGCTTCTTGTTTTGTGAATCCCCTTACATCTCTAGCTATGGTGGAAACCATGCGGGCTGAAGGACATAGCGCTCTTGTTCATACCGCAGCGGCGTCAAACCTTGGGCAAATGCTGAATCGTATTTGCTTGAACGAAGGTATCGATCTGGTAAACATCGTTCGAAAGGAAGAGCAGGCGGCTATTTTGAAAGGCTTGGGGGCTAAGTATGTTGTTAACTCTAGCAGCGATAGCTTTTATGCCGATCTGACTGAAGCCTTAGCGGCGACTGGTGCGACGCTAGCCTTTGATGCAACCGGTGGTGGTGAGCTGGCAAGCGATATCTTAAATTGTATGGAAGCGGCAGCAGCGCGCAATATGGCTGAATACAATCGTTATGGATCTGATGTTTACAAGCAGGTTTATATCTATGGTGGCTTAGATCGCAACCCTACGGTTCTCAAGCGTGGCTTTGGGTTCTCTTGGGGAATTGGCGGCTTTTTGTTAACACCGTTCCTAGCTAAGGTTGGGCTTGAGAAGAGTATCGAGATGCGCGCCAAGGTGGCGGCTGAATTACATACCACCTTTGCCAGCCATTACAGTGATGAGGTTTCTTTGGCGGGCGCGCTGAGCAAAGAGGCTTTAGAGCGTTATAGCCAGCAAAAGACCGGCGAGAAATTTTTGATTGTGCCAAGTGCGAGCTAACAAGCACACAGGCGGGGTCAGAACCAATAGGTTCTGACCCCTTTTCGTTTGCAGTATTTCGTTCTGCACCATATCTATATCTATCTCTACGTCTACCTCTATCACCTTTCTCCTCCCACCTTTCAAAGCCCTCATTCTGCCGAATTCCAAAGTGGCCCGTTGAGCTAAGTGGGGATCTATTCGTTACAGCTAATGGACCATCCTAAACCTAAAACTCAGATGGAGAATCGATGTGAAGAAGACCCGTTTATCCCTTGCGGTAATGCTGGCAGCTGGCTCTTTAGGGCTAGGTCAAATAGCCCTTGCCAAAGACGCCCCCTTAAGCGGAATGAAGCTGCGCAACTTGGGTGCAGCCCATACCAGCGGCCGTATATCAGACTTGGCCATCGTGCCGGGCAAACCATCTCAGTACTATGTAGGTGTGGCCTCAGGTGGTGTTTGGAAAACTGAAAACGCGGGTACCACTTTTACACCAATTTTCGATCGCTACGGCTCCTATGCAGTAGGTGTGGTAGAGCTAGATCCAAAAGACCCGCAAGTGATCTGGGTAGGCACGGGTGAAAACAACTCTCAGCGTTCTGTTGCCTCGGGTGATGGTGTTTATAAATCCACCGATGGTGGTAAAACCTTTAAAAATGTTGGCCTGAAAAACTCCGGTCACATTAGCCAAATTATTATTGATCCGCGTGACAGCAATACCGTTTTCGTAGCAGCACAAGGCCCGCTATGGTCTAGCGGCGGTGATCGTGGCTTATACAAAACCACTGATGGCGGCAAAAGCTGGACGCGTATTTTAGAGATCGATAAGCACACCGGTATTAACGAAGTCGTGGTTAATAAAAACAACCCCGATGAGATGATCGCCTCTTCTTATCAGCGTCGTCGTCATGTTTGGACCTTGATTAATGGTGGTCCGGGTTCTGGCCTGCATAAAACGACCGATGGTGGTAAAACCTGGCAGAAACTAAGCCAAGGTTTGCCAAAGTCTGAACAGGGTCGTATTGGCTTGGCTGCAGCGCCAAGTCAGCCAGGTACGGTTTACGCCATTATCGAAGCGAACGATAAAGAAAAGGGTATCTATCGCACTGATGATTTTGGTAAGACTTGGGCCAAGCGATCTTCTTATATGAGCTCAAGCCCACAGTACTACAATGAATTAATTGTTGGGCCTAAAAACCCAGATCGCTTATTTGTGATGGATACTTTTTCTAAAGTGTCTATGGATGGCGGTAAGACATTTAAGCCTTTAGCGTTTAAAGCGCGCCACGTTGACGATCACGCTTTATGGGTAAACCCAGAGCATACTAATCATATTCGTATTGGTGGTGATGGTGGTATTTACGAGAGTTTTGATAATGGCGCCCATTGGAATCACCTACGCAATTTACCGCTGACTCAGTTTTATCGTATTGCGGCAGATAACGACAAGCCTTTCTACAATGTTTATGGCGGCACACAAGATAACAACACCTTAGGTACTGCGGTACGCAATACTTCTGTTGAAGGTATTACCAATGCCGATTGGTGGGTAACCTTGGGTGGTGATGGTTTTGAGCCCGCCATTGATCCTAATAATCCAGACATTGTTTACTCTCAGTATCAGTATGGCGGTTTAGCGCGTAGCGACCGTAAAACTCGTGAGGCGGTTTATATTACGCCTCAGCCAGCTGAAGGTGAAAATGCATTGCGTTGGAACTGGAACGCCCCGCTATTGATCAGCCCCCATAAAGGTGAGCGTTTGTATTACGGTGCAGAGAAGTTATTCCGCTCGGATGATCGTGGTGATAGCTGGGTTGCTATTTCTGGTGATCTAAGTCGCGGTTTAGATCGCAACAAGCTGAAGGTAATGGACCGTGTTTGGAGTGTTGATGCCATTGCTAAAAACGATTCAACGTCGGTTTACGGCTCTTTAATTGCTCTAGATGAAAGTACTCTGCAAAAAGATCTACTAGCCGTGGGTACGGATGATGGCTTGATTCATATTAGTGATAATGGCGGTGAAAGCTGGACTCGCTACGACCGCTTTAAAGGCGTGCCAGATATGAGTTTGGTAGAGGACCTGCAGTTTTCTCGCCATAGCAAAGATGTGATTTACGCGGTATTTGATAATCATAAGCGCGGCGATGAAAAACCCTATCTGTTGAAGTCCACTAACCGTGGTAAGAGCTGGAAGTCAATTGCTGGCAATCTACCTGAGCGCGGCACTGTGCACACCATTATGGAAGATCACATCGATCCTAATTTGCTATTTGTAGGTACCGAGTACGGTGCATTCTATAGTCAGGACGGCGGTGAGAATTGGCACAAGTTTAATCAGCTACCTACCGTAGCGGTGCGTGATTTGGATATTCAGCGTCGTGAAAACGATTTGCTGTTTGGCACCTTCGGTCGCGGCATCTATGTGCTGGATGATTACTCGCCACTGCGTACCAACCACGCTAGCCTGAAAGATTCCGCTGCGACGGTTTTCCCTGTTAAAGATTCTCCAATCTATATGGAAACTCGACGCTGGGGTGGTTATAGCAGTGATAAAGGTATGATGGGCGATAACTTCTTTATTGCACCAAACCCAGAATACGGCGTGGCTTTACGTTACTACTTGCGCGATGGTTTAGAAACATTAAAAGCCAAGCGTCAGCAAGCCGAAGCCAAGTTGCAAAAGGATGGTAAAGATACCCCATACCCAAGCTGGGATGCCTTGCGTGCAGAAGCGAATCAAGAAGCGCCAAGCATGTGGTTTGAAATCAAAGATGCCGATGGTAATTTAATCCGCAAGGTTAGCGCTAAAGCTGCGAAGGGTTTGCAGCAGGTTAACTGGGATTTCCGTCATGAAGCAATCAAGCCCGTTAGCTTGAAAAAGTCCAAGCCTAGCCCATGGGGCAGTTCACCACAGGCGCCATTAGCTTTGCCAGGTAAATACAGCGCCCAGTTAATGCAACGTGTGGACGGTAAAGTGTCTGTTGTTGCTGCGCCACAAAACTTCTCTTTGAACACCATGAGTGATGTTGTGTTGCAAGCTGAGGACCGCGAAGCGCTATTGGCCTTCCAGCAAGATACTGCCAAGACACAAGCAAAAGTACTGGCCGTTGGTCGTCAGTTTGCTGATATCAATAGCCGTTTGAAGCATGTACTTAAAGCGATCGATATGGCGACGGTTGATACTGGAGCAATCTCGAAAGATGCGCGCGACCTGCGTAGCCAGCTACAGGCATTACGTGTCGAGCTATATGGTGACAGGGTTAAAACTTCAGCCAATGAAGTGGCACCATGGGGCATTATGTCTCGCGTGAATGCTGTTATTGGCAGCCATTGGCATACCCAAGCGGCAGCTGGTGGCAACGTGCGCACTGGTTTGGACATCGCCAAGCGCCAGCTTACGGCCTTTATGCCGAAGCTAGCCAAAGCTGAGCAGGCCATGAAAGGCTTGGAGTCACAAGCCGACCAGCTTGGCTTGCCCTGGACGCCAGGTCGCCCTGTTCAATAATTAATATTTAGGGCTTCGATACCGGGGTCAGAACCTAAAAGGTTCTGACCCCTTTTTGTTTGCGCGCTTTATTTATCCAATTGCTTTTCAGTTTCTTTCACTTTCTGCTGCTGTGTAAAACGCAAAATTCGTTGAAATTTAGGGCATTCGGCGTGAGTTGGTGCGTTGCAATTAGCGGCGTGTAATAGGCCGTCGCGCATTAGGCTTAGGCGTTGAATTTGTTTGTCGATTTCTTCGGCTTTATTGCTGAGTTGTTGGCGATCTAGCTCATAGCCATCGTTGGTAAGCACTTCAGCTATTTCATCCAAGCTAAAACCCGCATGCTGCCCTAGGGTGATTAGTGCCAGACGTTCGGTAATCGATGGTGGGTATAGGCGTGTTTGACCTTGTCGGCTTGCGTGTGCGATAAGTCCTTTTTCTTCATAGTAACGCAGTGCTGATGCCGCTATGCCGCTGCGCTTTGCGACTTCTCCAATACTGATAAACTCTTCGCTCATGGGCTTGACCTCAAGTCGACTTGAACCGCTATGCTGGGCTTTTTGAACACTCATTATTCTTTTAAATACTAACAGGAGAACTCAATGGAAGCAGCATTTTGGCATCAAGTTTGGAAGGATAGAAATATTGGCTTTCATCAGCAGCAAGTCTACGCCGTTCTCACTGAAAATATTCACTATCTTGGCTTGAAGCAGGGCGACAGGGTATTTGTGCCGCTGTGCGGTAAGACCAAAGATATTGCTTGGTTACTTGGGCAGGGCTATAGAGTGGTGGCGGCCGAGCTGCATGAAGCAGCCGTTATTGAGTTATTTGAAGAGTTGGGTGTAGAGCCTGAAATAGAACAGTTGGCCAAACTTAAGCGTTATCACTTTGAGCATATTGATGTTTATGTGGGTGATATCTTTGATCTTACTAAAGATCAAATAGGCGTTGTTGATGCGATTTATGATCGCGCTGCATTAATTGCTCTGCCTGAGTCGATGCGTAGGGATTATGCGACGCTATTAAATCAATTAAGTGATGCGGCACCACAGCTTTTGGTGATCTATGAGTATGATCAATCGCTTATGGCTGGGCCACCGTTTTCTGTTGGTGCTGATGAAATTGGGGCCTTATACGGGCAGTCTCATAGCACCAAAAAATTGGCGAGCCCTAAGCTAATAAAAGATTTTAAAGATGGTGTTGATGGCCATGAAGCGATTTGGGTTTTGACCAGTCGTTGATTGCTGTAGCTTGTTATTGCTTTCGATAGAGATAGTGGATGCAATTAGTAAGGCGGCTTCGAAGCGGGGTCAGACCCTATAGGGTCTGACCCCGCTTCGAAGCCGAGATGTTGTGGTGACAAGCGGGCTTATAGTCTTACTGCCATATCTTAAGCTTGTCATCCCCATTAGCATCTACAGAATTTTAGATTTGCTGCGGATATCAATGAGCTGACCAGGGTTTTGACTAGTCGTTTAGCGTTGCGGTTTGTTATTGGCTTCGATAGGAGTAGTAGGAAGTAATTGGTAATGCGGCTCCGAAATGGGGTCAGACCCTATAGGGTCTGACCCCGTCTTGGTGGTAAATTAAACGTTCAGATCCGAATTCCGCCAGCTCTTTTAGCTTAAGGCTGTCATTCTTACTTCTCTTTAAGTTCGCGAGGAAGTTATGAGTATGGAAAAGGCTTTAAAGTTTAGAGAAATACACAGCCGTGCCGATGGTATAGTATTGCTTAATGTTTGGGACGCGGCTAGCGCGGCGATAGTTCAAGCGCAGGGTGCTGAGGCTGTAGCAACGAGCAGTGCTTCTTTAGCCTGGGCGAACGGCTACCCAGACGGAAACGCTATGCCGGTGGAAGTGCTTGTTGCGGCCGTTGGGCGTATTTCTAGAGTTTGTAAGGTTCCGCTAACCGTTGATATTGAGGCTGGCTATAGCGATTCTGAAGGCGATATTCTTCAGCTACTAGACAGGCTAATTAGTCTGGGCATTGTTGGTATTAATATCGAAGATGGCCAATCTGAGCCGCAGGTGTTGGAGAGGAAGATACAAGCGATTCGAAACCACTTCGGGAGTGAGAGTTTATTTATCAATGCCCGCTGTGATGTGTATTTAAATGGAATTCACCCAAAAGACAGTTGTTTCACAGAGCTAAAGCGACGATTAGAGATCTATGCTCAAGCGGGTGCCGATGGTTTATTTGTGCCGGGCTTATTAGACTTGGCGCTTATCAATGAACTGTCCAAAGAATTGACGCTACCACTCAATGTAATGCTCTCTTCAAGTGAAACTAAACAGGCTGATTATATTGCGGCCGGTGTAAAACGAATTAGCTATGGGCCCGCTAGTTTTTTAGCTGTGTATGAAGGGCTTGGAAAATTTTCAAAGCAGCAAACTTGTGAATCTAAGCTTGATTATGCTGTTATGAATACACTTATGAGCAAACGGGGTCAGACCCTATAGGGTCTGACCCCACCTCGAAGCCGAGATGCTAGCCGCGAGTATTAGTGCTCGTGGCCACAACCTTCAGCGCTGTGCACGTGACCGTGTTGCAGCTCTTCAGCAGTTGCTTCGCGAATACCAACTACTTCAATCTCGAAGTTTAAAGTTTGTCCGGCTAGCGGGTGGTTGCCGTCGATGGTTACGGTGTCTTCGTCCACTTCGATAACTTCTACCGTTTGCATGCCGTTTTGAGTTTCAGCGTGGAAGGCCATGCCAACTTCAACTTGATCTACGCCTTGGAACATTTCTTTGGGTAGCTCTTGCACTAGGTTTGGATCGAGTTCGCCGTAGCCTTGCTCTGGCTCTACGCTCACTTTAAAGCTGTCGCCAACTTTTTTGCCGTTAAGTTCGGCTTCTAGGCCAGGCACAATATTCTGAAAACCATGCAGGTATTCCAGCGGCGCTTCACCTTCAGAGCTATCGATAGTGACACCATCATCGTTTTTTAAAGTGTAATGAATAATGCCCACTAGCTCGTTTTTAATTTCCATAAGTTCCTCAGTAATTTATTGACCGAGGCTGTTTAATTCAGCCTCGAATGCGGGCAGTTGGGTCGGTAATAACTCTTGGCTTTGCCCTAAACGAGGAGTTACGGTTTTGCCGTCAACCTCTGCACGGAGCAGGTCGATAGCGTAGGTTTTGCCGTCTTCTTCGGTTTGCTGCAGTTTTACTAGCAGGTAATCCCAGTGTTTGGCCATCCAAATATAAGTGACGCGTTTTTTGCCGGTAGCGCGTACTTTTTTAATTTTAACGGTGGCTAATTTGCCTAGGCGTGTTTCTAACAGCTCTTCACCTACCATTTCAAACAAATAGGTTTTTAGGCGGCCGCCATCGGCGATATCGTATTTTAGAGTGCGCTTGCCATTAAGTAGATCGCTACGAAGCTGTAACTGATAGCTGAGCTTATCCAATGCGCCGTCCGGGATATCCATGCGCCAAGGCTTATCTTGCACATTGTTGACGACTTTACGTTTCGCCCAATCAAACTCTAATACCGCATCGCGACTGCGACCTAAACCTTCGCGGTGATATTGATAGCGGTTTGGCACTAATTGGCCTTGGGCCCAGTTGAAACGTGAGCTTTCGCGTAACTTTGCTAGCCAAGTGGAGGCGCTGAAAATCAGCTCGTGCTCACCGCTTGGGTGTGTGCCAAGCTCACGAGTGGCTTCAATGGTAAAGCCGGAAAACTTGGCTTTATAGGTAGCATGAAAAGGTTTGGGCAATTGGCTACTTTGAGTGGCTAGCGTTGCCGCCTCAGGCGTGCTTTTTATAACGGCTTCTGTATTAGGAAGCCCGGCAGCTGCAGTAGGCTGTTCAGTAGCATTCTCGCTTTGAGCAAGTGCCACAGTGCTGGCTAAGCAAATGGCCAGCAGTCGGCTTGAATTAAGCAGCAGGGGACGCAGTATTTTTAACATAAATCTTTGCTTGCAATGGCTATGGTCGATATTTGTTCAATAAAGTGCCCTTTAACGGGCCTTTATTAGACGACCACTTATAGGCAAAGGTTCACCATCAAAAAGGCTAACATGGTTTTTGTTTTCTTTATGTAGTCTTAGGCGACCTTCGCAAAACCACTGCACGGCGATCGGGAACATATAGTGTTCTTGATACTGCACCTTTTTAGCAAGGCTTTCAGGGGTATCGTCGGCTTCAATATCGACGGCCACTTGCACAATCGCCGGGCCACCATCGAGCTCAGCGGTGACAAAGTGTACCGTAGCGCCGTGCTGGGCATCACCTGCATCTATCGCGCGCTGATGAGTGTTAAGGCCTTGGTGTTTAGGTAGCAAAGAGGGGTGAATATTGATCATGCGCCCCAAGTAATGCTCCGTAAAGGCTGGAGTAAGGATGCGCATAAAGCCCGCTAGTACTACAAGATCAGGCTGATACTCATCGATCTTAGCCTGTAGAGCTTGATCAAAGGCTTCGCGATCGGCAAAACCTTTATGATCCAAGCAAAGCGCTTCAATGCCGGCGGCATCGGCGCGCTCTAAGCCTTTAACGGCAGGGCGATTGCTGATAACAGCCACAATCTCGCCGCTTAATGCGTTTGCCTGCTGGCAATCGATCATGGCTTGTAAATTACTACCGCTGCCTGAAATCAGAACAACAATTCGAGCTTTCGGCTTGTTCATTTTAATGCTTACAGGCCTTTTAGCTCTACTTGCTCTTCGCCTTCAGCAGCTGGGGCAATTTCACCTACGATAAAGGCATCTTCGCCCTCAGCTTTTAATAGCTCGATCGCCGCTTGGGCTTTATCGGCGGGTACCGCGATGATCATGCCTACACCACAGTTAAAGGTGCGATACATTTCAACGGCATCTACATTGCCAGCGCTTTGCAGCCAATTGAATACTTCAGGCATTTGCCATGACTGGGTGTCGATAACCGCTTTTGCACCTTCTGGTAGTACACGTGGAATATTTTCCAACAAGCCGCCGCCAGTAATGTGGGATAGAGCATTAACCTGGTTTTCTTTGATCAGCTTCAGCAAGGATTTAACGTAAATGCGAGTCGGGGCCATTAGCGCTTTAGCCAATGGCTGGCCAGCAAGATCTTGCTGTAGATCGGCGCCGGATACTTCAATGATTTTACGTACCAAAGAATAACCGTTTGAGTGTGGGCCACTAGAGGCTAAACCAATCAAGGTATCACCCGCTTTAACTTGGCTGCCGTCAATTAGTTCGCTCTTTTCTGCAACGCCCACACAGAAGCCGGCTAGATCGTAATCTTCGCCCTCGTACATGCCTGGCATTTCAGCGGTCTCACCGCCTACTAGCGCGGCGCCAGCTTGTTCACAGCCAGTACCGATACCGTCTACAACCGCAGCGGCAACATCGACGTTAAGCTTGCCTGTGGCATAGTAGTCCAAGAAGAATAGTGGCTCTGCACCAGCTACCACCAAATCGTTAACACACATGGCCACCAAATCGATGCCGATAGTATCGTGCTGGCCTAAATCCATTGCTAAGCGCAATTTGGTGCCCACACCGTCGGTGCCAGATACTAGTACTGGCTCACGGTAGCCTTTTGGCAGCTCGCACAGGGCGCCAAAACCACCAAGACCTGCCATCACTTCCGGGCGACGGGTACGCTTGGCTACATGCTTAATGCGGTCTACCAGGGCATTACCAGCGTCGATATCTACACCGGCGTCTTTATAACTTAAGGAAGGCTGTTTATCTGTCATGGCTAAGGTCTTCGAGTAGTCTAAAAAACGGGCGCGTATTTTAGCTTGAAAGCTCGCCAAGCTCATTAGTTTTATTGCCTAATTTGCATTTTCTTTTAGTGATTGCTGCCATTTGCCAGTGGCGAAGCTACAATGAGCCACTTATCTGGCGGGAGCGGAGCCAGAATTAGCTAAATGCTGCGGTTTGAGCGGGGGTTTAGCCCGAGTTCATACCGTTTTCGCTATAATGTATAAAAGTTCGGAGCTGTTGGAACCGTCGCAGCATTTGGGCATCAATAGGCTTATTATTGATGGCTTGCTTTCCAAGATATTGAAAATAGAAAACATACATAGCTGAAACAAGATTTTGAATACCGAGAAGATTGGGGGATATGTGGGCAAAGTAGTGGGCAAAAGCACCACCTGGATGCTGATGTTTTGTGTGGCATTGCTGTCGCCATTGAGTCATGCGGTAAAAGTAGAAAACCTCTACCGTGCTAGTTTTCCGGTAGCCGATCAAACCCCTCAAAGCCGTGACAAGCTTGCGGCAGCTGGCTTGACTCGCGTTATCGTACGGGCCAGCGGCGCGCGTGAAATTCCTGATAGTGAACAGCTTAGAAGCGTGTTGGCCCAGGCTAATCGTTATATGCAGCAATTTAGCTATGAAAATGCTGAAGAAGGCTACGTTGTTAACTTGGATTATGCCAAGTCTGCGGTTGACACTTTATTGCGTAAACTGGATCTGCCCATTTGGCCGGATAAGCGTCCACAGGTGCTGTTATGGTTAGCGCAAGATGATTTCCAGCAGCGCCAAATGCTCAATGTTGCCGAACAAGAATTGCTGCTTGAAGCCGTACAGCAAGTCGAAGCTGAGCGGGCTTTGCCTATTTCTTTACCAGTGATGGATTTGGATGATCGCTTGGCCTTCCCGGTTGCCCAGGCTTGGTCTTTAAACGAGCAGAGCTTAATGGCGGCTTCCAGCCGTTACCAAAGTGATGTGGCGGTACTTGGTCGTTTGAGTATTACCGGAAGTGGGCAATGGCTGGCTTCTTGGTTGCTGGTTGATCGCGGCAAATTACAGTTGTTTGATGGCCGCGCCGCATCGGCTGAGGAGTTGGTTCAGGACGGCTTAAACCAAGTGGCGGATTACTTGGCTGCCCAGCATGCCATTGTTGCCAGCCCAGTAGATAGCAAGCCCCACTTCATGCAGCTTGATAATATTTCTGATTTTAAGTCTTATCGAAAGGTGTTGGACTATCTCAATGGCCTGGCCATGGTGCGCTACGCAGAGCCTGATCTCGTGCTTGCCGATCAGCTACGTTTACGTTTATTTATTGATGGTCAGTTGCAGCAGCTGGTTGATGCGATTGCCTTGGATAAGGTATTGCAGGCGAATCAGGCCATTGCTGAGGCCAGTCAGCAGGGCGTGTTGTACTATCAGTTACCAGAGACCCAGTTACCACAGACCCAGCCAACACAGATGGATAATGTCTTGCAGCCCTTGGCCCCACAAGGTGAAAGCTCTAGCTCTGCAGAAGAGGGTGCGAGTTTAATTCCAGGCATTGCTGAACAGGCTGTTGGCACAAGTGATGGTTCTGAAAACAGCGTTGGCCTTACGGACGCTGCGGCAATTGATGCCTCGCAGCGCCCGAGGCCCCCACAATAAGGCGTTCATAGGCCTTTAGACCTGCCAAGTTGTTGATTCTTAAATTAAATTTCTGAAATTTTAGCCCCAGAATTGATCTGGGGCTTGATTCCATAAAGAGCAAAAGGTTAAGCTCGCCCTTATTTTTTGCTAGATCCGATATTAGATCCGATACCTGTGGAACAGTCGAACCCCCAACAATTGTCCTTGGGCGTAGCACTTGCTGATGGCGCCACCTTCGAGAACTTCTATACCATAGAAGGTTCTGGTGCTGCCCAGGCTGTTTTCGCATTGCAGACATTCTTGCAGAGCCCAAGCGAGCATGGATTTTTCCTTTGGGGCAGCAGTGGTAGCGGCTTGAGCCATCTGCTACAAGCTAGCTGCCATAAAGCCAATCAGATGCGACAAAGCGCTCAGTATTTACCTCTTGCTGATTTAGTGGGCTTTGCCCCAGAGGCTTTGCTTGAAGGTATGGAGCGATTCGACCTGCTATGCTTTGATGGCTTGCAGCATGTTGCCGGCAAAGCTGATTGGGAGCAGGCGTTGTTTAACTGCTTTAATCGCAGTAAAGATAGGGGGCGCAAAATTATCTTTAGCGCCAATGCCAATCCTTCGGAGCTGCCTGTAAAATTACCGGATTTATCTTCACGTTTAGCTTGGGGCTTGAGCTTTCAAGTTCCTTTATTGGGTGACCAGGAAAAGCTAGAAGCATTAACCATGCGATCCAAGGCAAGAGGTTTGCAGCTGCCAGAAGAAGTAGCGCAGTTTATTTTGAATCGAGCCCCAAGACATATTGGCGAGCTATTTGAAATTCTTGATCGTCTTGATAGGGCTTCTTTAAGCGAGCAGCGCAAGCTGACCATTCCTTTTGCTAAGCAAGTTTTAGGTATGTAGCTGCAGCTGATTTTGTGCGGGCTCTGTCTAACTCTTTCTCGTTCTTGAATGCCGATTTACCCACCTTACTCAGACTAATTGACCTTCTCTAGATAAAGCTTTTCGGCAGGGTAATCGATAATCATATTAAGATATTGAAAAGCTGAGCCACCCAAGGCGCCATCTATTTTTTTATCCATCATGGCGGACATATGTTCGTGGAAGTTGTGATCGGCGCGGCGTGCAAACCAAACTGGGCCGACACTAAATGTAGCTATTTTAATTTCGGGAACCTGTATCATTGCTTCTTTAATGTAAGCGTCACCGGCCTCAATGTATTTCCATTCTGGGTGTTTAGCTCGCCATTGATCAAATACTGAAGCGACCATAAAAGAGGCGGCCATTGTATTGCCAGCTATATCTATAATTGATTTGGCCTCGCTGCTGAGTGTCGCTTGTGCGCCAGTATCTAGCAGCAAATCAAGGCTTTGCCCATCGACAGTAACTGGCATCCGAGGGAAGGCCATCGTGTAGCTACCATGCTGATCCTTTTGGAAACCCAGATTCAAAACTTCCATCTTTGCTGAACTTTTGGGTAACTGATCCAGCACTGCAAATTGCTGTGCTGGATAATTGATATTAATGATTTTCTCTGCATGCCAACGTCCACCCAAAAAGCCATCATAGCCGAGCTTGTCTTCGTCAATTTTGTTGCTGGGTGCGATAAAAAGCTGGCCTTCCATGAAGTTGTTTAAGCCTCCCTTAGGTATCGATTTTTCCTTCGTAAAGCTTGGCATGCTGCTTAATTTTACTGGGCCTCTTTTAGATGCTTTCTCGATGCTTGGCCACTGATATTTATCAAAAAGTTCCTGGCTAATAACATTCCAGCCACCGCCAGTATCCGTATAAAAACGAATCTTAGTGCCGTCAGTTAATGTGGGGGTGAGATACACCAAATTGTTTTTGAATTCGGAAGGTAGTATTTCTGCAAAGAGCGCTTGAGTGGGTGCAGCAAATAGAAAGCTGGCGATAGCGATCTGAATTGATTTGTGTGGAGGGTGCTTACAGTTTTGTTTGTTGCGTTGTTTATTGTTCGTGTAAAAACGCATATCAAAATCCTTTTTGCCAATAACAAAATGGGGGCAGATCCCTAAAGAGAGTGGCGCATAGCTTTAGACGAAAATGGGGTCAGATCCCTACAACAGCGGGGCATAGCTTTAGCTATGCCCCGCTGTTGTAGGGATCTGACCCCGCTTTAACGAGAGTTTAAGGTGCCGCGCAAGCTACGCAGCGTGCGTACATACCTTTCGGATCATTTAAGCTATTAAGCTCATCAATGGCTCCCACCACTGGGCTAAACCAGCTCGCTAATTTTTGATTGATAGGTTTCAACCAAGGGTTAACGCTGGCTTTCGCATCAAGATTGTTGGCAAGCTCCTGCATAAACTGTTCGCTTGGGCTTAATTTACGCTTGATCTCAATAACATCATAATCGCTGATCTCGGCTCGCTCAGCGGCGGCCTTAATGGCATCGTTTAGGCCACCTAGCTTATCAACAAGACCGTTGGCTAAGGCTTGCTCGCCACTCCAAACGCGGCCCTGAGCAATTTCATTAATGGCCTCTGGGGTGCTTTCACGGCCTTCGGCAGCGATATCTAGAAATTGTTTGTATACCTGCTCAACGCCTTGTTGCACAACACGCTCGGCCAATGGGCTTAGAGTGCGATCAACACGCATGCTGCCAGCAAGTAAAGTAGTGCCTAATCCGTCCGTATGAATACCCAAGTGCTTTAAGCTTTCTTCAAGGGTGGGGAAGGCGCCAAATACACCGATGGAGCCGGTAATTGTGGTTGGTGTTGCCCAAATTTCATCGCTCGTTGCCGAGATCCAGTAACCACCAGAGGCAGCAACACTGCCCATGGAAACGATAACGGGGATGTCTTCTTGCAAGTCGAGGAGCTGCTGGCGAATAATTTCTGAGGCAAAGGCACTGCCGCCGCCAGAATCTACGCGCAGTACCAAGGCTTTGAGTTTTTCTTCCTTAGCTTGGCGAATCAATTCTGCCAAGGTATCGCCACCAATAGTGCCTTCTGGTTGTTCACCATCTAAGATGGTACCGCTGGCAACAATTAAGCCGACTTTGTCTTCTTTGCTATCAAAGCTTGGAAGCTCAAGGGCAAGATAAGAGTCGCTATCGATGCCGCGATAGCCATCGCCGTCTTCATTCTTACCGACTTTTTCCTGCAGCTTGGCAAGTTGTTTATGGCGTGGCAGTAGCTCGTCTACATAGCCTGCTGACAACGCTAATGCTGCGGAATCACCATTAGCTTCGGCTAGGCGAGTATCCATATTGTTTATCAATGCATTGATACTGCCGCTTTCCAATTCACGCTGTGTTTCCACGCTTTGAGTATAGTGTGCCCACAACTGGTTTAGCCATTGTCCGTTGTGCTCCTTCGATGCTTCAGACATATCGTTGCGCATATAAGGCTCAAGAAAATCTTTATACTGACCAACCTTAAAGACATGCACATTGACGGCAAGTTTATCCAGAGCATCTTTATAATAGTTACGATAAGACGCGAAGCCCATTAGGCTTACACCGCCCATTGGGTTGAGATAAATTTCATCGGCATAGGCGGCCAAATAATATTGGCTTTGTGAATAGTAATCGCCAACCGCATAGACGGGTTTGCCTGTGCTTTTAAAGTCCTCAATGCTTTGGCCAAGCTCATCTAGCTTACTTAAACCGCCGGCCATGCCACCTAGATCCAAGACCATCGAGTTGATCATGTCGTCGTCTTTGGCTTTTTCGATAGCTTTTTGCAGATCGCGTAGGCGGGTTTCATTGCGGCTATTGTTGCCCATCAGCTGAGCAAAAGGATCTTGGGCGCTAAGCTGATCAACTAAGTAACCGGACGGTGCGATAACCAGAGCCGTTTTTTCAGTGAGAGGCTTGGGCCCTTTGGGCTGCAAGGCCACAATAAAGGCGATCAGTAAAAAGAAAAATAGAATATTCAGGACGATTCGGCGCAGGCCATTAATGGCATCCCAGATGCCTGATAGCAGGCGCAGTATCAATGGGCGTTTAGCGGTTTCAGTCATATGCGATCCTTCTCAATCGGCTGCCTTTGGGGCAAGTATCTCTTAAATCAAACGTAGTTCTATCAGGCCAATGGTTTAATTTAACTGCAAGTGCTTTCTGGTAAAGCTTTGTTAGGGCTTACTCTGCTGCGCTGTTTTTATCGTGTTCGCGCCAGTATTTTTGGTATTGAATCCAGCGGCTGCACATCATCGCCGTAAAAAACAGCGTAATGCTCAGTATCACCTGTAGCCAGTGGTAGCCCTTTACATGTTCTGCTGGCATACCAACACTGACCACAGCGGCGGTGAAATAGAACAAAATGATAAAGCAAAACCAGCTATAGGCTTTGTGATTTGCTTTTAACATGCTCCATAAGGGTAGCAGTAAGGGCACCACTTGAAACAACCATACTCCCCAGGCGCCATTTTCATGGGTCAGGTTTAGCCAGCTATACAGGGCAATCAAAGCGCCATAGCATAGCCAGTGTAGGCGTAGCCCCCAGTGTAGCTTGTTATCTAAATTGGCAATGCGCTTTACTTCTTTGACGGTGTTTTCACTCATGTGCGCACTCATTTAGCTAAAAACTTTATTGCGTGTTTGGCTAGGCGTTGGCCCTGGGCCTTGGCAATTTGGCCCTCGTCTTCACTTAGGCTGCGGCCTTCTTCACCGCCTAGGTGAGAAGCGCCATAAGGCGTGCCACCAGTCTGGGTAGTGCTTAGCTCGTTTTGAGAGTAAGGCACACCCAAGAGCACCATGCCTTGGTGTAATAAAGGTAGCATCATGCTTAGCAGGGTGCTTTCCTGGCCGCCGTGTAGGCTGGCGCTGGATGTAAACACACAAGCTGGTTTATCGATTAAATCACCATTCAACCAAAGGTCACTGCTCTGATCGATAAAGTACTTTAGCGGCGCTGCCATATTGCCAAAGCGGGTGGGGCTGCCCAAAGCAAGGCCTACACAGTTGCGTAGATCTTCTTTGCTGCAGTAGGGGGCGCCACTGTCTGGTATATCGTTGCTTATCGCTTCACAGGTGGCCGAAACAGCCGGTACGGTTCTTAAGCGGGCTTCAATGCCTTCGCTTTCGATACCCCGTGCGATCTGCTGGGCGAGCTGTAAAGTGCCGCCTTGGCGACTGTAATACAAAACCAGAATATAAGGCTTACTCATAACTGTCTCTTTGTTGGCTTTGGGCTAAAACGTTATCTTTCTAGGTTAAGTGGTACTGTTTAGATCAGCTCTAAGACATTTTCCGGCGGGCGGCCCAATACAGCCTTATCACCTTTAACCACTATTGGGCGCTCGATAAGCTTGGGGTGGCTGCACATGGCTTCAATTAAGGCTTTATCACTGTGGCTGTCATCGGACAGTTTTAGCTCTTTATAGGCATCTTCACCCTTACGTAGCAGTTGGCGTGGGCTTATCGCTAATTTGGCAAGGATACCGGCTAGCTCCTTTTCGTTGGGAGTATTCTCTAGATACAGCACGATTTCAGGGCTGATTCCCTTTTCTTCCAAAATGGCCAAGGTTTGACGAGATTTTGAACAGCGTGGGTTGTGATAAATGGTGTACATAGCGAATTCCTTCAATAATCGCGACTTGGTTCTCACGCAGGCTTCACCTAGCATAAGTAGGCTTGCGCTTAATGGACTAAACTGCCTATTGTATGTCGATGAGGCAGTTAAGACTAATCCTAAATGCTTGTGCTAAGTGTACGCCATGCATAGGGAAAACTAGATTGCCATGATATAAAGGGCGCTTAGAAAAAGGGAATTTGCAAACGATATTATTCAATTACCCGTCGATGGGGAAATACCCAAAGACACCTACTATTGAGGACAATATGATTACGATTGAGACGGTAAAGCGTTTTATCCAGCAAATCATATTTCATTATCAGGATAAACAGTGCCAAAAGAGTGCTGCAGCCCTGACGTATATGACCTTATTTGCCATCGTGCCCATGATGACGGTGAGCTATTCCATGTTTTCGGTGATTCCCGCTTTCTCTGGCTTGGAATCCCAGCTGCAAGCGCTGATCTTCAATAATTTCGTACCCTCCACGGGGCAAGAGGTACAGCAGTACTTATCCGGCTTCTCTTCCCAAGCCCGCAGCTTAACTTCGGTTGGTGTCATCATGCTGGTGGTGACCGCTTATCTAATGTTGAAAAACATTGAGGGTAATTTCAACTCTATCTGGGGAGTGAAAGAGGGGCGTAAAGGCCTAGCTAACTTTTTGCTGTATTGGGCTGTGCTAAGTCTTGGCCCGTTACTGTTGGGAATGGGCTTGGCCGTAACCACCTACCTTTTATCTTTAAAATTGTTTGAAGGGGTAGAAACTCAAGGCCTCTTTGCGGGTTTATTGGGCTTTTTGCCTTTTGTATTGGCAACAGCGGCGTTCACGCTTTTATTTGTGGCCGTGCCCAATTGCAAGGTAAACATAAAGCATGCAGCGATTGGCGGCCTGCTCACTGCGATTGCTTTTGAGCTGGTTAAAAAGCTGTTCGCCACTGTTGTGGGAATGACTTCCTTAGAAGTGATTTATGGCGCCTTTGCGGTTGTGCCTTTGTTTCTGGTGTGGATCTACGTGATGTGGATGTTGGTGCTATCTGGCGCTATTTTAGTACGGGTTTTATCTACTTTCTCTCAGGGTGCAGAAGGCCAGCATTACCCAGATTTGATTGCGGCGCTTTTGGTTTTGTGGGCCTTTCATCAACGCTGGCAGCAGGGTGAGAGTTTGACAGATAGACATGCGGCTGAAGTGGGGGTGGATGGCCGTCAGTGGGCAGGCATTCGTGAATCCTTAATTCAGCAGCAGATAATCGCGGCGACTAGCAATGGCGACTATGTATTAAGTAAAGATCTTTCCCGCGTGCGATTGCGCAGCTTGGCAGGGATGGTTGGAATAGAAAGCCAATTGCCGGGTGAATCTCGCTTCTTGCAATCTTTGCCTTGGTTTCCTTCGGTGGCTGCCAGAATGCTCGCCATCGATCAAAAAACAGAGCTGGAATACGATGTCTGTTTAACCGAGGTGTTTAATACGGTTCCACAAACCTTAGAGCTACCAGAAGAAGATGCCTTAATTAGTGACGAAGGGGTTTTTCCTATTCATCAAGCGAAGCAGGGCAATGGCTCTAATGATACCCAGTAGTAAAGTAAGTAATCGGCTGAAAGGATTAGGTAGATTTGTGAAGACTAAACGATTTTCTAACAACCTACTGGCTGGCGCCTTTGTGCTTGCTGGATTGCTGTTGAGCGGCTGTGATAGTACTAACAAACTGCCACTGGCCAGTGGAAAGTCGCTAGATTTACAAGCCGAGCAAACTCTGGTGATTAACTACTGGGCCGATTGGTGTAAACCTTGTCGCCATGAAATTCCAGAGCTTAATCAGCTTGATAAAGAAGAAGGCATTACTGTCATCGGTATCGACTTTGATAAGCATCAGGGGCAGCAGTTGGATGACTTGATTCAGGATATGAATATCGATTTTGCTGTGCTTGCTGGTGATCTAGAGCCCAATGCGATTCACCCTGAGCTGAGCAGACAGGCAAAAGCTTTGCCTATGACCTATCTATTAACAATACCTGCGAAAGCTTCCGGTAAGACTGCACGGTTGAGCCCTGTTTTTTTGGGGCCGCAAACTAAGGATGGGTTGCTGAAAAAAATCAGTACGTTTAAAACAGCCCAGGCTGAAAAAAGTTAAGCGCTGGCCTTATCTCAATATTATTGAATTTCTTTTAAAGTTTTATTAATTCTACCGCTATCGTGATGCCGCTCTCATTAAGAGTGGCATGCTTGCATTGTCATATTTACATCACCGCTCCGTCATAAAGCCTTGTTAGATTGCTTTGCGTTTTATGCTATCGCACCCTAACAAAGGATTTAATCTAGTGAAGCCGTCATCCGTTTTTTCTAAGTTGTTACTAAGTAGTGCCATTTCTGCCATTGCTATGCAAGCTGCCGCAGAGAATGCCGCGAGCAATAATCCTGTTTACGAAGAAATTATCGTAACTGCACAAAAACACAGTCAAAACCTACAAGATGTTGCCAGCGCCGTTACTGCCTTAAAGGGCGACCAATTGGATGTTATGAATATCTCAGATCCTTTTGATATGAGTGATAAGGTTCCTGGTGTAGTGTTTAGTACGGTGCAGGGTTATCGCCGCACGGTCACCATTCGTGGGGTAGGTAATGAAATACCCGATAACGCCGGTACCAAGCCAGCGGTAGCTTTTCATGTTGATGGTGTATTTTTAGCGAATGACTATGCTTTAAACGCAGACATGATTGATGTGGAGCGCGTGGAAATTACACGGGGCCCTGATGGCACTTTGTTTGGTAATAGTTCCACAGGTGGTGCGATTAATGTTGTTACTAAAAAGCCAGACTTTGAAGAATTTTCCGGCTATGTAGATGCCACTGTGGGTAACTTTGATCAGGGAAATATCCGCGCTGCTGTCAATGTTCCTCTATCTGATAGTGTCGCAATTCGTGTGGCGGCGGCTCATCGCGAGCATGAAGGCTATACGCAAAATGTCTACTTCGATGACTTTTACTTAGATGACGAAAACGATAACACCGTAAAGGTCCAGCTGGCTTGGGACATTAGCGATAATTTTTCGGCGCTTGTCCAGCATCAAATTTATCGCAGTGATACCAATGGCCCGGCACTAAAAGGGACCTTTGATACCGTATCCAGTGATCCTCGCAAGGTATCCCATGACACTCGAGAATTCTACAAGCTGGAAAATGACATCAGCAGTTTGCATTTAAACTGGGATGGCGAATTGTTTAATGTCAGCGGTATTTTTAGCTATCAAGAATACGATATGAAACGCTTGCTGGATGTGGATCGTACCTCTTTGACCGCTAATGATCCTGCACCTTTACCATTGGAAGGACGCCTTGATCTTCTGGGTGAGGCACCGCTGCCACAGTTTATCAGCGATCTTAAGCAGCAAGATGAATCAAAAACCGCAGAAATCAATATCACCTCAAATGACGATAGCTCGCTGCGTTGGGTCTTAGGAGCCTTTTACTTAGATACTACGGTATTCAGTAATACCAGTAACTTCTTTGATGCCGGCCGCGACGGCAACCCAATTAGCCAGCTAATTGCGGGGCCCAATGTATTTGCAAACAATCCGGATTTGGATTTTATTAATGCGGATTACCGTAATTTTCAATCTCGTTCGATCTTTGGTCAGTTTAGCTTCAATATTAGCGAAGCCTTCGCGATCACAGCAGGCCTGCGCCACACCAATAATGAGTTCCAAGATGAGCGCTGTAATTTCAATTGTGTACCTGATCGCGCCAAGATATCCAGTCGTCCAGCAAATAAAACCGATAATGTGACTGGTAAAGTTGCCCTGGAGTATCGTCATAGCGATGACAACTTGCTCTATGCATCGATTGCCACAGGCGTGAAGCCGGCCGGTTCTAACAGCAGTAGTGATACTCGATTCTTCCCAGAAGTATTTGATAAAGAGTTGGTAACGGCCTATGAAATTGGTTCTAAGAATATGTGGTGGGATAATCGTGTGCGCTTAAATGCCGCGGCCTTTTACTACGACTATGAAGATTACCTGTTTGAATCCAGCGGCATTGGCCGATTTGCAGCAGGCGCATCTAACTTGCCAAAGGCGGAAATTTACGGCTTAGAAATTGAAGCCGATGCTGCACTCAGCGACAGCCTAAACTTAGCTTTTACTCTAACGGCTATGGAATCGGAAATCACCGAAGGGCGTGATGCTATTGACCGAGCCACCGCAGAAAACGCCACCACCGGCCTTCAAATCAGCGGTGCTTCCACTGAAGACGTAAATGCTGCTCGTGAGGCAACAGCGGTTAATTTAACGGGCAATGAATTAGCGAAGATTCCAGACTTGGTGGCCAACATTCGCTTAAGTCACCGATTGGAGTTAGATCAATTGGGCAGCTTAACAACAACCTTTAGCCACACCTATCGCGGTGAGTATTTCGCTCGGGTATTTAATTCACCAGAAAGAGATGTAGTGGATTCCTACAACATCAGCCACTTGAATTTCCGCTATCAGCCCAATGGCGCCAAATGGAATGCCGAGCTAAACATTCAAAACCTATTTGATAAGGATGCGATCTCATCTCGTCATACCGATACCTATGCGCTGGGCATGACCAGTAATCAGTATTTGGCCCCTAGAACTGTGAGTTTGGGGGCGCGGTATAAGTTTTAGTGTTTTTGCGTATCTATCAAGCTACTTGCCGCCCATGAAGGGGCAAGTAGCTTTTCATTTACTGAGCTTCCAAAGATTGTTTAACTCTTTGTTCAGTCAAATCATAAATTGTCGAATTATGAGATTGGTCGAAGACTGTTGAAAAATGAAAAGCGTCGCTTTTACGAGAGCGGTTTCCCTCGCTATCGACTGATATGATGTAAGCGCGGTATTGTTGATTTACTGCAAGCTCATCGATAATCATTTGGCTCTCACCTACGATAGAGTAGGCGTTTTCTTCTTTAAAGTTTTTCTCGGTACCTTCTTGAAATACATAGATTTGATATTCAATGCGATTCTGCGCAGTTTTATCGTCTTGGCTTTCAGTCCAGCGTAGAGTCACTGTGTTGCCAGCCACAAAAGATATATCAATGGCGGTAGGGCTAGGTGCAGATGATGCTTTGGCTTGGCTTCCATAAAGGCCTATAAAGCCAATCAAAATTAGAGCTCGTATCAGTAGTTTCATAGCGCTTGCCTGTAGAAGATGTTCACAGCGCCAATCTATAACTCGAATTGGTATAGCAAAATAGGCCAATGGGTTTAACTGTGCTGGGTGGTCAAATCTGTGTTGGCTTAGCCTCTGTGTCCTTGAGTGTAGGCGTGAGCATAGCCTCACATATAAATCATTTACCCTTTAAGACTTGATCTAGGGCAATTAAAGTTCTAAACTTTCAATAATTTCTGAAAATACAGAACTTGCTGAAATTAGCCGAGTTAAGGATTTGATTTATGACCATGACGCCGCAAATAGAGGCCTTTGTTTATCACTTTGGTGAAATGGGTAGTCGTTGGGGCTTTAATCGCACGGTGGGGCAGATGTATGCCTTGATTGTGCTGAGTGAGCACCCGCTATGCGCCAATGACTTGAGTGAAGCCCTGAAAATCTCCCGAGGCAATGTCAGTATGGGCTTGAAAGAGCTGCAATCTTGGCGTTTGTTGCAGGAAAAACGCGTTCCTGGCGATCGTAAGGAATACTTCACTGCCGCTGGCAGTATCTGGGATATGGCGATCCGAGTGTTGGAAGAGCGCCGCCGTAGGGAAGTGGACCCAACGCTAAGCCTGCTGCGCGATACCTTGCTCGAAAAGCCCAGTAACGATCAAGAAGTCTATGCCCAGGAGAAAATGCAAGAAATTCATGACTTGCTAGAGCTTTGTGGCGGTTGGGCTGATGAGTTATTAACCATGCCCCCTAGTAAGCTGAAGACCTTGATGAAACTTGGTAGCGGCATGGGCAAGGTGCTGGAGTTTACCGATAAGCTCACCTTGCGCAGCCCGGATACCTGACGCCTTTCCTAAGATTGGCTTTGTAGCCTTCTCGCTCTAAGCCACAGCTTTTCAAATCTCGCTTTTTTAAATCCACGAGGTACATCATGGATATTGTGATCGATACGATTATGTTATCGAGGGTTCAGTTCGCCCTGAATATCAGCTTTCATATCTTGTTTCCCACCATCACCATCGCACTGTGTTGGGCGTTGCTGTTTTTTAAAATTCGCTTACACCAAACCGGCGATGAAGTTTGGATGCGCTGTTATCGTTTTTGGGTAAAAATCTTTGCCTTAACTTTTGCTTTGGGTGTGGTCAGTGGTATTACCATGTCTTTTCAGTTTGGTACCAATTGGCCGGGCTTTATGGAAAAGGCCGGCAATATTGCGGGCCCGCTACTGGGCTACGAAGTGCTGACGGCCTTCTTTCTAGAGGCGACTTTTTTAGGGGTGATGTTATTTGGTATTGATCGTGTAACACCGCGTATGCATACCATTGCTACCGCCATTGTCGCCCTAGGCACCACGGCTTCGGCTTTTTGGATATTGGCGCTAAATTCTTGGATGCAAACACCAACAGGCTTTGAAATTCGAGACGGTGTTATTTTCCCTGTGGATTGGTGGGCGGTGATATTTAATCCATCTTTTCCCTATCGATTCTTCCATATGTTATTGGCCTCTCTGATTACCGCTTGTTTTTTATTGATGGGCGTATCGGCCTATCGATTGCTAAAAGGCGATCACAAACCCGCACCTAGAATTACCTTAAAGCTGGCTGCCATGGTAGCGGCAGTGGCCGTGCCGGTGCAGATTTTTGTGGGGGATTTGCATGGCTTAAACACTCTAGAACATCAACCTGCAAAAGTGGCTGCGATGGAAGGTGTGTGGGAGACAGAGCGTGGCGCCGATCTATTATTGTTTGCTTTACCCGATGAAGAAAAACGAGAAAACCATTTTGAAGTTGGTATTCCCAATATGGCCAGTTGGATTCTCACTCATGATGCCAATGGCGAAATCAAAGGGCTGAATGAATTCAAAGGTGAGCACCCACCAGTGGCGCCGGTGTTCTGGAGTTTTCGGGTGATGGTGGGAACAGGCTTACTGATGTTGCTGATTGCCTGGGCCTTAAGCTGGCAGCTATGGCGAAAAGGTGAGGCCAGCCCCTTGCTACTCAGAGCGACGGTAGCGATGAGCTTCTCCGGTTGGTTAGCGACCTTGGCTGGCTGGTATGTTAGTGAGATTGGAAGGCAGCCCTTTCTGGTACAAGGTGTGCTGACGACTTCCGAGGCTGCTACCACTATTCATGAAGGCAATGTGTTGTTTTCTCTGATTCTTTACGCGGTTCTTTATGGCGGTTTGCTTGTGGCTTATATCCACACGGTGTTTTTGATGGCACGAAAATCGGCCAAGTTAGAAGCGCCAAATACCAATAACAGCGGTATTGAAACTGGGGTCAGATCCCAATGGGATCTGACCCCTAACAGCACTCAAGCAAATAAAGGAGCCTAAGATGAATCTACTCGGTGTATTAATTGATCCTAACTACCTAGGCCCAATATTTATTGGTCTAATGGCCTTGGCTGTTTTGGTTTATGCAATCCTAGACGGCTATGATCTTGGGGTGGGCATTGTGCTCCATCGTCAAGACGAGGCCATGCGTGACACCCAGATTGCCTCTATTGGGCCTTTTTGGGATGCCAATGAAACCTGGCTGGTGCTCGCCATTGGCTTGATGCTGATTGCTTTTCCTGATGCCTATAATATTTTGCTACAAGAGCTCTATGTGCCTGCAACTATAATGTTGGGCGGTTTAATTTTACGTGGCGTGGCTTTTGATTTTCGGGCAAAGGTAGCCATGGAAAACAAAAACCTCTGGGATCATATTTTTAGGGCGGGCTCGTTGACTGTTGCTCTCTCTCAGGGCTATATGTTGGGGCAATATATTTGTGGCTTTTCAGATGATGGTTTGACGATTGTATTTTCGCTGCTTAGTGCCTTTGGTGTGGCCGCGGCATACAGCTATATCGGCTCTTGCTGGTTGGTGATGAAAACCGAAGGTGAATTGCAAAAATACAGTGCTAAGGCGGCTCGGTTAAGCGGGCTATTAATGGCCCTTGGTATTGCCTCGGTGTGTATTGTAAACCCTTGGATAAATCCCGAAGTTTATGATCGCTGGTTCAGCTTTCCTAATAACCTTTTATTGTGGGTAATCCCCATTATTAGTGCCGCGATATTTCTTTTTGCTGATCAGGTGCTAAAGCGCGTGCCAGCCGAAAATGACTATGGCTGTTGGATTCCTTTTGTTTTAGCCGTGGTGATTTTTCTAAACTGCTTTCAAGGCATTGTAGTGAGCTTTTACCCCGATGTTATTCCCGGGCGCTTGAGCCTATTTGATGCGGTGGCTGCACCGGAAGCTCTGGGCTTTATTTTCTGGGGGGCGGTAATTGTGGTGCCGGTAATTCTGGCCTATACGGCTTATTCTTATCGAGTGTTTTGGGGGAAGGCGACTGCTTTGCGCTACTTCTAGGCTTGTAGTGGGGTCAGATCCCTGGGATCTGACCCCGGTAGGTGGTTAGATGGCTGATACCGCGCCATCTACAGCGATGGCTTGGCCGGTCATATAGCTGTTGCCTGGAGATAGGATCAGCATCATGGCATTGACCATTTCTTGTACGGTGCCGTAGCGACGCATTGGGCAGCCGCGTACTAGCATATCTTCCACGCCATCTTCTTTTAGCATGCCTGCACCAATATTGGTTGGCGAAAAGAATGGGCAGATGGCATTTACGCGTACGTTTTTAGCAGCGTATTCCACCGCAGCGGTTTTGGTAAGGCCGATTACGCCATGTTTTACTGCAGCGTAGGGGCCAAGCTTAGGTGCGCCGCCGATGCCTGCCATAGAGCTAACATTTAGAATAGCGCCGCCATCTTTTAGCATATTGGGAATCTGGTGTTTCATACCCAACATAACGCTCTTCAAATTAACTTCATACTGACGATCAAAAATATCACCCGTTTGCTCGTGGGTGGCCAGCATTTCATGACCAACGCCAGCATTGTTTACGGCAATATCTAAGCGACCAAACTTATCTGCAGCAGCTTGCACTAGTGCTTGGCAATCTTCTTCTTTGCTAACATCAATGCGCAGTAATACGGCATCATCGCCATAGGCTGCACTGGCTTCTTCTAGGCCGGCAATATTAATATCGCCGAGCACTAGTTTGGCGCCACGCTCGTGCAAACCTTTTGCTAGTAAGGCACCAAAGCCACTGGCAGCGCCAGTAATTAAGGCAACTTTACCGCTAAAATCTAATAATGAATCCATAGCTTATCTTCTTTGTAGAGCCAGCCATAAGACCGGCCTGAAAATTAAACAATCATACCGCCGTCGACGACGATACATTCACCGGTGGTATAGCTTGATGCATCTGATACCAAGTACAAGACGGTACCAGCCATTTCACGGGGCTCGGCGTGCCGCTTCATTGGAATTTTATCTACGGCCATTTGGTAGATTTCATCGTGGGTAAATAGGGCGCCGGCGAACTTGGTTTTAGTCAAACCAGGCAGTAGTGCATTACAGCGAATGCCATGTTCGGCGCACTCACGGGCGAAGGCTTTGGTCATACTGACAACCGCCGCTTTAGTGATTGAGTAAATCGCTTGTGCAGGGCCTGGGTGAATGGCATTTACAGAAGCGGTATTTACAATGGCGCCACCGCCGTTTTCCTTCATTAACTTGCCAGCTTCAATCGACATAAAGAAGTAGCCGCGAATATTCACATCGACTGTCTTATTGTAAGCGCCTAAATCGGTATCTAAGATATGGCCAAAATAAGGATTGGTCGCGGCATTGTTCACCAGAATATCCAGCTTACCGTGCTTCTCGCGAATGTAATCGAAGGTATTGCTGATGTCTTCCATGTTACCTACGTGGCAAGCCAAAGCTTCGGCGCTGCCACCGGCTGAGGTGATAGCATCAACGACATTTTGGCAGCCTTCTTTTTTACGAGAAGTTACCATGACGTGAGCACCTTGCTCAGCCAATAATTTGGCTATCTCTTCACCGATGCCACGGCTGGCGCCGGTTACTAGGGCGATCTTGCCGTTTAAATTAAATAATTCTGTACTCATGTTACGCTCCATAAATCGCGGGTGGAGTTGTTTGTAATATTGCAGCTTTTAGTCATGCTGCTTTATCTTAAATTTTGCTGTTGTTTATGATCGTGATTATGGCACTAAGACCATTTTCCCTTTCACTTGTCGGCCCATGACTTTTTCTAAGGCGGATTTAGCATCACTGAGCGGGAGTGCTTCATCGACTACCACTTTAACCTTACCTTGTAGGTACCAGCCTAATAGCTCGCGCATATTATCGGCAAAATCTTTTGGTTGATGGGCTGTAAATGAACCCCAAAAAACGCCAACTACCGAATAACCTTTTACCAAGGCTAAATTCACCGGGAATTTAGGGATGTCGCCAGAGGCGAAGCCGATAATCAATAAGCGGCCATTCCAGGCCATGCAGCGACTGCAAGCATCAAAGGCATCGCCACCAACGGTGTCGTATACCACATCGATACCTTTACCATCGTTAATGGCTTTTAGCTCGGTTTTTAGGTCTTTCTCTTTGTAGTTAATGAGAATGTCAGCACCGTTTTCTTTAGCCAGCTGTAATTTCTCTTCACTGGAGCAAGCGGCAATAACCGTAGCCCCCATAGCCTTACCAATTTGCACAGCGGCCAAGCCGGTACCACCGGCAGCACCGGTTACTAACAGGGTCTCACCTGGCTGGATATTGGCGCGCTGTTTTAGGGCATGGTGTGCGGTAGCATGTGCGGTGGTTAGGCCTGCGGCTTCTTCATCGCTAATACCGTCTGGAATTGGAATAAGATGCGTGGCGGGGCATAGGGCTTTTTCAGCATAGCCGCCTACACCGACGAAACCGATAACGCGATCGCCCGCTTTTACATGACTTACACCATCACCGACTTCACTGACAACGCCAGCAACTTCAGAGCCGGGGGTAAAAGGGAAGGGCGGCTTCATTTGATATAAGCCTTGTACCATTAAGCCGTCAGGGTAGTTCACGCCAGCCGCTTTAATATCCAGAACGACATTACCTGCACCTGCAGCAGGTGCATCTACGTCTTCATAGCTGAGTTTTTCTAGTGGGCCAAACTCGTGGCAAACAATCGCTTTCATTCTCGTTTCCTTGTAATTATTTTTCTGGCTTTAATCTTATGCTTTTGCAATGGTATCCAGTGCAAACTGGGCCATCGGTTTCACATAGGCGCCCATGCCAGCGGCTTTCTTGCTGGAGGCATTACCGTCGGCGGCGCGCTTGGCAACACCCTGAATAATGGCCGCTAGGCGGAAGTAGCTAAAGGAAATATAAAACTCCCAATTTGGAATTGAATCCATACCCATACGCTTGCAGTACTGAGCCACGTATTCTTCTTCTGAAGGAATATTCAGCTCGGCGCGATCGACGCCCATTAAACCTTTCATATCACCGGCGCCAGGCATGCGTAGCTGCATACACTGATAGGCAAGATCGGCATAAGGGTGGCCAAGGGTGGAAAGCTCCCAGTCCAATACGGCGATAATGTTTTGATTGTCTTGATCGAACATCACATTGTCTAAGCGGTAGTCGCCGTGTACCAATGAAACCCGTCCATCGTCTTCTGGCTGATTGTTTTCAAGCCAATCAATCAGCTGGTCCATTTCTTCGATTTTATCCATCTCTGAAGCGCGGTATTGCTTTGTCCAGCGATCTAGCTGGCGGGCAAAGTAGTTACCAGGCTTACCGTAATCTTCTAGGCCAGCAGATTTTAGATCAACGCTGTGCAGAGCCGCTAGAACACGGTTCATTTCGTCGTACATTTTTCCGCGTGTGGCATTATCTACTTCGGGTAGCTGGGCATCCCAATGTACATTGCCATCGCAAAATTCCATGACGTAAAACATAGAGCCAATAATGTCGCGATCTTCACAAAGGTGGTAAACCTTGGCTACTGGCACGTCGGTATCAGCAAGGGCAGCCAACACGCGGTATTCACGGTCAACGGCGTGGGCACTTTTCAGTAACTTGCCTGGAGGTTGGCGACGTAAAACGTAAACGCCAGACTCGGCGCTGATTTTAAAAGTGGGGTTGGATTGGCCACCTGGAAATTTATCCGCGCTGATAGGGCCTTTAAATCCTTCGATATTGGCTTCTAGATAGCTTGCCAGTTTAACCACATCTAATTGGCTAACATCTGCCATGGTGATTTCCTCGTATTTTTACGATTTGTTTTTAACGACTTGCTTTTAACAACAAAACCGGGGCATGCCCCGGTTGTTTAATTCTTCAGTTTTCGCTTAAGCGTGTGCTTTGGCCAAGTTGCGACCCAGCTGCATCATGTGCACCTGATCTGGGCCATCAGCCAAACGAAGCGTACGCTGGCCAGCCCACATATGTGCTAGGAAGAAGTCCTGGCTCACACCGGCAGCACCGTGCATTTGGATGGCGCGATCAATAACGTCAAGTGCAACATTCGGCGCAACAATCTTAATCATAGCGATTAAGTCTTTAGCATCTTTGTTACCAGCGCTATCCATTTTATAAGCGGCTTTCAAAGTCATTAGGCGAGCTTGCTCAATCTGGCAGGCCGATATAGCAATGTCTTCACGCACTGATTGGTTTTTAACAAGAGGCTGACCAAAAGCAACACGCTCATTGGCGCGTTTGCACATCATTTCTAGGGCACGCTGTGCCGCACCGATAGAGCGCATGCAGTGGTGGATACGGCCTGGGCCTAAGCGACCTTGAGCGATTTCGAAACCGCGGCCTTCGCCCAAAATAATATTGCTAACCGGTACACGCACATTATTAAAGATAACCTCGGCGTGACCTTCTGGAGCATCATCATAACCAAATACATGCATTGGACGTTTGATTTCAACACCTGGCGTTTTTACGGGCACTAAAACTTGAGATTGCTGCATGTGGCGGTTCGGATTCTCTGGGTCAGTTTTACCCATCACAATCATAATTTCACAGCTCTCGCGGCAGGCGCCAGAAATGTAAAACTTACGGCCATTAATAACGTACTCATCACCATCACGAACGATAGAGGTTTCGATATTGGTGGCATCAGAAGAGGCAACTTCTGGCTCGGTCATGGCAAAGGCTGAGCGAATCTTGCCAGCCAATAAAGGCTCTAGCCACTGCTTCTTCTGCTCTTCATTACCGTACTTGGCGAGTACTTCCATATTGCCAGTATCTGGAGCGGCACAGTTAAAAACTTCTGGTGCCCAAGCAACGCGGCCCATCTCTTCGGCGAGCGGTGCGTATTCAAGGTTAGTTAAACCACCGGAGTATTCACCATAGGCAAGTGGTAAGAAGAAATTCCACAAGCCAGCTTCTTTGGCCTTGGCTTTTAGCTCTTCCATAATTGGCGGAGTTTTCCAGCGATCGGCATTAACCTGCTCGTGGAAGGTACCTTCATTAGGGTATACATGCTCGTCCATAAAAGCACGAACGCGTAGTACTAGATCTTTGACCTTATCGCTGTATTCAAAATCCATGGTTTTCTCCAGGTTGTTTTTATAAGAGCGTTATAAAATTAGCTTGATATTAACTATAAGTTACTGCATCACTTCGATCGTTATCATCCAAGTGGGGAATACTGTTAAAGCTGGCGAGGCGCACATTTCTTGGGCTAAATACAAAGCGGCTGACGCTGGAATTAATGACCTGCATATTGATGTTCATTACCATATCGTCGCCATAGCCCAAAATATGTTTCATGGCCATTGCGATGGCGCCACCAGAGCTGACCACCAAGAGCTTCTTACCGGCGTAGTTATCTTGAATAAAAGCCAAGGCTTCGCCTACTCGTTGCTCAAACTGCCCCCAGCTTTCCGGAACAGGAGCGCTTAGCTCATCATTACGCCATGCTTCCATGGCTTTTTTGAGTATTTTGAAGAAAGGGCGTGCATCACTTTTATCGCTGGGCATTTCTTGCGGGAATTGGCGCAGGTAAGCACTAACCACCGAGTGGAAGTCAAACTCATTAAGGCCGCCGTGTTCGGTAAAAGCGTCTCGATTAAGCCCTAAACCCTCGCAAATGCCTTGTGCGGTTTCGCGATGGCGAACTAATTTACCGG
Source organism: uncultured Pseudoteredinibacter sp. (assembly GCF_947502065.1). Classification (GTDB taxonomy): domain Bacteria; phylum Pseudomonadota; class Gammaproteobacteria; order Pseudomonadales; family Cellvibrionaceae; genus Pseudoteredinibacter. The sequence continues at coordinate 463,001 of NZ_CANMYE010000001.1, forward strand.
TGATGATGTCATCAAACTGTCGATCTTTTTGTTGAAAGTACTCACCTAGCCAGCGGGCTTGTTGCCAGCCTAGATCTGACAGCTGGTCATAGTTATCGGAGCCAAAGGAGGCTTGACCGTGACGTACTAACAAAAATTCAGACATATCTCACTCTAGATTCACTTTGAAAGTGGCCCAAAAGCCATGAAAAGAGAATATTGAAGTGGTCACTATCATTGAAGTTTATTATTTTAATGTTGCATTATTAATTTTAGTGATTATGATCTAGGGCCAATTTAAAGAGTATATTGGCCGGATTAGACTCAAATTAGAGCTAGGGAAGCTCGCCAGTTGAGTTCTATTGTTTAGGTCCTTCCATTGAAAAGGGCCTTTTAAAAAGGGCCTAATGAGTAGCAACAGGGTAGCCACAGCATGCGCTTGAGCCAGGTAGATTTAAATTTATTTGTCGTGTTTGATGCCATCTACACCGAGAAAAACCTTACTCGGGCGGCAGAGGTGCTGTGTATTACTCAGCCAGCAGTCAGTAATGCGCTAAATCGCTTGCGTAAAACCTTTGATGACCAGCTATTTGTACGTACCCCAGATGGCATGATGCCCACGCCGGTAGCCGAAAACATCGTGGGCCGGGTTCGTGAAGCACTGCAGTTACTAAATATGAGTGTTCAAGAGGGGGATAAGTTTAGCCCTGAAACCTCAGAGAAGGTCATTGCCTGCAGTATGAACGACCTGGGCGAAACCTTGATCTTGCCGCCCATAATGTCTCACTTACAGCGTCTTGCCCCCAAGATGACACTCACCAGCTATTACGTACCCCGTGAAGATATGGCTAAGGAGCTAGCCGCCGGCAGCTTAGACTTTGCCATCGATGTACCCTTAGTGGTTGATAATAATCTTTGTCATGCGCCTTTAAGTGGGGAGGACTATGTTTGTGTGGTGCGTCCTGACCACCCGGCCGTTCGCAACGAGCTAAGCCTAAAGCAGTATCTAGAGCTCGGGCATATTAATGTATCGAGCCGCCGCAAAGGCCAGAGCATAGTCGATCACGCCTTGAACGGTATGGGCATGAGCCGTAACATCAAGGTGCGGGTTCAACACTATATGGTTGGCGCAAAAATTGTCGCCAATACCGATCTAGTGTGGACGCTGCCTATTCGACTCGCTCGCCAATTGGATTTTAAAATTCTACCTCTGCCTTTCGATGTGCCAGCCCTAAATTGGCATCTGTTCTGGCATAAAAGTGCCGATGACGACCATGCGAATAAGTGGCTTCGTAACCTGTTCTTACATGGCATTCAGGACGGCATTGCCTTGATCGATGAGGTGGAGTAGCTCTGTTTGAGTGGCATCGCTTAAATTGCTAGATTTCACTTCCATTTCACCCCATCAGCTGTAGTCTGGTAGCCGGTACAAGGATTGATTAAGGGCTGCGAAGACTTGAAGGTTTTACTGATAGAAGATAATGCAACAATCGCAAAACAGGTGCTTGAATTTTTAAGCGCTCACGGTTGCGAGTTGGACTATGCTGAGCGCGGTAAGCGCGGAATTGAGCTGGCGAGCGCTGAAATCTTCGATGTGGTGTTGCTTGATTTAAATTTGCCCGATATCGATGGTTTGGAAGTTTGTGAACAAATCAAGCAACAGGCCAGCGTAACACCCCCCATTTTAATGTTAACAGCACGTGATAGCTTTGCCGATAAGGCCGCTGGCTTTGGTCAGGGTGCAGACGATTATCTAAGTAAGCCTTTTGATTTGCGAGAACTGCTGCTGCGCTGCCAAGCTTTGTCTCGACGCAATCAATTGCACCGCAGCCAGCAGCTTAGCTTAGGTTGTTTGCAGTTGGACATATCACAGCAAAAAGCAAGTCGCGAAGGGCAGGACATAAAGCTCACCAGTATCGGTTTTCAGATTCTGGCTTTGCTCGTTGAAAGCTATCCCCAGCCGGTAAGTCGCTCCTTAATTAGCCACAAATTATGGTCAGATTCCCCTCCTGATAGCGATGCTTTGAAATCGCACATTTATTCTTTACGCAAAGCGCTCGACAAGCCCTTTGATAAACCGATGTTAAAAACCGTGATGAATCTTGGCTACAAACTGGAATTAACAAATGACAGTGATTAAGAGTATACGTCAACAGGTTCTTTTGTTGTTTATGGGCTATGCCGTTGGCATGGGGTTGTTGTACTTGGCGCTAACTACGATCATCGCTTATGTGGTGGAAGATCATATGATTTACAGCTTGCTAAAAATAGAAGCGAGCTATGTTAAAGAGCATCATAGAAAAACAGGGCAATTACCGGAAAGTCGCTTAAGTTTTGGGAGCATTCACCCCAGCTCTGGTTTGGAGGTGGCTACAGAGTTAGAGCAAATCCTTAAAAAAGATTTTGGCAAAGCGATCGTCGAAGTGGCTGGTGATGATAATGAAATTTTTACCCGCGATGATGACCACTATCACTACCAGTTGATTCAAATGGAAGGTGGGCAGCAGGTTTACCTTATTGCTGAAGTCTCCGCTTTACTGGTAGTAAGTAAAAGCCCTGTATTACTGCAGCTATTTCTTGCGGGGTTTGTGATTACCTTATTGTTGGCCTTTTTACTTGCCGTAAAGATGGCATCGAAAACAGTAAAGCCGGTATTGCAATTGGCTGGGGCGGTAAAAGAGAAGCAGCCATTGCCAAACTTACAGTTTGAGCTGGGTGACTTATCGCAAATTTTATCAGAAGCTTTTGAGGAAAGGGATAAGGCCTTACAGCGGGAGCGAGATTTTAGCAGTGATGTTAGCCATGAATTACGTACGCCATTGACGGTGTTGAGCAATACCTTAACCTTGGCAGAGCGGCGGCCATTGACGGAATCCGATATACAACAGTTACGTCATATCGACCAGCAAATGCAGCAGACTGTCGATACCTTGCTGGCATTAGCTCGCCGGGAAAGCCTGCAAGAAGAATCTATTTACCTTGCGCCGGTTTTGGAGCAAACGTTGATGGATTGCAGTTTGGCCGCCAATAAGGAGCTTGATCTAAACATGGCGGTCCCAGAGCATTTGGCGGTGAACGCAAACTCCAGTTTGCTGACTTTGTTATTTACCAACTTAATTAACAATGCCTTGTATCACGGCGACTCAAATCAGCTAAGCATTATGGTCGACGACGGTATGTTGATCTTTCAAAATCAAAGCAATAAGACCTTGCCCGCTAACTTCTTTGATATTGGCGTAAAAGGTGATGATAGCCCGGGCATTGGCCAAGGCTTGTATCTAGTGGCTAGAATTTTAGAGGCTATGCAAATGAGCTATGAAATTCAGCAGGCTGATGGTCTATTTAGCGTAAAAATTTCACTCTGATTTCACCACCCTCTCTTTAAGCTGTCTCTATCCTATTCATTCTTCTTCATTGATTGCTAAGTGAAGTATCGAAAAGAGAGAGCCAGATCATGCTAAAGAAAATTTTGATAGTTTTAGCTATTTTGATAGCTAGTGTATTTGCAGCTGGTAAGTGGTTTTTTAGCCTATTACCTGATGCCTCCCATTACGAGGGAGTTAAAACGGCTGAAGTGAAAGATATTCCCTATTTAAATCAAGCTCGGCCGGAAAACAGAGGGAAGATTTTAGCGGTAGTGACCAGTGTTGATCAGATGGGTACGAGTGGAAAGTCTACGGGGTATGAATTAACCGAGCTGGCCCGTGCCTATTGGGTGTTTAAGGTCAATGGCTTTGAGGTGGACATTGCCAGCCCCTTAGGCGGCGATGCGCCAAAGGTTTTGGATGGCGATGATATGGGGGTGTTTGATTACGCCTTTCTCAATGACGGCTCAGTGCAACAGCAATTGGAAAATACCCTGCGCATCGAGGATATTAATCCGCTGGACTATCAAGCGGTCTACTTTGTTGGTGGCAAAGGCACTATGTTTGATTTTCCTGGCCATAAAGCTATAAAAAGCCTTGTTAGAGATCTCTATGAAGCGGGCCGAATAATCGCCGCCGTATGTCACGGCCCAGCAGCCTTGCTTAATGTGCAGCTTAGCGATGGCCGCTGGCTAATAGCTGATAAGAAAGTCAGCAGCTTTACGAATAGTGAAGAGTTGTTTTTGATTCCAGAAGCTCGCGAAATATTTCCATTTCTATTGGAATCAAAGTTAATCGAGCAAGGTGCAAACTTTATCGGCGGTACAGACTATTTAGAATTAGTGGTACGTGATGGTCAGATAATTTCAGGGCAGAACCCATGGTCGGTATGGACCTTGGCAGAAGCGACAGTGGAAGCCTTAGGTTATGAGCCTGTAGCCCGTGTTAGAACCGCTGAGGAGCATGCAGTAGATTTATTGGCTGTATATGAACAGCAGGGTTATCAAGCTGCTATCGATCGTCTTTCCGAGCCAGCGAAGAACTATGAGCGAGTCCTTGTTTTAATGCATGGGGTGCTGGCATTTATGAAGTTTGAACTGATCAAGGGGTGGGACATGCTGATGCTAACCCAAAAAATTAAGTCAGCTCAGCAGTAAGTTGGAATCAGCTTATGTCCTAGCTACAACTACAACTACAACTACAACTACAACAACTACAGCCATCACAGCTAGAAAGCATGTTGTCGATGGCTGTTCGCAAGCTTCAAAATTCGTTACTATGCGGCCTGCTTAAAACGATTCAGGTCACGTCTTCAATGCCCGCCTTGTTAGAAATTAAAAATGTGAGTGCCCATCAAGGCAGCCAACAGGTATTTGCCAATTTAAACTTAACTATTGAAGAAGGCGAAAGAATCGCAATCTTGGGCCCTAATGGTGCCGGGAAATCTACTCTCTTAAAGCTACTCAGCCGAGAAATTTACCCAAAAGTGAATGCGGGTAGCTATGTAAAAATCAATGGTAGCGAAACCGTTAAGGTTGATGAGCTCCGCCAGCAAATAGGTATGGTTTCCCACGATCTTCAGGCTTCCTATAACGTCGTTAGTACTGCCTTGGAAGTGGTGGTTTCTGGTTTTGTGGGGGCTATCGGTTTGTTATACCAGCATTACCCTTTGGAAGATCATCACTATCAGCATGCTCTGTCGAGCTTGCAGTTATTAGGTTTGGCGGAGCTGGCTGAACGTAAGTTTCACCATTTATCCACCGGCCAACAGCGGCGAGTACTGCTGGCAAGAGCAATGATTCATCAGCCCAAAACGCTATTGTTGGATGAGCCAACCGCCGGCCTTGATGTAAAGGCCAGCTATGAATTGTTAGACCAGCTGTCAGCGCTTTGTAAAAACAGCCCAGCAAACGACGCTGGATCAGAGCAGGGTATATTGCTTTGTACCCACCATATTGAAGAGATAATCCCTGAAATAGAGCGCGTGATTCTTTTACGCAATGGAGAAATCATGGCCGATGCTCCTAAAAACGAAGTTCTTAAGCCTGAATTTTTAAGTGAGCTTTATGGCCTGCCATTGCAGCTACATCAGCACGACGGCTATTTTCAATTGCAGCGTGCTTAAGACTACAAAATTCGAGATTTCAATACGATGGAATGGGCGCTAGTAGCGGTATTTGTACCCACCTTTTTCTTGGTGTCGATTAGCCCGGGAATGTGTATGACCCTTGCCCTAACATTGGGTATGGCGATTGGTGTGCGTCGTACTATGTGGATGATGGCCGGTGAGCTACTCGGTGTGATCTCTGTGGCAGCGTTGGCAGTGCTAGGGGTTGCCCAGTTACTTATGCGCTGGCCCACGGCCTTTACGGTAATTAAAGTTGCCGGCGGGGCTTATCTTTTTTATATCGGAATTCAATGCTGGCTATCGAAAGGTAAGTTAGCTTTTGTGCAGGGCGAAGCTCGTTCACCTGGGCGGGGCGATCTATTTATGCAGGGTTTACTGACGGCCTGCTCAAACCCAAAGGCTTGGGCCTTTAATATCTCTATTTTGCCGCCGTTTTTGGATTTTGATCGTCCTATAACGTTTCAATTACTAACCATGCTGGCTCTAATTGCGATTTGTGAATTTATCTCTATGACGATCTATGCAAGCGGCGGGCGCAGTTTGCGTTATCTTTTGGAGAGGGATAATGGCGCACAGTACCTCAATCGAATCTCCGGCAGTTTGATGATCGCCGTAGCTTTATGGATGTGGTTCTTTTAGCGCTTTAGTTTCGGCATTTTATGGGGTGGGTAGATCTTGCACTTTCTAAAAATGCCTAGGCTTGAAATTTTTTGATCCACTCTAAAATTAAGCGATTAATTTTCTCAGGCTGCTCTCTTTGCATAAAGTGCCCAGCACCATCAATAATATGCAGTTGATAGTCGGCCAAAAATGGCTTCTTGCGCTGTAAAATTTCAAACAATCGCACGTCCATACAGCCATCGTTTTCCCCGGCGAGAACCTGGCAGGGGACGGACACTTTTTTAACGCTTGCTGCTTGGCTAGCTTCACGCCCTTTGCGGTATAGGTGGCGATAGTAGCTCAAGCTTGCCTTTAGCACGCCAGGTTGTGACAGTGCTTGCTTTACAGGTTTGATATCATCTTGAGTAAAATCCCAACTGGGCGACCAGCGTCGCCATAGCCATTCGATAAATGAAAAATTGTTGCGACGGCACCACCACTCGGATATCCATGGTAGCTGAAAGAATGCAATATAAGCGCTGTTTCGGCGTTGTTTAGGGACTTCTTTTAGCCCCTGATTAAAGATCGAAAGATGAGGAATGGCTAGGCAATTTAAGCTAAGAAGGGCGTTCGGATACTGCGCCGCAAAAGCGTAGCCAATAATGGCGCCCCAATCGTGACCAATGAGGTGAAACTTGTCGATGTGCAGCTGCTTTTGAATGGCGCGAATATCTTCCACCGAATCCAAAACGAAATAGCTCTGACTTATCGAGCTTTCTTCATATCCACGTAAGGTGGGTGCGATGCAGCGGTAGCCAGCAAGCACCAGTGCATCAATTTGTGCCTGCCATGTGGTGGCAATATCAGGAAAGCCATGTAACAGCATAACGGCAGGGCCCTCGCCTTGGTCGCTGAATGAATATTGGCGGCCATCGATGTCGAGCTGTCTTATTGTATTTTTACAAGCTGTATTCATATCGTGCCTTCTTATGCTGTATCTGTGAATCTTCCCTAGATAGCATTATGCTAACAAGCTTCAACTCAGTGAAATATGGCCGAGTAGGATAAAATCTGGTCATTTAAGTCCAAGAAAACTCATTCGAACTTCATTGATTGATTGGGCTAGAGCAGGCATTTGACTGGCCCAAAATAAACCAAATAAGCAGTAGGGCCAATTTACAAAAATTTGCCCGGTTTTCCTCCGCTGAAGGATAAACTTCAGGCATGCTATGGGGCGATATGCCCAATGAATGGAAAGCCATGGAAAACAACAGCTACAACTCTTTAAAAGACGATCAATCCTTTATCTCCATGGAGGCCTTGGCAGGTTTGCTGCTAATGGGGGCTTCCGTGCTGGCAATGCTGGCCGCTAATTCGCCGCTGAATGAATACTATCAAGGTATTTTGCAATTGCCCTTTAGTATCCAGTTGGGTGAGTACGGCATTGCCAAACCATTATTGCTGTGGATCAACGATGGCCTGATGGCGGTTTTCTTCTTTATGGTTGGGCTGGAGTTAAAACGCGAGTTACTGGAAGGGCAGCTTTCAAAACCGGCCAATATTCTTTTACCAGCGCTTGGCGCCATAGGTGGAATGTTGGTTCCTGCGACAATCTATGCCGCGATAAATTGGCAGGACCCTATCGCGTTGAAAGGCTGGGCAATTCCCGCCGCTACCGATATTGCATTTGCTTTGGGTATCCTGGCTTTGCTTGGGCCAAGAGTGCCCCTTAGCTTAAAAATATTTCTGAGCTCATTGGCGATTATTGATGATATTGGTGCGATTTTAATTATCGCCTTTTTCTACACCGCAAAGATTTCAGCCACAGCATTAATTATTGCGGCCGTCTGCCTTGTTATTTTATACGCGGTAAATAAATCGGGTGTTGAGAGTAAAAGTATTTATTTGTCTATCGGTTTGGTGATGTGGGTGGCACTGCTCAAATCTGGCGTGCACGCTACTCTCGCTGGTGTATTGCTGGCCTTCTTTATTCCCATGACGGCAAAAGACGGAAGTTCTCCGGCGAAAGATTTAGAGCATGATTTGCACAGTGCAGTAGCCTTTTTTATCTTGCCGGTTTTCGCCTTCGCCAACGCGGGTTTGCCCTTGGCGGGTATTGGCTTTGAGCAGCTCTTGCACCCAGTACCGCTGGGTATCGCTCTGGGCTTATTTGTGGGCAAGCAGCTCGGTATTTTTGGCCTATGTTGGTTGGCGGTAAAATCAGGCTTGGCGAAGCTCCCTCAGGGTATGAATTTGTGGGCACTGTATGGTACGGCCTGTTTATGTGGCGTGGGTTTTACCATGAGTTTGTTTGTTGGCTCCTTGGCCTTTGAAGAAACCGGCGTAAACCTACTGTTTGATGAGCGCTTGGGAATTATATTTGGTTCTCTGCTTTCGGGGCTCTTAGGTTTCTTCGTGTTACGCCGCAGTTTACCAAGCCCTAAGCTAGATGAAAGCCAACTGAAAGCTAGCAAAGCGTAAGAAATCTGTAGGCTAAATGAGCTACACTGTAGGCAGTGTTATTTATGGACCCCGATTTATGCAAGAACTACAGCTTCAACAACAATTACAGCAACAGCTAGCCTTCATTGCAGAGATGGATCGCCTTAAGGCCGTATATCGTCAAACGACGGTAAAGGAAGATGGTGATCGTTTTGAAAACAGCGCCGAGCACAGTTGGCACATCGCTTTAATGGCACATGTGTTTGCGCCCTTAGTGGGTGAGCCGGTTGATATCAATAGAGCCTGCCTAATGCTGCTCTTGCATGATATTGTTGAAATCGATGCCGGCGATACCTTTGCATTCGCCAGCGCCGCTGATATTGCAGCCAAAGCGGATAAAGAAAGCGAGGCCGCCGATCGCTTATTTGGCCTGCTACCTAGCTCACAAGCAGCGGATTATCGGGCTCTATGGCAAGAGTATGAAGATGCCGAATCGGCAGATGCGCGCTTTGCGAAAGCGATGGATTGCTTACTGCCGTTGATTCAGAATATGAACAATGAAGGCGGCAGTTGGCGCCGCCATCAAGTGAGCCGCAGCAAAGTCTTAAAGCGCAATCAGTATTTAGAGCATAGCGCCCCACGCTTATGGGCATATGCCTTGGAGCAAATAGATTTAGCTTTAGCTAATGGATGGCTCACTGACGATTGATGCTTAACTCGTGTTAACAGGCCCTTGGTCAGTGATTTTTCATAAGTTCATTGACCCCTTTAACAAACTCGCTACAATCGCCGCCACTGTTACAATGGCCCCACAGCAGCGCATGTGGGGTTTCAGTCTTTCGCAAAACCTTGCAAGAATCAGTTTGAGTTAGCTTATGACGTCCGCTTCGTTTAAAAACAAACGTAAGTTTTTGATCCGCTTGGCAAAAGCGCTGCACAAGTTTGGTACGCCTGCCCACCGGTTGGAGGCCCACCTTAATAATCTGGCAGCGGCGATGGAGCTAGAGGGATCTTTCCTGGTGGCCCCTACGGCATTAACCTTTGTATTGTGGCCAAAGGGTGAGCGGGGTAATCAAGAGTATCATTACACGGTACGAGTAAAGCCCGGTGAGCTCGACTTGGGCTCTTTAGCGCGTACCGATCTGTTGGTCGATGAATTAATTAATGGCGAGCGCGATTTAGCGGATGCCTTAGCGCGCTTGGAAGATATTACCAGTCGACCACCACCATATCCGCATTGGTTAAACCTCATTGCCTTTGGCGTATCTGGTGGTGCCTTTGCAATGCTCATGGGCACCAGCTGGGACGATGTCGTCGTCGCCTTCGGCATCAGTTTATTGGTTTACGGTTTGATCTACGCGGCTCAGTTTTCAAAACGCTTAGCCGATGCGCTCGAACCATTATCTGCCATGTTGGCCGCCTTTATCGCTGTTGGTATTTCCCAGCTCGATTTTCATCTCAATGCATCTTTAGTGGTTTTAGCCAGCATCATCGCCTTTATACCGGGCTTGGCTTTAACCGTGGGCTTGGCTGAATTATCGGTAAGAGAACTCACCTCCGGAACAGCAAGGGTAATGGATGCCCTGATGCTAATGTTTAAGCTGTATTTCGGTGCGGTATTAGGCATGGCTTTGGCCTATGTGTGCTGGGGAGAGGTAAGCTATCAAGCCAGTGCGCCACTGCCGTGGTGGACTTCGTGGACAGCAGTACTGATGTTATCGGCCAGTCTCGTTATTATGTTTAAAGCACGCTTGCGTGATGGTGTCTGGGGTATTTTATCCGGCATCATTGCCTATGGCGTTAGTATCATGGCTGCTGAAGTTTTTGGCGTGGCATTGGGGACTTTCTTTGGTGCCTTAGCCGTGGGTGTTTACGGCAACATCTATGCGCGCTGGTTAAAGTCGCCCGCTATTGTGGTGACATTGCAGGGCATGGTGATCTTGGTGCCGGGCAGTAAGATTTACATTGGTATTAATGCTGTGGTGAGTGGTCAGCAGATTGTGCCTTCCGATCAAATTGGCAGTCAGGCTTTTTTAATTCTGATGTCTCTAGTTGCAGGTTTTATCTTTTCTAATTTGCTGGTGAATCCGAAGCGCAGCCTTTAATCGAGCTAGTGATCAAATAACAGAATCTATATAAGAAGGGATTAAGATATGAACACTTACTTAAAGCGAATAGCCCTGGTAGCAATAACTGTTTTGACCTTGGCAGCTTGCGATAAAATCAACAATGCCAATCGCACTATGGATACCATGCTAGGCGGTGATTTTAAGGTGTATATTGCGGGCCACGATAAAGTCTACTTGGTGCGCAATGGTAAGGTGACATCTATTCCAGAAAAAGGCTATTACGTATTTTACGCCACCATAGACGGCAAAAAGCGTATGGTGCAATCGCCTATTGCTACGACGACGATTGAGAAGATTGATTAATACGCGTCCGCTTTTAAATTTTGCTATCTGACCAGATTCTAGCGTGGAGCAGTGCTTTTCCGCTCCAACGCTGCATCCGTGCAGCCACCCGTTCCATGGATTCGCGCCGTCCAGGCGCTCAGCCTTCGGCCAAGCCCAAAACCTTTCCAGAAGATTTTGTCAGGAGCCTAGTCGCTCCAAATCACTGCTCCACGCTAGACTCTTACTTCTGTGGCTTAGATAAAGAACTATGTTTAATGACCGCCAGGATTGGTGGTAACCCATAAATTGCATTACAACTAGTTTCAACTTTTCAGTATGCTGATGCGAATACAGGTACCCTAAACAATAAACCCCAGTCAATTGACTGGGGTTTATTGTTAATCTTCTAGGTTTTTTGTTAACGATTTCTGAGTAGCTTTACTGCTCTGGGTACAAAATCGCGCTGTTCACTTTAACGCTTAATGGGTGATAACCCACTTTAGCTTCGTTAAAGATCTCACGGGCCAGCTCCAGCTTACCGCTTTCTTTTAAAGCTCGGTATAAGGGACGCAAGAATTTGTTACGGCCAATGCTGGTTAGGAAGCTATGAACGCGCTCAAAACCCGGCTGGTAGTCATTCTTCACAACCAACATTAACCAGCTGTGGGCGACTTCGTTGTTGCCTGCTTGAGTCAGATTAAATGCACCGTCCAACGCTGCCATTTGTTCCTGGCTTAGCGCTTCAGGCATACCATCTAGGAAGTACTTCCACTCGTGGCTGGTCCACTTGCTAACGTCGATAGCCGCTAGCTCCTGCTTGCCTTCTAACCAACCGTTGCGATGCTTGTCGACATTGTCGAAAGCCGGTGATTGAGGCTTAGGTGCATCAGCCAATAAGCCTGGCTGGAAAATCCACTGTTCAAAACGCTCTTTTGAAAGCTTGTCTGGGTACTGAGCAATCAGCGTAGATTCCACGTAGGCTAAGAAGTCCTCTGTGGTGATACTCTGGAATGCAAAGTGATCAAAATAGCTGCGTAGGAACTTGTCGAAGTTGTCACGGCCGATGGTGTTTTCTAACTCGTATAGGAATAGCGAGCCTTTCTCGTAAGGTACGTTAGAGAATACGGCATCCGGGTCTTTGCCGCGTAAATCAATCGCCATAATCTCGGCGGAGTCAGGCAGGTCGGCCATATCGGATTTTAGATCTTCGTAGCCTAGGGCCATTTCCATGCGGTAGCGGTCATCACCGTAAATCAACTGCATGATGCGGTTGGTTAAGTAGGTGGTGAAGCCTTCGTTTAACCATAGATCGCGCCAAGAGGCATTGGTTACTAAGTTGCCAGACCAAGAGTGTGCCAGCTCATGCGCAATCAAAGCGGTAAGGCTTTTGTCACCGGCAATGACGGTAGGCGTAATAAAGCTTAGACGTGGGTTTTCCATGCCGCCAAATGGGAAGCTAGGTGGCAAAATCAATAGGTCGTAGCGATCCCAGCGATATGGGCCATAAACTTTTTCGGTTTCGATCAGCATCGCTTCGGTGTCTTCAAACTCCTTAGCGGCGGATTCTAAAACGCTTGGTTCTGCGTAAACGCCAGTGCGCTCACCCATGGCTTTAAATTCTAGGTCGCCAACGGCTAGTGCGATCAAATAGGAAGGCACTTTTTGCGGCATTTCAAACTGGTATTCGCCGTCTTTCTCGGTTTTAGGATCGTTGTTGGCGCTCATTACCGCTAGCAAATCTTTTGGTGTGCGGATGGTGGCGCTATAGGTGATACGAGCTTTTGGTGAATCTTGTAGCGGTACAAAGCTACGTGCGTGGATAGCTTGAGCCTGGGTAAATAAGAAGGGGTGCTTTTTACCGGCTGTTTGCTCAGGAGTTAGCCATTGCACACCGGAAGCTTCTGGTGCTGTGCTGTAGCTAATGCGGATTTTTTTCTGGCCGGCCAAATCAATGGATAGTGGGGTACCTAGATGATCGTCTTTTTTACCCATGTTGAATTTTAGGGCGGCGGTTTGCGGGCCATCTAAACCGTCAACGGCATTGATGCTCAGTGCACGAGTATCCAGCAGCAGTGGTTTGCCGCTGTCGTTTAAGGCATCAATATCCAGTGTTGCGGTGCCAGATATGGTTTTGTTGTCGAAATTTACATCCAGGTCTAGGGCGATATGCTGTACGCGATAGTCCTGCATGTTGGCGTAGGAGTGATAATCGACGCCAGATTCGATAGCCTTTTCTTCCATAGCTGCTACCGCTGTGGTGGCGGCTTGTTCGGCAGCTTGGTTGTCTTCAACAGTTACGGTGGCTGGTGTTTGATCTTTTTCTGTACAGCCTACGCCTACCGCGACAAGGGCGGCTAGGCAGGTATGACGTAATGTCAGTTGCATAATGGTCTCCAATTCGGTGGGCCCGCTAGAATGGCCGCTAAGTGGCACATCCTAGGTTAATTCGGCGCTTAGCTTGGCCTGTTTTGGGCTAGCTTGCAATATCTCTGTATATACAGCTTGGAATTAATGGCATTTCAGTAGATATGACGGTTATTGTTTTCTGGGCCTCAGTTTGTTCCTGTCATTGTGAGGTCTTGATGAATGGGGAAGTAAGGTTGCGTGAATTCGCAAAGCGGCTTGCCTAGGGGGAAGGTGCTTTGCTCCACGAGCGGCGGCCCTCCCGGCTTCCTTCGTTCCCTAAAAAGCCAAGCAAAAAGACGCTTGTCTTTTTAGCTCTCTCAGCGCTCGCTCTTTATTGTTCCGCAAAGCACCTTCCCCCTAGGCAAGCCACTTTGCTGACTCATGTGGGCAATCCGTCGTAACTTGGATGAATATCATCTGCAGACTGTAGTGAACCAAGTAGGCTCTGCCGGGTCGTCTTCGACTTGACCAAATCCCCTGGACGGTGCGAATCCAGGAGAAGGCGAGCTTGGATGGATCCAGCTTTTTGCGTACCAGGCAGAGCCTACTTGGTTCATTACAGTCGGTCGGGTCTGCAGGGAATTACATCGATTTGACCAAGTCTCTTGGCTGAATTTTGGGAGTGGCTGCATGCTGAGAGCTTGGGCCAATTCACTTGCTTACTGAAGTTACATGGATGCTTGCTTGCCAAAACCCCAAGCGCTATGCTCGGCCAGTTAATCTATTACTAGGAAAAGCTATGAAAAAGTTGCTATTGGGGGTGGGCTTAATGAGCAGTGTGCAGGCCATGGCGTTTGAGCCTTTGACCATTGAACGTCTATTTGACGATCCTGACTTATCGGGCACAGCACCACGAAGCTTAAAACTCTCCCCTGATGGCCAAAGAGCCACATTTTTGCAGGGCAGGGAAGATGATGCCGGCCGTATGGATCTTTGGCAATACAATATCGCCAGTGGTGAAACCAATATGTTGGTGGACTCCTTAAAGCTGCGTGGTGGAGCTGAAGAAGAGCTGTCGGATGAAGAAAAGGCTCGTCGCGAGCGTGCTCGCATTTCTAGCTTGTCGGGCATTGTTAGCTATCAATTTTCAAACGATGGCCAGCAGTTGCTCTTTCCTTTATCAGGTGATTTATACCTCTACGATATTGCCAAGAAGAATACCCGAGCGCTAACCAATGGCGAGGGCTTTGCTACTGATCCTAAACTGTCACCGAAAAGTAAATATGTTGCCTTTGTTCGTGATCGTAACCTTTGGGTAGCGGACACCAAGGGTGGTAAAGCCAGACCACTCACCCGCACCAGCAATAACGATGAAGCCTGGGGCATGGCGGAGTTTGTTGCCCAAGAAGAAATGAAGCGCATGACGGGTTATTGGTGGTCTCCAAATGAAGATGCCATCGTTGCGGCCAAGTTTGATGAGTCACCTGTGCCAATTGCCAAACGCTCAGAAATCTACGCCGATCGCACTGAGGTTATTTCACAGCGTTATCCAGGAGCTGGTACTAACAATGTATTAATCAGCCTGGCAATTTTAGATCCAGAAAATAAGCGTGCCCCGATTGAGTTGGATCTTGGTGAAAACAAAGATATCTACCTAGCCCGAGTCAACTGGTTGGCCGATGGATCAGGGGTTTTGGTTCAACGCCAAGACCGTAAGCAGCAGCGTTTGGATCTATTGCTGTATTCCGCAAAAGGCGGTAAGCCGACAACTCTATTGAGTGAAGAATCACCGACTTGGGTAAATCTACATGAAGATTTACGCCCACTCAAAAATGGTGATTTTATTTGGGCCAGCGAGCGCAGCGGTTTTAAACATCTGTATCTGTATGATGCCAAGGGTAAGTTGAAAAATACCATTACCCAAGGTGATTGGCAGGTTGATGAGATCGAGGCCGTTGATCAAAAGCTGCAGCAGATCTACTTTACCGGCACTAAATCTTCACCCTTAGAAAAACAGCTATACCGTGTTGACTTCAATGGTGAAAACCTAACGTCTATCAGCCGCAAGCGCGGTTGGCATAATGTCAGCTTTGCTAAAGATGCCAGCGTTTATATTGATTCTTGGTCGGATGATTTGATTCCAAGTCAAGTGAGTTTGCATGAAGCCAGCGGTAAATTGATTACTAATCTAGCGGCAAATCAAGTGAAGGATGGCCATGCTCTGTTTCCTTATTTTAAAGGTTTGCAGCAGCCTGAATATGGCAAGCTAAATACCAGCTTGGGTGGCGATCTTTATTACCAGATGTTAAAGCCTGAAGGTTTTGATGAGCCTCAAAACAAAAACAAGAAGTACCCAGTGTTCCTGCGTGTTTATGGCGGGCCAGGTTCACAGCAGGTGCAGCGTCGCTGGGATGGCCGTTGGGGTTTGACCGATCAATATATGGCGCAGCAGGGCTTTGTGGTATTCACCCTAGATAATCGCGGCTCTGAGCGTCGTGGTAAAAAGTTTGAAGATCCAATTTACGAAAATATGGGTGATCCAGAAGTGCAGGATCAGCTAGTGGGTATTCAATATCTGAAAACTCTGCCATTTGTTGATCCAGAGCGTATTGGTGTATTTGGTTGGAGCTACGGCGGGTACATGACTTTAATGATGCTATCTAAGGCCTCTGATCAAATTGCGGCCGGTGTTTCTGTAGCGCCCGTTACCGACTGGATGCTATACGATACTCATTACACCGAGCGTTATATGGGCTTGCCTCAGGAAAATGCAGCGGGCTATGAAAACAGTGCGATCTTCCCGCATTTAGATGGCTTAAGTTCAGATCTATATCTGATCCACGGCATGGCCGATGATAATGTGTTGTTTACCCATGCCACTACCTTAATGGCCAAACTGCAGAAAAACGGTGTTAAGTTCCGTTTGATGACTTACCCGGGTGAAAAGCATGGTATTACCGGTGATGGTCAGCGCACCCATGTGTTTACTGAAATTACCGATTATTTTATCGAGAAATTTAAGTAAACTCCTTGTTTGAATAGGGCTCTTGTTACAGCTGAGCGTTGATATCAGGTCAACAAATCACAAAAAGTGATTAGATGTAACAAGAGCCCTTTGTATTTGTAGTAGGCCTGCCTAATGATTCAAATCGTTCCACTTTCCAATCACTTAGAATTTATTGATGAGCTTGCGGCTTTGCATTACAAGGAGTGGCGTCACTTTAGCCCGGAATCAACCGTAGCCGATCAAAAGCAGTCTTTAATGGATTCTGCGAAAGAAAGTGGTATCCCGTCGCTATATATCGCGATAGAGGGTGGTGAGTTGTTAGGTTCGGCAGCCTTAGTAGAGTCAGATCTAGATGAGCGTTTTGCTCATATGGGGCCATGGCTTGCGGCCGTTTATGTGAAAGAGCAAGCTCGCGGTAGGGGCTTAGCTAGTTTGTTGGTGCAACATTGCGAGGAGGAGGCCAGCCGTTTAGGGCTTAGCCCCTTGTACTTATCGACGGAGCATGCCGGCCCACTTTATGAAAAACTTGGCTGGATTAAATTGCAAGACTGTAATTATAAAGGCTACCCGCTGGATGTTATGCAAAAAGACCTGAGTGATGCGTGCTAGTTGGCCTTGGTGCTTTTACCGCTCTGCAACACGCTTATTATTCCTGGCTCATTTCAATCGCTGCTTTAACCATTTCATCACTCAATCTCAGTGAAAGTTTTAAATTGATTTCACGAGCCTTTCCTTTTTGTAAAGCGGTTTGATTCAGCATAGTCACGGCTAGTTGATGAAAGAAAACGCTGAGCTGCTTAAGGTTTTGCTTGTTGCTGCTGTAGCCAAAGCGCTCAAAAAGAGCGAGTAATCTGTCTGCGAACTGCTGATTATGGCTGCGCTGTAGATCCGCTAGCTCGGGAATAGAGGCAGCGATCTTATCGATGTCGGCGTAGGCTCTATAGTGCTGGTATTGCCGCTCTAATATTTGAATATAAATGCGACGCATCAGCTCGTAAATGTCATCACTTTCTTTTCCGTTTTCCTCAGTGCTGGCAACGGCATTTTCAAACTCCTTGTTCAGGGCCTGGTACCAGCGTTCTACCAAGGCGTATAGCATGGATTCTTTATTGGGAAAGTATTGGTATAGAGTGCCAATGCTCAGCCCAGCCTGTTGGGCGACGTGATTGGTGGTGAGTTTTGCAAAGCCATCGCTTGCTAACAGCTCGCGGCAGGCATCCAAAATCTTCGCGACTGATTCTTCGCCCCTAGGGGTACTTGGGCTTCGGCGCACAACGGCGGTAGATTTCTTACTCATCATTTTATCCAATAGCGTTCAAACGCTAGTGTACCTCGCGCTCTGGTCGCTCGAAAGATTGACTTTAGCTTAGCTGCATTTTAACATCTGAGCAATTGCTCATATTGTGTGTTTTTGCAGCAATGTCTGTGGTGACAAATCAACCGGCGTATCGATGAGTTGCCGAGAATAATAAAGTTAAGCGAGGACCATGATGAAACGTAGAGACTTTTTAGGGCACAGTGCAGTAGCGACATTGGCTGCTGGCGCGAGTACAGGGATTGCAGCAAATGCCTTGGCAAAGAGTCAGCCAAAACTTACTAGCTCGGAGCTGGCTAAGCTGGATGCGCTAGGTCTTGCAGAGACCATTCGCACAGGTCAGGTGAGTGCGCTAGAAGTGCTTGATGACACCATCGCGCGTATTGAAACACTTGATCCGAAGATTAACTCGGTGGTGATCAAAACATTCGATATTGCAAGGCAGCAAGCGTCGAAGAGCAAGCCCCAGGGCGTCTTTGCTGGGGTTCCTTATGTCTATAAAAATCTTGCTCCTTATAAAGATGTACCCTTTACGGGCGGTTCTCGGGCCTTTGTAAATCGTATTCCAAAAACAGCCAATGATTTGCAAAAATCCATTGATGGCTCGGGTGCTGTATTAATGGGAATGTCCAATTCCCCTGAATTTGGGTTGGTGGCCACGACAGAGCCGGTGCTATATGGCGCGACTCATAACCCTTGGGATTTAACTCGCAGCCCTGGTGGCTCCAGTGGTGGCTCGGCCGCAGCGGTTGCGGCAGGTCTTGTGCCCATTGCTACGGCCAGTGACGGAGGTGGTTCTATTCGAGTGCCGGCCTGCCAGTGTGGTTTGGTGGGTTTAAAGTACAGTCGTTATCGCGAATACAGCAGTCTAAAAACTGGTTTTTTATCTTCCAAGGGTTGTCTAAGTCATAGCGTAAGAGACACCGCAGCTTTCTTGGCCGTTACTGAAAGACCAGATTTTAAAGGTGGTAAGGTGGGCTATGTAACGGCCGCCAGTAAGCAGCGTTTACGAATTGCCTACCACACAGAGGATGCCAATGGTTTACAGCCCCATGCTGAAGTTAAGCAGGCTATTGAATCAACCGCGAAACTTTTGGCGGGTTTGGGGCATCATGTTGAAGAGAAAAAATTCGAGCTTAATGGCGAAGAGTTGATGTATCACTTCTTAAGTTTGTGGTCTTCATCACCGGCCGCAAAAAAAGTAGAAGCAGAAGCCTTATTAGGGCGAGCCATTGATTCACGCGATTTTGAGCCCATGAGCTTTTATCTAATCGAGATGTATAAAAATCGCCCGGAAGGCAGTATCCAAAAGGCGGTGGCTTATTTTAAAACCCTCGCCGAAAGCGCCGCTAAGTTCTATCAACAGTATGATGTCTACTTGAGCCCGGTATTAAACCAAGTGGCGGTTAAGCTGGGCGAGCATGGCCCTAAGATTGATCCTAAGAACCTAATAGAAAGTAGCGTTGCCTATGTCAGCCATACGCCAACAGCAAATGCGACAGGCTTGCCGTCACTGTCATTGCCCTTACATTGGAGTGATGCTGGCTTGCCAATAGGTAGCCTATTTACCGCAGGCTATGGCCAAGAGGCAAAGTTGTTGGCCTTAGCTTATGAACTTGAAGCGGCCCAACCTTGGCAGGGCAAATGGGCGCCTAATTCGGTTGTTAATCTTTAGTAAGCGATCGATAATGGTGGGGCTGGCGCCAGCTGAGCCCAGCCCACTGTTTTCTTGATAATATAATTCCTTCCTATGAGCACTGATTACCAATTTGAAGCCCTTGCTTCTGTTCATGTCGAGCCCTTACTAAAGTTCGAGCTTCAAAATCGCTCTTGGTTTGAATCGCTTATTGCGGCACGTCCGGCAAGCTTTTATTCAATAGATGCCGTTGCTGATCATATTCAGCAGGCAATAGATATGGCCAAAGAAGGGATGGGGCGCTCTTATGTGCTTTGTCATTCAAGAAGCATTGTTGCCCGAGCGAATATTAAGGGCATTGATAATGGTAGAGGGGAGATTGGATACCGTGTAGCGAAGAGTTATACCGGCCAGGGCTTGGCCAGTTATTGCTTAGAGTGTTTGCTTCAAGTGGCCCAAAAAGAATTGGGCCTTAAGCTATTACAAGCGAAGGTTTTAGACAATAACCCCGCTTCTTTACATATATTGCAAAAGCAGGGTTTTGAAATTTTAGGGAAAACCGAAAACTTTTTAAACCTTCGTGGCGAAATTCTGACGGTGTTTGATTTACAAAAATCGTTTAAATAAAACCCTAAACCTTTGCTACTCCAAACGTCGGTGCCGAAAGTCGGCCATTATTGAAGCCATATCCTTTCGCATAGTAGTAGAGACCTACGGTATATAAGGCCCCGGCAATAGTGATTGCCCATACAGGGGTTTTTATAAATAGGTAAAAGAGGCTAAAGCTCAGTAATGTGCATAGAGGAATGGTAAACCTCTTTTTAAGGGAGATAAAACTCAGAGCTGATAATAGTAAGTAAAAAACGATGAACCAAGGTAGTATTATCATAGTGTCTGGGCTTCTATAAATGGCGTACAAGTAAATTATTAATAGTGCCCCTAAATTTATGATGAGGTTTTTTAACGATAGTTGTAATAAAAACGAAGCCTTATTTTCAAATTTTGATGATAGCCAAAGGCGATCGATATTGCTGATAGTTGTAGTTATTCGAATGGAGAAAAACGCGAAAAGCCCTGCGATAGCCCAAGCCCTATCCGATAGGTCAGCTTCGTTTTGAGCCGTAATGATGGCCAGTTCCTCTAGCAGGATAAAGCCGATTAAAACGATAAAAGCAACCTTAATTGGGTTGGCTCGTGGAACTATTTTGTCAGAGCTACTATTGATGCTCCAGTTTTTTTGTTCGCTATTCATTGTCTGCCAGAGCATTTTTTTTCGAGCTCCGATATAGGATTGTCGAATGAACGCACCATATGTCCAGCAACTAAGAGCGAGAAGCACCACTATAACAAACGCAAAAGTATCGCTGTAAATAAATGTAACAGGCTTAACTATTAGGTAGTTTGCAGGCTCATCAAAACCAAATGCGCTGGCAAACAGAGTCAGAGGAAGTAAAGCAAATAACCAGGCTGTAATGTGGATGTGGAAACCAAAGAACAAGCCGAGACTGCAAAAAAAGATGGCCAGCTTTGCTGTCTCGCGTGTAGTGGATTCTACACTGATGGGTATATAAACAACCATCGCAAGAAGTAAAAATGAGGCGCTGATGATAAGGGGTAGAGTTTTAATAAATCCCGGAAGCAAAACGAGTTGTTGCTGTTCCTTAATTCTCTGGCTCAATAAGCCACTACAAAATCCGAAACTAAGAAGTATAAGTGGATATGTGTCATCGGCCTCAGCCCTTACCAATATAAAAATCATAAAGGCCGCATACAGCGCAATACTTGCTACTTCCCGTGTCGCCATCAGCTTTCTGAAAAACCATAAGTCGTGTCTTAAAGTGCTCATGCGTGCAGCTCCATAAAGAGATCTTCTAGGTTTAGCTGCTGTTGTAGGATATCGCTGGATAATTGTGGAACTGGCTGGCTTACCGTAACAATAATGTCGTTACCGCGTTCACGTATAGCGACTTTGTTTTCGATGCCATCGATCAACGATTGACGATCTTCTTGCTCGGGTAGGGTAATCTTATGGTAGTTAGCTTTTAATTGATCTAGGTTTTCCTGCAGCAATATTTTGCGATCTTTAAGAAATATAACATCGCTGGCGATACGCTCGATATCGCTAGTGATATGGCTAGAAAATAGAATGGTTTTATTCTCATCCCAGTAATCTTCCAAGAGCACTTCGATAAACTGCCTGCGAGCCTTTGGGTCAAGTCCAGCGACGGGCTCGTCGAGCACTAATAGATTAGGGCGATGGGCAATGGCCATAATAATGCTCACACATTGGCGCTGGCCGACCGATAATTGCCCGGTCTTTTTAGCTTTATCGATTTCAAATTTATCCAGTAGAGCGAGGGCAAAGTCGTGATCCCAGTTTTTATAGTAAGCGCCCCAGTGCCTTAAGAGTTCTTCGTTTTTGGCGTTGTCTAGCAAACCACTTTCTTGGGGGACATAGCCTAATTGCTGTCGGCTCTCGGTGCTGGCATTCCAGCTGTTTTCACTAAATATTTCAGCATGACCTTGTATGGGTTGGATAAGCCCAAGCGCACATTGAATCAGCGTGGTCTTACCAGCACCGTTTTTACCGAGCAATCCAGTGATGCTCCCCGGCTCGAGAGAAAGATCGATGCTATCTAAACAATATTCATCTTCATTTGCTTTAGCCCAGGGCCAAAGGCTCTGACTAAAACCATGACTTAAGGATTGGATATCCAGTGGCTTATTCATCTTCACTCCAGCTCTGCTCGATAAGTTTATAGGCTTCACTTTTGCTAAGCCCCAGCTGTTTCGCTTGAAAAACAAACTCTTTTAGGGTGGGTTTGAGCAGGGATTCTTGCTGCTCTTTGGGGTCTTGTGTACTGGCTTTAACGATCATGCCAATTCCTTTTTTGCGCTCCACATGACCTTCCAGTTCCAGCTGGCTATAGGCTTTGGAAACCGTCATGGGGTTGATGGTGAGTTGCTTAGCAACTTCCCGGGTTGAAGGAAGCTGGTCGCCAGCCAGTAATTGCCCGCGAGCAATTAGGCGCTGCACCTGATCTACCAACTGCTTAAACACAGCGGTGCCAATGTTGGGATTGATGTTTAGATTTAGATTCTTCTGCATTGGTGTATTATTGCACTGATACACTGTTTGGCAAGAACTTTTTATGTGATTTTAATAAGTCTAATAGATTCAAAGGCTTACTGGTTTTGAATTTTAGGTTTTGGCTCCAAGCTAATCTAGGGTGTATAGCTTGGTATGATGCAGGGTACGACTTGTGATCTGCTGTATTTAGAGTGAATACTGATTTTTATAGCTTAAGGTTCATTCCTAAACGTTTGAAAATCTCATTGCTAATAATCAAGCTTCAAAGGCGGCCTGCGCCGGTACTGAGCTTCAGTTGCTAGCTTGGGTGAAATGTATTTTCCATGCGAAGTCATAACCACTTAAAAATTACAACTATAGTGTGATTCATTGCTGGCTTAACTCTGGTTAAAGTATTAGGAAGTTCTTAATTTCCCCGTCTTCAATACTTAGCATACGGCTCTATTAGACGGTATGGCTTTAGTAAGATTGGCATTGCAGCGTTCTTGCCATGTTGTGTAAGGGGACAGAGAAAAATGGCGCTTAGCCCGGCTCGTTTCTGAGTTGAAGAACAACAATCGCGATTTAAACTCGACTTTAGCTATGGGGCTGCTGAGTGTCACAGGGAAAAATACTATACGACCTAGATCTTTCTGAGTGGGAATCGAGTGATAACCTAGCGGCAGCTAATATTCACAAGCAGCGCCTTGTAAAAGGCCTGGCGGTATTCTGCTTATTAATATTCATTCCTTTCTCTATCCACAATTACCTCCATGAACGCTGGCCCTTACTGATCATTAATCTGCTCTTTTTAGCTGCCTTTGTGCCCAGCATGTGGTACATGTTTCGCGAGGGCAAGCCGCTGCCTACTTGGGTAATTGTGCTGGTGACGACTCTGTTGGTACTGGCAACCTCGATTCCCATTGCTTATCACGGCTTGGTATCCGTTTTGTGGGCCTTCACCATTACCACGGCTTTTTACTTTTTACTTTCAAGACAATTGGCCTTTGCGATGTCGCTGGTGGTCCTGCTGTGTTATGGCGGTGTGAGCATTTATAGCCTAGAGACGTATCCAGCGATACGAGTCTTGATTGCACTCGTTGTAAATTTTTACTTGGTAAGTTTATTGGCGAGAAAAATACAGCGCGCTCAGTTCCTACTTAGCGAGCTGGCGAATAAAGATGCAATGACTGGCGCTTTCAATCGACGTTTGTTGGACGATTACCTAAATGAATCCCTTGGCAGTTATGAGCGCAATGCTAAACGTTCGGTGGTTGCTATATTTGATATTGATTTTTTTAAGACGATCAACGATGAGAAGGGACATCAGGCTGGCGATGCGGCAATAGTGGAACTGGTGAAACTAATTAAAGAAAGCAGTCGCAAGAGTGATTTGGTGTTCCGCATGGGGGGCGATGAAATGCTATTGTTGATTCGTGATGTCAGTATTGCGCAAGCGGAGGAGATGCTGGAGAGAATTCGAGCACGCATAGAGAACTGTGATTTGATCGGCACTTCATCAAGTGTCGGGGCCGTGTGCTGTAGTTTGGCGAACAGTTACGATGCCTGGATCAGCCAGGCAGATGAGGCGCTCTATCGAGCTAAGAGTCTTGGTAGAAATAGAGTGGTGTTCTTGTCTTGAACCGAAACTTCATGCGGCAAATTAAAGTCTGGCGACTGCCATTGTAAAACGTTTGAAGGGTAGCTAACCAACTGCTTGGAGAGAGCACAGTGTTTTAGCATACCCTCTTAATCAAGGGGGAGACTAAGAGGGCCGAATTACAGGGAGCAGGCAATCGCCAGAAAACCGATAAATAGCTATACACCAGTGCTGGTTACAAACACCTCAACGCGACGATTTAGTTCGCGTCCTTCGGCGGTGGTGTTGCTGGCTCTTGGCTCATCTTCACCACGCCCTTCGGTGCTGACTCTATACGAGGCAATGCCTTTTTGAGCTAAATGGGATTTCACAGAGGCGGCTCGTCTTTCGGAAAGGCTTTGGTTATAAGTTGAGCTGCCTTTTGAGTCGGTATGGCCGACGATGGTAATCGTCGTATTCGGGTAGCTGTCTAATACCTGTGCCATTTTATTTAGCGTATTACGAAAGCCCGGTTTTATGCTGGCGGAGTCATAATCAAATGACACTTCGTTATTGAGGACTAATTGAATGGTATCCTCCTTAACTCGTTTAACTTCAATCTCCCGATTGCGCTGTTCGGTAGCTAGCTCGTCTCGAAAAGCTTGTTCTTGATTATCCATATACTTGCCAACACCAGCACCCGCCGCAGCACCGACCAGTGCGCCTACAATACGGCCACGATCACGATTGCCGTCATTATCCATTTGGCCACCAGCTAATGCGCCGATAACCGCACCGGCCGCGGCGCCAATCGCAGTATTGTTTCGATCTTGTTGGCTACCTGTTCCGGCGCAGGCGCTGAGTAAGGCTACACTGGATAAACCTAGTAATAGGGTTTTGCCGAATTTGGAAAAGTACATAATGGGAACCTCATTTACTTCAAATATGGCCGTTTGATTATCTGTCTACGGCTCAGTTCCATGCCATTGTCTTGGAGTAAGATTAACGGCAGGTGAAGCAGATAAACGTAATACGAGTTTATTTGTGGAGCTTATATTGCCAAGCAATCATGCAGTAAATATGCAGAAAATAAGTAAAGCTCTGTAAATCTGTGAATTCTAGGGCTAGTGTTGGCTGGGGGAGTTTGTTAATCTTGCGGCCATCAAACTAGTGGTGCTCATTGTGGCTCTTCGTTTTCTTATCACATTCATGGTGTTCAGCCATATGCTAATTAATAGCATTGCGGCTTTTCACTATGCAGCCGATCTGGATCATCACGCAGGTGAAGGCTTTCACTTGCATGCCGATGAGCAGCTGTTTGTGGGTTTGGGCGATTTATTGAAAGACCACCATTTAGATAATGGCGTTGACTCGGTAATTACTCAGTTTGATGATTCAGCTAGTAATTCTGAAGTCGGCAGTGATCATTCAAATGGTCAAAGCCACTATTTACCCAGTGATACCCTAAACTCTGCTGCAATGGATCTTGCAAGTGAAGAACATGATGATGGTAACCATGTTCATTTGCAATTGGAGTCCATGCCAGCCTCCTTAGATGTTATTACTAGAAGTGCGCCCGATATTCTTCATAATCGAATTCCAGCCTACTTAAGTCAGGCTTTCTCTCCGCCGGTTCCTCCACCGACTGTTTAACTCCTTCGAAATTTTCCTTATTTAGGTTTAAACCGAATTAGGTAGTGCCTTTGCTGGCGGCTGCCTTGTGGAGTTATACATGATTTTTAGAAAGAAAATGAAGCGACAGGCTGGTAGCCTGTGTGGATTATTGGTTCTGACGCTGTCAATTAGCGGTTTGTCGATGGC
Organism: uncultured Pseudoteredinibacter sp.; assembly: GCF_947502065.1. Lineage (GTDB taxonomy): Bacteria > Pseudomonadota > Gammaproteobacteria > Pseudomonadales > Cellvibrionaceae > Pseudoteredinibacter. The sequence goes on from NZ_CANMYE010000001.1 coordinate 488,682, forward strand.
AGAAGCGTCCGACGATATCAAAAGCCTTAGCAAGTCGTCAGCTGAGAGGGCAGAAATTCAAAAAATAAGCCTGACGCAAGCATTAGCTAAGGCCTTAGAGCAAAACCCGCGCTTGACCCAATACCCGATGTACTTACGCCAGTACGATCTAAAGAAGCTAATTGCCAGCCGAAAACCGGCCTGGGAGCTGACCGTAGCAGCTGAAAATATTTTGGGCTCTGGTGACTTCAGTGGCATCGATAGTGCCGAAATCAGCGTTATGGTTCAGCGCCTATTTGAATCAGCGGACAAAGCCGAGAAACGCGCTCAATTGGTTGATAGTGAGCTGCAGTTGGAGCAGCAATCGTACCAGAGCTTAAAGCTTGAGGTACTAGCTGACACCCGACGAAACTACTTTCAATTGCAAAAGCTACAGTTGCTTGAAGCCTGGGCGAAGGACAACTTGAAGCAACAACTTGCCGCCTTAAAAACAGTGCAACGCTTGGCAAGAGCTGGTGCTATTAATCAGGCCGATAAACATAAAATGCGCCTGCAAGTTGAAGCGAGCCAGAGCTTAAAGAAAAATATTCAGGCGGAATTGGCTGTACAGAGCATGCGTTTGCAAGGCTTATGGAGTGGCTTGGATACGTCGACAGCCGAGCTTGCTGATGACAGGCAATGGCGAGTAGAGCTGCTAGCCGAGCTACCTAAGGCGCCAAGTAAAGCAGATATATTGTCAGGCCTAGATTCCGCACCTGATTATCTAGTGGCAAGTGCCAAGAGCCGGGTGGCCCAATCGGCTTGGCAGCTAAGCAATAGCTTGCAGCAGCTGGATTTTAACGTGGGGGTAGGCCTGCGTCGTTTTCAATCTAGCCGCGATCAAGCCCTGTTGCTTGAGTTCTCTATACCCTTACAGCAGGCCCAACGCGCCAAAGCAGATATCAAGCTAAGCCATAGCGACTGGCAGATTAAGCAGGCCGAGCAGGCGCAATTGCGTTGGCAATTGCAACAACGCTTGTTGTTGTTGCGGCAGTCTCTGCTGAATGATCAGGCACAAATGTCGCGTATCAAAAAGCAGCTATTACCCGAAGCGCAAAATTACCAAGACGCCGCCAAGATTGCCTACGAGGCCGGGCAGTACACTTTGCTGCAATGGTTAGATGCGCAGCTAGAGGTTGCTGATATCAAGCGCCAACTTATCGAAATACAAGGCGACTACTGGAACAAGTGGATCGAGCTTGAACGCCTTATTGGTCGTAGTACGGCCAACTAAACAGGATTTAGTCATATGAAATCAAATCTAAAATTAAGTCAGCTTTTAATGTTGCTGCCTTTGCTAATCACTCTAGTTTTTAGTGCCAGTGTTTCTGCTGGTGATCATGACCATGGTGGTCAGCAAGCCGAGGAAGAACAAAAAGGCCCTCGTGGTGGCAAACTGTTAATTGATGGCGATATCTCTGCAGAGATTACCGTTTTTGAAACGGGTGTTCCGCCGGAAATGCGCGTTTTTGTTTACCGCTCGGGTGAGCCAGTAGCAGTGAATCAGCCCCAGCTTAAAATGGAACTACATCGTATTGATGGGCAGATAGATCGCCTGAGCTTTTTGCCAGAGAGGGATTACCTTCGCGGACAGCAAACGGTAATCGAACCTCACTCATATGATGTGAAAGTGGAGCTGCAGTTGAACGGCAAGACTCATCGCTGGGCTTATGAGAGCCATGAAGGGCGCAGCACCATCAATGATGAAATGCTGAAAGCTTCGGGTATTGAGTTGGCAAGGGCTAGCTCACAAACACTCGATATTAAGCGCCAGTTGTTTGGCGTTATCGAGGCTCCTGTTGATCGCCAAGCGGGAATCTATGCGCCGTATCCCAGCATGCTTGAAAAAATCCATGTCAGTATTGGCGAAAAGGTAAAAGCCGGGCAGAAAATTGCCACTTTGCGCAATATAAAAACACTGCAGCAATACACGGTTAAAGCCCCAATCGCCGGTGAAGTGACCGACTGGATGGCGAGCCTTGGTCAGCGTATCGATCAGGAGGCGATAGCCAAGGTGGTAGATCTGTCTTCTGTGTGGGTAGAAATGTCTGCATTTCCTGAAGATATTGAACAGTTGGCCCTGGGGCAGCCGGTAACCGTGGCCGACATGCATCAGCATGAAAAAGCCTTAGGCGAAATCATCTATATCGCACCACAGATGACTGGCGGCCATATTGCTCGCGCTCGTGCCTTAATCGATAACAGTGACGGTCATTGGCGCCCTGGTATGCACGTAAAAGCGGATATTCGTACTGCTCAAAAGCCGGTAGCACTTGCAGTTCGCAATGAAGCCTTGCAGAGCTTTAGGGATTTTACTGTGGTGTTTGCGCGTTTTGGTGAGCAGTTTGAGGTACGTATGTTGGAGCTTGGCGACAGTGATGGTCGCTATACGGAAGTGTTGGGCGGCTTAAAGCCGGGCAGTCAATACGCCACTAAAAACAGTTTTATTATTAAAGCGGATGTGCTGAAAGACGGCGCAGCGCACGATCACTAAGGAGGCACAGCTATGAATAGTTTAATTGCCTTTGCGGTGCAGAGGCGTTGGTTAATTCTCGCATTTACGCTGTTATTGGCGGGGCTTGGCGTTTATCAAGCCAAGCAATTACCTGTCGATGCAGTGCCGGACATTACCAATGTGCAGGTAATGATTAATGCCCAGGCCGAGGGATATTCCCCTTTAGAGGCTGAGCAGCGCGTTACCTATATTATTGAAAACGCTATGGCGGGCATTCCTGATTTGGACTATACCCGTTCTCTATCTCGTTATGGCTTGTCTCAGGTTACTGTGATCTTCCATGAGGGCACCGATATCTATTGGGCTCGACAGCAAGTAGCGGAGCGTTTGCAGGCTATTCGAAATGAGTTGCCCGCAGGTGTTGAGCCTGCACTTGGTCCTATTTCCAGTGGCCTAGGTGAGATATTTAGCTATGTGGTTCGAGCTAAAGACGGCGCCTTACGTGAAGACGGGCAGGCATATACCCCGGAAGATCTGCGGACCATTCAAGACTGGATTGTAAGGCCCCAGCTCATTCGTGTTCCAGGTATTACTGAAATTAACAGCATCGGCGGCTACGAGCGTGAATATGAAGTCGTGCCGGAGCCCGGCAAGCTACTCGCATACAAAGTTGATCTTCAGGATTTGTTGCAAGCCCTACAGCGAAACAATCAAAACCGAGGCGCAGGTTTTATTGAAAAAAATGGCGAGCAATGGCTGATACGTTCACCAGGGCAACTCAATGATCTACAAGATATTGGCGCGGTAGTGATTGCCAAGCGCGATGATGCGCCGGTGCGCGTGCGTGATGTGGCCGAGGTACGTTATGGCAAGCAGCTGCGCAGTGGTGCCGCAACCCAAAACGGTGCCGAGGTAGTATTAGGCACGGCTTTTATGCTACTGGGTGAAAACAGTCGCACGGTATCGGCAGCGGTCGCAGATAAGTTGAAACTGGTTAATAGCAGTTTGCCTAGTGGTGTGGAAGCTGTTGCGCTCTATAGTCGTACAAGCCTAGTAGATAAAACCATTGCTACGGTTCGCACTAATCTTTTCGAGGGTGCGGTCTTAGTTATCGTCGTATTGTTTACCTTGCTTGGGAATATTCGCGCTGCTTTTATTGCCGCATTAGTGATACCGCTTAGTATGCTATTTGCTATCACGGGCATGGCCGCCAATCGAGTAAGCGGTAACCTAATGAGCTTAGGTGCGATCGACTTTGGATTAATTGTCGACGGGGCAGTAATTGTTGTTGAAAACACGCTACGCCGATTGGGATTGGCTCAACATCGCCTGGGGCGTGTATTAACCATTGAAGAGCGTCTACGTGAAGTGGTGGCAGGCACCCGTGAGGTGATCCAGCCGGCGGTTTTCGGCATGTTTATTATCATGCTGGTATACCTGCCCATATTTGCCTTGTCCGGTGTTGAAGGAAAGATGTTCCACCCGATGGCGTTTACCGTAGTTGCGGCATTATTGGGGGCGATGTTGTTTTCAATCACCTTCGTGCCGGCTGCTGTGGCGATTTTAATGGGCGGCAAAATCAGTGAGAAGGAAAACTTCTTAATGGCTAGAGCGCGCCAAGCGTATCAGCCTTTGTTAGCGCTCTCGCTTCGTGCTCCATTGGTGGTTTTGCTTAGCGCTGCCTTGCTAGTGGGTGGCAGTGCTTGGCAGCTTAGTCGATTGGGCTCTGAGTTTTTACCGCAACTTGATGAGCACGATATCGCTATGCATGCTTTGCGCATTCCTGGTACTGGCTTACAGCAATCGATTCAAATGCAGTTGCAGTTGGAAAAGGTCGTTAGTGGTTTTCCTGAGGTTAGCCATGTATTTTCCAAAATTGGTACGCCTGAGGTCGCGACTGACCCAATGCCGCCAAGTGTGGCTGATACCTATGTGATTCTAAAGCCGACTCAAGAATGGCCAAACCCTGATAAGTCCAAAGCGAAGTTATTGGATGAACTAAGGGCGGCTGTATTGCCTGTTCCGGGAAACAAATACGAGTTTACCCAGCCCATTGAAATGCGCTTTAACGAGCTAATAGCAGGCGTGCGTGCCGATGTTGCTGTTCGTGTTTATGGTGATGATATGGAAATTTTAGAGGCGGCTGGACGACAAGTTTCAGAGTTACTAGCCAAGGTAGAGGGCGCAAAGGATGTACAACTTCAGCAGTTAACCGGCTTGCCTATGTTGAGTGTAGAGCCTGAGCGTGATCACTTAGCTTTGCTCGGTTTAACTGTCGACGATGTGCAGCAAAACTTGCGTGCTGCTGTGGCGGGTATCGATGCTGGAGTAATCTATGAGGGAGATAAGCGTTTTCGTTTGTTAGTGCGCTATGACAATGCGTTAAGGGAAAATACTGAAGCCTTGGCTCGTTTGCCAATCGCGTTGCCTGTCGATGCAAATCCTGAGCTGCGCTATGTGCCACTTGGTGAAATTGCAACGATTAAATCAATCGAAGGGCCTAACCAAATCAATCGCCAAAGTGGTAAACGCAACGTCGTTGTGACGGCGAATGTTGAAGGTAGAGACCTCGGCAGCTTTATCGCTGATACAAAAGCCGTTATGAATCAGCAGTTGGATATTCCTGCGGGATACTGGATTGATTATGGTGGTACCTTCAAGCAACTGCAGTCGGCCAGCGAGCGTTTGAGTATTGTTGTGCCTTTAACTTTGTTATTGATACTGGGTATTTTGTACAGCACCTTTAATTCTCTGCGCGATGCTTTGATTATTTTCAGCGGTGTGCCATTGGCGCTTACCGGTGGGGTGATCGCATTGAGTTTAAGGGGCATGCCTCTATCAATCTCGGCGGTTATTGGTTTTATCGCGCTTTCAGGCGTGGCCGTACTTAACGGTGTAGTTATGCTGAGTTTTATTCGTGATTTGCGTGATCAAGGCAAGGACCTGCTCGTGGCAATTAGGGAAGGAGCCAGTGCGCGTCTGCGCCCAGTACTGATGACGGCGCTTGTTGCTAGCCTAGGCTTTGTGCCGATGGCCTTTAACACCGGGGCAGGCGCCGAAGTGCAAAGGCCACTAGCAACCGTGGTTATTGGAGGTATTGTATCTTCAACCTTGTTAACCCTGGTTTTGTTGCCTGCACTTTATCGCATGGTTTATCAGCGCCGTTCTTCATAAAAGCTAGGGGCCAGCTGTTGCTGGCCCATTTACTACGCATTTGGCTCTGCAGGCCATGGCTTATTCGCTTTGTTCTTCCGTTAGCGCATTGTTCATGGCTCGCAGCTGTCGAAGGATTTCCTGCAAGGGAGGAATATTATTCGCGATTCTCTCTTGATCTGTTTTTGCATGGCGGTCAAAGGGTTCTAAGCTGTATTCAAAAGTACCTACAAACTGTGTGCCCCACACTTGAGGTCTTCCGATGCTATGCAAATACCTATCTTCCGTTGCGCAGGCCAACCAGCGCGCTTGTTTATGGTTTGGCTTTAACAGAACGGCCTTCTTTGCCAGAGCTATGGCTTGTTTGTAATGATCTGAATCTTGCCCATGCTGCATTATCAATGCAGCGCGGTAGTAGTCTTCGGCATTCTTAAGTTTGTTCTGCTCTAGCAAAGACCTTACCAGTTTTATTCGTTGCGCGTCACGGTAAAGAGACAAGCTTCCATGTTTTCGATCTTCTTGGTCTTGCTCGTAAGCCGCTTTTAATTGAGCATTGGGTTCCATCTGGGCTACTCCATATGGAGAGATCAATAGGGCTAGTAACAAAAGTACAATTTTGTGCAAACTCTTATAGTCCTTCATTTAAATGCTACTTACGGATAATGGTTTGTAGCTTTGTAAATAGCTTTTTTCCTAGAGGCAATAAACAAATCGCTGATAGATAAACGCTAACAAATTGAGAGAGCGTTAGTAGCGCCAGTTTAGGCCAGAAATCGATCTCTTCAGAAAAGAACCCAAGAACTAAATGCCCCGGAAATGCCAACACTTTATACGCCCAAAGCCATTGCCATTGATAAGCGAATGCAACCGAGAGCAAAGCCAGTACCGACATCAGTAGGGCGAGGAATAAGGCTGTCTGTTGCTGTTGAATCATACCTGAACTTCAATTCCTGTCTGATTTTATATCTTCATTCTGGAAGAACTGAGAGCTGCTTATGAATGCTCGATAAATGCACAGTGTTTGCTGAGTATGCCCACATTTCTTTTAATACTGTTTGGCCTTGCGTTCTGATTTTCAAGGAGAGATAAAAAATATCTAATTAAATCAAAGATCTACTGTTCTCTTGAGGTGCTTATTTGGATTTTTATATTTGTCAGTCGTCCTGCTTGACCTTATAGTTGCTGGAAGCTTTAGTATGCTTGGCCATTGGAGCTAAAACGTCAGTTTTAGCAGATAGAAGGCTGAATAGGAGTCTATCAATGAACATTAGTGAAGCGGCTAAGCGCAGCGGGCTAAGCAGCAAGACAATACGTTACTACGAGAGTATTGGGCTGGTAAAAGTGGCCAAGCGTTCTGATAACGGCTACCGCGATTATAGCGAGTCTGATGTTGAAGCCTTACGCTTCTTGCAAAGAGCTAGGGCAACTGGCTTCGGAATTGAAGAGTGCCGGCAATTACTCGGCTTATACGACAATGAGCAGCGCCACTCATCCCACGTGAAATCCTTAGTTTTGGAAAAGGTTGAGCAAGTAGAGAGCCAAATCGCTGAGTTGCAGGCAATGCGTAACACCCTAAATACGCTTGCTAGCCGATGTGCAGGTGATGAGGGGCCGCACTGCGCCATTCTTGATGAGCTATCGACTCTTGGCGAAGAAGAATCGAACTTGGAGGAAGGAAAATGAGCTCCTGCTGTTCAAGTAAAAATAAATCTGGCGCTGCGGAAGTTAGCCCAGCTGAAGAGACAGCTGCCCAAAGCAGTTGCTGTGGGACTAAACCGGCAGCTCCCAGTACTTGCTGCCCCAGTGAACCGCAAGAAGCGCTGAGTAGTTGCTGCGAGCAAGCCGCTGATCAGCCCGATTGGTTTTTGCGCATATGTCTGGTTTTAGTACTGTTCTTCTACAGCTTAAATCTATCTGATTGGGTTTATGATTTAGGTATTGAGGAGAGCTTTGTATGGTCCTTATCCCCGGCGCTCGGAATAATGGCCGATACGGTGTATGAATTAATCAATACGATGTGGTTCAGTGTTGTATTGGCGGCCTTGTTTGTCGGCTTTTTAGCAAAAATACCCCAAAGCTTTGTCTTATCGATATTGGGTAAAGGGGGCAGTATTAATGGCTTGGGCCGCGCTACCGTAGCGGGCGTGCTAATGGATTTATGCAGCCACGGTATTTTAATGGTGGCCATGCAGCTATACCGCAAAGGCGCCAGCCTAGGGCAGGTGATGGCCTTTTTGGTGGCAAGTCCTTGGAATTCGCTTTCTTTGACATTGATTCTAATCGCCTTAATTGGCTGGGAGTGGACCCTAGCATTTATCGGTTTATCGATGATCTTAGCGTTTATTACCGGATATCTTTTCGACCTCCTAAGTCGCCGAGGGACTTTGCCCGAGAACCCCTATTCGGCAGAGTTGGAGGAGGGCTTTGAGTTTTGGCCAGAGGCCAAGCGCCAGTGGGGCGAGCTGCGTATTGATAAAGCTTGGTGGCTAAGTGTTTGGGAAGAAGCCTTGGCTGGCTCTAAAATGGTTGTGCGCTGGCTGTTATTTGGAGTCCTGCTTGCAGCTTTGATCAGGGGCTTTGTCAGCCTAGATGACTTCCAGCAATATTTTGGTCCGAGCTTAATCGGCTTGGGGGCTACTTTACTGGCAGCGACTATTATTGAAGTTTGCTCAGAAGGCTCCACTCCAATAGCCGCTGATTTAATGACAAGAGCGAATGCTCCTGGCAATAGCTTTGCGTTTTTAATGACGGGTGTTGCGACGGACTATACCGAGGTGATGGTAATTAAAGACACTATGAAGAGCTGGAAAACGGCTTTGTTTTTACCGCTTCTGTGTGTGCCTCAGGTGGTGGTAGTTGCTGTAATTCTCAATCAGTTTAGCTAGGGCCAGTTATAGCCTGTTAGGTAAGGGTAGTTAAGAGCAGAATAAATGTCAGCTTTCGCCCTGTGATTTACTGCCGCTTCAAACCAATATGGGGCCACTCGAGCCCCTTTGTAAGCTTTAGCACTGCTTTATAAGCCCCAACCAAATAAGATAATAAGAACTAAGGCCAAAAACACTATGAGTCAGCCCCAAAATTCTAATCCGCCTCCTAAGCAGTTCCCTGAAGGCAGCAAAATTGTTGTGGCAGGGGCAGGCAGTATTGGTTGCTTTGTTGGTGGGCTTTTGGCGGCCCAAGGGCATAAAGTGTGTCTTTGGGGGCGAGCAAGAATAATTGATGCCATTCAAGAAAAGGGCTTGCAACTCAGTGATGGTGACGGCCTAGATATCAAACTTGCAGCAGAACAGCTGGAGCTGAGTACAGATGCCAGCTGCTTGGCCCAAGCCGATATTGTTTTATTAGCCGCTAAAAGCTTGGTAACAGAAGAAATAGCAAAAGATATTGCACTGCATGCGCCCAAACAGGCGGTTGTTTTAAGTCTTCAGAACGGAATAAGAAATCCTGCAATTCTGCGAGAACATTTAGAGCAAAAAGTTTTCGCGACCATGATCCCTTTCAATGTTGTTCATAGTGAAGGCAATCGATTTCATAGGGCGACATTTAGTGCTGAACTGATGATGGAATGGCAGCCAGCTTTGGCCAAGTTCTTGAGTGGTGAGTACATCAACTTTAAACCGCTGGAGCAATTTAATGAAATTGCTTGGGGCAAGCTACTGCTCAATATTAATAATGCCGTCAATGCTCTGGGTGGTTTGCCACTTAAACAACAACTAATGAACCGTCAATGGCGCTGCCTAATGGCTGATGTGGTCAGTGAGAGCTTGGCTGTACTTTCTGCCGCTGGCATTAAACATCTTTCAGTAGCTCCGGTGAATATGAAAATGTTCTGCTGGATCCTTCGCCTGCCCACTTTTATGTTCAGCAGGATCGCCAATTCCATGCTCAAGGTCGACCCACAGGCGAGAGCGTCTATGTATGAAGATCTAGAGCAAAAACGCCTGACGGAAATCGACGAATTTCAAGGGCTCATTATCGAACTATCCAAGCAGCACCATTGTAAGGCACCATTGAATCAGCGTATCTATCAGCTGATTAAAGACGCTGAATTGAGGGCCGCAGGATCACCGGCTTTGTCTGTTGATGATATACGCAGTGGGATATTCTAAAGCTACCATAGTGCTGGCATTTACTTCTGACTTATTGGTTTTAATTCTTTCGTTAAATTTTAAGGAGCTTTGATGGTTCTTTAGTATGACATTCCGTTCGCCTAAACAGTTTAAAAAACGGATTGTTGAGTGGCGCCCAATGCCGCAGACTTCCCACTGAGGGATCATTTTTTCAGATGGGAATGTCATGCTTTATCGCCGCTTGCTGGTCAGCGTTATCGGCTTTTTAACTCTTATATATGCCGCTTCAGGTATAGCTTTGAATCAAGAGCTTTCAGTGTTGCAAAGAGAGACCTTGACCGATTCTAAAGACGCTACAATAGTGCAACAGGAAAGATTGGCAATGCACTTGCATCAGCGCGATATTCCATATGCTAATGAGCAAAGCCTAACGATTATTCGCGATAGCCTAGGATATTATTGGTTGGGGACGGGTTTAGGCTTGATTCGTTATGATGGTAACGAGTCCAACAAGGTGGTGAGTAACGCTAGTGGTGATGCCACAGGTTCTGTTGTTTTACGCCTGTTAGAGCATAAGGGCTATATCTGGGCTGGGACCGCGGCCCAAGGACTATTTAGGGTCGATTTAGATGACCATAGCATTAAGTCTTACGCTAAAGGAGAGGGAATCAGCCACGGTTACGTTACCGGCTTGATTGAAGATCAATATCAACGTTTTTGGGTGCTAACCATTGATGGTTTAAACCTGTATCACGCTAAAAGCGATAATTTTCAACAGTTTTTCTTGCCCAGAAAGAAGCAGTCCAATTCTACTCCAGCCTATGCCTTTAAAACCCTAGTCGCACTCGATCGCAATACGCTTTTACTCTCGTCGTTTTCCGAAGGCGTCTTGTTGTTTGATCTTCGTTCTCAGACTTTTACATCAGCCAGTCAAAGCTTAACTCAGGTTTCCGATAAAGAATTTAAACACTTTCTAACGGTAGCCGGTGGTGAGCTTCTTAGAACAGCTGCGGGTAATTATGTTTATGGCGTAGACGATAAGCTATTTGAATTTGATAGGACAGGCAGATTGATTCACTCTGCAGCGATTCTACCGGAGAAGTTAAAGCTGCCTTTGCAATTGCCAAAAAAATCCTTAAAAAATGTACAAATTAGGCGGCTGACGGCAGATCATCATGGAAATATTTGGATAGTCCCTATGGGGGGAGGGCTGTTTCAATGGTCAGCAGATCGCAAGATTGTCTATCACAGTTTTAATGCAGCGAATAATACACTGGGCATCGGTAATCCTTACAATATCAATGTGGATAAAGACGGTACGCTGGCGCTCAGTTATCTAAAATCCTCCCCAAGATTTTGGAATCCTATCGGTAGCCAGGTAAAAACCATAGATCTTAGAAAAGCCAATGCTGGCCTGCGAGACTTTCAGGCTTTTATTGCGATTGAGGGGGAGCAGGGCACTTGGTTATTTGGTGATTCGGATCATTTCCTTCTATTGGATCATCATGGTCAACTAAGTCGGCTTGTAGAGGTTCCTGGTCAATTGATCGGTGCTGCCAAACGAGGCGACCAGCTTTACATCAGTACTTACCGTGGTATTTATCGATACGATATTCCAACTCAAACTCTTGAGCAGCTTGATAAAATCTATCCAGCTAATGTTGATGTTGTTCATAAACAACAAGTTTGGGTTCGAATGCCGACCAATGAAGTATTGCGCATCGATCCACAGGGTGGTCAGCATAACTATAAGTTTGACGGAGACTTCACTACGGTCGAGAGTAACTTTTCCGTATCTGATGAGGGGCTGCTCTATTTTCTTGCTAGAGGCTTTCTTTATCGGTATGACGAGAAGCAAGATCGTTTCGAAAAGCTCCATCAACAGCCTTTAAAAATCCATAGTCCTGCGGACTTTTATGTTCGTGCGAATGAGCTATACCTTTTTTCGGAAGGTGCTTATCGTTTGAGTCTAGATGAGCTGGATGATTCTCAATTTGCTACAAAATTGCTACGGGGAAATCGCTTTTTTCGGCGTGTTCATTGTAGTACCGAAGGCTGCTGGCTTCGAAATGACCACAACTCAGATCTTGAGTTTTTCGAGTTCAACAGTGAAAAATGGTTCGATTATTATCATACCCAAGGCTTTCCTTTTTTGCGTGGAGTAACCCCACTCAAATATAAAGCCGGGGAATTGTGGCTATCTTCTCATGGGGTAGTTTATAAAGTTCAGTCTCCATTGCCTTATGCCAATAGTGGGACACCCACTAAAATACACAGTTTTTCGCTCTTTTCTTCTGATCAACCCCAGGAGACCTATCTGTCGCCATTTGAGAATATCGAACTCGGTCACGATGTTAGCGCTATACGCTTAAATTTCGGAGACGGGCAGTTTTACAAAAATGGCGACGAAAAACCTATGTATCGTTTATTGGGGCTGAGTAAGCAATGGTTAAGTGCAAGTCACAATCAAGCCACGTTTACTGCACTAAATCCAGGCGAGTACATTTTTCAGGTTAAGCCTGAAGCCGCAGACAAGGTAAGCGACCAACTTATTATTCGCGTTACAGCAGCGTGGTGGAATTCCTGGTTAGCTAGATCGATTTATCTGATATCTGCGCTATCAATACTGTTGCTTTTGATTTATTTACGTTGGGACAAATATCGTTCGCAGTACCTAGCCAACAAGAAAATACTTGAGTATGCCAAAGGCATTGATGGTGTAAATCAGGGTGTCTGTGTTATTGAATCTAATGGCCGTATAGTATCTGCTAATCGGGCATTTAAAGCTTTTATTCAAAGCGATGTCTCACAACGATTTATCTGGGAATTTGTACACAAACTTAATGCCGAAGATGATTTCGAGCAGCGTTGGTTGCAACTTCGAGAGCAGCGTAGCATTCGAGGGCGTCTACGCCTTCGAAGCCCATCACGCGCGATGCCTGTGGAATACAGCATCTCAATTATTGATCAACTCGACCATGAAAATTCGCGTTATATTGCTTTGTTTTCTGATATTTCCGAACGTATTGAGCACGAAAATGAGTTGCGTGATTTAGCGAGCTGCGACACTTTGACAGGCTTACATAATCGCTATTACCTGAATTTGCATCTAAGGAAGCTGATCCACTCAGAAGTTGAAAAAAACGGCAAACGCTTAGCTCTTGTTTTTTTAGATGTTGACAGGTTTAAGAACATCAATGACTCACTGAGTCATTATTATGGTGATATGTTGCTGGTGGCATTGGCTAAACGTTTGAAGTCGTGTTTACGTGCAGGTGAATTCCTTGCGCGCCTAGGTGGTGATGAGTTTGTTATTGTCTCTTGCCAAACAGCAAGCAATTGGGATGTGACACAGCTCGCTCAACGAGTCCTAGCACAGGCTGATCAGGCAATTGTGGTTGAAGATAAAGAGCTTTATGTGTCATTGAGCCTTGGTCTAGCTGTAAGTCCAGATGATGGCGCGAGTGTTGATGAGCTTCTAAGAAATGCTGATGCTGCAATGTACAGTGTGAAAGCCAAAGGCGGTAATGATTACGCTTTTTATACTCAAAGAATGAGCGAAACATCGCGGCTTGAACTTGAGTTGGAGTCCGAGCTACGCCGGGCTATCGATCAACGCGAATTTCGACTCTACTATCAGCCCAAAATTTGTTTAGCTACCGGCCGCTTAATGGGCTTGGAAGCGCTTTTACGTTGGGCTCACCCTCAACGAGGCTTAGTTAGCCCGGGGCTGTTTATACCGGTTGCAGAGAAAACTGGCTTGATTATTAAAATCGGACTCTGGGCAATAGGAGAGGTAGCAAGGCAGTTACGAGCTTGGCAATTAGATGACTATGATGCGGTGCCAATAGCGGTTAATGTTTCTCCACAACAATTGCTGCAACCTAATTTTGCTGACGAGCTTAACCGCTTGCTGCGAGCCAGTCATATTGCTTGTGAAATGGTAGAGCTTGAGATTACCGAAAATATGGTGATGGAGAATATGGAGGTCTGCATTGAGCAGCTCGCCAAGCTTAAAAGCATGGGCCACCTAATTTCAATTGACGATTTTGGTACTGGTTATTCCTCTTTGGCGTATTTAAGAAAGCTACCGATTGATGTCTTGAAGATTGATCAGTCTTTCGTCTCTGGCATGTTTGAGGACGCTGAACAACACAGTATCGTGAAAACCATTATTGAGCTTGCCAATAATTTACAGCTCACTGTTGTGGCTGAGGGAATCGAAACTAAAGAAGTGCACTTTACGCTACGAGACATGGGTTGTAGCCTAGGCCAGGGTTATTTTTATGCGCCACCGATGGCCGCCGACGACCCATTTTTAAAAGACTGTCTAAAAGAAGGGGAGATAAAAATTCCCCTTCATTTAGGCCAGCGATTAATTTAGAGCGATTACGGGTAAAATTTTTCGAAGGGATGTTCACTGCAATCGAGTCGATTACTTTGATTGTAACCACTCTTGAGCCACAGCGTAGGGGCTTCGTGGATCAGCGAAGCCCACACTTCGCAGCGTTGTTGGTCACTTTTGAAGCGAGAATCCTCGATAATTCGTTGATAGAAGCTCTCAGGGATAACCGTTTTATCACTGTGCATGAGGTCGGTGGTATCAAATAGGGCGTATTGTTTTAACTCTTGTTGTTCGGCCCATGAAAGCCATTTCTTCTGCTGTTGATGATTTGGGGAACCTGTTTTCGCAAAGTGTGCCCAGTAGCCCCGCATAATTTTTGACAGTTGTTCACGCCCTGCTGTGTTTTTTCGATTGATCATTGGGTCAAATAGACCGCCGCTATCGGTGAAACCAAAAACAAAGGGAATCTCCATGCCGTGGGAAGCTCCCAAAAGCTGATCAAGTTTCATACCCAAGGGGCGGGCTTGTTCGTCCCAGTCGAAACGATAGGCCCAAACCTTTTCTCCGTCGGCTTTGCTGAGCGCTTCGGCAATACGGTCAACCCCTTGGTATTTCCAGCGTTCAGAGTGGTATTGGGCCCTAGCGTTGTAATAAGGGAGGTCTTTGATGATGGCGTAGCGATTGAAATACAGATCGACATATTTGGGATCTTGATAGTAATAGAGTTTAAGCTCGTCTCGATTGCTGCCGATAATGACTGGCACATTGTTATGGCGTTGAATGTCAGTAAGATCTGTTATGGGGTCGGCGCTACTGATTACGGTGCCATCTCTGAATACTCTTGGTATATCTGGTTTGCTATTGCCTAAATGATCATAGGCCGTAAATATATCTTCAACGCGAACTTCTCGTAAAAACTCAGCTCGAGCGCTTATCTTTTCTTGCTCAATTAAACTTCGTGTCGCTTTGGCGCCTAAGCTCCAACCATTGAGCATACGTAACTGACGTTCAATTTCTAATGCGCTGTAGTCGCTGCCGCCATCTTCTGGGTAGGCAGTGGCTGTTGCAATATCATCAAACCATAGACCACCACTTTGTACGATTGCGCGATGAAATAGATTCTTTGCGAGCGGTGAAAGCATGAGACTTAAGGTGTTAAAACCGCCGGCTGACTCCCCGAATAAGGTAACTCGATCTGGATCACCACCAAAAGCCTGAATGTTTGCCTGTACCCATTGGAGGCTAGTTAAAATATCTAAAGTACCGAAGTTGCCGCTTTTGCCCAGCGTCTCTTCTTCATGTGCAAGCGCTGGGTGCCTAAACCACCCAAGGGCGCCCAAACGATAATTAAGGGTGACAACAATGACGTTGTTCTCTACCGCCAGGCGAGAGCCATCATAGATATCAGCCGCACCATGGGTGTTGCTGCCGCCATGAACCCAGACCATAACGGCCAGATTATCCGCGTCCTTCGGGCTATAAACATTTAGGTAAAGGCAGTCTTCTTGACCGATCAAACCATTAACGTCAGCGCTCGCACTGACCGTTCCGCTTGTTGTCTGGGTGCAGCTTGGGCCATGTTCTTGTGTAATGCGGGCCTCATCCCAGGGTTTAATCTTTTGTGGTGCTCGCCAACGTAGATCCCCTATGGGGGGCTCGGCATAGGGAATTCCGCGCCATTGCCGGCCGCCCAGTGAATTGTAACTACCAATGATTTCACCGGAGGAGATTTGTAATGCAGGCAATGCCTCTGCTTGTTCTGCTTTTTCCGCACATGCACTCAATAGCATGACTGCTAAAACTAGTGAGATAAAGGCAGCAGAAGGCTTAGATGGGCGCCACCAATTACTCAGATTAGGTGATGGCACAGCCCAATGAAAAAGATGACTATAGTTTTGTTGACTTGTTTTATTCGTTTGCCAGTAAAGGATTTTTGCAATCATCTGCCAGAGTAATTTCATTGTCGCTTAGATTCTTAGTATTTGCTTTTAATGCTAGCAGAAGCGAAAGAGCATAGAAACGACATTACTATAGATATTGTGAAACAGTTTACGTCGATAGGGCTCTGATGTAAGCCTTGGTAATCGAATCACATCGTCAATGTCTATAACAATCTACAACTTGTTCGCTATGCAGTAGCTACCCGGGCGCGCTCAGAGCCTGATTACTCCAGGGAAACTATTCAGGAGTTACCATGAAATACCTTCTATGTTTACTCGCTATCCTCGCATTCGATATTCGAGCAGCCGATCACGGAGAGGCTCCCCAGGTTAGGGTGGATAGTTTGGCTGATTTAAATGACTTATACGCCTTTATCAATCCTAATAATGCTGATGAGCTTATTATGGTGGCAACCGTTGCTCCTAATGCCAATGCCAGTACGCAATTTTCTGATGCGGTTGATTACCGATTTCATATTAGTACGACAGATAATCCTAGCGATTACAGTGTGCTCAGTTGTAGCTTCGAAGAGGCTGACGAATTTAGCTGTGCATTCGGCGATAATAGCCCAGTTTCAGGTGCGCTAAATACTACTGTCGAGGGTGGTTCCTTTCGTGTTTATGCTGGCTTGAGGGATGACCCTTTCTATTTTGATGGCGCAGCCTTTGCCGAAACCGTGGCGGCCTTAAGCCCGCAATTCAAAACCGACGGTGTAAATTCTTTCGCCGGTCAAAATGTGTTGGCTTTGGTCATTGGAATAAGATCATCAGATTTAACTAAGGCGGGCAGTGAGCCTGTCTTAAGAGTTTATGCCTCAACGAATCGAAAATCCGGTGCTGTACTCAATGGCAGCACCAGTGGCTCTTTTTACAATGTCGATCAATCTGGTCATGGCTTTCAGTTTCAGGTGATTAGTCAGAAAAATGCCGATGATCAGACTCAGGTGTCAGCCAATTGGTTTGTCTTTGATGATGATGGTAATCCAATCTGGTTGACTGGCGAAGGGCCGGTGGATGGCTTAACGGCAAGAATCCCAGTGCAGCGCTTAAGCGGTGGGCGCTTTCCGCCAAATTTTAATACCGAAGATGTCAATCGCATAGCAGCTGGCGAGTTGCTGTTTACCTTCAGTGATTGCAATAACGCGAGTGTTGAATTCGAAACGGCAGATGCGAGCTTTCTTGCCTCAACGTCTCTTGGGGTACAGCGTTTAACTTCAGTGCAGGGATTGCCTTGCGGCCATAAGAGCTTAGGGCAGGTGGATCGTGTAGGACGACCCGCAATTGCGACAGCCTTGATCGATATTACCGGCGCGCAGGGCACCAAAGATACTTACAACGCGGCTGCGGATCCGAGCAAGTGGTCAGAGCAGTTTGAGGCCGAAATTAGATCTCACTTGGAGCTTCTTGATAGCCTCGATGGTGCCACCAACGCATTATTACCGGCGGCAAGCTTAGCCTCTGTTTTGGTGGATGATGTGCTTTTGATTGACACCCGTGAGTCCGCCTGTGATGAGTACTTAGCAGTTGAGCTTTCGGTGGCCGGTAAATGTGGTGGTAGAACCCTGGCAAGGGATGTTATCGATGATACCTTGTCGGCGGTGGTTGCTCCGGGCGCTGGTGATGGCGTAGCCAATGACAGCACCTTCCTTGACGATTTTCCTTTCTTAGCTGAGCCAAATTAATTGGCAAGCCAGAGAGTTTTTTAAGGAGGTGATTTATGCAGCTTGGATGCATGGCGTTTTTTGCCGGTTATTGTTTTAGTCGTAGATTTATTCTTAGTTTTGTCTTTGGATTTTTATCACTTGGGCTCGTTGCGAGCCCAGCATTTCCGGCATCATTTGAGAATCAGGTAGCTACGGCGGCCAATTGGATTGGTAAGACTTGGCCGCAAGATGTTGAGCATCGTGCCAGTACTGATTCCAATATCTATATTGCACACTTGCAAACTAGCATTGCAAACGATGAAGCCCAGTGGCTTAGTAAACCTAGTTTAGCGCTTGGCCAGCGTTTACTGGCCAACTATCTTCTCAGGTATCAATTGTTTCAGCATAGCCGTGATTTGCTTAGCAGCGAACGACTCGCAAAGCGAATGCAAAAGATGTTGGGGACTAAGAAGCAGGCCTCAGTTCAGCTCAAACATTTGTTAGCCAAACAGGCTTCAATGAACCACCGTTTTATAGAGGCGCAAGCTCTGTTTGAGCAGGAGGCATTGCCCCTTGAATTGTCTTTGCTGATTGCACATGCGCAAGGTGATTATAGCGACCTTAAAGCCTTACCCAATTGTTTGAGCGCCGATGGGCAAGACAGTTTTGTATTAAGTAATATTGCTGAGCGTTTGTTAATGCTTGGGCGTTTTAAAGATGCTATCGAGTGCTTTCAGCTGGCGGAGTATCGTTATCAAGATGTGAATCCCTTTGTATTATCTTGGCTGCAAACACAGGTGGGCATTGCCTTCTTAGAGGCTGATGATATTCCTAGCGCCAATACAATTTTTCGTCGTGCCTATTTACGTTTTCCGAGTTATACCTTGGCGGCTGAACATTTAGCGGAAACCGAGCTTCTGCTGGGTAATCTAGCGGAGGCGGAAGAACTTTATCTGGCTGTCATTAAGGTGAGTGATCACCCTTTGTTTATTGCGCAGTTGGCCAAGGTGCAGCATAAGCTGGGGAAGCATAAAGCTGCAAAAATAAACAAAGAACTGGGGCTTCAGGGTTTTAATCGCATGCTAGAAAATCATCTTGGAGCTTTTGCCGATCATGGTGCCCAATATCTGCTTGAACAAGGAATGCATCAGCGGGCCTATGAGATAGCACAGATTAATATTCGTAATCGGCAGGACAAGGGTGCCTGGCTATTGTTAGGAGAAAGCGCCGAGATAAACGGCGATCAGGCGCAAGCCTGTAAGGCCTGGCAAAAGTTAAAAAGCCTTCAGGAAAGCTATCAATTGCAAATGCGTGGGCTTGATCTCAAGGATAAAATTAAGGCCAGTTGTGATACTGGCCTTAAGCGGGTATAGCGCGTCAAATTGAACCGACAGATATCAGTGTCTTAAGGAGCGTCAATTTGATTTTCTGGCATGGCCTGAATAAACGCATCCAAGCTATTACAGTGATCGCAAATGGCGCTTATCTTTGGAAACTGAGACATATCGACATTAAAACGCTTGGCGTTGTATACCTGAGGGACTAGGTATACATCGGCTAGGCTTACGGTATCTCCAAAGCAAAAGGGGCCATCTGAGATTTGTTCTTCTAGTGCGGTAAAGCCAAGCTCAATCCAGTGCTTGTACCAGTTGTTTTTGCTTTCTTCTTCAACGCCGAGCTCGCCACTTAAGTATTTCAGTATACGAAGATTGTTTACTGGGTGAATATCACAAGCGATTTGATTTACCCAGCTGCGCACTATGGCAGCATCAAAGGGGTCACTGGGCAACAAGGGGGTACTGGCTTGGGTGCTTTCAAGGTATTCCAGTATGGCCGTCGACTGAGTTAATACTCGGCCATCAGCAAGCTTTATTGCGGGCACTAGGCCTTGCGGATTAATGGCTAAGTAAGCTTCGGATTTATGTTCGGCTTTGAGTAAATTGACAGGCTTGATACTATGTTCGATGCCTTTAAGGTTGAAGGCGATACGTAAACGATAGGCTGCCGAAGAGCGAAAATAACTGAATAATTCCATGCTAGACCTGAAGTATTTAGACAGGAAAGAAAATGGCCGAGCTTAGCAAGATGAACGCTAAACATAATGCAGCTCGGCCAATGAGCGGTTTATACCTTTGCAGGTAATACGGTACCGGCTGCTTCGCCGAAGCCGATGCGTACATGTCCATCACGAGCACAGAAGCCGCGAATTATAATGCAGTCACCATCTTCTAAGAAGGCACGTTGCTCGCCATTCGGTAAGCTAACTGGGTTTTTACCGGCGGTAGTAAGCTCGATCATGGCACAAGCCTGCTCAGCTGAAGGGCCAGACAAAGTGCCGGTACCTAATAGGTCACCAGGCTGCATATTACAGCCATTGACTGTGTGGTGAGCAACCATCTGCGCCATAGTCCAGTAGCTGTATTTAAAGTTCGAGGTGGCTAGGCTAACGGCTTCTTCACCGGCCGCGCGCATTTTTTCAGTTTGAATTAATACGTCCAGTTCCACATCAACGCCACCGCTGCTGTTATTGGCATCGCTTTCTAGGTAGGGAAGCGGTTGCGGATCTTCGGCAGGGTGACTGTAGCTGGCGCGGAATGGTGCTAGCGCTTCGGTGGTAACAATCCAAGGAGAGATTGTTGAGGCGAAGTTTTTCGCTAGGAACGGCCCAAGTGGCTGATATTCCCAAGCTTGGATATCACGGGCCGACCAATCGTTAAACAGGCACATACCAAAGATGTGATCTTCGGCGTTTTCAATCGTTACCGGCTCGCCTAAATCATTGGCGCTACCAATAAAAATACCCATCTCCAATTCAAAGTCCATGCGCTTACATGGCCCTACGCTGGGCTCGGCTGCATCAGGGGCCTTAGTTTGACCAACAGGGCGTGGAAAACTCTGACCAGAAACATCAATAGATGAAGAGCGACCGTGGTAGCCAATTGGAATCCACTTGTAGTTTGGCAGTAGCGGGTTGTCTGGGCGGAATAGGGCGCCGATATTGGTGGCGTGATGGATAGAGGCGTAAAAGTCGGTGTAGTCGCCTACCACACAAGGCATACCATATTCCGCTTCAGACTGATCCACTAGGCAACTTTTCAGAGTAGCTTCCATCGCTGAGCCAGTGCGCAATGCGGCTGACAGTGCGGCACGCAAGCGGCTCCAAGATTCCTGGCCCATAGCCATAAAATCATTCAGCTTTTCTTTTGCAGCCGCTTCGATCTCAGCTTGTGCTTGGCTGGAAAAGATACCGCTTTCGGCGGCGGCTTTTAGATCGACAATTTGATCACCAATGGCGACACCGCCACGAAAGCTCTCATCGCTATTTTTACGGCGAAAGCTCGCAAAAGGTAAGTTCTGGATTGGGAAGTCGCTCTGGCCGTTGTTGGCGCTGCTAACCCAGCTGCTTAGGCTTGGGTCATGGGTTTCATTCAGATTAGACATAGTCATCGTGTCCGCAGTTAGGCCATCTGGGGATGGCCGTTGATTATTTGTCCGCTAAAACTAGAATTTCTAAAAACTAGGGCTTCTAGCGCTATAAAAATGTAGCGCTGGTCTATTCGATACCAGCGTCGATATCACCATTGTAAAACTTTTTCAGGCTCTTCCAACAGTCTGGGTATTTGTGTTGGCGTAGCGGGCCTTCGAGGGCAAACTTGCTGACATTGAAGGCGTAACGAGATTCAAACATAAAGGCCATGGTATCTTTGTAGCGCACCGGTTCCAGCTCTGCTGTACTGGCCTTTTCAAATACCGCCGCTTCTGGCCCATGGGGCGACATGCTGTTGTGCAAGCTGCAGCCACCTGGGGTGAAACCGTCCTCTTTGGCATCGTAGACACCTTCAATGAGGCCCATAAACTCACTCATTACATTGCGGTGATACCAAGGTGGGCGGAAGGTATCTTCGGCCACCATCCAGCGCGGTGGGAAGATAACAAAATCCAAGTTTGCCACGCCAGGCGCGCCTGATGCTGAAGTCAGCACTGTGAAGATCGACGGATCAGGGTGATCGAAGCTGACCGTATTCATGACATTAAAGCGGGCCAACTCATAGCGATAGGGGGCGCTTGTGCCGACCCAAGCGACAACATCAAGTGGCGAGTGAGATATATCACAACGGTAATAGTGGCCGCCGTATTTAGTCACCAGCTCGAAATTACCTTCAATATCTTCGAAGGCGGCAGTGGGGTATTGGAAGTCACGGTCGTTGGCATAGCCATTGGCGCCCACTGGGCCACGCTCTGGCAGCTCCAATAATGAGCCATAGTTTTCGCAGATGTATCCGCGTGCTTGGCCCTCTGGTAGCTCAACTTTAAACTTCATGCCTCTTGGGATAACGGCGATATAGCCGCTGGGAACATGAAGTTTTCCGCATTCGGTAAACAGCAATAAAGACCCTTGTTGAGGCACGATCAGTAGCTCACCATCGGCATTGCAAAAAAAGCGGTCAGCCATATCTTGATTGGCGCAAAAAGTATGAACGGCGACGCCACTTTGGCCAGCGGCGCTGCCGTTGGCGGCCATGGTCACCCAGCTATCGATAAAATCGGTAGCATCAGTGGGCATTGCTGGTGCGTCCCAACGCATCATGCTCGGTGGTGTAACAACCTCATCTATGGGGGCCGTGCGCACCCAATCTTGGGCTTTACAATCTAAGGCTTGATATTCACCTTGGACTACAGATGGTCGAATGCGATACATCCATGTGCGACGATTATGAGCTCTTGGCGCGGTGAATGCCGTGCTGCTAAATTGCTCGGCGTATAAACCATAGGCGACCTTCTGTGGGCTAAATTGCCCTTGGGGGAGGGCGCCAGCAAGGGCTTCGCTTTCGTGTTCATTACCGAAACCATGGAGGTATTGTAAATCTTCAAGCTTGCTTGTTGTTTGGCTGTTAGTCTGACTCATTGTGGCAGTTCCGGTTGAAATTATTGTTCAAGCTGGGCGGCAATATCTAAAGCTTCCAGTAAAACCTGCTTATCGCCAATATGATTAGCTAACAGCAAAATCAGTCTGGCATTTAGCCGTTCACTGTCTACAGTGCTTAATTCCCGATGAGCATCGGTTAGCGCGGCATAAAATGCATCGGCATCGCTGAAGTGGTTTTCGGTGATTAATTTACTCATGCTGTATTCTCCACTTAAGTTCTCCACTTAAATTTTCCACTTAAGCCTTTAAGGATTTTCTTGGGCGCTTTGGTACCCTAAAGCGCGCTGTAAGGCGCTATTGATTTGCTCGCGGCTCAATTGCTCGAACTTGGCAGCAACATACTGATCAGGACGAATAAGATAGCCTTGTCCGCCACTCATGCAATAGCGTTCTGCAAGCATACCCTCTTTATCTTCAAGCTCGCGGCTATCGAGCAATACTAAATCATCACTGATGCTCGATAGGGTTTTAAGCTCATCGTTATCGATCCCTTCGCCGTTGTACAGTAAGACAAAGCGATTACCCAGTTGCTCCAGCAGCCAGCCGTCTTCGCCATTGATACCAATTGGGGCGTCAAGACAAACAAAGCCAGGAGCGATACCCGCATCGAAGCCGGTATTTAAAGCTGAACTTTTAGTGATCAAGCTGGAGTGCTGATAGTCGCAAGGCATGGACAGTCGGCCGCTATTCACTAAGCTGCGTGCGAAGGGATAATGCTTTGCAAGGCGCAAGGTCTCATCACGAAAGGCTCGCGAGATATCATTTTTGGGGGTGATGAAGTCGGTAGCGCGGGTTGAGTTTAGGATGTTCTCGGCGGCGCCATGTTGACGTTCTTCGTTATAACTATCAATCAGTGTGGCTGGCGCTTGGCCTTTGAGTACGCGAGCCAGCTTCCAGGCAAGATTTTCAACACTTTGCACACCGCCATTGGCGCCACGGGCACCGAAAGGTGATACCTGATGTGCAGCGTCGCCCATAAAGATCACGCGATTATGAATAAAGTCGTCCATTTTGCGGCATTGGAAGGTATACACGCTGGCCCATTCGAGTTCGAACTCCACGTCCTTACCCAGCATTGCTTCGATACGCGGGCGGATCTTGGCTTCCTGCTTTTCTTCTTCTGGATCGGCATCCCAGCCGAGCTGAAAATCAATACGCCATACATCGTCGGCCTGCTTGTGTAATAACACAGACTGATTGGGGTGAAACTCTGGATCGAACCAAAACCAACGCTCGGTGGGAAAGTCGGCTTTCATGACTACATCAGCAATTAAAAAGCGATCCTGGAATACTTGGCCTTTGCTTTCTAGGCCAAGCTCAGTGCGAATCTTCGAGTTGGCGCCGTCAGCGACCAATAGATAGTCACAACTTAATGCATAAACACCGTCTTCGGTTTCCACTTTGAGCTGATTACCTTCAGCGCTGCTATCCAGTTCTACCAGCTTGTGCATCCAGCGTAGGTCAATCAGAGGCTCTTTGGCTATTTGATTAACCATATACTCTTCAAAGTAATACTGCTGCAGATTGATAAAGGCCGGTAGCTTATGGCCGCTCTCGGGCAGCAAATCGAACTCATAAACTTGCTCTTGTTTAAAGAACACTTTGCCTTTTTGCCAGGTGACGCCTTTTTCAACCATCGGCTGGGCACAGCCATAGCGATCCATGATCTCCAGTGTGCGCTTTGAGAAGCAAATGGCTCGAGACCCCACACTCACCGTGTTGTTGTCATCAAGGATGACGGATGCTTGGCCTTGCTTGGCCAAATCTAAAGCGGCGGCCATACCGCAGGGCCCTGCACCAATAATGATGACGGGGTGGTGAACCGGCCGTTGTGCCTCTTGATCTGCACTTTTTCGGTATGGATATATAGGATTGCTATAGGTTTTTTGCATTGTCTCGGCCACTGTCTGTGGGCAATCTGCCCTTTATTATGCAAGGAGTTACCATCTGTCCCTGGCATTCCATAGAATATTTACAGGGAATGGATTGATCTTCATCAATGGTTTCAATTGAGAGGAATATATCTCTGAATGATGATGTTATCAAGGTTTTGATGGTTAAAAGCTGGCTTAATGGATAATTATTGGTTGTTATTGAAACTAGTTGTGTTATCTTGCAGGGCTTGAGCAAGGCTGTTGCGCTGAGTTGACGGCCTGATCAGATCTCTTGTTTATGGTTTTTGCCATGGACAATCTAGCAGTGATAACAGATAAAATGACAATCGTAAGGTGCAGCCATGGCTAAAAAACCCTTTGCCTCATCCGCCGACCTAGGCGACAAACAAGAAACCCTAGAAGTTCTAGCCGAAGGCGTCTATGCCTTAACCGCTGAGGGAGATCCCAATGTAGGCGCAATTGAAGCTGAAGATTTTATTATTGCCTTCGAAGCCCGTGCGACTCCTAAAGCGGCCAACGATTGGCTGGAGCAACTGCGTGAGCATACTCAAAAGCCGGTGAAGTACTTGGTGCTTTCACACTATCACGCTGTGCGTGTTTTGGGTGCAAGTGCTTATGGCGCAGAATCTATCATCGCCCATGAGAAGACCAAGTTCTTGATCGAAGAGCGTGGTATGCAGGATTGGGCCAGTGAATACGGCCGCATGCCTCGATTGTTCCGTGAACCTGACGATATCCCAGGTTTAACGCACCCTGATTTGGTGTTTAACGATCGCATGGAAATCCCTCTGGGCGGAGATCGCGGCAGCTTGATCTTGGAATATTGTGGTCGTGGCCATACCGCTGGCGACATTGTGGCTTGGTTGCCAAAACAAAAAGTACTGTTTGCCGGTGATCTGGTAGAAGCTGCAGCGGCTTTATATACCGGTGACGCTTTCCACTTTGATTGGGCGAATGAAACTCTCGATAAAGTTAAAGCCTATGAAGCCGAGGTACTGATCGGTGGTCGTGGTGCTGTGGCTCATGGCCGCGAAGCGGTCGATGCGGCTATTGAGCAAACCCGTGGTTTCCTAAATGGCATGATCGAGAAAGTCGGTGAAGTTCATAAGCGTGGCGGCACTTTAAAAGAAGCCTTCTTGGCAACCCATGAGCATCTGGCGCCTAAGTTTGGCATGTGGCCAATCTTTGAGCATTGCTTGCCTTTCGATGTTCAGCGTTTGTGGGATGAATTTGATGGTATTGATTGGCCGCGCATCTGGACAGATGAGCGCGACCAAGAGGTGTGGGATCAATTGCAAGACTAAATTGATCGCCATCAGCTAAAGCATAAAAAACCCGGTTGAGCAGCCGGGTTTTTTTATGGCGCTGTCATAAGTGAGCAAACTGTTGTTTGAAATCTGCTTAAGGCTAGAGTTTTTATCAACTAGGTCAGCCTGTGAAGAGCCCTTGATATTGTTAAATTGCATCAAAATATTAAAAATATTTTAAAAATATATTTCCATAGTTATTTTGAATGACAAAAATAACTTTTTTACATAATTTCCGAAAATGCTGAATTATTGTTAAAAAGTTTTCCCTCGTTATTTTTTTTCTGAATGAAAGCTGAACTTTATTCCTATTTGTAGTTTTGGCTTGGCTAAGCGCGTCCAGTTCATTTGGCTTAGATTAAGGTTTGGGGTCGCTATAATTGCGCCGCCAACTCGGCTGGTGCTGGACTAAAAATGCTTATATGGATGACAGAGCATTTGTTATAGAGGGGTCTGCACGGAACGCAATGACACTCAAAGTAGTAAGAGTGTTCAGGGTGAAAATTCGAAATGGGAATGAGAAAATGTATACAAAAAAACTTGCATTAACTGCAACCTTGCTTTCTCTGGGAGCTTGCTCCTCAGTGCAGCAAGATTTTAGTCAGGAAAACGCTGAACTTAAAGAGCGCCTGAAAGAACAAACGTTTAGCTTAGAGCAACGAGAGCAGCGTATTACCGATCTTAACGCAGAATTAAGTGCTGCGCGTAGCAGTGGAACGCAAAGCTCTCAAATTGCGTTGACCGATTCATTACTGCCGCCCAATGCAAAATCAGGTGAGTGTTACGCGCGAGTTTGGGTAGAGCCGCAGTACCGCACAATTACTGAAAGCTATGTGGCACGTGAAGCTTCTGAAGAAGTTAGCATTCAGCCAGCTGTTTACGACTGGGATGTGAAAAGCGTCTTGGTTAAAGAAGCCACTGAAAAGCGTATTGCTATTCCGGCCGAATATGGTTTTGAAGAGCAAACGATTAAAGTTTCTGATGGTGTTCGTCAGTGGCGCACCAAACTTTCTGGCTCAGCTCCAAAAGCCAATCAGAACACTCTAGAGGCCGCTCGTCGCGGTGGCATCAATCTAGACACTGCACCAGTAAACAGTTGTTATCATGAGCACTATATCGCGCCAGAATACACTTATGAGACAGAGCGCGTGCTGGTAAGCGAAGCTTCAGAAAAAATTGAGCTGAGTGAGCCAGTTTTTGAAACGGTTGAAGAGCGCGTGTTGGTTAAAGAGGCCACCACTAAGTTGATCACTGTGCCAGCGACTTATGAGACAGTTACCGAGCAGGTTTTAGATAAGCCAGCACACACAGTTTGGAAAAAAGGTACAGGCCCTATTCAGCGCATCGATGCAGCAACGGGCGAAATCATGTGTTTGGTTGAAGTTCCGGCAACATACAAAGCGGTTAGTCGTCGTGTATTAAAAACTGCGGCTACAACTAAGACCGTTGAAGTGCCTGCAGAATACAAAACGGTAAAAGTGCGTCGTCAGGTAAGCGCAGCCCAGGAAAATCGCATTAGCATTCCAGCAAAATATAAGGATGTTAAAAAGCGTGTTTTGGCTAAAGACGGTTCTTATGTATGGCATGAAGTTCATGATAAAACCATGAGCAAGGAATCTCGTACTGGTCAGCAAATTTGTTTGACAGAAGAGGCTCCACAGTACAAAACCGTTAAGCGTCGTGTGGTAACTAAAGCGGCGGGTTTCCGTACCGAAACCATTCCAGCTGTTTACAAAGATGTGAAAGTTCGCAAACTAGTATCAGCGGCCAAAGAGATTCGTAATGTAATCCCTGCGATTGAGAAAACCGTTTCTCGTCAAGAGTTGCTGAAAAAAGGTCAAATGGAATGGCGTAGCATTCTTTGTGAAACCAATATGACCACTGACCGTTTGCGTCAAATTCAGGTATCTCTCGATGAGCGCGGTTACAATCCAGGTAAGATTGATGGTGTGATCGGTCGCGAAACCATGGAAGCGGTTAATAAGTTCCAGCGTGATAAAGATCTGCCGGTTGATCGTTATCTAAATATCGAAACCCTGCAAGCATTGGGTGTGTCTGCCAAGTAAGCTCCCAATAGGCTCTTGCACTGTGTATAGAGCCAAAGCCCTGGTCTATCGTGGCCAGGGCTTTATTTGTTTTTACTAGGGCTGAATTAGTATTAACAGGCTCTAATGCACACCTGTGCAATTCCCAAATCCTATAGCCAATCTCGAAAACCTATAAAAATCATAGGTTTAAATTGATTTTAAAACAGTTGTTTTAGTTTTTTCTGCTAAAAAGTGAATTAACTTTTCCCTTAGGTTCCATTTTTCTTTTCCCTCTGGTGCAAGAAATTGATTCTTGTCAAAGCGTAAACTGCTGTACATGGTAAGCAAAAGGGCATAAACCATAACAGCCAGCCCCGATGTTTTCCGCGACAAACCGAGCTCAGCAACGATAACAATAGGTGAGCCTTTGTCTTTTAAAGCCGAGTCCAGTCTTCAAGCTGTAGCCTGAGTCCCCTCTGGATTTCGCAAAAATCATAACAACACTTTGGGATTTGTGAGGAAGCTATGTTGAAATTAAGCACCGCCAGTAGAGGGCGTCAGTTTTCATTGTCATTATTGACGCTTGCCATTGCCGCCGGTAATGCATCGGCCGCCGTTTTAGAAGAAGTTACGGTAACCGCGCAAAAGCGTGAGCAGAATTTGCAAGATGTGGGCGTTTCGGTATCGGCCTTTAGTGGCGATCAAATGAAAGCCCTGGGCGTGACCAATACCACTGAGATCACTCAGCAGGTTCCTGGTCTTCAGGTAAATACTTGGTCGCCTACCATTACCACCTTTAACTTGCGTGGTGTTTCTCAAAACAACTTTACTGACAACCTAGAAGCGCCGGTAGCAGTTTATTCTGATGATGTATATATCGGATCTATGAACGCTATTTCTGGCCAGCTTTTCGATGTAGAGCGTGTTGAAGTATTGCGTGGCCCGCAAGGTACTTTATTTGGACGTAATGCTACCGGTGGCTTAATTCACTATGTCAGCCGTGATGCTTCTGACGATGAAACCAATGGCTATGTTGATGTATCAGTTTCCGAATACAGCACCCGCTCTTTCGAAGGTGCGGTTGGCGGTAGCCTAAGCGAAAATGTTCGCGGCCGTTTCTCAGCACGTTGGGAAGAAGGCGATGGTTATGTTGAATCCACTATCCCTGGCGTTAGAGCCTTAGGCGGTCGTGATGGTTATGCCTTGCGCGGTCAGTTGCAGTTCGATGTTAACGAAGGCACTACCGTAGATCTTAGCTTGAAATACAGCAAAGATGACGATGTGCCAACAGGTGGCTATGTCGTTTATTCCCAAGGTGGAGCGGCTGTTGATCCAAACACCGGCCTAGGTGTGCGTGATGGCACAGTGGTTCGCCCGTTTGAGCACGACTCAGAGTACGAAGGTTACTTTGATCGTGAGGCTACCAGCTTTACCGCCAAGGTCACTAAAGCTGTTGGTGATAATATGGAATTCGTATCCATCACCAACTACACCGATATGGAAAAGTTCTACACCGAAGATGGTGACGGCTTCCCAATTCTCGCAGTAAATTTCACTACGATTGCTGACTACGAGCAGTTTTCGCAAGAGTTTCGTCTATCCGGTGAAAGCGAGACTCAGCGCTGGCAGGTAGGTGCTTACTACTTAGATATGGAACAATTCAACCGCGCCATTACCGCTGGTATTCCAGGCGCTGTAGGCGGCTGTGCAGCTGGCACCATCGCACCTCCAGTATTGCCAGATGGAACAGTTCTTGGCTGTGCCGATTGGGCACCACCAGGCGTGGGCGCGCCCGACAGCATTGTTGTACCTGAAGGTGCGGCTACGGATTACAGTGTGAATCTAGAATCTCGTAACTGGTCTGTGTTTGGTCAGTTAGAAACTGATATCAGCGAAGATCTAACCTTAATTACTGGCTTGCGTTGGTCACAAGACGATAAAGATATCGATTTTGTTAACACTTATGGCGACGTAAATACTCCGAACCAAGTAATTTCAACCGTGCGTGGCCTACCGCAAAACACCATTGATTACGGCGATTATGCGGCACGTATTCAGTTAGATTGGCGCGCCTCTGACGAGACCTTGGTTTTTGCCAGCTATAACCGTGGCATTAAAGGTGGTAACTGGTCAGTAAATGCGGGTGTATTGCCAAGCACCACTAACTTCCAGCACAAAGAAGAAACCTTGCACTCCTATGAGATTGGTATCAAAACTGAGTTTGCTGATTTTGCTCGCTTGAACGCCACAGCGTTCTACTATGATTATCAAGATTACCAGGCCTTTGCATTAACCGGCTTGACACCTCAGGTAGATAACTCTGATGCAACCGTTAAAGGTGGTGAGATTGAGCTGTTCCTAACTCCAGGCGAAAACTGGGATTTCATCTTTGGCCTAGCTTTAAACGATTCTGAAGTGGATACCGTTTTTGACGCCAATGGCGGCACTATTTCAGGTAATGAAATGCCTAATGCTCCAGGCTATAGCGCCAACTTCCTTGGTCGTTATAACTGGGATGTTGCCGGTGGCAATATGGCTATTCAGCTAGATGGCGCCTCTTACGGTGATCAATATCTTGAAGTGACTAACTCTGATGTTTCATTTGAAGATGCCTACTCTGTTTGGAACGCGAATGTTTCTTACACCTCAGACGATGAGAGTTGGAAAGTCGCGCTATGGGCGAAAAACATCACTGATGAAGAATATCGTATCTACAACCTTGATCTAGGTGCCTTAGGTGCGACTTCGTTCTATGCGCCGCCGCGTTGGTTTGGTGCAACTTTCAGCTATAACTTCTAAATCGCTGAAAAGGCCCCGGCATTGCCGGGGCCGATAGAGTCCAAAGTGATGAATAATAAAAAAGCCAACATAAATAAACAGCACAACAGCCAGGCTTTATGGCTGAAGGGGCTGATTTATTGCAGTGCTTTTTTATGCTTGCAGCTAGCATTGGTACTTGATGCCAGTGCTAGCTCGCAGCCACCCAATATTTTATTGGTGGTAGCTGACGACCTTGGCTACGGTGATCTGGGATATTTAGGCAGCGAAATTAAAACGCCAAATATCGATCGTCTTGCCGCACAAGGTGTTCAGTTTAAAGATTTTCATACGGCCTTTACCTGCTCTCCGACCCGAGCCATGTTGTTAACGGGTGTGGATAGTCATTTGACGGGTTTGGGCAATATGGCAGAAGAAATGGCTGACAATCAACGTGGTCAGCCAGGTTATGAAGGTTATTTAAATCAACGAGTAGAAAGCCTAGCCAGCATTTTAAAGCATGCGGGTTACGACACCTATATGACGGGCAAATGGCATTTAGGTAAAGGCGAAGGGCAGGGCCCAGAAAGCCATGGCTTCGATCGATCGTTTGTGCTTTTGCCAGGTGGGGCCAGTCATTATGGTGATATGAAACCAGCCTATGCGACCAAGAAAGGGCAAAAGGCTTTATATCGTGAAGACGGCAAGTTGCTAAGCGAATTGCCTAAGAATTTTAAATACTCCTCAGAGTTTTATGTTGATCAGCTGATGGAGTATATCGCTGAAGGAAAACAAAATAATACAGCAAAGCCGTTTTTTGCTTACTTGGCGTTTACGGCGCCCCATTGGCCCTTACAAGCTCCTAAATCAGCGATTGAAAAATACCAAGGGCGTTACGAGCTGGGTTTCGAAGCTCTGCATCAAGCGAGATTTAAAAAACAAAAAGATCTCGGTTTGGTCAGCGGCGAAGCCGCAAAAATGCCGAAGAATAGTCGCAAGTGGAACAGTCTTAGCGATAGAGAAAAACAGCGTTCCGCAAAATCCATGGAGATCTATGCCGCCATGGTTAGCGAAATGGATCGACATCTTGGGCGCATGTTGAACTCGTTGGAGCAGGCTAATGAGCTAGCAAATACCATTGTTTTGTTTTTGTCTGACAATGGTGCTGAGGGGCATGACCTGGATGCGACTTGGCCACCCGAGCAGTTCCCAAAAGTGAACCGCTGGATTCGCGAGAACCATGACTTTGCGATGTCAGCGATGGGTAATGCAGACAGCTACGTACTTTATGGCCCGGAATGGGCCTGGGCCGGCGCTCCTGCATTTTATGGCTACAAGGGTTATGCCAGCGAGGGCGGATCCCATGTGCCTGCTTTGATCAGTTTTCCGGGCAAGATAAAGCCTGGGCAGGTCGATCAATTAGTGCGAGTGAAAGATATGGCGCCTACCTTGTTGCAGCTGGCAGGTATAGAGCGAAGCGCTAAAGCTGCCAATGAGCAGGTGATTCATCCCATTACAGGCCGCTCAGTTGTACCAGCCTTGCAGGGTGAAAAAATGGCCCCGGTTAGTTTTATCAGCGAGCTATTTGCAAAGCGAGTAGTGCGTTTGGGAGCTTGGAAAGCGACGCATATGCCAAAGCCGATAGGGCGTGAGCAATGGCAGCTTTTTAATGTTACTGCGGATCGTGCAGAGCGCCATGATTTGGCGAAACAGCACCCCGAGAAATTGAAAGAACTTATTGCGCTATGGGATGACTATGCGCAAAAAAATAAGGTGATATTGCCAAACTGGGTTTCAGGTTACTAACGCTTCCTA
The DNA here is from genome assembly GCF_947502065.1 of uncultured Pseudoteredinibacter sp. GTDB lineage: Bacteria > Pseudomonadota > Gammaproteobacteria > Pseudomonadales > Cellvibrionaceae > Pseudoteredinibacter. Next base: position 521,034 of record NZ_CANMYE010000001.1, read on the forward strand.
AGCGGTGATGACTAACGAGTAAACCAAGTAAGAGCGATGATTGAAAACACAATGCTAATTAAGACAGCAGCGGGAGACAGAACGTGTCAGAGTATTCTTTAATTATAAATGGTGAAAAAGTAGCGGGAGCAGGAAGCTTCGATGTTATTAACCCGGCCACCGAAGAGGTGTTGGCAAAAGCTCCCGATACATCCGTTGAACAACTAGATCAGGCTGTAGCTGCAGCAAAAGCCGCTTTCCCGGCTTGGGCCGCTACCGACAATGAAACTCGTAAACAAGCTTGTTTGAAGTTGGCAGATTTGTTGGAAGCCAATATCGATGATTTGGCTCAGTTGATTACCCAAGAACAAGGGCGCCCTCTACAGGCTTTTGGTGGTCAAGGTGCCTACTTTGAAGTTGGTGGTGCAGCAGTATGGTGCCGATCCAATGCCGAGCTTGAATTGCCCGTTGAAGTGTTGCAAGACGATGATGAAATTCGCGCAGAAGTTCATCGCAAGCCACTTGGTGTGGTGGGCTCTATCACTCCATGGAACTGGCCATTACTGATTGCGATTTGGCATGTGATTCCGGCTTTGCGTGCGGGTAATACCGTTGTAATCAAGCCATCTTCATACACGCCGCTTTCGACCATTAAGTTTGTTGAATTAGCGCAGTCTGTGTTGCCAGCTGGTGTACTGAATGTGGTAACCGGTGAAGGTGAGGTTGGCACAGCCATGAGCACTCACGCTGATATCAATAAAATTGTTTTTACTGGCTCGTCTGCAACCGGTCGAAAAATTATGCAAAGTGCTTCGGTAAATCTTAAGCGCTTAACCTTGGAGCTAGGCGGTAACGATGCGGGTATTATTTTGCCTGACGTTGATGTAAAAGCCATGGCGCCAAGAATCTTTGCTTCTGCCTTCACCAATAGCGGTCAAACCTGTGCGGCATTAAAGCGTTTATATGTTCATGAAAGTATTCATGATGAGTTGGCAGCGGAGCTTGTCGCTATCGCTCAGTCTGCAAAAGTAGGTAATGGCTTAGAAGAAGGTATGGATTACGGCCCAGTAAACAACCGCGACCAATTAAATAAGGTTGTAGAACTGGCGGACGATGCCAAAGCCCAGGGTGCGAATTTCTTGGTAGGTGGTGATGTGCAAGAGGGCGCAGGCTACTTCTACCCATTGACCATCGTAACGGACGTTAAAGACGGCATGCGCCTAGTTGACGAAGAGCCGTTCGGCCCGATCTTACCAATCATCAAATACAGTAGTGTCGAAGACGTTCTAAAGCTAGCCAATGACAATGAAAATGGTCTTGGTGGTTCGGTATGGTCTAGTGATATCGCAAAGGCAACCGATTTGGCAATGGAGCTAGAAGCGGGAACAGCTTGGATTAACAATCATGCTGCCATCCAGCCCAATGTGCCATTTGGTGGTGTAAAGCAGTCTGGCTTTGGTGTTGAATTCTCTACCTACGGTTTGGAAGAGTATACCAGCATCCAGTCGGTGATTATTAATAAGACCTAATGTAAAAATGGTTTTACTGTTAAGTGATTTGAATCCCGTGAACCGTTCTGCTGTGGGAAGCAGTGCAGAGCTTGTTGTGTCTCATTATCAAATGTGACTTGGCGGGCCCTATCTTTGCCGATGTGGGCCCGCATTTTTTTCGCTTTTACGGGAGCCAAAACTGTAAGCAGTCAGACCAGTTGCAGCTCTTAGCGAGTTGCGCCGTCAGACAAGTTTGTCTTTCACTTACAGACTAGATGAAGTTATCCCATGTCGGTATGTTATGGGGTATGATGCTGATGGTATAGCGATAATCATCAGCGAATAATAAACGATAAAAGCCGTGGAAACGATTATGAAATCTCTAAGGAGTGCGCTTCGCCTAGGCGCCTGCAGCGTTTTGGCATCTTCTGTTTTGCTTTCTTCTCTCGCCTTGGCGGCTGCTAAGCAAGAACAAAAGGCCGCAACGCGTCCCGATTTACCCCCTTTACCGATTGAAGAAACTGGCGCCATTCGCAGTTTGCCAAAAAACATGCCAGAAAGCTGGATGTATGTTGATGAGGCGGCGTTCTTCAGTATGTTTGGCGGGAAGGTTATCGTTCTTGATGTTATGGAAGAACGTCCGGCAAAGCGTATCAAAGCGATTGCCGATAAAAACCTATTGGGTAACTTTAAAGCCGCTCAAAAGCGCGATGAGTTTTATATCATGGAGTCATTCCATGCACGCGGATCCCGTGGGCCCCGTGAAGATGTTTTGGCCATCTATGACAAAACGACTTTCAAAATTTTAAAAGAAATTGTTTGGAAAGATGCCACTCGTTTGACAGCCTTACCTGAGCGTTACTCAATGGGCTTGTCTAAAGACGAGCGTTTTCTTTATGTTGCTAATTTCAGCCCGGCAGCTTCTTTTTCGGTAGTAGATTTAGATAAGCGCGAAGTTGTGGATGTTATTGGTACGCCTGGCTGTGTGCTGACTTATCCTACTGGTGAGCGCAGCGTGACGTCTCTATGTAGCAACGGTGGTTTGTTAACCACTGTTCTAGATAAAAACGGTAAGAAGTCGGCGCAGCATCGCATCAAGCCTTTCTTTGATACGGATAAAACCCCAATCTTTGAGCGACCAGCGATTATCGATGGTATGGCCTATTTCCCTGGCTTTGCTGGAAAAATGCATACCATTGACCTGCGCGGTGATGTGGCCAAATTTGTTGAAACTTGGGATCTTATTACCCCAGAAGAACGCAAAACTAATTGGCGTCCAGGCGGCCTTGGGCTCAACGACAAGGATGAGCAAGGTCTGATGTACATGATTGCCCACGAAAATGGAGCTGATGGTACTCAGACCCATGGTGGTAGCCATGTTTGGGTGATCGATGTGAAAAATAAAAAACGTTTGCGCAAATTGGCTTTGCCTGGCTGGGGAATTTCCATCGCCGTTACCCGCGGCAAAGAACCTAAACTTGTAGTAACCAATGGCGACTTAAACTTGGACATTATTGATCCAAAAGACGGCAAGCTAATTCAGACCATTTCTGATTTTGGTAACGTTACGCCACTGTTGGTTCATAAGGCTTACTGATGTTAATTAGTTTACTTGCCCAAGCGGTTGCGCTGTTTTTTGTTTGGCTACTATTGCATGCAGCCAAGCATAAACTGATGCCCGATAATCAGCTGTATTACCAAGCGCTGATGCAAGATTACGCCTATGTGCCGAAAGCTTTGCAATCGATTTCAGCGGTACGATTGATTGCCGGTATCGAAATAGCGATCGCACTGGCTTTATTGTTGCCGGCTAGTAAAAGCATCGCAGCCGTAGCCTGTGCGACCTTGATGCTAGTTTATGGCGCTTTATTAGCTGTGCAATGGTTTCAGGGTAAGCGCGATATGGATTGCGGCTGTGCTGGCCCGGCGGCTGGCTTAAAAATCAGTCCGGCCTTGTTATGGCGCAATGTGGTATTGGCTGCGCTTGCACTGTTTGCTGCGAGCGAGCCCTATGTATTAGGTGCTGAGCTGTGGTTGTCGCTGGCACTGGCTATTGTATTTAGTTTGGCTTACAGCTGCTGGGAAGGTTTATTGGCCAATTTCCAGCGCATAGAAGCAATGAGGTCTCGTTAATGGAATTTCTCGTCGTATCAAATATTGCCCTTTGGATCGGTCTGATCGTAATGGCAATTATTAATTATGCCTTGATTCGTCAAATCGGTGTTTTGTATGAGCGTGTCGCTCCAGCAGGCGCCTTAGCAATGAATCAGAAACTCGAAGTTGGGCAAAAGGCCCCAGAGTTATCTTTGCAAGCCTTGGCCAATCAAATGGTGAATATTGGTGGTCAGCGCGATAAGTCTCAGCTGATTTTCTGGGTTTCTCCAGATTGCCCAATCTGTAAAACGCTTTTGCCTGCCTTGCGCTCTGCGGCGGCGGCAGAATCCAAGTGGTTGGATTTGGTGTTGGCCAGTGATGGAAAGCAGCACGATCACCAAGCCTTTGCAAAAGCGCAGGACTTAGGCGGTTTTCCCTATATCGTTTCTGAGCTTCTGGGCAAGACCTATGGTGTCGCAAAGCTGCCTTATGCGGTCTTAATTGATGAGCAGGGTAATGTTGCCTCTATGGGGATTGTGAATTCTCGTGAGCATCTAGATAGTTTGTTTGAAGCCAAAGAACGTGAAGTGGCTTCTATACAAGAATATATGGCAGGGCGCTAAGCGCTCTGTAAGACCTAAAGCAAATAAACGTGCTAAGAACAAAACAAAGAAGAGGCCTGATCCATGTCCCTGTTCGATAAGTTATTTGAAAAAACGGCTCGCGGTGCAGCTCAAAAGGGCTCTCGACGCGGCTTTATTCGAGGTTTAGGTGCTGCATTGGTTGGTGCGGGCAGCATTCCACTTTTGCCGGTAGCACGTGCTGCAGATGGCGGTCAAAAACTTCCACAGGATAATCGTCTACCCCAGGACAGTGAGGCGGGTGATCCAGCAAGCTGTGATTACTGGCGTTACTGTGCAGTCGATGGTTTCTTGTGTGAGTGTTGTGGCGGCACCTATAACACTTGCCCGCCGGGTACAGAGATGTCGCCGATTACTTGGATTGGTACTTGTCGTAATCCTGTCGATGGTCGCAATTACGTTATCTCTTATAACGATTGCTGTGGTACTACCCAGTGTGGCAGTTGCCTGTGTCAACGTGATGAAGGTGATCGCCCACTGTATCGCGCCGATAAATCCAACGATGTTAACTGGTGCTTGGGTGCAAATAGCTCGGTCTATCACTGCTCCACGGCGATTGTTGTGGGCTTGGCCTTTGAGCAATAAGGCTTGGAGTTAAGACCATGAGCAATAGCCTAACAACTGCTTTTGCTTTGTCGCTAGTCTTAGTGGCCAGTTTCTTAGGAACTGGCCAAGTGAAGGCTGCCGATTTAAGTGCAGAGCAACGTGAAAAGCGCGCCGAGTTTAACTACAAAATGTTTTGCCGCGGCTGTCATGGCCCTGCCGGTGAGGGACGCAAAGCGGTTCCTCATATGAACAATTTTGTGGGTAACTTTCTAAAGTTCCAAGCTGGTCGCGATTACCTAGTGCAAGTTCCAGGTTCGGCCAATGCCGCCTTGGATGATGAGCAGCTGACTGAAGTTTTGAATTGGATTGTCTTGAATATCTCTGGCGAAACTTTGCCGAAAAACTTTAAGCCTTATACCGTCGCTGAAGTAGCAAAATTGCGGCAAGAACCCTTATTCGAGGCCTTCGAGTTTAGAAAGCAATTGCTAAAAGATATGCTAGCCAAAGGCATTATTACAGAACTGCCTGAACAACCATTAAAATAAGATGTCGTTTATCGGCAACGGCAAAAAGAGTAAACAATTATGATTTCTTCCGTGTGTAAGCGTGCAGCACTTTCTCTGGCTGCCTTGTTTCTAAGTGTGAATGTGTCGGCGGTGGATATTACGGCGCAGGTTCAGCAGTGCAGTTCTTGTCATGGTGTTGACGGTCGATCAAGTAGTGATCTTTGGCCAAATTTAGCGGGTCAAAAGGCTGGCTATATCGCCAGTAAACTTCGAGCGATTCGTGATGGTGAGCGTATCGTGCCGACGATGATGCCTTTTGTACAAGCTTTGAGTGACGAGAAAATTGACGCTTTAGCAAAACACTTTGCTTCTAAAAAACGCGCAAAAGCAATCGGCTCTAAAAAAGAGTTGCCGGGTGCTCATGTTCGAGCTCGTTGTGTGTCCTGTCATGGCATGCAAGGCATAACTGTTAATCAGTTATGGCCTAACCTTGCCGGTCAAAAAGCTGGCTATTTATTGAAGCAGCTTCGTGATTTTCGCAGTGGTCAACGCAAACACCCAATTATGGAAGTGATTGCTGGAGAGCTTAACGACGAGCAAAGCAAGCAGGTTGCTGAGTATTATTCCTTACAGTAACTTTGCAATTACAGTGACCATTGGTACATGGTCACTGTTTTCCCTTCTGGGTGCTTCACATTTTCTAGCGCAGAAAACCCCAAGGCCTTATGAAACAAGTGTGAGTTGGGGTTTGGCGGAGAATGGTTTACTTCACAAACCACATTATCAATTCCCTGCCGCTTACACCAATTTTCGGCGTTTTTATATAAACGCTTTCCTATACCTTGGCTACGGGCCCAAGGTGCCACAATAATGCGATCAACATAGAGAAAATTATCGCAATGTTGTTGTAACCACTGAAAGTTAAAGCTTTGATATTCTGTGTTATCTTTTTGAAAGCCAATCAGAAAGCCAAAAATTTCATCGTCATCATCAAAGATACAATCGCAATAATCCGCCTGTTGCAGTAATTGTTGGAACTCGTTTTGCTCAAGATGATTCACATGGGGCACTTCAACATTGTTGATGGCGCTCATATGAGCATGGGGCAACTGCGTAGGGTTGAAATTCTTTGGCATATTCTTTTGACTTAGTGTTTAAACAAAGGGTGTTGCGGGTCGATATAATAATGCACGGTTTCGCCGCTATCGGAAAGGCAAATATCATCGCTGCGTTGAAATCCCAGTTTAAGCAGTATATTTCCAGAGCGGATATTGTGGGGGGATGTGATGGCAACAATAGGTTGGATCTTTAACTGCTCCACACCATAGTGATAAATAGCGTGGCAGGCTTCAATGGCATAGCCTTTGCCCCCAGCATCGGCTAGAAAGGCATAGCCTATATCAACATGTTCAAGAGTAGGGCGGTCAATAAAGCCGACACTGCCAATGGCTTTATTGTCGCTATCACATACGACATACATGCCAAAACCGTTTTCAAGATAAGATTGATGCACATTGTTCTGTATATGGGCTTGGGCATCACTTAACTGGTAGATTCCTCGATCGCCAATATTTTCAAGCCAGCCTTTAGAGGTCATCAGCTCTAGAAAAAACGGGGCATCATCGAGAGATGCTTGACGTATTGTTAAGCGTTCGGTTGCCATAGGTAAATTAGGCAGCTCTATCATTATGTTCATTAATCCCTTTTGTATGTTGGGTGTATTTCTGGCTTTTGGTCTTGAAGCTTTGAGCCCCAGTGTTTTTCGTTTTGTTATTTAGTAGTAAGGCTCATCACTCAGCCGTTTTGATATCCACCAATAATTACCAAAAGGATCTTTTACACCCGCTTGACTATCACCATAGGGCATATCTTGGGCCTCAAACAAATATTCGGCGCCTGCCTGAGATGCGCTTTTGAGAACTTGGTCGACATCATCTACATATAAATAATGGCTGCTTTGCAGAGGGTCTATTTTTGCAGCCTCGCTCACCATAAAGGTGCAGTCGATAATACGCAACTGGGCATTTAACAGGCGCCCATTGCTGCACTCTCTACCGAGTTCTTCAGCTCCAAATGCACTGTGCATAAATTCTATAAAGTCGCTGGCGTTTTCCACAAAAAAGTAGGCGCTCAGACGTGGCGTATCAATTGCTAAGACCATATGTCTAGCCCTGGCATTGTTATTTACGCCCTAGCAGGCTGTTGAAAAACTACCTACGTTGCCATCGCGTTGTTAAAAACAAGCTCAAAATGCTCATTTATTACCTATAAACTGCGCTTTTTCGCTTGTTTTTGCCTAGCGCTGACTGCCTCGAAAACGTTTTTCAACAGCCTGCTAGTCTGCGATGAGCGATTGCTTAAGGTCAAGTTCATGTTTCTGCTGTAGCTTTCAAGTGGTATCGTTTAGGGCAAGTCCCAGGAGGCTTTTATGCACCGTCTAATCGCATCACTGTTTGGCGTTACATTGTTATTGAGTTATGGCAGTCATGGTCTTGCTCATGAAACTTATAATTCTTATGGTCACTCTCATAGCGACTCACATAGCCACGTTTATAACAACAGTTATAACAAGACACACAAAAACAAGCACAATAGTAAAAAATTATATTATGCGGCTCCTACCATTAAGCATACGGGTATAAAACTCAGTAAGCATAAGCACCATGGTAATAAAGATAGGCATAACAAGAACAAACATTATCATCGCCATTACAGCGGCTACCACCAAGGTCATTGGCATGAGGGGCAGCATTACCATTCGTCTGATCATCGCTATTGTCAGCAGCGTCAAGCTAGCTACAGTAATCATCAACCAACTTATATAAGTTATGGCAACGGTAGTTATAGCGTGACGCATTATTATCGCCCCAAGTACTATGGCAAACAGAAAAAACCAAAGTTTAAGGTTGTACTGGGTTTTTGATCAGTTCTATTCATTTTACTGATTGTTTTTTCAGACAAATTAACTGGAGTTTATAGCTCAAGAGTGCTTTGTTGATCAGAGTCTAGAAAGCCTCTTGACCTGCCAAAAACTCTGGCGCATAGTCGGCCTCCCAGTTAAAGAGTTGGCAAAGTAACTGGGCCGATAAAATGACAAAGAAGATCTGTTACGAGAAGCGGACTATGCGTTTGATGCACACTATGCTGCGAGTTGCCAATCTTGAGCGCTCGATAGCATTCTATACCAAAGTCATGAATATGCAGTTGCTGCGCCTGCAGGAGTACCCTGAAGGGGAGTTCACTCTGGCTTTTCTCGGTTATGGTGACGAATCTGATAATACCGTTTTAGAGCTCACCTATAACTGGAGCGAGGCCAACTATGATCATGGTAATGCCTATGGTCATATTGCTATTGAGGTGGACGATGTCTACGACGCCTGTGAGCAGATCCGCGCTGCAGGTGGTGATATCACTCGAGAAGCCGGTCCCATGAGGGCAGGTACCTCTATTTTGGCCTTTTGCCAAGACCCAGACGGCTATGCCATTCAACTATTGGGCAAGCGCGGGCTACAGTAGTCGCTTGGCTGATTGAGACCAAATTGTAAAATTGGCCTTGTTAAGCCACAAAGCAATACTTTATTCCCTTTTATAGGTTCCGTTCGCGCTCGACTTATTGAGTTACGGCGCTTTGCGCTATTACCTCGCACATTGGTTGCATCCGCAAAACCTGTTAGAATCGCGCACCTTTTTTAACCTAAGCTATGCTGTATGACATTCCTTGGTCATATAGCTGTCCTCTAATGTAAACCCTTGTTGAAGGGCTCATGTTTGGACACCCAAGCCCTGTACCCATAGATTTCGAGGCTCACATGTTTAATCTGATTCACGAGAAGGCGAATCAATACAATATCAAGAACGATGTTCTATCCGGCACCACTGTAGCACTGGCGTTGGTACCAGAAGCGGTTGCCTTCGCCTTTGTGGCAGGCGTAGAGCCGATGGTAGGTCTATACGCAGCCTTTATGATGGGTTTGCTAACGGCGGTCTTTGGCGGTCGCCCTGGTATGATCTCTGGTGCCACAGGGGCCACGGCTGTAGTGATGGTCTCTCTGGTTGCTCAGCATGGTGTGCAATACCTATTTGCTGCGGTTCTGTTAGCCGGTGTTATCCAGATATTAGCGGGTGTGTTTAAGCTCGGTAAGTTTATACGCATGGTGCCACATCCGGTGATGCTGGGCTTTGTAAATGGCCTGGCGATTGTGATCTTCTTAGCGCAACTAGGGCAATTTAAAGTGCAGGGCGCCGACGGCCTGGAATGGATGCAGGGTAACGCGTTGGTGATCATGGTGGGCTTAATTGCATTAACCATGGCGATCGTGCACTTCTTGCCGAAATTGACCACCGCAGTACCAGCAGGTCTAGTCGCTATTATCGCGGTAACATTGATTGTGATTGGCTTGGACCTGGAAGCGCGCTCCGTAATTGATTTTGTGCGAGATAGCCTGCCAGCCGATGAGGCAGCGACTGCAACGCTTAAAGGAGAGTTGCCGAGCTTTGCCATTCCAGCGGTACCAATGACCCTTGAAACCCTTTGGATTATCCTGCCGTACGCGGGCATTATCGCCGCTATTGGCCTGATTGAATCGTTATTGACCCTCAGCTTAATTGACGAGATTACCGAAACTCGTGGTCAGGGTAACCGTGAGTGTGTGGGCCAAGGCATCGCCAACAGCGTAAATGGTGTTTTCGGTGGTATGGGCGGCTGCGCCATGATTGGTCAAAGCATGATCAATATTAATAATGGCGGTCGTGGTCGACTGTCAGGTATTACTGCCGCATTAGTGCTGCTCGCCTTTATTTTGTTTGGCGCAAAGTATATTGAAATGATCCCGCTGGCCGCTTTGGTGGGCATTATGTTTATGGTAGTACTAGGTACCTTCGAGTGGTCTTCTTTGCGTATTATGCGCAAGATCCCGCCGTCTGATGCCTTTATTCTGATCTTGGTATCTGGTGTCACCGTAGTTTACGATCTGGCGATTGCAGTGGTTATCGGGGTGATTGTTTCGGCGCTAGTGTTTGCGTGGAAACACGCCAAGCACATCATGGTAGATACTTATACCGATGAGAATGGCTACAAGGTTTATGATCTGCGTGGGCCGATATTTTTTGGTTCTGTTAGCCACTTCCGTGAGTTATTCGACCCTAAGAATGATCCAGAGCATGTGGTTATCGAGTTTAAGCGCTCTCGTGTTAGTGATCACTCTGGAATTGAAGCGCTTGATGCGCTGGCAGTACGTTATCAGAAAGAAGGTAAAACCTTACATCTGCGTCACCTGAGTCCAGAGTGTCGTAAATTGCTGAAGAATGCCGGTAATTTATGCGAGGTGAATGTATTGGAAGATCCAAATTATCGAGTAGCCACAGATATTTTGGCTTAACCGGTATAGCAAAGTAAGTGCTTATCCATTTGAGCGTTGGGCCAAAAGGTACCCAGCGCTGTTAGTTTAAAAGCCAGCTAGTAGCTGGCTTGAATAAAACTCGAAAGGTTTAGCTGCAATCGCGGCTGACCAGCTTTTTCTGTCGTTCAACAGAGCGCTGTAAGTAATCCAAGGTTTGCTCTGGTGCGCCTTCCAGCTTACGCTGCTGATACTGCGCCTCGAGTTTGCTCATTCGAGTGCGACTGCTAGCGCAGCGGCGATGCTTTCGACTTAGCTCTTTTAAGCGAGCTTGATCGTCTTCACTCATCCGTTCATTTTCAATGGCTGTATTCGCTTGTTGGGCAGTGGCCGCACGGGGCACTTCCGCCTCTTCATCTTTAAGCTTTGGCTGCTCAGTTTCAGGGTTATCGCCGGGCTTTTTAGGCTCGATTTCATTAGGGAGTGCGAGCAATACATCTTCAGAGGAGACGAGGCCTTCAGCCTTGGGCTTTTTATCGGCTTCCTTGATCAGTTTGGCTCCTGGCCTAGGTTTATCGCTGTATTGAAATTTACCGGATTCATCCTGCCAGCGATAAATTTGTGCGTGGCTAGCCGTACTGGTGAATACAAATGCGGCGCTTGCCACCAGTGCAAGATGAAAAGAGAAGTTTGTGGCTTTAGGTTGATGTGTTGCTGGGGCCATCCGAGAAAACCTGTCTAGCGTTTAGCGTGTAAAGCCGGACACACCACGCCGACTGCTTAATTACATCTTAGCATTGTTAGAGGAGATGAGCCTGTTAACTTTGCCGCAATTTATTGGCTTGCTACTGCCGTTCAAACTATGGAATTGACCGCTCGCGGAGCTTGCAGGACTTTAGTTCAGAATTTATTGGGAAAGGAGAGTATTGAACTTAGAAGCTGTAGGCATTTGAGGCTGCCGAACCTAGATATTGTTAAAAAGTCTCTGTATCTGTCGTTCGATGGTCAGCTCGGCCAGTTGCCAATTGGCTTCGCAATTCTCCACTACAAGTAAATACTCGAGCCACTGGATAATTCCATGCAGGGAGTGTGCATCGGCTGCGGGCGAATCATTGCCGATCAGCTGTAAAAAAGCTTCTATTGCAGCTATGACATCATTTCGCAGGTTTTCATAACGCGCTTCTAAGTCATTATTGTGGAGAGTTTCATTTAAAAAGGCATGTTCGAGGCGTCTAGCTTGGGTATCTTCAACTTGGCGCCGAACATGTTCCAATACTAGCTTTGGGATTGAGCCGGCAAGCTCGGCTCTCATCTGCTGTCCGCTAGGGTCGCTGCTCAATGTGGCTTGGCTGCTTTGGTAAGTCGCTAGGGTTTGTTCCTGTAACCATGAATTACGCGCTTGGCTTTGCTCCACAAATAACGCGAAGGCATCATTAATGAGATCGTTGATGTCTTTAAAATAATAGGTAGTGGCAGACAGTGGGACGTCCGCTTCCTTGGCAATGGCTCTATGGCGCACAGCTCTGATGCCATCGTTCGCAATAAGACGCAAGGTGGCCTGCAAAATCTCATTGCGGCGGTGTCGGCTATTGGCTCTGAGGGGCTGTCGCCCCTTAAAGTTGCTTTCCTGATTCTTGTCTACATCAGCCATGATGATTTGCTACCTCAGTTTAGGCCTATGGTTGGCTGAAAGGTGCTGTTTACAGTTTAGCTAATGTGGCCGGTTGTGCGAACACGTCGACTTCCGGCCACGACGGGTGCTTGCTTGGCCTTGGCTTTTTCTTGCTGGTGATGGTCTATCGCATTCTTTGCAGCGATCAAGAAGCCCGTCACGATAAAGGCTCCAGGTGGCAGCAGCGCTACTAATAAGCCGGGGTAATCATCACCCATTAGCTGCAACTCCCAATTGGCCGCCATGGGACCTAAGAGCAGATCCATACCGGCAAACAGCGTGCCGGCACCCAAAAGTTCTCTGATACCGCCCAGTGCCAGTAAAACCAATAAAAAGCCTAAGCCCATCATGACGGCATCTACGGTTGAAGCCAGTACACCATTTTTACTGGCAAATGCATCAGCACGCCCAAGGATGGTGCAGTTGGTAACAATCAACGGGATAAAGATACCGAGAATTTGATACAGCTCGTAGGTGAATGCCTGCATCAACAATTCGGTTGCGGTGGTAAACGAAGCGATAATCATCACGAAGGCCGGTAGGCGAATCGCATCGCTAACCGCGTGGCGAATCAATGAAACGCTAATGTTGGACCCTAGCAGTACCAACATAGTAGCAAGACCTAAACCCAGCGCATTAACCACCGAGCCAGTAACGGCCAGCAATGGGCAGAGCCCCAACAATTGCACCAAGGCGGGGTTGTTTTCCCACAAGCCTTTTTTGCTGATGTCGGCGTAATCAATGCTTTTATCAGTCATTGCTAGGCTCCTGTTGCGTTAAATGGCTTTGCTCTTTTAACAGCCAGCTATTAAAGGCTTCTACAGATTGTTTAACTTGTTTGACGACGGCCCTAGGGGTAATGGTCGCACCAGTAAATTGATCAAAATCACCACCGTCTTTTTTAACGGCCCATGCTGAACTATTCTCAGCCGTTAACGATCGGCCGGTAAAGCTCAAGATCCAATCGCTTTTTTTAGTTTCAACTTTATCACCTAGGCCGGGGGTTTCTTTGTGGGCCAATACCCTAACTCCACTGAGCATTCCTGATGGCGTAATACCGATCAACAGTTTTATATCGCCGCTGTAACCCTCAGGGGCAATGGCGGGAATTAAATAGGCGATCACTTTTCCAGAACGCTTGGCCAAATAAACGTTTTCATCGCCTTGCCAGTGCAGTGTTTTCTGCAGGCTTGCAGGAATATCTAAGCTGTCGGCTAGCAGGTCGTTGTCATGTTTTTCTGGCAAGCTGGCGATAATTTCTAATAGCGCTTGCTCTGCGGCTTTGCGTTCTGCGGCTGCAATACGGTCTTTGGTCATTAAGTGGGTGCCAGCTAATACCGCTGCCGTCAGCAAGGCAAAGGCACCCAGCAAAATGGCATTTTTGCTAATTGAATCACCTAGTGTCATGGCTCTTGTTTCTCCGTGGCCTTACGTGGCTTGGCGTGGCCGTAGCTGCGCGGCACGGTATAGTAGTCGATAAAAGGCGCTGCAAAGTTCATTAGTAGAACCGCAAAGGCCACCGCATCAGGGTAGTTACCCAATACTCGAATTAAGTAGACTAGAGCGCCTACGGCCGCACCAAAAATAAGCCGGCCTTTATTGGAGACCGCTGAGCTAACTGGGTCGGTAATAATAAAAAAGGCACCTAACATGGTAGCGCCGCTAAACAGATGCAAGCTTAGGGAGCCACCTGACTGGGAGCTGCCTGAATCATAGCCCAGAAGGGCGAACAGGCTTAGGCTCGCCAGCATGGCCACAGGTGCATGCCAGGTGAACACTTTTTTATAGAGCAAATACAAGCCGCCCATTAAAAAGCCCAGGTTGACCCATTCCCAGCCAGCGCCGGCCAGTGAGCCACTGCGTATCAAATCACTGTCAGCGTAAACTTGGCTAATGAGTTGGCTATTGTTTTGTTTGACGATATCTAATGCCGTCGCAGAGGTGTAAGCGTCTAGACCCTGGCCAGTAAATACCTGGCTTAAACTGGCACTGATAGAGGGTAGGGACTCGAGCAGCGGGGCAGGGCTTGGCCATTGGCTCATTTGCAAAGGGAATGAGATCAGCACAACAACATAGCCAACCATGGCTGGGTTAAAGGGGTTATAACCCATGCCGCCATAGAGTTGTTTGGCGATAACAATGGCGCTAACGCTGGCTACCAGCACTACCCACCAAGGGCAATACGGCGGTAGCGCCAGACCCAAAAGTACAGCGGTAACGGCCGCGCTGTAATCACGCAAATAAAATCCTAACGGGCGTTTGCGTAAGCGTAAGACTAGTGCTTCACCTGCCAAACAAAAAACTAAGGCAAGCAAAATATTGATAATGCTGCCCGGACCAAAAAACACCGTTAAAGCCAATAGCCCGGGAAGGGTGGCCAGCAACACGGTCTGCATAACATTAGCGGTGTTATTGGCCGCGTGGGCATGTGGCGAACTGGCGCGCAAAAATGACATTATTCGGACTCCAATTCTTTAAGCTTGGCTTGTAGCTTTTCTAGCCCAAGGCGGAAGGCATCCACATTGTCGTTGCCTTCTTCAATGGCCTTATCTAGGCGTTGCTGTGCTTTTTGAATGCGCTGCTGCAGCGATTCGATTTGTGCTGCATGTTTTTCACTGTCGCTCATTTGAGCTTGAGCAGCCGCTTTAGCTTTGGCTTTTTCAATTGCCGCGCTGGCCGCATCAAGCGGTACGCCAGAGCTCTCGTTTGTACTTTCGGCAGGCTTTGCAGGCTCTTGCTGGGCCTTAAACTCAGCAATCTCCTGCTCGACGGTTTTGATTTTCTCTTGCAGCTTTTCGACAGCTGCCTGCATAGCGGGGCGTTTGTCTTCGTCTGCCGTGGCCGCTTTTTCTTCGGCCTTGGCTAATCTTGTTTGCAAAGCTTGCAGGCTATTTTGCAGTTTTTCAGCTGGAGACATATTGAGTCTCTGCATAGCTTTTGCTTTTGCCCGCTCAATAGGGTCTTCAATACTGTCAGGATCTATTGGGCTTTCAGCTGTGGCGGTGTTTTCTTTAAGCGGAGCCTGGGCTTTTAACTCATCAATTTCTTTTTCGAGTGCGGCTTTCTTCTGCTTCAGCTTTTCGACAGCGGCTTCCATAGCCGCGCGTTTGTCGTCATCGGCTTCGCCGGCTTTCTCTTGTGCTTTTTTAAGCCTGTCATTTAGACTGCTCAAGTTGTTTTCAGCTTTTTCAAGTGGCGACATGCTGAGGCGCTGTTGAGCTTTGGCCTTGGCTCTTTCTATCGGATCGTCACTGTCAATATTGAGTGGCGCAGTTGGCTTTGCCGAAGCCGGGTTTGTGGTGGCTGGGTTTGATGTCGCTGGATTTTCGCCAGCAGACTGCTGTTTGAAATCGTGCAGCTTGCTTTCTGCATCTTGCAGTCTTAGTTGCGCCTGTTTAAAGCGAGATTCCAGTTTGGCTTTTTGATCTCCCTCAGCCTGCTGCCATTTTTCTTCGGCGCTGTTTAGTCGATTGCGTGCATTGTTAACGGCGCGCTCTAACTTAGCCAGCTGCTCGGCTGGGTCAGACTGCTGCGCTTGCACTCTCGCCATGGCTGCTGCCACTGGGTCTGCAGCGGGGGCTGTTTTGGCAGTACCTGCATTAGCGGCGGCCTTAGCCTTAGCCGCTTCGGCGGCTTTTTTACGAGCCAGACGCTTCGCTTCTTTTTCAGCTTCGGCACGTTCAATGCGTTTTTGGCGAAACTCAAAGCGTTGACGAGAACGATCAGATTTCTCTTTTTCAATCTCAGCCTGTCGGATTTCACCTTTTGAAGCACGGTAGTACTGCACCAATGGAATGCTACTGGGGCAAACAAAAGAGCAGGCGCCACATTCAATGCAATCCATTAAATTATGGGCCAGTAGACGGTCGTGCTCTTTAGCTTGGGCATACCAATAGAGTTGCTGTGGTAGCAAACCCGCGGGACATGCTTGTGCGCAATGGCCGCAGCGAATACAGGCTTGTGCTGGTGCTGGATCAGGCATTTCTTGGTGGCTGGGTACTAATAAACAGTTACTGGTTTTCACTATGGGGGCGCGGCTATCGGGCAGGCTAAAGCCCATCATGGGGCCACCCGCGATAAGGCGAGCACAGGATTTTTCTTGGAAACCAAATTGCTCCAGTACAAATTGGCTAGGGCTGCCTAGTTTTACAATCGCATTGCCTTGCTCTTTAAGGCTTTCGCCCACCACGGTGGTGATTCTTTCGATCAATGGCTTGCCGTGCTTGATGGCTTCCCATATCGCAACGGTGGTACCAACGTTCTGAACCACAATACCGATATGTGCGGGTAGGCCACCACTGGGAACTTCTTTGCCAGTTAAAATTTGAATTAGCTGCTTCTCACCACCAGAAGGGTACTTGGTAGGGAAGCTGACCACTTGAACACGATCAATGCCGGGCAGATCTTCCGCCGCGAGTTTGAGCAGTGATTGCTCGAGTGCAGCAATGGCCTTTGGCTTATTGTCTTCAACGCCGATTAAAATTCTATCGGGGCTGTTTAAAATATGTGCCAACAGGGTGCAGCCACGAATAATATCTTCGCTACGCTCTTGCATCAGTACATCGTCAGCCGTGATATAGGGCTCACACTCTGTACCATTGATAATCAAGGTGTCGATATTGCTATTGGGTGGTGGATTTAATTTAACGGCGCTTGGAAAACCTGCGCCTCCCATGCCAGCAATCCCCGCATGGCGAATTTTTTCAATTAAGGCTTCGTGATCAAGCCCAAAAGGATTTTCACAGCCTTCAAAATCGATGCTTTCATCTTTGCCATCAGCCGCCACAACAATGCAGTCGCCCCACAATCCCGAGGCGTGAGGGATAGGTCTGGCTTCAATGGCGCTGACAGTACCTGAGGTGCTGGCATGGATGGCAGCACTGAATGGGCCATTTGGCTCGGCGATCATTTGGCCTGCTAAAACGCGATCGCCAATTTCCACCACGGCTTTGGCAGGCGCGCCGATATGCTGCGCTAAAGGAAAAACCAACTCCCTAGGAATAGCTAAACGCCGCAATGGTGATTGCAGTGATTGTTGCTTATTTTCTGGTGGGTGAACGCCGCCGCGTAAAGGGTAAATCAACTGACTCATGCGGCCGTATCCTCTTGCTTGGTTTCTTGAGGCGTTTGGCGGTCACTGGCAATGATGTCGGAGTTTACTGCGGCGAGCGGTGAGGGTAATTGCCACTTCCAGTTTTGCATGGTTACTTCAACTTCACGCATTTCAATACAATCAACGGGGCAGGGTTCTACACAGAGATCACAGCCAGTGCACTCATCGGCAATGACGGTATGCATTTGTTTTGCGGCGCCCAAAATGGCATCCATTGGGCAGGCCTGAATACATTTAGTACAGCCAATACACTCGTCTTCACGAATGTAGGCGACTGTAGGCAATTCTGATTCCGTGCCATGCTCGGCATCGAGCTCAGGGGCATCGACGCCCAATAGGTCGGCGATTGAATTAATTGTATCTTGTCCACCTGGCGGGCATTTATTAATTTCTTCGCCGTTGGCAATGCCTTCGGCATAAGGGCGACAGCCAGGGTGGCCACACTGGCCGCACTGCGTTTGTGGCAATAGATTATCGATTTGATCAACGATCGGATTGCCTTCGATTTTATAGCGCACAGCGGCAAAACCAAGGATGGCGCCGAACACTAATGCTAGGCCACCGAGAACCAGAAGCGCGAGTACAAGCGGATGTAAGCTAGAGATATCCATGATGCTCCCGGTTTACACCAGGCCTCCAAAGCCCATAAAGGCAAGTGACATCAAGCCAGCGGTTATCATTGCAATGGCAGGGCCTTGAAATGCTAAGGGTACATCGGCAACCGCTAAGCGCTCACGCATGGCGGCAAACAGCACCAGCACCAAAGAGAAACCTAAGGCTGCGCCAAAACCATAAACTGTAGACTCAAAAAAGTTATGGGCTTTGTTGGTGTTTTGCAGTGCCACACCCAATACGGCGCAGTTGGTGGTGATTAGCGGTAAGAAGATCCCTAAAACTCGATAGAGCAGAGGGCTGGTTTTTTCGATGAACATTTTGGCGAACTGAACAACAACAGCGATCACCAAAATAAAAGCAATGGTACGTAAATATTCTAAGCCAAAGGGTTGCAGTAGATAGCTATTGACTAAGTAACTGCAAATACTGGCTAAGGTCAGCACGAAGGTGGTTGCGCCGCCCATGCCAATGGCGGTTTCCAGTTTATTGGAAACCCCCATAAACGGGCACAATCCAAGAAATTGCACCAGCACAAAGTTATTCACCAGAATGGTGCTGATTAAGATAATGGCAAAATCGGCCATTGTTGCTCCATTGCTATTGTCGGCTTTAAATCAATCGGGCTCATGGGCCCATAAAAAATTGGCAAGCTTAGCTCTAAGGCTAATAGCTTGCCTTGTGTTATATCAGCTTTTACTTACATAACCCTTTGGCCAGGCTGGGCGCCGCTGTGTGGCTCGAGCAGATAAATTTCTTTATCGCCTGGGCCAGCCGCTAGAACCATGCCTTCGGAAAGACCAAACTTCATCTTTCTCGGTGCGAGGTTAGCAACCATAACGGTCAGTTTCCCTTCCAGGTCTTCAGGTGCATAGGCACTTTTAATACCCGAGAACACTTGTCGAGTTTCGCCGCCTAGATCTAAAGTCAGCTTTAATAGCTTCTTGGCACCATCGACATGCTCAGCTTGTTTGATAAGTGCTACACGCAAATCGACCTTGGCGAAATCATCGAAATTAATTTCGTCGGCAATCGGCTCGTCCGCAAGTGGACCAGTGGCGGCTGGCTTTGCCACCTGCATCGCTTCGGCGGCCGCTTGTTTGCTGTCTTCAACCATGGCAGCAACCTTATCGGGTTCAATACGAGTCATCAGTGGCTTAAACTTATTGATGGCACCAGCACGGTAGGCCAATGGCTCTTGCCAATTTAAGGTTTCATCCAAGAATAGCTCGGCTTTTTCAGCGGTAGCTGGCAGCACTGGCTTTAAGAAACGCATCAGGGCGCGGAACATATTTACCCCTAGGCTGCAGATGTCTAAAACCTTTTGCTCATTACCTTCTTGTTTTGCCAGGCTCCAAGGCGCTTGTGCTTGGATATACTCATTGGCCGCATCCGCCAAGGTCATAATCTCGCGCATGGCCTTGCTGTATTCGCGTTGCTCATAGAGCTCAGCAATAAGATTTTCAGCGTTTAAAAACTGCTGCCAAAGCTCGGGATTTTCAATGTTGGCGGACATCTCTCCACCGGCTTTTTTCACAAACGATGCTGTGCGGCTAGCGATATTAACAACCTTGTTAACTAGGTCAGTATTCACACGCTGAACAAAGTCTTCTAGATTTAAATCTAGATCGTCAACACTGGCGGTTAGTTTGGCGGCAAAATAATAGCGCAGGTATTCAGGGTCTAAGTGATTCAAATATGCCGCAGCATTAATAAAAGTGCCACGCGACTTAGACATCTTCTTGCCATCAACGGTTAGAAAACCGTGTACATTAACGCCGCTTGGTTTACGGAAACCCGCAGAGTGCAGCATCGATGGCCAAAACAATGCGTGGAAGTTGACGATGTCCTTGCCGATAAAGTGGTAAAGCTCGGTTTCGCTGTCAGGCTTCCAGTATTCATCCCAGTCTAAGCCTTCGCGATCGCAAAGCGTCTTAAAACTGGCCATATAGCCAATCGGGGCATCCAGCCAAACGTAGAAGTATTTACCTTTTTGGCCAGGAATTTCGAAACCAAAATAAGGTGCATCGCGGGAAATATCCCACTCTTGTAATCCTGCATCTAGCCACTCGGCAAGTTTGTTGGCGACTTCATTTTGCAAGGTGCCACTGCGGGTCCACTCTTTTAGAAAATCGCTAAACTCAGGCAGCTTAAAAAAGAAATGCTCTGAATCTTTGGCAATCGGTGTTGCGCCAGAGATGGCTGACTTAGGGTTAATTAACTCTGTTGGTGAGTAAGTCGCTGAGCATACTTCGCAGTTATCACCGTATTGATCTTCAGCTTTACATTTAGGGCAAGTGCCCTTGATGTAGCGATCGGCCAAAAACAATTCTTTTTCTGGATCGTAAGCCTGGGTAATAGTACGGCTGGCGATATGACCATTTTCCTGCAAACGCTGGTAGATCATTTCTGAATACTGGCGGTTTTCTTCACTATGGGTAGAGCCATAGTTATCAAAACCAATATGGAAACCGGCAAAATCTTTTTCGTGATCGGCCTTTACGTTAGCAATTTGCTCTTCGGCAGTAATACCTAGCTGCTCGGCTTTTAACATGATGGCCGTGCCGTGGGCGTCATCGGCACAGACATAGTGGCAGTCGTGACCACGCAGCTTTTGGAAGCGCACCCAGATGTCGGTTTGGATGTATTCGACTAAATGGCCAAGATGAATTGGGCCGTTGGCGTAGGGAAGTGCGCTGGTGACCAAAATTTTTCGGCGCTGACTCATTGATGGAAACTCGCTCTCTAAAATGCCCCTGAGGGGCTGTTCAATCTCATTAATTCGGTGGCATGTGCCAAATGCTGTGCCCAATTTGCTTTGTTCTAAGCTTCACTCATCTGTCCAGAAATAGTGGATCAAATGCAATATGTCTTAATTAGCTAGCCATCAGGCGGCAAAACCCGCGGATTATAGCATTGAAAACTATCGCTAAATACTCTTAAAACCCTTTTATTTAGGCATAAGCTTAGTCTTTGGCTTGGGTTGTCTAGAGCAGCTTGGAAAGCCATTACTGGCTTTGTGTTGATTGAAATATGCACTTTTTAAATGGTTGTAGCAGCGCAGCTTAGAGCTAAAAATTGCCTTTAGGGCGTTGTCATTTGGATAAAGCGTCCCCATTATATTGGCAGTTAATGTATTCAAGAGAGTCACTATGAGCCAAGACATCCAGCCTTTGTGCGACGAGCTATTAAGCCGTGTATTAGACCCTTTACTGCATCGAGAGCTCAATCGCTTAGATTGCCTAAAGCAGGCCGTTGTTGAAGGGGAGGCCTTGCAGCTTAAACTTGAGTTTCCATACCCTATAGATACTTATCGTTGGTCTGTTGAGCAGCAATTACAGCAGGCATTTATGCAATTAACTCAAGAGCAGTCTTGGCCGCTCAAAAGTCTTGAGGTCAACATAAGCTGGAAAGCCCCTCGTAGCATGCCGGCTGACATCCCAGGCCTAGAAAATATCGCGAATGTGATTGCGGTAGCTTCTGGTAAGGGAGGGGTGGGCAAATCCAGCACCACAGTAAATTTGGCTTTAGCCCTGGCAGCATCAGGCGCAAAGGTGGGCATTTTGGATGCGGATATTTACGGTCCTAGCCAAAGCCATATGTTGGGCTTAGATGGACAGCGCCCAAGAGTAAAGGGGGAGAAACAAATGTACCCTCTAGAAGCCTATGGTTTAGCAGTGATATCGATGGCCAACCTGGTCACCGATAAAACGCCTATGGTTTGGCGAGGCCCTATGGCGGCCGGAGCCCTGCAGCAACTGCTTTTACAAACGGCCTGGCCGCAATTGGATTATCTATTGATCGATATGCCCCCTGGCACGGGCGATATCCAGCTAACCCTATCTCAGAAGGTGCCTCTAAGTGGTGCTCTTATCGTGACCACCCCCCAAGATATTGCCTTGATAGACGCTTTGAAGGGCATTGAAATGTTCAATAAGGTTAATGTGCCTATCTTGGGGGTGTTGGAGAATATGAGCCATCATATTTGCAGTCAGTGTGGCCACCAAGAGGCGATTTTTGGCGAAGGTGGCGGCGAGCGGATTGCTCAACAATACGGAATAGAAGTCTTAGCACAGTTACCTATCGACAAACAGTTGCGTGAGGATTTAGATGGCGGTATGCCGACTGTGGTGAAGTCACCGAGCTCTGCGTTAGCGATGGCTTATGTTGAGGCGGCCAGTAAATTGGCTGCTCAGCTATTTTTGCAATCAGAGTCCGGGCAGGCCGGGCCTGAGTTGGTGTTTAGTAACGACTAGTATTGTGGCCGCGGGCGCCTCCCTTTGGGGGGCATAGTGGAATGCCGAATAAGGTGCGCTTTTCCCATGGTCGAAAACACTATATGATTCGGCCCACTTTCTGTCCTGCTGCAGGGCAAATATCAATTAACGAGTTAATTAAGCAATAGGATAGAGGCTGTTTATGTCCATTAAGTCTGACAAATGGATGTGCCGTATGGCCGAAGAGCACGGCATGATCGAACCTTTTGAGCGCGAGCAGGTGCGCTACGACAGCCAGGGCCAGCGTCTGGTTTCCTACGGTACTTCTAGCTATGGCTATGATGTGCGTTGTGCCGACGAGTTTAAAATCTTCACCAATGTTCATTCAACCATCGTGGATCCAAAGAACTTTGATGAAAACAGCTTTGTGGATATCAAAAGCGATGTCTGTGTGATTCCACCGAATTCATTCGCGCTGGCACGTACCGTTGAATACTTCCGCATTCCTCGTAATGTGCTGACCGTATGCTTGGGTAAATCCACCTACGCGCGCTGTGGGATTATCGTGAATGTAACGCCACTTGAGCCAGAGTGGGAAGGTCATGTCACCCTAGAGTTTTCCAATACCACGCCTTTACCTGCAAAAATATACGCCAATGAGGGCGTTGCTCAAATGTTGTTCTTTGAATCTGATGAGGTTTGCGAGACTTCGTATAAAGACCGAGGCGGTAAATATCAGGGGCAGCGTGGTGTGACTTTACCAAGAACCTAAAATCCTTTTTGGTGGGCAGTGATAGATTCTGCCCGCCACTCCCTCTTAAGTACTAATTTTACTCACAGCCTTCGATATTTTTCCTCCGATATGGACTCTTGGCGCGCCAAAATGGGTTCTGTTGGGCTTTTATTCCAGAAAAACCAGCTTTTTAAATCCCTTAAAACTATACAGTCCTACACAAAAGTGCTTACTCATCATATAGTTAGCCACTATTGTTGAGGTGCTTTGTTATTTTTTTGCGTTCATTGAGTCAAAAACTGGACGTTTTTTCAAATGCTCTACTATTATTGTTATTAGGTGTCGGTAATATAGGTGCAATGATTTGCCATTGGCTGACAATAAGGCGCCTAGCAGGCTACAATAGCGAATCAATAAGCGATAACTATATATAGAACCTGTTAAACAGGTCGTGGGTTTAGAAATACCCAATCTAGGAAATTAGGGCTGTGGTTTAGCTCAGTTTGAAACTGAGAACAGGCAGTTTTTCGGGGATATAGAAAGTGAAACGACGGGATTTATTAGTGGGTTTTGTTGCCGGTGCAGGTGTTACTGGGACAGGCTCATATTTATTGCAGTCTTTAGCCAACGAGGCTTTAGATGATGCACCAGTGCAAGCCGAGCTAGGTGATATTGATCCTATCCCCCTAGATCCGCCCAGCGACGCTGAATTTGTTATGCCACACCCGGCTGATACGATTTCATCTGCAGCTCACGATGCCAATAACAAAGTGGCTTTAGAGGCGGATGCAAAGGCGAATAATCCAAGCATTCAATTAGACCCAAAGACCCCAGTGGATAATGGCGAACTGTTTGACAGCAACTCGCTTAGCGGTACGGTTATCCGTGAAAAACTCCCAGCTATGCCTGCAGTTGATGTCAATCAGGCGGCTGGTTCTGAGCAAGCTCAGCAAATTGTTTCTCAAGATCGCGAGCAGGTCGTTCTGGTGGACCCCAATGCCGAAGGGGATATCAATCTCGATAAAGTGAAGTTCTTTGAAAATGAATTTCACGATGATGTCTACCTACCGAAAGACCAGCGCCGTATTCTACTTTCAGTAGCTTTGCGTTTGGGGCGAGCCCAAAAAATTGTGGGGCATGGTAATTTCAATGTCTTGGGCTTTGATGAGGTCATTCGCTTTGGGCGTAAGTACAGCAAAATTGGTCGCTTTACCGACGAAGAGTTGGCCTTTATGGAAATGATCTTCGAAACTCAGGCCAGTGAGTATGGTTTTTTTGGAGAAAAGGTTTCGGGTAGCTTAAGCGATCGTATTGCTAAAAAAGATATTGTAAAGGTTCCATATTCAGGGCATTACCTCTTCGCAGGTGATTCCTTAAATTATTACAACAAGCTTAAAAAAGATGTCGGCAAGAATATTATTTTGACCTCTGGCATTCGCAGTAACGTTAAGCAGATGATGTTGTTTTTAAATAAAGCTGTCGAGTCAGAATTTAATCTTTCTAAGGCCTCTCGCTCGCTAGCACCCCCTGGCCACTCTTTCCATGGCATCGGAGATTTTGATGTGGGCCGTATAGGTTGGGGAGCAAAGAACTTCACCGATCAATTTGCGCAAACCCGTGAGTTTAAAACCATGGAAGATTTAGGTTATGTGCAGATTCGCTATACCACTGATAACCGCCTAGGGGTTCGCTATGAACCTTGGCATATCAAGGTAGTTTAACTCTTCCTATGGGCGAGGTTCTGCCATTTAAAAGAAAAACCGCTGCTGAAAAACACAAGGGCAAAAGCTTGTGTCGCAGCGGCTTTCACAAATGGAAAATCTGCTCCGCAAAGCAATTTGACGTTAAGCAGGGTAAATTGGTTACCCGCTATCGCTGTGAGCGTTGTGGCGCTGAAAAGGTTAAAGCCCACTGATTGCTTTAGTAAGTAGCGATAACATTTAGCGACAACACCTAGTTACTAAACTTAGCTACTATACCTAACTGCTTTGGCTAGAACGTCGCCTTCTTCTTTATGCATTTATATCACTGTCATTTAAAGCTGGTATAGTGTCTGTTTTAAACCCGAAACATTGACTTAATTGGAGTTATTTGTGAGTACCATTCGCCGTACCAAAATCGTAGCCACTTTAGGACCATCTACTGACGCCCCTGGTGTACTAGAGAAAGTGATTAAAGCTGGCGTTAATGTGGTGCGCATGAATTTCTCCCATGGTAGTCATGATGATCACCGTCAGCGTGCTCAGCAGGTCAGAAAAATTGCTCGTCGCCTACACCGAACCGTGGCCATTCTTGGTGACTTGCAAGGCCCTAAGATTCGTATCGCCCGTTTTGCTGATGGCCCTATTGAATTGGCTTTGGGTGATAGCTTTGCTTTGGATGCCAGCTTGGAGCGCGAGGCTGGTAATCAACGAGAGGTTGGTATCGATTACTCTGAGCTGCCAAAAGACGTTAGTAGCGGTGATCGCCTGTTGCTAGATGATGGTCGAGTAGTATTGGAGGTTACCGCTGTTAGCGGTAGTCGTATTGAAACCAAAACCGTTGTCGCAGGCAAGCTATCGAATAACAAAGGCATTAATCGCGAGGGCGGGGGCTTATCGGCCGAGGCCTTGACGGATAAAGACAGAGCCGATATTAAACTGGCCGCTGAAATTAAAGCCGATTATTTGGCGGTTTCTTTTGTGCGCAGCGCTGACGATATGAATTTGGCCAGAAAGTTAATGGAAGAGGCTGGAGGTGAATCAAGTTTGGTCGCCAAGGTTGAACGGGCAGAAGCCGTTTCTGATAAATCTGTTTTAGACGGCATTATCGAAGCATCAGAATGTGTCATGGTGGCCCGTGGAGACCTTGGGGTAGAAATCGGCGATGCCGAGTTGATTGGTGTTCAAAAAGACATGATTAGCCGCGCTCGCAAGGCGAATCGTTTGGTGATTACGGCTACCCAGATGATGGAATCCATGATTGATAGCCAGCTGCCTACCCGCGCTGAAGTATTTGATGTGGCCAATGCGGTACTGGATGGAACTGACGCGGTTATGCTTTCTGGGGAGACGGCCGCAGGGCAGTTTCCAGTTGAAACCGTAGAGGCAATGGCGCGTATTATCATTGGTGCTGAACGCAGCCCTGAAATTCAACAATCCCAGCATCGTTTACACCAACAGTTTGACGCCGTAGATGAGTCGATTGCGATGGCCGTGATGTATACCGCCAACCACCTTGAAGGTGTAAAAGCGATTATTAGCTTAACCGAAACCGGTAAAACGCCCCTGTGGATGTCGCGTATCAGCTCGAGCCTTCCGATTTTTGCTTTTACCGCGCAACAAGATGCCGAAAATCGTATGGCGATGTTTAGAGGGGTGGTACCGGTGACCTTTAACACCCTGATTGTAGCGCCTGAAGAGATGAATCAAAGTGTTATCAATGAACTTCAACGTCGCGGTGTGGTAGAGCTCGGTGATCTGGTTATCTTGTCTAAAGGTGATTACATTAATGTGCATGGCGGTACCAACACCATGAAGGTGGTTCGCGTGGGTGATGCCATTGCTTAAGCGTTTTTTGCAGTCCAATGTGAGGCTCTGAGTAGGGGCCTTATGTTTAGAATTTCCAATAATGTTGCGCTGGCAGATGATGAGATTGAACTGAAAGCTATTCGTAGCCAGGGCAGTGGTGGCCAAAACGTCAATAAGGTCTCCACGGCTATTCATTTAAGGTTTGATATTCACCGCTCCAGTTTGCCTGAATTCTATCGTGATCGCTTGTTAGCACTTAAAGATCAGCGCATCAGCAAAGAAGGTGTTGTGGTTATTAAGGCCCAGCAGTTTCGCACTCAAGATAAAAATCGCGAGGCCGCCCTCGACAGGCTGCGCGAGTTAATACAATCTGTCGCATACACACAAAAAAAGCGTATCGCTACCAAGCCAAGCCGTGCGGCTAAAGCGCGCCGTATGGATAGCAAAAACAAACGTGGTCAAATTAAGGCAGGCCGTGCGAAGCCAAAGTTTTAAACGCCCAGATTGGCGGTTTAATTGCCGGGGAATTTGAAGCAGGCGGAGGCCAAAATTCAGAGAAAGTGAGAGCCGCTCATCCGTGAGCTACCCAAAGGGCTTGAGCTCTCAGGGCATTATTTTAGCCATTTGGGAAAGCTTGGCTTTGTTATTTCAGCCTTAAACCTTCCCAATTTCGGCCTTTAGGCTAAGACAAGGCGATTTCGTTCAAATTTCACCTTACTTTGTAAACTAATATCGAGCGGATTTGAGCCATCATTAAAATGGGCAAAATACTCGCCGCTTAAGGATTTTTCGTCCTCATTTAGATCCTGGTAGTGATCAAGTACCCGTTGCAGCATCCATTGGCCATAAGTCAGGCTCATTTGCTGTGCTGTAGTATTTGCTATTCGAAACTCCTGCATGCCTAGCATGCGTGGTAGGCGGCTTCCAGGAGCCTGATCTTTTGCCCAGTGCTCAATGTTTTTACAGCTATTGAGGAGTGATGGCCAAAATTCCGAAAACAGTCGCTGTAGTATTGGCTCTAGCGCTTTGGGAATCTCATCATCGGCTAAAAACTCACCTTCAATATCGCAAGAGTTGTTCATACGCTCAACCCAGCTGGCGACATTGGGGGCTTTTTCCTTCATCAGTTGCCCAGGATAGGGGTCTCTATATAGGTGTGCATAGAGTGGCCCCATCAAGCCAAAGTCTCCAATGCATGGAGCACTTCCCAATAGAAAATCCTGCTGGCTAAACAGCTCATTGAGCTGAGATAGAAACTCTTCATACCAAGTTTCTATAGCGCTAATATTGCCCTGGGTGATACCAAGAGGTTCGACATAGCCTGAAAACTTGTCGACAACTTTCTTCCCGAGCCAGCGTTGCACAAACTTTGGCATTTTAGGTGCAACGCTGGCACCAAACTCTGATTTGATAAACTCTAAATTTTGCTCGGGGAAATTCCAGCGGTAGTGCATGGCGGGTAGTCTTAGCCACTCATCACCGTACATTTCGAATAACAAGGCCAGCATTCTCTGTTTTGGTGATTTTGGCAATATTGGCTTGCTGGGGAATCGCTGTTCGAGCTTATCTAATATAACGCTGCTGTCCTGCCAGTATTCTTCCTCTGGGCTTTTGACAACAGGGATCATAGCAACGCCAGTTTTTGGTAATATGATCTTTTTGTATACCCCCATGGAAGAAATCTGCTCTTGATAGGGGATGTTTTTATACTTCAAATAGGCTCGAACTTTACCGGTATATAACGACGCAGGTGCGCCGTATAAGGTATAAATCTGACTCATAGTGCCGCTCTAGTGTTTATTGTTGTTTGGGGCTTGTTATCCTAAGGCATTATATGAAAGCACAGATGAAATTAAGAGGGGCAAATGTGCCTCTAGCTGGTAATTTAGGCGCCCTGAGCTAACTGGTTTCAATTTCAGCTTCTGCATCTTTTGTCTTGCTTTTACTACCCTCTACCTTAGAGGGAGGAATCCCAAAATAGCTTTTAAAGAGCTGACTAAAGTGGCTCATTGAGTTGAAACCACATTCGAAGCAGGCCGTTTTGGTGCTGGCTCCTGCTTTTAGTAACTGTTTAGCGATTTCTAGACGATAGTTTCTTAACAGCTCGGCGGGGCCAGCGCCTGCTAAAGATTGTAATCGGCGACTGAGTTGGCGCTCCGAGACAGCCATATGCTTGGCCAACTGTGGGCTGCGTATTTCGTTGTCGGTATAGAGTTCGGAGAGTGTTTGCCTAAAGCGCTGTAAAAATTCATGCTCGCTTTTATTTTCATTGTTCTTCAATGAGTTGGGCAGCAGGGATGCTCTAAACCTCTCTTGAGCCGCTCGGTGAGTGTTCTTCCAGTTTCTTAACTTTTGCAGTAACAACTCAACACTGAATGGTTTGCCAATATAATCATCTGCTTGGGCTTGAATGCCTAGACGTCTACTCTGATTGTCGCTCTTGGCGCTGAGGAGAATCAAAGGTATGTGAGCAAAACGAAGGTCATTCTTTACGCTGTGACATAGTTCTAGGCCGTCAATATTGGGCATCATGACATCTGACACAATTAGCTCAATGTTGGCGCCATCATCTTGATTCAGTAGTTCGAGTGCGGCTTTGCCATCTATGCAATGACTGACCAAAAATTCTTCTCGCAAAGAGCGTATCATGAAATCTGCGAGTTCATTATTATCTTCTACCAATAAAAGTTGTGCTTTCTCCGTGTCTTCCTCTTTATTCGGAGCAAGTTCTATAGCCATTTTCTCCGCCGGGTACTCTATGCTATCGCCTAGATTTGCCTCAATCAATGGCAGCTCTAGAGTAAAGCAATTACCGCGTTGGCTTGTCTGAAGTGAAATTTTTGCACCGATTTCATCGCAGCATTCCTTTACAATAGCGAGACCTAAACCATGGCCTTCTTCTTGACTTTCGCCGCGAGTGAATCGTTCGAACAGTTTCGATTCAAGATCGGGGGAGATAAGTGGGTTTTCATCTTCCACTTTAATAGAATAGTATTTTTCACTTTCATCTAGGTATACAGAAATTGTTTTATCTGGGGGGCTGTACTTAATGGCATTGCTTAGGAGGTTTCCAAACATGGTTTCCAAAGCTTGATCGAAAAGTCGGATTTTTGCCTTTCCCTGAATTCTATTCTGTACCCTATAGTTGATTTTTTTCTGATCCAGCAGAGCGGTAAATCCGGCGGCTATTGTTTCAAGCTGCTGTGGTAAATCGATGACGAGCTCTTGCGGCTTAACCAGCTTGATCTCCGCGAGATTTAATACTTGTTCCACTAATGCTTGAAGCCTTTCAGAGTTACTTTGTGCTTGTACGAGCAGCTGGTTTTGCTCGTTACTAAGGTTTTCTCGGCTTAATAGTTCTAGTGGCCCGAGAACTAAGCTAAGAGGTGTCTTGAGTTCATGGGAAATGTTTTCGAATAGGCGTTGTTTTTCATGCAGCAAGTTCTGCAGCTCATTGGTTTTTTGCTCAACCAGTAAACTTAGTTTGGCTTCGCGTTGGGCTTGCTCTTCGAGTAACTGTTGATAATAATCTTCACTAAGTTGGCGTTGTTTTTCCTTTTCAATGATCTCCTGCTCAAAGCTCTTCGCAAGATCCCCATGATAGTTTTTAATGACATCTGATGATTGCATGTAATGAGCGAAAGGGCGGGTGAAAATCTTTCCAGCAAGCCACCACAA
This sequence comes from uncultured Pseudoteredinibacter sp., assembly GCF_947502065.1. Classification (GTDB taxonomy): domain Bacteria; phylum Pseudomonadota; class Gammaproteobacteria; order Pseudomonadales; family Cellvibrionaceae; genus Pseudoteredinibacter. The sequence goes on from NZ_CANMYE010000001.1 coordinate 551,160, forward strand.
GCGCTTCCAGCGACTTTCTTTTTCCCATTTAAACCAAACTTCAGTCCGCGCCCCAGGAGAGCTAAACTCTTGCGCGCCATAATCGGTAACGTGGAAGCCAGAATGTGCCAAGATTGCAGAGTAAACCCCGATATTTTGCCGGGTTACCTGCTCATTGTGCTCGCAGCCAGGGTGATATCGAAGAGTTAGCTTAGCACCATCATCCGCAATGGAATCGGCAGTTACTGTTTTGGTACGGTTGTAAATACCATTGACCTGATTGGCCTTTTCAATAATGCCCTTTGGGCTCATAAGGCGCATATATGCAAGGATCGCGGTATTGAAAGTTTCCTTGGCGTGGCTAATGGTGTATTGGCCAGTATGGTAGGCATCAACTCCCATTGCGCTTAAGTTGGCGAAGAATTTTAAGTTAATTTCATTGCTATACCAGTTATTAACATCTAAGAAATATTCAACGTCTAGAGCTTTACCCATATAGCTGTATTGATCTGAAATAAGGGTATCTGGGTTGAGTATGTCAGCAAAGAGTTCGGAGAGCTTATCTTCACCCAGAATATCTCGTACGTAGGCGATTTTTCCGCGTGAATTTCGACAGCTAATGTGAGCGTGTTCAGTTCCAGAAATATCCTTCACAAGCAATCCTTTCTGCGCTGAGAATAAGGGGTAAGTTAGTAACGGCTAATCATACCTTGGGATATTGAATATTGCATGTGAAAGAGCGTGCTTGGTCGTTTTTTGCCCATAGGGTTTTATATTCGGAGCAGCTCCATTGAGAGCATGTGAGCAATTCGTCGCGTTAATCTATTCGGGGCTTATGGAGGGAAAAATTGCTAGGCCCAAAGGGCCTAGCTTTCGGCAGGGCTGCGCTTAGGCGCAAAATCAGTGGCTAATGCGAATATTTGTATCAACAAAGTTCATTAGCTTGCCGGAATTGATCAGCTCGGCGGCTTGCTCAATATCAGGGGCGAAGTAACGGTCTTTGTCGTAGAAGGGCACTAGGGCGCGCAATTCGGTTTTGGCTTGCTCTAAAGTCTTAGAACTTTTCAGTGGTGTACGAAAATCCAAGCCCTGGCAAGCTGCCAAAAATTCTACCGCTAGAATACCGCAGCAGTTTTCAGACATATCTTGTAAGCGCCTGGCCGCAAAGGTGGCCATGGATACATGATCTTCCTGGTTTGCTGAGGTCGGTAAGCTGTCCACAGAAGCTGGGTGGGCCAGGGTTTTGTTTTCACTGGCCAAAGCGGCTGAGGTTACCTGGGCGATCATAAATCCGGAGTTAACACCACCATTATTTACCAAGAAAGGTGGCAATCCGCTGAGCTTCGAATCAATCAATAGAGCCATTCGGCGTTCAGATAAAGCACCGATTTCAGCGATAGCAATGGCCAAATTATCAGCGGCCATGGCGATTGGCTCCGCGTGGAAGTTACCGCCAGAGATAATGTCGTCTTCCGCTTGGAATACCAATGGGTTGTCGGAAACTGCGTTACATTCAGTCAGAATAATATCGGCCGAGTTACGAATCTGTTGTAAGCAGGCTCCCATCACTTGCGGCTGGCAGCGAAGCGAGTAAGGATCTTGTACCTTTTCGCAATTCTCGTGGCTCTCTTCAATCTCAGAGTGATCTAGCAATGTACGATAAGCTTGCGCCATATCGATTTGCGTTTGATGGCCGCGTACTTCGTGGATACGGTGATCGAATGGAGAGCGTGAGCCTTGAGCGGCGTCAACACAAAGTGCACCGATAACGGTTCCGGCGGCCAACATATTTTCGGCGGCGAACAAGCCTTGGAGAGCTAATGCAGTTGAGGCCTGGGTTCCGTTCAGTAGAGCCAAGCCTTCTTTTGGCGCTAGCGTTAAAGGCTCCAAGCCCGCAAGCTCAAGTGCAACCTTTGAAGAGATAACTTGGCCTTGGTAGAGAGCCTCACCTTCACCGAGAAGTACACAACTCATGTGGGCGAGGGGGGCGAGATCACCGCTGGCGCCGACCGAGCCCTTTATTGGGATGCACGGGTAAATTTCTTTGTTCAGTAAGGTTACCAGTGCTTGAATCACTTCTAAGCGAATACCAGAAAAGCCGCGTGCCAAGGAATTAATTTTTAATACCATTAATAAGCGAACTGTTGCTTCACTCATGAACTTGCCAATGCCAGCGGCATGGGAAAGTACAATACTTTTTTGCAGCACTTCTAGCTCGGAAGCATCGATGCGAGTGTTAGCTAACAAGCCAAAGCCGGTATTAATACCGTACACAACGCGATCTTCTTCAATCACCTTGGCTACGGTAGCAGCCGATTTATGAATAGCTTCAAAGCAGCTAGGGTCCAGCTCAATTTTATGAGGAGCCAGATCCAGTTGTTTTAGTTGGGCCAAGTTCAACTGACCCGGAATAATGTTTAAAACTTGCATGGCAATATCCCTTATTGGTCAAGCATCGGAAGATTCAGGCCATTTTCTTTGGCGCAGTTAATCGCGATATCATATCCTGCATCGGCATGACGCATGACGCCGGTAGCCGGGTCATTCCACAGTACTCGCCCTAAACGTTGCTCGGCTGCATCTGTACCATCTGCAACAATCACTACACCTGCATGCTGACTAAAGCCCATGCCAACACCGCCACCGTGATGTAAGCTCACCCAAGTAGCGCCACCGGCCGTACTTAATAGCGCGTTCAGTAATGGCCAATCAGAAACCGCATCAGAGCCATCTTTCATGCTTTCGGTTTCACGATTAGGTGAAGCTACTGAGCCGGAATCTAAGTGGTCGCGACCAATAACGATTGGCGCTTTAAGCTCACCACTTTTAACCATTTCGTTAAAAGCCTTGGCCAAGCGGGCGCGATCTTTTAAACCAACCCAGCAGATACGGGCGGGTAACCCTTGAAACTCTATTCGCTCACGGGCCATGTCCAACCAGTTATGCAAATGGGCATCATCTGGAATGAGCTCTTTTACTTTGGCGTCGGTTTTGTAAATATCTTCTGGATCACCACTTAGGGCAGCCCAACGGAAGGGGCCAATACCTTCACAGAAAAGTGGGCGGATATACGCCGGTACAAAGCCTGGGAAATCAAAGGCGTTTGCAACGCCCACTTCCTTGGCCATTTGACGGATGTTATTACCGTAATCCAAAGTCGCTGCGCCGCGCTCTTGCAAGGTCAGCATGGCTTGCACCTGCACCGCCATAGATTCTTTCGCCGCTTGTACAACAGCCGCTTCATCTTTTAAGCGCATTTCGGCGGCTTTTTCCATGCTCCAGTTTTGCGGCAAATAACCGTTAAGTGGATCGTGGGCACTGGTTTGATCCGTTACCACATCAGGGATGATATTGCGCTCAGCTAGTTCAGGGAATATATCGGCGGCATTACCCAGTAAGCCGATGGAGATGGCTTTGCCTTCTTCTTTAGCTTCGTAAATCATCGCCAAGGCTTCGTCTAGGCTCTGCGCCTTTTTATCCAAGTAGCGATTAGATAAACGAAAATCGATGCGGCTTTCATCGCATTCAACCGCGATCATTGAAAAACCTGCCATGGTTGCCGCCAGTGGCTGAGCGCCACCCATGCCACCCAGACCACCGGTTAATACCCATTTGCCGCTGGCATCGCCATCGAAATGTTGACGGGCCACTGCGCCGAAGGTTTCATAAGTACCTTGAACAATGCCTTGGGAGCCAATATAGATCCAAGAGCCGGCGGTCATTTGGCCATACATCATCAGGCCTTTTTTATCGAGCTCGTTAAAGTGCTCCCAGTTGCCCCAATGTGGCACTAGGTTTGAGTTGGCGATCAAAACACGTGGCGCATCGGCGTGAGTTTTGAATACACCAACAGGCTTGCCGCTTTGAACCAGCAATGACTCATCATCTTCAAGATTGGTAAGAACTTCCACAATCTTGTCATAGCAGGCCCAGTCGCGAGCAGCGCGGCCGATACCGCCGTAGACCACTAAGTTGGCCGGGTGCTCAGCAACCTCAGGGTCAAGATTGTTCATCAGCATGCGTAGTGCAGCTTCAGTTAACCAGCTTTTGGCGGTTTTTTCTGTACCGGTCGCGGCTTTGATCAGCCGCTTCGGATCGTGGCGAGTATCAGTTGTCATAAGTCACCTATTTATCACTGGGCTTGTGGCCCGCTTTACTGTGTATTTGTACCTTGTGTGTCAAACAAGAGAAAAATTATTGTTTTACGTGGCCGCCCAAACAGTAGCGGTCACCGGGGTGTATTAATGTTGCCAAGCTCACCACACCTTTAGCCGACCAGGTACGTCGGCTAATTTGTAGGCAAGGTGACATTAGATCGATGTCTAAAGCGCTGGCAATTTGTGCGTCTACTAGCACAGCTTCAATTTTGTGGCTGGCTTCGGTTAAAGGGGCTACTTGGCTTAAATAAGCATTGGGCGTGCGTTGACTAAAATCTTGGTGCAGATATTCAGGAGCCATGCTTGGATTCACCAAACGGTCTTCCCATTGCAGCGGAATATCGTCTTCATAATGCACGATCAAGCTATGGAATAGCTCCGTTCCTGGTTTTACATTTAATAACCAAGCTTGCTGCTCATCGGCAGGGCAGTTTTCCATTTTTAAAATTTCGGCGCGGTAGCGGTGGCCACGCTGCTGGACTTCGTCGGCGATATTGCGCACTTCCATCATCGAAGCTACCGGCCTTTGTTCTGCAACAAAGCTCCCTAGGCCGGGTGTTCTAATGAGTAGGCCATCGTCCGTTAAAGCTTGCAGGGCGCGGCGAGCGGTCATACGGCTAACATCAAACTGCTCACATAATTGATTTTCAGAGGGCACCCGATCGCCAGGGCGCAAGTCGCCTTGGTTAATTTGAGTTTCGATATGTGCCTTTATGGTTTCAAAGCGTGGTGTCGCCATTTATTCCCTGCCTGGTTTGTTCCATTGCTTAGGGTTTTCCCTGCGGATTAGGAACAATTAAGGTTGTCTATGGTTGTATATACAACTAGAATGCCATTAACTTGTCAATCTTGGCAAGCGATAATGTCGAGAAAAGCAGTGGCCCAGGGCCTGTTAATATAACGGCAGTCCGTATTGTTAGAGCTAAAATCATCTTAATCGCGGCGCGAGGCGCGCGGTTTAGTCTCGCTAAATGAGCAACGAGCAACAATGAATAAAGTAATTTTAGCTTTAACAATACAGGCTGAATTCGTGTTAACAGGCCCGAAGGGCCAATAAGCATAAAAGGCCTGAAAATGCTGGATCAGCTGATAGAAAATGTTCATCTCATTACTTTAGACCCAGAGCAGCCAGCTGCTTATGGTTTACTGGAAAACGCCTGGTTGGCCATTGATCAGGGCAAAATCCACAGCCTAGGGCAGGGTGCTGCGCCAGAGGCCGAATTGACGGTTGATGGGCAAGGACAGTTTATTAGCCCAGCACTGATTGATTGTCATAATCATCTTATCTGGGGTGGTAATAGGGCGCAGGAATTTGAATGGCGCCTACAAGGGCGCAGTTATCAGGAGATAGCCCAAGCGGGCGGAGGAATTGCCAGTACCGTAATGGCTACGCGAGCGGCAACGGATGAAGAGCTCTACCAAGGCGCAGCGCAGCGTTTGCAGGCATTGCTGGACGAAGGTGTCACAACTATCGAGGTTAAATCGGGATATGGGCTAAGTTTAGAGCAAGAACTGCGAATGTTGCGCATCGCCAAACAGCTATCGGCCGAGTTTCCAGTTCATATCAGCACGACCTTATTAGCAGCCCATGCCCTGCCGCTGGAATTTAAAGACAATGCCGATGCATATATAGATCTTGTTTGCCGCGAAATTATTCCGGCAGCTGTAGCCGAGAAGCTTGCCGATGCCGTCGATGTGTTTTGCGAGGGAGTTGGTTTTAGTCCTGCTCAATGTCGTCGGGTTTTTGAAGCCGCCAAGGCCCATGGTTTGGCGGTCAAAGGCCATGTAGAGCAATTAAGTGATCTTGGTGGAGCTAAGTTGGTGGCTGAATTTGACGGCTGGTCAGTGGATCATATTGAGTATTTGCAAGCAGCCGATGTCGCGCACTTAAGAAAATCAGATACAGTGGCCGTATTGCTACCGGGTGCTTTCTATTCGTTAAAGGAAACACAGTTGCCACCAATTGCCGCCTTACGTAATGCCAATGTTGCTATGGCGGTTGCGACAGATTTAAACCCTGGTACATCTCCTTTGGCTTCGCTGCGTCTAGCGATGAATCAAGCCTGCGTGTTATTTGGTTTAACACCGGAAGAGAGTCTGCGTGGCGTCACCCAGCATGCCGCCCAAGCTTTGGGCTTGTCGTCTCACAAGGGACTGCTAAAAGTTGGTTTAGATGCTGACTTGCTCATGTGGAATATAGGACACCCTAGCGAGCTGAGTTATGGTTTTAATTTAGTTAAACCTGCGGCCATTATTCGTGAAGGTAATTGGTTGTAAGCAATTTTGGCATTAGGCTTTTAGCTTATGGCTTTTTAACGCTAGCCTTTTAGCTAATGGCTCTTACAGCCTTAAGCTCTTAAAATACTGATAAATAATAACTGAGGTATGCTGATGTACAGCCCATTTGATGCGAAATTATGGCAGGGCCGGGTGGATGACGAGGAAGATCGTCCTGCGCCACGTTGGCACCAAATTGTTAAGGATTTTGATCGGGCTGCCGGTAAATTGGAGCAAGCTCCGGTTTTACTGGGCTTTGCCTGTGACGAAGGGGTTCGTCGCAATAAGGGGCGAGATGGTGCTGCAGAAGGCCCAGCAGCCTTGCGTCAAGCTTTGGCCGGTTTAAGCTGGCAGCCGATAACTTACTTAGGTGCCGAGCTGAAAGAAAGCTTATTTGATGCCGGTACTGTGACCTGTGTTGGCCCAGACATGGAAGCGGCTCAGCTTGAGTATGCCCATAAAGTCGCGAAGATTATTCAATCGGATGGTTTAGCGATTGGCTTGGGTGGTGGTCATGAAATTGCTTGGGCGAGTTATAGCGGTTTAGAAGCTGCGCTGCGTCAGCAAGATAAGGATGTAGCACAATTGGCGGTACTCAATATCGATGCGCACTTGGATCTTAGAAAACCGGCTGAGCATGGTTCTTCCGGAACGCCTTTTCGACAAATTGCTGAGCATCGTGAGCAGCATGATTGGCCTTTTCACTATGCATGTTTCGGAGTAAACCCCAGCGCAAATACGCGTGCTTTGTTTGATTTTGCCGCTGAAAAGGAGGTTTATTGGCGTGCCGATGTAGATTGCACGGAGTTAGATCTTCCTGCGATGGATTTGGCGCTACGCGATTTTCTTGCGGATAAATCCGGCCTTTACCTGACCATTTGTTTGGATGCGATCTCAGCGCCCTTCGCTCCGGGTGTTAGTGCGCCATCGGCCCTGGGCCTATCACCAAATGTCGTGCTTCGTTTAATTCACCAGCTGCGCCAAATTTGTGATGAGCTAAATGTGCCTTTGTTGCTGGTCGATGTAGCCGAGATGAATCCTAAATATGATATTGATGGTCGTACCGCAAAGCTGGCGGCACGTCTTATTCAGGCTTGTGTAGAGTAGAGGCGAGCACAAACTAACATGGTTGGGGCGAAAGCCCCTTTAGCAATTTCTTTCAAAGTAAGCTCTAAATCCGCCCCCATCACTCTTCATCATTATCAGGCTCATCGTCTTCCTGATCTTCGTCATCGTCGTCATCGTCTGGAATCGCAGCATCGACAACGGCGACGGTTCCTTTTACAGCAACTTTTCCAACGCCGATGACCGTAGATGCGGCCGCATCGGCAATGGCGACGACGGTACAGCCTTGCAAATTTAAAAGAACAAAAATAGAGAATGCTAATAGAAGTGTTTTCATAGAGTGGGTCTTAATGGAGTCGGGAATTGCAAATGGTGGCAGCAATAAGTCCAAAACACAACGTACTATGTTTACGGGCTGGGCTATATGGACAGGATTGGCTCTCGAAGGTTCAAAAGCGCGGCTTAGGAATCAATACCAACATCTAGTTTTGCAGCTATTAAAAGCGAATGATTTTATGAAGAAACACACCGCTAATACTGGCGGCAACACATAAGAAAAATAAAGGCCAAATATTCACTTGGAAGTTACTGTCAGCCATGATTTGCCCTACTAAAAAGGTACCCAAGCCACCACCTAAAATCATCGCGGTGCCGTTAAAAATACCAGAGCCCTGAGCGACCAAGTGTTGGGGGAATAGGCGTTGAACGACTGGGTGCTCACAGGCGGTAAAGGCCGTAATGCAGCATACCCCAAGGGTGAATCCCAGCATGGTGACCATGAGTGACTCTTGATTAAAGGATAGAAATAAAGTTAGACCGCCCAAGAAAAAGCAGATGGCTGCGTTTAAGGCCCGGCGACTGGTCTTATCGCCTATCCACGTGAAGGCAAACAAGGCCAAAAGAGAAAAGGCGTAGGGCACGGCATTGAGATAGGCAAGGTCTGAGTATTCTACGTCATCTCGACTGGATAAATAGCTAGGCATCCAATTGCTGATGCCAACTGCCAGCATATTATTAAAAACCCCCATGCACTGGGCGGCAATATACGCAGGGCTGCGAACCACTTGCCATAAAGCATAGCGTTGTTGCTGACTGCTGTTATCAAAATCGCTGTGATCGTCTTGCTTAGGTGGGTGGTCTTTAACAAATAGATATACCAGAGGAAGGCTTAGAATCAAGCCAGCAATTGCCAGCAAGTGAAAGCCACTGCGCCAACCAAAATGGTGCATCACCGGCACCAGTAATAGTGGTCCGGTTAAGATAGCCATAAATAAGCCTGCCATCCAAATACCGGTGGCTCGGCTGCGCTCATTATCGCTAAACCAGTTTTTGGTGAGCTGGTTCATCATCGGAACGTGCGTACCTTCAGAAATGCCCAGCAAGATTCGGCTGGCAATAAAAACCAATAATAAATGACTGAAAACAGCGCCAAGAGAGGTAAAAACAGACCAAAGTACAATGATAATAAGAAGGCTTTTTCTTGGCCCTAGCCGCGCTGCAAATGGCGTTAAAAATAAATTGGCCAGGCCATAAGCCATATAAAAGCAGCTCATCAATAAGCCGCCATAGTACTGTTTATCGCTGAGGCTCCACTGCATTTCTTCTGCGATTAGTGGTAGAGCTAAGCTGATATTCATGCGGTCCAGATAACCAATGTACATGGTTACCATCAAAACCAAGGGGATTTTCCAGCGGCCTGGGTGCTGAGCGCTTGGCGTGGTATTTCCTGCCGGTACTTTTAGCTTGGCATTTTGAGCAGCACTTGTTTGCGGGGCTGACATAGGGCGAATTCTCGCTCAGCGTTCTATTATTTGTTGTTATGAACCTGCTCACCTTAATCTAAGCTTAAGGTGAGCAAAGCCCCAAAATTCAACTGTGCAATTTAGCGGGTATTGTTCTAAAAGTTAAGTGCTAAACATACGATTTACAAACTCAGTGATAAGTTGGTCACGTATATTATGCGGCATGGCGTTTAATAGGTTATTAATTTCATCCATATTTTCAGGTGGCTCGCTGCCATCACCACCAAACATAGCGGCTAAGTCACTAAATAATTGTGGGCTTGGATTTTCAAATAGGGCGGCAATTTCTTCAGGCAACTCGACCATGGCAGCTTTGGCTTCATTATTGTCCAGTTCTTGCACACATTCTTTTAGATCGACTAAAAACTCTCTAAATCCATGTAAGTTTCCATGGCTGATGGTGAGGTGAATATTGGCAGGTGAAGCGCCAAAGGCGAATTGTGGCTGAATGTACCAGTTGCGCTTCTTCATTTGTTCGGCGAGCTTAAAGACATCAATTTTATCTGAACTGAAGGCCAGTAGATTCATTCTGGCATCACCTAATAGATTGAGTTGTGGGATGTCCGCGATAGCACCACGAATTTCATCGGCAGCGGCCTGGGTTTTTTCAACCAGCTCCAAATAGCCTTGTTTACCTAACTTATTCATAATGGCCCAGCAAGCAGCGACAGGGCCGGCACTTTTAGTGGACATCACTGTAGGGTTTATTACCGAGTAGCCAGTCCAGCCAGACCAAGCAAAGTATTGGTGGCGGCGCATTAAGTGGCCATGCTTATACAAAATAGCGGAGGCACCCTTAGCGGCGTAGCCCAATTTGTGGAAGTCCATAGATATCTGAGTAACGCCAGGTACGGAGAGATCAAACTCGCCAGTATCAAAGCCGAGCTCTTTCGCAAATGGCAGATACATTCCGCCGACACAGCAATCGACATGAAACAAGATGTCTTTTTCTAAAGCAATTTCACCCAGTTCACGTACCGGGTCAATAACACCGTGTGCATAAGAAGGCGCTGAGGCTACCATCATAATGGTATTGGGAGTAATCGCCTCGGCCATAGCGGCAGGGTCGGCAGTAAAGCTAATCGGGTCTACCGGCACCACAACGGGTTTGACATCAAAATAGTGGCAGGCCTTAAAAAAAGAGGCGTGTGCTGTTTCCGGAAGTAATAATTCAGGCTCGCGGATTTCTGGCTTATTCTCTCGCGCAAAGTCCCTTGCGGTTTTTACCGATAAGAGCAAGCTTTCGGTACCGCCACTAGTAAAGCTGCCCTCGGCTTCAGACCCGCCGTTCATAAGGTCTAGGGCCATACGCAGCACATCCTTTTCCAGTTCCATCGCCGAGGGGAAGGTGGTTGGATCCAAGCCATTCTCGGTTAGGTACATATTGAAGGCGTCTTTCAAGAGCGACATGGCCTCGGGGCCGGCGTCGTAAACGTAGGAGAAGACACGGCCCTCGCGCCAATTAAGGTCCTGCTTTTGGCGGTCTTTCAGTTCCTTTAACAGTTCCTCACTATCACGTCCTTGCATTGGAAATACGGCGTTTTCTTGGCTCATGGTTTTCTTCTCGATATCAATTTCTATGGCTTAAGTCCTTATTGGTACCATGGTACCAATAAGCTGATTAATGATACAAGAGGCATTGTTGTATTGATTATCCCTTGACCAGCTTGATTGCTGCCGTTAGTATGCTCGCACTTTCATCCAGAGGGTGGCATTTCGCCATCGCCAACCTGCCAACTTGGGCAAGGTGGTTGCTGAGAAGGGACGACATAAGATCGTTCCCAGCGATGAGGCTAGCCGATTTACAAGACAAAGTTCTTGAATCGCTGGCAACAAAGCAAGGCTTCAGGCATATCGAATATCGAGCCCTCACTGGATGTGTTTTTTAACACTAAACCTTTGAGGGCTTTTTTGTGGCTGTCTATTTGAACACGCTGTTCAAAATGTACTGTGGTAAATCCGATTTATTGCCAGAACGAATGTGAAGCTAATCCCTTAGCTATCACCTTTGTACTGTCATAATTTTGGAGAACATCATGTCACGGGCCATTGATTTTTGGATAAGAAGTAACAGCCCCTTTTTAGGTTTGAACCGCAAGCGCTGTGTCAGCGAAATAAATCGTCAGAACTGTTTTAAGGCTGGCGTTTTGTTGAACGATTCTTTGTACTTATATTTAGCCGAAGGTAAAGTACCCGGTAAGCGGGGCTCAATTTTTGCGTTGATCGCGTATAATCCTTTGAGTAAAACTACCCTTTGGCAAAAGAACTATACATGTCTGGATACGGCTATAGAGCAATGTCAGCTACAAGTTGTCGCATTAGCTTTACCGACACCTTGTCAGCAAAGTGCATCGGAGAACGACGCGGCCTAATTTGTTGTTTCAGTTGTCGCTGCCTTTTGGTGGCCTATGAATAAAATGCAACGCTACCTGGGGGTGGTGGGCAGCGCCTCTTTTGCCAATGGTATACAAGTGGTGTTGTTACCTTGGTTGGCGCTGCTGAGTTTAAATTCATCAGCACAAGAGCTGGGCTGGGTGCAAGCTAGCGTCTTATTACCGAGCTTATTGCTAATGCTCGCCGGTGGGGTCTTGGCTGATCGCTACCCCAGCGTGAAATATTTAGCAGCTTTATATGCCTTACTGGCGCTAGCTCACTTCTCATTACTGGGTTTGTTGCACGCAGATAATCTAGAGCTGCCCGCTTTAATTGTCTACGGTATGGCTATCGGTGCCATCAATGCCTTTATTCAACCCTTGCGCGAGCGCCTATTAGCCAATGTTTCGAATAGCTCCGTGCAACGTTCTGTTAGTTGGGCCAGCTTTTTTCAGTACAGCTTACAGGCCAGTGGCGTATTGTTAGCTGGGCAATTAGATCAAGTAGGCATAGGCTGGGTGTTAACTCTACAGGTCTTAGCTTTATTAGTGGCTGCTATTTTGTGCCTTAGTTTGGGGGAGGTTCAAGCGAAGCGTTTTGAGCTTGCCGCTTGGTCTTATGGTTTAGAGTATTGTTGGTGCAATAAAATTACCCGTAGTCTGACCGTCTTGGTCGCTTTTAATGGCTTTTTGCATATTGGTGCCTTTGTGGTGGTGCTACCGCTGTTGGTGCGCGATGTATATCAACGCAGTGCCGATTTTTATGCCTGGTTGCAGCTGACCTTTGTGATGGGAACAATCATGGCTACTATGGGCTTGCTGCGCAGAGCTGAGGTCAAGCGACCCGGAAGGGCCTTGTTTCTATGTGTGCTCTATGCAGCACTGATTATGCTCGCGATCAGTGCGGGGCCCTTACTCAATGGCTTATTTATCTTAGTGTTTTGTTGGGGCTTGCTAACCGGGGTTTCGGCCAGTTTGGGACGCAGCTTAATGCAAAGCCAAGCGCCACAGTCCTTACGCGGGCGTTTGTTATCAATTTATCAGCTGGCATTATTTGGCTCGGCGCCTCTAGGGGCGATTGCTGCTGGCTACGGTGCGCAGCACTTTGGCTTAGCGTTGGTGTTGCAGCTCTCAGCAGCAGCCAGTATTTTATTGTTTGTATCGGCTTATTTTTTTAAAAGTCTTTGGCAGGCAGAGTCAATTCAAAACAACTAATATCTTTTCGAGATTTTTTATCCGCATATTGCTGGAATCTGTTGCTCAAAGAAAGCTATGCGATGCTTGATGGTCTTCTGGATAGTTTCTTGCTTGCCTTGACTCAGGGTTTCGGGTAAACAATTGAGAAGGTAATAGGGTAAATAAGATTCGGCTAGATCTTCAGTGTAAGGACTTTTCATAGCGTAATCGGAAATGACAGTTTGATCCTGACTTTGCGCTTGCCACCATCTGTGGTCGTTCCTGAACTTAGGGTCTAGCGCGATGTGTGTCATCTCATGAAAGAATGTACTGTCGATGACACCGTATTGCTTTAATTTATTGAATGTATCAACCCCCATGGTAAAGCTGTGCTCTGAATTATTGGCACTTGGCCAGCCTTCTCCTGGATGTAGTTCAATTTGCTTGCTGTGTTTGGCTAGATAGTGCGGGATGCGGGCAGCTATAGCGGCGAGCTCATCTGCCAATTCTTGCCTTTTTTCTTCTGCGATGCTATCGATAATTACAAGCCTTAAAATTTGCCATGGCTTAGCTTGTTGTGGTGTAGATTGCGTGTTAGAAGGGCCAAGTTTCACTTCAAAAACTTCTGCGGATAAATCTTGTTTATTGTTATTTTTGGGGGTGCGTAATGATAGTTTTTTTATTCCACTGGAATCGATAGACAGAATATTGCGAGCTTGGCTAAAGGAAGTGTTTCCTAACAGTTTTACTAGGTAGCCAGTACTTTGAAAAGGCGCCTTGAAATCCGCCTTGTGGAATTGACCGTTGTTGAAATACAAATCCTTAGATTGCCCGTAAACGATAGCTTGTACTCTCGTATTACCGATCATAAAACAAGGCTTGGGTTTGTCATTCTTGCCGAGGCTAAAACGATGGCCTTGCTTTGAGGTGAACCGAAAGCTCTGCTGGGCGGCAAGTTGTTTGAACGGGTGAGCGGTCCCGTTGTTGTCAATCCAATGAAGCTTAATTGGCTCGCTCGACTGGTTGGCAAAATAGACGTTGTGTTTCTTTGAGGGTTTACTCTCGCTGGCAGAGCAGGAAGCTACGTTTGCTCCATAACTGTCATTGGCACTGCCTAGGCTGATAAAAGCCAATATCAGTAGCAATTTAATAGATTCGGTGAAATGGTTTGTTGGCATCGGACATTCCCTGTCGTTGGAAAACGAAAATTTAACAATTCATGCTAGGCATAGCCTAAATTTGTCCCCTAAAAGCAATCAAGCTGGCCGTCACCGCAACATTTAAAGACTCGACATCGTTATTCATTGGAATGGCCAACATTTTATTGCAGCGTTCGGCGACATGTTCGCTTACGCCATGGGTTTCATTGCCGAGTACAAATATATTGGCGCGATTATCGGGGACATCTTTCAGTTGATTTTTTGCGTGTGAACTTAGGCCATATACATCGGCTGGGTTTTCTTCGTGTTGGCGAAAATCATCTAGGCATTTGTGCAGCTGCTTACAGCGCAAAATGCGGGTTCGAAATAGGGTGCCGGTACTGGCTTTAATTACTAGGGCATCCAGCTTGGCACAACCTTTCTCGGGTAAGATTAAACCATCGACAAAACCTGCACAGACCGAACGAATAATCATTCCAAGGTTTTGTGGGTTGGTGATGCTGTCTACCGCCAACAACTGATAATTGTCTCGGCTTGGTTCATTTAGAAAATCTTGGTAATTACCATATGCACTGCAAATCAAATCAGCGGCGACTCCTTGATCTTGCTTGGCATTTTTAGAGATGCGCGAAAGCTCTTGGCGATCGTGGTACAAAATTTCGGCGCCTTTGGCTTTGGCCAGTTGGCTAATTTCTGTGATGATGCCGTCGCTACGATTGCTGCTTGCAAGGTGTAGGCGGTGAATTTTTACACTGTCGTCCTGCAGCGCTTCAAGTACGGGTTTGCGCCCAAAAATAGTTAGCAGGCTCTCAAAAAAGCGTTTGCGCTCTAGGTACTCAGGGCTGTCATTTGTGTTCATAGATTGAAACTACATTAAGGAAAACAGAGGGCGCAGTATACCGACATTGCGGTTAAAACTGACAGTTTCTTGGCCCTCTAAGATGATTTTTAATTTTTAGTGCTTAACAAGGTGCACCGGCGTGAAAAAATCGGTATGTTTACTCTTCATATAAGTTATTGTTTACCATTATCACTATTCATAATATTTATAAGGTGCTATTTAACATGAACATTATCAAGCGGGAAGATATTGCATCGGCAGTGGGTAAAGTGGCTGAGCCAAGCGCGTGGCATACAGTAACCCAAGAGCAGATTAACGCTTTTGCCGATTGTACTTTGGATCATCAGTTTATCCATGTTGATCCAGAAAAGGCGAAGCAGTCACCGTTTGGCACCACTATTGCCCACGGATTTTTGAGCTTATCTATGCTGTCTCATTTTTCTGAAACCGCCGGTTTTATGATCGAAGGCACTCAGATGGGCGTAAACTACGGTTGTGATAAAGTACGCTTTTTGGCACCGGTGAAGGTGAATAGCCGAATTCGTGGTGTGGCTAAGTTGATGTCTATTGAAGAGAAGCACCCAGGCCAATTTATGGTGAAATCTGAATTTACGGTAGAGATTGAAGGTGAAGCAAAACCAGCCTTAATCGCCGAGTGGATCGGAATGTTGTTTGTTGCCTAAGGGTAGCTTGTAAAGTTTGTTGATTAATATTGCTGGCAAGAGGAAGAGCAATGAGTGTTGATTTTAGCGGCCGCGTGGCCATTGTAACGGGTGCTGGTAACGGTTTAGGTCGTAGCCATGCTTTAGAACTGGCCAAGCGTGGTGCCAAGGTTGTGGTGAATGATCTCGGTGGTGCGCGCGATGGTACAGGTGCATCCAGCGCGGCAGCTGATGAAGTGGTTAAGTTGATCACTGATGCTGGTGGTGAGGCCTTTGCTCATGGCGCCAATGTCGCGAAGTTTGATGAAGTGGAAGACATGGTTAAACAAACCATGGAGCTCTGGGGACGAGTTGATATTTTGATCAATAATGCCGGCATTTTGCGTGATAAATCTTTCAGCAAAATGGAACTGGCTGATTTTCAGTTGGTGATGGATGTTCACGTTATGGGCACCGTCAACTGTACTAAGGCCGTTTGGGAAATCATGAAAGAGCAGCAATACGGACGTATTGTAATGACCACTTCTTCCAGTGGTCTCTATGGCAACTTTGGTCAGACCAATTATGGTGCTGCAAAGATGGCTGTGATTGGCTTGATGAATACCTTAGTATTGGAAGGCCAGAAGTACGATATTCGCGTGAATGCACTAGCGCCAACAGCGGGTACTCGTATGACGGAAGATCTGATGCCAGAAGAAATTTTGGCCATGCTGAAGCCAGAGGCCGTAACAGCCGGTGCAATGACCCTCGTTACTGATGATGCGCCGAATAAGTTTATTTTGTGCGCTGGTGCAGGTGGATACGCGGCGTCTAAAATCGTTGAGACAGACGGAATCTTCCTGCCTGAATCCGAGCAGAGCCCTGAGGCGGTATTGGCCCAATGGGATGCTGTAGTGGCTTCTGAAGGTGAGCGTGAGCTAGAAAGTGGCGCGAAGCAAAGTGAGAAGTTCTTAACTAAGGCTATGCAAGCTTTACAAGGCGCTTAATCGCACATCTGGGCCCCCAAATCGCTCTGTTGTTGGGTGAGTTTGGGGGCTTATTTTCATATCAGCAAATCTGCATGTAACCCATCGCAACATTTTCTCGTCTAATCGTAGATAGTGACCATATCGCCGCAGGGTCTATTTAGCCGTGTTATGGTTCTTCTTCTAAGAAAACGTATTGTGGGGGCAGTATGCAAATAATAGGAAGCTCGGCCGTATCCAAAGATCGGCATTCAAAGATGGCCGTTACGGCTGTTATGACAGTTTGTGTAGCGACGTCTATTGCGCTTGCCAACGCTGGTGTTAATGATGTCTCCCATACGCCACTCAGCGACAAGTCTAGTTACATCAATTCTAGTTACACCCATTCTAGTGACATAGAGCTACAGCAAGCTATCGGCCCCCAGTATTGGCAAAGTGGTTTGGGCTCAGTTGGTCAAGCCTACAGCGAAAAACCCCAATCCTTAGCGATCATGTCGAACGTATCCAGCTATAGTTTTGCGTTTTCTAGCAGTGCAATCAGCACTGTGATGGATTTTGCCCCCAAGCGCTGTGAAGATCGCCGCTTGATTCAGTGGCCGGCTCCAGGTTACTGGGATGAGTTGGTGCAAATTAAAGATGCCGCCCGCCACGGTGAATGGCAGCAGGCTTTCAGTCTGTCGTTGGTGCAGCTGAATCAGTTGGGCGAGCGCAGTACCCAAACGATTAGCCGTATCAGTCTGGCGGTCAATGCGGAGATTCAGTCTTTGCTTGATTATCGTCGTCGTTTAATGAGTTTATTTGGGCGTTAGTACAAGTCTGTAGGTCATCCAAATGCTCGAGTTTAGGTTTGGGCTTTAGATGGCTAACAAAACCTCAGTTGTTTCACTGAGGTTTGTTGTGTTGAAACTTTCCTTCGGAGCTCTATCAAAATTATACATATTGAGTTTGTCCTGACTTCTAGGGAGACCTTTTAGCATAGTTCTTTATAGGAATTGCGAAGGTAAGACTCTAGCTTGGGGTAGTGATTTGGAGCGACTAGGCTCCTGGATGGAACGGGTGGCTGCATGGATGCAGCGTTGGAGCGGAAAAGCACTGCCCCAAGCTAGAGTCTGGTCGGAAGCCATTTAATGTAAAAAGCCCGATATTGTCGCCAATATCGGGCTTTTAGAATTGGTGGGTTAGCGTTAATCGCTAATGATCAAGAATGCACACCCTGTTTTTGCGCTTCTAACTTCTTACGATATTTAGATTGAATAATATCGACAATAACCAGCACAGTAACAGAGAAGTAGAAAGTGGCTTTAGACATCGGCTCTACAGCATGACCAAAGAGTTTAAGGTGGGCTTGATGGCCACCTTCACCCAGTAAAACCACGCCAACAATTAATAAAATAAACAAGCCCAAGACTTCATATTTACGGTTTTTCTGAATAAATTCCGTGACTCGATCGGCCAGCAAATACATGGCGGCGCCAGACGCTAGAATTGCTACGGCCAATACCGCGAAAACATCAGTGATGGCTAGGGCAGAAAGAATAGAGTCAAAGCTGAAAATCAGATTCATAAAAACAATCATGGCCGTGACTTTCATGGCCGAGCTTGCACCGCGATCGCTGTGCTCGGTTGCTAAATCATCGATCGACAATAAATGAAAGATCTCTTTGACCGCCGTGTACATAATAAAAACACCGCCAAACAAAAAGACGATGGTGGCAAAGTTAAATGAGCCCTCAATTACCCCTGTCCAATTGATATCAAAGAAGGGTTCGGTCAGTGAAGAGATCAGTTTGATCATCACAAATAGCAGGATTACCCGCAAGGCAACAGCAATGATAATCCCCCAGCGACGCACTGCAGCTTGTTGGGCAGCAGGGGCCCGCTGTGATTCGATGGAAATATAGAGCAGGTTGTCAAAGCCTAATACGGCTTGCAAAAAGATGAGTACCGCCAAATTGGCGAAATTTTCGACACTTAAGAGTTCCATGAAAACATCCTGATGTTTTAACTTTTATAGTCGTGATTATTGGTACAGCTTATTGTAGATATCCTAAGCCAAGCTGGCTATACATGGGCTTAACAATCTTATCGGTAGGCCTTAAGTAATTGCCTCAGATAGCTGTCTTTAGTCAGGGCGCTTTTCGCAAGAGTGCTTTAGCGCACAGTTGCCAGGTACTTGCCAGTATAGCGTGCGCTGGCACCTGTTTGCTGTTGAGATGAGTTGGCCTGACCGAATATCTCGACATCCACTGTTAACTTGGCGCGGCCCTCTTTTTCGAGTTTACCCGAGAAGTTCTCTAGGTCTTCCGAAGGCACTTTGGCAATACTATAAAGATCCGCCGTAATGGGGGCATTAAAGCTCTGCTCACTGTGATAGACGACAACCTCAGAGGGTAGATTAAGCTGGCGGCTAATTAAGGTCACAAGGCTCCAGCCGGAAAGGGTAGCCAGGGTGGCAATGCTGCCACCAAAGGCCGTGTTCTTATCGTTAAGGTTGGGCGCTAGGGGCAGCTCGGTATAGAGCTCAGCCCCGGCTTCAGGCGCGCAGCTAAATTTACAAAAGCGAAACCCCATATGTTGGCTTAGGGGAATATCGCGATGAATCTCAGAGTTAAATCCTTCTAGATTTATCATTTCTTTTTGAGCCTGTAAGGGTCGCGATCACCAAATACCGGTAAGCCCCAGTGCCAATAAATGGCGGCCATACGTAAGAAAAATATGATGCTCATTGAAATAGCCGTGGCCAATAGTGGCTCCATGCCTAAAAATTGCAAAGTGATATAGCTGGCGCTGCCCAAAATGCAAACAGTGGCGTAGAGCTCTTGTTTTAAAATCATCGGGGTATTTTGTACCAGCACATCTCGCAGCATTCCTCCAGCCACGCCAGTGGCCGTTCCCATGATGACGGCAATTAAATAACTTACCCCCACATCAAGTGCTTTTTGAGTGCCGACGATTACAAAAAATGCTAAGCCTAGGGCATCAGCTGTTAACAAGACTTTTTTGGGTAGATCACCATAGATTCGTAAAACAATTACCGTAATAGCGGCGGCGGAAGCGATGGTATAAAACACGCTATTATCCTGAATCCAAAATACTGGCACATCCAATAGGATGTCTCTAATGGTGCCGCCGCCAATAGCCGTTAGTGAAGCTAGGACTAAAACACCAAAACCGTCGAGCTGTTTTCGGTGTGCTAATAGAGTACCTGAGGCTGCAAATACGGCAATGCCTAAAAAGTCGAAGATGGCAAACCATAGTTGGTTGGTCATTTGTTTTGCATCTCTTTAAATTACACTTTCGATTTATATTCTAATCGTTTTTAAGATTCTAATAATTCTTTGAGTTCCAGCAACTTGCTTTGTACTTCTTTGGCGTTTTCTCGCCTTAAGGCTAGGCGTGTTGTGTGTTTCGCCATGTCTTGGTAAAGCTCCGCCAGATCGTCGTCATTATTTTGCAGAGCTTGCAGTTGTGCAATGACAAAATCGGCATCACCACGTGCAATTGGCCCAGTTAAAGCACTGGCTGGTCCCTGCTCTCGGATGTTGGATAAGCTGCCCTCGATTAGGGGCTTTAGCAAATTAGCGGCGAGCTTATTGTCGATACCAGCTGCCGAGAAGGCCTGGTAGCTAGCATCTAATAATGGCGCCAAATAGTTGCAAGCGATAACCGAAGCTGAATGGTACAGCCATTTATTGCCGGAAATGGCGAAGCAGTTTGCTCCAATTGTTTCAAAGGCAGAAATAAGTATTTCAAGTGCCTCTTCGTCACCCTCATAAGCGCAATAGCTGCCGGCAAACCCCAAAACTGACTGGCTGGGTTTTGCAAAACTATGAAGAGGATGAATGCTGGCGGTATAAGCGCCAGCTTTTTTTAGACTATGTAATGTACTGCTGTCGAGGGCACCGCTGCAATGAAATACGATATCACCCGCTCGGATAATTGGCAGCAAGTCTTGGCAGGCTTGCTCAAAGGCACTGTCGGGGGTGGCAATTAGCCAGAACTCAGACGATTGAAGTTCGCCTAATGAAGCTGCGCATTGCGCTTGTGAAAGCCCGATAAATTCTTTCGCTTCTTGGCGTGAGAGTTTTTGGCGAGAGTATATCTGTTTTATTTCAAAACACTTTTTGTCTTGCAATAGCTTCGCTAAGGTTTGCCCTAGGCGACCGGCACCAAAAATAGATAGGGAAGAGGGCATAACTGGAAGTCTCATAGCTTGGCGTTAAAATGCCATTATAAGGCTCCCAGTGCTTATCGTCAGCCCGCAACTGCAGGCTTAGTGATTTCGCTAAGTGGTAAAGGGTTAATCGTTTTCAAGCAATGCTTGCAATACATGCTTGCGGCTAATTAAGCCGACCAGTTTTCCATCGCGTACAACCGGATAATTTTTGGGTTTATTGCTCATCATTGCTTCGGCGAGTTCGATAATACTGCTATGGGGATCTACGGTAACCGGGTCATTAAACATAACACTGGTCACCTTGTCTGGGGCTTCGTGATAAAAAGACCCGTTAAGCATGTCCTTCATACAATCGTGTTCGGAGACAAAGCCGACAACATTTTGTTGCTCATCAACAACTGGTGCCCCTAAAACACCTGCTGTGAGTAAGCTGTCGACAGCTTCTCGTATGTTGGCAGTGTGGGGGATCGCATGTGGGTCGTGATCCATAAAATCAGCAATGGTTAAGCTTTTAACGGCCAGTTCCATAATCAGCTCCTTGTGCAGCAATGGTAATGCCTCTGCCATTCTCAATGGTATAGGGCTAAGTTCATATTAGCCCTGGCTGCATGCTTCGACAAGTTGATATTAGCGAATGCTGATATAGGTCAAGATTTTAGGATTCACCCTGGCAAATATCACGATACCGTGAAACCACATGGCTCATCCCCATGGTCAATGACTCTATAGTTAAACCATGGCCGATAGAAACCTCTTGCAGGCCAGGGACCGTGCAGTATTTTGCTAGGTTTTGTAAATTAAGATCATGGCCGGCGTTGATTCCCAGTCCAATTTCTCGAGCGGTAATGGCTGCTTGGCAATGTGCCTGGAAGATACCCTCTAACTCAGCGCTCTGTTCTTTAAAAGCCCATGCATAAGGGCCGGTATAAAGTTCGATACGATCAGCCCCAACTTGTTTTGCCAGTTTGATCTGCTCTACATCTGGGTCCATAAAGAGGCTTACTCGGATCCCTAAGCTTTTAAGCTTGGCGATAATTGGCGCGAGTTTGTCACCACTTTGGCGTAAGTCGAAGCCATGATCGGAGGTTAATTGATCGTTGCTATCTGGCACCAAGGTGCACTGATCGGGCAGCTGTTGCTCAACCAAAGCGATAAAGCCTGGATAATCGCCGAGATCTTCTGCAAAAGGATTACCTTCGATATTAAATTCAATATCATCGATATCGCGTACTAGCGCACCCAAGCGTTTTACATCATCTGGGCGAATATGGCGTTGATCAGGCCTTGGATGAACAGTAAGGCCATCGGCACCATTTGCTAGGCAGATTTTTCCAAACTCTACTGGGTCTGGGTAATTACCCTCTCTGGAGTTTCTTAATAGGGCAATTTTATTTAAGTTTACGCTCAGTGCTACGGCCATATGGGGAATTCTCGATCGCTACGGCTAGTTGGGCTGCTAAGTTAAAGTTACTTTTAGTTTGCGCTTGCGCAAACCAATGGGTTTAAGTCGCTCAGTTAGTCAGCTTAGCTATGGGTTTGAAAAAGAAAATTATGCGCTTCTAAACCCGCTCTAGCAAGCTTCTATCAAGCGTCTGATTGGCGCATAGTTACCTCCTATCAGCTATTATGAATAAATTTACTAATCATTGATTAGCCATATTTTTGTCTCTGTTAAGCCGAGGTTGGGATTTCCTGCGTAAAATTGCTCTCGATCTCTCTTGGAATGGTTATCGAGTAGTAACTCATAGCAGGGGTTTTGGATAGGCTTAAGGCGAAATATTAAAGCCCAATAGTCAGTAATGGAGCTAATGGATTAATATTCCATTGAAAAAGGGGCAGTTTTGCCGCTTTGAAAACGAGTATGCGCACTTTTAACGGCGCATAAAAAGGTATCTATGCCTACAGCAAGCCCGAATAAAACGCACAGCAATGCTAAAAACACTAGAATTGATGTGAGCCTATTGCCCAGCAAGCTTCAGCAGCAAGTTGAGTCGTATCTGGATGCGACTTGGATGGAAAAAGGTCTGAGTGAGAATAGTTTAAGTTCATACCGTCGAGATTTGTTCAGCTTTTGCGCTTGGCTTCATCATGAAAAAGGCAGGGATGATTTATTAGGGGTGAATGCTGAGTGGATTCAGCGGCATTTGGCTTGGCGCCTTGAGCAAGGACTCAGTGCTCGCTCAACCGCTCGCTTTATGTCCTGTTTACGTGGTTTTTATAATTTACAGCAGCGCGAAAACCGGCTGGCCGAAAATCCAGCGGCCTTGATTGAAAATCCTAAATTACCTAAGGGTTTGCCTAAATCTTTAAGCGAAGAAGACGTCGATCATTTATTGGCGGCGCCGGATGTAGAGGACGCCGTAGGGCTTCGCGATAGGGCAATGTTAGAGCTGCTATACGCATGTGGATTACGGGTCAGTGAGCTGGTTGGTTTGAGCGAATCCCAAGTGAATTTGCGACAAGGCGTTATTCGTGTGTTCGGTAAAGGCAGTAAAGAGCGATTAGTCCCTATGGGTGACGCCGCTATACATTGGCTGCAGCAGTATTTGTCAAAAGGGCGGGGCGCTTTATTGAAGGGCCCTAGTGATGTAATGTTCCCTAGCAATCGTGGCCAGCAAATGACGCGCCAAACCTTTTGGCACAGAATTAAACATTGGGCCAAGGTGGCTGGGATTGAAAAGCCTTTATCACCTCATACGGTACGTCATGCCTTTGCTACCCATTTATTAAATAATGGTGCCGATTTAAGAGTTGTGCAGCTTTTGCTTGGGCATAGCGATCTTTCGACAACACAGATCTATACCCATATTGCCAAGGAGCGTATGAAGACACTGCATGAGAAGCATCACCCTCGCGCATAAAAAGAAACCATTCTTAAAAGCAATCAAAGGGAACCTTCGAACGTTTAGAATGTTAATAGTCCTTAAGAAGCTTAAAGGACCGCTAAACTTTGCTCTTACGTGAAAGATTTGTGAGATTAGCGGGGGTATAATGCCCGCCAATGTAAATTAGAGACTTATCCTTGGTTGGAAGCCGTGAAGCCCACAAAGAGCTTGGATAAGGTGATGGATTAACCAGTAAAAGTGAGTATTCCTGTGAGTTTGATGACAACTTCTATCAAAATGGCCGGCAAATTAGCCTTGTTGGCCTCTATGAGCATCGGCATGAATATGGCGGCCCAGGCTCAATCTACTGAAATAATGGCAGTGGATGAAAAGGTAAAGGCCAAAATTACAGAGAATATGAGCAAATCTGTACCGGGATTTGCCATTCAGTATATTAGCCACACGCCCGCGGAAGGTCTTTATAGTGTGCAAGTAGAGCAGGGCCCTAAAGTATTTGTTAATGCTGATGGCACCTTCATTATTAATGAACAGGGCCAAGCCATTGTTCCAGAAGACGGCACGTTCGTCGCGTGGATGGATCCAGTGCAGCGTCGTGTGGAAGAAGAAATTAAGCGCATGGCAGAAACCACGCTTAATAAGATTCCTGACGATGAATTGATTGTGTACCCAGCTAAAGGCGAAAAGAAAGGTCAGGTATATGTATTTACCGATGTGGATTGTGGCTATTGTCGCAAGCTGCATTTAGAAGTGCCCAAGATGAATGAGATGGGTATTGAGGTTAAATATTTAGCCTTTCCTCGTTCTGGCCCTGTTGGCGCATCCGCTGATAAATTAGCCCGAGCCTTCTGTGCTAAAAATCGTGGTGAAGCGCTCACCGAGCTGAAAAATGGCGGTGGCTTAGATCGTGAAGTTTGTGCAGAGCACCCAATCCAAGAGCATCTAAAGCTGGTTCGTGCCTTTGGTTTATCTGGCACTCCAGGTATTTTCTTGGCCGATGGCACAAAAATCGCGGGTTATGTACCGGCTGAAGAGCTGGCTCGTCGCCTGAAGATCTAATTACTTTATTCGGCGTCTTTCTTCTGTGCGCATCAAAACGCAGGAAAGACGCCAGCTTTCTACTTCTTTACTCCTATTTCTTAGCCCTAGCTTCTGAGCCCCTGTAAATTCCCGCGCAAAGCCCCAGTGGCGTTTGACAGCCCTAAGCCCGAGCAGTATTGTTCTCTTCCTTTGCCCGAAGCGCCAATAAGAGCGGTGGCAATCAGCCCAATTGGGTAAAACCTAAGCAATCAGCGAGGAAACAGTTTTGAAACCGGTAAAAGTAGGATTATGTGGTCTGGGTACTGTTGGCAGTGGTACCTTCAATGTATTACAGCGTAATCTGCAAGAGATTAGTGCCCGAGCTGGCACAGCGATTGAATTAATCCACATTGGCGCCCGCCGCGACAATCCTGCTTGTGATACGTCAGGATTTAAAGTGAGCCGTGACATCTTTGCTGTGGTTGAAGATCCTGAAGTACAAGTTGTTGTTGAATTAATTGGTGGCACCACGGTAGCCAAAGAGCTGGTGGAAAAAGCCATTGCCAATAATAAGCATGTAGTTACCGCGAATAAGGCCTTGATCGCCGAGTTTGGTAATGAGTTGTTTGCCAAGGCCCAAGCTCAGGGCGTTTGTATTGCTTATGAGGCGGCCGTTGCCGGTGGTATTCCAATAATTAAAGCGATGCGTGAAGGTTTAGCGGCGAATCGCATTGAGTGGCTGGCCGGCATTATTAATGGTACCGGTAACTTTATTCTTACCGAAATGCGCGACAAGGGTCGCGATTTTGCTGATGTACTAAAAGAAGCCCAAGAATTAGGTTATGCCGAAGCCGATCCGACCTTCGATGTTGAAGGTATCGATGCGGCCCACAAATTGGTGATATTAGCCTCCCTAGCCTTTGCCATGCCATTGCAGTACGACAAAGTATTCTGCGAAGGTATCAGCAATATCCAGCCTATTGATGTGAAATACGCGGAAGAGCTAGGTTATCGCATTAAGCACTTGGGTATTGCACGTCGTCGTGATACCGGAATCGAGTTGCGAGTTCACCCAACCTTAATTCCTCATAAGCGCTTAATTGCCAATGTTGATGGTGTGATGAACTCAGTCTTAGTGCAGGGTGAGGCGGTAGGTCCGACTCTTTACTATGGCGCCGGTGCGGGTGATGAGCCAACCGCATCTGCGGTTATTGCTGATCTGGTTGATGTGGCCCGAGCTGTTGCTAATGACACCAGTACAGTACCTGCGTTGGGTTTCACTGCTGAATATCTACAAGACCAAACCATTTTACCGATCGATGCCGTTGAAACAGCTTACTACTTGCGTATGTCAGCCTTAGATCAGCCAGGTGTTATGAATCAAATCACTCAAATCTTGAGTAATGCTGGTGCCAGCATCGAGGCTTTGGTGCAAAAAGAGCGTCAATCCTCAGCGCAAGATTATGTTGATGTTGCCTTGCTGACCAATAGTGTATTAGAGGCCGATATGATGACGGCTATTGCTGAGATTGAAGCCTTGGAGAGTATTTCTGGTGAAGTTAGCCGAATTCGTATGGAAAGCTTAGGCTAATTCAGTAAAAAGCAGGTTCTGGGCTAGTGCCTCTGCTACCTTAGCCTAACTTTGTTAGGCTAAGGAAATCCGCTAAACTTAGCCCCCATAACTATTATTAAACCGCATAGCTCAATTTAGGGCTAACAATAGCAATAGGGGTAAGGCCCAAGTGCTTACCCTCACGATAGGAACTATCCCGTGAAATACATCAGTACGCGTGGGCAAGCGCCTGCGCTCAGCTTTGAAGAGGCTATCTTAACTGGCTTGGCCAGTGATGGTGGCTTGTATGTCCCCGAAACCCTGCCGCAGTTTAGTAAAGAAGAGATCGCCAGCTGGGCCGGTCTTAGTTACCAAGAGCTAGCCTTTAAAATCATTGAGCCTTTTGTTGCAGGGGATATTCCCTCAGAAGATCTCAAGGGCATTATCGATCGGGCCTATGGTAGCTTTCGTCATGGGGCCATTGCTCCAATGGTACAAACCGCCCACAACGAATGGGTGTTAGAATTGTTCCAGGGCCCGACACTGGCTTTTAAAGATTTTGCCTTACAGTTTTTGGGGCAGCTGCTGGACTACGTACTGAATAAACGCCAGCAAAAAGTTGTCGTTATGGGGGCAACTTCAGGTGATACTGGTTCGGCGGCTATCGAAGGCTGCCGTCGCTGTGAGCATATCGATATTTTTATTCTGCACCCACACCAGCGTGTGTCTGAAGTTCAGCGTCGCCAGATGACCACTGTGTTGTCAGACAATGTTCACAATATCGCTCTGCATGGCAATTTTGATGATTGCCAAAATATGGTGAAGGCGAGCTTTGCGGATCAGAGCTTCTTGCCAGAAGGGCGTCAACTGGTTGCCGTAAACAGTATTAACTGGGCCCGCATCATGGCGCAGATTGTTTACTATTTCTATGCCGGTCTTGCTCTAGGTGCGCCAAACAAAGAGGTCGCTTTTTCGGTGCCAACCGGAAACTTTGGTGATATTTTTGCCGGCTATTTAGCCAGCAAAATGGGCTTGCCAGTGGATCAGCTTATCGTAGCGACCAACAGCAACGATATTTTGCATCGCTGCTTGGCCAATAATGATCACAGTAAAAAAGAGCTGCAGCATACCTTGTCTCCAAGCATGGATATTATGGTATCCAGTAACTTTGAGCGCTTGTTATTTGATTTGTATGATCGCGATGGTGCCGCTATCCAGCAGCTGATGGATAACTTTAAGTCTGGCTCAATGACTTTAAGTGATGAGGCGATTTCAAAAGCTGCTAAGTTGTTCAGCAGCTATCGTCTTGATGACGAGGGGATGATCGAAACCATTGCCAAGGTTTACGATAGCACTGAATATCTGCTTGATCCTCATACTGCCATTGGCTTGGCTGCAGCTCGTAATGAGCGTCGCAGACAAGATATCCCTATGGTGTGTTTGGCTACCGCTCATCCAGCTAAATTTCCAGAGGCGGTTGAAAAAGCCATTGCTGGCATGCACCCAGCTTTACCACATCACATGGCCAATTTATTTGAGCGTGAAGAGCGTTACGATGTATTGGATAATGATATTGCCAAGGTGCAGGGTTTTGTGACTGAGCATAGTCGTTAAAATTTAAAGCGGCATTTTTGTTTTTAAAAGGCTCCTTTCTAGGAGCCTTTTTTATTGGCGACACCTTTGGCCTGTGGCCTTTTTATTAGCCGCTTCATTGTTTCCTAATCAAACTTTGCCAAGTTCTATAAAAACATAAAAGAAATACGGCTATGGCTAAGAAATCTATCAAAAAGCCTCGGCCAATCGAGAAATCACTGAATGGCCAAGCCAGTGAAATCGGTGGCGGAAGCTGCAGCCAAGCCCAATCACCGATTGGGCGAAAGATTTGTGATGCTGGGGGAATAAGTGCAAACACAAAGCCCCAGCGTATATTTTTCCATATCAAGATAGCCGCTGCGGCGGCGCAAAAAATATGGATGTCAGCGTACAGTGCTATTTGTATAAAGCTTAATGAGCTAGCGCCGTTCTGCAGTATAAAGGACAGTAGTGTATAGGATGCGATCAACGCACAAATGGCGAAATAAACGGCGAATGCACGATGTAACATCTTCGATTTCCTTTAAAACCTGGGCCTTGACTGAGTTTGCAAAAACTTAGGAGTTTAAAACTGCGGTAGCAATTTCAGAACCCGGCAAGCCATCGCTGGCGATGCTCAAAATAATAAATACGAAAGCCGCTAAGGTAAGCAGGTACCAAGCCAGTGAGAACAGAATGCCATAGCGGTCCATTGCGGCTACCGTTTGATGTTTAAACTCTCGCCAGCTGAACAGCAAATCCAAGGCACCTATAACAATAAAAAAGCTAAGCAATGCCAAGCCCAGTTGCAGGCTCAAGGCAAATAGGGCCGCCGAGATAATCATTAAGCCCAAATAAGGCCAGTATGAACGGCCAGAAAATACCATCGATTTTACAACCTGCCCGCCATCTAAGGGCAACACAGGTAAAAGATTAAACATATTGAGTAGGGCGCTGATTGATGCCAATAAACCAATAAAATGATTGCCTGTGATTAGATAGGCTACATAGCAGGCAGCACTCATTAGTAGGCCAAAGCAGGGCCCCATCATGGAAATAAAAACATGTTGCCAATGACTGCTGGCTCTATCGCCAATAGCCATACCACCAACAAATGGAATCAGGTAGAAGCCTTTGGTTTTTAAACCGCTGCGTTTCATGGCCCAGACATGACCATATTCATGAAAACACAGCACTAGAATCAAGGCCAAGGCAAACTGCCAGCTAAAAATAATGCTGTAGCCAGCTAGCGCGGTGCCTGCTAAAACGACTTTGATGGTTTTGGCGCTTTTAAATAATTTAAAGGCCAGCCCGATTAAACCAATTTTACTGTTACCGCTTGGACGCTCTTGGGGGGCGTGGCCGTTAATTTCGTCGACCAAACTTTCCTCGATATCCACTTGTCCTTGATTCAACAGCTCATCTTCATGCAGTAGCATAAAGCGGCATATATTCTGGTCCGAGAAAATCTGGTAGCGCACGACGAGCTTGCCGAGCTCCGGGTGGCCCAGCTGGTATTCACCATAGCTTTGTAGGCGACGTTCACTTTGCAGGGCTTCGCCATTGACGAGCAGTGTTTCCAAGCCATCGTTGGAACGCAATAGCTTAAAGTTTAAATCTTCATGGTTTAGCTCAAAAATTAAGCTATGAGTAGGCTTCTCTGTCTCGTTCATTAATTTTCTTCAATTTGGCTTTTATGTTTCAGGCTAGCGGCATTGGCTTCCCAGTTTTGACCATCAAAGGCCACAATCTTCATTTTACTAGGGGGCGCTAGGGCCTGTTAACACTAATTCGGCCGTCACTGCCGAACTTATTTCGTCGATTCGGCAAGGCAGGGTAAGCGTATTGTGATCATTCCACTATAGCGAGCACTAACACAGCCGAGCGATGAAATAAGTCGGCCCGAAGGGTTAGGCTAAAATCGCCTTACTCGGTGTTGCTCGTTGCTTATTTGGAACGACCAAACTACGCGCCTCGCGCCGTGATTAAGGCGATTTTAGCTCTAACAGTGATGGCCGAATTAGTGTTAACAGGCCCTAGACAGCGAATATTAACATCCACACCACCCGGATTGGACCTGGGAATGTAAAAAGGTTTTATGCCACAGCGCTTGCAGAAATAGTGCTTCGCGACTGCCGTGTTAAAGGTGTAGCAATTCAGCTGATCTTCCCCACTGATCAAACGAAAGCGCTGCTTTGGCACTATAAGGTGTAAAAATCCGCTCTTGTGGCAGATAGAACAGTTGCAATCTTCAACTTCTGGGGCATCGGTGCTGTCGACTTCAAACTTTACGGCACCACAGTGGCAGGACCCGGAATAGGTGTTTAATTCTTTAATTTCAGTCATTTAGCTTGGGTTATCTTAAGTTTTTTATTCTTGCTTGGATCGAGGGAGTATTGGTGTTAGTCTAAATATGCTCTCACTTAAGAGTAATCTAAGAATAACGACAGTTCCGCTATCGCTTTAGCCAAGTCGATTTCACGAAAGTCATTGGCCAGTGCTTTTAAGGTAATAGCGCCTCTAGGAGATAAATTATGGCCCATTTACGCCCTCTAGATCGAGAAGAAATGGATGATGAGCTGCAGGCTCTTTATCAGCATTATGAGAACACCCGTGGTTTTATGCCAAACAGCATACGTACTATGGCACGTCGCCCTAATATCGCTAAACGCTTCGGGGCATTAAATCAGGCGGTTCTGTACGAAGGTACGGTAAGTGAAGAATTGAAGATGCTCGTCTCTTTGATTTCTAGCCAGGCTTCTGGTTGTCGCTACTGCCAAAGCCATATGGCTAACCTGTCTTCCATTTATAAGGCATCGGATAAAAAGATCGCGGCGGTTTGGGAGTTCGAAAGTAGTGAGCTGTTTAGCGACGCTGAACGCGCAGCGCTGCGTTTAGCCTATAAAGCATCGCTTCTACCCAATGAAGCCTCTGATGGTGACTTTGCTGAGTTAGCCAAGCATTTTGACGAAGGGCAGGTGGTTGAAATTGTGGCCTCGGTTGCTTTGTTCGGGTTTTTGAATCGTTGGAATGATACTATGTCGACAGAATTAGAGACTCTTCCAAAGCAGGTGGCTGAAAGAGCCTTACAAGAAACTGATTGGGAAGTTGGTAAGCATCAGTAGAATGGCCAAAGGTGGAGCGACGCCATTTGGCTGTTGGCGTCGTTAGCTAGATGCTTGCTAATCTTTTATTAGAATATATATCGCAAAACTAGAATATCGTATAAGTACCAAGTCGTTTAAAACACTGTGTACAAATACCAATAGAGGTAAGGCCGTTACATGAGTTCGTCGGAAAAAGACAAGCTGCCAAAAGCCATGTTGCAAGAAGCACAGTTAGAAAAAGAGCCGAGCTTGATTCTTAATCAGTTTTTGCCTTTTCGTTTGGTGAACATTGCCAAGCGAGTGAGTGATACCTACTCCTGGGTGTACAACCGAGAGTTCGGCTTAAGCATTCCTGAGTGGCGGATTCTGGCGCGTTTGGGTGAGCAGCCAGGCCTTAGCTCAAAACTGATTGGCGAAATAACCTTAATGGATAAATCTAAGGTTTCTCGCGGTGTTAAACAGCTAGAAGATAAGGGCTTGTTGACAAAAAATAAGGATCAGCAAGATAACCGAGTTTACTACCTCTCTTTAACTGAAGAGGGGCAACAGCTCTATCACTCTATTGTGCCAACCGCGCTGGATTGGGAGGCAGAGCTGCTGCAGGCTTTAGATGTTTCTGAATATCGAGATCTATTTAGAGTGTTAGAAAAGCTTGATCGTCGATTAGAAGATATGGCCGATAAAAAGTCAGACTTATAAGCGAAATACTTCATTGAGATTGCTGGTTCCGTCTCCACTTGGACCAATTGCACCACCAATAACATAGATATCGTTTTCAAAGCGCCCAGCGCCAAGCCCATGTCTTGGCGTCGGCATATCAGGAAGGGCAGTCCAGCTATCCTGGCTTAGTGAATAACGCCAGACTTCTTTAAAAACCTTCGCTTGTGGGATAAAAATCTCACCACCAAAAACAATAATCCCGTCATCGACAGCTACGCAGGCACTGCCAGCTTGAGGCAAGGGTAGCGGCATCGCTTCGCGCCATTTACCGCTGGCTAGATCAAATATCTCAGTATTGGCTAGATTTCCCTTGGCGGTTCGGCCTCCGGTGATAATTAATTGTTCACCCACCCAGGCACCGGTCGCACTGTTTCGAGCGGTAGGAATTGGAGCTAGCTCCTGCCGCTGCATATCTTCGGGTGACCAGCGATAATGCTGGTGAATTTCATGGTGATCGCTGCGTTTATTATTGGCTGTGGCCTTGGGTGTTTGGCCTGTCACCCAGTGAATTGCACCGTCTGGTGCTTGGGTTAAAACACCTTCCGCCAGTGGCATTGGGAGGGCATCGATTTCAATCCACTTTCCCTTTATCAGCTCGTAAACTTTATCTTGCATGCGCCAAATATGGGTATAGCCACCATGAAAGCCTCCAAAAAGAAACAGTCTTTCCCCATTGCTCACTAGGGTGGCGTGGTGCATAGCTTGGGGGAGTTCGGCTTCTTCACGCCATTGATTCGCTGCGGGGTCAAAGCTGTAGCAAGCTTTACTAAAGTAGGGCACACCCAACTTCGATGCAATACCGCCGGCGACGTAAAAGCGCCCTTGGTGTACGGTAGGGTAAATTTCTTGGATGTTAATGGGTAATGCTGCTGCAGGAGCTAACCACTGACCTTGTGGTGAGGCTTTTGCTGCTTGCATAAGTGGGTGAAAGCTCAGAATGCCGGCTGCGGAGCTCAGTACAAAGGTGCGTCGATTCATGGGGCTGACCATTGTTAAATTATTATGGTCGTTGATTATCTATGAAGCGCAAAAATATGCAAAGGGGGTACAAGCTAAGAGGTATCGACAGTGAGGCAAAATGAACTGCCTCACGATCAACACCTTCAATACCTTTAGCGATATCTTTAAAAGGACAAATTAAAAGTTGTAGTTTACACCGACTGTTCCATAGTAGATGTTTTTATCTTCAATAATCGGGCTGTCGGTAATACCACTGCCCAAGCGGCTGTAGCCAGTATTAAAGGTAAAGTCCCAGTTTTTATTAAAGCTGTAACGGCCGCTAACCCCGGTGTTAAAGCTAAAGCTGCTATCGGCCTTGTATAATGCACGGCTGTCAGTCACTTCATTGGCGCGAACACCAAAGTGATGGTCGGCTTTATCATCACTAATCCAGCTTACACCGGCATAAGGGTTGATATGCCAATCGCCATATTCCATATCAAAGATATATTCAATCTCAGCGGTTTGGCCTTTATGGGTATTGCTAACATCATTTAGGGCGGTGAATCGTAAACGACCCATATCGCTTGTGTGGTTGATGTATAAGCCTGCTTCAATCGCAATATCGCGTTCACGCAAGCCGGCAAGCTTCGGGTTTGAGCGAAACTCCTTGGCATCATGTAAAAAAGAGCCGTCGCCGCGAACAATCAAACCACCACTCCACTCACTACGAGTGAATAAGTTTAGACCCAGCCCTTTTTCATTAAAGAAGAAGCGTTCACCGTTGTAACGAATGCGCGGGATAACAATCGTTTCATTATCTTCACCGGCATATGGGTTATTGATGGCACCGGCGCCGATGCCGACTACCCAAGTGTTATCCGCTTGTCCTGGATCAACCGCATCTTTTGCTTCAAGATTGCTGGCCAATAGTACACAAGCGGTTAGTGTTCCAAGTTTAGCTAAGTTTTTCATACAGTCCTCACTGGTTGAATATCATGTGTTTGTTTATGTGAGGTACTTTAAGTGACTTAACTAAACCCAAAATTAATTTTTTCTGAATGAAACATTAACGAGTGTGGAAGGTTATTGGTTTGTTGATGATTTTCAGAAAAAAGCTGTTTAATTATAATTAGAAGCAAGTTATTTTTTAGATTGGAGCGTAAGAGTGGCAGCTGCCAATTTGGACTATTCCGGCTTATGAGATGCAAATAATATCCATCTCAGATTGCGAGCTTTAGGCACTTGATAAATACAGTTCATTACAGAATCCATAGAAGTAAGACTCTAGCTTGGAGCAGTGATTTGTAGTGACTAGGCTCCTGACCAAACTTCTTGGAGAAGTTTGGGGCTTGGCCAAAGGCTGAGCGCCTGGACGGCGCGAATCCATGGAACGGGTGGCTGCATGACTATTCTGCTTGGAGCAGAATAGGGCTTGCCCGTAGGGTGAGCAACTGGATGTTACGAATCCGCGCAGCGTTGGAACGGAAAAGCACTGTTCCAAGCTAGAGTCTGGTCAGGAGGCACAAAACCCTAAAATTCCGACCTTGTGCACAAGGCTATATCCAGGTTTTATCGGTATCTTGCTGCATGCCTCTAACTACTAAGATGGATAAAGGTTTATTCAAAGTCCTGCCGAAAAGCTGGATTTCTCACAGTCGACAAATCAGAAGTTTTGTTTTTTAAACCTAGGGGCTTGCTGGCTTTTCTTCTTCATCTTTGGCGTTTGCCATTGGCACCTGAAAGCACTGCACGCGGTTTATTCTAGGCGAATAAAGCACTACATATGGAACAGCCGGATTCAACAAACTCACAGCCCAGTTACTAAAGCTGGTTTCAGTGCTTACATAGTTCCAAGCTTTTCCCCGACATACCTCGGAAAGATTCAATGGGGCGCTAAGTTCAATCAAGCCATTCATAGTGGTGTGATGCCAGCGACTTTCTTCCTGGGTATTGCCTTCTTGCTCATATTGCACAAAGTTAATACGGCTGCAGCCACTTAACAAAGTGCCTGCAGCTAGCAGCAGCGCTATCGAATTAAGCTTCTTCATAACGGCACCATACTTTCGCTGTTCTGGGCGAGTAAATAAATAGCGTAATAATGTTGAGCAAGTAATCATTGCTGGAGATCACGGTTTGCATCTGTTCAATTTCAGCGCCATCACATACCTCATTGACATCTACGGTATGCTCACCAATAAGGCCAAATAAGTAAAAGGGTTTGCTGTCGACATAACTAGGCTCAGTATGTAACTTTTCACCGCCATTGGGGCGGATAGTTACACTGGTGCATGCGCTAATACTGATAAGGCAGGCTAAACTGATAATCCTTTGCCAAACTCGTCTATCCACTTGAAACCCTCCATTTACTCGCTAGACCGAATATTGCGAGGAAACTTCAATTGTATCTTTGCTCCCCCCCACTGATTATGCTCTATTTTTAAATCCGCTCGGTAAGAGGCCAAAATTTCCCTTACCAAGGCTAAACCAAAACCTTGCCCTTCGGCTTGGCTATCTAAGCGTACACCGCGCTCGAAAATGCTGTCCCGCTCAGTTTCTGGAATGCCAGGGCCGTCATCGCTTACTGAAAAATACCATGCTGACTTATCACGCCAGGCATTAACTTCTACTTTGCTACAGCCGTATTTAAAGGCGTTATCACAAAGGTTGCCAAATACCTCGGCCATATCTTGTTCGTCGGCATACACCGATAAGCCTGGTTCTACCTTCAGCGTGCTCTCTATCCCTTTATCAAAATAGACCTTGTGTAACGCTTTTAGTACGGCGCTCACTTCCTGCTCTATAGGCACAGCCACAAAGCTCGCTTGCTGGTCACCGGTAACCGCTCGTTGCAACTGATAGTCGACAATGTCGCGCATACGTCGAAGCTGCTTATTCATACTTTGGCTGAGTTGTTTGTTCTCAATCAGCTCTTCTTCCGCTTCATGACTTAAGCCCCGTAAAACGGATAGCGGTGTCTTTAAGCTATGAGATAGATCGGCCATGCGGTCATGGTAGCGCTGGCGTTGCCGGCGTTCGTTATCAATCATCAAATTAAGATCTAAGGCCATTGGGTTAAGATCCCTAGAGTAATTCTTTTCCAGCTTGCCTTTATTGCCGCTGTTTAAAGCTTGAATATCGCCGCTTAACTTGGCTAATGGCTTCAGGCTTAGTTTTACAATGAGCCATTGTAAAGCGAGTAGGGTAAGCAAAACCAAGGCGGTGCTAATGGTAATGATCCAATAGACATTACGCTGTCGGCTTTGATACTCATCGGCTTTTTCTAGTACGCTAAACACAAATGGGCTGTGGCGACCAAATTCATCTGGCCAGCTAGTGCCGTAACTCAAGCTGTAGTAGTTTTGCCCTTGCTCATCAACCGCCAGCCCAAATAGCCATTGACCGGCCTCAGGTTGAGGTAATTCAATGCTGTGGTTGGCTGTGGAAATACTGCGCCATGCTAAGTTGCCTTGCTCATCATAGACCTGTGCCAGCAAAAAAGAATCCTGTTCATTAAAGCGCTCATCATTGACTTCGGCGGGTAGGTATATTTCACCATTGTAATTGTCGGCTTCGCTAAGCAGGCTGTAATTGATGAGCTTTAGGCGCTCGCGAATCAATGTTTCAACGCTAAGACTGTGGGCTTTACTTAAGCCAATAGCAACCACTAGGGCGATAAAGCCTAGTATCAGGAAGCTAATGACAAACAAGCGCCCGGCGATCGACATAATTAATCGGCCAGCTGCTTAAAGCGGTAGCCCCGCCCACGTAAGGTTTCGATGGGCTTAATGCTACCATCAGGGTCTAGCTTCTTTCTTAAGCGAGCGATGATAACTTCCAGCACATTGCTATTGTTTTCATCAACAGGGTCATCGTAAAGACGCTCAAGCAATAGTGGTTTACTGGCGATCTTGCCTGGGTTGAGCATAAAGTGCTCCATCAGTCGGTACTCAAAGCTGGTTAGTTCCAGCTCTTCTTGCTCCATAAAAAAAGCATTGCCAGTGATATCTAATTGATAGGGGCCATTACTCAAGCGTTTGCGATTAGCACCGGTGGAGCGTCGTAATAGGGCGTTAACACGTGCCGTGAGTTCTTCGGGCTCGAAAGGTTTGGTTAAATAATCGTCTGCACCAGCATCTAGGCCTTGAACCTTAGTTTTCCAACTTGATCTCGCGGTGAGGATTAGGATGGGAAAGCTTAATTCCTCTTCGCGTAAGCGCTCTATTAGACTCATGCCGTCAATGCGTGGCAATCCTAAATCGATAATGGCCAGGTCGATGGGAAATTCAGTCGCAAAATACAGCCCTTGAGCGCCGTCATTGGCCAGCTGTACTTGAAAGCCATTATTGCTCAGCTGTCTAGACAGTTGGGCTTGCAACTCTTGATCATCTTCAACAATTAAAATTTGCATAATAGTCCTAAGGTGAAAGCTCTTGGCCGTCGATGGCGCTGAGATAAAGTATTTGTATGACGCCCTGTTGGCTAATTAACTTAACTCGGTAGCGAGCATTGGCTAGTGATTTGATGTGTAATACATCTCCCGCGTAGCGTTGTTTTACCAGTTTGCGTATTTGATCTTTGCTGAGTCGCGGGCCACTGCCTTGATGAATATTCTGCTGGCTGTTTTCAGCGCTGCCTTGTCCTGTTGCTTGGCTTTTTTGTTGGGCTTGAGGGCGTGTTGTACGCTGCTTTTGGGAGCCCTTAGGATCTAGCTGCACCTGATTTTCTATCCATCGAGTGAGAGGTTTGACGGCTTTTTCTAACCATTGGGTGCTAGGGTTGAGCTTTTCTTCCAGCCAAATGGTTTTACCGCCTTCGGGTGGCGGCTTACCTGTATCCTCTTGCTTTGACGACTCTCGCTCAGCATTTTGCTTCTCTGACTGTGTTGGCGTTTCTGCTTCGGTCTCAGCTGTGGTCTGGGCATAGGCCGCTGTTGGACTAACGCTGAGCGCTATCCATAGCAGTCCGCCAATAAGAGGCGCAATGTAGTGCTGGGATACAAGGCGATTATGCATGCCGATATGTTTAATGCTGTGAAATCATTGGGTTAAAAGCTCAGTAGTAGCTGACTTTAAGACAGGGGGACTATAAAAGCGATAGCTTAATGAAACATTAACTGCTTTTGCTTGGCAGCCGCGCCCTGCTGCCTGATGGTAATACAGGCTAGTCTTTCAGCTTAATCAAGCGCTGCGGGCTATAAATGGTACAGCGCTTATAATAAATATTTACATATAAACATATTCCAATTCATATTTAATTGGGTTATGGTGTGTTTAATGTGAAAAAGCCCCTGCCTAAATAGCGCTCATAGCTCTTAGGCAGACCACTGATTAGCAAAGTACAGCTTTAAGAAGTACTGTTAAGAGCCCTTCGCCCACCCAATAAATGAGCAGCAAGACAGCTGTTGGTGGAGAGGTTGACGAACCATCAGTACTGTTAGCATGTACTCAATAAAAACCTGATAAGAATAAACAGGAATGCACATGACAAGCGTATATCAGCAGTGGCAGGCCAGTGTGGCGAAATATGCAAACTGTGAGTTTTTGCATATCCCGGCTAGTGCCGCCAAAAGCTATAGTGATCAGGAAATTACTCTAAGTTACAGTGCCATGGATGCCCAGATTAAGCCATGGCGTGAGGCTTATGCTGAAGCGGGCTATGGCGTAGGTCACCGGGTGGCATTGCTATTAGAGAACCGCCCAGATTTCTTTGTCCATTGGTTTGCGCTTAACGCTCTTGGGGTGTCCGTTGTTCCGATCAACGGTGATATGCAAGATGAAGAAATCGCTTACCTACTGGAAAACAGTGAATCTTGCTTGGCCGTTGCGGTTCCAGAGCGCATCGAACAGATTCAAGGCGCAGCCACTTTAAATGGTGGGCAGTTGGCCGTTTGCAGCGCCCACGATATCGGCAGTTTAATCCCCGCAAAAAGTAAAGCGAGTCAGCAGCAGGGCGATTCCCAAAGTGAATGTGCTCTGCTCTATACCTCGGGCAGTACCGGTAAGCCTAAGGGCTGTATCTTAAGTAATGAGTATTTTGTAGAGTTTGGTCTTTGGTATCAAACTGTGGGCGGTTACATTCAGCTAGAGCCTGGCAAGGAACGCCTATTAACCCCTTTACCCCTCGTTCATATGAACGCCATGGCGGTTTCGACCATGGGGATGGTGATGAGCGGTGGCTGTTTGATTCAATTGGATCGTTTTCATCCTCGTAGTTGGTGGCAATCAGTGGCCGAAAGTCGAGCTAGCATTGTGCATTATTTGGGAGTTTTGCCTGCGATTCTTCTCAATATTGATGAGGCTGAATGGGAATCTAAGATCAAGGTGAAATTTGGTTTTGGCGCTGGTGTAAACCCTGCTCACCACAAAACTTTTGAAGATCGTTTTGGTTTTCCGCTGATTGAAAGCTGGGCGATGAGTGAGTCGGGTTCGGGGGGCTGTATTACTGCTGCCGCTGAGCCTCGTCATGTAGGTACCTGTTGCTTTGGAAAGCTACCAGACGATATTGAAGTTAAGCTGATTGATGAGCAAGGCCAAGAAGTGGCCTATGGTGAACCAGGCGAATTGTTGGTAAGGGCTAAAGGCGAGAACCCACGTAAGGGCTTCTTTTCTGGCTATTACAAAAATCCTGAAGCAACCGCTGAGGCTTGGGAAGGCGGCTATCTGCATACTGGTGATGTAGTGCGCCAAGGTGAAGACGGCAGCTTTCACTTTGTTGATCGCCGCAAAAATGTCATCCGTCGCAGTGGTGAAAATATTTCAGCGCTTGAGGTCGAAGCGGCCTTAAGCCAAGATCCTGCTATTGATCAATTAGCCGTATGTGCCGTACCTGATGAAATTCGTGGTGATGAGGTCATGGCTTTGATCATCCTCGAATCTGGTGAGCAAGCGAATCAGGATCTTGCCGAGCAGATTATTGAGCGAGCTCGCGAACGGTTAGTGTATTACAAACTTCCAGGCTACATCAGCTTTGTTACTAAACTGCCTACGACAGCATCTAACAAGCCTCAGCGCGGTGAAATTAAAAAGCTGGGGGCTAAAATTTTGCAAGAAAAAAATTGCTTCGATCTTTGCCATCTGAAAAAAGGTAGCAAGCGATGAGCAGTACTTTTCAGAATTTTCAGCAAGCTAAAAGTCAGCCCAGCAGTTATCAAGGCATAGCTTTGGTTTGTCCGGTGAGTGTGGGTTACGCCAAACAAAGTGAAAAGGGCGCGGCCTATTTTATTGGCCGAAGCCTAGGCGAAATGATCCAACAGGCAGGTATTCATAAAGACGATGT
The DNA here is from genome assembly GCF_947502065.1 of uncultured Pseudoteredinibacter sp. GTDB lineage: Bacteria > Pseudomonadota > Gammaproteobacteria > Pseudomonadales > Cellvibrionaceae > Pseudoteredinibacter. The sequence continues at coordinate 590,824 of NZ_CANMYE010000001.1, forward strand.
CGATGGCTTGGCTATTTCCAGCTTTTCGCTTGGCCCCGACTCGGTTATTAGCTTGTGCCAGCATTTCGATATCAGTCCACGCTTTTTAGAGCAGTTACCTTTTGGTGGCGCATCGGGCGTTATTGCAATGCGCCGCGCAGCCCGAGCGGTGCAGATGGGCGATGCTGATATTGTGGCTTGTATCGGGGGTGATACCAATCAGGCAGGCAGTTTCGCTGATTTAATCGCCGACTTCTCTACCTTTACCCGCGATGCTTCTTACCCATATGGTGCTGGCGGCCCTAATGCGGCTTTTGCGCTTATTACGCAGCACTATATGGAACAATATGGTGCGACTCGAGAAGATTTCGGTCGTATTGCAATCGCGCAGCGCTATAACGCTAATCATTACCCAACGGCCTTGCTAGGCCACAAAACTTTGAGCATGGATGACTATCTGAATGCTCGCCCAATTGCCGGGCCGGTGCATATGTTTGATTGTGTTATGCCTTGTGCTGGGGGTGAGGGTTTTTTAATGATGAGTGTTGAGCGAGCCAAGTTTTTGGGCTTGCCCTATGTCTCCATTCTCGCTGCAGACGAATTGCATCATGCTCACCGAGATGACCCGGTTCAATATCGTGCCGGCTGGACGCTTTATGCGAATAAGCTTTACCAGCAGGCGAATATCGGCCCGGACGATATCGATATGCTGCAAACCTATGATGACTACCCGGTGATTTCCATGATGCAAATGGAAGATCTTGGTTTTTGCGCTAAAGGTGAAGCTAAGCAGTTTGTGAGAGAGACAGCCTTAACGTTTGACGGTAATAATCTTGGTTATAGCTCTGGCAACAATTGTTTGCCCCACAATACCTCCGGTGGTCAGCTGTCCGTTGGGCAGGCGGGCTCGGCTGCAGGCTTTTTAGGTTTGGTAGAGAGTATTCGCCAATTGTTAGGGCAGGCCGAAAAGAATCAGGTTCAAGACGCTCGCCATGCCATGGTCAGTGGTTATGGCATGATTAATTATGATCGAGGCCTATGTTCTTCTGCGGCCATTTTAGCGTCGACAACATCTGACACAGCGGGAGGACAATGATCATGGCTGATTCTAAGCAAATGCCAGTGACAAAAAAAAGACCACCCGCAAAACGAACCAACCTAGGGGCTCAGTTGAAGCCCTTCGCCGAGCAAGGTGAACTGCGTTTGCAGCAGTGTTCAAGTTGCCAACAGTTTTCATATCCGCCTAGAGAAGTTTGTGGCCATTGCTTGAGTGGCGACCTTAGCTGGCAAGTCTGTCCTGCTGAAGGCCAGGTGCTTGCCCGTGTGGATCTACATAACAGCTTCGAGCCTTTCTACGCAGAACAACTACCTTGGGTTTTATTGTCCATCAAATTAGATGCGGGCCCTGTCGTTTATGCCCATAGCGCTTCACATGCTGGTTTGGAAAATAGCGGTTCGGAAGTAGAAGCTTTGGAAATAGAAAGTATAGCGAATAGCGGCGATAGAGTAGAGCTGAGTTTGCAACTGGATGAGGCTGAGGCACCAGTATTTGTTGCTGAGCCTTTAAAATGAAAAAAGAATACATCCGTGGTGATTTATGAGTAAAACAGAATGTGTTTTGGTAACCGGTGGCAGCACCGGCATTGGTGCCAGCATCTGCGCTGAATTTTTAGAGCAGGGCATGCAGGTCATCAATTTGGCTCGCCGCCCACTTGAGCTTGAGAATCCAGCTTGGCAAGAGCGATTGCATAATATTGCTGTAGACCTAACAGACAGGGAAGCCACTAAAGCGGTAGCAGAGCAGGTGGCTGAGCAGTTTAATGTGACACGTTTCGTTCACAATGCCGGTGTCATCAAAGCCAATCTTATTGAAGATGTCGCCCTTGATGAGCTCGATTACGTTAGCAATATACATTTAGCAGCCACCATTATCCTCACTCAGGCGGTGCTTCCGGCTATGAAAGAAGCGAGCTTTGGCCGCATCATTTTGATCACCTCCCGTGCCGCCTTAGGTCTGCAAACGCGCAGCGTCTATTCTGCGACGAAATCAGGAATGATGGGAATGGCGCGTACCTGGGCTCTGGAGCTGGGTCAGTACGGCATCACGGTGAATACTGTGGCACCGGGCCCTATTGCGGCGACTGAAATGTTTCATGAAGTGATTCCAGAGAACAGCGAAAAAATGCAAAAGCTGGCGGCCAGTATTCCGGTACAAAGAACAGGTTTACCAGGTGATGTTTCTAGAGCAGTTAGCTTTTTTGCCGATGAAAAGAACAGCTTTGTCACCGGACAAACTCTCTTTGTTTGTGGCGGTTCAAGTTTGGGTTCGCTTAGTCTGTAAAAGCACTTTGCTTATAACAGCACTTTGCTTGTAACAGCACTTGGCAATCCATAAAAATAATGAAATTAATGTGAAGCGAGATAGGGAGTTGCCCCATGAGCTATTCCGTAGAAGATATTGAAAAATTAGTAGAGCCAGCCAGAGTGCATCGCAAGGTGTACACTGACGAGGAAATTTTTGACCTGGAAATGGAGCGAGTCTGGGGCCGTACCTGGATCTTTGCCGGCCATGCCAGTGAGGTTCCTAATGGTGGCGATTATAAAACCTTTAATATTGGCTCCCAGTCCATGTTAATGGTGCGAAATCGTAAAAACGATAATATCTCGGTGTTTTACAATCGCTGTACTCATAAAGGCGCTAAATTGGTCGGTGATGGAAAAGGCTGTGCGAAGGCTTTTCGTTGCCCTTACCATGCCTGGACCTTTGATACCGAAGGCAAGTTATTAGCAACTCCGCCGACCAAGACACTAGAAACCAGTGGCTTTGCTCCGGATGATCCGGAATATAATCTTCGCCCCGCCGCCCAGGTTGATATTTATCATGGCTTTGTGTTTGTAAACCTCGATGCCAATGCCGAAGGCTTGCACGAATACTTTGGTGATTCCTTAACCTCAATCGACAATATGGTGGAGCGTTCACCTGAAGGTGAGTTGGAAATGGCCGGTGGTGTACTTCGCTATCGCCATGATTGTAACTGGAAGAGCTTTGTCGAAAACCTCAACGACAATATGCATCCAATGGCAACCCATCAATCGGCCATCGAAGCTTGTCAGGGCTATGCCCAAGATTTACCTGAGGGGAGTGAAGTTCCCGAGACGGTTCATATTCTTGGCCCATTTGGTAGCTCCTATGACTTCTTTGAAGATATGTCTCATGTTGTCTTCAAGAACGGTCATAGCTACTCCGGAAATAAGGTGAGTATTCACAGTGCCTACCCGCCGGTGCCTGACTATGTTGATGCGATGGAAACAGCCTATGGCAAAGAAAAAACCAAAGAGATTTTTTCTTGCGCTCGCCATAACACGGTGTATTACCCCTCGCTTACCATTAAAGGTGCGATTCAGGCTATACGTGTGGTACGCCCAATTTCGGTAAATCGTACGGATATTGAAACCTATACTTTTCGCCTTAAGGGTGCTCCTGATGAAATGTTGCAGCGTACCTTATTGTACTCGCGCCTGATCAATTCTCCTTCTTCCATTGTGGGCGCTGACGATCTTGAGGTCTATGAGCGTGTACAGGCTGGTTTGCACAGTCATGGGCATGACTGGGTAAGCATGGAGCGTCAAAAAGATCATGATCAACCTCAGGAAGATGGTTCAATCGAAGCGACCGGTTCCAGTGAGCTACCGTTCCGTAATCAATATAAGTATTGGCTGCAGTTAATGACCAATACTGAAGCCGTAAAAATTAAAGCTTAAGGGGAATAACAATGAGTCAATATCAACGCCCTGGGCTAAAAAAGATCGAAGAGTTTTTGTATCACGAAACAGGCCTTCTAGATCGAATGGAGATTCGTCAGTGGATTGATCTGTTTACCGATACCGGTGACTACTGGATGCCTGTTACTCCTGATCAAGAAGATCCGATCAATCATATTTCTATTTTTTATGATGATCGTGATTTGATGGAAATTCGTTTGCGTCACCACGATAACCCTCGCTCGCATTCAAAAGATTTTACTATTCGAAGCTCTCATGTTTTGGGTAATGTACAGATTGCCAGCTTCGATGAGAGCAATGGTGATTGCCAAGTAAGCTGTAATTTTCAGTGCGTCATGTATTACCGCGATCAGCAGCAATTGTATGCTGGAACCTGCCAGTATCATCTGCGCTTAATTGATGGTCGTTACCATATACAGCGCAAGCGTGTTGATCTGATTAATTGCGATGCGCCCCATGGTTCAATCCAAACCTACGTTTAAGTATCCGGAGCTCTCAGAGACTGTTGTTGCTGAGAACATCACAGTATGTGGAGATACTGCCAGGCAGCAATAACTGCCTGTCGCTGAGAAAACAAAACATTTGGGGTTTCGCTGATTTTACTTGGCGTTAATCCAATCTCTGAAGAATTACTGATTGGATGACCATTCGAAAGAAAGAGGTATGGCATGAGTGATTGTCATCAATGTTATGAATGTGGGTGGGTGTACCTTGCAGCACAAGGTTGCTTGGCTGATGGTATCGCCGCGGGCACGGCTTTTGAGGATCTAGCAGAGGCTTGGGCTTGCCCAGATTGCGGCGCGCCGAAGAGCGGCTTTTATCCTGCCGACAGCGACTCTTTAGGACAGGCCCACAATCAATTTGCTGGGATGAGTGATCCGCATCAAACGGCTTCTGCAAATATCTGTGTTACCAATATAAAGACCGAGGGCTCGGCGAGCGTGATTCAAGGTGCAGCCTTTGGGCCATTGGCAGGCAGTTCAAATAAAAGCGCAGGCAATAATGACGATGGCTCTGATGAAAGTAGCTCAAAATCATCCGATGGCTTTCGCATTTGGGAGTGTATTGTCTGTGGTTGGGTTTACGATGAGTCGAAAGGTTGGCCCCAGGATGGTATTGCCCCTGGAACTCGCTGGGAGGATATTCCAGATGACTGGGTTTGCCCTGAGTGTGGTGTTGGTAAAGATGATTTCGAAATGCAGCTGGTATCGGCTGCCGCCGAGCAAGAAGAATCGGCTATAGCTGTATTGAGTGATTACGAGATCGATTACAACCGCGAACCACTGGTTGTTATTGGTACGGGTTTGGCGGCCTATCAGCTGGTGCGTGAATGGCGACAAAAAGATCAACGTACACCTTTGGTCATGATCAGCCGAGATGACGGGGCTTATTATTCCAAGCCCTTGTTGTCGACAGGCTTTAGCAAAGCTAAGACTGCACAAGATCTACTAAGTAAAACGGCCGAACAAATGGCCGCGGAACTTTGTGCGGATATTCGTATTTTCAGTCATGTTGAAGCCATTGATACTCAGTCAAAAACCCTATTGTTAAAAGGACCGGCGCTAAATGGACAGCCGTTTACTTACGGTAAGCTGGTACTGGCCCTTGGTGCTCAATGTATACAGGCGCCTTTGCAGGGCAATGCGCTCGATAGGGTGTATCAGGTAAATGATTTATTAGACTACCAACGTTTTAGAACCGCTTTAGCTGGGCTTGGCCGACAGGCGAGGGTATTGATTATTGGTGGCGGACTTATTGGTTCTGAGTACGCCAATGATTTAGCGGCAAGCGGCTACCACATCGAAGCGGTAGAGGCGATGGATCGGGTGTTGGGCACTTTATTGCCCATTGAGGCTTCCTATGCGGTACAGCAAGGTTTAGCGAAACTTGGTGTGACACACCACTTCAATACGGTGGTTGAGAAAATCGATCGCAATAGCGAAGGTTTAACGGCAACACTCAGTAATGGAGCTGAAGTTAACTGCGATATTGTACTTTCCGCAATAGGCGTGCGCGCCAATGTGCAGCTGGCCGAGCAAGCTGCTTTGGCAACCGAGCGTGGAATTTTAGTGGATCGCCAACTACAAACATCGGCGCCCGATGTTTATGCCTTGGGTGATTGTGCACAAGTGGATGGCCATCTGCTTTACTATATTGAACCACTCAATCAATGCGCCAAAGTACTGGCCAATAATTTAGCCGGCGAGCCTCGGCAGTCAGTCAGTTACGGCGTGATGCCGGTGACCATTAAAACGCCAGCTTGTCCAACCGTGGTTTGTCCTCCGCCTCGTGACCTTGCTGGGCAGTGGAAGATAATGGGTGAAGGTATCAATATCAAAGCAGAATTTGTGGATGATAGCGGAGAGCTGCGTGGCTTTGCCTTAACGGGTGCTGCGGTAGAGTTAAAGGGGCAGTTGAGCGCAAAAATGCCTGCAATGATGAGCTAAGTATTGCTGTAGTGATGTTCAGTGCTTGGCCTTCTACGTATGGAAGCTAAGCACAGGGTTAAGCCAATAGTTTAGATTTCCTTGCAGTGACTTGCCCGAGCCTCTTTCGAGAATCATAATGCCAGTGTCTTATCGCTTAGGTCTTTTTTGATCGTTTATTTAGATGATTCTTAAAAAAGGCCGAAGTGATTTACTATGGATCTGCAAGGTACAAGGTGCTTAAGCAATATGAGCAATATGGAAGCCAACGGCGCAAAGGACTTAAATTCATCCCAAGAATCTGAGCCTAAAAAGCTCTATATTAGACTGGTAGCGACGACGTTATTTTCCGTATTGGCTTTTGTCATATACATCAGTCAATACATCGCCCTCCCTAACTTTAAAGAAACCTTTGAGTACTTTGGCTCAGATCTCCCAGGCTTAACCCTGATTGTCATTGAACTTGGGCCAGTTTTATTGGGCTTAGCTATCTTCTCGCTGCTTTTTATTGCTGCATGGTTTGTCCCCAACGCTTTGGGGGGCAAAATGTTTAACTACTCGATTTTTAACTTCGTGCTGGCTGCAATTATCTGGATAACATGTTTTGTTGCTATATCCTTACCTGTGATGCAGACAACTTAATCGAGTAAACAGCCTTTTTAGATTTCAGCTCTGGTATCGAAATCGACTGCCTCAGAGCGATCGCATTTTTTGCAATCCAGCATTATTCCTAACTTAGCCTGGCGGCCATCAGGGTTTGTTACCCAGGGGCGATTCGTCCACGGCGGATCATGGCGGACATGCTGAAAGTGCCCGCAAGCCAATCGAGCTACCCAATGATTTTCTTCATCTAGGTGATAGCCCACGATAGGCTGCTTCATTAGCAATATCGCCATTGTGTAGGCATGGGTATCTCTCTTGGGGCACTCTTGTGGGTTAAGAGCTTGTCTGTTGTTTGGATGCCCAGATCGCCAAACGATGGCGGATGGACTTTTGGGAGACCTGTTCTTCGGGTAAAGGCTGCAATAAGCGGTCATGCACCAGTAAACGATAAATATACAACAGGCGGTCGTTAACGGAGTCTCCTGGCTCAAACTTGGCGGCGCCACGCCTCTCGACATAGGCTTGGCCTATCTCTAAGGCCTTTCTAATGAGTTCCTTTTCATCTTTCAGCTTTTTCATCGAATTCTCGCCAATGCAGTGATGGTATGAATGCAGTTCGCAAAGTACAGCTTAACAGACTTAAGCCGTAAAATAGCCTGTTTGTCCTATGCTTTGTTTAGCTCTTATGTCAAAGCGATAAGACTGTTCAAAAAAACATCGTATCCTGGCGTCCATTCTGCTATGGTCGCGCCCCAGATCGGCCCCTCAATAATCTTCGCAGCATGGGTTGAATAGGATCGTAGGTACTTTCTACGACTAAAGCTGCGCTTTGTTCACCAATGTTTAGGAATACCCTTTTGATCTCCACCGCAAATATCACCATGCAGTTTGGCGCTAAGCCCTTATTTGAAAATATCTCCGTTAAGTTTGGTAATGGCAATCGCTATGGCTTAATTGGCGCAAATGGCTGCGGAAAATCCACCTTCATGAAGATCCTCGATGGCAGCCTAGCACCAAGCTCAGGCACTGTGAGCATTACCCCAAATGAGCGGGTGGGCAAGCTTAGCCAGGACCAGTTCGCCTTTGAAGAGTTCAGTGTGGTGGATACGGTGATAATGGGGCACGCTGAGCTTTGGGCTATCAAGCAAGAGCGCGACAGAATCTATGGCTTGGCGGATATGTCCGAAGAAGAGGGCATGAAGGTTGCCGATCTGGAAACTCAGTTTGCCGAAATGGATGGCTATAGCGCGGAAAGTCGTGCTGAAGAAATTTTGATAGGTGCCGGCATTAGCCAGGATTTGCACTATGGTCCAATGAGTGAAGTGGCGCCGGGCTGGAAGCTGCGTGTATTGCTGGCGCAGGCCTTATTTTCCGACCCTGATATTTTATTGCTGGATGAGCCGACCAACAACTTGGATATGGATACTATTCGTTGGCTTGAAACCGTACTCAATGAACGTAAAAGCACCATGATTATTATTTCTCACGATCGGCACTTTCTTAATGCTGTTTGTACGCATATGGCTGATATTGACTATGGTGAGCTGCGTGTATACCCCGGTAACTATGATGATTTTATGACAGCATCGACCGCCGTGCAGGAGCGACTGCAATCTGAAAATGCTAAGAAATCAGCGCAAATCGCAGAGCTTCAACAATTTGTCAGCCGCTTTTCTGCGAATGCGTCTAAAGCTAAACAGGCCACTTCTCGTGCCAAGCAGATCGACAAAATCAAATTGGACGATATCAAGCCGTCGAGCCGAGTTAGTCCTTACATTCGCTTTCAGCAGGAAAAAAAGCTCCATCGCCAGGCATTAACCTTGGAAGGGTTTGGCCATGGCTTTGACGGCGACATGCTATACAGTGGCGGAAATATGATTTTAGAGGCCGGAACGCGCCTTGCGGTAATTGGTGAAAACGGCGCCGGCAAAACAACCTTCTTGCGATGTTTAATGGATGAACTAGAAGCTAGTGAAGGAAAAGTTCAGTGGGCGGAAAATGCTAGTTTGGGTTACTGCCCCCAAGACGCCACTGCTGAGTTTGACAGTGAACTCAATCTTTTTGATTGGATGAGCCAGTGGCGAAAGCCTAGTCATGGTGATCAAATAGTACGTGCTACACTGGGACGAATGCTATTCTCAGCGGATGACTTCAAGAAGAAAGTAAAAGTTTGTTCCGGTGGAGAGAAAAATCGTTTGCTCTTTGGCAAGTTAATGATGACGGATGCTAATGTTCTGTTAATGGATGAGCCAACCAACCACCTTGATATGGAATCCATTGAGGCGCTCAATCTAGCGTTAGAACATTATGCGGGCACTTTGATCTTTGTCAGTCATGATAGAGAGTTTGTTTCTTCACTGGCTACTCGGATTGTGGAAATTAAAAATCACAAGCTGGAAGACTTTCAGGGTAGTTATGATGAGTTTTTGGCAGAGAAAGAACGCTTAGAGAGTAAGTAAAATACCGGTTGCTAGGGCTAGAAAAATTGAATCTGGCCGTAGATTTACAAACCATGTTTTTGAGGCATGATCATTGAATAGAAAGCAAGAACTACAAACTATTAACAACAAATTGGATAAATTGCGTCGTCGATTAGAGAAAGCTAAGCTTGCGCATAATCAAGCGGCGATGGTGAACATTAAGTGGGAGCTCGATCAGTTAACTAAACAGAAGGCTGAAATTAGCGGCCAGCAGGCTCGCCACAATTCTTCGAAGGCTGAAAAAATCAAAGCGATGGCCTTTAGTCGAGTGCTTAGCAAGGCGGAGCAGGCTGATATGGGGAAGTTAAAAAAATCCGTGCGAGGTTTAGTTGTAGTACATCCGATGACGGCTTTGGGTAAAGAAATGAACCTAAGTGAAGTTACAGGCTTTGCTCCTAAAAAATTCTAGACCTTGTTTCTAGGGGCGTACGCTTTATGCCCCTAAGTAAGAATGTTGATGTTGAGATGATTTGCCCGCCAGATGGTTAATCGACCCTATGGGTCGATTAGGCTTTCAATCGCTTTTTGCGCAGCTTTATCTTTTTATTAGTGAATGCTGTAATATCTTTTCTGTGCTGTGTCTTTTGTCAGCTCTGGGCTGAGCTGTCGCTTGGCGTCATTAGAAATCTAAACCAATCTGGAGAAAGCCATGTGGGAATATAAAATTATCGACTCTAATAAGGCTGAAAAAGGTGGGTTCTTAAAGGGGCGGACCATTGAGCAAGCCGAATCTTATTTAAATGAATTAGGCGCGCAAGGCTGGGAAATTATAGATCTTGATTTTAATATGGATCCAACCATGCCCGGTGGGGCTACCCATTTTCATGGTGTCGCTAAGCGGACAAAGTAACATCAATTTGGAGATTGCTAATAACCTGATCAGCTAGGGGTGTTTATGCGCCAGTTTACTTTTAGCGTTAGTGTTCTTTCTTTGTGGCTTCTTTTTAGTCAAATATCCATGGCGGATTACTTTTTGTCTGCCGGTCACCGTATTTACTATAGTGATAACCAAGCGAGTGGGCAGAGCGTTGTTTTGGTTCATGGTTTTGGCATGGATTCCAGCATGTGGCATAACGCGGATTTTTATAACTATCTAGATAGCAACTATAGAGTCATCAGCATTGACCTTAGAGGTCATGGTCAGAGCGACAAGCCCACTTCAGTTGACGAATATGGCCCCAATATTGGCTTAGATATAGTCCGGCTGTTAGACCAGCTTAAAATTGAATCCAGTCATATGATCGGCTTTTCGATGGGCTCTTATATGATCGCTAGATTACTGGTTACCCATCCTGAAAGGATTAAATCAGCCGTTTTAGTCTCCGGTTTCTTTCCTGGAAATAGCAAACAAGAGAAAAAGTTCCAGGAACACATTGCTGAAGATATGCTTGCACATGGGGAGTTGGCCTTAGCTGCTGTCGCCAAAGGTTGGGCATATGATGCCGTCACTAAAAAGCAAGTTTCAGCCATAGTGGTTCCACTGCAGTTTGTGTTTGGAAGTGAAGAGTTGGATGACTTTTATCATTCCCAAAAAGCCATGCTAGAGCTGCCAAGAAATTCGCAGCCCATTAAAGTTATAGCAGGAGCGGATCATGATAGTCAAAAGGCCGCCATTTTACACCTTGAGCTTAGGTCTATCATTATTGATTTTTACCGGGCACTTAAGCCAGAACTCTGAACAGTTGGAATTATAAATATTACTGGCGAGATTATTGGAAGTATAGGCGCTTGATAATATCGAGGCTGTGTTTTGCGGATGCATTATCATCACAAACATAAGCTCGATTAATGGCACCATCAACCAATAGACAGATAGAGTCGAGGAGTTCGGTCGAGTCTGTTGGAAGCTTACTGTTAATAAGATCTCTGAATCTGAATTGATGCGCTTTGCAGTATTCGGTGATCTCGCCACTATTTCCTTTGTATTCATAAGCGACATTGATAAAGAAGCAACCCTTAAAATCACCTAGTGCTTCGTTGCTTCCTGAAAACCAAAGATCAAGACCTGAAAATAGCGCTTCAACAACTTCTTGTTCACTCGCACCAGTAGGAATTATGGCATTAATCCATTGTAAATATTCTTCACTGCGTAATTTTAAAGCCTCTAAGATCAAACTCTCTTTGCTATCAAAGTGTTTATAAAGAGTTTTCTTAGAAATTCCTGAAACCTGCAGGATTTCATTGATACCCACGCTGTTTACGCCCTTTTGGTAAAACAGTTTGAGTGCACATTCTAGTAATTCTTGTTTTTTATCTGACATATTTAAACGTATGGTTTTGTAAGGCATATTGACGAGGTACACCGATCTGTCTACCATGGTAGACAGATCGGTGTACCTCAATGGTAATGCCAAATGGATTTTCAAGTAAAGTGTTTAGTTTAAATTATATGTTGAGTGTATTTTCAGGCCTGTGTGCGGCGGTAGCCATTGCTATACTGGCTTTTTCCAATGAATTGTTTCCACAATACGGCATGCTAATGGCCCCTTTTGGAGCGACTGCGGTATTGGTGTTCGGTTTGCCAAATAGCCCTTTGGCGCAGGCTAAAAATGTGATTTTTGGCCATGTCATTACGGCTAGTATTGGAGTTATCGTGTTTTACGCATTAGGGGCTAGCCCTTGGTCAATGGGCTTGGCAACTGGCTTAGGCATCTCGGCGATGTTGCTAAGCGGAACAACACATCCCCCAGCGGGTGCAAATCCTATTTTGGCGATTATGACCGCCCAAAGTTGGGAGTTCATTTTGTCGCCTGTCTTGCTTGGGGCTTTGAGTATTTGCCTTATGGGGTACCTGGCGAATTTAATTCGCTCTCGAATAGAGCCGATAGGTATGTAGTTTTTAAGCTGATCGGTACATGATTCAAAACTATTAATAATGTCAAAAACACTAGGTGAGTAGGTAAAAATAATGCTTAAACGAAAACTTCTGAATGTATTGGCGCTTTGTCTATTGGTTTTAAGTCCATTGACGAGCAGCTACGGACAAACACCTTATACCAAGGGGTTTGACCATATAGGTTTAACCGTTAAAGATCTGCAAGCCTCTACAAGCTTCTTTGTGGACACCTTGGGCTGGCGCTTAACCTACGAAGATAAAGAGTATCCGGCAAGTTTTGTCAGTGACGGCAATATGTTTTTAACGCTTTGGCAGGTTAAAGATCAGGCTCAAGCCATAGATTTTAACCGCAAGCAAAATGTCGGCTTGCACCATTTGGCGATTAAAGTAAAGAGCTTTGAAGCTCTCGATAAGCTGTATGAAAAGTTGAAGGAGCATCCGGGTGTCGTTATCGAGTTTGCCCCAGAGCTAGCCTATGGCGGCCCGGCAAAACATATGATGGTTCGCGAGCCTAGTGGCAACCGCTTAGAGTTTAAACATTCTCCGGCTCGATAGTTGTTAGGTTTGGCGCTGCAAATTTCTAGAAATTTCTGCCATTTCTTAGGTGGCTAGCATACCTTAAGTGTCTACCATAATTGGGCCGCGCCAATGACACCCGCCGAGTCACCTTGCTTTGCCGCAACAGTGCGGCACAGTAGCTCGTCACTAAAAACATACCGCTGTAATGCTGTAGGTAAATCTTCATACAACTGATCAATATTAGAAAGCCCACCACCGAGTACGATAACCTCTGGATCAAGAATATTGATGACGTTTGCTAAGGCGAGGGCCAACATTTCTACATAGTGCTTCATTGTTTGCTGGGCTTTGGCTTCTCCTTCGGCGGCTGCTTGGGCAATGCTCGCTGCATTTCTGAGAGATGCCGGTTTGTTCAGTTCCCAGTCGCTTTGGCTTAGGGCGGGGCCGCTTAACCAGCTTTCTACACAATTGTGGCGGCCGCAATAACAGACGCGTTTGTTTTGGTAGTGGCTTAATTGATCGAGTTTTAAGTTCTCGCTATCCACTAAAGCGCCTAGGGCCAGCGGGTTATGGCCCCATTCACCGGCGATATGGCTGGGCCCTTGTAAGAGTTTCTGATTGATGACAATGCCGCCACCCACGCCTGTGCCCAAGATGACGCCAAATACTGAGTTGGCCCCTTTTGCGGCACCGTAGCAAGCTTCTGCCAAGGCAAAACAGTCGGCATCATTAGCTAGTCGCACAGGTCGTTGCAATAAACTCTCAAGATCGCTTTTGAGTGGCTGGCCATTCAAACAGGTGCTGTTGCAGTTCTTCATTAAATTGTCGCGAGTGGAAGGGGAGCCAGGGCTGCCTATTCCTAAAGGTAGCGATTCACTTGAGTGTTTTTTGTCCAGCTGCTCTAGCAATGAGGCTATGCTGTTTAGGGTCGCTTGATAGTCATTCTGTGGGGTGGCCACGCGAATACGTTCTATGACGGCCCCATCGACATCTAATAGAGCCGCTTCTATTTTGCTTCCGCCTAGGTCTATACCTAGTTTTCTCTTATCGGTCATTTTTATATTGCCAATCCCCAATTGTTGGCCGCTGGCTTTATGCCCAATCACTCAATTCGTCATGGTATCGCTCGTCTCACTTTCTTGCTACCGCCTGAGCTGCTAAAATCACGCCCTTTTAAAGCAGTGATGGACGATTCCTATGGGCAGAGCTTTCCAAAACCGAAAAGAGTCGATGGCCAAAACATCGAATATGAAAGCCAAGGTTTACAGTAAATATGGTCGTGAGATCTATGTTTGCGCCAAATCTGGCGGTGTTGACCCTGATGGTAACCTTGCTTTGCGCTCGATGATCGAACGCGCTAAGAAAGATCAGGTGCCAAGTCATGTGATCCAAAAGGCTATTGATAAAGCCAAAGGTGGTGGTGGGGAAGACTATTCTACCGCTCGATACGAGGGGTTTGGGCCGAGTAATACCATGGTAATTGTTGATTGCCTCACGGATAACCCCAACCGTACCTTCGGTGATGTACGCACCTGCTTCAACAAGGCTAAAGCCAAGATTGGCTCTCAGGGTACTGTAAGCCATATGTTTGATCATTCCGCGATTTTGGTTTTCGCCGGTGATGATGAAGACGCTGTTTTGGAAGCGTTGATGATGGCAGATGTCGATGTTACTGATATCGAGCTGGAAGATGGTAAGGTAACAGTATTTGCGCCACACACTGAGTCCCATAAAGCCAAGCAGGCCTTGTTAGAAGCCATGGGTGAAATCGAATTCGATGTCGATGAAATTCAGTTTGTGCCACAAACCACAACCCCTGTAGCGCCTGATGACCAAGAAAATTTCGATAAGCTTATCGATATGCTAGAAGACTTGGATGATGTTCAGCGAGTGTTCCATAACGCTGAATAATACGCCTCTGTATCTAACCATTAACCTCAAGACCTAGTTTTGAGGTTAATGGTGTTTAATCTATTTTTAGCTAAATGTTGATTTGATTTTTAGCTTTTTCTTCTCTTGCCTCCCCCCCCTTTCTAAGATCTCGAATTTTAAATACAAGCACAATGTAGCGTGTTCTGGTGGCCTTAGGGCTTCTCAGGGCTTGTCCGAATCGGATGAGGACGAGAGCTAGCATGGAGGTTGCTTTTTGCGACCCTGAGAAGCCCTAAGGTCGCCAGAGCATGCGGCTGTCTAAATAACTAAAGTGCAGTTGGGTCGATTTTAGCCCTTATGGTAGTTGGTCTGGAACACGCTTAAACCATGGATTCGCGCCATCCGGGCGCTCAGCCTCCGGCCAAGCCCAAAATCCCTCCAAGGGATTTGGTCGCGGGCGCTCGACTTCACAGCGTGGATTCGCATCGTCCGGGTGCTCAGCCTTCGGCCAAGCCCAAATTTCTTCCGGGGAAGTTTGTCATGCTGCTCTACGGTTCCTAAGCAACCACCATAAGGGCTAAAATCTACAAAGTGCCACCTTTAAAAAAGAGAGATAATTGGCTTTTCATATAGTCTTCATATCCAAGCACTAAGCTACAATCGATAAAAATACAGGATATTGATATGCGTACTCCTTTAGCTTCACTGCTACTTATAAGCACATTCCTGATGGCATCGCTTGCAGCTCAAGTTATGGCATCACCGAAACAAACCCATGCAAATAACAGCAAAGCACTGGTGATAGCCCACCGTGGCGCGAGTGGCTATTTGCCAGAGCACAGCCTTGCAGCAAAGGCTCTAGCGTATGGCATGGGAGCTGACTATATCGAACAAGATGTGGTGATGAGCAAGGATAATGCTTTATTGGTATTGCATGACCCTTATTTAGATCGTGTCACCAATGTAGCCGAGATATTCCCAGGGCGTGCCAGAGAAGATGGTCGCTATTATGCAATCGATTTCACCCTAGCAGAGATCAAGCAGCTAGAGATGACCGAGATTTTCGAGCGCAAAGACGGCAAGCCTAAACAAAAATACCCCGAACGATTCCCCGTCTGGAAATCCAGTTTTAAAGTCTCCACTTTGGCGGAAGAGTTGGAGCTTATTCAAGGCCTCAACCAAAGTACCGGTAAAAATATCGGTATATATCCAGAAATTAAAGCGCCGGCCCTGCACCGAGCTGCCGGAAAAGATATTAGCTTGGCCGTATTGAAAGAGCTAAAGAAGTTTGGCTATAGCAAAGCAAGCGATAAGGTGTTTTTACAGTGCTTCGATGCGCATGAGCTGCAGCGAATCAACTCAAAGCTGATGCCTAAACTGGGAATGGATCTAAAACTGGTACAGCTGATTGCAATGACTGAGTGGGGTGAAACCCTGCGTAATAACGCCATGGGCTTAAAACCAGAGCCCTATAATTATGACTGGATGATGAAGCCGGGTGCGGCGCAGAAAATCGCCGAATATGCCGAAGGTATTGGCCCTTGGTTTCCCATGCTGGTCGATAGAAATACCGGCAAGCCAAATCATATGGTACAAGAAGCCCATCAAGCCGGCTTGCTGGTTCATCCATACACATTTAGGGCCGACAAAGGACAAGTTCCGCCTCAGTTTAAAAACTTCGAAGAGTATTTGGCCTATTTCTATAATGTTGTAGGCGTTGATGGCGTTTTTACAGACTTTCCGGATAGGACAGTGAAACTGCGAGATTCACTATAGAAAAGCGCTGGCTTTTATGGCCTGTGATCTTCTCGTTCAATAGAACGGCTTTCTTATGCAAGTGCCAATTGAATTGATAGTAGGCTAAGCCAAATAAGCTGCACCCAATACGATAGTCGCTGATACAAGCCGACAGCGCCTTTTTCGTTAAAGACTGTCGCCAATTTATAAAGAAAGTAGCCCGCGAGTAACACAGCCAATATAGATACCGCTCTAAACCAAGTCGGCAGAAAAGTTTTCTCTGGCGCGAATGCGATCAGTATAGGAGCGATAAACAAAGAAAGCAGCATAAAAAAACCGGCCCAAGAATGAATTTGGCAGGCGCTGCTGGGCGTTTCGGTATACGGGTCTTTATCCATAGGGAAAAAACCTGCGACCCAGGTGCCCAAGCCGTGCACAATAATCATCACCCCGCTGAGTGTTAATGCCCAATTGTTTTCTGGCAGTGCTAACAAATAGCCACCAAAGGCGCAAAAGATAAAGCCTAGTGGATAATTATTAATAAGTGGCGACAGGGTTTGGGTAGGGCTTCCGGCAGCGCCTAACTCACTACAAAATTGCCGGCGATGATTATAGTTGGGGTAAAACTTTGCGGCGATATACACGCCGAGTGAAATCCAAACAGTGGCAATTAGGCCACTTAGGGCAAATAGCTGCTCTAGCACGAGCTTGATCCTTGTTGGCTAATAACAAACGTCGAGAGCTGATTTTATTTGCCTGTGATGGTCTTTTGCAATAGGGCCGTTAATTGCTGCTTCTCTTCTTGGCTTAAATGAGAAAAGGTTTGTTGTTCGTGGGTATTGGCCAAAGGAATCAGCTCCTCCATCAAGGCTTTGCCCTTGGGAGTAAGTGAAACAAAAACCTGACGCCGATTCTCGATATCTTTATTGCGCTCTAGAAGGCCATCTTTGGCTAAGCGATCTAGGGATTTACTGACCGTGGGTTGATTGAGTAAAACCATTTCCACCAATTCACTGACGGTGCGTTTATCATCCCAGCAGCTGGCGAGAATGCGCCAACTGCTTATAGGAATCTGATACTGCTTGAGCCGTAAGTGGAATTCACTGCTGGTGATATGGCTGGCTTTAGCCAATAAAAAGCCCAGGTAATTCTGTGCAAATCCGTGGGGCATCAGACAACCGTGTTTTCTAAGTGCTTACGAAGCTTACCAACGGTTTCAATCAGCATCTTTTCTTCTTCATTGCTGAGTACGCTAAAAACATGGTCTACCCAGTTTTCATGATCATTTACCATGCGCTGAAACTCTTCACGGCCTTTGTCGGCTAAAAATACATCGCTGATGCGACGATCCTCTCGGTTTGGCTTGCGAATGATTAATTGGTCTTCTTCCATTCGGTCAAGCAAGCGAGTGATGTTGCCTTTGGAGGCCAAAAGGCTCTTGGCGAGCTTGGTGGTGCTGACTGTGTCACCGTCCATAGCGTCTAGGTTCGCCAGTACATCAAAGCGAGTGAGCGAGCTTTTAAAGGTCTTGTCTAGATGACTGTTGGTCATTTGCTCCATGCGCTTGGAGCATTTCAAAAGCTGTAGCCAAGCACGCAGGGCGTTTTTACTGTGACTGTCGTTATAGGTTTTGTCTTGTTGTGCTGTGTCCATGGATTCTTATCGTCTCAATTGCGGGTGCCTACCATTGCACCATTTGGCCATTGTACCCCTGATTGCCAGTGTAAAAGAACCTTACACGGCATGTATTTGACCCAGATCGTAAAAACCAAGCTTATTTCTTGGTTTTTATTGGCGCACTGAGATTTATGCGATTTTACGGGGTTGAGAATAGTGCGTGCTAAAATTGTTTACAAGTTAAAGAATTACTCATAATATATATTTCAACATAAGGCATGAGCTGCGTTTGCAGCATGGCCGTAGTGTGGCAAAGTATGGTTTTGCAAGTACGGAAAATAAGGGTTAGCCCCATTAGTGGGTGCTAATCCATTGAATCGAATTAATAAGAATAGCGAGAGGATTCCCTATGTCTGCGAATAGTCTGATGCAGTTGGCCCAGCAGCTAAGCTCTGGTGCGGTAAAAGTTGTCGATCTAACCCAGGTTTTAGGTCCTGATACCCCAGTTATCCAGCTTCCTGAGCCCTTTGCCAATTCGCCGGCCTTCAAAAGTGAAGTGATTTCAGAGTTTGATGATGGTGGCCCTGCTTGGTACTGGAATCAAATTAGCTGTGGTGAGCACACTGGTACCCACTTTGATGCCCCGGGTCATTGGATCAGTGGTAAGGAATACAGCGACGGCACTACCGACACCATTGATGTGAATAATTTGGTAGGCCCAGCATGCGTGATGGACTTCAGTAAAGAGTCTGCGGACAACAATGACTTCCTGCTTGAGCCTGAGCATATTAAGGCTTGGGAAGCTGAGCATGGTGATATCGAAGCAGGTTCTTGGGTTTTGATGCGCACCGATTGGTCAAAGCGTGAAGGGGCTGATTTCCTGAACGCTGATGAGAATGGCCCTCACACCCCAGGACCTTCAGAGGCTGCCATCAAGTACCTCATTGAAGAGCGTAATATCATGGGTTGGGGTGTTGAAACCGTAGGCACCGATGCTGGTGCGGCTGGCGGCTTCGAAACTCCGTTCCCAGCGCATACTTTGATGCATGGCGCCAATAAGTATGGCTTGGCCAGCTTAAACAATCTTGATCAACTGCCAGCAAAAGGTGCCATTATCATCGCGCCGCCACTAAAAATTGAGAATGGCTCTGGCAGCCCATTGCGTGTACTGGCACTCGTAGAGCAATAGAGCACGAGCAGTAAAGGGCAGGCAATAGAAAGCGAGCGCAAGAACTAGAGCGACAAGCCACAAATAAGCTCGCTGTAACACAGCATTAAACCTGATTAGTAAGGCCGCTGCGAACGTGGTGGCTGTTTTCCTCTCGAATAGATAGGCAGGGCCTTTACTGTGCCTAGCTGAAGGTAGTTCCCATGGCCGAGCGGTCGTTTAAAAAAGAAGTTCAAATTCTTAGAAAAGGTGCGGGCGAAGAGCTCCATGTTGAAGGTATTCTTGGTGTGACCAAGGCACTTTTACAATCTGGTGTCGCCTATGTTGGTGGCTACCAAGGCTCACCAATTTCGCACCTCATGGATGTTTTAAATGATGCTCAAGAGATTCTCGAAGAACTCGACGTGCACTTTGAATCCAATGCTAGTGAAGCTACCGCGGCGGCGATGTTGGCGGCGTCTGTTAACTACCCACTGCGCGGCGCGGTCGCTTGGAAATCGACTGTAGGCACTAATGTAGCCTCTGATGCCTTGGCTAATTTGGCTTCGGGTGGAGTAAAGGGTGGGGCATTAATCGTAGTCGGTGAAGACTACGGCGAAGGCTCCAGCATTATGCAGGAGCGCTCCCACGCTTTTGCGATGAAATCTCAAATGTGGTTGCTCGACCCGAGACCTAATCTGACGTCTATCACGGATTCGGTGGAATGGGGCTTTCAGTTATCCGAAGCCAGTAGTACTCCGGTGATGTTAGAGCTGCGCATTCGTGCTTGCCACGTGCATGGCAGTTTTACCGCCAAGGACAATGTTCGCCCGCCCTTGACTGTAAAAGAGGCGATGGAAAACCCCGAGCGTGATACCAGTCGAATCGTATTGCCGCCTTCAGTGTTTTTGCATGAAAAAGAAAAGATTGAAGATCGTTTACCTGCGGCAATTGATTTTATCAAAACCAATAAACTTAATGAGTTTTTCGAGCCGCGTAATGGTGGCAATGACAAGCTTGGCATCATATTGCAAGGCGGTTTGTACAACACATTAATTCGCGCCCTAAATATTTTAGGCTTGGCGGATGCCTTTGGAAATAGCGATATTCCACTTTACTGCATGAATGTGACTTACCCTTATGTTGATGATGAAATCATCGAGTTTTGTCGTGGTAAAGATGCGGTTTTGGTGGTTGAAGAAGGGCAGCCAGATTATATCGAGCAAGCCATCAATAAGATGTTACGTAATGCCGATGTAGCAACGCGTTTGCATGGTAAAGGTATGCTGCCGGTCTATGGCGAGTATCAAGGCCAGCCTTTGAAAGAAGGTGTAGAGAAATTTATTCAGGCTGAAGCGCCCCAAATGCTGAAAGCTGAGGTGTTGCCCGCCAACGACGCGGGCGTTGCCAATGCAAGTACTAATGATAGCGCCAATGTAAGCCCAGTAGTCCAGAGTTTTGATCCTAAAGCTGCGGCGCAAGACGTAATCGCAAAAGCCACTGCTCAGCCAAGCGCCAAAGCGGATAATCTCATTCCACTTACCGATCTTGATGAGCTAGTGCCGCCAAGGCCAGCAGGTTTCTGTGTAGGTTGCCCAGAGCGGCCGATTTTCTCTGCTATCAAGCAATTGCAGTTTGAAAAAGGTGAGTTTCACGTCAGTGCGGATATTGGTTGCCATCTGTTTTCTATCTTGCCGCCTTTTAATTTGGGTAATACCACTATGGGTTATGGCCTGGGTGGTGCAGCAGGCTCGGCCTTTAATGTTGATGGTGTTCGTCGCACCATCAATGTGATGGGCGATGGTGGTTTTTGGCACAATGGCTTAACCAGTAGTATTGGTAGTGCGGTATTTAATGAAAACGATAACGTCTTTTTAATCGTAGATAATAACTACTCAGCGGCAACGGGCGGCCAGGATGTTCTTTCCTCTAAGTTTTACGTTGATCACCGCAGCACCCAAAACCCCATCAAAAAAGCGGTGCAAGGCGTAGGTGCCAAATGGGTGAGGGTAGTAGATACCTATGATGTGGAAACCGTAAAAGCTACCTTTAAAGAGGCGATGGAGACCCCAATTAAGGGCCCTAAAATTATTATCGCCCAAAACGAGTGTATGCTGAATAAGCAGCGTCGGGTTAAGCCGCAAGTTCGTGCCGCCATGAAAGATGGTAAGCGCGTGGTACGCGAACGTTTCTTTGTGGATGATGAAACTTGTACTGGCGATCACGCCTGTATTCGTTTATCCGGCTGTCCATCTCTAACCGTGAAAGAAAACCCCAACCCATTGAAGTCTGATCCTGTCGCTTATGTTGATAATGATTGCCTGGGTTGTGGTCTGTGTGGTGCTAATGCTCATTCGGCCGTCTTGTGTCCATCTTTTGTAAGAGCGGAAGTCATTTCAAACCCTAGCAAGATGGATAACTTTTTGCACGGTATACGTCAGAAAGTGATTGGCTTTTTGCAGGCTAAGCTGCAAGCCAAAATTGATAAACACGCTTTTTAACGCGCATTTGTGAAGAATTCTCTATGACTGAACAGACAGTAAAACCGATTACTATTGCTATTTCTGCCATGGGTGGCCAGGGCGGCGGCGTGCTATCAAATTGGATTCGCGACCTAGCGGAAACGAATGGTTATGTGGCGCAATCAACCTCGGTGCCGGGCGTGGCTCAGCGCACTGGTGCGACCATTTATTATTTGGAGTTATTTTCTCAAGCTGCCATGAAAGAGGCCGATCAGGAGCCGGTGTTGGCAATGACGCCAGTGCCTGGTGATGTGGATGTGTTGATTGCTGCGGAGCTTGTCGAAGCCGGTCGTGCCTTACAGCGCGGCTTTGTCAGTGCTGATCGCACTACTCTGATTGCAACGACTCATCGTTCATATACGGTTGCTGAGCGCCAAGAAAAAGGCAATGGTTTAGTGGATGGCGATAAAATCGTTCAGATTGCCGAGCAACAAGCAAAGCGTCTTATTGCCTTCGATATGAATCAGGTGGCCATTGAAAATGGCTCGGTTATCAGTTCTGCCTTATTTGGTGCTTTGGCGGCATCCGATGCTTTGCCGTTTAATAAGGCTCAGTTTGAGGCGGCCATTGAAGCGGGCGGTGTGGCAGTGGCCAGCAGCTTGGCAGCTTTTAATGCAGCCTATCAAAAGGGACGGGAGGATAAAGCCTGGGAGCAAAAGCAGCAGTCAGTTAGTAAAGAAGCTTTTGCCAGCTTGCCGGCAGAGGTGGCTAGCGAATCGGCGCGTGAGCTATTGCAGCGCGTAAAAGATGAGATTCCTGAAGTGTGTCAGGGTTTGGTTTTTGAGGCGGTCAAGCAGTTGGTGGACTACCAAGATCCAGAATATGCCCATGAGTACTTGGATCGTCTAAAACCACTTATCAGCGAAGATAGCAGTGAGCAGGAGTATCTGCTTAGCCAGGAAGTGGCTAGACAGTTGGCCTTGTGGATGGCCTTTCAAGATACGATTCGTGTTGCAGAGCAGAAAATCCGTGCTGATCGCTTTGAGAAAATTCGACGTGAAGTTAAGGCCAATGATGCCCAGATGGTTTACCCAGTGGAGTTTTTACATCCCCGGGTAGAAGAGATTTGTGACAGTATGCCAAAAGCTTTGGGGCAGTGGGCCTTGAATAATAGCTTTGCGCGCAGCTGTATTTCGGCCCTTTTTTCTCATGGTCGCAAGCTGCAAAGTGCAAAGCTTAGTGGCTTCTTGCAGCTGTATTTTTTGGCAAGTATGAAGTCAGGGCGAAGAAAAACCCTGCGCTATTTTCATGAAAACAATAATATTGAAGCTTGGCTGGAGCGTGTCCAAAAGGCTGCATCGAAAGACTATCAGACAGCTTTTGAGATTGCCAAGTGCCAAAACTTGATCAAGGGTTATAGTGATACTCACGCCCGTGGCTATGAGAACTTTAATGCCATTATGGCTGAGGTTGATACTTGGCTTGCTAGTGGGCAGGGCAGCTTGGCTGATCGTGTTGCAAGCCTAAATAAAGCCGCTTTAACTGGCGAAGATCGAAAAGCCTTTGAGGCAGAGTTGGCCGCGTAATATTTCAGCACTGTTCTCAGGCTGTTGAAATTCAAGTGAGGAGTGCAACCTTACTCCTCACTTTTATTTCTCATCCAAGTCTCCTGCGATAATCCAATACAATTGAGCTATTCCTTAAAGTAGGACTTTAATTCTTCTCGCAGCGGCATTGGTTTTATCGGGCTAATATTGGCGCCTCCTGTATTACCTAGTGGCACCCAAATGGGTGTTATAAATGGGCTGGCGGCGGCTCTTAATAGTTGCCCAAGAATTTCTTTCCAGTTATTTAGCTTCCAGCCAACTTTTAACATCCAAAGATGGCTAAGTGTATGGGGCCAAATTTGCTGCTGGCCAAGCACGTGAGCATTCTCAAGCTCATAAAAGCAAGCTTGCCACTGTTTCTCATCATACAAATCTCGGGCTTTATTCATATGTTGCTCAAAAGCGGCTCGCAATTTCTTTGAGTGTTCCTGGCTATTTCTCTTCATTTAGATGACCTCCCCGTAAAGTGATTGAGGCAATTGTTATGCTTCCAGTTGCCGTAAGGTCAAGTCTTGTTCCTAGCTGGCTTGTGTTATTATCTAAGCGATCCCCTTGACCTTAATAGCCATACTTCAGTAGCTATGACCGAAACACCGCAAAAAGAAACACTGATTGGGCAGTTTATGCATCCGGCTCAGTCCATTGAACACTGCTACGAAATCAAAAAAAGCGAGTTTATCTGTCAGTTGCATCAGGTAGAAGATCGGGCGGCGGCCATGAAAATGTTGGGTGCTGCTCGTGAACAATACCCCGATGCGCGTCATCACTGCTGGGCTTATATTTTGGGCGACCCAAAACAAGCCATGTCTCAAGCGTTTAATGACGATGGTGAGCCTTCGGGCACTGCGGGTAAGCCAATTCTAAATGTCTTACAGCATCGGGATATGGGAAATACTATGGCGATTGTCGTACGCTATTTTGGTGGCATAAAACTTGGAGCAGGAGGCTTGGTCAGGGCTTATTCTCAAGCGACTCAACAAGCGATTGAGCTTTGCTCCTTGTCACCTTTTATAGCCAAGCGACAGTTAGCGCTTGTCTGCCCTTATGAATTAGAGCCGAGCTTACGACGGTTTCTAGAGCAAAATCATGGCGCTATCGAAGCTCAAGAATATGCCGAGATGGCCAAGCTTTTAATATCCTTGCCTGAGCAATCAATAGCCAGCTTTAAAGTGTGGCTTAGTCATCATTTTCAAATTAAATGCTCTTTTGATGAAGAATGATTGGCCGATATTGCTATTAAAGGGAACCTAAGGCGTACAACTGAGTCTTTCCTTTACATTTTATCTTTGTCTTAGGCAGTGACACTTGCTGGCTAAGCTAAGATGTTTGATTCACCCTTGGTTAAGTTGCAATCGCTGAATATAGGCAAGTGGAACAAAGGGCTTAGGCAGGTTTAGAGGTATCAAGTAGTATGTTTCAGTTGGGTGTAAAGCCTGTGTTGTTAGCGGGTACAAAAGCCGCTGCAATTTCGGCAAGTTTGATGTTTGCTTTGCCTGCAGTGGCTAAGTGTAAATACTACTCTTACTTAGATTATGGTGTAGACCCTCAAGTAGGAAAGGTTTTTCGAAGCTCTGGTGTGCGTATGTATCAGCCAGGTTTTGAGGCTGCCTACAGCCCCTATGGGCACGTTAAAAAAGACGGCTTTGTGGTAGAGAGTTTGGGGCCATTTAATAGCTCAAATGAAGCAAAGCTGCATTTGCAGCGTGTACTGGCTAAGCTCAAAAGTGAGGGTTATCAGAAGCGTACAGCCGCCACCTTTCCAAGAGTAATGCTGCTTAATAAAAAGCTTTGCGCGGCAACGGGCTAAAACTCTGCTGGGAAAGCTGCTAAAATCAGCGCCGCAATTTTTCCGTATAGAGCCTGAAGACGCTATGAGTCAATCTCCAATCGTTGTCGCACTAGACTATGATAACGCTGCTGATGCTATTGCATTGGCTGATCGCTTGAATCCTTCTGAATGTCGACTGAAAGTCGGTAAAGAGCTGTTTACCAGCTCTGGTCCCGCAGTGGTCGAGCAATTAATGAAGCGCGATTTTGATGTATTTCTGGATCTTAAGTTTCATGATATCCCTAATACCTGTGCCAAAGCTGTGAAGGCGGCCGCTGAGTTGGGTGTTTGGATGGTGAATGTTCACGCCAGTGGTGGTCAGCGTATGATGGAAGCTGCGCGCAATGAGTTAGAAAAATACTCTAAACCTCCCTTGCTGATTGCTGTCACCGTATTAACTAGTATGGATGCGCAAGATTTGCAGGGCTTGGGTATCGACTCTTCGCCTCAGCAGCAGGTGTTAAAGCTAGCGAAGTTGGCGCAGCAATCCGGTATGGATGGCGTGGTTTGCTCTGCTCAAGAGGCTCAGTCACTGCGTGAACAGTCAGGAAATGATTTTTGCCTGGTAACTCCGGGTATACGGCCGGTCGGCAGTGCTGCTAATGATCAGCGAAGAATAGTCACACCGGCGCAAGCCTTAGCGTGGGGCAGCAGTTATTTGGTGATTGGACGGCCAATCACCCAAGCAGAGGCACCTGCCGAAGCATGCTCCGCCATTGTTCAAGACATTTTGGCGGCGGGCTAGATTCGGTTATGGTTCAGCAGTCAGCTTTTATTATTACCATTGATGGCCCTAGTGGGGCTGGCAAAGGCACGGTTTCGGCAAGCTTAGCTCTGCGTTTAGGTTTTGCTCTGCTCGATAGTGGTGCACTCTATCGTCTAACGGGTTTGGCGGCGCGTCTGTTAGCTTGTGATTTTGACGATCATGCTGCTCTCGGTGAGGTGGCCAGGACACTAGATGTTGAGTTTCGCTCGACAGAGCATGGGGTGACAATTTACTTATCTGGCCAAGATGTTAGTAAGGCTATTCGTACGGAGCAGGCCGGAATGGATGCTTCTCGGGTGGCGGCGGTTCCTGCTGTTAGAGATGCTTTGTTACAGCGCCAGCGTGATTTTGCCGAGGCGCCGGGTTTGGTTGCTGATGGTCGAGATATGGGAAGTACTGTATTCCCCGAGGCCCCCCTAAAAGTTTTCTTGACGGCGAGTGCTGAAGAGCGTGCCAATCGTCGTATGAAGCAGTTACAGTTAGCAAACGCTGAGCAAGAATACGATTATCAGCAAATATTAAGCGATATTGAGGCACGTGATAAACAAGATAGCGAACGCAGCAGCTCGCCCTTGGCGGCTGCAGCCGATGCTGTTCATATCGATAGCAGTCACATGACAATTGAGGAAGTGTTGACCAAAATTCTAGATTTATATCGCACTTTCGGCGATTAAATATCAAGGGTTGATACAAAAACGATAATGGATTTCTGGATTCTGCCTCTGCTGCTGATTTTATTATTGGCGGCATACTACATTGGGCGACGTGTGCAGCGTCGCCGTTCGCGCCAGCGCCGACAAGATCGCCACTTGATCTTTGATAGCAAGGCGCAGCAGTACATTTCTGGCTTGAATTATCTTTTAAATGAAGAAGGTGATGCTGCTGCAGAGGCGTTTATTGATGCCTTGCCGGTCAGTCGCCAAACTCTTCAAACCCACCTTTCTCTCGGGCGCATGTTGCGCAAAAACGGCGAAATTTCCTCGGCCATCAGAACTCATCAAAGTTTACTAGCCTCACCATATTTAGAGGCTGATGATGTTGATTTGGTGCAGCTTGAGCTGGCCGTGAACTACGTGGTGGCGGGCCTACTTGATCGGGCTGAAGCTTTGCTCAAGGACTCACTAAAGGCTCATGATCCAAGGATCCGCGCTCAAGCATTGGAACATTTAGTGGCGCTTTATCGTGAGGAAAAGGAGTGGCAAAAAGCCATCGAGGTTATCAATCGCCATGCTGAGCGCCGGTTTGGCCGAGCAACAGAAGATTGGGCCTTGCAGCAGAGCCACTTCAGCTGCGAAATGGCTGAACAGTCCATAGCGAGAGGCGCTTACCAGGAGGCTCAGCGTCAGCTTAGGGCAGCATTGGCCTTCGATAAGCGTTGCCAGCGTGCTCAACTGCTGCAAGCCAAGTTGCAGTTGCTGCAGGGTGATTATGTAAGCGCACATAAGAGGCTGAAAAAGCTTATTTTGTCAGGTTCTGATCTGTGGGAGCCGATGGCAGATTTACTGGTGCAGGTATATCAGCAGTGTGGATATAGCGAAACCATACTGCTGGAGCTGCGCGAGTTGAGCGTGAATTACGGTGTGGAGCAGCTATTGCCTGTGGTTTATCAAGGTATGCTGGCTTTGGATAAGGAGCAGGCCCGTTGTTATTTGCAGGATATGTTTGAAGCTTCGGCCTCCTCTGCGGCCCTGCTTGAGATCCTAGCTGATCAAGAGCAAGAGATTGCGACACTGCGGCCGCTATTTCAAGGGTATGTTATTGCCCAGAAAGAGTCCCAGATGCCGCACATATGCTCAAGCTGCGGCTATAGCTCCCAGCAGCTTTATTGGCTGTGCCCAACCTGTAAATCTTGGGGAAAAGGACGTCGCAATATTAAGCCGAAGGCGGCTGAATTGGGCCGTGTGGTGAATCCGTAATTTTCAGTTCTGCCCCTTACGCGCTAAATTGGCACTTTTTTTGAGTTAACCCCCCGCCATAACTGGCTTTTCGTTGAATTTCTTTTGGCTTTCTGGTAGTCTCCGCCCCTCGCAATTTCCTGCCAAGTGTATTTGGTGTATTGCGGTGGGGGTAATGCCAGCCATGTTTACCTCCAATTTCATTAACAGACCCATGCGACTGGCCGTGTGGCAGAGTGGTTTACAGGCACCGTCTTAATAAAGCCGTAACCACCTTTATCTATAGGTATTGTAATGAGCGAAAGCTTTGCAGAATTATTTGAAGAAAGTTTAAAGTCCGTTGATATGGTTCCCGGTTCGATCGTAACCGGTGTTGTTATCGACGTAGACAAAGATTGGGTTACCGTTCACGCTGGTTTGAAATCTGAAGGTGTGATTCCTGCGGCCCAATTCCTGAACGAAAGCGGTGAGCTAACACTAAACATTGGTGATGAAGTTCAGGTTGCTCTAGAAAGCGTTGAAGACGGTTTCGGTGAGACTCGCCTATCTCGCGAAAAAGCCAAGCGTGCTGAAGCTTGGACTGTACTTGAAGCGGCTCATGAAGCCGACGAAGTGGTTACTGGTGTTATCAATGGTAAGGTTAAAGGTGGTTTCACCGTTGACGTTTCCAGCATCCGTGCCTTCTTGCCTGGTTCTTTGGTTGACGTTCGCCCAGTTCGCGAAACAGCTCACCTAGAAGGCAAAGAGTTAGAATTCAAAGTTATCAAGCTAGACCAGAAGCGCAACAACGTTGTTGTTTCTCGTCGCGCAGTTCTTGAGCACGCCAACTCTGCTGAGCGTGAAGAATTGCTGGCCAACCTACAAGAAGGTATGGCGGTTAAAGGTATCGTTAAGAACCTAACCGACTACGGTGCTTTCGTTGATCTAGGTGGCGTTGACGGCTTGTTGCACATCACTGACATGGCTTGGAAGCGCATCAAGCACCCAAGCGAAATCGTAAATGTTGGTGACGAGATTGACGTTAAAGTATTGAAGTTCGACCGTGAGCGTAACCGCGTATCTCTAGGTCTTAAGCAGTTGGGTGAAGATCCATGGATCCAGATCACCAACCGTTACCCAGAAGGTGCTCGCATCAAGGCTGTGGTAACTAACTTGACTGACTACGGTTGTTTCGCCGAGTTGGAAGAGGGTGTTGAAGGTCTAGTTCACGTTTCTGAAATGGATTGGACTAACAAGAACATTCACCCATCTAAAGTCGTTAATGTTGGCGACGAGTTGGAAGTGATGGTTCTAGACATCGACGAAGAGCGTCGTCGTATCTCCTTGGGTATCAAGCAGTGTCAAGAAAACCCATGGGATGCCTTCGCACGTACTAGCGCCAAGGGCGACAAAGTTACCGGTAAGATCAAGTCTATCACCGACTTCGGTATCTTCATCGGCTTGGAAGGTGGCATCGACGGTTTGGTTCACTTGTCTGACATTTCTTGGCACGAAGCTGGCGAAGAAGCCGTTCGTAACTACAAGAAAGGTGACGAGCTGGAAACCGTTATCTTGGCGATCGACCCAGAGCGTGAGCGTATCTCTCTAGGTATCAAGCAGTTGGATGCTGACCCGTTCTCTGACTATGTTGCTCAGAACGATAAGGGCGCCATCGTTGTTGGTACTATTAAAGAAGTAGATGCGAAAGCTGCGATTGTTGTACTAGCAGACGACGTTGAAGCTGTACTGAAAGCCTCTGAAATCAGCCGTGACAAGGTAGAAGATGCCCGTAACGTTCTGAAAGAAGGCGAAGAAGTAGAAGCTAAGATTGTTAGCGTTGACCGTAAGAATCGTGCGATCAACCTATCTATCAAGGCGAAGGACTTCGACGACGAGAAGAGTGCTATGAAAGAGCACTCTGCTAAGCAGACTGAGCAAGTAGCTCCTGCGACTATTGGTGACCTGATTAAGGCGCAAATGGCTAGCCAAGACAAGCAGTAATCTCTGCGAGTTCTTAGCGAAAGCTTGAAAAAGGCGGGTTTATCCCGCCTTTTTTGTGCCTGTTCGCTTTTTGTTGTGTCAGTGTAGCTCCTTTGTTCCATTCATGGCGTGTCGAGCTGCTCTGCTGTGATTTTTAAGTGAAAGGCTGGCCAGACTCTAGGGTGGGGCTAGTGTTTTTCCGTTCCGGTGTCGCATCCATGCGACTGTGCTGTGTTTCTTAAAGTTGGCCCACCCAAGACGCTAGCCTCTCCATATCACTAGTCCCATCCTAGGGCACCAACGCCATTATTCAGAGGTGCCCTAGAATCTTATTTAGGTTGCTTTCTTCTATATCTTGGAGCACAAGTAATTATTGGTCAGAGCTTGGTTTATCCAAGATTGATTTTGCGCAGATCCAGGCATCAACAAATGCAGCATGCACTAGGTAGGGAGAAGCTTCGCAGGGCTTGCCCGACTTGGAGGAGGGCGAGAGCTTGTATGGACACAGCAGTTTGCGGTCCTGAGAAGCTTCTCCCTACCTAGTGTATGCGGTCCAGGAACCCGGTAAATTGATTTTCAAATCCTGGCTACCACTCACACGAGCTAAGTTACTGAAAGCCCTAAAAAAGCCCAAATTCACCCCGTCAAAGCCCTAAATAAGCCTAATTAAGAGCTAAAATCAGCCCAGGCGACTATAATTTTACTTAACTTGTTGATTTTTAATGTTTTATCAGGTTATCGTTGCACTGAGGTAGATATTTCAGGTTGACTGAAGGTATGCCATGACCAAATCAGAATTGATCGACAAAATAGCCCTACACCAAGACCAGCTGTCTCAGAAAGATGTCGAGTTAGCGGTAAAATTGATGTTGGAATATATATCCACCATGCTGGCGACTGGTGAGCGCATCGAAATTAGAGGCTTTGGGAGCTTTTCATTGCACTATCGTGCTTCTCGTGTGGGTAGAAACCCAAAAACAGGAGATTCGGTAGAGCTTGAAGGTAAGCATGTACCCCATTTCAAGCCAGGTAAAGAGCTTCGCGACCGAGTAAATGAAGGCTTGCTTAGCGATTAGCGCTACTCTGCTGTAAAATCACGCCATTAATAGATAGGGCCGTGTAATGCCCTATACCTTCTTACTGACTGCCACCTAGTAAAATAGGTGGCTTTGCAGTTTATTTGGGATGTAATTAAATGACTGAATCAATAAATCCGAACGGTCGTAAGGGGATAATCCTCGCGGGCGGGTCGGGTACACGCCTGTATCCAATCACTCGATCAATCAGTAAACAAATGGTGCCAATTTATGACAAGCCCATGGTTTACTACCCTCTTAGCACTTTGATGATGGCAGGTATTCGGGATATTTTGCTGATTTCTACGCCTCGGGACTTGCCTGCTTATGAAGAGCTGTTAGGTGATGGCAAAGAGTGGGGCTTGAATATTCAATACGCGGTTCAAGAAAGCCCAGATGGCTTAGCGCAAGCTTTTATTATTGGTGAAGAGTTTATTGGTGATAGTGATTGCGCCTTAGTGCTAGGCGACAATATATTTTATTCTCAAGACTTCCACAAAGTTTTGCAGCGAGCCAGTGGGCAACATAGTGGAGCGACCGTTTTTGGTTACCATGTCGACGATCCTAGAGCCTATGGCGTGGTGGAATTTAGCCCAGAGGGCAAAGTTCTGTCTATCGAAGAAAAACCATCGGAGCCTAAATCGAAATATGCAGTCACCGGCCTCTATTTTTACGATAACCGAGTTATCGAGATCGCAAAATCAATTAAGCCATCCGATCGTGGCGAGCTAGAAATTACCGATGTAAATCGGGCTTACTTAGAGGATGGAAGCCTGACAGTAGAGTTATTAGGTCGCGGCTCGGCATGGCTTGATACTGGCACACACGATAATCTTCTTGAGGCAGGTTACTTCATTGCAACTCTTGAAAAGCGTCAGGGCTTGAAAGTGGCATGCCCTGAAGAGATCGCTTATAGAATGGGGTATATCGATGCAGAGCAGCTAAAGGCGCTTGCAAAGCCTTTAGAAAAGAGCGGTTACGGCAAGTACCTATTAGATGTGCTAGAGGATCAAGTATTCTAATGGAAATAGAACAATGTAATATACCTGAGGTTTTGCTGCTCAAGCCTAAGGTTTTTGGTGATGAGCGTGGTTTTTTCCTAGAAACATTTCGCCAAAGCTGGTTTCAAGAGCAGGGGCTAGACCATCAATTTGTGCAAGACAACCATAGCTCTTCCGCTAAGGGCGTTTTACGCGGCCTGCATTATCAAATGGAGCAAACACAGGGCAAGTTGGTTCGAGTGGTTCGTGGTGAGGTATATGATGTTGCTGTCGATATGCGTCAGGATTCGCCAACCTTTGGGCAATATGCCGCGGCCATTTTATCGGAAGAGAATAAACACTTGTTCTGGGTTCCTCCAGGTTTTGCTCATGGCTTTTTAGTGCTAAGCGAGATGGCTGAATTTGTTTACAAATGTACAGACTACTACCACCCCGAAAGCGAAGCCTCTTTGCGTTGGGATGACCCTACAGTAGCTATCGATTGGCCACTTTCGCAATACGGTATAAGCGCCCCAAGCTTATCAGATAAGGATAAAGATGGATTCTTGCTGCCCGACGCGCCGACTTTTGATAGTCGCAAATTCTGAGTGTGAGATTAACTTTGGACTTTGAGTTTTCATGAAAATACTGATTACCGGCGGCAGTGGGCAGCTGGGCTACCATTTGCAAAAAATAGCGGCAATAGATGGTAAGCATGAGCTTCTCTGCCCCAGTAGCGCTGTATTCGACCTAGCGAATAGCGAGCTTATTGAATCTTTTTTAGCATCAAATAGGCCCGATGTGATTATCAATGCGGCAGCTTACACGGCCGTTGATAAAGCCGAAACAGAGATTGACCTTGCAATGGCAATCAATGGCAGCGCGGTTGAAAGTCTCGCCAATTATAGCATTGAGCAGCAATGTCCTTTGATTCAAGTTTCCACAGATTTTGTGTTTGATGGCCAGCAGGGCATACCTTATGCACCCCAGACAAAGTGTCAGCCCTTGGGTATTTATGGTGAAAGTAAATATTTAGGTGAACAGGCTGCGCTAAGGTCACCGTACGCCAAGATTGTGCGTACCTCATGGGTTTACAGTGAGCATGGCTCCAACTTTGTGAAAACCATGTTGCGTTTAGCTGCTGAGCGTGAGCAGCTTAGCGTAGTGGCCGATCAAGTTGGTAGCCCGAGCTACGCGGGAAATCTTGCCAAATTTATTTGGCAGCTGTTGGAAAGCCCTGGCGATCAAATTATTTTGCATTGCAGTGATGCAGGTGTGTGTAGCTGGTATGATTTTGCTCACAGCGTTTTTGACTTAGCGAGCTCAATGGGTAAGTTAAAAAATGTGCCTCAGCTTACCGCTATTAGGAGTGATGAGTATCCGACTCCCGCAAAACGCCCTTCCTACAGTGTATTGGATTGTAGTGAAAGTTATAAATCAGTGGGGCTTACGCCGCAGCAATGGCGTGAGGCCTTAACGGTAATGTTAGAAAAGCTTAACTAGCTTGAATTATTTCTGAGTAAAAAATATGAAAACTTTATTGGTAACCGGTGGTGCAGGTTTTATCGGTTCTAATTTTTGTCACTATTGGGCAAAGCACCATCCAGAAGATAAAATTGTTGTGCTTGATGCCTTAACCTATGCAGGTCATGAAGAGTATCTGAGTGATCTCAAAGATAGCGCTGGCCTAGAATTTGTCCATGGTGATATTTGCGATTACTCCTTGTTAGAAGCTCTATTTGAAAAGCACCCTTTTGATCATGTTGTGCATTTTGCAGCGGAGTCTCATGTTGACAGATCGATAAGCGGACCTGATGCTTTTATTGAAACCAATATTATCGGTACCCATAATCTGCTGAAATTGGCGAAGCTGCACTGGTTAGATAAAGGCGTTTCTGAGCACCGTTTTCATCATGTCTCGACAGATGAAGTTTATGGTAGCTTGGAGGCCGATGACCCTGCATTTAGTGAAAGTACAGCTTTTGCTCCAAATTCTCCATATTCGGCGAGTAAAGCCGCATCCGATCACTTGGTTAGAGCTTATCATCATACCTTTGGGTTGAATGTGAGCACTAGTAATTGCTCTAATAACTACGGTCCAAGACAAGACAAAGAAAAGCTAATACCGCTAATTATTCATAATATCTTGCACGGAGAAGCGTTACCTATTTATGGTGACGGTATGAATATTAGAGACTGGTTGTACGTCGATGATCATTGTTATGCGATTGATCTAATTTTGCAGCAGGGCCTTAACGGTGAGGTGTATAACGTTGGTGGTGAAAACGAGTGGGCCAATTTGCATATCGTAGAGTTAATTTGCGATTTAATCGATAAGAAGCTTTTGGCAGAGCCGACTTACCTTACTAAGTTTTCTGAATCACCAATTGCTAAAGGTGGCAAGGCCAAGGATTTAATCAGCTTTGTTAAAGATCGCGCCGGACACGATCGTCGTTATGCTATCGATCCAAGTAAATGTCATGCAGAACTCAACTACCACCCACGAGAAACGTTTGAAACCGGCATAGCTAAAACGCTCGATTGGTATTTGGCTGAAGCCGTCAAGGTTTAGTGCATTGCAAGCTCCGCATCTTACGGCGTCGGTTGTTCTATATTTTAGTAAGACCGAGGTATTGCAGCAGCAGTTAGATTCTTTGCAAAGTGCCATGCTTGAGCTCTGCAAAGAGCATCCTGCTGCTGCTTTAACGCTTTACTGGGTGGATAACAGCGTAAGTAGTGATTATCACCAGTCTTTGATAAAGCTGCTCGCTGATAAAGTTCTGCCTAGCAATATAACAATCGAATTGATTCGAAGCCCAGCTAATCGTGGATATGGTGACGCCCATAATCAAGCATTGGGTCGACTGAATGTTGAGTCAAACATCGACAATAATACCAAGAGCCTTGTATCCGAGGCGCTAGCACATGATTATCATCTATTATTGAATCCTGATGTCTATTTATCGCCTGGGTGTTTGCTTGAATGTTTCAGGCAAATGGAGAGCAGCCCCGAGATAGGCTTGCTCACAGGCCAAATTGCTAATAATTATGAGGCTGTACCTCATGTGGCCAAGCGCTTTCCAGGGTTAAGGACTTTGCTGGGGAGGTATTTGCGCCTTCCGCTTTGGTTGCAGGAGCAGCAAAAATATATATATGCCGATAAAGACCCTAAAGATGTTTTTGATGTGGAGTTAGCGGGTGGCTGCTTTTACTTTTGTAGGCTTTCGGCATTGCGTTCGGTGGCAGGCTTTGATGATCGATATTTTCTTTATTTCGAAGACTTTGATTTATGCCAAAGATTACGAAATCAAGCGTGGGTTTTACGTTACAGCCCAGACATAGCGTTTGAACATGATGGTGGCGGAGTGAAATCCAAATCACTACGACATCAGTGGTTTTTCTTTTGCTCGGCGTTTCGCTTTTACCGTAATCATGGTTGGCGTTGGTGATTGTCGGAGTGGCCTATTCAAAAGTGTGCGCTAGCTCTCAAAACCAAGCAAGCCCTAATGAATATTACTGAGTAGCCACTCTTGAGTTTCGTTAGATCTACATAGCTATGTAGGTGACTTCATGAGATTCAAAATCCATTCTTTTATTTTATTAACCTTAGTGACCTTGGGTTCGGTTTTGCAAGCTGCAGACTTGCCATTAGAACGAGATATTCTTACTCGCCTGCAGCAGCTTTCAGAAAATAATGCTTTGCAGGTGCAAGACAGGGAAAATAGTCTGCAAGATTTCGAGCGTAAGTTAAATGCTGCCAGGGAAGATTTAGCGGGTTTGAGAATCGGCTTACAGAATAAAGAGCAAGAGTTGGCTCAACTAGTGGCAGCAGGTGAATCACAAGCAAGGCAACGCAAGTTGGCAGAACATGCGGTTGCAATGGCAAAACGCGGTATTAAAAATCGTCAAAAACGTGTTGAGCGAATTGAAGGCAAGCTCAGTCAAGAGAAGCTATTACTCGAGCATGCTCACAACAGGCTCGTTAAAAATAGAACTGATATAGCTCGCCAAGAAGTTAAGATTGCTCGCTTAAAGGAAGAGCAGAAGAAGCGGCAGTCGAAAGTGCTCGAAGAGATAAGTCCCGCCCAGCAAGAAGGCTTGAGCCTAAAAACGAATCAGGCGCACGGGGATAGTAAGCCCAGATTTAACCTAGCAGAGCGTAAATCAGAAAATGGTCCTAAGTAGCTTTTGGGGTGAAATAGGTGTTTACACAGGATGCACAGCTGTCCTAGAGAGACTTTGAGACTTTTTGAAAACTATCTTCTATTTTACTTGATATCCTAATTTGCAACCCCATATAGATAGTAAGCCCGCCTGATGGGGGCTTACTGATTAGACAGCAACGGCGCTGTCTCAATGCTAGGACTGAAAGTCTGGCAACTATTGATATTGCTTATTTAAAGGATATTTCTTATGCGTAATTTTGATTTAACCCCGCTATACCGATCCTCCATTGGCTTTGATCGCATGGCCAATATATTAGATAGCTTGAGTGCGACTGAGCAAAACCAACCAAGCTACCCACCATACAATATTGAGTTAACAGGAGAGGATCAGTATCGAATAACCATGGCTGTGGCCGGTTTTTCCGAAGCTGAGTTAGGTATAGAGGTTGAGGAAAACAAGCTGTCTATTTCAGGCAAAAAAGAAACTGGCGCAGAAGACAAAACCTATTTGCATCAAGGTATAGCAGCTAGAAATTTCGATCGCCGTTTTCAACTTGCTGACCATGTAAGGGTTGAACATGCCCATAAGGAAAATGGTCTTTTACATATCGACTTACGCAGAGAGATACCCGAGGCGATGAAACCACGTAGCATCGCAATTTCTAAAACCGGCTTATTAGAGTCGTAAGTCTCCCCCTCATTGGCTTAGAGAAAAGCTTGTATCTTTCGGGGTACAGGCTTTTTTTGTGAATCCTGTCTCATAGGGTGATTGTTTTTGCCATAGAGCTTGGCTGCTTTCGCCTATTATAATTTGTCACTTAAGACGTTAGGGTAAGCCCCAGTTTTTAACTCTTAAAATATTACAGTGACATGTTATGAATGCCACAGCTATAGCCGCAATTTTGTTATCTTTGTGTATTTTTTGTTCAGTTTCTTTTGCTCAGGCTCTTGAGCAAGAAATTAAAGACACAAAACAATCGATAAAGCAGACTCAAAGACGCATCCCTCAAATGGAAGTACTTGCAGAAGAGCTCGAGCTCGAACTGCAAAGCTTCTCCCGTAAGCTTGATTCAGCTGAACAGGATCTAGCGAAGTCAAATCGAGATGCCGCGACTGCTCAATCCTCTCTGCAGGCGACTAAGTCTGCTCACCAAGCACACGCTTCACAAGATACTGATCGCGCAATGCGCAAGGCAGAGCATGCTTATGCAATGGCTGAAAGAGGCGTTAAGAATCGCAGTAAGCGAGTAGAGCGAATTCAAGGCAAATATCAAGAATTGTTGCTGAGCAAAGAGCGTTTGGCGCAACAGCGTAATTCACTCAGTGCTCAATTAAATACGCAGAATTCAAAACTAATACGGCTTCAGAAAAACTTAGTCGAGCAGCAAAAAGCCGCACTGGAAGATCAGCGAGCCAATGAACTAGCAGAGCAAAATCGCGCACAGCAGTTAGTCGCTCAAAGGCTAGAGGCTGAACGACGTGAGGCTGAAAAAAAACAAGCGACTATCGTTCAAACCATGGCTAATCAAGCTGCCGCGCAAAAAAATGAGCCCAAGGGTTTGAGTGCCGCAGATCAGGCTGCGAAATCTAAGGCTGAATCACTAATAGCTTCGCTTAGACAAGACATTGAGAGCAAGCCAGGCCGCAAGCCGCTCTATAAGCGCCTGGCATTAAAAGGACAGAAGTTAATCACAGTGCCCTTTGAATTTATGGGGGCAAACTACTATCGAGCTGAGGCTCGGGTTAGTTCAGGGGAGCAGTTTTTTGAAGTGTCAAAAAATCGCTTTAATCGAAATGTAACTGAGGCCGATGACGGGCAAATTTATGTGTTTATCTACCAAGCAAAATCGGCGTCTCGAGGCATCTTAAATTATTATAAAAAGTCTCTGCTTGAAAAATAGCCCGAGGGCTCAGCATTGCTGAGCCTTTATTGATTGGCTGAGAAAAGTTTTGCTCGCACAGTTGTACGATATTCGCTCGGTGTGGTTGCTAAGAGCTTTTTGAATAAACCCGTAAAGTGCCCCATATCCTGGTAGCCTACTCGAAATGCAATTTCGTTGATTGATAAGTTGCTGGTTTTAAGTAGGTCTTTGGCTGTTTCGATACGCACTTCCTGCAAATATTGCAGCGGTGATTTACCGGTAGCGCCTTTAAAGCGGCGATTAAAGGTTCGCACGCTCATATCAAACTTCTCTGCCACATCACTCAGTTTTACTTCTTTGCCGTAATTGTCTTGCAGCCAAATCTGAGCTTGCACAATATCTTCATCCGGGTGGTTGTTTGAGCAGCCCTCAAAGAATCCACTTTCCTCGTATGAGCGTCTGATTTCGTGGGAGAAATGACGCTCTACATGGTTGGCTGTTGGGCGGTCATATAAGCGTTGAATAAAATGAACGGTCAGATCAGCCAAGGCATTTACACTGGCCGCGCAATAAAGGTTTGAAGCTTGGGTAATAAAGTACTGCCGTTTTAGCTGTACCTGAGGGTAGTCTCTTTGAAACTGGTCAAAATAATGCCAGTGTGTGGTGGCTGGCTTACCGTCCAAAAGGCCTGCTTCAGCGAGTAGGCAGCAACCTGTTCCCACTGCGCTAATGGTGGCACCACTTTCATAGTGTTGACGTAACCAACTTAACAGCTGGGGCTGCTTTTTCATTAGGGGGCGAGGGTTTCGCCAAAGTGCGGGCAGGTAAATCATATCGCTTTGATCAACCTCGGGTAAGCTGAGGTCGGGTTGAAACGAAAAGCCAGCTCGAGTACTAACCGCCTTTCTTTCGATCGCGGCCGTTTGAATAGTCAACCTTTCTGCTTTGCGATTTTGTGCCAGTGCAGCTGACTCGGCAGCACGCAGCATTTCAATAGGCAAGGTGGTGCCAGTCGCTAGCATGTGGTCACATAAAACAAAGGTAATGGTTGGCACAGTTAACTCCTAACACTCAAATTACTGGGCTAAATGCTCTGAAAATGGCATGAAAATAAATCATGGCCACTATGCCTGTAATATTGGCTAAAGTTGCCCCTGGGTGGTTATGGTTATTCTGGTCTTAATTGTTGCCATACTGGCCAAATAAGCTCATAAATGGAGCGGGTGGCGCTTTTCCCGAAGGTGCTGGCTGAAATCACAAAATTTTTGTGCTCATAGATTCATAAAATAATCCTTTCAGTTGTCTCTGCAAATAATTGGGGTTGTCTATGTCAAAGCTGCGTTTACCTGTCATTGTTTCAATGGGCGGAATTAATGCCGCTGGTCGCAGTTCAGGTCATCATGCATATCGAAGAATGGTGTTTGATAAGCTTGATGGCTCCTTACAACATGGCACCTTGAGTTCTTTAGCGTCGATGTGCGGGCTCGAATTGGCAGAAAGCTTCTCTGCAGAGCAGCGGCAAGATATTTTGTCGCGCACCCTAATTCGGCAAGTTGAGCAAAACCATTTTGATGTAGAAAACTTGGCCTGGATGACACCTTTGGATACCCATGACCGAGCAGGAAAGGCTATGGAGTTTGAGTGTCGCCGAAAGCAATTGCCCCGCGATTTACCACCTAATTGGGTGGTTCAAGATTTAGCCGATGACCGAGTTAGCGTTCGAATGGAGGGGCAGGGCCGGTTGTTTGTTCCGAACACTCGCATTGCTCCGGTGCAGTCTGCGGGGCAGCTACCTAAAGGCTTTGATCCTGCAAATTTATACCCTTCGCGTTTTCACCCGCGCGGTTTACAGATGTCGGTGGTGGCCGCTTCTGATGCCTTAAATAATATGGGCCTAGCATGGGAAACGCTGTGTGCTGCATTACCAGCCGATCAAATTGCTGTCTATTCCGGTAGTGTCATGGCGCAACTGGATGACAATGGTTACGGGGGTTTATTGCAATCGCGCATGAAAGGTGGGCGGGTTAGCTCTAAGCAGTTGCCTTTGGGCTTAAACACCATGCCAGCCGATTTTGTGAACGCCTATGTTTTAGGCAGTTTAGGTGCTACCGGCAGTGTAACAGGGGCTTGCGCCACCTTCTTATACAACTTGCGAATGGGTGTTGAAGATATTCAATCGGGTCGTCGTCGAGTGGTCTTTGTGGGTAATGCTGAAGCCCCGTTAACTTCAGAGGTATTTGAAGGCTATGGTGCGATGAGCGCTTTAGCTACAGATGAGGGCTTGCGTAAATTGGATGGCAGCGATCAGGCAGATCACCGTCGTGCCAGTCGTCCTTTCGGTGAAAACTGCGGTTTCACATTGGCTGAGTCGGCGCAGTATATCGTTTTGATGGATGATGAGTTGGCGATTGAGTTGGGTGCCGAAATCTATGGCGCGGTAAGCGATGTATTTATTAACGCCGATGGTTATAAGAAGTCTATATCTGCGCCGGGCCCTGGCAATTATATTACTCTTGCAAAATCAATGGCAGCCAGTGCGGCTTTACTTGGCGAGAGTAGTGTGCGCGACAGAAGCTACATTCAGGCCCATGGTTCGAGTACGCCTCAGAATCGGGTTACCGAGTCAAGAATCTTGGATAAGATGGCACGCAACTTTGGTATAAGTTCTTGGCCTGTTTCTGCGGTTAAGGCCTATGTGGGCCACTCACTTGCGCCGGCGAGCGCCGATCAAATGATGGCCGTACTCGGTCAGTTTGCACACGGCTGGTTGCCAGGGTTGAAAACCAGTGGTGCGATTGCTGATGATGTTTATCAAGATAATTTGAATTTTCCTCTAGACGATACTGAGCTGCCAGATAGGGATGTGGCATTTATTAACTCCAAGGGTTTTGGGGGAAATAATGCGACCGCAGCTGTTGTTCATCCAGCTAAGGTCGAGCAGATGTTGAGTAGGCGTTACGATGCGCAAACCATGACCGCCTATCAAGCTAAGCTTGAGCAAACACGTGAGCAGCGTGCCCAGTATGAATCTTCAGTAAGTAAGGGCGATTGGCAAGTGCGCTACCGATTTGGTGAAGGCATGATCGAAGAGTCCGAGTTAGAGCTGCAGCGTGATTCATTGCGCATTCCGGGGTGGGCCAAAGCGGTTGAGTTGCCAACGTCGACGCCTTACGACGACTTGCGCTTAGACTAAGTTCCTCACACAACAAACGGCTTGTTGGCAATCAGTAGTTGCTGCCTGTGACACTAGCTCAGCGAAGACTTCCGAGGTTATACTGATATACGAATCAATCTAGGAGAGGTTGCTGTGTCTGAATCGGGAGATAATGCCCCTGAACTTGTTAACTCTGAAGCCGGTTTGCCATTAGGTCGAAGATTACAACTTTTAAGGGAGCGCAATGGTTGGTCGCAGCGCGAATTAGCCAAGCGCTCAGGTGTTACCAATAGTGTTATCTCCACCATCGAGCAAGGGCGGGTAAGCCCTTCGATCAGCTCCTTAGAAAAAATACTTTCCGGCTTCCCGGTTTCCTTAAGAGAGTTTTTTACCTTTGACCCAGATGCCGAAGCGCCGGTGTTTTTTGCGGTACAAGAGATGGAGCTGCGTCAGTTTGAGGGATTGCAGTCTCGTCGCCTTTTCGCTCACCAAGGCGTTGCGGTTACCCATGTGGTCTACCAGGGTTCTTTAGGTGAAATGGCCAGCTCTTCGCCGAGTCTATACCAGCGTGATGGGATGACTGTTGGAGTAATTATATCGGGGCAATTAGAGGTTACCGTCGGTGGCCAGGTTAAATTGCTCAATGCTGGAGAGGGATATCAGTTCGATCAAAGCCGCCCCCATTGCATTCGCAACCTCAATGAAGAAGAGTGTGTCGTATTATCGGTAAGTTGTTAAACTATGGCGCCTCTGCATAGTCAGAGTGGTCAGGTGATTATTAAATATAGCCCAAATACCTAATAGCTTAGATACATAGTAGTGGGCACCTGAGTAAAAACCATAGCAACTAACAAGAGATATAATATGAGCAGTAGACGCCAGCGTGGTGAGGAAATTCGCCGAGAAGTAATGAGCGATCCATTTGTTGACCGAGCGCTAAACAATACCTCGGATTTCGACGCCCCTTTACAGGAGCTAGTAATGGAAACGGCTTGGGGAACGGTTTGGGATCGAGACGATTTACCGCGTGCTACTCGAAGCCTAGTCACTATAGCGATGTTGGCAGCAATGAAATGCTCCAATGAATTGAAAGGGCATGTGCGTGGTGCTCTGCGAAATGGCTGTACAGTAGAAGAAAT
This sequence comes from uncultured Pseudoteredinibacter sp., assembly GCF_947502065.1. GTDB lineage: Bacteria > Pseudomonadota > Gammaproteobacteria > Pseudomonadales > Cellvibrionaceae > Pseudoteredinibacter. The sequence goes on from NZ_CANMYE010000001.1 coordinate 632,717, forward strand.
TCGCGCCGTCTTACTTCATGCTGTCCCTTATATAGGTGCGCCAGCTAGCCTTGAGGCCTTTCGTTCGGCTCGAGAAATCATTGAAGAGCATGAGCGTGCTCAACAGGCTGAGTAACAGAATACGCCTTTATGTCCGTAATGGTAGAAAATCCCGCTGACTATATTCAGCAGTGTATGTCTTCAGGTTTGAGCTCAAGCTATCGCTTTTGCTTTGAATTTGAAAATATGCTGCTTGGGTCAGAGTTGTCACAAAAAGAAGTGTACCAGATCTTGCTTTATAAGCAGGACGGGCGATGGCGGGTTGCCATTGCTTTGCTTAGTGATTTAGCTAAAGGGCACAATGATCAAGTAAATGCTTTGGAAAATAGCCTAGCGGTTGATGGCCCTTGGGTCTTCAAAACGGTCAGCATCCCAAAACCTTGGGGGCAAGAAATTTGGTATAGCGCTTATGAGCAGCGTGGGGTTTGTCACTTAGCTGACGATAATCAGCAAAGCGGTGTGCCAGTGCATTTATGGCTTTACCTCTTCCCTGAATTGTTAAAGCCTTCTACCGAGTTAAATTTACTTAAAGTTCTCGCGCCGTTTTCTAGTCCTTTGCTTGGCGAGCTTTATTTTGAAATGCATGAGAAAAAACAGGAAGTTTACGTTGTAAGTCATATCGACGAGACAGCCTGGCCGGATGGTGTCGCGCAAATGCGTTTCGGTTTTTGCTCTGAAAAACAAAAGCAGTTTTCTTCTTTTGAGGCATTTAAGGTTGCGTATTTATCTGTAGTAAAGCGCTATGAGGGTTTACGTAAGCAAATCGATGCGGCCTTGCAAAGTCAGTTTCAAGCTGTATTTACAGAAAGTAACGAACAAGCAAAAAGTGAATACCTAAAGCAGTTGCCAGAGGCTCTGTTGCGTAAGGAACAGCTGCTGGCCGATGAAATGACCTCCTTTATTGCAAAGCGACCTTTGCGTTTGGGCGATGTTATTCAGGTGCCTAAGTTGCTGCCCCACGGCTTATTGCATGGTGTGAGAGTTGTTGAATTCCAAACTCCGGTGTACGAGCGGCTTATCTTATCGTTTCGACAAAAAGTACTGACACAGGATGGCTGGGATACCGAGCAGGCACTGGCATTACTGGCCGAGCCTCCAGTGAGTCAGGGTATACAACAGGGCGTTTGCAAGCTTCATACCCATTTCGATGAGCTGGTAAATTTAGAGCGAATTGTTGAATTTGATGGTTTTGAGGTCTTTCGTTTGAGGTTTTTGCAAGCTGGGACAGTGGGTCTTGCTGAGCTGTTATGTCCTGTAGTTGGCCAAAATACGAATTTTGGGAATATTTTGATGCTGGCTTTACATGAAATTGCCATTCAAAACGGCCCGGCGGAATTATTATTGCAGCCGCAAGAGGGAGCTTGCCTACCTGTCTGGGAAAACTTCTCTGAAAACTCTATGCAATTGCAGGCTAAAAAAGGCTCAATTGTGCTATTAAGTCGTCCACTTTTATAAATTTTGACCATTGTTTAATAATTTTTTCTTCTTGGTGTTGATCCTTCAAAAATAGTGTGGCAGTATTAGCACCCCTTTGGCGCAGAGCGCTTTGAATTCAAGTAAAATAATGTTTGAAATCAAAGGCTTACGTGCTAATATAGCTCATCGCTTCTGAAGCGAGAGCCCACAAGTAATGCGGACGTGGCGGAATTGGTAGACGCGCTAGATTTAGGTTCTAGTATCGCAAGGTGTGAGAGTTCAAGTCTCTCCGTCCGCACCATTTTTCTAGAGAATTTTGGCTTTAGGGAGTTGCCCTAAGGCTTTTTTGCGTTCAGCGCTCTCGAATAGCGCAAGCGCTTATTGTGAGAGGAACATCATGCAGGTTTCAATCGAAACAACTACCGGTTTAGAGCGTCGCTTGACTGTAGGCGTGCCAGCAGAGCAAGTCGACAGTGAAGTTGAGAATCGCCTGAAGCAGGCCGCTAAAACCGTACACCTAAACGGCTTCCGCAAAGGTAAAGTGCCTTTGAAAGTAGTTAAGCAGCGTTTTGGTGCTGGCGTTCGCCAGGAAGTTTTGGGTGAAGTGATGAGCCGCAGCTTCTACGAAGCTGTGCAGCAAGAGGGTGTAAACCCTGCTGGTCAACCTGCAATTGAGCCTAAAGAAATGGGCGAAGGCAAAGATATCGAGTTCGTAGCGACCTTCGAAGTTTACCCTGAAATTGAGTTGGCCGATGTTTCCGGTATTGAAGTTAATAAGCCAGTAGCTGAAGTTACTGACAAAGATATTGCTAATATGATCGAGACTCTGCAAAAACAGCAGGGTACTTTCAAAAACGTACGTCGCAAAGCAGTTAAAGAAAACCGCTTGAACATCGACTACGTTGGCACTAAAGATGGCGAAGAGTTTGAAGGCGGTAAAGCTGAAGGCCAAGAATTGGTGTTGGGTTCTAACAGCATGATTCCTGGTTTTGAAGATGGCCTAATTGGCGCCAAGAAAGGTGAAGAGGTTGTTTTAGATCTAACCTTCCCTGAAGACTATCATTCTGAAGAGCTAAAAGGTGCTGCGGTTCAATTTACTGTTAAGGTAAACCAGGTAGCGGCGATAGAATTGCCAGAATTGGATGAAGAGTTCTTCAAGAAGTATGGCGTTGAAGAAGGTGGCGAAGAGAAGTTCCGTGAAGAAGTGCGTAACAACATGGAGCGTGAGCTAAAGAACGCCGCTAAGAACAAAATTAAAACCCAGGTTATGGATGGCTTGTTAAACGCCAACTCTGTTGATGTGCCTAAAGCGCTTGTGGCTTCTGAAATTGACGCATTACGCGGTCAAATGATGCAGCAATTCGGCGGTGCCGCTGAAAATATGGATCTGAAATCTATCCTTCCAGATGATATGTTCACTGAGCAAGCTGAGCGTCGCGTTTCTCTTGGCTTAATTGTTGGTGAGTTGGTTAAGAAGGAAGAGCTTAAAGTAGATGCTGACGCTGTTAAGGCGATGGTTGAAGAAATGGCTTCTACTTATCAAGATCCAGAAGAGGTTGTTAACTACTATTACAGCAACCGTGAATTGTTGGCTGGTGTAGAGTCTGCGGTATTGGAAGATCAGGTTGTTGACCATATCTTGGACAAGGCCAAAGTAGAAGAAGTTAAGAGCGAATACGAAGACGTAATTAAGCCTGAAGCTCAGGCGTAATTATTTTTAGATCGTTTCGTGATCAAGACGCCGGCATTATGCCGGCGTTTTTGTTTAAGCTTTAGGCATAATTGAATTTTTATGACTGAAAACTGGCATAGTTGCGATCTTGCAGTTAAGCTCAAGGTAGATTATTGCCGGTAACGCCCGAGGACTTCAGTGTGCGCTGCCAAGGCCGATATAACAATCAATGGCAGCTAATGCCCAGCCAATCAGTTAATCAGGCGGCCGTATCTAGGTTTGCCAGGTAGCAATAAGGAATCTGAAATAACAATGTCCAATATCGACACTATTAACCCGCTTTCTCCAGTAGCCAGTGGCTTGGTACCCATGGTGGTTGAACAAACCTCTCGTGGTGAGCGTTCTTATGACATCTATTCCCGCCTTTTAAAAGAACGAGTCATCTTTCTGGTTGGCCAGGTAGAAGATCATATGGCCAATTTGGTGGTCGCTCAGTTGTTGTTCTTGGAAGCTGAAAACCCAGACAAGGATATTCATCTATATATCAATTCTCCAGGTGGCTCGGTTACAGCTGGCATGTCAATCTACGATACTATGCAGTTTATTAAGCCGGATGTGAGCACCATGTGTATTGGTCAGGCGTGTAGCATGGGTTCATTTCTATTGAGCTCTGGTGCGCCTGGTAAGCGTTTCTGCTTGCCGAATGCCCGTACTATGATTCACCAACCAAGCGGTGGTGCTCAAGGTCAGGCAACCGATATTCATATTCAGGCGCAGGAGATCTTGAAGATCAGGCAGCGTTTAAACGAAATATTAGCTAAAAATACCGGCAAGTCGGTCGATCAAATAGCAGAAGACACTGAGCGTGATAACTTTATGAGCGCTGAAGAGTCTCAAGAGTACGGTTTGGTCGATCAGGTGTTGAGCGCTCGTTAAGCAGCATTGCATTATAAATGTTGAATGGTGCGCCATTTATCTTTCTAAGACTAAGGTGGGCTTGAAAAAGCCAGTGAAAGCACTCATCTTGTCTGTACGAACACATATTATGGCAGGCGCCGGATTTGATTCCGGTATATCGTATAAGACATCCGTTTATACGATTTTAAAGACAAAAGGTTGCCCAAGGCGATCTTTCGTGAAACTTTCTTGAAGAGAAAGGGCCATAATTACAAGGTCAAAAGTGGAGTGGTTTGATGACCGATCACACAAATGAAAATGGGGATGACAACGGCAAACTGCTGTATTGCTCATTCTGTGGTAAAAGCCAGCATGAAGTTCGCAAACTGATCGCTGGTCCGTCGGTATTTATCTGTGATGAATGCGTTGATTTGTGCAACGATATTATTCGCGAGGAAATCCAAGAGGCGGCCGTAGAGGGTAACTCTGATGCTTTGCCTACCCCGCAAGAGATTTCGTCAATTCTTGATCAATATGTTATTGGTCAAAAGCGCGCCAAAAAAGTCTTGGCGGTAGCGGTTTATAACCACTACAAGCGCCTGCAGATCGGCGAGAAGAAAAAAGACAAAGATGAAGTTGAGTTAAGCAAGAGTAATATTTTGCTTGTGGGCCCAACCGGTAGCGGTAAAACCCTACTGGCTGAGACTCTAGCTCGACTGCTAAACGTCCCATTCACCATTGCTGATGCAACGACATTAACCGAAGCGGGTTATGTCGGTGAAGATGTTGAAAATATTATTCAGAAGCTATTGCAAAAGTGTGACTATGATGTCGACAAGGCCCAGCGTGGTATTGTCTACATCGATGAAATCGATAAGATTTCTCGCAAGTCTGACAATCCTTCCATCACCCGCGATGTGTCTGGTGAGGGTGTTCAGCAGGCATTGTTGAAGCTTATCGAGGGTACGGTTGCTTCTGTACCGCCTCAGGGTGGACGCAAGCACCCTCAGCAAGAGTTCTTGCAGGTAGATACCTCTAATATCTTATTTATCTGTGGTGGTGCATTTGCGGGCCTAGATAAGGTTATTAGAGATCGCTCTGAGAAGGGCGGCATTGGTTTCTCTGCGGAGGTTAAGAGCAAAGCTGATGACAAGGATTTTGGCGAAACTCTGCATGAGTTAGAGCCAGAAGATTTGGTGAAATACGGCTTGATCCCTGAATTCGTGGGTCGATTGCCGGTTATTGCGACTTTGGAAGAGTTAGATATCGCCGCACTTGTACAGATTTTGACAGAGCCTAAAAACTCTTTGACCAGGCAGTACAATAAACTGTTTGAGATGGAAGACGTTGAAATCGATTTTCGCCCAGATGCCCTGGAAGCTGTTGCTAATAAGGCTATGGTGCGCAAAACCGGTGCTCGTGGCTTACGTTCTATTATGGAATCTGTATTGCTCGATACAATGTATCGAATTCCATCTGAGGATAGTGTTGTTAAAGTCGTGGTTGATGAGTCGGTTATTAAGGGGGAGTCTGAACCCTTATTGGTTTACGAGACCAACGAGCAGGCCGCGGCAGCGGAAGAGTAGTCGTTTAGAAAGCTTAGTAAAAAGGGGTGCTAGTCACCCCTTTTTTGTGCCTCCAGTTTGCATAGATTTATTGGTAGCGCATGCGGTGCTGGTTGGGCTAAATGGCGCCTAAAGGCAGTTTTACTGGCTTGTAATTTGCTAAGTAGCCCCAATGATAGGAATATAAGGCCAAAAGACCGGCGCTTTACGGTGCTGGAATACTGATGGTGAAATGTAGAGATTCCAAAGAGGCATAGATGGAACAGAGCAGTGAAGTAAGCACCAATTCTCTAGAGTTGCCACTATTACCCCTGCGTGACGTGGTGGTTTACCCCCATATGGTCGTGCCGTTGTTTGTTGGCCGCGAGAAGTCTATTGAGGCTCTTGAGGTTGCCATGGCGGCTGATAAGCAAGTAATGCTTGTAGCCCAAAAAGATGCTGGGGAAGATGACCCCAATATTGACGGTATCTACGAGGTGGGCACCATTGCCTCGGTGCTGCAGTTGCTTAAGCTTCCTGACGGCACGGTTAAAGTGCTGGTTGAAGGCTCCAATCGAGCTTCCATTAAGGCCATGCGCGAAGAGGATAATCACTACTTGGTAGAAGTCGAGGCTCTTGAGGTAGACGAAATCGAAGAGCGTTCTGCCGATGTGCTGATAAGAACAGCTATGGCTCAGTTCGAGCAATACGTCAATATGAACAAAAAAATACCGGCTGAGGTGGTTACCTCGCTATCGGGTATTGACGAGCCGGGGCGTTTTGCAGACACGATAGCGGCTCACATGACCTTGGAGTTGCCTCAGAAGCAAGAGATTCTTGAAATCGCGGATATTCAGGTTCGTATCGAACATTTGCTTGCTTTAATGGAAGCCGAGTCCGATCTTTTCCAAGTGGAAAAGCGTATCCGTGGCCGCGTTAAAAAGCAGATGGAAAAAAGCCAGCGTGAATACTATTTGAATGAGCAGATGAAGGCGATTCAAAAAGAGCTGGGTGATATGGGCGACGAGCCTAATGAGGCTGAAGAGTTAGAGCAAAAAATCAGTGACAGTGGTATGAGCAAAGAAGCTGAGAGCAAGGCGATGTCTGAGCTTTCCAAGCTTAAGTTGATGTCTCCTATGTCGGCTGAAGCCTCTGTTGTGCGTTCTTATTTAGACTGGATCGTGAATTTACCTTGGAAAAAGCGCAGTAAAGTACGTCACGATTTAGTTCGAGCCGAAAAAATTCTAAATGACGATCATTACGGACTGGAAGAAGTTAAAGACAGAATTCTTGAATACTTGGCGGTTCAAAAACGCGTTAAGAAAATCAAGGGGCCGGTGCTTTGTTTGGTGGGGCCTCCCGGTGTAGGTAAAACCTCTCTGGGTGAGTCAATTGCGCGTGCGACTAATCGCGAGTATGTACGTATGGCTTTGGGTGGCGTACGTGATGAAGCGGAAATACGTGGTCACCGCCGTACTTATATTGGTTCTCTACCTGGCAAGTTAATCCAAAAAATTTCAAAGGCAGGTGTTAAAAATCCTCTGTTTTTATTGGATGAAATCGACAAAATGGGTATGGATCACCGTGGTGACCCGGCGTCAGCACTGCTAGAGGTTTTAGATCCAGAGCAAAACAAAGCATTCAACGACCACTATCTTGAGGTGGATTACGATCTGTCGGATGTGATGTTTGTTTGTACATCGAACTCTATGAATATTCCTGGGCCATTGCTTGATCGAATGGAAGTGATTCGCCTTCCAGGTTATACCGAAGATGAAAAAGTTAACATCGCTGAGCGCTATTTAATTCCAAAGCAGATGAAAGCTAATGGTTTGAAAGAGAGCGAGATTAACGTAGATTCTGATGCGGTTCGCGATGTTATTCGCTATTACACCCGTGAAGCCGGTGTACGTGGCCTTGATCGCGAAGTGGCTAAGGTGTGCCGTAAGGTTGTTAAAGAGATCGTTAAAGACGAAGTGAAAGGCTCTGTAACCGTTGACGCGGATAAACTAGAGCATTACTTAGGTGTGCGCAGCTTTGATTTTGGAGTGGCTGATGAGCAAAATCAAGTTGGCCAGGTAACTGGTTTGGCTTGGACGCAGGTCGGTGGCGAGTTATTAACCATTGAAGCTTCTACCGTACCCGGTAAGGGGCGTATGGTTAAAACTGGCTCCTTGGGTGATGTCATGCAGGAGTCGATTCAGGCGGCTACCACAGTAGTGAGAGCCCGGAGTCAGAATTTAGGTATTCTACCGGATTTTCACGAGACCTCAGATATTCACATCCATGTTCCAGAGGGTGCCACTCCTAAAGATGGCCCAAGCGCTGGCATTGCAATGGCAACAGCCTTGGTATCAGTTTACAGCAATATACCGGTAAAAGCCGATGTGGCAATGACGGGTGAGATCACATTGCGTGGCGAAGTGCTACGTATTGGTGGTTTGAAAGAAAAGCTACTGGCGGCTCACCGCGGTGGTATTAAAACGGTTGTTATCCCAGCGGGTAATGAGCGCGATTTAAAGGAAATTCCTGACAATATTAAGGCTGATTTAGACATTGTGCCCGTTAAGTGGATCGATGAAGTTCTGAAGGTAGCTTTGCAGGATGTACCTAAGCCATATAGTGATGAGGAATATGCCAAATTGCGTGAAAAGCTCGAAGGTGGCCTAAAACAAGAGTCAGCTAAAACCCATTAATTGTTGAGTGAAAATTAAGCGATTGTGAGTTTCCTATTGCACTTTGCTGTTCACCGCTGGTTCAGCTTGAATAGCAAAGTTCTTGGATTTGTTGTGGAATACCGTGCATTCCACCGTAATTTGGTTATAAATTGCTCGGCTTTGCAAATTTAATAAACCTGTCCTTGACCCGTCCGACGGGGCTTTGGTATAAATCGCTATTCGTTTGCCCCATGCGGGCTGCTGATAAAAGTAAAGAGATTCTACGACAGGATTCTGAAGGATGATTAGCGTTCTTTGGGTCCGAACAGACCGAGTAACGTAAGAGGGGTTATTGTGAACAAATCTGAATTAATCGAAGCCATCGCTGCATCTGCTGACATTCCTAAAGCTGCTGCGGGCCGCGCATTGGACGCTATGGTAGATTCTGTAACTGGTGCTTTGAAGGAAGGTGACCAGGTAGTACTAGTTGGTTTCGGTACTTTTGCTGTTAAAGATCGTGCAGCACGCACTGGCCGTAATCCACAGACTGGTGAGCCAATCGAGATTGCAGCGGCCAAAATCCCAAGCTTCAAAGCGGGTAAGGCTCTGAAAGACGCCGTTAACTAAGATTGGTGTTTTTCGATAAATCTAAACTGCAGTGTATTTGTTTAAAACCCAATTCCTCAGTTAGATTTGTTTAGCGAGAAGGCGTGCTTAAAGAGCGCGCCTTTTCTGTTTGTATTACCACTACTAAATTAGCCACCCCGATAGGTGAGCTCTAAGAAAGAATAAGCAGGCTGACCATGATTCAGAGTTTTCGTAACAAACTGCAAGGAATTTTTGCTGTTGTCCTTGTTGTGTTGATTTCAATTCCATTTGTCTTGTTTGGTGTTGATTCACTATTTACGTCGGACTCCAATCAGGGTGAAGCCGCTCAAGTCGATGGTGAAGCCATCACAGAGACAGAGCTTAACCGTGGCATTGCGATGCAAAAGCAGCAAATGATTAACCGCTTTGGTGATCAATTGCCTGCTGAGTTTTTGACTGATGAACGCTGGAGAACCCCGGTTCTTGAACAGTTAATTGAGCAGAAACTACAAATTATCGCTGCGAAAGACAGTGGTGTCGCGGTGTCGGACGCCCGTATTGACCAAATGCTATTGGCCGAAGAAGCCTTCAAGATCGATGGGAAATTTTCCCCCCAGTTGTATCGCCAGCGTTTGGCCAGTTTAGGTTATACGCCAACAAGTTATAAAACGATCTTGAAAGATGAGTTGGTTGCCGTACAGCTGCGTCAAGGTATCGGTCTAACCGCTTTTGCTACAGACTCTGAGTTGACCAGTAGCTTGGTTCGCGCAGGCCAAACTCGTGATTTTTATTTTGTAACTCTTCCTAAGGCAAGCTTTGCTGAAGGTGCAGAGCCCGATCAGGCGGCCATAGAGGCTGAATACAATGATAACTCGGCTCAGTATATGGGGCCGGAGCAGGTCATTGCTCAGCTGGTGGCGCTTGATGTTAATGAGTTAGCCAAGAATATAGAAATTAGCGAAGATGAAATTCTCGCGCAGCATGAGCAAGAGGTTTCGGTATTCGAAGGATCGGAGCGTCGCCGTGCAGCCCATATCTTGGTAGAGGATCTAGGTGATGGTGTTGATCAAGCTAAGGTCGATGAAATCGCTGCAAAATTAGCCGCTGGTGAGGCCTTTGAGGCTGTCGCAGCGGCGATGAGCGATGATATCTTAAGTGCCGAGCAGGGAGGTGATCTAGGTTTTACTGATGGTACTACATTCCCGGAAGCTTTCGAGGAAGCTTTGGCGGCAATGTCTGAAAATCAAGTGTCGAGTGCTGTTAGCACTGAAGCAGGTGTTCACTTCATCAAGCTACTTGAAATTGATGCGCCGCAGCCCCCAAGCTTTGATTCTGTAAAAGATGAAATACGAGAGCGCTTGATTCAGGATAAGGCTCTAGCCGAATTCGAAGAGCTCACTTTGTCCTTTGAAGAGCTGGCCTATAATGCGGAAGATTTGAGCGAAGTGGCCGATGAGCTAGGCTTAGAGCTGAAAACGAGTGAATGGTTGAGCCGATCTGGTGCGCAAGACTTATTAGGAAACCCAAAGGTACTCGAAGCGATTTTCTCTGAGCAGGTGTTGAAAGATCGTCAAACCAGTGATCCTATCGAAATCTCAGAAACCCAGTTGGCGGTTGTTAAGGTTACTGATTATAAGGCGCCTGCTGTTAAGCCATTGGCAGAGGTAGAGGCCGGGATTAAGCTAAAACTAAGTAATGAAACAATTTTGGCTCGCCAGCAAGAAGCTGCAAAAACCCTTCAGGCAGAAGTTTCTGCGGGTAATGACTTAGAGACTGCTGCAAAAGCTAAGGGGTACGAATGGAATGTTGTGATTGCGTCTCGCAAGGATAACTTCCAGGTAGAGCAGCAGCTATTGAAATCGGTATTTTCTATCAAGCCAATGTCCTTACCCACATTTGAAGAGTTATCTCTGCTGAACGGAGATATGCAATTGATTCAATTGAACGGTGTAACTGAATTGGCCCCAAGCGAGGTAAATGCTGGCGATAAGGAGCAGCTATCTGCACAGGTAGTGCAGGCCGAAGCAGCACGCGATTTCGCCTCGTTTCAAAATCAGTTAAAAGCTGACGCAAAAATAGAAATATTTAACTAATAAAAAAGGCCAGCAAAGCTGGCCTTTTTTAATTCTCTTAATGCATTAGCTGCCTTGTCGCTGCTTATACTCACGTATAATTTGGTTGAAGTTGTTCGCTAGGCTTTGCATTTTATCTACCATGGCATTGTGTTGGCGCGTGTTTAAACGCTTGCAGTTTAAATAGTGGTCGACGTCAGCCATATACTGCTTTACATCTTTCTTGGCTTTTACCATTTCAGGTGTTACTGCCGTTTCAGGGTTAGGTAGTTGTGGCTGAGATGGCTCGGAGCAAGCGCTCCAACCTGGCTCGGAAATCAAAATAAATGCGCTAAAGGCGATTGCGGTTGTAGTTTTATTCATAATGGGCCTCGTTTAATGCTCTCCTGTAGAAATACATCGCATCCTTGCTGTAGCAGATGTCTTTTCCACGAATCTTTGCTTAATCAAAAAATAGCAGCTATGGACCGCTTAGCCAGTTTGACTATGCAGCTATTGACGAGCGGTAATATTGATAAGTCAAAAACGTGATTTCAGCGCCAAATTCGATTGAAATATGACGGACTATCTCTTAAGGCGGGTATTTTTGATGAAAAGGCGGTATTTTGGCGCCAGTTTTTGCGTTTGCTTGGGGTCTAGTTCTTCTGCTTTTTGAAAGTGCTGAGCTGCATTATTTTTGTCGGCAGTTTCATAATAGGCCTGCGCTAAGCGCGTATGAATAAAGGCGAGCTGCCCGCCGGGGCAGTGCAAGGCTGAGCTTAATGCTTCAATACTCTGACTAAAGTTACCAAGCTTGTAGTAGCTGTCACCTATTGCGGTAAGTACCCAGGCCGCTTGCTGGTATTGTGATTGTGGTTTGGGCAGCTTGAGCCAAGCCTGATAAAAAACGCGTAGCGCTGCTTCGTAGGACTGTTGATCATAGAGCTGATAGCCCTGATTGCACAGTTCTTCGATTTGCTGGGCCGATTCGGCAGTAATGCTCATATTTGCGTTTCTATCGTCAATGTGGGTGCTGTGCTTTGGTTTTATGCTATAGCGCACAATAAAGCTCTATTGTATTGGCTTTGTCGCTACATGCAAAGCAAGCTGAGTTATACTAGGCCCAATTAGTCAGTGGTAGTTTTTATAGAGTAAGACTGGTTTTTAATCGGCTTTGAGGGTGGGGTTTTAAATCTAGCTGCGTACTACCGAAACACCATTATTTAATTGCGTAACCTTAACTCGCTATGTTGCACATTGCTAAGCTGCCTTTTAGCAATACGCTGCCAAAATTTAGCGTAAGCCCCTTTTAATGTTTGTTATTAGATAGGATAAGAATGAAGTCACTTCCTCTGAGTATTTTGGGTTGGCCCAGCCACTTAGTTTTTTTTGCAGCGGCGGTGTTTCTGTTGTTGTTATTGTTGTGGCGTATATGGCGTTATCGTAAAGCTCAGCGAATAGATGCACTGCAGAAACTTGAACAGCAACAACACTTTGAGTTACTGCGCGAACAAGATTTGGCAAAACTGGATGCGCTGCAGTTGCAGCTTATGGAGCTTGGTAAAGAGTCAGAACGTATATTGCAAGAACGCCAGGATTTAGCTGCGCAAAAGCATGAGCTGCAATTACAGGATGTCCAGCAAAGACAGAAAATTGAAATGTTAGAGCAGCAGCTTGCAAGCATGCCTGAGAAGGAACAGCAATTAGTAACACTGCAGGCCCAGCTATCGAGTACCGAAACTAAGCTACAGGAACAAAAAGAGCATCATCAATCTCAGATGGCATTTGTTGAGCAAAGCCGACAGCAGATGATGACGCAGTTTGAAGCTCTGTCAGCGAAAATCTATGAGCAGCAAGCTAAAAAGTTTAACAGTGATAGCCAGCAATCCTTAGGGCAACTACTCAACCCTTTAAAAACTCAACTTGGTGAATTTAAAGCTAAAGTGGAAGCCAGTCACGAAAAAGAAAGTGCTGAGCGCCATATGCTGGCCGGCAAAATCTCTGAGCTGCAAAAGCAAACCCAGCAAATCGGTAATGATGCTATTAATTTGGCCAAGGCCTTAAAGGGCGAGTCAAAGACACAGGGTAATTGGGGGGAGCTGGTACTTGAGCGGCTTTTAGAGGAGTCTGGTTTACAGCGAGGGCGTGAATATGAAACCCAGATTTCGCTGCAGACAGAAGAGGGTGATCGACGCTATCCTGATGTGCTGATTCGTTTGCCGCAAGAGAAAGATATTGTTGTTGATTCAAAAGTCTCTCTGCTGGATTACGAAGCTTATTGCTCAAGTGATGATGAACAGGAAAAAGCGCTGTTCCTTAAAAAGCATGTGCAATCTATTCGCAACCACGTTTCGGGCTTGAGTTTGAAGGAGTATGAAAAGCTTGAGGGAATAAGAAGTTTAGATTTTGTATTCTTGTTTGTACCAGTGGAGGCGGCATTTATGGCCGCTTTGCAAGCGGACAATCGGCTGTTTCAAGATGCTTATAACAAGCATATTGTATTGGTAAGTCCTACCACTTTACTCGCTTCGCTTCGTACTGTGGAGAATTTGTGGCGTCATGAGAAGCAGCATAAGAACGCTCAGAAAATTGCCGATCAGGCAGGTGCTTTGCATGATCAGTTTATGATGATGCTGCAATCTTTAGACGACTTGGGTAAGCAGCTGGATAAAACCCATGGCGCCTATGAAACGACGAGAAAGCGCTTGTTTAGCGGGCGCGGAAACTTGGTGAAGCGTACATTAGACATCCAGAAACTAGGCGCCAAGACCAAGAAGACGCTACCGGAAAGTTATTTAGATGAGTTGGAATCCAACGAGGCTGAGCAAGATGATACTGTCGTCCGATTGGGAGCAAGCCTTGAAGATGGCTCTGCTGAGGACAGGTCCATCGAGGAAGGCTCGGTAGATAATAAAGGCTCCTAAGAAAACTCCTTGATGTTAGAATCTTTTAGTTTGGCACTCTCAGTTACAGCGCCCGTATTCCTTCTGGTGCTGCTGGGAGTGTTGCTTAAGTACTTTAAGTACCTTGATGATGTATTCGTGGCTAAAGCATCTGAGTTGGTATTTTATTTATTTTTGCCCTGTCTATTTTTCTTTACTCTGCTAGATACAGATCTAGCCAGCTTTTTGTCGCCTAGCTTAAGCTTGGTTTTGGTTCTGTTTACTATAGCGTTTTATCTGTTTCTTGAACTGCTTGTTAAATTTATGCCTTTGCTAAGGCCCGTCGCAGGGGAGTTCTGCCAATCTAGCTTTCGCAGCAATCTGGCATTTATAGGACTATCCTTTTGCGCAGGGGCTTATGGGGAGGAGGGTTTGGCCAGGGCGGCTGTCCTGGTCGCTTTTATCACTGTGGTTTACAATATTCTTTCTGTGCTCACACTTGAGAGGCACCTCAATAGCTCCGATAAAAGCTCAATTTTTTCTCTACTTAAACGTATAGCCAAAAACCCTCTCGTTATGGCGATTGTATTGGGTGTAGTTTGTAACTCACTGGCTGGACTGTTTCCTGTCCCATTGAAACAAAGTGGGGCTTATCTAGCCCAGATAACTTTGCCTATGGCGCTGCTTTGTATAGGGGCAAGCTTGAGCGTAAAGTCCTTGGCGGCCGGGCAGAGCAAAGTAATTGCCTTAGTATTGTTCTTTAAGCTGCTATTGATGCCCCTTTTGGCGGTATTCATAGTATGGTCTTTAGGCTACGGCGCTATGGATATTGGCATTGTGTTTCTGCTTTTGTCTGCCCCCACAGCCAGTGCCAGTTTTGTGATGGTGGCGGCTATGGGCGGCGATGCGAGACTAACGGCGAATTTTATTGCGGCCACGACGATAGGATCATTGTTTACTGTCAGTTTGGGATTTGCGGTGCTTAACATATTTATGCCCAGCGGCTAGATTTGTGGCACAATTCCTTTCTTGATTCAGGCTCACCTTTTCTAAAATGGTTTTTTCATGTCAGCGTTAACTATTTTGCTTATTTTAGCAATTCTGGTAGTAATTTCCCTAGCCGGCTATGCACTCTATTTACATTTGCAGCTGCGCAAACAGGAGCAGCGTAGAGAGGCCCAGCTCGACGAGTTAAAGCAAGAAGCCGATAAGCAGCGCGAACGTATCAATAAGAGTATTCAGGTGATTGCGGCGGCAATGGGCAGTGAGCAAATGACCCTAACAGAGGGCGCAATGAGGCTTTCCGTATTGTTGCAGAGTTTAGGTTTGGCTGAGGAAGAGCTTGAGCCCTACTCAGCGTTAATTAAGCTGGCAGAGGCGACTGCGCATATACCCATTTTAGAAGATTGGAAGAAACTCTCTACTAAGCAAAAACTGGCTTTTGATCAGCAGAGGACAGAACTTGAAGCTCAGTATGAGGATCTAGTTCTGGATTCTTCTAAAAAACTACTCAATAAAAGCTTCTAGGACTTTATTTTTTACGAAGCCAGACACCACATTCAATGTGATGGGTGTAAGGAAACTGATCAAATAGGGCGAAGCGCTCGATGTGATGGCTCTGGCAGAGGCTCTTAAGATTCTCCGCTAAAGTATCAGGGTTGCAAGATATATAAAGAATATTGTCAAAACCGGCGACCATTTTTTCAGTATCTTTATCTAACCCTGCGCGAGGTGGATCGACTAAAACTGTACTTAGATCATAACTGCTAAGATCTATACCCTCTAAGCGGCGAAAACGTCTTACGCCTGACATGGCTTCGCTGAATTCTTCTGCGCTCATGCGGGCAATCTGAATATTATCCGTATTATTTAAACGCATATTTTCTTGTGCCGACTTTACTGAGGTTTTGGAAATCTCTGTGGCTAGCACTTTATCGAAGCACTGAGCCAGAGGAATGGTGAAGTTACCATTGCCGCAATAAAGTTCGATCAAATGGCCCTGGCTACCCTTGCAGCAGTCGATGGCCCATTCGATCATGGTTTCACAGATGCCTGCATTTGGCTGGGTGAAGGAGCTTTCCACTTGTTGATAGCGAAATTCCCGATCATTGATTTTAAGGGTCTCAAAAATATGATCACGGCTAAGAACAATCTTCTGCTTTTTGCTACGACCTAGAATACTGCAACCAAGATCTTGCTCTAATTGTTTCGCCTCGGCTTGCCATTGTTCATCTAGGGGCTTGTGATATATAAGAGTAATTAAGCCGTCGCCAGCTTGGCTGCATAGAAACTCTATTTGAAACAGTTTACGCTTTAATTGCTCATTGGCGTTTAGTTTTGGCAGCAGGGCGGCCATTAGCTCATTGATATATTCAGAGGCAACGGGGAAACTATCAATAATATAGGGCTTTTTGTACTCGCCTTGAGCATACATAGCGTAATGAAGTTGATCGCCTTCATGCCAAGCTTTAAATTCAGCTCGTTGGCGGTAGTGCGTCGGCTTAGAGGCAAAAACCTCAAGCTTGGGTATATTAAACTCCGCGAAATCAGCTTCAACACGCTGTTGTTTCTCAAGTAATTGTTCTTGATAGCGCTCTGGGTGTACTTGATGAACTGACATGCTTAAATCTCGCTTGGCTTAACGACTCAGCTGCCTTTTTATTTACGCCGCTGAACGAATCTTATAAAAAGGCGGGATTATACATGTCTATATTGGTGCTGTCTTAACCCCGATTTACCTTGTGTTTTCACTCTATCTTGCAGGCTATGAGCTTAAATAATCCAGCGGTCAAAGGGGATAACCTCCACCTCTTCACCGGCCTTAATGTTGCCTCGTTCGCGTTCTAATTTGATATAGCAGTTGGCGGCTGCAAGGGTGCTTAGCATTCCTGAGCTTTGAGCTGAAAACGCGTTTAATTCCAATTGTCCCTGTGAGCTCATTTTTAGTGTTCCGCGTTGGAAGTCGGTTCGGCCAGGGCGTTTTCGTATATCCTGTGGTGCGGCTAATCGCAGGCTAAAGCTATCTGCAATGTGTTGTTCGCCAGCCAATTTACGTATGCAGGGCAGGGCAAGCTGGTGAAAGGTTATGGCTGCTGAGCTCGGGTTTCCTGGCAAGCCAAAGAAGGGAACCTCTTGCACACGGCCAAAAGCAAAGGGCTTACCGGGTTTGATTGCCAGCTTCCACATGGAGATCTCGCCGACCTTGTCGAGTACCTCTTTAGTGTAATCAGCCTCTCCTACTGATACCCCGCCACTGCAAACAATGGCATCGGCATGCTCAGCGGCCTTCAGGAAGGCGTTTTCTAATGCGGCGGGCTGATCTGGGATGATTCCCAGATTCAGTACTTCAATGCCAAGGCGAGCCAACATACTCTGTACTACAAATCGATTGCTTTCATAGATGCAGCCCTGCTGTAAATCCTCCCCAGGTGCTCTGAGCTCGTCACCACTGGCAAATATAGCCACTCTAATTGGCTGGTATACCGAAAGCTTAGCGACGCCCAAAGAGGCCAAGACGCCAAGTTTAGCGGGGCTTAGGCGCTCGCCTTGATGGAGGATGGCATCTCCTGCAGAAATATCATCACCCTTGAGGCGAATGTTATTTCCTCTATTCACCGTGGCCTGCAGCGCTATGTGATCGCCATCAACGGTACACTGTTCTTGCATAACAACGGCATCGCATTCAGAGGGAACCTCGGCCCCCGTCATTATTCGGATGCATTCGCCCTCGGCTACCTGGCCTTGGTAGGACTGCCCAGCAAAGGCTTCGCCAACCTTTCTAAATGTCTGTTGTGTGCCAGCTTCTTTGCCGGTAAATCGCAGCGCATACCCGTCCATTGCGGAATTATCGAATCCTGGTACGTCAATACTCGAATAGATATCTTCGGCCAGGATTCTATCTGAGGCCTGTTCGATAGTAATTTCCTCGATCCGCTCAATTGGGGAGATCAAAGAAAATAACTCATTTACCGCTTCCTCGAGTGGTTTTAGGCTGGGTGCTTCGCAGCTGTTTTCAGTAGAGGACATAAGGCGTGGCGCTCTTGTAAAATAAAACGCTATGTTAGCAGAAATCCACTTAGGGGCTTTGGCTAAATAAACCCGAAATATTGCAAACTTGACCAGAATATAAGGCAACGCTATGTGGCTGCAAAAAAGTATCAGCTTAAAAGCAAAACCTCGCGGTTTTCATATTATTACCGATGACATTGTTCGGGCTTTACCCGAAATAGCCAGTATCGATGTGGGCCTCTTGCATGTGTTTATCAAACACAGCTCGGCCTCGCTGACCATCAACGAAAATGCTGACCCTACCGTAAGGCAAGACTTCGAGAGCTATTTCAATCACAGCGTGAAAGAGAACGAACCCTACTATCGTCATACCTATGAAGGTAGTGACGATATGCCTGCACACCTAAAGGCTAGTTTACTGGGCTCTAGTGTCTCCATACCCATCGCAGCTGGTGAGCTACTGTTGGGCACCTGGCAGGGCGTCTATCTCGGCGAGCATCGCAATTATGCGGGTGGGCGAGAGCTGGTGCTGACATTACAAGGGCAGCGGGTGGGTGCCTAGCACCCAATCATGGACCCGCACCGAGACCTTGTTCTAATTCGCTTTTTGCAAATGGAATAGGTTTTTAAAAATCCTTATCTACCCCCGCCCTTAGGTACTTTTTGGCTCTGGGTGCTTTACTTTGTTAGTTTATGAACGACCAATTCATTGGCATGTTTTTAAGTGGGGGGGGGGCTTTGAAATTCTAGTTATCAATACAACCGCTAAATGTTTTCCCATCAAAGGTATTTGCTATAGCATAAACACTATTGCTATTTGAGCATAATGGTTGCGATTCTAAGGTGGTTGTTTTCAAAGTTTTTTCCAAATCATTCAAGCCAGAATAATGACCTAAACCAATATATGCAGTTTCAAGTGGATTTAATGAATCATTAACCCCTAAATCAATTAATCTCTTAATATTCAAATTAGCTGGAAAAACAAGTTTTGATTCTTTAAAGTCATAACCAAAACCTAATCTTGCAAAAAAATCTTCGTTTCCAAATCCTCCAAATATATCAATTATAGGTTTGTTCCAACTTGAATTGGACAAAATATCTATGCCTACCCCATAAGATGTGAAATCTTCAGAATGTAAATTCGTTGTAATTAAATTCTTAGTATCATTGGTTCCAGTGCCATCATAGATTTTAGCTTCGATATGTGTTCCAAGATATGAAGATGGCAGCCAAGAGTAATTTTGAGCATAAATTCCAGCATCATCAAATAAATGCTCAGCGTTTAAGCTTGAACTTGTTTCAGTACTTGAGGTGGTGCTAATGTTTTCATACTCATAAGCTCCAATTTAAATTCTAACCCTCTCGGGCATTCCAAAAATTGACTTGCCTTCACCCAAAATTCTCTTGAACCCTATGCCTACATATTCTTCTGCTGCATTTGCTGCTACAGACCCTAAAGACATTAAAGCCATCAACATTCCAGCCAACAAAATTCTCTCACCCATAATAAACTACCATCTCTTAAGGATTGATAAAATCAGCTTTTGGGATGGCCTTGTTGCAATAAACAGCAAATCAAATCGACCCCAAAAAAGAACGAAAACTACACAAAACCTTGGCTGGGCTTTCCGAGCATTGCCCTAAAACAGCGCCGTCGCCACTATAGTCTTCAAGTATATAAAACAAAAATACCAGAGCTTGTTCTTTTTAGGACATTCGTTGTTATTTTTAGGACATCTACGGTTAATTTTCTGGTTTACATGGTGATGTGGGTGATTAATATGAATGTTGATTGTTAACTTGATGAATTTAGCTACAAAGCCTGGGGATTGAAAGGGCAGGTTGAAGATGAGTTATAGGCAATTCAGTGGTTTCGGTAGCCCTGCTAACTTGCTAGCCAATTTAGCTGGGCTCCCAGGAAACAAGCGCATAAAGTAAATGCTGCTACCTTTTTCTTTACCCAGTTTTAGTGCAGCTTGCTTGACCATAATCCGCATAGCGGGAGACTGCTCAAATTCGTCGTAAAAGTCGCGCAGTAACTCAATAATCTCCCAGTGTGCGTCTTCAAGCTGGAGGGATTCTTCTTGGGCTAACTCTTCGGCAATTGTTTTGTTCCAGTCACTTACGTTAACTAGGTAACCTTCGTTATCGCGTGCAATGTTATCGAGTGCAGCCATATTAACTCCAGTTTACGCTGTTCTTGTAGCTCTCTGTTAAGTCTACCCAGCGATCGTAGTCAATGGCTTGAACGTGGCTTGAATCAGTGGGTAGGCCGCGAGCGATCAAGTCATCGCTCAATGCATAGAGTGCAATACCTTTTTGCTTAAGTGCTGCCATTTCTTTTTGTATGAGTGTGTGAACCACGCCGTCGGCAAAAAATAGGATGGCGTCCTTGCTTGTACAGCAAGTGCTGCAATGTTGCATTGCTTCTGTCTGTTGGGTGTTGATGGTATGTAAACTGCTCATTTTATAGGCTCATGCAAATATCTTGTTCTTGCAGCCACTCTTGTATGCTAAGGCTGTTTTTTAGCAAAGCTACATCGAGCAGTTGTTTTTCTTCGATGCCAAACTGCTCAAGTGCCTGCTCGTGCACAAAGACATTTTCCACATCGTACAAGGCCAGCATGCTCAACATTTTGGCAAGGTTTTTTTGCTCAATTGCGCTGGGATTCTGTTCTTCTACGAGCTGCAATATTCCAGCGCCCATAAACAATAAGCTAATATTTTGATCAAAAGCCGCTCCAGCTAATGCGGCATCAAGTAGCTCGCGGGCCTGACTGCCTCCGTAAGGAGAGTGGCGGCAGATAAAGGTAATGTTCTTTTTTTGTACTTCACTCATGTTCTGCTCAGCTAAAGGTAATACTGCGATCGGCGAGTACAGCCCCTTCAATCATTTGCCCAAGGCCACTGACGATAAAAGGCGCCTGAATATTGCTGGCGGGCTTATTGTAGCGCTTGGCCTCTTCCTCATTGAGTAGGCCGCGGCGCACGGCGGCGGCGATGCAAACCACCAGTTCTACCTCTTCGTTGCTGCCAAAATCGCGCCAGCGCTGCTCCATATTGTTTTCGTCACTCGGTGGGCTTAATAAGCTGTTGGCGTTGTAGACGCCGTCACCATAGAAAAACACTCGGCTGATGTTGTGGCCCTTTTTCAACAAAGCTTGGCAAAAGCGCAGAGCGCTAAGGCTTGTTTGCGAGCTGGGCGGGGCAGTGACATTAATTAGGTAGTTCATGTGCGGATTTTATCGGATTCCTGCGGTGATAGAAAACGCCATTGTTGTCGCTGAGGCGTCTAGGCTCTCATTTTCGTCCTTTGACGTGTTTTGGAAATTTTTTCGGTGTAGATATTACCGTTCTTGCGCCAACGGCAGGCATACCTCCCATCCATGGGCATCGCCATTCCTGCGCGTCCATGCGCTCACGGCATACCGCCCATCCATGGGCATCGCCGTTCCTGAGCATCCATGCGCCCACGGCATACCTCCCATCCATGGGCATCGCCGTTCCTACGCATCCCTGCGTCCACGGCATACCTCCCATCCATGGGCATCGCCGTTTCTACGCATCCCTGCGTCTACGGCATACCTCCCATCCATGGGCATAAAAAAGCCCAGCATTGCTGGGCTTTTTACGAAGCGTTTTTGAAATACTTGGGTGACTATTAGTCGTCGCCCATAACGCCAAAGATATGTAGCAAGCTGCTGAACAGATTGTAGATATCTAGGTAAAGCGCAGTGGTGGCCATGATGTAGTTACGCTCGCCACCGTTAACAATACGGCTGGTGTCGAATAGGATAAAGCCGGACATCAACAGCGCGACAACAGCGCTAATCGCTAGCTGTGCACCTGGAATATGAACACCAAAGAAGCTTGCTACGAACAGCGCTAGCATGGCCACGATTGCAACGATAAGGCCGGTCATTAAGAAACCACCCATAAAGCTAAAATCTTTCTTGGTGGTCAGTACATAGGCAGATAGGCCAAAGAATACCAGGGCCGTAGTGCCTAGGGCTTGGAAGATAATTTGGCTGCCGCCACTCACGGCCATGTAGTGGTTGATGATTGGGCCTAGAGAGGCGCCCAATAAGCCGGTGAAGCCGAATACAACGTAAATGCCCGCGCTGCTATTAGCTGTACGTGGTAGTACGAACCATACAAGCGCTAGGGCGCCTAATGACATAATTAAGGAAACGCCACGACCAAGGCCCATGGCCATGGATAAGCCGCAGGTTAATGCGCTAAATGCTAAGGTCATGCCTAGTAACATGTAGGTATTGCGCAAAACCTTGCTGACTTCAAAACTGCTGTTCTGAGCCTGGGCGCTGCTATAGATTTCTTGCATGGAAATTCTCCTTGGTATCATCGCTGGTCTTAGAAAGACCCAATCAGCCTTAATAATAGGGCAGCTGGCAGTGAAGTTCTAGCCCCAAAAGCGGTTAAGTTATGCTAAAAAACCGTTGGTTTTTCAAGGGCTTGTAATATTACTGTAGCGTCTATCAGGCTTATAGCTTTCTTTGACACGAAAACGCGTCATAAAGTTCTGCGGGATGAACGCAAATGACCTTGGGGCCATTTGCGCCCTGCGGGCGTCGTCGCTGTGCTCCTTGTTCAAAATGCTCAATCGCATTTTGTCGAACCGTCAGGCTTCTCTCACACCCAAGCCCCACCGCCATATACAAAAAAACCCCAGTACTTCCGTACTGAGGTTTTTTTGTATATGGCGGTGGGGCAGGGATTCGAACCCTGGGAGCTATTACACTCAACGGTTTTCAAGACCGCCGCTTTCGACCACTCAGCCACCCCACCGGAAGGCCGCTATTATACATAGGGCGAATCCAAGTACAAGATGCTAAACCATTATTTTTTATAGAAAAAAGGCCATTGTTCTTTAAGAACAATGGCCTTTAGAGGCTTTTTAATCAATGTGATTAAAATTTAGCTGGCTTTCGGGCCGCGAGGATCATTTGCTGCGCGGGCTAACGGGCGCGGATCGTGATTAATCGGTGAAGGCTCGGCAGTATCTAAGGCTTGGCCAAGATACGCTTTGGCTTGAACAGATTGCACGCTAACACTCACAGGTTGTGGGTTTAAGCGCGGGTCGTTGCTTGGGCGGGTGTATTCACGCTTAGCGGTGGCCGTTTCCTCGTTGCTAGCTGCCACTTCTTGCTGTGGTTCCTCTGCCAATTCGCTTGCAGCTTTTGCTACCGCTGGCGCGGTATTTTCTGCAGCCGCTTCGTTGGCATCGAAATTAAGCTCGCCCTGGGTTTCAGCAGAAGTTTCGGAGCTTGCTTGGGATGCGCTTGCAGCTGTCTCTTCAGAGCCGATTTGCTCGGCAGGCTCTTTGCTTTCAGTTGCTGCAACTTCAGTAGCTTCTACGGCTGTCTCTTGGCTGGCTTCCTCAGCTTGAGCAAGCTTTTCACCTAAGGCTTCTTCGACCGGTTGTTGCTTGGCTTTGGTTTCTTCATCAGCTCGAACCTTGGCGTCAATGGCGGCGGCAAGTTGCTGCTCCAAGTCGACGTTTTGCTGCTCATCGGCTGGCGCAGCAGGGCTTTGAGATTCCTGCTTAGCTTTCGGTTCTTCCTCGGTCAGCGCGGCTACTGCGGTAGCGGCCGCTAAAGCTGTCGCGGCTACGGCTGCGGGCGCCTGGCTGTCAGCCGGTGCTGGTTTGGCGTCAGCCTTGGGCTGTTTTGGCTTGGCAGCTGTCTGGGGCTTTTCGGCTTTTGCCGTATCGGCTTTGGCTTCTGCTTTTCCTGTTTCTGGCGCTTGGGTGGCCGCGTTGCCTTGCTCGGTATTTCCTTCCGCGTTGCGGTTTTCACCTTTTCCACGACGGCGTTGCTGAGGGCGGCCACGACGATTGCTAGGACGCTTCGCAGGACGATTTTCGTCGTTGCTACTTTCGTCTTTATCTTGCTTGTTAGGCTCGTTTACCGCTTTGTTGTCGTTATTGCGCTCATTGCGGTCGTTATTGCGGTCATTGTTACGACCGCGGCGGTTGCGGCGGTTCCCACGACCTTCATTGCTACGCTCCTGTTGGCGATCGTTATTTTCTGCCTCAGGGCGATCTTGATTGCGCTTGTTCTTATCGCGATTTTTATTGCGGTTATCGCGACTGTTCTCGCTCTTGTTGCTGCGGTTATCGTCACGATTGTTGCGGTTGTCGTCGCGATTTTTACCTTGGCCGTTGCGGTTGCGGTTGTTGCGATTATTACGGTTGCGATTGTTCTGGTTGCCGCGACCTTTGCGCTTATTGTTGTTAGACTTTTTCTTGTCTTTTTCATCGCTGCTGAATAAGCCAGCAAGCGCGCTTAAGAGTTTGCTGATTAAGCCTGGCTCTTTCTTTTCTTCAGCTTTAGGTGCGGGTTGGCTTGGCGCTACAAACTGTACGGCTGGCTTGTTAACCGGTGCTGCTTTATCAGCAGGTTTGGTGTCCTCTGATACTTCTTCATTGCCAGTTGTGATCTTGTAGCTGGTTTCAACTGTTACCGCCTCATCATCGCGAAGGCGTTGAACGTCGAAGTGAGGAGTGACCATATCGGCATCAGGTACGATAACGACACGGGTCTCATTACGCTGCTCGATAGCTGAGATCGTGGAGCGTTTTTCATTAAGTAGATAGGTCGCCACAGCTACCGGAGCAATAGTGCGAATTTCAGCGCTACGCTCTTTTTTCGCTTCTTCTTCAACTAAGCGAAGAATAGATAGTGCAAGTGATTTGGTTCCTCGGATAGTACCTTGACCGCTACAGCGAGGGCATACCTTAGAAGTGGTTTCTCCAAGCGATGGTCGTAGGCGTTGGCGTGACATTTCTAGTAAGCCAAAGCGAGAAATGCGACCGACTTGGACTCGGGCTCGGTCCATATTCAGCGCTTCGCGCATGCGGTTTTCAACTTCACGCTGGTTACGAGCCGGTTGCATATCGATGAAGTCGATAACGACTAAGCCGCCCATATCACGTAAGCGTAGCTGGCGAGCAATTTCATCGGCTGCTTCTAAGTTGGTTTGCAATGCCGTTTCTTCGATATCGCCGCCTTTAGTTGCGCGCGAGGAGTTGATGTCGATAGAGATCAACGCTTCTGTAACGTCGATTACAATCGAGCCACCTGATGGCAGCTTAACTTCACGCTCAAAGGCGGTCTCGATTTGGCTTTCAATCTGATAGCGATTGAATAGAGGGATATCGTCTTCGTAATATTTAATTTTGCTGTGATAATTTGGCATAAAGTGCGAGATAAACACTTGAACCAAATCATAGGCTTCGCGGTTATCAACCACGACTTCGCCAATGTCCGGACGTAAATAGTCACGAATGGCGCGGATGATGACATTGCTTTCTTGGAATAAGAAAGCTGGGGCGGTTTCATTGTCTGCCTCAGTTCTGAGCTTACTCCATAGATTCAGTAGATTGTCTAAATCCCACTGCAGCTCTTCAGAGCTGCGGCCTACGCCAGCTGTGCGGACAATGATGCCCATGCCCTGCGGTACTTCGATAGATGAAAGCGCTTCACGCAGTTCACTGCGATCATCGCCATCAATACGGCGTGAAATGCCGCCGGCACGCGGGTTGTTTGGCATTAATACAAGATAGCGGCCCGCTAGGCTAACAAATGTTGTCAGGGCTGCACCTTTGTTACCGCGCTCTTCTTTTTCAATCTGAACGATAACTTCCATGCCTTCTTTAACCACATCTTTAATCTTAATGCGGCCTTCGATGTCTTTAGGCTGTTTGAGGAAATATTCGCGGGAGATTTCTTTAAGAGGAAGGAAGCCGTGACGTTCAGCGCCGTAGTCTACAAACGCGGCCTCAAGGCTTGGTTCGATGCGGGTAATTTTACCCTTATAAATATTTGCTTTTTTCTGTTCGCGGGTGCGATTTTCAATATCAAGATCGTATAGCCATTGGCCATCGACAAGTGCTACGCGCAGCTCTTCTGGCTGTGTAGCGTTGATTAACATTCTCTTCATGGTGTTCCTACCATTGCTGCACGGGCATAGGTAGAACTATGGACGAGGTTGTGCTTAAGATAGCAACACAGGCCCACAGGCCCTGTGTTTACGCACTTTAGTTAAAGCTCAGTGCTCTGGTTACAGCTCATAGCAAGCCTATGCCTGTTAGGGGGGTAGCGCCTATTTATGGCGACGTTTAGCCCCTTTAGCTATGGCGGTTTTACTTAACCGCTGGCCACCTTTGAGGTGGTGCTGCACCTTGTGCATTCTCTAAACTTCTGCGCTGATGCCTAAAAAGTAGCAATCATACTGCTTATCAAGAACAAGCCGGTCTTTAGGTATTGGCTTGCTTGGCTTTTTCTGTTGCCTGCTTTGTTAATGCAGTCATCAGCGTATAAAACTTCGTCAACAGATCTACTCAGCGCCACGCGCTGTTACTTCATTATCTATCCGCTGGAGTAAGCCGCAGCTAAAACTCGGGGATAGGCCTTAAGACAATCTGCTTTTGCAGATGTCACTGTTGAATCATGTGCAGTCGCCACTGGCTAACTGCTTGGCCCATATAGAGAGCCTGTTTGGCGGTATTTTCTGGGAGGATCTGGCGCCAATCTATGCCTGTTATACCCGCTTGGGGTAATTCTCATCTTTAGTACAGCCTATACATCATCTTTCATAGGCTGCTGTGGATTTTAAGCTCCTCACTTATTAAAGGTAGCACTTCCACGAACAGGCGCGCCGGACTTGTCCGAAAACCAGCCCAAACTGCTTGGCGAGTATAGCCCCTTGCCCCTTGCCCTGCAAATATAAGTGCTTTGAGCTTGTTGTGCAGTTATCTGCTAAGATGGCCGGCTTTTGATTACAAAGACGATTTGTCGTCTAAATACCTTATTTCGAACGTATAAAGGAAGGTTGAGTGGATTCCGCTGATATTGGCCGCAAAGTGGTATTGCTTGAAATTGATGCCGATCAGGCGGGGCAGCGCGTGGATAACTTTTTGGCGGCACGCCTTAAGGGAGTACCGCGTTCGCGAATATATCGCTTGCTGCGTAAAGGTGAGGTACGTGTTAATAAAAAACGTATCAAGCCAGAGTATAAGTTAGCTGCTGCTGATGTGGTACGTATTCCACCGGTAACCCTAAAAGAACAGGCGCCACAAGCAGCGGTAAGTCAGTCCATGGGGCGTTTGCTCGAAAACTCCATTTTGCTGGAATTGCCAGGTTTATTGGTGGTAAATAAACCGGCCGGTTTAGCGGTGCATGGTGGTAGTGGTGTAAACCTAGGTTTAATTGAGTCGCTGAGGCAGCTACGGCCTAATGACCGCTATTTGGAATTGGTGCACCGTTTAGATCGTGATACCTCAGGTTGTATATTAATAGCCCGCAAGCGCAGTATGTTGCGTTATTTACAAGAAGAGCTTCGTCAGCGCCGTAATATCCAAAAATTTTACCAGGCCCTAGTTATTGGGCAGTGGTCAAAACGTAAGCAGTATGTAGACGCGCCTTTATTGCGTATAGAAGTAGCAGGCGGCAATCGAATTGTTAAGGTCTCACCTGAAGGCAAGGCCAGTCGAACAGAATTTAAAGTCCTACGTCGTTTTGATGGCTTCAGTCTAATACAAGCCAAACCGGTGACAGGGCGGACCCATCAAATCCGTGTGCATGCCCAATCGCAAGGGCATGCTTTGTTGGGGGATGAAAAATACGGCGACGATGAGCTTAACCTTCAAATGCGCAAGCAAGGCTTCAAGCGCCTATTTCTTCACGCAGCAGCCCTACAGTTTACCTTGCCAGACGAAGAACAGCCGCGGCTTGTTGAGGCGCCACTGTGGCCCGATCTAGCCGAGCCGCTGGCAAAGCTACAAGAGATACCTCTATAGTTGTTTCAAGTAGCGTAAACGAATTTAATGCTTGGCAGTGTAAGCAAGGTCAGCATAAATCTAGATGTCATTGTAAATAGGAACCCTTTAAATGCTGTGTATTTTCGATTGGGATGGGACGCTCAGTAATTCAGCTGACAAAATTGTAAGTTGCATGCAGTTAGCCGCAGATGATGCCAAGCTACCAGAGTTGCCGGGCTCACAAGTGCAGAAAATTATTGGCTTGGGTTTGCCTGAAGCTATTAGCACGCTATACCCCGAAGGTAGCCAAGCCCAGTGGGATACCATGCGTGAAATGTATTCCTCCCACTACATTAAGGCCGATCAAATACCAGCGCCGTTATTTGACGGTGTTATTGAAGGCTTAGAAAAGCTAAAAAGTAATGGTTTCACTTTGGCGGTTGCTACCGGAAAAAGCCGCAGAGGCCTGGATCGGGTTTTAGCTCGTTTAGAGATGGAAGACTACTTCCATGGCAGCCGCTGCGCCGATGAAACTCGCTCTAAACCCCACCCCTTAATGTTAGAGGAGCTACTTACGGAGTTTGGCCGTCCAGCGCAACAATCGGTGATGGTTGGAGATACAAGTTTTGATCTGGCAATGGCTGAGGCAATAGACATGCCTCGTATTGGTGTGAGTTATGGAGTGCATGAGGTGGATGTACTACACCAACACAAGCCCGATTTGATCGCTGATCATTTTGATGAAGTCATTGATTGGGTGTTGCAGGCTAACTCCTAAATTTGCCTACTTATTACCATTAGCCTGTCCGTGGCCTTGTAGCCTTAAATATAGAATTCACAGAGTATTTCCATGCAACTACTAATAGCCTGTCATGATGAAGAGCTTCTAGAGCACAAATCCGAGCTGGATGAACAGCTGGAAACTTGGGTCAAGGATAATGAACATTTTTCCACGGTTTTGGATGAGCGATCGTGCGCATTATTGGTGCAGGTGAAAAAGGCTGAGCAATTGAAGTTGCCTTTAAATTTCCTGTACAAAATGGCCAAACAGTACAAGCTAGAGTTTGCGATTTGTCAGCTTGATGAAGAAAGTAGCGAGTGGGAAGAAGTTTGTTACTTCGGCAATGAAGAAGGTAGGCCTGATATTTTTGAAGTTGCTTGTTATGTAGGTTTGTAGCAGTTGCGTAGATTGTGATTCAGGCCTTTCTGGTATATCCCAGAGTGAGAAAATGGCAGGCGAATATTGACACCTGCCACTTCAAGCTAGATAGGAAGTGCTGCTTCATTTTGGGCGTGGGGCAGCTTAGCTGTTTCTGAAGGTGCTTTGCTGTTTTTAAAGAACGGCAATGATAGCAATGCACTCATAAAACTGATACCAAATAGTGCGCTAAACAACATCCCCCCGCAAATTACCGCTGCAAGCCCACGATAAATCTCCGCACTACTGGCGGGATTGATCATCAGAGGAAGCATGCCAAGAATGCTGGTACTGGCACTCAAATAGATAGCCTGTTTGCGCGCGAACACTGCACTTAAAATGGCTTCTCTTTGGGATTGTCCTTGAAGTGCAGCCTGCTGGTACTGGCTTACCAGTAAGATTGCGTTGTTAATGACCAGTCCCATTAGAATAACAAAGCCGATCATGGTAATGATATCCAGATTCTGCGGCACAAATAAACTTAATAGCTTTAAATTCAACATGCCTCCTAATATCGCAAGTGGCATTGATAATAGAACGGCCAAGGCGAATTTCCAGGAGCCAAGGGTCAGCTGCATCAGTACGGCTAATAGAGCGACAGCAATCAAGAATATTGCGACGAACTCCTGCAGGAAAGCGCCCAATTGATCAGCGCTACCGCGATAACTTAAGTGTAAGTGGGGGTGCTTTGCTTCCATATATTCTGCGACATCGCGCTGTAATTGTTCGCTAAATTTTCCCATTGGGGTGCCGTCTGGCGGGGTTACGCTAATAGAGCTTGCGACTTCACCGTTAACTCGAAAGATTGAATCGGGTACCGATTTGATCTTAACGTTGCTCAGCTGGCGCAGCGGAACTAGCCCGTGATGGCGAATATAAATTTCGGTGTCCAGTAGTTCATCCAGGTAGTCAGCTTGCTTCGATTTTAAATAAAGGGGCAGGGTAGCTGAATTGATATAAAAATCACCTAAATACATACCGTCGCTTAATACTAATAGCCGTTGCTTAAGCTCCTCAGGGCTTAATCCTAAGTGGATGAGTTGATCTCGTTTAGCTGTGAATTCCACCTGTGTCGATCTGTTTATCAACGGGGTAGCTTCCTCTATTCTCGCCTTAGGGTGCTTGGCCTTTAGGTACTGAAGAAGACCCAACCCTGCTTTTTGTAGCTGTGGTAAATCGGCACCTTTGATATCCAGCCAAGTGCTGCGATTATTAGGGAGTGCAAAACGCAATAGGCTTCCCTGTACGGTAAATACACTGGTGCCAACTAAATCAACAGTGACTCTGCTCTCTAACCATTCTTTTAATACGCTAAATTTCTGTTTGCCATTGGTATGAAAATACAGTTGACAGCGATTTGGAAAGCAAAATAATCCATAAGTTCTTATACCCAAGTCTATGCTTTGTTGTAGTTCGCGCTCAATTCTATCCGCCAATAGCTTGGCGTACTCTTCTCTAACAGTGTCCTTTGATAGTGGCTCTTCAAAGCGAATAAAACTCGACATAATATTTTGCTTTGGATCAGGCAGGACATCGATCGCTGGGCGAATTTCTATGATAACGAATGTAGCTATTGGAATGCTGAGCAGGAGGAGGCAAATCGCCGCAGTTCGATTGTGTGCCCCAAGGGTAAGTAAGGTAGCAAGTTTTTTCTTAAAGGTATTTTTTGCTGGTGATTTTATCGTTGGGGGTTTGGAGGGTGCTTGTGCTAAGTCGGGTTCATTATTTAAGATCGGCTTGTTTGCTCTGGCTGAGGTTTTCCAATTTTTTGAGGGCATGAGGCGTTGATAAAGAATGGGTAGCACCCACAGTGCAAAGACCGCTGAAGCGGCTAGCGCAGCAGATATTGTAAAAGCCAAATCCTGAAAAAGCTTCCCTTCGATTGAACTCATAAATAGCATCGGCAAAAAAACGATAATACTGGATAGGGTTGATGAGAATAGTGCTGATCTTAGCTCTTTCAAAGTTTTCGCCAGGGAAAGCTTTTGTTGTTTTGATCGATTTAAGGCCTCAATGACGATAATGGCAGCATCCATGATCAAGCCTATCGAAAGAGCAATGCCGGCCAGTGAAATAACATTAAAACTGTAACCAGAGACAGACATCAGTAGGACGACTATTGATAGGCAAAAAGGAATGCTTAAGAATGTCAGGCCGACAGAAATGTGGTTTCTTAAAAAGTAATAGAGTACGGCACAAGCTAGCAACATCCCCAAAATTAAACTGCCATAAACTAATTGCAAAGCGTTTGTGATGGCGAGCGAGTCATCACGGCTGATGGCAAGCTCTATGCCCCGAGAATGTAATGGGCCGTTATTGAGTTCTGTTATTGTCTGTTTGATACGAGCGATGGTGTTGAGCGCATTTATGCCGCTACTTGGCTGTACGAAAAAGTAGAATGAGGGTTTGCCTTCGAGTGCAAAGTAATCCCAGGGTGAGCTAAGCTCGGTTTGGATATTGGCGATATCGCCGAGCCGTATAATGTGCTGCTCGTTTGCTGTGATTGGCACCGTACTTAACTGAGCAAAAGAAAGCTGTCCTTTAAACTGAAGATCGTATTCGCGTGCGCCGAACGTCAGTTTGCCCCCAGATTGGTCGCTAAAGCCACGGAGTTTTTCGACAATTTCGGGTTGTTCTAATGAATTTTGTGAGAGCCGCTCTGGATCTAGCTCAATATTGATACGCCGCTCAACTGGAGTACCTACGACCGCACCTGAAACGCCTTTTATCTTGGCGAATGCAGGCTCAATGTATTGTTTATAGGCATCAATTAATGCGTTGGGATCGCTCTGAGATTTATTTTTGTGATAAACAAAAAAGCTCGCAAGAGTAGCGCCAGCACCATTGCTATAATCCCGAATTAATGGTTTGGCTACTTGGCTTGGCCAGCTTGGAACTTGGTTGGAAGCGGACAGTACATTTATATAAGCTTGATTCATATCGGCCGCTGATTGAAATGTCAGTGTGGTGGTGGCGTTGCCTGCTCTGATGTCGGAGCGCATCTCACTCATCTCGGCAATGCCCCTTAATTGTTGTTCTAGTGGCGCGATTAAGCTTTGTTCTATTTGTCTTGCTGTCTTTCCGGGCCAGCGGCTAAATAACTCTATCTGTGGCCGGGAAAGATCGGGCAGTAGACTGTTTGGCAGGCTAAAGGCTGCAACAATACCGCTAAGTATAATGAGCAGTGTGCAAGTTAATATCAGGCTGGCTCGCTTTTGATCATTCATGTTGGCTCTCCTGCCACAAAGACAAGCTGCTTTTCCTTTAGCTCGCGCTGTCCTCTGGTAATCACTTTATCTCCCGCTCGTAAGGGTGATCGAATAATAAAGTGATTCTTACTGGTCGATACGATATGAGGATAGATTTTGCTAACGCTGTTATCGTCTTTTAGCTGCCATAGTTCATAGCTATTGCCTGATAGACTTATTGCATCATAGGGCACTCGGCTGATGTCAGCGTGTTGCTGCTGAACTTTCACTTTAACCCGCTGACCAATTAATAATCTGGGGTGCTGCGGATTTTGCAGCTCTAGGTAAATGTCTAAGCTTTGCGTATCTTTGTCGGCTTTGTGGCTAAGCGCACGCAAGCTTAGAAGCTTACTACTCTCTTCATTTGGGCCTACTGTATAGCCGGATTCATAGCTCACAGAAAACTGTAGATCTGCGGCACTAAAGCTTGAAGATTGGGCCTGTGTGTAATGAAAGCTCTGTCGCCCAAGCAGCTTAAGCTCTTTGGCAATATCAAGGGGGAGCTTGCATTCCAGCTGTTTGTATTCAAGTGGCAATAGTTGGAATAGGCTTTGCCCTGTGCTCAATTGCTGACCAGGCTCAGCGTCCACCCTTAAAACCTGGGCCCTAAATGGCGCACGATGCTCTAAACTTTCTATTCTTCTTTCTAAGGTTCGTGTTTTGTTGTTTAGACTCTCAAGTTGCAGTTTTGCTCGGGTTTGGATTAGTGCAGCTTCGCTCAGTTGCGCTTTGCTGATCATGTCTTTTTGGCTCAGCACGGCTAACCGCTGATACTCACCGCGGGCGTGAGCTAATTCAGCTTGAGCCAGTTGTTCATCTATTTTTAACTGTTTAAGGTCTTGCCTAAGGTAAAAGTCGTCCTGTAGCGCGACCAGCTCGCCGGCCTTAACTTGAGCCCCGATGGGTAATATTGTTAAGAGTTCTGAGCTGCTTTGGCTATTGCTTTGAAAAAGTTGAGGGGTGCTGACAACGCAGTAAAGTGTTTTGCTAAGACCTGCTGGCCACGCCTCCACCTTGGCCGTTTGGACTACGGGTTTATCGAGGCTTTGGGCGTTTGTGAAGTTTGCTATGGTGGATACGCCCAATAGACAAAAAGTGAGTACTTTACTCAGTTGTTGTTTATTGGCTAGATAGTGAATAAATCGTTGCTGCTTCATTACCTTTTCCTGTGTACCGGGTTCTTTAGTGATCGCCACCATTGGCGAAGAGGCCGACTAAAGCAGTTCTATTGACGGCACGCTAATGAGTTTTTAGGATCTTCTGTTACCGTGGTGTAAAATATCTGATCACAAATAGTCACAGCTGTAAGTTATTGAATTAATGGAAAATTCTAAATCTTTGAATCAAGATGTTGAGATCCTAGAAATAGCCGACTGGAGTTTTAATCCAGGTCGCTGTGAGCTTCAACGCGGTGAAACGCTGCTTAAATTGGAGCCTTTACTGTGTGATTTTTTGCTGTACCTAGCTCAGAGACCGGGGGAGCTGGCCTCTCGCGAAGAATTACTTGAACATGTCTGGCGGGGGCGTGTGGTGTCTGATGATTCCTTGCGCCGGGCGGTCAAAAAGCTGCGTTTAGCGTTGGGAGATGACGCTAAAAATCCTATCTATATCAAAACCAAGCCTTTACAGGGCTATGTTTTAGTTGCTCCGGTTCGTGCAATTCGTCCTCGCCTAAACAAGACGCTGCTAAATCACAGGCCTATGCTTGCGGTCATGTTATTGCTATTTCTAGCGGTCCTAATGA
This sequence comes from uncultured Pseudoteredinibacter sp., assembly GCF_947502065.1. Taxonomy (GTDB): domain Bacteria; phylum Pseudomonadota; class Gammaproteobacteria; order Pseudomonadales; family Cellvibrionaceae; genus Pseudoteredinibacter. The sequence continues at coordinate 666,442 of NZ_CANMYE010000001.1, forward strand.
CTCTTGGCGTAGGCCTTTTCAAGCAAAAACCGACTGATTCCATAGAGCTTTCTTCAAGTCCCAATACGGAGCGGCTTACGTCTTTATCTGGCGCAGAGGCCGATGGTAGTTTTCACGAGGCGAGCCAGCGGCTTTTGTTTTCTTATCGAGCTCAGGATGATGAAAGAAGTCAGCTTTATGTTAAGGACTTAGGAAATGCCTTGCTTACAAAGATAAGTCATGGAGATGGTGATTTTTATCATGGCTTGTTCTCACCAGATGGACAAAAAATAGCCTATAACCATAAGGCAGAAGAAGCTGGGCCCTCCGCAATCTATATAGCCGATTTTGATCCCGATCGAGGTTTGGTTACGCCCAAACGGGCTTCTTTAGGAGATCATGCTCGCCGTTTGATCAGTTGGTCGGCTGATGGGGCGGCGGTATATTTTTTACATGAAGCGAGCTATTCAGAGCCTTGGGAGATTTTTCGCTATCACATTGAGACCGAAGAGATTGAGCAGATTACCTATTCAGCTAAGCAAGGCTATGGTGCATTCTATGCAAAAGAATCACCCGATGGGCATTATTTAGCCATTCTCAAAAACGTCGTAGGTCGTCGTTACGCAATGACAATTATGGATTTGCAAAACAATAGTCTGGTGGTAGAAAGAAATTTAAGTTTCTTTGGAAACAAAGTCTTATGGTTATCAAAGTCCAGTGCCATTGATTCAGATGATGGTAGTCGGGCGGGTCTGATCATTGGCAGCTTTAAAGGTGAGCTGAGTTATTACAGTATCGCAAGTGATAGAATCTGGCCTCAGGGTGGGACCTTACCAGGGCTAAATGATGCTTTTTATGATTGCGGTCCTAGCTGCTTTTATATGCGGCAACATGGTATGAATTATACCGATGTAAAAGAGATCGCCAATCCATTTGTTGTCACTAGCAATAAGGCAATGTTGCTGCTCGAATCCGAAAAGGCTGAATTTCACCCCATGTACAGCCGTGATGGGACCTCTATCTTCTATACGCAAAAAGATGAAAAGACGGCAGCTATTGTGCAGCATAATCTTAGGGGTAATGCCGATGTCTTATTGGAGTTTAACCCTCGTGAAGTCGTTCGCGAAATGGTGCAAAGTCCGGATCAACGATGGTTGCTTGGTAGGCTGGAGGATCGTTTATTTATTCTCGACTTGACGAGCCTGGATTTCAAATACATCAGTAGTGAGCTGGAAAAAGTAGGACCGCCTTCTTGGAGTCGGGATTCTAAAAAAGTCTTTTACGCCCGTATAAATGGCGATAATAGTGATCTTTACAGTTACGATATTGCAAGCGAAGAGACTCGCTATCTGGAGGCTGGGCTAAGTTATCTAAGGCAGCTAAAGGATGGCCGCGATTTTCTGATTGATCATGAGTTAAAACTGTACCAGCGTGATGAGCACGGCGAGCGACAATTTATTCATAATTTCACCTATCTCAGTGGCAGCACCTGGCAGGTTCAGGGTGACTATGTGTATTTTAGCGAACCGGTTTATGGACACAGCTACTTAGTACAGTATGATTTAAAAACTAAACAAAAGCGCAAGCAGCTACTTTCCAAAAGTACGGATTACTGGGAGTTTCATTTACATCCGGATGGCGATCGCCTGCTGAAAACCCGTTTTCAAACCGCTGATAGTGATTTGCTGAAAGTGCAATGGCCTAGCTCTTCCAATAGACCTTAGCTCTTGAGAGGGCACTACTCATTAAGTGCTCGGCTTAGGGTTTTCTTTGGCATATAAAATGGCTTGCTAGATGTTTGGCTGTATGGGAGTGGTGGTGTGGCTCATGGAATTAAAGCTCCACTGGTGGTAGCAAGAGTGGCCTTTTCCATCATCGAGAAAACATAATTGATTTGCATCTCCCTTGCAATTGACTAACCCCGCTTCCCCCGCTCGGCAATGGTTGCTCTTTAAACTGTTTGCCTATCAATAGTTGCTGATATAGGTGTTTGTACAAAAATTCACTTATGTTTCTGAAATGCCTGTCATTTAAAAGAACGAATACTTGACCGCCCGGGATTGGCATTAGGAAAAGTACAAATCTTTATTACACTTAAAGGTATTCTCTTCCAGAGCAAGCCTTTAGATATCATGCGACTCAATTATATTTGGTATTCGCTACTAATAACCATTTTTACTTCAATATCTGCAAGGTCAGAGGTGGCCAGTATTTTCGATCTTGGGCAGCCGAATTTCCTAAAGGTTGATACAGATGCTCGATCAATTGGCATCAATAAAATAACTCAGTCTACAAGCGGCCTTATTTGGATAGCGAGTATGCATGGCCTATTTACTTATGATGGTTATAGCTATTTGCCAGCACGTCACCAAGATAACGAAGGAAGCTCTCTAAATAGTGTGGAGTATACATCAATTGAAACAGGGAGTGAGGGCGTAATATGGGCGGGTACTAAAGGCTATGGTTTGTATCGGTTGGACGAAAAAAGTAGAAAGTTTAGAAGATTTAACCATCAGCCAGCAGACGATAGAAGTTTGGACTCCGATTACATTAAATCGATTCAAGTTGATGAACAAGGTGGCGTTTGGGTAATTACCAATGTGGGGGTGAATTTTGTGGATCCCATGAGTCATGAGGTAGAGCGCTACCCAATAATCGGGGGAGTTTCAGGGGCTCTTGAGGATGGTGTTTTAGATGATAACAGTCACCTCGTTATCGCGGATCTTGATGGTGTTTATAGGCTTAAGTTAGTTGGTAAAACATTTGAAGTTATTACGAAGGTAATTTCTAAAGACTATAAGGTCAACAGGCTCTATATCGATGATGTAAAGCGCCTATGGATAGGTGGTGCCTTTTCGAGTTTGAAGATTGTAAGTCCAGATGGAATTGTAAGCGATTGGCCTGATGTGGTTGATGTCCATGATGTTACGGCAGTAGGAAGTGATGAGCTGTGGGTGGCATCATACCGAAAAGGAGTTTATGTTTTTGATGCCAGGGACGCTACCATTAAGAACAGGTATGTTGCCGATAAATTTCGTCCCGGTGCATTTAATAATGATAATCTGCTGAGTTTGTATGTTGATGAAAGTGGCCTGGTTTGGTTGGGGATGCGTGATGCAGAATTGTGGATTTCAACACCTTCAAGAGAGTTTACGCGATCGATTATTTATTCGCCTATCAATAAGAAGCCTGAGTATAAAAGTGAGTGGTCAGGAGCAACAGAGACTAATGGTGGGAAGTTTTGGTTCTCTACATATACGGATGGAATTGATGTTTATGATCCTAAAAAAGGGTTTGAACGCTCGATCAACACTAGCCCCGACAGTAAGCCTAGCCTGCCGACCAATAAAATAAGATGGCTTCATAGAAGTCGTGATGGTTACATCTGGATCGCCACACAGGATGCGGGTTTACTAAGGTATACGGATGCAGATGTAGGAGGCCGAAAAAGTAGCGATTTACTCGAATGCGACTTCAAAACACCTTGGGATGGCATGATCTATAGGGTTTTACAAACTATGGACGGAGGACTATTGGCATTCTCAAGAACTCCTAATGCTGTCTTTCGGCTTTATAACGATGCGCACTCTTGCTATATGGTAAAAATTGAAGGCGACGCTCCTGTAGAGTCTTCTTGGGTTACCGATGTGGATGAAAAAAAATCTATATTAACTCGTAACGGAAACAATTTTTTATTAAAAGCTGGGAGCAAGCGCGCAAAGCAGCTCGATCTGGTTCTTGAGTCGAATGACAGTGAACAGAAGCCTGATTTTGTTGGGGGATACCGTACGCAATCTGGGCAACTGTACTTTTCCAGCAACAGTACAATTTACCAAATGACCCATCTTAGCGAGACAAGTCTCCATTTAAAAAAGGTTCATTCTGATAATCGGGAAGTTTGGATTTTCGACGAAGATGAAATGGGTAATGAATGGGGTTACGGCGTGTATCGTTTGTCCGGCCAGAATAGTATTCAGCGTTTGGGGGTGGCCGATGGTGAGCTGGAAGGCTTAGGACAATCCATTGAATTTCTTCGCTCAAGCGATGGAATCCTGATTAATATGAGCAGATACGGCATTCAGCTTCATAAGACTAACAGCTTTAAATCGTGGCGATATCAGCCGCCTTTGGTATTAACGGATATCGAAGTTGATAGCATTAAACGTGACAGTGTTGCTGCCCCCCTTGTGCTATCTGAAAAAGAGAGTGATTTCAGTATTAGCTTTGCGGCTTTGGATTACTCCGGCTCTGCAGATATTCGTTACAAGTTCAAGCTTCAGGGTTACTCTAAAAACTGGAATGAGGTGAGTGCAGATGCCCGTGTGGCAAACTATATAGATGTGCCACCAGGGGATTACCAGTTTCGATTGCGCTCAACTAACCGAGTAGGAGAATGGTCGGATTACGAGCTTTCATTGCCCGTTATCGTTATTCCAGCTTGGTATCAAAGTTTGTGGTTTAAATTTCTCATTTTTTTGACGCTAGTGGCCTGTTTGTATGCCTTGTACCTCTGGCGCCTAAGCTACTATCGCCAAAAGAAGGTCGAGCTCGAAAATCTGGTGGCTGAAAGAACCGATGATCTATTGGAAACGCGGGAAAAGCTGGCCGTCAATGAAAAACAGGCTGCGTTAGGTCGATTGGTTAGTGGTGTGGCTCATGAAGTGAATACGCCGTTGGGAGTGGCTAAAATGGCTTCTTCGGTGATTGAAAGTAGCGCTATTGATATCTTCAAGGAGCTTAGCAAAGACACGGTGAATGAAGTTTTTGTAAATCAGAGGTTTAAGAAGTTTGAGTCCAGCGCTGAATTATTAAACCGAAATTACGACCGCTTGTCTGGCTTGGTGGATAGCTTCAAGGATATATCAATAGATGAGTCCCAGTGGCAATTCTCTGAGTTTTGCTTACCTGAAAAAATAGCCACCGTGCAAGATATGTTTCAAGAGCGCCTGCAAGAGCGGGCTGTAGCGGTAGAGCTGGATGTTGCTGAAGATTTGCTTTTGTATAGTTGTTCTTCTTTGTTTAACAAATTATTAGAAGAGTTTTTTGAAAACGCCTTAGCGCATGCTTTTGAGGGTGAGGCGGCAGTCGCTAGGCATATAAATATATCGGCGTACTGGAGTGGCCAGCAAAAGGGGGGCGATCGGTTTTTCGTTCTAGAGTTTAGCGATAATGGTAGCGGCGTTGCTAAAGAGATGGCGCCGGTAATATTTGATCCGTTTACCGCGCACAGTCCTTCGAATATCGGCTTAGGTCTACATGTTTTACTTAACCTGGTGGCCAATGTTATCGATGGTAGTTTGGAGTGTTTTAGCGAACCGGGTAAGGGGACGAGTTTTGTTCTTAAGTGCCCAGAAATCTCAGCCGACCTTTAGTGGTAAACTTCTGGCAATAGTGGGAGCTTTGCCTGCTTTATTTCACAATGGGCTAAGCCCTTCTTGGTTCAGCAGGTCGATCAATTTAATTAGCGGAAGGCCGATAAGGCTGTTGGGGTCGTCGCCTTCAAGCTGTGTAAATAGGGCGATACCTAAGCCTTCGGACTTAAAGCTGCCTGCGCAGTTTAAGGGTTGTTCTTTCTCTATATAGCTCTCTATTTGAACTTCGCTTAAGCTGCGAAAGTGCACCTTGAATCGAGATAGTTCTACCTGGCAATTTTGGGTGAGGCTGTTATAAACACAAAGCCCGGTTAAAAATTCGACGCTTTGCCCGCTAAAGCTTCTTAATTGCGCTTTGGCGTTTGCTATGTTGCCGGGTTTGCCAATAATTCGTTGCTCAAAGCAGGCAACTTGGTCCGATCCGATTATAAGGTGCTTGGGGAATTGTAAGGCTAAGGCTTTAGCTTTCTTTTCCGCTAGACGTTTAACTAAGGCTGTAGCTTGTTCATTTGCCAAAGGGCTTTCATCAATATCAGGGCTAGCTTGAAGAAAGGGTATTTGTAACTTGCCCAGAAGTTCGGCCCGGTAAGGTGAGCTAGAGGCTAAAACAAGCTGAGGCATGGTGGATTCCTATGGTTAAAAAGCGCTATTCTAACGAATCTTATCGATGCTACCTTAGCAATTTGAAAAAAATCGCCCAATGCCCATAAAATCAGGGGTTTGGAGTGATTTTTCCTTTGACAGCAGGCCCCTGCATCCCTATTATGGCGCGCTTATGTTGAATGCCCCCTCTTCAAAGATTTTACCGAGGCAAGTAGACCCACGTAAATTTGCCCAGCAAGGCATTGATTTACAAGGGAATATACCCCTCGAGGCTCTGGATCGATTAGCGCAAATCGCCGTAGGCGAGAATGCTGATATCGAGGTTGAGCTACACTTTGAGGTGGATGATCAGCGTCATCGCTTATTACGCGGCCAGGTTAGTGCTAAATTGCAGCTTACCTGTGAGCGTTGTATGGAACCCTGTGATCAACATATTGAAGGCAGCTTAGCTTTAGGTATTGTCTGGGATGAAGACCGGGCGAAAAACTTACCGAAAAGCATAGATGCATGGATTGCCCCTGAAGGGGTATCCGATTTATACGAGGTGATCGAGGAAGAGATCTTGCTGTGCATACCCATGGCGGTCTATCACGATCATCAATGTGTCGACTTGGCTCATTACTCCGCAGGAGATAATGATGCTTCTGATGAAACAGCGGAAGCAGAAGCTGAGCGGCGAAATAACCCGTTTCAAGTTCTGGAGCAACTTAAGGGCTCGCCGAAATAACGAGGCGCCCCGGTTCCAGTAAATAGTTAAGGAGCTATCATGGCTGTTCAAAAAAGTAAAAAGACTCGTTCACGTCGCGGTATGCGTCGCTCTCACGATGCCCTAAGCGGACCAACCCTATCTGTTGATCCAACCAGTGGCGAGAAGCACCACCGTCACCACATCACTGCCGACGGTTTCTACCGTGGCCGTAAAGTGATCGACACTGGCTCCGAAGACTAATATTCTTCGACGCGCTTAGCGCTAGTCGTTGATATTCTGACGCCAGTCACTAGGATGTTTAACATCCTCACTATTAGGCGCTGAATAGATTGACTGATTCAATTCGATTAGCGGTTGACGCTATGGGCGGGGACTTAGGTCCCCGCGTTGCGTTAAACGCCGCTTACTCCTTGGCTAATGATCGTACTCTGGAATGCCAGCTGTATGGTCCGTTCGACATATTAGCCGAGCAAGCTCCCATCTCCCTCGATATTTCCCAAAGCCCTTGTGTGCACGAGCTAGCTAACGGCTCAAAAATGCTCTTTTGTCACACAGATGAGGTGGTCACCATGGATGATCGTCCTGGGCAGGCTTTGCGACATAAGCAAAATTCCTCAATGTGGCTGGCTGTTGATGCTGTGCGCACGGCAAAAGCCGATGCGGCGATTAGCGCCGGTAATACCGGTGCTTTGATGGCGATGGGGCGGCATTTATTGAAAACCTTTGCGGGTGTGGATCGCCCTGCGATCGCTAAATCTATCCCTACTGCTAAAGCCGATTGCCTAATGCTGGACCTTGGTGCCAGTGTAAAATGTGATAGTGAGCACCTTATTCATAATGCCTTGATGGGTTCTGTATTTATGGAGTCGGTAGCTGGAGTAGAGCGCCCGCGTGTAGCTCTGCTGAATATTGGCTCCGAAGATATCAAAGGAAATGAACAGATTCGCTTGGCAGCCAGCAGTTTGCAGGCCAATGAAGCGCTTAACTTTATTGGTTATATCGAGGGCGATCAGATTTATCGCGGTGAAGCCGACGTAGTGGTTTGCGATGGTTTTGTGGGCAATGTGGCGTTAAAGGTGAGTGAGGGGGTGGCACAGCTGATGGTGGCCGAAATGCGTGAGGCCTTTTCAAGTAGCTGGTATGGTCGCCTAGTTGGCCGATTTGCCCGCCCTTTATTACGTAAATGGCAGCGTCAGTTTGATCCTGATCGTTATAATGGCGCCAGTTTTTTGGGCTTGCAGGGCCCGCTCATTAAAAGTCATGGTGGGGCTGATGAATTAGCCTTTCGCAGTGCTTTAGAGTTGGCTTGCGAGCAAGTCAACAGCGAAGTTGCGCCGCGTATATGTCGGCGCTTTGAGCAAGAACCGTTTTAATTAGCCTTGAGTAATTGTGCTTCAGGGTTAACAGTTTTAGAAGTAACACAGAAAGAATATAAATAGTTAGCTAAAAGGTAGCGTTATGGTGCAATCTAATTTGGCCTTCGTATTTCCAGGGCAAGGTTCTCAAAAAATCGGTATGTTGGCAGAGCTGGCCGCCGAATATCCTGTAGTACAAGAAACTTTCGCTGAAGCCTCTGAGGTTTTGGGTTATGACTTGTGGGATTTGCTGCAAAATGGTGAGCAAGAAACCATTAATATGACCGAGCGTACCCAGCCCTTATTGCTAACAGCCAGTGTTGCCTGCTGGCGTGTTTATGGTGCTAATCAAGATGCTCGCCCAGCATTGATGGCTGGTCACAGCTTAGGTGAGTGGTCAGCTTTAGTTTGTGCTGAAGTCTTGGCATTGAAAGATGCAGTCCGTTTAGTGCAGCAGCGCGGCAAGTTTATGCAAGAAGCGGTTCCAGCGGGTGAAGGCGCTATGGCTGCTATTATTGGTTTGGATGATGAATCTATTAAGGAAGCCTGTGCTAAAGCTTCTGCTGATGGCGTTGCGTCGGCGGTAAACTTTAACTCTCCGGGCCAGGTTGTTATCGCGGGCAGTAAAGCGGCAATTGATAAAGCTATTGAGTTGTGTAAAGAAGCAGGTGCTAAGCGCGCTATGCCCTTACCGGTAAGTGCACCTTTCCATACCGAGTTGATGAAGCCAGCTGCCGATCGTTTGGCGGAACAAATCGAAGCCACATCGTTCCAAGCCCCGGCTACCCCAGTTGTGCATAACGTTCATGCACAAACTGAAACGGATCCTGCCAAAATCAAAGCTCTAATGATCGAGCAGATCTACAGCCCTGTTTTATGGGTTGATTGTGTGAAAGCTATGAAAGACGCTGGTATCGAGCAGGCCGTGGAATGTGGTCCGGGTAAGGTTTTGGCTGGCTTGGTAAAGCGCATCGATAAGAGTATTGCTGCCAAAGGTTTGGAAACTCCAGCTGATGTTGAAGCGCTGAACGCGTAAAAGAATAGATAATCTTGCAGCCCAGCTTATGGCTGCGAGGCCTAACGAAATAGGAATTAACTATGAGTATTGCAGGAAAGATCACCTTGGTGACAGGTGCAAGCCGTGGAATTGGTGCGGCTATTGCGGATGACTTGGGTGCCCAAGGTGCTGTTGTTATTGGTACCGCGACCAGCGAAGGTGGGGCTGAAAAGATTAGCGCTCGCTTGGCTGAAAAGGGGATTCAAGGTAAGGGCATGGTGCTGAATGTCACCGAAGCGGATTCCATTAGCGATTTGATAAAAGCCATTAATGATGAGTTTGGTGCAATCCAAGTCTTGGTGAATAACGCCGGTATTACCAAAGATAACTTGCTCATGCGTATGGGTGAAGATGAGTGGTTTGATGTGATCAATACCAACTTGAGCGCTATCTATCGCTTAAGCAAGGCCTGTCTGCGCGGTATGATGAAGGCTCGTTGGGGGCGCATTATCAATGTCAGCTCTGTAGTGGGTTCAATGGGTAATGCCGGTCAGTCTAACTACGCCGCATCTAAAGCAGGTGTAGCTGGATTTGCCCGTTCATTGGCAAAAGAAATTGGCTCACGCGGTATTACCGTAAACACCGTTGCCCCGGGTTTTATCGATACTGATATGACTAAGGTGCTGGATGAGAACCAAAAGGAGCTGATGCTGTCTCAGATTGCATTGGGTCGTTTAGGTAAGCCTGAAGAAATTGCCGGTGTGGTAAGTTTCTTGGCAGGTGATGCGGGTGGCTATATTACCGGTGAAACTTTGCAGGTAAATGGCGGCATGTATATGGCCTAAATGCCCCGTGCAGCCGTCACAATTTGGCGTAAAATAACGTCCAAAGAATGCTTTAGACGGCTGCAATTGTTAGGGTTTTTAAGTCTAAGTTGTTGTTAATTAAGAGTATTTTTTAAAAATTCACAAAAATTTATAAGATCCGTTACAACTCGGCGTAAATCCATGTAAAATGCGCGCTCGTGTTGGCCGGAGCTTATATTTGAGCCGTGACCGAACAACCGTTATTTTGTTCGCTCTTGCACAGAAGCAGTTCAAAGTAATTCTAAAGTAATAGAGAGCGGCTAAACCGACGTAGACCACTAGGAGTTGAAAAACGTTATGAGCAGCATTGAAGAACGCGTAAAGAAAATCGTTGCTGAGCAACTGGGCGTTAAAGAAGAAGAAGTAAAAACTGAGGCGTCTTTTGTTGAGGATCTGGGTGCAGATTCTTTGGATACCGTAGAGCTGGTTATGGCGCTGGAAGAAGAGTTCGAAACCGAAATTCCAGACGAAGAAGCGGAAAAGATTACTACTGTTGAGCTTGCCATCAAGTACATCAACGAAAACTTGGCTTAATTTGAGTCATTCGTTGTTTGAGGCCTAGCCTAAAAAGCCGTTCTATGACTCATAGAGCGGCTTTTGTTGTTTATACACCATCACTTTTTGTCCCGATATACTAGCGGAACCAGAGTGAGCTGGTGGGAGTGTGTTTGACAATAACAAGCGATGATTGAGCATCGCCGACGGAGGCAATATGTCCCGCAGACGAGTTGTGGTAACGGGTTTGGGTATGGTTTCACCGGTAGGTAATACGGTGGCAGATACCTGGCAGAATATTTTAGCGGGTAAGAGCGGTGTAGGCATGATCGAGAAATTCGATGCCTCGGCTTTTACCACACGCTTTAGTGCGGCGGTTAAAGACCTTGAGGTAGGCGACTATATGCCTGTTAAAGACGCCCGCAAAATGGACCCATTTATTCAATACGGTATGGTGGCTGGTATTCAGGCAATGGAAGATTCCGGCCTGCAGGTGACCGATGAAAACGCTCCACGTATTGGTGCGGCTATCGGCTCTGGCATTGGTGGTATCGGTTCTATTGAAGATGGTGCCAAAACCATTGCTGAGCGCGGCCCTCGCCGTATTTCTCCATTCTTTGTTCCCGGTGCCATCATCAACATGATCTCGGGCAACCTATCTATCAAGTATGGTTTCCGTGGCCCCAACCTTGCCGTCGTAACCGCTTGTACGACTGGTACCCATTGTATCGGTTTGGCAGCTCGCTCAATTCAGTATGGCGAAGCCGATGCCATGATCGCAGGTGGCGCGGAAATGGCTACCAGCCCTGTAGGCTTGGGTGGTTTTGCCGCAGCACGTGCACTTTCGACTCGCAATGACGATCCACAAGCGGCCAGTCGCCCTTGGGATAAAGACCGTGATGGTTTTGTATTAGGCGAGGGCGCCGGTGTAATGGTGCTTGAAGAATACGAACATGCTAAAGCACGTGGCGCAAAAATTTATGCTGAGCTGGTTGGCTTTGGTATGAGTGGTGATGCTCATCATATGACTTCACCGCCAGAAGATGGAGCGGGTGCCGCTTTGTCCATGCAAAATGCCATCAACGATGCAGCTATCGAAACCTCTGCCATTAACTACATCAATGCTCATGGCACTTCAACGCCGGCAGGTGATGTCGCTGAGTGTATCGCTGTTAAAAGTGTGATGGGTAATGATATTGATCAGGTTGCGGTGAGTTCGACCAAATCCATGATTGGCCACTTGCTGGGTGCTGCAGGTTCGGTAGAGGCAATCTTGTCAGTATTGGCGATTAAAGATCAGGTTGCCCCTCCGACCATCAATCTGGATAACCCAGATGAAGGCTGTGACATTAATCTTGTACCTCATACCGCTCAGGAGCGTGAGATCGATGCGGTCTTAAGCAACTCCTTTGGTTTTGGTGGTACGAACGGCTCGCTCATCTTCCGCCGCGTTTAAATGGCATAAGCCGAGCTAAGATGACTCAGGCCGCGCTAATTTGCCGTGTTAATGGCCGCGATCAGCAGCAGATCAGTCTGTTTGATCGCGGTTTTCAATTTGGCGATTCTATTTTTGAAACCGCCCGCTTCTATATCGATCGATGCCCATTCTGGGCTTTGCACCTTAAGCGCTTTTCACAAGCCTGTGAACGTTTAGCTTTTCATTTTGATGTCGCCAAGCTCCAGGCGGAATACCAAGAGGTATGTCAGCTGCTGCAGGCACAAGGCCAGCGCGAAGCAATCGTTAAGTTTCAGCTGTCTCGTGGTGAAAGTCTGCGTGGTTATGCTCGTCCAGATGGAGAGGCGAATCTTGTGGCCTTGGCCTTTTCGGCCGAACCCTGTGATCAAAGGGTTTCTCCAAAAAAATTAGAGCTTAGCCCGATCAACCTAGCAAGACAGCCTTTATTGGCAGGGCTTAAACATGGCAATCGCTTAGAGCAGGTACTGGCTCGTCGGCAGCTTAGCCCGGGCTGTGATGATGCGATCTTATTGGATAGTGAGCAGCATGTGATTGAAGCTATTAGCAGCAATTTGTTCTATAAGCAGGATGGTTGCTGGCTAACTCCGGATTTAAGCTTCAGCGGTGTTGCCGGAGTAGTGCGGGCCTATTTGCTTGAGTGTGAAGCGTTAACGGTTTCTCAAACCCCGCTTACAGTAGAGCAGCTGCTTCGATCTGATGCCATTTGCTTGGCAAACTCTGTACAGGGTATTCAAGCTGTAGAATCTCTGCTGATAAGCTCTGGGCCACTGCAAGGCCTCCATAAGTGGCAAGGGCAAGGCGAAACAGTCATGGCCTGTGAATCGCTGTCGCAGATTTACCAAGAAGGGTTTACACTGCCAGTGCTTAGCTCAGAATAATTGGAACAAGAAGTATGTTGGATGCATTAGGCCCCTGGCGGCGTTACCTGATTGGCTTTGTGGTGGCCATGGCACTTATGTCGGCGGCACTGCTGGGCGCCTATCTTTGGGCGAGTCAACAACTGCAGCGCAACTTGCAACTGGCCGACGGCCAATTGCTTTATACCATTCCTGCTGGTGCCAGCTTGGCAAGCGTGAGTCGAGACCTTGAAAAGCAAGGTGTTATTCCTTCTGCACGTTTGCTGCGTCTATATGCTCGCATTACTGAGCAAGGTGGTATTCGTCGCGGAGAATTTCAGCTGGATGAAAGCTTGAACTCCATCACCTTGTTGGCAAAATTCCGTAGCGATGATGTGGTGCAATATCACATAACCTTGTTAGAGGGCTGGCGCTATCAGCAGGCACTGGACTATATTCACAGTAAGGACAATATTAAAGCTGAATTACAAGGCTTAAGCTGGGATGAGCAGAAGCTAAAATTAGGCATTGAGCTGGATCACCCGGAAGGTTATTTTTTTCCCGATACTTACCGCTACCAAAATGGTGAAAGCGATGTGGCTATTTTAAAGCGAGCCCATAAAAAGCTTCAGAGTATTTTACAGCGAGAGTGGGAGAATAGAGCCAAAGCACTACCTTATAAATCGCCGGCAGAAGCCTTGGTAATGGCATCAATTATTGAAAAAGAAACCGCGCAAGATAGTGAGCGAGAAACCATCTCGGGTGTTTTTATTCGACGCCTGCAAAAAAATATGCGTTTGCAAACCGACCCTACTGTTATCTATGGCATGGGTGACAGATACAAAGGTAATATTCGCCGCAAAGATTTGCGTGAAGCGACGCCGTACAATACTTATGTGATTAAAGGTTTGCCGCCCACTCCGATTGCCCTAGTAGCGGAACGCTCTATTTACGCCGCGATGCACCCTGATAGCAGCAACTATCTATATTTTGTTGCTAAAGGTGACGGCAGCCACAAGTTCTCCGCAACTTTGGATGAGCATAATCGCGCCGTACGTGAATACCAAATTGAGAACAGAAAATCTAATTATCGCTCGGCCCCCAAAAGCTAAGCGTGACTAAGGATATTGATATGAGCAGCAAGAAGCCGGGCTTGTTTATAACGGTTGAAGGCACCGAAGGCGTGGGTAAAACCAGCAATATGAATTTTATCCGCGAAAACCTTGAGGCTCGGGGCATTGAGGTGGTTTGCACTCGCGAGCCAGGGGGCACGCCATTGGCTGAAGAGTTGCGAGAGCTATTGCTGGCTAAACGCGAAGAGAAGGTGGATGAAACCGCCGAGCTGCTGATGATGTTTGCTGCCCGTTCGCAGCACTTACAGAGTCTTATCATACCAAGCTTGATGCGAGGTGCTTGGGTGCTTTGTGATCGCTTTACCGATGCCACCTATGCCTATCAAGGTGGTGGTCGCGGTTTATCCATGCAAAAAATCGAGCAGCTCGAATCGCTGGTTCAGGGACAGTTACAGCCGGATGCCACTTTTGTGTTGGATGTTGATGTGGAATTGGGTTTGGAGCGAGCCAGCAAGCGCAGCGAAGCCGATCGTTTTGAATCCGAGAAGGTAGAGTTTTTTGAGCGTGTGCGTGCTTGCTATTTGAGCAGAGCCGAACAAGACCCTAAACGCTTTTTTGTTATCAATGCCGGGCAAGAACTAGCGGCTGTGCAACAGGATATTGCCCAGCAATTAGAGCTGCTATTGCCATAGGGCGATAACAGCTTTAATACACGCTATTTAGCCAGCTCACTCAGTGGTAAGGCTTTGGCAAAGCTCTTGAGGGATTCATCGCTGGCGGAGCTTGGTGTTAAAGTAATAAAGCGACCTTCACCCATTGGAATCATCAGGGTCTCGCCAGAAATAAGCGTGCCCTTATAGGCTCCTAGGCGAACTCTGCTACCCGCTTGCATCATCCCCATTTGTGCAAATGCAGCGCCAGCAAAATTATTACCCCCACCGGTAATATTAAGCTCAATGCTTTCAGAGCCTTTGCTGTATCGAGCTTCAGTAACAGTCATGCCTAGAGCTTTATTGCTGCTTAGGCTTTCACGTTTCCAGCCGTCAATATTGGCCGCTAATAGTTCTTTTTGGGCTTTCTGTTGCATTTGCTCTAGGCCTTCCACGCACCAGCGAGCTTCTTCCAGTGCGGCTTTTACATCACCGTCTTTTAGAAGATCATAAGCGGCTTTACAAGACTCTTCGGTATCTTCAGACAATACCATCGGGCTAGCCAGGTTGAGGCATAAAAAAATTGGGGCGCAAAGCAGTATCGAGGTTTTATTCTTAAGCATTACAAATCCTTATGGTTGGGCTTAGTCACGTAAAAATGGCTTAGTAGTGAATAACTCAGGCAATTGTTGAGTGCTATTTTATGCCTTTAAGCCACAACCGCGATTACACTCCCTTACCAATTTTCTCGCCTTGAAATGAATCAAAAATCGGCAGGACAATTTATGCTTAATGGTGATTTTGTGATGGGGTGCAGTAGTTGCAAATGTTCTGCATGGAGACACAACCTTGACGTCTTTTGTTTTATTTCAGTAGGAGCGTAGAATTCATCTCCTAAGATGGGGTGCCCAATAGCTTGCATATGAACTCTTAATTGATGGGAGCGGCCAGTAAGGGGTTTTAACTCTAGGCGGCTGCAGTCAGCGTCTTGGTCATATGACAGCACTTTAACTTGGGTTTGAGCGCTCTTGCCATTCTCATGGTCGACAATTTGCAGAGGGCGGTTTGGCCAATCACAAATCAGCGGTAGGTCTATCAGTTGCGAATCGTGTTCCAGTTTGCCATCTACTAGAGCACAATAGCTTTTATACATGCTGCGCTTTTCAAACTGCAAACCCAGTGCAACCTGAGCCTCGTGACTTAATGGAATAAGAATAAGGCCAGATGTGGCCATATCCAAGCGGTGAACAATTCGTGCGTTAGGGTAGTGGGGCAGCAGACGATTGATTAAGCAGTCCTGCTTATCGGGGCCTCGTCCAGGAACAGATAATAAGCCAGGTGGTTTGTTAACGGCCAACATATGCTCGTCTTGGAAGACAATCTCGATATCTAACATGCTGCTTACTGTGTTTAATTAAAGCTTAAGCTGCTATAGATAATACGATATCAATAGCGTAAAGAAGGGCGGCATAGTAAGGACTTAAAGAAGGGAAGGCAAGCCAGCGGGCGCTGGCTGCCTTAGACATTTATAGTTCTTTGCGAATACCCAAGACCCACTGTGAGCGATCAAAACTGCTATTACTCTCTTGCCATTGATACTCAAAGTATGGAATCCAGCCATTGGGCAGAATAGCCACTAAGCCAAGTGCCGCATTGATATAGCTATCATCAGGCGATTCACCGGCAAACTGGTATACGGTATTGCTGTTGTCCTGCACAAAGCGTGCACTCATTGACTGCGGATCGCGGTCAAACTCTTTTTCAAACTCAACTCGCAACTGTGGAATCAGTACGCCAAAATCCTGATTAAATACGCCGCTAATATTTAGGCCGAGATTGGCAATTCGGGAATCTCTTTCCATTTTGGAAAAGCTCATGTTTAATCCGGTATTGCTTAGGTCGCGCTCGCTAAAGCCGTCAATCTCAGAGCTGGCCCACAGCAGCGAGGCATAAGGTGTAAATGACCACTGTTCGACATTTATATTGTAACCGCTATTTAAGCTAAACCACTGACTTTCACCATCTGCGCTGCCAGAAGTTCGAGAGCTGATCGCCGTTAATGAGCGTGTGGATTCTTGAAAGATAGAGTTACGACTGAAATCATTATCGCTGCGACTGAATCCAGCGCCCGCTTGTAGATACCAGTTGGCGTTTAAGTCGGCAGTGGCAAAAAAACTCAAGGCTGACTGCGAACTGTCTTTGCGACCAGCAGAGTTTACTGGAGAAAAGTTTACCCCGGGTAGTTCTCCGCGAAAATCCAGTTCGGTATCTTCATAGGCGTACATAGCGCCAATCACTAGGCTGTCATTAACTCGATAATCCAGACCGAGCTCAAAGGCGGTGCCATCTGAATTGTAGCCACGCTCAGTGCCAAAGCTTGCTTGACGCTTAGAGTCTTCTTGTAACTGCCGAACATTGACTAAGACGCTGAAAGGGCCAATAGGTGTCTCACTGCCACTGCTACCTCCCTTAGGGTTTTGTTTACGCTCTTGCTGCAAGCGTGCGTTGGCGCGTGCAAAGCTTAGAGCGGCATCATTACTGCTGAGCATTTGGCTTGGATTGAGTGAAGCCTCACTGTCTGTTGAAAGATCTCCCGGTTGGGCGGGCCCAACAAAACATAAGCCAGTGAGCTGGCCGTGATCTTGGCTATTATTGCTCTGTTGCTCACAAACATTAAAAAAGTAATCTTGGAAATTAGCTGGGCCTGCTTGGCTACTGCTCGCCAAAGCAAATGTTAAGCATGCCCCTATGCTTGCAACACTCTGGGCTGGCTTGGTGAATTTGCTAATCATTATCGAACTCCATGGCGTAGGGTAAATAGGATAATATTAGCTTTAGCTGACATTGGGTAAATCCCTAGAACTGACCAGCTGATAACAGTAATACCTCTTCCAGGCTGCAAATCTTAGTTATTGCCGTACTCAATAATGGTTAGTTTGACCCAGGTAAGCACTAAAGGGTGTGGGGATAAATGCGATCTGGCATAATTAAAGACCCGATCAATGAATAAACGGCGAGGTTTGAGTGTCCGTAACGCTTCCTTACCCTTGGCAGCAGGAAACCTTAAGTGGCTTGCTTGCACGGTTTAGCCAAGGACAGCTTCCCCATGGATTACTATTTAATGGCACAGCTGGTGTCGGCAAACGGCATCTGGCGAATTGCTTGGCAGAATATGTTTTATGCGCCGGGCCAAAGAATGATGCTGCCTGTGGTCAGTGCAAGTCATGTGAGTTAATAAAGGCCGGAACGCACCCAGATCTTCAAAGCGTGGCACCTGAAGAACAAGGTAAAGCTATAAAAATTGATCAAGTGAGAAAGCTCAATAATTTCTTAGGGCAAACCTCACAGCAGGGGGGATACAAAGTAGCCATATTGGCACCGGCAGAGGCAATGAACATTAATGCGGCCAATGCTCTATTGAAAAACCTCGAAGAGCCCAGCGCACGCACGCTGATTATATTGATCAGCGATGCCCCCAATCGCCTCATGGCAACAATTCGTAGTCGCTGTCAGGCAGTTGCCTTTGCGGTGCCAGCTCTGGCAGAAGCCAGTCGCTGGCTGGCCCCCTTATGCGGTGATTATGAGCCCGAGGCCTTGTTAAATATGTGTTCAGGGGCGCCATTGGCCGCCAGGGATCTATTGGACGAAGGGCGATTAGAGGCTCGTTTAAGCTTTGCCGATGATCTCAATCAAATTGCAGCGGGCCAAATGTTCTCATTACAGGCGGCTGCGCGTTGGATGGACGCCGAGCCCTTATTATTAATTGAAGCCTTGCTGACTTGGCTGCAATCGGCCAGTCGGCAGGAAGTTCAAGGTGACATCGGCCAGCTTATGGAGGCCGAATTACAGCTGTTACAACTATTGCAGACGGTCGGTGTAAAACTGCGATTTCGCTTATACGATAAGCTGCTGCAATCCAAGGCTCAGATTCTTAGTGGAGCCAATCCTAATCAGCAGCTTTTATTGGAAGAAATTGCGATGGATTGGCAGGCAATGATGGCCTCGCGAAAACCCATGAGGCCTGCTATTTAGGGGCTATTTGATCCTGCTTGATGGCCTTGGCCATTGAAGGCTGCTATATTAGTGAATGATTTCGAATATTGTGCTGCTAGCCTTTTATCGGCTGAAATGTGAACAGTTAGCAGCTATTTGCCGTTATAAAGCGGCTACTAGAATGGATATTTAAAAGGACATTGTTATGGCGGGTTTGGGCGGCAACGCTCGTAACGGTATTTTATCCCTTACGATTAAAGACAAAGCAGTGCTCTATGCGGCTTATATGCCCTTTATTGAGCATGGTGGCCTTTTTATCCCGACCAGCAAGCAATATCAGTTAGGTGATGAAGTGTTTATGCTTTTGAACCTGATGGATGAACCAGAAAAAATCCCTGTAGCTGGCAAGGTTGTTTGGATCACGCCCAAAGGTGCCCAAAGTAACCGTGCGGCCGGCATTGGTGTTCAGTTTAGTGATCATGATAATGTGGCGCTAAACAAAATCGAGACCTATTTGGCAGGCTCAATAGACTCTGAACGTCCAACTCATACCATGTGATTTGAACCCCGTATTTTACGGCCTAATCGGTTTGCCGGTTGGGCCGTTGTTCGTTTTAAGGGCTGGAAAATACTAAACCTAGTAAAATATTAAGCCTAATAAAATACTAAGCCCAATAAGTAAAAAGAGATTTCTACCGTGTTAATTGATTCCCATTGCCACCTTGATCGTTTGAAATATAAAGAAGGTGAAACCTTAGATAGCGCTGTTAGCTTCGCATTGGAGCGCGGCGTCGAAAAAATGCTTTGTGTGGGGATCAGCACAGAGAACCGTGAAGCGGTAACAGCAATTGCTGAAAAATATGAGCAGGTCTATGCCTCGGTTGGCGTTCACCCTTTAGATGTTGAAACGGGCTTGGCCAGTATTGATGATCTTATTGCCTGGTCGAAGCATGAGAGAGTAGTTGCCCTTGGTGAAACCGGCTTGGATTATTACTACAGTGCTGATCAAAAAAGCTTACAACAGGAAAGTTTTGTGATGCATTTACAGGCTGCGGCCCAATGTGGCTTGCCAGTAATTGTTCACACAAGAGATGCACGCCAAGATACCCTAGATCTTATTAAGCAGCATGGTGATTTAGAGAAGGCGGGTGTCTTGCATTGCTTTACCGAAAACTGGGATATGGCCTCGAAGGCGCTAGATATGAACTATTACATTTCTATCTCGGGGATTGTAACCTTTCGCAATGCCGATGAGCTCAGGGATGTGTGTAAAAAAATTCCTCTTGAGCGCTTATTGATTGAAACTGATTCGCCTTACCTTGCGCCTGTACCTTATCGTGGCAAACCTAATCAGCCTGCTTATGTGCGCGAAGTCGCTGAGTTTATTGCTGAGTTAAAGGGCGTGAGCTACCAAGAGCTAGTGCAAACCACCGCCGATAATTTTCATCGCCTGTTTTATAAATCGGCCTAAAGCTCGTCCTGTACATTCAACACATAAAAAAGAGAGCCTTGTAGAGCTCTCTTTTTCCAACCGAAATTCCATAAGTCGTTTTATTAACTGGTAATAAAGTTTCGATTACCCTCGGCAGAGGTTTTTTGCCAAAGATCTTCACTTAAATCCCGGTAGCAATCCCAGTTGCCACCTTGTAGCCAGTTGACAATATGTTTTGCAACATCAGGGTAGTGAACCTTCTGGCTTTTATTCCATTGTAACCAAGCATCTACGGTTGGCCTTTGCAGTTGATCCATGGCGATACCCAAATCCAATTCATACAGGGCTCTCGCATTAGATTCCTGCTCTGTTTGTCCTTGTAGTGGTTTAACCAATAGCTTCTTACCTAGAGTGATTGCTTCGCTGGCAAGTTCAAATCCCGCATTGCATATAACACCCTCACAGTGGTGTAAATCTTGATGGAAACCTTCGCGGGAAGCAGGTTTGAACTTCAAGTGTTCTAGCTCGCAAGGCTCATAAAATGGGCCATAAATTGCAAATTGAAAATCTTTAAAGGGAGCTAATAACTCTACAACGTCGGCCTGAGCTTCAAAGCCCAAGTAGACTAAAATGAGAGGTTTTTGACCGGTAGGAGCTTGTGTAGCTTCATGTAACTCAACAATCGGAGGTAAAATATTTTGATCAAAATGGTGCCAGTGTAAGCCTAGCCCTATGCTAACCGGCGCAAAGTTCTGCATGATTTTACGCGATAGAAAATCATTCCCCGCTTTAGGTACAGCATGATCAAATGCATATTGATGACCAATGCCAATACAGGGCTTGCCGGCAAGTTTTGCCGCCCAGGCCGATACTGGCTCAAAATCACTGACCACGACATCGTATTCTTTAAGGCGCTTGCGCATGGCCGCAACATCTTTAAAGAACTGCAGCCAGTGATTTTGTTTGAGAGTTTCTAAATTACTAATTTTGCCATTTTTAAAAGCAAACGATAAACCAGATAAACACTCCCAATCGCCAAACTTTTCCATATCAAAAAAGTCTTCGCGTTTGCGACCGGTGAATACATATTGTGTGTTTTCGAGGGGGAGGTGTTTAGCCATAGCATGGGCGCGAGAAATGTGGCCATTACCCGTGGCCTGCACCCCGTAAAGAATTTTCATGCAGTGTAAAACCTATAAATAACTCAAAATCAGAAAAGCAATGCCATGACCCAAAGTAGCGCCAGCAACAATATCGGTAGGAAAGTGAACGCCTAACATGACCCTAGAGCTACCCACCATAACTGCCCAGATATACAACACAGGTGTGAGCGCGGGATAGAAGCTCGAAAGCATGGCTGCCATTAAAAAAGCCGCTGAAGTATGCCCAGAGGGGAAGCTAAATTGATCAGAGGGCTGTACTTCGCTTTTAAAGTTGGGCAGCGCTGCCGGTGGGCGATTGCGTTTAAAATGATTTTTCAAGATGTAATACAAGCAACGCTCTACAACAAAACCGGCGGCGAGTAATACGAAAAATTGATTGCTGCCTTGTAATAGCAGTAGCAAACCAAACAGCGCATACAAGGGGCCGTCGGCGCTTTTAGAAACCCAGTAGCTGCCTTGAATAAACAGCTGACGATGCTTTCTACGTAAGCACCAATAAAAGGCGGCCACATCAAATTGATGGATACTGGCGAGAATTTGTTGTCCGGCACTGATTGGTGAGGCCATATTCTTCTTCTCCTAGTTTTTGCTGAGTCTAGGGAGCCAATATTTCAGTTGGGTGTTGCTTAGATTACAGTTGTATGAAAGTTGAGCAGTTGCGCATTGTAGAATGCTAGGAGCTTCCCTCTGCCTTGCTGGGCCATCTCCGAGTCGGATGAGGAGCTGAGCTTGGATGGATCCAGTTTTTTGCGTGCCCAGCAAGGTAGAGGGAAGCTCCAAGCATTCGGTCCGGGCACCTCAGTGTCTTTTCTGCTCTTCTGACATTGCGGGACCGCCTCCGAGCGGGCGAGGAGCTGAGCTTGGATGAGGCCAGCTTTTTGCGTGCCCAGCAAGGCAGAGGGAAGCTCCTAGCATTCGGTCCATTCACCTCAGTGTCTTATTCTGCTCTTATGGCCTTACTGTACCACCTCCTCAGTGGGGTGATTCAATATAGCCTTATTATGGTGTTCCACTTTTACGGACTTGTAGTTCGCTTATGTCTGCTTCATCGCTATGGTAAACTTCAGCACCTTATCAAAGCCAATCAACAAGGGCAGGGCATGAGCCAGAAATTACAGCAACAAATACGCATAATGTTGGATCTTCAAGACAATATGAACAGCAAAGTTCATCAAGACTGGAGAGCGCAAAACTTTGAATGGTATCGCGCCATTTGGATCGAGTGTGGCGAGTTGTTGGATCATTACGGTTGGAAGTGGTGGAAAAAGCAGAGCCCTGATATCGAGCAGGTACGCCTAGAGCTTATTGATATTTGGCATTTTGGCTTAAGTATGTTGCTGATGAGTCAGGGCGATAAAGATGCACTAGCTGCGGACCTTACTGAACAAATGCAAAGCAGCACAGCGCCAGAGAATTTCCCCATTGCTTTGGAAAGTTTCACCGCTATTGTATTGGCCGAGAAACGCTTTCCTATTGATAGCTTTATGAGTTTGTTAGCCGGCGTAGAGCTTGATACCGAGGGCCTGTATACCAGCTATGTTGGCAAAAACGTTTTAAACTTTTTCCGCCAAGATAACGGCTACAAAGATGGCAGCTATCGCAAACTATGGGCTGGCCGTGAAGATAACGAACACCTTGTCGAACTGGTGCAAGAGCTTGATAGCAGCTCAGCGAGTTTTGCTGATGAGCTATACCAAGCGTTGCAGAGTCGTTACCAGCAAGGCTAAAGTTCTCTAATGAGTTTATGCCTACTCCAGTTTGTGGGATCGGGGCGCGACTAAAGTCCAATTGGCCCGGCGCTCATGCCGGGTACACTTCAGATATTTACCGGCCAATCTGCTTGGCTTGTCGTTTTTTTGATCATTAAATTTGATCTGGCTTACATGCAGAGGCATCAATGTGCCAAGAATCGTTCTTATTGATGCAATTTCGCCGTTAAATCACTATAATTGCCGCGCTTTATCTGGGCTCAAATGCTCGGAACGGCAAAGAATTTTGGCCTGGCGCTGACGCCAAACCTATTGCAGGTGGCGCAGGGCGGGGCTTAAGCACCTACCAAACTGCACGGAGATATACTGTGAAAGCACCTGTACGCGTTGCTGTAACCGGAGCCGCCGGTCAAATTAGCTACTCTCTTTTGTTCCGTATCGCTGCTGGCGAAATGTTGGGCAAAGACCAGCCTGTAATTCTACAAATGCTGGAAATTACCCCTGCCTTGAATGCACTGAAAGGTGTAGCGATGGAGCTGGACGATTGTGCCTTCCCTCTGTTGGCCGGTATGGTTTGCACTGACGATCCAAATGTTGCCTTTAAAGACGCCGACTACGCCTTGCTAGTAGGTGCGCGTCCTCGTGGTCCAGGTATGGAGCGTAAAGATCTGCTAGAAGCTAACGCTGCGATCTTCTCTGTACAGGGTAAAGCGATTAACGATCACGCTTCTCGTGACATTAAAGTATTGGTTGTTGGTAACCCAGCAAACACCAACGCGTTGATTGCTCAGCGCAATGCTCCTGACATCGATCCTCGTCAGTTTACCGCCATGATGCGTTTGGACCACAACCGTGCCATGAGCCAGTTGGCTGCTAAGACTGACAAGAGCATTAATGATGTTAAGAATGTCATCATCTGGGGTAACCACTCAGCCACTCAGTACCCAGACATTCACAATACAACTGTTGACGGTACAGGCGCGATGTCTTTGATCGACCAAGCTTGGTACGAGAATGACTTCATTCCAACCGTTCAGCAACGTGGTGCAGCTATCATTGAAGCCCGTGGCGCTTCTTCTGCGGCGTCTGCTGCAAATGCGGCTATCTTCCACATGCGTGACTGGGCTCTAGGTACTCCTGAGGGTGACTACGTGACCATGGGTGTATACTCTGATGGCTCTTACGGTATCGAAGAAGGTTTGATCTACGGTTACCCATGTACTTGTAAAGATGGCGACTGGACTATCGTTCAAGGTATTGAGCTAAACGAGTTCTCCAAAACCAAAATGCAAGCGACGGAAACCGAATTGCGTGAAGAGCGTGACGCGGTTAAAGACTTACTACCTGCTTAATATTACAGTGAGTGAAGGCTTAAAAAACGCGGCTAAGCCGCGTTTTTTTATGTCTAAGATTTATCATAGGTTTAGAACTTAATGATAAAAATAAACTTTTATTAAATAAACACTTGAGTTTCTTTGATCAATAATGACAATGTTGATCAGGCAAGTGCATGATAGTCCAAAGGAGAGGAGCCTCGTATGGCACACCCAAAGATCGGAAATATGGCCCCAGCGTTCACCCTTAGCAACCAAAAGGGTGAAAAGGTTAGTCTTAAAGACTTTCGCGACAAGGCCAATGTACTGCTGTATTTCTACCCGAAGGCCTTAACACCTGGTTGTACCACCCAAGCTTGTGCACTGCGTGATATTCCTGCGGAGTTAAAGGCTCGCGATTGCGTTGTTCTGGGGGTAAGTCCAGATCCTGAGGCCAAACTACAGCGTTTTATCGATAAGCATGAGCTTAATTTCGACTTGTTGTCCGATGAGGATCATGCCATTGCTGATAAATATGGCGTTTGGGGCTTAAAGAAATTTATGGGCAAGGAGTTTATGGGGCTTATTCGTACCAGTTTTATCATCGGTAAAGATGGGCGTCTAAAAGTCATTCTCGATAAGTTTAAAACCAAAACCCACCATGAAGACGTACTGGCCGCTTTAGATGAGCTGTAATTAAACTTACGTTTGTCGCATAAATCAAAGCATGGCTATTAGTATAGGCTTTTATTAGAATAGTCAGTATTGTGTTGTATTTGCTTTAGAATGAGTTTTTTGGTGATATGGCAGTCAAAAGTTTGACATTCCTTAGGATGCCTATCGCTTAAGTTCCTAAAAACTATGGGTTTTTTAAGCAAAACTGGATTTTTGGCATATAAAACAACTGCTTGGCGTCGGGGAGGGTAGTTATCCAAGCGCCAACAGATCATAGTCGAGTATCAGTTTTCTAGTATTCGACTATGCTGTAAAGCATGCGAAATTATCAAGAGAACACAATAACGGCCTTGCAAAAAGAAACCGACTTTTTGAAAGCTGTTCCACCGGTGGGGGTGCCGGTGGTGCAAGGCGCTCATAGATTCGCAATTAGATTCCATTGCCGGCGTGCCGGTGTCGAAGTAATTGATAAGCGGGACCCAATGGCAGATTTTCAAAGCAATAAAAACACGCAGTCTTTGGCCGTACAGCCGACCTTTTCAACGGGTGGGTTTAATGAGTCCCCGCAAGAACAAACTGAGCGATTATTAAATAAAATCTCAAGCTACGATTTTCAATCGTTTACTGATCGATTACGTTTTTTGCATCACCAATTTACCGATCCAGCCCTAAATCAAGATGACTTATGGAAAAGTTATTTATTAGCGGGCTGTAAAATGTTCAGCATGGAGCAAGCTGGATTTTATAAAGTACTTAATCCATCACGTCCACGTTCACTGGCACAAAGCGATGGCATGCCAGCAATGTGCGAAACGGTAGAAAATACCGAAAAATGGTTAGAAATTGTAGCGTCGGAGTTACAAAATAGTGAAATCAGTGCTGGAAATTTAATCACGGAACAGGTTACGATGGACACCGGTTCAGGTGCCCCGTATGGCCAAGCGAAAAGGTATTTCGCTGCTTCGGTTAAAGTTGGAGAGAAGGATTTCGGAGTTTTATTGTTTCTCTCGCCCTCAACTTGTGAAGTAGAGCACAGTGAACTGGACCGCGAGACATTAAAACTCATGGCAGAAGGAGTGGCCCGTATGATCGAGCTTCGCAATGTGCAACCGGCTGGAGGATCCCTTGACCTCGAGCACTTTGCTACGGATGGTGTTAGTGGTTTAAGGGAATATATGGAGCGAGCAGCTTTGCCTCAGCTTTATGGTATTCCCAATCGCGTCGTTGAAATTTTAGTAGAGCGAATTGGTACCCAGCCGTTGGGTATTGACCATATCGCCGAAACATTGAATCTTTCAAAGCGCACTTTACAGAGGCGATTACAGCAGCAGGATCTCTGTTTCGCTGATATTCGCGATCAAGTGCGATTTCATTTCGCGATCGAGTATTTGATTCGTGGTCAGGATAGTATTGATAGCATTTCATCGTCGTTAGACTTTTCTGATCGCACCAGCTTCACAAACGCCTTTAAGCGTTGGACTGGCTTGTCGCCAAGCACTTTCAGAAAGCTATTCCGCGATTACGCCTAGCTAAGTAAGACGGCTTAACTCAAATAGTTGAGCCGATTTTATCTTCCGAGCCTGCAATCCTCGCGGGCATATTGCCCCTTTCTCCCAAACAGGTTAGAGTTCGCCTCCGAACGAATCGTTGGAGAACGCTAAATGAGCTTTTTTATACCTTCCGCCATGGCACAGTCTGAAGCTGCCGCTGCACCAGGTGGCGACCCTATCGTGACCATGCTGATGTTTGGCGGTCTGTTTATTTTCATGTACTTGTTCATTATTCGTCCACAGCGCAAGCGCCAGAAAGAGCATCAGCAGCTTACAGAGTCTGTTAATAAGGGCGATGAAGTGGTGATGAATTCCGGCCTGCTCGGTAAAGTTGTGCAGGTTGACGAAAACTACTTGGTATTGGACTGCGGCAAAGGCCAGGAACTTAAATTCCAGAAAGTGGCTCTGCATGCGGTATTACCTAAAGGAACCATCAAGCAGATCTAAGCTTGAGCTCCTAAAGCCATAAAAAAGCCCCGTACCACGGGGCTTTTTTATGCCCGCCCAACCGGGGTCAGATCCCGCGGGATCTGACCCCATTCGAAGCCGAGGTGCCAAAGCTATCAAGAAGTAATGTGAAGTCAAAAAACTAAAGCTTTAAGCCAATGAACTATAGCTTCACAATATTTCGAGCAGGAGAAACGCCAACCCTCATTGCGGGGTGGCCTCGATTAGAAATCGAGGCATCATCAACACCGTGCCAAAACCCCGGGGTCAGATCCCATGGGATCTGACCCCTTCTCGAAGCCGAGATGTCAAAGCTATCAAGAAGTAATGTGAGGTCAAAAACTAAAGCTTTAAGCCAATGCGCTATAGCTTCACAATATTTTGAGCAGAAGAAGCGCCAACCCTCATTGCAGGGTAGCCTCGATGAGTAATCGAGGAATCCTCAACACCGTGCCAAAACCCGGGGTCAGATCCCATGGGATCTGACCCCTTTTCGAAGCCGAGATGCCAAGTTATCAAGAAGTAATGTGAAGTCAAAAAACTAAAGCTTTAAACCAATGCGCTATAGCTTCACAATATTTTGAGCAGGAGAAGCGCCAACCCTCATTGCAGGGTGGCCTCGATTAGAAATCTAGGAATCATCAACACCGTGCCAAAACCCGGGGTCAGATCCCACGGGATCTGACCCCTTTTCAAAGCCGGGATGCCAAAGTAATCACTTAACCATAGGTGGTAAGCTCTAAAAAACTCACCAACGCTAAGCTGTGGCTTGCTCCTGAGTCTCCTCATGCCAGTCCAATATATTCAAATCGATAAATATAAAAGCCACTAGCCATAAAAAGGCATCCCAAAAATCTAGGAAGGAGCCGTCAATCCACCAATACACGGCAGCCCCTAAAAGAATAAGGTAGAGGACAAACTTGATGTATTTACTGCTCTTTAAAAACCCCTCACTCAACTTTTGATAGAGCTGCAAAATAACTTCGAGTTGCAAAAGTGCAACCAAAACAATCCAAGCACCGGCATTAAGCACATCAACAAAGGCTAAGTTATGTAGCAAGGTAATACTCTGATCATCGCCAATAATCTGGGTGTTGTTAAGCTGCTGTAGTGGGCCCTTAAGGCTTTTGCAGTTATCAGGGGTGATTGCAGGGTATTCGTTTAAAGAGTGGATTAAAGACCAGCCTTGGCCACTTAGCGCGCAGGCGTTTTGTTGTGCCGCTGGAATCAAATCAGTAACGGAAAGGTATTTGCTGAAATAGCCGTAAAAGGCATAGCAGATAAAACCATAGCACACGGCTTTTACGCTGCTGAGCAAATACCCCTGCCAGCTTTTTAAGCGCTCATCGCTAAGAATGGCGGTTTCTAATTCAAAGATCAGCAATAAAACGACCCATGATGCGGTATCAATGCTCGCTGAGTAGACTTCAATCAGATTGTTTAAGTTAACACCTTGAGGGTAGGCCTCTGGAATCGCTCCGGTGTCTTCGAGAATAAATAAATAGAGGTTATAAGTTAGCAGGGCATAAATAGTGTATTTAAACCACTGGAATGCACTAAGCCCGGCTAGAAGCGGTTTGTGTTTAATTAAGTAAATGTAATTTAATCGCTCAGTCATGGTTCATTCGCTGTTATTGTTAATGGCTGCCGCGATCGTAATCGCGGCAGATTTCCATGGACTTATGTTTTGTTCTGGGAGCTTCCTTAAACGCTTTAGTAAAAACCTATTGCTTTAAACGTTCAATAGTAGGTATTCACGCTCCCAAGAGCTGATGACCTTATTGAAGTTTTCATACTCTACTTCTTTAACGGCACTATAGGCGGCGATAAAGTTAGGGCCCATCACTTCAGCAATTTCTGGGCTATCACGCAATAAGCGAATGGCTTCTTCTAGGCTACGTGCAACATCAATACCTTCTTCATAGGCATCGTCGTCAAAAGGCTCGCCCGGGTCGATTTTATTTTGCATACCTAGATAGCCGCAAGCCAAACTGGCCGCAATAGAAAGGTAAGGATTGGCATCCATTCCTGGAAAGCGGTTTTCGACGCGAGTGTTTTTCGGCGAGCTGTCCGGTACGCGAATGCCAGTAGTTCGGTTATCAATACCCCAAAGCATATTCACGGGCGCAGCTACATCTCGAGTAAAGCGACGATAAGAGTTAACATTGGGCGCATACATTGAGATGCACGATGGTGTGTACTTTCTTAAGCCGCCAATATAGTGGTGGAAGCGCTCATTGGGTTTATCGTTTTCATCAATAAAAATATTACGCCCGGTTTTCTTATCAATAAAACTTTGATGAATGTGCATGGCGCTGCCGGGCTCGTCTTCCATAGGCTTGGCCATAAAGGTAGCGTATAGGCCATGTTTAATGGCAACTTCACGTACGGCGCGTTTAAACATAAACACTTGATCGGCAAGATTTAGCGGATCACCATGCTCAAAGTTAATTTCAAATTGCGCCGCACCGGATTCGTGAATCAAGGTGTCGACATCTAAATTGAGCACTTCACAGTAATCGTACATATCGTCGATGATATGTTCGAACTCATTTAGTGCGTCAATAGAGTAGGGTTGGCGGGCAAATCCTTCGTGCCCTGTGCGGCCGGTTGCGGGTTCAATTTTATCGCCTGGATCGTTGTTTTGTTTTACGAAATAAAACTCGGCTTCAGGGGCAATAACAGGCTGCCAGCCCTTATCTTCATAGAGTTTGATAATGCGCTTGAGTACATTTCGTGGTGCTAGCGGGTGGGGCTCGCCATCTTTGGTAAAGCAGTCATGAATGATTTGGGCGCTGGGGGTGTTTGACCAAGGTACTAAGCGAGCAGTATCTAGATCGGGTTTGAGGAACATATCTCCGTCAATACCGCTGCCCAGCAAATCATCGTGCTCTTCGGTAAAGCTACCATCGATACACTGGACCATAATGCTCTCTGGCAAGCGTGATTCTTCTTGGAAGAACTTCTTCACTGGAATCAGTTTGCCCCGGGCATTACCGGTCATATCTGGGATTAAACACTCGACATCCTCAACTTTATGTTGAGTAAACCATTCATTTAGCTCTGGCATAAATCACCGTTATTGGAATTTTAAGCAATATAGCGCGTAGCCCGCGATATTTCGAGCTGGCCACACATCACCCCACTGGGCTGAGCTTGATTATTGCAAAAACCCGAATTATCATTCAAGTAAATATTGAGTAATTATTCAAAAAATTATGAGATTTCAGGATAAAAAGTGATCAGAAGGTCAAATGCGGCCTTATGATAGGATCTTTGTGTTCTCGAAAACTCGGCAATCTGTAATGTAGGTAGGTAAAGCTATGTCCCAGCAAGACGCCAAAACCATAGGCTACGAGCCATCGTACTACTCGGCGACCGCTATCGGCGCCCAAGAAAGTCCGCAAATTCAAGGTGAAGTTGAAGCTGATGTCTGTGTGGTGGGCGGTGGCTATACGGGCCTAAGCGCAGCACTTCACCTCGCTAAGAAGGGCTATAAAGTCGTGTTGCTTGAGGCGGAACGCGTGGGCTGGGGTGCTTCTGGTCGTAACGGCGGACACTGCGGTGTTGGCCAGCGTAAAGACCAAGAAGAACTTGAGGCCATGGTGGGCAAAGAGCGCGCCGCTGAGCTTTGGCAATACAGCCTAGAAGCGGTTGATACCGTCGCTGAGCTAGTACGAGAACATAATATCGATTGCGACCTAAAGCAGGGTATTTTACATGTGGCTTCCAAGCCTAAACATGCCGGCTGGATGCAAGAAGATGTAGCCTTGCTAAGAGAAGACTATGGCTATGAGCAGTGCCGCTATGTCGATAAATACGAAGTATCCCAAATGGTGGGCTCGAAAGGCTTTCACGGCGGGCAAATTGACGAGCGCTCTTTACATTTGCATCCATTAAATTTTGCATTGGGTTTAGCGCGTGCTTGTCGTGAAGCGGGTGTGCAGATTTTCGAAAAGAGTCGCGTAAGCCATTATCAAGGCCAAGACAATCTAACGATTCACTGTGAAGACAATGGTCGCGAAATTGGCCAGGTAAAAGCCAAGTTTATGGTGATGGGTTGTAACGGTTACTTGGGCAAGCTGGAATCGAAAATGGCGGGCAAAATCATGCCCATCAATAACTTCGTTCTAGCGACCGAGCCTTTATCCGATGATTTAGCGCGTGAACTCATTCGCGACGATACTGCGGTTGCCGATACTTTGTTTGTAATTAACTATTGGAAACTCAGCGGCGACAATCGATTGATTTTTGGTGGCGGCGAAAATTACAGTAGCCAATTTCCAGCAGACATTAAAAACTTTGTGCGCAAATATATGCTGCGTATCTATCCGCAGTTAGAAAATACCAAGATTGATTACGGTTGGGGTGGCACCTTAGCCATTACTTTAAACCGTATGCCGCACTTTGGTCGCCTGCAGCCTAATATTTTATTTGCCCAGGGTTATTCTGGGCATGGTGTTCCAACAGCTGTTATGGGGGGTAAGTTGCTGGCAGAGGCGGTATCGGGCACGGCCGAACGTTTCGATGTGATGGCCAATGTACCGACTCAAACCTTTCCTGGCGGTACCATGCTGCGTTGGCCAGGTTTAGTTGCCGGTATGTTGTTTTATAGTTTGATGGATAAGTTGTAATAGAGAGTGAATTTAAAAGAAAGCCAGGGTTTCAAGCCCTGGCTTTTTTATTTGGGCTGTACGGAAAACTGCACAGATTTGTAGCAACATGTTCCAAACTAGTGCTTGTAGTTTACTGGCTAGTTCTATCTACGCCTCTATAATTTGCCCGCGATAAACGCGTTTAGGGCGTTCGTCTTTAGTCCTTTCAGTTTGCGGCACCTTATCAAAACCCATTTTTTCACTTGCGTTGATATCGTAAAGGGGCTCATCTAAAGATCGGTTTTGCTCGATAAACTCGCGTATAAGTACTTTGCAGACAGAGTCTCGGCTTTGCTCGAAGGCATTGTATAGTTCGCTAATTAGCTCAGGGTTGGCCAGTTTAATGGCCGGTTTTTGATGGCTGGGCACACGACGACGAATTTCTCTCAGCAAATCGATCATATGTTTGTTAAAACGCATAACTACCCCCAGAAAGTAAAAACTAGTGGTCTATACGCAAGTACCGTGCCGAAACCCCGGGGTCAGATCCCACGGGATCTGACCCCTATATCGGGGCCGAGTTGTTTGATCGTCTCACATCACTTTAACAGATGCTGAAATTTGCAGGTGTAAAGTGCGAGTCGCAAGAAGCTGCCAAGTAGGGTCGCTACATAGTGGTTTGATCTAAAAATCAAAGAGATATGAACACCGCGCCGAAACCCGGGGTCAGATCCCATGGGATCTGACCCCATTTCGAAGCCGGGATGTTTGGGGGCTACAAATAACTAAAAGATCCCCATACACAAGCCAGTTGCAAATGCCTCGCCATTCTCTTCTGCTTGCTGTAAGTGGCTATCTAAAATCTCACCTTTGGCAATTAAATCCGGCAGTGCTTTTTTCATCGGGTAACCACATAAGATTCTGTCCATCTCCCGCACGGCGCCACTGCCATCATTACCTGCGGAAACTAATAAACCATAGGGGCGATTTAACTCATAAGGCTCGGCCGGGTAATAGGTGCGATCAAAAAAATCTTTAATGGCACCACACATATATCCAAAGTTTTCCGGACTGCCGAATAACACGCCGTCACACCATAAAAGATCTTCCAGGTCAGCATCGAAAGCTCGCTTAATGCGCGGCTCGCAGCCTTCCTCTTTCCTTGCTCCACGAGCAGCGGCCAAGACTAATTGCTCGGTATTGCCGGTTTGGCTGTGGTAGACGATAAGTAATTTAGCTTGACTCATGAGTGCATTGTAAACCCCTTCTATAGCCTATGAAATGCTTTTGTCTGATAGGCAATGCCACATCAAGCGCTTTTGGCTGCTTGGCTATATTCAATCAAAGGTAATAATGCGCTTTACACTTAGGAGGAGTCCTTGTGCGGGCATTGCTTTTCTTGATTGCTATGGTGCTTGCTGGCCAGCTATCCTTAATGCCACCAAGGATGGTGCTCTATGGGGGAGGGCTACTTGCTTTGCTGTTATTCGTAGCAAGCTGGTACTGCTCTGACGATCAACCCAAAGGGCGAAAGAAAAATAAACACTGGCTTAGCCAACATCTAAGTATCTCTTACTTATTAAACCTAACAGCCTGCTTTCTTCTCGGCGCCTGTCTGATATTAGTGCGTGCAGATTTTCAAATGCAAAAACAGTGGCCTGCTTTGTTGGAAGGTCGTAGCTTAGTCGCCGAGTTTGAAATTATCAGTCAACCAGAGATAGGACAGAGATCCTATCGCTTTCAGGCTCGCTTGAGTGAACTGGCCTTTGCGAACGGCCAGCCCTTAGATAGTGCATTCTGGCAGCGACAAAAACAACACAAGCTGAATTTAAGCCTCTACTATACAACGGCTTTAAAACTAGACCCTGAATATAAACAGCAATCACCCCAGCGACTGCAATCACAGATCGGCCTATTTACCGGTGCTATTGTTAAAGCCGAGGTCAAACTTAAACGCCCCAGAGGCTTACACAATTTTGGCGCCAGCGATTATCAAGCCAGAATGCTAAGCCAGAGAATAGTCGCACAAGGCTATATAAAAAAACTTCACGCTATAGAGCCGAGAGATTACTCCAGCTTACGCATGCGCTTGGCGCAATATCTAGATGATCAAGCTATACAACACGGTGCCTATTTAAAAGGTTTATTGCTGGGGGATCGTAGTGATTTGGATAAAGAAGATTGGGCATTGCTCCAGCAAACCGGCACAGGGCATCTGTTGGCGATATCCGGTTTGCACATCGGCCTAAGTGCGGGCATTGGTTTGCTGTTGTTTAGTGCAATAGGGCGCATTGCCCAACTATTCAGTGAAAGAATGCCGGCGGCACAAATGCTGGCAATGTGGGGCAGTGGCTTTACCGCCCTGGCTTATGCCTATTTAGCGGACTTTAGCCTACCGACACAGCGCGCACTAATCATGTTATGGGTTTATTTGCTAGCGGCTTTAAGTGCTCGTCAGGTTTCTTCTTGGCAAGTTCTAATTGTTGCATTAATTGCGTTATTGCTCCTCGATCCTTGGTCGCTAGAGCAAGCTGGAGGCTGTCTTTCCTTTGCCGCCGTCGCAGCACTGGTATACGGATATTGGGGGCGTAGTAACAAATTTGGGCTGGCGAAAAAAGCAAAGCCAACAATTTCTCGAAGCTTAATGGACAAGCTTAAACATTACATCTGGCAGTTGCTGCGTGCACAAATCATTATCATGAGCTTCTTAACAACGGTGCTATTTAGCTTGCAGCTTCCTTCGGGCAGTCTATCAATGCCCGCTAACTTGCTGGCCATTCCATGGCTGAGCTTTGTGGTAATGCCTTTACTTATGCTGTTCTGTATCCAATGGTTGCTAGGCCTAGACTGGCACTGGCCGTTACAGTGGGCCGATAAGGCAATGGATGTGTTGCTATTTTATTTGCAGCAGCTTTTATACTGGAAATCTGAAACTCTAAGTAAATATGACATTGAATTGGAAACCCTCTGGTGGCCAAGCATAGCTTTCAGTAGCACAACGTTTTTTTTAATGTTGCTTTCGGGCTTATTATTTTGGCTGCCAAAAGGCTTTCATGGTCGTTTACTATTTTTGATTCCCCTTATCATTTTGTGCACGACATCAACCAGGGAGCAAAGCAAAGATCTAACAATCACCACGCTGGATGTTGGACAGGGCTTAGCGGTTTTGATCGAAAAAGGCTCACGCGTAGTGCTCTACGATACCGGCCCAATCTTCGGCCAAGAGTACAATGCCGGTGCAAGCATCATCGCCCCTTTTCTAAGGTACCGCGGTATTAAAACTATAGATCACCTGGTCGTTTCACATGGAGATTTAGATCACGCAGGCGGGGTTAACTCAATCGCTCAGCAATTTAATCTGGAAGAAGTTTGGACAGAAGGCAATTATCAAAACACCTTACAGCACTCTGAGTTTATATCTAAACCCGTAAAAAGCTGCCAGGCTGGTGAGAGCTGGTACTGGCAAGGAATAAAGTTCACCTGGCTGTGGCCCAATGCAAAAAAACACAAAGCCTCGGCAGCAAAGCGCCGTAATAATCGATCCTGCGTATTACTCTTGCGCTATCAAAATCTAAAAGTACTATTGCCCGGCGATATTGAAAGTTGGGCAGAAAAGCAAATTCTCAAAGAGCTAAATGGCCAAGCGCAAGAAGGTTTAACCGCGAAGCAGAACCGAGCTAACATCTGTCAGCTCAATGCCATGCTGCTACCACACCATGGCAGCCACAGCTCTTCCCATAAAGCCTGGGCAAAGTGCACCCAGCCGGCGGTAACAATTAGCAGCAGTGGCTGGCAAAATCATTTCGGCCACCCCAGCCCAAAAGTACTACGGCGATACCCCAATAGTATTCAGTTAGACACAGGTAGAGATGGTGCAATCAGTTTGTCCTATGGGCAGGATGAAAACGGTCTTATTCGATTGCAAAGTATCAGCAGGAGTCGAGATCTGCGACGGCGATATTGGCATGATTGAACCCATCAAATCGACATGAGCTCTACGTCCCGAATAGTTACTGCTTTCCAAAGTAGGCCAGTTAAGTCATAGCCGTGAAGGGGAGGCCTAGACCGCAATAAAGAGCGAGCGCCGATTAAGCAGCAAAGACTCACGTCTTTTTGTGAGGCTTTGCTGTGAAATGAGGGTAGCCGGGAGGGCCGCTGCTCGCGGGCTGGGCCTCTCCTTCACGGCTATGGCTTAGCTGACCGGTCTAGTTTAGGAACATTGAAACTGAGAAATTAGCAACACTCATACTCATTCACAGCCCCACCATAGCTGTGCTAAAGTGACGCCTTTTAGGGGCCTGCCCAACAGTCGCTAAAAGCGGAAAATCGCAACTAAAAGCCGCGTTGAACCAAATTACCAATCAACGCTCAAAAAAGCGGCAAAAGCTAGCTCGCTGCCTTAACCTGCAGATGAGCTGATACAGCTAACAAGGCAACATAACAAGACCAAAGAGGAAAGCTAAGTGCTAGAGATTGTCGTCGCCGGCGGATGGGTAATGGGAATACTAATTTTGTGCTCCATTGCCGTAATTGCGATCAGTGTAGAACGCTACTGGACCCTCAACCCTGAAAAGATAGCCCCCAAGAACACCCTCGGCCAAGTCTGGAACTGGATCAAAAATAACCAGCTCGACAGCCAGCGTCTACGAGAATTAAAACAATCCTCCGAGCTCGGCCGTATCCTAGCCGCCGGCCTAAGTAACTCACGTCATGGTCGTGACGTCATGAAAGATTCCATCGTCGAAGCGGCCAATCAAGTGGTGCACGAAATGGAGCGCTATCTTGGCGCCTTAGGCACCATCGCCTCAATTGCCCCACTACTTGGCCTACTAGGCACCGTACTGGGCATGATCAAAGTATTTACCGCCATCGTCCTAGAAGGCAGTGGCAACACCGCTGCTCTTGCAGGTGGTATTAGTGAAGCCCTGATTACCACCGCTGCCGGCCTATGTGTGGCAATCCCTGCCATGATGCTGCACCGTTTTTATACTCGCCGTGTGGATACCTTAGTGGTTACCATGGAGCAAGAAGCCGTAAAACTGGTTGATGCCCTGCACAGCGAACGCCGCGTAGATGTGCGCGAGGCCAGCTAATGAAGTTTCGCCGTCAACGCACTGATGAAGACAGCGTAAACCTAACACCCTTGATCGATGTGGTGTTCTTACTGCTGATCTTCTTTATGGTGTCCACCACCTTCACCAAGGAAACCCATTTAACGGTAACCTTGCCAGAATCCAGCGGCGAATTGCAGCCGCAGGTGCAAGAGCCGCTAATCGTCGTGATTGGTGCCGATGGCAGCTATGGCATTAATGGCAAAGGCCTGGTGAACAGCAAAGCCAGCACCTTACGCCTTGCCCTAGAAGAAATTGCCGGCGATAACCGCCAGCAGGCATTAATTATTACCGCCGACGCCAAAACACCCCACCAATCGGTAGTTACCGCCATGGATGTGGCCGGTCAACTGGGCTTTGTTAACCTGAGCATTACTACCCAAGCGCCGGGAGAGTCCTAATGGCTAAGGCCAGCTTGGCCCAACGCATTAGCGAGGCATGGTATCAAGACAGTGGCGATGATGGCCTATTAAAGCTGCTTCGCCCCTTATCGAAACTCTTTACCCACATTGCCAAAAAGCGACGCTTAAAAGATAGCCGTGAGCCTAATTCCAATCGGCCCATCGTCGTTGTAGTTGGCAATATCGCCGTGGGCGGCACCGGCAAAACACCTCTGATTATTGCCTTGGTAGAAAAGCTGAGAGAGCAGGGCTACAAGCCCGGTGTTATTTCCCGCGGCTATGGCAGCAAAGCACCGGCTTACCCTTATGAGGTATCGGCGAGCAGCCCAGTAGAGCACTGTGGTGATGAGCCGCTATTGATTGCCAACCTATGCGATTGCCCGCTGGTGATCGATGCTGATAGAAACCAGGCTTTGCAGCAAATACAACAAGATCACGATGTCGATATCGTCTTGAGCGATGACGGCCTACAGCATTACCGCTTAGCTAGGCATATCGAAATGGCTGTGCTTGATGGCAGCCGAGGGCTGGGCAATGGTTGGTGTTTACCAGCGGGCCCACTGCGCGAGCCAGCTGAGCGCCTAGTAGAAGTAGATTTTCGTATTATCAATGAAAGCCCAAAGCAATCACTGCATTCCACTTTAAAAGGCATGACGCTTGAAAGTCATAAGATGGCTTTGGCGCCAATGGGTCTAAGGAATCTACACAGTGGTGAGCAACGCCAATGCAATACCCAAGAGCTTCAAGCGATTGCAGGCAAAACCAATACCGTGCAAGCCATAGCGGGTATTGGTAACCCAGCGCGCTTTTTCGATAGCTTAAAAAGCTATGGCTTAACGGTTGAGGCGCATCCTTTTGATGATCATCAGCAATACAGCGAGCAAAATTTAAGCTTTGCCTTCAACAAGCCTCTGCTAATGACCGCCAAAGATGGGGTAAAATGCCATACATTGGCCCAGCAGGCCGCCTGCAAAGACTGGTGGCAGCTTGAAGTGCAGGCACAATTAGCAGAGGAATTTTGGTCAGCATTTTTGGCACGCTTAGAGCAACTGAAGGCAAGCTAAACGCCGCTAAAACCTATCACCAAAGACAAAACGCGAAATTATTAAGAGCCCAAAGTCATTATGGAATTTTTTGTTGTTATCCCCGCCCGTTACGCTTCTAGCCGCCTGCCGGCCAAACCGCTGGCGGATATTGCTGGCAAACCAATGATTCAATGGGTAGTTGAGCGTGCGCGATTAAGTGATGCTAAGCAAGTTATTGTTGCCACTGATGATGAGCGAATCGAAACGGCGGTAAAAGCCTTTGGTGGTGAAGTGATCATGACACGCGCCGATCATCAATCGGGCACTGATCGCTTGCAAGAAGTGGCTGAGAAATACGGTATGGCACCAGATGCTATCGTGGTTAATGTGCAAGGTGATGAGCCTTTAATACCACCAGAAGTAATCAACCAAGTGGCCAATAATCTTGATCGCGCCAAAGAAGCGAGCGTCGCCACCTTGAGCGAGCCAATTCACAGCGTAGAAGATTTTTGTAACCCCAATATTGTAAAAGCACTCAGTGACGAGCAGGGCATTGCGATGACCTTTAGTCGCGCGCCGATTCCTTGGCCCCGTGATGCTTTTGCGAAAAGCCAAGATGCCTTACCCGAAGGTTTTGTACCCCAGCGCCATATCGGCATCTACGCTTATCGCGTAGCCTTGCTTAATCGTTTTGTTACCTGGGATGTAGCACCCATTGAAGCGACAGAATCCTTAGAGCAGTTACGGGTACTTTGGCATGGCGAAAAAATTCACCTAGCTGAGGCCTGCGCAGAAGTTCCTGGTGGTGTTGATACCCCAGAAGATTTACAGCGCGTGATCGATTTTATTAATAGCCAATAAAACCGTATCAATACGTAAAACAAAACAGGGCGTAAGACATGGCAAAAACTCAGCCAGAACGAAAACTGGAAAGAAAGCTGCACCCACCGGTAAAGGTACTGTTTGTTTGCCTTGGTAATATCTGTCGCTCGCCAACCGCTGATGGGGTGTTTCAGCATAAAGTGAAAGCCGCCGGTTTAGATAATCTAATAGAGATTGATTCGGCTGGCACAGGCGGCTGGCATATTGGCAACCCTGCCGACCCGCGCGCTTCTGAACACGCCGCCGAGCGTGGCTACGATATGAGTAGCTTGCGTGCGCGCCAAGTCGCACAAAGTGATTTTGAGCACTTTGATTATGTGCTGGCGATGGATAAAAACAATCTGCACGATTTACAAACCTTATGCCCGCCAGAGTTTCAAGAGCGTGTAGAGCTTATGCTTGATTATTTGCCAGCGGATTTCCCAACGCCAATGTGCGAAGTGCCCGACCCTTATTACGGTGGTGAAGATGGCTTTGAGTTGGTTTTAGATTTGATTGAAGCGGCCAGTGATGAATTATTGGCTGATATTCAAAGCAGGCTACAAGCTTAGAACGCTTAGGAACCCGATATATGCCAATAGGCTTAGTAGAAAACCAAGATCTTAGCTCATTCAATACCCTGGCGGTAAACGCTAGCGCGAAATACTATTGGGCCATAAAAAGCGAAGCCGATTTAGCGAGCGCTTTGGCTTGGTATAAGCAGCACAGTAGTGATTTGCCGCTCTTAGTATTAGGCGGCGGCAGTAACTTAATTTTATCGGAATCTTTTCCTGGTTTAGTGCTGCACATGCAAAGCCAAGGAATAGACCTGCTAGAAGAAGACAGTGAAAGCGTTTTAATCGAAGTGGCGGCCGGTGAAAACTGGCATGATCTGGTTTGCTATTGCACACAGCAGGGCTGGTATGGCTTGGAAAATCTCGCCTTAATTCCAGGTGCCGCAGGCGCTGCTCCTATTCAGAACATTGGCGCCTATGGTGTAGAGCTTTGCCAAGTACTGGAAAGTTTGCATTGCGTCGAGATAGATGGCATTGAGGTAGATGGCCCTGATTGTGATGATGTCGAGAAAAGCAGTCACGAGCTAAACAATCAGCAATGCCAGTTCGCTTATCGCGATAGTATCTTTAAAAACCCGAACGAGCCACGTCGTATAATCACCAGCATTCGCCTTCGCTTAAAGCGCAGCGCCAGCTTAAATATTCAATACCCCGGCATTCAGCAAAGCTTAAAGGCATTGGGGGTGGAGCCAGAACAGGCGCGCCCGGAAGATGTCTTGCAAGCCGTCTGTAATTTACGCCGCGAAAAACTGCCTGATCCAAGTGAGTTACCTAATGTAGGCAGCTTTTTTAAAAACCCCATTGTCAGCGCTGAGCACTATCAAGCATTAAAAGCCGAGTTTGCCGATTTGGTCGCCTATCCACATGGGGAGCAGTATAAACTCGCTGCGGGCTGGCTAATTGACCAAGCGGGCTGGAAAGGGCATCGCGATGAAAAGGTGGCGGTGCATGATCGCCAAGCACTTGTGTTAGTAAACTTTCAGCAGGGCAGTGCAAGCGATGTACTGGCCTTGGCAAAAAAGATACAAGACGATATTTGGCAGCGTTATCAAGTAGCATTGGAAATCGAACCTCGCCACATTATGGCCAATGGCATGCTTGTCCAGAACTAAAATAAGAGAGCTTTAAGAGCTAAAACACGAAACATGAGTGATAAACGCAGCCCAACTCCACAAGAGCTTTCTAAGCAGCGTGCCGAAGAAATAACGGCTCGCAAAGTAGAAGCTCGCGCCAGCGCCGATGGTATCGCCCCAGCGCCAGAGGGCGGCTGCCAGTTTGATCACAAAAGCTTTTTAAAGCAGCTTACCCAGCGCCCAGGTATCTACCAGATGTATGATGCCGACGGTAAAATTTTATACGTGGGCAAGGCAAAGAACTTAAAGAATCGAGTTTCCAGCTACTTTCGCTCTAGTGGTTTAAACAATAAAACCATGGCCTTAGTGGCTCGTATCGCTCGGGTAGATGTTACTGTAACCCACACCGAAGTCGAAG
Source organism: uncultured Pseudoteredinibacter sp. (assembly GCF_947502065.1). Lineage (GTDB taxonomy): Bacteria > Pseudomonadota > Gammaproteobacteria > Pseudomonadales > Cellvibrionaceae > Pseudoteredinibacter. Next base: position 707,195 of record NZ_CANMYE010000001.1, read on the forward strand.
CGCTGATTCTGGAGCAAAATTTAATTAAGGCGCAGCGCCCGCCTTTTAATATTTTGCTGCGCGACGATAAATCCTATCCTTATGTATTTTTGTCCAGCAATGAAGACTACCCGCGCGTGGCTATGCACCGTGGTGCCAAGCGTAAAAAGGGCGAGTACTTTGGGCCTTTCCCCAATGTGATGGCGGTAAAAGAGAGTCTGAGCTTTTTGCAGAAGACTTTTAAAGTGCGCCAATGTGAAGATTCGGTTTTTAAAAACCGCTCGCGCCCTTGTTTGCAATACCAAATCAAACGCTGCGATGGCCCTTGTGTAGAGGCCATCAATAAAGAAGATTACGCCGAAGAAGTTCGCCATACTAAAATGTTCTTACAAGGCGAGAGCGACGAAATTCTAGCGGAGCTGGCCGATCGTATGGAAAAGGCCTCGATGAATCTAGAATTCGAACAGGCCGCGACCTATCGTGATCAAATCAGTGCCTTGCGCAGCTTGCAAAGCCAGCGCGTGGTGGAATCGGGCAATGCCAATGTGGATGTAATCGCCATTGCTACTGAGCGCAATGCTTGCTGTATCCATCTGCTTTATATTCGCCAGGGGCGTATTTTGGGCAGTAAAAGCTACTACCCAAAGGACAATTTGGCTGCTGGCCCTGAGGTCATGTTAAATGATTTTGTAGGGCAATATTATCTGGGTAATAAGGGCCGCGATGTTCCCCGCGATGTTATCCTAAGTCATCCATTAGCCGATGCTGAGCTGTTAAGTGATGCGATAAAAGAGGCCTTAGGTAAAACCATTGCCCTGCGCCACAATGTGCGTAGCGAGCGACAAAATTGGTTGCAGTTGGCCATGAGCGCCGCTGAGCAAAACTTAAAATCTCAATTGGCACGCAAACAAAACCTGCAGCAGCGCTTTGAGCTACTGCAAGAGCGCTTGGGCTTAGAATCCATTCCCCAGCGTATCGAATGTTTTGATATTAGCCACAGCAGTGGTGAACTTACCGTAGCCTCTTGCGTGGTGTTTGGCCCAGAGGGTGCCATTAAATCCGATTACCGCCGCTTTAATATCGAAGGCATCACAGGCGGTGACGATTATGCCGCGATGGAGCAAGCCTTAAACAGACGCTATAGCCGTATTCAAGCCGGCGAGGGTGTGCTGCCTGACATTCTCTTGATCGATGGAGGTAAAGGCCAGCTTAGCCAAGCCAAGGCGGTATTGGGCGAGCTGGGTGTGCAAGATGTCACCATGATCGGCGTTGCCAAAGGTACTACCCGTAAGGCCGGTTTTGAGGTGCTGCATATGGCCGATACCGGTGAAGAGTGGGTGTTAGATTCCACCTCTCCAGAATTGCACCTAATCCAGCAGGTGCGCGATGAAGCCCACCGTTTTGCAGTAACAGGCCACAAGGCCCGCCGCGATAAAAAGCGTCGCAGCTCAAGTCTAGAGGATATACCAGGGGTAGGGGCCAAGCGCCGCCGCGAGTTACTGCGTCACTTCGGTGGCTTAGCTCAAATAAAAGGCGCCAGCGCAGACGATATGGCCAAAGTAGAGGGCATCAGTAAAAAGCTTGCCGCCGAGATATACGCTCACTTCCACGCTGAATAAGCCCCGCCATTTTAGCCAATAGCCAGTAAGCTTTACCTTGCTTGGCTAGCCAAGTTGTGCCAGATCGGGTAGGCTGGCGCCCATTATTATAGAACTTGAATTATTCGACCTAAGTGTCTGTTTTTTGCACTAAAACTGCAAATAAGATGTTGGAAAAGGCATCTTCAATAGATATTTAACATAGGCACTTTAAGCAGCATAAGTATGACTCTAGCGAACCAACTAACATTATTGCGCGTGATTCTAATACCGGTAATTGTATTGGTATTTTTCCTGCCTTTCGGCTGGAGCTATCCGGTAGCCGCCTTTATCTTTGCATTGGCAGGCGTAACAGATTGGCTAGATGGCTATATTGCCCGCCGCTACAATCAATCTACGGCATTTGGTGCCTTCCTAGATCCAGTCGCCGATAAGCTTATGGTGGCCTCGGCCCTGGTGCTATTGGTGCAAGCCCATGCCACACTTTGGTTAACCGTGCCGGCCGTGGTTATTATTGGCCGCGAAATTGTCATCTCGGCATTACGCGAGTGGATGGCTGAGCTTGGCGAGCGCTCAAATGTGGCGGTATCGTTTATCGGCAAGGTAAAAACCGCCGCGCAAATGGCATCCATTACCGTATTGCTGGCTTTCCCTGTCGATGATCGCTATTGGGTATTGGATGTGGGCTATGTGCTGCTTTATATTGCCGCTGGCCTAACCTTGTATTCAATGATTTTGTATCTAAAAGCGGCTTGGCCATCTTTGATGGGCCAGGATGGCAGTAAAGATGCATAAGAATGGGGCCAAATAGGTCCCGTTTTTCTATCTGGCGTTAAAACCCCTAATGTTAGCCGAAAGCCCTTGCTGGTTGATAAGCGCTCAGCTTGTTTGCAACTTGGCCAAGTAATAGCTTGATACGGCAGAAAAGAAGCCATTACTTGACACAGAGCCTCGAATCCATAGAATAGCCGCTCTATTGAAATCAAAGCCCTAAAAGGCCTTGATAAAAGGGAAGGCAATATTCGCTAAGTCCTAGAAAGTACTAGGAATTTTTAAGTGAATGCATTAGAATTGCCGCCCTTGATGGCGCGATGTCAGAGTGGTTATGTCACGGACTGCAACTCCGTTTACTCCGGTTCGATTCCGGATCGCGCCTCCACTTTTCCTTAAGTTGAACCCTTCAGCTTAAGCGCCGCAAGGCAAGATCAGCCAAGCTGATCAAAGTAGGGCCGCCATACCTACTATAAAAAATACCTCTCGATGCCCGGGTGGTGGAATTGGTAGACACAGGAGACTTAAAATCTCCCGCTAGCAATAGCGTGCCGGTTCAAGTCCGGCCCCGGGCACCACTTCTAGCGACAGTAAACACTAACACTATTTTCATAGTAGACGTATAGTAGACACTTCCTTTGCATAATCTTTTGCTGTATTCGCTCTATTTCCTTGGTTTACCTTTCACTAAGAATATTTGACCGTAGCCCTAAATATATTAGGGTCTTGTTTAGTTGGTTCTTTAGTATTAATCTCCGGAGCGCAGTCCTTTAGTCTGCCTTCGCTGGCTCTTTGCGGATATAGTGATTTTAAGGGGGTGTGTTTCTGTCTTAATCAGGGATGTGAGTTGTATCGCATGGAAAAGCCGTCTTTGCTGGGCTTGAGGCTTGGCCCTTTTGTGTTTGTAGTGCCCTCGCGGTACGTTTCAACTCTTAAATTATCTTTTGCGAACTAATTCAATTTTCACTTTCCATTTATTGGGGTACGAAGAATATCAGTTGAGTATTGCAATTGAATATGACTGTTAATGACACTGGTGCATTGGAGTTATGAAAAGAATTTTCACAATTGGATAGATGTGTATGAGTAATACGGTTGGCTCTTGGGCATTAGCTGCGGAACTAGAAAAAGACATTGATATTATGGCTGGTTACGTTGTTAATGATCAATCTTGTTTGACTCTGCGACGGTCTTATATCCGGGCTGTACTTTCTGCTCTTGAAGGGGTGCTGTACACATTGAGGGAAGATATTATTCGTCATGGGGATTTAGGGAGCTTCTCACCTAAACAGAGAGCCAAGTTGTTAGAAAAGGTGTATCGCAATGGAGTTGTGCAGTCGGCGGATAAATATTTACCACTAGAGGAGGCCATAAAATTCATGCCGAAGTGCTTTGCGAGGCATATGGGGATTAAAGGCTTTGAGTTTCCACATGGTGATGAGGGTTGGGCGAGAATGAAAGAAGCAATAAGAATTAGAAATAAAATCACGCATCCAAAGTGTTTAAACGATCTAAATGTGAGTGTTGCGGATTTGGCAACTGTAGCGACTGCCAAGGTGTGGTTCAAGGAAAGAGTTTCATCTCAGCTTATTGTGCCGTAGATAATATTCTAATTTGACTGTCTGTTGAAGTGTAGTTCATTTATGAAAATTTCATCTGGTTATTTAATTTCAGACTCAATGAAATCGAGGTTGATACGTGATAGATCATAATCCAAAAGACATGGCCCCGGCTATCTGGTTTGAAGCTTTGATTTTTTTGTCGTCCTATTATCCATTGTTTCTTATTCTATTAATAAGGGATGTCGACCATAAGGTTGAGGGTATAAGTGTTGGCTGCGTGTCTTTGGAGCTAAGTATCAGTGGTTGGGCTTTGAGTTTATTTCTTCTCTCTTCATTGTCTAGCTTAATAGTCGGAACTATGGTTCGAAAGCTATTGATGCATCAAGAGGGGGGGACATCTGTAAAAGTTAAAAAAGTTAATCAAATACGAGGTGATATGTTGAATTATACGTTACCGTTTTTGATTGGTTTGTTCGCGTTCGACTACGAGGATTATCAATCTATTGCTTCCCTTTTGATTTTTCTTGTTTTCATATTTTCATTCGTACGAAAAGAACAGATATCGCTTCTAAATCCGATGTTTCTATTGATGGGGGTTAGATTGTATGACGTTGAATACAAAGAGGTTGGTAGGGCAGCGATTGGTAATGGGACAGTGCTTTGTCTGGGCAAAGTTGTAGAGTCAAATGAAATACTACAGATAAAAGAAACTGCTGGTATTTATTTTATTTTCCCTAAAAAATGAATGGAGTGATGGAGTCTGTTATGGGAGATTTGAATGGCGTTTCAGCAGTGGAAGCTGTGAAGGTTGAGATTAGTCAATCGATACTAAACCAGAAGCTGAAAGATCTAAAAGAGCTTGATCTTGCTGGCTCGGTGCTTAATTTTTATGTTGCTAAAATTAGTACTAGCAATAAGAAAAAGCGCTTTATCGATGTTAAGCGTTTGAAAATACACGGTGATGACCAAGTGATTTTTCAAAACTATGTAGAGGATTGTATTCGGGGTAATGATTACATTTGTGAATTGAAGCATATTCAAACAAATCAGGATAACCGTTTTTTTTATGTTGAAAGTACTTCGACTGATTTTTCTCAAATGGAAGAGGCTGTTGCCTGTGGTGAGTTGGAGTTTGTAAAGGCGCCTAAGGAACTTAATAACTATAATGCATACGTTATTCAGCTAACTTTTGGTGAGGATGAAGATAGTATTTTTGCTTTTACGTATTTAAGTAGTGCATGGTCTGCCAATAAGGTTTCCGGTAACTTCTTAGACTTTAAGCCTATCAAGAATGATTTGATAGTAACTGTCGATAATGATCCAAGGTTTCAAATAACTCCCAATGTGGATTTTATACAGTTTAACGGTGACGTTTTTATCAATAATATTGGGCGATTTGAAACGGCTATGAATTATCATGAGCGGTTGCAAGAAAAGAAACTCGAGGCGATAGATTCGATTTTTTCCAGCGCTGCAATTGTCGAGTCTGGACGGAATCTGTTTCAAGATCTTATTGGGAATGATAAGCACCTGATGAGACAATTGGCTTCTGTTCATGATAAACGCTATTACTGTAGCAAAACTTGGTTGGATAAGTTGAAAGCAGCAGCTGATTCAGCTGGAAACTGGATGTTAAAGTTTGATTCGGAAGGGAAAATAATCATTGAGGATGATAAAGATTATATTCGCGAGTTACTCGTTCTATTACAGAATAAGAGGGTGAAGACAGTAGTCGATGGTGTTGTTTTTGATGTTGATGGGGAATTGATTGAGTTTGATGTGGGTGCTACTTAGAGCAGTTTTATGCAGTGGGTGATTAAATATGAGTGAGTTGAATTTTATGTCTGACGGTTTCCTCAGGCAGCGGAGAAACTTGCTGATTGTATGCTTGATGCTTATATTTTGTAAGTTTTCAAAACTGGAAATATCAAAATTTTCTATCTTAGGTGTTCAGTTTAATAGTTTTGAGAGCCCAGAATCCGTTTATGTAGCTTTGTGGGTATGCTGGGTATATTTTTTGTTTCGTTATTATCAGTATTTTTGTCAGGAAGGCCTCCCCAAATTTATCGCTGTATATGTTGATCTATTAAACGACATGTGCAAGCTGAAAATTGACAGGGTTGTTCTTAAGCAACACCCGATGAAAACCGGTAATAAGATAAATTTTACCACGTTGAAAAGTTGGAGTTGGGTTTATCATGGGCAAGAAGATAACATAGAGAATGGCCTCCATGGAGTAAATATTAGCAACTTTGAAATGCCTTTCCCAATGAGATATTTGTATTTGGAGATTATTCTTAGTTTTCTACACGTCTGTTTTAATAGATCAGCATTCACGGACTATATATTTCCTGTGCTGATCTCAGTTTTTGTAGTTATCTACTGTTCGGTTGGTTGGGCAGGAAGCCTGATTGGAGCTGTACTACATCTATATTCCTAGTGAGCAAAAGCTATTATCCTGTTCTTAGATGTTTGTATGTTGCGTCAAGGCTCTCTGGGGGCTGTATTAACAGCCCCCAGAGAGCCTCCGGCTATCTGTGTTTTGTTGCGTCACTTAGTTTATACATCTGCCCAGGGCTCCGAGTAGGAGGCATTGGTTCACCTTTGGTAATGGTGCGCTCTATACCTGTTTGGCCACCTCGTGGCCCCACTATTTCATACTGTCCAGACTTGGGGGCTTTTTGACCAGGCTTGTATCGTTTAGTCATGTTCGTCACCTCAAGAAGTATGGCAAGAAGGGTTGCAGTTTTTACAGCCGTTTGCTCGCCTGTACGTTTCTTTCGCAAGCCTCACAGCTTCAACACAAGAGCTGTGATACCCGAGGTTTAGTCTGTTATGGGGTAGTGCGGGTGTAGGGCAGTTGTCCCGGTGGACTTCATGGTCGCCATTAGGTTGGGCATTGGTATTTACATAGAAATTCGTCATGTGAATGACTCCTAATTTAAAGCAGGTAATTGGGAATTCAACTTATGTATAAATACACAGTTGAAAACTGAGTGCTTTAGAGCCACTATCTTTGTGCGAATGTTGTGACGAACTAAAGCAAGGTAATATAGCCCTGCTGTTGCTACATTATCTTTTCCGCCCCTTACTCTTAGGTCAGAGTTTGAGTAAGGGGTGGGAACCTTTCCTATTAGGCCTTTCTATTTGTTCCACTATATATTGTGCTTCCTTTGGAGTTATTAGCAAGATAGTGTGTTTTGTTTGGATAATCAAGCTAATGGTTTTGGGGGTATGTTGTGGATAAGTTGTTTGCTTTTTGCTCTTCATGCCGATTTTTTATTCTAATTCATTGTTCTATATGGGGTTATTAAGTTTTCGGAATTTGAGTCAAGATGGGGTTAGAGTAAGTAGTTATAGATATTGGTACTCAAGTACTGTATTTGATTGACGAATAGGACACAGAAGTAGCACTGGGTGATTTGTCAGAGGAATTGGTTTACATAGTCCTGAAACTTGATGTTGGCTGCTTTGGATCGGTGTTTATTGTGCTGTGGTCGGTGCGGTATCTTAAATGAATCAAATTTTAGTAGTATCGCTCCAGCCTTTTCCTTGATCGATACAAGAACTTCTGATCTACAGCCGCATTCGTGACACTTTACTATGAACGTATATTCAGTCATATGGCAGCTCACGGCTATGTTTGAATTGCAGTGCGCGCAATAAGCCGGAGCTGATATCAATGGTGCTGATTGTGTATTGGTCATTGAGTCACCTCCATGCCGTTACCTTGTGTCTTTATTCCGGTCTCACCCCCCGGTTTATCGGGTGGTGATTCGGTACAGTTATTGACACAAGTCCAAGTGGACGATGAATCGTCCTGAAAAGAAAAAGAACTTTCATTGGGTTCTATGGCGTTGTCATAGGGTTGGGCTGTGTTGCTTGATTGGGTGGGGCATTGGGTCGCAAACCCAGTGGTATTGGGTGGTGTGGTGGGTACATCACCCAGTGCTACTGGATTTGTTATGGGGTCGATAATTGGGTTGGCTTCGGGTTGAAACCCCGTTGAATGGGGTTTGGTGCGGTTGCTCCCGGCTTCTTGAACAGCTTTTGAGATCGGTCTAACCGTCCATGTCTCGGTTCTGGTGAGTATTTCGCGATTCTGGGAGAGTAGGCCAACTAGATAGTTTACGGTTTCACCGTATTTGTTGAGCTCTTCTCTTTGGATGATCATGGGGCGAATAGGACGGTCTACTCGCGGGCAGATGGCGCCACCCATTAAATCGGTGTAGCTCTGCCAGTCACCCGCGTCCGCGGCCTCTATAACCGCTTTAGCAACTGGGTCTAATGCGATATCTGTCTCGGTGTCGATACGGCGTGCTTCCCGGTATACGGTAACGCTGGGGCCGCCAATCTGTTGGAACTGGCGAATTCCCCAAGTCGTGGCCCATGCTTCAATTCTCATGGCTGACATGATCGCGTCTTTACCGTAGGAGTCGGTTTCCACACCGAATCCGTCGATGTTCTTGGCAACATATTTGGCGCAGTAGCCAGCGGCACTGCCTTTCATTGGGTCTATGTTGACCACGTCTACCCGGTTTTTTTGCGCGCCTACCTCGTCACCGTCTTCTTGTAGGGCGTAGTGTTTAAAGATGCTTACCGCGTTGTTTACTTGGTGCTTAGGTAGAAATAGCACCATATGCCAATGGGGCGTTCCGTCGTGATGGGGTTCAGCCATACGAAAACCGAATGGAAATATGTTCTGGCGCTTCCACTCAGCCCTTATCTTTGACCAAAGCTTGCATAGGTATGCGTTGGTTTCACTGGGTGTAGACCCGTTAAACTTGGGGTTTGGATAACTGAGCTTCTTGCTCTTAATCGTCTTTCTTGTGGCCTGGGAGTGGTATTTACTGGGTGTGGTTAGTGTCAGGAACAGCCCGTCATAAGCGTGTGATTCACCCGTGTCGGCTTGGGTGTAAGTGTGAGATTTTGCATACTCTTCAAAACCGCGAATACGCGTCATGAGTTCGTTGCGACGGTTGATCGGGTTTGATACCGAAAGGTCGGCTAGCTCTGCAAGCGTGTAAACCTGGCCAGTACTGTTTTCAGCTTCCAAATTCTCCAGTAAATGGCGGTTGCGGGCTTTTTGTAGGGTGCGCCGTTGTAGGGTCAGGTCGGTGCAATAGATCTGGCGAGTTTGTGAAATAAGCCCGAGCTTGTGCGCGTAGGCTTCAAATTGGCGGGCTGCGTTTTTGCGTATCTGCCGGCGCCACCATATTGGGTCTACTAGGCGTCTTATGGCTGCTTTTATCGGGTCTTTCTCGCCTTCCAGATTCGCTGGGAATTCTATTCCAGCTCGTGAGCAAACTTCTCCCAGAAATTCGGTTAGGCACTCTAAAGTAAGCAGTTTACCTTTGAGGTGGGATGCTTCGATAATCTGCTTTTCGGTGAGCTTTGCCTTTGCTTCGCAGTAGTCGACAAATTCATTATCGTTGCTATCACAATAGAGGCCGGTGTTGGCGAGTTTTAATTGCTGTACTTGGTTGTATAGCCAGCGGTTGGCTTCAACGTAGCCAGATTTCTTGCGCAGTTCTTCGTGTTTGATACGCCAGATCCAAGCAAGTTTCGGGCGTTGTTGGTAAATCCTTTCTCTCCATGCTTCGCATTGAGAAGTGTTACCAGCACTTGAGCTAGCTTGTGTACCTGTGACTTGTTTCATTGTAAAAGCCTAATTGTGGGTTAAGAGTTGTGGCCAGCCCAGGCGCGAAAAACTAACCTTGCAATGTAGGTTTACTGGTGTATTCAGAAGTAGAAATAAAAGAGCGAGACTCAATGTATTGATTAAGGTCGGTCATGCGGTATCGAATTGAGCGCGCACCTACACGAACAAAAGGCACTTTGGCCCCTGCCCAGCGATCACGTTCCAGAAAGGCCGCGCTTACATTCAAGTGAGCTGCTGCTTGTTTGGTAGTTAGTAAGTTTGTTTGCATTTGATTTGCTCCTCAGTTGGTGGAGGGCAAGTTACAGGATGCGCTGGAGTATTTGAAACCTGGGGAAGGGTGTTAACTGTGTTGGTTGCTGGCGGAGAGCAGATAACTAAGTTAAATGCTCTCCCTGATTGTTATTTATACAGGGTCTTTGCTGGTAATTGGGTTTGCTTTATCGTTTTTAGCGCAATGCTCATTGAGTTTTTTGGCCATAGCTCTGTGAGTGTTGGTAGAGACCAGTCGATAATAATCAGGGTGTGTTTGTTTTAGTTCGTTTTCAATAAAGTACTTCGCTGCATCACTGCTGTATCGAATTGGAAGCTTGCTCCCATGTTCAAACGCCCACTCTATGAACAGGCTGAAAATAGGCTCTTTATTGGATTTGCTGCCCCCTTTTGATTTGGTGCTCTTTAGTTTAGCTTGGTGTAGTAACAGGGCGTTTGTAAATCGGTTAATGCGCAGTGCAGTGTAAGCATTGCTTATGCTGTGGGTGTATTCCTGTAAGGCACTATTGGCGTCGATGTAGCTAACTTCTGGCGAGCTTGCCAATAGCTGGTTTTCCTTGTCCCTAAGCCTAATTATAGAATTGGCTGTCAGCAAAACACCTTGGTGCAGGATTACTTCTAAACCTTTTAGGTCGTCGCCCCAAGTTTCGATAATATCTTTAAACTCATTTGCACTTATATCGTCTTCGATTTTACTGATTATCGCTTCTTGGGAGTTTGCGTTCAGGAGGTAGGCGCTTAGCCATGCCGGTGCATTGAAGAATAGCTGAGCGAGTTTCCCCCCTAGGCCAGATTCTTGGTTTTGTGCTTTTTCAATCTGGAGTTCGGTATATTCAAACAAGCTTTGATCGACTCTGTGATCTGGGTCGTTGGGGTAGTTGTCTGGAGAGTAATGGCTTTCTAAGTACTCTGCTATTTCGGTCAGAAGTGGTCTGTTGTAAAGGGGTAGATAGTTGTTTAAATCTTCTTCTGTCATCTTTGTTGATCCAGGGCGATTAGTGCATTGGGCTTTATTTAGTAGAGCTAGACCATCCAAAACTGAGGTACCAATTTCCTATTAAGTGAGCAGTGCATTGCCTAAAGCTTGAGGAGTGATCCTGGTTTGAGCATGTCATGGTTTCAGGAGGCTTATTGGTTAGGTGAACTAGGTTTGATCTCATTGTGTACGTTCCGATTGTCGCGTTCCCAGCGTAGCTTCGTAGGTCTTTACCGTGTTTGTCTATACGCCTTATTTTTGCCGCATCCAGTACGAATAATATTTTGGAATTGAGAGCTGGATTGCCGATAGGTCTGGGTGTTGGCAGTTTGTTTGGTGGTTCGCTGTAATGTGCTAAATCCACTGTAGTCATGTTTCTGCGTTCTACGTATGCTATTTCGGCGTCACTAAGCAAGAAGTTGGCTAGCCAATTGAGTTGGGCTTCGCTCTTCGCAATGTGCTTTTTTGACTCTTCGATGACTCTATTTTCCTCGTCGTATACTGACTTGGGAATGTCAAAACTTCCTGCTGAGCATACATGTGCAGAAATATTCAGTAAAAGGCCTAATAAAAGGGTCTTTTTCATGTTCATAGGCTTTCTGATAATGAATTTTTGGGGTTTTCTAGAGCGCCGTTATTCCAGTGATCAACAATATATCTTGATATTTTATTCATGGGCTCTCGAATCCGTTCTGTGCTGGCAATAATATATCCCGCTGTTACATCATTGGGGTCTTTGTGGTTCAGCAGCTGCTTGAGGGCGTAGGCTGGTATGTCTAAGCTCTCGGCGATGGTGATAAAGGTACGCCGTAAATCATGCAGTGTAAATGGCTCGCTTAGCACCTGTGATACTTGTTTTATAGATCCTCTTGGCTCTCGCAGGTGAGTATTGTCGACCGGGCTGGGGAATACCCATTGATAGCGTGTACAAGCTTTACGCCGTATTAGTATCTCCATTAGGTGGTCGGTCAAAGGAAGTGAGTGGGGCATTTTATTTTTAGTGTCATGGATGGTAAGGCTCTTGTCTTTAAAGTCGATGTTCTCCCAAGTAAGTTTGGCGGCTTCCATCTTGCGCAAACCGGTTAATAATACAAAGTGCAAATAATCCCGGCTCACTTCGTTTTCAAGATTTAGTGTCGCTTCGTACCAATCCTTCAATTCGTTAGATTTAATGAATGATCTGCGACGTTCAATTCGATACCAAGCTCGGTTTTGGCTGAGTCGATCAACAGGGTTAAAAGACAATAGGGGTTTACCTTTCTCGTCTTCAAATTTGGCGATAGCGTGATTGAAGACAGCACGGAGTACCCGCATGGTGTTGTTTGCTCGGGCTGGAGCGCGTTGACCTATCTCGCGGTGGCGTTCCTCAACCTGATCTTTGCTTATATCGGCAAGGCGTTTTTTTTGCCAATCCTTAAGGCAGCCGTCTAAACACTTTCTATAGTTGTTAATTGTTCCAGGCTTCAGGTCTTTACGAATGTCTAGATAGTCCTCAAAGGCTTCTAGCAAAGTGATTTGCTGTGCTTGATAAACCTTCTTTTGAGCTACGGGGTCTTTACCAGTGGCAATTTCTCCCAATGTTTCCATGGCTCTTGAGCGGGCCTGAGTGGGAGTGAGGTGGCCATAGCGACCTAGGCTCATACGCTTAACTCGGCCATTGATTCGTTTTTCAATAAAGAACGACTTGGTTCCGCCGCTGCCAACAAGGATACCAAAGCCTGGAATGGCGTCGTCACGGTAAATACTCTGTGTGGCCGCCCCGTTGGGTTTTTTAGGGGGGAGGGGAAGGCGATCTATGTAGGATTTAGTCAGTTTTGCCACGTTCGTTTTGCTCCATAAAACAAGGTGCGGTCTATTACGTGTCTATTATGGGCTGAGAGGCGCAAACTCTTTGTAAAAAGTCTCCCTTTTCGTCTATTTTTTCCCATAGTAGACGTATAGTAGACAAAATTGTACAAAAAACAGCAAAAACTATCAAAATGTTTCAAATAGATTCGGTGCCAGGAGACTAAATTAATTTTTATAACTAGCTGTATTTAAAAGAAAAAATATATTACTGCAAAGAGCTTCAAAGAAATCGTGTTAAAGACTTAAAATCTCCCGCTAGCAATAGCGTGCCGGTTCAAGTCCGGCCCCGGGCACCACTTCAACATCCAGTAGCTTCCAATATCATCGCTAAGCCCAGTAGTATCATGGTCTACAGACTATTTTGGCTCCAGCAAGGTTTAGCTAGATTGATTGTCACCTGGTGCTATCTGGTGCTACATTTGCTGCTACCTATCTGAATTCAGTGAAAAGTAGAACCAAATGGCCCTTATAGTCGTTCAAATCAAAGCTTTTAAGGCTCTACCCCATTAACGGGGGATGGCATTCAAGCTGGTCTGCTTATAATTCCATCCCAGCCACAGTGAACCATCACTGGTAGCCGATAATTTTCAATAGCTCTTTTGACAGAGCTATTTTTGTTTTAGCAAAAGGATTAAGAGTTGTTATGAAAATACCCATTGTATCGAGTTTAGTTATTGTTGTTATTGCTCTTGGTAGCTCTGTCGCTGTGGATGCAGCGGGCTCAAAGAACACGAGTGGTAAATCCGTGGTTTTGCCTGCGCCACAGGTGTCTATCGCAACCCATGATGCTTTTTTTGAGCATTTAAAAACACATTGTGGCAAAGCTTACCAGGGGGAAATTACCATTGACAACGCTAAAGGCGGCGGTTTTGCTGGCAAGAAATTAATCATGCATGTTCGCCGTTGTAGTGAGCGTGAATTACAGATCCCATTTCACGTAGGTGATGATGCTTCACGCACTTGGATTTTAACCAAAACGGGCTCTGGTATTTCGTTAAAACACGATCATCGCAAAGCTGATGGTAGTTATGATGACTCGACTATGTATGGCGGGCATACGCTTGATGGGGGCTGGGATCGCGTGCAGTCGTTTCCTGCCGATCAATATTCAAAAGAGCTATTTGCCAAACATGGTATTCCGCAATCGAGTGGCAACACCTGGCAAATGTTCATTTACCCTGATAAGTTCACTTATCGCATGGTCCGTGAAGGACGTGAATTTAGAGTGGACTTTGATTTAACTAAGGCGATTTCGCCACCAGCAGCGCCTTGGGGTTACAGCGATTAATGGGCTGTTATTAAATACTAAGGACATTCACCTTCATTGGCTCTTTTAGTCATAAGCTTAAGGTTTGTATGAATCCATTAGGGTGAACAAAAGTGCACAGCTTGTAGCTTGTAAATAAAAATAGAGGACATCCACTTCCACTGGCTTAGCCCCGAGAATACGGTGGCTCGGCCAATCACCTCATTTTTAATTTCAGATTTAAATAAAGCTAAGTTGTCGTCCAAAAGGAAACATCAGGATGCCCAACAGTGCATTTGATTTTGTTATGAAATGGTCGGTTATGTAAATAGATATATCAGTTCAAAATACCATTGGTACCGCCTCCAATAAGACAGACTCTATATTTCCCTCAACTCGCTTAAAACGCTATATTTCTAGGGTTTATGCTCCGCTATCCATTATCAGGCAGTATCCCATTGGCAGGGGGGTGGCATTCAAACTGGATGGTTTGGCTTCTGTAGCTTAGCTGCAAAAGGTCTGTGTTTATTTTTCCGAGGCTCCACGTATCTGTACTGGAAGACAAATTGTGAATTCAGTGCGCCCGCCCAATTCGCTCTTGGTATCAATACTGCCGTGTAAGCGAAATCGAACAATGTTTTCTACCATGTATAGGCCAAGCCCTGGGGAGCCGCCACCGGATTTGGAGCTGTAGAAAGGTTGGAACATTTTTTCCATGATTTCTGGCTTTATGCCGCATAGGTGATCGTGAACACTGACTTCCAAAAGCGGTTCTTCAGGCTTGCCTTTGATCTGGTAATGAATGGAAATATCATCGCCGCCATGACTAGAGGCGTTTTTTAGCAGCTCTTTGATTACTTGGCCTAAAAGATTTTTCTGGTAGTACAGTTCAACATCGGGGCCATCTATATTGCAGGGCAGTTCCGATGTCTCCATTAACATTTCAATATGTGCTTTGATTGATACCCACTGTTGCGTATCTTGATCTTCTTCTATATCAACAGATTTGAAGTGGCGTACAAGGTTTACAGACTTTTCTAAATTATCACGCAAAAGGCTTAGGGTTTTATTGGTCGATTGATAAAAACGATGACCGGCGCTTTCAGAATGATCGGCAATAAAGCGGGCCGCTTCTGTTATTTTTTCTCCCAGAACCGATTCTGCCATTTTGCTTACGCTCAATGGAGTGTTGAGTTCATGGGCTAGCCCGCGAACTAGACGGCCAAGAAGAGCCTGTTTTTCTGAGTCGATGAGCTTTTCTTGAGTGGCTTGTAGGTCGTTCAAGGAGTTTTGTAGCTCTAGGGTTCGCTCGTCTACAAGGCTTTTGAGTTGGCGCTCGCGTGCTCGGTGATGTCTAAGTTTTAAGAGGTAACCTGCCCATATAAGAGCCAAGCAGCAGATAGCTAGGGCGATGCGAAACAGAGCGGTTTCATGCACTGAGGCCGCTTTTATAATTGTGATTTCCTTTTCTAAGGGGCTCCATTGTTTGGATGTGTTGGCACCTTTTATCTTGAGGCTGTAAGTGCCTGCAGGCAAATTTGTGTAATTGATCCTTCTATTCTCGGCATCGGTGTAAAGCCAATCGCTGTTTAAGCCCTCTAGCTTGTATGCGTATGTACTTCCCTCAGGGTTGGAATAGTCTAAAAGTGCAATGTCGATCGAAATACTTTCATTATTGGCATCCAGTTCTATAACAGCAGGTACTGTGGCGAGGGGTTTATTATCGATGAGTACGCGGGTGGCAACGATTGGCGCGGCGTAGTCCCAGGGAGTGTACGCTTCAGGGCGAATTACCATGAGTTGGTTGTCACTGCCAAATAGCAACGTGCCATCATCAAGCTTTCCAAAAGAGCCAATCCAATTAGGGCCAAGCCTTTGCCCGTCTCCCTTGCGTAATGGGTGAAAGCTTAAGCTCCCTGTGTCGAGCGCGCCTTCATCTCCCCAAATCCATCCTTTGTTGTCAAACATCATATTACCAAACTGCTGGTCAGAGGATTGCTTATCCGTAGCTGCAATAGGGGTGAAGGTCCAACTACCGTTGCTTTTTTTCCCTTGGAAAAGACCGGAAAAGCCATCAACCCAAATATCACCGTCCTGGTTGAACAAGACCGATATAATATGGTGGCCTGAAAAAAATTCTATCGGCAGCAGATCGATTTTCCCTGAGTTGGACGGGATTAATTTGTAAAGCCCATTTGTAGAGCTAATCCAAAAGTTTCCATCGGGCCCTTTTTGAAGGTTGTTGATTAAGCCGATAGATTCTTTTTGGTTTTCATTAATAAATGTAATACCGTGATTTTTTATGTCGTAACGAATTAACTTGGATCCCGAATGACAGCTCAACCATAACTGGTCAAGCTTGTCGAACAGCATTCCTGTTGGATCCCGGCAATCAAGCGCGTCGGAGTTTGGAAGCTTTTCTATAGTTTTAGTATTTGGGTGGAAAGAAAACAACAAACTGGTGCCGGCCATAAAATAGAGAATTTCGCTGCCGTCAGGATTTAACCTGTTTGTGGAAAAGTAGATGATTGCGTCGTCGGCGTCTTTCAAAAACTCATTAAGTGTGGGCCAGTTGTCAATTTTGTAGTTCTGGCTTGGATCGAGGCTGATGGCTTTTTTACCACCGAGTAGCCAAATACCTGTCTGCTTTGTAACCTTTATATTTTCGACCCTTTGAAAGCCTGTTTGCTGTTTGCCTACTGACCGAAGGGAGAGGGGGCGTACATATTGATTTTGTGCGTTATAAAGACGTATGCCTCCCCCCCACTGGCCAACCCAAACGATACCCGATCTATCCTTCAAAATTGCCTGCACATCAGTGGATGCTAGCGAATGCTCAATGAGAGGATCGGGTAGCATTTGCTTAATTTTTTCATTGCTTTGGGAATTGTAAATAATGATTCCACCGGAGTGTGCCATCGCCCAAATTTCGGTGTCGGATATAGGGACGGTGCCGCTGTATCGGCCTTCGCCGATAAGCGTGCTTTGCAAGTCTTCAAGAGCCAAACTATCGGCATTCGCAATTTTGCGTAAACCATGCCCTAAGGTTGAAACCCATAGATTACCTGCAGAATCTAGGGTGATACTGCTGATGTTGCTGCTTATATCTTTATCAACTTTAGTGAATTCGCCGCTAGCCATATCGTATACAAATAGCCCAGAGCTCGTCCCCACCCAAAGGCTTCTGTCGTCTCGAAATAGTATGGAATTTACATTGATTTCAGTTTCTTGAAATATTGGTCTACCTATAAGCTTCGCTGTTACAGTCGATGGATTAACCAGAACAATAGATTTATTCGCAACGACCCATAATTCCTTATCCTTAGGTAACATGTCTGAAACGTGGAGCATGGATATTTCTACTTCACCGTCAGCAATGGAATGGTAGTTTTTGAATGTTCCTGTGGATGTATCGAATATGGAAAATCCTTTTCGTGATCCCACCCAAATATTACCTGGGCTGACTTCAACAAGCGATTCAACCCATGAGTTAGCAAGTGCGCCTGGGGTATTTTGATCGGGTGCATAATGCGTAAATCGGTAACCGTCAAAGCGCAAAAGCCCCTTTTGGGATCCGACCCATATATAGCCCTCATGATCCTGCATGAGGGCTGTAACGACACCCCAGGGAATCTGTTCATTGTGTTTAATGGGGTAGAAAAATGTGTCTGCTTGTTCAAATAGGCTGCTTGATGACACTGGCGAGGCTAGTGCTGGCAGCAATATTGCAAAAAAATAAGTGAGCCGCAGTGTTCTAATCAGCATTGAGAGCTAGGTGGTGGTTTGTTTTAGGTATCTATAGTGTAGCTGGGGTTTTCATTTCTATATTGCCTTGTCAATTATCGGGGCATCGTGTGTCTAGGCGTTGTAGTTAGCATTTGTAACGCCTCAATTGATTTTTTATGTCATGCAATAAGAGGGTTTTCTAAGCCCAAGGGAAAAATTTCGGGCAAGAGATAAAACTGAAGGTGGCTGGTAGATTAGGTGAGCCGATAAATCCTAGTAGTGGCTGGGCGTGTGCTATTGAATTTTGGCTTGAATTTTGGCTTGAATTTAAGCAAGGCTAAGTTCTTCTACGCCTCAGACCAAATCTCCCGCTTCACCATAATGGCAATAAATTCATCGCTACCTACTAACCCCCCAAGCCACTGTTGTACTTTGGGGTAAGGCGCTTGCCCAAACCAATCTATGTCTACATTGGCAAACTGTCGTATAAAAGGGAAGATGCCAATATCAGCGGCGCTGAGCTTTTCACCCAGTAAATAGTTGTGCTGGTTTAGTGTGTCTTCCAGTGCTTGTATAAACACCTCAGCGCGTTGACGATAATCGAGTTGGCTAGCTTCTGGGTAGCCTACCCAGTATTTGTATTTATCCAGCTCTGGCTTAAAGTTGTTATCGCAGTCATCTAGCCAGGCTTCTATTTTATGTTGCTGCTCTTGATCGCCCAACAAGCCGTGCTTATCTTCACCATGTTGCAAGGCCCACATCATAATATCGCGGCTTTCATCAATTACTTCGCCATTGGCTAGTACTAATACCGGCACGGTGCCTTTGGGTGAGGCCTCAAGCATCGCTTTGGGTTTGTCTTTTAGCAGAATGTCTCTTTGATCTACTTCCACATCGCAATAGTGTATCGCTAGGCGGGCTCGCATAGCGTAGGGGCAGCGGCGGAAGGAGTAGAGTATGGGAAGCATAGCAGTCCTCAAATGGGGGTAACAGCGAGCGTTTCTCAGGATTTATTCGGGCGATTATAACGTGGGTCGGTTCTAGCTTGTAGGTTTTAAATGCGATTTTATCTGTATTAATCGAGCTTGTTGAAAAAGATCAAGATTTAGGTTTGCTCGCCAAGAAATATTGATCTCTCGAATGGCCGCCTATAGATAAGGTTTTTTAAGCTTGCTATGGATTTGAAAGGTGTTTTAGCTTCAGCACAAACATGCTTCCCTGCTCTGGTTTTGATCGGCAGCTGATTTTCCCTTTCAGTGACTGGGTGACCCAGTTAATTACAGAATGAAGTCCCAATCCGATATTTTGAGCTTTTGTTGATTTGGTGAAAAATGGCTCAAATATCTCCGTTAAGGTGTCTTGATCCATTCCGCAACCATTATCAGCGAATACAATTTTAACCCCATCGAATGTAAATTGACGTATTTTAATATAAATAGTCGGTTTTCTATTTTTCATTTTATCTGCAGAAAAAGAATGTTGAATCGCGTTTTCGATCAGCTGGTTCAATATGCTATTTAGTACGGTAGGGTAAGATCTTAGGCCAATAGTTTCATCGCAATCTATCTCAAATGATAACCCAATCTCATTGGCTTGTACTTTCCAAGGAATAATGCAACGTCTAATTGTTTCACTTAGATTTATATCGACTAGTTGCATTTTTGAATCTTCTGCAAGACTTTCTTTAAAGCGAGAAGTTAAATTTGCCATCCGTTCAATATTTTTTTTCAACAATGATGAATTATTGGCAACGGATTCCACGAATGATAGCAGCTTGGGCTCGGTGAGGGTACCTTGCTGCAGCGATAGCTGGATATTAGAGGTGGAATTTATAATTAAGCTATTTGAGGAGCTCAGTATGCCAATAGGTGTGTTGAGCTCATGTGATACCCCTCTTACTAGTTTTCCAAGTGAAGCGTGCTTCTCGCTTTCGATAAGTTGATCTTTGGTGGTATTTAACTCCTCCAAAGACTGGCTTAATTCATAGGTTCTTTCGTTCACAAGTGATTCTAACTCGATCTGTTTTTCTTTTAGGTGCCGAACCCTAAGTAGAAATAACAGCCAAATAAGGCCCGCAATTGATAGCAGGATTAGAAGACGGAACCAGTAGGTTTCGAACCACTTAGGTTGAACAGAAATATTTATGTGAAGCGGTTTTGACCCCCATACTCCGTTTCGGTTACTCCCTTTGATTTCTAGTACATAATCACCAGCAGAAAAGTTACTTAGGCTAAAACGACGCCCTTGAGAATCAGATTCAATCCAACTGTCTTGATAACCGGCTATTCTATAAGCGTATCTAGTCGAATTAGGGGCTGTATAGTCTAAAGAAGCTACTGCTATAGTCACACTATCGTTTTCGGGGGTAAGCACTAAATTCTTCCAGTCACCTTCATAAGGCTTGCCGTCAACATAAAGAGAAGTGATCACCACAGCTGGGTCAAAGCGCCATGGTTTGAGAAATTCAGGTCGAATAACGATTAATCCGTCTGCTGAGCCATGAAGATAGCTTCCGTCTGGTAAAATTGTTCTAGAGAAATAAAAATCTAGAGTGGGGAATAGGCCGTCAGATTTTCCGAACGTTTCAGTGGAGTTGTCCTTTAAATTTATCCGAGAAAATGGTGACCACAGGAATCCATCTTTTTCATAGTATCTTCCTGAAATTGGATCGCTGATGGGATTTTTTTTGTATTCAATAGAGTTTTTTTTCGGGTTGTAATTGGCGCTAAAAAGCAGTTTCCCAATACCCAAGTAAGCTTGGTTGCTTACTCCCTTAAAAGCAGAGGTTAGGTATTTTCTTTTTATAGCTGCTGGAAAATCCTTGGATTTTATATAGGTTTTTACATGACGTTCCCCGCTGGGGATCACGGCGATGTACTGTCGGCCCGCAGACCATAAATTACCATCTTTGTCCTCAAAGGTGTGATTTGTCTTTGTGTAGAAGTCAACGTTATGAGGCTCAAAGGAGTCCTTTCTACTTAAATCGATATTGTCTAAGTAAAAAAGGCCTTTGTTTCCAGATAAAAATAGAGTTCCATTGCGACTAATTACCAAATTAAAGTACTTGTTTTCCCCATCTTTGTCGGCATAGATGTGTTCAATATTTTTTAGATTAGCATCAATTTTATAAATTCCCTTACCTTTGATTGAAATCCATACGTGGCCGCTATAATCCTCGGCCATTGTGTAAACCGCACCGTTAGGCAGTTTTAGTTCATTTTTATTATTGTTTTTATCGTTTTCCTCAGCTTTTATTACTCTTTTAACTTGGCCGTTTGGCTTTAGGATGGTAATTCCACCGACAGAGTGGCCTAACCAAATATCTTTGTTTTGTCTTTGCAGGATGTAGTAAATAGAGTTTCCAATAAGGCTGTTTTTGCTCTTACTGTTTTTTACTATGTTTGAGATGGCTCTGTAGCCTGGGTTAATTCTAAAAATGCTTTTATTAAACCTTGAACCCCAAATAATACCCTCTTTACTTTGATATAGGTCTCTAACCAAGTCGGAGTTAATTGAGAGTTGCTCTTCGCTGGGTTCGTTCATTCTCCTTAGCAAATTTCCGTTTTTGCTATCAAGTACTAATAATCCTTTGCCAGATATGGCCAGCCAAATCTCACCCTCGTCGAACTGTATTAGCTCGTTAATATCAATTTCATCCATTCTAAAAGACTCAACTCCACCCTCGAACTTCACTAAGCTGTTATCCAAGTCTAGCCAGATGTTGTTATTTCGATCAATTAACATGTGATTTCCAAGCAATCCCTGATAGCTCAATATGGGTTCGGTCTTGGTGGTTTTTAAATCGAGTTTATGTATCTTGGACTGGCTTGAATAATAAACGGTGTCACCATGTTTTTGCATGATCTTAATATCGGTTATTTGGGGTAAGTGTTCAGGTTTATCTAGCCTGATCTCTTCGTCGATGTATTGAGCAGTCCAAAACCCTTTATCAGTCGCCAATAGAATTTTCCCGTTTTCAGAATATTCTACGAAACTGCTTACTTTGAATTTTTTCTCGTTCAACGATAAGAATTCTTTAGTATTTTTAATGTGGTAGAAGTGGATGTCACCGATTCTATTGAGAATCCAAAAGCCATTTTTTGTGTCAAACGTGAAATTTTCTACCGTTTCTCCGCCAAATGCTACCTTTCCTTGTTCATTAAAGGCGACGTGAAATTCTGAACCATCATACCAAGATAAGCCTGTAACTCCCGCTTGCCATAGGCGGCCTTCATTATCTTGAGATAAGATTCCATTGTTAACCCCCTTGGAGCCAGATTCTTTGTGGATTATAGGGTGCCCACTATAAAATAGAGCCTGATGAGTATCTTTGTTACTTGCGTAGCTGATTGCTGTAAATAGCTGCAGTGCTAATACACAATAAAAACGCTTTCGCCTCACTTCCTTTCGCTGTGAAAAATTAGAGGGACATAAGGTCCATGTTGATTCATATAAAAACACTAACATATAAATCTATATTCGATATCAAGTACAAAAAATGGGAGTGAATTGCCTGCTTTTTTGGCGTTTCAATAGCCTAATTAAAGTTATAGGCGAAAAACAAAAAATATGCTCTTTTTGTTACTGAATTTTTTTCTGGAAATCAACAGAATGGAGGTGCAATCTAGATAAATTGGCGTCAATTAACAAGTGGTCATCTAGGGTAGCGGGCAGCTTTATTGTTGACTATGCACTTTTCAAGTTAAAGGGGTTAATTGTAAAGGCAGGCAATCGTGGGTGCTGATTTTTAGTCTTTGTTCAGCATTTTTAAGAAACTCTAGCAAATACTATTCGGGCATGATTGCAAAGTAATTTGCTACCGCTAATGTTAGAGAAGGTGCTGTTGCAGCTTGCAGCTTGCAGCAATTACGTGGAGGATGAATGTAAGTATGTAGAGGTAGCGGTAGTTAGGACACCTCAATCGCCAATATTGTTTCTGGCATGGGGGCCTTTACTAAATCAGCTAGGGTATAGGCGTCCAGGCTCTCCATAAATGCTTGCTGGGCATTGTCTAGAATACCGCGCAGATGGCAATGGGGGTTTAGTTTGCAAAGCGGGGCCTCGCAATTCACTGGGCTTAGGGTTTGTTCCATTAACTCTACCACCTCACGCAGCTTTAGAGCCTCGGGGGCTATGCCTAGTTTTATACCGCCATTTTTACCTCGGCTGGCGGCTATCCAATGGGTGGAAGCTAGCTTGTTAACCACTTTTTTTAAGTGGTCATTTGAGATTTCTAAAGCTTGTGAGAGCTTTTGAATGGTTGTCTTTTCCTCACGCATTGAGGCGATATAAATCAAAACTCGAAAAGCATAATCCGTGTGTTTGGTTAGTCTCATTTTCTCGTCCTTTTGTAGGATTAAGCTTGCTGGATGAATTATAACTTGACCGCCTATAAAAAGTATATAACATGCACCTTTAAAAGGGGTATGTAAAAAGCACCTTAATAAGGAGCTTTTAAAAAAGTACTTTTAACGAGAACCGCGTATCTGAGTATTAATAGCTGGGCTCTGTGTAATTCAAAAGAAAGTAGCGTGGGCAACCCTTGCTGTATGGCCGGCGTAATACTTCAGTCCCTGGCTAGCAAGCCAAGTAATCCGTAAAACAATCGAGTGATAAATACATGTTAAGTGAACAAACCATACAGGTGGTGAAAGCCACTGTACCCGTTATTGAGGGTGCATCAGAAGTCCTGACCGACCACTTCTATAAGCGCTTGTTTCTGCATAATCCTGAGCTGCAGGATGTTTTTAATATGAGTCATCAACGTTCTGGCAAGCAAAGGGCAGCGCTCTATGATGCCATTGCGGCCTATGCCAAAAACATCGATAACTTAGCGGTTCTAAGCACCGCGATAGAGCGCATTGCCCACAAGCACAGTAGCTTTTCGATTCAGCCAGAGCATTACGATATTGTTGGGCTCCATTTGATTGAAACTCTGCGTGAGCTTTTAGGGGACGACTTTACGCCCGAAATTGAGAACGCTTGGGTAGAGGCTTATGGCTTTTTAGCTGACATATTCATTGGACGTGAAGAGGAAATTTACAGCGGTGCTCAATTGCAATTTGGTGGCTGGCGTGGCGAAAGGCGTTTTGTACTCAGTGAGAAGCGGATAGAGTCTAGCTTGGTAACCAGCTTTGTATTTCGACCTGAAGATGGTCAGCCAGTTGTAGCTTATCAACCCGGGCAATATCTAGGGATAAAAGTTAAACCTAGCACAGCCGAAAACATTGAAATAAGGCAATATTCCTTATCGGCATGTTCGAACGGACAAAGCTATCAGATCTCGGTTAAACGCGAGGGGACTGAGCATCCGGGCGTTGTTTCTCATTACCTGCACAATGAGCTGCAGCCTGGTGATACGGTCGAGATTATGCCGCCTTGTGGGGATTTCTATTATCAAGAAAGGCAAGCGCCCACGGTATTGCTTAGCGCGGGTGTGGGTTTAACACCAATGCAAGCTATGTTAGAAAGCTTGTACCAACAGCGTAGCAAGCAGCCGCTGCTTTATTTGCATGCTTGTAATCACCCAGAAGAACACTCCTTCGCTGAAACCTTGAAAGAAATCATGGCTAGTGATCATGCTCTAGCAAGCGCCTGGCAAAGTCATGTATGGTATGCAGAAGGTAGCTCAAAGAGCTATGAAAACAATCCTGTAGGCCAGCGATCTGGTTTCATGCAGCTGGCCCCTTTGCAAGATTCTCTTCACCTTAAATTGGCTCACTTTTATATGTGTGGGCCGGTGGCTTTTATGACTGCTATTAAACAGCAGTTGTTAGAGTTGGGGGTCGATAGCGATAGGATTCACTATGAAGTGTTTGGGCCCCATGAGAGCTTGGGTGTTGTTTAGGGGCTTAAAGCCTTGAAAAGCCATGCGAATGGGAATTTCCTAGAGCTCAGAGCTATGCCCTGTATGCAGGGCATAAGTGCTCAAATTATTGATTAAAGCCAGCAAAAATAGCTTCCAATTTATTACCAAACGGATCGCGCACAAAACAGGTATAAACATCAGGTATTGGGTAGGCCTTTCTTGGCCCTGGCTCGCCTGCACAATACCCGCCATTGTCCACAGCTACACGGTGAAAGTTATCCACTGCCTCTGGGCTGTTAGCGATAAAGCTAACGTGGCAACCATTGCCAGCACTGGCTGCTTCTTGATTTTCGGGTTTCATAATTAAAAACTGCACAGTATCTTTCCCGTAGGCTGCAAAGCCTTCTGTGTTAGCAAGCAGTTTTACGTCTAAGGTTGCCATTAGCTCATTGTAAAAGCCTTGGCCTTTATCAATGCAGCTGACCCCTAAACTCAAGTGGTCGATAATGTTCATAATTCCAATCCTTTACACTACTGAGCCCCACACTTTGTGCTTCAAATGGCGCAAAGTGTGGGTTCGTTTTTTTGAAGGGTTTACAGTTCGGCAGGTGATTTGTCTTTAATAGTTTTCCACTGGGCATCCGCGCTCTTAATGCGGCCCGGTACATCCTTAAACCATTCGTCCTGAATACCAGTATCTAGGTTTAGGTAGAGCTTGCCGTTTACAACGCGCCATACTTCAGGGTCGCCTATGAATTTTTTACCAACAGATACACCAAAGGCACAGTAGCCACCGTATGCTGGTACATATTTTTCTGGGTTGCTTTTAAAGCTTGCCAGGTTAGCTTTACTTGAGAACTGATACGTGGCGCCATTGTGGGTAGCCACAAAGTTGCCATTGCCGCGTATTGGGCGTTTAGCTGTGTGATAAGACACTACATCGTAGCCTTGCACAGCAGGTGCGCTGAATTGGTATTTATCGGCCAAGGCGCCAGCCGATGCTAAAACGGTAGCCACAAGGCCTAGTAGAAGTTGTTTAAAGCTCATTTTGGTTTCCTCAAAGGTTAAAAAACTTTCCTAGAAAGCGTTAACTTTCTTGGGGTTTATGTTCCTTGAGGAAGCTAAAAATCTAAATATTACAAACACCGCCATTCCTACTAAATCGTCCAGCTCGATACCTTGGCTGCTAATCTGTCTAAAATTAACACTGAATCGTACGACAATTTGGATAGTTTCGTGATCTCGCTATGGCCCTATGCTAGTTTTGAAAACAAGGTGTTCAGTGGGAAGGGGCTGGGCGTTAGTAACAGTAACGGAGTTTGTTATGGATGCATTAACCGATATTTTGAATACCCTTAGGCTTTCTAGTAGCTTGTATTTTCGCACTGAATTAAGTTCCCCTTGGGGAGTAGAAGTACCCGCTAAAGATAATGTTGCACGTTTTCACGTGGTTATTCGTGGGCAGTGCTGGCTCAAGGTGGCGGGGCAAGAGCAGGGCATACACCTTTCTAACGGAGATCTTGCAGTTGTGCCGCATGGAGCCTCGCATCAGCTGGCAGACGCGAAAACCACTGCGATAAGGCCACTAGAAGACGTTTTAAATGAAGTCGACTACGTGGGTAACGGGCCCTTGGTCTACGGCGGTGATGGCCCGGGTTGTTGCTTAGTTTGTGGCGAATTTAGGTTTAGTGATTTGGGGCAACACCCTTTATTGGAAAATCTTCCCCAAGCTCTCCATATCCCAGGAAATCAAAGCTATAACAGCCAGTGGTTAGACAGTGCTATTGGCTTTATCTCCCATGAAGCTACCAAGCTAGAGCCCGGGGCCCATGCCATTATTGATCGGCTTTCGGAAATTATGTTGATTCAGGTTATTCGGGCCACATTGAATAATACTGAAGAAAAGATCCCCTTTTTATCGGCCTTTGCCGATGCGCGTATGAACCGTGTGCTAGCGGCGATACATGAAAACCCAGCCCATGATTGGACCGTTGAAAATCTCGGCCAACTGGTGAATATGTCTCGCTCGTCCTTTTCCAGCAGCTTTACCGAGCTGACCACTATGTCTCCGCTACAATATATTATTTTTGTACGGCTTGAACGGGCTAGTAGGCTATTGCTTGAAAGTGATACCTCATTGATCCAAGTGGCTGAAAGCATTGGCTATCGATCAGAGGCCGCTTTTAGTCAAGCTTTTAAAAAGCAATTTGGTATGCGCCCGGGGGAGTTTCGCAGACACCACAGTAAGCTTGCGGCGTGACTGTTACCCTTCGCCCATTTGAAGGCGGCTTTTGCGCCCCATTTTTTATGGTCTGTACTTTATTTATCCGGTGCTGCTTTCCTGGCTGAAAATCGCTAACGCTTTGGCGTAGATTGAACAATTCTAAATACACAACTTAGTACACTTGGGGCCACTAATATGGCCATTGATGTACTAGGAGTTTTATAGTGAAGCAGCTAATTAAGAGTTGTTGTGTTCTGCTTATTTTATGCGTAGCTGGGGAGAGTTCAGCAGGGGTTACTATTAAGTCGGTGGACAAGGCTGTAAACAAAGCTATAAACGATGCTTTAGATAAAACTGAAGTTGATGATCGTCTTCGTAAAAAGTTTCGCGATGAGGTCTATGACCACTATGGCTTAGATAAGCGTGTTTTAACTCCTGAGTGCGACCGTGCCATCGATGATTTGATGAAGAAAGTTATGCCCGGCGGCAGCCAGTCCCAGGAAATGCCTGAATTCTCAGCGGCGGTTAACTGCAAAAGACCACAAGTAAGTCGGAAGAAGAGAGAAGAGCTTTCTGAGTCACTTTGGTTCTATGTTCACTTGCGCAAAAACTGTGATGCTGAAAAGCTAGAGGAGTATTTGGCAAAAGGTGCGGATCCAAATCAGGCCCAAGTCTTGAATACGGGGCAAAGTGCATTACATATGGCGGCTCAGTATTGCACAGACAAAGAAGTAAAGACCCTATTGAAATGGGGGGGCGACCCCAATTTGCAGGATAAGAATGGTCAAACCCCGCTGTTTTGGCAAATGGAGAACTTTAACTATCCCGGTAGTTACTTTTATGTAAAACGGCATTTTGCTATTAAATCCATGAATGCCCTGATTGCTGCGGGTGCCAATCCTAGGCACATTCGAGATGACGGTGACAATATCTTGCATGCCTTTTTAAAGAGTGAAAACCCTTTTTTTTCGCCAAGCGAGGGCCCTTCCATTATTGAGCATTTGGTCAAATTGGTCGATGTTAATCATTTAGATGCGAGCGGGGCTCGCCCTTTGGATAGCGCTGTCCGCTTTAAGCCAGAGCTTGCCCAAGAGGTTTACCGCTTGGGTGGAAGCAGCGACAAGCCCGAAACATGGCGCAACTACCCAATGTCTTTGGGGGAAGCGGCAATTCAAAATTTAGCCAAACAGAAACTTCCCCTACCTCTGCACGATATGATGGCCAACACGGCTATTGGTTTTCTGGAAGCGGGGCGCTTAGATCGGTTCGAGAAAGGCAGCATTGATAACTTTTACCAGCTTGCTTTATTGTTTGGCTACCCAAGCGCAGCACAGGAGTTTTTGTCCTATGGTGCGAACCCCAGTCGTGAAATCTATCAAGAAGGGCCATTGTACTTCCTAGTTTTTAATGGCAAGACATATGAAAGCCAGAAGTTATTGGATCAGCTAAAAGCACTGATAAAGGCCGGTGCTGATCCTCATGTCTTCGACAGCGAAGGGCTATCTCCTTTGGGGTACGCGCTCAAGCATGAAATGGAGGACGCTGTGTCGCTGTTTTTACAGAATGATATACGTGTCTTAAATCGCGAAGGTGACAGCCATCACCCGGAAAGGCTGATATGGCTGTTAGCGGCTTTGTTATTCTTGGCTATTTGTTTGTTCTTTTATCGCAAGGAACTGATGACCTTGCTAGCCAATAAGTGAGCAGTATTAAACTTAAGCTGCGTGCCTATGCTTGATGTAGCCATTATCAGCTCTATAGGCGCTGATATAGGGCTAAAAGAGCAATGGGAAGCTTAAATTTAGAAGCCTAAAACAGTTTAGGGAAGTGAATCTGGGTATATAGTCTATTCTAAAAAAGTATGTTGCTTCAGGGGTAGGGCCGGTTTGTGGCCCTGATGTTGAGAGTGCACAGAAATTGACATAGTTATGAGTAGACGGATTCTGCTGGTCATTCTATTACTTGGCTCTGCCTTTACACAGGCGGAAGTGGTGAGTTTTGCTCAGTTTGATGTAGAGTATCCACCCTTACAGCAGCATATAAACGGTGAGCTGAAAGGGCCGGATATCGAGCTAGTTAAGGAAATTTTTAGGCGTACCCCTCAATATCAATTAGATATTACCCAAATGCCGATAGCTCGGTCATTTAAGGCTTTTGTTGATGGCGAGGTGGATACCGTTTTAAGTTTTGCGACAGGTAAATTTAAGAATGATTCTATTTATCTCGATCGCCCCATTCGCCAATCATCATATCGCTTAATTACCCTGGCCAACGTGCGACATTCTTATCAATCGTGGAAGGACCTATCGGGTAAGCGAATTGCCACTTTGAGAATCGTTACTTTGCCTCCTGAGGTACAACCAGCGGTTGATATCGGTAAAGCTGAGCTTCGCCGTGTTGCGAGACATGAGCAGCTGGTTCAAATGCTTAAAAGGGGGCGGGTAGATGTAATTTATATGTATTATGATATTGCCCTTCACTATGCAAAACAGCTTGGTGTAGAGATTAGTACCATACCAGGCGCACCGACTGAGAATCGAGATTACTTTCTTGGTATTTCAATAAAATCGCCATTGCTAAATAAGCCTAAGCTGCAGGCAGAACTTTCTAAATCTCTTGATTCCATGTATGAAGATGGCACACAAGCTGAGATTCTATCGCGCTATGGTATTTTAAGCACTGTGGCTGATTAGTGCTTAATTCCCCCCATAATCATTCGCCTTGTTTAATTACTCATTTATTTTTGTCAGAATAGATTAAAATTCAATCAAATTTTTGCCCGTGTCGCGTACTTATATGAGGGTGTCGCGACAGTGTCGTGTTGTTGGGTGGAAATATTTGCAATAAATAGGGCTCATTGTCGTTAAGGTTAAAATTATGAGTGTGAAGCAACGTCGTCTACAAATGGCCTGGTCTCAAGAAGAGCTTGCCCAGCATGCTGGTTTAAGTACGCGTACTATTCAGCGAATTGAGGCTGGTCATAAGGCGGGTTTGGAATCTCTTAAGTGCTTAGCGGCCGTGTTTGAAACATCGATTAGTACCTTGCAGGAGGAACAAGATATGTTACAAGCAAAGCCTAAAGCCCAGAAGGCGGCTACAGAAAGCAGCGATTCACCGCTTTTACTTGAGATTGAGCGTGAAGCTATTGAATTTGCTCAGTCTCTGCTTAAGGGCTCATCCAAGGATGGGAGTAGCTCCCTTAGTAAGCTAGAAAGTGATGCTGTGCAGTATGCTAAGAATCTATTGAGGAAGTTTGGTGAGTAGAAGGCTAAGATGTAGTGGCTTGCCAGGCAGCAAGCCACTGTTTTTGTATTAACCTACTTGTGCAGCTGAGCTGTTTTCAAGTTGCTTTTCTTGTTTGTAGCGCACCATAAGGACTAGGGCATAAATTAAACATGGCGAGGTCAGCAAGATTATTAGCAGCGCGTTTTCTAGCGAGCCGGCTTCAGCCACCTTCTCTTTGATTGGCATACCCACTTCATCCAAATCTGCAAATAGATCGATAATCGCGTGGATGATAATGAGCGGGTAGATACGTTTGGTTAATACCAATACGATACCGAACATTAATCCGATAAAACTCGCAAAGGCTAATTGAGCTATTTCACCATATAAGCCGCTATCGAATTTAATGAGATGCACTAAGCCAAAAAATAAAGAAGCCAAAATTACCGCGCTGAGTATCCCTCTCTTTGTATTTCCAAAGTGTTTAATTAAAAAAGACTGTAAAAATCCGCGGATGGTGAGCTCCTCAGCAAAACCTATCGATAGGCAGTATATTAAAAATATTCCGATAGCTACTGCTGTTACTTCGCTGCTTGGATCATCGCTGATCAAAAGATTTAAACCGACAAGGTAAATAAGTGGGAACAGGAGCAAATACCATTTTTCTGTCTTTACCTTGCCAAGGCCAGCAATATCGCGCAATCCGTTTTGATTGATTAATACAATAGAGATCAGGACTAATAGGATGTTGGCGACAATACTCACTGCAGTATGAATTTGATAATCGTGAATACCGTTTTGCAGCAATAGATGAGTGCTGAATTCACGTAGCATCAAGATAGCGATAAAAGTGACGGCAAATAAAGAAAGTTGACTCCAAAACTTCGGCTGCATATGGCCCCCCATAATGTATTCATAGTTTTCGTTTGTTCGATTTGTTAGACGAGGGAAGTTGACGCTTGTGTGCAACTTCTATGCTGTGGTGTTGGGGGGCAGGTGTTAGGGGTCAGAACCCATGGGTTCTGACCCCGCTGTCGGAGCCGTGATGTTTGGGGGGAGCTGCTGGGTTTTAGGATGCTGTGGGTTTGATTATCAAGCGGGCAGTTAAATGAGGTGGTTTGGTTTGGGCTTGTGGGTTTCTAAGTGGTTAAGGGAGTTCTTCAGCATCCCGGCTTCGATTTGGGGTCAGAACCCATGGGTTCTGACCCCGTTGTCGGAGCCGTGGTGTTTGGGGAGTTGCTGGGTTTTAGGATGTTGCGGGTTTGATTATCAAGCGGGCAGTTAAATGAGGTGGTTTGGTTGGGCTTGTGGGTTTCTATGTGGTTAAGGGAGTTCTTCAGCATCCCGGCTTCGATCTGGAGTCAGAACCCATGGGTTCTGACCCCGCTGTCGGAGCCGTGATGTTTTTGGCGTTGTGTTTAGGCGTTGACTAGGGATTCTTCTTTATCGCTCAGCAGGGCATTTGTTAAATGTTGCTGCCATTGCTGTTGGATGTATTCGGGCTCTGGTTTACCCACAACATCATGGGCTGTAAAACTAGGCAGTGGCTTCATACCAACATATTGCTGGGCCTTGTGCATACCTACCAATACCTCGTCAGTGCTTTGCCCTTCAAAAAACTCATCGGGTTTAGAGAAGGCAATCCTTGGGGCATTCCAAGTAGTGGATAGCATATAGCGCCTGCCTTGCATCAGGCCGCCTTCGCCGTAACGTTCGCTACCACCAAAGAAGACACCCATTTCATAAACTTCATCTAAATAACGTTTGAAGTCACTAGGCAGGCTAAACCAAAACACCGGGTACTGAAAAATCACAATATCCGCTTGAGCAAACTTCTCCTGCTCTTGGCGAATATCATAGCCTTGGCTTACTTGGGTGCTAAGAATATTAAAGTGTGGCGACAGCAGCTCAATCGCTTGATCAAATAGGGTTTTGTTTAGCTGGCCTTCGGCAACACCTTGGCTTTGGGCACCATTAATCAATAATACAGTTTCATGTTTCATAAGATCCGTCCTGTGTTGTATGAGTGGAATGGCGGCCATTCTATGGGAAGGCTATATTTTCGATAATGGGTGAATGTGGAAATTATTATTCCGTATATGCAATAATCAAGATTGATTTGAGCAGAGAGAATGTGACTAATGCATGATCTAAACGCATTGAGAGCCTTTATAGCTGTTGTCGAGCAGGGCAGTTTTAGCGCCGCCGCCGAGCACTTGTCTTGTGCCAACTCCTCTATCTCGCGTCAGGTAAGTCAATTGGAACAGCAGTTAGGCGAAACCTTGCTGGTACGCAGCACGCGTGTGGTACGCACCACAGATGCGGGCGCGGAGCTGTTTGTCCGTGTGCGTGATCTATTACCCCAGCTGGATGCGGCCTGCAGCAGCCTGCCAAGCCATGCAGGGCAGCCCTCGGGGCGTTTGCGGGTCAGCGTGCCTTGGTGGTTCAGTGATAGCCATATAGGGCCAGCACTTAGCCACTTTCATCAGCGCTTCCCTGATATTCAACTAGAGTTAATTGCCAATGATAGCTTGGTGGACATCTTGGCCGATGGCTTTGATGTGGTAATTCGCTTAAGCATATTGAACGATTCAGAGTTGATCGCAAGGCCTTTGGGAGCGCATACCTTTGTATTGGCGGCCAGCCCAGAATATCTTGCTCAGCACCAGGAAATTGAAAAGCCTGAAGATCTCGAACAGCACCAGCTGATGACCTATGCCTTCCCAAATCGCTCTGCTGCATGGCTGTTGCGCAAAGGTGACGAGCAGATTCGCATTAATGCTGAACACAGTTGGCTTCGCAGTAATAATGCTAAGATGCTATATCAATGCGCCATCGATGGTGGTGGAATCATTATTCAGCCAACCTGGGGTGTGAATGAAGCCCTGGAGGCTGGGAGTTTACGGCCGGTATTAGAGGGCTATGAAGTAACCCCCAGTAACTTTAACAGCGGTGTCTACGCGGTCTATTCAAAGCACCAGCGCAATTCGCCTAAGATTAAAGCGTTTATTGAGTTTTTGGAGTCCAGCTGGAGCATTCCCCAGTAAGGCTCTGGCAATTAGCCACTGTTAAGGGCTTACATTTGTGTATAATCGCGGCCCCCATACCATTCGGAGCTTACTGTGAACGACGAGATTAACTATAAGAACAACCCATTAAACGGGGTTGGCCTTAAGCAAATGCTAACGGAAATTGTCGATCACTATGGTTTCGAAATCCTCTATGCCTATTTGAATATCAATTGTTTTAAGAATAACCCCAGCCTTGAATCGGCCGTTAAGTTCCTCAAGAAAACTCAGTGGGCCAGAGAAAAAGTCGAAGCATTTTATATGTACCAATATAAAAGCTTGCCACGTGCTTCGGCGGATCAATTTGAGTTGCCACCGCGCGATAGAATTGTTCCTGATGGCGATGTCCCTGGCGAGCCGGCCGAGCTAAGTATTGAAGATGCCGAAGAGCGTAGAGAAACTAAAGCGAGAAAGGCGGCCGAGTGGGATGCCCAGCGCCGCAGCTCTAGAAGCGACAATCAACGAGCTCGATCCAATTCACCTTGGGGAAATAGTGGCGGTGAGCGTAGTAATGATAGAAGCGATCGCAGAAATAATAGCGGTGATAGCGGGAGCTGGGGGCGAGCTGAGAAAAAAAGCAAGCCTAGTAGCCGAGGCGGCAAGCCAGACCCTTGGGGTAATTTCAAAAAATAAAGATTGGCCTCCAGTATTAGGCTCTGTTTAAAGTATGCTTTTGCCCTGCAGGCGATATTCGCTGGGGGTGCAATTTTTCCAGCGCTTAAACATGCTGACAAAATTGCGGGTTTCACTAAAACCGCAAAGCTCGGCTATTTCACTTATGGGCAATTCCGAAGATCGTAAATAGTCGCTCGCAATATCCTGCTTGGCCTCTTGTAATAGGCTTTGATAGTTGCTGTTTTTCTCGTTTAAGCGGCGGCGTAATGTTCTCGTGCTGAGCCCAAGCTTTTCAGCAAGCTGTTCAAGGCTGGGAAAGTGCCCGGGACGAGCCTTGAAGGCAAGAGTTACTTGTTCGGCAATGCAGGGCTCTTTTTGCAGGGCCGATTTTAGTTTGATGCACTGTTGCTCTAAATTATCCACCATGCGTTGATCGTAATTAGGCAGGGTGACGTCAAAAGCACTCATCGGAAAGCGAATAATAAATTGCCGGCCACCGTAAACAATCTCGCCTTTAAAAATTCGATCATGTATAGCTAATTCATTGTCCTTAGCGGCTGGTAGTTGTAATAAATCTGCTTGTAAGTTTTCGTCCAATCTCGCGGCTTGATGCAAATGCATGCTGAGCATCATATCAATTAAAAAGCGCTCAAGCCTTTCAGCTCCTTCCTTTGAAAGACTTTTTTTAAGTGACTCTGGAATCTGGGCTTTGTATTTAAGCGATAGCGATTTTGCTTTTACAAGCATATCCCACTGCAAAAGTGGCATAAACATAGGCATATATTTTTGGCCTAATGCCATGATGTGCCGCAGTGTTTTTGATGCAAGCTGGGCATGGCCAAGAGCACTTTTGTCAGCAAGGCCAATGGCTTGCCCAACGTCAAACGCAAGCTCTTTGGGCACCTCCAAGGCAGCTGCATGGCTGAAACAAATCGCCAACTGCTGGTGGGTGATAATTTGGTAGGGGTCTTGCAGTACTGAGCAATTTAAATCGGCCGCTGCAAGCATAGAGCTAGAATCAAGATTGTGCGCCTTCAACACCCTAATTAAAGGACGTAAAAAGTGCGCATAACATTGTGTTTTTATTTCAGCCATGGGGCTTATTGTAGGGCTTATCCTGTCGAGAAATCAAAAGAGGCCAAGAAGTCTTTGAACGCCTCAGGGTTACCTGTGATATGCACCTTGCCAGTTGCCATCTCTTTTGACCAACTGCTTTGTAAGGCTAGCAGTCTCTCTAGGGTAGCTCGATCAATGGTCACTGTGACATCGCTGCCTTTCACACTTCGATCACTGTGTTGAAAAATGCCATGGCGAACAGTTATAAAGTGTTTGCCGACGCTCTTGTCTGCGTTGCTTATATTCATTGCAACGGTGATATCTTTATCGAGGCTTAAGGCTGGGTTTAGCTGTGGCCCCATTAGCCTTAGTAACTCTTTTGCTGCTAAAGGCTTAAGTGGAGCGGTGCTGCGTGGTCGGTTGCGCACTTGCTCAGAACCAATGCCCAGTTGTAATGCCATAGCATCACTCAGCATATAGTGACGTTGATTTCCACTTGCAGAGTTGTAGGCCATAGCTTTTAACGATGCAACCTTTAGCGCTTTAGCTGTTTGGACGTGGCGCTCTGTCAGCAATAGATAATTAGCGAGCTGTGCAGACCATTGATAGTCTTTGTCTTTAAATGCTTTATTGGCCTTGTCTAAGAGCTTATTACTGCCGCCGGCTAGCTGGATAATTCGCTTGGCTTCTTCAGCTTTTTCTAAAGGATTGAGGTCCACTGAGTCACCGCTAAACCAGCCTCCATAGCGAGAATACAAGCCGCGGACTATCCAGGCTACACGATGATAGCTTTCGCTTAGCAAGGGGTGCTCGCTAAGATGCTTTGGAAGTTTTACAAACTCAGCCGCCTCCCTTGGCCCTAAATTCATATTCAGTGCGCGAATCGTTTGATCATATATAAATTGGGCGGCATCACGCTGCACCAAAAGGGCGTCCATCGCCTGGCTATTACCAGCAATCGGTAGTGAATGCCCAGCAACTAAATGCTCTATAGGCTTGCTCATCATAAATTCCATGGCATCAATAAACCCCAGTGGTGAGCGATCGGGTTCATTTCGTGGTGTTGATAGAATGGGGAGGGTGCTGGCCGCCACATCGGCTGCATGCATCACTTTATCTTCGGGTAACCAAATAAACAGTTGGTCGATAGTTTCTGATGGGATGGGCGTAAGTTCTATGGGCACACCGGCAATATTAATCAGTGCAGCCTGCTGAATTTCTTTAGTGGGCGGCACAAATTCAATGTGAACATCTTTGATTTGCATTTTGCCCACGCCAATATTAACGCGGCCGTGTTCGCCGTCGGGCAATAATGCGCCCAACTGTGCGGCAGCCCGCATAGTAACATGAGCCGATAACGCAGTATTAAAATGCTTTTGCTGGGCTTGCCAGCTACCAGCGGCATAAATATCCACGGGGGTATCTGCTTGTTCATTAACAAATATCTTAGCGCCACCAAGATGATCACCGTGGCCGTGGGTATAGATTAGAGCAACGATCGGCTTTTGACTGATTTGACGATAATCTTCCAAAACGCGTTGAGCTGCAGCAGCCGACCAGCCAGAATCAATTACAATAATGCCATCATCGCCTTCAATAAAAAATATATTGGAGAAATCATAAGCAAAAGCTTGATGGATGCGATCGTTAATCTTAATGAGCTGTGGTTGTTCAGCTTTTTTCCCGCGTTCTATAAGATTAGGATGCACGGAAGGTTTTACAGGGAATAAAGAAGTGCTTTGTAGCTTTGATTTTTTTAAGACAGGAGGCGATGTTGTGGAAGCGAAAGCTACAGTCGTTAGAGCCATTAAAAGAAAAGTGAAGCAGCGTAAAAACAGAGTGTTGATGTTCATATCGAGCCCTTTTTTCTTTGATTATAGATAGACTGGGAATCGAAAGGTATATTTTGGGTGGCCACAATATACGTTTATCAGGCCAGGCTGGGTAGGGCCTTGCATTTTCGTGCAAGAGGGCCAGGGGATAGAATAGCACTCCAGAGGTTGGCCTACTGGAGTGCTAAATTATTTATAACTCAGGGAGATTTATGGCGCAGCCGCCAATAACATCACCATTCCACTTAGCCAGCAATGCTTCACGCACTTCATCTAAGCTAAACTGGTGTGAAATAAAGGGCTTAATTTTCCCCTCGTTCACCCACTGCATAATCTGATTGAAACGGGGAGCTCGGCTACTAGGATCAAACTGTGTTGAGATAACAGTCGGACAGCCCAATACCTGCAAGCTTTTCATCATGATCAAATTGGTGGGCAACATATTGGCATTGCTCTCGCCTTTTTCACCTTTTGCGACAAAGGGTGTAGCGGCCCAGCCGACCACCAAAAAGCGCGCATTAAACTTAACACAACGCATGCTCTCCAATGATATAGCACCGCCAACACCATCATAGACGACATCTACACCCTTGCCGTTAGTAAGCGCCTTAACTTCATCGCGAAAGCGGGTAACTCCCTTAGGGTTATTTGGGTCTTTGCAGTTGATAATGTGATCGGCGCCTTGCTCTTGAACGACTTTAAGCTTGGTGTCCGAGCGGCCAGTAGCAATTACATTAGCACCCAGTAGCTTGGCAATATGCACTGCAGCCATACCTGTTGCGCCCGAAGCACCATGAATTAGCACAGTCTCACCGGCCTGCAGTTGGCCGCGTGTCACTAGGCAGTGATAGGCGGTTTCATAACTGCCAAGAAGATTACAGGCTTGTGCAAAACCAAAGTCGGCTGGGATTTTATGGGCGGCCTTTGCAGGTGCAACAGCGTAAGAAGCAAAGCCGCCATATTGTTGGTAATTGCCCGCTGAGCGTGGGCCCGCCTGAAAACCATCAACTAAAACTCTATCGCCAACGGCTGCTTGCTTTGGGTCAACCTCTGCCCCGGTCCATACCACAATGCCGCTGTACTCAAGGCCAGGGCTATAGGGTGGTGGCGGGGTGTGTTGATATAGGCCGCTGGTCATTAAAAGATCTACCCAGCCCACCGCAGCGCTCTTTACCTGCACAATAATATCCTGTGCTTGTAAATTACGGGTATCGGGAACTGCCTGGTCTTCGAGCGTTATACGCTCATTCACCGCTTTTACGGGATCTTCAGCAAACTCTGAAACGAGTGCGCGCCTGCCAGTGGGCAATGTATTTACGTTCATTGGCTTGCCTTCTTTCGACTAAATAAACGGATAAAAGCTAAACTGCTAAGGCTAAATAGTAACGGCTAGCGTTGAGAAGGGCTTTCTTTCCGGCGCCAATGACATTTTAATTGGCGCCATATAAATAATTTAAAACGAGGAATGCGGCTGTATTTTCAGCTAATCAGGTAGGTTAAAAATAGAATTAAGCTACTAGAGGCAATTCCAGCGAATGCCATAGCTTTATAACGTGGGCTAGACAGTAATAAAAGCAAGCCACTGATGGCACTAAATAGTAGACATAGACCAAAGATAATCCCCAAGATTTTAAAGACAGGGCCGGCTAGGCCAAAGTGGATATACAGAATCTTCTTCCAAAGGCCGTGACGATTAAACTCGATAGTAAATGGCTCATTGGGTGTATTGCTTTTGCTTAGCGCGGTGCTGTAATGATAGCCAAACCAACTATGGCGACTGGCACTGCTAAAGTAATTATCGGGCAGGCTTGTGATCTCGATGGTGGAATCTTTTTCATGTAATTGCTGCACTACAAAAGTCTGCGCGGCTGCCTGATCTTCAGGCCATGCGTCGCCAGCAATGGAAAAACGCAATTCTTCGCTGTTGCTGCCTTTAACGTCTAGAAGGTAGAGAGTGCCGGTGATAGAAAACAACACAATAAATGGCAAGAAAAAACAGCCGATATAGGCATGCCACTGCATCCAGCTTTGCCGCAGCTTGGGAGTTATTTTCATTCGGTACCTATTGTTTGAAGAAATGGTACATTCTAGCGGTTTATGAATAAAAATACCTTTTATTTTGCGTTAAAACCTAGATTCACCAAAGGGTGGAAAGCTACATGTGCTCAATCGTTCAAGCGCTAAGATCCCCTGCTTAAGTGGCGACTGATTAGCTTTTATGACGTTGACAAACGCCGTTTTCGGGCTAACTTTATGGGTATAGCTATGTACATAGCATTCTAGGAGGAAGGTGCCGCTTATGGTGGATGCGAGCTACGATGATACTCCAAAATCTCGCTTTTTGGCCAGCTTAGAGCGCTGCTCCGCGCAAGACGAATTTATTCCATCTTTCTATCGTCGATTTATCTCGGCTTCACCAGATATAGAGCGACGCTTTCGTTATACTAGCTTCGAAAAACAAAACAGAATGTTACTGCGATCCTTGCAGCTTTCAGCACTTGCCATTGATGGCGACCCAGAGGCCTTGGCTGAACTAAAGCTGCGCTCAGAAACCCATGATCGTCATCATCTCAATATAAAACCAGAGCTCTATAACTTATGGCTCGATTCGTTGGTACTTAGCGCGGCAGAATTTGATGAGCATTGGTCTGCAGAGGTCGACGAGGCCTGGCGAACGGTTCTTGGTTTCGTTATTCGGCGAATGATATCCAGCTATTAGCACAACAATGGCAGGGAATATCGGCTTGGTTTCTTAGGGGCTCTTGGGAAAATCTATAGCACTTAACAAAATATTACTTGAGCAGATTAGAGTATTTGATATATGGTAAATCATATATGTATAAAGTCGTATTTGAGGGGTTATAGTGCGAGATCTAGAAAATATCCAAAAGCAGGCGTTTAAGACGCCAAGCACAGATAATTTGGCAGAAAAGCCGAAAATACTTTTGTTGTATGGCTCCTTGAGAGAAAGGTCTTTCAGTCGAATGGTGGTGGAAGAGAGTGCTCGGATATTAGAGTCTCTGGGCGCCGAAACAAAAATATTTAACCCTGAAGATCTCCCTTTAGCTGATACTGTCGATGCATCGCACCCTAAAGTTAAAGAGTTGCTTTCGTTAATGGAATGGTCAGAAGGGCAGGTTTGGTGTTCACCTGAACGTCATGGTTCTATGAGTGCTGTATTTAAAAACCAAATAGATTGGGTGCCATTAAAAATAGGCGCAGTGCGCCCTACCCAGGGCAAGACCCTTGCGGTTATGCAAGTAGAAGGTGGCTCCCAATCTTTTAATGTGGTCAACCAATTGCGGGTTTTGGGCAGGTGGATGCGTATGATCACCATTCCAAATCAATCTTCTGTTGCTAAAGTCTGGCAAGAGTTTGACGCAGACAATCGTATGAAACCTTCTGCTTTCTACGACAGAATTGTCGACGTGATGGAAGAGCTTGTTAAGTTTACCTATTTAAGTCGTGAGCAAAAAGATTACCTAGTTGATCGTTACTCAGAGAGAAAACAGTCTGCCGCGAGAGATTAATTAAAAAATAGTTGACATTAAATTATTTGTTACTATTATTGCCGCCTGAAATTCAATCACAAAATTATTGAGGAGCACTCAAATGAAACAAGGAACACTACAACTTAATAAACAAAGATAATCTTTTGAGTGCTTATGCTTGGAAGGTTATTAATGCCTTCCAATGCGGATCTTTCTTTTAAAAGCCCCGGTTGGAAACAATCGGGGCTTTTTTATTGGCTCCTATGGAAGGAAACAAAAATTTATGCCTCAAAAAAAGAGGTAGGGAACTATTATGCCTGTAAAAATGGAATTAAATGCTGGCGCTCAAAATGGATATAAGCCAGTAAAAATTTATACTCGAGATGTCGAACAAGGTGCGCTTAGCCAACTAAAAAACTTGTCGCAGCTGCCTTTTATTCATTCTCATATCGCAGCGATGCCAGATGTGCATATGGGGATTGGCGCCACTGTTGGCTCGGTTATTCCCACTAAATCGGCCATTATTCCGGCCGCCGTTGGTGTGGATATTGGTTGTGGCATGGTGGCAGCAAAGCTAAGCCTTAAAGCGTCGCAGCTGCCAGATAGCTTAAAGGAAATGCGCAGTAGGATAGAGCGGGCGGTGCCGGTAGGTGCTGCGGCCCACAAGATGATCTCTGCTCGCACTTCGGCCTGTAAGGTGTTGGAGCCTGGCATTTTACGTCTTTTTGAAAAGCATCCGGTGCTATTAAAGATGTTTCGCCAGCCACAGCAAACCTGGGTAAAGCAATTGGGGACGTTGGGTAGTGGCAACCATTTTATTGAGCTATGTGTCGATGAAAGTGATGATGTTTGGATAATGCTGCACTCTGGTAGTCGGGGCGTTGGTAATGCTATCGGTCGTTACTTTATCCAGCTGGCTAAAAAAGACATGCAACGCAACTGGCAAAATATGCCGGACAAAGATCTTGCCTATTTTGTAGAGGGCAGTGAACACTTTGCTGATTATTGGGAAGCGGTGGCTTGGGCTCAAGAATATGCCCGAATCAATCGTGAGGAAATGTTTAATCTTGTGGTTCGTGCGATTAAACCGCTGTTACCTGACTTTAGCCTGGAGGCCAAAGCCATCAATTGCCACCATAACTACGTTAGCCTAGAAAACCACTATGGTGAGGATGTCTATGTTACTCGTAAAGGCGCTATTCGTGCAGGCGAAGGCGAACTGGGCATCACCCCGGGTAGCATGGGGGCACGTTCTTATATTGTCCGTGGTAAAGGGCAAGAGGAATCATTTTGTTCTTGCGCTCACGGTGCAGGTCGCAAGATGAGTCGCACAGAAGCGCGACGTCGTTTTAAACGCGAAGATCTTTTGCAGCAAACTCAAGGTGTGGAGTGCCGTAAAGATAAAGGTGTGATCGATGAGATACCTGGGGCCTATAAAGACATTGATACGGTGATGGAAAACCAAAAGGATTTGGTGGATGTATTGTATGTATTAAAGCAAGTTCATGCGTTAAAGGCTAGGCCAAAAAAAGGAATTGAAATGGAGAGGATATGACAAAGAAAGCCGTTAAACTGCATCGACGGGGAAACCCGATTTCACAAAACCCGCTAATGAAAAAAGGCGGGGTTCATGAGAAAAGCCGCTCGGCAAAGCGGCAACTAGCGAAGCGGGATTTGCGAAAGCAAATCCCGTTTTTTATGGACTTATGTTATTCAGCTAACTCTGTTATAGGTTTGGCTTTGCTCTCTGGCATTACTGCCATCAGCAGCGCAGGCAAAAAGCTCAGACTCAAAACTGTGGAAGCCAAGATGCCACACAGTACAATGATCCCCACACCTCGGTACAATTCTGTACCTTCGCCTGGAATTAACACCAGTGGTGCCAAGCCAAACAAGGTTGTGGCTGTAGACATCAAGATAGGTTTTAAGCGCTTTTTCACAGCTTCACGCACCGCTTCTTGAACCGCAATACCCTGCTCCATAAAGCGGCGGGTTTGGTCAACAATCAAAATTGGGTTATTGACTACTGTACCGAGTAGAATCAGAAAGCCCAGCATGGTGATCATATCGAAGGGCTGGTGGAAGCCGGCCAAACCAATTGCGCTGCTGAGGCTGCCAAGTGCATTAGCGCCGATTAAACCTAGCAGGCCTCCAGCCATTCCGAGTGGCACGGTAGCTAGGATAAACAGCGGCATTTGCCAATGACTAAAGATCGCTACCAGCAGTAGGTAGATTAATACCAAAGCAATCGCAAAATTACTGGAAAGCGAGGTGCGAGTTGCTTCGAGCTGATCAGCTGCACCGCTGATACTGAGCTTGATACCCTGAGCAATTTTGCCTTCCTTCCAGAGGCTTGTAATCAATTCTTCACGTACCAATGCTTCAGCGGTTTCCAGGGCAACTTCACGCGGTGGAATAATGTATACGGTTACTGTGCGGTTGCCATCTACGCGGCGTACGGAATTACTGTTTTTACTTTCAATAAGGTCAGCCAGTGCGCTAAGTGGAAGAATATTCCCGCTTGGGCTTACCATTGGAGTGGCTGCCAGCTGCTCCAAGTTTTGCTCAGTACCGGCGCCACTAAACAAGAAGATATCCACTTTGTCATCATTAAGAATAAACTCATCCACATAGGCACCGTCACTTAATGCAGCAACCGCGTAATTAAAGTCTTGGTTGCGAATACCTAATTCGGCCAGACGATTCCAGCGCGGTTTTATCTCAATCAAAGGTTGATCTAAGCTCAATGAGCGGGGCTCGGAGTTTAATTGGGGATCATCAAACACCAGCTGCGCCTGTTGGTAAACGGCTTCGGCGGCCTTGTACAACTCCACGGTATTATTGCCAGCAATGTCGACCGCCACTGCTCGAGTGCCGCCGTCATTACTGGAAATAATCGAGCCGCGAGAGGAAAAGGCCCGCATGCCCTCGTAGCTTTTAAACTTGCTAGTGATGCCATCCATCATGGAGCCAATCAAAGCTGGGTCTTTCGGGGCGCTTAAGAACCAAATGCGTCCAGCGGATACCGTCATACTGTAGTATTCCATAGGTGGCATACTGTCAGCTTCTGGCTGGTAAGCCTCAGCATCTTGCTTAATGTAATGGGCAAAGTGCTCTCGTAATTCACGGGCGATATTTTCCATTTGGGTTAGATTGTAATCCGGTGGGGCAATCATCATGGAGAAGGCTTTGGGCTCTTCGCCTTCGGGCAAGTATTCGGCCGCGGGCATTAGCGCATAGGCCAAGATTAATATACTGCCCGCAATCGCGGCCGCCATAGTGCGCGCTCTGTTTTTACTTTGCGTCACAAAGTTGACCATGCCTAACCAACGTGGCGATAACTTGTAGTTACGATTAGGCTTTAAATCACTTCGGCTGCGCAGCTGGGCTAGCGCAACGGGCACTACAAAAATTGCGACTAGCATAGAGGCGATAATGGCCGCCGCGATCGCAATAGCGATATCAGAGTAGAGCTGGCCGGCTTCTTCGATAACAAATAAAATCGGTGCAAATACCATAACTGTAGTCGCGGTAGAGGCTAAGACAGCAGGCCAAACATCTTGCACACCTTTGACCACAGCTTCCATTTTATTGCGGCCTTTTTGCTTGGCCTGCACGATGGACTCAAGAACTACGATAGTATTATCTACCGTCATGCCGATGGCAAAGGCAACCCCAGCAAGAGAGATAACGTTTATGGTCCTAGAAAAGGCAAGCAAACCGATAAAGGCCGCAATGGTGCATAGTGGAATACCAAATACTCCCACCAAAGTCGCTCGGCCCGATCTCAAGAAGTAGTACATGACCAAGGTGGCCAACAAAGCACCGAGGCCTAAGTTAAACCAGACGTTTTCCAGTGAGCTTTTAACGTATTTAACATCATCGCTTAATAGACGTAACTGTAAACCGTTTTGTGCTAATAGTTGTTCATTAAGCTCGTCTATCAGTGGCAGCATTTGCTCTTTGATGGCAAGCACATTAGAGCCACTTTCACGTCTTACAGAAAGTCGTAAGGTACGCTCGCCATCAGCAAAAGAAAGTGCTCGAGCTTCAAAGT
The DNA here is from genome assembly GCF_947502065.1 of uncultured Pseudoteredinibacter sp. Classification (GTDB taxonomy): domain Bacteria; phylum Pseudomonadota; class Gammaproteobacteria; order Pseudomonadales; family Cellvibrionaceae; genus Pseudoteredinibacter. The sequence continues at coordinate 751,209 of NZ_CANMYE010000001.1, forward strand.
GATCCAACTCGATATCGGCAATATCCTGCAGCAAAATATTGGCATTGCCTTCACGTTTTACGATGAGTTGTTTTAGTTCCTTGATCTGTTCAAATCGACCAACGACACGTAGCAGATAACGGCTCTTGCCGCTTTCAATATCACCCGCAGAAGCATCACGGTTACGATCACGAATAGCATTGCGAACCTCAGCAAGGCTTATACCTCGTTGAGCGAGACGCTGTGCATCCACTTTGATTTGAATTTGACGGCTTGCCCCACCAAAAACACCAACCTCGGATACGCCGCTAACAGATTCCATCCGCGGACGGATAAAATCCTCGGTAAAATCTCGCAGTAAATCTACATCCAGCTCTAAGGGGTTGCCTTCCAGCGGCTGCAATAAGAAGAACATAAAGGCGTTACTGGAAAAGGAGCTGGAAAACAGGCGGGGTTGATCGACATTCTCAGGGTACGAAGGTACTTGGCTTAGTGCATTGTTCACTCGAATTAGAGCGTCGTTAACATTGGTGCCGAATGGGAATTCTAATTCAATTCTAGCTCGCCCGAGCTCCGCGAAGGAAACCATACGTTGCAGATTGGGCAGGCTTCTAAGGTAGCGTTCTTGCTCTATAAGAATCTCTTTCTCGACGTCTTGTGGGGTCGCCCCAGGCCAGCCGGTCTGCACAGTAATGCTGCGAACCTCAAGATCAGGAATCATTTGCACAGGAATTTTGAGCGCAGCGACTATTCCTAAGATAGTGCTGATCAGAACAATAACCGCGACTAAAAGCCCGCGATTAGCAGCGGCAGCGATCATTGTTGGGGCTCCTTGCTGGGTGCAGAAAGCTTTGAATCTAGGCTATCGCCATCTCGGAGTAGCTCCACACCGCTTCTGACATAGGCCGTGCTAGCTGGAGCACCACTAACGGCAATGCGATCACCTTCACGCTCAACGACTTTTACGATGTAACGCTTCGCTCGATTATTTTGCACCGCGAATACGCTAGCCCCTCCATCTGGATGCTGCTTGATGGCACTCTTTGGGAACCACAGACGTAGGTCTTCTTGTTCTGTGAGCGCGATATTCACTGTGGCTGACATACCTACAGTCAAGCCGGCCGAAGTTGGAATGGTGACAAAGGCTTCAAAAGTACGGGACTGTTGATTTGAAATTGGCACGATGCGATCGATGTTGGCTTTGAATACAGAAGCCTTGCCGTGGTCGGAATGGATTTCCACTGGGGCGCCCAGTGTAACTTGCGTGAAGTACTCCTGTGGGATTGCTAAGCGCAGGCGTAATGCGTCCTGCTGAACTAGGCTCAACACGGTACTTTGCTGATTTACCCACTCGCCGATATTTGTTTGTCGTTGTGCAATGACGCCGTTAAAAGGTGCTTTTAAGCTGTGACGTCGTAGCTCTTCTTGTTTGATAGCTAGGGCGGCTTTTTGTTTGCTCAATTCAGCTTGGCTTTGTGCCAGTTGCGCACGGCGTTCACTAATTTGAGTTGCTGCGACGAATTTTTTACTGGCTAGCGCTTTCAGTTCCTTGTGCAAACGCTCAGCTTCATCCTTGGCCACCTGCGCAGCCTTTAAGCTGGCTTTGGCTTGATCGACTTCTAACTTAGCAAGCTGGTCGTCGAGCTTGAGTAAGATGTCGCCAGCTTGGACAGAATCACCCACTTCGACATAAAGCTCGGACAGTAAACCGGCTTGTTGTGTTGCTAAGTTGGAATATTGCAATGCTTCGACCGAGGCACTTATTGGCAATGCATCACTAGCTTCATCAGTTTGCGGGTATACCAGCTCTACATCATTGGCCATGAGAGTTATTGGCAAGCTCAAACACAATGCAAGTAGGCTTTTAGCAACAGCCTTGCTCTTAAAAGAAAGAAGTGACATAGAGTCCTCATAAATAGGTTAGGCACCACTCGAGCATGTTAAAACATGCAGATTTGTTAGGCGGTGCGCACAAGGCAGTGGTTAGCTGCTTAGTCTTCAAAATACATAAACACCTATGATGTGGAATATCCGCATAGGCGATTTTTTAAGGTCTTATCGGGCGGTCGCAATTTTATACAACACAGTGTGACATGCTTGTTATTAGCTGTACGACTGTGGCTAGCCAGCGGTAGTTGTTTTATGTGAACTTAGGGCAAGCTAAGATTATTTGGCTAAATAAAACTAGCAATATTGAAGAGTTGCCGTTGATTTTACAAGCTAAATGCGATTAATTGCTATTTGGGGGCGGCGAGACGTACTTGCTATAGGCTCTGGGTCTTCTATCACCGACCAAGAGGGCTTCGGTGGTATGGAGTGAAGGAGCTTCAAATCTCCAAAAAGCCCTAAAAAAGCAGCCTTCAGGTGTATAGGCTCAATTACCCACATTAAAATCATTCTGCTAGTGGATTAAAAGGGCCATTTTTTTCCATAGCCCGCTTATAGGCCGGGCGCTCGCGCATGCGTTTTAGAAATCCATGAATATGACTGTATTTTTCATCAATTCCCGTTCGAACCTCGGCAACTTGCAAGCAATAGCCCATAACAATATCTGCTGCGGTGAGCTCTTCGCCAGAAAGCCAGGTTGAGCGACTTAGCTCGGCTTCCATAAAGTCCATATGACGATTGTAGCGTTGCCATAGATAGTTTTCCCGCACCTTGTTAACTACGAGAGAGATGATCGGACGGATGATAAACGGAGCTTTAGATTCCATACGCTTAAATATCAGCGCCTCTAGCAGCAGGGGCATAAAGCTGGCTTGACTGGCGTGCATCCAATATAAATAACGTGTTCGCTGTGGGCTATCGGTCTCTGGTCGCAGTTTGCCACAAGGATGCTTATCGAGAATGTAATCCATAATTGCCCCTGTCTCTGGCAATACAACATCTCCATCACTTATGGTAGGCGAGGTGCCAATGGTGTGGAGTTTACGATATTCGTCCGGGGCTAAAGTCTGCGGTCCCACTCTTTTGTAGTGTTCAAGATGATAGTCTACGCCTAGCTCTTCGAGCAGCCATAAAATTCTAATCGATTGAGAATTTTCAAGATGATGTACGGTAATCATAATTACTCACTTTAATAGAATTTCAGATGACTTAAAATTCAGTCGTAGTTCACGGTAACAACATGTATCGATTAATCGATTAGTTCATTAAAAGTACGATATTGCATTTAATCGGGCAAGCGTTGTATCACGACGCTCTATTGAGATCCCTATATGGATCTTTTTCAACAGGTATTGCTGGCGCGCTTGAAACCTTGCGGAAAAATAGCCTTGAGAGGGCATCTGAAAACCGCTTTAAGTAATTTGATTTTAATCAACTCTATCGCGTTTAAGCCTTTGCTAATGCTCATAAGCTGCAGGAAATAAAGGGCTGCGTAAGAAAGCGCGACAATTTGACACATCCCTAATCAGTAACAGGCTTTTTATAATCCTTCTATCAATTTCGCGGGACTCTATGGGGTAGATCTCGTTAACAAATTTAAGGAAGGTTTATGCTGTCATCATCAAAAATAAAAGCCAGATCCTGCTTTATGCCATGTAGCTTGGCGATGGCTATCGCGGCACTTAGTGTTACAGGCCATGCTGCTGGTACGCAAAGTAATCACGATATGGCTATTGAATTGATTGAGGTGACGGCTGAGAAGCTCCAAAAGGTCGACAGCGAAACACTATTAAGCGAGGCGCCAGTTACTCGCCCCACCCATGACGCTGGAGAGCTTTTGCGATCGGTTACCGGTATGACAGCTCTTCGCCGAGGTGGTCGAGGTTTTGAGCCTATTATTCGTGGTCAAAGCCAAGCGAATTTAAACATCATTAGTAATGGTGCTTTCAACTACGGCGCATGCCCTGGGCGCATGGATCCACCGAGTACTTATGTGGGGGTGGATAGTTTTGATTCGGTGCAGGTCATTAAAGGGCATCGTTCTGTGATTCATGGCAGTGGTGGCAGCGGTGGCACTTTATTGTTTGAGCATCTGCGCCCAGAATTCCTTGATGGTGCCATTCAAGGTCATGTAAAGGCCGGTTACACCAGCAATTCAGAGCTGCAACACCAAGGTATCGATCTGGCGGCGGGCGGCGATCAAGGCTATGTTCGTGTTTTTGCAGCCCGAAAGCGCTCAGAAAACTATGAAGATGGCAGCGGTCAAACTGTGGCATCAGCTTTTGATTCCGATAGTTGGGGTTTAGTGGCGGCGTGGGATATTACCGCCAGCGATGTTATCGAAATTAGCCACGAAGATAGTCGTGAAGGGGATGTTTGGTACGCGGGTAATGGTATGGATGCGGTATTTGCCGATTCTCGCAGCACCGCCATTAAATGGACCCATGACGCTGCACTCGGCTTTATCGATAGCATGGAAGCCAATATTTATCGCAGTGATGTCGAACACCTGATGGATAACTATAGCGTACGCAATCGCAATATGATGCCAAATGGGATGGCGGCACCTTCGGCTTCAGATACATGGGGTGGGCGCTTTTTAAGTACTATCGAATCTGAAAACAGTCAGTGGCGAGTGGGTGTTGACTATCAAGCGAACGATAGACTCGCGACTCTATACATGGATGCTGGCAAAAACGGTAGCTTGGATATGTTGGTGGCACGTATGTGGCCCGATGTTGAACAGCGCCAGTGGGGTGTATTCAGTGAATTAGATTATCAGCTTAATGATCATTCAAGCCTGCGTTTGGGATTGCGGGTGGATGATTACCAGAGCAGTGCGCAAACAGCCAATGTCAGCACTGGAATGATGGGCGGAATGATAGGAGCGACAACTCCGAGCCGCCTATACGCAAACTACTATCAAGCAAGCCCTGAACGCAAAGACGATACTGCAATCAGCGCTGTATTGGGCTGGGATGTCGAGTTGGCTGAAGGTCGCCGTTTTAATGCCAATCTAAGTCGCTCCGTACGTCGCCCAGACGTAACCGAGCAATGGATAGCGCGTTCAGCAATGGGCCGTTTTTGGGTAGGCAACCCAGATATCGACGCGGAAACTCACCATCAGCTTGATCTCGGCCTGCAACAATCCAGTGGTAAATTGGAATGGAGTGCCACCGCTTTCTATAACGATGTCAGTGATTATATCGAGCAGTTCAAACAGGATAATGCCACTTTGTATCGCAATATCGATGCTGAAATCTATGGCACAGAGCTGGATGCCAAGTGGCAGTTTAGCAGTGCCTTCAGTGCACGCGCTGGCGTTTCCTATACTCGTGGCGAAGGCGATAACGGCGACCTGGCACAAATAGCGCCGCTTGAAGCACGTATCAATGTCGATTATCAAGCGGCTGATTGGGCTGTGGGGGCTGAGTGGTTAGTGGCTTCTCGGCAAACCCATTTTGATCCAGATGTTGATGTGAACGAAGAAAGTGCCGGATTTGGTGTTTTGCATGTATATGGCCATTGGAATATTACTGAGGCCTTATTGCTAGAGGCCGGTATCGAAAACCTCAGTGATAAAACTTACGCCTACCACGTCAACAGCGCCAACTCGGATCCCTTCAACCCTGATGCGGTTAGGGTCAATGAGCCAGGCCGCCAAACTTGGGTGAAAGTGCGTTATCAGTTTTAGCCTCGTCTAATAAAGGGTATGGCATCGTGCTTGAGCTTGGCTTAAGCGCAATGCTATATTCTTTGTGAACTATAGACTTGGAGCCAATATGTTTGATGCCGCAAAAATTATGAACCAACTGCTAGGGGCAGGGGGTTCGCATTCCTCATCGGGCAAGGGCGATTTACTGCAACAGGGCAAACAAATGCTCGGTAATAGCGGTGGTGGTTTTGCTGGCGGTGCAGCAGCCGGTGGCCTTGCGGGCTATTTGTTAGGCTCTAAAAAAGGCCGCAAGATGGCCAAAAAAGCGGCGAAATACGGCGGTATGGCTTTAGTCGCCGGCTTGGCCTACAAAGCTTATAACAACTACCAGTCTCAAAAGCAGGCGCCAGGGCAGGCGACTCCTAGCCAAGGTGCTCACAGCCAAGCGACTCCTGGCCAGACAACTGCCAACCAGGCGGGTAACACGGCAAACTATCGTAATGATGCGCTTGAAGTGGTTGATCAACAGGAAGTACCTGCTGTGCCCCAGAACTCGGCGTTTGCATTACCGGATAATAGCCAAGGCCAGCAAGATTTCTCAGCCATGCTAATCAGTGCCATGATCGCAGCCGCAAAGGCCGATGGGCAAATTGACGGCGCTGAGCATCAGGCGATTTTCGGAAAAATTGAAGAGTTGGGTTTAGACACTGAGGCCAAGGCTTTTGTGCTCGATCAGCTTAACAAGCCTTTGGATATTGATAGCTTAGTTGCTTCAGCGGCCAATAAAGAGCAGGCCGTAGAGCTTTACTTAGCCTCATTAATGGCCATTGAGGTAGATACCGCGGCCGAGCAGGCTTATATGAATATGTTGGCCGCACGCCTTGAGCTAGAACCAGAACTTGTTGCGCAAATTCATCAAACAGTGGCGCAGGCCCAAGCAGAATAAAAGGGTTTTTGCTGGCGAGCATTTTTTGTGCTCGCCAGCCTTTCCCGCTCAGTAAAAAGTTGCACCTTAGTTTTTTGTTCCCTCTTTCTACTCCAGCTTTCATCCTCTCTTTTGCTCGTTAGGCAATCTTCTCTACGATTAAGGCTTTCTTTCCTCGCTTAAGGCTATGCTACACTGCCGCTTTTAAATGGGCGCGAGCGTCAATCTTAGGTCAACAATGTTCAGTCAAATCTTAACTCGTATTAAACATGCTAGCCTGCGCTTTTTAGGTCTAAAGGCCGCGGAGCCTAAAATTCAATGGCAACAGCAGTGGAGCGATTTTCTTCAGCAGCATGTCGAGTTTTACCGCCAGCTAGACAATGAGCAAAAAACACTCTTTGATCAGCGCGCATTGCTGTTTATGGATACCACGGAAGTTTTTCATGGTGAAGAAATAGCAAGCTTCGAAGATCAGTTACTGGTGGCGGCCAGTGCTATTATCCCTGTGTGGTCCTTCCCTAGCTGGCATTATTTTAATTTAAAAACCGTATATTTGTTGCCCGCAGCTTTTAATGATGATTTTCAATGTGGGCAAAAAGATTCGCGTTATACAGGTATGGTTGGTACAGGCCCTATGGCTGGGAAAATGGCCCTGAGCCGCCCAGCCTTGTACCAAGGTTTTAGAAACCCTCATGATAAGCAAAATGTAGGCATCCACGAATTCGTGCATCTTATCGATATGGCCGACGGCGATATGGATGGCTTTCCAGAGCGTTTGCAAGAATATCGCTTTGCCTTGCCCTGGTTTGAGCTGGCCGAAAAGAAAATGCGTGCCATTGATAAGGGGCGTAGCAATATCGACCCTTATGGCGCCAGTAATAAGTTGGAATTCTTTTGTGTTGCCTCGGAGTATTTTTTTGAGCGCCCATTAATGTTACAGAAAAAACACCCTGTTTTATATCAGGCGCTAGAAGACTTCTATCAGCAAGATAGGGCGGCGATTGTGCAGGATATTAAGCAGCGCGAAAAACAACCTTGTTCATGCGGTAGTCAAAAACGCTACCGCGATTGCTGTTTGCCACAGGATTGAAACAAGATTGTGAATAATAGTTGCAAAGCAAGTGAGCCTAACAATAAAAAGAGCAATGGGAAAAGCAATAAACAACGCAATGGAAAGCACAAATGATTTGCCCCTTATGTAGCCGTGATAAAACCATTGAGTTTTATCAGGATAAAAAACGACCCTATTGGCTGTGCCAGCACTGTGAGCTAGTGTATGTCGCCGAGGCGGATATACTTGGCCCAGCAGAAGAAAAAGCAGAGTACGATAAGCATCAAAATCAAGCTGAAGATCTAGGCTACAGACAGTTTTTAAATCGCTGCTTAGAGCCATTGATCAATCGTCTATCGCCCGGGGCAAAAGGCTTAGACTTTGGCTGTGGCCCAGGACCTACTTTATCGTTGATGGCAAAGGAGCAGGGCTTTGATATGGAGAATTACGATCCATTCTATGCCCACAAAGCCGAGCTGCTAAAACAACAATACGATTTTATTACCATGACCGAGGTGATAGAGCATGTGCGCCATCCTCGCTTGGTTCTGGATCTTCTCAAGGGTTTGTTAAAGCCGGGTGGCACACTGGCAGTTATGACAAAAAGACGAGCTGAGCCAGAACGCTTTGCCGGCTGGCACTATAAGAACGATCCTACACATATTCGTTTTTACAATGAGTTTAGCCTTGGCTACATTGCTCAACATTATGGCTGGACTATGGAGCTGATTGATAAGGATGTGGTGTTTTTTAGCGCTGGTCTCTAAGAGGGCTATTTATTGAAGCATGCAATGGGTCTGAAGTGCACTTACTATCTGATAAGCCCGTTTGGAAATTTTCTTGATCGTGAAATGGTCTATACTCAAGCGCAACAACTGCAACTGACAACAAGGATAGTGTGTGAATAGCAACGATAGCTATTACAGAAGCGCCAATGTGCATTGGTTTTATTGCCTGATGTTCGCAACTTTCTGTGCACTGTTAGCCTATGGTTTATTCCGCCCGGAACCCATCGCCGTTCCCTTTAAAGAAGCCGACAAGATCGCCCACTTTGGGGTGTTTTTTATCTTCAGCTTGAGCTTTCGCTTACTTCTTTTAAGACAATGGCACTGGAGCCTGTGGTTAATTGTGATTGCGTTAGCGACTATCGCTGAGCCGGTCCAGGCGTATTGGCGCCCATTACGGGTATTCAGCTATGGTGATATGTTGGCGAATATTGGGGGTGCGCTTCTGGCACTGCTAATGATGATCCTTTTACAGCTGGCCAATAAGTGGGGTACAAAGCCTAGTCTCGGCTAGTGCTATCCTCTAATTGCCTTAGCTTCTAACTTCCTTAGCCTCCAATTTCCTTATCTTCCCTTTCTCTTGGGTTCAATATCCTCTTTCTTTCTCTCATAACCGACAGCCATTAAGAAGCATATTTTGGGGCGTAAAAGTTGGACTGTCCGCGGACACTTTAATTTTCGTGGCGGACAGTGAACGGACACTGTACGGCGGACAGTTTGCTTCGAAAATATTGAATATTCCTTTTAAAACAATGGCTTACAATGTTGGCACAAAGATTGATATACCTAGGGTAAATGATGACTAAGCGCGCTGTCCAACAGGCTTCAAAGTCACGCAGATTAGCAACTGGCAGTCATTTGTCACTGCCTGAAAGAGCGAAGGAAATTTTATGATTCGAGATACATCTGGCCAAGATCGAGTGATTGAGCCTAAATCCAACTGGGGCAAAAAAGCCGGTATTCCGATTGGTCTTGTGGCCTTGGCTGCCGCGACTTGGTTTTGGAGCCCTTGGCAGGCTGAGGCCTCATTGTCGGCTAGCAGCTTGCGCTTTGGTGAAGTAAAGCGTGGCCTGTTTGAAAGGGCTGTGAATGCCACCGGTCGTGTTGTGGCGAGCCACTCTCCAGCTTTATATAGCGCTGCAACAGGCCGTGTTCGCCTTTTGAAAAAACCTGGTGATAAAGTTGCCAAAGGTGAGTTAATTGCCAATATCAGCAGCCCGATTCTTGATAATCAACTCAAGCAAGAAGAAAACCGCTTGGAAAGCTCCATGTTGGATTTAGAGCGTATGAAGCTTGAAGTTGAGCAACGCAAATTGGCCTTGAATAAAACATTGGATCTAAGCCGAGTTAACCATCGTGCAGCAGCGCGAGAGCTGCAAAGAGCAGAGGCTTCTTTCAATATTAAGGTGGTATCTGAGTTCGATTATGCCAAAGCTAAAGATGATCTTCATAAGGCCGAGCTGGATTTAAAAAATGCCGAGCGCGAAGCCAAGATCAGCGCGGATATGATCGATTTTGAATTAAAGGCCAGTAAAGTCGCACTAGCGAAACAGCAATTAGTGGTGGATGAATTACGCCGCAAGCAAGAGGAGCTGGAGTTACGTTCGCCAGTATCTGGAATGATTGGTAATTGGCTAGTTGCCCAAGACAGCCAAGTTGCCGAGCATCAATCGTTGTTAACCGTGGTAGATCTTAGTGCCTATGAGGCTGAGTTAGAAATCCCGCAAAGTTTTGCTGATGATTTGGCCCCAGGTATGACAGTGCAGCTGAATGTCGCGGGTAAAAAGTATGCAGCAGAACTGCGCTCTGTTTCTCCTGAAGTACAAAACAACCATGTGGTCGCACGAGTTGTATTTCTCGATAACAAATTGCAGGGACTTCGCCAGAACCAGCACCTAAGCGCGCGCATCAGCTTAGCGCGTAAAGAAAACACTTTATATCTACCTCGAGGCTCCTATCTAGAAGCCAATAATGCCGTGTATTTGATAGAAGATGGTATTGCAACAAAAACTACCGTTCGCTTTGGCGCGCGCAGTATCGACCAGGTAGAAGTCCTTTCCGGCTTAAAGCAAGGCGACCGAATCATTACCTCTTCGGTTGATGAATTTATTGATCATGAAACACTGTTTGTAAACGAATAAAACCATAACCAAATTTTAAATATTGAAGAATAAGAAGGAATTACCATGCTGAGAATGAATAAAATATCGAAAGTATTTAGCACTGACCTTATCGAAACTCACGCCTTAAGAGAGTTTGATTTAAGTGTTGCTGAAGGTGAGTTTGTAACCGTAACTGGCCCATCAGGTTCCGGTAAAACTACCTTTTTGAATATCGCAGGTTTGTTAGAAACCTTTAACAGCGGTGAGTACTTTCTGGACGGTGAAGACGTGGCAAGCTTGAACGATCGCCAGCGCTCTCAGCTGCGCAATCAGAAAATCGGTTTTATCTTTCAAAGCTTCAACCTAATTCCAGATCTAGATCTGTTTGATAATGTTGATGTACCTTTGCGATATCGTGGATTTTCTTCAGCGGAGCGCAAAAAACGCATTAATTATGCCCTTGAGCGTGTTGGCCTAGCGGCGCGAGCCAAGCACCTGCCATCACAGCTTTCTGGTGGGCAACAGCAGCGTGTGGCAATCGCTAGAGCTTTAGCGGGTGAGCCACGCTTTCTTTTAGCGGATGAGCCAACCGGTAACTTGGATTCCTTAATGGCGCGTCAAGTTATGGAGTTGCTAGAAGAGATTAACTCTGAGGGCACCACCATTGTGATGGTAACGCACGATCCGAGTTTGGCACGTCGTTCACAGCGTAATATTCAAATCATTGATGGCCAAGTGAGCGATCAGCAACAGCTGGCCCAAGCGGTTTAAATAAAGGTATAGGAGCAGCATATGTTTACTTACTACTGCAAACTTGCCTGGCGGCATATTTTACAAACACCTGCACTGAGTTTGTTGATTATTATGGCAATTGCCCTTGGTATCGGTGCTTCCATGACCATGATCAGCTATTACAAAGCAATGGCACATAACCCGGCTGGTGATCGTTCAGACAAGCTACACGCGGTACAGTTGGCGGCCTATGGTAATGATATGGAAACCTGGGGCATGTCGGATGGCTTTCCTCGTCAACTTACCCATCAGGATGTAAAAAACTTACGAGAAGCTGATTTAAGCTTTCCGAGTACTCCGATCTATCAGTTTATGACTGTAATCGTGAGTCAGAGAGAAGGTGTCGCCCCTAGTAATGATTATGCAGGCAGATTCGTCGATCGAGATTTCTTTTCGATGTTTGATGTGAAGTTTCTTCACGGTGGCCCTTGGTCAGAATCTGTGGACGAACAGCCAGAAAATCAAGTCGTTATCTCTAAGGCTCTTAGTGAATGGATCTTCGGTGAAGTCAACAGCGTTGGCAAAACCTTTGCCATGCTTGATGGCATTATGCAATTCACCGTTGCAGGGGTTTATGAAGAGTTCAACCCACAACCGGCCTACTACGATCTGACGACAGGCTACTTCCCAAGGGAAGGCGCTGGTGTCTTTGCCCCATATTCCTTGGTGGAACAACTGGAAACTTTCCCAATGGGAAATATCAGTGGTTGGCAGCCAGAGGAAGTAAACGGTTTTAAAGATATTTTAAAAAGCGAGTATGTCTGGCAGGTTTTTTGGACCCAGCTTGATAACGAAGCAGCTAAAGCTCAATACAAAGAATTCTTGAAAGGCTATGTGGAGCAGCAAAGAGAGTTAGGTCGTTTTGCTAACCAGAATCCTCGTGGCGATATTAAAGATGTTGAAACTTGGCTGAACTATAACGAGGTAATCAGTGAAGATAATCGCGTGATGGTGGGCATGAGTCTGTTGTTTCTCTTAGTTTGCTTGGTAAACGCCGTTGGTCTTCTGCTGGCCAAATTTATGCGCAAGATGAACGAGGCGGGTGTCCGCCGTGCCTTAGGTGCAAGCAAGGGCCAGATCTTTTCTCAATATTTAGTTGAAGTTGGTATGTTGGGCTTCTTTGGTGGCTTAGTGGGTTTGCTACTGGCCTCTATAGGCTTGTGGGCTGTGCGTGAGTTATACGGCACCGATATTGCGCGTTTAGATTTCAGCTTGTTTATCGGTGCATTACTACTGTCGCTGCTAGCATCACTATTAACCGGAATACTACCGGCGCTGCGTGTATGTAATAGCAATCCATCCATCTTCTTAAAGGCCCAATAGGAGCACATCATGGCATTCGGACCTATTTTTCGCAGCACCCTGCGTAACCCTACGGGCGCTTTACTTATCGCTATCCAAATCGCGCTCACTTTAGCCATCGCCAGTAACATGTTTTATATGGTGAATGAGCGCGTCGAAAAGATGAGTCGTGATACCGGTGTGGTAAATGAAGAAGTTATTGCTGCAAGAGTGTTTTATTTTGGCAAGGCCGTTGATAAAGCCGCTCAAGCGGATATCGATCGTAAGACGCTATTAGAAATTCCCGGGGTTAAGAGTGTAAGCTATTCAAACTCAATGCCTCTTGGTGGCAATAACAATACCAGTAGTTTGTGTTTTGAGCAGGAAGGTGATGAGGATAGCTGTCCTCATAGCCCTTCATATTATCGTTCAGATGTGAACTTTCATGAAACTCTGGGCTTAGATTTGGTGGAAGGGCGCTGGTTAAACGATAGTGATAATGTCACGACTGATGCAATTTCAATTGCTGAAACGCGCACCATGATGTTAAGTGAAGTTCTTGCTAAGCTGTACTTCCCGGAGGAGAGCGCCTTAGGCAAGCAACTCTACCTAGGTGGACGTGAGTTAACCATCGTTGGGGTTTATCGCCAATTGCTGAGACCTGGAGCACGTGCGACTGAGGCGGATCACACTATCTTAACGGCAGAGCGCAGGACCAGTGGCTATCTTGCTATTCGAGTGGACCAGGACCGCATTGAGCAGGTAAAAGAGAAACTCGAAGCTACCATGGTGGGTTTGAATGATCAGCGTGTGATCACTGAAATCGAAACCATGGACGAAATGGCGGCAGACGCCTATCGACGCGATAAGGCCATGGTTGTGCTGTTGTTGAGTGTTGTGGCTTTATTGTTACTGGTTACCGCATTAGGTGTCGCGGGCTTGGTAAGCTTTACCGTAGCCAATCGTAAAAAGCAGATCGGAACACGACGTGCACTGGGTGCCAGCAAGCGAGATATTCTTGCTTATTTTATAAGCGAGAACTTTGCTATTACGGCGCTTGCTTTGATTGTGGGCTCGGGAATGGCCTACGCCTTAAATCAGTACTTATTGCAAACCTACGAGCTGGCAAGGCTAGAGTTGGTTTATGTCTTTGTGGCGGCTGCAAGCTTGCTATTTATCAGCCAGTTTGCAACATTGTTACCCGCACTAAAGGCCAGTAAAGTATCTCCGGCAATTGCGACTAGAACCGTGTAACTTTCGCTGTGTATTGTCGTCTAATAGGGGGTAATTTCCCCCTTACTTTTGCTAGCCTGTAACTAGAGAGAATAATAAGGAAAGCTTGTGATATTGATTGTTGATGACAATCCCGCCATTGGTGAAGCGCTTAGCTTATTGTTAGAGCTAAACGATTATAAGGTTCGCTTTGTGGAATGCCCCGATGCTGCTCTAGAGGTGCTTTCTCAAGAAAGTATTCAGTTAGTCATTCAGGACATGAATTTCAAAGCAGATACTACCTCTGGCGGCGAAGGGCAGCAGCTTTTCTATGATATTCGTGCGCAACAGCCAGATCTTCCTATTATCTTAATGACTGCTTGGGCCAATCTCAGTATGGCCGTAGAGTTGGTGAAAGCCGGTGCGGCTGATTATATCAGCAAGCCCTGGGATGACAGTAAGTTGCTCGTTACCATTCGCAATCTGCTCGAAATGTCGGAATTGCGAGAAGAGAATACGCAACTGCAGGCTCAACAAGACTCTGAACTTTCGGTAAAAGGCGAAGTTGATGATCAGCTCTCAACAGCTAATCTCTGCGGCGCAATCGTTGAAAGCCCCCTTATGCGACGCCTGATGGATATGGCTATACAAGTGGCCCCTACCGATGTACCTGTGCTTATCACAGGGCCTAACGGCTCAGGAAAAGAGAAAATAGCTGAAGTTGTACAGGCTAACTCTCGGCGCAGCGATAAACCCTTTGTTAAGGTAAATGTGGGTGCGCTATCGGCTGATCTAATCGAAGCGGAGCTTTTTGGCGCAGAGAAGGGTGCCTATACCGGTGCCGATAAGGTTCGCATCGGACGTTTCGAAAGTGCCGATGGTGGTACTTTATTCCTTGATGAAATGGGTAATCTGTCTTTAGAAGGGCAGCAAAAGTTGCTGCGGGTGTTGCAGTCAGGTGAATATGAACGAGTGGGCAGCTCCCAAACCCGCAAGGTTGATGTGCGAGTTATTACAGCCACTAATGAAGATCTGCCTGCTGCAATCAAGCGCGGCGACTTTAGAGAAGATTTGTATTATCGCTTAAACGTAATTGAGCTTAAATCACCGCCGCTTAGCGAGCGTCCTGAAGATATTATTCCATTATTGAACCATTTCATTCTCCAAGTGGGCGGGGAGAATAAAAGCATCGCGCAAACCGCCAAGCAAGCCTTAAAGCAATACGCTTGGCCTGGAAATGTTCGTGAGCTTAGCAATAAAGTTCAAAGAGCTTTGTTATTACAACAATCGAGCGAGCTGCAGCTAGAAGATTTTGACTTGCAAGCCGATGGCAACCTAAGCGTAAGTGCGGTAGATTTAAGCATTGAGGACATTCAGCGAGCCCTGGATGAGCATGGTGGAGTGGTTTCGCGTGCGGCTCGTCATTTAGGTATTTCGAGACAAGCTTTATACCGCCGATTAGCCAAATCAGAATCAAGTTGAAATATACCCCGAGCTTAGTCTTAGCTCTAGCTAGGGCACCTCTGAATAATAAGCCATTAAATTAACACGCGCTGGAATCGCATTCATGTCAATTTTGCCAAAGACCTTGAGTCAACGCCTGTGGTACAGCCTGGTTTGTTGTGTGTTATTAAGTGCTCTATTGACGGCAATTTGTGTCGTCTATTTGGTGCATATGCCTTGGTTGATGGCCATCGTGTTGTCAGTACTATTCTTGTTGATGCTTGCTGTGGCATGGCGATGGTCTAGCCGTATTGCCAAAGATATATCAAGCCTAGAGGTGGCGCTGTTAAACTTAAGCGATGCCAATTTCAGTGTTTCCATGCCCAGGGCTGAGCTGCCTGAGATGCAGGCTATTGTGCAACGCATGAATCGCAGTTTTAGCGATCTTCGTAGCCAGCGTCAGAGTATTTATCAGCGCGAGCTAATGCTTGATACCATGATAGAAACCTCGCCGGTAGCGATGATCCTATGTGGCTCGAGCGGGCATATTTTCTTCGCGAACGCCGCCGCAAGAGCTTTATTATTTCAAGGGCGCCGTTGTGAAGGGCTTCATCTGGTTGAAGCTTTAAGTGAAAGCAAAGGTGATGATGGCGAGGAGTTCTCTAGAGTTATCTTACAAGGACGAGAAACGTTCTTTAGTTTGCTACTGAATTCTAATCACCAGCAAGATCAGCCTCTGGAAAGCGAGCAAGCAGAGGAGTCCGATCAAGTCGATATGATAAGTGGCTTGCGCAGTTTTCATTATCTATGCAGCGAATTTAGCATTGATCGACAGAGTCATCGTTTGCACTTGTTAAAAGACATTACCCGTGAAGTCAATCGCCAGGAAGCAGCCAGCTGGAAGAAGACTATTAGAGTAATAAGTCACGAGCTGAACAATTCTCTCGCGCCCATTTCTTCCATGGCACATTCTTGTCAAACTCTATTAGAGCGTGATGATCGCGAACGCCTGGCAATGGTATTGAAGCGTATTGAATCTGGAGTCGGCTCACTGCATGAGTTTATTCAGCGCTATGCAAGCTTTGCTCGCCTTCCGAAACCTCAATTATCACCCTTGAGCTGGAATAGTTTTGTGCAGCAGTTACAAGAGCATTTTCGATTTAGCTGCCCTGACGGTATTCCCGATTGGGAGCTAGAGGCTGATAATGCACAGCTGCAACAAGCGCTAGTCAATCTGCTTAAAAACGCCCATGAGTCGGGCTCTGATTCAGATAAGATTCTGATACGCTTTAAAGAGCTACAGCAGGGCACTCGCATCGAGGTTATCGATCAAGGGGGCGGTATGAGTAGCGAAGTTATGGAGCAGGCGCTATTACCGTTTTATTCTACCAAGCCTTTAGGCTCCGGTATCGGCCTAGCTTTGTGTCGAGAAATTGTTGAAGCTCATCAAGGGCAGATGAGCTTGGATAACTATCGCGGGGGACTGCGGGTATCCTTAAGTATGCCTAACAAATCAAGAGATTAACTCGACTATTGGTTTCTTTACCTGTGCGGGTTCTTGAGCAATTGAGTTTATTAAGCTGCCCGTACTGAGCTTGGCAGCTTAACAAGTGAATATCTCGATTAACCTAGGGAACATAATCGGGAATGTTGTTCCCCCAGCTTGCCCCCCAGAGTCGTCCTCCTTCGTAGTAGATTACTTGATCATTATAGATACGACTTCTAGCAGAGAGGGGAGCATTTTTTACATAGTTGGTAACAGCACTGGTTTGACTACTATAAGTTATGAGCTTTCCGTCGAAATTAAAGGAACTGTAATCACTGCTTAAATTGAACTGATACAAACCACTTTCTTGCCATTTGCTGGAGCCCGGCCTTGGTTGGGATGGTATAGGGTATTTGTAAATACTCATAGGAATAGCAAAACGAGCTGGCCTATTGCTGGAGGCTGGTAGGTAGCTGAAGCCAAGGGGGCTGTTGTTCACGGCTGATTCGCTACCTTCATCACCAAAGGTTTCGCTTTGCAGTAAAAGTGGCTGTTCAGGATTACTGATGTCGAATAAACTAATTTGATTCCCTTGATCTACGCCTTGACTTTTTTCGGATCGGCCTATGCCAAGAAGCTTACCGTTAGGTAATGGGTGTAAGTAGTTTGAATATCCTTGAACTTCAAGCTCACCTTCAACATAGGGGGCATCCAAATTCTCCATATTGATAATATATAGAGGGTCGACTTGCAAAAAGGTCACTGCATAAAGCTTGTTTCCAACAAATTGCGTAGATTTTAACAGCTCATTGGGCTTGCCAATGGGCCTTGGTTTAGCATGGTTGGGTATGTGAGATCTGTATACAAGCAGCCCTTCTCGCTTCATGGAAGGCGTCATTATTGAAAGCTGGTGTGATCTTTGATTAATATCGTTGAGATATGTAGTTACTATTGCCAGATCCCCGTCGATTTCACTAAAGCGATAGCGCGCACGATCCGGATTTGAGTCTAAGTAGCCGTCAACGCTCCCGCTAGCGCTGTATTCCAGCTTTTGGCCTAGAGCAATCTTGTGTATTTGCGTGCTATAGCTATAGGTAGAGAAGTCATCAGGTGCCGCGTTTCTATAGCTTTTAACACTGCTTGCTAAATAAGCAGCATTGGTTGAGACATAGAGGGATTCAATCTGTCCTGCTACAGCAATAGTTTCAATATCGCTTGGACTATTTAGGTTAATCCGGGTAAGCAACACTAAATTGTTTACGGGGTTCTTTCTGCCTGCGACAACAAATGTATTGTCTTTGTTCAAGACAGCTTTCCATGGGCCGCTGTCGACTTTGATTTGAGGGGAAAGGTCTTCCAAAGTGGCATCTTGAATTTTTGTTATAAGGCTACCCTTTTTCCGAATTTCCCTTAGGTCAATCGAACTACGCCAAAGTAGGTAGAGATTATCATTAATTCTTCGGTTTGCTAACATATAGCCCGATAAGCTAATACGCTGCATATCTCTTAACTCACAACTATCGCGTCGATAAGTATCAACATAGCTAAATCCACCACGCCAAGCCTTATCGACTTGCCAAGCGCTTGATAGTTTGTTTTGGTAAGCTATAACTTTTGTGGTGCTGATAGTTGCGGCGTGAGTAGAGCTGAGATACATGCCTAATTCTTCAATATCATCGATATAAATAGATCCGTCGTAGTCGCGATAGTTGGGCTTTCTGAACTTGCTTTTACTTAAAACAATGCCATCTTCATTAACTCTATAGCTCTCGATTGATTGCCCTTGATAGGTTGGAAAGGTAAAAGCGCATTGGTCGTCAACTTTCAAAGATTCGAGTTCGTCGACACCTGCTTCTTGTAGGTTTGCGTTTGATAGGTTTGGGATAAGGGTCGCGGTCGGGGAGCCGGGGCCTGAAGAGAAATCGTTATCTTCATTATATCCAGTTAAATGGAGTACTCCCTCGCGAAGATATTCTGCTAGATACTCATCGCTTTCGAGTTGGCTTAAGGTGGTGTAAGACGGGTACTCGCTTTCTGGGTTTGACAGCATTTGAATAGGTGCTTTTGTAAAAGACCAGTTGTTCGAACCCACGTTCGTTGTTACCAAGCCCTGTGTTGCACCGCTGAAGTCAAAAGTTAGTGTGCCTGCATCATTTACGTATATATAACTAGATGAAAGAGTACAGCCTAGACATTGTTGTTCTCTGTAGGAAAAACTGAGATGGCTTTCCCCTAAATTGGAGCCGTTTGTGCCAAACAGCCATGTTGGTTTGCCACTTTCATCGTAAAAATAATAAATGGCGGTTCGCCAACGATGTTGTTCAATATAAGTAAAACCATAACCAGAATTCTCTGGGTTGAACCATAGGCCTGTTTTTGGTGCTTCCTTACTCGTGTTACTTTGCCCAAAGGGCACCAACTCTAATGTGCTGGTAATATTATTTACGCTGATTTCAGCGCTTATTTCACGAGGAGCATTTACTGTGAACGAGATTTGTCCTGCTTTAGTATAAGAATCATGCAGGTTAAGGCCTGTATCCCATTTATGAAACAATAAATCCGCTTTAAAAGATGTAATTCCATTTTCACTCGATAACTCAGACTGTGCTGTATACCAGACTGGCTTGCCTTCTAAGTCATAGGTGTAGAACACTATAAATACGAGGTTTTCAGCGAATTGTATGTCGAAGCCGTGGCCAGAGTGATCGTGCCGAGGAGAATACCAGAGCCCTGATTGAAAGGGGAAGAGCTCACTATAAAGGCTTGCTACTCTATCACTATCAGCGTGCGAGATGGCGCTGAAAATTGCAGAGGAACATAGGAGTGTGGTTAATAGTAGTAATTTGTTTAGTAGGCGCCTTATCACAATAACTTCCATATTGGTTGGGGTATTTCATAATTAAATCTAGGGCAGGCTATATATAGATTTCTTATTGAACCCCCAAATTGTAAGCCATAGCCATAGCCATAGCCATAGCCATATTCACTTGCCTTTTTCTTTAGGGGACATAATCCGGGATATTGTCGCCCCAGTCGGCGCCCCACAAACGGCCACCTTCATAATACAATACACGATTTTCGAATATTGTCGCCCGTCCACCTAAAGCTGAAATACGTTTTTCGAAAGGCACGACAGTTTGATGGCGATCGTAAGTTATAAGTTCAGCCACCTTTTTAAAATCTGTAAAGTCTTCGTTAAATTCAAATTCAAATAAACCGCTGGCTTGCCACTGATCATCGCTGCTATTCCCAGTAGCCATCATCATGGGGATAGTAAAACGCGCCGGGCGATTATCGGTCTTTTGCAGATAGCTAAAGCCGTGATGGCTAGTGCCAAGTGCATTAGCGCTGCCAGCTTGTCCCAATACCATACTTTTCACGAGAGTTGGGTTCTTGGCGTCGCTTACATCAAATAGGCTAATTTGATTTCCTGCCTTTTGGCCAAAGCTATCGGCGGCGTGACCTACACCAAGCAATTTGTTGTTAGGCAGGGGGTGTAAGTATTCCGACCACCCAGGTACTTCTAATGTTCCTTCTATAAAAGGCGCATCGTGATCCTCTAAGTTAACCACGTAAAGTGGGTCAACCATTTCAAAGGTTACTGCGTACATTTTGTCTCCAACAAAACGAGTTGCTTCAAGACGCTCATTTAATTTACCCAGTGGTTGGAAATTTACCGGGTTGGGTAAATAGGATTTATAGACAAGAAACCCCTCTCGTTTGTTAGAAGGTGTTAAAATAGATAGCTTATATTGGCTTGCACCCAGTTCAATAAAGCGTGTGACTACGGCTAGATCGCCCTTGCTTTCACTCAGGCGAAACGCCGCAAGGTCTGAATGTTCATTTAGATAACCATCGACACTGCCGCTTCCAGCGTAACTTAAATCTTGATCTAAATTTACCTTGTGGATTTGGGTGCTGTAGGCATAGGATGAAAAGCCATTTGGAGCTCCGCTGCGGTAGCTATCCGCGCTGGTGACAAGATAGGCAGCATTGCTAGACATATACACTGTATCTAAGTGACCAGCTAGGGCAATGGTTTTAACATCGTTAGGGTCGCTCAAGTTAATGCGTGTTAGCATCATAAAATTACTGGCAGGAAATTCCTTACCGGCCAGCACATAAGTGTTATCCTTGTTTAAAGCAGCCTGCCATTCTTGGTCAGCGAGTTTTACTTGAGGAACTAATTCATCGAGACTCATTCCAGCTAGTGCAGCTTGTAGTTGTTCGCTGTGTTCTGAGTTCCAGCTTACAGAAACATTGGTGACACTGCGCCATAAAACATAAAGGCTTTGGCCTATACGGCGACTGTTAACGGCATAACCTGATAAGGCGATACGACGTGGCTCTTGTAGGAGGCAGTCTTCTCGTGGGTAAATATCAACGTAGCTGTAACCTCCTTGCCACACTTCATCTTGTTGCCAAGCATCACCGTAATGCTGCAGGTAGCTAGAGCTTACCGTGGCAATGTGTTCATCTGTTAGGTAAAGGCCCAAATCATTTGGATTGATAACTACATTACTTTCGCTCGATGCCTGGAATGGAGCCTTGGTATACTGTTGTTTTGAAATTACACTGCCATCATCGGCTAAAGTATGGCTAGCTACGCTGTTGTCTTTGTCGCTTGGGAAGGTAAAGGCACAGTGACCATCACTTTTGATATAATCAATTTCATCCACGCCTTTCTCTTGCAGGTTGGTACTGGATACAGCAGAGCTACTACTGCTTGGCGGTGGTGCAGGGGAGAAGTCAAAATCTTCAAGTATTCTGTGACTTAAGTTTAAATATCCAGCTCTTAAGTAATCAGTTAGGCCCTCGCTATTACTAAACCTGCTTAATTTAAAAAACGAGGGTCGTTCGCTCTCGACCTGAGATAGCATATGGATCGGCGAATTATTTAATGCCCAGGGACTTTGTTGCACTAGGCTGATCGTTACCTGCCCACGCTGTTGCTGGCTAAAGCTAAAATTCGCGCTGCCTGCTTTAACACCGCTAGGGGCGCTACCGGCACAGCTAAAGCATCTACCCTCAAATCGAAGTAATTCAATATCTGGCTTTACTCCGCCATTACTGCCATAAAGCCAGGTTGGTTCACCAGCGTCATCATAATAATAATAGAGGCCGAACTTCCAACGTTGCTGCTCCACATAGGTGAAGCCGTAGCCTGAATTTTGCGGATTAAACCATAAGCCTGTCTTTGGCTCTTCTGCACTTATATTACTCTGAGCGAAAGGCTCTAGTTCTAGGGCAGTGCTGCCACCTTGTACCTCGATATTGGCGCTTATCGATGTCGGGTTGTTAACCTCAAAGCTTATCTTCCCGTCTTTAACAAAGCCTTCGTATTTTTGAGTCTCAGTGTTCCAGCTGTGCAGCAGTAGGTCTGTCTCATACTTACCGTCGACAAGTTCGGCTTGCGCGGTATACCAAATTGGCTTGCGGTCGCGGCTATAGGTATATAGAACGATAAATACAATATCTTCAGCGAATTGAATATCGAGGCCGTGACCGTTGTGACGTTGTGACCACCACAAGCCCGATTGAAACAAAGGCAGGTCTTCGTATATTGTGGCGGCGTCTTTGTTGGCGGAGGGGGTATTCGGCAGATTTAGTCCGCCAGATGAAGATACGCTATAGAGTGCTAGCGCGAATGCGAGCGAAATAATACGAGTTGGCTTGCGAATGGAAAAAGACAGCATGATATTTTCCTTTGGCTGAAAAGGCCCGACTGCTGCAATTGCAGTGCATCCCTGGGTGATTTTGTTTAAGTATACCCCTATTTACTGTGGGAATATGTGATATAAGGCGCCAAAAGCGTGATAATAGTTTAACGGTCGAATTAGACTGATAGCCGCTCGGCGGCCATCAGTAGCGTATCAATTATGAATTTACTAATTTGTCACGTAGCTCTTTTTTGGCGACTTTATTGAGCAAGGAGCGTGGTAGTTCTTCTACGATATGAAACTCACGGGCCTGCTTAAAATCAGCTAGCTGGCTAAGTTGGTGCTGTTGTAGCTTGTCGATTAGCTCCTGATTGCTCAGCTCAGTCCCAAGTAGTGGACTTCTTATGATAAAGGCGGCTGGGACTTCGTCCAACATATCGTGGGGCTTGCCTACGACAGCTACCTCGTCTACTAAGCCGCTTGCCATAATAACGGCTTCAACTTCAGAGGCAGCGACATTCTCACCACCGACTTTAAGCATATCTTTGGCTCTATCGGCAAAGAAATAGTTACCCGCATCATCTAGAGTGATTCGATCACCCGTTTCAAACCAACCATCCACAAAACTCTTGGCTGTAGCCTCAGGGTCGTTTAAATATTCTTTAAATAGATTAATACCGGCAATGCCGCGAATAAATAAATCGCCTGTTTCACCTGCCGTAATCGGCCCCCCTTGCTCGTTGCGAACGCTAATTTCATAGCCATGGCAGGGGCGTCCAATACACATTTCAGGCCCTGGGTGATTTAAATCCCCGGTGATAGCTTGGGTTATGGTTTCGGTCATGCCGTAAAGTCCAAAAGTCTTCACTTTAAAATGATCTTCAATGCTGGGCAGAGCAACGGCAGGTGTCCAAAAACGGAAGTGATGCTCAGGAACGGCTTCTTCCATTAAGGCCTTAATGCAAAACGGGATCATCGATGCCCAGCTGGCTTTATATTGTAAAGCGGGTCGCCAGAAATGCGTTTTAGAAAAACGTGGCTGCAAAATATAAGTGCCACCCACCCATAAACTACCTAGCAAAGAATAGGATTGGTTATTGGTGTGAAAGAGCGGCAAAAAGGCTTGGCAAACATCATTGTGATGCAAAGCAAAGTTGCGGGCGTTGGTTTGAGCGCCCCAAATGGCATTGGCGTGGGTCCAGAGTACAGCTTTCGGGCGGGAGGTGGTGCCGGAGGTAAATTGGATAGACAGATTTTCATGAGTTTGCGGATGAGCATTCAGCGGCAACTCTTGATCTGCGATTAGCTCATCAAAGGCTAGCAGCTGATCGTTATCGGCATTGTCAGTGCAGGCAATAAACTCTAACGATGGAGCATCTTTTGGAAGGCTATCAATAAGGCTGGCTTGGCTAATGACCGCCTTTGCCGAGGTCTTCTCAATAAAATAGTCCATATCCGCTGCGACACTGCGGGTATTGGTTGTGACGGCTACCGCACCCAGCAAAGCACAGGCGTACCAGCTAAACAAAAATTCTGGACAGTTTTCTAAATGAATAACAACGCTGTCGCCTGGTTTAATACCTTTATCAGCGAGGCCTTGGGCGACGCGCCCACCTTGTTGGCAGAATTCTTCATAGCTCCACTGTTTGTCTTCACCTTCAAAGGCGGCCCAAATCAAAAAGGTTTTATTGGGGCACTGCTGACGCCAGTGCTGAAACAATCGCGGTAGGTCTCGGCCTGCAACGGCCTGTTCGAGGGTTTGTGAGCTGTGGCTGTTTGTGTTCATTGTTATCATTATCCATCCAGTGAAGAAACCCTTGAAAGTATATCGGTATAGGGCTTGGCCTTACCTGCCAAATTCTTGGGTGTAAAGTGACAATTGCAGTATTGCTATAGGATGATATTGAGCTGTGCTCTAACAAACAATCGCTTTATTTAGTACAGTAAGTTTTTACTTAATCGGCTGGCATAGGTGGAAAATGTAAATGACTGAGCATGCGGAGCTACTGCAGGAAGTTCGTGATTGCCGACGTTGTGAAGCGGAGTTGCCAATGGGCCCCAGACCAGTTATTCAGCATCATCCCGAAGCAAGAATCCTAATTGTCGGCCAGGCACCTGGGCGAAGAGTGCATGAAAGCGGCAAGCCTTTTGATGATCCCAGTGGTGTGCGTTTGCGTCAGTGGATGAATATTAGCGCTGAGCAATTTTATGACCCAAAACAGTTGGCTATTTTGCCAATGGGCTTTTGTTATCCGGGTACAGGGGCTTCAGGAGATCTGCCACCGCGTAAAGAATGTTTGCCGTGGCGAGAGCCGTTGATGGCTATGCTACCAAATATCAAGTTAACAATATTGTTAGGTCAGTACGCCCAGCGTTATCATTTTCCAGATCATAAAGGCAGCTTAACTGATTTGGTAAAGCAAGCCGATGTGAATAGCGATCTGATGATTCCTTTGCCACATCCAAGCCCGAGAAATAACCGATGGTTAAAACAGCAGCCATGGTTTGAAAAAGATTTTATTCCTTTATTCCAACAGCGTCTGTCGAAAATAACTCCCTAGTAAGTCTCCGGCACAGATTTTTTAAGGATATAAGCCAGCAATGGCTTCGGTAAAATTCTCGCTAGTCGAATTAAGCTTGCCGTAACAAAAGGGAATAGTACATCGTTCTTTTCTTTTTCAATGCCGCGAATCATATATTGGGCGGCTGCTTGTTCTGTGATTTCAAAAGGGGCAGGAATACCATCATCAGCTACCCGTTCAGTCGCGACAAAGCCAGGGTAGAGCGAGATAAACTTTAAGCCTGCGTTGGCCAATTCGATACGACAACTGTCCATCAGTATTCGGCAAGCGGCTTTTGCGGCGCTGTAGGGCCCTTGCATAGGTAGGCCAATAAATCCGGCTAGTGAGTTGGTGTGGGCAATAGTGCCATAGCCTTGGCTTTTCATGAGCGCAATAAGTGGAATGAGAAAGTTCACCAAGCTTTGATAGTTTAAAGCTAGGTTTTGCTGAACCTCATCAACACTGACATGGTTCATATTAAAAGATGGGCCATCTCCAACATTTAATAGGGCCAGGTCGAGAGCTTTTCCTTGTGAGGCAATTTTATCGATCAGCTCTTGTGCTTGCTGCTGATTTAGAGCGTCTATGATGTGAAATTCGACGGTGGAACCATTGCCTTCAATCTCCTGAGCCAGCGATACAAGTAAGTCTTCGCGGCGAGCGCAAATAATCAGGTGGTTATTTCGCTTGCTTAACTCCACAGCGAATGCTCGCCCAATACCTGAGGAAGCGCCGACGACTAAAATATTTTTATTATTGAGCTGCATAGGAATCCCTTTGTATTAATGCTAGTTATAACTAACATTGTGGTTTCAGGCAAGCTCGAATTGATGGTTTTGATAATGGATTCAAAGTCTAAGTCGATTTTGGAAGAGGGTTGGAAAGCGATTTAAAAAGTGAATCGGCGCAATCCTTATTGTAAAAGAAACCCAATTGCACATGCGCCCCTTCAAACTGAGATGGAGAAAAGCTTAGCTTTTCGTAGAGTTGCTGCTCTTCAAGTTTTAGATGAATACTGTAATTATCACCAAAGGCATAGTCCACGCGCTTGTTTAGAAGCATTCGCAAGCCTTGACGAATACTGTCTACCATAACAAGTTCAGCTCCGGCGTCTGTTAGGCTTTGATGGACTGGGCCAAAATCTAAGCTGCGTAAAATGGCAACCCTTTTATTGTTGAGAATGCTAATTTTATCCCAAGAAAAATATTCTTCTTGCTTAAGCTGATAGAGACCAAGTTCTACTTCTTCATCAGAAAGTGATTGAAAGATGGCGTGGCTGTTGTCCGTTTTTGGTGGGTAAAAAGAAAGGCACCAATCTGTGCCTGCAATAATTCGCTGTGCTCTTGCTGGAGGAAGAAATACTGGCTGAATAGGCTGTTTGATTTTGAAGTGTTCTTTTGCGTAACGCCTAAATAGCTGCATTAAATAGCCATTCTCAGGTATATCTTCACTGATTAAGGGCGGATACTCCATGGTCATGATAGTGTTGTTGGGCCCCTGTGCGGATACTGTATTGTTGCCGCAGATTAGGCCGAAGAACGCTAGGGCAGTGCGGGTTATAGATATAGCCATTTTAAAATGCCTAGGGCGCAGAAAATTAGAATAAAGTTACCCTAGAGTATATATGATCAAAACTGGCTATCTATATTTTTTACCTATAAAAAAGGAGGGCGATAGGCCCTCCTTAATATTTCCTAATTAAGAGATTGGCTTACTTGCTGGCCCAATCCTTAAAGGTTTTACCTGATTCGGCTAGCTCTTTCAGTAACGTGGATGGTGCCCAATACTGATCACCATGTTGCTTGGCAAACTCGCTAATGCGTGCAGAGATTTTGTCTAAGCCGATATGATCGGCGTAGTGCATTGGGCCGCCACGATAAGCTGGGAAGCCATAGCCAAAGCAGTATACGACATCAATATCACTTGGGCGTTGGGCAATGCCTTCTTCCAAAATCTTAGCGCCTTCGTTAATCCAAGCGTAGGTTAAGCGCTCTAGAATCTCTTCGTCGCTGATGGCTCGGCGTTCAATGCCTTGAGCCTTGGCTTGTTCTTCAACAACTTTCATTACTTCTGGATCATTAATGCGAGCGCGGGTTTGGGCGTCGTATTTGTAATAACCGGAGCCTGACTTCTGACCTAGGCGTCCCATCTCTACTAGAGCGTCGGCAATACAATAAGTCTTTGGCTCACCTTTTTGTTCGTCGCTTAAGGCTTGACGTGCTTTATAGCCAATATCTAAACCGGCCAAATCCCCCACAGCTAGAGGCCCCATGGCCATGCCCCATTTTTGCATGACGCTGTCGATTTGCTCGGGGCTTGCGCCTTCAATCAAACACAATTGGGCTTCGCGACCATAAGGACGCAACATGCGGTTGCCGATAAAGCCGTAACAGTTACCTGCCAAAACCGGCACCTTGCCAATCTTCTTGGCTAGCTTCATCGAGGTTGCAATCACGTCATCAGCACTGTCGCTGCCGCGCACAACTTCGAGCAGTTTCATTACATTGGCAGGGCTAAAGAAGTGCAAGCCGATAACATCTTGTGGACGCTTGGTGGCATTGGCGATGGCATCGATATCTTGGTAAGAGGTATTGGTCGCTAGAATGGCGCCTTGTTTACAGACACTGTCTAGCTTGGTGAAGACTTCTTTTTTGATGTCGACATTTTCGAAAACGGCTTCGATCACTAGGTCAACATCACCTAGATCTTCATAGTTTGTGGTGCCGCTGATTACGCTTAAGCATTTGGCCTTTTGGGCTTCGCTCATTTTGCCTTTGCTTACGGTAATGCTGTAGTTTTTATCAATAATGGCTATGCCGCGATCTAGGCCTTCTTGATTAATCTCCAGCATGGTAACCGGAATACCGACATTGGCGAAGTTCATGGCAATGCCGCCGCCCATGGTGCCGGCGCCAATAATGCCAACGCGCTTGATATCACGAAGCTCGGTGTCTTTTGCTAAACCGATTACCTTGGCCGCTTCACGCTCGGCAAAGAACATATGACGCATTGCAGAGGATTGTGGGCCTTGCATCAATTCTACAAAGAGCTCACGTTCGGTTGCCAAGCCTTTATCCATATCTTGGCCAACAGCAGCTTCAACACAGCGGATAATATTCTGCGGAGCAAGCTGGCCGCGAAAGCGCTTAGCCGCTTTTTTGCGTGCCGCTTCGAATACTTCTGGGCCCGCTTGGCTGGCTGGAATTTCGATGTCGCGCACGCGCTTAAGCTGTGCCTTATCGGCGGCAAGAGACTTGGCAAAGGCAATCGCGCCTAGCTCTAAATCGCCTTCAACGACAACATCAATAAGATTCATCTTTTCGGCTTTTTTGGCCGCTACCGGGTTGCCGCTGGTGATCATATCCAACGCTGCTTCAACTCCGGCTAGACGAGGGGTGCGCTGGGTACCGCCAGCACCTGGTAACAAGCCCAGTTTTACTTCGGGTAAACCAACTTTGGCGCTGTCTAGTGCAACACGATAGTGGCAGGCTAGGGCCGTCTCAAAACCACCGCCCAGTGCGGTGCCATGAATGGCCGCCACCACAATCTTGTTAGAACTCTCAATAACATTGAGCATATCTGGTAAAGAAGGTGCTTTTGGTGGCTTGCCAAATTCGGTGATGTCCGCGCCCGCAATAAAGGTGCGACCTTCGCAAATGATCACAATAGCCTTGCTGTCATCTTTTTGAGCTTTCTTGATGGCTTTGCAGATGCCATCGCGTAAGGCGTGTGATAGGGCGTTTACGGGTGGGTTATTGAGTCGAATAACACCAACACCGTCAATAATTTCATATTGGGTAACGGACATGAAAAACTCCTGCTTGGGGGTTCTTGGGTAATGCCTGCCATTTTACTTTATGTGTAACCAAAATGGCATGCCTTTACGAGCAAATTTGTTCTAGAGGCACTAACAGTGGCGATCTTTCTTCTTGTATAGCGGCTATAGCGGCGCACAGAGGGCAGCTTGTCATTCCTGGGCCGTGTTTAGCCGCAACAAATTGAAGCGCTAAAGCGTGTAATGCTAAGAAGAATACCAGTGACGATAAATGCCGAGATCTACCGAAGTGTATAAATTCCAGGGTGATAATTTTATGACAAGCTGGAGATTACTCCAACTTGTCATGATGAGTTTTTCAGCATGAAGTAATGATTTTTTCGGCGTCATGCTTGTGCTTAAGAAAACATCAAAACCACCCTGGTTTAAGCTCGCCTTATTTAATCGCGATGGTTAAGGCATAGCCTTGCAGTGCTTCCTCTAGATCTTTAACACGCGAGGCGTCGGCTACCTCTATGCTAGTGGTTAAACCTTTCTCGGTATCATGAATACACTCAACGCGAGCTTGAATGCCTAGCTCGGCTAAACGCTCCAATAAAACTGTCTCCGTTGCCATACGGCGCAGCTCTGGCTTAAAGACTTTGCCGACGGCGGTAAGTGGGATTTCTTCCAGCACGGTGATGCGTTTGGGTACGGCTGCTCGCTCAGAGATGGTATCTGCCGCATAGGCCATCATTTCTTCTTCGTCATAGCTGGCACCAGGATGAAGGGTGATGTAGACCACTGGCAACTCGCCAGCATAGTCGTCGGGCTGGCCAACAGCGACAGCCTGCGCCACGCTTGGGTGTTTAAGCAGTGGGTCTTCAATGATAACCGGGTCAATATTATGACCGCCGCGGATAATGAGATCTTTTGCACGCCCGGTTAGATACAAAAAGCCATCTTCGTCCTCATAGCCCAAATCGCCAGTGTTAAACCAGCCGTCCACCCAAGCTTTCTCGTTATCGCTATCCTCAAGATAACCGGCAAATATATTGGGTCCGCGACTCAGTACCACACCCACTTCGCCGGCCTCGCAGCGTCGAGTTAGCTTATTGCCGTCGATATGACCAATAATGCGCTCTGCATATGGAATGCGCAGGCCGGTAGCACCAATCGGTGGTGGCTTTTTATAGCTGGTTACTGACAGCATCACAGTGGTTTCCGTCATGCCATAGCCATTCAAAATGGTGCAACCAAAACGCTCTTCAAAGTTTTTCTTGAGTTGCACGGGAAGTGGGGCAGCGCCACTGAGAACTTCCGTCAAGCAGCTGATATCGGCGTCGCCTACAGGAACTTCGTAAATCAGTGACAAAATGGTCGGCACACAAGGGAAGGCGCTAAATTGGAAGCGCTCGATATGATGCCAAAAGTTTTCGATGACATTGGGGTTTCTAAATCCGCTAGGGGTCATGATGACAATATTAAGGCCCGCGGCGATGGCGCCAATACCGGAAACCATCAAGCCGTATATATGGAACATCGGCAGTGCGGCAAAGACATTCTCTCGTGGCCGGTCACTTACGCGATCTTTATAGAACTGGGCAATAAAGGCAAAGTTGGCGTGGCTGATCTGGGCCACTTTGGGACGACCCGTGGTACCGCCGGTGTGCATGTAGCAGGCGATATCTTCGCCTTTAAATTCTCGCTCACTGTCTAAGCTTTCAGCGTTTTGCAGCTCCAATTGCTCGTTGAAATCGCTTACCTGAACCGACAAATCATCGGGAATAGGGTCGGTAATGCCTGGTAGTGAAATCAATACTAGGTGTTCAATTTGAGGGCTGAGCTCCAGTACCGCTTTGGTAGTTTCCCATAAGTGTGGTGCTGATGGCATTGGCGCCATAGCTACGAAGACTTTTGAGCCAGTCACTTCAATAATTTCCGCAATATGACGGGGCTCTAGCAAGGGGTTTA
Source organism: uncultured Pseudoteredinibacter sp. (assembly GCF_947502065.1). GTDB lineage: Bacteria > Pseudomonadota > Gammaproteobacteria > Pseudomonadales > Cellvibrionaceae > Pseudoteredinibacter. Next base: position 781,756 of record NZ_CANMYE010000001.1, read on the forward strand.
ATGGGCTGGCAATGCCGGCACATTGAGCGCCCCAAATTGCGTAAACGGTGTGGGGTAGAGTAGGCAGCATGATGGAAACCGCATCGTTACTGCCAACACCTAGCTTATTGAATAGATTGGCGGTTTGATGCAAGCGAGCCGAAAACTGTTGGTAGGTGACAGGAATAGCCATGTCATCTTTCACTCCGGTGGGTAGAAACTCCATCACCTTATCTTCGGCGTAGTCGCGACAAGCCTGTGTGATGATGGCGTAGGTGTCGCGCCAAGGGTAGCGCTGCTCTACCGGTGTTTTTTCAAACTCAATGGTATCTGCCAGGGTCAGTACATCGGCTACAGATTGTAGCTTGCTCATAATGTCGCCTCTATTGTTTATTATTTGAACGCTTCAAGGTGCTATTTTCATAATAGGGAAGTTTTATACCACTCCTTGGTTTTTTGTTCCACTGTGCGGAACATTGTTTTATGATTATGCGGTAAAGGCATCATTTAAAAAAACAATATAAAAGACCATCGCAAGGAGTTTTGGGTGAGCAGCTATTCACCAGCTTTATTTGAGTTTGATAGAGATACCGAGCTGACGTTGATCGAGCAGCAATTGAATCGCCGTATTTATGCGTTGGAAGTCAGTGATCGCTGGTCATTTGGCAATGCGCCCAATGGTGGCTATATGGCCGCTTTATTAGCCAAGGCGGGGCGTTTAGCTCTGCCTGATCACCCGGACCCAATCTCTGCCACGACTCAATTTATTCAGCCAGCAAAACCAGCCAGAGCTGAAATTGAAGTGCGCTTATTGCGTGTGGGTGGGCGCTTAAGCCAAACCACAATTGAGTTGCAGCAAGATGGACAGATTTGTGCCCAGGCGACGGTAGTGTTTTCAAATTTAATGAAGCTAAAAGGCGTTAGCCATTTCCAGGGCGATCGACCCCGCTTGCCTACCCTCGAAAGTTGCCAAGCAGTCACTGGTGCTAATGCGAGCTTTCGCGATCGGGTAGATGCGCGCTTTTTTCCAGATTGCGCGCCATTTTGGCCGGGCGGAGGCAGCGATACAATGAGCAATGCCGGTTGGATCCAGATGGCCGATGGGCGTCCAAATGATGCCTTAAGCTTGTTGGTGTTTGCCGATGCCTTTCCCCGAGCGGTGGCAATGCGCAGCGGTAAAGTGGGATGGATTCCAACCGTCGATATGACGGTGCAAATACTCCAAACACCGGCTGAGGGGCATGTCGCCTGTTTGTTTAATACCCGCAAAATTCACGGCGGAATCTTAGAAGAGCAGGGTGAATTATGGGATAGTGAGGGCAATTTAGTGGCTTTGTGCCGACAATCGGCCGTGCCTAGAATTCCGCAGGAAGCGGCGCTTTGGGCAGATGATGCTGCAGACTTGGCGGCATCTTCTGCCAGCAAAACCTATTGATGCCCGGAGCTAGTTACTAATAACGAATCAGGGTCGCCTCAACATTACGAACCATACGTTTTAGTTGAGGCGCAACTTCTTGCTCTAAAAACTCTTTCGATAATCGATACGCCGGGCCGCCGGCATTAAAGCTATAAATTTGATTGCCAACTAGCAGCGGTACCGAGACACCGTTAATATCTTTATCCCATGAGCCGAAGCCTGTGCAATAGCCTTTTTGTTCATAGCTATCGATAGCGGCTTGGATTCCGTCGCGTAATTCTGGCCAATTCTCAGGGTTACGTTTTTCGATATAGTGCAAAAAGTACTCACGCTCATTATGTGGCAATAGGGTGAGGTAGGCTTTCCCAAGGGCTGAATTGGCAAGCGGCACACGATCACCAACTTCATTGCGAAAGGTCATCACGTTAGCTGGTGCACAGTACTCAAGATAAATCATTTTGAGCCGGTCGCGATCGGCCAGGCCAACCGTTGTGCCGGTATTATTGGCCAGCTCCTGCATGAGGGGTTTGGCTAACTGGCGAATAGCTAAGTTAGCGGTAAAGGCATAGCCCAGTGCCAATACGCCGCTGCCCAATTGGTATTTCTCTAGCCGCTCAGAGTAAACCAGATAGCCTAACTTGGTTAAGGTATAGGTTAATCGAGAAACGCTGGATTTTGGTAAGCCTGTTCTTTGTGCAATGTCTTGGTTGCCTAAAAAACCATCCCCGGGCTGAAAAGCCCGTAATACATCCAGGCCGCGCGCAAGGGCGTTGATAAATTTTCGATCGGGTTCCTCGTCGTGCAATACATCACTGGGAAGGCTGTAAATATTATCGGCGCTTGGCTTGTCCACTTTTTAATCTTCTTTGTTGTGGCTTGGATATGATCGGAGTAAGGCTTGTCGTGTCACTGTGCTAATGGTGTGTTAGCTGCCTAATTCCGAAAGGGGATTATAGGTGACTATAAATAATGATTATAGTCCCAGACTGTAATTGGGCTACAATAGCTTTGCATTTACTCTATTCGCTATTCTATTCACCGTCAGTCTGATCGAAGCACAGATGATCGTTGTTTTCTAAAAGTCCAAGTTTTATGTCTAGCCCCAAACCCTTTGCTCAATTAAATCCGGATGTTGCATCCAATATACAGCTCATTTTCTTTGATGTTGATGGCACGTTGCTGGATAGTTCCGGGCACTATAGTGCTGAGCTACAGCAGTCCTTAGCAATGCTGCGAGCGAGAGGTTTTAAATTGGCCATTGCTTCAGGGCGTCCTCCTTTCGCCTGTCAGTTTTTGATTGATGAATTGGGCTTGATCGACACAGGCCTATTTTATACTGGTGGCTTGCTGTATCGAGCGGCAAATAAGCAGTCAATTACTCAGCATAGTCTAGCCCTCAATGACGCCCGAGCCTTGTTTGCTGCAGCCCAAGAGCTGGGGCTTTATTTCGAACTCTACGATGATCAGCAGTTTATCGTCGACCCTAAGCACATCACCGTGCCTGAAATACTGGCCGAGCACAGCAAGCAGTTGCGGGTGCAGCCGCGTCAAATGGATATTCAGGAAGTATTGGATTTGAGTGCTGAAAAGGATGTGTATCCATCACCTTGGTTAAAAGTCCTGCTGGGGGAGGATGCCAGGCAGAGCAGTTTGCTAGCGGATCTGGAAAGACGCTTCCCGCATTTGCATTTTGCTTATGCCAAGTTGCCAGCTTATTCAAATTGGCGCTTTGCCAGTGTTATCCCCAAGGCGGCTGACAAGCACTTGGCTTTCGATGCCTTACTGAAGCACTACGGTCTGACTGCACAAAATGTTATGGCTTTTGGTGATGCGGGCTCCGATAAAGTGTTTTTGCGGCGTGCGGGCTTGGGGGTGGCTATGGGGAACGCGGCTGCCGATGTGCAGGCCTGCGCCGATGTTGTTTGCCCGAGTTCCGATGAGAATGGTGTCGCCTTGGCGCTAGGCCACTTTTTTGGCAAACCTTGCTAGCCGCCGATGGGCCAGAATTACACTATCCTTGTCTCAGTCTTAGATCAGCCCTTACCTACCTTTAGGTAGGCAAGGGCTGCTTTATTTAATGGCTCTTTCAACGCTTACTCATTAGCGGGAAGTGGCCTATAATGCGCAGCTTATTGGCGCTGGCTAAGACGGCGCCGCAGCTTGTTCTTAAGCTGTTCAAAGTAGGTTCTAAAGTGAGACTATGATTAAAGTCGGTTTTAAAAAGCGTTCCCTGTTTGTTTCTCTATTATTGGGTTCCTTGGCGTTTATCGCCGCAGCGATATTTGGTTGGGATCTTCCAGTAGATAAAGCGCTAAATTTTTTAATAATGACTGTGCTGTTGTTGGCTATTGTGGTGGCGGCAGCCTTTTGTACTATTGTTGTGATTAAGCTGATTCGACGTTTATTTTAAGTAGAGTATTTAAGGAATATTAAGCTTGAGAAGCCCAGATACAACCTGTGTACCAACCGCTTATGCAAGATCATTATTGCAGGCAGCTGAAGAAAAAGGCTGCGATATCGATCGGCTGCTGAATGATCTAGCGATTGACCGACAAGAGTTGGAAGATGCTTTGTATTTTTCCGCCGTAAAATATGGCCAGCTTTATCAGCAGGTCATGATTGTTATGCAAGATGAGCTGTTTGGCATGATCAGCTCAGGTAAAGTGCGTTTGGGATCTTTTCGCATGCTTTGCTATGCCGTTCTGTCTTGTAATACCTTACGACAAGCAATTAGTCGTGCCGCCGAATTCAGTGAAGTTGCTCGTGGATTTATCGTTCGAGGTGAGCTGCAAGAAGACGGTGATAAGGCCCAAGTCGTTATGCGACGAATTAATGGGCCTGAAGGGGAAGGGGCGGCGGATCTAATCGCCAATTCTAGCCCTGACAAGATTCGTACTACCATGGCAGTGTGGCATCGCTTTAACTGCTGGTTAATCGGCCAAGAAATTCCCCTTAGTGCATTGTGTTTTACTTTTAACTGCCCTGAAGAATTTCAGGTTTTGGCAGAAAGCTACCCGGCTGAATTGTATTTCGAGCAGTCCGAAAACCTGCTGGAATTCCCAGCGGAATATTTGGACTATCCGCTGGTACAAAATCGTGAAACCCTATTTGATTTTTTACGGTCGGGACCCTATCACTTAGTCATTAATGACAGTGCTCAGCGAAGTTTAAAAGCCAAGGTGCGCGCTATTCTTTCGAAAGATGTGAGTGATGCAATGCCGAGTGCAGAAGAGGTGGCTTCGCGTTTAAATCTATCGGTGACGACATTGCGCCGAAAGCTTCAGGCTGAAGATACCTCTTATCAAAAGCTTAAAGATGAGTGTCGAATGGAAGCGGCATTTCACTATTTAAGTTGTCCAGATCTAAACAACGCCTGTATTGCCGAACGTTTAGGTTTTGACGAAAGTAGCGCCTTCTTCCGCGCCTTCAAAAAGTGGACGGGCGTAACGCCTGGTGATTACCGTAAGCAACTTGCTAATCACAAGCCTGCCAAATAGCGGGCTTTAAAAGCCCCTTGTTTAAAAGCCTCATATTTATTGGGGCTTGTTATTTCCCGCGGTTTTTATTGCGGAGCTTTATATAGCGACTGATTATTGATTCCGCTAAATAAAGTTCTTTAACTGATCGCTTGATTAAGCTGATTTATCAAAAGCCCTCTTGTCTCGTCTTTCAAAGAGATCTTAATACATCAACTGAAGGGAAGCCCTATGCCCCTGGCCACTCCGCTGTATAGCTTTTGTGTAACATTTGGTTGTTGCCAGACTGTCACTTCTGGCCCGATTTGTCAGCCAAACTGGTCAGTCTGGCTATTGTTGGAAATCGAGCTTTCGGCGATTCTCACTCACCATAGAAACCCTATAAATTCTTAACCGAGGTTAACATGGCCGAATATAAAGCCCCGATGCGTGAAATACAGTTTGTGATGAACGAACTGTTGGACTTTCCAGCTCATTATCAGTCTCTACCAGGCTGCGAAGATGCCACTACCGACGTAGTTTCAGCAATTATCGAAGAGTCCGCAAAGTTTTGCGAAAACGTATTGGCACCGCTAAACAAAGTAGGTGATGAAGAAGGCTGTAAGTGGGAAGACGGTGTTGTTACCACGCCTACGGGTTTTAAAGAAGCCTATCAGCAGTTTGTTGAAGCTGGCTGGCCTTCGATGACCGCTGATGTTAACTACGGTGGTCAAGGTTTACCTGGCTCTCTAGGTATTGTTCTTTCAGAAATGCAAGGTTGCGCCAACTGGGCTTGGGGTATGTACCCTGGTCTTTCTCACGGCGCGATTAATACCGTTGAAGAGCATGGTAGTGAAGAGCAAAAGCAAGTTTATTTGACCAAGATGATCGAAGGTTCTTGGACTGGCACTATGTGTCTGACTGAGCCACATTGTGGTACTGATCTAGGTATGTTGCGTACCAAAGCCGAGCCAAATGCCGATGGCAGCTACGCGGTAAGCGGTACTAAGATTTTCATCTCAGCCGGTGAGCATGATATGGCCGAGAACATCGTACATATCGTTTTGGCGCGCCTTCCGGATGCTCCGGCAGGTACCAAAGGTATCTCGCTATTTATCGTTCCTAAAATGAATGTTGATGCCAATGGCGAAGTTGCTGATCGCAATGGCGTGCACTGTGGCTCAATCGAGCACAAAATGGGTATCCATGGTAATGCCACCTGTGTGATGAACTTCGACAATGCTAAAGGTTATTTGATTGGTGAGCCAAACAAAGGCTTGATGGCCATGTTCACCTTTATGAACACCGCTCGCTTGGGTACTGCGGTACAGGGCTTGGCCCATGCCGAAGTGGGTTACCAGAAATCTCTAGATTACGCTCGCGAGCGTTTGCAGATGCGTTCTCTATCGGGTGTTAAAAACCCTGAAGGCCCAGCTGATCCAATTATTGTACACCCAGATGTTCGTCGCATGTTGCTAACTCAGAAGGCCTTCGCTGAAGGTGGCCGTATGATGATTTACTACGGTGCGCACCTTGTAGACATCATGCAGCACTCTGAAGATGAAGAAGCTCGTAAAGCGGCTGATGACATGTTGTCTTTCATCACTCCAATTGCTAAAGCCTTCTTAACCGAAACCGGTTTTGAGTCTGCCAACCTTGGCTTACAGTGCTTTGGTGGTCATGGCTTTATCTCTGAGTGGGGCATGGAGCAAAACGTCCGCGACTGTCGTATCTCCATGTTGTACGAAGGTACCACAGGTATTCAGGCACTCGACCTACTGGGCCGTAAGGTTCTAGGTTCTGGTGGTGAGCTGCTGAAGGGCTATACCAAAATGGTTCACAAATTCTGCCAGGCCAATGCTGACGTTGAAGGTATGCAAGAGTTTATCGCTCCTTTACAGCAAGCCAATAATGAGTTGGGTGAGCTAACCATGCACATCGGCGGTAAAGCGATGGAGAATGCCGATGAAGTTGGTGCGGCTTCGGTCGATTACCTAATGTACTCTGGCTATGCCATGTTGGGCTATTTCTGGGCTTTGGCCGCCAAAAAAGCACAAGATACTTTGGCTGCGGGAACTACTGATGAAGAGTTCTACAAAGCGAAAATTGCAACAGCACGTTTCTACTTCGAGCGTATCTTGCCGCGCACCAGCAGTTTGGCGATTACCATTAAGTCTGGTTTGAACAACTTGATGGAGTTGGATCAAGAACACTTCGCCTTTTAATTTCAATAAATTTGAAAGAGTTTGAAGTAAATCTGAAGTGAAGTTGGAGTAGACATGAGCCCATTTGATGGCTTACGAGAAGAACTGATCGCAAATTTCAATCGCGAAGCGGCCGCTGATTTAACGGAAGTGGTACAGTTTGAAATTTCTGATGCAGGGAATTACTTTTTAGTCATTGATAAGGGCGAGTGTCATATACAGGTAGGGGAGCATGAATCCCCTTCAGTTTGTATTAGTATGGACTCCGAAACCCTGTTAGATATTTTGGCCGGTAAATTCAGTGGTATGCAGGCCTTTATGTTTGGCAAGGTGAAAGCCGAAGGTGATCAACGTTTGGCGGCAATGATCGATAGCTTGTTTGTGCCCGAGCGTGCAGCTAAGCGATCTTCGCAGAATTAGTTGGCGCTTAAATTTAAAGGATCACTTCGGTGGTCCTTTTTTGCTATGTGGCTAGGCAAATTTTCCATGTGGCTAGGCACAATACTCTTGCTGGGATAATAAAAATTAACAAACAACACAATAAAAATAGAATAAAGTTAAGGCATTAAAACAACGATATTTAAATGCCTTTAGTACGGAATAGAGGACGCGATTGTGAACCAAGATAAACGCACGATTATTGATGTGCTAGACGACGTATTCAAGAAATACGCCGCAAATAAAGCTTTTAGTTGTATGGGGCAGACACTGACCTATGGCGATCTCGATCGTTTAAGTGCTCAGTTTGCAAGCTACTTACAGAATCATACCAATCTCGAAGAAGGCGATAGAATCGCTATTCAACTGCCGAATGTGTTGCAATATCCCGTAGTTGTTTATGGCGCAATTCGTGCGGGTCTAGTGGTGGTTAACACCAACCCATTGTATACCGCTCGTGAAGTAAAGCATCAGTTTAACGATTCTGGCGCAAAAGCCTTAGTGGTTTTATCCAATATTGCCGATGTAGCGGCCAAGGTGATTGACGAAACCCAGGTAGAGCAGGTTATCGTTACTGATATTGCCGATATGCACCCGCCGCTTAAGCGCACCATTATGAATTTTGCGGTGAAGCATCTAAAGAAGATGGTGCCTGAATTCCGTTTCCCTAATCAGCTAAGCTTGCGTGATGCTTTGGCCAAAGGTTCTGCCCCTTATAAGCCCGTGGTAAAAGACATTAACGATGTTGCTGTACTGCAATATACCGGCGGTACTACCGGTGTAGCCAAAGGTGCCATGCTAACCCACAACAACCTTGTGGCGAATATGGAGCAGCTGTTGGCCCATGTTGGTGATGATATTCAAGAAGGGGTTGAGTGTGCTATCGCCCCCTTACCGCTTTATCACATCTATGCATTCACTTCGAACTGTATGGCTTTGGCCATGACTGGTAACCACAGCGTTTTAATTCCTAATCCACGTGATATCCCTGCATTCATCAACGAAGTTAAAAAGCACAAATTTACTTCTTTGGTGGGTATTAATACCTTGTTTACCGCTCTGGCGCGTAATCCGGAATTTAGAAAAATTGATTTGTCTTCCCTACGCCATACCGCCTCTGGCGGCATGGCCTTGACGGAGGATGCTGCAAACCAATGGCAGGAACTTACTGGTGTTATGCCTGCTGAGGGTTACGGCCTAACCGAAACCAGTCCTGTAGTATCTTCAAACCCATCCCATGCGATTCAGCGTGGCACTGTGGGTACGCCTGTTCCTGGGACCGAAGTAAAGGTGGTTGATGCTGATGGCAATAGTCAGCCCGCGGGAGAGCCTGGCGAGCTGTGTGTTAAGGGCCCACAGGTAATGAAGGGCTATTGGCAGCGCCCTGAGGCAACTGCTGAAGTGCTTAGTGAAGACGGTTGGTTGCGAACTGGTGATATGGCCGTTATTCAAGAAGATGGCTATATTCGTATCGTAGATCGCAAGAAGGATATGATTATTGTTTCCGGCTTTAATGTATTCCCGAATGAAATTGAAGATGTTATCTGCCAGCACCCACAAGTTGTCGAAGCCGCCGCTATCGGTGTCGAAGACGAAAAATCCGGTGAGGTTGTGAAGCTGTTCTTGGTTCGCGATGGCGATCTGAGTGAGAAGCAGGTGATTGATTATTGTCGCGAAAATCTAACGGCATATAAAGTACCTAAGCACATTGAATTTCGAGATGAACTGCCAAAAACGGCTGTAGGTAAAATTTTACGTAAAGACTTACGTTAGTAGCTCGCTTTTATTCGGTCGCAATTAGTTATCGTTTAACTGATTGCGACCGAGATTCCTTTAACTGAGTGCTAATCCAAAAGCAATTTATCCTAGCGTTTTTTCTGATTTACTTTTTAAATTTCGCGAAGTAATCCATTAGATCTTTCATGGCGGCCTGAGAGTCTTGATCGACTTTTTGAGAGATGGGGTCCTCGCGCATTAGCTTGTTCCATGCCTTAAGGGCTGGGTATTCGTCTAGAGGCTTCCAGTCGTAGATCTTTGCGGCAACCATATTTCCAACCACCAAAGCGTATCGTACGAAGATATCCGCAGCAGTCATTTTGTCACCCATTAAATAGGGGGAGCATTGGCAGAGAGTGTCTAGTGCCTTAAAGCCTTTCTCCATAAGCGGACGTGCTTCTTGGTAGGCGGTTTCACAGCGTGGATTACCTATCAGCACTTCTGGATTGTTGCGGCGTGCAGGTAGCTCTATATAAAGCTCTGCAACTTTCATGATTTCACGGCATTTTGCTTTTTCGAAAGCGTCTTCGGGGAAAAACTTGGGGCCTTCCAAGCCATCGACATAATCCATGATAATGTCGGTTTCTGAAATAGCACCTTTCTCTGTACCGAGCGCAGGCACTTTACCAAGAGGGTGAATTTCTAAATAGGCCGGATCTTGGCTAGGGAATTCTTTAACTTCTTCGAATGTTAAACCTTTGGCAAGTAGTAGGTGCTTAACAGCGTTGTAATAGTTACTTGCACAAAATCCATACAGTTTCATATCGCGCCTTCTTGTAGTAAGGGGGGGATTTAGCCAATATTGACAGCTTCTACCGCTTTGTTGGCATCATTGGCCGGAAAGCTGAGGCCATAAAAAAGGCCTCATCTTTTATAAAGGATTTAAGAAGGATTTGCTAGCGCTACTGTGTCAGCTCTAGCTTGGGGCAGTGGAATTCTTGTAGCGGGATAGGGCAAACTGAATCGTTTTGCGGTTCTACCGATATGAGTTTTACTGGGAAACCCCACAAGCGATGAACATGTTTAAGAACTTCGTCTGCGCTTTCATCAAGTGGTTTACGCTCATGGCGAATATGATGCAGAGTGAGTGATCTATCGCCACGAACATTAGCATTATAGACTTGTATATTAGGTTCTCGATTTTGCAGATTGTATTGATTGCCCATGGCTTCGCGCAGAGACTGGTAGCCGGATTCGTCGTGGATTGCCGAGATTTCCAGCTCAGAGTCTTTGTCGTCGTCTACTAAGCTAAATAGCTTAAAATCACGCATTAGCTTTGGTGATAAGTACTGCAGAATAAAGCTTTCGTCCTTAAAATCTCTCATTGCAGCGTGTAAATTCTCCAGCCAATCCTTACCGGCCAGCTCAGGGAACCAATAGCGATCTTCATCGCTGGGGTTTTCGCTAATTCTGCGAATATCAGACATCATCGCAAAGCCCAGGGCATATGGATTTATACCATTGTAATAGGGTGTGTCGAAGCCGGGCTGCATAATGACCCCGCTATGGGATTGCAAAAACTCCAGCATAAATCCGTCGTTCACGAGGCCTCTATCATATAAGGTGTTCAATAGAGTGTAATGCCAGAAGGTGGCCCAGCCTTCATTCATAACTTGCGTTTGGCGTTGAGGATAAAAGTACTGGGCAGTCTTTCGAACAATACGTACGATTTCTCTTTGCCATGGCTCTAATAAAGGCGCATTTTTTTCAATGAAATAGAGTAAGTTTTCCTGGGGCTCACTGGGAAAGAGAAGCTCTTCTTGATAGTTGTTATTCTTTTCGGACTCCGGAATGGTGCGCCATAATTCATTCACCTGTTGTTGTAATAAGATCTCACGTTCTTTTTGGCGATCTTCTTCTTCGGCGGCCGAGATAGGGTAGGGGCGACGGTAGCGGTCAACACCGTAGTTCATTAAGGCGTGGCATGAATCCAGTAATTCTTCCACTTGACTGACGCCATAACGTTGCTCGCACTCGGCAATATAGTTTTTGGAAAACAGCAAATAATCGATAATGGAATCCGCATCTGTCCAGCTGCGGAACATATAGTTGCCCTTAAAAAAAGAGTTATGACCATAGCTTGCATGAGCGATAACTAAAGCTTGCATGGTCATGCTGTTCTCTTCCATAAGATAGGCAATACAGGGGTTTGAGTTAATAACAATCTCGTAGGCTAAACCCATTTGGCCACGACGGTAAGATTGTTCGACATTAATGAATTGCTTACCGTAGCTCCAGTGGTGGTAGCCCAAGGGCATGCCAGCACTGGCATAGGCATCCATCATCTGCTCTGAACTGATGATCTCGATTTGATTGGGATAGGTATCCAGTTGAAATTCATTGGCAATTTTACCGATTTCCTGATCATAACGCTCTATGAGCTCAAAGGTCCACTCTGAGTCGGTAGAAATATAGCTGCTGTTTTTCATGACGTGGCCCCTATATTTTCTTGCCCTAGCTTACGTTGAAATAACTCACGAAAAACAGGGTAGATATCAGCGGCGGTACGAATATTTTGCATGGCGAAAACGTCGCTGAATTGACCTTGAATTTGCTGATACTCGTGCCATAAAGACTGATGATCTTGCTCGGTAATCTCGATATAGGAAAAGTGCTGTACTTTTTCGAGTAGACCGTTAGCTAGTATTCTGGAGCAATTACTGGAATCATCATTCCAGTTGTCCCCATCTGAAGCCTGGGCGCCATAGATGTTCCATTGGGCAGGGGGGTAGCGTTTGTCGACGATTTCCTGCATGAGCTTAAGAGCGCTAGATACGATGGTGCCACCAGTTTCTCTGGAGTAAAAAAACTCTTGTTCATCGACTTCTTTGGCGCTGGTGTGATGGCGAATAAAGACGACATCAGTATGTTCATAATTTCTTTGTAAAAACAGGTATAGCAATATAAAAAAACGCTTCGCAATATCTTTGATGCCTTGAGTCATCGAGCCCGAAACATCCATTAGGCAAAACATAACCGCCTGGGAGCGCGGTACAGGCTGCTTAACATGCAGGTTGTATTTGATATCAAAGTCATCAAGCCAGGGAATGCGCTTAAGGCGTCCCCTTAGGTGATGGATTTCGTTTTCTAGTTGTTGCTGATGCTCGGTATCGGGAATAGGAGCTAGCATGAGCTGCTGTAACTCGGCCTCTAGAACTCTAAGGCGCCTTCTGTCTTTACCACCTAGCGCCATACGTCTTGCCGAGGCTGAACGCATACTGCGAACAATATTGATCTGGCCTGGATTACCCACATCGGCCACACCAGCCCGATGAGTTTTGTATTCTACATCGCCCATTAAATGGCGTTTTACTAGATTAGGAAGCTCGAGGTCTTCGAACATGAAATCGAGAAATTCGCTTTGGCTGATTTCAAATACAAAATCATCCATGCCTTCGCCGCTATTGCTGGCTTGACCTGGCCCTGAGCCTTGCCCGCCACCGCCTTCAGGGCGCTTAAAGCGGTCTCCACTGATAAACTCCTTGTTACCAGGGAGAACCTGCTCTTGGAAGCCGCCTTTACCGTGACGAAATACGGGTTCATCGGTGTCTTTTCTTGGAATACTGATTTTTTCGCCTTTATTGATGTCCGTTATCGAGCGATCGCCCACGGCTTTTTCTACCGATTGTTTGATCTGCTTGCGGTAGCGCTCTAAAAACCGCTGGCGATTTACCAGACTTTTTTGCTTGCCGTTTAAGCGACGATCGATAACATAATTCATAAAAGATCCTTATGACATTGCTAAACCCTGTGTTTTTTGAGCTGTATATATCACTGCGATTTCCTTACCCTCAAATACCACTCAGATAGCAAGCGAACTTGTTTCTCGGTATAGCCGCGATCAATCATGCGGGCAACAAAATCTTGGTGCTTCTTCTGGTCATTGGCCGAGGCCTTGGTGTTAAATGAAATAACGGGAAGAAGGTCTTCGGTATTTGAGAACATTTTCTTCTCAATTACCCGACGAAGCTTCTCGTAACTGTTCCATAGCGGGTTTTGTCCGTTGTTGTTAGCTCTAGCGCGCAGTACAAAGTTAACAATTTCGTTACGGAAGTCTTTAGGGTTGCTAATGCCAGCCGGCTTTTCAATTTTTTCCAGCTCCTCATTGAGCGAAGCACGATCTAAAATCTCGCCAGTTTCTGGATCTCGATATTCTTGATCCTGTATCCAGAAATCGGCATAGGTGACATAGCGGTCAAAAATGTTTTGACCATATTCGGTATAGGATTCTAGGTATGCGGTTTGAATTTCTTTGCCAATAAATTCTACATATTTCGGTGCTAAGAACTCCTTAATAAAAGAAAGGTATTTCGCTTGAATTTCTTCTGGGAATTGTTCTTGCTCAATCTGTTGCTCCAACACATAAAGCAGGTGTACAGGGTTGGCGGCGACTTCGGTGGCGTCAAAGTTGAAGACTTTGGAAAGAATTTTAAAAGCAAAGCGGGTAGAAAGTCCGTCCATGCCTTCATTCACGCCTGCTATATCGCGATATTCTTGAATAGATTTTGCCTTAGGGTCCGTATCTTTTAAGTTTTGGCCATCATAAACCTTCATCTTCGAATAGAGGTTGGAATTTTCTGGCTCTTTCAAGCGAGACAGTACAGAGAATTGCGCCAACATTTTCAAGGTATCTGGTGCGCAGGGAGCTTGAGACAGAGAACTGTTTTCAATCAGTTTATGATAAATCTCAATCTCTTCGGTAAGGCGCAAGCAATAGGGCACTTTAACAATATAGATTCGATCTAAAAACGCTTCATTGTTTTTATTGTTGCGGAATGTCTGCCACTCTGACTCATTTGAGTGCGCTAGAATCACGCCTTCATAGGGGATTGCCCCTAGACCTTCGGTGCTGTTGTAGTTGCCTTCTTGGGTGGCGGTTAATAGTGGGTGCAATACCTTGATGGGGGCTTTGAACATTTCCACAAATTCCATCAGCCCTTGGTTTGCACGGCATAAACCACCGGAATAGCTATAGGCGTCGGTATCATTTTGAGGAAAGTCTTCAAGTTTTCGAATATCGACTTTACCCACTAACGACGAAATATCTTGATTGTTTTCATCGCCAGGCTCGGTTTTCGAGATGGCAATTTGATTTAAAATTGAAGGCTTGAGCTTTACAACCTTAAACTGGCTGATATCGCCATTATATTCTCGCAAGCGCTTTGCCGCCCACGGTGACATGATGGTGCCTAGGTATCGCTTAGGGATACCGTATTCTTCTTGCAGGATGTCGGCATCTTCTTTTGGGTCGAATAGGCCCAATGGTGATTCAAAGACGGGGGAGCCTTTTAAGCAATATATAGGCTCTTTTTCCATAAGGGCTTTTAGACGTTCAGCCAGTGAGGATTTACCACCACCCACTGGGCCCAGTAAATAGAGTATTTGTTTCTTTTCTTCTAAGCCTTGCGCGGAGTGTCGAAAGAAGGCAACGATTTGTTCGATGCATTCTTCCATTCCGAAGAACTCTTCAAAAGCACTATAGCGCTTGATAACTTTGTTAGAGAAGATTCGACTTAGCCTTGGATCAAGAGATGTGTCAATCAATTCTGGCTCACCGACGGCATTGAGCAAGCGCTCAGCAGCTGTGGCGTAGACACTTTTATCCTGTTTGCATAAAGCTAAGTACTCTTGAATGCTTAGCTCTTCTTCTTGGCCAGCATCGTAACGGTCTTGAAAGTGATTGAAAATGCCCATCTTACTGTCCTCCGCTCTGAGGGGAGTTTTGGCAAATCACCCGAGAGCAAAATTAGTGTAAAGAAACAAGAAACATACTTTTTAAAACACTCTTCTAATAAAGATTACTACGTGAAAAAACATCCGAAAATGCCGTTCATAAGTTTCAGCATTTACTACTAACTGTAATGATTAAACGCCTTTTTATTTGCAAAGGCAATTACCACTGGTAAATATATTGTTAAGCTAACTAGTAACTAAGACCATACATCATAAAAAAAAGTTGCTTAGTAATTAATGTAGTTGAAGTTATTTATATCTGTAAAGCTCAGTGAAGGTTCTGTGCTAATTAATTGACGCTAACTGATAGCATAGTTTGATATGTGCATAGTTCGTGCCATAGAATGTAAAGTTTTTGTTTTATTATAATCTTTACAAATTATTGATGTTTTTAAAGAGCTATATTGAATTTACTTGATATAGCCTTTGAATTATCCGCCCGTCGATATCATTTGATGATGTATAAACTAAATGCAAGCCCGAAACTTTAAGCTGGTTTAAATCATGTCGTTTGTGGCGCCAGAGACTAGTATTCATTGCATCAAATCAATGGCAAAAAGATATCGAAGAATGCTGTCGGTATATAAATCGATATTTTCCGGTTGATTGAGTGCGGCGATTACTAATAGCCCTAAGCCGGCGAGGGTTAGTTCACAAAGTCTTTGGTAGGGTTTGTTAAACATCGTTTGCCTCCTGCGGGTTCGTAGCGTGATCGTCCTTCGATTTGCCGTTTTCCAAATTGTCGTTTGCCGAATTGTTTACCGAGATTTCTACACTTGAAAAACAATTACTGTTTGATTGGCTATGTGATAGGAAATCTTCAAGTTTAATATCACCGTATCTCCTGGCTGACATGTCTATCGATGAGGCTTCTAAAATGAACTCGGCGCTTCCCGTCCAGCGCTCAGGTGCAAGCCTGCATATGAATTTTGCAGCAGCTTGCAAATGCGATCCTAGCTGAAATGTTTTTGTCGGCTTTTTGCAGTGGCTTTGAATAAGCTGGGCTAATTCCTTTTGGGTATAGTTAAGCGGGCCACCGATATTTAGTTCGCGTTTTGTTAGTTTGAGTGCCTCTGCGCAAAACTGGGCCAGGTCTTGGCCGTGAATTGGGTTTAGCGAATTTTGGCCGTTGCCCAAGATAGGTAAACACTTGCCGTCGCATTGCTGTAGCATGTTCTGGATATCACTAAAAAAGCCACTGGGTCGAATAATTCGATAATCAATATTTGAGCTTTTTAACTGACGAGTAAATTTTGTCTTTGCCTGACATAGGCGATTTTGCATTTTCTCGGCGTTCAGTACGCTGATGTACATGAACTGTTTGGCTTGTGAGTTTTGGGCAAACTCAAGCAGGCGAGCATTCATGGCATAATCGACATCCTCGTAGCTTAAGCCGTCTTGCTGCTTGGTGATCCCTAGGCAAGAAACCACGATGTCGCAGCTTGGGATCTTATGCAGCAGGTGATCGCTATTTCCAAAGTCTGTTTTGACGACATAATGGTGCGGAATTTGTAAGCGCTCTAGTTTTTTCTCGTCTCTAAGCAGCAAGCCTAGCTGATGACCATCCCGATAAAACTGCTGGGCGAGATAGCGCCCTAAGTATCCTGTTGCGCCTGCTAAAACAATATGTGCCATGTTGGCCTCCTTGTTCAAAGTAATGAGGCCTATCTTGCGGTTTTGTTTTAGCTTAAGCGTTCAATATAGGGATTTTGCACGTACAGAATCATGATCCTGATCTTAGATAGCTTGGTGCTGGTCATTTAGTTGAGAGCTTCTTTTTGAAATTGACTTGGGGTTTTGCCGGTCATTCGCTTGAATACGGTATTAAAGCTGGATTTCGAATTAAAACCTGCCGCTAAAGCAAGGTCGAGCAGGCTCCGATTGTCGTTGTATCGAATCTCTTCGCAAATTTCATCAATCCGTAGGCGGTTAATATAGTCCGCAAAGCTTTGTCCGCCGCCTTGGTTGATTGCCCAGGAGATATCCTTTTCAGTAAGGCCTGTGTGCTCAGATAGATCAGATAAGCTTAGTCTCGGTGTGCGATAGAGTTTTTGCTCAAGCAGTTGCTTGTTAATTTGTTCAAATAGGCTGTTTGCTGTCTCATCCAATGGTGGGTCTAGGGCCTCTAGAGCCTCCTTTTGATATTGCTCTAGGCCATCAAAGAGCTCGGGTTGATGTACGCCCTTATAAATCAAAAAGCAGCAGAGCCCTAAATAGACTAGTAGAGTGGCGATATACCAAGGCTCCAGTATTGAAATGGGCAGCTCAGTTTGTAGGTTTTGCCTAATGGCATCCACGGCTATGGCAGTGATATAGAGTATGAGGACAAGCTTCAGCCAAGTTAGCGTCAGGTTTTGTGCATCGGAGCGCCGGTCGCGACTGGCTTGCTCGTAATCACGCATTAGTTTCCAGCAAAGACTTAGATAAACCACCAAGCTGATGGTGCCAAGAGCAATGATAAGCTGTGGCATAGCGGCAAGGGAGAATACCAGCAGCATAGGCAAAAAGTGTATGGCTTGATCGAAAGCTAGTCCTTTGTTTGAAAACACCAGGCCTCGTGTAAATAAAAATAGCGCTGGCCCAAAGCCCAAACCAAAGATGGGAGTAATCAGAGTTTCGCCCCAGAGTTGCTGGCTTAAGCCACTTTCCTCAGCGAAATTACACAGCATTAAGGAAGCTTCCATCAATAGCGCAAGGCTTAGTGGGCGGAAGCGGGTGCTAGGCCAGACCAGAATGATTCCAAACATGGCCGTAAAGGCAAAAATTAATTGAATGGCATTGGCTGCATCTATCATCGCTTATCTCATCAGAAGTCGATATTTACGGTGTATTCTAGCCCCATATTTATTCTGAACCGTTCACAATCACGATTCTGCACGCAACATTTTGCTTAAGTGGATAAATTTTAGGCTTTCAAACTCTTAGAGGGCCAGATGGTGTTGCTTAAAACTTTTCAAATGATGCATAGATTGTTAAAGGCTTTACTCATAGTAGTGCCTGCTTCTATGTTGGCGATATTGCTTTTACTGGTTAGTGCTGTGCAGTGGCAGCGTATGGTTGACGAGCAAAGGTGGGAATTGGGTGAGGCTCAGGCCATTGTCATTAATGATGTGGCGATACTCGATGTATCAAATACGAGAGTGATTGCCAGGCAGAATGTTTACCTAGCAGATGGGCGAATAAAGGCTATAGAAGGTGCGAGCCAATCCCTTAAGCCTGGCTATAAAGTTGTGCCTGCTTCCGGTCACTACTTAAGCCCCGGTTTAATCGATAGTCATGTGCACGTTTATAGCCCAAGTGAGCTGGCGCTTAATCTTAGTTATGGGGTGACAACGGTCCGAAACCTGCGTGGATTTCCAGTGCATCTGCGCTGGCGTGATCAACAGAAAGCTGTGGCCTATGGAGAGGCCAGCTTACTGACTTCTTCGCCAGTACTGGATGGCCCGAAATACGCACATCTTATGCAGGAGGTGGTGAGTAGCCCTGAGCAGGCTAGGCAGCGTGTTCGACTTTACAAAGAGCAAGGCTTTAATTCGCTAAAGGTCTATAGCTATCTCGATCAGCAAGTACAGGAAGCGATTTTTGATGAGGCGAGAAAGATCGGCTTGCCCGTGGCTAAGCACGGCCCCCATGCAGGGCAATCCTCAATAGGCATCTTGGCTGAGGCTGAGTCCTTAGAGCATCTAGAAGATATTGTGCAGGGGCCGCTGGCTTATAAGTTGGATATTGAAAAGGCCCGCGAGTACTTGCAACAGCTTAGTGAATTGGACCCTTATCTCACGCCGACTCTGGCCTCGATAGATCATTTCACCCGGCTGGCTCGAGATAAACAAAGTTATGTGGACAGCTTGCCCCTGGCGGCCATAAATCCTTTTTTTCGGTTTCTAAATGCTGAGTTTTCAGTGAATCGTTGGCTCGCAGCGGGCATTGATGATCAGAAGTGGAATGAGCAGTTGCGAGCCTTCTTATTGTTGGTGCTGCAAGAGGCCGACAGGCAGGGTATCACTTTATTGCTTGGCTCCGATGCGGGCACTTTGTATCTAACCGCGGGTTACTCAGCTCATCAAGAAATGGCGATTTGGGAGGAAGCAGGGCTTGATAAGTGGACTATTTTACAGGCCGCTACCGTGAATCCTGCTAGGGCTTTTGGCTTGGCTAATGAAATAGGGCAGCTAAAGGTGGGTTTAAAGGCGGATTTGTTGTTGCTAGAGGCTAACCCCCTGGAAGATCTTGGTGTATTGCAGAACCCAGTAGCTGTGATTAAAGCCGGGCTCATTATTGAAGGGGAAGAACTGGTGGCCTTGCGGCAGCGGGGGATGGAGTCGTTTTCTTGGTTTTATGGTTTGGGTGTTTTTGTTGAGGATTTGTGGTGTCGTTGGTTGAATCGTTGAAAGTGGAGTGTTGGAATGGAAAGGTTCCGCCTAAAGCAATGGCTATTCCATCAACATTGTGCAGGCCCTCGGGGTCAGAACCCTTGGGTTCTGACCCCAATTCGGAGCCGGGTTGGTGAATTTGTTATGGTTGTAGATTTGCACGGGACTGATCATTTGCTCCTATAAATCATTAAGTAGGGAGATGTTTGGTGACTTTGTGGTAGCGAGAGGTGGAGCCGTTTTCTTGGTTTTATGTTTTGGGTGTTTTTGTTGAGGGTTTTTGGTGTCGTTGGTTGGTTGAAATTCGGGTGTTGGATTAAAAGAGTTCTCCCCCAAGCCAGAATCAAACATGGTTGTTCCGTCGCATTGTGCAGGAACCCGGGGTCAGAACCCTAGGGTTCTGACCCCACTTCGGGAGCCGAGTTGGCGAATTCGTTGAGGTGCCAGATTTGGACGGGGCTGATTCGCTGCTCCTGCAGCTCACCCTACGGGCAGCTATCGCTCCTGCTATCGCTGCATTAGTGCTTCCTGCACGTCGTTGCTCCTAGGGTCGCAATCCAAAACTGCTTCCTGCAGTTTTGTCGAACCCGATACGCGTGCTTTGACCATTTGCTCCTGCAAATGTCCCTTCGGGTTGCTCCCAAGGTCGCAATCCAAAATCACTCCAAGTGATTTTGTCACCCATCCGGCCCAAATGCTTTCTTTCAGGCATAAAAAAAGGCTGCAATTGCTTGCAACCTTTCGGAATAGTGGCGGACCGGACGGGACTCGAACCCGCGACCCCCGGCGTGACAGGCCGGTATTCTAACCAACTGAACTACCGGTCCGCTATATCTGACAGTTACTCACTTTCGTGTCACGCTTGAAAGTGGTGGGTGGTACAGGGATCGAACCTGTGACCCTCGCCTTGTAAGGGCGATGCTCTCCCAGCTGAGCTAACCACCCGCTGTCAGGAGCGGCGTATAATAATGATTAATCTTTTCGCGTCAACCGTTTTTTAATAAAAACTTCACCTTTCTTGCGAAAAGCTGAAATTTGCATAAAAACTCAACAAAAGCAGTGGCTTAGGCTCAGAAATAGCCGCAAGCTATGGGTTACTGCTGCTGGCGTTGATATACTGCGGGCTATTCGGAGCTCTCTGGTGATTACGGGGTAGATGTATAGAGAGCGACTTCCTCAACAGTGTGTGAATAACATGACGTTAATTAACCGCCTAATTGTTTCCTTACTGCTCGCTCTAGTGGCGACAACAGCCAGCGCAGTGGTCGATCTTTATGAATTTGATGATCCACAGCTGCGCGAGCGCTACTTAGTCTTAGTAGATGAGCTGCGATGCCCTAAGTGTCAAAATCAAAACCTGTCGGGGTCCGACTCGCCCATCGCGGCTGATTTACGGCGTGAACTGCATCGTTTATTGCAAGAAGGGCAAAACGATACCGAAATTAAAGACTATATGGTTGCCCGTTATGGCGATTATGTTTTATATCGTCCACGTTTAAGTATGAAGACGATTATGCTTTGGGGTGGCCCGATTGCGTTGTTGTTGGTGGGTTTGGTGATTGCTTTGTTGATTTTTCGTCGCCAGCAACCGATCGAGAAGACTGTTGAAATCGATAAAGGCCGTCTTGAAGAGATTTTGCAACAAGCCCGCGAAGAAAAAACTAAGGATCAAAACTAAATGTTATCTATCTGGTTAGCGGCCGCCACGCTGTCTTTATTGGCTTTGTTGTTTGTTTTTTGGCCGTTGTTATTCCAGGGCCGTGAGCAGTTAAAGGCCCAGCAGCGCCAATCGCTCAATGTTGATTTGTACGATCAGCGTTGTGCTGAGCTGATTGAGCAGCGTAATAATGGTGATTTTGATGATGCTCAGTATGAAGCCCTTAAGGCTGAGCTTGATTTGGAGTTGCTTGGTGCTGATGGGACTGATAGTGGCGAGCCAAAGGCAGCTCAACAGGCACAAAGCTCTGGGCGAGTCGTCTTTCTAGCTTCAGCAGCAATCTTGGTGGTGTTTGTTTTTGCTTTCTACCAATACAACGGCGCCAGCCAGGACATTGTCCTGACTAAGGCCATACAAGATAAATTTGCCGCTGACACTATGGCGGTACAGTCAGGGCAAAACCCAGATCCAGCCCTTGCAAGGCGCTTGATGTCTCAGCTCGAAGAGCGCTTGGAAAAAGACCCTGAGAACGTCCAGTACCGTTATCTATTGGCTAGAAATGCCACTGATTTGCAGGAATATCCAACGGCTATTAACGCCTATCGCGCCATTCTAGAGATAGACAAATCACCGTTAGTGATGGGAGAGCTGGCGCAGCTATTGTTCGTCGTAGCGGGCAATCGTGTAACGCCTGATATTGAAATCTTGATCGACCAGACCTTGGCGCAAGACCCCAATAGCCATGTTGCACTTGGCCTAGACGGTATTCGTTACTTTCAGGCGGAAGATTACCAGCAGGCTATCGCCCAGTGGGAGAAAGCTATTAAGCTATTGGGGCCGCAGAGTGCGGGCGCGCAGTCTTTAGCGGCGGGCGTTTTGCGGGCGCGAGCCTTAATGAATGAACAAGGCGGGGCTAAACAAGGTGGTGCGCAATTACTCGCCAATTCTGCTTCTATTGAAGCCGGCGCAGAAGAAAAAGCGCCTACGGAAGCTAACGGCCAGCTAAGTCTTAAGCTCAAGGTTGAGTTGGCAGAGGGGCTTAGCTTAAATCCTGAGCATGCGGTTTTCGTCTATGCCAGAGCTTGGCAGGGAGCACCAATGCCATTAGCTATTGCGCGTATCAAGGTTAAAGACCTGCCTGCCGAGATCGAGCTCAACGAGGCGATGGCAATGGCGCCAGGCATGTCGATTGCTACTTTCCCTCAGCTAGAGCTGGTGGCGAGAGTTTCGGCCAGTGGGCAGGCAATTCCGCAAGCGGGCGATTGGCAGTCAACCTTAGGCCCGATTGCCAATAGCAGTGCTGAGCAGCATCGTATAGAGATCAATACGCAAATCTAGCCTCCGTTCAGCCAGTGGCAGGTTAAAAGGCGCTAATATAGGCGTCGATTGCCACCGGCTGTGTCTTTCCAGGGTGCCAAAACTCAGTCAAACGTGTAGAATGGCGGGTTTTAGGTTGTGTCTCTGAAAACTGCTTGGCTGTTCAGAAAACTACAATAAAATCAATATATTGCAAGACTATTGAGTGAAAAGGATTTATGCGGCTAAAGTGCATTAAGCTAGCAGGTTTTAAATCGTTCGTAGATCCGACGACGGTTTCCTTTCCATCGAACCTGTGTGCCATTGTTGGTCCAAACGGTTGTGGTAAATCCAATACCATCGACGCAGTGCGTTGGGTAATGGGTGAATCTTCCGCGAAGAACCTTCGTGGCGAATCCATGACTGACGTTATTTTTAACGGTTCTGGTGGTCGTAAGCCTGTCGGTCAGGCATCAATCGAGCTGATCTTTGATAACAGCGACGGCACCCTGGTGGGTGAGTATGCCGGTTACAGTGAGATTTCTGTAAAGCGTAAAGTAACCCGTGATGCCACCAATACCTATTATCTAAATGGCAACAAATGTCGCCGCCGTGATATTACCGATATTTTCCTAGGCACCGGCCTTGGCCCACGCAGCTACGCCATCATCGAGCAGGGTATGATTTCCCGCTTGATTGAGGCGAAACCTGAAGAGCTGCGAGTTTATATCGAAGAAGCCGCTGGTATTTCCAAATATAAAGAGCGTCGACGCGATACCGAAAACCGTATGCGCCGCACTATGGAAAACCTAGAGCGCTTAACCGATATTCGCGATGAGCTTGAGCGCCAGCTCTCCCGCTTAGAGCGTCAGTCTGTCGCTGCTGAAAAATATACCGAATTCAAAAAAGAAGAGCGTTTACTCAAGGCGCAATTGCAAGCGCTGCGGTTCCAATTGTTGGATGAACAGGCTAAGTCTAAGCAGGGGATTATCACAGAGCTAGAGCTTAAAGTTGAATCCTTTGTCACTGACCAAGTAGGTAAAGATACTGAAATCGAAGAATACCGCCTACAGCATACTGAAATGGGCGATAAGTTTAATGAAGTTCAAGGTCGCTTTTATGCGCTAGGTTCTGAGATCGCTCGTATCGAGCAAAATATTCAGCATGCTCAATCTCGTTCGCAAGAGTTGCAACGTGATTTAGAGCAAACCGAACGCGATTGCAAAGAAGCTGAGCAGCATCTTCTCACCGACACAGAAAAAACCAAACAGTGGGAAGAAGAGCTACTTGAAATCGAGCCCGAATTGGAAATGATTAAAGCCGCCGAGGAAGATTCCGGTGACTTTTTGCAAACCGCTGAAGATGCCATGCAAGATTGGCAGATTGAGTGGGACAGCTTTAACCAAACAGCAGCCGAACCCCGTCAGCGTGCAGAAGTTGAACAGTCCAAAATTCAGCACCTAGAGCAAGTTCAAAGCCGTTTGCTAGATCGCATTAAGCGCTTAGATGAAGAGCGCGGCAATTTACAATCTTCTGAGGTTGACGAAGAAATTGCCGAGTTAAGCGAGCGCATGGCTGAGCTGGATATTGATGCCGATGCAAAACGTGCTGCCGTTGAAGAAATGGGCGAAAGCATTAATGAACAGCGCGAGCAAAGTAATAGCGACAGCGAAACTTTGGATCAGTTGCGCAATCAGTTATCCAGCATGCGCGGTCGCCACGCTTCTTTAGAAGCTTTGCAGCAAGCCGCTATGGGGCAGCAGAATGAAGCGGTTAGTGAGTGGTTGAGCGAGCAAGGCCTGGCCGATAAACCTCGCCTTGCCGAGCAGCTACAAGTAGAAGCTGGCTGGGAAATGGCGGTAGAAACTGCTTTGGGTAATCATTTACAAGCTGTTTGTACTGATGGCATTGATGATATCGCGGATGTATTTGCCAAGCTTGATCAAGGTGAGCTTGTCCTTCTTGATGCGAATAGCGGCAAAGCTGCAGTCGATTCGAAAAGCCTGGCTAACTTTGTCAGCGGCAGTGCTGATGTTAGCCACTTCTTAGCGAATGTTTTAGCGGCAGAGAATATCAGCGAAGCCTTGGCTATGCGTAGTAGCTTGTCGGCTGGCCAATCTGTGATGACGAAAGAGGGTATCTGGGTTGGTGCCAACTGGATGCGCGTTGCCAAAGATAACGACGCTGCCTCCGGTGTTTTGGCTCGCAAACAAGAGCTAGAAGAGCTGACCGCCGCCATAGCCGAGCTGGAAGAACAGGTTGAGCAGCTGAGCGATGCTATGGAGCAGCGCCGCGACAATATTAAAGATTTAGAACAACAGCGCGAAGCGAAACGTCGCGAAGCGGAAGATTTGAATCGCCGCTATGGCGAAATGCGCTCGCAGGTGAGTGCCAAGCAAGTGCAGGTTGAACAAACCAGCATGCGCCGCCAGCGTTTGGATAGTGAAATCACTGAAGCCAAAGAGCAAATGGATGCCGAGGCCGAGGCGCTATCTGAATCGCGTATGGTTCTGCAAGAAGCCATCGATGCGATGGAGCAGGATACCGATAAGCGCGAAGAGTTATTGGGTAAGCGCGATGAGTTGCGCGAGAAATTAGATCAGGCCCGCCAGCGCGCGCGTCATGATAAAGATCGCGGTCATGAGTTGGCGATACGCTACCAATCATTGCGTACTCAGTTAGACAGCATGCGCTCTGGTATCGAGCGTTTGCGTGATCAGGTGCAGCGTTCACAAGATCGCCGCGAGCAGTTGCAGGCTACCCTTGGTGAAAACCGCGATCCGATTGAAGAATATAAGATGGAGCTCGAGGAGCGCCTAGAGGATCGTCTAAGTGTTGAAGGTGAGCTAGCGGATGCCCGCCGAGCGGTTGATGATGTTGAAGCAAAACTGCGCCAGATCGAACAAGACCGCAGCAAGGCTGAGCACGAAATACAATCGGTTCGTACGCGTCTAGAGCAAGAGCGTTTATTTACTCGCGAAGTAGAAGTTCAGCGCAGTACGGTAGAGACGCAGTTGGTCGACGATGGTTTCCATTTGCCAACTCTTTTAGAGCAGCTACCAGAAGATGCCGAAGAAAAAGCCATGGAAGAAGAGCTAGAGCGAATTGGAAATCGCATTAGTCGTCTTGGCCCGATTAACTTGGCGGCGATCGACGAATACAAAACAGAGTCTGAGCGTAAAACCTATTTGGATACCCAGAATAAAGATCTGGAAGATGCGCTAGAAACTCTGGAAAACGCCATCAAGAAAATTGATAAAGAAACACGCTCTCGCTTTAAAGAAACCTTTGATCAGGTGAATGAGAGTTTACAGGAGCTTTTCCCGAAAGTATTTGGTGGGGGACATGCTTATCTCGAGTTAACCGGCGATGATCTGTTGGATACCGGTATCGCCATTATGGCGCGCCCTCCAGGCAAGCGTAACAGTACCATCCATCTACTTTCCGGTGGTGAGAAGGCGCTAACGGCGATTGCTTTGGTATTCTCGATCTTCCGTTTGAATCCAGCACCGTTCTGTATTCTCGATGAGGTTGATGCACCATTGGATGATGCCAACGTGGGCCGTTACGCGCGTATGGTTGAAGAAATGTCCAAACACGTACAGTTTATTTATATCACCCACAATAAGATTGCTATGGAAATGGCCCATCAGTTGTTGGGTGTTACCATGCATGAACCGGGTGTTTCCCGCTTAGTAAGCGTGGATGTTGATGAGGCCGCCGAACTGGCCGCCATGTAAGAGATTGAACTTTTGCCCTTGAGTTTTTTCTATTAAACAAGGGGCAAAGTTGATTCCCGCTAGCTGCCAGGGGGGTGGCCGAAAGGGAAGAGATTGAGAGGCAAGAGAAAGGATGAATTTCGATTTTGAAATGCAGCACGTATTGACCATTATTATCGTGCTGTTAATTGTTGGTGTGGTGTTAGACGGTATTCGACGTATGCGTCAGAATCGCCGGGATTCCATTCGCATGTCTTTAAACATGCAGCACAATCTAGATAAAGATGAAGAATATGGTAGTGAGCTTCCCAATGGGGGTGCGCGAGTCGTTAATCGTGACCTCTCAGAAGCGGAAGATCTGAATACCGAGGTGCGTAAAGCTTTTGTTGCGCCTGGTGAAAAACCCCGTCCAGTGACCGAGCAGGTTAGCCTGAATCTTGACGAGCAGGTTCCGATGTTGATGGATTCTGTGAGTGAGCAGGCCGAAGACTCCGTGCAAGAGCTAGAGGCGGATTACCACTCTGATCGTTTAGAGCCCGTATTTAATGAGGCTGACTCAGGTGCCTTATTGGACGAAGGTGTAGTTTCTGCAACTCGTACAGTTCGTCGAGAGGCTGAATCCTCTGTCGCTTCCCATCATCAAACCAGTGTCGATCAGGATAACTCAGCAGGTCAAGATCCTGAAGAAGTGATCATTATTAATGTCATGGCGCCAGCTGGGGCACGTTTCCAGGGTGAGGATCTTCTGCAGGTGCTTTTGGCTAAAGGTATGCGCTTTGGCACCATGAATATTTTTCATCGTCACAGTGAGCCTGATGGGTCCGGTGAGATATTATTCAGTATGGCGAATATGGTTGTACCGGGCACTTTTGATCTAGATGCCATGAGCAGCTTTGAAACTCCAGGTGTTAGTTTCTTTCTTACCTTGCCGATTAATGGCGACAGTTTAAATGCCTTTGAGGCTATGGTAGATACCACTCAGGCGCTTTGTGATAGTTTGGGCGGCGAGCTAAAAGATGAGAACCGTAGTGTGATGACACAGCAAACCATTGAGCATTGCCGCCAGCGTGTGCGTGAATTTGCACGTCGACAGTTATCTCGTCAGTAATCGTTTTACTTTTAGTTTGGCTCGCTCTGCATTCGTTAGGGCGTGCCTGATTTCTTTTGCGATACCTCGTCGCAAGTCTAAGCCTCAAGGCTTCTTAAATAATCACAGAGAATTATGAGCCAGCAGAATATAGAACCCTGTGCCAGCCGTGAAGAATATTTGGCTTTAGTGGCAACCTTACAACGTTACAGCCATGAATATTATGTGCAAGATGCTCCTAGTGTCCCAGATGCTGAATACGATAGGCTGTTTCGTCAGCTTCAAGCCACAGAACAAAGCCAAACAGAATGGGTGGTTGCTGATTCACCATCGCAACGTGTGGGCGGTAAGCCCTTGGCCGCTTTTAGCCAGGTCGACCATCGGGTTCCAATGCTGTCTTTGGATAATGCGTTTAATGATGAAGATTTAGAAGATTTTAATCGACGTAATCAAGAGCGCTTGGCCACTAATAGCGACTTAGAATATGGCTGTGAGCCAAAGCTAGATGGTATAGCGGTGAGCCTGATGTATCACAATGGGGTATTACAGCAGGGAGCTACTCGTGGTGATGGCAGTACCGGTGAAGATATTACCCAGAATGTGAAAACGATCGGCTCTATTCCATTGCGCTTGCAGGGCGACGACTTTCCAGAAATCTTGGAAGTGCGCGGTGAAATTTATATGCCCAAAGAGGGTTTTGCGCACTTAAACCAGAAAGCTCGAGATAAAGGTGAGAAGGAGTTTGCCAACCCGCGTAATGCTGCTGCAGGCAGTCTAAGACAGCTGGATTCTAAAATTACAGCGTCGCGTCCATTAGAAATGTGTGCTTATAGTGTTGGCTTTGTCGAATTAGGTAGCGCCCCTGAGTTACCCGAAAAACACACTGATATTCTCTATAAGCTCAGGGATTGGGGCTTCTTAATTAATGCCCAAATGAAAGTGGCGGCCAATATTAAAGAGTGCATTAGTTATTACCAACATATTGCCGAGGTGCGTGATGAGCTTGCTTATGACATCGATGGTATCGTTTTTAAGGTTAACAGTAGCGAACAACAGCAACGCTTAGGTTTTGTGTCGCGTGCCCCGCGCTGGGCAATTGCTTATAAGTTTCCAGCCCAAGAAGAAGTCACCATACTGCAGGATGTTGAATTCCAGGTGGGGCGTACAGGGGCAATTACGCCTGTAGCGCGATTGGAGCCAGTTTTTGTGGGCGGTGTTACTGTGTCTAATGCTACTTTGCATAATCGTGATGAAGTTGCCCGTTTAGGAGTAAAAGTCGGCGATACAGTTATTGTGAGAAGGGCGGGCGATGTTATCCCACAGATTGTTTCGGTAGTGGAAGACCGTCGCCCCGATAATGCAACGGATATTACTTTCCCAGAGCAATGCCCTGTCTGTGATTCCCCTGTAGTCAGTAAAGAAGGCGAAGTTGTCGCTCGTTGTACTGGCGGTTTGATATGTGCGGCCCAGCGCAAAGAAGCCTTGAAACATTTTGTTTCTCGTAAAGCCATGGATGTAGATGGCTTGGGTGATAAGCTTATTGACCAGTTGGTTGAAAACGGCTTAGTAGAATCGATGGCCGATTTGTTTCATCTTGAGCTAAATGCCGTCAGCGCATTGGAGCGAATGGCTGAAAAATCCGCTCAAAACTTGCTGCAAGCCTTAGAGCAGGCCAAACAAACAAGCTTGCCCCGTTTTTTATTTGCTTTGGGTATTCGTGAAGTAGGTGAGGCCACCGCTCGAAATCTAGCTCAACATTTTGGTAATCTCGATGCTTTAATGAGCGCCAATGCGGATAAGCTGTTGGAGGTCAGTGATGTTGGGCCGATTATGGCTGAATTTATCTTGGGCTTTTTTGCAGATTCTCGCAATCGACAAGAGATTGAGCGCTTGCAAGCGGCTGGTGTTCAGTGGCCAGATATAGAAGTGAAAGCCGCTGATGAGCTGCCAATGAATGATTTGACCTATGTGTTGACCGGTACGCTTGAGCAAATGTCGCGCAATGAGGCTAAGGCCGCACTGCAAGAGCTGGGTGCAAAGGTAGCTGGAAGCGTATCAGCTAAAACCAGTGTGCTAGTGGCTGGCCCTGGAGCTGGCTCAAAATTGAAAAAAGCTCAGGATTTAGGTGTTGAGATTATTGATGAAGATGCTTTAATAGCTTTGTTGCAGCAACATCGATAGCGCATAGATTTCAAAAACGAATAATATAACGACTATAGCATGTGCGAATTTAATCATTCGAAGAGAGTTCTACTACGTTTATGGCGCGGCTTACGCTTCTTTGCTTTATCGTTCGCATTGCTGTCCCTGTTAGCCTGCGCAAGCTCACCTCCTTCAAATACTTCCAATATTTGCGATATCTTCGATGAAAAAGATGATTGGTATGATGATGCGGCGAAATCAAAAAAGCGTTGGGGTAGTCCTATTGAAGTGATGATGGCCATCATGAAGCAGGAATCCAGTTTTAAGGATGATGCGGCGCCACCTCGTACTAAAATTTTGTGGTTCATTCCTGGCCCCCGTAAAAGTAGCGCCTATGGTTACGCCCAAGCAAAAGATGGCACTTGGGATTGGTATATGAAATCAGCTGGCCGCTGGAGTGCAGATCGGGACGATTTTGATGATGCGGTTGATTTTATCGGCTGGTATAACCATCAGAGCTATAAGCGATTGGGCATCAAGAAAACCGATGCCTATCGTTTGTATTTGGCCTATCACGAAGGGCATGGTGGCTTTGAGCGCAAAAGTTATCGCAAGAAATCTTGGTTGATCAACGTGGCTAAAAAGGTTGATCGACAATCAAAACGTTATGGCCAACAGCTAAAAAAATGTGAAAAGCGTTTGCAGTCTGGTGGTTGGTGGATTTTTTAATTTAATTAACGACGGATTAAATGGGTTTGATAAAGCTCACTATGTCGTTTGCTTTAGGTGTTTACTATGTCTGCTGATTCAGAATCCATCGTATATGGCTGCATAAAAGATGCCGTGGGCTTGAGTACTGAGCAAGAGCGCCGCCGCATAAATCGCTCTGCTATGTTGGCTTTGCCCAGTGCAGAGCAGTGGCCATTTCTAAGCCAGGAAATGTTTGCCATACCCAGAATCGAAACCAGTATGACTGGCTATCAAACTGAGGTTATGCACTTTGGTGCCTCCTATCAGGCTATCGAGTACGAATGGGAAGAATGGCTAAAGGCTTTCGAGGAGCTATTGGCCAAAATGTACTGGGTTGATGCTACTGTACATCTAGAGACTGAGTTGTCAGGGAATCACACATTCAGTTGGAGTTGTGACGGTGATTATCATAGCCCGGGTAGCAAAGTTTCTCGCATTCGCTGTCAATGGCAGCATGAAACCGGTCTTTGATCACCATTGTCCTCCCAATGGCTTTGGTTGAAACTGTTCTGTCTATTACGACGAGAGTCTAAGCAATGAGTCACTGGGAAGATAAAAAACAGCCCCCATTTAACGATCACCTCGGAGTGAAAATCGAGGAATGGAGAGATGGCTTTGTAAGAATTTCGGCTGAGGTGCTACCGCATTTTCAAAACAGTCAGGGGGCTCCCCATGGCGGTTTCATCATGAGCTTGGCGGATATCGCGGCTTCTTTTCCTGGCGTTTATTGCCCGCATCCAGATCGCCGCCGTTTTGCCTCTACACTCTCCCTAAATACTAGTTTTCTTGGCTTGGCCAAAACTTCGGTGATTTATGCTGAGGGGCGAGTTAGCAATTCGGGGCGCAAGATTTTTTATTCTGAAGTTAGAATATTTGATGCTGAGGATAATCCGGTGGCCAGCTGTCAAGGGGTGTTCCGTTATCGAGGTGGATCTGAGAGCATTGATGGCGTAGCCATTGAGTAAGCGCCAAGTTCGATGGCTGTTTTCTTGCTTATTGTTTTCATAAAAGCAGTTTGGAGATTTCAGCTTTTCGAGTTCAGCTTAGCATTTTGCTTTTCTTCTCTGGCTGATTGCCAAACGGTAATAAGCCCGGCGAAAATCACGACAGCAATTCCGATAAAGGCTATGGCATCCGGCAGATGATCCCATATTAGCCAGCCTAGAATTCCGGCATTTACTACCGAAAAATATCCGATCGGCGATACCACGCTGGCTTTGGCGTAGCTATAAGCTTTGGTATAAAGCCACATTGCCACAAAGATAGACAAGCTGTTGTACAGCAGATAAGGCCAAGCCCAGGCGGGAATTCCTTGCCAAGTGTAAAGCGCCAATGGAAGGCTTAATGTTAAGGCAATGATGTGATAATAAAAGAGAATCTTAGAGCTGCTTTCGTCATGGGATAATAAGCGAGTGCCGACCATCGAGATCGCTAAGCTGAGCCCTGAGCCAAGACCTGCTAGGTGCCAAATACTAACAGAGCTGCTTGGGCGTAAAATGAGAGCAATGCCTAAAAAACCAATAATCATGGGTAGCCAGCGACTCTTAGGTACTTTCGCGCCTACCCATAGATAGGCCACTATGGCGACAAACAACGGGGCGCTATGACGTAGTAAACTACTGTCGACTAAGGGGATATGTTGTAGGGCAAGGTAGAAAAAGCAAAAACCTGCAAAGCCCGCTAAACCACGAATAATATGACGCTGCCAATGTTCGCTAGCTAGGCCGCTAAGGCCTTGGCGATACATCCAAGGTGATAATACGAACAAGCCGACGACAAATTGAATTAGAACAATACTGCCCAGTGGGACTTCACTGGAAATATATTTGGTGGCGGCAGATGCACTAGCGCCGACAATGGTAGTGGCAAAGGCGAAAGCCATTCCTAGTAAGGGCTTGTCGTTACTGCTGTTTGCCACATTGCTCACCGGATTGTTTAATGGGAAGGAGCGGAAAAGTCATAAAAATAATTGCACAATATTGTAACCTAAAACGTCTACTCAATAGAGTGTTGAAATTGTCATTGGCGGTCTGCTTAGTAACACGGTTATCGCCGATTCGTGCAGCGCTGTGATGAGTGCGGCGGCGTAGTGGAAAAAGCACAACGATTTTACTTAAGTCATAAATACAAATAATAGATAAAGGTCCATACATGCAGGAATTGGGATTTACGGTTTTATTGCCATCGCTATTAGCCATTGTTTTGGCGGTATGGACTCGCAAGGTATTTGCCGCACTTATCGCCGGTATCTGGTTGGGCTGTTATTTATTAGGCGGCAACCCTTTGACCGCTATAGCGCAGAGCATTGACCGGGTGGTAAAGGTTTTATCCTCGGCGGGTGATGCAAGAGTGGTTTTGTTTACCCTCTGTGTCGGTGGCTTGATTGCATTGCTTGAGGCCAGTGGAGCGGTTAGAGCATTTGTAGCTTGGTTAGAGTCAAAGCGTTGGGGCCAGTCACGCAAACAAGCGCAGGCCGTCGCCTGGTTAAGTGGCGTGTTAATTTTTATTGAATCCAATATCACGGTCTTAGTTTCGGCGACCACCGCTAAGCCACTATTTGATCGTTTTAAGATCTCTAGGGCTAAGTTGGCTTACATTATTGATTCAACTTCTGCTCCAATTTGTATTTTAATTCCCTTCAATGCCTGGGGGGCATTTAACTTAGGCTTGTTGTCGGGTGCTGGGGTTGAAGATCCATTAACTGTTTTCTTTCAGGCGATATTGCTGAACTTATATGCCATTTTCGCAGTGCTGCTGGTAGCGGCGGTTATTGCCTTTGATTTAAACTGGGGGCCAATGAAAAGCTCCGAGGCGCTAGCTAAGGCAAACTCTAGTAATACACAGGCTGCACAAGAGGATATCCCGAGCGCGAAAGCAGCGCTAAATGAAAGCGCCAAGCCCCTAGCGATGATATTACCTATTCTTACTTTGGTTCTAGTGATGCCATTGGGCTTATGGATAACCGGTGACGGTGATTTAAGGCAGGGCTCTGGCTCTACCAGTGTTCTGTGGGCTGTATTGTCAGCTTCGGCAGTCGCCGCCAGCTTTATGTGGCGAAAGCAGCAGAGTATTGCCGAGCCATATTTTGCGGGCGCCGGAAAAATGGTCCCGGTAGCTCTGGTATTAATGTTAGCTTTGGCATTAGGAGCGGTTTCCCGAGAGTTACAAGCGGGAGATTATTTAGCGCAGCTTCTACATGGAGCAATGCCTAAAATGCTATTGCTGCCGATTATCTTTCTGTTGGCTTCAGTGGTGGCCTTTGCAATTGGCTCGAGCTGGGGAACTTTTTCACTACTGATTCCTTTAGCGGTTCCGCTGGCAGGCTCCATGGAGCTGCCTTTGGCGGCGCTTGTTGCAGCTGTGCTGTCTGGTGGTGTGTTCGGTGATCACGCCTCGCCGATAAGTGATACCACCGTAATATCTAGCATGGCGGCGGAAGTTGATCATATTGAACACGTAAGAACACAGCTGCCTTACGCTTTGCTTGCAGCGGCAGCAGCGACTATAGGATTTATGCTGATTGGGGTAGTGAGCTAAAACCGAATTGGCTTGGGATAATTAGGCGAGCTTTATGAGCTCGCCTGGGCAGTAGGAATGCTATCTTCGCATATTGCCTGAATAGTGCGGCGAAACTGCGGTGTTAGTGGCTGCTGGGTTTGATAGTCAATCGCTGAAGCTTGCAAAAGCTTGGCAATTTCAGTGTTGCTTTCAGAGCCGTCTAATTGCTTGATGGTATTGATAAAGGCGTTAACTTCATACCAGCTCATCGCCTCTTCACGGCTGCGCATGATACGAGGATGGCGAGTGCGCTCACATTCTTCTTTGACAAGCAGTTCTTCATAAAGCTTTTCGCCTGCACGAAGGCCAGTGTAGTGAATTTCAACATCACCATCTGGATTGTGTTCATCTTTTAGCTGCAGGCCAGATAGCAAAATCATTTCTTTTGCCAAGTCTGAGATTTTCACGGGTTCGCCCATATCTAATACGAATACATCGCCCCCCGAGCCCATGGCGCCGGCTTGAATCACTAGCTGAACAGCTTCACTGGTCACCATAAAGTAACGAGTGATATCAGGATGGGTTACCGTAATAGGGCCACCTGATGCAATTTGCTCTTTAAAGTGCGGAACAACAGAGCCAGACGAACCCAAAACGTTACCAAATCGCACCATACAAAAGCGAGTATGCTGTTGTTTGCTGTCCATCGCCTGCAAGATAAGCTCGGCGATACGCTTTGAGGCGCCCATAATATTGGTTGGGCGCACCGCTTTATCTGAGGAAATCAATACAAAGCTGTCAACACGGTACTCTACAGCGGCTTTGGCGGTATACCATGTGGAGAGTACGTTGTTGCGTAAGCCTTCAACTTTGTTGTCTTCAAGCAGTGGTACATGCTTGTAGGCCGCAGCATGATAGACAGTATCGATATCGTAGCTTCTAAAAATACGTGCAACTAGCTGCTCATCGGCTGCCGAGCCGAGTAGGGTTTTTACTTGCAGCGGTACTTCTTTATCTTCTTTAAAATCTCGTAATTGCTCGTTAATACGATAAAGGTTGAATTCATTCTGCTCCAGCAATAGCAAGGTCTTTGGCTTTAGCAGAGCAATTTGTTGGCAAAGCTCCGAGCCAATTGAGCCGCCAGCGCCGGTCACCAGTACAACTTTATTGTTGATATTGGCGGCCATCAGCTTGTGATCTGGCAAGCTAGGGTCGCGCCCTAAAAGGTCTTCAATCTCAATATCTTTAATATCATTTAGATTGGCTCGCCCCGATAAAATCTCAGCCATATTGGGAACGGTCTGAATCTGTACCGGCATAGTTTCTAGGTTTTTAACCACTTCATGGCGTTTGGCGCGTGGGGTTCTACCTAAAGCGAGCAGCACCTTGTCGGTCTGATAGCGCTCAATCAGTTTTTCAAGTTCAGCAGGGGCTGATACATAAATGCCTCTAACGGTGCTGTTATGTAGGCGTTTGTTATCGTCAACAAAGGCCACTGGCTGGTAATCAGGTGAGAGTTGCAGCGCCGCTGCTAACTGGCTGCCGCTGACGCCGGCGCCATAGATAATCACCTTTTCGCCCTGCATAACATCGCTAATCTGGACTAAGTTGCGAATCAAAAGACGTGGTAAGCCGACGAGCAGAAGGGCAGCAAAAACATAAATAACCGGTACCGATCTTGGCATAAAGCTATCGGTAAAGAAGCTGCTGGCAATTAAGGCGACGGCCGAAATAACAATACCAAGCACAATCGTGTAGATGGCTTGGTAGGTCATATAGCGCAACACGGCGCGATACAGGCCCAAGCGTATAAAAGACGCAACAGATATGACAGTCGTTAAAGCGTAGGTGTTTAAGTCCGCCGAAAGGGTAAATTCATAGCTTTCGCCTAGGCGAATAGCGAAGGCAATATACAATGCAGTAGCAATCGCTAGCACATCATACAGTACTGAAAGGCCTCTTTTTAAGGCGCGCGGTGTCTTTGCCAGTTGTTTATGTAATAGATCCAATGACTTCTTCGCTGTATTGTTTTGGCTCTGGGGCCTTATTTTTGCCTTTTACTCAATCTTTTACGCTATCCGGGGCACTTAAGGCTTTTTTCAAAACACTAGCCAAATTAGATTGCCTAGGAAGAGCGCCTGAGTACAGTCATTCTAACGGTCTCGAAAGCTACAATTGCAACCGCCTATTCTAGCTTTGATCTGCAGTATGCGCTAGCGCTTGATAAGGCTACAGTTGCGTTTTATGACCGGCTTTTAATTTGTGACCAATGGTCGCAAAAGGCAGGCACGCTAAGATAAAAATTGCTGCCCCCCAAGCTGGATAGTGGTTTGCTAACATCGCCAAGGGCAGTAACCAGAAGGTGTTTACTGCAAGCATAGCACAGACTACCTTACCGTGACTTTCCCAGCGCCTACTTAGAATTTGGTAGCTATGGCTGCGATGGGGCTCGTTCCATGCTTGTTTGCTTAGTATTCGGTATAACAATGTCCAGCTGGCGTCATAAATAAAGGTAGTCAGTAAAATAATGGCAGACCATAGGGAGATGTGATAACGATCGCTGCAATAACAGGCAATAGCGGCTAGTACCAAACCCAAAAAGCAGCTGCCAATATCGCCCATGAAGACCTTGGCGGGTGCCCAGTTGATGAAGAGAAAGCCACTGATCACAGCTGCTAGCCCCATTAGAATCTGATCGAATCCCGCACCGTTCGCCGTAATAATGATTTGTAGGCCAAGCAATAAGCAAATGGCTTCACTGGCGGCTATGCCATCAATACCATCCATAAAATTATAAAGATTGATAAGCCAGCTAATGGCTATGAGGCTAAAGGGCAGTGCCCACAAGCTATTGATAGCGATGTTGAATGAGGCAATTTGCAAGCTACTAGTCGTTGGCAGTAGATATAAAAAAAGGGTCGCGCAGGACATATGAACCAGCATTCTGAGTCGGCGTGACAAGGGGCGGTGGTCATCTACAAAGCTAAATAAGCCCAGGGCGCTGGCCGGAAAAAAGATAGCGATTAGCCAAGCTGTCATTGATGGATCTTGTTGGGCTAGATAGATTGCCAGCAGGCATGCGCAAATCACAATAGCCAAACCACCGCCGCGAGGTGTAATTTGGCTGTGGGAACTGCGCTCTCCAGGTATATCGACAACCTGAGCTTTTATGGCATAGCTGCGCACCGCGTGGCTTAGTAGCCAACAAAGAGCGGAAAATAAGGCTAATTCTAGCGCCATTGTTAACATCACTGTACTACGTCTCTGCTGTTTTGTTGCGGGCCGTGCTGGGCCTCTTTAGCAGTACAAAAGCTGTGCTCCAACAAACTTTGTTCTGCTGTAAAGGGCGCTTGCCAATTTAGCTGCTGCTTAGATTGCTGGCTGTCTAGTGCAAACTCGCTGCTAAGTTTGCTCCATTGCTGATTAAATGCTGGCAGTCGCATTAGCAGTTGCAATAACCATTTAGGCAGCTGAAATAAACGCGCTTTTTTGCCCTCAGCTTTTGCCAGTAATAAAATTAATTCGCGGCTGCTCAAGGGGCTATCATCAGCTGCAATAAAGGTATGTCTTGTTGGGGGAGGGCATTTGATACAGTGTTCAATAAGGTGACACAGATTGGCCAGTGAAATCATGTCTCTGCGCTTATTTAGGCCTGCAAATGGTAAGGGCAGTCCGCTATTTATAAGGGCTTGTAGTTTGGCTATATTGCCTTTAGCGTGTCGATCATAGATAAGGCCTGGACGCAGAATAATGAGCTCTAACTGATTAAGACTGCAAAAGCTCTCGAGCCATTGCTCGGTTTTCCATTTGGCTTTGCTGTAAGGATCGGCTGGTCTGACGTCGCTTTCTTGTGCAAATGCTTGCGCATTACCGTCGCTGTTTTCGGCAAATACTTTGGCGCTGCTAATATAGATGAAACGCTTGGCTCTTTTTGATTTGGCTGCATTGGCCAGTTCTTTACTGAGTGTTAGGTGGGACTGCTCTTGTAGCTTGGCTTCTTCCATCGGGCATTTGTGCCCTTGATGCGCGCGGCCGGCAAGATGGACAATACTATCGCCTGCATTGATAGTTGCACTCAATTGATCGCAGTTCCAATTGCCAATGAGCTGATACTCAACCCCATCGATAGGAGCTTTGGGCAATCGGCGACACAATGCGACAATGCCTTGGTCGCGCCCAATTACTTGGCTATGCAAATGCTGAATAAGGGCCTGGCCGACAAAACCACTGCTTCCGCTGATGACAATGGCCATTGTTTTGTTGAGGCTCCTAAGTATTGGGGGTGGCCAGCAAGTACCGTGCAATCCCTAGCTTATGGGGCTATGGCTGTGGCTAAGTAACTGCTGTAAAAGGGTATTTTACGCAATTAGCTTGGGAATGATATGACTTTTTTCACTCTTTAGGCCTTGCCAGCTATTATACTCACTGGTAGAGTACGCGCCTCGATTGCCAAGGCATCCGCTGGGTAATCTATTGTACGACCGTAGCTCAGCTGGTTAGAGCACCACCTTGACATGGTGGGGGTCGGTGGTTCGAGTCCACTCGGTCGTACCAATTTCTCAAGTTTAATCAATAGCTTAAGTGATACCGAAGTTTGAGCTGTATTGTTCTTACGCACAAACTTTCAATGTTTACGCACAAAAGTACTATTTTAAGAGTATTGGGCGTGTGATTGATGCTTTGGTTACTAAAGTTCCTTAAATGCTTATTGTTGTGAAAAGATATATTTCTCATTTTTTTCTGAAGATATAGAATGTGGTTTACTTTAAACGCAAGGCAACGGAATGACAGCACCAGAAAACCCCAAAATTTATCACATATTGCATGTGGATAGGTTGAAGTCGGTGATATCTCAAAATGGACTTCTAAGTGATTCGAGAATTGCAAGCCAACCTAATGCTGGAACCAATATTGGAGCTCCGCATATCAAAGAGCGGAGATTGAAATCAAACGAACTCGCGTCACATCCAGGGTTATTTGTAGGTGAGTGTGTTCCGTTTTATTTTGGTGTTTGGTCTCCAATGCTATATGTTATTCATAGGCAAGGGCATGATCTCACTTATAACGGAGGACAAGCGCCTATTGTCTATTTAGAGGCAGATTTGAAGACAACTGTTTCTTGGGCTGAGTCCCACGGTCTTAAGTGGGCGTGTACAACTGGGAATGCTGGAGCATCCTTTTTTGATGATTTTTCGAGCTTAAGTGAGCTAAATAAAATAGATTGGGATGCAGTCGGATCAAAAATGTGGAAGGACTGCAGGGATGCCAAACAGGCTGAATTTCTTGTTCAAGCTTGCTTCTCGTGGTCTCTTGTAGAGCGAGTAGTAGTTTATGACAACACAAGGCATCAATTAGTAATGAATGAAATTTCTGTAGCTGATCATAAGCCTTCGGTTCAAGTTAATCCTGCTTGGTATTATTAGGGTTACTAAAAATGAAAAGCAATTTCAAATACACGTCTGGCGACATTCTAAAAGCTGACACCGAGGCTGTGGTTAATACAGTCAATTGTGTTGGTGTTATGGGGCGCGGGATTGCTTTGCAGTTTAAGAAGGCTTGGCCTGATAATTTCAATGCCTATGAGAAAGCGTGCAAAAAAGAGCAAGTTCAACCTGGCTCAATGTTTATTTATGAAACTGGTCAACTTACAAACCCTTTATATATTATCAATTTTCCAACCAAGCGACATTGGAGGGGGGCAAGTAGGGTTGAAGATATAGTTTCAGGCCTAAAAGCTCTACGCAATGATATAGAGAGGCTAGGTATTAAGTCTATTTCATTGCCTCCATTAGGGGCTGGATTAGGTGGACTTGATTGGGGGGTTGTTAAAGGTCATATTGAAAATGAGCTTCGGGGAATTCAAGATGTTGAAGTATTTGTTTATGAGCCTAGCGGTGCCCCTACAGCTGATAAAATGGTAAAAAATAAAAAGGAGGTCAGGATGACCGAAGGTAGGGCTGTTCTACTTGAACTTATTGAGCGTTATCTGAAGGGACTTTTAGATCCAATGGTTAGTTTGTTGGAAGTCCACAAGCTAATGTATTTCATGCAGGAGTCTGGACAAGAGTTGAATTTGAATTATAGCAAAGGTGCTTATGGTCCTTATGCTGAAAAGATTCGGCATGTGTTGAACCACATCGAGGGACAGATGATAAGTGGTTATGCAGATGGTGGCGACAACCCTTACAAAGAAATTGAGCTAATTCCTGGTGCTATTCAGGATGCACGAAAATGTTTGAGCACCAGATGTGATGTAAAAGATCGATTTGAAAAAGTCTCTAAGCTTATAGATGGTTTTGAATCTCCAATGGGATTGGAGCTTTTATCGACAGTTCATTGGGTAGTCAAGAGAGAGGGTGCTAAAACTGTAGGAGATGCTACCAACCTAGTACATGCATGGAATGAAAGAAAGGCGCAGTTCAGTGATCGACAAATATCTATAGCCTTTCGAGTTCTTAGCGAACATGGGTGGGTTTAATCAGTACAGTGTGATTATGGAGATTTTGTGGGATTAAGGATAATCATTTTTGCGCTTCTAGTGTCTGTTTTTTTGTCATAGCTTATTCGAACCAATTTGGCTTGGGGTTTTGGAATGAGCATTCAAAATGGGCTGAATTAGGGGGCTTTTTGGGGGGAACGCTTGGGACTTGGTTGGCTTTCGGGGCTTTAATGGTTATGGCCGCTCAGCTTGACCAGCAGCGGCGTGACAATGCTCTTCTTATAAACCAGCAAAGGCAGGATAGCGCTGAAACTCGGCGTCTGGCTGAGGTTAGCTATCTAGAGAGCAGCATTTTTACAAATTTGGAAATATTGAAAGTAAGGTTGCTTTCTTTTGATTCGGTTGTAAATGCTCCTTTGTCTGAACTCATATTGGCTATATATAGATCTGGGGATTTAACACAAGCTCGTGTTGAGGAGTTGAAGGAAGGGTTATCTGCAAGAAAGGAATCTTTGGTTACGTGGGTAAACCTATCCGCAAAGCTTACACGTCTACGGGAGGAAGACCAAAAGCGTTACGTAGACCAGCTACTATTAGTTAGTATTACAGTTGATCATGAGTTATGTGTAGCGCTGGACTATATAGTGAAGCTTACGACGGGTGTTAGTTTTGAAGCTCATTTTAATAAAAAGGAAAGAGAAAGATCAGGCTAGCGTATTGGTCATCATTCGACAGGTTTCACCGAGCCTGTAAATAATTCTGTGTAACTGCCAGGGTTAAACATAATCTTTTAAGCGGTCTTCGAACTCGATCATAAAACGATTCAAGGCCGTTTTCCAATTTCTAATTGGCATGGTCCACTTTTTAGATGCATCCATAATCGCCAGGTAGATTACTTTCTTGGCTGAATCATCCGTGGGGAAGAGTTTACGCTTCTTGATGGCCTTACGGATAACGCTGTTGAGTGACTCAATAGCGTTAGTGGTATAAATCGCCTTGCGGATATCTTCTGGGTAGCTGAACAGCGTGTTGAGATTTTCCCAGTGGCTACGCCAGGAGCGGCTAATTTGCGGATACTTACCATCCCATCGCTTGCTGAAGTCCTCCAGTGCTCGTAAGGCTTCCTCTTCTGTGGCAGAGCGATAAATCTGCTTCAAATCCGCCGTGACAGCCTTGTAGTCTTTCCAGGGCACATACTTCACCGAGTTACGTACCATATGGACGATACAGAGCTGTATGCGAGCATTTGGAAAGGCTGCATTGATCGCATCAGGAAAGCCCTTGAGGCCGTCAACACAAGCGATCAAAATATCTTTCACTCCGCGATTTTGCAGTTCGGTGAGTACGCCGAGCCAGAATTTGGCACCCTCATTTTCAGAGATCCATAGACCCAGTAACTCTTTGTGGCCTTCAAGGTTAACGCCCAAAGCGAGGTAAATCGATTTGTTGATGACCTGCTTGTCCTGGCGAATTTTCACCACGATACAATCAAGATAAACAATGGGGTAAACCGCATCCAGTGGCCGAAATTGCCATTCCACTACCTGTTCAATCACTGAATCAGTGACTTTAGATATCAGCGAGGCAGAGATGTCAGTATAGTACATTTCCTTGAAGGTGGCGACGTTCTCGCGGGTAGTCATACCCTTGGCGTAAAGATTGAGAATCTTATCGTCCATGGATGTAAAGCGGGTTTGCTGCTTCTTGACTAGCTGGGGCTCAAAACTGCCGTCTCGATCCCTAGGTGTGCTTAATTCAAACTGACCATCATCTGTCTTGAGGGTTTTGCTGGTGTAGCCATTGCGACTATTACCACAGGGAGATGGCTCATGCCTATCGTATCCTAAGTGCTCGTCAAGTTCGGCATTGAGAGCCGTCTCGATCGTCACTTTGGTCAGCATCTGTCGAAAGTCATTGAGATCTTTCTCGGATTTGAAGGACTTAGCGGCTTCGCGTGCGAAGGCCTCCAGTTCTTTCTTGTTCATATCTACCTATCCTTAGCCCTTGCAGGCTTCTAATGATAGGCAGTTACACAGTTTTATCTACAGTCTCGTTTCACCCGGTCCAAGTCATGTGTATAGCTGTCCTTAATTGCCTGGTCTTTGTGGCCTCCTGATCTTCACCCGCAAAAATGGACACCTTTCCATATCACGCTGCCATTTGTTCATATTTAATCGGTGAGGTGTAACCCAATCCTGAGTGCAGCCTTACCGAGTTGTAAAACTGGTTTATATATCGTCCAAGCTCTCGATGCAATTGCTTAAAGCTTCTAAACTTTCTTTTTCGTACCAGCTCAGCTTTTAGTGAATGATAAAATGATTCCATAAATGCATTGTCTGTACAATAGCCCGGACGATTCACACTATGGTGCATTCCATTTTCTTTTAATAAACCTTGAAAGCCAGATCCGGTAAACTCTACCCCTCTATCTGTGTGCAATACCACCGACTCACTATTTCGGCCTTTACTGATGGCATACTTCAGAGCGGTCATCGTTAACTCTGTAGTTCGCGTATACGCTAGCGACCAGCCTAAGATCCGCCGAGAATATTGATCCATAATAGTCGCCAAATAAGTCCAGCGTCCCGCTAAGCGAAGTCTTTAGAAGCCTTTCTTGCGATGATCAAAAGGTGGTTAGGCGCCTTCGTGATCTCTATGTTGAGGAGCGGCAAGCTGATATATCTAGCGGCCAAAAGTGACATTCCCATTGCTTATTTAAGTTTTCATTGCCGTTTGTCGGGTAATACTTAGCTAGAACTAGTTGCACATTTGATTAGAGCTTTGATTATGCCATATAGATTTAATGTTACTGTAGGATGTAGTATTTCCAACTAATGAATTGTGATTTTGTTACAAAGCCGGTGTGCGGTTTGACGCATGCACATACAGTAACCCTGGGAAAGATTTGTGGGCGGCTGAGTTTATTGATCTGGTGATCCAACGAGCTGAAGAGTTGCTTGCGATAGACTCGTTATATAATCGCGTGAACCTTACTACGAGCTTTGCCTGCGAGGACAAGGATTTACTAACAATTGAGCTTTCAGGTAGGCCTGTAAAGGGGGGACCTTTCAAGTCTAGA
Organism: uncultured Pseudoteredinibacter sp.; assembly: GCF_947502065.1. GTDB lineage: Bacteria > Pseudomonadota > Gammaproteobacteria > Pseudomonadales > Cellvibrionaceae > Pseudoteredinibacter. The sequence continues at coordinate 824,798 of NZ_CANMYE010000001.1, forward strand.
GTTAGAAAGAGTCGCGCAGAATCTTATCAGCTGTTTGACCAATGAATTCCCAAATTGTATTGCAAGCACTTCCTGTGATTGGGGGCCATCTGAGGAACTCTCTTTAACCTTGGTTTTCGACAAGCACTATGCATAGCCTTTTAACGTGCCATTTTGACATAAAAAAGCCGCAGAAGCAGCAGCTTAAAATCATGTTAGTCCATGACTGAATGCACATTGCGAGAGATCTGCCGATTAAGTGTGCTGCTGCGTTTTCATACAGGCATTTAGCATATGCGTAGTCTTTTTAGCTGATTTCTATGACGTTAATGTGAAGGTGTTAAGTCGGTATCCGTCCAACATTTGAATTCTTGCCTGATTCTAAGAGTGAGCCAGATACAAGCTCATCGAAGATAGGAGGCCAAATCCGATTACATTCACGCCTATTTAAGATCATACGGGTGTTGATTTGTACCCAAACCCACCCCCACCCCTATGTAATTGCGGTTACTGATCAGTGGGGACTGTATAACGAAGGGCTTTTCAAATAGTGAAAGGCCCAGCTATTAGTATGCGAAACTTAGTTTCTCATCGGTAAACACAGTTCGTTTCTTTTTCTGTACCCTGGGTTGCAACGCCAAGAATTCCCTGAATAGTCAATGTTGGCATTTTCAGGAACTGACATTTCTTCGCAGGTTTCTCCAACTCTTTTGGATCCTCGTTTACATTTCCATGCGTTCCCAGTGTCATTCAGATAGGTATCTGGAGGCAAAACTATTTCTTCACAGGCTTCCCCTTTTTTAAGAAAACCACGACTACAAGCCCAACCTTGCCCAAATCGCTCCAAAAAAGCATTCTTTGGTATTTGAATTTTGTCACAGGATTTTCCTTTGTCTTCGTACCCGTGATGACAAATCCACCCCTTTCCATACTCTTGAATTGTCGGGTAGCTATTAGATGGAAGGATGATCTTTACACAGTCTTCTTTCGTTTTTTGGTATCCATAGTGGCAAGCCCAGCCAAGTGTTTTATTTGTACCATCTAAGTATCCATTTAGGGGTACTCTTATCTTTTGACATTGGTTTTTAGTATCGACATAACCGTAGTTACATTTCCAGCCTTTATTGTACTTTGAGTCTTCTAGCAAGTAGCCATTTTGAGGTACTTCGATTTTGATGCATTGATCCATGCTTTTTTTATAGCCTCGCTCACACTCCCAGTTTCTTCCCGACGAATCGAGGTAGGCTCTAGCGGGCATTTGAATAGTCATGCATTCTTCGTTAGATTTAATTAGACCATAACTGCATGATATCTGGCTTCTAGATTTTGAGGGGTGAGAGTTGTTTTTCTCTTCAAGGTTTTCACTGCTCTGAGAAAAACCGGGTTGTGACAATAATAATAGAATTATTTTAAAAAGGAATATAATTGTCAATTCAGTTTTATTGAGTGTCATCATCTTGCTTCATTTTTGTGGAAGAAGAGGGACCATAGGTTGGCATCATCGAATGATTGATCATGTTTGTTGGCAAATGAGGAGGGCGCGATGGAGAAGTTGGAACTTTATTATTAAGGGAGTGCTCAATCATGTGAGCAATGGTTTCATCGTAAGATTGTTTCAATCCAATTCTGAAAGCTTCAGGGAAGTAACTTGATTCACGGGTCATACCTGGTACCAAGTTGGCTTCAATGAAGTAGAGTTTGCCAGAGCTATCCGCCTTTATATCTATTCTGGCAAAGCCCTCTGCGCCTAGTTCTACATATGCATCCATAGCAATTTTGCTAACTATATCCTTTACTTTATTGTCTGTTATCTCAACTAGGGCTTCAGAGTTATCCCTTTTGATTTTCCCAGTTAATATTCTGTGACCTTTATCAGATATGGGAGGAAATATCTCTACCCCAGATACAATGGGAGGGCCTTTGGCTGTGTCGAGTATTGCGACAGTGTATTCTCTACCAGATAAGTATCTTTCAACAAGTATGGGTTCGCCATAGGATTTCTGAAGGGAATAAATTTTTTGATTGAAGTCCTTATAACAAGATACAAATGATAAATCGCTGACCCCATTTCCGTTTGCGGCCAAGTTGGGTTTCAAGAAGAGAGGGTATTCAATAGGTAATTTATCCTGCTGTCGGTATTGCCCTACTGCAGCTAAGAAGAATTCAGCTGTAGGAATCCCTTTTCTTTTCAGGTAGTGTTTTGCAAGTGCTTTGTTTGAGTCATACTCTAGAGCGTGTCGAGAAGATCCAGTGTGGGCAATTGAACACTGCGAGAAAAACTCTGATAGCCAAACTTTTTCTCCGCAGTCTAGTTTGATGTATTTAACTGCTAAGACAACCAAATCAGGGTTTCTCCAAGAGACCTTTTTTAAGTCGAGTAGCGTCCTGCATGACCTGAGGCGGCAGTTATGCCCCATCCTTTGTATGGAATTTAAGACATTTTGGCAAGATTTATAGTTGCCGAACCCTGATTCAAGAAGGTCCTTTGTTGGTGTGGTGATAATTTCAATATTCATAGCAATCCTTGTTTACACTAAATGGCGGTAAATGAAGGTGCTGGGAGTGATTAAATCGAGGGGAATATGTGCGAGGCTTGAGAAGCCTTGCGCTCAAGATACACTTGATAAAAGCAATTTCAGCAAGCCAGTATGTGCTAATAATGAAACGGTGTATACATTAATTCTGATATTGTTGGTGTAGACGTGATTATAGTGGGCGACGTGAGGCTGCCAATTGTCAATTCAGGCTTGAGTTCGAGATAAGCTGAGATGCAAAATAGTTGATAACTTCTCCTGCTAAAAGATAAGTGGTGATAACCAGCATTACTGGCCCGGATGTAAATGCCGATAAGACCCAGATTAACGCTGAGGAATTAACACTGACAACAATGGCTTTAAACCAGCCTGTGACAGTGACGGCAAGTGTGCCCCACCCATTTCCCCGCCAGAAGAGCGCTGGGTAACACCGGTTCAGGGGCCTAAGAACGAGATGTTCGCCAATACCCATAGGCCTGCTGGATCTACTGAGGTGGAGATCACTTTCACGCCAACCGGTTCGGGGTTATTCCTGCTAACCAAGTAGCACATCAATAAAGACCTGAGTGGTGCCAGATATGATTTCGCCGGCCTCTCTATGCGGGTAACAATGGAAACAACCTAAGTATGAAATAACCCAGAGGTGCTGTATATTTATACAGCACCTTGAGTTTCAATATTAAAGGGAGGAGTGATGGAAATTCATACAATTTCATTTTTTCCGCCATACCTGGTTAGGTTTGAAGATGGCGAAGAGTTGAACTTGGAAGAATTAACTCCTGCCAGCGAAGCCTTTAAAAGCCTTTCTTGCGATGATCAAAAGGTGGTTAGGCGCCTTCGTGATCTCTATGTTGAGGAGAAGGCTCATCCCTGAGCCGCCGAGCCTCTGTTAAGGCAACTCCAGTATATTTGTGTTGGTTTATAGCTATATTAGCCAAGTTCACCATTTGTCAGAGTGATGATTGAAATGCCAAAAAATTATGGCTATATTGGAACTATGGACTCGACATAAAAAGGGTAGGGTGACATGGATGAAAAAAGGCCGCCAAGTAAAGGCGGCTAAAGGGTCTTAGGGTTCTTTTCCAACACCTGAGTAGGGTAAACCTAGTGCCAGCGTTCGCTGGCATTACTATAAGTAATAGCAGAAATACCGATTAATCAAAGACTTGATCTAACAAACACTAGTTTTAGTGACATCTAAATGGACAGTGCAGGGTGCGCAGGGTCACGGCGGGTAAAAAAACTCTTCCTTGAGCATAGTTACTTTCCTATATATCGCAGTTATATCTTAAATTCTTTATGGGAATATGCCATAAGAAGTAACCACCAATTAAGTACAAATTTGATCCAGTCAAAAGTACTGATTTGGGTGCTTGGTTATTGTTTGTAATTGATTGGGCCACTAATTGGAAAGCATAGTGTCGCCCGCTAAGGGCAGGGGTGTCCAAGTGAAAAGCGTAAAAAAGTCGCCTAAATAGGCGGCGAACGCTCAAAGATTTATCGTTGTTTAAACAACGAGGCACATCAATAAGGTTAGTCTAATCAAGTAGACCTTTAAGGATATTCATAAAAAGAGCCGCTGAGCGGCAGCGGCTATAAAGGCCTTTATGCTTAGGGGGCACAAAGAAAGGAGTTACATCGGTATTTCCGATAAGGCCTCGGCAGGCATATCATTTCAACTGGCGCTAATTCTAGTGCTTTTGGCTTAACGCTGTATGAATAATAATCAAGATTGCTTCTAACAGCCTGAATCTTGATAAATCCCAAAGCACTGTTTAAATATACAGCATGGGAATACTCTTTAAGCACAATTTCAGCAATCTAACCGCCAATCGCCACAGTCGTGACGCCATTAAGGTAGAGGGATTTGATCGGCATTTATTCTTGGTGGGCTTTGTAGATAAGCGAAAAATTGCCCCTGGTGTGCCCAGGGTAAAGCTTATTTCGAATGGTTGGTGTAACAATTTCCTAAGTCCATGGACCTATTTGGCTGGGGGTGAATACATCGAGGGGGCGCTGATAGACGACGATGTGGTGGTTACGGAGTGGTGGTGGGGTTAGAGTAGCGGAGTGGGTAGCGTAAGTTAAAACGTACCGGCTCAACCTGTCATTGAGTCAAGTTTGTTGGCTCCATAATAATTTAGGGCCATCAAAGGAAACGCGGACAAAGCCGCAACCTTCTTATTTAGGTGCTGAGCTTTTTGAGCTGAATAGATTTCTTCCTGCGTAATTACTTTGTGTGGAAATTCTCCTTTTTGATTGACTAAGTGGTTGGCTTTTGAACAATGTATTCGGGTTAAATGTTTCCAGTCTGTTTCGCTGAGACCTGCAACGTTGCGATATTTAACCTCGGTTTCGTTGTGCACTAAGCTTTTATAGCCTTTCCCTAAAGTTACGTCGGTTATAGTGTTATTAAAATCAGAATTATTGTTGACATGTTTGATTGCTTCAACCATGGGGTAGCTTATATGAATTTTTCCATTTTCTGTTTCATTGTCAAAATAAGACAATATTGCTTCTACCCGTTCACAGCTATAACTAGGATCATGAGAGTCGAGGTCAAAAAACAGATGCACTTCGGAAATTTTTTCGCGATCAATAGAGTTTGACTTACCCATTCTTTCAATTAGGTAGGCCCCGATATCTAGATCTGGATCATCTCGTAATTGACTGTAAAGGGAATAGATATTGGTTTTATATGCAGCCTCGATAATGGTGCAGCTGTTTGATTCAATAAAAAACCGTCTAAAGCTGCTGAGAACCTTAGACTCTGTGACTTCGCCCTCGAAAACAAACAGCAAAATGTCAGACATTAAAGGATCCAGCGCGATACATCTTCTCAATATTATGAGCCTGCCTAAGCTCTTTGCTTGTTTTATTCATAAGCGGGTCTATGCGTCCTGCCTGCATCTCAAAGCAGCAGTCTGGTCGCATGACCTCATTGGACATCAGTTGAGTGTTGTGCGTTGTTAGCAGCACCTGCTGAGGCAGCCTCTTAATGTGGGACAGAATCAGTTTAGATAGCTCAAAATGATAGTAGGCATCGAATTCATCAATAAAAACAAATGTTGCTTCAGGTCTTTCGTATAGGACTAGCATCCAATAGTAAACGAGCATTAAAGATCTAGAGCCAGAGGACGCCACTTTGTTAAAGGGAATTAAATTGTGCCTGTGGCGCATTCCAATTGTTTGCTGGCCGTTTATCTCCATTGCCTCTAGAGAGCAGTGGACGCCAGCAGCGTTAAGAAGTTGTTGAAATTCCATCAACTTACTTGAGTTGATAATTCTCTTTTCCAAAGTATCGGAGCCGATATCAATACCTTGGTACATATTGTAGTTAACAGATCGAAAATACAGCATGCCTTTTAAAAAGTTAACAAAGTCTACAAATGCCTTGCCGGCATCGATTATGTCAATTAGAGCGTTATTCTTGATATAGGCAATCAGTGAAACGTTTGACTCTCCGAGATTGGTTTTCAAGCTCTCGGCGCCTGGCAGGTTAATGTAGGCATTTTTGCTCGTCTGGCGGTCAAGACTGGCTACTACCCGCCCGTTAACACTAAGGTGTTCGTAAGCTATTTGGTTATAGCTAAACTTACCGTATTCATATGTGACTTGATTGCCATTAAAGTTAAATACAAATTTAAATTGGGCAATCAAGCCGCCGTGATCTGCATTTAAGTAATAGCTTTGATAGAGCTCTGATGCAGTTTTGTTATCTGTAGTATGAGATATTAGATCAAACAAGGCGTGACCTAAATTTGACTTACCAATACCGTTTTTTCCATAGATTAGCCCTTTGGCCACTATGCTTCCTTTAGTGCAATCTTGATTGAATTCAAAGGATTTCGCTTTATCTAGGTCAAAAATGAAGCGCTCATTAAAGCCCTTAAAGTTCTCAACTTCGAATCTTGTAAGCATGTTCATCTCTACATATATAAATGGGGACAACTAGATTGTAGGCAATCCTACAGAAAGTGCCGTAAAAAAAATACGGCAATATCAAGGGGTGGCGATAATAGCTTGCAAGTTGTCTGTATAGGCATATTTTTGTTTGATTGAGTTTGCGAACAAGAAAAGCTAAGTATTTGATGTTTTTTGGCTGATTTTGATGTTTTTGCGAACAATCGGACTTGCTAAGAGTCTGAATTTAAACAACTAAATACCACCCTGACATGGTGGGGGTCGGTGGTTCGAGTCCACTCGGTCGTACCAATTTCTTTTTATGTTCTCTATGTCGGCAATAGCCATAATCATCGCAATAAGTATTTCTACAATTACGCTTTCTCAAATGTAGCTCTGCAACCGCTTTTGACTGCTCTGTTAGTTGATCAATCTATTTAAATTCTTCGTTTGTCTAAGTCCATGCTCCCTTGCTTGCGGTATTGTCCTAATAATTACGGGTTATATGGTAACTCGTCCGTCTAACCCTCTATGTAATCAAGAAATAATTCTAAATTGATAAGCTACCTGTCTTGGTCTTAACTTTAAAGTATGGGTTTTTTATACGAATAAAGACTTTTATAAGAATAGGGTAAGTTTATGGACGAGCAGCCTGCTCACAGTGATCTAGGCGCCATAGTTGGCGTTGTCGTTGAAGCTACTAACGATGTGCAAAATATGCCTCTTGCCCATCCTCTGGTCGAGGGTAGTCATATTACGCTGGGCGATACCATTGTAGTGGGAGAGGAGGCATCAACTAATCTACAGTTGTTTAAAATAGGCACTTTAATTTTAGGGCCGGGGCTGAGTCTGCGAATCGATAAAGAACTATTACTTCGCTTGCAAGAAACCCCTTCAAAAGTTCTGGCGCCTGGGTTGGAGTTTATTCACTCTGAACAAGAATCAAATACATCGCCTCTAGGCTTACGATTTGAGCGAAACGATAGCTTCGACTCTATTCTGAATTCCCTTGTCTTCAAGGGCATTGATACTGAGGGCCTTGGCGGACAAGGCGGCAATGGTCTGCAGGGTACTGACGATAGTACACCTTTCTACTTTTACATTGAGCGACTTGACGGGCCTATTGAGCGTTCGGGAGTAGATGACCCAGATTCAGTTAATCGCCCCCCTTTAAACAATGGCGAGGAACATGCTGGTCTAAGTATTATAACGGCGGCAGCTGAGGAAAATACGGCCACAGAAACTACGCCACCCGTTTCTGTCTATGAGGATATTCAGATACAAGGCGTCGATGTATCTAATATAGATTCTATCAATAGTGCATTAAATACTATTGAGGTTGAAGGCGCGTCCGTGGATAGCGTGCCTGAAGTGCAGGCTTTAGTTGATAGCTTCAATGTCGTGCTAAATTCCGCTGATGGTTCTGACGACGATGACCCTAACCCTTCTCAGGACGATTACGCTCGTATTGGTGTGACTGGCGTTGACAGCGATGTAGAAGAAAGTTTGCTGGGTGATGTGATTGATATCTTGCAGCGCGATGACGTCAACTTGGTTGAGAAATTACAAGGTTTGGCTGATGCCGTACAGGCAATTATGGATGCAGCTGCTGGTACTCCTGGTTTACCTAGCCAAGAACAGCTAGAGCGTTTAGGAATTGATGGCGTCGATGGCAGCAATTTACCCGCCGTACAAAAAGCGATAGAAGGTAGCGCCGATGATGGTTCCGAGGTCAGTCGACTTGATGATTTACAAGATCTTGTAAATGCTGCTATTGCTGAAGCTGCTGAAGCTGCTGAAGCTGCTGAAGCCACTGAAACCGAAGAAGCTTTGTCAATAATTATGTCTGCTGCCGAAAACGACAGTGCGACAGATCAAACCCCTACATTATCGACTTATGAAAGTTTGGGAATCAGCGGTTTAAATAGCGGAAATTTAGCGAGTCTGAATTCGGTATTAAATACTCTTGCAGTAAATGCTCAGGCTGTTAATACCAAAGCAAAAATACAAGACCTGCTTGATAGCTATGCGGTAATCCTCAATGCGGCAGATGGTGTCGATGATGATGATCAAAAAGCCAGTTTGAATGACTATTCTCGCATCGGAATAAATGGTGTCGATACCGCCGTAGAGCAAAGCCTTTTAGGGGATGTTATCGATATCAAGACGAAAAATGACGTCGATACTACCAATAAACTGCAGGCACTAGCTGATACTGTTCAAGCGATTATGGATGCGGCGGCCGGAGCGGAGTCTGTTCCCAGTAAAAATCAGATTGCGAGTCTGGGTATTGAAGGGGTTAGCGATGAGAATTTAAACGTTGTCCAAGAGGCAATTCAAAATAGTGCGGATGATGGCAGCGATGTTGCCAGTCTAGATGATTTGAAAGCACTGATAGCAGCCGCGATTGCATCCTTTGTGGAGCCGGTAGATCCTATTATTCTCGATCCGCTAGATATCATCAGCGCAGCCGCTCAAAATAATACGGCAACGAATTTTAATCCAAGTTTGCAAGATTACAACGATGTTGGCGTGACAGGCGTGAGTAACACGAATCTCGCGGCAATTAATTCGGTGTTAAATACCAATCTCGTCGATGGTGCGGCAGTTGATAGCAGCGCTAAAATCCAAGCAATAGTCGATAGTTATCAGGCCATTTTAGATGCGGCCGATGGTGTAGATGACGACGATCCCAAGCCGAGCATTGCCGATTACAATAAGCTAGGTCTCGTTAATATTGACAGTGTCCCCGAGCTTGATTTGCTGGGTGATGTGATTGATATTAAAAACAGCTCCGATGTTGACAGTGCGTCAGAGCTACAAGTTTTGGTTGACGCAGTACAAGCGGTTATGGATGGTGCTGCGGGCGCGCCAGGTACGCCGAGTCGAGCGGAACTCGAAAGCTTAACCATTAGCGGTGTGACTGATAACAACATCGTAGCTGTCCAGAACGCTATTGCTGCCACCGCCGATGACGGCACGGATGTGAACAGTTTACCGGCCCTGCAAAGTCTCGTGGATAATGCCGCCGCTGCAGTTGTGACAGCACTTAATATCATTGTAACAGCGGCTGAAAACGACACGGCTAATGCATCTAGCCCCGGATTAAATGATTATCTAAGCATCGGCGTTACGGGAGTCAATGCTAGTAATCTTGCGGCCATTAACAGTGTTTTAAATACGGCCGCTGTTAATGGCGCAGCCGTCGATACCACTTTGGAAGTTCAAGCGTTAGTTGATAGTTATGCGCTAGTACTTGCGGCTGCCGATGGTACTGATAACGATGCCCCTAAGCCCAGTCAGGCCGATTATGCACGCCTTGGCATAACAGGCGTTGATAGTGATTCTGAACAAAGCTTGCTAGGCGATGTAGTTGATATTAAATCAAACGTTGAGGTAGATAGCGCGGCTGAATTGCAAGCCTTGGCTGATGCCGTGCAGGCCGTAATGGATAGTGCTGCAGGAAACCTAGGTACACCAAGTCGAGCCGAACTCGAGAGTTTGAGCATTACGGGTGTAACTGACGCTAATTTGAACGCTGTGCAAAACGCCATTCAAAATACGCTAGATGATGGCTCCCAAGTCAACACGATACCGGCCTTGCAAATTTTAATCACTAATACGATTAATAATGTAGGTAATGCTTTGTCGGTGATTACCACCGCGGCAGAAACGAATACAGCCAGTGATTCGAGTCCATCCTTGCAGAATTACACTGACGTGGGTGTTACAGGCGTTAATAGTAGTAATTTGGCGGCCATTAATTCGGCACTCAACACTGCCGCTGTCAATGGCGCAGCGGTTGATACAGCCGCTGAAATTCAAACACTGGTCGACAGCTATCAAGCTATTCTCGATGCAGCCGACGGCACCGCCGATAATGCAATTGACCCAATCGCTTCCGACTACAGCAATATCGGCATCACTGGTGTAGATACCGCTGTTGAACTCAATTTATTGGGTGATGTGGTTGATGCCAGTGATACTGTTGATGTCGACACAGCCACAGAAGTGCAGACTCTAGCCGATGCTGTGCAGGAAGTTATGAATGCGGCAAGCGGCAGTGCAGGAACCCCGACAAAAGCGCAGCTCGATAGCTTAGGCATCACCGGTGTTACTGACGAGAATTTAGTCGCCGTGCAAGATGCCATTCAAGGCACTATCGATGATGGTACCGCGGTTGATACCTTAGTTGAGTTACAATCACTAGTTACCGCTGCAACAGCAGCAGTAAGCAATGCCATTACTATCATTAGAGATGCGGCTGAAAATAATAATGCGACAGCTATCTCGCCGACTGCGCAAAACTATATAGATGCAACGGTCACCGGTGTTACCGGTGCAAACTTGGCGGCCGTTAACTCTATACTCAATACTGCGGCCATTAATGGCGCCGCGGTTGATACCGCCGCAGAAATCCAAGCCTTGGTAGACAGTTATCAAACCATTTTAAATGCTGCTGATGGTATAGATGATGATGATCCAAAGCCGGGCCTGGCTGACTATAATAATCTTGGCCTCACCAATATTGACAGTGTCCCCGAGCTTGATTTACTTGGTGATGTTATCGACATTAAAAATACTACTGATGTTGATAGTGCATCCGAGTTACATGTCTTAGTTGATGCTGTACAAGCGGTTATGGATGGTGCTGCGGGCACACCAGGTACACCGAGTCGAGCGGAACTCGAAAGCTTAACCATTAGCGGTGTGACTGATGACAACATCGTAGCTGTCCAAAACGCTATTGCTGCCACCGCTGATGACGGTACGGATGTGAACAGTTTACCGGCCCTGCAAAGTCTCGTGGATAATGCCGCCGCCGCAGTTGTGACAGCACTTAATATCATTGTAACAGCGGCTGAAAATGACACAGCTAATGCATCTAGCCCCGGATTAAATGATTATCTAAGCATCGGCGTTACGGGAGTTAATGCTAGTAATCTTGCGGCCATTAACAGCGTTTTAAATACGGCCGCTGTTAATGGTGCGGCCGTCGACACTACTTTGGAAGTTCAAGCGTTAGTTGATAGTTATGCGCTAGTACTTGCGGCTGCCGATGGTACTGATAACGATGCCCCTAAGCCTAGTCAAGCCGATTATTCACGTCTTGGTATAACAGGTGTCGATAGCGCTTCCGAACAAAGCTTGCTCGGCGATGTAGTTGATATTAAATCAAACGCTGAGGTAGATAGCGCGGCTGAATTGCAAGCCTTGGCTGATGCCGTGCGGGCTGTAATGGATAGTGCTGCAGGAAACCTAGGTACACCAAGTCGAGCCGAACTTGAGAGTTTGAGCATTACGGGTGTAACTGACGCTAATTTGAACGCTGTGCAAAACGCCATTCAAAATACGCTAGATGATGGCTCCCAAGTCAACACGATACCGGCCTTGCAAATTTTAATCACAAACACTATCAACAATGTTGGTGGTGCTTTGTCGGTGATTACCACCGCGGCGGAAACGAATACAGCCAGTGATTCGAGTCCATCCTTGCAGAATTACACTGACGTGGGTGTTACAGGCGTTAATAGTAGTAATTTGGCGGCCATTAATTCGGCACTCAACACTGCCGCTGTCAATGGCGCAGCGGTTGATACAGCCGCTGAAATTCAAGCGCTGGTTGATAGCTATCAAACTATTCTCGATGCAGCTGATGGCACCGCCGATAATGCGGCTGATCCGGTTTCTGCCGATTACAGCAATATCGGAATTACCGGTGTGGATACAGCCGTTGAACTCAATTTATTGGGTGATGTGGTTGATGCCAGTGACGCTGTTGATGTCGACACGGCTGTTGAGGTTCAAGCTTTAGCCAATGCAGTTCAAGAGGTGATGAATGCGGCAAGTGGCAGTGCAGGAACTCCGACAAAAGCGCAACTCGATAGCTTAGGCATCACCGGCGTTACTGATGAAAATTTATCCACCGTACAAAATGCGATTCAAGCCACCCTTGATGACGGTACAGCGGTTGATACCTTAGTTGAGTTGCAGGCCTTGGTGAGCGGTGTGGCTTCGACCATAAGCGCAGCCATTAGCATTATTAGTGATGCCGCTGAAAATGATAATGCAACGGCCACTTCCCCAAGTGTACAAAATTATATCGATGCAACCGTCACGGGTGTAAACGGTGCAAATTTAGCGGCCATTAATACAGCACTCAACACGGCTGCAGTCAATGGTGTAGCCGTTGATACTGCTGCTGAAATCCAGGCTGTTGTCGACAGTTACCAAACTATTCTCGATGCAGCTGATGGCACCGCCGATAATGCGGCTGACCCTGTCACTTCTGATTACAGCAATATCGGAATCACCGGTGTGGATACAGCCGTTGAACTTAATTTATTGGGTGATGTGATCGATGCCAGTAATACTGTTGATGTCGACAGCGCCGTTGAAGTTCAAGCCTTGGCTGATGCGGTTCAAGAGGTGATGAATGCGGCAAGCGGCAGTGCAGGAACTCCGACAAAAGCACAACTCGATAGCTTAGGCATTACCGGCGTTACTGATGAGAATCTAGCGGCGGTGCAAAATGCGATTCAAGCCACCCTTGATGACGGTACGGCAGTTGATACCTTAGTTGAGTTGCAGGCCTTGGTGAGCGGTGTTGCTTCGACAGTAAGTGGCGCGATTACGATCATTAGTAATGCCGCTGAGAATGATAATGCAACGGCCACCTCCCCAAGTGTACAAAATTATATAGATGCAACGGTCACGGGTGTTACCGGTGCAAATCTTGCGGCCATTAATACCGCTTTAAATACAGTGGCCATCAACGGGGTGGCCGTTGATACTGCTGCTGAAATTCAAGCGCTGGTTGATAGCTATCAAACTATTCTCGATGCAGCTGATGGCACCGCCGATAATGCGGCTGATCCGGTTTCTGCCGATTACAGCAATATCGGAATTACCGGTGTGGATACAGCCGTTGAACTCAATTTATTGGGTGATGTGGTTGATGCCAGTGACGCTGTTGATGTCGACACGGCTGTTGAGGTTCAAGCTTTAGCCAATGCAGTTCAAGAGGTGATGAATGCGGCAAGTGGCAGTGCAGGAACTCCGACAAAAGCGCAACTCGATAGCTTAGGCATCACCGGCGTTACCACTGATAATTTAGCTACGATACAAAATGCGATTCAAGCTACCATCGATGATGGGACAGCGGTCGATACATTAGTTGAACTACAAGCTTTAGTGACAGGTGTGGTTTCCGCAGCAAGCGCGGCTATTACTATCATCCGCGACGCTGCTGAAAATAATAATGCTACAGCTATCTCGCCCACCGCGCAGAACTATTTAGATGCAACGGTCACCGGTGTTACCGGCGCAAATCTAGCGGCCATTAATTCCGCACTCAACACGGCTGCAGTCAATGGTGTGGCCGTTGATACAGCTGCCGAAATCCAGGCTGTTGTCGACAGTTACCAAACTATTCTCGATGCAGCCGATGGCACCGCTGACAATGCGGCTGATCCGGTTTCTGCCGATTACAGCAACATCGGAATTACCGGTGTGGACACAACCGTTGAACTCAACTTATTGGGCGATGTTGTCGATGCCAGTGACACTGTTGATGTAGATAGCGCCGTTGAAGTTCAGGCCTTGGCGAATGCGGTTCAAGAGGTGATGAATGCGGCAAACGGCGGTGCAGGAACCCCGACAAAAGCACAACTCGATAGCTTAGGGGTTACCGGCGTTACTGATGAGAATCTAGCTGCGGTGCAAAATGCGATTCAAGCCACCCTTGATGACGGTACGGGGGTCGATACGTTAGTTGAGTTGCAAGCTTTGGTGAGCGGTGTGGCTTTGACCGTAAGTGGTGCGATTAGCATTATTAGCGATGCCGCTGAGAATGATAATGCAACGGCCACTTCCCCAAGTGTGCAAAATTATTTGGATGCAACAGTCACGGGTGTTACCGGTGCAAATTTAGCGGCAATTAATACCGCTTTAAATACAGTGGCCATCAATGGGATGGCCGTTGATACTGCTGCTGAAATTCAAACGTTGGTTGATAGTTATCAAACTATTCTCGATGCAGCCGATGGCACGGCTGATAATGCGGCTGATCCGGTTTCTGCCGATTATAGCAATATCGGAATCACCGGTGTGGATACAGCTGTCGAACTCAATTTATTGGGCGATGTTGTCGATGCCAGTGACACTGTTGATGTAGACAGCGCCATTGAAGTTCAAGCCTTGGCTGATGCAGTTCAAGAGGTGATGAATGCGGCAAGCGGCAGTGCAGGAACCCCGACAAAAGCACAACTCGATAGCTTAGGCATCACCGGCGTTACTGATGAGAATCTAGCTGCGGTGCAAAATGCGATTCAAGCCACCCTTGATGATGGGACGGCGGTTGATACCTTAGTTGAACTACAAGCTTTAGTGACAGGTGTGGTTTCCGCAGCAAGCGCGGCTATTACTATCATCCGCGACGCTGCTGAAAATAATAATGCTACAGCTATCTCGCCCACCGCGCAGAACTATTTAGATGCAACGGTCACCGGTGTTACCGGCGCAAATCTAGCGGCCATTAATTCCGCACTCAACACGGCTGCAGTCAATGGTGTGGCCGTTGATACAGCTGCCGAAATCCAGGCTGTTGTCGACAGTTACCAAACTATTCTCGATGCAGCCGATGGCACCGCTGACAATGCGGCTGATCCGGTTTCTGCCGATTACAGCAATATCGGTGTTGCTGGTGTGGATACAGCCGTCGAATTAAATCTATTGGGCGATGTGACCGATGCCAGTGATACTTTTGATGTCGACACAGCCGTTGAAGTTCAAGCCTTGGCCAATGCCGTACAGGAAGTTATGAATGCGGCAAGTGGCAGCGCAGGAACCCCGACAAAAGCACAACTCGATAGCTTAGGCATCACCGGCGTTACTGATGAGAATCTAGCTGCGGTGCAAAATGCGATTCAAGCCACCCTTGATGACGGTACGGCGGTTGATACCTTAGTTGAGTTGCAGGCCTTGGTGAGCGGTGTGGCTTCGACCGTAAGTAGTGCGATTACGATTATCAGCGATGCCGCTGAGAATGATAATGCAACGGCCACCTCCCCAAGTGTGCAAAATTATTTGGATGCAACGGTCACGGGTGTTACCGGTGCAAATCTAGCGGCAATTAATACCGCTTTAAATACAGTGGCCATCAATGGTTTGGCCGTTGATACAGCTGCTGAAATTCAAGCGCTGGTTGATAGCTATCAAACTATTCTCGATGCAGCCGACGGCACCGCCGACAATGCGGCTGATCCGGTTTCTGCCGATTATAGCAATATCGGAATCACCGGTGTGGATACAGCTGTTGAACTCAATTTATTGGGCGATGTGATCGATGCCAGTGATACTGTTGATGTCGACACAGCCGTTGAGGTTCAAGCCATGGCGAATGCGGTTCAAGAGGTGATGAATGCGGCAAGTGGCAGTGCAGGAACCCCGACAAAAGCACAACTCGACAGTTTAGGGATTACCGGCGTTACTGATGAGAACTTATCTACCGTCCAAAATGCGATTCAAGCCACTCTTGATGACGGTACGGCGGTCGATACCTTAGTTGAGCTACAAGCTTTAGTCACTGGTGTGGCTTCGACCATAAGCGCAGCAATTAGCATTATTAGTGATGCCGCTGAAAATGATAATGCAACGGCCACTTCCCCAAGTGTACAAAATTATATAGATGCAACGGTCACGGGGGTAAACGGCGCAAACCTAGCGGCCATTAATACCGTACTCAATACGGTTGCAGTCAATGGACTAGCAGTTGATACAGCTGCTGAAATCCAGGCTGTTGTCGACAGTTACCAAACTATTCTCGATGCAGCCGATGGCACCGCCGATAATGCGGCTGATCCGGTTTCTGCTGATTACAGTAATATTGGAGTTACCGGTGTGGATACGGCCGTTGAACTCAATCTATTGGGCGATGTGATCGATGCCAGTGATACTGTTGATGTCGACACAGCCGTTGAGGTGCAAGCTCTAGCCGATGTTGTGCAGGAGGTTATGAATGCGGCAAGCGGCAGTGCAGGAACTCCGACAAAAGCGCAACTCGATAGCTTAGGCATCACCGGCGTTACTGATGAGAATTTATCTACCATACAAAATGCGATTCAAGCTACCGTCGATGATGGGACAGCGGTCGATACTTTAGTCGAGCTGCAAGCCTTGGTGACTGGTGTGGTTTCGACCATAAACACAGCGATTAGCATCATTAGCAATGCCGCTGAGAATGATAATGCAACGGCCACCTCCCCAAGTGTACAAAATTATATAGATGCAACGGTCACGGGTGTTACCGGTGCAAATCTAGCGGCGATTAATACCGCACTGAATACGGCTACCGTTAATGGTGCAACAGTTGATACAGCTGCTGAAATTCAAGCGCTAGTCGACAGTTACCAAACTATTCTTAGTGCAGCTGATGGCACCGCCGATAATGCAGCCGATCCAGCCGCCGCCGATTACAGCAATATTGGAATCACCAGTGTGGATACAGCCGTTGAGTTAAATTTATTGGGCGATGTCGTCGACGCCAGTGACGCCGTTGATGTGGATACAGCTATTGAAGTTCAAGCCTTAGCCGATGCGGTTCAAGAGGTGATGAATGCCGCTGGCGGTGCAGGGGCAACACCCACAAAAGCACAACTCGATAGTTTAGGCATTACTGGCGTTACTGATGAGAACTTATTTGCGGTGCAAAATGCGATTCAAGCCACTCTTGATGACGGTACAGCGGTTGATACATTAGTCGAACTACAAGCTTTAGTCACTGGTGTGGCTTCGGCAATAAGCGGAGCGATTAGCATCATTAGTAATGCCGCTGAAAATAATAATGCGACCGCTATATCTCCGGGTGTGCAAAACTATCTAGACGCAACAGTCACCGGTGTAAACGGAACAAATCTAGGGGCGATTAATACCGCACTCAATACGGCTACCGTTAATGGTGCAGCAGTTGATACAGCTGCAGAAATTCAAGCGCTGGTTAATAGCTATCAAACCATTCTCGATGCAGCCGATGGCACCGCCGATAATGCCGCTGACCCTGTCGCTTCCGATTACAGCAATATTGGAATCACCGGTGTGGATACAGCCGTTGAGTTAAATTTATTGGGCGATGTTGTCGATGCCAGTGATACTGTTGATGTAGATACAGCTATTGAAGTTCAAGCCTTAGCGGATGCGGTTCAAGAGGTGATGAATGCGGCAAACGGCAGTACAGGAACCCCCACAAAAGCACAACTCGATAGCCTGGGGATAACCGGCGTTACTACTGATAATTTAGCTGCGATTCAAAGTGCCATTCAAGCCTCCATCGATGATGGTACGGCGGTCGATACCCTAGTTGAGCTGCAAGCCTTAGTTACGGGTGTGGCCTCGACAATCAGCGCAGCTATTACAATTATTAGCGACGCTGCTGAAAACAATAACGCGACGGCCACCTCACCGACTGTGCAGAATTATTTAGATGTTGGCGCCAGTAATGCCAACGCTACAAATTTATCAGCGATAAACTCCGCGCTTAACAGCTCAGCAGTTAATGGTGCCGCTGTCGATACGGCTGTTGAAATTCAAGCCTTGGTGAACAGCTATGCCACTATTTTAAATGCGGCTGATGGCAATGATGACGACGATACGAATCCATCGCAGGCTGACTACAGTCGTATTGGTGTAACAGGGGTTGATACAGCCCAAGAAGAAAGTTTATTAGGCGATGTGGTCGATATAAAAGCAAACGCCGATGTTGATACTGTTGCAGAAGTGCAAGCCTTAGCCGATGCGGTGCAAGCGGTAATGGATGCGGCATCTGGGACCTTGGGCGTGCCATCAAAAGCAGATCTTGAATTGCTGGGCATAACTGGTGTTACTGATCCTAATATGCCTGCGATTCAGACCTTGCTGCGTAGTACCTTGGATGATGGCAGTGAACTGGATACCTTGTTGAAACTTCAAACTAAAATAGACTCGTTGGGGCAAGCTCCGGAGACAACGGGAGAAGTACTTAGGTTTACCGAATCGACCGGTCTAGGTGTCGTTCAAGCGATTGAGTTCGAGGCACGGGATGCTTTGCCGGGCAACCAATTATCATCCCAAATATCGGTATTTGAAGATGGCAGCTATGCGGTGACTTACCAGGGGATAATATTACCAGCAGGCACAAATGTTGGATTTTTTCAAAAATATGATGATGTCGGAGTTAAAGTCCCTCCAGAAAAAAGCGTTATTGGTGCCCAAGCGTACACCCAAACCGCTGTGCTAAATGACGGTAATTTGGTCATCACCAGTGGTAACTTTGCTGGGAACTCAAGCTTTCGGATTTACAATTCTGATGGTGACCCTGAAGGCCTGGAAGTTGCGGTGCCTGGTGGAGCTAGTGATTTTCGCGCAGTGGATATTAAGGCGCTTTCGGATGGAGGCTTTATTATAACGACAGAGCACACCGGCACAGCGGTCAACAAGATCGCAATGGTGACTAAATATAACAAAGACGGCGTGCCTCAATCTACTATTAATATAGATCGAGTCGATACAGGGGCTGACATTTTATTAAGGTCGCCTTCAGTGGTAGAACTGGAAAATGGAGATATCAGGATAACCTGGGCTGAGCAAGATACTGGCATAGATCGATCTAAAATCTATACCAATACAATAGACAGCAATGGCAACCTAGGTACGCCTGAGTTGTTATACAGTGGTGTGTATGAGTTTCCAAAGCCTGCCATAACGTTACTCGATGACGGCGGCTATATAATGACTTGGAGAGATGCTTGGGTTGTCAGTCCACCTGCCTTTCATATTTATGCACAAGTGTTTAATGCCGATGGCAGTGCCCGCAGTAGCGCTATCCAAGTATCGAATGTCGGTTGGGTTGAAACCACCATTCTTGCTCAGGACTTTTCAACTGTAGTATTGGAAAACGGGAATATTGCGATCACATGGGAGCAAGTGTTAGATAATGGAAGCTCAACTGTCATAGGGGATGTTAATGTAATGGTTCGCATCCTGGCGCCGGATGGGACACCGCTTGGTGATCCGTTTTCTGTCCATGACAATTCAGCAGGAGAGCGCGCAGCCCCTAATATTGAAGCCATGCCTGACGGCAGTTTTATGGTTACTTGGGTAAGTTATACTTCGAGTAAAGATTCAGGCGAGATAATACTTAGACGCTTCGAAGCCGATGGTAGCCCATATACTGGTCTGAAGCACCGTATTGATGAAGATACTACGGTCACAGCGGATGTGTTAGCGAATGACTCTGATCCGCAGGGTGATACCTTATCCATCACAAAAATCAACGGCCAGGCAGCGGCTTCGGGCGAGATTATTACCATCTTAGATACCGATGGGCTTACTGTCATTGGTCAGGCGCAAATAGTAGCAAACAAATTAGTATTCACACCGGGAAATGAGCTTGATAAGTTAGCCGTGGGTGAATCGAAATCCATTGCTATTGAATATACGGTCTCAGACGGCACCTTTGAAACCCTTACCACGGCTACCTTAGATGTCGCCGGTGCTAATGATGCACCGGTGATAACAGTGATTAACGATACGCTTGTAAGTGGGCAGCCAAATTATGTTGTTGCGAATATTCAGGATATCGACAATGGCAGCGACCTAAACCAAAGTACATTTAGCGCATTAAATGGAACCGTTGCTATCGCGGTTAATGGCGATGTGATTTATACCCCTAACCTTGGTTTTTCAGGCGCCGATACCTTAACTATAACTGCTATTGACGAAACCGGCGCCCAAACTCAACAGAATATTCCTATTACCTTAGGCGGCGATACTGATAATGACGGTGTTGCAAATGATAGTGACCTTGATGATGACAACGATGGCATATTGGATGTAAACGAGCAGGGTTCTAACGTGGGAGACAATGTTTATAATGTGTTTTCTGCTACTGTTGATCAAAGTTATTCGATTTCGAATGAGGATTCCTCTCCAACGGGAATGATCTTTAACAATGACGGTACTAAACTCTATTTGGTTGGGCTTAACTCCGTAGCTGTTAGTGAGTATGAGGTTACGACCCCCTATGATCTGTCATCGATAACTTTAATTAACACCTTTTCTACCAGTACCCAGGAGTCACAACCACAGGGAATTGTTTTTAATAATGATGGTAGCAAAATGTTTATTGTCGGTAGTGCCGATGATGAGGTTAATGAATATGATTTGAGTGTCTCTTTTGATACAACGTCAGCGTCATTTACTGCTTTTCACTCTATATCAGGCCAAGAGTTTGCCCCCGAAGGTATCCGTTTTAGTCCCGATGGCATGAGACTATTTATCATCGGCTCTAATGGAGATGAGGTTAATCAGTTCTCCTTGGCTAGTCCATACAATGTTGGCAGTCGAAGCTTTGATACCGCGTTCTCAGTTTTAGGGGAGGAAACAGTAGCCAGTGGAATGGCTTTTAATCATGATGGGACTGTGCTGTACATTATTGGTTATCAAAATGATGAAGTGAATGTTTATCAATTAGAAACACCGTACAGCATGTCAGGAAATATTCAACACAGCGGCATATTTTCTGTCGCAGACCAAGACACCGAGCCTAAAGATATCACTTTCAACAACGACGGTACTAGGATGTTTGTGCTCGGCCGTACTGGTGGTGACATTACGGTATATGATATCCAAGAAGGCATTGTGACCAATGATATTGATGGCGACGGCATTATCAACGCACTTGATCTGGACAGCGATAACGACGGCATTGCCGATAATATTGAAGCTCAAGCCACGGCTTCGTATATTGCCCCGAGTGCTACATTTACGGATATTGATAATGATGGTTTGGATGATGCCTATGATGCAGATACCGCTTCTACGGATGCGGTTGCTTCCCAAGGTTTAAACCCTGTCAATACAGATGGCGATGCTCGCGACGATTATCTAGATACCAACAGTGACAATGACGATAAGCTCGACAGCGTTGAATCGGGAATAGCGCCGACTAGCGATGCCACTTATGCCGATGTTAATGGCTCGCAAAATACAGGCGCCGCAGGGCTAACAGATTCTGGTGGCGATGCCGAGGTGGATTTTCGAGATGCGACGGTAACACCGCTGATTTTAGATTTGGATGGCGATGGCATAGAAACCTTATCGATTGATTATGGAGTTAAGTTCGATGGGGATGCCGATGGCGACTTAGACAGCGTTGGTTGGGTGGCTCCGGATGATGGCTTGTTGGTACGTGACATTAATAATGATGGATTAATTAACGATGCCAGCGAACTATTTGGCAGCTCTACTCGAAAAACCGATGGCACAAGAGCCAATGACGGCTTCGATGCCTTGGCGAATTTGGATTCAAATAGTGACGGCGTGATCGATGCAGAAGATGAGGCTTTTACGGAACTGCAGGTTTGGCAAGATAGTAACGCTAATGGCATTGTTGATGATCTTGAACTACGAACCCTCAACGAAGTTGGAGTAACTCAGTTGGGGCTTGACGCTGAAAAAGTCTCAATTGATAACAACGGAAATACCATTGGTTTGCGTGCAAGCTACTTAGATAGCCAAGGTACAGAAAAAGAACTGGTTGATGTCTGGTTCGAATTTAATGACAGCATTGCAGGCTTAATGGAAGAGCAGGAAGAGTTATTTCCAAATCATGCTGGGGCTTTAAAAGAGGTTGTTAGCCAAGGGGCTGTTGATCACGCTGGCGAGTTAAAAGAGTTTGAGACTCTGGGGTTCGATGATGTTTTGGATTTGGCGGGGAGTGACATCATTGCTTTGAGCCCACTGTTGGGCGCGAGTAATGAAGGTGTTACCCAACTGCCGGCTAATGTAGAAGCTGAGAATACCTCCGTGATGCTAGCCTCTGAATCTCTTTCTTTAGCTGACGGTTTAGAAGGGCCAGATGTGGAAGAATTAGCTTACCTAGTCGATGACAGTCTCGATGTGTTACAGAGCCAGCCTGACATTTTGTTTTACTAATAAGGTTTTTAAGGGTTACTTTTTACCCATCTGCTTTTATTCATAAAGTTGGGCTACCACAAGCGCTAGCTATTGCTATCACTGTTTTGATTAAGACGATTTAATTTATTATAAGTTGCTTCGAGAAAGGAAAAAGGCCGCAAATTTGGCGGCCTTTAATTATTGTTATTAAAACGATCAGGACTCCGGTTTTGCTCCGGTACTGCTACTTGTTCCGGTATTGCACTTGTGCTCGATTACAGCGTTGAGCTCATTGCAGCGGTGATTGGAGAGCGCTGCTAACGCACTGTGACAATGCACTTTCCGGCTTCAATATCGTGGGTCACCTTGGTGACATAGTAGTGAACATCTTCCATGACTAAGCTTTCTCCCCTTGATGGTACAGCAGGCATAAGAACGTCTTTTAACGCCATGCCCGAAAGTTCCACCTCAATCGTTATGGGTACCATAGTATTTCCTAAATCAAACAGTATTTCTCTGCTTACCATTCCTATTCTGGCTCGGCACAAAACCCGTGGGTGAGCAGGGCGCGCATTCTACAAGAAAGAACTGGCTAAAAACCAATCAAATTTGCTCGAATGTTGCCTTGGGTGCCATTTATGTGATTTTTGCTTTTTTATGTCGGAAAAATAGAGAATTTGAGTCAATAATTCTAATCACTTACAAATTCATCTTGCGTTTGACTCGTTTTAGCACGCTGTTAATTGGCAAAAATCTAGAACTGCAGTAGCGTTGTTTGAATTCTTTGCGTAGGCCGTAGGCTGTATTGCCCAATGTTAAATGAGTGGTTATTTATTTCTCAGTTATTGGGCTGGCCTTTGACGCTCACCTCAACTGATAATATCAGCGGCCTAATAACACTAGTTTAAGTTTAAGTTTAAATTCAAGTTTAAGTTCAAATTTTTATATCTGTTTTGTTTCTATTAGGTGATGCGTTTGTTTATATTCCACATCATCTACCCATAATAAAGTGAATGTATCCTGATGATTACTCTGACAGTAAACCAAAAAACACACACTTTTGACGCGGATGAAAATATGCCCTTATTGTGGGCATTACGCGATGTATTACAGCTTAGTGGTACTAAGTATGGCT
Source organism: uncultured Pseudoteredinibacter sp. (assembly GCF_947502065.1). Classification (GTDB taxonomy): domain Bacteria; phylum Pseudomonadota; class Gammaproteobacteria; order Pseudomonadales; family Cellvibrionaceae; genus Pseudoteredinibacter. The sequence continues at coordinate 848,279 of NZ_CANMYE010000001.1, forward strand.
GCGGCAAAGGTTTATGTGGTGCGTGCACCGTGCATCTAGATGGTGTGGCTATACGCTCTTGTTCGATCCCACTTTCGGCGCTCGATGGACAAGCGATTACAACCATCGAGGGTTTGTCTGTTGATGGCTCACACCCCGTGCAGCAAGCATGGCAGGACATTAATGTTCCTCAATGCGGCTATTGTCAGCCTGGTCAGATCATGAGTGCAGCGGCTTTACTGGCTCATAATGCAATGCCGAGTGATGACGATATAGATAATGCTATGAGCGGTAACATTTGCCGCTGCGGTACCTACCCGCGTATTAAGCAAGCCATTAAAAATGTAGCTAAATCTGGGCAGGAGCAGTAATCATGAGTGAACAAAAACGAAACGATGTTAGCCTGCTGAATCGACGCCAGTTTTTACATGCCAGTGGTGTGGCCGGTAGTGGTTTGTTATTGGGGGCACCTTTGCTGCAAGCAAAACCTTCAGCAGTTCCTATGGATGTGCTCAGTGGTGCTAAGAGTAGTAGTGGCGATTTTTTGCGTTTGAATTTATTCGTCGAGCTCGCTTTAGATGGTACCGTTAGAATTGTATGTCACCGCTCGGAAATGGGGCAGGGGATTCGCACCGGTTTGCCGCAAGTTTTAGCCGATGAGATGGGTGCAGATTGGAGCAAAGTTCAGGTGATTCAAGGGCAGGCGAATCGTGAGTACGGATCGCAAAATACGGATGGCTCGCGCAGTGTGCGTGATTTCTATTTGCCCATGCGAAAAATGGGCGCCGCTGCCCGCGAAATGCTGCGCCAAGCTGCAGCTAAAAAATGGGCTGTTGAAATTAGTCAAATCAAGGTTGAAGACCATCAAGTAAGTGACGGCAAAAACACCGCAACATTTGCTGAAATGGCGACATTGGCTGCCCAGCAAAAGCTGCCCAATTTAGACTCTTTGCAGCTCAAGGCAAAAAAGGATTTCAATTATATCGGCAAGCCTTTGGATGGTATTGATGTGCCGGCTTTTGTTCAGGGTAAAGCTGAATTTGGTGTCGATGTAGAGCTTGCCGATATGGTGCACGCCAGTATTGAGCGCAGCCCTGTTCTGGGTGGTAAATTATTATCGCTAGATGATAAAGAAGCGTTGGCAGTGCCAGGGGTCATTCGTGTAGAACGGATTCAGGGCCGGCCTTTGCCCGCTGCCTTTAATGCGATTGAAGGTGTAGCGGTTATTGCCAGTAATACTTGGGCGGCGCAACAAGGGCGCAAAAAACTCAAATTAAAATGGGACTTAGCTGCGAATCAATCGCACGCATCAGAGAGTTACAATAAAGCCTTGGCCGCAAGTCATGACGTAGATGAAGGAAGCTTGAAACTCTTTGAGCAGGGCGATGTGCAAAAGGCGTTTCAAGTTGCTGAGCATGTTATCGAAGCGAGCTATTTTGTGCCGTATTTGGCGCATGCCTCTATGGAGCCACCAGCGGCCACTGCAATATTTAAAGATGGTCATTGCGAGGTTTGGGCGTGTAGTCAAACGCCACAATCTGCTCAGCGCCAAGTGGCGGGCAGCCTTGGTATAAAACCGGAAAACGTGACGGTGCATGTGACGTATTTAGGTGGAGGTTTTGGTCGTAAATCGAAGCCCGATTTTGTGGCCGAGGCAGCTTTGCTGGCCAAGCAAATTGGCAAGCCAGTAAAAGTTACTTGGAGTCGTGAAGACGATATTCGCCATGATTACTTGCATGCGGTTTGTGACACCCGGCTAAAAGTGGGCTTGGATAAGTCGGGCAAAATTACCGCTTGGCAGGGCAGTGCCGCTTTGCCATCCATTGGCTCGACTTTTGGTCCGGCTGATAGCATGGCGGGCTGGGAATTGGATCAGGGCTTTACGGATTTCCCTTTTGAGGTTGCTAATGTTGAACTGCATCGTCGTAAAATAAATGCCCATATGCGCATTGGGTGGCTACGCTCTGTAATTAATATCCCGATGGCGTTTGCCAATGGCAGTTTGATGGGGGAGCTTGCGGCAGCTGCTAAGATGGATGCTAAAGCTTTCTGGTTGCAATCGATTGGTCAAGATCGCTCGATCAAGCCGCGCTTACCCAGTTACAGTAATTATGGCAAAAACATTGCCGAATACCCGAACGATACGGCTAGAGCGAAAGCCGTCATCGAAAAAGTTTGCGCAAAAGCGGGCTGGGATGATCCCCGTGAGGTAGGGGTTGGATTTGGTCTTTCCTATCATTATAGCTTTTTAGCCCACGTGGCTGTGGTTGCCAAGGTTGTTATGGATGGAAAGTCGCCGAAGATCTTGTCTCTGTATTGTGTGGCAGATGCGGGGCAGCTGGTGAATCCTGATCGGGTTAAATCGCAGTTAGAAGGTGCGATGATCTTTGGTACGAGCATTGCCATGTATAGTGAAATTACGACTAAGGATGGCATGGTTGAGCAGGGGAATTTCGATGGCTATCGATTAGCGCGAATGAATGAATGCCCTGATATCCATATTGATATCGTTGAAGCTGATGATGCTCCGCGTGGTGTTGGCGAGCCTGGGGTTCCGCCTGTGGCGCCAGCTATCATTAATGCTATAGCTGATGCTGGTGGGCCGAGAATTCGTCGTTTACCCGTGGCGAAGACTTTACCAGTCTGAGCTTATATAGAAAGTATAAGCATTGAGATTTGTGCCTTCGATCAAGGTCAGATCCCTAGGGATCTGACCCTGTTTGTTGGTTAGGTGGGGCGAGAATTCCTCGTTTACCCGTGGCGAAGACTTTACCAGTCTGAGTTTAATAGTAGGTAAGAACTTTGAGCTTGGGGCTTCGATGTGGGGTCAGATCCCGCGGGATCTGACCCCGGGTTTTGGGACCCTTTATTTGCAGGCTTTACGGTGGTAAAGTTTGCGCCCGAAATTAGCCCGCTATTTGCGGGCTTTTTCGTGTGAATTTTGAATATTCTTCTACACTGGTGACTATATTCTATACAGCTTATGGATAACCACCTAAATTAATTCATGTGGCCTTTGGTAGGGGTCACCACTGAAAGGATTGAACAATGCCTGTAATTACACTTCCTGATGGTTCTAAACGCGAATTCGATAAACCTGTAAGCATCTACGATGTTGCTGCTGATATTGGCCCTGGTTTGGCCAAGGCAACATTGGGCGGCCGAGTAAACGGCCAGCGTATGGATGCTTGCGACATAATCGAAGCAGACGCTGATCTTACCATCTTCACCACCCGCGACGATGACGGCCTTGAGATCATCCGCCACTCCTGTGCGCACCTATTGGGTCATGCTTTAAAGCAATTGTACCCAGATGCCAAAATGGCGATCGGCCCAACCATTGAGCATGGCTTTTACTACGATATCGATATGGAGCATGCTCTCACTGATGAGGATGTGCAGGCCATCGAAAAGCGCATGTTGGAGCTGGCTAAGACTAACTATAGCGTGGTGAAAAAGAAGGTAAGCTGGCAGGAGGCTCGCGATGTGTTTGAAGCGCGCGGCGAGCCCTACAAAATGGAAATCTTGGATAACGATATCCAAAAAGATGACCGCCCAGGCCTGTACCATCACGAAGAATACGTGGATATGTGCCGTGGCCCACACGTGCCAAATATGAGCTTCTGTCATCATTTTAAACTGATGCGCACCTCTGGTGCTTATTGGCGTGGTGATTCCGACAATAAAATGCTGCAGCGTATTTACGGCATTGCTTTTGCGGATAAAAAAGCCCTAAAAGCCCATTTGCGCTTTTTAGAAGAAGCCGTAAAACGTGATCACCGCAAGTTGGGCAAGAAATATGATCTGTTCCACCTACAGGAAGAAGCCCCGGGGATGGTCTTCTGGCACCCGAAGGGTTGGGCCGTTTACACCGCGGTAGAAGAATATATGCGCCAAGTGCAGCGCAATAATGGCTACCAAGAAGTGAAAACTCCACAGGTGGTCGATCGCAGTCTATGGGAAAAGTCCGGTCACTGGGACAAGTTCCGCGAAGATATGTTTACCGTGAAATCGGAAGATAAAGATTTCGCCATCAAGCCAATGAATTGCCCATGTCATGTACAGGTGTTCAACCAGGGCTTGAAGAGTCACAAAGATCTACCCTTGCGTCTGGCGGAGTTTGGTTCCTGTCACCGTAATGAAGCCTCTGGTTCCTTGCAGGGTATTATGCGAGTTCGTGGCTTTGTACAGGATGATGGCCACATTTTCTGTGAAGAAAGCGCTATTCAGGATGAGGTATCCACCTTTACCGATCTGCTTTACGCCGTATACGCCGATTTCGGCTTCTCTGATGTGATCATTCGTCTATCTACTCGCCCTGAAAAGCGTGTAGGTAGCGACGAAGATTGGGATCGTGCCGAGAAAGCCTTGGCCGATGCACTAAACGCCAAAGGGTTGGAGTTCGAATACCTGCCAGGCGAGGGTGCCTTCTACGGCCCTAAGATCGAATTTTCCTTGAAAGACTGCCTAGGCCGAATCTGGCAGTGTGGCACCATGCAGGTTGATTTCTCTATGCCTGGTCGCCTTGAAGCACAATATGTGGCCGAAGATGGCTCCCGCCAAGTGCCAGTAATGCTGCACCGCGCTATCTTGGGTTCTTTTGAGCGTTTTATCGGTATTTTGATCGAGCACTACGAGGGTGCATTCCCAACTTGGTTGGCGCCTGAACAGGTGGTTGTCATGAATATTACCGACAATCAGTCAGAATATTGCCAAAAAGTAGAAGAAACCTTGCGAAACAAGGGCTTTAGAGCTAAATCGGACTTGAGAAATGAGAAGATCGGCTTTAAAATCCGCGAGCACACGATTCAGAAGATCCCTTATCTTGTGGTAATCGGAGATAAAGAGGTGGAATCGCAAGCAGTGGCCGTGCGTACACGCACTGGTGAAGACCTCGGCAGTATGAGCCTTGAGGCCTTTGAAGAGCTGCTTGAAAAAGACGTGGCGCAACGTAGCCGAGCTGCTTCCTAAGGTTACCGCATAGACGGTATAACATGGGAAGTGCCTCGGCATTCGCGCTTGAAGGGCCCTAACTCACCCACGGGGGGAGAGCCGGCCCATATTTAGGAGAAAAGAGCAATTAAAAGAGATAATGCAAAAGGCCGTAGCAAAAAGGCCAACATCAATGATGCCATCGTTGCGGACAAGGTTCGACTGATTGGCGCGGATGGAGAGCAGGCGGGTATTGTAAGCTTGGATGAAGCTTTACAGGTAGCACGTGCTGCGAGCCTAGACCTAGTACAAATTGCAGGTGATTCTGATCCTGTTGTATGTAAGGTCATGGACTACGGTAAACATCTCTTTGACATAAAGAAAACCAAAGCCGCTGCCAAGAAGAAGCAAAAGCAGCAGCAGGTTAAAGAAATGAAATTTCGTCCGGGAACGGATATTGGTGATTACAACATTAAGTTGCGTAACATCACCCGTTTCCTCGAAGCAGGGGACAAGGTCAAGATTTCTTTACGATATCGTGGCCGAGAAATGGCTCACCAAGAGCTTGGTATGGAGATGTTAGGCCGTATCGAGACTGACTTGGAAGAGATCGCGATTGTCGAGCAGCGTCCGAAAATGGAAGGACGTCAGCTGTTGATGATCATTGCCCCGAAAAAGAAGAAGTGATCGGGCTTTTAGCTGCCTTCTCACTCTATATTAACCATCAAATACATCTGGAGTTATTCTGATGCCAAAAGCTAAAGTACACAGTGGCGCTGCCAAGCGCTTCAAAAAGACGGCTGCGGGCTACAAGCATAAGCACGCTAACAAAAGCCACATCCTAACCAAGATGACCACTAAGCGTAAGCGTCAACTGCGTGGTACCAACATCCTGCATGAAGATAATGTAGGTTTGGTAGATCGCATGATGCGTGCCAAGTAAGCAACACTGGTTTATCAATTTTTTAAGAGGATAGGATTATGGCACGTGTAAAACGTGGTGTGGTGGCGCGTCGCAGTCACAAGAAAGTATTAAAGCAAGCTAAAGGTTACTACGGAGCGCGTTCACGCATCTTCCGCGTAGCTAAGCAAGCGGTTATTAAAGCTGGTCAGTACGCTTATCGCGACCGTCGCGTTAAGAAGCGTAACTTCCGCGCTTTGTGGATCACTCGTATCAATGCGCAATCACGCAATGAAGGTTTGAGCTATAGCCGTTTGATCGCTGGTTTAAAGAAAGCCAACATCGAGTTGGACCGTCGCGTATTGGCTGACCTAGCCGTTCACGACAAGCCTGCTTTTGCGGCCATCGTTGAAAAAGCCAAAGCTGCTCTCGCTTAAGCACAACGATGAAAACACCCTTTGGGGTGTTGCCTAGAAAGATGCGAAAGAAAGGGAGATGGCCTCGGCCTCTCCCTTTCTTTTTGTCTTTTTACCTACTGTCAGTCTCAAAACTCCTGTTTTGAGACTGACGTCGCTAACTAAAGGCTGGCGCCGTTTGCGAAACGGCTTGCCTTTAGCTAGCTCGCAGAAATGGATGCGCTTAGGCGCACCCATTTCTGGCGACACTCCTGTGTCGTAGCAGCACTTGAAGTCCAGGCGATGACAAACTGCTGGGGCTATAAAGATAGCTAATGAGTTAGAAGAATTTAGAGGATGAGGTACTGAATAAATCTGCTGTTGAATTGGATCGCTTTTTTGGCCGCTATGCGGAATCTTTTCTGAAAGCTGATGCTGAATTTATTGCCGGTGTGTATGAATTCCCCATGACGTTTTATACCGAAGCAGGTGAGGCGGTTGCGTTTACGGAAGAGGCATTTAATAACAACAGTAAAAACCTTATTGCGCTTTATAAAGAGCTAGGTGTTGCCGCAGTTAATTTTGAGCGGCTTGATCAGTACGTGTTATCTAACTGCCTCAGTATTGTCACGCTTAAATGGTATTTTTGTGATGATGCAGGCGCTGAAATATACAATGCCACTACACGGTACTTAATAGGCTTAAAAGAAGGCAGTTTGAAGATTAAAGCCGTTTTTGTGATTGATGAAACGAGTAAAATTGCAGTTTTAAAGAGTGCAAGTTAACGAGAAGTGACTGGCTTAAAAGGAAGTGGCCAAAAAAGAAGTAAATAGTGAAAGCAAATTATCCAGTTGCTCTGTAAAACCATAAAAGGCCAGGACGGCCTGACCTGAGCGACCCAGGGATGGGTTTAAGCGTGTTTTACAGAGCAACTGGATAATTTGCTTGTGGGTCAGCAGTGAATGCCTTACGGCTTAAGTTGGAAAATTGCTGGCAAGCAACACGGTTTAATGACATTCAACATTGGAGACACCAATGGAAAATCTTGAAGCGCTAAAGCAACAAGCGCTTGAACTTGTAGCAAAAGCCGAAGACATGGCTGCACTGGATGCCGTACGCGTCGACTACCTTGGCAAAAAAGGTGAAATCACCGCACTACTAAAAGGCCTAGGCAAACTGAGTGCCGAAGAACGCCCAGCCGCCGGTGCCGAAATTAACAAAGCCAAGCAAGAAGTCCAAGATCAAATTACCACCAAAAAAACCGCCTTCGAACAAGCGGCTATTAACGCAAAATTAGCAGAAGAAACCGTCGACGTCACCTTGCCGGGACGCCGCGACGAACAGGGCGGCTTGCACCCAGTAACCCGCACCCTACAACGCATCGAAGAGATCTTCGCTGTCGCAGGCTACAGCGTAGAGCAGGGCCCAGAAGTAGAAGACGACTACCACAACTTTGCCGCGCTCAATATTCCCGATCATCACCCGGCGCGCGCCATGCACGATACCTTTTATGTCGATGCAAGCCACGTACTACGTACTCACACCTCACCTGTGCAAGTACGAACCATGGAAACCCAAGAGCCGCCGATTCGCATTATCTGTCCAGGCCGCGTTTACCGCTGTGATTCCGACTTAACCCACACCCCAATGTTCCACCAGGTAGAGGGTTTAGTGGTTGATAAAAATATCAGCTTCGCCGATTTAAAAGGCACCATGGTGCAATTTTTGCGCGCCTTCTTTGAAAAAGATGTCGACGTACGCTTCCGTCCTTCTTACTTTCCATTCACCGAGCCATCGGCCGAAATGGATATCCAGTGCACCGGTTGTGGCGGCGAAGGCTGTCGCATCTGTAGTAAAACCGGTTGGTTGGAAGTGGGTGGCTGCGGCATGGTACACCCCAATGTATTTGAAATGAGCGGCATCGATACCGAAGTGTATTCCGGTTTTGCTTTTGGTATGGGCGTCGACCGCCTAGCCATGTTGCGCTACGGCATTAACGATTTGCGCATGATGTTTGAAAACGATCTGAAGTTTTTAAAGCAGTTTTAACACAGCCTAAAACAAAAACGATCGAAGACAACAATACAGAATTAAATTGGAAGAAAGACCATCATGAAAGTATCAGAAAGCTGGTTGCGCGAATGGGTTAGCCCAAACATCAGCACCGAAGAGCTGGTAGAGCAGCTAACAATGGCTGGCTTAGAAGTGGATGCCGTAGAAGCCGCTGCTGGCGAATTTAGTAAAGTTGTTGTGGGTGAAATTGTTTCTATTGAACAGCACCCCGATGCCGATAAATTGCGCGTTTGCCAAGTGGCTGGCGGTGAAGATGAGCTTACCCAAGTGGTTTGCGGTGCGCCGAATGCACGCGCAGGTATCAAAATACCTTTTGCTTTGGTAGGCGCTAAACTGCCTGGCGATTTTAAAATCAAAAAAGCCAAACTGCGTGGCGTAGAATCAAAGGGCATGTTATGTGCTCAAACCGAATTGCAGTGTGGCGAAGATGACGATGGCATTTGGGAACTACCAAGCGATGCCCCAGTGGGCACATGCTTGCGTGAATATTTAAACCTAGATGACAGCATTATCGAGGTCGATCTAACGCCAAACCGCAGCGACTGCTTAAGCATGCAAGGCATTGCTCGCGATGTGGGTGTATTAAACCGTGCTCCGGTAACGCCACCACAAATGCCGGTTGTTGACGCGGATACCAAAGAAACCCTAAAAGTTTCTTTAGAGGCCGAAGGCGCTTGCCCACGATATTTAGGCCGAGTGATTCGCGGGGTAGATCTTTCCAAGCCAAGCCCAACTTGGATGCAGGAAAAACTGCGCCGCGCAGGTTTGCGCTCTATCGATGCTGTAGTCGATGTAACCAACTACGTTTTGCTTGAACTGGGTCAGCCTTTGCATGCATTTGATATGCAAAAACTCAGCGGAAGCATTCATGTACGCCAATCTACAGCCGGTGAAAAGTTAACCTTGCTCGATGGCCAAGAAGTCGAGCTAAAAGATAATACTTTGTTAATTTGTGATGGTACGGGCCCGGTGGCCATGGCCGGTATTATGGGTGGCGAATCCACCGCTGTAAGCACCGAGACTACCGATGTCTTCCTAGAGTGTGCCTACTTTGATCCAATTGCGATTGCCGGACGTGCGCGTAGTTACGGCTTGCATACAGATGCCTCGCATCGCTATGAGCGCGGCGTTGATTATCAGCTGCAAGAAAAAGCCATCGAGCGTGCTACTGAGCTATTATTGGCTGCTGTAGGTGGCAAGGTTGGCCCGACTGACGTTACCGAGCTGGCAGATCAGGTGCCGGCTGAGCGCAAGGTGGAACTGCGTCGTCACAAGATTGAAAGCGGCCTTGGCTTTTCCATGGCTGATGAAGAAGTTGTCGATATTCTGACTCGCCTTGGATTGCACTTGGTGGAAAACACTGACAATGGTTGGGTATTCACCGTACCAAGCTATCGCTTTGACATCTCAATTGAAGCCGATTTACTAGAAGAGTTGGCCCGGGTGTATGGTTATAACCGCTTGCCAACCACCAATCTAGAGGCAGAAATTAAGATTCTGCCTCGTAATGAGAGCAAGGTGGGCTTATCGGCGCTTCGCCAGCAGCTGGTTGCCCAGGGCTTCCAAGAGGCTATCTGCTACAGCTTTATTGATGCTGAGCTGCAAAAGGTATTTAACCCAGAGCAAGCTCCAATTGAACTGCAAAACCCAATTAGCGCCGATATGGCGGTTATGCGTACCTCATTATGGCCAGGTTTAGTTCAAGTCTTGCAGCATAACTTAAAGCGTCAGCAGAGCCGCGCCAAGCTATTTGAAACCGGCCTAAGCTTCCACTCCATTGAGAAGCAGGTACCGATGTTAGCTGGTCTAATGTATGGCAATCGCCAGCCGGAAGGCTGGAGTGCCAAAGGCGAAGCCGTGGACTTCTTTGATCTGAAGGGCGTTGTGGAAGGTTTGCTGGATATAACTGATCAAGACTTCCGCTTTGTGGCCAAAGCGCACTCGGCATTGCACCCAGGCCAAAGCGCCGCTATCGAGCTAGCTGGTAAGGTTGTGGGCTATTTGGGCGCCTTACACCCACAAATTCAGCAGGAGCTGGGCCTAAACCAGTCCGTTTATCTGTTTGAGATAGAGCAGTCAGCCCTGGCAGAAGCTAAGTTGCCGGCCTTTAATCCGCTATCTAAGTTCCCAGAGGTTCGCCGTGATCTGGCCTTGCTAGTGGCGCGTGAAACCACGGCTGATGCGCTTTTGGCGGGGGTTAGAGCCGCTGCAGGTGAGCAGTTAATCGACTTAAAGGTCTTTGACGTATATACGGGCAAAGGCATTGATGCAGAAAGAAAAAGTATCGCATTGGGCTTGACGTATCAGCATCCTTCACGCACTCTTACAGAAGAAGAAATTAATTCCTCAGTTGACGCGGTGGTCAAGCGTCTAGAGGACGAACTGGGTGCCAGTCTGCGATAAACTATGACAGGAAAGGGAGGCTCCCTTCCTTTCTATAGTGTGGCCAATTTGGTTTTGGGCCAAATTTAGCAGGCATGGCAATAAGTTTCAGGAAGGAGCTTTGTCTCAATCATGTCAGCACTGACCAAAGCCGATTTGGCCGAAAAGCTGTACGAAGAACTTGGCTTCAACAAGCGTGAAGCCAAAGAGCTTGTCGAGCTGTTTTTTGAAGAAATTCGCGCCGCGCTTGAAGCCAATGAGCAGGTAAAACTCTCGGGCTTTGGCAACTTCGAGTTGCGTGATAAAAGCCAGCGTCCTGGCCGTAACCCCAAAACCGGTGAAGAGATACCCATCACGGCACGCCGTGTAGTGACTTTTCGCCCCGGGCAGAAACTTAAGGCACGTGTAGAAGCTTATGCTGGAACCGACGAACAATGACGAACTGCCGGAGATCCCCGGTAAGCGCTATTTCACCATTGGTGAAGTCAGTGAGCTGTGCGCCGTAAAACCCCATGTACTGCGCTACTGGGAACAGGAGTTCCCACAGCTAAAGCCGGTAAAGCGCCGCGGTAATCGCCGCTATTACCAGCGTCAAGATGTCCTGACTATTCGCCAAATTAGAGCGCTGCTATATGAGCAGGGCTTCACCATTGGCGGTGCTCGTTTGAAAATGACCAGCGAGCCAGAAGAGGGTGAAAATAAAGAAGATTTTAAAGCACTGGTACGTCAGATGATTACCGAGCTGGAAGACTTGCTGATTACCTTAAAGGCATAACCGCAGCCTAATGACACACAAAAAAGCCGAGTTTAGCTCGGCTTTTTTGTGTCAGCTTGCTATTGCTGGGATGCTATGATTTTGCTTACGCGTCTTTAATGATTGGTGATTGGTGAAGCGGTTGATTTTAGTGGGCCGAGCAAGTGAGGTTAAGAATAGCTTAAATGGAAAGGCGTATCTGCAAGTCGGTTCGTATGTTTACGTATTTAAAGTGTATAATCAATTAGCTTTCTAATGGCGTGTAAGAGCTGCGATTAGCTTTTAAAGTTAAGACAGCTAACGCAAAAAATATCTAAAACGGAAGAATTAATAATGTACAAGCTCAGCAAAATAATAGGGCAAGCTGCTTCGCTAGCTTTATGTTTGTTAGTGATGTCAGTTCAAGCTGCTGATGATTTCCCCGGCGTAAAGAAATTGATGACTTCAGAAGAGTATAAATCTTCTGGTTTGGAAAAGTTAAGTGAACAAGAGCTGGCCGAGCTAAATAAATGGTTAATTCGCTATACTGCCAAAGACGCATTGGTAATTAGCAAAACAGTAGAATCTGTTCGAGAAGAAAGTAATACAGCTATTGAAAGTAATATCTTGGGAACATTTACAGGTTGGGATGGAAGTACGGTATTTAGATTGGCAAATGGGCAGGTTTGGAAGCAACGAAAGTTAGCCTCGAAGCGCCGTTGGAGAACCAATCTTGAGGCGCCGAAAGTGATAATAGATAAGAACTTGCTTGGCTATTTTCAGCTGACGGTTGTGGGCCCTGATAAAACCACTAAGGTTAAGCGAATTCGTTAAGACGAAGAAAGGCTAGCTAAAACAACGGCTAGCCCTGGTATGCTTAGAGGCAGCTGTTTTATCAATAATTGTCTTGCAATCAAGGGCTTATAGGGTATTATACCCGCCTTTCCCATCTCGGGATCTCTTATAAAGCTTGCTGAATTAGCTGTATTTAAGGCTTAGGTATTCAGTAATCTTTACTCCAAGCGGGGCGTAGCGCAGTCTGGTAGCGCACTACACTGGGGGTGTAGTGGTCGTAGGTTCAAATCCTGCCGTCCCGACCATTTTTTCCTTTTGATGTCTCTTCGTCATTTTCATTGTTGCTAAGAAACCTAGCTTTCGGTCAAACATTAGAGCCCGGTACTCAATATCTTTTATTTGAATTAATTAAACATATGGCGCTGCAACCCGAATGCTGTATGGCTTTATCTATTTTCAGTCGCTCGTGGTCAATATTGCCAGATAAGGTTTTTTTAGCTCTACTTGGGGTAAGGGTAAATACGTATAGTGTGTTTACCCAAACCTAGGAGCTATAGCAATGCGCTTGATAATTTTCTTGTTATTCTTTTCTTGTTTTGCTTATGCCGAAACGGCAAAAGAAACGAAGCCTACTCAGATTCCTGTCGCTTCTTATACTGATGTGACTTTACAAAATTGGCCATTGCCACCTTATAACCGCTGGGCCCTGCGAAATATGGGCATCCTGCATACGCTAATGATCCCAAGGGCTGGTGATGTTTTTGAAATACCACGCGCTAAGCAGCAGGATTTGTCCTCGCTACAATTTGAGCACCGTGGTAAGCGCTATTCAGTAGCCCAAAGCCTAGCGGCCGATCAAACTGATGGCATTGTGGTGTTAAAAGGTGGCGAGATTGTTTGGGAAGCATACTACGATGGCTTTGGCCCCCATGATCATCATTTGTGGGCGTCTAGTACCAAATCTTTAATAGGCATGGCGGCTGGTATTTTAGTTGAGCGAGGGCAAATCGATCTAGAAAAGAAGATCAGTGATTATTTGCCGGAGCTAAAATCATCTGCTTGGTCTAGAGCAAGTGTTCAAGATACGCTGAATATGTCTACGGCGATTGATTACCAAGAAGCCATGATTAGTTCACAACCTGGCTCGATAGCATTCGAATATTTCAAGCGAATTGGTTTATTGCCTGCTTTTGATTTGATGATGCTAAAGCAAGACAGTGACCAAACGCCCCGCAGTGTCAGGCCTTTGTTACAGCGTTTTCAAGCTAATACCGAGTTGCCGACGGCACATATTTTTCAGTATCAGTCACCTAATGTCGATGTAATTGGCTGGCTTATTGAACGTGTGAGTGGCAAAAGTCTTAAAGCTTTTATTACCGAAGAAATTTGGTCGAAGTTAGGCGCCGAACATGATGCTTTTATCACGGCTGATTCTGGCTTTGTACCGGTGGCTACCGGTGGTATGAATACCACTTTGCGGGATTTTGCACGCTTTGGTGTTGCAATAATGAATGACGGGAAGGTGGCAGGGCAGCAGGTTTTTCCTCAATCTTCAGTTCAGGCGATCACTGAAATTTCTGCGCAGAATAAGCAAGGCGTTAAGCGCAGCGTTTATCGTCAAGCAACTAGCCGGTTTTATGATAGCGAGCTACAGGGCTATAAAAATTTCTGGTGGGTACATGATGAGAAAGGTGTTTTCACGGCGCGCGGTATTTACGGCCAAATTCTATATATCGATAAGCCTAAAGATATTCTTATTGCGACCTTTGCCAGTGCAAAAACGCCTTCTAATGCGGCAAGAGAAACCGCAAAGCGCAGGATGCAGGCCTTTAAGGCGATAGCTGAGCAATTGTAAAAACTTTAATCGACTAACCTGGGGGCTGCATTGCAGCCCAACTTAATTGGTGCTCACTAATGTTATTCATCATTCGCGTAGTTTTCTAAACGTAGAAGGTGTTTGCCCCGTCGTACGCCTAAACTGCCGTGTAAAGGCACTTTGATCGGCATAGCCGCAATCCATTGCAATATCGGCAATAGAGCGGTCGCTGTTTAACAGCAATTGGCTGGCATGATCGATTCGAATCTTTAACAACCATTGGCCGGTGGGCAAGTCGTAGAGCTTTTTCATGCGTCTATCTAACTGGTAGATAGACATGCCCGCTATCTCGGCCATCTCGGCAAGAGTGGGTGGGTTTGCTACCCGCTCTTGGGCGTATTCGATAACCTCTGAGATTCGCTCAAAATCTTCGCTGGTAACATCGGGGAGTTTTAGATCTCGCGACACGCCAACTAAGCCAACAATATCGCCGTTTTTCCCTACCAAGGGTCGCTTGGCCGTTAAGCACCAGCCAACTTCGCGATTTTGATAAACATGCAATTCCAGTTCATCAACCAATTGTTGGCCAGATTGTAAAACCTTTTGATCTTGCTCTTCATAGCCCTTGCCTAAGTGACTGCCCAAAATCTCTGAGGGGCTGCAGCCAATCAGCTCGTTTTTGCTTTTGCGGCCGCTTCGATCGACGAGGGTTTGGTTAACGCTGACATAGCAGCCTGCGCTATTTTTGACAAAAAACACAACATTAGGAATAAGGTCGAACATCTCTTCAGCAGGGAAGGGTTCTGCTAACTGTGCATATAGGCTGGTGGCGGGGGTAGTATTAGTCATATTTAAATTGTGCCAAAAATCAAGTTTGCATTATAGTCATGGTAAAGACACAATTGCGAGTAATTTATAGCATATGCCCATCTTCTGGCCATAGTGAACAGTGAAAGAGAGAATTCTATGTCTGCAATGCAATCTGTATTTAGCGGCTGTATTCCAGCCTTAATGACCCCTTGTAACGCCGAGGGTACACCGGATTTCGCGGGCTTGGCCCGCAAAGGTAAAGAGCTAATCGAAGCTGGTATGAGCGCCGTGGTGTACTGCGGCTCCATGGGTGATTGGCCTTTGCTAACGGATGAACAGCGTATGCAAGGTGTAGAAGCCTTGGTTGAAGCCGGCGTTCCAACTATTGTGGGGACCGGTGCCCAAAGCCCAGCTCGTGCTGTGGCTCTAGCTGCTCACGCCGAAAAGGTGGGCGCGGCTGGTTTAATGGTGATTCCTCGTGTGTTATCACGCGGTATTTCAGCAACCGCTCAGCGTGCTCACTTTGCGGCCATCCTACAAGCAGCACCCTCTATTCCCGCGGTAATTTATAACAGCCCGTATTATGGTTATGAAACCAAAGCGGATTTGTTCTTTGCCCTACGCCAAGAGCATGCCAACCTAGTGGGCTTTAAAGAGTTTGGTGGCGCTGAATCTATGAGCTATGCTGCCGAGCACATTACCAGCGGCGATCCAGATCTTACCTTGATGGTGGGTGTAGATACCCAAGTCGTTCACGGTTTTGTTCGTTGTGGCGCTGGTGGCGCGATCACCGGTGTCGGTAACGCTTTGCCAAAAGAAGTGCTTCGCCTAGTAGAGCTATCAGAGCATGCCGCTAAAGGTGATGCCACGGCATTTCGTTTGGCAAACGAGCTAAACGATGCCATGGCAGTATTATCTAAAATTGATGAAGGCACCGATTTGGTATTGTTCTATAAGCGCCTAATGGTGCTGGAAGGCAATACAGAGTACGAACATCAATTAAACCCAACGGATCGATTAACTGCCAGCCAGCAAGCATGGTTGGATGATCAGTGGCAGCAGTTCCGCAATTGGTGGGCAAGCTGGCCGGGTGCGAATTAATTTTTGCGTTAATTTTTGAATGAAAAGCCAGGCAATCGCCTGGCTTTTTTGTGCCTTTTTATTGGCTCATTTCACATTACTTTTTATTTATTGTTCAAAGATAAGTCCGCGCCCCTAATACGGCCCTCGCATGCTCGGGATATCTAACCCCAGCATCTCACCGAGCAATTTATGTTTACGCTGCCCTTGCTTTAGAAAATATATTAAACAAAGCCATGTGGGGTTTTTTGCGATAGCTAAATGCTCACCTTCTTGTGATATTGAAAAGCAGCAAGCTGGCAAAGAGTGACAAGCCATTACTTCGCGGGTTTGCAAGATACTATGTTGCCTATTTTTACTGCGTATCTCACTTTTTAAGTTCGAGCTACAGAGGTAGCTATTCAATCTAAACAGCATCAAAAGTTATGGATGGATGCAGATAAAACTTGATTGAAAACCAATGGTTAAAAGGGCTCTTAGATTAAGGTGATACCCAGAATAGCGTTCGTTCAAGAAAAAGTGCTCTCAAGCCACCCCTTATAAAGGTTTATCGACTTTTTTGTCGCTAAAACTAGCATGTTGTTATTTCCTTTACTAAAGTTTTGATTGAGCAATTAGTTTCTATATGTCAAATAATTATAGCTAATATAAATAACATGCATGGAGCAGTTATTAATGAATTTTGGATTGTTTGGCGCAGCGACGTCATCCTTAAAAGACCTTGTTTTAAAGTTTGTTTTATTGGTAGCCACTATAGGGCAACTGGGGCAGTGTGTAGCAGGGCCGCAGTTTTCATTACAGGGGCAGCAATATGAAGCGGTGGATTGGCCCGATAGTGGCGGCGCAATAATAAGCTTGTCTGGCAGCTGGACAGGTGGCAGCGGCGGAACGGTGACGACATCAAGCAATTGGGTCGAAGGTAACGCTCCCACGACCATGGATTTTATTAATTCTGAGTTTCAGTCGGTTGGGTTTGACATCAGTGGCTTACCTTTCTTCCGGTCCAATGCAGGCCAGGGTAATGGCTCTAATGCAAACACTCTAAATTACAATTTCACCGCAGGCGATCTCCCAAGAGATGTTTTGTACTATGTGGGTGATGGTATCAATGGCATGAAATACGGCTCTTGGGAGTGGTTTTCGAGTAGTCCTACTACGGTGTTTACATTGATAAATCAAAGTGCCTCTGTGCAGGATATTACGGGTGATGGTACAGGGGCGTTGACCTGGCGGACTTATGGCTCCTTTAATAATACGGCGAGTGTATTAGTCAGAGTAAGCGATCCCAATGGCGTTGCTAATTTTTCGATAAGGTCTAACCGCCTAGATGCTGCAGGTGTTGATATAACCTATGCGAGTCCTGGGCCAAAATCTGATTTCAGCAATACGGGTGTACTTATCAATATTAGCCCGGCTTCCTCTGCAAACCATGCCACCTCGGTGCCAACTTTTACGCCAGTCCATGTTTTACTGCTTGCGTTGGCCTTATCGGTAGCAGTGCGACGTTATGCTAAGTTAAGGGTTATTCAGCAGAGTAAGCGTTGAGTAATTACAGAGGCTAATTAATAACTTCGCTTTTGAGTTCTGTCCAGCAACGGGTTTTAGTCATCTCAAAAGCGTTAAAAGTACTTTTTCGATTTTAGTATCTAAGCCTTTATTTTATCCTAGCTATCAAGCACTAAGTGCTTTCAGGTATAAGGTGTATGTGAAGGCATTTTCTTTCTTGTTGATAGCACTGGGTGTTCTGTTACTGCCTAAATTGCCTAATTGTTGCAAGCGTTAGACAAACCTAAGTGCAGCAAGCGCCTGTCTAGCTTCCCTCAAAGTAATGGATAAACGCTGAATTCAAAGGGTAGGGTGTTTCCTTGTTGCTGTGCCTGCGTGTACGGTTTAGCGGCTGTGTGTTTTGTAGTCAGGCGCTGCTATATCCTCGAGCAAGCACTCTTGTGCTGTGCTGGCATGTATTAAATGCACCTTCTCTGGTCTTTGTATTTAACAACGGAGAGAAGATTACGACTTTAGTTGAGTAGTCTGTAATGGTCGTGTCCACCAGAATTTACGCTTTCGATGCCAGTTTTTTATAGGGCTTTACGGCATAAATCAAAAAATTGTTGGATAATGACCCTGTTTTATAAAAGAAGTGCTAATTTAGCTAAATATAGCTTCTAAAGGCATGTTATATCGCCTACTGCGGAGCTAAAGTGTGTCTGGTTTATCAGCGCTCAAACTAAGCCGTGGTGGGCAGAGCGTAACCTTATTTACTAGTGCTTACTTAAAATCAGTTATTGGATTCTTTATGTTAACCCCCGATCATTGGGTGCTAGAAGACAAGGAAGGTCTGGTGCCTTTGTCTAAATGGCAAAAAACAGTTGACGTTATGGCGAGAATTTTCTCGGCCCCAGCGGGTTTCATTGTGCAATATAGCCCTGATGGTTATCAGGTCGTTATAGCTAGCGATCAGGAAAGTAATATTTACCCTGCCGGTGGGCTAATTCCAGGCGATACTAATATTTTTTGCCGAAAAATTGTAGAAACGGGGACGAATCTTTACGTTAAGAATGCCTCGAAAGATCCCTATTGGGATGATAATCCAGAAGTTAAAAATGATGGCTTTCTATCTTATTGCGGTTTGCCGATCAACTGGCCCAATGGAGATCCATTTGGCACCATATGTGTTATGGATTTTGTAGAAACCGATTATCAAAATGACTATATCGATTTAATGCATGAGCTAAGAGATTTAGTCGAGGCAGATTTAAATTTATTAGACCAATATCATGCGATCGTCAATATGGCGATGAATGATGATCTAACCAAGCTTAATAATCGCCGTGGTTTTCTAATTGCCGCCAAGCATCGTTTGGCTTTGGCTAAACGCCACCATCATAACTTGGGTCTTTTGTATCTCGATATGGATGATCTCAAAGTGCTTAATGATAAGCAGGGGCACAAATTTGGCGATAACTCCTTAAGGAAGCTCGCGCAGTTAATCAAAGATGCTACTCGCCAAAGCGATGTCGCTGCGCGTATTGGCGGCGATGAATTTGTTATCCTAAGCCACTGTAATGGAATGAACGAACTCAACTCGCTTCGTGATCGAATTTACGAGCGTATCAATAGTACTGATTTAAGCGTTAGTATTGGTGCGGTATTAATTGATGATCCGAGTGTCGCGATCGAAGCTTGGATGGATACGGCTGATCAAGCGATGTATCGTGTCAAACTTGCAAAACCTTGATGCTTTTTCTTGTTGTTTTCAGAGGTTGTGCTTGGCAGTAATGTTAGCGCTGTTACTTTTTGCTGGCTGCAATGATCGTTAATGACAAGTTGTGCTTGTTTTTAACTGAGTATGATAAAAAACCTTTAAAGCCTCCAAACGGATAAAAAATTCAATTGTCTTATTACTGTCCTTAAACTGTAGTTTTTCACTGTTAGCTTTCCTCTACGTTTTATTACTTACTTAAAAAGGCTGCCAAGGCCCGTAAAGGAAATCTACATGAAGTCTATAAGCCCGCTAATTGCATTTCCTGTGTCAGTGCTCTCTTTAGCTGTTTCTTCAGCTTTTGCCCAAGATGCTGTGTTAATGGAAGAAATCGTAGTCACTGCTCAAAAGCGTGAACAGAGTATCCGTGATGTGCCAGTAACCGTATCGGCTTTTGATGGTGACTTTCTAAAAGCTCTTGATGTCAGTCGATATGATGAGCTCGCTGATTTAACGCCGGGTCTTACGGTGCAGCAGCAAAGCGTAAACAATAATGGCTATGTGATTCGTGGAATTACCTCGGATGCCGGTGAAGCGACAAGCGCACCGAGGGTGTCAGTCTATTTGAATGGTGCAGACGTGTCACGTTCACGGGCTTCCTATTTTGAAGTATATGATATGGAGCGTGTAGAGGTCGTGAAGGGGCCGCAAGCTACTTTATTTGGCACAGCTTCTTCGGTTGGCGCTATGAGTTTCTTTACTGCTAAGCCCGAACAAGATTTTTCAGCAGAGATTGGTATCGGCTTTGGTGATTATTCGGCTAGAAAATACAGTGGCCATATCACTGGTGGCAGCGAGGTCTTACAGGGGCGCCTAGCTGTATTTGCCAAACAACGGGATGGCTACGTAGAGAATAACAGCGCTGAAGATGATTTAAATGGCTATGACAGGCTTTCCTTTCGACCTAGCATTCGTTGGACTCCAAGCGACGATCTTAGCGTCGATATTGTTTATACCAAAGAGCGCGCAACAGATCCAGGTACGGCTTTTTTAAATCAAAACCTAGTATTTAGCGATAATGCCGCATTGTCGGTTCCTGATAATAACATTCTGGGCTTGAACGATGTGGGAGTTGATAGAAACACCAAAGATATCAATGTTCGCGTCAGTTGGGATATGAACGATCAGCTAACGTTAAACTATATTGGTTCAAATCGTCGTTATGATTCACTGGAGGCCTTCGATGCAGATGGCATTCCACAGGAATTTTTAAACTTCTCAGAAGATGCCCATGGTGAGATTAATAGCCATGAGATGCGTTTAAATTTTCAAGGTGATCGATTAAGTGGCTTTGCGGGGGTATCACAATTTGAAGATGAAGCCGAGCAGCGTGTTGGTTATAGCGGAGACGAGTTTCTATTTTTAGCCTGTGCCGGAGTTCTTCCTGGAGGTTGTCAAAGTCCTTCACCTATTAAGTTAGTTTATGAAGGTGAATACAAAAACAAGGCAGATAATCGTAGCCGTTCTGTCTTTGGTGATATTAGTTATGCACTCAATGATCGCTTAGAGCTCAGCGCGGGCCTACGTTGGACGACAGAGGATCGTTGGTCGGCCTATAGTTCCAACCTCCCGGTATCAGTACTGCTTCAACAAGCTACAACTTTACCATTGGATTTGTTTGCCGGCCGAATTCTCAACACCCAAGGGCAGCAGGTAGAAGGGGCGCTGGACGATCACTCGTTGTTACCAAGGTTGGCAATTAATTACGACTTAACTGAGGCGCACAGTGCTTATTTGACACTCTCCAAAGGCCAGCGCTCTAAAGTACTACAGATGGATACAGGCTCGCCGGTGAGTATTGACCCCGAGGAAGTTCGTAATTTCGAAGTGGGTATTAAAGGCTTTCTCGGTGGTGATGGCATAAGTTACAGCGCGGCAATTTTCTACCAAGATTATGAAAACTTCCGTGTACGTGTGCTCAATGACGGTGGTAATTTTGTTTCTGCAAGTGCGGGTAACGCCACAAATATTGGTATTGAATTGGAAGGGCAATGGCAAATCAGCGAAGCCTTACGTCTATTCGGGAATATCGGCTACATCGACGCAAAGGTGGATGAGGATAAAAAGAATGGCGAATATGCGGGTAATCGCTTCCGCTTACAGCCTAAACTCAGTGGCGCTTTGGGCTATTTGGCCAGCTGGCCAGTCAGTGATCTGCTGTCCTTAACTTCATCCGCCACTTTAACGCATCGCTCGTCTGTGTTCTTTGATATCGCCAATACCTATGAAGAAGATGCCATTAGCCTGTTAAAGTTCAAAATAGGAATCGCCTCGAAAAGGGGGGATTGGTCTGTTGAGCTTTATGCCGATAATTTATTCGATAAAGAATACCTAATTGATGCGGGTAATACAGGCGCTTCTTTTGGCCTGCCAACCTATATTCAAGGCGCGCCAAGATCGTATGGCCTACAAATGCGAAAGAGCTTTAATTAAAGGGCGTCATCAATTACTGAAGAGCCCCAAGTGCTGCTTGCAGCAGTACTTGGGTTTAACGATATTTCTATACAGTCCGCAGCCTGGATGAGCACTGTTTGATGCGTATCTTGACCTTTGTTTCTTTGTCTCTAGCCATAGCGCTAGGGCTTAGTTTGATATTGATTTCCTATCTTTTGTATCCCGGTGAGGAAAGGGTAACAAAGGCTGATACCGAATTGTGGGCCAAATGGAGTGGTGGATCTTTTGTTGTTGGGCATCGTGGTGCTCCAAAGCATTGCCCAGAGAATACAGCGCTTTGCTACCAGCTAGCCTTGGATCAAGGCGCAGATGCCTTCGAAGCCGATCTTCAAGTGCTGGGTGACGGTAGCTTAGTTATCTTCCATGACGATAATATCAAGCGGCAGACGGGTATTGATCTGGATTTATCGGACCTAAGCTTAAGTGATTTTAAGCAGTACAATATGGCTTGGTATTTCGACCACGCTGCTAAAGGTGTCTACCCTTTCACAAAGCGAGCCGTTCAGGGCATGAGCTTTAAAGAATTTTTGTCTTTATTTCCCAGTACCCCAATATTATTAGATATTAAACCGGAAAGTTTAGAGATGTCCCGGGCATTATTGGCGTTTATTCCCAAAGAATTTTCGCCAGCGGATTATCAAAGAGTTTTTATTAAATCGAATAGTTTATGGCTGCCTCGCCAGCTAAGGCAGTTGTCGCCTCAGCCGCGGGTCGCTTTTTCGCGTTATGAACGCGCCTTACTACTTTTGTTTCCTTCTCTACTCAATGAGTTACCTGCCAGCTGGATTGATCTAGAACCACAGTATCATAGCGTCGAAATAAAATCCTGGGCCCGCTCAAAACATCATATTTTGAGTGCGAGCACTCTGGATACTACGGGGCAATTTGAGGCACTGAAAAATCAGCTCAATGGGCAGCTTCCGGATGCTATCGTGACTAATCAGCCTGCTCAATTACGCAATTATCTTTCTGGGCTGGTAGAACAATAGGGCTGGTCAGTACATTACAGGGGCGGTTAGAATACCGATTAAGAGAACTCCACCCAGTGGTAACGACCAGCAATGAACGATGTATTACAAAATTACCTGCGAGATAGGCCCGAGTTAAGCTATGCCTTGTTGGTCAGCGTTGCTGAGCAGAGCTGTTATTTACTTGATCGTGACGCGAACGTTTTAGAGTCCTATTCGGTTTCAACGGCGCAGCGGGGTGTATGCGCCCAAGAGGGCAGTTTTGGTACGCCAGTGGGCCTGCATTGTATTCGTGAGCGTATCGGTGCTGATATGCCGCTTGGGATGTGCTTTAAGGGTCGCCAAGCTACTGGAGAGATTGCGAGCATTGAAAATCAAGCCCCCCCATGTCGTACAGAGGGAGATTTCATCTTAAGCCGTATTATGTGGTTGGAAGGACTAGAGCCCGGTATTAACCAGGGGCATGGTATTGATTCTCATGCACGCTATATTTATATTCATGGCACCAATGAAGAATACCTAATAGGTCAAGCCGCCTCGCATGGTTGTATTCGCATGCGAAACTCTGATGTTATAGAACTTTTTGATTTGCTAACAGAATACACGCCAGTGCTGATCCTGCCTTAATATCATCGCCTTAATATCTAAAGTTCGCCTTATCTAAACGCACTTGTTCAGCTCAGCTTTGATTGGATTCTAGTGAAAGAGCATTCAATAGTATCACTCTTTGTTAACTGGCTCGGGCAGTATGTGCTAATGGGGCAGGGTGATTGCGCCAGGGATATTGCTGTGTACGGGTGCACAGCTTATTAGCTAGCAGATAAAGAGAATACGATGACTGAAAAAGTTCTAATTGGCGATATAGGTGGTACTCATGCAAGGTTTGCCCTAGTGCAGACTGGTCAAACGGCATTAAGTGCATTGGTAACCTATCAGTGTGACCATTTTGATAGCCTATATTCGGCGATACAATATTATTTGCGTGCTCATGGCGGTCAAGGTGTAAGCCGTTTATGCCTGGCGGTTCCAGGGCCTGTTAATCTGGATCAGATCCAACTTGTTAATAACCATTGGAGCTTTAGCCAGGAAGCTCTAGAGAGTAAGTTAAATCTGCCCTTGAAGTGTATTAACGATTTTGATGCTCAGGCTCTCTATGTCAAGCAGATTCCTGATAAGGAGTTGTTTTGGTTCGATGCTGTTAGACCAAGCGAAGAGCAGGGAAGCTGCCCCAGACTGGTGATTGGCGCTGGTACAGGTTTAGGCGTTTCTGCAATCATGCCTGGTGGCGAATTAGTACCATCAGAGGGCGGTCACATTGCTTTTGCGCCTTACGATGAGCACCAAATACGTATACTCAAAGTTCTACAGCGTCGCTTTAAGAGAGTATCAATAGAGCGTATCTTATCGGGCCCAGGGCTAGAAAATCTGTATTGGGCAAATTCGATATTACTCAATAAGGAACGTTGTAAGACCGCCCCCGAAATTACGGAAGGTGCTGAAAACGGCGACGAAATTGCGCGTAAAAGTATCGACGACTTCTTGGATATTTTTGCCGGTGTATGTGGAGACTTTGTGCTTTCAATGGGGGCATGGGATGGGGTTTATATTAGTGGGGGAATTATTCCTAAAATTAGACCTTTTTTGAGCCCTAGTCGCTTTAGGCAAAGGTTCATTTGCAAAGGAAGATTTACATCGGTTTGTTCAGAGATTCCCATTGCATTGCTAACCTCAAATGAACCAGGCTTGCGAGGCTGTGCACTGGCCTAGAGAAAAGTGCTAGCCAATACTGAAAAGGCCGCCTCGAGGGCGGCCTTTTTTTGGGGGGTACATTAAGCTTTGGAAAATTTAATCGTCTAGGTAAGCAATTGATTTTCCTGATCAAGATTTACTGAATAGCGTCTTATTTTCTATGATCGGTTTTGCTTTTATGCTGACAAACAAAATATACAGAAGTGGCACGATAATAAATAATGCCCCCGCCCGATAGCTTTCGCTGAAGTCAGTTATCGACCCGCATATAACCGGAACGAGTGCGCCTCCAGCGATGCCGGAGCATAGAATGCCCGCAAATGAGCCATGATTCTTGTCGAGAGAATTAAGCGCTAGTGACATAATCGCTGGAAACATCACTGAAAGGAAAAACCCCATCGCACTGTAAGCCAATAAACTCTGTTGGGTTGATCCCCACAGGGCTAGGCAATAGCTGGCTAGTGAAATAAGGCAAAACACAGCCAAAACATATCTGGCATTAAAGAGCTTCATCAAAAATAAGCCCACTACGCAGCCTAAAACCATAAATTGCCAGAAATTAGCAATCGCTGCGCTACCTTCGGTAATTGGGTCGAGATGATGGTATTCCTGTAAGAATAAGGACATGGTGGTGGTGATGCCAACTTCGGCACCAACGTAAGCCATAATGGCAAAGAAAAACAGCAATACCGTTTTATTCTTAAACATGCTGATACAAAGCGCAATACCACCGACACGCTCGTCATCTTTAAGCTCCACATGAGGAAAGCGATTTAGGGATACTGCCAGAATTAAAACCAGAGCCAAAAGTACAAATAACTGATACATGCTTATCCAAGACATTGGCTGGCCCGCAAGGCTGATCAGCTGCTCGCTGTTTTGGACCAAATCAGCTTGGCTGGCTAAATAGCTGTATATTTTAGGTGCAATCATGCCTCCACATGCAAAAACCAACTGCCCTAGCATAGAGTAAAATGCATAGTGTTCTTCGCCACCAGAGACTCTCAGTAAGGGGTTTATAACCACTTGCAGTAAAGCCATGGCAGAGCCTATGCAAAATAAGGAAAACAGAACCACACTCATGCTGGGCAGAGTTGCTACTAGCAAACTACCAAGGGCCGCAATAAGTAAGGCAATTAACATTACTCTTTTTTCACCGAGTAGTTCGGTGAGCAGCCCAGCCGGGATAGACATCACCCCGTAGGAAATAAAAAACGCAAATGGGAAAAACGCTGTAATGGTATTGCTTAGCTGAAAATCACTTTTTAACTGGGGGAATATAGGCCCCATAATGCTGGTAATGAGGGCGATACTAAGAAAGGTGGCCATTACCAATAGCACAGAGCTAAGACTACGGCCGGTGTTATTAACTGTACCATCATGATGGATTTGTGTGAGATTTGTTTTCATGAGACACCTCTACAGCCGTTGCCAGCGCATCATTGGCTATTAACGGCTGAGTTGTTAAATTGAGTTTATTGGATTTGCGAATCGGCTTCGCTTTTCTCCATGGCGGTAATAGCTAGAACAAACCAGCTAGAATGCTGTAGCCATTGTTCAACCCAGCGCCAATTGTTATCTTCAGGGCCTTCTGCCCATCCGATACCACGTCCATTAGCTAGCTTGCTGGAACCGGTAATGCCATTGGATATGCCGCCTTTGACCATATCTCCGCCGCTTGGAGAATAGGGCGGGTTAGTTGATCCAAAACCGTAAAGCATGCAGATATTGTAGGGGTTACGTCCCAGTATCCAGTCAAGCTGATGTTGCGCAAAGCTGCTCAGCCTTGCTTTCAGTTTGCCTGACTCAGATGTATGTGTGTGGCGGCCAGCTTCTAGCGCGGCTGTGGCTAAAGAGGCTAGTCGTGCATTTTCTCCTTGCCACCAATAGCCTGTTTCATTTTTATGAGGCATAAAGAAGCCGCTTTGTTGTTTGGAGTATGCGCCTTTACCATAGATGTCTGAGTAGCTTTTATAGGTTTGACGAGGATAATTAAAGGGGTTGTTAACCTCGAAATTTAATTGCAGTTGGTAATTAAGTTGCCGTTTTATAGTATTTAAAGTGGCTGTTCGTCGATCCGGATTTTCAGCAAATGATAAATAGTCTGAAAGGGCTATGAGTGGCATGCCGGCTTCAACAGCATGGTAGTAGGGGCGATCTGTATTGTCGCTAATTAGCCAGCCTTCGGCGCTAAGGCGACGATTGATGCTATCCACTCGCAACTGCATGTGCTCAAAATATTGTTGTTTTTGGGTAACGCGGTAAAGTTCTGTCGCGGCAATTAGGGCCGTGTAATCATCAATTATATTTTCTTTGCCGTTGTCGCAGTACTTAAGGTTATTTAGCAGTAAGTGTGCGAATGCTCGTTCAGCGTCATTTAGATACTGATCAGCGCTAAACTCGCCTTGTACATTGAGTTCAACGCCTAGGGTTTTTGAAAGAGTGTACGCTCTGGCTAGGGCGGCTATCGCAATACCAGCACCTTCGCGGAACGCTGCCTGATGATCTTTGGTAAGCTTACCCTCGAGGCCGACATAAGCGCTGACAAAACGTTGTGGGTTGCTTCCCCATTGATCAAAAACGGTTAAATAGAAGTAACCTTTAGGGTCTAAAATTCGATGTAAGTAATCTGCACCCCAAAGAACTTCTTCAAGTAGCTCTCTTTCAATTTTGTGCTTCCTATAAAGCTCAGGTAGAGTTTGATAAGATCGCGCGAGTGACCATGGTACGATTGCGCCCTGTTGTGGCGTTAGGAAGTTCGAGTAATTAAGGTGAGATAAATATTTGCCTGGATCACCACCTGCGTCTTTCCAGCCACCCCAAACATTGACAACACGATCGCTGCCGTAAATCGGAATGTTCTTGTCTCTTTCATCGGTGTGACGATTCTCGCGGAAGTAATGCAAGATGGCAGGCATTATTTCTTTAAAATAAATACCGTCTTTAATCCTGATCGTAGTTTCAGTTGAAGTGATCTCTTGTCCGTCTTGCGCCATCGCGATGATTCGATATTCACCTTGCTTCTCTATACTGCTTAAATCCATGGTATAGAATAGTCGATCCTTAACCCATTCATTAATTTTAGTGGGGCCAAGAAACTTAGATTTCAATACTGAAATATCATTGTGAATAACTTCGTATGACTTTGCTTCTAGTGAAGAATCGATGGATAGCAATATATGTTTATTGCTTTTGCTAGTATAAGCGACTTGATTAGCGTATATCTGAATTTTCTGTTCGTTTACGCTGCTTTGATTAGCTGTTTTGCAGGCACACAGGATAAGGCATAGAGAACAAAGCAAGCTCTGTCTAAAATAATTGCCTAGTAACATTTTTTTCATAGTGATTTCCTGACAGGCATAAGTAAGTTTGCGTCACTTCTTGTGCTGACTGCAATCAGAAACCATGAAACAGCAATAAGAAATCCAGCTAAGCCTAAAGCTATGTAGCCAGTAGAGCAAATATTCTTGTCCTGAAATAGAGTTATATTTAAAAAAAGCCAGCGGCAAAGCCGCTGGAAAGGACACCAAGTTTTATGGTCTTCCAGGAGGGAAGCTGTATTTAACTTAGAAGTTGTAACCTAATCGAAGCATGTATCGACGAGGGGCATCATAGCTGCCTTTTACAACACCTCGGTTAAAACCAAAGTAGTTTTTGGTATCTTCATCGGTGAGATTGGAGCCGCGCAATTCGATATAGTATTGGCCGTCACTAGGTTCATAACGTAAGCTCGCATCAACTTTCGTATAGGCTTCTTGTTTTTGTGACAAGTGCTTACCATCATAATTGGTGATATCTAGCCACATATCATCTTGCCAGCGAACTGAGATATACGGCTTGAGGGTGGCGCCGTTACTTAGTTCAATGCTGTGCTCATAATTCAGTGTCATGGATAAACTGGGGGCAAAGGGAAGTTCATTGCCTTTAATGCTGCTATAAGAACCTTCATTACACTCGGTTTGCCCATATATGGTGCGTTCGGCACAGGCGTAACTGTCTGAATAGTCTCCTTCACCAACAATCTGAGAATCGAGCATGGCAAGGAAGCCGGATACGCGACCGTTTTCCCACGGGATTGTATCGAACTCAACTTCTAAGCCCTTAATTTCAGATGCACGTAGGTTATCCGTCGTCCAGGCATTAACGGGATCACCAAAATTCGGGGAATCTGGATTTTCGTTGACGCCTACTTGTTTCTCACCTGTATGTTGCATGTCAGTGTAGTCGCTAAAAAACGCCGTCACACTTAAACGTAATTTTTCGTCAAATAGAGTGCCTTTATAGCCCAGCTCATAGGTTTTAACGTATTCTGGGTCGTAACTTAGCAATTCTAAACAGCCGTTGGCACAGGTGTCGAACTCTTCATACATGCCACCCATTTTATAGCCGGTAGCGACAGAAGCGAAAAGCATTTGCTCATCGTCATGGAAATACTGAGCACCAAGGCGATAAGTATTTTGACTCCAATCTTGGGCGACATTATTGGGACCATAAACCGGTAGGACTGTGCCTAAAGGAGCCGTGTTGCCCATGCCGAACTGTAAATCGTTGGATTGATGAGCGCGAATGCCGCTAGGTGTGTGTAGGCCAGCGTACCACCCTTCATTACCCCACCAGAATGCGTGTGTCATGCCGCCTTCATCAGTTTTACGATCTTGCGTATGACGTGCTCCAAGCGTAAGGTTCAGTTTATCTTGAATGCGATAATCAAATTGCACAAAGGCAGCTTTTGATTGTGTGGTACGACGATTTTGATCAAATACCCAGCTGTCTGGTAGGCCGTCCGGATTAAAACCTAATGGGTGGTCATCACTTGGGTAATAGGTTTTAATCGCTAACATTTCCATGTCATAACGAATTTTCTTTGTTTCGTTTAAATAAAACAATCCGGCTACATATTGTAGGTTTGAATCACCAGACGATTTGATTTGAAGCTCGTGAACCGTAGTGCGATAGCGGCTATGAACGGTTTCCCAGCTCTCATCATGAATTGGGTAGTAACCGGTTAAAGCTGCAGCTTCAGTCTGAGCTTCTCCGATATCTGACCAAGCCGCGGCTGGATGAGCACCGCCATCAACGTCAGAGATTTGCGCGCGAGTCATATCTTGAAAGCTAGCACGGTAGTCCAAATCGATGGAGTCGCTAAGTGCATAGTTAATATGAAGCCGTGCGTCATCGATATCGAGATCTTTCTCACCTGGCACATTGATTTTCGCGTATCTAAGGCTGTGATCACATGCATTGACGGTTCCCGCTGCCTGCTCACAGTCCACATGGGAGATATTGCCGGCACCATTGTCTGCGAAGTGTTCAATGGTTGCTAAGATGCTTAAGTCGTCACTTGGGGTCCATTTTGCAATTGCACGAGCACCCCACTGGTCAGAGTTGTTGTAATAGTCGGCGGAACTTAGTTCTCGGTTACGGCGCTGATCTACATCTGGAATACCGTCAGCTTCGATGCCATTGTGAGGCGAAGCTAAGTCAGTAAGATCCATTTCTTGATCCATAAAACCGTCGCGTTTGTCGTACATGAACGTTGTACGCACAGCCAGATCTTCTGTAATCGGCAGGTTTAACATGCCGCGTATTTGGCGCGAGTTGTAATTACCAATTTCACCTTCAATGCGCCCAAATGTTTCACCGAAAACGGGTTTGGCCGGAATAATATTAATGCTACCGCCGAGTGAATTCATGCCAAACAAGGTGCCTTGTGGGCCACGCAGCACTTCGACTTGCTCTAAATCGTACATCAGTGCAAGAGCGCCTTGTGGTCTCGGTGAGTAAGCACCATCAATATGATAAGACACCGCGCTCTCACCGACTTCAGTAAAGTCAGTTGATGTTACTCCGCGAATGGTGGTCGCTGTTCCAGAGTCACTACCGGCAGCCAATTGTATGTTGGGTAATCGGCCAGCAAGATCGCGGGCGCTATTAATACCCTGTCTTTGCAGTTCTCCTTGATTCATTGCGGATACTGCTAGGGGAGTATCCATTAGATTGGTTTTTCTTTTTGTTGCTGTAACAACAATCTCCTCTAAAGTTGAGGCACTATTGTTTTCGGCCACCGCCTGTACAGCTAATGGTAAATTCGCAGCCATGACAGCCAGCGATAAGATTGATCTTGGTTTTGGAATTGTTCTAAGGCTAAACATGCTTTCTCCAACTGCTCCCTATTTATAATTCGCAAACTCATAATGCCGAAATCTGATTTTTAAAGTGGCACTATTACAACCGGTGTTGATACTTTTAATACAAGAAGGCCAAATAATTTGATAATCAAATAAATCACTCGTTGTTGCTGTGCTTATTTCCCAAGGAAGAAGAAATTATTTTTAAAGCAAAGCTAGTTATCACTACAAAATTAAAGGCACTTGGAGCTGTGACTGATTTCTCAAAAATAATTGTGCAAAGTGTCAAGATTAAAAGACCCTCTATTTTTGTTAATGCATCTGTCGTTTAATTGTTGCGCCTTGAACGTTTGGTCGTTTATCGTAGCTTCAACTGTTTATCATTGAAGCGCAAGGTGAAGTGAAATCAATGAATAATAAGTAAGAAAATTAGATATAGCACTAAAGTATTAGGTGGAAGTTTTAGTTTTGGGTAAATTAGGTTTTAGTGTGACGCAATGAAAGCTATGTACGAAAAGGTGTTGCCAACACCGAACTCTTCTTGGCGGTTTCATCTCTATCGTTTAGATGAAATACCATTTAATTGGCATTATCACTCCGAGTATGAAATATGCTTAACCTTAAACAGTAGGGGGCAGCGCTTTATTGGTGATGATATTTCAAATTACGATAACTTCGATCTGGTATTTTTAGGGCCTAATCTTCCCCATACCTGGCACTCAAAAGAACTGCTGCATGAATTGGGTGAGCAACACTTTACCTTCGTGGCGCAGCTGCCAATGCAATGGCTCGAAAATTTTGCTGGCAGCATGCCAGAACTTGATTCTTTGGGAGATTTACTGCAGCGCTCGGCAAGGGGGGTGGAGTTTTCCAGGGCGACGGCAGTTAAGTGTGCCAATTTGTTCTATAAAATGGTCGACGCTGATCCGATGTCTAGGTTTGTCATGCTATTTCAGATATTGGAGTTACTCATCTCGGATAAAAACGCTTCGACAATTGCCAGTGTCGGCCAAGATTTAAGGACTGGATATGATAGCTCCTCAAGTAAAGCTGAGCGAATAATCAATTATATTTTCGAGCACTATACTGAAAACTTAAAGGCGGCCCAATTAGCTGAGTTCGCCCATATGAGTACTAATCACTTTCATCGTTTTATCAAGCAACGGACGGAAAAAACATTCACCGAGTTGGTAACCCAGCTCAGGATTGGAAAAGCCTGCTCTTTGTTGGTGAATAGCAGCTTGCCAATTGCTAATATTTCTGAGCGTTGTGGTTTCAATAATATTTCAAATTTTAATAGAAGGTTCTACCAAGAAAAGTCGTTAACCCCTAGTGCTTTTCGTAAGAAGTACTTAAGCAAAGGGGGCGTCACCTTGCTCTAGCTTGCCTGTTTACGTCTGTCTTCTTCTAACATGTAGTAATCTCGACTGCTGAGTAATTGTGCTGCAGCTTCGTCAATTACAATAGTGCTATCAGCGTGCTGCTGTAGCGCTGAGGCCGGAAAAAAGGCACTTATAGGCCCTTCTACGCAGTGCTTGATAGCGAGGGCTTTTTGCTCTCCTGTAGCGATTAGTAGTATTTTTTTTGCCTCTAGGATAGTTCCGATACCCATAGTGAGTGCAGAGCTAGGCTGAAACTCTTCAGGCTTAAAAAAACGGCTGTTTGCTAGGATAGTATCGTTGCTGAGAGATTTTACACGGGTGCGTGAAGATAAGCTTGAGCCTGGTTCATTAAAGCCAATATGGCAGTTTCTTCCAATACCCAAGAGTTGTAAATCAATTCCCCCGAAAGCTTTTATTTTGTCTTCATAGCATTTTGCTTCATGCTCCAAATCTGAGCTACTGCCGTTTGGGATGTGGGTATTGAGCAAGGGGATATCGATATGTTTATACAGCTGCTCGTTCATAAACTGACGGTAGCTTTGATCGTTGTCGGGACAGATCCCGATATATTCATCCAAGTTAAAGGTAGTGCAGTGTTTGAAGCTAAGTTGTGCTCTTTGGTGCGCTTGGATTAACTTTTGATAGCAGGCAATAGGGCTTGATCCGGTAGCTAAGCCGAGGACAGCATTTTTATTTGTTGTAACAGAATGGCTAATGAAGTCCGCACTGTATTGTGCGACTTCATCTTCCGTTTTCAAGATAACTACTTTCATTGGTATTACCTGTGGCTGTGTGATTTGCCGAGAGCATACCAAAGCAATACCAAAATGACAAAGGTACTTATTTACTATTTTCGGCCCACAGCTCAGCCACGAAATCAAAGCGCTCAGCTAGATAGTACGAGCGTGTAAATTCGACAGCTTGATCATTTTGATCGTAACTAATACGTTGCACGGCCATGGCGACAGAGCCATTTTCTACCTGCAGTAATTGCGCAATATTGTTGTCTAAGGCACAAGCATTTATTCGTTGAATTGCCCTTACTGGAGCGTGTCCGGCCGCTTGCATGGCGCTATATACTGAAGCTGTGATCTCGGTGTCGTCGCCAAGAATCTGTACGGGTATAGCGCAAATATCGTAAGACATGGGCTCGCCATTGCTTAAGCGAACACGGTTGATGCGATGTACCTCTTGCTGTTTTAAACCTAGGGCAAGGGTTTCTTCTGCATTGGCTAATCCAATTTGGCTGCTGATCAGTTTGGAGCTGGGATTTAAGCCTTTTTCCTCCATATCTTGAGTGAAGCTTCGAAGCTTGGCCATCGATTGTGGCAATCTAGAGCAGCTGGCGGCTTGTTTCGGGTTAAGCGCGAATGTTCCGGATCCTGGTCGTTTAACACAGTACTTTTGTTCTTCAAGCGCCGCTATCGCTTTGCGCATAGTGACTCGTGAAACAGCAAGCTCCTCGGCAAATGCGCGTTCTGGAAGTAGTGGGCTATTGTGTTGGATGTTCCCTGATTCAATGGCCTCTTTGATGGCATCGGCGATTTGTACATATAGCGGGATATTTGCGTTTTTGTTGATGTTTATACTGCTGTTGCTACTCACTAGGTGTTCAGTCATTTTCCGTCCTACGCCTGCACAATTACTAACTGTTTGCTTGTCTAATGGATAATACCAAAGTTTAAATTGGTATTGCTACTATGGAAAGATCTTTATAATTTCAATCCAAAAAACTTACAGATTGATTATATTCATACATATAATAATACCATTCTATCAAAGGTTTTATCTTGGTATTAGATGGTTTGGCAAAGGCTGATAACCTTAAGCAAAGCAAGGTTCTCGTGTGGCATTCTGGACTTATCAAAATGCCGGCTCTTTTGGGTGAATAGCGAGGTTTATAGTGAGTTTTGCCGGGGGCAAAGATTGTGTCATTGATCTCTAAATCAATAATTTGGCAGCGTTTAGCTGAACACCAAGCTGATATCAGCAAGAAAAGTCTGGTGGATCTGTTTCAGGCAGACCCCTCAAGGGCTCAAAAGCTCCGTATTGAGGCCGCTGGTGTGACCTTAGACTATTCCAAGAATTTAATTAACCAGCAAACGCTGGATTTGCTTTATGAGCTCGTCATAGAGAAGAATCTTGGTGAACAGATTAAGCAGTTGATGAAAGGCGGGGTTGTTAATTGCACGGAAAACCGCCAAGCGCTGCATACTTCATTACGATGTGATTCTGGACGTGAAAACTGTCAGCAAAAGCGTGTTAATACAACATTTCGTCGAATGGGAGAGTTTGTTAACCGTGTACACACCGGTGATTATCGCGGCAGTAACAATAAATTTATAACAGATGTTGTGAATATAGGTATAGGCGGCTCTCATTTGGGGCCCATGATGGTGAATGAGGCCTTGTTGCCATATAAGCGCAGTAGTTTGCGTTGCCACTTTGTCTCTAATGTCGACTCTTCGGAGATCCACCACGTACTTGAAGATTTAGACCCAGAATCAACCCTGTTTATCGTTGCTTCGAAAACCTTTACAACAACAGAGACGCTGACCAATGCAAATACGGCGCGGCAGTGGTTTGTTGATAACAGCTTAGCTGATGCAGATGTCGCTCGTCATTTTATTGCAGTTACGGCCAACGTAGAAAATGCTAAGAACTTTTCGATTGAAGAAAGTAATATATTTCCGATGTGGGACTGGGTTGGCGGCCGCTATTCTCTGTGGTCAGCAATTGGCCTACCCATAGCATTGTGTATGGGGATGGATATTTTTGATGAGCTGCGCGCTGGAGCTGAGGAAATGGATTTACATTTTCTCGATACGCCATTCGAGCAAAACATGCCTGTAATTATGGCGTCTTTGTCTTTGTGGTATATAAATTTCTGGGATGCTCATTCTACAGCGGTGTTGCCTTACGACCACCACTTAACTTACTTTACCAAATACCTACAACAGTTAGACATGGAGAGTAATGGTAAGCAGGTTACTAATTTTGGCGAACGCGTGCCATATCATACCTCTCCAATTATCTGGGGGGATGTAGGTACTAATGGGCAGCATTCCTTTCATCAGCTGTTGCACCAGGGTACGCGATTTATTCCTACTGACTTTATTATTAGCATGCAAGCCGCTTACCCAATGAGAAATCACCATGCTTTGCTTTTTGCCAATTGTTTGGCGCAAAGTAGGGCATTGATGACTGGTAAGACCGAAGCGGAAGCTGTAGAAGAACTAATTAAGCAGGGGCTTGATAAAGAGGACGCAGAATCCTTGGCTCCACACAAGGCAATGCCAGGAAGTCGCCCCAGCAATACCCTGTTACTTAAGGAGCTCTCCCCTAAGAGGCTAGGGGCATTGATAGCATTGTATGAGCACAAGACTTTTGTTCAAAGTGTGTTGTGGGATATCAATGCCTTTGATCAATGGGGCGTGGAATTAGGTAAAGAGCTAAGCTCAGAAATATACAGTGCGCTATGTGGCCATGATTTCCCAGAGAAAACAGATCCGTCGACGAGAAATTTAATAGAGGATTACCGCTCGGCAATCTAGATATACCCCCCCGCCGTCGCGGGCGGGGGCGCTTGAAATGTTAAACTAATAATTTCTGCTGGCTGAAGCGTTCAGCGCCTTAGCTTAAACTGTTGAATAAGCTCTTGATGGTCGCGCATTTTTATAAAATAACTACTTTTCCTAAGCTTGATCAGTAAGCCTTTACTGAATGGATTCCAGTGTAATAAGCGGCAAGGGAAGGCCTTAGCACTGAAAAGAGTTGTAATTAGATAGCGTTCTTCTAGCTCGACGACGTCATCGTATTGATAGCATCGGCTGCGATAGCTCAAACACTTAATACGCCAATGATCTTCAGCAAGGATAATCTTCCTAGGAACTCTGGCGGGAATATTCATGATGACAATTGTTGCTAGCGCGAGTAGCAGTAGTATCCATCCGCTCTCTACCCAGTAGGAATCGATGGTTGAAATTACATATCGTTGAAACAATCGCGAGCTGTAAGCGAGCGCCTGGATGATTAACAGTGTTGCACAAAAGAAGGCAAGTAAGGCCAGTAAGCTAAGTAATGGGCCATAGACAATTTTTCGTGTGTATAAATGTTGCTTAAGGTTCAACGGTTTGATTAAAAATCGTCTTCCCATGCTGAAGCTAAAGATGATCGTCAGTACGAAAAAGGCAACATTTACCAGGGGCCACGTCGGATTTGGACGCTGAGTTCGAACGACGCTGAGTTCATCCTTAATATTGTCTGTCATCCATTGCGCCAAATCAGAGGATGAAGCCTGTTTGGCAAATAAGTAGAGATCTGGAAAACCTTCGCCGATTAGATTTTTATCAAAAAACATGGAAGCCACCCAGTTGCTGATGTTCCATGGTGATTGGTGATCTAGCACAATCGCATCTAATAGTTTTTTGCGCAGAGTTTCAAATTGCTCTTGTGGCATTGTGCCATTACGCAATTGCTCATAAATTTTATTGCTGTAGTCAAACGCCTCTTGCTCTTGTTCCGGGTCGAAGTTCCCATTACTGATTAAGCGGCCATGGCCTTGAATAAGATTAAAACTGACATTTACACCGTACGCGGCTTGTCTATTTTGTCGTAGCTCGGTGTTTAGGTCATGGTGAAGTAACGCTCTTAAAAACCACAGCCACTGCATGTCTTGCTTATCAATATCGGTTATATAATGCCGCCATTCGTGCAGGTGGCCTCGACGTTCACTAAAATTGTAGTGCCTTCTGTGGTGATACACGGGCTTGGCTGGTTTGAAAGTTTGTATATATTCGCCATGAGGTTCGATGGTAGAAAATTTTTGTTCGATAAGTGCTTTTACTTTATCACGTGGAAAGTTACCAGCCAGCATGATGGTCATATTTTGAGGGCCGTAATAACGATCATAAAATGCTTGAATATCGTCTGCCTGTATTGCGTTAACATCGTCCCAGCTACCAATAAGGCTTCGGTAGGGGATCTGTAAGCCTAACACTTGGGTCCACTGGTCTTGTGTTTTGATCCAGTCTGGAGAGATGAACCATTTGTTTAATAGGTCTAATGGCGTCTCGGGTTTTAAATCGCGCTCGAGTATGACCGCACGCCGCTCTTCATCGACATGTTTGCTTTTAAATTGGTGGTTGAACAATAGCTGCGAGAACCAATCGAGGCCAAATTCCCATTCCTTATCAGGCAGCTCTAGCCAATAATCGGTGCGTCTAGTCGACGTGGAAGCGTTGTTTTGGCCACCCTTGTCATCAATGAGCTTTTTAAATTCGGCTTTACTGTATCCTTTAGAGCCAGTGAACAGCATGTGCTCGGTGAAATGCGCTAGTCCCGTGCGTTTATCTGGGTCTTGCCAGCCGCCCACCGGTATGGTCATTCGAAAGGTAACTACCTCTGTTTTCGGCATGGCCTTGAAATACACCTGCAGACCATTTGGGTAACGCCAGCTTTCGATATCAGCGAAGGGGCCTGGTGAATCTGCGTGTTCTGCAGATATTGAAGGCTGGGTTTTTGCCTGTTCACTGACAAGCAAGGCCAAGCAGAAGATTATCGCAGTGATAAGTGGGTAGCTTAAACGCATTCCTTTTAAAGACCTTCTCGATTCCATGTGTATTAGCGCCGCCTGTTGCAGTGCTGATGTAATAGTTTTTATGGTTGCAAATTTAGGCGACAAAAGCTCTAGCACTAAAGTGCTAGAGTGACATGAGGCTCGGTTAATTGTTTAAAATGTGTTCAGTTCCGGCTGCGCAAACTGGCGGGTTTAGATTGCTCTAAGGCTTCCAATTCCTTTTTTATATTGGCCACATAGTGCTGATAGGGCTGTGCTTGTTGCGCCCCGTTAGGCAATTTGTTCAAGCAATTCACCATAAGCTCATAGGCTTCTACAACAAGCCTTTTATCCTGGGATTCTTTGTGGAAGTTTTTCAGCAATAGGGCAGCTTGTTTAAAATCGCCGCTGTTATCCATATGTTGCGCGAGCTGCAAACGCAGCCCCATTTTTTGTGGGCGGTAGTCGGGAATAAGTACCTTTAACTGTTTAAAGCGACTGCCAATCTTGTAATGTTGCTCGGTGATAAACAGTTGTGCAAAGTAATCCTCAGATACCTTCGCCAGGGTTTCCTTATCTTCCAGCTCTATCAAGAGGTTCAACAGGCGTTCGGCATTTTCTCCATCAATAGGAGAGCGTGCAAGCTGATTGCGCATGAGTTGCACCGCTGCTTGATAATCGCCATCTTTTAACAACATGCCTAGCTTGGCATCGAGCTTCTGTTTATCACTGCGTTTGTTTTTATTCTCATCTTGTTGTTGGGCGACAATGCCGAGCTTGTCTTGATACTGAAAAACCACATAGCCCATTAAGTGAAACATCACGACTGAGTAATAGTTGGATACGAAGGTAGAGCTTAATTGCCCCAAGGTCGAAAACTGCTCGCCAATTAGCCAGTGAAGAAGGCCAACAGAGCTCATCATAATAAACAGCAGCATAAGCAGCAGAAAATACGAGGGGCCGATTGCAGCCATCACTTCAAGTTGACGCTGTGGGTTGATCGCTTGGCTGAAATCTTTATTAATCGATAGAATCATAAAGGCGGCAGGTAGGGCAGCTGCCATAAAAATCATCCATAGGACAGCTAAGGTCACACCTAGAAATGCTGAAATTATGATCGTGCTTCCAATCGACAATATCAGTAGGCCAATGATCTGCAATAGGATTTGCAAGCCACCGCTGCTTGCTTTAGCTACATCCGGCGCCTTCATGTTTCCATGGGCAGTTTGTTCCAAGCAGAAAAAGCAATATTTGTATAAAAACGCTAGGGCAATGAGATTTACCAATGGAATATAAATACCAAGCAGCGCAATAAGGGCTGTAATAATGAGTGCGGTAAGGGCTTCTTTACCGAGGGCATATCGAAAAGCCTTACCAATACGTCGCCAAAACGGCTCCGCAGTTAAGCTTGCACCCAAAGAGCTCAACTCGCGTTTACATAGAAAGCACTGCGCCGATTGCTCATCAAAGCTATCGCTGTCATTGCTGCAGTGTTTACAGGCATGATAGTGGCAGCTTTCGCAATAATAACTCGCGGCTTCTGTTGGGTGGTAACGACAATAACTCATAGGCTTTTTTGCAATTGTAATTCTAAGGCTTGTTCGAATTGCTGGGCTTTTGCTGGGTTTTCAAGCTGCTTATAGAAAACCGCCAACTGACCTAATAACTTAGGCAGCATGGCTTCTTTGCTATCA
This sequence comes from uncultured Pseudoteredinibacter sp., assembly GCF_947502065.1. Classification (GTDB taxonomy): domain Bacteria; phylum Pseudomonadota; class Gammaproteobacteria; order Pseudomonadales; family Cellvibrionaceae; genus Pseudoteredinibacter. Next base: position 887,369 of record NZ_CANMYE010000001.1, read on the forward strand.
GTTTTAAAAAGTTCGATAGCAATAGCTTCGGCAGCCTCTTGTTTCTCGCCGTCTAATAGGCGCAGCGCGAATTGGCAGCGAGTAAAATGATCAATTTTTTCACGCCCTTCGGGAGGTAAGCGTTGCCACAAAATAAGCTGGCGAGCCAATAGCTCCCGATCACGGTTGCTGCGTTGTAGGTATTGGATGTTTGCCTTAATCCATTGGCTATCTTTTTTTAAAGCCAGCAAATTTATGGCAATAAAATCGGATTCTGCACAGTGGCCAAACGCTTGCTGATGTTGATCTAATAGTAATTGCGCCGATTTAAATTGCACCAGTTCTATTTTCTGAAGAATATTTTGAAGGCTTTCACGGCGTGGATCGACCCCTTGATCCTCTTCAATAAATTCTTCGTCGACACTCTCTGGCTGAAGCCATTGCAGGAGAGCCAGTAAGGCCGCACCAGTTAAAAAGCCACCGGTATGCGCCATATAGGCGACTTGGCTATCTTCGGAGCTGAAATACAAAACGACTTCTTTGGCGATATACAATGGCAAAATATAAAGTGCGGCTGCTCGAAAATAGCCGATAAATATAAATAACCAGTAAAAAAACTCGATCTTACGTAGCTTGAACAGCATTAAATACATGGCCATAACGCCAGATATAGCGCCTGAAGCCCCCACGAGTGGAACACCACCACGGCTGGACGCCAGCTCGATACCACTGTACAGCAATCCTGCACCAAGGCCGCTGGCTATGTACAGCACTAGAAAACGCAGCGAACCAAGCGCCGCTTCAACAGCAAAACCACAGATAAACAAAAACAGCATATTACCTAAAAGGTGAAAAATATCACCGTGTAGAAATTGGTGGCTAAACAGGGTAATCAAACTGCCATGTTGTGGGATTAGCCCGAGTTTTATACTGCTTATCGCTGCTATATTCTTTTCGATATTGGGTCTTACTTGCGCCCAATCACTGCGTTTCTCTTTAGGTATCCAGTGATTTTGCTGCTTTTTTAGATAGGCTAGAAAGTCACGATCAAATAAAATATTTTGACTAATAGAGCTAGGATCGCTTTCGAAGCTCTTTACTAGCTCTTCATAGAGCTCTGGGTTGCCTTGCAAAATGCCATTTTGTTTTCGGTAATTGAGATAAGCTTCGGCTTCAAAATCAGCAAATTCGTGCTGCTCATAGATCTCAATCGCGCGTTGGTACTTGCTGAAGTCACTACTTTGATAAAAAGCAAAGATGGCAATGTTGATCAAAATAAGTGCGATAACAGCGACGGGAGGGCGACGCCAATCAATGCGTTTCTCTGTAGGTATGATGATCATAGCGCTTTAGCACATGGAATTAGGGTAAAAGCGCTAGCTTAACAAGTCATTGCTTGAGAAACAAAATTCAAATAGAGAAGGACTTAGCAAACTGAAGTAATTAGCTATCAGCCCACAGGCTATGGCCCTATTGCACGGGACAGGATAATGGCTTATTGGCTTAAGCCTGCCATCAAGCCAATGCTCACGATAAACCAGCCTATATAGATATATAAAGCGAGAACTGAAGCAAATACTACATTGGCAGGGTGGAGGCGATTTAGTGGCCGATAATGTGAATCAACGCCCTTCAAGCCAAATTCTGGATAATAGATCTGCACCGCTGGGCGAATCACATGAATAATTGTGAAAATGTAAATAAAAAACAAGAGAGTGAGGAAGATAAGCACAAAGGGAATCAGTTTATTGATGTCGCTTTTAACTTCTGGGCCACCAAATCGAAAGATCGCACCTATAAATGCAAAGTAGGCCAGCGATTGCATAGCGTCCTTGATCAAATCTTTATCTAAAGCAATTTTTTCCATTGTTCTTCCCTAAGATAGTAATCCCTGAGCTGCTATTATTCTTTTGGCTACATTAGCATTAAACAATGTTCTTAAAGAGGTTTTAGCTGTCTTTTTCCTTCCTATTAATGATGGGGACCCCCAATCGATCGAAGCGAAAAGGGGAGTGGGCAGTTGTGTGGCAGCTGTTGGTAGTGGTCTTTAGAAGTCGTCAAAGCCTGAAAAGCTATCGGGTTCGATGGAGGCCAGTGGATTGCCACCGTCCATTGGGATCATAACCTCATCACCCACATAGCTGTCTTCTTGGCTCATTTCATAGCCGGCTGATGCATCCTCTGGAGCTTCAGCAGGTCCTAGAGTGAGCTGTTGCCAAGATTCCATATCGTATTCACCCAATCCACCATCAGCGTATTGGATCTCAATGGTGGCCGCATGCTCATCAATGGCTACCACTTCAAAAATCTGTCCCACAGCTAGGTCGTTGTACCAATCACCGATGACTGGGAGTTGATTTGCCATTGTTTATTACCTCCAAACCCTCGAATTTATTTATGGCTATTGGCCCTGCGGCTACCACAACACTTGTGGTTAAAAGCTGCATTGCTTGTAGGGCAAAATACCATGGTGACGGGGCATGTACAGTGTTTGAGGTCATGACTTTAGGCGCCATTTCTTGATGGTGATCATTGAAAATTCCCTTTGTCTCTCTAATTGATTCATTTTCCTAGAGTTTTATTTCCGGGAAAAAATCGGGCCAATTTTGCTTAAAAATTTCTGTTCTATACAGAATTCTGGACATAATAAGATTGTCTAAAAATTGCTCGACAAAATCACCTGCTGTCACTTAGAAATGGAGGTTTGTGGGGTATTTGCTTGGTTTGCTGAACTGAATGATGACCTTGACAAGGGCTGTGCAGCTCAGTATTTTCAAGCCCTTATAATGAATCGATTGGACAGGCTGGATGGCCCAAAAAGAAACTGTAGAGCGCATACTTGATGCAGCGAGCGTTCTATTTGCTGAACGAGGCTACGCGGAAACTTCATTGCGTACTATCACCACCGCTGCCGGGGTGAATCTAGCGTCTGTAAATTACCATTTTGGCTCTAAAAAAGCGCTTATTCAGGCCGTGTTCGCCAGAACATTGGATCCTTTTTGCCAGCAACTGTCAGAGAATCTTAATAAGCTTAAGGGCAGTGACCAGGTGGAGGCCTTGTTTCGTTGCTTGTTTAGTACTTTGATGGAAACGGTTGCCGCCAAGCCTGGCCTGAATCAAGCAGAGCAAGTTATCGAATTGCAGCGCTTTATGCGCCTTTTAGGCATGGCGTACACTCAATCCCAAGGCCATTTAAGGCGGTTTATTGTTAGCCAGTATGGTGACTTGTATCGTCGCTTTCTAAACTTACTGCGAGATACGCTTCCTGGGATCAATCCAGTCGATTTCTATTGGCAGCTGTATTTTTTGTTGGGGGCAACGGTGTTTACTTTATCGAGCATTGATTCGATTCAAGGAATCATCGAAGACAACTTCTCCGAACACAGTGGCGTTGAGCGCGCATTGGAACTATTGATCCCTACCTTAAGTCGTATGATGCAGATACCGGCTGTAGATTCTTCAACTCCAGCGGCCGATTAAGCCCTATCTATTGAGAGACCTAAATTGACGACGCAGACTATGGGCCCAGGCCCACTTATGATTGATGTGGATGGGCTAGAGCTCAGTAAAGAAGACGAACAGCTATTGCAGCAACCTTGTGTTGGCGGTTTGATTATATTTCAACGCAACTTTTCCAGCCGCTTGCAATTGTGCGAGCTGGTGAAAAGCATCCGGGCGATTCGCCGAGATATTATCATTGCGGTTGATCAAGAGGGTGGTCGGGTTCAACGTTTAAAGGACGATGGTTTTCAACGACTACCCGCAATGCAAAAGATCAAGGAGTATCAACAAGCCTCAGAAGCGGCGAGCGAACTCGATATTGAGCAGTTAGGCTTTTTGATGGCCAGTGAAGTATTAGCTTGCGGTATTGATATCAGCTTTGCGCCGGTGTTAGATGTTGATGAAAGTTTTTCCAGTATTATTGGTGACCGTTCCTTTTCTGATGATCCAAGAGAGGTAGTTCGTCTTGGAGCAGCCTTTATGCGCGGTATGTCTGCAGCAGGAATGGCGACTACCGGTAAGCACTTCCCGGGGCATGGGGCGGTGCAAGAAGATAGCCATCTGACTTTGCCAATCGATAAGCGCAGCTGGGCGGAAGTGGAGCAGCGGGATTTGCTGCCTTTTGCAGAATTATTGCCCCAGCTAGATGCTTTAATGCCAGCACACATTATTTTTAGCCAGATCGACGAGCAGCCAGTAGGTTTCTCTGATTACTGGTTGCAAACAGTCCTGCGCAAAAAAATGACTTATAACGGCGTAATCTTCAGTGACGACCTTAGTATGGAGGGCGCTGTGCAAGCTGGTAGTTATGCTGAGCGGGCAAAACTGGCCCTCTATGCTGGCTGCGATATGGTTTTGGTTTGTAATAATCGCCAGGGCGCCTTAGAGGTTGCTGATGCACTGCAAGATTATCAGATGGCGCCAGAAAGTCAGGAACGCTTACTGACTATGCTGGCACGCCGGAAATGGTCATGGGGTGATTTAGCGAGTGATTCGAGCTGGCAGGCTGGAAAAGCCTACGCTGAACGCCTGTTGGCATAAGCCAGTTTATCTAAATGAACTTTGTTAGTTTAATCAGTTTTTTATTCACAGGAAGTTGTCGATGATTCATTCTGCGGTAGCGATGCCAGACTGGCTGTCTGAAATTACCGGGCGAGAAAATATTTGGATCGCTGAAGTTTTCATTATTGTAGTTGCTACTTTGTTAGTGGCGTTTGTAGCTCGTGTGGTGTTCAACAATTTGATGAAACAGGCTGCCAAAAGTAAAAACCTTTGGGACGATGCCCTAATCGAAGCGGCGCAAAAGCCGGTTCGTTGGTTAATATGGCTTATTGGTTTGTGCTGGGCGCTAGAGATCTCAGCGCACCAGTCAGAGGTTAATTTGCTTGAAGCTGTGCAGCCTATTCGTGAAGTGGGTGTGGTGGCGATTATTGCTTGGTTTTTGGTTCGCTTTATTAGTCGGGCTGAAAAAAACCTTGTTGATCCAGAGTATGCTCATCAACCTATGGATCAGACGACCGTTTCCGCAATGGGTAAATTGCTGCGTGTTTCGGTGATCATTACCTCGGTTCTAGTCGTCTTGCAAACCTTAGGCTACAGCGTCTCTGGTGTTTTAGCTTTTGGCGGTATTGGTGGTCTAGCGGTTGGTTTTGCCGCAAAAGATCTTTTGGCCAATTTCTTCGGTGGTCTAATGATCTATATGGATCGCCCATTCAAAGTAGGTGATTGGGTGCGTTCACCCGATAAGAATATTGAGGGCACCGTGGAAGATATCGGTTGGCGCCTAACGCGCATTCGTACCTTTGATAAGCGCCCTTTGTATGTTCCCAATGCTACGTTCACTCAAATATCCTTGGAGAATCCTTCAAGGATGCTCAATCGCCGAATTTATGAAACCATCGGAATTCGATACGACGATGCTGCAAAAGTAACCGCCATCGTTAATGACGTAAAGGCGATGCTTGAAGCTCATGATGAAATTGATCATGAGCAAACTTTAATGGTGAACTTCAATGCCTTTGCTCCATCATCGTTGGACTTTTTTGTGTACACCTTTACCAAAACCGTCAATTGGGCGCACTATCATGAGGTGAAACAAGATGTGTTACTTAAGATTCTTGCGATTATAGATAGTCATGGTGCTGAGTGCGCTTACCCGACATCAACAATTCATTTAAATACAATGCATTCAGAACTTCCGAATACAGAGCTTCCTTCAGGGCAGGTTTGATATGAAGCTGGTAGATAAAAAGCTGCAGGCTGTTTGGAACAGTGCAGACTGCTTACACAGTGCCGATGAGCTTGAGCAGGGTGTGCAAGGTATGGCCATGCGGATACGCAAGAACTTACATGATCAAAATCCTTTGATCTTGTGTATTATGAATGGCGGCCTGGTAACCTGTGGCCAATTACTGCCCTTGTTGGATTTTCAGCTGCAACTTGAATATGTTAATGCGGCATCTGGCCCTAGTGGCAAGCAGGAAACGCGCTGGCCAGCCTTGTCCCAAATCTCTATTGCAGGGCGCAGTGTACTTTTGTTGGATGATATTTTTGATTTGGGCTTAAGCCTGCATTCTCTTAAAGAGTACTGCTTAGAGCAGGGGGCCACCCAGGTACAAACGGGGGTCTTGGTTGAGAAACAGCATGAACGTGAGAAAAAAGATATTGCCATTGATTATCGTGCTGTTGCGGTAGGTGATCGTTTTATCTTTGGTGCTGGTTTGGATTATCAGGGTTATTTACGTAATGCGCCTGGTATATACGCCGTTGCTGAAAAACAACTTTAACTTAATATTTATTAGATTATAGGACGCTTAGTGAGCTTAACTATTAATGCTGAGCTGCAGGCGTCGTGCTTGCAGCAAACTGTTCAAGGGGCTGCAAGCCTTCCTGTCGCCATTATTGGTGGCTCGGGTTTAGATGACTACCCGGGTGCCGAGACGGTCGCAAACATATCGATTCCAACGCCATTTAGTGATCAGCCTGTCTCACTGCAGCAGATTAGGCTTCCTCTAGCGAAGGAGATATTGGTTTATTTTTTACCGCGCCATGGTAGTGAGCACAGTATAGCCCCTCATCTAATTAACTATCGCGCCAATATCTGGGCGCTTAAAGCCCTGCAAATAGAAAAGCTGATTGCTGTTAACGCGGTCGGTGGTATTGCTAAGGAACTGGCTCCAGGGTCCTTGGCCTTAGTCGGTGACGTTATCGACTATAGCCACAGTCGATCATCTACCTTTTTTGATGGTCTAAGTTACCCTTTGGACCATATCGATTGCTCCGAACTCTTTAATGCCCAAATGAATCGAGATATTGCCGATCTGGCGGGTATTCCTAAAGGCTTTGTTTACGGCTGTACACAAGGACCGCGTTTGGAAACCCCCGCTGAAATTAAGCGTCTTAAGGGGGATGGCTGCGATCTAGTGGGTATGACCTTGATGCCTGAAGCCGCTCTCGCCGCCGAGGCCAATATTTCCTATGTAGCACTTGCGATGGTCGTGAATTGGGCTGCGGGAATCAGTTCAACACCCATTACCATGGATGAGATCTACTCTCAGTTAGGTAGTTGTACTTCCCAAGTTCGTAAAATTATCGAGTCCTATTGTGTAAAGATGCACTGAAAACCCCCAAAACCCAACAATAGGTACTAGACAATCAATATTAAATATCATAAAAAGTACTAGTCGCCATAATCCTTGTGGTTTTATCTTTAGGATTTTGGCGCCAGACGGAAGCGGTTGTCGCTATCTGAGGGTAGTTTGGCTCCGTCTTGGCTTGATGTACGATCAGTGTAAAGCTGGCAAATGCCAAGGGAAACGGCGGAGATAAAAAACTAGTTATGATTAGTTTATCAGGAAGGGTGGTTAGGAATGTCTGATCGTGCAAATGGCGTAGTCAAGTGGTTTAACAATGCACGCGGCTATGGGTTTATTACAAGGGGTGAGGGTAGTGATGATGTTTTTGTTCACTATCGAAGTATTCGAGGGGAAGGATATCGATCTTTAGCCGAAGGCCAAAAGGTAGAATTCGACCTGCAAAATGGCGATAAAGGTTTACAAGCCGAAGACGTTGTTTGCGTTCAGTAGGACAGCTAGAACCTTGCCATTGTGCGCAGCTGCTTAGCTGCGCACTTCATCTTTAGAATCTATTTACTTCCACGCAGCGATATACCAGCGGGAGTTGGGCTGTCGGTTTCTGTATTTTCTACTTCTGGTATTTCTGATTCGATATCCGGCTTAGGTAGGATAGGAAGTAAGGAATTATCAAATGGCCAAACCGGTGTTTCAATAGGGCTTAGTTTTACCAGTAATCCAAATGCCGGGTGATCAATATAGTGCAATTCGCCGCTACGCATTCTACGCTTTTGTTGTAATTGCTCGATGCTGTTAACGACATAATTACTGGCAGTAGTTTGTTGCAGCTCAGTAGGTCTAATTGCCTCAGGCGTATTGCTAATCGATTCGGCTGTTTCCCAAGCGTTGTTTAAACTTAGTTCCGTTGGGTTTTTAGGCGCTATTACTTCGAAAGGACTTGGACGCTCGGGCAAGTCGAGCCAGCGGCCGAAATCCTCTGCTTGAGCCATGGCAAATTGGCTGAGCCAGACATTGGTTTCAATATGCAGGTAACGGGAGCGGCTCAACTGGATATAGCCTTCTAGCTCTTGGTGATCGCCAAAGCTTTCTCCACCGTTAATAGCGATATTGTACTTCTTTTGTTGTGGTGGTAGCTGCAAGTTCCAGCGATGGTGAAATAACACGCGCTGATTGCGGCTGCGGGCAAGACTGCTGGCCTGTGGATTTAATTCCTGCTCCGCCCTGGGGGTGGCCACAAGGAATGTACCTGGCATCAGTGTTTTACTCATAAGGGGGGCGTGGGTAAGCGTGCCGCTATCGCCTTGCGTGGAATCGCCGTTAAAGCTAGCGATAGTGGTATTGCTATCACTACTCGCTATAGCTTCAGTTTTTTGCTGGGTGTTCAATTCAGCCGCAGTCTCAGCGTTGATTATGCTCATGCTATTTGTGGGGTAGCTCAAGCTTAGACGTTCGAGATTAATCGGTCGCTCGTTTTGATTGATTTGCAAGCGTTTAAAGGCGATTACTTCCACCGCATACCAATGCTCTTGCTCCGCGGTGGCAGCACTTGCTTGAGCTTGAACTAGGCTAATGCCACTTAGGTTGGCGGCAAATAGGCTAGCCAATGCGATGGAATATTGTTTCATTGAATCTAATCCTTAGCGATTAACGAATAATCTTGCCCCTGATTTTAGTTCAAAGGCCTTGCGGTGAGTGTAGCTAGGACCTTTTATCGTCCTTGCAGGTTCCTCAGCCCTTATTTTGTTGGCCACTGAGCGCGCTTATTAGCTGCTCAATAGTACTGATTCGAGTTTCGTTATTGTCCAAATCTAGGCTGAACCTTAACTGATTGGCGCCATTGAGTTTAAACTTCTGAGGCTGCTGTTGCACCATATTCACAATAGTAATGGGATCAACTTTGGTTTGGCTCGCAAATTCCACAACACCGCCTTGGCTGCCGGCTTCCAATTTTTCTATACCAAGCCCAGTTGCCTGTAGCTTGAGCTCGGTAACACGAAATAGATTTTTGATGGCATCGGGTAATAGGCCAAAGCGGTCGATCATTTCGACTTGTAGCTCACGCAGTTGCGCACTGTTTTCGGCGCTGGCGATTCGCTTGTATAGAATCAAACGGCTGTGAGTGTCCGGTAGATAGTCTTCTGGAATTAAGGCTGGTACGCGCAAGTTAACGTCCACCTGAGTATCCAGTGGATCTTCTATATTTGTCGTTTCACCGCGCTGAATGGCCTTAACGGCGCGATCGAGCATATCCATATACATGGTAAAGCCAACCGCTTGCATCTGACCGCTTTGATCATCGCCTAGCAGTTCACCGGCGCCTCGGATCTCTAGATCATGAGTTGCCAAGGTGAAACCAGCACCCAAGTCCTGTGCATTGGCGATGGCTTCAAGGCGTTTTTGCGCATCGCGGGTCATGGACTTTTTATTAGGAGTTAACAGATAAGCGTAAGCTTGGTGGTGGCTACGTCCGACTCGGCCGCGTAGCTGGTGCAACTGGGCCAAACCAAATTTATCCGCACGATTAATGATAATGGTATTGGCGTTAGGCACGTCAATGCCGGTTTCAATAATTGTGGTGCATAGCAAGACATTAAAGCGCTTATGGTAAAAGTCGCTCATGACTTGCTCCAGTTCACGCTCACGCATTTGGCCATGCCCAATAGCGATACGAGCCTCAGGCACCGCAGCGGCGAGCTCGTCGGCGACTTTTTCTATAGTTTTAACTTCGTTGTGTAGGTAATAGACCTGACCGCCACGCAAGAGCTCACGCAAAATGGCTTCTTTTACCAGGCCAGAGTCGCTTTCACGGACAAAGGTTTTCACAGATAGGCGCTTGGCAGGAGGTGTCGCAATAATACTCAGATCACGGATACCCGACATGGCCATATTGAGGGTGCGCGGAATCGGTGTTGCGGTCATGGTCAGAATATCGACTTCTGAACGTAGCGACTTTAGTTGTTCTTTTTGGCGAACACCAAAGCGATGTTCTTCATCGATAATCAAAAGGCCTAGCGATTTATAGTTCAAGCCAGATTGCAAAATCTTATGTGTGCCAATGAGAATGTCGACATTACCATCTGCGAGTTTGCTTTCGACGGCCTGGGTTTCCTTGCCGGTACGGAAGCGGGAGATAACGTCGATGTTCACCGGCCAGTCGGCAAAGCGATCCTTAAAATTCTCATAATGCTGCTGTGCAAGCAGGGTGGTAGGCACCAGCATGGCAACTTGTTTACCTGAATGCACGGCTAGGAAGGCAGCGCGCATGGCGACTTCGGTTTTACCAAAACCTACATCACCACAGACTAAGCGATCCATGGCCTTCTCTTGGGTCATATCGCTAAAGACAGCCTCAATCGCGGCAACCTGGTCGGGTGTTTCCTCAAAGGGGAAGCCGGCCGCAAAATCATCAAAGGCGTCTTTCGGATCACGGAACTTGAAGCCCTTACGCGCTGCTCGGCGGGCGTAGATGTCCAAAAGCTCGGCGGCGACATCACGAACTTTCTCGGCGGCTTTGCGTTTGGCTTTTTGCCATTGTTCACTGCCTAGGCGGTGCAATGGTGCCAGTGATTCTTCAGCGCCGTTATAGCGCGCAATTAAATGGAGGTTGGCGACGGGAACATAGAGCTTTGCTTCGTCGGCGTATTCCAGCATCAAAAACTCATCGCTTTGACCATCGGTGTGAAGGGTCTGTAGGCCTCGGTAGCGGCCAACACCATGGTCGATATGTACAACGGGGGCTCCGATATTCAGCTCGGCCAAATTTTTAACGACAAAATCGCTGTGCTCAGATTGCGCTTTACGTCGACGGCGAGTTTGCTGTACCCGTTGCCCAAATAGTTGGGATTCACAGATGACGCTGACATTTTCTTTCGCCAGTACCAAACCGCGATCTAATGGTGAAACAATAATGGCTAAATCAGCCTCGCCATCGACAAAGTCCTGCCAGCTTTCTACCTCGGTCGGTTGTAGGCGGTTTTTTCGCAGTAGGTCGAGCAGTGACTCACGACGCCCCGCCGATTCAGCGCTGAACAGCACGCGATTATCATCTTGCAGTAAAAATGCCTCTAAGGCGGTAAGGGGGTTCTCGGCCTTAGCGTTAACTGGCAGTTCGGGAGGCTTTCGGCAGTCGTATTGAATGCTGTTAGGGGAGTCTTTCTCAGGGTTAAGCTCAATACGTGAATACTGTTTTAAGGCCGCAAATAACTCGCCAGCGCCTAAAAACAATCGGGCCGGGCTAAGCAAGGGGCGTTCTACATCACCTTTTCGGCTCTCGTAACGCTCGCTGATATCGCGCCAAAAGTTTTCACTGGCCTGGTGACATGGACCACTCATAACGCATAGGGTGTTGTCCGGAAGATAGTCAAACAGACTGGCGCACTCTTCAAAAAATAAGGGCAGGTAATATTCAATACCAGCTGGGGCGATACCGGCAGCGATATCTTGATAAATACTGCAGGATTTTGGGTCGCTATTGCTGAACTCTTCGGTCCAGCGTTGGCGAAACTGCCTTAAAGCGGCGGCATCGACGGGGAACTCTTTGGCGGCCAGTAATTCGACTTTTTCTACTCTATCTTGGCTGCGCTGGGATTCAGGGTCAAAACTGCGTAGAGAATCCACCTCATCATCAAAGAGATCGATACGATAAGGTACCGGCGAGCCCATGGGGAAAATATCCAATAATGAGCCTCTGACAGCAAACTCGCCATGCTCGTATACCGTATCTACACAGATATAGCCCGCCTCTTGCAGTAGCTTTCGTTGCTGCTCGATATCAAAGCGTTGCCCAACTTCGATTAACAAGCTGGAGGCGCTAACAAAGCTGGCCGGTGCCAAGCGGTGCATTAGCGTAGACATTGCGCACAAGATAATCCCAGATTTCAATTGCGGTAAGCGGTATAGGGCGCTTAAACGCTCAGAGATAATATCTTGGTGGGGGGAGAAATTGTCATAGGGCAGTGTTTCCCAATCCCCAAAATGAATAATGTCTTGATGGGGGCTATAAAAGCCAATTTCAGCTTCAAGTTGAGCGGCTTCGGCACCATTGTGGCATATCACCAGTACGGGGCCTTGGTGTTCATCAGCACTGCGGCTAATCGCTAAGGCGCCTGCTGAGCCATGCAGGCCTTGCCAATAGAGACTGTGTTGCTTGCTGGTCTCTATATTGGGCTGTAATGGGCTAACACGTTGGCTCATCTGTCACTCTCTAATTAACTCAATCAACGGTTTCGGCGGGGCTGTAGAGCGCCCGATGACCTTTAAGGCGGGCTATTGTAACCAGTTTAGAGCTTGGAGCCAGTGTATCCATTAGATTTATGGTCAGCATTCGCCATTGTCCCTTGCGGAAGGGGCATTGAATCACGATAATAGCGCCCACTCACCAGCTGGGCGGGCATTTAGGCCAAATTTTAGCCTCTGGGGGTGGGACATCCAATGGAATGGGTGTGACAATTTTGTTCAACCGTCACTGGCGCTGAATGTGCTAGTTCAACAAAAGGTAAGTACCGTGAATCGACCAAAGCCGGACGACTACTTTAAAGATTGGAAAGAGCGCGAAGCGCTAGCAGAGGCCATGATCCCAATGATCGGCCGTTTAAACCGCGAAAAGAACATTGGCATCTATATGTATGGCCGTTCTTTGGTTAATCGCTCTGTAATCGACATTATGAAGTCGCACCGTTTTGTGCGTCAGGTTGAATCCAATGAATTGTCTGAGTTTGAGACCTTCCCGATTTTAGAAGCCGTATGCGCAATGAACCTGGGCCCAGCCCATATCGATCTGGGTAAGATCACCGTTGCTTATATGAAAGAAGGCGGCCCAATGGAGCAGGGCGTTAGCGCTGCCGATTTCGTCGCTCAAGAATTATCAGGCTTGGTAGGTGGCAATGAGAAGCCTTTGCCTGAGTCACAAGATATCGTGCTATACGGTTTTGGCCGTATTGGTCGCCTAGTCGCTCGCCTATTGGTTGAGAAGGCCGGTAGTGGTGATGTTATGCGTTTGCGTGCCATTGTTGTACGCAAAGGTAGTTCACCAAATGACCTCGTTAAACGTGCTAGCTTGTTGCGCCGTGATTCTGTTCACGGTTCGTTCAAGGGCACCATCCGAGTCGATGAAGAGAGTCAATCTTTGGTTCTTAACGGTAATGAAGTAAAAGTTATCTACGCCAACTCGCCTAGCGAGGTAGATTACACTGACTACGGCATTAAAAACGCAATCGTTGTAGATAATACCGGTGTATGGCGCGACGAAGATGGCCTTGGCCAACACGTCGCCTGTAATGGTGCTTCTAAAGTTATTCTTACCGCTCCAGGTAAGGGCAACATTAAGAACATCGTATACGGTATTAACAATAGCGAAATTAAGCCAGAAGATAAAATTGTATCGGCGGCTTCTTGTACCACCAACGCTATTGTTCCTGTATTGAAAGCCATGATGGATGGTTTTGGTGTGAAGCACGGTCACGTAGAGACTGTTCACGCTTATACCAATGACCAGAACCTGATCGATAACTATCACAAAGGTGATCGTCGAGGTCGTTCTGCTGCATTGAACATGGTAATCACCGAAACCGGTGCGGCAAAAGCGGTTGCAAAAGCCTTGCCTGAATTGGCCGGCAAGCTAACCGGTAATGCGATCCGTGTTCCGACGCCAAACGTATCGATGGCTATTTTGAATCTGCAGCTGGAAAAAGAAGCCACTGTAGCAGAGGTTAATGCCTATATGCGCGAAGCCGCTTTGCACTCAAGCTTGCAGCAGCAAATCGACTATACCAACTCACCAGAGGTGGTTTCCTCGGACTTCGTTGGTTCGCGTCACGCTTCCGTATTCGATTCCGAAGCAACCATCGTTGATGGTACCAGCGCGGTATTGTACTGCTGGTACGATAACGAGTTTGGTTACAGTTGTCAGGTTATGCGCTGCTTGGAAGATATGGCCGGTGTTAACTACAATATGTATCCGCAAGCTTAAGGAATACTTAGGCGAAAAAAGCCGGGCTAGTCCCGGCTTTTTTGTGTCTTATTTTTGTAAATGGCTTATGCAACGGGTAAGCCTGCGCCATTTTAAGTGAGGTGGCTTGGTTGGCTTTGGTTGAATTGTGATCGCATTGTCGAAAATTCGACAATCCCTAGTTATCTCCTTCTTTTTTACAGAAAAAAAGGCGAAAACTTTGCGCTTATGCTGGCAAGCTAGTCGTGGCATCTTTATAATTGCGCCGTTTTAGTTCTATGCGGCTAAAACTCGCCGTGAAATCAGAAGCTTAATCCTAAAAATGATGCTTTAGGTGTCAAAATGGCGGATTTTTCGGCGTCTCGTGCGAAATATGAGGTTTCTACTAAACTGGTAAGGGTTCATTTTGCAATGCTGTGGGAGTCAGCCTGCAATTAGGATGAAATCCTAAGATGGAACCGTAAGCGGTGCCGGTAAGCTCAACGGTGCCAGTGACCTTAAATAAGACGATGTAACGCTTTGATTGGTTCCATGGTCACCATTAAAGAATCACGAGAATAACAAGATAAAGATAGGGCGATAAGAAAAGCAAAAAGTCGCCTAAATAAGCTAAGGCTAGTGCCTGCTTATTGTTGTACGAATTTAGAGCAGCAGCCGTTTGATGTCATATTAGCCTCTGGCTAGCCGTGCTTACCTTATATAAAAGGAAGCAGGGCTTCTGTCTCAATACGCCTGCCGCGGGTTTGCCCACGAGGGTAACCATATGCCGCAGCACTGTACGGGTGCTGGGCACAGAATACATGGACTGGTTTGCAGTTGCCGCTTACAAGGCGGGACGTAAGACAATCTGGTCTATCCACTTTTCTTTTAAGTGATTAGGCAGAGACGTATGATAAATATCCGTCGGGGACTCGATCTACCCATAACTGGGGCTCCCGAGCAGACCATCCATGATGGTCCGTCTATTCGCTCTGTCGCCGTTGTTGGACCTGACTACCATGGTATGAAACCTACCATGGCGGTATCCGTAGGCGACAAAGTGAAGCTTGGGCAGCTGTTATTCACCGATAAAAAGACCGAAGGCGTGCGCTACACCGCACCCGCTGCCGGCACCGTAGCCGCGATTAATCGCGGTGCTAAGCGTGTGTTGCAGTCGGTTGTGATCGATGTAGAAGGCGAAGAGGCAGAAAGCTTCGCCAGCTACAGCGTTGAGCAATTGTCTTCGTTAACTGAAGAGCAGGTGAAAGATAACCTGAACAACAGTGGTCTTTGGGTGGCGTTGCGCACTCGTCCGTACAGTAAAGTACCGGCACTAGACAGCGCACCGAACTCCATCTTTGTTACCGCCATGGATACCTCTCCATTGTCGGCTAACCCAGAGGTGATTATTCGCTCCCAGCGTGACGATTTCGTGAACGGCTTGACCGTGCTATCACGTTTGACGACAGGCAAGGTTTACGTTTGTAAGGCTTCCGGTGCAGATGTGCTAACGGGTAACAGCAGCCGTGTTGAGAGCCACGAGTTTTCAGGTGTTCACCCAGCGGGTAACGCCGGTACACATATTCATTTCCTAGACCCTGTAAGCGCCACCAAGACTGTGTGGACTGTGGGCTACCAGGATGTGGTTGCGATTGGTAAATTGTTCACTTCTGGCCAGATCAGCACTGATCGTGTGATCGCATTGGCAGGCCCTAGTGTGGAACAGCCTCGCCTGATTCGCACGCGCTTAGGTGCTAACACTGATGAGCTAACTGCCGGTCAGCTAAAAGCCGGTGAGCAGCGCGTGATCTCTGGTGGTGTTTTCGGTGGCCGCAAAGCCAACGGTGCTTTTGCTTATCTTGGCCGCTACGCCAATCAGGTGGCGGTATTGGAAGAAGGTGAGAGCGAGCGCGAGTTTTTACACTACTTGCGCGCAGGTGTTAATAAGCACTCTAGCTTGGCGATTTTCATCTCCAGCCTAATGAAGGGTAAATTGTTCGACTTCAATACCTCGGCCAATGGTTCTGAGCGAGCCATGGTGCCAGTAGGTGCTTATGAGAACATCATGCCACTGGATATCTTGCCAACTCAGTTATTGCGAGCCCTGATTGTGGGCGATACCGATATGGCGCAAAAGCTGGGTGCTTTGGAGCTGGATGAGGAAGACTTGGCCTTGTGTACCTATGTGTGCCCAGGTAAATACGAGTACGGCCCCATCTTGCGTGACAACTTAACGCGTATTGAGAAGGAGGGTTAAGTATGTTGAAAAAGCTATTAGACAGCATGTCCCCCCATGTGCACCCAGGTGGCAAGCACGAAAAATGGTATGCCCTCTGGGAAGCCGTTGATACCGGTTTCTTTAAACCAAAAGACGTAACCAAAACCACCGCTCACGTACGCGATCATATCGATCTAAAGCGTATTATGATCACAGTGTGGATTTGTACTTTCCCAGCAATGTTTTGGGGCATGTACAACGTAGGTTTCCAAGCCAACACCGTTATGGCCGACATGGGTATTACCCAAGTTGAAGGCTGGCGTGGTGCTTTGATCGCGCTATTTGCTGGTCACGATGCGGCGAGTATTTGGGATAACTTAGTACACGGTGCGGCTTATTACTTACCAATCTACATGACCGTATTTGCGGTAGGTGGTTTCTGGGAAGTATTGTTTGCGACGGTACGTAAACACGAAGTAAACGAAGGCTTCTTCGTAACCTCGGTACTCTTCTCTTTAACCTGTCCTCCAGATCTTCCTTTATGGCAAGCGGCCCTAGGTATTAGCTTCGGTGTTGTAATTGCCAAAGAAGTCTTCGGTGGTACAGGTAAGAACTTCTTGAACCCAGCCTTGGCCGGCCGTGCTTTCCTATTCTTCGCCTACCCATCTTATATGTCGGGCGATGCGGTATGGACAGCGGTTGACGGCTACACCGGTGCAACAGCCTTGTCTGTATTGGCCAGTGGTGGTGTTGAGACGGTTGTGAACAACGGTTTGAGCTGGACTGATGCCTTCCTGGGTAAGATGCAAGGTTCTATTGGTGAGACCTCTACCTTAGCCTTGATCATCGGCGGTGGTGCATTGCTGGTTATGCGCATTGCAGCTTGGCGCATTGTGGCCGGTGTCTTGATTGGCTCCTTCCTGATGACCACTTTGTTCAACGCGATTGGCTCTGAAACTAATCAAATGATGAATGTGCCTTGGCACTGGCATGTGGTTGTGGGTGGCTTCGCCTTCGGTTTGTTCTTTATGGCAACCGACCCAGTATCAGCTTCGATGACCAACACCGGTAAGTGGGTGTTTGGTGCTCTGATCGGCATCATGGTGATTTTGATTCGTGTGGCAAACCCAGCTTTCCCAGAAGGCATGATGTTGGCCATCCTGTTCTCCAACTTGTTTGCTCCGCTGATCGACCACTTTGTGGTGCAGGCTAATGTTAAGAGGAGATTGGCTCGTGGCTAATAACGATACTATTAAGAAGACGCTTATTGTTGCACTGTCCCTGTGTATTGTTTGCTCCATCGTTGTATCAACAGCGGCGGTAGTACTGAAGCCAGCACAAGACGCCAATAAGAAATTAGACTTCAACAAAAACATTCTTGCAGCAGCTGGCCTGATGACTGATGGCGCTGATGTTAATGAGTTGATGAAGAAGGTAACCCCTAAGCTTGTTGATTTGAGCACGGGTAAATTTGTTAGCGCTGAAGATGTTGACGGCATTGTGTCTATCGATGCTTACGACCAAAACAAAGCGGCAAAAGATCCTGCGCTTTCTGAAACTCTTACAGCGGCCAATGATCCTGCGAAAATCTTGCGCAAAGAAAAATACGCCAAGGTTTACTTGATCAACAATGACAGTGGTAGCTTAGAAACCATCGTTTTGCCGGTAAAAGGTTATGGCCTTTGGGGTCAGCTATACGGCTTTATGGCATTGGGTTCTGATCTAAACACCGTGGTTGGTACCGGTTTCTACGATCACAAAGAAACTCCAGGGCTAGGTGGTGAAGTTGATAACCCATTGTGGAAAGCCATTTGGGTTGGCAAAGAGATGTACTCTACCAATGGTGACGTTGCGGTTCGAATCTTAAAGGGTAAAGCGCCTAAAGATTCAAAGCACGAAATCGATGGTCTATCAGGTGCAACTCTAACCACTCGCGGTTTGGAAAATCTATACCGCTACTGGTTGGGTGAGAACGGTTACCGTCCGCTGTTAAACAATTTGCAAAAAGGGGAGGCCTAAGCCATGAAAGCAAAAGAGCTTTTAGTTACCCCAATTATCCAGAATAACCCTATTGCTCTACAGATCTTGGGTATCTGTTCAGCATTGGCGGTTACGGGTAGTTTGAAAGTAACGCTGGTTATGTGTGTGGCTTTAACCACAGTAACAGCGTTCTCTAACTTGTTTGTGTCTTTGGTGCGTAACCACATTCCAAACAACATTCGTATTATCGTGCAGATGACCATTATTGCCTCTTTGGTGATCGTGGTTGATCAGGTACTGAAAGCGGTGGCTTATGATGTATCTAAGCAGCTTTCAGTATTTGTTGGTTTGATTATTACCAACTGTATCGTGATGGGTCGCGCTGAAGCCTTCGCCATGAAAAATGGCCCAGGTGCAAGCTTGCTAGACGGTATCGGTAATGGCTTGGGCTACTCGGCTCTATTGATTGCCATTGCGATTCCACGTGAGCTATTCGGTGCGGGTAAGTTGCTAGGCTATGAAATTTTGCCATTGGCTACCGAAGGTGGCTGGTACGTTTCTAACGGTCTATTGCTATTGCCGCCGTCTTCATTCTTCATTATTGGCCTAATCATCTGGGGTATCCGCGCATACGATAAAGCGCAGGTCGAAGAGCCAGATTTCAAGATTTCGCCTAATACGAAGCCAGCGGAGGCCTAATCATGGAACATTTTATTAGTTTGTTTGTTCGCTCGATTTTTATCGAGAACATGGCCCTGGCGGCATTCTTGGGAATGTGTACTTTCTTGGCGATCTCTAAGAAAGTAGAAGCGGCTATTGGTCTTGGCGTTGCGGTTATCGTGGTATTGGCGATCACCGTACCGGTCAACAATGTCTTGTACACCTACTTGCTGTCTGAAGGTGGCTTGTCTTGGTTGGGTGAAGACTACGCCTCTGTTGACCTGAACTTCCTAAGCTTGATTACCTTTATTGGTGTGATCGCGGCGATGGTTCAGATTCTAGAGATGGTCTTGGATAAATTCTTCCCAGCTCTATACAACGCCTTGGGTGTATTCCTGCCGTTGATTACCGTGAACTGTGCCATCATGGGTGCAAACCTGTACATGGTAGAGCGTAGCTACAACTTCAGCGAGTCTGTAGTGTTCGGTGTAGGTTCTGGTGTAGGTTGGGCTTTGGCTATTGCAGCCTTGGCTGGCATCCGCGAGAAGATGAAATACTCCGACGTACCCGATGGCCTGCAAGGCTTGGGTATTACCTTTATCACTGTTGGCTTGATGTCGTTGGGCTTTATGTCCTTCGGCGGTATCAGCCTGTAAGGAGTAGCCAGTATGAATCTAACTATTATACTTGGCGTTGTGATGTTCACCGTGATTGTAATCGCGCTTGTGTTCATCATTCTTGGCGCCCGCGCTAAGCTGGTTAATTCCGGCGATGTAAATATTGAAATCAATGGTGAGAAAACCTTAACCGTACCGGCCGGTGGCAAGTTGCTACAAACCTTGGCAGGTAACGGTTTGTTCTTACCTTCTGCCTGTGGTGGCGGTGGTACCTGTGCACAGTGTAAATGTGTGGTGAATTCAGGTGGTGGTTCTATGCTGCCAACTGAAGAGTCACACTTCACAAAGCGCGATGCCGCTGAAGGCTGGCGTCTGTCTTGTCAGACTCCGGTTAAGCAGGACATGGTTATTGAAGTGCCTGAAGATGTATTCGGTGTGAAGCAGTGGGAATGTACTGTTGAATCTAACCCGAATATGGCGACCTTCATTAAAGAGTTGACTTTAAAGCTGCCTGAAGGTGAAAACGTAGACTTCCGTGCTGGTGGTTACGTTCAGCTTGAATGTCCTCCGCACCACGTCAAATTCTCTGACTTCGATATCGAAGATGAGTACCGCGGTGATTGGGAGCACTTTGGTTTCTTCAATTTGGAATCAAAAGTTGATGAGCCGGTTATCCGTGCTTACTCAATGGCTAACTACCCAGAAGAGAAGGGTGTGGTGAAGTTCAATATCCGTATTGCAACTCCGCCACCGCGCACCGAAGGTTTACCGCCAGGCCAGATGTCTTCTTATGTGTTTAGCTTGAAGCCAGGCGATACTATTACTGTATACGGTCCATTTGGTGAATTCTTCGCTAAAGATACCGATAACGAAATGGTATTCATCGGTGGTGGTGCCGGTATGGCGCCAATGCGTTCACATATTTTCGATCAGCTTAAGCGTTTGCAGTCTAAGCGTAAGATGAGCTTCTGGTACGGTGCTCGTTCACTGCGCGAGATGTTCTACGACGATGAATACGACATGCTGGCTCGTGAAAACGATAACTTTGAATGGCATGTTGCTTTATCTGATCCTCAGCCAGAAGACAACTGGGAAGGCCTCACGGGCTTTATCCATAATGTGCTTTATGAGCAGTATTTGAAGGATCACCCAGCGCCTGAAGATTGTGAGTACTACATGTGTGGGCCTCCAATGATGAATGCGGCTGTGATTGCCATGTTGAAGGATTTGGGCGTAGAGGATGAAAACATCCTGCTTGATGACTTCGGTGGTTAATCAATGAAGGCATTATCCAAAGTGGTAACTGCCTATAGGAAGAGGCCAGCATTGCTGGCCTTCTTCTGTTTAGGTACGGCCGTTTTTTTATCGGGCTGCAGCCAAAAAGTTGAGCCTTGGCGCTTTAGTGGCCCCACTATGGGGACGCAATACAATGTTGCGGTAGTGCCCCCAAAAGTAGTGCCCCCAAATGGGGAGCGTAATGAAGGCTTCAGTTGTGATCGGGCCGAACTTGCCAAGCGTATTGAGAATAGCTTGGCGCAGACCAATCAGCAGATGTCACACTATATAGCGGATAGTGAACTCAGTAAGTTGAGTGCAATGGCGGCCGGTGAGAGCGCTCAGCTTTCAGCTGATATGGAAAAGGTCCTACGCTTAAGTGAGAGGCTATATAAACTCAGTGACGGTGCTTTCGATATCACTATTGGCCCTTTAGTTAACCTTTGGGGTTTTGGACCAAAATCTTCACCAGAAGATGCTGTGCCAAGTGAAGCACAAATAGCGGATGCTATGGCGCTCAGCGGTGGTGATAGCATAGAAATAAGTGGCTCAAGTCTTAAAAAAGGTAAAGCGGTTGAACTCAATTTATCCGCTGTAGCCAAAGGTTATGGGGCCGATAAAGTTGCAGAGGCCCTTGAGAGCTGCGGTGCGTTTAATTATCTAGTGGAAGTGGGTGGTGAGCTAATGCTAAAAGGTATGAGTCACCGTGGCACACCATGGAAAATTGCAGTAGAAAAACCCAGCAGCAGCTTGGCAGGTCAAAGCTCGCAGCGTTTAATTGCTGTAAGCGATAAAGGCGTGGCCACTTCAGGCGATTATCGCAATTATTTTGAGAAAGAGGGCGTGCGCTACTCGCACACTATTGACCCTAGAACAGGGCGCCCGATTACTCATGCCTTGGCGTCAGTAACTGTTCTAGCAGCAAGTTCAGCCGAGGCCGATGCTTGGGCGACAGTAATTACTGTCGCTGGGCCTGAACAAGGCATGGCTTTAGCGGAGCAAGAAAACTTGGCGGTTTTTATGTTGGTAAAAACCAATAGTGGTTTTAAAGAGAAGTATTCCAGCGCTTTTGCGACCTATGTCCAATAGCGTAAAAACCCATCTTATGGTGGGATAGACGATTGACCCTAATAGGGGTGAGGTGAACCATGATTTATGTAGTCGCGTTTGGAGTCATTACCTTATTGGTTGTGATGATGTCCATAGGTGTCCTAATGGGCCGTAAGCCGATTTCAGGCTCTTGTGGCGGCGTCGGTGATGCACTGAAAGATCCTAATTATGTATGTGACATTTGCGGTGGCGACGAAAGCAAATGTGAAGAAGAAAAAATGGGCAAGTCGAACGCTGCAGAAGAAAGCGGTAAAAATGATTTGTTCAATGATGCTATGAAAAAGTAAGTATCGCTGTAATTTTTATTAGACAGTTTTTGTTAAAGAAGCAGTAACGGAATAGAGAGGTAGTAATCGGCAATGAGCGATTACCATTATGATGTATTAGTAATCGGCACGGGGCCTGCTGGTGAAGGTGCTGCAATGGCAGCAGTTAAGCAAGGCATGCGTGTTGGTGCGATTGAAAACCGTGGTGTTGTAGGGGGCAACTGTTCTCATAAAGGGACGATTCCATCTAAAGCACTGCGTCATGTGGTAAAGCAGATTATTCGCTTTAACCAGAATAATTTATTTCACCATATGGGTGAGTCGACTCGCGTCAGCTACCCTAAGGTTTTGAAATCCGCAAAAACTGTTATCCCTAAGCAAGTTGATTTGCATACCGGTTTCTACAATCGCAACCGTGTTTATTTGCATATTGGTGAAGCTAGCTTCTGTGGCGAGAATGAAGTACGTGTGCGCTTGCCAGATGGTGCTGTGGAAACCATTCGCGCTAAACATATCGTTGTTGCTACTGGCTCACGTCCATATCGCCCGGCTGATGTTAACTTTAATCACCCGCGTGTTTACGATAGCGATACCATTTTGGAAATGAATCATACACCTCGCCATATCGTTATTTACGGTGCTGGTGTGATTGGTAGTGAATACGCGTCTATTTTTGCCGGTCTTGGCATTAAGGTCGATTTGATTAACAGCCGTGAGCGTTTGCTGTCATTCTTGGATGATGAAATTTCTGATGCCTTGAGTTATCACCTGCGCGATAGTGGTGTGACTGTACGTCACTTAGAAGAGTACGAGCGAGTCGAAGCCAATGAGCGCAGTGTAACCTTGCATCTTAAATCCGGTAAGCGCCTACGTGCTGACGCCTTACTGTGGTGTAACGGCCGAACGGGTAATACCGATAATCTAAATTTGGATGCCATTGGCCTCGAAGCAGACCATCGCGGACAGCTAAAAGTAAACGATCGTTATCAAACCGATATCGACTATGTTTACGCCGCTGGTGATGTGATCGGTTGGCCAAGCTTGGCGAGTGCTTCTTATGATCAGGGCCGTGAAATCGCCATGGCCATCAATGGTGAAGAGTGTCGCTTTGTAACTGATGCGCCTACCGGTATTTACACGCTTCCAGAGATCAGTTCTTTGGGTAAAACTGAGCGAGAGCTAACCGAAGCTCGTGTGCCTTACGAAGTAGGACGTGCCTTCTTTAAGAACACGGCACGTGCGCAAATATCCGGTGAAGACGTGGGTATGCTGAAGTTGCTATTCCACATTGATACCCATGAAATATTAGGCATTCACTGCTTCGGTGCAGAGGCTTCTGAAATTATTCATATTGGTCAAGCGATTATGAATCAAGAAGGTGAGGCGAATAATATCAATTATTTTGTTAACACCACCTTTAACTATCCGACCATGGCCGAAGCGTATCGTACCGCGGCGCTTGAAGGCTTGAATCGAGTAAATCGTATCTAAGTCTTTTCAGTTGTATTTGCGGTATCGCCTAGCATTCGCTGGGCGACACCCTCTCATCCAGCCTCTTATCCCTTTGTTTTGCTTTGGCTGTATCCATTTAATTCGGGTTAAGCGGCGTCCTATGGGCCTGGCGGCTGTTTAATACTCATGCTAATCTTGTGTTTTGCTGTATTTCTCACAAGGCGTTCCAAAGTATTGATCTTGGAAAAGTTAATGGGGCCTAGTCAGCATGGACAGTAACATTCTAGAGCGTCGTCTAAAGTTCTACTACATCACCGTAGTGCTCAGTGTTTTTTCAGCTTGTGTTAGCTTTGCTTACAATGCTTGGCGCCTTGAGATTAGCGAAGACAACAGTACAACGCGAACGGCTGCCTTCCAGGTATTGCTTAAACTTTCCGAGTTGGAGCAGGGCATGTACAGCCTGCACTACGACCGACAAGAAAGCTGGACTCCCAGAAATGGGTGGGTTGCTGTGGTTTTAGTGAAAGATCTCAGCATGTTGATCGGTGAAGACGCAAAGCGAGAGGCTGATGCGCTTCATCAGGCTTGGTCTGATCAATGGGGGCGGCTGGATCAGGATGAGGCTGCCATTAAGCTTATGGTGAACAAAATTGATAAACTTCGTCAGGCGATTACCCTGCGTTTGGCACGTTTAGAATAAGTGTGACATGTCACACACTACAGCTGATCCAATTTGTATTTCTGTCAATTCAATCTATAGACATAGCTTCGGGTTTTAAATTACCCCGATTAACTCATGGTGGCGTAGCTCCGCGTTTACAGGAAATACGCTTGAAGTCATAAGTAATAGATAGAATCGCAGCTAAAGGATGTGTAGCTGTCTAAATTCTATGGTTGTTGTTATGTATGAGTTTGATTTAGCAAATTGGGACGATACCCACACTTTGGCGGCTTCTAATAAGCAAAAGCACAAATTGTTGTTGTTTATTTGCGGCATGCTGAGCAGCATTTACATAGTGATGACCTATGTGAATGTGATCAATGAGCGACTGCTTTTGGCGGTATTGGACGGAGCCTTTGTTTGCTCTTTGATTGCAGCATCGCTTTGGATGTACTTCAAAAATGCTACTTTGCCAGCGGTGATTGTATTTCTTGTACTGTCTTTGTTGGTTGTTTCTGCGACCACCCCGATTGCCTTTTTAGGAGTGACGGGCACGTTTTGGTGTTATCCAATTCTGGTTAGTTCCGCATTTGTGCTGCCTGTTTGGGTTGGCTTAGCGGTGAACGCTGGGGTAATTATCTTATGCGGAGCCTTTGGCTATCAAACCATTGAACTGGGGCAGTGGTTTCGTATCGAAGCTTCGTTAATTGCTGCGGCTACTTTGGCGCATGTATTTGCTTATAAAATCCGTAAAATGCAGGAGCTGTTACGAGTACACTCGACAACAGACCCACTTACCGGTGCCTATAATCGCCGCCAGTTGGAAACTATTTTGCAAGACAGTATTACCTTTGCAAAGGAATTCGATCGCCCTTGTGTTTTAGCCATTTTCGATTTAGACAACTTCAAACGTATTAATGATGAGCTAGGTCATAATGCTGGTGATGATGCCATTGTCAATCTTGTTGACTTACTTAAAAGTAATTGCCGGGCTACGGATCTAGTGTTTCGTCATGGTGGCGATGAAATCTTGCTGCTTTTACGTGATATAAAAATGGAAAATGCACAGACATTGCTTGATAAAATCTGTCGCAATATTGAACGCAGTCAGAGGATACCCACCAGTAGCAGTATTGGTGCGAGTGCGATCACTGGAGAAACCGCAAGAGATTGGCTCGCCGCCGCCGATAAGGCGCTGTATCAAGCTAAGGAAAATGGAAAAAATCAGCTGGTAATACACGCTGATTGTGGAGAAAAATTGAAGTTTTCCTAAGCCCGAAACTCTAGTCAGGAAATCAAATCATATAGGCTACTGAATACAAAAAGGAGCCTATATGAACCACTATACCCAGCCATTACCCCTTAAATTGGCAAAGTCTTCCCTTATTATTTTCGCCTGCAGTGTCTTTGTAGCGGCATGTAGCAGTACTCCGGAAAAAGAAGGCTTTAATGAAAACTTTGTTACTCAAATAAGCGACGACGGATCGAAACGTTTTCAATATACCTTGCACAAAGAAATCCCTGACGGCGGCCGCAAACGAGGAGGTCGAATGAACGGTGGTGGTATGAAAGGGGGTGGAATGATGGGGGCCGGCGGAGGTCAAGGCGGCGGTAAAAATCGTAGCGATATGATCGCCAAAATGCAGCAAAAAGTAAAAGCACAGGCGCAGGGCTCTTTAGAAGAGAAGCTGGCTGAAGTGGAATTTTGCCGTGAAGATTACATGGTATTGCATGAAGCTTTTACGATGGGGCGTTTTCAATTGCAGGGCGAATGTAGGGATACCGCTAATGAGGAAGATCGACAGCGCTTTCCTAATTCTTCGAGCGAATCCATCAGCAGTGGCCCCTACAGTATGCCAAAAAGCTTACCCTAAACTCGCGGTAATATATTCGCTTAAACGCTGGGCGGCTTCGCTTTGCTCGCTCGGCTGTTTAACTAAACTAATACCAATTTTGCCAAGCTTGGGTAGCCGGGTAGAGTTATTGATGACTTTTAAACCTTCAGGAACACTACTTTTCGCAAGCACAGTGACCCCAAGACCTTCTTCAATGGCCGCTTGAATACCCGATAGGCTTGGGTTGGTGTAACTGATTTTCCACGGTAAGCCAGCTTCGGCAAGCATGGTATTGGCACGGTTGCGGTAAATACAGCCTTCCGGTGCGACGATTAACGGCAGCACCGAGCGCATATGGCAGTCATGGCTATGGCTGCTTACCCATACCAGCTCGTCTTCTTTGATTAACTCTGTACCTGCTTTATCAGGATCGTCATGCAGTACCAAAACTAGATCGTATTGTTTTTGAGCGCTGGCATTCATTAGGTTGCGACTAAGATCGCTAATAACCTCCAAGTTGACGTTAGGGTAGGTATTGGCAAAACGACTGAGAATTTTAGGCAGAAGAGTCGTCGCAAATTCACTCGGTATGCCTAATTTTAACTGGCCGCTAACGCTGGTTGCATTAAAGCTCGCCACGGCCTCATCATTAAGCGCTAATATACGCTTGGCGTAGTAGAACAACTGTTCACCGGTTTTGGTCAGCTCAATGTTCTGTCCGTTTCTTGAGATAAGCTTTTGATTTAAAAGCTCTTCCAACCTCTTGATTTGTAAGCTTATAGCGGGTTGAGAGCGTCCAAGTAAATCACCGGCTTGGGTAAAACTACCCAGCTCCACAATCGTTACAAACGCTCTTAATACTTCGATCGGAAGGTTTTTCATCACTCTTCTCCTACTTGCCCACGGGAAAGATCACGACCTTCCATTTGGGATCTGTCATTAGTAATTGTTATGAAGACATTATAACTATTAATTTAACAAATCGTTAAGCCCTGATTAGTATCCAATCAAACTCCTGTCCGAACCACGAATTGAGGGAAAGCGATGTTTGATTATAACGATAAAATTGCCAATTTTGATCAAGAACTTTGGGCGGCTTTAGAAGCTGAAGATCGCCGACAAGAAGAACACATTGAATTGATTGCTTCTGAGAACTATACCAGCACGCGTGTGATGGAAGCTCAAGGGGCACAATTGACCAACAAATACGCAGAGGGCTATCCGGGTAAGCGCTACTACGGCGGTTGTGAGCATGCCGATGTGGTAGAGCAGTTGGCTATTGATCGAGCCAAAGAACTGTTCTCAGCTGATTATGCTAATGTCCAGCCGCACTCAGGTTCGCAAGCAAACGCAGCCGTTTACATGGCCTTGCTTCAGCCAGGTGATACTATTCTTGGTTTGTCTTTAGATCATGGTGGTCATTTAACTCACGGTGCCAAGCCAAATTTCTCTGGAAAGATTTACAACGCTGTTCAGTATGGACTGAACCCAGAAACTGGTGAAGTGGATTATGATCAAGTAGAAGCTTTAGCCCTTGAACATAAACCTAAAATGATCGTTGCGGGCTTTTCAGCTTATTCATTGGTTATGGATTGGCAACGCTTTAGAGATATCGCCGACAAGGTAGGGGCCTACCTATTTGTTGATATGGCGCATGTCGCCGGTTTAATTGCGGCGGGTCTTTATCCTAACCCTGTGCCGGTGGCCGATGTGGTTACCACTACTACCCACAAAACCTTACGTGGCCCACGCGGCGGCTTGATTGTCGCGCGCTCTAACCCGGAGATTGAAAAGAAACTTAACTCGATGATTTTCCCTGGCATTCAGGGTGGCCCGTTAATGCATATTATTGCGGCCAAAGCCGTGGCTTTTAAAGAAGCTCTAGCCCCTGAGTTCAAGGATTATCAACAGCAAGTTGTTAACAATGCTAAAGCTATGGCTAAGGCATTCCAGCTGCGTGGTTATAAAGTCGTTTCGAACGGCACTGAAAACCATTTATTCTTGTTGGACTTAATTGACAAGGGGATTACCGGTAAAGCCGCTGATGCGGCTTTGAGCGAAGCCAATATTACCGTTAACAAAAACACTGTACCAAACGATCCGCAATCACCGTTTGTTACCAGTGGTGTTCGTCTCGGCACTCCTGCGGTAACCAGTCGCGGCTTCAAAGAAGAGCAAGTTTCCGAATTGGCTAACTGGATGTGCGATGTTCTCGATGATATTGATAATCGTGAAGTCATTGAGTTGGTGAAAGAAAAAGTGCTTCAGCTTTGTGCACAATTCCCAGTTTACGTTAACAAGTAAATCTGGATTGGGTGATTAACATGGCGATCAGTATTTTTGATCTGTTTAAAATCGGAATAGGTCCCTCAAGTTCTCATACTGTTGGGCCTATGAAAGCTGCGCAACAATTTGTTGAGCAGCTTAAATCTGATGGGCGCCTTTCTCAGGTGGCGAGAGTTAAGTCAGAGATGTTTGGCTCATTGGGGGCTACGGGTGTTGGACACGGAACCCCTAAAGCGGTCTTGCTGGGTCTTGAAGGTGAACTGCCAGAAAGTGTTGTAGTGGCAGATATTGGCGCTAGGGTAGCGGGCATTCGTGAACAAGGTCAGATTAATTTGGCGGCTTGTCATAAAGTCGTTTACCAAGACGAGACTGATCTGATTCTAAATCGCCGTAAAGAGCTTCCATTTCACTCTAATGGTATGCAGTTTAGTGCCTATGCCGAAGATGGATCTTTAATAGAAGAACGCTGCTTTTACTCAGTCGGTGGTGGCTTTGTTGTCGGCGAGGATGAGGCTGGCAATGATGCCATTATCGAAGATTCTCGTGAGCTGGCATTACCGTTTTCTACGGGTGCCGAACTACTGGCGATTTGCCAGCAAAAGAATCTTCGGATTTCTGACGTAATGTGGGCTAATGAAGAAGCTTGGCGGCCAACATTCGAAACGCGCAATTACCTTCATAATATTTGGCGTACCATGCAGGAGTGCATTGATAACGGCATAGCCGCTGAAGGCATTTTGCCTGGTGGGCTGAAGGTAAGTCGAAGAGCAGGGCAGTTATATCAGCAATTATTGCAGCGACCAGAAGCTTCTCTCTCAGACCCGCTTACCGTATTAGATTGGGTAAGCCTCTATGCATTGGCAGTGAATGAAGAAAATGCTGCTGGCGGAAGAATTGTAACCGCACCAACTAATGGTGCGGCCGGCATTGTTCCTGCAGTGCTTAACTATTATCGACAGTTTGTGCCAGGTGCCAATGACGATGGTGTAGAGCGATTTTTATTGACCGCAGCTGCGGTGGGCATTCTATATAAAAAGAATGCTTCGATTAGTGGCGCGGAAGTTGGTTGCCAAGGTGAAGTGGGCTCTGCTTGTTCCATGGCGGCCGCGGGTTTGGCTGAGGTGTTAGGCGCGACTCCGGAGCAGGTAGAAAATGCGGCGGAAATCGCAATGGAGCATAACCTTGGTCTGACTTGTGATCCTATTGGTGGCTTGGTCCAGGTTCCCTGTATTGAGCGTAATGCGATGGCCTCAGTAAAAGCGATTCATGCCGCGAGGATGGCTATCCGCGGCGACGGATCTCATTTTGTATCACTTGATAAGGTGATCAAAACCATGCGTGATACCGGCCGCGACATGCAGGCTAAGTACAAAGAGACAGCACGCGGAGGTTTAGCCATCAATGTGGTTGAAGTCCCCGTTAACATTGTTGAGTGTTAATAAAAGCTTGAAGCAATAATAACGAATATTTTACGAGTATCGAAATATGACAGAAGAATTGAAAACTCCACTTTACGACTTGCATGTCGAGCTCGGCGCGAAGATGGTGCCATTTGCGGGTTATAGCATGCCGGTTCAATATCCGCTTGGAATTAAAGGCGAACATTTGCATTGTCGTGATCAGGTTGGGCTATTTGATGTTTCTCATATGGGGCAACTGATTATTCGCGGAGCGAATGTAGCTTCAGCCCTTGAGAAACTGATTCCTGTTGATCTTGAGGCGCTTAAGCCAAATCAGCAAACTTATGCGGTACTGACCAGTGAGTCTGGAGGTATTCTTGATGATCTCATTATTTGTAAATGGGATGAAGAGACATTTTTCTTAGTTGTAAACGCCGCCTGTAAAGAACAAGATATTGCTCATCTTCAATCGCACTTAAAGGGTTTCGAATTTGAAATTCTTGAAGATCAGGCCTTATTGGCAGTGCAGGGGCTTAAGGCTGCAGCCCTTATGCAGGAGTTAGCACCGCAAGCTTGCGAGCTGACTTTTATGAACGGCTGCCATAGCGAAATTGACGGCATGCCGATATATATCACTCGCTCTGGGTATACCGGTGAAGATGGGTTTGAGATCTCTGTGGCCAATGGGCAGGCTGAAAAACTAGCGCGCTTATTATTAAGCTACCAACAAGTGGAAGCTATTGGCTTAGGGGCTAGAGATTCACTTCGCCTAGAGGCTGGTCTGTGTCTTTACGGACATGATATGAACACCGAAACAAGCCCAATCGAAGCCTCCTTGATTTGGAGTATTAGCAAGAATCGCAGGTCCGGTGGAGATAAAGAAGCTGGATTTTTAGGTTCGGCAAGAATTTTGAATGACATCGCCGAAGGCGTTTCACGTAAACGTGTTGGCTTTTTAGTCGAGGGTAGAGTTCCAGTGCGCGAGGGCGCAGGGATATTTGATGCTGAGGGTAACCAGGTTGGTGAAGTTACCAGTGGCGGCTTTGGTCCTAGTATAAATGCCCCCTTAGCAATGGGCTATGTCCCAGCATCGCTGGCCAAAACTGATACAAAGTTGATTGCGCGAGTACGCAATAAAGACATTCCGATAACGGTAGCTAAAACACCTTTCGTGCCACAACGTTATTTCCGTGGTTAATCTTAAGTCGATTGAATTAAACAATAAATAATGGTGAATATGATGAGTGAAATGAAGTTTACAAAAGACCATGAGTGGTTATTGATTAATGGTTCCCAAGCGACAGTTGGAATTACTGAATTTGCCCAAGAGCAACTGGGAGATGTGGTATTTGTCGAGCTTCCTGAAGTGGGCAGTGAATATGATCAGGGCGACGAGGTGGCTGTGATTGAATCTGTGAAAGCCGCTGGTGAAATTGTTGCTCCATTAGCTGGAACTGTTGTTGATGTGAATGAAGAGCTTGCTGATAACCCGGAGTTGGTTAACGAATCACCGCTGCAAGATGGTTGGTTTGTGAAAATTCAATTGAAAGATGGCGCGGATCTTAGCGAACTGATGACTGAAGAACAGTATAAAGAATTTACCGCCGATTAAGTTAATTTGTGAATCAGAAAAACTCTGGCTCTAGGTATTATCTTAGAGTCAGAAGTATAGATTTATATTTGTTTCCTGCTGAATATTGAGCTGGGTGGACATACCGTGCCCAAGCTTAGTACTTGGAGCTGTGTATGTTACAACCTAAAAAGACCATTAAAGAGCTTGAAAACTCAAGCGAATTCATCGCTCGCCATATTGGAGTTAGCCACCAAGATAGAGATAAAATGTTGGCCTATCTTGGTTACGATTCTATGGCTAGCTTTATCTCGGCTGTAGTCCCTGAAAACATTCGATCTAATGGATTACCGGGGCTTGCCTCTGCGTGTAGCGAATCAGCGGCCCTGGAAGAATTGAAATCGACAGCCGAGAAAAATCAAAGTTTTCGTTCCTTGATAGGCCAGGGTTATTACGATAGTCGACTACCTACCGTTATCCTACGAAATCTATTAGAAAATCCAGCTTGGTATACAGCTTATACGCCTTATCAGCCAGAAATCTCTCAGGGTAGATTAGAAGCGCTGTTCAATTTTCAAACCTTGATCACTGAATTGACAGGGATGGAAATCGCCAATGCTTCCATGCTAGATGAAGCGACTGCGGCAGCAGAGGCGATGACTCTGTGTCAACGTATGTCAAAATCAAAATCTCGACGTTTCTTGGTAGACCCGCAGTGCTTGCCTCAAACCATCGATATTCTAGCAACAAGAGCCGAGCCACTTGGTATTGAGTTGCTCATTGCTGATCCACTACAAGCCGAATCCCAAGACGATGTTTTCGGGGTCTTGCTGCAATATCCTGCGGCTGATGGTGAACTGAGAGATTACTCTACACTTATTGAAGCTATCCATAGCAATAAAGGTCTTGTCGCTTTTGCAGCAGATCCTTTAAGTTTATTGTTACTAAAATCTCCAGGTGAGTTGGGTGCGGACGTGGTTATTGGTTCTGCACAGCGTTTTGGCGTGCCGCTTGGCTTTGGTGGGCCGCACGCGGCGTATATGGCCACTAGAGCATCTTTTAAGCGTTCTTTACCAGGACGTCTAGTCGGTAATTCTGTAGACAGCAATGGTGAGCCAGCTTATCGTTTGGCGCTGCAAACGCGTGAGCAGCATATCCGCCGCGAAAAGGCGACCTCGAATATTTGTACTGCACAGGTACTGTTAGCCGTTATTGCCAGTATGTATGCGGTATATCATGGCCCTGCAGGCCTCCGTAAAATAGCAGAACGCGTACATAGCTTGTGCAGTGTTTTCGCACAAGGGCTTCGTCAGCTTGGGTTTGAAGTAAAAAACAAATCTTGGTTTGACACGCTTACCATTCATAGCGGGGCACAGACCGAAGCGATTGTTAATCGTGCTCGTGATGCGGGCATCAATTTACGATTAGTTGATGACTCGCAGCTAGGCCTTTCATTTGATGAACTGAGTTCACGATCTGAAGTCAGCAAGCTCTGGGAGATATTCAAGCCGGAGGGCGAATTAAGCTTTGATGAAATTGAGGCTCAGACAGCTTATATTATTCCAGGCAATCTTCTGCGCAATGATAAATTGCTAAGCCAAGAGGCTTTCAATCAATATCATAGCGAAACGCAGATGCTACGTTATCTACGCGAGCTTTCAGATCGTGATATCGCCCTAGACAGAGCCATGATCCCGCTGGGCTCCTGTACCATGAAGTTAAATGCCAGCAGCGAAATGCTCCCCATTAGCTGGCCAGAGTTTGCCAATGTGCACCCCTTTGTTCCCTTGGATCAGGCTGAAGGCTATTTGCAAATGATCGGCGAGCTTGAGGATATGTTGTGCGAGATTACCGGCTATGATGCCGTTTCTCTGCAGCCGAACTCAGGTGCCCAAGGTGAATATGCTGGCTTGTTAGCGGTGCGTGCCTATCATGAAAGCCGTGGGGAAGGGCAGCGTGACATATGCTTAATCCCAAGTTCTGCACATGGAACCAATCCAGCTTCTGCACAGATGTGCGGCATGAAAGTAGTTGTTGTGAAATGTGATGAGCAGGGCAATATTGATGTCGCCGATTTGCGAGAAAAGGCCGAGCGTCACAGTCAAGATCTTGCCGCCATTATGGTGACGTACCCGTCGACCCACGGTGTGTTCGAAGAAAGTATTGTCGAAGTGGCCCAGATCGTTCATCAACATGGTGGCCAAGTTTATGTTGATGGTGCCAACCTAAATGCGATGGTAGGGCTGTGCCAACCAGGTAAATTTGGCGGAGACGTATCCCATTTAAACCTCCATAAAACTTTCTGTATCCCACATGGCGGCGGTGGCCCTGGTGTTGGCCCTATTGGGGTCAAGGAGCATCTGGAGCCCTTCCTGCCTGGCCATCGTGTGCTGTCTGCTAGCTCAAAAGGCGCGGCAGTGTCAGCCGCTCCATGGGGCAGTGCGAGTATTCTACCGATTACTTGGATGTACATCCGTATGATGGGCGCCAGTGGATTACAACAGGCTACAGAAGCTGCGATTTTGAACGCGAACTATCTAAGTAAACGATTAAGCGAACACTACCCGATCTTGTACACCGGCCGAAATGGTTTGGTGGCACATGAATGTATCGTTGATCTTAGACCGATCAAAGACAGCTCAGGAATCAGTGTTGATGATGTTGCTAAACGTTTAATTGACTATGGATTCCACGCTCCGACGATGTCTTTCCCGGTAGCGGGAACGCTAATGATCGAACCGACAGAAAGTGAATCTTTGTGGGAAATCGACCGCTTTTGTGATGCGATGATTAAAATCCGTGAGGAGATTCATGCGGTAGAAGATGGTGTGTACAGTTTAGACGACAACCCTCTGGTAAATGCTCCGCACACAGCTGAATCCATGCTGCGAAATGATTGGTTGCATAGCTATTCTCAAAGTTTGGCAGCCTATCCAGTAGATTCACTACTGCGCCAGAAATATTGGCCACCTGTTGGCCGGGTGGATAATGTTTATGGTGATAAGCACTTGGTTTGCTCTTGCCCGCCAATGAGCGACTACGAATAAGATCTTTTCAGTTGCAAAAGCCATGGTGTTTTCACCATGGCTTTTTTGAGGTTAAAGATAATGACATCTGAATCTGTTTTGCCCGTTAAGCGAAGTGAGCGGCATAAAGCTGGTGATAAACATCGTGATGCAGCGAAGTTAGAGCGTATCCCCGTTAAAGTTATTCCCACAACGGATATTCCACGCAAGCCCGCATGGTTGCGAAGCAAATTGCCGGTATCAGCAGAGGTTTCCCGAATTAAAAAACTGCTGCGCAAAAGTAGTTTGTCGAGTGTGTGTGAAGAAGCCTCTTGCCCAAATTTAGGTGAGTGCTTTTCAAAAGGTACGGCAACTTTCATGATTATGGGGGAAATATGCACACGCCGATGCCCTTTTTGCGATGTTGGGCATGGTAAGCCCAAGCCCTTAGATACTAATGAACCCAAGCAATTGGCTGCCGCAGTAGCGCAATTGAATCTTCGTTATGTGGTCATCACGTCAGTAGATCGTGATGATTTACGAGATGGTGGCGCAGAGCACTTTAAGTTGTGTATCGAGGAAATCCGTGCGGCGGTGCCTGGAATTCAAGTGGAGATTCTTACGCCTGATTTTCGTGGTCGTATGGAAGTTGCCTTGGAAAGGCTATTGTTATCACCACCAGATGTCTTTAATCATAATCTTGAAACAGTGCCTCGTTTGTATCGACAGTCTAGGCCGGGTGCAAATTACCAATGGTCTCTCGATCTATTAAAGCGTTTTAAAATGGCCAAGCCTGATGTCTTGACTAAATCGGGTTTAATGGTTGGTTTGGGCGAAGAAAAGCAAGAAATATTTCGTGTAATGCAAGATATGAGAGCCCATGAGGTGGATATGCTGACAATTGGCCAATATATGCAACCAAGCCGTGATCATCTTCCCGTGCAACGCTTTGTACACCCAGATGAGTTTTCGGAGTATCGTGACTACGGCATGAAGATTGGTTTCAAACATGTCGCTTCTGGACCTTTGGTACGATCTTCCTACCATGCTGATTTGCAAGCAGGGTCTACTTTTGAAAGTAAAGATCGTTAAATCAAGAGATTTACTATTCTTATCGAGCGACTGCCGAGGCAGCGCTCCTTCGGCTTAGACCTTTTTGTCATTAAGACATAAAGCCAAGTGCGAATCTTGAGTTTTGGAATAATTTTATGCGCTTATAAAGCGCAATATTTTACTCATATACCGGCTATTAATGCAGTTTTCTTGTTCCTTCATTGCTGTTTATCACGAAAGTCTCACGGCCTAGTCCCTTTGGCTTAACGCATTTAAAAAGTAAATGTGTCCATATTGATTATTAATTTCTACGCCAAAACTTTCTGCGCTAGGATCAAGCTTCCTCCGAATGACTGCGCATTGAGTTTATCAATTGCAGAATAATTAATAACGAAGCGATGATGAGGAATTATCGATGGAAATACTGAATAATATCGTTAGCACGATTAATGGAGTAGTTTGGGGGCCCTATATGTTGGCGCTCCTGCTCGGGACGGGCATCTTTCTAACCGTGGGCTTAAACGTAATGCCCATACGCAAAATCCCCACTGGCTTTAGGTTGTTATGGGGTGGTCGCCGTAGTGATCGTTCAGACGCCGGTGAGCTCTCTCCATTTAATGCGCTTATGACCTCGCTATCAGCCACGGTAGGCACCGGTAACATTGCTGGTGTTGCTACAGCGGTTGTATTGGGTGGCCCTGGTGCACTGTTCTGGATGTGGATTACAGCCTTGGTGGGTATGGCTACCAAATACTCTGAGGCCGTTTTAGCTGTTAAATATCGTGAAGTGGACGACGAGGGCAATCACTCGGGCGGCCCTATGTACTATATCCGTAATGGTCTTGGTGAGAAATGGACTTGGTTGGCTGGTACATTCGCTTTCTTTGGTGCTTTTGCCGCCTTTGGTATTGGTAATACTGTACAAAGTAACTCTGTGGCTGATGGCCTTAATAGTGCCTTTGGTATCCCCAATTGGATTTCTGGCTTGGTTCTTTTCGTACTTGTAGGCGCAGTTGTCCTAGGTGGTGTTAAGCGAGTTGGTGAAGTAGCCGGTAAGTTGGTTCCACTGATGGGCATTGGCTACTTTATCTGTGGTCTTATTGTATTGTTTGTTAATGCAGCTGAGATTCCAGCGGCTTTTGCCTTGATTGTAGACTCCGCATTTAATGGTCACGCCGCTACTGGTGGGTTCGCAGGCGCTGCAATGGTTGCTGCCATTCGTTTTGGTGTTGCACGAGGCGTGTTCTCTAACGAAGCCGGCCTTGGTAGTGCGGCAATAGCACACGCACATGCCAAAACCAAAGATCCTGTTAAGCAAGGCATGGTGGCTATGCTTGGTACCTTTATCGATACCATCATCGTTTGTACGGTAACTGGTTTAGCAATTGTTTCCACAGGCGTATGGCAAACCGGTGTAAAAGGTGCACCACTTACTGCCGCTGCATTTGAGGCCAGCTTGCCGGGGGTAGGTGAGTATATGGTTGCCATCAGCTTGGCCATCTTTGCATTTACTACCATCTTGGGCTGGAGTGTTTATGGTGAGCGCTGTGTCGAATTCTTGTTTGGCAAGGGTGCTATTAAACCGTTCCGCTTCGTATGGGTATTGGTTGTGCCGGTAGGTACTGTGGTGGGCCTAGATTTTGTATGGCTCTTGGCAGACACCTTCAATGCTCTAATGGCATTACCCAACCTAATTGCTCTTCTATTACTAAGCCCCGTTGTATTTAAGCTGACACGCGAGTATTTCGATAAGAACAAAAATGACAGCAGTGCAGCAAATGAGGCTTAAGCCTCACCTTTAAACACACTACAAAAAAAGACAAGCGGATTGCCAGCTTTCGGGCTGGCAAGGGGCCTCATCGGCCTGAAAAAAGCCGCACTACAGGAATATCAGAGGTAAAACATGAAAACTACTCTAAGCAAAACAGTTCTAATGTCATCACTACTGTCAGCCGCATTCAGCAGTTCTGCTTTGGCGGATGATGCAAAGATGCAAGCTCTCGAAGCGCGCATCGCACAGTTGGAGTCTTTGTTAAAACAACAGGTCCAGGTTCAAAAAGCCCAAGGTGCAAAGCTGCAATCTGTGGTAGTGAATGTTGAAGATGTAGAGCAGATCGCTAAGGCTGCTAAAAAAGCAACAGTTGAGTACAAGCCCAAAGCATCAAATTATGGTTTAAATATCTATGGTAGCTTGCGACCACGCTTGACCTTACGTGATGAGGGCGATCGTAGCAGTACCGATATTACTGATGCGCTATCACGTATTGGCATCAAGGGCAGTAAGAAAATTTCATCGGGCTTAACGGCTTTCTACCGGGGTGAGTGGGACGTCGATATCGAAGCTAATGGTAACTTTGGTGATGCGCGATTGGCCTTTGTTGGCTTGGAGGGTGATTTTGGACGTGTGGCGATTGGTAAACAATGGAGCCCTCATTACAACTTGGTTGCTGAGCGTTCAGATATTTTCAATCATCGCTCTAGCCCATTTGGTTACGATACCGTAGCGCCCTTTAGAACGGCAGAGCTATTAAGCTACAGCTATAGCAAAGGTGGTTTCCGCCTAGACAGCGGCGTGCAGATTAATGGTGATCCGGCTATCGCTGGAAATACCGGCGATAGCTCTCGAGTATCGGGCCCAAGCCATGTGGATTCGGGTTCATTCGGCATGAGCTATGATTTTGGTAACGCTTATATCGGTGCATCGTTTTTACAGCAGCAAGGCGATAATGATTACGAACGCGATTTGCTGGGTATTGCCGGTAGCCTCAATGCCAGTGAAAACTTGTATTTAGCCTTTACCTATCAGGATATTTCTGTGTCTGAATCTGCTGCGCCAGAGTTGGATCAATACACCTTTGATCTGGTCGGCTCTTATGCACTAGGTGACGGTTACAAATTAAAAGCCGGTGTGTTTGTCTTTGATGATGATATCAACGGCGCTGACTCAGACAGCCACGACGGTTACAACATCACCTTTGAAAAACAGTTCAGTGATGTACGATTATTTGCTGAGTGGCTAACGCGTGACTTTGATTATAGAGAAGAACGTAACACTCTTAGCTTAGGCTTGCGTTACGATTTTGATCTGGCGCTGTAGACCCAACTCTTATACAGCATATTTATTAGTTTTTCAGTGTAGAGCAGCAGTATGGCCAAGTGATCTTCAATAGCTTGGCCCATTCCCCCGTAAGATATGGACTTGTAGTTTCAGTCCACTTCTCGCATGTGTAGCCCTTCCTGCGAGGGCTACCAACGCTTTCCCGGCTCTTCGTGGCCGGGCCTTTTTAAGCCTTATTCTGGGCAATCTCTTTTATAGTTGTGCGTAATTTATCATTTCGCTGTGCTGGCATTGTCATGGTGTCAGGGTGTTTGCTTGTCTAATCTCTTAGGCCATAAAACATAATAACGAGGAGATAAATGATGAAGGTAATAGAGACACCAGATGAGCCCCAATATTCAAAGGCGAGTCCTACAATAAAAACTGCAGTAGCTCCATTAAGTGCTGCCATCAGCTCTGCTGTGCTGATGGCGCTTATGCCGCTGGCAAATGCACAAGGCACCTTAGAGGAGGTTATTGTTACTGCCCAAAAGACCGAAGAGAGTTTGCAAGATACGCCAATAGCGGTCTCGGCCTTTACTTCGATGGCGATCGAAAACAAAGGTATCGATAATATTGCGCAGGTGGCTAATTTTGCCCCGAATCTGGTTTTTGATACCACATCTCCCGTGAGTGGCCTGTCTTCAGGAGCAGTCGTGTACATTCGAGGCATAGGCAACACTGACTTTAGTTTAACCACTGACCCTGGAGTAGGGACTTATGTGGATGGCGTTTATATGTCGCGTTCGGCCGGTGGGGTGCTCGATGTATTGGATGTAGAGCGTATTGAAGTTTTACGCGGGCCACAGGGGACGTTATTTGGACGCAATACCATTGGTGGTGCAATAAATATCACTTCCCGAAAGCCGGCCGATGAGTTTCAGGGGAAACTAGATCTTACATTAGGTAATGATAGTCGTCAGGATGTAAAGGCGGCCTTTGATATACCAATGGGGGATTCAATACGCAGCGCTTGGGCCTTATCGAGTAAAAAACGCGATGGCTATGTTCAGCGAGTGACCGTTGGTGATGAGTTAGGTGATGAAGAAAAGTTGTCTTTTAGAGGCAATATTATCTATGAGCTTAACGATCAGTGGGACTTCGCTTTAAACTTAGATTACACCGACATTA
Organism: uncultured Pseudoteredinibacter sp.; assembly: GCF_947502065.1. Lineage (GTDB taxonomy): Bacteria > Pseudomonadota > Gammaproteobacteria > Pseudomonadales > Cellvibrionaceae > Pseudoteredinibacter. The sequence goes on from NZ_CANMYE010000001.1 coordinate 926,983, forward strand.
ATGAATCGAGCGCGGCATCTTCGCTATTGGGGTTTACAGCAGGAGCGGGTGTCATTGGTTATAGCTTGGCAAACTTTTCTGACATCCCATCGGGTATAGCCGATCTATCACAATACATTCCGCGGCGGGCAGAAGATATTACATATGCGACTGGAAAATCAGGCACCAAGCTTGAAATACAGGGCGCTGCTTTTATTGCGAATTATCATGCCGAGAACTTTGATCTGAAATATACCTTTGCCGGTCGGGAGACAGAGGGCGAATTCAATCGCGATCCTGATAATTCGCCCCACGCCATTACCGAAACTCGAAACCCTGATTATCAACATGAGCAGACTAGCCATGAGTTTCAAATTAGCGGTAGTCTGCTAGACGAAAAAATAAAGTATGTTGGTGGTCTGTACTATTTTGAAGAGCAGGGCACAGACAATGTGTTTGTTGATGTCTTTCTACCGACTCCTGATTTAAGTGCCGGTTTCCCCGCAACAATCAATAATTATGCGGATGTCGATAATACTTCTGAGGCTGCTTATCTTCAGCTGAGTTGGCAGCTCAATGAGGTTTTCAGTATCACAACGGGCCTTCGACATACTCGAGACGAAAAATTCTTTCGTTATACTCAATATATAGGCGCGGATGATCAGGGTAATGGCTATCCATTTTTTCCAGGCGCGGTTAACGAGGATGGAGTCTTTGCGCCAGGATTAGCCCCATTGGTAGCTAATGGAAGCGGACAGGCCAGTGATGCCTTTGAGCAAAGCAATTATAAGTTGGGTATGGATGCGACCTTAGAAGACGGAACATTACTTTATTATAGTTTTTCACAAGGCTTCAAAAGCGGTGGTTTTGTACTGCGTTATGTAGAGGCTGTTGATGAGGTGCGAACCTTCGAGCCTGAAACGCTCGATAGCCATGAAATAGGTATCAAATGGCAGGGTTGGGATGATCGACTAAGGGTAAATGCTGCGGCTTACTGGTCCGATTATGAAGATGTGCAAGTCACTTTTTTCGACAGTCTAGGTGGGCCCGTTACCGCTAACGCGGGGGTTGTGGGCATTAAAGGTCTAGAGTTTGAAGTGACCGCTATTTTGTATGAAAACCTGCAAATGGACATGGCCTATGGCTACACCGATGCTAGCTATGATCAGATCAATCCAATAGAGGGATTGTCTCTCACAATCGATGAAAATGCCAAGCTGGTTAACACTCCCGAGCACTCCTTCAATCTCGGTTTTGAATACCTTATACCGCTTGAAAGCAATGAGTTAGCGTTTCGAATTGACTACCGTTACACCGATGAAATTCACAATGACTCTCAGAATTCACGCTTTCTATTCGAACAGGCCTATGAGCTTTGGAATGCCTCTTTACGCTATAGCCTTGGGGATGAAATAGACCTGGTGCTGTTTGCTAAAAACCTAAAGGACGAACGTTATATCGAAAGCGGAGACTCTAACTTTGGTTTGGGGTTTCACGAAGGGAACTTCAACCGCCCAAGAGAATACGGTTTAACACTGCGCTATAGATTTTAAGAATAGATTCAATTAAGGCCCCGAATTGGAGTAGATTATGACACATGTATTTAAAGCAGCTGCGGTACAAGCTGCACCAGAGTTTATGAATATTGAGGCTGGGGTAGATAAGGCCATTGCGTTAATCGAACAGGCTGCCAGCCAAGGTGCTGCTATTGTGGCTTTTCCAGAGTGTTGGTTGCCAGGGTATCCGTGGTGGCTTTGGCTGTCAGCAACCGCTCATAATATGAAGTATTTTCAGAGCTACCATGAGAATTGTATTGAGCTAGGTGATCGACACTGTCAGCGTTTATGTGATGCGGCACGTGATAACAAAATAATGGTATCGATGGGCTTTAGTGAGCGAGATCACGGCTCCCTATATATTGCACAAATGTTGATATCCGATGATGGTGATATCTTACAAGCCCGCAGAAAGCTAAAGCCAACTCATATGGAGCGTACCGTCTTTGGCGAGGGCGATGGCAGCGATTTCGATGTTATTGATTGTGGTATCGCTAGAGTTGGCCAGCTTTGTTGTTGGGAGCATCTTCAGCCTTTAAGTAAGTATGCAATGTATAGCATGCATGAACAGCTGCATATTGCCGCATGGCCAAGCTTTAGCTGCTACCCACAGGCCTTCGCATTGGGTGCTGAGCTCAATAATGCCCTGTCTCAAGTCTATGCCGCAGAAGGGCAGTGCTATGTGCTAGCGCCCTGCGGTGTGATTTCCTCACAGATGATTGATATGCTGGTTGAAAATGATGAGCAGGCTGAGCTTATCTCTACAGGTGGCGGAGCCGCCCAAATTTTTGGGCCCGATGGTCGACCACTGTGTACGCCACTTTCAGATCATGAAGAAGGCTTGCTCGTGGCTGACATCGATCTATCTGCCATTACTATTGCAAAGAGCTTTGCCGATCCTGTCGGGCATTATTCCAGACCTGATGTTACAAGGCTGCTCTTAAATCGTCAGGCGATGACGGCTGTTGCTGATGCTGCGAATGAAACGGTGCAAGTCGAAGAGGTCGTGGTAGAAGAAGATAGCTGATGACGGGTTTCTTAAAGTAGATTACCGCTAGCGATAAATTTCAATATAACAATAAGTAAAATGCATCGAGGTCGTAATATGAAAAATAATATGCCGCCTAATTGGCAGCCGCCAGCACCAGCGTGGCAAGCCCAGTGGGCTGACCATCAGGATTTACGTGTGGCTTATTTTGCTATTCAAGCTGATCAGCCGGATTTGTTGGAGTCGTGGTGTAAAGTATGCCTTGAGTTGAATGACGATCCTCAATGCCCTAGGCCCCTGTTGTTGGAAAGGGGCCACTTTTTGGATTCCGTAGAGCAGAGCAATTTTTTAATTATCAGTTACTGGCGTGAGGATGACTACCAGCGTTGGTGGGCCGATGCTCATGTTTCCTGGTACGAAATGACACAGGCTAACAATATAGGCTTTTGGCGCGAAACCTTATGCCTGCCATTGGATAACTTTGAAACATTATTATCTAGCCCAGATGTGCACGGTATCGCGAGTTGTAGCAATAGTTTAGAAGGGCCGATCTTAGAACATGGATATCCTGGTGGAATGCGAGACAGAATTAAGTCTTGTACGATCAAAGATGTGAGTGGCAATATAAAACCTGTGGCTGTACAGCATAGTGAGCAATCGATCATACGTATTGCCGCCCCCGAGAACTTATGCATGATCCGTTCAGGGCAAGATTGGGGGCACTGTGATGATCAGCAAGCTCAAGACTACCTCGAAAATGTACACCCTGTATTGCAAACAGGCATGAATTATCTGCGCGATAATGGCCATGAATGTGAATGTTACAGTATGCGTTTAGTTAATGTGCTTGATGATTCTTGGCGGGAAACTAAGCAGACATTTGGGCTTGGTTTTGCAAAAGACATTTTTGTTTTTGAGAACTGGGCTAAAAGTCATCCTACACACCTAGACATTTTTGGAAAGTTTATGACCATGGCCCAAAGCTACGGCGAAAATCTTCAGTTACAACTTTGGCATGAGGTAGCCGTCTGCTCGGGCAGTACAGGGGAATTCGAGTATATACAATGCCATGCAAAAACTGGCATATTACCCTTCGCTCATTACGAGTAAATGGTATCTCATAATAATTCTGGGCTGGTTAGCGAGGCGACTATGAGTTTTCTTCTGCAGCAAGGCTACATTCGATCAACTGAAGATGTTCCAAGTAAAGATCGTCAAGCATTCTGGTGCGATGCGGTCTGCCATGAATACGTTAAGCTCGACTGTAATATTAATGCACAAAGCCCATTTAGAGGATCGGTTCGTGGTGGTGTTGGGCTTTCTAAGCTGCGTTTCTCTGAAGTTTTAGCAGATCCCCAAGAGGTTCGTCGCGATAAGCATTTAATCTCTCAATCTACCGAAGAAGACTTCTTGATTAGCTTTCAGCTAAGTCAAGAAGGTTTTGTTCGCCAAAATGGACGTGAAGCGCATTTAAAACAAGGGAACTTTGCCTTATACGATAGTACCGAACCCTATACCTTATCGTTCAACAAACCATTTCATCAATTAATCATTCAGATGCCGAAAGACGTTTTACGGCAACATTTGTTGGAGCCAGAGCGTTATACAGCAGTGTGCATTGATGGGCAGCAGGGCATAGGGGCGGTCTTGTCTAATTTTATACTTTCTTTGGCGCAGGAATTAAATACTGTACCCGATGTATGCGACGAGTTGAGTGATAACCTTTTGAATATGATTGCTATGGCTTATAGCTCTTCTGTTCGGGTTAAGAGTGTTGTAGATAGTCAGCAATTACAGGAGAGTTTTAGAAAGAAGATACTGCGATTTATCGACAATAATTTATCAGAGCCGGAATTAAATAATCAAAAAATTGCTGATGCTCAAGGAATTTCACTCAGGTATTTGCAAAAATTATTCGAAGGGCAGGAATATAGCCTTCATCAAATCGTCTTGGATAAAAGATTACAAAAAGCCCAAACTATGCTTTTGGATAAGCGCTGCCCGGTATCAAACTTAGAGCAATTGGCCTATAGCTGTGGTTTTAACAGCTACGCGCATTTTTCGCGTAGCTTTAAAAAACACTTTGGCCTGTCTCCGAGTGAGCTGAAAGCTTAATTGTTTGTTTTTAACTTTGGCTTTTGAACCGAGTGAATAACGTAATCACCCTCAAGGTAAACAACAAAGCTGGCATAGTGCCACTGACTGATCGGTGGTTGTCCTACGGGGCCGGAAACATGATTAGGCTCTCCAAAATCACCTAGTAACTGTTTGCTATTTAAGCCTCGTTTGGGAAGCTCGCTGTTCATGGTTCCTTGGCTGCCAATTGGCACTCGGATTTGCTCGGCATGCGCTATGGATGCGAATGAAGCGCCTAATAGCAAACTGCTTGCAATGACTGAAGTACTAATAAGGGCACGATTTATTTTTTTGTTTAGCAAGTAACTGCCAATCATAATCTAGTCCTTTCCCTAAGTGTGTGTCTAAAGTGCTTTGTTATAGGAATATAATAAGGGATATAGAGGGAAGATTGTAGCTGTGTTTTGCTGGCGGCTATGTAGGGTTAGCTCTCTTTAAGAGCCTTTGCAGTGTTTGACCTAAGGCTATTCGGTGGGCTGGTTCTCACTCTAGGCCTTGCTTGCGTCGATGGCTTTGCATTTGTTTTTTGAATACTCGGCGAGTGAGCTGTTTTTGTTGCTCATCATCAATATCGCAAAAGGCAATGGCAACTTGGTGCCCTTTAGGAACCGCGGCTAAGCAGCGAACGACTCGGCCGTAGAGGTGCAGCTGCCAGCCATCTTCGCTTATGCCTAAAGAGACGGCTACATAGTCGCCGACATTGAGCCCGCTGTCGTGATTAAAGGCTAAACCACCCTCGCTTAGATTAAGCTTTACCATTTGCTGAGCGCTTTGGGTTTGACAAAGGTGTTGGCTTAAAAGCTGTGTTTTACGATTAAGTAAACCTAGATAAATAGCGACAGCTCGATGTTCCTTAGCAATCTCGCGCAGCAAGTTCTGGCCTTCATCGTCTAACTTGCTTAACTCGGCTAATAGCTGTTGCTCGCGTTGTTGAGTGAAGAGCTCGCTAGCGAGGTGGTTGCGCATGGTTTTAGGTTCAACCAGCTTAAAGTCGAAATGCAACTGATCATCCACCCTGTAGTGGCAACGTCTATCTCGACCAGGCGTATCAGATTTCGAGGATTGGGACTTAGGTAGTGGTGATTCAGTCATAGCGCTTAAATCTTTACGTTTATGCTGAAAGTCTAGCAGTTAATCTGCGCTTTGCTTTGACTCTTAAATCCTCTTTTTCTTATTTTGGATCAGTGGCTCCTGAGGGCTAGCTGAGGCTTGGCTAAAAAACCATCAGGCGTATTGTAGTTATCGATAGTAGCTTGGCTACTGTTATAGTAAGCTATTAATTTATAAAGGAATTCGGTTTAATAAGGCTATGTCAAATCTAGCGCGATTTATAGGGCTTCGGTATACCCGGGCTAAAAGTAGTCATCAGTTCCTTTCTTTTGTTAGCGGTTTTTCATTTATCGGAATGATGCTGGGCGTCATGGCCTTGGTGGTTGTGTTATCCGTAATGAATGGCTTTGACCGGGAGCTCAAGCAGCGGCTATTGGCGGTGATTCCCCATGGCTTTATTGCCACTGAACCTTACACAGAGGATTGGCAAACACTGGCCAAGTTGGCAAAACAACAGCCAGATGTCATAGGCGCCGCCCCCTATATTGAAGGATTCGGTTTACTGTCTCATCGTGGCTTGAACATGGATGCGGCCTTGGTAGCCGTTGATCCAAGCCTCGAGCGGGAGGTTTCCATCATTGATCAGCACATCATTGCAGGTGATATGGGTAAGCTGCAAGCGGGAGAATATGGCGTTGTAATTGGTCGTATTTTGGCACAAAGACTCAGAGCTAATATTGGTGACAAGATCACCTTAACGCTACCTGAGGTCAGTATCACACCAGCCGGTGCTTTTCCTCGCAGCAAGCGCTTCACTGTGGTTGCGGTGTTTAAAGTAGGGGCTCAAGTAGATCAATCTTTAGCAATGATTCATCTGCAAGATGGCAAAAAACTCTTTAAGTTGGGAGATAAGGTTCACGGTGTGCGAGTTGCCTTTGATGATATCTATCAAGCGGAAGCAGGCCTAAAAGCGATTCAGTCTGCGAGCCCACAAAGTACCGTCACAAAAAGTTGGGCGCAAACCCAGGGCAGTCTTTTTCAAGCTATGAAAATGGAAAAGATCATGATTGCTATTATGTTATTTTTGATTATTGCCGTGGCTGCTTTCAATGTAATCACCTCTTTGGTGCTGATGGTTGCAGATAAACGCAGCGATATCGCAGTGTTACGAACAATGGGGATGAGCCAGCGTCAGGTGATGGCTGTATTTGTCACGCAAGGTATGGCCTTAGGAGGGTTAGGCATCCTTTTGGGGCTGCTGTTGGGTTTGCCTCTGGCCTATTGGTTGGGGGATTTAAGTTTATATATTGAGTCTCTAAGCGGCCAACAACTATTCGATCCGGATATCTATTTTATTGCGGAGCTGCCATCGGAAGTACGCTTCAATGACGTTTTAATTGTTACTGTGATCGCTTTTTTAATTACTTTGTTGGCGACCTTGTACCCAGCTTACCGCGCCAGCCGAATTGAGCCTGCCGAAGCGTTGCGCTATGAATAGACAGTTAAAGACCAGTATTAGATGCATGGAAAAAAAATTATGAGCGCTGTTTTGGAATGCGTGAATTTAAGCAAGTCCTATGACGAAGGGCCCGAGCCTGTTCATGTGCTAGAGGAGGTCAATTTCAGCCTGCAAAGCGCCGAGCGAGTGGCCATTGTGGGTGCCTCTGGCTCCGGTAAATCGACTCTGCTGAATCTATTAGGTGGTTTGGATCAGCCGAGCTCTGGATCAGTAACCTTAAGCGCCCAAGCGTTTTCTTCGCTGAGCCCAAATGAACGCGGTAAAATGCGTAATCGACATATGGGCTTTGTTTACCAGTTCCATCATTTACTGCCTGAGTTTAGTGCCCTAGAAAACGTCGCTATGCCTTTGATGATTGGTGGCCAGAGCTTTAGCGAGGCTAAAGATTCAGCATCGCAAATGCTAGCGAAAGTAGGATTGGCAGAACGTCTGAGTCATCGCCCTAGTGCATTATCCGGTGGTGAGCGCCAGCGCGTTGCAATTGCCCGTGCCCTGGTTAATAAACCTGATTGCGTACTTATGGATGAGCCTACCGGTAATTTGGATGCTGATACCGCCGCCGAAATTGAATTACTAATCGGTGATTTAAACCAACAGCTTGGTATTAGCTTTATTTTAGTGACCCATGATCAAGCTTTGGCATTGCGAATGGATCGGGTGTTGATGCTCTCGAAGCGCAAGCTGCAGCAGGTTGAAAGCCTATGATGCGGCGATACGCACCACTGATAGGTTTGCGTTACAGTGGCAGTCAGCGTAAAGGTGCGGGCTCGGTTTTGGTGAGTTTTATCTCCCGCTTGTCGATGGCCGCGATGATTTTGGGTGTAGCGGTATTGATTGTTGTTTTATCACTGATGAATGGCTTTGAGGCCGAACTGCGTCAGCGTATTTTGGGATTGGTGCCACAGGTATCTGTGTATCAACGAGGTGGTATTGAAGACTGGCAAAGCCTGGCGAGACAACTAAAAGATAAACCCGAAGTGACCGCAGTTGCGCCATTTGTGGAAATGCAAGGCTTGGCGAATCGCAAAGGTAAAACCATGCCTGTCGTGCTCTATGGTGTAGAGCCACAAAGAGAGCTAAAGGTTTCTGTTATTGGTGAATTTATTGATAAGGCGCGCTTATTGGCTTTATCGCAAGAATCACAAATTCCACAGGTAATCATCGGCTCTGCCTTGGCCAAAAAACTTGAACTAAAAGCTGAGCAAAGCTTTCGCCTAGTGATTCCCGCAGAGCGTCGTGGTAAAAGTGCAAAAATTGAAGTCCTGCGGGTGCTGGATATTGTTCACACGGGTACAGAGTTGGATCAGCATTTAATACTGGCTGGCTTAACCCAGGCTGCAAGGTTATCGCCTTATAGCAATAAAGTTACTGGCTTACGTTTATCTTTAAGTGATTTAGACTTGGCGCCACAGCTACGTTTATTTTTAAGTCAAGAGCTTGGTTACAGCTACTATGTCTCAGATTGGACTCACAGCAAGGGAAATTTATATCACGGCGTAAAAATGTCAAAACGCTTAGTGAGCCTCATCCTTTTATTGATCATCGCCATCGCGGCTTTTAATGTGGTTTCAACCTTGGTGATGGTGGTTATCGAAAAGCAGGGCAGTATCGCTATTTTACGGACAATGGGTGCAAGTACCGCAGGTATTATGACGATATTTGTTATTCAAGGGGCGGTAATTGGTTTTGTTGGGGCTGGGCTCGGTGCTGCCTTAGGTGCAGTGTTAGCAACTATACTGCCCCAGATGGTTGCAGGGCTAGAAGTTTTGTTAGGCTTTCAGTTTTTGCAATCGGATGTTTACCCCATTAGCTATGTGCCGTCCGATTTGCGCTTAGAAGATGTTCTAACGATCGCTTTAAGTGCTTTGTCTATGAGTTTGTTGGCTTCTCTCTATCCGGCTTGGAGGGCGGCGAATATTGGGCCAGCTAAGGTCTTACGCTACGAATAACAAATAAATACGGTGAAAGGTCAGTGGCTTTATTTGCTGGTTTTTTTTCGTCGCGCTTCTTTTCGTTTTTCCCAATTGCTCACTACATGCCAGCGCCAAAAGCCTTGTATAAATAGATAGCCAAGGCAGCCAAACAAAATGGCACAAAATAAAGAGCCGGTTAGCAGTGGGACCCATAACTTGGGAAACTCATGTTGCACCCAGGCCCATGAAAGCTCGATGCTGAATTCAAGTTCTGGGGTTTGAAGCATCCAGGCGCCTAAGCGGTAACAGGCGTAAAAAATAGGCGGAATCGTAATGGGGTTACTTATCCAAACAAGGCCGACTGAAATGGGCAGGTTGCTGCGCAAGACAAATGCCATAAGTGCTGCCATCACCATTTGGCCGGGCAAGGGTACAAAGGTACAAAACAAGCCCACAAAAAATGCGACAGACACCGAGTGGCGATTTAAATGAAATAAATTAGGATCGTCCAGCAAAGAGCCGAGCAGATGTAGACCGGGTTGGCGCTTTATTTTTTCCGGATCTGGGATCCAGCGCTTTAACAACTTCTTTGGCATTCGGTCTAGCGGCCCTATATTAAGCTTGAGGTTTACCTTAACAAGCTATGGCAAAAGTAAAAACAGGATTATGCCTTGTAATTGTGACAACCACTAGACTGAAATCCTTCAATCTTGGCGAATCTTGATCTAGGGGCGGTAAACTCTGTTCCTATGGCTAAGCTTTTAATAGCTTTCGGCTATATTGTCGACAAAAGTAGGGTCTTCTTCGCCTTGACAGGGGCTATTCTGGCCAATAAACTGCCTTTCTATTAAAGATTGTCAACAATCTCGGGGTTGGAGCTTAGAAACCGGCTTAGCTGTGTGCTTAATGCTTCAATTGTCTGCAAAGTGATCAAATGGTGCGCCCTTGGAATCCATTCCACTTAGAACCATCGCTGATAAGGTCTTTCAAGATCTAGTAACCGCTATTGTGGAAGGCAGCATTCCTGCCGGCAGTAAAATCTCTGAACCCGAGCTCGCAAAATCTCTTGGTATTTCACGTGGGCCTTTGCGTGAAGCTATTGCTCGGCTGGAAGCCTGTGGCTTGTTGATCCGTAAACCCAATGTCGGTGCCAGAGTTGTTACTCTGTCTGCGCAAGACATGATTGAGGTCTCTGAAGTAAGAGAGCCGCTTGAGGGTATGGCCTGTCGCTTGGCAGCTGAGCACCGCAGTGATGAGGATCTTGCAGAACTACGCCGCTTATTAGAGCAACACATGACCATGGATGCCTTGCAAAAAGGGCAGTCCTATTATCAAAAAGAAGGTGATCTGGATTTTCACTATCGTATTGTCCAGTGCTGCAAAAATCAAAAGCTGATCGGGCTTTTGTGTGATGATCTTTACCACTTGGTGCGTATGTATCGCTACCAATATGGCATGTCTAGCCCGCGCGCCCACCGAGCCTTTCGTGAACACACTCAAATTATAGATGCCATCGAAGATCGCGATGGTGAGCTGGCCGAATTCTTAATGCGACGCCATATCCGTGCGTCGCGTAACAATATTCAAGCTCGCCTTCTACAAGAAGCCGAAGCACAAGTTAATACCTAAAAGGAGCCACTTATGAGCGAACGACTCTCACCGGGAGCCAAATTCCGCAAAGCCCTTGCCGACAATAAGCCGCTACAGGTTGTTGGTACCATCAATGCTTACACTGCAATGATGGCTAAGCAAAATGGACACCAAGCTATCTATCTTTCTGGTGGTGGCGTTGCCAACGCTTCATATGGCTTACCGGATTTAGGTATGACCTCTCTAAATGATGTTGTTGCCGATGTATCTCGCATTACTTCCGCTTGTGACCTTCCTTTATTGGTGGATATCGATACTGGTTGGGGTGGTGCATTTAATATCGCAAAAACCATTCGCGATATGGAAAAAGCCGGCGCAGCTGCAGTACACATTGAAGATCAGGTTGCTCAAAAGCGTTGTGGCCACCGCCCGAATAAAGAAATCGTTTCCACCGAGGAAATGGTTGACCGAATCAAGGCCGCTGTTGATGCGCGCACTGATAAAGACTTCTTCATCATGGCAAGAACAGATGCATTTGCCCAAGAAGGTTTGGAAGCAGCCCTAGAGCGCGCCAAGGCTTATGTTGCGGCCGGCGCTGATGGCATCTTTGCCGAAGCGGTTAAAACCGAAGAACATTACCGCGCCTTCTCTGAAGCCCTAGATGTACCTATCTTGGCTAATATCACCGAGTTTGGTCAAACCGAATTGTGGAGCCGCGAGGAGCTGGGCGAGTGGGGCGCAGGTATTGTGTTGTACCCACTATCAGCTTTTCGCGCAATGAACAAAGCCGCTGAAAATGTATACCGAGCGATCTTAGAAGATGGCCATCAGCGCAACGTTATCGACACCATGCAAACCCGCATGGAGCTTTACGATTATCTTGGCTACCACGATTACGAGCAAAAGCTAGATGCTCTTTTCGCGGAAGGTAAGAATAAGTAAACGTTAGAAGTGAGACGTGAGACGTGAGACGTGAGACGTTGGATGTAAAACGTGAGACGTAAGACGTTAGACGTATAGAGGTAGAAGGTGGGGCAGTGTTTGCTTTGCAATAAAGAGCGAGCGCCGAAAGAACAAAAAAGACTCGCGTCCTTTTGCGAGGCTTTTTTGTGAAAGAGGGAAGCCCGGAGGGCCGCCGCTCGCAAAGCAAACACTGCCCCAGCTTCTACCGAACTTCAGGCACTTTGTATTCGGATATTCACGATATTCGGAGTTACACCATAATTGGATGTGTCCAAACAAAATACGAAAGATCAAAGAAAATATTTGATCAAAACTTAAATCAACAGCAAGCGATTTGAAAGATAAAAGTCTGGGAGAAATATAATGGCTAAAGTACTAAGCGGTGCCGGCCTACGAGGCCAAGTAGCAGGTAAAACAGCATTATCAACCGTAGGTAAATCCGGTTCAGGCCTAACTTACCGCGGCTACGATGTAAAAGACTTAGCAGCAAAATGTGAGTTCGAAGAAGTCGCCCACCTAATCCTAAAAGGTCAGCTGCCAACGCAGGCCGAGCTGGATGCCTACAAAACCAAACTAAAAGGCTTGCGTGGATTACCCGCACAGCTAAAAACTGTATTGGAAAACATTCCTAAAGAAGCCCACCCAATGGACGTAATGCGCACCGGCGTATCCATGTTGGGTAACCTAGAAACCGAAATGAGCTTCGATGAGCAAGGTGATCAAGCTGATCGTATCTTGGCAACGCTAAGCTCAATGATCTGTTACTGGTATCGCTTCAGTCACGATGGTGTAAAAATCGAAACTGAAACCGATGATGACACCATTGGCGCACACTTCTTACACATGCTACGCGGCGAAAAGCCAAACGAACTGCATGAGCGCGTAATGAACGTTTCTTTGATTCTATACGCCGAGCACGAATTTAACGCTTCAACCTTTACCGCTCGCGTATGTGCTTCTACCTTATCTGATATGCACAGCTGTGTGACTGGCGCAATTGGCTCACTACGTGGCCCACTGCACGGTGGTGCTAATGAAGCCGCCATGGAAATGATTGAAAACTGGAAGTCTGCCGACGAAGCCGAACGCGAAATGATGGGCATGCTAGAGCGCAAAGAAAAGATTATGGGCTTTGGTCACGCGATCTACTCTGAATCTGATCCACGTAATGCCATCATCAAAGAGTGGTCTGAAAAATTGGCCGCTGATGTAGGCGACGTCGTACTGTACCCAGTATCTGTACGCTGTGAAGAAGTCATGTGGCGCGAGAAAAAATTGTTCTGTAATGCTGACTTCTTCCACGCTTCGGCTTACCACTTCATGGATATTCCAACCAAGCTGTTTACCCCAATCTTTGTGGTATCCCGTGTAACGGGTTGGGCAGCACACGTAATGGAGCAGCGTGCGGACAACCGTATTATTCGTCCTTCGGCTGAATACACCGGTGAAGAGTTACGTGAAGTAACTCCAATCGCTGAGCGTTAATTTTAAGCAATAAAAGTTATACCTGGTGACTGCTGGCTTCTTGCAATCACCGGGCTTTCTTGTATTTACCGTTTTGTCTTAGTATTTAGCGACCGATAAAACGTCTAGAAATTTTCAAATAGGTGTTACATGAACACTGAATTCCGTAAATCTCTACCGGGCCACGATATCGATTTCTTTGATACCCGAGCCGCCGTAGAGGCGATAAAGCCTGGTTCTTACGACAAATTAAATTACACTTCAAAGGTATTGGCTGAGCAATTGGTGCGTCGCTGTGAGCCAGAAACTTTGAACGATTGCCTAACTCAGATTATTGAATCTCGCCGCGATTTGGACTTTCCCTGGTATCCCGCGCGAGTGGTGTGTCACGATATTTTAGGTCAAACAGCCTTGGTTGATTTAGCTGGCCTGCGTGACGCGATTGCAGAGCAGGGTGGTGATCCTTCAGACGTTAACCCGGTGGTCCCAACGCAATTGATTGTCGATCACTCTTTGGCGGTGGAAGCTCCGGGTTTTGACCCTGATGCTTTTGAAAAAAATCGCGCCATTGAAGATCGTCGTAACGAAGATCGTTTCCACTTTATTGAGTGGACCAAAACCGCATTTAAAAACGTTGATGTGATTCCTGCCGGTAATGGCATCATGCATCAAATCAACTTGGAAAAAATGTCACCGGTTATTCAAAACCGTGATGGCGTTGCTTATCCAGATACATGCGTGGGTACCGACTCACACACGCCGCACGTCGATGCCTTGGGTGTAATCGCCATCGGTGTGGGTGGTTTAGAGGCGGAAACCGTAATGCTAGGTCGTCCATCGATGATGCGAGTACCTGATATTGTGGGCGTTAAACTTACCGGCAAACGTAAGCCTGGTATTACCGCCACCGATATCGTATTGGCGATTACCGAGTTCCTGCGCCAAGAGCGAGTCGTTTCTGCTTATCTAGAGTTTTTTGGTGATGGTGCCGCAGATCTTACCATTGGTGACCGCGCGACGATTTCCAATATGACGCCAGAATACGGTGCCTCGGCAGGGATGTTCTATATCGATGAGCAAACCATCGATTACTTAAAGCTAACCGGCCGTGAACCAGAGCAAGTGGCTTTAGTAGAAGCTTACGCTAAAGAAACGGGCTTATGGGCGGATCAAATGGTGGAGGCGCAATACGAGCGTGTATTGGAATTCGACCTCTCCTCTGTAGGTCGTAATATGGCTGGCCCATCTAACCCGCACCGCCGCCTACCTACCTCGGCTTTGGCAGAGCGTGGCATTGCTGTTGATTTGGATAAAGCCAAAGCAGAAGAAGCCGACGGCAAAATGCCAGATGGCGCTGTGATTATCGCAGCCATCACTAGTTGTACGAACACTTCAAACCCACGCAACGTTGTGGCGGCAGGTTTGTTGGCCCGCAAAGCCAATGAGTTAGGTCTAATTCGTAAGCCTTGGGTGAAATCATCATTTGCCCCTGGTTCCAAGGTAGCGCGTTTGTACTTGGAAGAATCGGGTCTATTACCTGAGCTAGAAAAACTCGGTTTTGGTATTGTGGCTTATGCTTGCACCACCTGTAATGGTATGTCCGGTGCACTGGACCCTGAAATTCAGCAAGAAGTGATTGATCGCGATTTGTATTCGACAGCGGTACTGTCGGGTAATCGCAACTTCGATGGTCGTATTCATCCTTATGCAAAGCAGGCCTTCTTAGCTTCGCCTCCGTTAGTTGTGGCTTATGCGATTGCGGGTACTGTCCGTTTTGATATCGAACAGGATGTATTGGGTCGAGATGCTGACGGTAAAGACATTACCTTAAAAGATATCTGGCCATCCGATGAAGAGATTGATGCGATTGTGAACAAGCATGTTAAGCCTGAGCAGTTTAAACAGGTTTATATTCCAATGTTTGATCTGGGTGCGGTGGAAGAAGCTGAGTCACCTTTGTATGACTGGCGTCCACAAAGTACTTATATCCGTCGACCGCCATATTGGGAAGGCGCATTGGCAGGTGAGCGTACATTAAAAGGCATGCGTCCGCTTGCTGTGTTGGGCGATAACATTACCACTGATCACTTGTCACCGTCGAATGCGATTTTGGCCAGCAGTGCTGCCGGTGAGTACCTAGCCAAAATGGGTTTGCCTGAGGAGGACTTTAACTCTTACGCAACTCACCGTGGTGATCACCTAACGGCCCAGCGTGCAACCTTCGCTAACCCGAAATTGTTAAATGAAATGTGCCGTGACGATCAAGGTGATGTGATTCAGGGTTCTTTGGCTCGCGTAGAACCAGAAGGTAAGCAGACCCGTATGTGGGAAGCCATTGAAACCTATATGGATCGTGGTCAGAACCTCATCATTGTAGCCGGTGCGGATTACGGTCAGGGCTCTTCTCGCGATTGGGCGGCAAAAGGTGTTCGCTTAGCAGGTGTTGAGGCGATTGTTGCTGAAGGTTTTGAGCGCATTCACCGTACGAACCTAGTGGGAATGGGTGTATTACCACTTGAATTTAAAGCGGGTGATACGCGCGAAACCTATGGTATCGACGGTACTGAAACCTTTGATGTGATTGGTACGCCAGCACCACGTGCCGAGCTAACTTTGGTAATAAATCGTGCTAATGGTGAGTCAGTCGAAGTGCCAGTAACCTGTCGCTTGGATACCGCCGCTGAAGTCCATGTCTACTCAGCCGGTGGCGTACTGCAGCGTTTCGCGAAGGATTTCCTAGAAGGAAATGCCTAAAGGTTAGATGTGAGATGTGAGACGTGAGACGTCTTGCATCTCCACATCTCACCTCTTACATCTCACGTCTCACATTCAATCTTTTGGAGTTTATTATGGCTTTTGCTCCGCAAATGAAAATACCAGCCACTTATATTCGTGGCGGCACCAGTAAGGGTGTATTTTTTAAACGTGATGAATTACCCCAGGCCTGCCAGCAACCGGGCGCTGCGCGTGATGCCATGTTGCTGCGTATTATTGGTAGCCCAGATCCTTATGCTAAGCAAATTGATGGTATGGGTGGTGCCACCTCAAGTACGTCTAAAACCGTTATATTAGATAAAAGCAGCCAGCCAGAGCACGATGTCGATTATCTATTTGGCCAAGTGTCAATCGATAAGCCCTTTGTGGATTGGAGCGGTAACTGCGGTAATTTAACAGCGGCCGTTGGTGCGTTTGCGATTGCCAAAGGCATTGTTGATGCCGAGCGTGTACCTCAAAACGGTATTTGTACGGTTCGCATTTGGCAGGTCAATATTCAAAAAACTATTGTTGCCCATGTGCCTATTTGTAACGGCGAAGTGCAAGAGATAGGTGACTTTGAATTGGATGGTGTGACTTTCCCTGCAGCCGAAGTTGAAATCGAATTTATGGACCCTGCCGATGGTGAAGGTTCCATGTTCCCAACGGGCAATCTCGTTGACGATCTGGATGTGCCTGGCGTGGGCACACTGAAAGCCACCATGATTAACGCCGGAATTCCCACCATTTTTGTTAATGCCGATGCGATTGGCTATACCGGTACTGAGTTACAAGAAGCCATCAATGGTGATGATGCAGCGCTAGAAAAATTTGAAACTATTCGCGCCCATGGCGCTGTCGCGATGGGTCTTATTAGTGATGTAAGTGAAGCTGTGGCTCGCCAGCATACCCCCAAAATAGCCTTTGTCGCTCCGGCTACTAGCTATAGCTCGTCCAGTGGTAAAGACGTTAATGCTGTGGATATTGATTTGTGTGTGCGTGCTTTATCAATGGGTAAATTGCACCATGCAATGATGGGTACCGCGGCGGTAGCTATTGGCACGGCGGCGGCTATTCCTGGCACCTTGGTGAATGAAGCCGCTGGTGGCGGTGAACGCAATGCGGTCCGTTTTGGTCATCCTTCAGGTACTCTACGTGTAGGTGCTGAAGCGAAATTGGATGGTAGTGAATGGACTGCAAGCAAAGCCATTATGAGTCGCAGTGCTCGAGTATTGATGGAAGGTTGGGTACGTATACCGGCTGATACTTTTTAGGAAAGAGTTATTGCTAAGTAAAGCCCGCCTCTAAAGCGGGCTTTTTTATGTGGGGCTTCTTTATTTGGGGGCCCGTTAATAATTTCAACACTGTCTGTCTATGCTAGAAGCCATTATTACACTTATCACTGCCACGGCTTTACTCTTGGGTTCGCCTGGCCCAGCGCCAATGGCTTTAGCCGCGGTCGGTGCGGCTTATCCATTACAGCAAGGTTTAAAGTTTCTTGCTGGTATATTGGCGGGTTTAATATGGGTGATGCTATTTTCGGCTTTTATTTTAAATGGGCTAATTAGTATTAGCCCGTATTTGCTCAGTACAATGCAAGTTCTTGCGGCTTTATACATTATTTGGGTGGCCTATAAAATCGCGACAGCGCCGATAAACCCGAGTAATGCAGGAACTTTGATGGAGCCTGGATTCTGGCAAGGCTTTGTTTTCAATCTAATAAACCCAAAAGCTTATGCTGCGTTTGTAGCCTTGTTTTCAAGCTTTATGTTGCCAGGTAAGGACAGTTTGCATGCTTTGTTAACTACCGCTGTTTGCTGCTTTGTGGTGGCTGCGCTTGTGGATGGGCTTTGGCTAATTGCAGGGCGTTTGCTAAGAACTGTATTTACAACGCCGAAGCAAGGCCGATATTTGAGGGTTCTATTTGCAGTATTGATGGTGACAGCCGTTTTGTTTGCGGCTACGAAAAGTGTGCTTCCATAATCCTTTTTATTGACGGATTAGCTCGCTCAGAGGAACGACCTGATAACCTTCATTGTCCAAATGCTTAAGCAGCATGGGTATTAATTCGACAACGTTTTGCCCTCTATTTGACTCAGGGTTCGCATCGTCACCATCATGAAGTATTAATATTCCACCTGGTTTTAAATTGTCGGCAATGGTTTTTAGTTGCTTCTGTGCACTGTTGCTTGCCTCCGGGAAGGGCAGGATGCCGGTGATCGTAGTGAGCTGTAATTGTTCCACCTGCCGCCAAAGGTTTCGACCGATCTGACCTCCGGGGGGACGAAAATACCTTGGTTTTATGCCGGTAGCTTGGTAGATGCTGGTTTCGGCCTTTAATAACTCCTGGTCGGGAAGGCTAGGGAGATAGAGTTTGTCTAAGGACTGTTGAGCGATTAGCCCATAACCGTGGTTACCTATCTCATGGCCTTGAGCCGCTATTTCTTTAGCGACTTCTGGAAAAGCGTCTACTTGGCGCCCCATAAGGAAGAATGTGGCTTTCGTCTTCTGCTCCTTTAGCAGCTTTAATACCTCTGTAGTGTACTTCGAAGGACCATCATCAAATGTAATAGCGATTACTTTGCTATTGTTCTTGTTGGCTTGCCAATAGGTATTTCCACCCCACTGGGCGGGCCATACAAACTCAAATACAGCCGTGTAATACTCAAATACAGCGATTGCGATAGACAGCACAAGCGCTGCGGGCTTTATTATTTTTAATAGCATCTCTGTCTTATTTCGGCAGTTTTGTTGAGATGCTTTATGTTAGATAGCCTGGCGTCAGCTGGCAAGCACCAAAATAGGAACACGCTTTTGTTTAGCATAAATAAGGCAGCTTAGTAACACTAAGCTGCCTTATTAAATAGGGCTTGCAAGCATTTATCGGTGGCCTAAATAATGATATCCACAATTTCTGCTTCCACCTTCACAATCACGGATGGGTCAGCGCTGTTGGTGTAGATATCATAACCAGCGTCGGACCCAGTGCCTGCAACACTTGTCCAGGTATCGTTAAGCCCGTTTTCAAAACTTACGCTATCGCCGTCGTCGCCTTTGATGATTAAGACATTATTGCCATCAGTGATGTCGAGCACATCTTGTAAGCTAATAGCGATAAGGTTGTGGTCTTGGCCGTTTGGCATAAGATCGATGATTTCAAAGTTACTGAGATTGGCAATATTACTGAAATCAATATCTTCACCTAAGCGTAAAATTAAAGTGTCTTCACCATCTCCAGCATCCATGGCATTGCCGTCATAAAGTAGGCTGTCATTGTTCGCGCTAGGGTTAACGGCAGTTATATTAATTGTGGCGCTGCTGTTTACACTTGCTGATGAATCACTGCCGTCCTGAGTTGAGGCCGTTACGGTTATAGTTCCTGAGTGATTGGCAGATTGAATAAGACCTAGGTCATTCAATTGATCCTCAGTTAGTCCGCTTAAGGTATAGCTGTCTGTTGCTTGATCGTAACTGCTATTGAGTAACTGGCCTTCGCTGTAAAAGGCCGCAAACTCGCCGAGCCCGGTTAGTGTTAAAGTAACAGTCTCTGAGCCATCGCTATCAAGCAGGCTAGGATTGAGCTGTAGTGGTATGATTTCGCCTTCGTTGCCGAAGGAAGTCGCAGGTGCAATGCTTAATCCATCGGCGACGGGGTTAACTATCAGTTCAAAGTTGGCAGTGCTGAGTGTCGGTGTCAAACCTTGTTCGCGGCTCAAAACACCAACTTGTAAATTGTTGAGTGAGCCACTCCAATTCTCTGGTGGTAAAATGGCAATGTAAGCAGGGAGGTTGTTGCCTATAGCTGGAATTGCCCAACTATTATTGTTGCCATTGTCACCGGTATTGTTGGCGATCTGCGCTGAGCTGGCGTCGGCGCCATATTTCACGATAAAGCCATCGGGTAAGCCGCTTAGAATAACCGCGTCGACAATTTCTGAGCCGTCATTATCGATCAGCCCGCTGCCACCAAGTTGTAGTTCAATCTCTGTATCTTCAGCGCCATTGATATTGCTGGCTGTTAAATCAAAGCCATCGTTTATCGGCGCTATTTCAAGCGCTGAAACTTCACTTTGGCTGCTGGCAATATTGCTGGCGCCAGTTTGCTGGTTGTTGACAAAAGCTTGAAGGCTCACATCCCCATGGCTGTTGGCGGGGGCTTGATAACTTAAATTCAGCGTTTCGTTAGCGCTGCTGACATTATCAATAATGTAGTACTGGCCGTCTGGTACACCAGGTACTCCACTAACTGCTTGCAAGCTAAGAGTTGTTCCTTCATGGCTTAGAGTGCCGCTGCCTACGGGGTTAAGATTACTCTCATCGACGGCGATATAAAGGCTGTTATCAACGATATTAGCGCTAGCGCCATCGGCGGTATTGCTTAAGCTAATGGTGAAATCACTGATTGTGTCTTCTTGTCCGCTTGAAGTATTTATTTCAACGAGCGTAGGGTCACTAATCGGTGTTATTTCTTGGTCAACCAGCGTGCTGCTGTCATTGCGTTCACCTCCAGGTGCATAGCTGGTTAAACTGGCATTAAAAGTAAGATTGCTAATATTACTGTTAAAATTTGCCGGCGGGGTGATATTAATGCTCGCCAACAAGGCCTGTAGCTCGGCATCGCTGCCAACGCCATCGGCTGTCCAAACGTCAACGCCATCTACGCTGGTCAAGGTCATGCCGCTGATTTGAGTGCCAGGTGGAAGGTTGGTTAGGGTGATTGAGAAATCACTACCCGCCACGCCTAGATTCGCATCAATTAAATCGACAAGGCTAACACTGCTATCTTCGTTAACCGTAGGCGGCGTATCAGTAAATTGCCACTGATTAACATCGGCGGCTTCATCGTCATCGGCATCACTATCATCGAAGTTTACATCGGTGCTGATCACTAAGCTTACGGTTTCACTAATTGCCGCTGAAGGTTCGTCTGCAGTAATAGCGGTGATAGAAATGGTTTCATTAAGATCAGCCAATTTATCGGCATTACCGTCTAGAACAAAAACGATTTCCTGGTTTATGGTGGCAGAGTTAAAGTTTGCACTGGTTTCGATGATCCATTGTGCTGTATCAGGGTTGCCATCCGTGTTGCCGACGTAAACACCGTTTTCGACACTGACCCCAATAGGTACATTGTCAATAGTTAGGCGCTGCAGTGTTTCACTGCCATCAATATCCGCATTGTCATTTGCATCGCTATCGGGCAGCTTTTCGATAACTACACTCACTGTAAAGCTAGTATTCGCAGTAGCTGTAATAGTGTTACCAGAAAAGCTAGCCTTGCTTGGGGCGGCGATAGTGACATTGCTAATGGTGGCATCAATATCATCTGTAACTGCGGTAATCCCGAAGCTGTAATTCGCAGGGTTTTGTACAGTGGTGCTCGGCACTGTGCCATCACTAGAAGGATCAGTTATTTCAAAAAGGATCGATAAGCTTTGGTTGCCAGAATAGTTGTCACTGCCTTTAACATAAATATTGTCTAGGGCAGGCTGTGTGAGTTTAAAATAGCCACCTTCAAGAGTGACTCCAGGCTGGCCGTCAGCCAGGGGTATATCAATACCGTTGCCATTAAATAGTTGCAGTTCACTGGCCGCAAGAACGTTCGCATCAATCCATACAGACGTGAGCACTTCATCCGTATCACCATTTTGATGCAGTACGCTAAAGTCCATCAGAGCGAGAGTATCTTCGTTTAGACTCGCTTCGATATTAATCTGAGCCTCGGGAGAAGGTGTAACGATCACCGACGTGGGAATTAACAAGCCTGTTGTGGTGGCACCGTCATTATCGGTAGTCGTAGCGCTTAAATTAAAATTAAGCGTACCGCTGTAGTTTTGTGGTACGACCAGCTTTATATCATTCAGATTGTCGGGATCTATGGCCCAGCTGCGTGAAGTTCCGCTTCCCCCCAGTGGTATTGCACCGATTAACTCAAACTCAGAATCAAGACCTGTAAGTTTTAATGAAAGGATTTCCGAACCATCAATATCCGTCGTCAAGGCCGTTGTTACCACTTCTGATAAGGCTATTTCACCTGAGTTATTATCGAGCGTTACCTCAGACACCTCAGGAGTAGTAACCACAACATTGGCCGGATCAGCAACGCCTTTAACAGTTACATTAAGGGGGAGGGTGACAATCGGTGAGGTATCACTGATGGGGCCTTCGGTGTCTACCGAAAAGGCTTCAACCTCTAAAACGTGATCGGCATTACTGTCTAGAGGAGGCACAAAAAATAGTGGCTTGCTTTGATCGAAATCGACAATCGTGATTGAGCCACTCAGAATAGTGAGAGGGCTGCCGTCATAAATTATCTGTGCGCCATTGGGAATATCGTTAATGTTTATATTAAAGGTCTCAGAATCATCGCTGCTACTTGGGCGAATGGTCAAAGCAATTGGCGTATCTTCATTGCCCTGTGCGGGGCGAACCGTTAATGATGTGCTATCGGCAACTGGGTCAACGCTAAAGTTTAGGTTGGCGCTACCGGAAATATCGGTAGAGCTCGCGCTGCTATCCACATCTTGGTCAACGGTTTTGCCCTGAATATGTAGACTCACATTACCCGCAATATTATTAGGCGCCTTGTATTCTAAGCTGGCTAGCGAAGCCAAAGGGATTTCTATAGGAGAACCATCGTAGCTAACGGTTTGGCTTTGGCCAGAGGCATTAATAAAGCGTAATTCTGAACCGAGGGCCAGTGCGTTGTTATTATTGATAGCAATAGTGATCATTGCAAAAACGGCTTCGTCGCTGTCCTCATTAGTCCAGTCGTCTACCAAGGCAAAGCCATCACTGTTTAAATTAAAAAACGCATCTTCCTGAGCACTGTTTGAATAATTGTGTCCAGGCGTAATGGTAAAATCGGCATTACTATTTTGATCGGAATCATCTGTGGTATTTTCAGCAATAGGGGTAACACTGATATCTTGATTTAGCGTAACCGTTTTACTGTCGTTGACGATAAGGCCATTAACTGTATTACTGTCGGTACTACTAATATCCAACTCAAGTGTAATATCAGCACTTGAGTGTGCGGGAGCCTGCAGGCTGTAGTTTTCAAAATCTCCATTGGTGATGTCGGCGCTGTTTATACTGAAATCACTGCTGCCGTCTCCGGTAAATACGGTATTACCGCCGGCATCTTTTAAAACCCAACCGCTAGCCAGAGCTTTGAGGGTAATGCCGTCAATCACTTCTGTACCGCTGTCGTTGTCGGTCAGTACTAGACTGCTTAAAAACTCAATCGGGCTGTCTTCTTGGCCGCTTGCGTTGCTAATGCTCACGTCACCAGCGATAGGGTTTACAAAAAGATTAAGGCTTACTGAGTCATCTTCTACATTGATAGTGCCTGTGCTATCACTATCTGTGTCCATTGAGCGCAGGCGAATGTTGATGCCGGTGAGATCGCCACTAAAGTTTGCAGTGCCGGCAATGCTTATCGCCGGTATGCTACTTGGATCACTGCTTAAGCCTGGCGCATTAATGGTAATGCTATTACCTGCACTCACTATGGTGCCATTGACTATAATATCGTCATTGCCTATCGGGTTGCTGATTATAATGCTGCGATTTTCGCTGCCATCTAAATCTTGAAAACTGGCGCTTAGTAGGGCAGCTAGATCTAAGGAGGTATCTTCGTCGATAGTGGCATCATGGCTTAGATCTGAACCATTGATCTTGATATCTACAGGATCGGTAACGGCTTGAATATCAAAATTCTTATTCAGTGTCCTTGTCGCTGAAGTATTGGGTACGAGAGGCGTACCAGCGTCATTCACTTCCCAGCTGGTGGCTGAGAGGCGAGCTGTAAAATCTGCGCCGCTATGCGTTATTGGGAGGAGGGCGAGTTGTTCAAATTGCGTTTCCGTCAGGAACAGAATATCACTACCCGATATGTCGGATCGCATATAGGGCAGTAAATCTCCGCTGCCATCAACAAGTGCAATTTTTATATCAGCTCCGGTACTCGTAAGCAGCTCTATGTTGCCATTACTGCCATCAAGTAATTTAGTGCCTGCTGGTATTGAGCGAAGCAGAATTTCTCCTAGTCGCTCTGGATTATCACCGCTATTTGCAGCGTTGCCATTTTGGTCAACAGTGTCTACTAATTGGGGCAAGCCAAAACCTAGCGCAACGATACTGTCTTCATTGCTAAAACTGGTACTGGCATCACGGCTAAGATCAGGCCTGTCTGCGCGTGGGTTAACGGTAAAGGTGACAGTTACGGTATTGCTGACACCCCCTGGTTCTTGGGTAACATAAGTTAAAGTGTCTGTACCGCTATAATGTTGATTTGGGGTGTAGACCAGCTTGCCATCAACATTAATGCTGGCTGTGCCAAAGCTCGGGTTAATTGTGATGTTGGTATTGGCTTGGGTCGCATCGGCATTGGTGTTATAAATCTGGGTCCCGGAATCTTCATTGATTGTGTGATTAATGGATTCGACCTGAATGTCATCATTGATAATGACTGTTAGCGTGTTGTTGTCACTGTCTCCGTCTGCATCTTCCACGCTTAGTGCAAAGTCGATAGAAATAGGCGTGCTGCTGCTATCATGGTCGATGGCTTTACTGAGGACAAACTCGTAACTGGCGTTATTGCTATCGGTATCATCCAACTGTACCGTAAATACAGTTTCGCCGTTAACACTTGCGGTAAGAGTATGGCCATTTGCGCCCACTGCATAACTTAAATCTTGCCCGCCCGACTGTAAGTTAAGTGCCTCTAGGCTGGCAATAATTTGACTATCAAACTGTGTATCGACAGCATCAGCAGCAGTCGTCAAATTGAGACTGCCGGAAACCGAGGTGGCTACACCGGCAGGGTTAGTGCCGCTGCTTAAACCGGCTTCGTTAACGGTGCCAGAAATCGTCGCGCCAAAGCTGGGTGCTGTGTCGCTGATAACGATTGTTTTATTGGCGCTACTTGTAGAGATGTCGCCATCGCCATCAATAAGTCGGTAAGAAAAACTTTCGCTTTCGGTTAAACCGTCAGTGCTGTGATTAACCGTGTTGGAGGTGAAATTCCAACGGCCATCAGAGAACACCTGCAAGCTACCAAACTGTGTTTGCACGGTAGTAGAGCTGCCGGCTGTTACATTGGCCGTTTGGGCAACACCGTTTTCATCGACAAATTCGAAATCGTATATTCTCGCTCCATCAGCGCCTTCAATATCGTTATCTATTAAATTACTTTGACCGCTGCTATTGTGACCGACGATATTGCCACCTTCTTCAACGCTGGCGTTACCATCAGTATTGGTACTCGCTTGATCATCCAGAATATTAACGTTCAGTGTTCCGCTGCGAATATCCCCATTATCATCATGCACAGTGATGATGATGGGATCATTTAAGGCATCACTGTTGCCATGATTTTGGGCATCTAGTAAATCAAAACGATAGCTGACCACTCCTGTTGCTTGATCAAAATTACTAATCACGATACGGCCGTGAGTCGTATTGATAGTGATGTGACTCGCAGGATTGGTGCTTGATACAGTATTAAGGGTTGCGGATAGAATATCGGTGCCGCCCACGGTGATTTTATTCAAGCTATCCGGGGCAACGGTTAAAGTAAATTCACCTGTGGCACTTTCTGTCGTGAGGCTAGGATCAGAACCATCGGTCAAGGCTGCTTCATCAACGGTTACATGACCATCTTCCGCACCATTTTCGTCGTCGATAACCAGGCGGGGTAGATTCCGTTCAGCATTGTTAGTATTGCCGTAAAAATCCGTGGCATTGGCGCTGATTAAGTCGATGTTCGCTCCTAAAACTGCCGGAGTATTGAATGTCCATGACCCATTGCCAGCAACTGTTGTATTTCCAAGTACAACGCCATTTGCACTAATCACAATGGTAGCGCCAGCCTCACCACTACCGCTAATGGTACTTGGTCCATTTTCATTAATCGAAATTGGATCTATAGATACCGTGGTAACGGTATCTTTTAATATCTGATCAGAGCTGCTCGCACTTGCCCCATTACTATCGCTGGCACTAAGGGAGATCGTAAGATCGCCATCGTTTAAACCACTGCTGTCGATGAGTGCTGAAAAGGTGCCGTCAGGGTTAATAGTGATGCTCGCTAATGGCACGTTAAGACTGCCACCATTTGAGCTGTTGATGGTTAAACTCGTGATGCTGCCGCCACTAGGGATCTGACCGCTGATCGTTGTTTGAGTCAAATCATCGATGCTGCTGATCACATCATCATTGCCGCTATCATCTTTGATGTCGACAGCGATAACGTTAATAATTACGCTGGCATCATCGCTTAGGTTTCCATCACTGACGGTGTAATCAAAATTCACCTCGCCCATAAAATTGGTATCAGGCGTAAAGACAAGTTGACCTGATTCCAATTTGACGCTGCCTTGACCGGCAAGTGTTAGGGATTGACCTTCGCTGATGGCTGTACCATTAATGTGACTGACGAATAGATTGGCGCTATCGATATCGTTGTCGTTTGCAATGACGTTGATGGTAACTGCTTGCCCTTGGCCGGTAATTGCCGAATCGTCATTTGCAGCGGGGGCGTCATTGACAGGTGTTATAGTGATTAAAACTGTCGCTTGATCAGTGCCGCCTTCTCCGTCGTTCACTTCATAACTAAAGCTATCGGTACCATTAAAGTCGGCGTTCGGTGTATAGCTATAGCTGCCATCATTGTTAAATACCAAAGTGCCGTTGCTGGTACTTGTTAATAAGCTAAAACTTAAATCATCACCATCAGGATCGCTGTCATTGTTGGAAACGTTACCGTTTACGGCCGTGTCTTCCTGTGTGCTGTTGCTGTCATTTGTCGCTGTTGGGGCTGGGTTATTGACTTGCCAGATAAAGGTATCGCTAACGGCTTGGCCATCAGGGTCTTGAGCCGTAATTGTTACTGTGTGGGCACCTAAATTTGGAGTTAAGCCAAATTGTGAAGCACTATTATCGATCGTACCAGTAATAACTCCGGCGGCGGAAATACTTAAGCCTGCGGGTAAACCTGTAGCTGTGAACGTAAGGTTGTCGCCATCAATATCGGCGAAATTACCACTAATGTCTAAATTAATACCGCCATCGGCATCGTTATTGTTTTGGTCAACGATCTCGCTATCAACTACTGGGGCATCGTTTACCGGAGTAACGGTAATCACCACAGTGGCTTGGTCTGTACCACCTTCGCCATCGTCTACTTGATAGGTGAAGCGGTCTGTGCCATTAAAGTCGGCATTAGGTGTATAGCTGTAAGTGCCATCGTTGTTTAATACGACTGTGCCGTTGCTTGGAGTGTTAATAACGCTGTAGCTTAGGTTGTCACCATCAGGGTCACTGTCATTGCTGGCGACGTTACCGTTTACGGCGGTATCTTCCTGTGTGCTGTTGCTATCATTCGTGGCTGTTGGGGCAGGATTATTGACTTGCCAGATAAAAGTATCGCTGACGGTTTGGCCATCGGGGTCTTGAGCGGTAATCGTCACTGTATGGGCGCCCAGATTAGGCACTGTGCCAAATTGCGAGGCGCTATTGTCAATAGTTCCGCTAATAACACCGGCAGCGGAAATGCTTAAACCAGCTGGTAACCCTGTTGCGCTAAACGAAAGGTTGTCACCATCAATATCAGCGAAGTTAGCACTGATATCTAAATTAATACCCGAGTCGGCATCATTATTATTTTGGTCATTAATCTCGCTATCGACAATTGGAGCGTCGTTCACTGGGGTGACGGTAATCATCACTGTGGCTTGATCCGTACCGCCTTCACCGTCGTCTACTTGATAAGTAAAACTGTCGGTGCCATGGAAGTCGGTATTGGGTGTATAGCTGTATGTGCCGTCGTTGTTTAATACAACTGTGCCGTTACTCGGATTGTTAACAATACTGAAGCTAAGATCGTCGCCATCCGGATCATTGTCATTAGTCGCAATATTACCGTTTACTGCGACATCTTCTTGGGTGCTATTACTGTCATTGGTAGCTGTTGGGGCTGGGTTATTCACTTGCCAGATAAAGGTATCAGTTACGGTTTGCCCGTCGGGGTCTTGGGCGGTAATCGTTACCGTATGAGTACCCAAGTTGGGCGCCGTGCCAAATTGCGAAGCACTGTTGTCGATTGCGCCAGTAATAATACCGGCAGCAGAGATACTTAAACCAGCCGGAAGGCCTGTAGCGCTATAACTTAGGGTATCGCCATCGATATCGTTAAAATTTCCGCTGATGTCTAAATTGATACCTGTATCAGCATCGTTATTGCTTTGATCATTAATTTCACTGTCTACAACGGGTGCGTCATTTTCTGGCGTCACAGTGATCAAGACTGTAGCTTGATCCGTGCCGCCTTCGCCATCATTTACTTCGTAAGTAAAACTGTCAGTACCATTGAAATCGGCATTGGGTGTATAGCTGTAAGTGCCGTCGCTGTTTAAAATGATTGAGCCATTGCTTGGGTTGCTAACAAGGCTGTAGCTTAAATCATCGCCATCAGGGTCGGTATCATTGCTTGATACATCCCCGTTTACCACCACATCTTCCTGGGTGTTGTTAGTATCATCTATGGCGGTAGGGGCAGGGTTGTTCACTTGCCAGATGAAGGTATCCGTAGCACTTAGTCCATCGGGGTCTTGAACTGTGATTATAACCGTGTGCGCGCCCAGGTTGGGAGCGCTTCCAAATTGTGAGGCGCTGTTGTCAATCGTGCCGCTAATAAGCCCGTTTGCTGAAATGCTTAAGCCTGCCGGTAAACCTGAAGCGCTGAAGCTTAGATTGTCTCCATCAATATCAGCGAAGTTGCTGCTGATATCTAAGTTAATGCCCGCCTCGGCATCATTGTTGTTTTGGTCGTCGATTTCACTGTCGACAATCGGTGCATCGTTTACGGGAGCTACGGTAATCACTACGATGGCTTGAGCGCTACCACCTTCACCGTCGTTCACTTCATAAGTAAAGCTGTCGGTACCGTTAAAGTTTGTATCGGGTGTATAACTGTAGCTGCCGTCGCTGTTAATAACGACGATGCCGTTGCCTGGGTTGGTAACAAGGCTGTAGCTTAGATCATCACTATCTGGATCGCTGTCATTGCTGGCAACATTTCCATTTACGGTTGTGTCTTCCTGGGTGCTGTTGCTGTCAGCTGTAGCCGTCGGAGCAGGGTTGTTCACTTGCCAGATAAAACTATCACTAACCGTTTGACCATTGGGGTCTTGAGCGGTAATTGTCACTGTATGAGCGCCCAAGTTGGGCGCGGCTCCAAATTGTGAAGCGCTGTTATCAATGGTTCCAGTAATAATACCTGCAGCTGAAATGCTCAAGCCTGCCGGCAAGCCGCTTGCACTGAACGTTAAATTATCTCCGTCAATGTCTGAAAAGTTTCCGCTAATATCCAAGCTGATGTTGTTATCAGAGTCGAGGTTATCCTGATCATTAATGGAGGCGCTAAGACTTGGGGTATCATTCGTACCTGTAATCGTAATGGTTAATACAGCTGACGCGGTTTCGCCATTTAAATCACTAATGGTGTAATTGATTGAAGTTGTGGTGCTCGCGCCCAAAGCAAGCTGGTTAAACTCCCCGTTGCTGTTAAAGCTATAACTGCCGTCGGGGTTGATAATAAAAACACCGCCATTGCTACCGGCTATTGCTACACCGGTATTGTTACTTTGGCCATTCAAAGCAATTACAGAGATGCTATCGCCAATATCCGGATCGCTGTCGTTGTTTAATAGCCCGTTGGCTGCGTTAACTACCAGCGACCCATCTTCGTCTATGCTGTTATTGTCGTCGGCGGCAGTGGGTGCGTCGTTAACATTTGTTCCCACTGTTACTGTTACTGTCGCTGTGCTGCTGGCTCCACTGGGATCTGTAATGGTATAGGTAAAGCTATCGGTCCCAACAAAGTTTAAGCTCGGTGTATAAATCGGATTGCCGCTCACAGGATCTATACTGACACTACCATTGCTGCCTTGTGTGACTGCTGTTACGGTCAAAGGGTCATTTTCCGGGTCGCTATCATTATTCCTTACAGAAATCGTGATGGCCGTATCTTCTGGGGTTGTGATACTGTCATCGATAGCAATAGGTTGGTCGTTAATATTGGGGCCAACAGTTATCGTAACTATAGCGGTATCGGTAGCGCCGCTTGGATCGGTAATGGTATAGCTAAAGCTATCGTTACCAACAAAGTTGAGATTGGGAGTATAAATTAACGCGCCTGTGTTGGGGTCCAAGCTAACACTACCATTAGCCCCTTGAGTAAAGCTTTGGATGCTCAGTGGATCATTATCTGGATCCGAATCATTGCTTAATACACTAATGCTGATCGGAGTGTCTTCGGCCGTAGAGCGTTGGTCATCTATGGCAATAGGGCTGTCATTTTGGTTAGGACCAACAATGATTCTTACAACCGCCGTTGATTGCAAGCCGCTTGGATCACTAATGGTGTACGTAAAACTATCAGGCCCAACATAGTTTTCATTGGCGGTATAAACAGGGTTTCCAGTATCTGGATCAATTGTAACGCTGCCATTTTCGGCATTACCTAGATTTATTATCGTAATACCGTCGCCGTCTGGGTCAATATCGTTTTGTAATACGTCGATAATAATACGGCCATCTTCTGGAAGATTGGCTTCGTCATCGATGGCAATAGGCGCATCGTTTACTGCTTGAACATCGTTAATAATCAATTGGGCAGTATCAGTCAGGCTACCGTCACTAATTGTGTAGCTGACACTAGGAACTGGACCGTTATAGTTTTGATTAGGGATAAACTCAAAGTTACCATCATTGTTAAGGGTGATTTGACCGACACCAGGAATTTGAGCGGTATCACCTGCTTGGTAGATCGTGCTGTCGCCAGCGATGCTAAAGTCAACTAGGGATAAGGGGTCATTATTTACATCGCTATCATTCGCCAGTAGGTTTCCGTTTACGATGGTGTCTTCAGTGGCCGAAAAGATTTCATCTTCGGCAACTGGCGCTTGATTGCTTGCGCTTGTCTCATCAAGTTGTGATAGTGCAGAAGGTTCGAAATTATTTGTTTCAAAACCAGCGCTAGGCAATACTTGTTCTGCGGTAAAGGTAAAGCGAACACCAACAGTTCCGGCAGATGAGTTAGCGGCTGCTGTTCCCCCAGCGGCCGCAGCGGGTAAAAGCTCGCTCAAATCTGAGCCGGATTCTATTGCCTGCTCTAGCGCCTCAAAATCAATACCTTCATCTTGCCCTTTTTGATTTTCTTCACTCAGCTGGCTAAGTTGTATTAAGCTAACGCTTTGCTTAGAGCCTAAAATCGCGCCGCCACCATCTTGGTAGCGAATAGCAATGGCGCTTTCGCCTGAGGTCAATAATTGCGATTGTGATGAAAGCTTGTCACCGGCAATAAGTACACGGCTATTGCCCTCAGCTGATTGATAAACCTTTCCTTTTACGGCGCTGACATGGGCCACAATTTTTTCTTCCTGTTGAAAAGATTGTGGCGCAGTAGCGCTGTTTGGGTTCGCAATATTTGACACAGAAGAATCCCCCTTCGGTTTATTGCTGTTCAGAACTGCACAAGCTATCAGGAGTCGGTTTTCTTGCCTTTTTGCTGCGGCCTTATCCTGGGCTCAATGAAAATAGGGCCCCTCGCTTAGAACTGATGTATTAGCTAATTATTCAAATTTCTGTGAATTCTATCACGAAAAGTATGGGGTGATTTACGCTGCAGCTTGTCGGGGATTAGTGGTATGGGGTTAATGATAATGATGGAAAAGTGTTAGAAAATAGTTGGCGAATGGGTTTTCTTTAGTGAATAAGTACCTGAAATTAAGTGAATGATTAATCAAAGATGAACCATGCTTATAAAACGCCTTTCGGCTCAAGATGAATGGCGATTTAGTTTGCTGAAAATCAGACTTTAGTATTGGTGATGCTGTTTAATATCTATCGCTCATCCATTCAAATTGCGGTTAGATAAGCGTGTTTCTATATAGGTTCATCTTTGATTAATATATAAATACATAGTTATTGCCTAATTCTTTTTAATCTTAACTGTTCACGGTGACCAATATCCGTCAATGCGCAGCAGCATTGGAGGGGATTCTGTGTTTAGCTCCGTACTCGATTAGGCAATCAATGGCACTCTTTGCATCTAATATGTCAATGCTTTTATGAAACGCTCTCGCCGCTGACTGCAATAGTGCGACAAGTTCATCAAAGGCTTTGCTTCGATCATGCTCTGAGCCCTTAATGGATGACGGGTCTTTTAAGGGCCAATGCAGAACCTGCGCTGAAGAAAAATAGTGTGGGCAGCTTTCCTGCGCAGCGCTGTCACAAACGGTAATGATTAGGTCGCATGGCCACTGTGAAAAATCTTGCCAAGATTGACTCTGTAAGTTCTCACTGGGAATGTTGTTTCTGCGCAAGGCCAGGAGTGATTCCGGATGCACTATGCCGGCCGGCTGACTGCCGGCTGATTTTACATTCAATGATAAATTTTCAGCTTCAGAACTAAATATCGCTTCGGCTAAGATACTTCGGCATCGATTATGGGTACATACAAATAGAATATTCATGTCCCCATGTTGGAGATTAGACTCTCATCTGTCTAGGGCTGTATAGAAATGTGATAAAAATATGAGAAAGCAGGTGCTTATGGGGTGGGTAAAAAATGATCGACTAGGGCGCTTACTGTTCCATTGCAAATTATAGGCTCCTATATAGTCAGCAACTGTCAATAGGGCTAGAATAGGGCGATTTTATTGGATCTGGATGATTATGACCTTAGAGCGCCAAAAAGACCGAAAAAACAAACTGGCCCCTCGTCGTCAGCCTATTCAAGAACGTGCAAAACAGAAAACTCAGCAAATATTGGATGCGACGGCAAGGTTGTTGGATGAAGTCGGCTTTGATGATTTAACCACCATATTGATTGCCAAAGATTTAGGGATTTCTGTTGGTGCCTTGTATCATTATTTCCCTAACAAGCATGCTATTTTGTATGCCTTGGGCGAGCGTTGGCTAAGCCGCATGACCGAAGCCTTGGAGGCGACGGAGCGACTCGATATTGAATCTATGAGTTTAGAAGCGTTCATCGCCTGCCAGATCGACCTGATGTTAGATGTTTACAAAGAGCAGAAGGCGATTTTACCTCTTGCTCAAGCGCTTTGGGCAATTCCCGAATTACGTGAGCTGGATGCACAGCATGACCATGTCGTGATCAGTCATTTTTCCCGCATGTATCAGCGCTTGGGGTTTCAACAAGAAGAGGAGGAGCTAGATAGGATCGCAAGGCTTCATCTGGAAACCAGTCATGCATTGCTATTAACCGTGGTTGATCAAAAATCCGAACGTTCCGCTAAGAGTCTCTGTGATCTAAAAGCAATCTGCCTTTTTATGCTAACAAAACACCACAAACCGCAATAAGCGGTTTGTGGCAAAGGGCTTAGGGTGTTAGGGGTGAATGTCGATATCCGCTTGGATGATTAATAATTGCTCCAACTCTTGCGCTAATTGTTCTGAACCATAGCTATTTATTGAGCTGGGGAAGTCGGGCGAATTTGAAGGTTTACTATCAATGTCTTCGGTAGTAGTTGCACTGAATTGAGCTGCATTTAGCTCTGGAATCTCAACTTCAAGCTGACTAAACAAGCCTTCAGCTGAAGCGTCACCGTCAAGCAGCGAGCTCCACTCCAGTGGCGATGAATGCGCTGGTGATTGCGACAATGGGGCTGTGAGGGCGTTGTTTGTTACCATCGCTTGTGTGAGTTCGCTATCGATTAGGCCCTCGAAGCCAAGGTTAATTTCATCAAGATCTAGCAAGCCACCATTGTTACTTTCTGAAGTTTTCTGGCTAAGGGGGCTATCATTATTGTCAAAGCTGCCGTCGACTGTACCCACCTCAAATACATCAGAGAAAGATTCACCGTTGCTATTAAAGCGCTGACCAAATACCGCCGTAGTCCCAGAGTTATTATCGATACTTGTCCAGGTAATTAGGTAACCACCATCCTCCAGGGTAACAATATGCGGCTCTATATTTGAGCTATGTTGATTGTGGGCAATAATTGACTCAGTGCTGATTATTTCTCCTGCTGAGGAATATCGGCTGCTATAGATGCTGGCAACACCGTCGTTTACCTCAGACCAGACCACGACAAAGTCACCGTCACTTAAACCGCTCACTTCAGGGCGCCCTGTGAAAGTGGCACTACTATCTGTTGGCGAAATATTGACGGTATGCTCAAAGCGGGCCTCACCACTGGCGCTAAAGCTTTGAATTTGAATTTCATTGGCGCCATCAGATGTAGTACTTACCCAGCTAGCAATGAATCCACCGTCTGAACTGCTGCGAATATTACTTAGGAACTGTTCGCCCGCTACATCGTCATGCAAAATGAAATCGTCTTTGATTACATTGCCATTTTGATCGTAAATTTTAGCCCAAATATTGTTGCCGCTTTCATCTTGGTTAGCGTGCCAACTGACGGCAAATAGTCCATCACTTAATTCAGTTATCGAAGGTAGTGCTTGGTTGCCTTGGCTTTGAGAATTCACCTGAAGCTCGTTTCCCCGTGGATTGCCATCAGCTGAGAAAACACGTAGATAGACACCAGCAGCATTACCATCTTGGCCATCACTCATCCAGCTAACAGCAAAACCGCCGTTTTCAAGCGACGTGATTTCTGGGCGACTTTGGTCCGAGCTGTAGTACTGGTTAACTTGGAATTCACCGCCGACTTTTTCACTGTTGGCATCATAGCGCTGCGCAAAGATGCCAAATCCGTCGCCATCCTGATCATAGGATTGCCAGGTTACTAAAAACCCACCATCTTCTAGACCGGTTACATCTGAGTTGGCTTGTTCACCTAAACGGAAGCTATTGACCACAAAGGCTTCGTTTACGGTATTGCCGTTAACATCGTATCGTTGAGCCCAAATGTCTAGACTGCCATCTTTGCTGGCATTTAGTGATGCATAGGTGACGATATAGCCACCATCTTTTAGGGCGGCGATTGGGTCGATCAGGGTTGGCGTGAGCAACACAACTAGCTCGTTACCGGCTAGGTCTTGCAGGGTCGCTTGGAATGTATACCAGACATGATCCCAGGCTGAAGTATCTCCGCTGATATTTCTGAACCAATCAGGCTTGATATCAGTATCGCTGCTGGCGCTTCCTTCTGCTCTGGCTAAGTATCCATCGGTTAGGCTGTTCATTCTAGTGCCACCGCCATTATTGGCTTCGATATCTTTGATTTTGTAGTCAACAAATTCGGTGGTAGTTAAACGCCAAGCTATTTCGCTGGCTCTTGCATGGTAAACTGAATCACCATTATCAACTTTACCGCCGTTTTGAGTAGTTCGTCCGGTAAAGTCATAAGCGTTATTATAGGTTCTTCCAATGTTCACTACATTGGCGTCTACTACTGTATCGATAGTTACCGCTAGTGGGTCAGAGTCTTTTGACTCATCGCCGCGGCTACTTACTACCTTAAGGTTATAGTTACCGTCATTTAAATGAGTGCTGGTAATTGTCCAACTGCCATTGCTGTCGGCTACACCTTCGCCAACTTTTATTTTGCCATAAAGCAAAGTAATGGTTGTACCTGCTGTGGCTGTACCGGTGAAAGTAGGTGTGGTGTCATTGGTTAAATTGTCATCATTAAACTTGCCGGAATCACTTGAGGCTTTTAAATCTATCGTAGGTTTCTCAAGTGGTGGGACAATATCAATAATAACTTTGGCGGTATCGAAGCCGCCTCGGCCGTCACTGATGCGGTAGGTGACGGTATCTGTTAGAGCTTTGCTTGCCGGGTTATCGAGCTCGTAAACAATTTCACCTGATTTGCTAATTTTAGCGCTGCCGTACTTTCCTTGTTTGGTAATTTCTTCAATCTTCAATTTATCGCCATCCGGGTCTTTATCGTTGGCGAGAACATTCACTTTTACAGTGTCAGTTGTTGTTGTTCTATCGTTCTTAGCATCAGGGCCCTGGTTTGACTGAACTTCGACTTCAAACCCTTGGGTTTTCGGACTCACATTGCCAGCAATGTCGATTTGTTTTGCGCGAACATCGACTGAGCCATCATCCATTTCATTCTTAACTTGGTAGACCCAATTGCCATTCACATCCGCTTCTATGCGCCCATCTTCTTTACCGTCAACATAAATAATAACTTCAGCATGGGGTTCAGATGTGCCATGAATTTCCGGCAGCGGGTCGTTGAGGGTTTCGCCGGGTGATACATTTTTTGAGCCGCTTAGGTCATCAACAAGATGGCTGATAATAGGAGGCTCAACTTCTGTATCGATGGTTACCTTTAATGTTGAAGATGATTTCTTCTCGTTGCCGATCACACTGACGACTTTGAAACTGTGATTGCCGTCGTCGTATTCGCTGGTAGTAAAGCTCCACTTGCCATCACTATCTGCGCTTGTCTCAGCAATTTTTTTCTTGCCTTTATAAATAATCACCTGGCTTCCAATAGTAGCCGTGCCCACTAATTCTGGAGTGTTATCCTTGGTGATATTGTCATCGTTATAACGGCCCGAGTCGCTTTTCTCATCGAGATCAATCGTCGGTTTTATATGAGGGGGGAGGAGGGTGATGTGGACCGTCGCCGTGTCGGTACCCCCATTGCCATCATCGATCTTATATACAATGGTATCTTGTTGTGGTTCGGTGACTTTACCGCTAGGCCTGTAGATGATTTTGCCATTTTTAATCTGTGCACTACCATGTTGGCCTTGGCTAACTATTTCACTTAAGGAGATTTTGTCGCCATCGCTGTCACCGTCATTTTTAAGGACACTAAATTTAGTGGTTTTGCTAATCGTATAATGATCATCAACAGCGTCGGGGGCTTGATTAAGAGAAACAGTAAAGGTGAAAGCATCAGACATTGTGCTTTCATTTTCGGCCAGATCGTATTGCTTTGCTGTGATCTCATGCTGACCTTCATCTAAAAACAGTGGCGACTGAAGCTCCCACTCGCCGCTGTTTTCGTCTGCTCGTGTAAATCCTGCAAAGGCTCCATCAATATATACATGAACTAAAGCGCCTTTTTCGGCACTTCCGACGATTAATGGTTCAATATCATCTGTATTTCCACCGTCATTAACTTCACCGGTACTTGGCCCTTCATCATCTACAATGTAAAGAACTTTGGGCGGCTCGACCTGACGATCAACCGTGACCTCAAAATCTTTACTGGAATCACTTCGGTTGCCCGCTTTATCGAATGCAATGGCAAAGAAGGTTTGTTGGCCCGTCAAAAAGCTGCTTGTTGGTTGGTATTCCCAGCTGCCATCACTCTTTACAACCGTTGTCCCTAAGAAACTATTGCCATGGTAGATCGCAATAATATCGTTAGGCGCTCCTTGTCCATGTAGGCTAAAAGCGTCGTCATCAGTCGATTCTTCATGTTCAACACGACCTTGATAGGCACCGACATCGTCGTTCGCATAATCAATGGTTGGGGCGTCAGGGGCAATGGTATCTATGGTCAGTGTAAAACCATCATAAGCTGTACCTGCATCATTTACAGCTTTGGCTCGGAATAGATGCTCGCCTTCATCGAGAGGTTCTAAGATTTGTACTTGCCAATTACCTTGATCGTCAGCTTCAATCGGGCCGTAATGTTGGTCGCCTACAGAGAGGTAAACCATGGCTTTTGCTGTAGCAGTGCCGCTAACTAAAGGGGTGCTGATATTGTTATATCCGCCGTCTGCAACGCTGGTTCCTGGAGGCAGTGTGACGCCCGTACCGTTAGCTGGGTTACTTAGCGCCAATACTTCAAGTTTAACTGGCTCGGATGATTGGCTGGTATTACCAGCATCGTCCTTTACGGTAGTGCTGAGTTCATGCTGACCTTCTTCGAGATCCACGCTAAGGCTCCAGTTGCCTTTGGCGTCACTGTTAGTCGTGCCAATATGTTCGCCTTTATCATAAACCTCTACGGTTGAGTTGGCCTCAGCTTTGCCGCTGAAATGATGCTCTCCGCTGCTTAGTTGGTCGCCATTTACAAAGGCTTTTGGCACGCCATTTACGGCTAGCTCACTGGCCGTTATAGCCTCTTGATCGACTGATACTTGAAACGCTTGGCTAGGCAAAGACTCTAGGCCGTTTGCGTCGGTCTCGCTGACGGTAAATTGATGTAGGCCTTGTTCTAATTCAGGGCTTTGAAAGACCCAAAGTCCTTGCTCGTCGGTTTGACTGTGGCCAATTAAAACGCCATTTTGGTAAACATTGATAGTGGCATTAGGGTTGCCAGTGCCGCTTATAGTCAATAGGCTGTCATCCGTTGTGCCCAAGTGCGTTAGCGCTCCTTGAGAACTGCCTTGATCATCCATAATATTTGAAATATTGGCCATGGTGTAGAGTTTCCGCTTGTCATTAATAGAGTGTTTGAGACGTTGTGCCTGAGAATATTCAAACAGATATTATTGAATATGTGAGCTGTTTCTAGCTTCGGTGCCAAAAATCATGCTTTTGTTTAATTAAAGTTCGCTAGTGGTAAATTTGCTAATTCGAAATGATGAGTTGCAGCATTCTTGTTTTGGTTATTTAATCTTGAAACAATTGAGCTGTTAACTTTTAAGGCACGGTTAGAATGGTAGGAACTTATGAATTTATTGAGGTTATATGTCTTCTGTTTTAGGTGACAAACTAATTATTGCCATCTCTTCGAGAGCTTTATTTGACTTAAGCGACAGTCACCTTGTGTTTGAGCGCGAAGGCCTTGCGGCATTTGCAGAATATCAACGTAAACATGAAGACGATATTCTTGAACCCGGCGAAGCCTTTCCTCTGGTCAAAAAGCTGCTTGCTCTCAATGAAGATAAAAATCGCGTTGAGGTCATCTTACTATCTCGAAATAGTGCAGATACTGGGCTTAGAGTGTTCAACTCAATTGAGCACTATGGACTTGGCATCACAAGGGCTGCGTTTTGTGGCGGGGAAAGCCCGTATCGCTATGTATCCGCCTTCGGCTGCCATTTGTTTCTTTCTACTCATGCTGAGGATGTTCGTCAGGCGCTCGATGCTGGGGTGGCGGCAGCTACGCTAATGCTGGCCGGAAGCCGCCTGGGGGATGATGGGGAGTTACGCTTTGCCTTTGATGGTGATGCTGTTTTATTCTCTGATGAATCTGAGCGAATCTATAAACAAGAGGGGCTTGAGGCCTTTGCTGAAAACGAGAGGTCTAAAGCAAAAACCCCATTAAGTGGAGGCCCCTTTAAAACCTTCCTTAAGGCCCTGCAGCATTTGCAGGCCGATTTCCCTAATGGTGATTGTCCTATTAGAACCGCTTTGGTGACAGCACGCTCAGCGCCTGCTCATGAGCGAGTCATACGAACTCTTAGGCAATGGGGGATTCGTCTTGATGAATCACTGTTCTTAGGCGGTTTGGATAAAGGGGAGTTTCTACGCTCTTATGGGGCTGATGTATTTTTTGATGATCAGCAAAGCCACTGTCACTCCGCTAGTCAGCATGTGGCTACAGGGCATGTTCCCCATGGGGTGGCAAATGAGCCTAGTAAGAACTAAGGGCTTCCCCAGTATTACTTATAGTTCTTGAGCCATGGCACTTTATAAAAAAGCGAACTTTACACCCAGTAGCATCAGCAGTGAGGCAAGGGCAGGTTGTAAGATGCTGTTGGGCAGCTGAGCTGAAAGCTTGCTACCAAAGTGAATGGCTGGCAACGATCCTAGCAACAAGCAGCCCAGCAATACAAAGTCTACATTGCCTAAGAAGAATAGGTGTCCAAGGCCAGCAATTAGGGTAAGTGGGACAGCGTGAGCGATATCAGTACCTACCACCTCGGTTGCTTTTAGCTTGGGGTATAACACTAAAAGTAGCGCCGCACAGAAAGCCCCTGCGCCAACCGAAGACAGGGTAACCAACACGCCTAGTATGACGCCACTAACAACAGTGATTAGACGTCCATGCTGGTGCACCTTTGACATCAGGCCATCTTCGTTTTGACTGGCTTTCTGTAAGCGCTTTTTGAAAAGGATAACAGCCGAAGTAATAATCAGCATCAGGCCGAGACTGTGTGTCAGCAAGCCTTGGTAGTCATGGGCTCCCTGAAAGAAGGTTTGTAACAATAGGGCCGTAATCAGCGATGCTGGAATACTGCCAGCTGCCAATGCCATCACCAGTGACCAGCGTATGTTGCCTAGTTTGTGGTGGGTACGAACCCCTCCAGCCTTGGTAACAGCGGCAAACAAAAGATCGGTACCAATGGCCACGTTGTAAGGAATGCCAAACAGGATCAGCAGAGGCGTCATCAGTGAGCCACCGCCGACTCCGGTCACTCCGACGGCGAATCCGACGCCGGCACCGGCAAATATATACGTTAAGGCATCCATATAAACAATAAGTAGGAAACAGGTGAATTTTTATAGCTAAATTAGCAATTAGTGCTGGCAAATATACGGATAAGACTCTATTCTGGAAAAGAATATTTACTTATATTTTTATAAGTAAATACTTGGATGAGAGCTTGGCGTACAAAGCTTCATTTCTGGGTGCACTTGCGCTCATGGTCTTACCGTGGCCAATACAAAGGGGAGAAAGCTATGAAACTGCAGCAGTTGCGTTATATTTGGGAAGTTGCCCACCATGACCTCAACGTCTCGGCGACGGCTCAAAGCCTTTATACATCGCAACCAGGGATCAGTAAGCAGATTCGTCTATTAGAAGACGAATTAGGTGTCGAGGTCTTTTCCCGCAGTGGCAAGCATTTAACCCGTATTACCCCGGCCGGTGAGGCCATCTTAAATACCGCCGGCGAGATCCTACGTAAAGTTGAAAGTATCAAGCAGGTCGCCCAAGAGTTTAGTGATGAACGCAAAGGTAGCCTTTCTATTGCCACCACCCATACCCAAGCGCGCTATGCCTTGCCGAATGTGATCGGCGACTTTATTAAAGAATATCCAGATGTTTCCCTGCATATGCACCAGGGAACACCTATGCAGATCTCTGAAATGGCCGCTGATGGCACTGTAGATTTTGCTATTGCCACCGAAGCGATGGAGCTATTCAGTGACCTGGTAATGATGCCTTGCTACAAATGGAACCGTTCTATTGTCGTACCTAAAGACCACCCACTATGTCAGGTTTCTAAACTGAGCTTAGAAGATGTTGCTCACCATCCCATTGTGACTTATGTGTTTGGCTTTACAGGACGATCCAAATTAGATGAGGCTTTTGTTGAGCGTGGTTTGGCCCCTAAAGTAGTATTCACTGCTGCTGATGCTGATGTTATTAAATCCTATGTAAGACTGGGGCTAGGCATCGGCATCATTGCTCACATGGCTTATGATGAAACTCTAGACAGTGATCTGGTGGCTCTCGATGCCAGTCATTTATTTCAATCGAGCACTACTAAAATTGGAATTCGCCGTGGCACCTTCCTTCGCGGCTTTATGTATGAATTCATTCAAAAGTTCGCACCTCACCTAGAGCGTGATCTGGTGGCCGATGTGATTGGCCGCAGTAGTAAGGCTGAAGTGGATGAACTGTTTTCTTCGATTGAGCTGCCGGTGTACTAGTCCTTTGGCGCGATGCCTAGGCTTTCGTCAAAATCGCTCAATAAAAAATGTGGCTCATTAAAACAGCTCTCTTGGAATGCGCAGCCTTGTTGGTACAGGCTGCCGCGCTCGTTTGGAGTACTAAGGCCGTTTGAGCCCACTGATATAATAAAGCCATTTATTTGGTCAAGGGGCTGAGCCTTTTCGGCAAATGGGTCCTGTAAATCTTCTGCATCAACAATCCATCAAAGGATACCCTGAGTGATGTATCTGAATTGCGCGGCAAGTCGATATTTCAACAAGGCTACAGTTATTAAGTGTTTTTTTGGGGATAGCCAAACTATGGCAAAGAGCGTCAAATACACTTCCATGGGAGATTATCAAGGTATTTGCTTTTAGTGAGTTTAACGCAGCCGTGGTCAATCTTAGGGAGTGAGAGCTTTGTCGGGCTATGCTTATCTCTTGCCACGCGGGGTCAAAACGTACTGAGCAATTTAACTGCAGTTGCTCTAAAGTTTGCCTAGCTCTTAGCATTGGGCTGCAGATACAACTATTTATCTCTAGGCTTTCTACGAGAGGCACCATTGATTTAGCCTGTTGTAGTCCGGCTTTGTTGAGGCTGACATCATTAAGCCCTTGTAACTTTCTTTCTAAGTTCCAGTTTGTTTGGCCGTGTCTTAAAAAGAATATTGGCGCTGGTAGTTGTTTTTCTCTCATGGGAGGTTTTACAAGCTTAGGATTTTGCCATGTAGGTCGTTATTGCTCTGCTTAAACGTTCAAGTCCATGGGTGTCGCACAAGCCGAATCGCAATAGATTGTGGCCTGCGATAGGATCGAAAACTCGGCAATAAATTGCCTGGCTCAATAAAAAATTGTGCAAACAGGCAATTTTATCCTGTTCACCTTTTAAGGTGATGAATAAGCCTCCGTTTAGCAGGTTGGCTGAAACTGTATTGCTAGTAACTTGTGATTTTAGCTGTTTTAACAGTTGGTAGAGTGATTGATTGGCTGCATCAATTCTTTGTCGTTGCTCGCTATGCCATTTGTGATCTTGTAAGCATTGTTTAGCGATATAGCGCGCAGGTCCATTTACCGACCAAGGCTCAGCGATCCCTCGCAGTTGTTCAATGATCTTTGTAGGCCCAAAAACAAATCCAAGTCGAATTCCTGCTAAACCGAAGAACTTTCCGAGCGATCGTGTGCAAATTACATTGTTCGCTGAATCGACTGGAGGGACGTCAGCTGCCGCAGTATCTTTAAAAGCTTCATCAACGATTAAATAGCCGCCTCTCGTAGCGCATAGCTTTGCTATATCTTCACAAATTCCATGTGAGTAAGCTTCGGCGCTCGGGTTATTTGGGTTGATTAATACCACGGTATTCACTTCGGGCGTTTGTTCTAACTTTGCCATGAGGTCTTGCTGGTTTTTATATAGTAGTAGCTTATTTCCGCTTAGCAGCCATGCTTTATGATGTTCTTGGTAGCCTCTTTCGGGCAGTGCGACGGTTTCAGTTTTTGGCAAGCATACAGGAAGGTGTTGAATTAACCACTGTGTTCCCGCTATCGCTAGTGCTGCATCGTTTTTTTGATAAAAACTTTGGGCTATCTTTTCAAGTTGATCATTATCGTTGGGGAGTTCACGCCATACGGCTTCAGGTATATGGGGTACAGGCCAACTCCAAGGGCTGATGCCGGTCGATAGATCTAGCCAATGTGTTATGTCGATGTCTGATGCTGCTGCGATCTCAGTGAGACGACCACCATGGGTGATGCTTGTTGTGAGCTTCATTGTTTCGATATTTTACGTAGCTAATATTATGTGCCTAATTATCGTATAAGCAGAGCAAGGCAGGCTACTAATATCGAGAGGAATATTATACGTCGATTAACAAAGCGATTTGTTCGAATAATATCGTTAGCTGTTGCTGCTTGGCCGTAGCCCATTTCCGCCTTATGTACCTTTTTACCGTGGTAAATGGCTGGGCCGCCGAGTTGTAATTCTAGTGCGGCGGCTCCTGTACACATAACCGGCCCACCGTTGGGGCTGGCACAGTGTTTGGCTTGTTGTTGCCAGGCTAGAAAGCTTTGCTTGGAATTTTTACTGCAACAAAATAACAGGGCGCAAATTCTAGCAGGAAAGTAATTAAGTAAGTCATCAATTCTCGCTGAGATTCTTCCAAATCTCAGATAACGCACGTTTTTATAGCCCCACATAGCATCCAGGGTATTGCTCAATCGATAGAAGACTATTGCGGTTGGACCAAGCAGGAGAAACCAAAAAATAGGTGCTATTACGCTGTCGTTACAGTTTTCTAAAGTGGATTCAATGGCGGCGTTACTTATGCTGCGAGCAT
The DNA here is from genome assembly GCF_947502065.1 of uncultured Pseudoteredinibacter sp. Lineage (GTDB taxonomy): Bacteria > Pseudomonadota > Gammaproteobacteria > Pseudomonadales > Cellvibrionaceae > Pseudoteredinibacter. Next base: position 970,750 of record NZ_CANMYE010000001.1, read on the forward strand.
CCATTTGTGAAGTTTCTCGGCTTACAATCATGCTGACGGCAATGCGGCCGGAGTTTAGATCTTTCTTCAGGGCTGTAGCCACCGCCTCGCTATGCTCTAATAGAGCCCTTCTTGCGATACCTAGGTAGACAATTAAAGAGCCTGCAATAATTTGTAAGGATACCGGCCAATGACTTAGGTAAAAGAGAGTATAGACTACGATACTACAAGGTAGGACAGCCAGTATCCAAGCAAGTGCGCCTTTAACGATGAGATGATCGCCGCGATTGAGAAGGTTTTCGAGCTTTGAGGCTATGTTTCCAAAGCCTACTAAGGGGTGAAAACGTCGGCTTTCACCAAGTAGGGCATCAAGAAATAGGCCGATGATAACGCAAAGGCACAGTTCACTAAAGCCCACAGAAACAGCTGCCTTGTAGACCTTGGGAGATATAGTTGCAGCCCAGCGAGGCTGCAATAGGAAGCAGCTTGAATCGAATAGATTCTCTACAATTTACGTTAATTAAAGAAATCAATGATTCGTTCAGCTACTGGCCATCCACCATGCGCATCAAACATTCTTGCGCTGCTGCTGCTACAAGGCAGCCGTCTTGGCGATAGATTTTTCCAAAGTTTAAGCCACGGGCACCAGCGGTTTTGGGGCTATCAAGTTCATAGTAGTGCCACTCGCTAGCATCAATTTGATCGTAAAACCACAGCGCATGATCCAAGCTGGCGCTTTGTAGTTTAGGGTTGTAATAGGAGATGCCGTGGGGCAGTAGAGAGGTATCCAACAGGTAGCTGTCCGACATATACGAGAGCAGCGCTTGGTTCAGAATAGGGTCATCAACTTTCCCGCTGGCGCGCATCCAAACTCCCACGCGAGGCGGCATGGGGGCAGGGTTTAAATGATCAAACGGATTGGTGCTGCGATATTCGATTTCTAAGGTGCGCTTATCTGGATCCAGGCCTTTCGCTTCACAGTATTCAATTTGACGCTCATGTTCTGTCTGCAAGCTTTCAACTGGAGCGTCGGCTTGGAAATCACATTGCTGCTCTAATCCAACCTCGGGTCTTTGAAAAGACAGGGAGGATATTAATATTGCTTTTCCATTCTGTAAGGCGGTAACACGGCGAGTGCAAAAGCCTCGGCCATCGCGCACGATCTCGACTTCAAAATCAATATCAATATGGACTTGCCCAGGACGAATAAAATACGCATGTTGGGAATGAACTTTATATTCTTTGCTCACCGTTTGGTGGGCGGCATAAAGTGCCTGGGCGAGTACTTGCCCGCCATAGACGCGCCCCCATGGCACCTGCATATTATGCCCGCGAAAAAGTAAGTCATCCTGTTTTTCTAGCCGTAATACTTCAAGTAGGCTTTGAAAATCTTTGGCTTTCTTTTCCGCGAAGGCATCGCTCATTGGGTAGTCCTTATTATTGTTACTGTTCGACAATACTTACAGCGATACGGCGAAGTGCGGTATCAATGCTGTCTACCTTAACTTTAAGGGATTGACCAAGCTGGTAAACAGTGTCACCGCGGACGAGTTTTAGGCGGCGATGGTCTAACTCCCAAGGGGCTTCTTTATTTTGTAAAAGAGCAAAGCCTTCAATGCCGCTATCATCAAATCGTAAACCGACGCCTTGACCGTTAACCAAGGCAATGGTGGCCTGATGCTCACTGCCAATTTTATCGGCCATGTATTGCACGGTTAGCCACTGCTCCATTTGGCGAACGGCTTGGCGACCGGCCATTAGTTGCGCCTGTATTTTTTCTAGTTCTTCTGCGTTAACCGTCGCTGGAATAGCTTGCTCAGAGAGTTTCGCCTTGATGATTAGGTGATTGTAATAATCTTGGTAGCGGCGAATTGGTGAGCTGATGGTGGCATAGCCAGCCAAGCCAAGACCTAAGTGCGGTGCAGTTGAAATATGCAGCTCGCTGGCCTGTAAAAGACGCTTGCAGGTTAGCAGCAGCTGAGGGTCGTCTTGGTTTAAGCACTGCATCAAGTCTCGGTAGCCTTCTAAGCTATCAAGTTTTAGGTCGGCAAGCTTGGGGTGATCTTCTTTAAGAACTTCCTGTAGGGTCTCTAGCTTGTCTTCTTTTATCCCGGCATGATGTGAAAATAGGGCGGGGAGCTGATTGTCGCTAAAGAAGTTGGCGGCGCTGATATTACAGGCCAGCATGGCTTCTTCTACCATTAGGTGAGCTTGTGTCTTACTACGCTTGTGAATTTCAGCGATCTTGCCTTGCTCGTTCAGCTCGATGTCGTAATCGGCTTTATCTTCCATTACTAGGGCATGTTCTAGACGGTAAGCCTGGCGCTGCTGTGCGAGCTCGTGTAGGGCTTTTAGGCTTTCACTTTGCGTGTCGTCTAGGCCCAACTTATCGTCATCTTCGCAAAGCCAATCTGCTACTTCTTGATAGCTTAGCTTTCTCTGGGATTGAATGTTGGCCAGCTCAAATTGAAATGCAGTGATTTCCCCTGATTTGCTGATACCCATATGGCAGATTAAGGCAGGGCGTTGCTGGCCTTCAACTAAGGAATAACGATTCTGAGACAGCTCAGTCGGGAACATATGTCGGCTTTGGCCGGGTAGATAGACTGTCTGGGCGCGATTGAGTGCGGCTTGGCCAAGGGAGGAGTCTGCGGCGACTTCAATGCTAGGGTCGGCAATCGCAACACTTAGCTTATAGTTATCTCCATCGCGTACAACGGCGATAGCATCATCCATATCTAAAGTGCTAGATGAATCGATGGTAACAAAGGGCAGGTCACAGTCGTTGGGATAACTAGGGATATCGGCTTTGGCCAGCGCATCGGCCTGTTCCTGGGCGCCTTTGCCTAATTTACCCGGCAAATTGTGTTTGCTGGCCATGTAGAGACCTTCAATGCCAGGAGTGTTCTCGTTACCTAGGTTTTCTAGCACACGTACCTGAGCTTTACCCTCTTTGTGAAAAGGGTGTTGGCTAATACGACAACGGATAAAATCGCCAGCTTTTAGACCTTTGCGTTGATTAGGGGGAATAAACAACCAGCGGTTAAATTGAGGCAGATCTGGCTGAACAAAATGGCCCTGACCACGCACCACATAATGGCCCACAAAGTCTTGCAGGGGGCTTTCTAGTAACTTTTCTAGCTCGGCTTGGGGCTTACCACCTTTACCTTCAACGACATTAATACGAATACGGTCTCCTGGGAAAAGGCGATTCATATCATTAGGGGTTATAAATGCTTCGCGACCATCATCAAGGCTGGCAAAGCCAAATTTGCCATTGCTGCCTCTAACTGTACCTTTAGCGATGTCTTTTGTAGATCGGATATCTTTCTTCAGTTGGCTCAACTGGCTGAGCGCATCTTTGTTTAGCATGTAAAACCCTTATTGAGAGGGAGAGTGTCATTAGATCAAGGCTGCAGATCGGAGCATTGAAAGCAATCTATATGGTATCGCTTCCGAGCCCTGCATCGGCCCAAAAGGGCGTGATTATATCAGCTATCCTGAGCTTGGCGATCCTGTCTTGACGACAAATTCTCTGACCATCTATCTGTTCTATATATCGATTCTCTATACATAAACTATCGCCCCAACAGGGTGGCTATAACTTGAGCGTTAAAGTGGTGCATCGGAGTGCCTCACAAAGGGGCGTTTGCGCACTAAATGATCAAAAATGGAGCGCGTTTATCTTGGGTGGGTGAATTTTATGCAAATCCATTGGGTTTATGAGGGATTCTGCAAGGCCGCGCACCATCAGGGGGCTGGCGATTTTCTGTATTTTCGGATAAGCGTATTTTGTAAGAAGTGAAAATAATTACTAAACCTTTAGTGTGAGTTGGTCGATGTAATAACTGTCGCGTCAGCATTCATTCGCGCTGCGATGGCCAGATAACGTAAAGACATAACGAGAATTTACACATGAAAGTTAAAACTAGGGTCTCTTTGTTTGCTTTAGCCCTATCATTGATACCGCTTTTGGCTGTAACAGTGGTACTGGGTTGGTTTTCATATTCATCCGCACAAGAAGCACTCAATAAACAATTGGAAAGCAAGTTGGTCTCGCGCCGAGAGGCGAAAAAAACCGAGTTGGAGTCGTATTTCCAAACGGTAAATGATCAACTATTGAGTCAAGCGCAAAGTAATATGCTGGTCTCGGCGGCGAAAGAATTTAATGATGCCTTTGCACAGCAGAGCTTTGTTGATTCACAGGCCTCAGCTGGCTTTTTGGGCGACGCTCAGCAATCGTTAGATGGCTACTACCAAAATGACTTTGCTAATCGCTATAAGGAAAAGAATACGGGCAACTCCATTGATGTAGACAGTATTGTTAGCTCGCTCAGTGAACGCGCTAAGTGGTTTCAATACTACTATATTAGCGACAACGAAGAAGCGCTCGGTGAGAAAGACAATATGCTGAGTTCTTCGCTGGGCGGAAGCTATGATCAGGTACATGAACTCTACCATCCAGCTATTCAGGCTTTTCTCAAACGTTTTGGCTTCTACGATATTTTTATTATTAATCCCGATACGGGCGATGTGGTGTATTCGGTCTATAAAGAGCTGGATTATGCGACAAATTTGGATTCCGGCCCCTATCGTAATTCAGGCTTAGCGCAGGCCTACAGGGCAGCTAAAGCCTTAGGTGATAACCGAGAAGTTGCCGTGGTGGATTTTAAGCCTTATTTGCCTAGCTACAATGACAATGCGGCTTTTGCTGCGACGCCAATATTGGATGCTGATGGTAATCAACATGGTATTTTGGTTTACCAGATGGCTCTAGATCGTATCAATCAGTTGATGACCTTAAACCAAGACTGGAAGTCTCAAGGTTATGGCGTAACTGCCGAGCTTTACCTTGTTGGTGATGATCAGCATATGCGCTCGGATAGCCGAGTTTTTGTGGAAAGCCCAACTGCCTTTAAACAGTGGGGCTATAACAGCAGTTTTGGCCAATCCGCGACCGATACGGTATTGGCCAAGGGCACTACGATTGCCGCGGTCCCAGTAAATACCCCAGCGGGTAAAGCCATTGCTGCTGGCCGTACTGGCGTATCCCATTATGAAAACTATATGGGCGAGAAGGTGATTGGGGCCTATACACCATTAAATATTAATGGCTTGAAGTGGGGGATTGTCGCTGAAATCTATCAAGATGAAGCATTCCAGGCAGTTGAGTCCCTTGGTGAATTGATCGCCTTATATGGCGGGATCACCTTCGTTGCAGTGTTAATTGTGGCTATAGCCGTGGGTTTATGGTTTGCCCATGGTTTATCGCGCCCCATTTCCAGGCTTAGCGAGACGGTCGCTGAAATCTCGGCAAATAACGATCTTACATTGTCTATTTCCGAGGTTGGCGATGAAGAGGTCTCCCAAGCGGCCAGCAGTGTGAATGCGTTGATTCGCAGACTTAGAGATAACTTTTTACAGATCAGCTCTTCTTCGGGGCAGTTGGCGCAAAGCGCTGATGGAATGTCTGAATTAATGAATACTAATCTGCAAGAGATCGACGCACAAAACCGTGAGTGCATGAAAGTAGCGCAGTCGGCCACTCAGCTAGAGCAAGCGGCCCATGAGGTGGCCCGAAATGCTAGTGAAACTGCTGTACAAACTCGAGAGGCCAATACCATATCTGGCCGCTTGGCTGATATGGTGGAGCGATCAGTGGCCTCTACCCAAGCGGTAGCGGGTGAGATTGGCAGTGCGAATGAGGCGATGGAAACATTGGCTGAACGCACCAGCGATATAGGCTCTGTTCTGGATGTGATCCAAGAGATTGCTGAGCAAACTAACTTGTTGGCATTAAACGCGGCTATTGAAGCGGCTAGGGCGGGCGAGCAGGGGCGCGGCTTTGCGGTGGTTGCCGATGAGGTTCGTAACCTAGCGCGTCGTACTCAAGATGCCACCGGCGAGATTTCATCTATGATCGAAGGCTTGCAGTCAGACTCTGGTGTAGCGGTTGGAGCTATGCGCACAGGCCTTGAGAAGGTTAAATCGAATGTGGCCGAAGCGGAGTCGTCTAAGGAAGCCTTAGCCGAAACCATGGATATTGTTCGTAAGATCTCCTTGATGAATGAACAGGTCGCTACTGCCGCTGAAGAGCAAAGTGAGGTGATCAAAGAGATCACCGGTAGCACTCAGGACCTTAGTCATTTATCGGATCGCAGCACTGAGCGCAGCCATGAATTGGATAGCATCAGCTCACAGCTCAGTGGTTTGGCTGGAAACCTTAAAACCATGGTGTCCGCCTACAAGGTTGGCTAACAAGGTTTAGCTTAATCTCTTGTCTATGCTAAGCCCGAACTTGTTTCGGGCTTTCTTTTTTGCAGCGGTTAAAAACTTCTATTCCTAGAGCATCACCGGACTAAAAGCAGACTTTACGGTGCACTGAACGTAATGTTTTATATGCTTAGATAAATTATCATCAATAGCGATGGCGCATTCCCTATCGCGCTCTTATATACTGCCGGTTTACCAGTGAGCCATCCGCGCTAACGCTTCCATAAAAACAATAATGGATTAATTATGACCTTTAGTTTAATTCCCCCCGATGCACACTTTGCGGTTGCAGCCGCTTTATTTGCCATTGCTTTGTTTGGCTTTTGGGCCGAGAAGCAAGCGTGGGGTAGGGTGCTAACGGGGGCAGTATGGGTTTTACTGCTCGCGATACTGGCATCAAATGTTGGTCTGATACCGAAGTCGGCGGACTTCTATAATTTAGTTTTTAGCTATTTTGTGCCTGTCCTAATCCCTTTATTTTTATTACGCGCCGATGTTAGAAAAATTATTGCAGAGTCTGGCCGTGTGGGGGTGGCGTTTTTACTGGCGGCTTTGGGGAGTGCCTTGGGTGCTATTATTGCTGTTAGTTTTATAGACCTTGGAGCAAAAGCAGCCGAGTTAGCAGGAATATTTACCGCAACCTATGTAGGGGGCTCAGTAAACTACGCTGCGCTGATTCAAGCTACCGGCTTTGATGATGCCAGTGTGATCTCGGCCGCTACCGCCGTTGATAGTTTAATGAGTGCGGTATTTTTAGCGGTCATTGCCTTGATGCCAGCATCAAAATGGCTGCTGGAACGCTTCGCTCAGCGTGATCATAGTGCAGTAGATGCCGCTGATGAAGCAGGGGGTGGCGATGGTAAAGCGGAGCAAACTGCGCTACCTGATAATACTATCAGCGCTTTTTCTCTTTGTGCAGCAATCGTTTTTAGTATCTCGGTTGTGGCCCTATCGGATGGCCTAATTGCGTTTTTACAACACAGCTTCGAAGGCAGTAATTTCAAGCCGCTGCGCTATATATTTATTACCCTGTTTTCGGTATTACCTGCGACATTCGCGCCCAAAACGATGCAATCCCTACGTGGGGGTGAAGAGGTCGGTTTGATTTTGGCCTTTGTGTTTTTCGCTGCTATATGTGCGGGCGCAGATGTCTTCGCCCTTATTGGCACGGCGCCTATTTTATTGCTGTTTGTGATTGTGCTTTTATTGATACATGGCTTAGTGGTGTTTGCTGGGGCCTACTTAATTAACTGGTTATTGCGAACCTTATCGAAAAAATCGGATTCCGCACAGCTGTCATTGCCTGAACTCATTATTGCTTCTAATGCCGCTATACTGGGAGCAACTACCGCTCCAGCGCTAGCGATGGCCAGGGGCTGGCCGGCCTTGGTGACGCCAGGAATCTTAGTCGGTGTGGCGGGTTATATTATCGGCACACCCCTTGGCATTTTAGTGGTAAGCCTGCTGGCCAAATAAGCTCAAAAGGAAATCTTTGTTGATCAGCTGTTGCAGCTAAGCTTGCCTGAAATTTCTATGTCCACAAAAAAGCCCAGTTGAAGACTGGGCTTTTTATGATCAGTTAAAAACTGAAATCAATATTGCGAAGCGGGTAGATGCACTACCATACCATCCATTTCTTCAGTGACGACTAACTGGCAGCTAAGGCGGCTATTGTCTTTCGGGTCGACAACGGCTTCCAATAGGTCTTGCTCGGCGCTTTCAACAGCTGGCACTTTATCTTGCCATGCTTCGTCGACGTAGCAATGGCAGGTAGCACAGGCGCATGCACCACCGCATTCAGCCAAGATACCATCGATCATATTGTCGACAGCACCCTGCATGACATTACTGCCAACCTCGACTTCGGCTTCAAACTGGTTGCCACTGGCATCGACATAGTTAATTAAAGGCATGGTTTTCCTCTTTTCCTTTGGCTAATCACTTTCTTTTGTTTGCTCCGTTTATACTGAAGTTTTATACGGAGCTTTGTTTGGCTGTAGCCTAAGCCAACAGCGATTTTAAATCAAAATCTGTATCGCATACGTGTCCAGGACTCGGATTTATGCCTTTGGCGAGTAATTGCTTGGCTTGCATAAACTCTTTGGCTTGGTTGATGCAATCAGCGGCTAATAATTGTTCACCTTTAAAATACCAAACACTGAAGGCACGGCTATTATTGTCTCCGCGTACCAGTACCTGATCATAGCCCATATTAAAGCCGGCAATTTGCAGTTTAATGTCGTATTGATCTGACCAAAACCAAGGGTGCGTGTGATTGTCGATTTGCTTGCCGCAGATACTGGCTGCAGCGGTTTTGGCCTGCTCAGTAGCGTTAGGTACGCTTTCGAGTCGCACCCGGCTACCAATCAGTTTATGAGGGTAAGAGCTGCAATCACCGGCGGCGACGATATCTGGATCGCTGGTTTGAGCGTAGGCGTCTACGGCAATGCCATTGTCGATCGTAAGGCCTGCTGCTTCGGCAAGTTCGATGTTGGGTATGATACCTGCGCCAATAATCACCACATCGGCAGCAAAGGTTTCGCCATTGCTACAGAGCACAGATTCCACTTTAGCTTCACCTTGAATGGCATCGACACCCATTGAGGTAAGAATGTTTACGCCAGCTTCTGTGTGGATGTTCTGATAAAACTCTGAGATAACGGGGGCGGTAACCCGCTGTAAAATTCGCTCCATCATTTCTAAAACAGTAACTTCTACACCAAGCTTATTGAGTGCCGCTGCCGTTTCTAGACCAATATAACCGCCACCAATGATGACGGCTTTCGCGGGTTTTTGGCTCTTATCTAAATGTGCACGAATGCTTTCGATATCGGCGACTGTGCGCAAATAATGCACACCAGAGAGCTCGACTCCGGGCAATGGAATCTGGCGCGGTCTTGAGCCGGTGCAAAGTGCGAGCTTTTCGTAGCTAAGGGTTTCGCCATTATCAAGGGTGATGCTTTTGTTTTCGCGATCAATGCTATCTACACGTTGTCCCAGCATAAACTCGGCGTCAATTTTGTCGTAAGCCGCGAGTGGGCGAATCAATAATTGTTGTAAGGTTTTTTCGCCGCTTAGAAATGTTTTTGATAGCGGTGGGCGGTGGTAGGGGGCATGTGGCTCGTCGCCGATAATGATAATGCGGCCTTGCCAGCCTTCCTGACGCAAACTTGGCGCAAGCTGCGCGGCGGCGTGTGAAGCGCCGATAATGATACAGTTGCCTTGCATAATGTCTCTCTATTATCCCACTGTTGTTTGACTTCTATCGCGCGAATGCGACAAAGCAGTTTATTATAGGCTGTATAGAACAGTGGCTACCATATTAGGGTAGCCACATCGCATTGGCAGTGACAATTTGCTGCAAATCTCTTAACCGTCGGTACCGGAACGCTGCTGATTATGGAAGCGCTGGCGATAAGCTCGTGGAGTCAAACCGGTTTTTCGCTGGAACAGTCGACTAAATGAACTCAAGTCTGTGTAGCCAACTTGCAGCATGACACTTTCTACCGGTAAGCCGCTGTTTTCCAGCATGCGCTTAGCGGTATCGATACGCAGATTCTGCAAATAGCGATTGGGTGTTTCATCCAATACTTGTTTAAAGCGACGAATCAAAGTGCGTGTGCTAACAGCCAATTCGTCGGCTAACTGATTCAGTGAAAAACGCTCTTTCATATTGCGTTGTAGCCAAGCCTGAGCTTTGCTGACCAGTGGATCGTTATGCTCAAGCTGGTTTTCTAAAGTCAAAAAGGCGGTTTGTTCAACTTCATTGGTATTCAATAAGGTGGCTTTCGCGCATTGGTTGGCAATGCTCTTGCCCATAAAGCGTTCAATCAAACGCAGGGTCATTAGCTGTTCTGAGTTAGCAGCAGCACCTGTCATCACGCGCTGGTGTTCGATATACAACTGGCGGATATTGAGCTCAATATTGGGGTAACGTTGGCGAAATTTCTTTTCTAACCACCAACTCGTGGTAGCGATGCCGCCATTGAGCAAGCCGGTTTCCGCGATAATAAAGCTGCTGGTGCAATGCCCCATAATGGTTTTACCTTTGCCATGTTGTTGGCGAAGCCAATCTACCATCGGTGCCATTTGTTTGAGCTTGCGACCAAAAGGCAATTCACCTTCGTAAAACAAAGAGGGCACCACAATGACTTGGCAGTCATCGGCAAGGCTTATGTCGCCGTCAACATTAAAGCTAAGGCCGCCGACAGAGGCAACACCTTGACCATCCATGGACAGCACCTTGGTGGCAAATTGCCCCTCGGTATCCCCATGTTGTTTGCGCCAGTAGGCGTTTGCGATGTGCAGGTTGTCCTGCACCTTAGCGAGGCTTGAGGTGTAGCAGCCGTCGTAAGCAATCAGAGCAATATTTGGCATGGCTATATCTGCTGTCTATTGGTTATTTTTGCCAGAGTGGTCATTGTAACCAGTCTGATCATGAGTGTGTTGGTCATTATCGGCCAGTAACTTGTCCATCAAGGACACTAAGAAATTCGCGTAATCGTCCGTACTGGTCTCGTTTTGTTTGTACTTCCAAGATTTCAAATACCAGTCTTGAATTAAGGCCAGTAGCGCAGATGCTGTGAGCTCGCTATTGGCGCAATGCATCTCTCCTGCGGCGACACCTTCTTCAATCACTTCTTTAAGTTTGGCGGTATCAACGAGGTCAAATTGTTTGGCTTGATCTCGTTGTTGGCGCGCCATAGATTTTGATTCCATGTACACAAAGCGATACCAGGGGCGAAACAAGCTGCCCATATAAATATAGATGCGAAGCCTTGTGGCTAGGCGTTGCCTTGGGCTGCCGCTTTCTAAATTCAGGGAGTAGGCCAGTGGCGCCAGTCGTTGGCTAAGGAAGTCATTTACCATTTGGGCCAGCATGTCTTTGCTGCGGATATAGTTGTATAAACCGCCCATACTGATGCCTGTGCTTTGGCTAAGGTCACGCAGGCTCATCGCATCAAAGCCGCCCTTACTGGCCAGCTCAAAGGTTGCATCAAAGATAATCTTAAGATTTTTTACCGCAGCACTTTCTCGCTTAACCTTAATATCTTCGCGAAAAGCTTCAAAGAACTCGCTATATACCGATTCACGACAAACGGGCAGGCAATGCTTGAAGCTTGCAAAGCACTGTTCTTGGGGCCAATTGGCCGTGTTGTCGTTCCTCATATTGCTTCCCCATGGTTTGCTTGTGGATGCATGCCTATTGTTCTGCGTCGCTGGGACTGTGCAAAAGAGACAAATTTGGCGCTGAGTACGCCGAAACTTGACCAAAGCTTTCACAGGTCTTGACGAATGTCTCGCTATCTAGGATAAATAGCGAACGCTCGCTCTTTTTTAAAGAACCATAACGAATTTGTTTCAGTCTCGCAACGAAATTTACGTTTTGATGATGACTGCAACGGCGAGATTTTTGTCAATTCAAACAATGAGGCACCGCTATGACTGCGCCAATGAACACCGCGATAACCCTTAAGCAACGTCCCAATGGCGAAGTTCGTGACGAGGATTTTGAAATCAAGCAAAGCCCTGTACGTGAGCTGCAGGATGGCGAATTTCTAATAGAAAACAAATACTTATCACTAGATCCTTATATGCGTCCACGGCTGAACGATATGCAGGGTTATATGGATCCTGTAGAGATTGGTGCTGTGATTGTTGGTGAAGCCGTAGGTGAAGTAGTCGCCAGCAAGACCGATGCCTATAAAGTAGGGGATGTGGTGACCGCCTACACCGGTTGGCAGACCCATTATATTGCCAAGGCCGATGAGCCAATGATTTACAAAGTAGATGCTAAGGGCTTGGCGCTGTCTGTGTTTTTGGGGGCGGCAGGTATGCCTGGGCGTACGGGCTATTTCGGTTTGACTGAAGTAGGCAAACCACAAGCGGGCGAAACTATCGTGGTGTCTGCGGCATCGGGTGCGGTGGGTTCATTGGTTGGCCAAGTTGCCAAGTCGATGGGGTTGCGCGTGGTGGGTGTTGCCGGCGGCAATGAAAAATGTAGCTATGTCACTGAAGAATTAGGTTTTGATGCTTGCGTTGATTATAAAGCTGGCAATTTGGATGCTGATCTAGCGGCGGCCTGCCCAAATGGCATTGATATCTATTTTGAGAATGTCGGCGGTGCTGTTACTCGTGCCGTAGCCAAATTACTCAACAAAGGTTCCCGTGTGCCGGTCTGTGGTTATGTATCAGCCTATAACGCCGAAGATATGGCTGCGGTTGAAACTCCGTTCCATGTTTTTGGCGCACTAGAAGAGCCACCTGAGCACCGTTTCTTTTTAGTTACTGAGTGGCAAGAGCAACATGGCGAAGCGACCGCACTACTGGCCAACAAAATCAAAAACGGTGAGCTGAAATACCGCGAGTCCGTTGCCGAAGGTATCGATAATGCTGTTGAGGCGTTCCGCGGTATGCTAAAAGGCAAAAATTTTGGTAAGCAAGTGGTAAAGCTAGGCTAAAAGCTGGCTTTACGAATTTTGAATATAAATACCTAGCAAAAGTAAATGGAGTAAATCATGAATATTGACTTTACCCAAGAAGAGCTGGACTTTCAGCAGGAAGTTCGTCAGTTCTTTGCGGAGCATTATCCAAAAGATATTCAGGAAAAAATTAAGAATAATATACACCCAACGAAAGAAGATTTTATTCGTTGGCAAAAGATTTTGAACGACAAAGGTTGGTTGGCTGAAAACTGGCCGGTGGAGTATGGTGGTACCGGATGGACGCCTACCCAGAAATATATTGTGCAACAAGAAAAAGCCAGAGCTCATGTTTTGGGTACTATTCCGTTTGGTGTCACTATGGTGGCGCCGGTGATTTACACCTACGGTAATGAAGAGCAGAAAAAACGCTTTTTACCTGATATTTTGGAATCCAATGTATGGTGGTGTCAGGGTTACTCGGAGCCTGGCGCAGGTTCTGATTTGGCCGCTTTAAAAACCAGTGCCGTACGTGATGGTGATGACTATATCATTAATGGTACAAAAACCTGGACGACACTGGGCCACTGGGCTGAATGGATGTTTTGTCTAGTGCGTACAGATCCTGATGCACCAAAGAAGCAACAGGGCATTAGCTTTATCTTAATCGATATGTCGACCCCGGGTATTAGTGTTTCACCTATTTTGACGCTGGACGAAGAGCGTGAAGTGAACGAAGTTCATTTCGATAATGTGCGTGTGCCAGCGGTCAATCTTATTGGTGAAGAAAACAAAGGTTGGACCTACGCTAAGTTGTTGTTGACTCACGAGCGTACCAGTATTGCCAATGTGCAAAATTCTAAAGTGCGTTTGGAAAAAGTTAAGAGCTTGGCTCAAGAAACTCCAGCCCACGACGGTGAAGGTATACTTTGGCAAGATGAAATGTTCCGTACCAAAGTGGCTAATGTTGAGTTGGATTTAACCGCTTTAGAATACACTGAACTACGTACTTTAGCTGCAGTTGCTTCTGGCGGTGCCCCCGGCCCTGAATCTTCTATTTTGAAGATTAAAGGTACGGAAGTTATGCAAGCTATCGATGAGTTGTTTGTTGAGCTTGCAGGTTACCACGCCATGCCGTTTACTCAGGCACAGTATCATGACGGCTTTGAAGGCGAGCGAATTGGCGATTGGTTTGAAACTAATACTGGTCCGCACTATTTCAATAACCGTAAGCAATCGATTTTCGGCGGTACCAACGAAATTCAAAAAGGCATTATTTGTAAGGCCGTGTTGGGTCTGTAAGGAGAAGAACATGGACTTTTCATTAAGCGAAGAACAACAGCTGTTAAAAGACAGCATTGAAAAATTTGTGAGCAGTGACTACGACTTTGAAGCACGTCGTGAATTGGTGAATTCTGATTTGGGTTACAGTGCTGAGCACTGGGCCATGTTTGCCGAATTAGGCTGGTTAGGCATGGGTTTTTCCGAAGCCGATGGCGGCTATGGCGGCACAGCCAGCGATTTAATGGTAATCATGCAGGCCTTTGGTAAAGGTTTAGTGATTGAGCCATTCTTGGCCAACTGCGTATTGGCCGGTGGCGCTGTGGCTGAACTAGCTTCAGGCCCACAAAAAGAAGCGCTGTTAGCTTCAGTGATCGGCGGTGAGCAACAACTGGCGCTAGCCTATGCAGAAAAGCAAGCTCGCTACAATGTGGCTAATTGTAAAACCCAAGCTGAAAAATCAGACGATGGCTATAGCATCAGTGGTGAGAAGATCGCGGTTTTAAACGGCGGCAATGCGGATACAATTTTAGTGCTTGCTCGCACTAATGGTGCCCAAAATGATGAGGCAGGCTTGTCATTATTTGCTGTGCCTGCTGAAGCACAGGGGCTAGAGCGCGTGGCCTACACCACCGTTGATGGCTTTACCGGTGCCGATATTAAGCTTAGCAATGTGCAAGTAGCGGCCGATGCCTTAATTGGACAAGAGGGTAGTGCTTTCGCTGCGCTAAGTCGTGTGATGGATCGCGCTCGCCTAGCGGTTTGTGCAGAAGCTTTAGGTAATATGGAAACTTTACTTACTAAAACGGTAGAGTACACCAAAACTCGTAAACAATTTGGCTTTACGCTGTCTTTCTTCCAGGCTCTGCAGCATCGCATGGCAGATATGTTTGTTGAATGTCAGCAGGCCCAATCAATGTTGCTAATGGCGGCTATGAAATTTGACGCTAATGCTGAAGATGCCGGTACTGCTGTTTCGGCGGCAAAAGCTCGTATCGGTCAGGCCGCAAAGCTGGTTGGCCAGGAAGCTGTGCAATTGCATGGTGGTATGGGTGTGACGGATGAGCTAGATGTAGGTCACTACTTTAAGCGCTTAACCATCATTGACACTTTATTTGGGAATACTGATTACCACTTAAAGCGTTATACGCAGGCGATGGCCTAAAGCGTATTGAGCGTTTCCTGCTACATTATGCAAATCAAAGGGCAGCCTGAATAAGGCTGCCCTTTTTTGTATGAGCGGCTTCGAAACTGGATTGAAAGCTATTTTATGCCGTTACGCATGTGTTTGGCGAAGCTGCCCAGGAAAGTAATTGGCAAATACGTCTGAGCGAAGATAAGATTAGCCTTAACCCGATCTGACGTTAATCTCGTTATTAAGGATAAACAATCAAAAAGAAAGGATATCTTATGCTACTGTTGCAAGGTGTGAAGGGCTTTGTAATAAGCTTGCTGGCTGCTCTTTTACCTGCCTTTACAGTATTGGCACAGCCAATAGTCTCCGATTTTAATGATTTTTCGCCTTTAGCTAGTGCTAAACCAGAAGACAGTTTACCGTTAATTTCTTGGCGTTATTCTGCCAAAGGGAATGCTGCATTTCGTCATGTTAAGCGGGCAGATGGCAATACCGCTATCGGTATCGATGCTGCAGGGGAAAAGGCTATGGCTCGTTTGATGTCATCCCCTGATATTAAGTTAATTCAAGAAAACACAACGGTATTTAGAGCTTCGGTGTACAGTGATGGCGTGGAGGGTGGTGCCCACTTGTTTCTAACTGTGAAGTCTGGCCATCAGAGAATTTTTAAAGAGGATATGAAAGCAACACCGATCTTCGGAGATAGTGACTGGCAACAGTATGAATTTGTTGTCCCGAGGTTGGAAAATGCCAGCTCGGTTAGCCTAGGGCTAATGTTGTTTGGGAAAGGGCGGGTGCTCTTAGATGATGTTTCGCTAAGCCCTTATATTATAGGCCCAAGCTTGGGATCCGCTAAAAAAGGTGAATCAGCCAAGATAACTGAACAATACAATGCTTTACCCTTAGCGGAGGAGTTTTACCAGCTGCTTGAAGATAACTTTTATTTTTCCGATAAATTAGATATGACACAGTTATACGCTGATCTAATCTCAGCAGCGAGATCGACTCGTAGTGAAAGGGAAGTCGTTGCTTATTTTAAGGCCCTTGTGGCCTCGTTAAATCACAGACATACATCTTATATAGATAACAATATTCTAGGCTATCCTAAAGCTATTTCTAGGAACACTCGAAACATTGTTGAGCGGCGTGATGGCTATGCTTATGCAAAGATTGTTTACCCTCACTCTTCCATTGAGCATATTCAGGCTTCAATTGAGAGTACTTCTGCCCGTATCAGTGAACTTTATCAAGAAGGATTGACCTCGTGGGTTTTGGATTTGCGAGGCATGTCAGGTGGAAATAGTGTGTCACTTATGGATATGGTCTATCCTCTGCTCGCAAAAGGGCGAGCTTCTGGCATGATCACCAATAAGGGGCGGCAGCTCTTTTACCATATTTCAGATGCAGGAATCAGCCTGCTTGATGGTGCTGTGAGAAAAGAAAGAGTCACGTATTCCCATAAAATAGTTTCATTACTCAACCCTAACTTTCCGCTTGCCGTGCTTATAGATAAAAATACGGCAAGTGCTGCGGAATCCCTTGCTCTGGCCCTCAGAGAAAGGCCGAATACCCGGTTTTTTGGTGAAGCTAGTGCGGCGATGCTGAGTGCTAATGCGGCAATGCCACTATCTAATGGTGATATTCTTGTCTTGAGTGGTGCGCAGGCCATTGATAACGAAGGTAATAAAAAACTCTATATAGAGCCTGATGTAAAACTAAAGCCTGCAAAGGCATTAGAGGCCGCACTAAAATGGCTGGAATCTCAATAGGGTTCAATTTACGGATCTCTCGTTCTTGTGTGTACTTATTTATTGCGGCTGTTTGCCTTCGCCTAATGAACATTCATGGGCCATTATTTTTCTGGTTGATTTTAGGGTTCGGGTGCCTAAGGTGTTCGCTTGTCCGGCGGATGTTTCAAAAAAGCATAGTCTGACTGTCGTTGCTTGCTTTCCTCATATGAACTTGCTACCCAATCGTTAAGCTATTGAGTCATCTGTCTATTTGACACTTTAATGACAAATTTACATAGCGGTGTACCCGTAGTTTCCTACTGCCCTCCAAAGAAAGGTGGTCAGCTCCACCTCGTAATCATAGGCCTAAGCTTTTTGCTGTGAACTCAGGTGAGTAGCGCTTACTGTAAATCAAATGTTCTCCCATTTTGTTTTGCGTCTAAAAATACTTACTTTGATGATCTGACAGACCTTATTGCTATGAGCTTTGTTTTGACTATCCCCTTGTCTTGAAAGGTGAGTGTGGATCTTCAGTAGCTGTATTACGTGCCTAGTCCAATAAGGCTTGGATTGAGGAATGGCACGACATGTTTGGCCGTAAACTTAGCAAAGTTGTGGGTATTGATTACACTTGTTTTGTCCTTCCTTCTTTTATTAGTTGCTTATGCGTACGCTATTATCAATTGTGAAATTGGTGTTGTTGCTGCCTTTATTGGCTCCAGCAGCTTCAATTGAACTTAGTTTGTTTGATCAAGCAAGCCCAAATTATCTCAAAGTCGATACGGGTAATGTTCCTGTTTATATAGTTGCTATGGCCACCTCGACCAGTGGTCTTCTATGGGTAGCTTCGGGAGACGGGGTATTTAATTACGATGGTTATGACTATAAGAAACTGGACTATCGAAACCAAGATGGTGAGCTTTTGGGTAAGGCATACATCTCGTCAATTATTGCGGCTCCTGATGGTGTTATTTGGGCAGGGGCAATTGGAAATGGTCTTGTTAGGATTGATGAGCAAAGTAGGCAGTTCGAAGTGTTTGCCCATAAACCGGGAGATGACAGTAGTTTGGTGAATGACCGCATTCATGGTCTGCTATTGGATGGCAACGAAGGTATATGGCTGGCAACCGATAAAGGGCTCGATTATTTTGATTTTGAGAGCGAAACATTTCAGCACTATGATTTGCCTGATAAAAAAGGTCGCAAGTTCAACGTAATTCGGCAGGGCAACAGCGGTGATCTTTTGCTTGGATCTATCAGTGGCATGTATTCCTTTGACATTGAGTCGCATGTTTTTACGAATATATCGGGGGAGGGCAGCGTCAATCTGAAAAAATCAAATGTACGTGATATCTACCTGGACGAGAAAAACCGGATGTGGGTTGGGACTTGGAGCAGTGGCGTATATTTGTTTGATGGTAAAGCGCAACCCCAAAAAATAGGCTCGTATGCTCTAGCTAGAAAGTTTTTACGTGTCGAGGATGAGGTATGGTTGGGTTCTCGTGATAACGGGCTTATTATTTACGATTTTGAGACCGCAGCGCTTAAGAAAAAAGAAGAAGGTGATCGTTATCGCCCAATGACATTCCCTAAAAATACCATGTCAACACTTCATGAAGACAATAATGGGATAATATGGTTTGGAACTTGGGGGGGGAGCATATGGTTCGTTACGCCCTCTAGGCGTTTCTCGCGCTCATTACTTTACAGTCCTAGCGTAAAGAGACCTGGTGTCAGCTCAGAGATTACAGCGATAGTGGGCTTGGAAAATGGTGAATTATGGGTGTCGAGTTTAGGAGGCGGTATCGATGTTTTTGATGCGCAAGACCGTTTTCAATACACGATTACAAGCCAATCTGACACAGTACTCCAGTTGCCGAGTGATAATATCAAAGAAATGGCGTTCGATCGTTCGGGGGATTTATTCATTAATACTTCTGCGTCGGGAACGTTTAGATATAGAAAAAAGCTTACTAGTGACGAATCTATTGGGGGCCTACAGTGGCAGCGCGTTCAGTGTTTTACCGCATCCGGCCTCAGCCCCAATGATGCTTTGGATCTAAAAGCGTTACCCGATGGCGGGATGTTGCTTACCGACCCTGCAGATGCGTTTGTTGTCAAGAGTACAGAGGATTTTTCATGCGATATGCAAAGCCTGGATGTTTCAGACAGAGCCTCACCTTTTAGTGCGGTCATACTCGATGATGATAGAGTTGTTTTAATGGCCTATGGCCAGCTCTATTGGTTAAAGCCGGGTAGTTATCATGTGGAAGATTTTAAATATACTTTTGAAGGTGTTGATACCAAATCCGAGCCGCAGTTTATTATTGGGTACACCCTTCCTTCAGGCAGGACGTTTTTTAGTACCAGTTTTTCAGTGTTCAGTTTAAAAGAGAAGCCCAATAAGTCCTTTGTGTTAAAGAAGGAGTTCTCCAGTGATAATAATAGTTATTTATGGACGGAGCATGATGACAACTATCTATGGGGGGATGGAGTCTATTGGTCGAAAGAAAGTAAAGCCTATAGAGCAATTACAGAAGGTGATGGAGCACTTCGCAATACTGGGTTTTTATTGGGCTTTGTGACTAGAAATAATGGGGATGTCGTAACTGCTCGGCGTTCAGGATTGCAAGTTTTTCGGTTAAAGAATTTCTCCGAATGGGAGCATCAGCCCTTGCTTAAGATTAATGATGTATTTGTTAAGGGCATGGCAAGGCAAGGCAGTTTAGAGTCGCTTGTGTTAGCAGCTGAGGAGAGAGAGTTTTCAATAAGTTTTTCCGCATTAGAGTACTCAGGCCCGCAATATATTAGATATAAATACTTTCTAGAGGGCTTTTCGGAGGAGTGGGGAGAAGTCGGCGCTGATTTTCGACGGGCGACCTACTCTAACTTACCTCCTGGCGACTATACGTTTAAACTGAAATCGACCAACCGTCTAGGTGTTTGGTCCGATTTTGAATTAACAATGCCTATCACAGTCTTACCAGCTTGGTACCAAAGCTATTGGTTTTATGCCTTGGTGCTTATCGTTTTTATAGGTTTTTTATTCGCTATTTATCGCTGGAGGATTAGTTACTATCGAAAAAAGAAAATGGAGTTAGAGCAGCTGGTGCAGGAACGCACAGAGAGCTTGCAGAGCGCACATACTGCATTGGCCCTAAGTGAGAAGCAGGCCGCGCTTGGGCGCTTGGTTAACGGCGTTGCACATGAGTTTAATACCCCCTTAGGCGTGATAAGCATGGCGCTTTCTGTGTTACAAAAAAATACCTTGGAGTTGTTTCAAGCATTTGGAATAGACCGAAATGAAGATAGGCCAGTGTCATCGCGTTACCGAAAAGTATCAGATAGCCAAACACTGCTAAATGCCAATGTAGAACGATTAAGTAATCTGGTGGGGAGTTTCAAACGAATTTCAGTAGAGGGGAGCGACTACAACTTCGGGGAAGTCAATGTATCCGAGGTAGTTCATGCTCTGCCCAAGTTACTAAAAGAGAAAATAGCGGACAGTCCAGCTAGACTGTCTCTAAAGGTTGATGGGGATTATGTGGTTCACAGCTGTCAGGTCCTTGTGTCGGAGATACTTGTTGAGCTGGTTTGCAATGCTTTGCAACATGGTTTTTCTGGTCAAAATTGGGCACAACTTAATAGCGATGATAGTGATGGCAGCACAGCAGTAGAAGATCCTTTGGTGGTAGTAAGCATGCAGTGGGTCACTAGTACGCAATCTAAACGGCCGCAATTACTGATAATAGTGGAGGACAATGGTTGTGGCATACCCCCTGATCTGATGGGATCAGTTTTTGACCCATTTACCTCTAAAGACACTTCAAATCTTGGTTTAGGCTTGCATGCATTGGTTAATCTGGTTTCGAATGTATTGGGTGGACATATTGCATGCGAAAAAAGCAAGCTCGGGGGAGCTTGTTTTACAGTGCTTATGCCCACCCAAAAACAGCAAGAATAAAGTCTAAACTTCCCAGACTATACTTAGCGCTGTTTGAAGCAAATAATAAGCCTTTAAGCATTCCGAGTAATTAATTTATACCTTAAAACGACTAATGAGCTGGCTCGCCTGGCTGGTCATTTGGCTTGCCCGGATACTGTTTTCGGTGGTGAGCTCAGCGCCTTGCGAAGTGCTCGAGAGCTGTTGTTGAATACTGTCCACAAGCTCTTTCACGGACAAGATGGTTTTGCTTTGCGCCTTAC
Source organism: uncultured Pseudoteredinibacter sp. (assembly GCF_947502065.1). Lineage (GTDB taxonomy): Bacteria > Pseudomonadota > Gammaproteobacteria > Pseudomonadales > Cellvibrionaceae > Pseudoteredinibacter. The sequence continues at coordinate 991,776 of NZ_CANMYE010000001.1, forward strand.
TGGATTGCGCGATCGCCTGATTTTTATCATCAATTGCATTGATTGCGCTATTGATTTTTCCAAGCGAGGCACCAGCGCTGCTGGCATTGTCCGCTGAGGCGCTTGCTTTTTCGGCGCTTTGACTCATCGAATCTACCGCCTTGCCAGCACCTTGCTGTAGCTTTTCAATCATGTTTTGAATTTCTTGTGTAGAGTCTTGGGTTCGTTTGGCCAGCTGCCTAACCTCATCGGCAACGACTGCAAAACCCTTACCTTGTTCACCGGCACGGGCGGATTCAATTGCGGCATTAAGTGCGAGTAAATTTGTTTGCTCTGCAATGCCGCGAATAACATCGATTACTGAACCAATTTCATTCGTGTCGGTGGCTAGATCGGTGACAACCTCCGAAGCCGATCGAATATTACTGGATAGTTGTTGGATATCATTTATTGAGCCATCTACGATGGCGATGGCCTGTTGAGTTTCCTCGCTGGATTCCCGTGCTTCTTCGGCTGCTGATTGAGCATCCCTTGCGATACTTTGCACGGTAGGAACCAGTTCATCAATATCTCCATGGAGATTTGTCAGCATTTGCTGTTGTTGCTTTATGGATTGATTAGTATCTTGAGCCGTAGTACTGAGCTGTTCCGATGAATCATGTATATTATGAAACGTGCCATTCAAGTCTTGCACCATTTTTTGAATATGATTGGCAAAACTGTTAAAGGCTTTCGATAAGTCGCTGATTTCACTGTCGCCTTTATAGAGAAGTCTTTGGGTTAGATCACCTTCGCCATTGCTGATATCAGACATGGCCATGGCCGCTTTTTTTAGAGGCCGTAAGATATAGTGCGTACTAAACAACAAAGTAGCTATGACAATTGCCAGAATGGCGAAGCTAATACCACTGGAAATATTTCTCCATAATGCAGCCTCACTTTTACTAGCCTCCAATGTCGCGGCAGTCCTATTGTCGAGTGCTTTAAAGAAACGGTTCACAGGCATCATAATTTTACTGACTTCTTGATGATAGTTGTCATCAAATAGGATGCGGCTAGCAAATGCTCTAACACTTTCCTCGCCTTGGGCCTGATAAGGGCCTTCGACGATAAAGCCCTCGCTAATCGAATCCATGGCTTGGGTTTCAGTGGCAATCAAGTCATCGGAAAGCTGCCCAGCTTTTGCAAGAAGGTTTAGCTCTTCATTGCTAAAGCCTAAAGACCTCATTAGATCTATTTGTGCGATTTTCTTATCAGGACTTAGCTCGGTATGAACATCTGTTGGTCTGGTAGAATCGCCGGAGCGCCACTTTACAATATCCCAGTAGGCGTCCTTGAATGATTCATCGCCGGTAATTACATAGCTGCGTCCTAGACGGGTTAAGTCTTGAGAGGTTTGGCGAAACTCATCGGCAAGTTGAAAGGATAGATATCGCAGCTTAGCTTCTTCGGCGAGTTTCAGCTCTTTGGTTTCTGCAAGCTTTAGTGCGATGAGGTTGGCGATTAATAGGGCAATGGCCAAACCAGAAAGGGCTGTCAGTTTACTCCGTATAGACATAGCAAGTCCGTTTGTTGATCAGTGAGTCGTTGCTTAAGCTATCGGGTGCATAGTTGAAATATTTAGGCAACCTAGTGCTTATTTTGACGTATAAAACCTCTTATCCGTGAATTTGAAGGCCATTGTGCAATTTTGCAGTACGGTAACGATTAAATTGAGTTTTAAATCACCTTGAACCCTGTCGCACTGACTTCATGGCGGTTAATCTAATAGATAACAGAAAGGGCGAGGTTTGCTGTCGGAAAATAAGCTACATTAAGAGGGCGGTAATTGAGTTAGGCTTAAAGCCTATCAATAAGAAGGCAGGTTTAGTAAAAAATGCTCAGCCTTTCGAGGACGAAGAAAGGCTGAGCCATTGCACTGCTAACTCATCGTTTGAATCATCTGGTCACGCATGACAAATTTCTGAATCTTTCCAGTTACTGTCATTGGGTACTCATCTACAAAGCGGTAGTAGCGCGGGACTTTATAGTGGGCAATTTTCCCCTTGCAGTATTCTTTTATATCTTCCTCACTAAGCTCGAAGCCTGGCTTAAGTTGAACCCAGGCACAGACTTCCTCACCAAATCTTTCGCTCGGTACGCCAAATACCTGTACCTCGGCAATGGCTTCGTGATGATATAAAAATTCTTCGATTTCACGGGGGTATACATTTTCACCGCCGCGTATGATCATGTCTTTGAGGCGCCCGACAATCATGCAGTAGCCATCACTATCAATAATGCCCAGATCTCCAGTGTGCATCCAGCCTTCGGAATCGATGGCCTCCTGAGTTTTTTCCTCGTCGTTCCAATAGCCCTGCATTACAGAATAACCGCGGGTACAGATTTCTCCTTTTTCGCCACGAGCAACGGTTTGGTTGTCTTCGTCTACGATGCGGACTTCCAGCAGTGGGTGAACTTGTCCTACTGTGGTCGTTTGCTTTTCAAGACTGTCGCCAATTAAGGTTTGAAAGCTTACCGGGCTGGTTTCTGTCATGCCGTAGCAAATAGTGACATCCTTCATGTGCATCTGAGCAATAACTCTGTTCATTAATACCACAGGGCACGTTGCACCGGCCATGATTCCAGTGCGTAGGCTCGATAAATCGTATTGGCTAAACTCTTCATCATCGAGCACCATATTAAACATAGTTGGTACACCGTAGAGAGCTGTACACTTTTCATTTTGTACGGCATTCAGTACGGTTTTTGCATCGAAAGCCTCGTCAGGGAGTACAATACAAGAACCGTGCGAGATTGCCGCTAGAACCCCCATCACCATGCCAAAACAATGGTATAGAGGTACAGGGATACATATGCGATCTAGTTCTGTAAGCTCGATACCTTCCCCGACAAAGTAGCCATTATTAATAATGTTTTTATGACTGAGAGTTGCGCCTTTTGGGTGTCCGGTAGTGCCGGAGGTAAACTGAATATTAATTGGATCGTCAGCTTGCAAGGTGCTGGCTAAGTCCTCAAGCTTTTGCGTAGTTTTTTCCTGGGCGCTATCGAGTACTTCTGAAAAAAGATGATAGCCCGCTTGCGCTTCTTTACCGATGAGTATCAGCTCTCGTAGTGCGGGCAGGCTCTCGCTCTGTAGTTGCTGATCACCACGTTGGCTTATTTCAGGTGCCAGTTCATTCATCATGTCGACATAGTTAGACGTTTTGAATTGGTGCTCTAACACCAAGGCTTTACACTCGACTTTATTGAGGGCATAGGCCAATTCCGAGCTTCGGTAAGCGGGGTTGATATTTACCAGTACCATGCCGGCCTTTGCGGTGGCAAGCTGAGTAATTATCCATTCAATATTATTGGGAGACCAAATACCAACTCGATCACCGGGTTCCAATCCCAATTCTAATAAAGCAATGGCAAAATTCTCGGCTTGTTGGTTGAGCTCGCGGTAGTTCCAGCTGATACCTTGTTGGCAGGCGACAATGGCTTCGTGTTCAGGGTATTTCTGCGCCGCTTCAGTGAGTAGGCCACCAATGGTTTGCTCGATTAAGCTGACATCTTGTCGGCCGATTACATGGCTGATGTTAGGATCGATTGCCTGTGTCATGAATGATTTCCTCCGCGATATAAAGCTAGGCCCGAAGGCCTAGCCATGATGCTTACAAAAAGGTACTTCTGAATCTCTTTTGAAAACGTTAATTCTAGAAACTGTAAGTAAACTGTACCCCATAGGTTCTAGGTGGTGTTAGCCAATTTGATTTTACCGCTAAACTCGATGTCGAGAAATCGGTACCAAAGGCGTAGTAAACTTCATCTTTTAAATTACGGCCAAACAGCGATAAACGAATATTACCTGCATTATCATGGAAGGTAACACTGGCATCCCACAGCTCGTATTGGCTTAATGGTGCCGTATTTGTATCATTTGCAAAGGTATCGTTAACAAAAACATAGCTAAGACGGAAATCTAAGCTGCCTAAATCTTCGATATCCATGCTGTAAGTTGTCGCAATGCTGGAATTAAATTCGGGCGACATGACAAAGTTAAAGGCACTGGCAGGTTTGCCGGTAAGGTTTTCTACGTGCTGAAATTCATCATAGGCAGCGTCAGTCCAGCCCGCAGCTGCTTCTACCACTAGATTCTCGCTAAGCAACCAAACTGTTTCCAGCTCTACGCCGCGTACGGTTGCGGTCGCCGCATTTAATGTTGCTTGGGTGCCGGCAGCATCGAGAACAGTGCGTTGTAAATCATCGTAGGCATTACGGAATATTGCGCCGTTGATTCGCAAGCGATTATCAAACAACGTTGTTTTAAAACCGGCCTCTAGAGCATCTACTACTTCTTCATTATAAGGCCCTGGGCTTGCCAGTGGGTTAAAACTAGTAAAGCGAACATTGTAACCGCCGCTACGGAAGCCTCGGGTGAAGCTGGCGTAAGCGATAGTATCCTCATTGATATCCCAATTGATGCCCAGCTTTGGAGTAAAGTTACTCCAGCTTTCTTTATCTTGGAATGGTTGCTGACAATCTGCCATGTCAACACCGGCATCCAGATCATCAAAACCGGTTCCTGCAGGCTGTTGTCTTAAGTCGATAGTCGCGCAACCACCTGTGGCATTGGGGTCACCGATGATACCGATTGCCGCGTCTTTAGTTTCTCGGGTAAAGCGTCCTCCCAGCGTGACAACAATATCGTCACTCATGCTGATATCCGCCTGAGCGAATAAGCCGGCTGTACTGTGCTCGATAGTAGAGCGGCCGCGGCGATCAAGAATATTAAGCAACAGGCGGCGTTCACTATAAGTATATTCTTGATCGAACAGGTGTAGGCCGGTCGTTAGGCTAATAGCGTCACCAAGCTGTCCTGCCCAGCGCAACTCTAAGCTAGATTGATCTTGTACTAAGCCGGTGCCGTGGGCCCAGCGAAATCGATCTGTGTTATAACCGTCTAGATCTGAGCCGAAAGACTGCTCTAGATCGCGGTAGCCTAGAACGGCGGTCACCGTGCCATCCCAAAGGTCCCAGTTTGCTTCAACGATAACGTTATACCAGTCTAAATCGCTGCTTTCGGTTTTATTTTGTAGGGTAAAGTTATCCGCATAAGGATTAAAGAGTTGCTCACCATCGGCCCAGTAGGTGCGAACACCCGCGCCATCACCCTCCATGGAGCCAAACTCAGTCAGTAAGGAAATATCAAATCCTTCGCTGTTATAACTTATGGCAGGGCGCACAACGGTTGATTCAGCCTCGCCGTGTTTGCGTTTGAGAGTAAGGTTATCCCAATAGCCACCATGTTCTTTGTAGAGTACGGAAACTTTGCCATTAAGGTTCTCTGTGAGTGGGCCGCGCACTAGCGCTGACAACTCACGTGTTTCATAGTTGCCAAGGCTTGCCCTAAGTTTTGCTTCAAACTCGTCGCTAGGGCGTTTGGTTCGCAAGTTTAAGGCGCCGCCGGTAACGTTTCGGCCAAACAGTGTACCTTGTGGTCCACGTAAAACCTCAATGGATTCAAGATCAAATAAATCAGTAACTACACCATAAATAGTTCCATAGGCCATTCCATCGACGACCACACCTACCGCTGGATCTTGTGAGGGGATGCTGGCACCTACAGTTCCCATGCCTCGAATCACGAAGTTAGCGACTCCTGGGATGGTTCCAATAGGGGCTAAGTTGGCATTCGGTGTTGATACACCAATATCGGTAAGCGTGACCGCGTGTGTAGCTTCAATCTTCTCGTCGCTAAAGGCGGAAATCGCAATCGGTACATCTTGTACATTTTCAGCCGCGGATTTCTTGCGAGCGGTTATGGTGACCTCTTCCATAATCGCTCCCACACTATTGGCCATGAGTGTAGGCGCTTGAACAGTACTAAGGAGTGCCGTTGCTAAAAGAGTTTTTTTCATGCGCGAGTGAGTGCCCGCAAGGTTTTGCTTTTGCTGTTTCATTATGTCTCCTCACAACCGCCTATTGTTATTATTGGGTTGCTCAAATTACCGTGGATGCCAGTGTTATTATTAATTGAGTGGGCGCTATATGGCCCCTAGCTGGCTTTATTGTCAGCATGCTTACCGACGCTCTGCAGTGTAAGCAGGGAAATCAAGAAGAAATATGCAATTCCGGTCAAGGCTTATGCCAAACACGGCAGTTTCTGCCATTTGCGACATTGGAATTGATGGTGAAAGAGGGGGGGCTACTTTTTAAGGGTATCGCTGGGTTTACAACCGTAGCGTTGTCGGTAGTAGTGCGCAAAGCGCCCAAAGTCTGTAATACCGTAATCCAGCAAAATACGGGTTAATTGTCCGGCTTCTTTATCTTTTGTAGCGAGTAATACGCTGTGGATGGCGCTAAGTCGTTGTTTGCGAATGTAAGCCAAAGGTGTGTCGTTCAGGCATCGGCTAAAACTACGCTGTAGTGTACGCACTGAAGTGTTGCAATAGGCTGCCAGTTCAATCATAGAAGGTGGGTTACTGATATTGTCCTGAATAAAATCAACTGCCTTTCGTAAATGTGTGGGCATCATAATGTCGCCGGGCTGCTGTAAAGCCTGCTGGTAATTATGTCGTTGGGTCTGCAAAAGTTGGGCTATTAAAAGATCGGATAATGCTTTTTTACCAGCTTTACTTTCTATCAATTGAGGAGCTAGTTCGATTTGCTGCAAGGCATAGTTAATCGTATTTTTCCAGCTGCCCTGATTGTCTTGCTGGTGAAATTCAAATTCCAGAGGCTGTTCAATTTCGGCTCCCAAAGCCATTGATAGCTGTTTTTCAAGGGCTTGTTTATTGATTTCAATGGCAATTCGGCTGCATTGCTCCTCCAATTGCATCTGGTATTGCAAGCTAGGTGAGACAACTACGGTGTCACTGCTTTGGGTGTTAATTTCCTTACCCTGATGTTGAACTTTGCCATCGCCTGATAGGGTGTATTGGATAAAAAAAGATTCTGATTCACTATGAGGGTTTACCCTGACAGCAGCACCGTAATAAACATGAAACAGAGATATATCACCCAGATTTAAGCCGTCGAACTGGACGTTTAATGCCGACTCCTTTCCCGCAATTTGAATGCTGTGGGGCTTTACGTGTTTGGCAACGAGCTCATGAGCCTCATCAATATTATGAGACTTAAACAGTGGGTGCCGATTTAGAGGGCGTGTGACGTTTAACATAGGCTATGGCATATCATTATTGTTTTGTGGGTCGAGATTCTAATTCAGCCAATTGATTTGGCCAAGTTTTGTGCCTAACTGTCTATTAGACAATGGTAGACGCTTAGACCTCCTACAAATTTTTTAGAGATGTGCGCTGTGCGAATTAAGCCACATTAAAAGACGGTTATCGTTGCCAATGCCATATAATGGCATTTAAGTCATCCTTGCTGCTGTTAGTAGGCACGTTTTCTGTAAAACTGAGCGACTCGGCGTCTGTATTTTCAAGCCATCACTCGCACCCTGATCGGTAGATGATGTTTTATATGGAAATAGATGATTATGTTTAAAGGTATTCTTGCAGCTTATAGAGATCTGGAAAAAATAGAGCGTGTGGGCTTATGGGCTGCGGTATTCCCAATGAGTCTGTTATTGATATTTATTAGTGTCTACGAACGCCCGCCTTATATCTTATTCGATGTTTCTGATATGAAACGCGGAGAGCTAAAAGTTTTTATAAGACGAGAGTCGGCCTACTTAATTGTTCGTCTGAAACCTGAAAATACCCATTTTCTGCGTAAAAGTAGGACAAACCTTGATGTTCCTATCTATGTACGCCCTAAGCGTGAATTGAATTCACAGTTTCGTGTTTTCTCGGTGGAATCAAAATTTGGCTTAAAGCTATTGGCCTATAAACAGCATCGTTACCCTAGCCGATCTTGTGAGTATTTAAGTTATGTTTCTCAGCAAATAATCATAGATGATATCCTGTTAAACGGCGGAATTATTTGCAATGATCCTATCAGTGAACGTAAGCGGAAAACATTTGTTTATGATTTGAGTGGTCGCAGTGTCAACGAGAGTGTCGCTCATTTGTTTTCGCCTGCTTTTAGCCTAGAAGGTGGGGAATTAAAAATTGGGATCTAGTTTATAGGGAAAATGGAAGCAGTTTGTGGCAAACCCTAGAGTAAAAGAGATTCTTCAATGGGAAAAAACTGACTGGCTGAGTCTATCAAGCTGTCGGCTGTCAACGCGGGAACACCGAACACATCTGCTTTCACTTTATGTTTGCGTTTGATCTTTTCCAGTAATAAGTCGAAGTCGCCATCACCAGATAATAAAATAACACGATCTACTTGTTCGGCCGCTTCTAAAACATCAATGGTAATCCCTACATCCCAGTCGCCTTTAGAGGAACCATCGGCACGACTGATATAGGGTTTGAGTTTTACGGTAAAGCCAATGTGTTTTAAGGCATTTTGAAACTTCAATTGCCCATCATCGCCTCTATGCGTGGCGTAGGCATTTGCCAGGGTGATTTCACCTTCGGCGCTGATAGTTTGCCAAAATTTACGGTAATTGAACTGCCGCCCATACGCCTGTCGGCAGGTGTAGTAGATATTCTGAACATCGACGAAGAGGGCGGTTTTCATTTTTTATCTTATGTGTTGTCTAATATTTTATTGTTTGCTACTAATTCTTGGCTTTGCTTTTTGCCCAAGGTCCACTTTTCTTTTTGCTGCTCTCGCCGCTTCCTTTGGCAGCTGATGTTTTAGTTGCAGCTCGGCGCCTTCTTGTTTGCTCCCCCGTATTGGCCTTGCTATTAGGCGTTTTATTACTGTTTGCTTTACGGGCGGCAGGCTTAGCTTTAGTGGTGTTCTTTTGCTCAGCCCCGTTGTTTGCTGTCTGTTTTGGTTTTTTAGGTTTCTTGGGCTTTTTAGGCTTATCGCTAAGCTTAGATACCGGAAGCGCCGCGCTTGCTTCAAAACCTGGGAACTCCTGTCGAGGCAGGTGCTTTTTAATCAGGTTCTCGATATCCGATAACAGTTTACTTTCGTCTTGGCAAACTAAAGAAACCGCCTGGCCTGTTGCGCCGGCTCGTCCCGTACGACCAATTCGATGCACATAATCTTCGGCAACGTTGGGCAAATCATAATTTACCACTTGGGGTAGCTGCTCGATATCAAGGCCGCGAGCGGCAATATCGGTGGCTACAAGGGCTCGGATACGACCGCTTTTAAAATCTGCCAAGGCTTTGGTTCGCGCGCCTTGGCTTTTATTGCCATGAATCGCTGCGCTCTCAATGCCTCGCGCTGTAAGCTGCTTACAAAGGCGATTGGCGCCGTGTTTGGTACGAGAAAACACCAACACCTGTTGCCAGTTGTTATCGCTGATCAGCTTGCTAAGTAATTTTGATTTGTTGGACTTATCTACCGGGTAGATCCATTGCTCGACCGTATTAGCGGTGCTGTTGGCTGGCGTTACAGATATCTCAACCGGGTCATACACAAGCCCTTTAGCTAAGGCACGTATCTCGTCAGAAAAGGTCGCTGAGAACAACAGGTTTTGGCGCCTTTTAGGCAGTAGCTTCAATATACGTTTAATGTCGTGAATAAAGCCCATATCCAGCATGCGATCGGCTTCATCAAGTACCAAAATCTCTAATTCATCAAAAGCGATGGCGTTTTGGTTGTACAAGTCCAATAAGCGGCCTGGGGTGGCCACTAAGATATCCGCGCCTTTGCGAAGCTTTTGCATTTGTGGGTTGATCTTAACCCCCCCATAGACAACCGCCGATCGCATGGGGAGCTCGCTGCCGTAATTTGCAACGCTATCGCCTACTTGGGCCGCAAGCTCGCGAGTGGGGGTAAGCACGAGGGCTCGTGCCTGATTGCTCTTGGCCAGTTGCCCACCATTTAACAGTTCTAATAAGGGTAGGGTAAAGCCAGCGGTTTTACCGGTGCCGGTTTGGGCCGCCGCCATAACATCGCGGCCGGCCAAAATAGCGGGGATAGACTGGGCTTGGATAGGGGAAGGTTCGCTATAGCCCTGCTTAGCTACAGCACTCAAAATTTGGGTACACAGACCCAACTGTTCAAAACTCATATATAAGGAAAACTCAATCAGTACGCCAAATTTGGCAAGCGCGCAGCTTACCGTAAATGGCTTGCAGCAGCTATGGCTAAATTGCAGGCGGCGAAAATACCCATAGAAAATGATACTGTAATGGGCACTTTTGACAGGCAAGGGTGTGTTGATGGAAAAAACATCAGTGGCTCAATCAATCGTCAGTCAGCTTTGGCAGGACTTTGGCCTAGATCCCTCTGCCATGCACCGCTTAGAGTTGCCACAGGGTAAAGCTATGCTGTCTAGTAGTTTTGCGCTCAGTGAACTCGCCCAAGGCTGTATTGGGGCTTCAGCCTTAATCGCCAGTGAGGTGCATAGGACTAGGAAGCAAGCTCATAGCGAAAGTTGGCAAGAAGGCAAGGTACAAGTCCCGCTTAATGCCGCTGAAGCTGAATGTACGGCGCTATTTACCATTAATGGTCGAAGCCCTGAGGCTTGGGCGAAGTATTCTGGGGTATATAAGTGTCAGGATGGCTACATCAGAGTTCATGCAAATTTTGATCACCACCGTGATGCTTTCTTGGGAATGATTGACCTGGTCGCTGCTGATTCTTGTAGCCCAGAGCAAGTCAAACACAGGCTTCTTAGCTATCCAGCACAAGAACTCGAGGATAGAGCCGCAAATTGCGGGGCAATTGTTGCCAAGATGCGCAGCCCTGAAGCTTGGCAGGGACATCCACAGGCTTTAGCGTCAGCTAAACTACCGCTTTTACAGATAGAAAAGATTGCTGATAGCCCTCCAATAACGCTCCCTGGGAATGCAAAGCGCCCTTTATCGGAGATTAAAGCTCTAGATTTAACACGCATATTAGCTGGCCCAGTAGCAACACGAACTCTCGCAGCTTACGGTGCGAAGGTACTTAGTGTGAATGGACCTGGGCTCCCTAATATAGATCATGTAACGGACACCGGGCGAGGTAAACGATCCTGCCTCCTTAATCTTAAACAGGCCTCGGGTAGGGATTCATTATTGGATTTAGTTTCCGATAGCGATATGTTTGTGCAAAGCTACCGCCCTGGTAGCTTGGAGAAACTTGGCTTAGATGTTGAGTTTCTATGCAAACATAAGCCCGGTTTGATCTATGCGGAGCTGTCAGCATTTGGGCACCTTGGCCCTTGGGCGAAAATGCGGGGTTTTGATTCAATAGTACAAACTGCTTGCGGTTTTAATTGGGCAGAATCTGTTGCTTACGATTCATCCGCTGCATCTACCGAACTACCAATGCCTAAGGCATTCCCTGTGCAGATTTTGGATTTTGCTACTGGATTTCTAATAGCCTTTGGCTGCCAGGTCGCACTGTTAAAGCGAGCCCATGAAGGCGGCAGTTGGCGTGTGCGTTGCTCGCTTTTGCAAACGGCTAATTTTTTACGTTCATTGGGGCCAAGCTCGCTTCAAACAATGAATTCAGGCCAGAATTTTAGATCTTTCCTTCAACCTTATAAATGCGATTATGGCGAATTAAAGGCAATGCCCCACGCTGCTGAATTTAATGGGGCTTCTTGCGTATTTGAGCAGGCCTCCGTTAAACCTGGAGCTAGTGGGGCTTGTTGGTGGTAAGTTTTATTTCAAAAATTCAAATATCCTAGATAGAGCCTGCTGTTGAACCTTCTTTCGATCAACACCTTTTTTGTCCGTACACAGCGCAATTCCATGCACCTTAATATCAAGCTCGCAGCTATCTTGGAAAACAAAGTGGCCCTCATTACCTTCGAAGCGGTACAGTTCAGAGTTTTTAATGTGTTCTTGATAAAAACCGGCGTGGTATTGCAGTGGAAGAAAATCACCGTTAGCTAAGCCGAAAATTAGAGCTTTGGCGGTAATCTTAGTTAAGCTTTTGGTGCTAGTGATATGGCCTGCGGCTGGGTCTAAAGCGATAACTTGTTTAATTCGATTATCCTTTAGGCTTTGTTTCGCTCGTTTTGGCAGCTCGGGTAAATCATCTTGGGTATAGCGGCAGCTTAGATCCACCTTGGCGGCGTTCTGGCAATGTATACGGGCTTGCTCGAATGCATAGCGAGCGCCAGCCAAGCTTAATACGGTAGAGCCGCCCGAAGAAAAGCCGATTGCCGTGGTATTTTCGATATCTAAAGGAAGCTGAAAGGGTGACTGTTTGTTGAATTGGTCTAGCACATAACTAATATCTAGTGGGCGTTCCCATAGTTTTAATGCGGCTTGAGTCTGAGTGTTTTCGCGACCATAGACCCAGGATTCGCCAAAGTGATTAATGCCCGCCACGATATAACCTTTGGCCGCAAGCGGGTAGGCTAACCAATTCATAGATCGTACCGATCCCATTGCGCCATAACTTAATACGACAAGTTTGGCTTTGCTTGAACTTGTTGCTAGGCATCTGCTGTTGGCGCTCGATTCGCAGCTATTGCCACTTTCTCCACTTAGGTACCAAACAGTCACTTTTATAGGGCGCTGCCGGTCTTGATCGTAGAAGTCCGTTTCATAGCTTACAAGTTTGCTCTGGGAGCTGGCGTGTAGGGCTGCGCCATGTAGAAGTACGAGGATTAACGCAATACAAGTAAACAGAATTTTAGCAAGGGTTTTCATTGGGCACCATTTACATCTCAGTGATTAGTTGTGAGCAGTATAGGAGCCAAGGGGGGACTTGTGACTTGTCGATTGTCAGCAAATGAAGATGACATATGTCATAAATGTGAAAATGACTTTAAACAGCTAAAAGAAAGGATAGAGATAAAGAAAAAGTTATTTCAAAGCGATGCGCCTGATTAATAGGGCTTATCAGATTAACCCCGCCGCTGGCACAGCGGGGTTGCACTTTAGCCATTCGCCGCCGTAATTATTTTGAGCGACTGCCCATCTTTTAGATTTTCCGCCCCTCTAACAATAACCTTATCTCCTGCCTCTAGTTCGCCATTAATACTGATTTGGTTTCCTTGTCCAGCACCGGGCTCTACCTCGATTCTTTCGGCCTTGCCGTCACTATTTACACGAAATACATAGACAGCTTGCTCTCTTAGTACTAGAGCGTCGCGGGGTACGCTAAGTTGTTGTCGACTAGCCGCTTGGGCCAGCTCTACGGTAACGGCTTCACCAATCAGCCATTCACTACCTTGTAATTTTAAACGCAACTCCATCATGCGAGAGCGTTCATCGCCGACGGGAACCGCGCCGCGAATTTCTGTGCTGATCTCTTGCTTGTCTCTATGTACAGCCACCATTGTTCCGGGCTGGTTAAAACGAGCGACTCGTAGGGGAGCGTTTACACTAATCTCTAGCTGTTTGGTATCCACCAAACGCAATAATGGACTGCCGACTTGAGTAAGCTCGCCTAAGTTCATTTCGCGATTAGCAATTACGCCACTAAAAGGCGCTACAACTTTACTGCGCTCTAGTTGATATTGGGCGCGCTCGGCGTTAATTTTTGCAATGGCTAAGTCTTGTTGCAAAATACCAATGCGAGACTCCACTTGGTCTAACTCGTTTTTGGCTACGCTATTGTTTTGCAAAAGCTTGCTAAGGCGTTCTTGCTGTCGGCGCTGATAGTTAAGATCCGCCTTAATGCGTTTGATTTGTGCTTGATCATTACGCAGCTGAAGGGTAAGTAGGTGATCATCAATTTTAGCAATTGTATCGCCTTTCTCTACGGTATCTCCAACTTCCGCCAGCCATTCTAAACGCCCACCAATCTCTGCGGAGAGTAGGGCATCACGTAGGCTGATTACCGTTCCAGGTAAGCGTGCCAAATTATCATTTTGGCTAAGGCTAACTTGGGCAGTTTCCACTGCGGTCGCCGGAGCTTGGGCCTGGCTTGCAGCGCTCAAAAATACAGCGCTGAATGCTAGGCCTGAATAAAAATATGTTTTAAGTCGTTTCATCACAAGTCTCTCTTGTGCAGCATTATTTGATATGGTGAGTTTCTATGGTTCACAGCTAAGCGCTGGGCTCCGTTACTGTTTTTGTTTCTATATTTAGCGTATCGCTTTGATTTGATTCGATAGATTCCTGCTTGCGTCCCATTCTTAAAAAACAGGGCAATAAGACAAGCGTAAATAGGGTACTGATACACATCCCACCAACAATAACGGCGGCAAGGCCACGATAAATAACACTGCTAGCGCCCGGCATTAATAGCAGGGGCAGCATGCCGAATACACTGGTGGCCGTGCTCATAAATATTGGGCGTAGGCGCGTCATTAAAGCTGAACGTACGGCTTCATCTCTGCTCATTCCTTCTCGCTCGGCACTGCGAGTCTGGTGCACCAGTAAGATGGCATTATTGACAACCAAGCCCAGCAAAATCACAAAGCCGATCATGGTTAGCAGATCTAAGGGTTGAAAGGTAAATACATTGAGTATTTGCAGGGCAAAAATACCCCCGGCCATTGCTAAAGGCATCGCTAAAACAACCAGTAGGCTATCTTTCGCTGATCGAAACAATGCGGCCATGAGTAAGAACAGCACCAATAATGCAATGGCGAAATTACTGGCCATTGAGTTAACGGCACGCTCCAAAGCATTGGCACTACCACCGTAGAGAATGCTTGCATCTTCTGGTAGTTCTTGGCGCAGCAAAGGCTCCACGTCGGCTTTGATAACTTCCATAATATGTTCGAGCGACATATCTTCTGGTGGGCGAATATTAATGCTTATCGTACGACGTCGATCAATACGGCGTAATTGCTGGGGGCCAACCGTTCTATCGACTGTAACCAGTTCGCCGAGTGGCACGATATTGCCTGCCGGAGTGGCCAAAGGTGTCGTTGCTAAGGCTTCAGGTGAGGCCCAAGGCTGGGCGCGAAGAATAATATCTAAGCGTTTTTCACCATTAAAATGTTCACCGACATAGAGCCCATTGCCCATAGAGCGAACAATCTGTGCAATATCACTACGACGCCAGCCAGTTTCGGCGATTTTCCGATCATTGGGGTGTAAGCGTAATTCCGGCTCGGTTTGTTCTAAGCTTGGATTAACGCGCACATCTTGTATCTTAAGCACTTCACGCAATTTGCTTTGGCCAAGCGCAGCGGCTTTCGCTAATGCGGCACGGTCTTTCGATTGCAAATGAATGGCGACGCTGCGATCGCCACCAAATCCGCCAAATAGATTTCCCTGAGCTGGATAAGCACGTAGGTCAGGAAGATCTACAAAAATTTCTTCGCGCATGATTTTTTCTAACGCTTTGACCTGGGATTGATCTTTAACTCGCGCACCCATGGTGCCGCCAAAGCTGCCAAAAGTCAGAATGTAATAATTTTTAAGGGCGGGCTCGCGAGTACCTTCCATAAAAGGTTTCATACGCTCATCGAGTACCTGAATATACTCTTTAGCGACGGTATCTTTATTTATGCCAGGCGGTAGTCGGAAAAAGGCATCTACGGCATCACGCTTAACTGGCGGCAAATAATCCATTTCTGGAAGTAAGATATAGCTGGCGGTAACAGGCACACAGATTAACGTCGCTGCGACAATAACTCTTTTCTTAGTAGAGCTTGTCAGTCTCATGACGGTATTGCTTATTTTTTCCCACAGCCCAAGGTTGTGATCGTTTAAGCTTAAATCTTTCAGCCAATATTTTGCCGCCAAGGGTAAAATACTAACCGCAATAAACAGCGACATAACAACAGCAATGGCGATAGTGATTGCTAGGTCGGAAAAAAGCTGGCCTTCAACTTCTTTCATAAACATCACAGGTAAGAAGATGGCAACTGTAGTGGCGGTAGAGGCCAGCAATGCTCCCCAGACTTGCCCGGCACCCTGTAAAGATGCTTGATCATCGCTCAGGCCTTTTTCACGCAGACGTACAATGTTCTCAAGCACCACTATGGCAGCGTCCAGTACCATGCCTACGGCAAACGCTAAGCCCGCTAGTGAAATAATATTTAAACTGCGGCCGGTAAGCTTTAGCATGATAAAAGTTGCCAACAGGGAAGTGGGGATAGCAATGGCAACAATTAAAGTAGCCCGCAATCGTCTTAGAAACCACCAAAGAATGCCAACCGCTAACAAAATGCCCAATACAATATTGCTGGTTACCAAGGTGATGGCCCGGTAAATAAACACACTGGCATCAAAAGACTGAGCCATTATTAGCCCTTTGCTTTGTAATCGCTCTTGGTTCAGTTTCTCAACGGTTTCTTTTACAGTAACAAGTGTTTGTAGGGCATTGGCGCTGTTTTCTTTATCGATGCGAATTGAAATAGCTGGGTTGCCATTTTGCGTGTTGTGAAGCAGTGTTTCTTCACGAGTCACTTTAATATCGGCAATGTCGCCGAGCTTAATAGGGCGCCCATCACGCCACTCTAGAACCAGTTCTTTTAGCTCCCAAGGTTCATAGCGTCCAGTAAAGCGCAAGGTATATTGGCGGCGACCAACATCGACAAAACCGCCGCTGACATCATTGGCACGGCCAAGTCTTGCTGCGGCGGTGCTTAATGGAATACCAAGTTCAGCGGCTCGATATGGATCAAAGGAAATCACCAATTCTTCTGGGCTTGCCGATGAGTCTTGTGCGGTAACGCGAGCCACACCCGGCACTGCTTCAATTGCTGGGCGGATCACATCTTCAGCGAAAGATTGATAATCGTGAATATTGCCTTTGGTACCCGGAAGTTGCTGTAAAAAGAAATAGGTCAGAGCGGGGGTGTCGCCACCACGTCCGCGACCTAAGGTTACAACGGGTTGGGAGGCGTCTCTAGGCAGTGGGTCTAAACGGTTCATGCGAGCGATTACTTCCATTAAGCTGCGCTGCATATCGGTTTCTAAACCAAACTCCATTTCAATAAAGGCGTTACCTTTGTTGGCGAATGCCTGCATGCTTTTCATGCCAGGTAAACCGCGTAACACCGATTCGATTGGCTCGACGATTTCCGATTCCACTTCTCGTGGTGATGCTGCGCGCCAACTGGTTTGCACAGTAATGGCTGGGTTTTGAATGTCTGGAAATAATTGCACCGGCAGCTTACTTAGACTGTAAAGACCAAACAATAAAATCATGGCCAAAATGACGAGTACGGCGGCGGGGTTTTTTAAGGCACTGGATGTCAGCTTCACGAGCTTCTCCGAATTTTTACTCTTGCGATGGTGTAACTTTAGCAATACCTGCCGCCACAATTAAGGTGGTGTAGCCAGTCCGGTTAGGGCTTGCGTTAATTGGGAATATTCTATTTTTTAGAGAGTTTTAGCTGAGACGAAATGAGTGAGGGAAACGTTAGAATTATTTTTGACGTGCTGATAGAACAGGGTAGGTAAAAAAACGGCGCCATCGGCGCCATAAGTGATTTACATTGTGGGGTATTCGTTTTTCTTAGTTGCCAAACAGCTGTTTGATTTTATCGCGATAGCTGCGGCTAACTTTTAACTGGCTTCCATTCTCTAGACTTAACATATACTCGCCATTATTTAGTGTCTGGGCGCTTTTAATACAGCGAGCATTCACGATAGTGGAACGGTGAATGCGTAGGAAAACATCTGGGTTTAGCAGGGTTTGCAAATCCTTCATAGTTTTGCGCATGATATGGGTATTACCGCCAGCGTGGACACACATATAATCGCCGGCAGCGTCGATCCATTCGATATCGGAAGTTTTAACCCTCTGAATCTCACTACCGTCTTTAATATTGATAGTGTCTGGGTAGGTATTGCCATTACTTTCGATAAGAGCGTCAACATCATTGCTGCCAGTGTATTCCATGAGCAGTTTCATGAGTTTTTCTTTGCTGTCAGCATTTTGCTGTTGCTCAATGTGTTTTTGTGCACGCTCTATTGCTTCTTTAAGACGCTCATCGTCGATAGGTTTAAGAACATAGTCGACAGCATGCACTTTAAAAGCATCGATGGCGTATTGATCAAAAGCCGTTACAAATATGATCAACGGTAAATTATCGCCCTGTAAGCGTGAGACTACATCAAAGCCACTCATCCCTGGCATTTGAATATCTAGGAATACTACATCGGGTTGTAAGGCCGAGATCGCAGAAATAGCCTCTTCGCCATTACTGCACTGAGCCTTAACTTCAATGTCAGACAGTTCCTCAAGGCGCAGTTGTAGTCCGCGGCGAGCCAGTTGCTCGTCATCGACAATAATGGCGCTGAGTTTGCTCATATTTTCTTCCTTTTGAATCTGCATAGTGCTTAGGCCTTTGCTTTATCGGCACGTTCCAGTGGAATTCTAATATTAATTGTCAAACCGTGCGGTTCTGTATGGCTTAGTCTGAAAGATTGCTCACTGCCATAAAGCTCTTGTAAACGTTCACGGCAATTGCCTAAGCCGACACCACTGCTACTGCGGCTCTGGGGGTTGTGCAAGCTGTCTATACCTGGGCCATCGTCAATCACGGCGAGCAATAAGTCATTGCCAAAGGTTTTGGCTTCGATGGCGATGGTACCGCCATTCACCGCTTGCGCAATGGCATATTTAATCGCATTTTCTACTAGTGGCTGTAATAGCAAGCTTGGCATCAAGGCGTTTTTGGCATCGCTATCAATATCAAATTTCAACTTGAGTCGTTCGTCAAAACGAACTTTTTCAATATCCAAATACAGTCGTAGTGCTTCGACTTCCTCGTCAACGGTCACCTTTTGCATGGGGTCATTATCTAAGGAGTAGCGCAAAAAGCGGCTCAAGCGGGTGACCATCGTGTTGGCCAGCTGAGTATCTTTATCCAAGATCAACGTGGAGATGGCATTGAGCGTATTAAACAAAAAATGCGGATTGAGCTGGTAGCGCAACATTTTAAGTTGGGCTTCGTGGGCCATAGATAAGGCCTTTAAACCACGCTGACGCTCTTCTTGCAACAGCATATAATATTTGATGCCGAAGTAGAGACCGCTCCATACTAGTATTACCCAGCTAGCTGTGGTCGCACCGTCAAAGTACGCCACCAGCTTCTCTATGCCGTCATAGTCCTCGTACTTGGGTTTACGACGTTCTGGGAACATGTTGTAGAACACCCAGCTACGAGAGGCCATCCAAACACAGCCGGCAAGATAGGAGGCGAATACGACCGCAACGAGGCGGCGGATAGCGCTCATTTCCCACATATAGCGGTACAGTGCTCGTAATGGCAACGTTAGTAACATGCCAATGGTACTGACAACGGGCAGATAGATTAGATAATCGTTGGGCAGTTTGCCCCAGAACAACACGCCCAAATAGAATGAGACCCCCCATGCCGTCCAGCCGGCAAATTGTAGGGCCCAAAATAAGTAGCGTTTGTCTTGTAGGAGTTTTGAAAGTTTCATGGTCTTATTATAACGGCCTGTAACAAGGGCAGGCTTTTCTTTATCGTGGCTTTTGCTCAATTGGGCGCTAAAATAGGCAGGTGGCTCTAGGCGCCGCGGAACATGATTAATTTTACCTGTAAAGTAATGGGTTTTTTCGATCCGGCTTGATAAGCTATCGCTTAGAGTAAATAACAAGTACAACAACGTTAATGAGTGATCTCATATAAGGCATCAAGTGTATGAATTGTGAACAGGATCTGGGCGCGGCAATGAAAGCAGGTATGCGCCGATTGGCTTCAGGCGTGGCCGTAGTGACCTGTCGTGACGAAGAGAGCGGCCGTCAAGCGATGACCGCGTCATCGGTTACTTCTGTATCAGATAGTCCTGCTTCTTTGCTAGTTTGTGTGAATAAAGCAACTACCATGGCCGCTTCACTGCAGCCAGGTGTAGCTTTTGCGGTCAATATTCTCAGTGCTGACCAACAAGATATTTCTAATGCCTGTGCAGGCGGGGAGCAAGGGGAAGGGCGCTTTACTATTGGTCAATGGCAAGATAATGCCGAGCAGGTCCCGCTGCTCAAAGGTTCCCAAGTAAGCTTTAGTTGTAAGGTGGATCAAGTTCATTCTTATGGCACACACGATATCGTGATTGGCCAAATTGATGGGGTTTGCTTGGATAATGATCAATTTGCCCCCTTAATCTACGGTGATGGTGGCTATTTATAATCCCGCTTTGCTATTGTAAAAAAATCTATAAAAATCCTTGACTTAGAAAAGCGATTCGGTAGAATGCGCAGCTCTTCTGAAGGGGGTGGTTAGCTCAGCTGGGAGAGCATCGCCCTTACAAGGCGAGGGTCACAGGTTCGATCCCTGTACCACCCACCAAGTTTAAGCGCGTGAACTTAAATTTGGCTCTTAAGAAGATATAGCGGACCGGTAGTTCAGTTGGTTAGAATACCGGCCTGTCACGCCGGGGGTCGCGGGTTCGAGTCCCGTCCGGTCCGCCACTATTCCAAAAAGGCTGCAAGCAATTGCGGCCTTTTTTATGCCTTTTTTATAGTCGTTTAATTTAATTCAGTATCTCGACTCCGAATTGGGGTCAGAACCCTTGGGTTCTGACCCCGTCGACCCGGTATGCCTGTTTCTTTACTTCAAAGCCGTTAAGCCAAGCCTCTTGTTGGTCACTAAACTGCAATAAAAATTTAACTTGCTTGCCATATCGGCCATCTAATCTGTATGGGTAAAACATTTATTTGGTGAATACTATGCAAGACTATTTAGAAGAGTTGCTGGAGCTGTTGCTCGGTGACGAATATGAGGATGATGAAGTCGACGACTTCTGTGAGTTTTAATTCACTCCTCGTTTGCCCCCCTGTAAACCCTGGCGACATCGAGTTCGTTAGGGTAAATCCAAGCCCTAGCTACCCGCTAAATTTCTGTTCAAAATCGATTGCCCAATCCAAGGCGCCGCTATTCATTGCAATCAAATGAGTTTTAGTAGCGTTATTAATGATGCGGCAATGTACTAATTACAGCAGAGCTTTGTTTCACAGCGAATATGCCTGTGTCATGATTCTGTTGGGTTTATGGTATTTAGATTGTCCTTAGAAACACCCTGTGAATTTTAGAGAGCCAGGTGGGATGATAGAAGAGCAAAACTTAAACCGATTGTATCGTTATGCGCTGTCCCTTGGTGCGGATGCCGATCTCGCCTACGATTTGGTCCATGGTGCAATTAGTAGATTCTTAGAACCGCCGATACCCGATTTAGAAGATCCCATCCCTTATTTGATACGAAGCGTTCGAAACGCTTTTATTGATATTAAACGTCGCGATGCCCGTTATCAGCATGAGACTTATGATGAAGAAGGGTCGCCTCAAGATTACGACATTAAAGCGCTCGAGTCTTTATCTATTGATCAGAACTTTATTGCTCAATTGTTGGGCGAGCTGAGCTCGCAGGAGCGTGAAATATTGTTCCTTTGGGCTGTGGAGGGCTATAGCACAAGTGAACTTGCCGATTTGTTAAACATGCCAAAGGGCACGTTACTTTCAAAAATTTATCGTTTGCGCAATCGTTTGCTGTCCACAGCCTTTGTAAAAGATGCTCTTCAAAATAGTGGGAATTATTATGCCTAAGCCTTTGAAGTTGGAACTACAAGATCATTATCAGTCGGCCAAGCTGACTGATAAACAGCTGGCGCGATTGAATTCGCTTCAAGAGCTAAATCATTCCAATAGTAAGAGGAGGGCAGAGTCGCTAACAGAGTCTTCTTCTGCCAAGCAATTCTCGAATCGCTTATTTCCAAAATGGGCTTTGGCCTGCTGTTTTTTGTTGGCTGTTATGGCCTTCTTTCAATATCAATGGCGTCCACTCGATGATCCATGGCCGAAGGCTGATGCGATTGCTGCCGAGGTGGTTTACAACCATCTGAAGCAAAGACCTCTCGATTTTATAGAGAGTGATTTTCATGAGCTGAAACAGAGCTTCGTGCAGTTGGATTTTAGATTGCAAAAATCGGCGTTATTGGACAGTTTCATTTATGGCGGTGGTCGTTATTGTTCTCTGTTAAGTATCCCGGCGGCACAAATTCGCAGTGCCAAGAGTATCCAAGGAGAGTATGAAACCTTATATCAAGTTGATTACCGAGAGTCGATATTTGGGGCTTTACCCAAGCTGGTGCAAGGGCAGGCCTCAATTATTCGCTACCACAAGGGAGTTGCTGTTGAGATATGGGTGGATAAGGGGATACTTTTCGCAAAAACCCGCAGTATTTAAATGCTGTAGCCTACTGCAAGCGCTATTGTCGATTCACCGTTGCTCTTTGCCTGTGGCGTATAAGTTAACTAAGGATCTTAAAAGTTAGAACTCGTCATGATTTTGCCCTAGAAATTAGATAGCCCTAGGTTTAGACTTAGCTGACAAGTAAAGCAACATGACAAGGATGTTGTCTACTTAACATTTCCACCGAATTTTTGCTCTAGGAGAGCCATTGTGTGGAAGTTTGTTAAGGGCCTGAGGAGGGAAGTCGATGGGTGAAATAAGAGCTGATCAGCATCAGCTGGTTGTGTTTTTCGAGGGCGCAGAAGTCAGCCGACAAATGTTGGTAGAAGAGTTTGAATCTGTGCTTGATGGCTTTGTACCTCTGGTTGACTATATCGGCCGACGCTGCCAGTGTGCTTTTCTCCTGGTGAACCCTGATCTAAGCGTAGACGCTGTTGTTTTCTTCCATCTGAATTTTGATGTTTCAGGGCGTCCTGATTTACATTGGAATACCCCAATTAAACAACTCGCTTGCCAGGCTAGCTCGGAACATTCCCTTGATTGTGGTATCCGTATCGCCAGCTACTCTAATTGCAGTATTGCTTGGCATCAACAAAAGCTCTGGGAGCCATTTGCAGAGCAGCTTGATGCTTTGTGCCGCGTAATTAAGGAAAATCAACTCGGATTAGGCCAAATAAATAGGCAGCAAAGTTTAACCAGTGAAATTCCTGCTTTGCAAATTGATGATAGCGAGGCTCCCTTGGTGTTAACCAACCTGGCAAGTCATGTGCAAAGTGACATTGATGAGCCTGTGCTAGAAAAGCAGCGTAAGGCCTTTGAGCAACAAATAAATTTGCAGCAGCTCGAGCTTGCGAAGCTAAGGGATCAAAATAGCGCTTTAAATTCTCAAATTAAGCATCTTGAAAGCCGTTTTCAAAAATCTTTATACGACACCCTTAGCCAAACAATTGAGCAGCGTGAGGTGAAATGGCAGGCGAAGCTTCGTCAGGCGAAACTCTATATCAAGCAGCAGGCGAGGCAAATAAAAGATCTGGAGTCGGAGTTAGAGCAAGAACTTGGAGAAGGTTTTTCTGATCAAGCTTCGCTGCTAAAACAGTTACAGCTGCGCAGTGTAAAACTGCATGTTGATCACCCGGGCATTGGTGTTGTTCATATCCCATATGATGAAGTTGTGGATTACTTGGCGGCGCCTTTGGTATATGTTGCAAATTTATGCGGCGTGTCGCCGGATGTTTATGGCGCCTGGTTAAAGCATAGGCACCAGCCTATATGCCAAGGGTTCGATGAGACCGGGGTGATGTGCAAGGTGGCGTTGGATGCAGTGAGAGATTTGTCAGCATTTGTACCTGGGCGTAGTGACTTTTGCGTGCATCATCAATGTGAGGGTTCGCCTAAGGAATCACTTGCTTAAGTAGCTTGAGTTGCTAGAATTTGCTTTTCCCGATCTTGGGAGTAAATTTCGCTGCTTATAGAACGGCATGGTTATGATTCAATTTGGGGACTTTAAAGACTTTTCCGGCTCGACTCAGCAGAATCTACTCGATAATCTATACCACGCAGCACTGGCCCAAGTTTGTCAGACAATTGATGCTTGTTCGAACCTAAACGGGGAGCTTGTAGCAATAGATGTTTGGCGTTTGGACAAGGTTTGCCAGCGTGCTAGTGGCAATAAATTTTTTAAGCAAGCATTGTATTGGCAGTTAGCCGAGCAGCACCCTGATCTTCCTCTGCTCAGTTTTGGTGGGCATTATTCGAATCACCTGTATGCCTTGGCGGCTGAGGCCCAGCGTCGAGAAACGAGTTTGATATGTGTATTAAGGGGGCTCCATCAAGGTGAGTTGAACCCTTGCTTGTCGGACTTACAGTCAATGGGTGCTCGATTGCATTTTGTGAGCCGTAAGGACTATCGTAATAAGCAAAGCTCGGCATACCTGGAAGGTTTGCAGCAGCAGCTTGGCTCATTTATTTGTATCCCTGAAGGTGGCGGTCAACTTGTTGGTGCTTGGGGTGCCCAGGCCATAGGTATGGCGGCGTTTAATAAAGAAGCCAGCACCATAGTCGTGGCAGCAGGCACCGGTAGTACGGCGGCAGGTATTATTGCAGGCTTAGATTTGGCTGCGGCTCGCTCAAGATTACAAGGGAAGTCTCCCGCTGCTCGTCGTGTCGTCATTGTTCCAGTAATAAATTTACACACTATAGATGGCCAACAAGGTCTGTCAGAAGACATTGCACTGCTGCGACAACAGCTTGCTGAGTTAAATGCTCATCAGTGCGATGCTCTTAATGACGCTAATTGGTCAAACACTGTTAGTTGGCAGCTTTTAGATGGGTTTCAATTTGGTGCTTATGGAAAATTTCCAATTGAGTTGCAGTTGTTTTTATCAGAATTTGAGCATCGCTATGGTATACCCCTAGATCCTGTATACACAGCAAAAGCGATGGCAGCAATATGGTCATCAAAAAATTTAGCAACGTCAGCTAGTTTGGCAAAAGCAAATAATAGTTTTCTTTTTGACGCTGAAAAAATTCTCTTTATTCACAGTGGTGGTTTACAGGGGCGAAGGGGTTATGGCTTGCTTTGAAGCAAGTTCTGTCCAGCTGTCTGGAACAACGAACAACCTAAGCTCGGTAAAGCCCATATTAGCTGTTTGACTTGTTGTTGGGCTGAGAACCAGTGGTAGGGGGCGCGCTAGTTTTACCTGATTTTTTGCTTTCCCTTGTACGCCATTTCGAAAGTAATCGTCGATATAATTTTTGAAACGATCTTTAGACAGTAAAGGGTGCTGATAACAATGGCTTGGGCGAGCGGCCATAAACTCCAGTTTATTGAGTTGAGTGAACCACCAGTCTTGCCACATTTTACTCATGTCTTCATAGAATTTCTCAACTTCGCTATGACAAATCCATAAGCCTTTAAGTTGGTCTTTTGAAGAGTGTTGTGGTGCAGCCATGGCCTTGTAAGCGGGGAAGAATAGTCTTCCTCGTAATAGATACTGCGCGTCAACTGGGGTGATTGCGAGCTCCATCAAACGTTGTTTCGATGCGGGGTGTTCACTTAAGGTGAGCTGACGTTCGATGAGTCTGGACATTTTAATATCTAGACGATCATTGCAATTTGGCCCCAGCCAATATTGCCAGGAGCTTGTGGCGCTTTCTTTTTCTTCGGTATTATTCGCCTCGGTGATTGCCAAGCCTAGGTAGAACTTACAGCACATTTCAGTATGCAGGTATCGCTTGCTGCGTCTGTCTTGAGTAAGAAAATCAAACTCTCCTACGGTTCTACCTTCATTAAAACCTGGGTTTTGTATTTGCAAGTTTCTCGAGATGAGGATTTGCGAACTCTCGGGGTGGGAAAAATAGGCGCTTAACAGGTCTTCGGCATATAGACCCAAGCGGCGTTGCTCTGATACATGCTGAGTCTCAAGTAGGCAGCGTGTTTCTGGACGTTGAAAGCAATCGATATGAAGCTCGGTTTCGCATTGCGAAAGGTAGGGTTTAAGGTCGAGCATGTCGCTTGAACTCAATAGCCAGTCTAAATCTCTTTGGACGTTACTGATTTTATGATCATTAATGCTGGCTTTTTGATTATGAGCGCCAACTTTCCTGCTTTCTGTTTGAATCGCCGACAATACCTTATTGGGGTCGAAATCACCCTGTGCTGTCGCCTGGCGACTTTTGGCTTGATTGGGTACGGAGGCTAAACTCATTATTGTTCTATATCTCTAACTGGTTTGCGTCTCTTAGATAGGCTACTGGTATTGTGTTTACCTTAGAGACTTTGCATTAGAGAATTCGCTATCATTGGTGAATTCTCTGTAAGAGCCTTATTAAGCGTGGGCCTTATACCTCGGCTTATCATATAATAAACTCAGTGTGTAAGCTCTGTAGTCCTACACAAGTACGGATTTTAGGTGGTTGGGTGTCAAAACCGACCAAAATGTCAGTTTAGGCAGTACCACTGGTCTGCTAACAATTAGAATTACACTATGGCTGAATTTAAACGTATTGGCTTGATCGGCCGTTTGGGCAGTGAAAGCGTACAATCTTCGCTCAAAAACCTGATTAGCTTTATTAATACCCGCAATCTGGATGTGGTGCTTGAAAAGGAGACCGCGACGTTATTGCCTGGTCATAATATGGAGGTTTGTAACTATGAGACTCTCGGAAAAACCTGCGATTTAGCTATTGTGGTAGGTGGTGATGGCAGTATTCTGAGCGCTAGCCGAGCCCTGGTGAAATATAAGATTCCTATCTTAGGTGTAAACCGAGGGCGTTTGGGCTTCCTGACTGATATTGCGCCAGAAGACATTGATACCTTAGTTGGTGAGGTTCTCGATGGTAAGTATGTCATGGAGGAGCGTTTTCTTCTGCAGATGACGGTGCAAAGGAATGGCCAGTGGGTAAGCGGTGGAGATGCTATGAATGACGTGGTTATTCACCCAGGTCAATTTATTCGCATGATTGAATTTGAACTCTATATCGATGAGCACTTTGTTTATCGCCAGCGTTCTGATGGGCTAATCATTTCCACCCCAACAGGTTCTACGGCGTATGCCTTAAGTGGTGGCGGCCCGCTGATGCATCCAAAGCTGGATGCCATTGTCTTGGTGCCTATGCATGCCCATGCTTTGAATAGCCGGCCGATTGTGGTCGATGGTAGTAGCGATTTGAAAATTGTAATCGGCACTAATAACACGGCTAAACCCCATGTAACCTGTGATGGTCAAACTCACGTTATCACCGAGCCTGGCGACGAAATCTTGGTGCATAAGAAGTCTCGTAAAGTAAAGCTTATGCATCCACTTAATCAAAATTTTTACGAGACTTGTCGATCTAAGTTGGGCTGGAGCAGTTAAGGGAAGATTAATCCGGCTTTGCTAAGCTAAAGCTTCAATTAATACTGGCGGTAAAATTCTAGTGTTAATGGCCGCTAGATAGAGTATGAAGCGCTGAATTGATTGCTAATGGCCGTAATTAAAAACGGTCACTAAGCCAGAGCATTCTTTAGGATTGCTAAGTATGAGAGAAGCCTGCTAGAAGAACACGAGATGATGCACAGCAGTACCTCCACAGCCCGTGAAATTACGGGGTTTGACATTATTGGCGATATCCATGGCTGCGCCCAAAGCTTGCTATGCCTATTGGAAAGGCTCGGCTATTCTTGCAGCAACGGCCTTTACCAACACCCCAGCCGTCAAGCTGTGTTTTTGGGTGATGTGATAGATCGTGGCCCAGCAATACGACGCTGCGTGCAAATTATCAGGCCAATGGTGGAGCAGGGCGCTGCTGTAATGGTTTTGGGCAATCACGAGTTGCATGCAATTGCCTATGAACGTCTACGTGGAAAAGGTGCTACTACGAGTGATCGCTTAATCGAGGAAACAAGGCTGCAATTTGAAGGCTACGAGTCTGAATGGCAATCCCATGTTTCCTGGTTTGAAAGCCTCCCAATTTTTCTTGAGTTGCCTGCTTGTCGAGTTGTCCACGCCTGTTGGGATGAAGATATGATCATTCAATTCAAGCGTGACTTTGCCGGTTTGACGCCCACAGATTTCTGGCGGTTGGCGATGACCCGGGGTAGCTTTATTTCTCGCTTTCTTGACCGCTTAACTCGTGGAACTGTCTTGCCGCTGCCCGATGGGCGCAGCTTAAAAAGCCAAGATGGTTATACTCGTCGATTCTTTCGTACTAAGTTTTGGGCCGAAAAACCAGCAACTTATCGAGATGTGGTATTCCAGCCAGATCCTTTACCTGAAGATATAGCCAGCCGTGAACTGGATGCTGACGAGAAGAATAATCTACTTAACTATAGCGGTGATCAGCCACCTATTTTTATTGGGCATTATTGGCTTAGCGGCGAGCCAAGGGCCCTACGACCAAATGTAGCCTGCTTGGACTACAGCGCGGTAAAGGATGGCAAGTTGGTTGCCTATCGCTTTGACGGCGAGCAGAGCCTACAAGACGAAAAGTTTGTATGGGTAGATGTCGCCAAAGAAACTCTTAATGATTCCCAAGAGCACGGTATTCTCTAGTTTTATACGCAGTGCTTAGTTTGTAGGCGATATACGATTCTGCCAGTAATTACTTCCTGCGTGTGCATCGAGCCTTATACAGCTGGTCTAGCTGCGGTGTATAATAAGAAGCACAATTGTACCGGTGTAGCCTTGTTTGCTGCCGATTGGCAATTAACACAAGGCTATTATCTGGCTAGTGCTTGCCTGCGCAGGCCTTACTTCATTCCTTATGGTCCAGCTATGAATTTTGAACAACTTTTAGACAGTATTGACCCGGCCATCTATCAGAACCTAAAAAGGGCTATTGAGCTGGGTAAGTGGCCTGATGGCAGGCCGCTAAGTAAAGAGCAAAGGGAATTATGCCTACAGGCTGTCATTGCTTATGAGCACAAGCATATCGCTGAAGATGAGCGCACCGCTTATATCCCGCCTAAGCCTCATCAGCACTGTGGTGGCAGCGGCGAAATTGCCGAAGCCGATGAAGAGCAGCCTTTAAACTGGAAACACTAGCCAGACTCTTTGATTCAGTAAAAATTACCTACCCCCTATCCAAAAGTGAAGTGTCATCGTGAGCGATAAAACCATATACCTAAAAGACTATAGGGCGCCAGCCTACTGGATTGATCGTACGGATTTGTATGTCGATTTGCACGATGACAAAACCACTGTTTTTAATCGAATGAGCATGCGTGTTAATCCAGACGCTAGTGCTGAAGAACGATTGAGTTTGGCCTTACATGGGCAAGATTTGGAATTGCTGTCGCTGGAGTTAAACGGGCAAGCCATCTTGGAAGAAGATTACTCGCTAGATAAGGCGGGGCTGTCCATCCGTATGGATCATTTAGCTCTGGATCTGGCGAACAATGACTTGAGTTTTGAGTTGGCGGTTAAAACGCAAATAGAGCCTCAAAACAACACCTCATTGGAAGGCTTGTATAAATCCAGTGGCATGTATTGCACACAGTGTGAGGCAGAGGGTTTTCGAAAAATCAGCTATTACCTCGATCGCCCTGATGTGATGAGCGAATTTTTTACCAGTATTGAAGCCCGAGGCAGTGCGTACCCGGTAATGCTCAGTAATGGTAATAAGATTGAAGATACAATTTTAGAAAATGGACGTCGATTAGTTCGCTGGCACGATCCCCATAAAAAACCGGCCTATCTTTTTGCCTTGGTGGCAGGTGACCTTGAATCTGTGGAAGATTATTTTGTTACGAAAAGTGGTCGAAAGGTATTGTTGCAAATTTTTGTCGAAGCCAAAGATCTCGATAAGTGTCAGCATGCTATGGATTCCCTTAAAAACTCTATGCGCTGGGATGAAGAAGTTTATGGGCGTGAATACGATCTCGATATATTTATGATTGTCGCTGTCGATGACTTTAATATGGGGGCGATGGAAAATAAAGGGCTCAATATCTTTAATACCTCCTGTGTATTGGCTAAGGCAGAAACAACCACAGATGCAGGTTTTCAAAGGGTGGAAGGCGTTGTGGCCCATGAATACTTCCATAATTGGTCGGGAAACCGGGTGACTTGCCGTGATTGGTTTCAGTTATCTCTTAAAGAAGGTTTTACTGTTTTTCGAGACGCACAATTTTCCGCAGATATGGGATCGTCAACCGTCAAGCGAGTAGAGGATGTTAGTTTGCTTCGCAGCGCGCAATTTGCCGAGGACGGCGGCCCCTTAGCTCATGCGGTCAGACCGGCATCTTTCGTAGAGATCTCAAATTTCTACACCTTAACTATTTATGAAAAAGGCGCTGAAATTGTTCGTATGCTGCATACCTTGTTGGGAGAAGAACTTTTTCGCCAAGGCTCTGATTTGTACTTTGATCGCCATGATGGCCAAGCGGTCACTGTAGAGGATTTTGTGGCGGCAATGGCTGAAGTATCAGGCCGTGATTTTACGCAGTTTATGCACTGGTATCAGCAAGCGGGAACCCCTGAGCTGAGCGTTACTGAAGACTACGATGAAGAGGCCCGTGAGTACAAGCTTCGTATCGAACAGTATTGTCGCCCAACGCCTGAAAGCAGTGAAAAACAGCCCTATCTCATTCCGCTGAATGTCAGTTTATGGGGCGAAGCGGGGGCGTTAGCCATTCGTCTAAAAGATCAAGAAGCGGATTTTGAAAGCTCTGATAACACCCAGGCAATTATTGAGCTAAAAGAAGCGGTAACGGAGTTGTGTTTTAGTGATGTTCCGGAGCGCCCAACGGCTTCTCTATTGCGTGGTTTTTCAGCGCCAGTCAAGTTGCATTTTCAACGTGATCACCAGCAACTATTGCGTTTGATGACCATGGAAAGCGACGGTTTTACGCGTTGGGATGCCTGTCAGTCTTTGTTGCTAAATGCTATTGAAGAGCTAGAAACGGTCGCGCTAGATGATGTGCAAGAGCAACAGTATTTATGCCAACCTATAGCGGAAGCATTTAAAGCACTATTGCGGGACGAAAACGCAGATCCGGCGATGGTCGCATTGATGTTGCAGCTTCCTTCTTTAAGCTACTTGATTGAATTACGCCAACAAGTGCAATTGGAAAAACTGGATGCGTCTCGCGAGACATTACGTTTGGCCATAGCAAACGCCTGTTTTGATGAGTTTCAATCTATTTATCAGGCCTACGATCATGGAGTAACTTATCAGGCCAAAGCCACGCAGATTGCTGGGCGAAGTTTAAAAAATACGGCGCTTAGTTATTTAATGCTAGCGGTAGATAAGGGGGAGCAGGGCGCTGCATCTGAACAACTTATTCAGTCTTGTGTTGAACAATTTCAGCACGCGAATAATATGAGCGACCAAATTTCTGCATTACAGGTTTTACTAAATGCAGATTGTGCCGCACAACAAGCTGAACAGGCTCTAGATAGTTTTTACCAGCAGTGGAAAAGTGAAGCGCTGGTGGTCAATTTATGGTTGCAAAGCCAGGCCTTGCGAAGATCAAGTGATGCGCTGGCAAGGGTGGTCACACTAAAACAACACCCGGCCTATGATGCTTTAAACCCAAATAAAGTACGCTCCTTGATTGCGGCCTTTTGTGGCCAGAACTTAATGGCTTTTCATGCCTGTGATGGTGAGGGCCAGCCAAGTGATAAAGCCTATCAGTTCTTAGCTGAAGAGGTTCTTGCCTTAGATAAGCACAACCCCCAAATTGCCGCTCGATTGTTAGTTCCTTTAACTCGCTGGCATAAATTTGCGGGGGCTAGGCAGTCTCTTATGAAATCGGCGTTAAAAAACATTGCCGACTGTGAGCTCTCTAAAGATGTACGCGAGTTGGTAGAGAAAAGCCTTTAAGATTGACACTCTGTTAATCAAAAAAGCCAGTATCTAGCTGGCTTTTTTTGTGATTTCAGAATTAATTGGCCACTAAGAGGCAAGCCACTTTGGCCTAATGGGGGTAGAGAGGTGGCAGCGCAGAGTCGCTTTGCTGCTCTTGATTAAGTTGTGCTTCAAGTGCCGAGATGGCCCTCCTGAGAGCAGCTTGATCAATCGCTTGTGCAGCTTCTGCTTGGGCACTATATAGCTGTGCTTCTAAATTTTTGAATAATTCTTGCAGTTCACTGTGTGCATAGTAGTTTTCAAAGTTGCTGTGCTGGCTCTTCTGGTCATTGATATAGCTTTGCAAGCTTTGAAATTGTGTTTGCGCATCAGCCTCGGCAATGACAGTTTCCGCGCTTGCCCCATTTTGTCTTTCATTACTTGGCTTAACTTGGCTTAGCTTAAACTGCTGTTTCAATTGTTTGTTGTCTCGCCAGAGCTTGGCGCTCAGTAGAGCAAGGGCAATTACTAAAATGGAACTGAGCAGGGAAAAGATAATCCACGTGCTCGCTGTATCGCTGCTGGCTTGGCTAAGCTTATTTCTGTTTGCCTGCTCTTCTTCAGGCAACGCACTGCCTGATAGCTCTTTGCTGTCGCTGGATACGGCGCTAGCTACTGAAGGTTCCAGGTCTTGGGTTTGGCTCGGATTTGCTGTCGAAGCTTTGACATTAATATCCATCGCGGGAAGCTTGGCGCTTTGCCATTGTTGGCGAGCGGTATTCCACCAGCGTATTTCAATAGCTGGCAGGGTAAGCGGGCCAGCTTTGCTGGCAATGATTGCAGTGGAAATACGACGAGTGCCGGTAATTCCGCTGTTGTCTTTTTCGTCCTCGCTTTGAGGCTGCTCTGGGTAGGTTTTTATGTGGCCTTGCAGCTCAGTTGCCTCGCCCATATCAATATTAGGCAGTTGTGCGGCGGTTAGGCCTTTAGCCGTGATTTCAATTTTTCGAGTGATGGGCTCGCCTACCTGCATTTGTTCTGGATCGCTACTCCAGCTTTGGCTAATCGTGAGTTGTTCCGCTGGTAACCAGTCGGTGGATTTTTCAGGACTCGCTTTAATCTCTAAGTCTATTGCATCGCTTTGTAAGCGATGTATTCGGCCGCTGCTATTGTTGAACGGGTCGAATATATTTCTGCGACCGCCACTAACACCAATGCTCCAACGAAGATTAGGTAATGTAAGCTTGCCGCTGTGCTGTGGGTAGATTGCATAACGGGTTTCAACCACGACGTAAGGGCGGCCATTAATGCGAGTCTGGTAGTCAAACTGAGCAAGCAGTTCAACTTTCGCCTTGTCCAGCTGCAGGGGTTCTGGATCAAAGCTGCTTATATTGACTGCGCTGTACAGTTTTTGTGTGTAAATGATTTGCTCTTGAACATAGGCGGTATTTTTATCTGTCGTGGATTCTAAGAAGATATCCCGTTTTACTCCGCTACTATTGCCCTGTTTACTCACCGTAATAGGGATGGCATCGGAAAACTCGCCGTCGTATTCAAAGCTAGGAATAATTAGCTGCCCTTCGCGTTTAGGGCCTAGTGTTAACACCCACTCGGTGATTGAGCTAACTTTCCCATTCATGCTCTGGTAGCGATTACTCTTATGCTGCCTCAATATATCAAAGTTTTGTTGTAGCTCGTCAAATGACGGCGCACTAAAAGCGGCTTGTTCGTCTATGGCCACTGTAAGAGTGAGTGTTTCGCTCATTGCTATACTGTTTCTATCGACTTTGGCCGTGATGTTCAACGCAAAGCTGGCGCTGCTGAACACTAAAAGACTTAAAAGGGCCAAGGCCTTAGCTCGTAAAGAAAGCCTTGGATTTTTTTCTATGCACTTATTCTTTCTGTACTTAGACGCGGCGCCATTGTTGTTTTGTTTGCTCATCATTTTTTTTGTTGAATCTCGTCCTAATAACGCTTATGGGCATCGTTCTTGGGTAGCTTTAGCTGGCCATTGCGAATCGCCAACTGCTTTTGGCGTTCTTCATAAAGGAACTTTTCCCGCAATAGGCCAGAGGGGTCATCTGGAACCTGCTTTAACCATTGCTCTAGCGCCTGCTTCTCTTCATCGCTTAGCGACTCCTCTGGGCCAGCCATGGCTTGTGCTTGCTCTTCTTCAGTCTCTTGTTCTTGGGTGTCTGATTCATCGTTTTGCTGGCTCTTAGCTTCTTGCTCTTCTTTGTTTTCTTCTTCGTTATTCTCTTTTGGCTTATCGGAAGGTTCGTCTTGTGCCTCTTCGTTTGAGTTATCAGACGACTCTTGATCTTGTTGCTGGTCTTCGGCGTTTTCCTTATTGTCAGAGCCTTGCTCATCTTGCTGGGAATCTGATTCCTGTTCATTGGAGTCTTGCTGTTCAGATTCTTGATTTTGCTGATTTTGATCGTTTTCTTGCTGATTTTCCTGTTTTAGTTTTTCTATCAGCTCTTTGTTGAATTTGGCGTCCTCAAAATCGGATTTAAGTTTAAGCGCACGATCATAGGCTTTGATGGCCTCATCGAATTGGCCAGCCTTAGCGAGCGCATTGCCTAGATTGTAATGCAGTTCTGGGTCTTGGCTGTCTTTACTAAGGTTTGCTAATGATTCTGCCGCCTTATCGAATTGTCCACCTTGGTAATCAGAAAGGGCCTGCCATTGCGGGTTTTTAAACAGCTCACTGGCCTTGTTATAGTCTTGAGCTTGGTAGGCCTTTAGGGCGCGCTGATCTTTGGAGTACCAAAGTTGATCTATCAGACTGTCTTGGCTTTCACTTTGAGCGTTAGCAGAGCGGTTTTCCTGCTCGACTTCAGCCATAGCAGGAACAGATGGCAGGCCGAGTAACGAGCTCAATAGGGTGAGAGTTGCAAATGTGCTTATAAGTCCGCCTTTACGGAAGGCAAAAGGGAAAAATGCTAACAACAACAGTGCCAGCCAGTGTCCATTATCTTGCCATTGGTCAAACTCGCGATCGACTTGGCTGTCTTGCTGATCTTGCTTGCCAAAGGGTAGGTCGCCGCGATTTTGCCAAAACAGCTCTAAAGACTGTAAATCTTGCTCGCTTGGGCTTAGCTGGACAAATTTTCCGCCATTGTCATTTGCTAGATTTTCTAGCGCTTTAATATCGGTTTTTGCAATAACGATATTGCCTTGTTGGTCTTTGATAAATCCTCTGCCGCTCGGAATTGGGCCGCCTTCTTGGCTGCCGACAGCCATTACCGATAATCGAAAGGGGCTGCCGTCCAATAGATCGTTGATCGCTTCACTGGCAACAGGGGTGACGCCATCGCTGAGCAATAGGATGTCGCCATACTGGCGGCCGCTATCTTTTAATAGTTGGACAGCGCGTTCAATCGCAGATTCAGTATTACTACCCGGTATTGGCATTAAATTGGGTTTCAGTACTGGCAGTAAGTTGATGATCGTTTCGACATCATCTGTTAAAGGGGTAACAATATGCGCTTCACCGCCATAAACTATCAAGCCGGTTTGTCCTTCTTTGCGTAGCTTCATCAAATCGATCAGCTTAAAGCGACTTATACTCAAGCGAGAAGGTTTTATGTCCTGGCTATTCATCGATGGCGAAAGGTCGAGAACAACGACTAGGGCATCTTGCTTTTGAATAATCGGTTGCGGAATTTTTTCCCAACTTGGCCCGGCCAGCCCCACAACCCCAAAGCACAGAATTATAGCCATTAGCCACCATGGTGTTTGACGTTGTAAGGCATCTTGGTCAACTAATAGAGACGCTAATAATTTTTTATCAATCCACTTATTCCAAGCGGAACGTCCGCTTGCCTGCTGTACTGATAGGTAAAGCAATGTGACAAGCACAGGGATCAGTAAGAGTGCCCAAGGGCGTAAAAAGTGAAAATTATCAATGACTTCCATCTTTAGCCCTCCATCTCGCTGCGGCGCATTTTAGCGCTTAGTTGAAAGGCATTTTTAAGGATCAGTAGTAAGCTAATCAAAAGTAAAGCAATACCCAATGGCCAATGTGTAAAAGATTTTTGTGGTCGGTAAGTTTCTTCGGCCTGTTCAATCGGTTCTAGCTGATCAAGCAGGTGATAGATTTTTTGCAGCTCCTGCGGATTGCGGGCGCGAAAATACTGACCACCTGTCATCTGTGCGATTTTCTGTAGGCTGTCTTCATCTAGATCGGCCGATGGGTTAACCGTGCGGCTGCCAAAGGAACTGCCAAACACACCAGGTATAGTCATCTGATCGGCGCCTATGCCAATGGTGTAAATTTTAACTTGTGTTTGCTTTGCCAGCTCCGCGGCTTTGAGCGGGGCAACCTCGCCCGCTGTATTGGCGCCATCAGTTAGCAGAATTAACACGCGTGAATCGGCCGGACGTTCACGTAAGCGTTTAATGGCCAAGCCGATCGCATCGCCAATAGCGGTTTTCTCACCAGCAAACCCCAATTGGGCCTCATCTAGTAGTTGCTTTACGGTAGCGCGATCAAAGGTCAGCGGGGCTTGTAAATAGGCACGGCTGCCAAATAATACTAGGCCTAAGCGATCATGTTTACGGCGTTCGACAAATTCGCCGACCACCGCTTTAACAGCCCACAGTCGAGGAACCTGCTCGCCTTCCACTTCCATATCTGGTGTTTTCATGGAGCCTGAGATATCTACCGCCATTAATAGATCTCGACCGCTGGAGGGCATTTCGATGGGTTCGCCAATCCATACCGGTCTGGCGCAGGCCAGCAATAGGCAAAGC
The DNA here is from genome assembly GCF_947502065.1 of uncultured Pseudoteredinibacter sp. Lineage (GTDB taxonomy): Bacteria > Pseudomonadota > Gammaproteobacteria > Pseudomonadales > Cellvibrionaceae > Pseudoteredinibacter. The sequence continues at coordinate 1,027,814 of NZ_CANMYE010000001.1, forward strand.
CATATAAGCCACAAAAGCAGCAAGTGCCACTTGGCTTGGGCTTGATGCGCTTGTGGTTGAGCCAGCTGCTGGTAAAAGGGTACTTTCAACGCGGCACTACTATCTTGCTTGCTAGATAAAATTTTTCTAAACAGCAAAGGTAGAGGCAGTAGTAGGAGTAGTATGGGCCAGAGAAATTCAAGCATGACTTCCTCCTTGGTGGCGTAATAACCAAGTTCGACAAGCTTGTTGCAGTGGCGCGATGTTGCTGTTGGATAACTTTTCAGCAGGCCAGTAGGGCGCTTCAGACAATAGTTGCAAGGCCTGCGGATCGAGCTCAGGGCAATGCCTAGATAAAAAGATCAGCCATTGTTGTTGATTCAAGCCCGCCGGATTTTCTGTAGAATAGTGTACAATAGCTACGCGTTTTAATAGGGCATTGGCTTGCTGAATAAACTCCAATTTGTTTTCTTGTGGAATTGCATCAAATTCTTTAATCGCCCACTGGTTTTTTAATTTACTATTGTAATTTGCAGACTGCTTATATTTTCGCAATGCAATTAGGGCTGTAATAAGAGCGATAAATACGATTAACGAGAACCAGAGCAAGCCTGGTGGAATTAAGTTTGGCTCTGCAGGTAGGCGAATATCACGTAATTCTGCAAGGGGATCCGTACTTCCTGGCTTGGCTCCGCTTGTAGCAACTTGCGCGAATGCTGGACTTATTAGCATGAGCTTAGAAAAAATTGCAGCCGCAAGCAGGGTAAATACATAAGGCACACGGGCAAACACAGAAAATAAGTTCTTATCCATTTTTACCCCTGCGTTTTATTTTTTGTGAGAAGCGTTCTTTCAAAAAGGCAACGGGGTTATCATTCGTTTGGCAGTGCAGCAATTCAACGGCCGACTTTTTACAGGCTTGCTCTAGCAACTGTGTACTGTTTATTTGCTGTCGCTCAAAATCCCGCAGTGCTTGCCCAGCACTTAGTTGGCTGCGTTGCTTGCCATCAGAAATGGAGAGGCCGTGAAGTTTGCTCAGTTGGCTTTCGAGCGGGTCGCTAATCTTAATACAGCTAACGTCGATATGGCGGGCCAAGCAGTGTAATTGGTGGTGCGCTGCGTCATCAAAATCATGAAAGTCACTCAAGATAAACACCGCGCTTCCTGGTCGAGCGACACGGCGGCTGTCCAATAAGATGTCGGCAATGCCGATGGCGTCTTGTTGAAGATCTAGGTCTGCGTCGTCGCAAAGTGTGTGAAGTAACTCCATAACTCGGTGTTTACTTCGGGCTGGGCGAATATCATGCTGAGTTTTGGCATTGAAAACGAGCCCGCCAACACGATCTTTATGGTAAATAGCGGCCCAAGCTAATTGCGCAGCAAGATTAGCGAGTTGTACAGATTTGAAGCGAACCTGACTGCCAAAATACATATTTGGTCGCAGATCACAAACTAATAGAACAGGTCGCTCTCGCTCTTCACGAAACAATTTAGTATGGGGCACTTGAGTACGAGCCGTTACCCGCCAATCAATCGTGCGGACATCGTCGCCAGCTTGGTATTGCCGAACTTCTTCAAATTCCATTCCACGACCGCGTTGGGAAGTTCGCTGCTGTCCTAGCAATACCGAGCGACTGTATTGGCGACTATAGATATTTAGCTCTTGGGCAGGGTGGCGAAGTTGCAATAAGCTGGCTAAATCGCTGCGGCTGCCGTCGAGTTGCAGATCTTGATTGCTTTTCATTGATCCAACTACGCCACCGGGACTAATTGCAGTAAACGATCAATGACCTGGTTGGGGCTTATACCATTAGCTTCGGCTTCGAAGCTCAACAGCAAGCGGTGACGGATAACGTCGTGCGCTATCGCTTGTACATTTTGTGGACTCACAAACTCTTGTCCGTTTAGCCATGCATGGGCACGCGAACAGCGATCAAGGGCAATGGTGCCTCGTGGGCTGATTCCGAACTCTATCCAATCGGCCAGTTGCGGATCGTAAGCTGCTGGGTTACGGGTGGCAGCTGTAAGCTGCACGATGTAATCTTCAACGGCATCGGCCATATGCAGTCCTAGGCAGGCTTGGCGCATTGCAAATATATCCTGCTGTGTCACCGGTGTAACTGGGCTTTGCTGGAGCTTGCTGTCTTCTTGACGAGTTAGCTGAAGAATGCGCTTTTCGGCTTCTGTATCGGGATAGCCGACCTCTACATGCATCAAGAAGCGATCTAACTGTGCCTCAGGCAAAGGGTAAGTGCCTTCTTGCTCAATTGGGTTTTGCGTCGCCATGACCAAAAACAGCTCGGGAAGAGGGTAGGTTTTGCCGCCAACACTGATCTGACCTTCGGCCATTGCTTCCAGTAGGGCCGATTGAACTTTGGCTGGTGCGCGATTGATCTCATCGGCTAGCACGAGGTTGTGAAAGATTGGCCCGGGCTTAAATTCGAACTCGCCGTTTTGCGGGCGATAGATGTCGGTTCCGGTGACATCAGAAGGCAACAGGTCAGGGGTAAACTGAATGCGTTGAAAATCTCCTTCTAGGCCATCGGACAGGGTTTTAATGGCTTTTGTTTTAGCCAGCCCCGGAGCACCTTCGACTAAAAGGTGGCCATTGGCAAGAATGGCGATCAACAATCGTTCACTAAGCTCTGGTTGGCCAATAATGTGCTCATTCAGCCATTGGCTTAAATCGGCCAGTTTAGCGCTATCTGTCATAAAAATGCCTTTATCTTCGGTTTACATGGCGGTTTCTGATGGGGGCTAGGTGAAAATTTCACCAGTTTTAAAGACCCTTTATGCTTTGTGTTGTAATGGTGTCTAGGTGCCACTTTTTCAAGAGCTAAAACCACCAGTGCTTTTTGACCTATGGTTTTTGCGTGAAGTTCCTAGATCAGCAAAGCCATTTTCCTTAGTCCGGCTGTTAATGGGACGCAGCGTGCAAAAAAAGCGGAAATTTGAGCATTTTCAACTATGCTTAAGCCTGCTAGTCTAGGGGCCAATAAATAGTCATAAACTCCTCTTATTTCATACGTTTAGAGGATAAATTTCATATTTACACTTAATTAACATTATTTCCCTGCTTAGGGCCTGGATTTCGATAGAAAATTTGGCTTTATTAGGCGTATGCTGCGCCTTTTTAATCGCCGCTCTGATCTTACTGTAGGCCCAATAAGATCAGCTAGTGAGCTTGGCGTATAAATCATTCTCTTGACCTTGTTTGACCTGTTCAACAAGGCCATTAAAACAGCGATGACGGACACCACTGATGAGTGTATTAACAATTCACGATAAAGCGAGTTTTATAGATCAGATGACGCAGGCCATTATGGCCCATCATCGAGGCGAGGAAGCGCAGGCGCTAATAGACTTTGTGTCCTTGTTTTACGATCAATATCCAGTGACGGAGCTTAATGGGCGTAAAGTGTCAGATGTGTATGGCGCCAGTTTCGCCAACTGGCATTTCGTCCAAGAAAAGCCAAGTAAGCGCGCTAAGGTTCGTGTATACAACCCGACCTTAGAGCAGGACGGCTGGTTGAGCTCCCATACCATTGTTTCTGTTATGCACAATGATATGCCTTTCTTGGTGGATTCGATTCGTATGGAGATGAATCGCCGTAACATTGCCATCCACTCTGTGAAAAGCACCATTGCTTTTGTTCAGCGCGATGGGGCTGGGAATATTGAATCTTTCCGCCCAGCTCAAGGCGAGCTTGCTGAAAACGAACAACGAGAAGCCTTGGTTTATCTTGAGGTGAATCGCCTTATTGATGACTCTGCGCTGCAAGATTTACAGCATTGCTTAGAAGATATTTTGGGTGATGTCGAAACCGTGGTGAGTGATTATGCCCCACTGACTGCCCAGTTAAATCATGTCACTGCAGAACTGAAGAAAGCCGATAGTGATTACGATCACGAAGGTCTGCGTGAGGCCAGTGAGTTTTTGGCATGGTTAAACAATCACTTTACCTTTTTGGGCTATTCCGAATATGACCTTGTTGGTGACAATGAAGAGCGTCGTCTAGAGGAGAATAAAAGTAAGCGTTTAGGTTTATTTCGTCGCCATGGAAAGCTCAATACCAGCCTGGATTGGAATGAGTTCAACCCTGGAATGCAGGCGTTTTATACAACAGCTCAGCTGATTTCATTTTCTAAATCTTCGATGCGCTCTCGCGTGCACCGAAATGCATATTCCGATTATGTTGTTGTAAAGCGCTTTGACGAAGATGGCCATGCTTGCGGAGAATCACGCTTTATTGGTTTGTTTACCTCAGAGGTGTATACCCAAAGCCCAACGCAAATTCCGCTAATTCGTCAAAAAATTGCAGAAATCGTCGATGGGTCTGGCTTGTTGCCAGGCAGTCATAGCTTTCGCATGTTTAATCTTGTCATTGAATCAATGCCTCGTGATGAACTGTTCCAAAGCACCATTGTCGATTTATCAGAAACGGTTACCGGTGTGGCGCATATCAACGAGCGACGCATGGTGCGCCTGTTTATGCGCCAAGATGCCTATGGCAAATTTGTCAGTTGTTTGGTTTATGTGCCAAGGGATATGTTCAGTACCCGCGTACGCCATTCGATACAGAAAGTTATCTCAGATGCTATTGGCGCCATTGAGTATGAGTTTACAACTCATTTTTCTGAGTCGACCTTGGCACGAGTTCATATGGTGTTTAAGGTGGATCCAGCTACGCCTTTAAGCTATGACAAGCGCAGCTTAGAAGAGCGTATCGCTGAATTAGCTCGCTCTTGGGATGATCATCTGTTGTCATCCTTAAGTGATAACTATGGTGAGGGTGTTGGGCATAAACTGTATGAAGAATTTGAGCAGGCTTTTTCGCCAGCGTATCAGTCGGCCTACGATGCACGGACGGCCGTGCAAGATATTGATACCTTAAATCAGTTAAAGGACGCCAGTGAAATTGCCATGAGCTTTTATCAGCCTATTGGCTCTGGCAAAAACGACGTGCGCTTTAAGGTCTTTCACCTGGATGAGTTGTTAGAGCTTTCTGATGCGATTCCTGTACTGGAGCGTATGGGCTTGCGCGTAATTATGGAGCACCCATACCGAATTACGCGTAGTAGTGGTCAAGAAGTTTATCTGCACGATTTTAATTTGCACTATGATCTGCCTGTGGAAGCAGAATTTAACGTCGTGCGCGATCGATTCCAAGAAGCCTTCTCTGCGATTTGGAGCGGCGAAGCAGAAAGTGATGCCTTTAACCGTTTGATCATTGGGGCAAATCTCAGCTGGCGCGAAGTTGCTATTTTAAGAGCTTATGCACGCTATATGAAGCAAACTCGATTCGCATCGAGCCAGACTTTTATTGCTAATACGCTTTCAAACCATACATCGATTGCAAAGCAGTTAGTGTCGCTATTTGCCGCCTATTTTGAGCCGGATAACCGTGCTGATGCGGCGCTTATAGAGGCGGCAATTCTTGAGTCTTTAGATGAGGTTGCCAACCTCAATGAAGATCGTGTTATTCGTCGCTACTTAGACATGATGCGCGGCACATTGCGCACCAACTATTATCAAAACGAAGAGGCGAGCGATCAGCATAAGTCCTACATCTCTTTTAAATTTAGCCCGCGTGATATAGCTGATATCCCAGAGCCTCGTCCGATGTTTGAGATATTTGTTTACTCGCCACGCGTAGAAGGGGTGCATTTACGGGGTGGTAAAGTTGCTCGAGGCGGTTTGCGCTGGTCTGATCGTTTGGAGGACTACCGCACAGAAGTGCTTGGTTTGGTCAAAGCGCAGCAAGTGAAAAACTCGGTAATTGTTCCTGCTGGCGCCAAAGGTGGTTTCGTGGCTAAACGCCCTCCCTCAGATGGTGGGCGTGAAGCATTCCTGGCGGAAGGTGTGGAATGCTATAAGATCTTTATTCAAGGCTTATTGGATGTTACTGATAATTTGCTGGACGGCGCTATTGTACCGCCAAGAAGTGTTGTTCGCAGAGATGAAGATGATCCTTATCTTGTTGTTGCGGCTGATAAAGGCACGGCAACATTCTCTGATATCGCCAACGAGATTTCGATTCGTTATGGACATTGGTTAGGCGATGCCTTTGCATCCGGCGGAAGCCAGGGCTATGACCATAAAGGTATGGGGATTACCGCAAAAGGTGCTTGGGTTGGTGTGCAACGACACTTTAAGGAAAAGGGCGTTGATGTACAAAAAGAGGATTTCAATGTAATCGCCATCGGTGACATGGCCGGCGATGTGTTTGGTAATGGTATGTTGCTGTCGGAGCATATTGCTTTGCAGGCGGCCTTTAACCATTTACATATTTTTATCGACCCTACACCTGATGTTGCAGCAAGCTTTACTGAGCGTAAACGTTTATTTGAATTACCACGATCAAGCTGGACTGATTATGAGAAAGAATTAATTTCAGCCGGTGGTGGTGTGTTTGATCGCTCGGCCAAGTCAATCAGAATTACCCCGCAGATGCAAAAAGCCTTCGATATTAAAGAAAGCTATATGACGCCTACCGATCTTATTAATGCTTTGCTAAAGGCACCGGTGGATCTAATCTGGAATGGCGGTATTGGTACTTATGTAAAGGGGAGTTCTGAAAGCCATGCCGAAGTAGGCGATAAGGCCAATGATGGCTTGCGTGTTAACGGCGGCGATCTGCGCTGTAAGGTATTTGGTGAAGGTGGTAACTTAGGTTTAACCCAGTTAGGGCGTATGGAATATGCCCGCAATGGCGGTGCCTGTAATACTGATTTTATTGACAATGCGGCTGGTGTTGACTGCTCAGACCATGAAGTGAATATCAAAATCTTGCTGGATGACTTGGTTTCTAATGGAGATATGACCGGCAAGCAGCGTAATCAACTATTGGCCGACATGACGGATTCGGTTTCTGATTTGGTGCTAAGTAATAACTACCGCCAAACTCAGGCGATTAGTTTGGCCGAGTACCAAACAGTTTCTCGCATGGGGGAATATCGCCGCCTAATTAATCGTTTAGAGTCAGAAGGGCGCCTGGTTCGTGAGTTGGAAAACTTGCCGCCAGAGGATGTCTTGCAAGAGCGACAAGGGCAGGGCGAAGGTTTAACTCGTCCAGAGCTTTCGGTGCTTATTTCCTATGTTAAAGTAGCTTTAAAAGAGTTGCTTGCTGATTCTGATATCGCCGAAGATGATTATATGGAGGCGGCCATTGAAAATGCTTTTCCTCAAACTCTGCGTGAGAACTTTAAAGAGCAGATCTATAACCACCGTCTGCGTCGAGAGATAATTGCTACCCAGGTTGCCAATGATATGGTCAACAATATGGGCATCACCTTTACACATCGATTAATGGAAGCTACCGGCTCCGACGCCGGGCTGGTCGCTAAGGCCTATGTTGCGGCGAGAGATATTTATCGCTTGCAAGATTACCGTCAACAAGTGGCTGAGCTTGATTTTGTCGTTCCTGCCAATATGCAGTTTGAATTGCTGGATAATATGAATCGTCGTGTTCGCCGTGCTGCTCGTTGGTTATTGAGACATCGTCGTAGTCGTTTGAACCCTGGGCAAGAGGTGCAGGAATTTGCAGGTGGATTTAGCGATATTATTACAGCATTACCTACTGTGATGAGTGGCGAGGCTCTATGTGAGTGGCAGGAGCGGCGCGCAGAATTGGAAGCGGCGGGTGTACCTGAATCCTTGGCGGGTGATGCAGCAATACGGGCCAATTTGTATTCAGGTTTGGATTTGGTTGATGCCTTATCGGCCAGTGGTGCCCAGGCCTCGCAAATTGCTGATGTATATTTCCGCCTAGGCGAACATTTGGGGCTGCATGATGTTGCTCGCCGTATTCAAGAGGTTAAGCCGGATAATTATTGGCAGGCGATGGCTCGCGAATCGTTTATGGATGATTTGGAGCAGCAAATGCGTAGCCTGGCGGTTTCCTTCATCCGTTTAAGCCCTGATGATATGGCTTTAGAGGACGTGCTTGGTCTATGGGACGAGGAGCACCGTGTATTGGTAGACCGCTGGAAAGATATGATCAGTGAGCTACAAAACACCAGTGCCGCTGACTTTGCAATGTTTTCTGTTGCGTTGCGTGAGCTATTGGATCTGGCTCAAGCAAGTGAGCATTGTGAAACCTTGTTGAAATGCGAGCTCGAAGAGTCATAGAGAGCATTCAGCCACACAGGGTATCGCCCCTGTGTGGTTGACGTATTTTCGCGGTATTACATTTGCTTCAGTCTAATCTTTAAAATCTCACACCTTTGCTAAAAAATTTATAGCGTCATGAGCATCAACTTTCTGATTGTGGATCTATCTATCTCGGCAGAGGAATACCAAAAGCTCTACCGTTTTGCGATACGAGATGTACATGCTCGTAGCCGTGATGGCCGCCGGGTGCGATTCCCTGTCAATGTTTTAAGGCCCTATGTGGGGCATAATGGTATCCAGGGCTCTTTTCGAATAGGTTTTGATCAGCAGCACCGCCTTGCGAGCTTTGATAGGATGGCTTAAAGCACCACATTCCTTTTTAGAAGGGGCTGCGTGAATCTATGAGGGCTGCTAAAATAGCGGTAATACGATTTAGGAACGCCCATATGTATTCATTATTGCGCAAATGCCTCTTCGCACTTGATCCAGAGTATTCACACGAGCTGAGCTTGGATTGCTTAGGTGCGGCTTCTCGCTTAAATCTTTTAAACAAATTCGTTAGCGCGCCGGCGAATAACCCGGTTGAATTGTTTGGCTTGAGTTTTCCCAACCCTGTTGGTTTAGCAGCTGGTCTAGATAAAAATGGAGATTACTTTAACGCTCTTGGGCAATTGGGCTTTGGTTTCGTGGAAATTGGAACCATAACTCCTCGCCCGCAAGCGGGTAATCCTAAGCCTCGTTTGTTTCGCCTAGAAGAAGAAAAGGCGATTATCAACCGCATGGGCTTTAACAATAAAGGCGTTGATTACTTGGTCGAGCAAGTGAAAAAACGTCAATACGACGGTGTTCTAGGAATCAATATCGGTAAAAACAAAGATACGGCCGAAGAGGACGCGTTATCGGATTATCGTATATGCCTAGAAAAAGCTTATGGGCTAGCAGACTACATTACGGTAAATATCTCTTCGCCGAACACACCCGGTTTAAGAGATTTGCAGTTTGGAGGCAATCTTAAGCGTTTGCTGGAAGGGTTAAAAGAAAGTCAGCAGCAACTCGCCGCACAGCATGGTCGTAAAGTACCTATCTTGGTGAAAATCGCACCGGATATGGATGACGAGGCGGTAGTCGCTGTAGCCGCAACCATTCAAGGTGCTGAAATGGAAGGTGTAATCGCTACCAATACCACTGTAACCCGCAATGGTGTTGAAAACAGCGCATTTAGAGACGAGGCAGGTGGACTGAGCGGCTCGCCACTTACGGACAAAAGCACTGAGATTATTGCCAAATTATACCAAGAGTTGGGAGATGAAACGCCAATTGTAGGTGTAGGGGGTATTGATTCAGCGGCGGCGGCGATCGCCAAGTTAGAGGCGGGAGCAAAGCTATTGCAGATATACTCCAGCTTTATTTATCAGGGGCCGCAGTTGATTAAAGATGTGGCAGATGCCTATCAGAGTTTCCAGGGCCGAAAATAAAAACGCCGCCGCTACAGCAGTGAGGCCTAGGGCCTCGGTAGCAGTGAACTACATGGATGTAGTGAATAGCGTAAATGCAGAGCAATTTACGGCAGCTCGTCCAGAGCATGTCCTGTTTTTGTGCCATCCGGGCACCCACTGGATACAGGTCGTCCAGACCATATCCTGTTCTTGTGCCATCCGGGCACCCACTGGATACAGGTCGTCCAGACCATACCCTGTTTTTGTGCCATCCGGGCACCCACTGGATACAGGTCGTCCAGACCATACCCTGTTCTTGTGCCATCCGGGCACCCACTGGATACAGGTCGTCCTGACCATAAAAAAGCAAACGCCGGGGCGTTTGCTGAAAGGGGATGTGCTAGAGAGAAGAAAGAAAAAACTAAGCCGCCAATATCTAGCGGCTGCCTTGCGCTTACATGTTGCTTATTTTCTGAGCTTGAGCCATTCGGTTGAAGCCGTTCCAGTGGTCTTCGCGACCTTCACGCCATCCATTAATCCAATGTTGTCGAGCTGGGCTATTTTCGTGTGGGCAGCTACTTCGTGATTTTTCTTCAATACCGGCCTGATAGCCTTTGGTAAACGCTCGGTTAAATGGATCGCGCTTGCTTCGTTTCATTATATTAATCACCTCATACTTGTTCTTAAATGCCGCGCTTTATAGTCGCAGCCGTCGTTCCGAGAGAGAAGGGGGGGCTCCTGTTTTAATAATGAATTGCTGTATTGATTTAGTGGGCTGCTACCAGCGAACTCCTCATTGCTCAAGATTTTGAAAGTTCTATATGTTGACGGGCGCGCCCGTTGCATATGACTTAGGAAAGGCCTAAAGCCTAATTCAGCCTGTGGCTGGACAGTTAGTAAAACAAAAAGCAGCGTGACTGCAAACGGTTAATTTCTTATATAACGACAACTCAACCTAATTTTTGGCTATAGGGAATTGAGTGCCTAGAGTGATTTTAGGTTGATTTCGACGAAAATGGGTGATTTTAGCCGGTATTCCTCACGGTTTGAATGAAATGCCTGTTGTGACACGGTGTTACCTATAGCTGCCCTGTGTCAGATAGTGACAGTAGTGGAAGTTTTTGTATTTAGATCGCTGTCCGCTCACATGGTATTTGCTCGCTAATCACGGGATAATAGGCGGCTTGGCTTCCAGACGGGGCCTCTGATGTTAAAAGGTATAGAAGTGACAGAAAAACAGCCATGGCGCGAACGCCAAAACAATGGTGCTACTAATAAACGCAGCCCCAAGCCATCATTAAGCGAGCAGTTCGCTTTCTTTGCTACCTGTGCCAAGGGGCTTGAGGAGCTTTTGCAGGCGGAGATCGAGAATCTAGGTGCTGGGCCTGCACGGCAGACAGTCGCTGGTGTGTATTTCGGTGAGTTAGTCGATCGAGAGAGTTTGGAGAAGGCTTATAAAGTTTGTCTATGGTCACGTCTTGCCAATAAGATTTTATTACCGCTTGCAAGCTTGAATGCCTCTTCCGCCGAAGCTATGTACCGCGATGCTATTGAAATTCCTTGGGAGGAGTACTTAGCTCCAAACGGTAGTCTGCTGGTTGATTTCGTAGGTACTGATCGCGTTATTAAAAATAGCCAGTTTGGTGCCCTTAAAATCAAAGATGCGGTTGTCGATCGTCTGCGCGAAATCTTTGGGTCACGCCCGTCGGTTAGTAAACAGTACCCTGATTTGCGGATAAATGCGCGATTGCACCGTGGGAAAATTGCTTTGAGCCTAGATATGTCTGGTGAGAGCTTGCACCGTCGGGGTTATCGTACGCAACAAGGCTTGGCTCCTTTAAAAGAGAATCTGGCCGCTGCGATTTTGATGCGAGCTGCATGGCCTAAGATGCTCGAAGAAGCCAGACAGAGCGATAATGTTCAGAGTTTGGCTTTAGTCGATCCAATGTGTGGCTCTGGTACCATTCTTATAGAAGCGGCTTTGATGGCGGCTGATATTGCCCCAGGTATCTCTAGGTCGGCTTTTGGTTTTGAAAGTTGGCGCAATCATCAAAATGATGTTTGGCTGGAAATTCGCGAGGATGCTTTAAAAAGGCGTCAGCAGGGGCTGGTTAAAGACATGCCGAAAATAATCGGTTTTGATCAAGACAGTAATGTTCTACGGGCTGCTAAATCGAATGCGCAAAGAGCAAAACTGGATCGTTATGTCAGTTTTTCCACCCAAAGTGTGTCAGCATTAAATGACTTGCAGCTGCAAGGTATTGAAAAGGGGTTGCTGTTGAGTAATCCCCCTTACGGTGAGCGCCTAGGGGAAGTAGAGCAGCTAGGGGAGCTGTATCGAAGTTTGGGCGATAAGCTTAAATCTTGTTGCGAGGGCTGGACCTGTGGAATCTTTACTGGAAACCCAGAGCTCGGTAAAACAATGGGTATTCGTGCCCATAAGCGTTACAAACTTTTTAATGGCACCTTAGCCAGTGAATTGTTGCTTATTAATGTCGAGCAGAGCCAGTATGTTAACGCCCCTCCTAAGGAAATTTTGGCCCAAAAGGTAGAGCTTCAAGATGGGGTGTTTTACAAACCTCAGGCAGAATCGCAACTTAGTGAAGGCGCAGTAATGGTGCTGAATCGTTTGCGAAAAAATCTCAAAGGTTTGCGAAAGTGGGCCAAAAATAGTCAGCTTGATTGCTTCAGAGTTTACGATGCTGATATTCCCGAATATTCGGCTGCCATCGATATTTACGGTGATCATTGGCATGTTCAAGAGTATCAGGCACCGCGTACCATCGATGAAAAGAAAGCCCAGCAGCGCTTCCAGGAAATTGTTGATGCCTTGGTCAGTGGCTTTGAGCTTAGAGATGATCAGCTATTTGTAAAACAGCGTCGCCGTCAAAGCGGTAAAAAACAATATGAAGCTCAGCGTGAGCGAGATGTAGAGCAGCGCGCTAAACTAATCGTAAAAGAAGGTGGCGCCAAGCTAGCTGTTAATCTGTGGGATTACCTAGATAGTGGGTTGTTTTTAGATCACCGTCTGGTGCGCCAAAAGATAGCGGAACTTGCTGTAGGAAAGCGATTACTGAATCTATTTTGCTATACGGCAACAGCCACTGTTCAGGCTGCAGTGGCTGGAGCTAGTTCCTCGTTAAGTGTTGATATGTCGCGTACTTACATTGATTGGGCAGCTGAAAATTTCGAGTTGAATAATATTTCCACTAAACGCCATGAGTTGGTGCAGGAAGACTGTTTTACTTACTTGAATCAATGCCGAGAAGCTTTTGATGTCATTATGCTAGACCCGCCCAGCTTTTCTAATTCTAAGCGCATGAGCAAGGTCTTAGATATACAGCAAGATCACGTTGCACTCGTTAAACGCTGCATGGATCTATTAAAGCCTGGAGGTGTATTGGTTTTTTCTAATAACCTACGCAGCTTTAAGTTGGATTATGAGGCTTTAGAAAAATACCAAATCAAAGATTATTCAGCAGCATCTATCGATAAGGATTTTCAACGTAATCCTAAGATCCATCAATGCTGGTTGATCGAAGCGAAATAAAAATAGAAGTCCTAGAAAACTCATGGCAAAAGAATTTCAAATTGAATCCAATTATCAACCCGCAGGCGATCAGCCAACAGCTATTGCCGGCTTGGTGCAAGGTGTCGAAGATGGCTTATCCCATCAGACGCTGTTGGGAGTAACGGGCTCTGGTAAAACCTTTACTGTCGCGAATGTGATTGCCCAGCTCGGCAAGCCAACAATGATAATGGCACACAACAAAACATTGGCGGCTCAGTTGTATGGTGAGTTAAAGGAGTTCTTTCCGAATAATGCCGTAGAGTACTTTGTATCTTATTATGATTATTATCAGCCAGAAGCCTATGTGCCGTCTTCTGATACTTTTATTGAAAAAGATGCATCGGTAAACGAACACATTGAGCAAATGCGCTTATCTGCGACTAAGGCTCTGATGGAGCGACGTGACGCCATTATTGTAGCAACGGTATCAGCGATCTATGGTTTGGGTGATCCAGATGCTTACTTAAAAATGGTTTTGCATTTAACCCGTGGCGATGAAATCGATCAGCGAGAAGTTCTGCGTAAACTTGCTGAGTTGCAGTACACCCGCAACGATGCCGACTTTAGGCGTGCTACCTATCGTGTGCGCGGTGATGTTATCGATATTTATCCAGCGGATTCCGACCGCGAAGCCTTGCGGGTTGAGTTATTTGACTCGGAAGTAGAGCAACTTTCTTTGTTTGACCCCTTAACCGGTGAGATTCTGTCTAAAGTGCCGCGTTTTACCGTGTACCCAAAGTCACATTATGTGACGCCACGGCAGCGGATTTTAGATGCTATTGAGCTAATTAAGGCTGAGGCGCAGGAGCGTCTTACTCAGCTGCGCGATAATAATAAACTCGTTGAAGCGCAGCGTTTGGAACAGCGAGTGAAATATGATGTTGAAATGATGCAGGAGCTTGGCTACTGCACCGGCATTGAAAATTATTCTCGTTATTTATCCGGTCGGCCACCCGGAGATCCGCCGCCAACACTATTCGATTACTTGCCCGACGATGCTTTGTTGGTAATTGATGAATCCCACGTTACCGTGCCGCAAATTGGCGCCATGTATAAAGGTGACCGTTCTCGAAAAGAGACGCTGGTGGAATACGGTTTTCGATTACCTTCGGCATTAGATAATCGCCCTATGCGTTTTGAAGAGTGGGAGCATGCTTCACCTCAAGCTATATTTGTTTCAGCAACACCCGGTAAATACGAACAAGAATACGCGGGCCAGGTTGTGGAGCAGGTGGTGCGGCCGACAGGCTTGTTGGACCCGATCTTGGAGGTTCGTCCAGCACTGAATCAAGTCGATGATGTGCTTGGTGAAATTAAACGGGTAACCGAAGGCAATGAACGGGTTCTAATTACCACGCTGACAAAGCGTATGGCTGAGGACTTAACAGAATACTTAGAAGAACATGATGTGCGTGTGCGATATTTGCACTCTGATATTGATACAGTAGAACGAGTAGAAATTATTCGCGATTTAAGGCTCGGTGAATTTGATGTGCTAGTAGGTATTAATCTGTTACGAGAAGGCCTGGATATGCCAGAGGTTTCTTTGGTGGCCATTTTAGATGCTGATAAGGAGGGCTTTTTGCGTTCTGATCGTTCACTGATTCAGACCATTGGGCGGGCAGCACGAAATGTAAATGGTAGGGCTATTTTGTATGCAGATCGTATAACCGGCTCAATGCAACGGGCTATGGAAGAAACAGAGCGTCGCCGAGAAAAGCAGATTGCTCATAATGAAAAGCATGGCATTAAGCCACAAGGCATCGTTAAAAATATCTCCGATATTATGGAAGGTGCTCATATTCCAGGGCGTGCCAAAAAACGCGATAAGGTTGCCGAAAAGGGTGGCGGCTATCAGCTAGAAAAAGGCCAGGATCCGTGGCAGCTCATTAAGACCTTAGAGGATAAGATGATGCAACATGCCAAAGATCTGGAATTTGAGGATGCTGCTAGAGTTAGGGACGAGATTCAAAAGCTAAAAGCTCAGCTATAAAAACCTAGCCTTTCATATTTAAGCTACAAAATTCGAGCAAAGGTGACTTTGCCTCTAAACTCGACTAAAATGCTCGGGCTTTTTAGCGTCCTAAGGGGTGGCTTGATTATTAGCCTGAGATGACGACATTGTTCGGCGAACCCTTTGAACCTGATCCGGATGATGCCGGCGTAGGAATAGGAAGGATCGCCAACTAGCTATAAGAACTCCTAGCTCATAGGCCATAATAGTTGAGACTGCGAGTGTCGATTCTTATAGCTAGCGCAAAACCATCGTATTACCCCGCAGCAAACCGGGTCTCCCTGTTTAACCGTTCAACGGCATTGGAGACTTGTTATGGGCCTAGCCCCAAAAACCCTACTTAAACCTATCGTCCTAGCTGGCTTACTTGCCAACAGCGGCTTTTTGTATGCTGATGTAGCGAAAAAAGAAGCCATGGAAGAAGTGTTAGTTACAGCTGATTTTCGCGACACTAGCTTGAATGAATTAGCCGCTAGCGTGCAAGTGATTGGCGAGACGCAGATTGAGCAACAAGAGGCTCGTCATATCGAAGCTTTGCTCAATTTGATTCCCAATGTGAATTATTCTTCGGGCGCTTCCCGTGGTCGTTTTTTCCAAATTCGCGGCATCGGTGAGCGATCGCAGTTTGTTGAGCCTGTGAATCCATCTGTGGGTTTGCTCGTAGACCGTATTGATATGAGTGGTATTGGCGCAGCAGCGACCTTACTGGATACTCAGCAAGTGGAAGTATTGCGGGGCCCTCAAGGTACTTTATACGGTGCCAACGCTTTAGCCGGATTGATCAATGTAAAAACTAATGAACCTAGTGATGATTTCACGGGAAGGCTCAAGGCCAGTGTGGCCGAATTTGATAGTCGTCAGCTTTCAGCGGTGCTGTCTGGCCCATTGAGTGAAACCGTAGCTTATCGCATAGCCGCTCAGACAGAGCAGAGTGATGGCTATATGGAGAATCGTCACTTAGGACGTGACGATACCGCCGATATTGATGAAAAAACCGTTCGCGCAAAATTGCGTATCGAGCCAAATGAAGAGCTACGTTTGGATCTAACGGCCTTAGTGGTTGATGTGGACAATGGCTACGATCATTTTACACTTGATAATAGCTTTAATACATTATCTGACGAACCGGGCCATGATCGGCAAGAGAGCCAGGCCGTAGCCGCACAGTTAAATTGGCAGTTTTCTTCTTCGGCTATTTTGGATGCGACACTAAGCGTAGCGAATTCTGATATGGAATATGGCTATGATGAGGACTGGACTTTTGAGGGTATTCACCCAGATGGCTATTCCTCAAAAGACAATTATATTCGTGAGCGTGACAATAAAACCGCTGATGTTCGATTGATGTCTTCTGAGCAAGGTCGTATTTTTAATGGCTCAACAGATTGGTTGTTGGGCTTGTATGCTTTTGATCAAGACGAAAGCCTACGCCGTGAATACACTTATTTAGCCCATGACTTTCTCAGTGATTTTTCCACTGAACGTACGGCTATGTACACCCAATTGGATAGTGACTTAAACGATGCCTTGGTGTTGAGCGCTGGTGCCCGATTTGAAAAGCACCGCAATAACTACAGTGATAGCAATCAAGTTAGCGGCAGCTCTGATGAAAATTTATGGGGCGCCAAGCTTTCTTTGAGTTATCAGACTTCAGATTACAGTAGCGCTTATGCTTTGCTATCACGTGGCTATAAATCTGGTGGTTTTAACACTGATGGTACATTGCCTGCCGAATTTCGCAGCTTCGATACTGAGGTGCTGTGGAACTATGAGTTGGGTTATAAATTAAGTGGTGAAAAGCATAATGTGCAAGTGGCTTTCTTCTATCAAGACAGAGAAGATGTGCAGATTAAAAGTTCTAATGCTGTGCCTCGTGCGGATGGTAGTACGGAATTTGTCGACTTTATTGATAATTCGGCCAATGGCGAAAGCTATGGTCTGGAACTGAGCAGTCAATGGCAAATTAATGAAGCCTTGGATGCTTTTGCTAATATTGGCTTGCTGGAAACTGAGTTAAACGACAGCTCTTTAAGTCGTAATGGTGGTGAAGTTGCTCACGCTCCTAGCTATCAAGCGGCATTTGGTTTGAACGTAAACTTAGGACGTGGTTGGTACACCAGTGCCGATATTCAGGCTAAAGATGAGTTTTACTTTTCAGATAGCCATAATGCAAGCTCTGAGGCCTTTGTTTTATTTAACGCTAAAATCGCCTACCGCCAAGCTGACTGGGAGTTAAGCTTATGGGGTAAGAACTTATCCGATGAAGAGATTCGCAGTCGTGGCTTTGGCGGTTTTGGTAATGACCCACGCAATGGCTATGCAACATCAGAATACTTTCAGTTTGCTGCACCGCGTCAGATTGGTGTAAGCGGTGAATATCGTTTTTAATATTTGGTTTACGGTAAACAGCGCGCAGCCGGTTTGCCGCTACATCCATAATCGCGCCGGCTCCGTGTGAGCTGGCTTTAGGAACTCAATATGAAGTTAACTGTTGATATTAGTCTTTACCCTCTGAAAGATCAGTATGTGCCGCCAATTAAGGATGTTATTGCAGGCTTTAATTCTCATGCGGGTGTTACCGTAGAGACAGGGCCAACGGCAACATTACTTACGGGTGATTTCGATAATGTCATGCATGCTGTTCAAAGTGAGATGAAGCGTTCCTTTGAACAATATGGCCAGCTCGTCTTTGTTGCCCGTTTTATCGCAAGAGATGTAAATGAGCCTTGGGACAGTCGCCAGTTTGGCGGTTAGTTAGCTAGAACCATTCGCACAAAGCTGGCCATTTACTGGCAGAGGTAGTGAGTTATGTCACAAGTGATTAATAGCTTTTTTTCCCAGATGCAGGCTATGGCGATTTGGGAGTTAATCGCGGTTGCCTGTGCTTTATTGTATCTCGGCTTAGCTATGATGGAAAAGATTAGCTGTTGGTATTTTGCCTTTGTCAGTACGGCGATTTATACAGTTATCTTTTGGAATGTTAGCCTTGTTATGGAATCGGCGCTGCAAATATATTATTTGCTAATGGCGGTGTTTGGCTGGTGGCAGTGGCGCCAATTATCTCATCAAGAAAAGCCACTGCGTATTCACTGTTGGTCTTGGCGGCGTCATACCTTGGCTATTACATTGGTGCTGGCGTTGACGGTAATTAGTGGCTCCTTGCTAGAGAACTATAGTCAGGCGGCAATGCCATTTTTAGATTCCTTTACCACCTGGGGTGCTGTGGTAACTACTTATATGGTTGCTCGAAAAGTTTTAGAGAACTGGATCTATTGGTTGCTCATTGATGGCATTTCAATTTATTTGTATCTTGATCGAGGTCTAATTTTTACAGCTGCTCTTTTTGTACTCTATGAAATCATGGTTATTTTTGGCTTCTTTAAATGGCGGCAACTGATGGCTAGGCAAACCAATCATGAAAACCAGCAGGCTGCCTAAATGGTGAGCGAAAGTATTTTTAAACAATCCGTTACTGGCGAAGTACTTTCAAAATCGCAGAGTGTGGCTTTAAGCTCAAACTTACCAGAGCCTTGGCGCTCGATGGATTTTAAAATCTCTCCGTTGGTCAGTGAGAGTAATAGCAACTTCTTATTACAAACTTTGCCCAAGGGGCGTGAACTCTCAGCTGTTTCACTTGTATTGCGAGTACCCAATAGGGATGAAAAAACCTTAGGTGCAGATCAGGCCTTAGAATTTAAATTTTATCGTTGGGCGGCAAAGCAGGACTTATCACCTGAAATTTTGTGGGCCAATAAAGAGAGTGGGGTGCTACTCACAAGATATTTCCGTGATGAGCAAAATTCTGAGAGTAGTCATGTTTTGGTTGAGGCTATCGCTCAAAGCCTGTCGAAGCTACACAGAACAGAGCCAAAATCACTTGGCTTTGATGTCAAAGCCCGTTGCATTATAGAGCATATCGATTTCTATCGAGCACAGCTGGGAAACTCCGCCGCGACTTATTGTGCGGCACATGATCTTTCAGAAGTGGAAAAAATTTATGAGGATGTGGCGCTTGCTTGGTTAAAACTTGAGCTAAACATAGGCCTTTGCCATTGTGACTTGCACCGCGACAATATACTTCTTAAACATGGCCGTAGTTATTTCGTTGATTGGGAATATGCTGCGCTATCACCGCCGATTCTTGATGTTGCCAGCTTACAGCAAAGCTACCAGTGGAGCCCTGGTGTTTTCGAGCACTTTTTAGCTTTGTATACTAGCCAGGCAAACTCAGCGGCGGTGGGCAATTCCCAGGCTATTAAACAGCAGCTGCCTTTGGCTCGCTTCTTATTAGCCCTGCAGTCGCTGTACTGGGCTTTATTGCACTATGGTCCAGAGCATGTCTCGGTTGATTATAGTCGAGCGCTAAAGCATGAAATTCGCCTATTAAAGTGCTGAGAGGCGCTAGCCCAAAGGCCTTTATTCTCTGATTCTTCTTAGCACTGAGAAAGTAGCTACTTACGTTGAGGTAGCAGAACTTTAGCTGGGCTTTGACTGGACAAAATGACAGTTTCAGCCCAAAGTTGTGAGAACTCTGTGATAGTTCATTTGTATCATTATCATCATACTGTAGTGCGCTTTGCCTGCTTAATATGTGATCGAGTAAGCACAGCGCTGTAAAGGTTCTTTAGGCGATTCAGGGGAAGAAGGGGCGCCTAGAGGGAAATTGGAAGAAAAGGTCGTTTTGATGGAAAACAAGAAGATTCTCATTGTCGAAGATCAGCAAGATATTGCTGATTTGGTGCGCTTACATCTAGGGGATTTGGGCGCGGAGGTTACTCATGCCGCTGATGGTCATGAAGGCATGCGCATGGCCTGTGCCATGGAATGGGATCTGATGATCCTTGATATTCAACTGCCAGGGCCATCAGGTTTAGAAATTTGTCGCGCTGTTAGGCGTAACGAAGCATTTGTTCCCATCTTGTTGTTGACCTCTCGCTCCAGTGAGCTGGATCGAGTTTTGGGTTTGGATATTGGCGCGGATGATTACATTACCAAACCCTTCAGTGTGATGGAGTTGATTGCTCGTATCAAGGCAGTATTTCGCAGGGTCGAAGCTTTAGAGCCTAAGGTGCAGCAAGAGGTAGAGAGCATCGACCTTGGTCGCCTTAGCATAAACGATGAGTTACATCAGGTGCGCCTAGGCGATGAGTTGATTGAATTAACCGCAAGGGAATTTGATCTTCTACGTCACTTTGCAGTGCAGCCTGGTAGAGTTTTTCGCCGTTCAGAATTACTGGATAGCGTTTGGGGCTATGGTCACGATGGCTATGAGCATACGGTAAACTCCCACATCAATCGATTGAGAGCGAAAATAGAGAAAGACCCTAACAATCCAGAAATTATAGTAACGGTTTGGGGGGTTGGTTATAAATTGGACTCCCAGGCGCTACAAGAATCCTAAGTTAGGGCAACTTACGCATTCGATGCACCTTTTGCTGCAGCGGATACCGTATAGGACGAAGAACATAGATTTATGAATCAAGAACAACAACCCGTGAAACTGTTACGCTCAAGCGTATTTACCACGCTTAGCGCTAAGCTTTCCCTTGCCCTGGTGGCTATTGTGGCAACCTTGAGTATTGGGGTATTTGTAGCCAGTCAAGCATGGATGAGAGTCTACTATGATGAGCTCACCCAAAAGCTTAATTTTGATATTGCCAAGTACGTCAATGGCGAGTACCAGCTGATGCAAGGTGACTCGGACAAAGCTAGCCCGGAGGCCATTAAAAAAGTTGCCCATGTGGCAATGGTTGTTAACCCTGTTGTTGAGGTTTACTTGCTCGACGTGCAAGGCAACATTATTGGCCATGATTTGCCGGCTGATTCTGTCTTATTGGATAAGGTTCCTTTAGGTCCTGTTAAAGCCTTTATTGATGGCTCTGAAGAGTTTCCACTACGCGGTGTTGATCCTCGTAAGCCGGCGGTAGAGAAGGTTTTTTCTGCCGCGCCGATAGAGACTGATGGTCATTTGCAAGGCTACCTCTATGTCATACTGGGCGGTCAGGCTTATGACAATATTGGTGATGGCTTGAAGGATAGCTACAGTCGTACCATGGTATTTGCCGCTACGGCACTAATTACCTTGGTGGCGGTACTAACAGGGTTACTGGTGTTTCGTTTATTGGTTCGACGCCTGACGGCTTTGAGTCATAAGATGCATAATTTTGCGCGCCATGAGTTACCTCAAGTAGCTGCAGACCCCATTAAGCAAGCTGTGGCGAAAGATGAAATTGAACTCTTACAGCTGACTTTTGAGTCTATGTCTGGCCAGATCAAGCAGCAATTTGAAATGCTTAGAGAGGCGGATGCTACGCGTCGCGAGCTAATTTCTAACGTTTCCCATGACTTGCGTACGCCTCTGGCCACTATTCAGGGGTATCTTGAGACTTTACTGATCAAAAATGGCAGTTTAAACGAAGCGGAACGTTTGGAATATTTAAACACGGCCATGAAGAGCTCTCGTCGTTTAGGGCAACTTATTGGTGATCTGTTTGAGCTTTCTAAGTTAGAGTCAAATCATACGCGGCCGAATTTCGAACGTTTCTCCTTGGCCGAGTTAGTTTTCGATACCGCGCAGGAGTTTCGTCTCGAGTTGGAAGCGAAGCAGATTAAGCTGGATATTCATAATGAGCAGAACAATGCCCTAGTTTATGCCGATATCAGCCTGATGCAGCGAGTCTTTGAGAATTTATTACGTAACGCTATCGCCTATACCCCTGAAGGTGGCCGAATCAGTCTAACTATTACGGCCGATGCGACTAACAGCGATAAGATAAAGGTCAGTGTGGGTGACACAGGCCGGGGTATTAATGCGGAAGATCTGCCTTATATCTTCGATCGTTTCTACGCTAACCCAGATCGTAGTCGTGAAGATGTGAGTTCAACGGGCTTAGGCTTGGCAATCGTTAAACGCATTATGGATATTCATGATGCTAAGATTCAAGTTCAATCCAAGTTAAACCAAGGCACGCGCTTTGAGTTTGAGCTGCCTAAAGATCAAGCCGCTTAATTTGATTTTGACAGGGCGTGCTACGCCCTGTATTTCTCTAGCGTATACCCAATATAAAACCTATAAATTCGCCAAATAAAGCCAGCTTCCATAGAATTTGTGTTAATGCTTATAAAAGACTGTGGAGGCAATACCCGTGAGCGAAAGAATCCAGCAAGGTGGCTTGCAAATTGATGCAGAGCTATATCGCTTAATCGAGGAGCAGATCGCTCCAGGTACCGGCGTAAATACCCAGGAATACTGGCAGGCTTTCGAAGCCATCATTAACGATCTTGCCCCTAAGAATCGCGCCTTACTGGCCAAACGTGAGGATTTCCAAGCGCAGATTGATGCTTGGCATCAAGCTAACCCTAAGAGCGATTTTGCCAGCTATAAACAGTTCTTGCTGGACATTGGCTACTTGTTGCCAGAAGGCGAAGATTTCGCGGTTACTACCGAGAACGTCGATACTGAAATTGCTGAGCAGGCGGGCCCGCAGCTGGTGGTGCCGGTTAAGAATGCGCGTTTTGCCCTAAACGCTTCAAATGCTCGTTGGGGAAGCTTATACGATGCGCTTTACGGCACTGATGCAATCAGCGAAAGTGGTGGTGCTGAAAAAGGCCGTGGTTACAACCCAGTCCGTGGCGCAAAGGTTATTGAATTTGCCCGTAAGCACTTGGATCAAGTTGCTCCACTACAGTCTGGTAGCCACCAAGAATCTGCAGCTTACAGCGTTGTTGACGGTCAGCTACAGGTAAAACTGAGCGATGGCAGTGTTACTGGCCTGGCTCAAGCAGAAAAGCTACAGGGCTTTCAGGGCGATGCGGCAAAGCCTGATGCTATTTTGTTAAAAAACAATGGCTTGCATGTAGAAATTCAAATCGATTCGAGCCATAACGTTGGTAAGGACGATCCTGCCAATGTAAAAGATCTGTTGGTAGAAGCCGCGGTGACTACCATTATGGATTGCGAAGATTCGGTGGCCGCTGTTGACGCCGAGGATAAGGTTGAGGTCTACAGCAATTGGCTGGGCCTAATGAAAGGCAATCTCGAGGAAAGCTTCGAGAAGGGCGGTCAAGTGATGACTCGCCGCTTAAATGCCGACCGCTTTTACACTCGAGCAGATGGCAGTGAGTTGCGTTTACCGGGTCGAAGCCTATTGTTTGTTCGCAATGTTGGCCACTTGATGACCAATAATGCGATTTTAGACAAAGACGGTAATGAAGTTCCTGAAGGCATCATGGATGCCATGGTGACTTCTCTAGCGGCCATGCATGATTTGCAGCGTGATCAGGCCGATCGTGAAGGGCGCGGCAATAGCCGCACTGGCTCGGTGTATATCGTTAAGCCTAAGATGCACGGACCAGAAGAAGTCGCTTTCACATGTGAGCTGTTTAGTCGCGTTGAAGACGCATTGGGCTTGGCACGCAATACATTGAAAGCCGGCATTATGGACGAAGAGCGTCGCACAACAATTAACCTCAAAGAGTGTATTCGAGCGGCTAAAGAGCGTGTTGTATTTATCAACACGGGCTTCTTGGATCGTACCGGTGATGAAATTCATACCAGCATGTTGGCTGGCGCTATGATTCCAAAGGCTAAGATGAAGCAGCAGCCTTGGATCAATGCCTATGAAGATTGGAACGTTGATAATGGCTTAGCCTGTGGCCTGCAGGGTAAAGCGCAGATTGGTAAAGGTATGTGGGCGATGCCTGACGAAATGGCGGCTATGCTAGAGCAGAAGATTAGCCATCCTAAATCAGGCGCTAACACCGCTTGGGTTCCGTCTCCAAATGGTGCCACATTGCACAGCACTCATTACCACCAAGTTAATGTTATCTCTTTGCAGGATGAGCTAAAACAGCGTCAGCGTGCGAGCCTAGATGATATCTTGACTGTGCCAGTAATGGCAGATCCTGGTCAACTAAGTGCAGAAGAGATTCAGTCTGAGCTGGATAACAATGCTCAGGGTATTTTGGGCTATGTGGTTCGCTGGATTGATCAGGGCGTTGGCTGCTCTAAAGTGCCAGATATTCACAATATCGGTTTGATGGAAGATCGCGCGACCTTGCGTATTTCTAGCCAGCATATTTGTAACTGGCTAGAGCACGATGTGTGTAGCAAAGAGCAGGTAATGGAAACCTTGCAGCGCATGGCTAAGGTTGTTGATGAGCAAAACGCCGATGATGCGGAGTATCGTCCAATGGCGGCCGATTTCAAAGGTAGTGTGGCTTTTGAGGCAGCTTGCGCATTGGTATTTGAGGGTAAGACTCAGCCAAGTGGCTATACCGAGCCTTTGTTACATGCATACCGTATCAAGGCGAAGGAGAAGTTCGGCGCTTAATCGCTGTCTCTCTTTCGCAGGAGTTTGTGGCGGCTTAGATGGCCGCCACAAATGTTTTTGGCTTACCGATAATTAAGCCTTGCTGCAAAAGTTGATCTACAGCTTGGCTGTTCAAGGCCTTTGCGTATAAATAACCCTGCCCAGTCTGGCAGCCCATTGATAGCAATAATTGATGCGCTTGCTCTGTCTCGATGCCTTCAGCAACGGATTCTTGCTCTAAGTTTGTCGCTAGATCGACAACCGACTGCACAATGCTTTTTTGTGTTTTGTCGATCAATATATTACTGATAAATGCTCGATCGATTTTAAGCGTATTTATCGGCAGGCGATTTAAGTAGGAAAGAGAGGAGTAGCCTGTACCAAAATCATCAATCGATACTTTGTGCCCCAATAGCTGAAGAGCTGTGATTTTTTGAATGCCAAGCTCATCATCGTGCATCAGGATATTTTCGGTAATTTCAAATTCAATGAGCTGTGGTGGTAATCCGTGGCTTTTCACAACGCGCACGATCTGTTCAACAAAATCACTTTCGGACAGTTGCTTAGGGGATAGATTTACGGCGATTGGTAAGTGGTAAGAATAGCGATCTATCATCGTCTTAACTTGTAGGCAGGCCATATGCAATATTTGCATTCCCAATTCCATGATTAAGCCTTGATCTTCAGCCATGCTAACAAATTCACCTGCTGGAAAGTCTCTACCGTTTCGCTTCCAGCGCACTAGGGCTTCGAAGCCGACAATTTCGCGGTTCTCAAGTTTTACCTTAGGCTGAAAATAGGCCTGAATTTCATGGTTCGTAATAGCTCTGCGAACTTCGGTTTCTAATTGTAGAGAGTTAAGCAGCTTGTCGTTCATGCTTTTGGTATAAAAAGAATAGGAGCTGCCACCGCGAGATTTCGAATTGTACATGGCGGCATCGGCGTTCTTTAACAGCGTCTTGCCATCACTCCCATCATTTGGGAATGATGAAATCCCTATACTCAAATTACAAAATAGCTCATGGCCATTAATGTTAATGGATTCCTTGAAGCGTCTAAGGATATTGTCGCAGCAGATGTGTACGTCTTCAATTTTAATTAAATTATCAATTACAATAACAAACTCATCCCCGCCTAGGCGGGCGATTAGGTCTTCCTCTCGCACGGATGCTTTTAGGCGCTTTGCCATTTCAATAAGTAGCTCGTCACCTACGTCGTGACCTAAAGAATCGTTGATGAATTTAAAACGATCAAGATCAATAAAAAGAAGGCAGAAGGTTGCATTACTGCGCCGCCTTGCGCTGGCTATTGTACGTTTTAGCTCTTCGTTAAATAAGTTTCTATTGGGAAGGCCGGTCAGATCATCGAAAGTTGCCATGCGCTTGAGCTCTGCCTCATGGGCAAGCTTTTGAGTGATATTCTTGATGACAATGATGTAATACTTTTCTCCTTCATGCTCGACAGATGACGCCTTGCATTCAATGGGGATATCTTGATCGTTAGTATTTCGAAGCCAAAGATCACCTTGCCAGTAATCATTGGATAATAAGGTTTCCCAAAATTCTCTGTAGCCGCCATTTTCATTTTTCTCGGATTTGAATTGGGCGATGGTTTTGTTATTTGATTGCTCAGTAATTCCAGTGATATTACTAAAGGCCTTATTAAATGAACTGATTTGGCCTTCTCTTGTGCTAATACAAAAGCCATCGCCAATTTTTTCATATCCTTGGGCGTAAACTCTAAGTAGGCTTTGTGCACTCTTTTCACTGCGAATTTTCTCTTTTCGAAAATAGAATATAAGTGCGATAAGCCCGATAGTGCTGAATAGATAAAAGGCCAGTGCCCATTGGCTTTTCCATAAAGGCGCTTCTACTTGTATCGTGAGTTTGCTTTGTATGCTCGGTTCGTTGGGGTTGGATAGCAATAACTGATAATTTCCAGGTTTTAGGCCAGAATAGCGAAGTAGTGGTTCTCTGGCTCCTATCCAATCTTTATCCCATCCTTCAAGTTTGTATTTGGCTGAAATTTTTTGTGCCAAAGGGGATTTGTCTGAATTACTAAAATAAACATCAAATGCATAGTCATCAGGTTTTAGTGTGAGGCCGCTCTCTAGATTATAAATTTTCTCTTTATGTCCGTGTTTTCCATAAACTTGAACATAGGATACTGATAATGGCTGGGTGAGGGCCTGAGCGTGCTGCTCGGCGTTCGATAAAACCGAAATTTCGCTTGGGTTAGCTAGAACTAGGCCGTGCAGTGAGTTGGCTGTAACAAGTTTGAAC
Source organism: uncultured Pseudoteredinibacter sp. (assembly GCF_947502065.1). Taxonomy (GTDB): domain Bacteria; phylum Pseudomonadota; class Gammaproteobacteria; order Pseudomonadales; family Cellvibrionaceae; genus Pseudoteredinibacter. The sequence continues at coordinate 1,054,520 of NZ_CANMYE010000001.1, forward strand.
CCGGATTTCTGTGGGAAGCCGCTGGCCCGATTTAATGAGCTTAGTGTTCCACTTTTTTCGTCGAACAAAAAAATCTGTCGTTTATCGTCCCGATTTCGCCATACCTTGCCTTGATGGTAGCTAGTGTCATCACTGGTGCTCGAAAGTTTCATTTCCGTGCTGCTAACATTGGCTATTGTGTAGCGGCCATCAGGCGATTTTTGAATCCGCGCTCTACTTATTCGGTCATTAATGGTAATGATGTCATCACCATCGAAAAAGTGCTTGCCCTCGTTGTTTTGGGTTTCTATGGGCAGCGCGACTGATTTAAATGAATCAGAAATGGAGTCATAATGGTAAAAAGCTTTGTCGCCAATAAGCCAAATTCCATGCGCTTTGCTGTACATTAGATGTGTGTTGTATAGCATTACTTTATTACTGATGGAGTAGTTTTTGCTTTGCTTTGTTGTGCTGTCGTAGGCAATTATTCCTCCCCTTACTTTTAGCCAGATAGTATCGCTAAAAGGTGCGGAAAATACCTGGTAGGCATATTGGTCGAGAACTTTTTCAAGGCTTCCATCAGCATTATTAAATCTATATATGCCTTCAAAACTTGCCATCCATATATCGCCATTGGAGTCATGGCTGACGTTGAAGGTTGTGGCGGGAGCCGGTACCTTTACAATGCTTTTTTCGTCCAAGTTTACTTTTAGTAGGTACCCCAAATCAGTGATTAATAGAAAGTTGCTGGCATCAATTACATGGCTATCATAGATGTTGGGTTTTTTTGCATTTTCTAAGGGGTAGGGTATGCGTGTGATATCGTTTTCTATGGGAGACCATTGTTGGATACTGCCGCGAATAAATGCGATATCAATTTTTCCTCTTTTCGATAGCAGCAGTTTGGTGATAACAGTGTTTCTGGAGCGTTGCGGATTACTGTTTGCTGGTTGATTGACTTCAACAAGCTCCCTTTCTGGGGTGATTCTAAAGATATCGTTACTATCACTGCTAGTCCAGATACGGTTCTGTTTGTCTTCAATAAGGGTATTGATGGCCGTTTTGCTTCGTGTAGAATCGTTTATTGTAAAGTCGTGCTTTAACTTGTAACTATTATCGAGCTCTAAGTATCTATTTTGACAAATGATGGCTAGGTTTTGATTGTTTCGTTTTATGCTCGCGTAGCTGCTACTTTTGCAGGCTTGCATAGCTTGCTGAGCTTGCGGTTCGTCAATAAGATCGTCGACTGTGTAAAAAGCTTCTCTATTTGGGACAAAGCCAATGAGCCCTTGGTGGAAAGTAGATAGCCAAAGCACTCCTTGGCTGTCTTCGCTGATATTTTTAATGGCGTTTCCAAAGTGAATATCTTTGATATCTTTCGGTAAATAGTAGTTTTTGAATTCTTCGTTTTGAGCATTAAAGAGTGATAAACCAGCCTGGCTCGCTATCCATATTTGATTTTTTGAATCGGTAAATATTTGTCGAATGTGATTGCTAGCAATGCTGTTGTTGCTCTTTTCGTTATGGCTGTAGTACTCATGTTCAAAGCTTTGCAGGTTCATTCTGTAGAGAGTTTCTCCGGTACTGAACCACAAGTACTTTTTTTCGAGTCCCAGAGTAATGGTTCTTTTGTTGTGGAGAATTTCGCCTTTCTGGGCGAAGAGCTTTATAGGTTTCACTCCATCATAGCGAAATAGGCCTTCATTGCTGGCAATCCAGTAATAGCCATTATCATCAATAATTATGTCATGGATACTGTCAGGAAAGTTCTTATCGCCCCAGCTATAAGTCGATAGTGCAAACTCTTGATAGGTAATGGCAGGCAGTTGCTTGCTATACATCAAAAGTGCTGTGAATAATGAAATAAATAGAATGTGTCGCATTAAGCTCTTGGGAAGTTCCTTGTTTGTAATAAAGTCTAGCAAAGGCTAAAGAGCTGTCTTTATTTTGTGATGCGAACGGCAGTTTAGGTGGGGAGTTGTGCGTTAGATCACAATAAGTAATTGATTGAGCGAAAGTTGCCGCTGTATCTTATTGCTTTAAAAATTTAGACTGTTTTAAATGAATTTTAACTGTGGAGCTAATATGACTGAGCAGGTGAACAATAATATATTTTTTCCGCTATTGGCTATGCTTTGTCTTACTATGGCGGTGTGGTGTTTGCTGTTGTTTAGGCGTCTAGGGGCAGCTAGGGCTAATGGGATTGGACCCTCGCGGCTTAGTACGCCCAAAAAAGTACAGGATCTACTGTCTGAGTACGCAATGACCCCAGCGTATAATCTGGCCAATTTGTTCGAGTTACCCGTGCTATTTTATGTATTGTGTTTCTATTTGCATCTTAATGACATGGTTGATGGGCTGTTTGTGTTATTAGCTTGGGCATATTTTGGGTTGCGATTAATTCATAGCATTATTCATTGTAGCTATAATGCCGTTATGCATCGATTTTTAGCTTACTTACTTTCATCTTGCGTACTTATTATTCTATTGCTTCGAACGCTTGTCTTGAGCTTTTAAAGGAGCAATAAAAAAGCCGGCATAAGCCGGCTTTAGCGATACTTCAATATACACTTTCCTGTGTGAATTTCCTTGTTAGTAAGCGTCCTTGCTTAGTACAACATCCCTTTTATGTTCTTAGAACTTGTATTCAATACCTACCCATAGCTCCCAGTAAGATGGGCGAGCTACGCGGGTTTCACCGGCAGGTTTGATGAAGCTCTCATAAACGTATTGGCCATCATCGTTAATGCTAGCGTTAACAATTGGCTGGGAGCGTGGGAAGCTTGGCTCGTACAACACGCCCCAGTCATCATTTAGTAGGTTGCCAAGGTTGCGTACTGTCATATAAACCTTACCTTTATGATCTTCAGCAAATCCTGGGATTTCCTGGGTTACTTTAAGGTCAAATTTATTCCACCAGCTTCCATTTTCACTGTTACGCTCCATGATCTCGCCGCGCGCTAGGCCTTCAGAGTCAACCAAGTCGAAGAAGGCATCAGTGTCGAAACCGTCAGCGAAAACAACGTTAGGATCATCTACACCTGTTGGTACGTAAACCAAGTGGCGAGCGATAAAGCCTGTTGAATCGCCAAACATAAAGCCTCTTCTGAATGTATAGCTATATGGACGGCCTTCATTGGCGGTACCGAATAGATTGAAGCGAGTTTTCAAACCTTCAAACAATTCCATCTCGTAACCTAGCTTTAAGGTAAAGCGATGTGGAATAACGTAGTTTGAAGTCGCAACATCTGGCGCATTCGGGTTAGAGCTTGCGGCATTCACGTAGTTAGAGAAGGCAACAGAGCTAGTCATTGGGCTAACTTCGGTAGCGTCGGTGTAGGCGTAAGAGAACGAGTAGTCAAAGCCGTTGTCGAATTCTTTGCTTAATGCGAAAGAAACTACAGTACTTTCACCAGAATCGCCTTTAACGTTGGTTAACAAGAAGTCCTGGCTGCGGCCATTCACAGAGCCATAAATTGGACGACCGTCTGGAGCGGTACCAACCGTTTCGCGAGTAGCGTCAATGATAATGGCAGAGTCTTTGTTCTCAGAGTACAAGAAATCAGCCTGGAACAAGTGACCGTCGTCAAACTCGTAGCTACCACCCAAGGCATACTTGATTGAGTGTGGAATCTCGAAGTTAGGATCCATGATGTTAAGACCACCATTGAAACCTTCGCCATTGGCAACAGCGTCAATTAGGTGCTGGGGCACATCTTTAATCGGTGAGCCACCATTGGCATATTCGTAATCAAACAAGGAGCCGCGGCTGCGATCTTGGATTTGCAGTACGCGAACGCCGTCGTTTGAGTAGTTGTTAGAAAGCCATACGTTCGGGTTGCCACCTGAGTATACGCCAACACCACCGTGGATCTCTAGCTGGCCATTTACATTCCACTCAAAACCAACACGAGGCTGGAACAAATCTTTGCCATCCATGTTTTGAGCATTGCTGAAGCCGTAGTTTTCTTCAACAACAGGGTTTACAGCAGGAAGGTCGTCACTTTCGTACCAGTCGTATCGTGCACCAACGACCAAGGTAACATCAGCGCTGCTGAATGAGTACTCATCTTGTAGGTAAACGGTATTAATATCGTAACCAAACTCGGCTGCGCCATCAGCTGGGATATTGGTACCACCGGCGTTACCGTAATAGATACGGGCAGGAGTACCAGCTTCGAAGTCATCAATACTATCAAAGCGGAATTCACCTTGGGAGTGCTGAATGAACAGGTTGAATACATCAAACTCTTCACGTTCATAACCAAACGTGAAGTTGTGGTCATTATAGGTGTACTCACCAGCAATCTTATAAGACATGGTCTCATAACTTAGCTTGTTAGATTGGCGCGAGTCATCACCACCTAAATAAACAGTTGCTTCGGCACCATCGTTGAATGTGTCAATTTGAACTTCACCAAAGCCGGCAGTGTCCAGAGAATTTTGACGGTTGTCTAAATCCAAGTAGCCAATGCGAATCTCGGTACTGAAGTTGTCGCTCCAGTCAGAGTTTAACTGACCAATGTATGAATTTAGCTCGGCGCCGCGCTCATAATAGTGGTTAGTAAATTCATATTCGTTCGAATCACCATCGGACTGGGAGATATTGAAACCGTCGTTATAGTTGTAGGTCAGTGCCGCACGATGATCTTCGTTAATGTTCCAGTCAACTTTAACCAAAAGCTTTTCATCTTCGTTTGGCAAAGAAGAGGTTGGGGCACCTGGGTCGTAGTTATATACATCTCTGGCAATTTGTACGATACGGTCAGCATCGGCTTGACTTAAACCTTGTACCTCAACAGCGGCACCAGAACCGGCTGGGCCACGGTTAAATAGGTTATTGCCTTCTTGTTTCTCGTAAGCGGCAAAGAAGAACAGTTTGTCTTCGATTAGCGGGCCACCTACGGTAAAGCCGAAACGCTTGGTGTCGAAGCTACCACGATCAATGTTATCGCCTTCCAAGCTGTCGCCAGACATGGAGTCGTTATTGAATTCGTAGAATACGCCACCGTGGAATTCGTTATCACCGGACTTGGTAACGGCGTTGATGTTACAAGCACTGAACTGGCCGTATTGAACATCAAATGGCGCTAATTCAATCGAGGTCTGATTGATTGCGCGGAATGGGAATGGCATACGCTCAGTGGGGTAGCCATTGCTGTTTAGACCGAAGTTGTCGTTTAGACGAACACCGTCAACAGTTAAAGAGTTAAAGCGTGGGTTCGCACCGGCACACTGAATAGAGTCAGAGAAGGCTTCATCGATATAAACGCGAGGATCCTGCTTAATCAGATCTTTAATGTCTGAGTTAAAGGTAGGCGCGTTTTCTAAATCAACGATATCGAAAGAGCGGCTAACGCCCATCGCAGTATTGGCCAATTGAGTGGCGGTTACTACAACCTCTTCGAGGTTAGAAGAAGGGTTTAGCTGGGTAGTGATTGGGTAGCTACCACCTAGCTGCAAGAATACGTCGTCAACAACAGTGCTGTTACCGTTTTTGCTGATGGTTACCTTGTATGGACCACCTACGGCTAGACCTTTTGCTACAAAACGACCGGAATCGTTAGTTTGCATAGTTGTTGTACGATTGGTCTTTAAGTTAACAATGGTCACGGAAGCCGCGGTAGACGGGTTGCCTTGTGGGCCGAAAACCTGACCGCGGATAGCCGATGTGGTTTCTTGTGCCTGAACGCCTGTGCTTAGGCCAATTGCTAGGCCAACCGCAGCAGCTAATAGTGACTTCTTCTGGTTGATACCAACCATAAATCCCCCTAGTGATTGAGTAAAACTTGGATTTAAATTTTCTAACTCTACGAAACTTTTTGGCCGGACAGGGGTCAGGCCAGACTAATCGCGGCGATTATACGGAGGATATGATGACAATGAAATGACGCATTTATTTCAGTTTTGTTTCACTGTTATATTGGTCACCGATGGTGGGTTTTTTGGCCATATTTTGACGGCTAATATGCTCTAATCGCCAGAGCAATAGGGCGGCGGCGATGCTGAGCGAGATCAGCAGTGAAATCCAAAAGCCTTTGGGGCCAGATGCGGGCATTATCACATCAGTAAGGCCTAATGTATAGCCTAGGGGAAGCCCGATGCCCCAATAGGCAAACAGGGTGATATACATGGTCACTTGGGTATCTTTATAGCCGCGTAGTGCGCCTGCTGCAGCGACTTGTAGAGCATCTGATACTTGGTAGGCTGCTGCAAAGAGCAGCAGCCCGGTGGCAAGCTCACGAATCTCGATATCCTCGCTATATACCCCTGTAATAGGCCATGCAAAAAAGTAGATAATAGCGGCATTGCTTATGGCGATGCTACTCGCCAAAACCAGTGCTTGCCGCCAGGTGCGCTGTGCTGCCTTTTTATTACCTGCTCCTAGACGCTGTCCCACCTGAACGGTGATGGCGATGCTCACGCTAAGGGGCAGCATAAAAGTTAATGCTGATACATTCATAGAGATTTGGTGCCCAGCGATAACGGTGGCGCCCAGTGATCCAATTAAAAGCGCGATAATAGAAAAAATAATAACTTCGGCAAAAACTGCGGCTGCTATGGGTAAGCCAAGAGCCAGTATCTGCCAGCTCCCTTGGCGTTCTAGCCAGCTAAAACCATTTTCAAAAAGTTTAAGTTCCCGAAATTCATGTGCTTTTAAAAAGTAGGCGGCCAAGGCCAGTGCATTGAGCCACATAACGCTTGCAGTAGCCCAGCCGCAGCCAGCGCCACCCATTGCGGGCAGACCAAAGTAACCATGGATAAATACAATGTTTAAAGGAATATTGGCAAAGAAAGCTAACAGATTGATCTGCATGACCGGTTTGCTGTGGCCGGTTCCCTCACTGCTAGCACGCAGTACTTGGTAGATAGCGGCAGCCGGTAAGCCAAATATCATGGCTTTTAAGTAGTCGATAACAACGGGGTGAACAACAGGGTCGATGTTCATAAACTCAAGCAAAAGTGTTGCTTGGCTAATCAGTGCAGAAGCGCACAGCCCAAGAATTAAGCCTAACCATAAACTTTGGTGGATATGAGATTTTGCTTGGCTGATGTCACTTGCGCCCCAAGCGTGGGCAACCAAGCTAGAAGTGGCGCTAAAAAGCCCCACCATAAACATCAAAACTGGTAGCCACAAGCTAAAAGCAACCGCAACACCGGCTAAATCAACGGAGCTTACTCGTCCGGCCATAATGGTATCCACCACCCCCATGCCGGAAATGGCAAGTTGGGAAATTAGGATTGGCCAAGCGAGTTTGACCAGCTCGGGGAGCTGGTCAAATCGGGATGATTTATTGCTGGTGTTGCTCATAGTACTAGCTAAAAATAAGTGAGCTGCCTTGTACTACAAGTAGTGTAGGCGGCTAGTCATCGTTTCTGTTGCGTTGGGGTTTGCCCTTACGTTTGTCGGGCTGTGCTCCGCGATGAGGTTTTTTCTTGGCACTGCGACGCTTGCGCTCACCGCCTTCTGCCTGCTGATCACCATCTTCATTAATGCTAAAATTGCTGACCTGCTGGCGAATGCGCATTTTTTTCAGGTGGTGGAAAATTTCTTTTGGCATGCCTTCTGGTAAATCTACGGTACTGTAGTCGTCATGCAAATTGATGCGCCCAATGTACTCGCTGTCGATACCGGCCTCATTAGCAATAGCGCCAACAATATCACCAGGTCGAACGCCATGTTCGCGACCTACGTCAAGGCGATAGTTAACCCAGTTTACATCGCTGAGGTCCTCGCTGTTGCCGCGAGATCTTTTACGCTCTTTGCGATCTCTTGGCTCTCTGTTGTCACGAGATTCACGACTTTCTCGCGGCTCGCGGCGGGGCTTCTCTTCGGGTAATTGCAGTGGGCGATCTTTCTGCGCCATAAACGCAAGCGCTGCTGCGATTTCGCTGCCGGACTTTTCAAATTGGTCGCTGCATTCGCTGACTAATTGCTGAAAGAAGTCCAAAGTTTCATTTTCTAAGACAGATTGTATTTGCTCTTTAAACTGGTCGATTCGTTGCTGGGATATCTCCGCAGAGCTAGGTAGGCGATGCTTATCAATTTTTTGGCCAATAGCGCGCTCAATGGTGCGCAGCATGCGAGTTTCTTTGGCAGTAATAAACAGCACAGCTTTACCACTGCGCCCGGCGCGGCCAGTGCGACCGATGCGGTGTACATAAGCTTCACTATCGTAAGGAATATCATAGTTGATAACGTGACTTACCGTGGCTACATCAATACCGCGTGCTGCAACATCGGTGGCAACGATGATGTCTAGTTTTTGCTGCTTTAAGCGGTTAATCGCACGCTCACGCAACTGTTGGCTCATGTCACCATTTAGGGCGGCGCTGGCATAGCCGCGAGCTTCAAGTTTTTCGGCAACTTCTGCGGTGGCGTTTTTGGTGCGCACAAAAATAATTACACCAGTAAAAGGCTCGACTTCAAGTAGGCGGGTTAAGGTCTCGAGTTTTTCATGACCTCGAACCTGCATATAGGATTGCTCAATGCGCTCTACCGTTGCCGTTTCGGCCTTAATTTTTACCGTAATCGGGTTGTTTAAGTACTGCTCGGTTACGCGTTGGATTTCTTTTGGCATGGTGGCCGAAAAGAGTGCAACTTGCTTTTCTTCTGGGCAATTATCCAAAATCCAGTTTACGTCATCGATAAAGCCCATGCGAAGCATCTCATCAGCCTCATCCAGCACAAGGGCCTTCAAGTTTCCTAGCTTCAAGGTTCCGCGACGCATATGGTCCATTACGCGACCGGGCGTACCCACTACTACCTGTGCGCCACGCTTTAATTGGCGTAGCTGGCTGCCGTAATCTTGCCCGCCATAAATAGGCAGTACATGAAAGCCTTTTAGGTTTTCAGCATAGCGGCTGCAAGCTTCGGCAACTTGAATGGCCAGCTCACGGGTCGGCGCCAATATCAGTAATTGCGGGTGCTTTGTTTTAACGTCGAGTTTGCTTAGCAAAGGTAGTGCAAAAGCGGCCGTCTTACCGGTGCCGGTTTGCGCCATACCTAAAATATCGCGGCCTTCAAGTAGAGGCGGGATACTGGCGGCTTGGATGGGTGAGGCTTGTTCATAGCCAACTTTAGCGACGGCTTTAACAATAGCATCGGGTAGGCCTAATTCAGCAAAGCTGATAGCTTGATCGGTCATTCTGGTTTCCAGGTGTTTGGGTGTAAAAGACTCCGGCAATAGCACGGCACTAGATTGCGATCTAGTGGGGTAAATGGCAAGGCAGGAGCACGGGTGGCGTTTCTTAAGGCGCCAATGTACCCAGCTTATGCACACTCATTCAGGAAAACCGTCTCAAGGGGGCGGGAACCAAGTCGGGAAGAGGGGATACACCTAACAATAATCGGATGTAGTGGATCTTCGATACTAAGCGGATACAAAAAAGTGGCGAAATTATACGCGCTTTGGCATTAGTCACCAAGCAAAATATCACTTTGAGTCAATATTAACTGAATAGTAGTCGCGTAGAGGCGGCTTTACGCATCATTAGGGCTGATTTATAGGCTCAAATGCTGGCAGCTAAAAGGCGATTGGTCAAAGTCTATCAATCATGGTTTATCGATATAGATAAAATAACGTGAGTGTTCTGATTTCGATTGTGTACTGAATTTTCGCTCGCCGTTGACAGGACTATCTGATTTGAATAATAACTGATCCAAGTTATACCACTGTTTCAGCTTAATGCTTTGAGATCTCTTAAATTGTTCCAACCATTGTTGGGAGCTCTCGTCCCAATAGTGCTGGGATACTCTAAGTGTTGGGCCCGAACTCTCCTTGGCAAATAGGGTAAAACCAAAACTCACAGGGTTCTTCAGCTCTGTTTCGATGGCGAGCCACTGCTCGTTCTGCTTCGGTAGTTTTCTACTTAGGGCAGAGCGTTCTTCATTATAGGCTGTTCTGTGCGTAGCTATTTTGTTTTTAATACTATTCTGATCTTGCTTTTGAGCGATATGCACATTACTTGCTTGTATTGTCTGCTGTGACAGCCCCTTAGGCGACTGATGCCAGCTGCGGGGGCTTATAAGGACTTCTTGTCCTGGGCTCAGGGCTAAACTTAGGCCCTTGTAACGACCGTTGCTTTTGTCTGTGCTTATAGTTTTGTGTCTGACTTGGCTATGTTTGCCTTGCGCTGCGGCTTTGAGCTGTTTGTTTGGGTGTTTGCCATAATAGAGTCTCATGGTATAGCCGCTCGATTGAGCTTCATGCTTACGTAACCATTGTTGCAACTGCTTGCATTGTTGCGGGGGGAGTTGAGCATCAACTTGGCCGTTTAACACCAAGATGAATTGCTCAGAAGATGTAGGCCACTGTTCGAGGGCCTGTCTGGCAGTATTGTCATCCCAATTGCTGAGTGAATAGTGGCAGCTTAAGCTGGAGTTTGAGAGCGCAGGGCTGGCAAGTATTATTCCGAAGCCCGCCGCTAGAAAAACTCTTTTGAATGCTCTTGTAAAACGTCGGATGAGACAAACATGATTATTCACAGTGTTTGAGCCTACTTGCCTGAGGGAAGGTGTTGCCATAATAACAGAAGTTCTAGGGTTGTTTTTTTGACGCTTGCGGCAGGTGAGTTTGTTTTGTTGGTCTAGTGTCAATAATGCGCTTTCAAGCTTATAGTTGAGTAGCCTTTAATCGGCCACTTAGCGAATTGGCGACCTTTCATCTCGAATAAAGGGATTTGCAGCAGAAGTCTTTGCATAATTTTAAGGTAAATAGGCTTGAGGGCTTTGTGATGCCTGGAATCAATGACTTTGGTGGTTTCTCTCCAAGTTTTAGCAGTAATAATCGCGAGCTGAACGATAGCTTTCGTCAGCTTAGTAGTGGAAGCCGCATTAACTCTGCAGCTGATGACGCGGCGGGCCTTGCTCAAGATACCCGTTTTGACTCTCAGATAAGAGAGAATACCGTGCTTAGCCGAAATCTTGGCGATCAAATTGGTCTCAATCAAATATCAGAGGGCTATTTAAAAGGCGCTCTTGAAGGTGTTGCTCGTGCCCGTGAGCTGGTATTGCAGGCAGGAAACGGCACCAGCGATGCGGCCTCTTTGCAGCCAGAGGCCGATAATATTGTTGAGACCGTTAACGATCTGGCGGCACAGGGCTTTGGTACTGAAGCGGAGGCTGAGGCGTTTCTTTCAGAGCTCAATTTATCAGGTTCAGTGGAAGATAATTTAACAGCGCTCGATGATCTACAAGGGCGTTTGTTGGAGAGGGCTTCGGATCTCGGGGCGCAAAGTAATGGCTTAGAGGCGCGAGTTAATAATTACGAGGTCAGTAGTATAAATCTGTCTGCCGCTAAAAGCCGCCTTTCCGATACGGATTATGCTCAGGCTGTAAGTGAAAAAAGTAAGCAACAGACTTTGCAGCAAGTGCAGATAACCCTGCAAAAAGAAAAGAACGAGCAGGCTGGGGCAATTATCGATCAGCTCATCTAGGCTGATCGGTAGAAGTCAAAAAAAGGCATTAATCGTTTTTTTGATAGACCATATTGCGGTGCGGGATGCCCGCGTCCATAAATTCTGGCCCTTCAGCAACAAAGCCGTAGCGTGCATAAAAACCAATCGCTTGTGTCTGGGCGTGTAGGAAAATATCGCTATACTCTTTTGCTAAGGCGTATTCGACGGCCGCTAATAGTAACTTTGCACCTAGACCTGTGCCGCGCTCTGATTGTAGTACTGCCATGCGTCCAATTTGCCCGCCTGGCAACAAGCGAGAAGTGCCTACCGCTTTCCCTGTTTCATTGGTCGCTAAAAAGTGCACGCAATGCGGATCTTTAGGATCAATTTCTTCGTGCTCTGGTACGCCTTGCTCGTCAATAAAAACCTCGCGACGTATCGCCATAAGTTGTGCTTGTGCATCGGCCCAGTTAACTTTCGATATTTTTATACTCATGGCGTGTTCCGCTTAGTAGTCGTCCTGATCTTCGAAATAGGCAGTAAGGCTTATTAGCTGTTGTATAAAGCTAAGTCCCGCTTCATCTTTTTCGAATTGTCTGATCACATCTTGGCAGACTAGTGTATCTTGTTCGCAAATATCAATGGCAACTTGCACAGGGCAGTGTAGCTGTTCGCCATTTACAAAAAGTTCAGCGCTACCGTCTTGCTTGCGGAAAAATAGACAGCGCGTTTCGCTGGCTTTAATCAGGTACTCTGGAAGCTCGCACGGAGGCTCAGCTAGGCCTGCTTCATTGCAATATTTGGTTTCGCTTAACATGCGACCAAACCATTGGGCAATTTCTTCAGGAGAGCTTTTAAGGCGTTCTAGCAAAATATCTTGTACGCGCTTTATATCTTCACTCAGCAGTTCGTGACTGTGCGCACGAGTTTTGATGCTCGGGTCCTGATAGCGTTGAAACTCACTGAAACTCTCGGCCAGAGATTGAAAGTGCTCTTCGACGAGCTGTGCTTGACTAGGCGCCCGAAAACCCACGGAATAGGTAATGCAATCACCTTGGGCGATTCCCCAGTGTGCCACTTTAGGCGGCAAATAGAGGATATCTCCGGGTTCTAAGACATGGCTTTCTAGGCATTGAAATTCTTGTAGGATATTCAATGGGGTTCCGGCAAGTTGCGCAGAATCTTCATTGCAACTTTGGCCGATTTGCCAGTGACGTTTTCCGTAACCCTGTAATAGAAATACATCGTAATGATCGTAATGTGGTCCTACGCTGCCGCCATCAACCGCAAAGCTTGCCATAACATCATCAAGGCGCCAGTCGGGTAAAAACTGAAATTTTTCGCGTAAATCCTTGAGCTCTGGAATGTACAAATCTAGGGCTTGTAGTAGCAGTGTCCAGTTGCGATCCGGCAGCTCTTGGTAAAGGGTTTCTTCAAAAGGCCCTTTGAGCAATTGCCAGGGTTTGTCTTGATGGCTCTCAAGCACAATCCTCGACTCTATCTCTTCCTCAAGACTAAGACCGGCCATTTCATCTGGACTAAGAGGTGTTTCAAAGCCGGGCAAAGCCTGGCGTATCAGTAGAGGTTTTTGTTGCCAGTACTCACTGAGAAACTGTTCTACTGAAATGTCGCCAAGCTGGCTGAGTTTATGGCTCATTATTTGCCCGTCTAATAGTTTGCTAAGCGATTAAATATCTTCAGCTTGGCTGATAGCATTGCCGATATAGTTACTAGGCGTTAGCTCACGCATGGCTGCTTTTGCTTCTTCAGGTACATCCAGGGTTTCTACAAAAGCCTGAATGGTATCTTGGTTGATAGCTTGGCCGCGGGTCAAGTCCTTAAGCTTTTCATAGGCACCTTCGACGTTATAGCGACGCATGATGGTTTGAATAGGCTCGGCTAATACTTCCCAGCTATTGTCTAAGTCTTCTGCTAAGCGAGCAGTGTTTAACTCTAGTTTACCCATGCCTTTTAAGGTGGAAGCATAAGCAATGGCGCTATAGGCGAAGCCAACACCCATATTGCGTAGCACGGTAGAGTCGGTTAAATCGCGCTGCCAGCGTGAAACGGGCAGTTTTGCCGCCATATGTTGGAAGACCGCATTGGCTAAGCCCAAATTACCTTCAGAGTTTTCGAAATCGATCGGGTTTACTTTGTGGGGCATGGTTGAAGAGCCAATTTCACCAGCAATGGTTTTTTGCTTAAAGTAGCCCCAAGCAATATAGCCCCAGATGTCACGATCGAAGTCGAGCAAAATGGTGTTGTAGCGAGCGATGGCATCAAATAACTCAGCAATGTAATCGTGCGGTTCGATTTGCGTGGTGTACGGGTTCCAGCTAAGTCCTAAGCTTTCAACAAAGGTTTGCGCGTTTGCTTGCCAGTCCACATCAGGGTATGCGCTCATGTGGGCATTGTAATTACCCACGGCACCATTAATTTTGCCCAGTAACTCTACGGATTTTACTTGCTGGATTTGACGGCCAAGGCGAGCTGCTACGTTAGCCATCTCTTTACCGACTGTGGTTGGAGAGGCGGTTTGACCGTGGGTGCGTGATAGCATCGGTACGCTGGCAAAATCTTTTGCCATTTGTGCGATGCCATCATAAATTTCTTGCATCTGCTGCGCTAAAACCTCGCGGCCTTGCTTGAGCATTAGTGCGTGAGAGAGGTTGTTAATGTCCTCTGAGGTACAGGCAAAATGCACAAACTCATTGATCGCTAGCAACTCATCATTACCGCTGAACTGTTCTTTAATGAAGTATTCAACCGCTTTTACATCATGGTTGGTGGTGCGCTCAATTTCTTTAATACGAGTAGCATGCTCCTCGTTAAAGTCGCTTACCAAGCTATTAAGCAGAGCGTTGCTGGCCTCACTGAAGGGTTTCACTTCGGGAATTTGTGGGTGCTCTGATAAACGTTGCAGCCAGCGTACTTCAACTTCCACACGGGCGTGGATTAGACCGAATTCGCTGAAAATGTTGCGATAATCGCTGGTTTTGCTGCCGTAACGACCATCAATAGGGGATACAGCATTCAGAGAGGTAAGGCTCATAGCAGGGGCTCACAGTTTTCTGGCAAGGTTGGGGTCAAGGTATTAGCTAGTAGCTAGCTTCGGGCTCTTTATGGGCGCGCCAAGACCGATAATTTAAGCTGCGGCATTCTACCTGAAATACCGCCTGAATTTAATGGTTTCGTCGCTCTAGAAGGTAAACGTCGTTGCGTTAATTGATTTCTTGCAGCCAGTTCTCAGCCGCTCGCAGTAAACGTTTACGGTGAAAAAGGATGTCCAGTCGACTACCGCCTACTTGGCGCCATAGTGTGGCACTGCGAATGCCAGCAAGTAATAGCGCTCTAACTTGCTCGGCGATGCGTTGCTGCTGCAGGTAGCTAGCGTCTCCCATCACCTGAATCCGAAACTTGTAGCGGCTAATGCTTTCACTGTAAGCGCTGGCGATATTGGCGATAACGCTATCGTGGGTGACATTGTCAAAATGCTCAGCTTGGCGCTGGCTTTGTGCCAATCGCTCAGCAATGAAGCTCAATGATTGTGTATCTTTGTTGAGCTTTTTCTGTAGATGGAGTACGCCCATGACGTAGCGCATGGTATTGGGGTGCTCTTTGTCAGGCCGGTTATCTAGCAGTTGGGCCATGATTCGAAGCCCCATATCTAACCCGTTGGGGCCGCCATAGACCGCCTCGGTACTATTGGGGTTCTGTTCGAATAAGCTAGCAATTGCGCATTGATAGGGTTCGCTTGGCAAATAGCCACTGCGGGCGATTTGGTCAACTAGGGCGGTACTTTGAAATACTCCGGCCAGCGCTAAACTTATATCTTGCCAATTCTTTGCCATAGAAATCTAGAAACTTAATGAGTCGCTTGTTCAAGCTCGCTATAGGGGTGATCAAAGGCTTGATCGATTACCGCACCGCCTAGGCATATTTCACCTTGGTAAAACACGATGGATTGCCCTGGGGTTACGGCGCGTTGAGGGGCGGCAAAATTAACCAACAGCTCGCCGTCAGCACCGGCTTTTACCCAGCACTCTTGGTCAGCTTGGCGATAGCGTATTTTGGCTTGCCCGTGGAAGGTGGCGCCATTAGCGCAAGGGTTGTCGCCTATCCAGTGGCACTGGCTCGCTTTTAGAGAGTGCTTGTACAGGCGAGGGTGGTCACTTCCTTGGGCGACCAGTAAAACATTTCTTTCCAAGTCTTTGTCGACAACATACCAAGGCGCTTCGGCTTGACCCTTAACCCCGCCAATGCCTAAGCCTTGGCGCTGGCCGATGGTGTGGTACATCAAGCCGCTGTGCTGACCCAGCTCATTAGCATCGAGATCTTCGATTACACCTGGCTGGGCGGGTAGGTATTGAGCTAGAAAGTCTTTGAATCGACGCTCACCAATAAAACAGATACCGGTGCTGTCTTTTTTATTATGGGTAATGAGCCCATGTTCTTCGGCGAGGGCTCTAACCTCGGGCTTTTCTAGCTCGCCAACAGGGAATAGCGATTTGGCAAATTCAGCCTCGCTTACCGCGTGCAAGAAATAGCTTTGATCTTTGTTGTTGTCGAGACCTTTGGCTAAATAGGTTCGGTCGTCCTGGTCGACGCGCTTTACATAATGACCGGTGGCAATGTAATCCGCACCAAGCAGTTCGGCATAGTCTAGAAAGACTTTGAACTTAATTTCGCGGTTGCAGAGTATGTCGGGATTTGGGGTGCGCCCGGCCTTATATTCGGCTAAAAAGTGTTCAAACACATTATCCCAGTATTCGGCGGCAAAATTGGCACTGTGTAGCTTTATGCCCAGTTTCTTGCAGACCGCTTCGGCGTCAGCCAGGTCGTCCTTCGCCGTACAATATTCGCTGCCGTCATCTTCGTCCCAATTTTTCATAAACAAGCCTTCAACCTGGTAACCGGCCTGGATCAACAAAAGGGCTGAGACAGAGGAGTCTACACCGCCGGACATGCCGACAATGACTTTGGTTTGGGCGTTGGGCTTGCTGTTTGGGCTCATGGGGGGCTGCTGTATGACAAGTGACATCTTTCAAATAGGGGGCGCATTCTACTGCTGCATAGCTAAACTGTCCAACCGCTGGGGTGGCCCTTACATGCCTTTACTCTTGGTTTGTGCGCATTTCAGCTGACAGGGGCTATATAGGTTTGGGCCATTTCAAGGGGGTAAAGTTTGTTTTCCCTAAACTGCAGAATATCGCGATAAACCAACGGACTGGCCAGCCGGTCTTTTGCTTGTTCAATTTCATCAATTGTTAGCCAAACCGCTTCGACTATGCCTTGGTCAAGCTTGAGTTCGGGGTTAAAGCCCATAGCGCGAGCTGCAAAGCTATGGCGTACATAGGTAACACCGTTACTGGGTGCGCGATATAGGCTCACACCAAGGTAGGATTTGATTTGAACATTCCAAGCCGTTTCTTCGAGTGTTTCTCTCTGGGCGGCTTCAATGAGTGACTCGCCAGCCTCTAAGTGACCTGCCGGCTGGTTGTAAAGCAGGCGTCCGTTGCGCTCTTCGAGTACCAGTAGATAGCGTTGTTGCCTTTCAACCACAGTCGCTACGGTGCAGTGTGGTGCATTTGTGCTCATATTTTAATTTTTTGTAGTTTTTTGACAAAATGATTCGGCAAGTATTGGCCTTTGATCATAATACTCTTATGAATCGAATCAGGCTTCAACGCTTTTTACTGCTTTGGCGCTTGTTTTTGGCATGCTGTTTTGTATTGCTGCGGCCATTGTTTCTGTAGGCTGCGCGGCTATTTGCCTTGCGCTTGCCGTTATCGTCGGGCTTGGGTAAATGAACCTCATCAAGCTGGTATTGACCAGGTTGTAGATCCGACAGTTTCCAGTGGCCGATAGCAGCCCGAACTAAGCGCAGCGTAGGGTGCCCAACTGCTGCCGTCATACGCCTGACTTGACGATTTCGACCTTCACTAATGCTAATCTCAAGCCATTGTGTAGGCTGGTCTTTACGCTCTCGAATTGGTGGTATTCTCGGCCATAAACCTTTTGGTTCAGCAATTGCTTTGACTTTTGCTGGCCGTGTGGGGCCGTCATTGAGGGTGATGCCATCGCGGAGCTGTTGGAGCTGCTCTTGGGCAGGTATACCTTCAACTTGTACCCAGTAGGTCTTTTCCAGTTTTTGCTTGGGGTGGCTAATGCGGTGTTGCAGTTGGCCATCGTCGGTAAGTAGCAGTAAGCCTTCTGAATCGCGGTCTAGTCGTCCGGCGGGGTAGAAGCCTTTAAAGGCGGCTAAATGCTCCATTAGAGTGGGGCGTTGATCCTTATCAGTAAACTGACTTAGGACGTTATAGGGTTTATTAAATAGGATGATTTGTGCCATGGAATCGCTTATTTAGACTATTGTTGTAATTTTACCACCTATACCTGAGGGCTGTCCGGTGTTATTATCGCGCCCGCAAAAATCGCTCACCCATAAAGCAATACTTAATGTCCAGCGGTTGGTGGCCTTGCTCAGCAAGTGAATTTTTACCAAGAATCGACACCAGCTATATAAGGACGCTAGGGAGATACAATGTCCGAAACACCTAAAATTATCTACACCCTTACTGATGAGGCGCCTGCGTTGGCGACTTATTCCCTTCTACCTATCGTACAGGCTTTCGCAGAAAAGGCTGGCGTAGAAGTAGAAACTCGCGACATTTCACTGGCCGGTCGCATTATCGCTACCATGTCAGATTACCTACCTGCGAAATTGCGCCAAAATGATGCCTTGGCAGAGCTGGGCGATCTAGCTGAAACCGCAGAGGCCAATATTGTAAAGTTGCCTAATATTTCAGCATCTATCCCACAGTTAACCGCGGCTATTAAAGAGCTTCAGGTTAAGGGTTACCCATTACCAGACTACCCTGAAGAGCCGGCCGATGCTGAGCAAGAAAAAATTAAGTCTTTGTACGACAAAGTAAAAGGTAGTGCAGTAAACCCAGTGCTACGTGAAGGTAACTCTGACCGTCGTGCGGCAGCGTCTGTTAAGGCTTATGCTAAAAAGAACAGTCATCGCATGGGTAAGTGGACCGCCGATTCAAAATCTCACGTTGCCCATATGAGCCATGGTGACTTCTACGGCAGCGAAAAGTCCCATGTGTCTGAATTTAAAGGCAATGTTGTCATCAAATATGTTGGTGATGATGGCATTGTAAAAGTCCTGCGTAAGAAAACGCCAGTTTTGGTGGGTGAGGTCCTAGATTGTGCGGTTATGAATCGCCAGGCTTTGCGTGCCTTCTTGGCAGGTCAGATTGAAGAAGCTAAGCAAGATGAGATTCTGCTGTCTTTGCACCTTAAAGCAACCATGATGAAGGTTTCTGACCCAATCATGTTTGGCCATATGGTTCATGAGTTTTATCAGCCGGTCTTTGATAAATATGAAACTTTGTTGGAGAACTTGGGTGTAGATCCAAATAACGGTATTGGTGACCTTTACAACAAGATCAAAGACTTGCGTCCTCATCAGCAAGAAGCTATTCGAGCTGATATCGAAGCTTTGTACAAGAATCGTCCAGAATTGGCTATGGTGAATTCTGACAAGGGCATCACTAACTTGCATGTACCTAGTGACATCATTGTCGATGCTTCTATGCCTGCCATGATTCGTGATTCAGGTAAAATGTGGGGCCCTGACGGTGAGTTGCACGATACTAAGGCGGTTATCCCTGATCGTTGTTATGCCGGTGTTTATCAGTCAGTAATTGAAGATTGTAAGGCCAATGGTGCTTTTGATCCTTCAACTATGGGTAGCGTGTCAAACGTTGGTTTGATGGCTAAAAAAGCTGAAGAATATGGCTCTCACAACAAAACTTTCCTCGCGCCAGGTCGCGGTCGCATCATGGTTGTTGATCCTAAGGGCAATATCCTGATGGAGCAGGAAGTAGAGCAGGGCGACATCTTCCGTATGTGTAAGGTGAAAGACGCCCCAATTCGTGATTGGGTTAAGTTGGCAGTTAATCGTGCCCGTGCTAGTGGCAGCCCAGCTGTATTCTGGTTGGATGAAAACAGAGCCCATGACAGTAACTTGATTGCTAAGGTCAATAAGTATCTGGAAGAGCATGACACCAATGGCCTGGCCATTCATATCATGTCTCCAGTTGACGCCACTAAGTTCTCTTTAGAGCGTATTCGTCGCGGTGAAGATACTATTTCTGTGACAGGTAACGTATTGCGTGACTACCTAACGGACCTGTACCCAATTCTAGAGCTTGGCACCAGTGCCAAGATGCTGTCTATCGTGCCGTTGATGAATGGTGGTGGTTTGTTTGAAACGGGTGCCGGCGGTTCAGCGCCTAAGCACGTTCAGCAGTTTGTTGAAGAGGGGCATTTGCGTTGGGATTCGCTAGGTGAATTCTTAGCCTTATCCGAGTCTTTTGCCCACTTGGCGCATGCCTTTGACATGAAAAAAGCTCAGGTTTTGGCCGACACTTTGGATAAGGCGAATGGTGTATTCTTGGATGAGAATAAGTCTCCATCTCGTAAGGTTAAAGAGTTGGATAACCGTGGCAGCCATTTCTACCTATGTATGTACTGGGCGCAAGCTTTGGCTGAGCAAACTGAGGATGCCGAGCTGCAGGCTGCATTTGCACCTTTGGCTAAGACCTTATCTGATAATGAGGCGGCCATAGTGGCGCAGCTAAATGACATTCAAGGTGATGAAATTGACTTGGGTGGCTACTTCCGTATGGATGATGATAAGGCTTCCGCAGCAATGCGTCCAAGTGAGTTGTTTAATAATGCTTTAGCGGCCCTTTAAGTTTAGGCTGTTTGTTAAAAAGGGGCTTCGGCCCCTTTTTTTGTGAGCGCTGAAAGCGTCGTGTGTATCGCGGGTGTTGGTTTAATTCTGAAATTTTTGGAGCTATTGACTTGCATTAGTGGATGAATGAAAGGTGTAAGAGTACGGTTCCCTGCTGCTAAGCCGGGAGGGATTGGACATAAGCTGGCGGCGAGCGCTACCAGCTTGTCACTGGTTTAAGCTTCCTGCAGATTCTCTTCAGTATTACTTTGGCTAGATTTACTGCTTTCGGCTAATCGTATATTGATGGCATGCATTCCTTTATCGCCTTTGGCGGTATCAAAAGTAACCGCTTGTCCAGCTTTCAAGGTGCGATACCCATCCATATCAATGGCTGAATAGTGTGCAAATAAATCACCGGAACCTTCGTCCGGCAAAATAAACCCATAACCCTTGGCGTTATTAAACCATTTCACGGTACCCGTAGACATGGCGTATTTCCCTTAACTGTCGTTTTATTATAAATAGTTGTTGAACATCCGTTTCAAGAGAGGGGCTCATTATGAGGCTTTTAATTTAAACTTCTTAATGAGTTTTAAATTAAACTTCAAGTTATTCCGTTATAAATACGCTCCCCACTCTAGGCTAGTTATAACAATTGAGTGTGAGAAGTCAAGACAATTGGCATCGGATATAACTGCAGGATGGGTTACAATAGAAATATTAGTTGGAATACGTCTAAAGAAAGTAATTAATTATTATGATTGAAAGAATTTATCCAGATATTCAGTTGTCGTCTCATGATTCGGACGATGATTTACACTGGAATGGTGGTACGGTGCTTGAGAGAGCGAAGCCGAAGCTGAAAAAGCCGCCTATGTATAAAGTGATCATGCTAAACGACGACTATACCCCTATGGATTTCGTGGTTGAAGTATTGTGTAGCTTTTTTCGCCTCGACCCTGAGAGCGCTACTCGAGTGATGCTTAAGGTTCATACAGAGGGCAGTGCAGTGTGTGGGGTTTATACTCGAGATATTGCGGAAACGAAAGCCGCGCAGGCCAATCAGTTCGCACAAGATAGCGAACACCCTTTGTGGTGTGAAATAGAGCCTGATGATGAAGACGATGAGGAAGATAACTCTTAAGCATTTCTAAAGTTACTTTTGGCAATGTGACCTTGTAAGTGCCAAATTTATGCTTACGCAAATGTTGAAAGCTTCGACCGTTTGTCTTAAGTTGGAATACAGATGGTGAAACTGAACTTTTGGTTTATTAAAAAATGAAATTAAAGGCAGTTAAATGACTTGCCTATTATAAAGAACCAGGTTGTCTTAGTGTTTGGGAACTGGCCTAAACTCTAAAGGTGTTTTGCTACTTTTGAATGGTGCAGTGGAAAGGGTGCCCGAAGGATTTTAAGGGTATTAAATGCTAACAATATGGCGATAAGCTGAGTTAGCACTCTGGCTGTACTTTGATGGAGCATTGTGATGCTTAGTAAAGAATTAGAATCAACATTGAATACCGCCTTTAAAGGTGCAAGAAACAAACGCCACGAGTTTATGACGGTAGAGCATTTGCTGCTTGCGCTAATTGATAACGAATCGGCGGCGGCCGTTTTGATGGCCTGTGGTGCCGACTTGGAGGCACTTAAAAAAGATCTTGTCGAATTTGTTGACTCGACGACACCGTTAATCCCAGAGAATGATGAAGAGCGCGAAACGCAGCCGACTTTGGGATTTCAGCGGGTGCTGCAACGTGCTGTTTTTCACGTCCAATCTTCAGGCAACGATGAAGTCACCGGTGCCAATGTTTTAGTCGCCATTTTTAGCGAGCAAGAAAGCCAAGCCGTATATTATTTAAAGCAACAAAATATCGCGCGTATCGATGTCGTAAACTATATCACTCACGGCATATCGAAAATGGCGGGTCAATCCATGGAGAGTGAGCAGGGGCAAAGTTCAGAAGAGGGGGAATCTGATGGGGCAACAAGCAGTCCCCTGGAGTCTTATGCCAGTAATCTAAACGAGAATGCTAAAGCTGGAAAAATTGACCCCTTGGTTGGTAGGGCTGAAGAGCTTGAGCGCGTTGCCCAAATTCTTTCGCGGCGCCGTAAAAACAATCCTTTGCTGGTGGGGGAATCTGGGGTTGGTAAAACGGCAATCGCCGAAGGTTTAGCAAAGCGTATCGTAGATGGCGAAGTTCCAGATGTGTTGGCCGACAGTGTTGTTTATTCTCTAGATCTCGGTGCGCTTTTGGCCGGCACAAAGTATCGCGGTGATTTCGAAAAGCGTCTAAAAGGTTTGTTGGCTGAATTAAAGCGACGCGAAGGCGCGATTTTGTTTATTGACGAGATTCATACCATTATCGGTGCTGGGGCAGCTTCGGGTGGCGTTATGGATGCATCGAATTTACTTAAGCCTTTGCTGAGCTCAGGCGAGCTCCGCTGTATGGGGTCGACTACTTTTACCGAATACCGTGGT
This sequence comes from uncultured Pseudoteredinibacter sp., assembly GCF_947502065.1. Classification (GTDB taxonomy): domain Bacteria; phylum Pseudomonadota; class Gammaproteobacteria; order Pseudomonadales; family Cellvibrionaceae; genus Pseudoteredinibacter. Next base: position 1,077,130 of record NZ_CANMYE010000001.1, read on the forward strand.
ATTTTTGAAAAAGATAGGGCGCTATCAAGACGCTTCCAAAAAGTTGATGTAAACGAGCCTTCTATTGATGAGACTTATAGAATCTTAAAAGGTTTAAAGCCTAGCTTTGAAGAACATCATGGCTTGCGTTATTCCGATAAGGCCTTGCTTACCGCTTCTAAGTTGGCGGCGCGATATATCTCAGATAAGTTCATGCCGGATAAGGCGATTGATGTTGTTGATGAGGCGGGTGCATTTCAACAATTGCAGCCAGAGAGTAAGCGCAAAAAGTTAATTGGTGTTGGTGATATCGAGTCGGTGATCGCTAAGATTGCGCGGGTCCCTCCTAAAACTATTTCTACTTCCGATAAAGCTCAACTGCAAGAGCTAGAAAAGAATCTAAAGCTTACTGTTTTTGGTCAAGATGAAGCTATCATGGATTTGGCTACAGCGATTAAGCTTTCACGCGCAGGGCTTGGTAGTCCTGATAAGCCCATTGGTTCTTTTTTGTTTGCTGGTCCCACTGGTGTCGGTAAAACGGAGTTGTGTCGGCAGCTGTCAAAGGCAATGGGTGTGGAGCTTATTCGTTTTGATATGTCGGAATATATGGAACGCCATACGGTTTCTCGCTTAATTGGTGCGCCTCCGGGTTATGTTGGTTTTGATCAGGGTGGCTTGTTAACAGAAGCTGTCACTAAGAATCCGCACAGTGTGGTTTTGCTAGATGAAATTGAAAAGGCACACCCTGAAGTCTTCAATTTATTGCTGCAGGTAATGGATCACGGCACTTTGACTGATAATAATGGCCGTAAAGCTGACTTTAGAAATGTTGTGTTAATCATGACAACCAATGCTGGTGCAGAAGATATGGGTCGAGCATCCATGGGCTTCACTAAGCAAGATCACACAACCGATGGAATGGAAGCCATTAAGAAATTGTTTACCCCTGAGTTTAGAAACCGATTGGATTCTATTATTCAGTTTGGCGCTTTGACTCTAGAAGTGATTAAAACCGTGGTTGATAAGTTTTTGGTTGAGCTGCAGGTTCAGTTAGATGAGAAGCGAGTTCAGCTAGAGGCAAGCGAAGAAGCTCGCCAATGGCTAGCGGAAAATGGTTATGATGAGAAGATGGGTGCTCGCCCAATGGCCCGCCTTATTCGAGAGAAAGTTAAGAAACCCCTGGCAGAAGCGATTTTGTTTGGGGGCCTTTCCCAAGCAGGTGGTACTGCCTTTCTTGAGTTGGATGGAGATCAGCTTAAAGTTCGCCTAGAAGAGGAAAGGGTGCAAGAGGTCAGTGAGTAAAATGGTGGTGCGTGGGGGTAGTGTCTGTTGAGACGCTACCAAAATGCAATGCTCGTTGATTTTGGTTTTCTGGCTATAAAAAAAGCCCATAAAAAAACTCCAGCGTAAAGGCTGGAGTTTTTTTATAAGTGATTTATTAGCGGGCGCGGTAAGTAATGCGGCCTTTGCTTAAATCGTATGGCGTAAGCTCAACTTTTACTTTATCGCCGGTCAAGATGCGAATGTAGTTTTTGCGCATTTTGCCTGAAATATGTGCGGTAACGACGTGCCCGTTTTCTAGCTCAACACGAAAAGTTGTGTTGGGTAGGGTATCGATTACGGTACCTTCTAACTCAATATTGTCTTCTTTTGCCATTCGGCCTTTTCCTCGATCTCTTCAAACGATGGGCTAGTAGGCAAGAGCCCCTAAAAAAGAAGGCGGCATTTTGCACTAAAACGTGGGATTATCCAAGAGCTTATTGAGTTTAAAGGGCTTATTCGACTAGATTTATTGCTTGCCAGCCGTTTTCATCGAGTAACTCAAGTGGCTGGTAATCGGTTTTGTAGTTCATTTTTCTACAGTCTTCTACCCAGTAACCTAGATATAGGTAGCGTAACCCCAGTTCTTTGCAGCGTTCAATTTGGCTGAGAATGCAAAAGCGGCCAAGGCTGCGCTGATCTAAATCTGGGTCGAAAAAGGTATAAACCGCTGAAATGTGATCATCCAGCTCATCGCTAACTGCAACGGCGATTACTTTACCGTTACTATCACTGAACTCATAAAATCGAGTGCTAGGATGGCCGCTGGCCAAAAAGCTAACGAATTGAGAGCGCGAAGGAGGGTACATATCGCCGCCGCGATGCCGTTGTTCGATGTAACGTTGGTATAGGGGGTAGTGGCGCTCAAGGCTAAGGCGATTTAGCACTTTCATGCTTATGTCGGTATTGCGCTTAAGGCAGCGTTTCTGGCTTCGATTTGGGCTAAATTGATGAACCGGTATACGTACGGAAACGCAGGCCTGGCAGTCGTCGCAATTCGGGCGATAGAAATGATTGCCGCTGCGCCGAAAGCCAAATTCCGATAGGCGTTGGTAGGAGTCAACATCTAGCGTCGCATCAGGATCAACAAATACAGTAGTTGCCGTTTTATCCTGCAAATAGCTGCATTGATGTGGTGGTGTGGCGTATAGGCGTATCTCAGACATAAAGCTTTGTTAACCTCAAACTTGCCCTCATTTAACCACACTGCTGCTGCCAACCCAACCAAGAAACTGACAGTTCGTCACCCCAAGTAGTAAAAGTGTCAAAATTCGGACAAATGGACACCGACTGGAAAGCTAGAGTTAGCTGGACGATGGACAAGCTTTCCTAATAGGGCTTCAAAGTCTCCACGCTCTAGTTCCACGCTTCCCAGGCTCGTTAAGTGTGGGTTGCTGACCTGGCAATCAATAAGCTCTATGCCCAGGGTTTTTGAGATTTGGCAAAGGCTGGCAAAAGCGAACTTAGAGGCATTGCTTTGTTTGCTAAACATCGATTCACCAAAAAAGACTGAGCCGATGTGCAATCCGTACAGGCCACCGACCAAAGTATCATCCTGCCAGGTCTCGACGCTGTGGGCATGTCCCAATTTGTGCAGTTGGAGATAGGCTTCCAGCATCTCATCGGTAATCCAAGTTCCTTCTTCATCGGCTCGGGGGGCGGCGCATTGTTCCATGACTTGAGCAAAAGCAGTGTTGCAACGTATTTGTTGCCCACTGCGGCGAATATGCTTGCGTAAACTCCGGGAAATGTGCTCTTCACCCGGGATGATTACAGCCCTAGGTGACGGCGACCACCACAGAATAGGCTGGCTATCATCAAACCAAGGAAAGATACCTTGGCGGTAGGCTGAAAGAAGCGTGTCTGGATCAAGTTCACCACCTGCTGCTAAGAGCCCGTTAGGATCTTCAAGTGCTTGGCTTGTTGGGGGGAACTGGCTACTGCCGGGCAGCAGCCAAGGAAGTTCGATCACGGTGGGTTTATTGCTCGTCTAGGAAGCGCTCAGCGTCAAGGGCGGCCATGCAGCCAGAGCCGGCCGAGGTGACGGCTTGGCGGTAAATGTGGTCTGCCACATCACCCGCAGCGAAGACGCCGGGTATGGAGGTTTGAGTGGCGTTTCCAGTCAAGCCGCTTTGAACCTTGATGTAGCCGCCAGCCATATCCAGTTGACCTTCAAAAATATCAGTGTTCGGCTTATGTCCGATGGCAATAAATACGCCAGCTACATCAATGTTTTGTTCTTGCTCGTCTGTGGTGCTTTTAAGTCTAAGACCGGTAACGCCACTGTCGTCGCCCAGAACTTCTTCAAGAGTGTGGTTCCACATCAAGGTTACGTTACCGTTCTTGGCTTTTTCTAATAAACGATCCTGCAGGATCTTTTCGCTGCGCAGGCTGTCGCGGCGATGGATTAAAACAACCTCTTTGGCGATATTGGATAAGTACAGAGCTTCTTCAACGGCCGTGTTTCCGCCACCTACAACGGCAACTTTCTGGTCGCGGTAGAAAAAGCCGTCACACGTTGCGCAGGCGCTTACACCACGCCCCATAAAGGTTTGTTCGGAATCAAGGCCTAAATATTGGGCAGAAGCACCCGTTGAAATGATTAGGGCATCACAACTGTAGGTATTGGTGCCTTTGAGAATAAATGGACGCTGATTTAACTGTGTTTCATGGATATGATCAAAAACAATGTCAGTTTCAAAGCGCTCAGCATGCTGCTGCATTTGTACCATTAAGTCTGGGCCTTGCAGCTCGGCAATGCCGCCTGGCCAGTTTTCCACTTCGGTAGTGGTGGTTAATTGACCACCTTGCTGCATGCCGGTGATCACAACCGGATTTAGATTGGCGCGGGCCGCATAAATGGCAGCCGTATAGCCAGCTGGGCCGGAGCCTAAAATGATCAATTTATGGTGTTGAATATCGCTCATGCTGCTTCCTAAATCTGAAACGGGAGGCCAGGCCGGTTTGGCGCTGAGTAAAAAGCGCTAATCATAGCGGCTTAAGGGAGCGAAGGCCAAATAGAAATCGCATATTATTAAGATAGTATTGCGCTATAAGCTTCTATTTAGCTCATGGCAAGGTGGCTTCCATATACTACTGTTCAAATATACAATCCTGCTTTGGATTTTACTTTGGAAGACCGTTTTGACTAAAGCCGTACAGCGTAGTGATCAAAATACCAGCAATGAGCCAATAGATGCTCAGCAGCGTTTGTTTCGACTGCTTAGAGAAGGTGCCTTAATCGGGCTGATTTTGCTCTGTGCCTTTTTACTGCTGTCTTTGTTTTCCTATAGCCCTGCCGACCCTGGCTGGTCTCGAACCGGTCTTGGTGATGAAATCAGTAACACTGGGGGGCCGACCGGAGCTTGGTTGGCGGATGTGTTTTTTACCTTGTTTGGCTACATTGCCTACGTATTTCCCATGCTGCTTTTGTATCGCATATGGAAGATCCTCAAAGATAAGCAACGTAATTTTGATTGGGTATTATTTTCTTTGCGCAGTGTTGGTCTGGCACTGGTTATGGCCGGTGGAACAGGTATCGCCGCGTTAAATTTCGCCTCGGATTTATCGGCCTTACCCTTTTCAAATGGCGGAATTTTAGGGGCTTCGGTTTCCGGTTCTGCCTTGGCTGCCTTTGGTTTTGTAGGTGCCACTTTATTAATGGTAGCTATTTTTCTTTTTGGTATGACTATATATGCGGATATTTCTTGGCTAAGCGTTATGGATGAAACAGGGCGTTTAACGATAAATGCCTACAGTAGGGCCCAAGAGAAATTCCAGCATTGGCAGGAAAATAGAATTCAGCAACAACAAGTTGAAGAGGTGGTGGAAAAAAGACGCCTAGCGGTTGCCGAAAGTATCAAGGTAGAAGCTGAAAGAGCGCCGCCTGTTATTAGCGAGCCCGTTAAAAAAGCTAAGCCTGTCAGCAAGCGTGTCGAAAAAGAACGACAGGTTCCATTGTTCGATGTTCCTGTAAGTGGTGAATTGCCGCCTCTCAATCTATTAGATCCAGCTGATCCACCAAGTGACAAGGGCTTTTCAAAAGAAAACTTAGAAGCTTTATCGCGCTTGCTTGAGCTTAAACTGAAAGATTTTAACATTGTTGCCGAAGTGGTTTCGGTTTTACCCGGGCCGGTAGTTACTCGTTTTGAGTTACAACCCGCACCAGGTGTAAAGGCCAGCCGCATTACCAATTTGGCCAAAGATCTGGCTCGTTCTTTGGCGGTCATCAGTGTTCGAGTGGTCGAAGTCATTCCAGGCAAATCCGTAGTAGGTATTGAAATACCTAATGAACATCGTGAAATGGTTCGTTTGCGAGAAGTGCTGGAAGCGCCAGCTTATGAAGATTCTCGCTCACCTTTAACGGTGGCTCTAGGCCATGATATTTCTGGTCAGGCCGTGGTGGCCGACATTGCTAAGATGCCGCACTTGCTGGTAGCCGGTACCACAGGTTCTGGTAAATCGGTGGGTGTAAACGTAATGCTCTTGAGTTTGCTTTACAAATCTACCCCCAAAGAGGTTCGCTTAATCTTAGTCGACCCAAAAATGTTGGAGCTTTCAATTTATGAAGGTATTCCGCATTTGTTGACTCCCGTTATTACCGATATGAACGATGCCTCCAATGGTTTGCGCTGGAGTGTCGGTGAAATGGAGCGCCGCTATAAACTGATGGCTGCCGTTGGTGTTAGAAACCTTGCAGGCTTTAATCGCAAAGTTGAAGAGGCGATTAAAGCGGGTGAACCAATGCCGGATCCACTATGGGTGCCCGAAGAGAATTTTGAAGCCGGCCACGAACAGGCTCCAGCGCCAACGCTTGAGCCTTTGCCAGCGATTGTGATTGTGATCGATGAATTTGCTGACATGATGATGATTGTGGGTAAAAAAGTTGAGCAATTGATTGCGCGTATTGCACAGAAAGCGCGAGCTGCTGGAATTCATTTGGTGCTTGCGACTCAGAGACCTTCTGTTGATGTTATTACCGGCTTAATTAAAGCCAACGTTCCTTCTCGCATGGCCTTCCAGGTATCTTCGAAGATTGATTCACGTACCATTCTTGATCAAGGCGGTGCGGAGCAGCTTTTAGGTCATGGTGATATGCTGTACTTGCCACCGGGCACTAGCGTACCTACCCGTGTGCACGGGGCATTTGTCGATGATCACGAGGTCCATAAAATTGTATCGGATTGGAAGCGTCGTGGTGAACCCGCTTATATCGACGGTGTCGTGGATGAGAGCACCAATGAAATACCGGTTCCTGGTTTAGCCACAGAAGGTGAAGAAGGCGGTGCAGATGAGGCTGACGCCTTATACGATGAAGCGGTTGCTTTTGTCACTGAGTCGCGCAAAGCTTCCATCTCCTCTGTTCAGCGTAAATTGCGTATTGGCTACAACCGTGCAGCGCGACTGATCGAAACCATGGAAGCTGCGGGGGTTATTAGTGCGGCAGGGCATAATGGTAGTCGCGAGGTATTGGCGCCGCCGCCACCAAAGCACTAAAGAGCTGAAATATTGATTCATGTCTCGTTAAACAAAGTTACTGACAATAGAGCGACTTATCAGCACGCTTGGAAGATAACAATGAACAAACAATTTGCCGTAATTCTTGCTTTTTTATTCAGCCTTTTCTTTTTGAACACGGCCGCCGCTGGGGAAAGTTTATCGAACAGCAGCCCAGCCGATGAGCTTGCCGATCACTTGCGCGCTATTAGCAGTTTACAGGGTAAGTTCCAGCAAACCTTGATGGCTGACGATGGTGAATTGTTGCAGGAAAGTAGCGGAGATTTTGCTCTAAGTAAAAAAGGACAGTATCGCTGGGAAACCAAAGATCCTTTCGCACAATTGCTAATTGGCGATAAAAACGCCTTGCTACTTTATGATCCTGATTTAGAGCAGCTCAATCGCCGCCGCTTGACTGAATCGGAAAAACAAACACCGCTATTTATACTAAGTAGCCCAGACCTATCCATTGCTGAAGCTTATCTAGTCAGTAAAAGCGAGGATACGTTTCGTTTGTTGCCTAAATCTGTATCCAGCAGCTTTGTCAGTATGGATATTCGGTTTGTAGCTCAAGTGCCGGTAGAAATAAGCGTATTAGATAGTCTTGGCCAAACGACCCAAATTCGACTCTTGGATATCGATGTTAATCAAACTATAGACTCCACAGTATTTGAATTCGAGGCACCACAAGGTACCGATATTATCGATGAAGGATGATCTGTTCTCTCGTGATCAAGAGGCTTATGGGCCTTTGGCGGCGCGAATGCGCCCGTTGTGCTTGGATGATTATGTGGGTCAGGGTCACTTGCTGGCGCCCGGAAAGCCCATTAGAGAAGCTATTGAGCGCAACAATCTCCATTCTATGGTCTTGTGGGGCCCGCCTGGTGTCGGCAAGACCACCTTGGCCAAAATGCTGGCCGAGCTGAATGACGCACACTTTGAAACCTTGTCGGCAGTTTTGGCGGGCGTAAAAGATATTCGCAACGCCATAGAAAAGGCCAAGCAAGTAGCAGTTAGTTCCGGCCGTAAAACTATTTTTTTTGTTGACGAAGTGCACCGCTTCAACAAGGCTCAGCAAGATGCTTTTCTGCCCTTTGTAGAAGATGGTACGGTCATCTTTATTGGGGCTACCACTGAAAACCCATCTTTTGAGTTGAACAACGCTTTACTGTCGAGAAGTCGGGTTTATGTTCTTAAAAGCCTTGCGGCTGAAGAGATCTTCCAAGCTCTCAGTCGCGCATTGAACGATGAGTCACGAGGCTTAGCTAAGCTCAATATTTCTATTGCACAAGAGCAGCTTATGACATTAGCGCAAGCCGCTGATGGAGATGTACGTCGCGCATTAAACCTTTTAGAGATCGCGAGTGATATTGCACTAGACACCGAAACTGGGCTAATTATTGATCAGTCGGTGCTAGAGCAGGTGTTGGTCAATGAATCCCGTCGCTTTGATAAGGGGGGTGATCTGTTTTATGAGCAGATCTCTGCCTTACACAAGTCGGTTCGCGGCTCCAGTGTGGACGGCTCACTGTATTGGTTCGCTAGAATGCTCGATGGCGGTTGTGATCCATTGTATATCGCACGCCGTGTGGTGCGCATGGCCTCTGAAGATATCGGTAATGCCGACCCAAGAGGCTTGCGATTAGCCTTAGATGCCTGGGAAGTGCAAGAACGTTTGGGAAGTCCAGAAGGGGAGTTGGCTATTGCGCAGGCGATTGTGTATTTAGCCGCAGCACCAAAAAGCAATGCCGTGTATAATGCCTACAAGCGCGCCCGCGCCGATGTGGCCAGTTCACCCAGTTATGATGTCCCGATGCATTTGCGCAATGCGCCAACCAGCATGATGAAGGATATGGATTACGGTGCCGAATACCGTTATGCCCATAACGAAGAAGATGGCTATGCGGCCGGAGAGCAGTATTTACCTGAGGAAATGGCCGCTAGTCGATACTATGAGCCGGTAAATCGGGGTTTAGAGATTAAAATCGCCCAAAAGCTCCAGCGCCTACGCGAGCGTGATGAAGCTTATTGGGCTGAGCAGCAGCAAGATTAAAGCAACAGTGAAAGCCGTTGTAAAAGAACGCGCGCAAGCTTAAACGATTTATAGAGTGCTCTTAGGAATATGATCAGTCAGTGGATAGCGGTAGCAGCAGGCGGCAGCTTAGGCGCTTTAAGTCGTTATGCCATAGCCAATTATTGGTTAGTGCCAGTGGCTGGTCGTTTACCTTTAGCGACAATTTTTGTAAATCTATTAGGCTCAGCATTAATGGGTTTTCTGTATGTGCTGATTGTAGAAGAGCAGTGGTTTAACCCTCAATGGCGCAATGTCTTGATGGCAGGCTTTTTAGGGGCGTTTACCACATTTTCTGCATTTTCCTTAGAGGCATTAAGTCTCTGGCAAAATCAAGATCATGGCTTAGCGATAAGCTATGTTTTATTGAATGTATTGGGAAGCTTGCTGTGTGTCTTTTTGGGTGCACAGTTAGCAATGAAGATAATTTAGAAACGTTGTTTAACAATAATTCTAGTATTGTTAAACAATATGGATTTAAAAGAAAGTTGATCGCAGTAGTGATCGTAAGAAGGTTGATATTATGTTGGACCCGAAAGTCGTTCGTACACAAGCCGAGCAGGTGGCAGAGGCATTAACGAAACGTGGTTACCAGTTGGATGTGGCAACCATCCAAGCCCTAGAAGAAGAGCGTAAAGAAATTCAGGTAAAAACTGAATCCTTGCAGCAAGAGCGTAATAGTAAATCCAAAAATATTGGTAAGGCTAAAGCACAGGGCCAAGACATAGCGCCTTTATTAAAAGAAGTTGAAGATCTTAAGGGCTCATTGCACGAAGCGGAGCAGCAACTTCATCAAGTTCAGGCAAAGACTGATGAGCTGTTAAGCGGTGTGCCTAATATCCCCCATGACAGCGTTCCCGAAGGTAACGATGAAGATGATAATGTTGAAGTTTCCCGTTGGGGTGAGCCGCGTGCTTTTGACTTTGACGTAAAAGATCATGTTGACCTGGGTGCAGAGCTTGGCGGCTTAGATTTTGAAACAGCCAGTAAACTTACAGGCTCACGTTTCGCAGTATTACGTGGTGGTGTTGCTCGTTTGCACCGTGCACTGATTCAATTCATGCTCGATGTGCATATTAATGAGCATGGCTATGAAGAGATTCAAGTGCCGTTTATTGTTAACAAGGAATCTTTATACGGAACCGGCCAGCTGCCTAAGTTTGAAGAGGATTTGTTTAAACTACGCGATGAGCGCGAGTTCTATTTGATCCCAACTGCGGAAGTGCCGGTAACGAATGTTTACCGAGATGAAATTGTTTCCGATGCAGCGCAATTGCCAATTCGCCTTACTTGTCACACCCCGTGTTTTCGAAGTGAAGCGGGCAGTCACGGTCGTGATACTCGCGGCATGATTCGCCAGCACCAGTTTGAAAAAGTAGAACTTGTACAGTTCACAACTCCAGAGCAGTCAGAGCAGGCTCTTGAAGAGTTAACAGGCCATGCTGAAGCGATCTTGCAAAAGCTTGGCTTGCCTTATCGTAAGGTGATTCTATGCGGCGGTGACATCGGCTTTTCGGCGGCGAAGACTTATGATTTGGAAGTTTGGGTTCCTAGCCAAGAGAAATACCGTGAGATTTCATCTTGTAGCTTGTTTAATGATTTCCAGGCTCGTCGTATGAAGGCTCGTTTCCGTAATGCTGATGGCAAACCGCAATTGCTGCATACGCTAAACGGTTCTGGCTTGGCAATTGGTCGCACCTTGTTGGCTATTATGGAAAACTATCAAAACGAAGATGGCAGCATTACCGTGCCTGAAGCCCTACGCAATTATTGCGGTGGCCTGGAGCGAATTTCAGCCTCTTAAAGGCTGCTGCTAAAATGGATTACTTTCCTCTTTATCACGATATGCGTGGTCGTCGATGTTTATTAATCGGCGGCGGCGCAGTCGCTGCCCGCAAATTACGCCTGCTGTTAAAAACGCCCGTTGTAATTGATTTAATCTCACCAGATTTACACCGCGAAATTCACGAGCTAGTGAATGAGCATTCGTCTCAGGTTACTCACCATGAGCGCCCATTTAACAGCGAAGATGATCAAGATCTAATGGCTAGTAGCGTTTTTGTTATTGCTGCAACAGACAATCCAGTATTGCATGAAGACATTGCACAACTGTGTCAGCAGCTGAATGTTCCACTGAATGTGGTTGATCAACCAGAACTTTGCAGTATAACTACGCCTGCTATCGTGGATCGATCGCCAATCACCATCGCGATTTCAACTGCAGCAAAAGCGCCAGTGCTAGGGCGCCAAATTAGGCGCCAGCTTGAACAATCACTGCCAACAAATCTGGGCCGGTTTGCGGATCTTTTAGGCGGCTACCGCGATAAGATTAAGAGCAAAATAAGCGATGAAACCCAGCGTTTACGATTCTGGCAATGGTTGGTAGAGGGGCCAGCGCAACAAGCCGCGGTAAAGAATGATTTTGAAACAACGCGACAGTTAATTGATGATGCCTTGGAAAATATCAAGGGTGATTATGCAGCCAAAGGAGAAGTCTATCTTGTCGGTGCTGGTCCTGGTGATCCAGAATTATTAACCTTAAAAGCTTTGCGATTAATGCAGCAGGCTGATGTTGTGCTGTATGATCGCTTAGTATCACCCGCCGTAATGGAGTTGCTGCGCCGTGATGCTGAAAGGATTTATGTCGGTAAACGACGTGATGATCACTCTGTACCCCAAGAAGATATCAATCAGTTGTTGGCAAAACTTGCCTTGGAAGGCAAGAGGGTTTTGCGTTTAAAAGGTGGTGATCCTTTTATTTTTGGCCGCGGCGGTGAAGAGCTAGAGACCTTGGCCGAAATGGGCGTGAGTTTTGAGGTGGTGCCGGGCATTACGGCGGCATCGGGCTGCGCCAGCTATGCAGGTATTCCTTTAACCCATCGTGACTATGCTCAGTCGGTGCGCTTTATTACCGGGCACCTAAAAAACAATCAAGAAAATATACGCTGGGCGGAACTGGCTGCAGCGGATCAAACCTTGGTGTTTTATATGAGTTTGGTAGGCCTGCCTAGGATTTGTGAGGCTTTAATCGAAGCTGGTCGAGATCCTAAAACGCCGGCGGCTCTGGTTGAGAAGGGAACCTGCGAGGAACAGCGGGTCATGATTTCGGACCTTACTAAATTACCTGAGGCTTCGAAGCGCGAGCAATTTAGAGCGCCGACTTTGTTGATTATTGGTGGAGTTGTATCTTTGCATGAGAAGCTCAATTGGTTTTCGGGGAAAGAGTCTTTTATAGAAGTTTGATTTGGAAGTTTTATATTAAGGATTATAAAAAGTCTTTTTAAACAGCCTTTATACCCCCTCGCAACCCCTACAGTCCCAATTTGATTATAATGAATGGTTTTTTGGATTCCTGCCCTCTGACCAGACTCTAGCTTGGGGCAGTGCTTTTCCGCTCCAACGCTGCGTCCATGCAGCCACCCGTTCCATCCAGGAGCCTAGTCGCTCCAAATCACTGCCCCAAGCTAGATTCTTGCATTTGGGGTTTCTGTAAAAGGCCTATGCTAAAAAATTGCTTATAAATTCAATTTGCGTTAATTGTTTTAGGTGTGATTGAAAGCCCCTAAAACAACAAACCCCAGTCAATTAACCGGGGTTCGTGAGCTTTAAGGGGCTTTTTATTTGATCTGATTAAACCTGTCGCTGCTGCAAGGCGTCTTTGATCTTATCGCGCATAGAGCGCAAACTGGATTCAGTTGTTTCCCAATCGATACAAGCATCGGTGATTGAAACACCATATTGCAGATCGTCTAAATTCTCAGGGACTTTTTGATTGCCAGGACCAATATTAGATTCCACCATGATACCGATAATGGACTTGTTACCCTCAAGAATTTGATTGGCGACATTGTCCATAACAAGTGGCTGCAGTTCATGATTTTTATTGGAGTTTGCATGGCTGCAATCCACCATAATATTGGGGCTAACACCGTGCTTGGCTAGCTCTTGCTCGCACATAGCAACACTGACGGAATCATAGTTAGGCTTACCGTTACCACCGCGTAGCACGACATGACCATATGGATTGCCTTTGGTGTGAGTAATTGCCACTTGGCCATCTTCATTAATACCCAAGAAGCGGTGCGGGCTCGATACAGACTGTAGAGCGTTAATCGCAACGGTAAGGCCGCCGTCGGTACCATTTTTAAAACCTACCGCTGAAGAAAGACCAGAGGCCATTTCGCGGTGCGTTTGGGATTCGGTGGTTCGGGCACCAATAGCGGACCAGGCGATAAGATCCTGCATGTATTGTGGCGAAATAGGGTCTAGGGCTTCGGTTGAGGTCGCTAGTCCCATTTCAGAAACATCAATCAATAGCTGGCGACCAATTTGTAGACCTTCTTGAATCTTGAATGAGTCATCTAGATAAGGGTCGTTAATTAGACCTTTCCAACCAACGGTCGTACGTGGCTTTTCAAAGTAGACACGCATTACGATATACAAGGTATCGGAAAGCTCCTCTGCTAGAACTTTCAGGCGGCGGGCATAGTCTTTCGCTGCATCAACATCGTGGATAGAGCAGGGGCCAATGACGACCATAAGGCGGTGATCTTTACGGTCCAGGATGTCACAAACCGCTTGGCGGCCAGTTTGTACGGCACTCAGGGCTGCACCTGTTACGGGTAATCTTTCCTTTATCTCCTGAGGTGAAATCAATACCTCCTGGGAGTTAATATTTAGGTTTTCTATTTCTTTGCTATGGGTATTGCTCATGGTTATCTCTAAATCAGACTTGTTATGCCTACTATTCTACTCAATTCTTGGCCCTAGGGCTGCCCCCAAGATAAGAAATGTTGCTGCTTTATTAGACAATTTCATCTTGGAATTTTATCGAATAAAGATTCTAATCGATTATTAGCAGCTTTTGCATCAGCGGAAAGTAAAGAGCGCTCTTAATCGGTTCATCGCCAAGCCGCTTCAGTAACCGTTGATATTGTTTTAGTTGATCTTGATAGGTTGCAGCTTCTTCTTGGTAGAAGTCCGCGGCATCTTGGCCGGGGCTAGGTAGGCTACTCTTGTAATCCACCAGCCAGCGCTCGCCTTGGTATACAAAGCAACGGTCGATAATGTACTCACGCTGCCCCTTACTATCCCATAAGCGCCACTCAAAATGGCTGTCCTGATGCTGTTTATCAAGTAACCAGCGACCTTGCTTATCGGCAAGTGTCAGTTCAAGGGCTTTGTCGATAAGCTGACATGCTTGCTCGCAAGCGCTTGGCCAAAGACCAAGTTGCTGTAGCTGAATACTCCAAAATGGTCGCATTTCAGAGCGTTTATCTGGCCCCCATAGTGCAATGCCGTCTTCCCCCACTTGTTGCAGGCAGCGATGTAACACTGTCCCCAAATGGCGATAGAACAATTGCTCAACATTATAGCTTTCGGGCAGGTTTTCTTCTTCACCAAATTCTTTACCACGGTAAGCCTTGAGTAGTTGGTTTTCAGGAAAGGCTGGGCATTTCCAATTACTTACGAGTTGTAGACCAAAGTCCTCACTGGGATGGCGTTCTTGTTGTTCTTGGGTTTCAATGCTACTTACGCCTACATTATAAGTGCGAACTTCATCTTTTATCGCGGGCCAAATTTTACCGAGTAGCGAACTGCTTGAAGGGGGCTTTAATGGTATCTGCTCACTGCCTGCAGTAAGGTCCTTTTCGAGCGCTTTTTTATCCACGTTTAAGCAAGCATATAAATGCAATTTCTTGATAGCGCGGGTGCAGGCAACATAGAGTAGGCGGGTCGCTTCGTAATCATTTTTTAGCTTTTCTTCTTCTTTTAAAAGCTCATACAGGCCATTTTGATCGACTGCTTGATCGTCTTGTGTCGATTTGAATTCACGACTCGCTAAGGGCGCCATTAATAGATCGCTTTGCCCCTGTGTGTTGATACGCTGCTGCCATAGAAAGAGTGCGCTTTCATCGCTGCGTGGGCGGCGTTCGAGTTCAGGGATAAAGACATGATCAAATTCAAGGCCTTTGGATTTGTGGATCGTCATCACTTGAATTTTAGGGTCACCCGCTGAGGCCGCTTTGGCGTATAAGCGATTTACTTTATGTTCAAAATCTTGCCAGTTACTAATGTTCCAAGCTTCTTTTTCTAGCAACTCGAAATAGCTCTCGGAGTTTTCTAAGTCACTGGCTTCCAATAAGCTCGCCGGGCCTCCTGCACTCAGCCAGAAGCCTTCTATCCACTGTCGTAGTGGTTTGCGTCCGCGGTTTTTTTGCGCTGCAAGATAGTGTTTTAAAAACCACTGCAGCCTGTGTTGGCTGTCAGGACTTAAAGAAGATATAAAAGATGGATCGTGTAGGGTGCTCAAAATAATTGGGCGTTTAAAGCCATCGTGTAAGCCTTGCTCGTTCTTTGCTTCTTGCTCAGCATCCAGTGGATTGCTAAGGTACCAAAGTTCTTCCAGGTTAAGTCCAACTAAGGGGCTTCGAAGAACACTGAGCCAAGCTAATCTGTCACTAGGGTATAGCATGCAGCGGGTGAAACTAATTAAATCACTAATAGCCATCCGGCTGGATAAAGGATCAATATCTGTTGCTTGCCATTTTAAGGAGCGTTTCTCTAGAGCGTGCAGTACCGCTTTTAAGTGCGGCCTGTTACGTACCAAAATAGCAATGCTATCCTCTGGGCTATCTTGACGAAGCTTAGCAACCGATTTGGCAATTAACTCTGCTTGTTGCTCCCTTGCCTGAGCGACCTCATGTTGCTCCGAATAAACCACGATGTGGGTTTGACATGCATCACCGTCCAGCTGAGGTTTGAAGGCAACACTGTCGGAATAACGCACTGCGCCTCGGCCGATATCATCTTGACTAGGAAAGGCTTGCTTGAATACGCGATTTACCCATTCGACAACGCCACTCTGGGAGCGAAAATTAACGGTTAAGTCTAGGGCCTTTAAAGGAGCAGAGCCGATACCTTGCTGCCTTGCTTGTAAGAATATGCCGACATTGGCATCACGAAAGCCGTAACAGGACTGCATGCCGTCACCCACAATAAACAATGTTCGACCGTCATCGGCTTGCCACTCGGCGGTTAACTTCTCTAACAGTTGCAACTGTGGTTGTGCAGTATCTTGGAATTCATCAACCAATATATGTCGAATTTGGTAATCCAGTTGTAAAGCGATATCGGTAGGTTGATCATCGCCGCCTAAGGCTTGCAATGCGGCTTGGGAGACTTCGATAAAGTCACTGGCGCCTAGTCTACGGAACACCAGCTTAAGTTCTGCAGCGATTAAGACCATCAAATAGCTAAGGCTCATCATTAATGGTTCTAGGCTATCGCAGGAACGCAGTGGCGGCAGAATCTTAAGGAACTGCAGTTTTTCTTGCAGCCCTTCGATTTCTCTCAGTCTCGCAATTAACGCCTTAAATGCTTGCTTTTTTGCGTCGGCTGCTTGTTTGGCGTCTTTATCTTTAGGGCTGATAAAACCGATATTTTTATTAAGCTGTTTTCGCCAGCCTGTTTGGCTGAGTAGCAAGTGACTGATTTGCCGCCAAGCAAGAATCTCTTCTGCATTTGTTTGGGGTAGGGCAGCAATTCCCTGCAAATAATCTAAATCTGTTTTACCTTCAAGGGCGAGGTTTGTCGCTGCGTAATCGGCCAACATGCAAAGCTCGCTGGCTTCATAGGAAAAAGCTGCAGCGATGCCACTAAGTTGTTCTTCAATCCAGTTGCGAAGCGCTATCTGATTAAAGCCTAGTTCTTGAGTTTGCTTTTGCTCGCCCTCAGTAAGATGCATAGACTGGGCATTGATAAAGAGGGGGTATAGGCTGTGCAACCATTGGTCGCGTTTCGCCAATAGGTTCATCATTAGTTCTTGCAGCTGTGGCAGCTGATTGTCTAGATGTTTTAGCGCTTGTCGCCAATGGTAGTGCAGCGCATCATCTTGTTCTATTCGAGCAAATACAGTTTGAATAGCCTGTTGATAGGCGAGGCTCGGGTTATCCAGAGTTTCCGGGAGCGCACCTAAACCAGATCCCAAAGGCAGTTGTCGCGCTAGGCTGCGACAAAAACCATCGATTGTTTGTACGCGAATTCTTTTAGGATTTAATAAAAGTTGCCAAGATTTTTCTCGGTCCTGTTGTAACACCTTTTGAGCGAGCTTCCATGTTAAAGCATCGTGTGGGTTTTCGGGGGGAGTTTTTGCATTGTGGGCACTTAAAAGAGCTTGATGAATGCGATGTTGCATTTCAGCCGCGGCTTTTCGGGTAAAGGTGATGCTAAGCACTTCTTCTGGGTGCTCGCAATTTGCCAGTAGGTTTAGCACTCTTTGTGTCAAAAGCCCTGTTTTGCCCGAGCCAGCCGGGGCTGCAACAGCAAAACTGCCGGTAGCTTTGATGGCCTGCTCGCGGGCAGCATGATCTTTAACTTGCATGCTTATCTGTTTCCTTACAATGACAAATCGAACTGGGATTGTTGCAGAGGTGCTGGCTTGATTGACCAGAGTCGACGTTTGCTAGTGAATTCCTGCAGTCGCTGAAGACTCAAAAGATCTTCACTATAACGTTGTGCAAGAGTATCTTTAAAATCTAAACCGCTAAGGCCTGAGCTATAGTCGATCGCCAGTTGCACTAAATCTTGCTGCCACTGATTGCGTAGCTGGGGCCAAATTTCATCGTCCGAGCTTATCGAAGTGTCGTTGGCTACTCGTTTGTCGTGGTTGTTAAGCTTTTTACGTAGCGACTGATCCTTAGCCGAGAATATGCCATCAGCTGGTGATGCCGTTTCGCTAATGCCAATATACTTTACGCCTTTGGCGTTTAATTGAGCGAAACTTATGGCGCTTATATCAGGATCACTCAGGCTATAAAGCGGAAGTTGTGGCTCATCGGGGCGGGGGCCTAGCCAGCTTTTTAAATCACACTGCCCGGTTTTATAATCGATAACTACATAGGATGCTTTTGTTGGCTTTGTATTAGCTGAATTTTCAGCATCAGTGTCTGCAATATGAGTTTTATCGATACGGTCCAAGCGAAGGTTTAACTTTAATGGGCCTAAGGAAAGCTCCCGGCTTGTTTCTATGCCATCTACGCTGAAGTTTGGACGCTGTTTGTCTAACTCTATATAGGCCATGAATATGCTCTTTAGCCTTTCGGACTCTAAGGCCCGATAGCGTGGCCCAAGGTCTCGCCGATAGAGCAAAATTTGGTCTAGAGACTCGGCGATATGCCTGTCGACGAGAGCCTCTAGTTTCTCATTGCTTAATGAAAGCAAGCGATCTTGATCCTTGATTTCAAGCCAAAATGTCTCAAGCGCTAAGTGCAAAATATTACCTCGCTCAAGTGCTGAAATACCCAGCTGGACTTCGGGCCAAGCTTGAGCGCCTAAGCGGTAATGGGCGAATGCATTGAATGGACATAAAGCTTGCTGCTTTAGGACACCACTGCCTCCAAGGCTTTTTTCACGTTTGCTGAGTTTCGGCCCATAGCGATTGTCGATCCATTTAAACTCACTCGTCTTGGCAGAGGTTAGACGATACGTCTGTATGCTGTTAGTTGGGCTCTTCGTTGCCTCGTTCAGCGCTTCAGCGGCCGTATTGAATCCAAGAGCTTGTTGGAGAGATAGCGGCTCCAGTAAAGGGCTGGCTTGTAATTCCTCTTCACCTTCGCGACTTGGATAGCTGAAAACCACTTTGTTGGCGCAATAACGATAAGCCTTGATCAGTTGCTCAGCGAAGAAGAGTTCTCGCTCCGCACTGGCGTGGGGCATATTCATACTTCTTTGTAGATCCATGGGTAGCAGAGGGTTTGCTTGTGGACTAGGAGGCCATTGTTTTTGATCCATACCCATTAACCAGCAAACATCAAAAGATTGCCCGGAAGCTTCAAGGACACCAAGGATTTGAATAGGGCTATCAGGCGTTTTCGCCTGAAAATGGTGATTGTTTGCCAGTTGTTGTAACTCACGGATAATCTCGCTGGCACTGTACAATCGGTCTAGCTGATCGAGACAGAGTAATTCTGTCAGCAGGCCTTGAAACTGCATGACTTGTTGGTATTCATTACTGTCTAAACGACGTGTGCCTGGCCAGTTAAGCTGTTCCAGTTGCTGATAAAATATTTGGCTCCACTGCTTGGCACTATTTCGTTTTGCTCGGTTTTCCTGAGAGTAAAACAGAGCCTGTAAGCGCTCCGCTAGACTGATGTTGTCAGTGCCTTTTTCTGGCTCGTAAAGCGCTTCCAGCTTTTTCGCGACCTTGTCGGCACATTGCCTTAACTGGGCTGCTCGAATGTGTTCCTGTTGAAGATCACGCAGCGAGAATTCGAGCTGTTGTCGCTCTGCTAATGGCAGCTCCATTTCCAGTTCAGCGTTGTTATGCCAAAAGGGGCTCTGTAAAAGTTGGCAAAGTTTATCGACTTCGAGCTGCTCCATATTTAGGGCAAGCAAAGCGATAGCCGATTCAATAATAGGGCATTGTCCTAAAGGAGTTCCTGCCGAGAAGTTAAAGGGCAATGTGTAACGGTCGGTCTCGCTGTATAAAAACTGTGGCTCTAGAACCTCGGTAAAGATTCTTTCGATTTTATCTCGGCGTTGTCCGAGTTGAGGGTCGACTATGGCGATTTTTGGTAGAGCCATATTGTTGCTCTGTGCCGCTAACAATTCGTTTTGCACAAATTTTGCGCACTGGTATATCTCATCATTGCCGTCTTCGCAAGGCAGTTGAAACGCTTGGTTTTGCTCAAGATGCTTCAACTGAATGAACTTTACTTCATCCGCTATAGCTGTAGTTAAACCTTGTCTTAAAGGCGATAAATCATCGAAACCCAACATTAACACTTGATGATGGCGCTTTAACGCATTTGAACCTAAGGCTGTAGTCAGAATTTGGCATTGCTGAGGGCTGTCGATAAGATTTAACGCTTTACAGCGTTCATCAAATTTTAGCCCCCAATGATAAAGAATTTCGGATTCTCTATGGCCTTTATCGAGCAGTTCTTGGGCACTTATTTGCCACTCACTCAGCAGCTGCCAAGCAGAGGCTGCCTGTTTGGCAAGTAAATCTGGGCAGATTAAATCGGCACTTTCCTCGCTATTACTAATGATTTCCTGCCACAGAAGCTGGCTTTGTGTGGGCTTGATCAAAAGTTGCGCTGATTCTGGATAAGCTTGGCCTTGCAGCGCTATCCATGATTCGCTCAACCATTGCTGAAAACTCAATATACGACTTGAGTCGATCCCTTTGGGGGTATCGTCTTGCGAGTCCGCCTTTGAAGAAAATTGCTTTAACAAGTAGCGCCTTTGACGGCTATTCGCCGTTAGCACGATGCTTTGTTCATCAATAAGCGCGGCTAAGTCTTCAATTGATAAGGCTTGATTTTCCATGGGCGTGCCTATGCAGTAAACTTAGTATTGGTTGGGCACACAGTATAACGTCAATACCATTAAGCACTAAAGCAAAGCCTTTTCAGCGTAAGCATCACAGGAGTATTTATGAGCACGCAAATTCGGGGTGTAAAAGCGGATTTTGATCAAAAGAATGCAGTAGAGGCTAAACCTTCGGCTAGCGTTATATTAATGAGAGATTCTAGCAATGGCCCTGAAGCGCTTATGTTAAAGCGTAGCGAGGGCTTATCCTTCTCTCCTGGCTTGTGGGTATTTCCTGGTGGAGCCTTAGACCCTGAAGAAGTCGCTGAAATTTCTAGTGAAGAAGAGAAACGAAGCGAAGATGCGTTTAAATTAGCTGCACTTAGGGAAACCTTTGAAGAAAGCCGAGTGCTGCTTGCTAGGCATGATGATAACGAGCCGACCATAGATTCTACTTGCTATGAAGATTTCTGTCGGCAGCATGATTGGCCCAGGCTTCCCCAGCATTTCAACTTAGTAGCTCAGCTTGCAAAAGTTAATTGGCAGTTAAATTTGACAGCCTTAACGCATTTATCGACTTGGACCACACCTTTGCAGGCCAAAAAAAGATTTCTAACGCGATTCTATGTTGCTCGAATGCCACAGGGGCAAACGGCCAGTTGTGATGGCAGTGAAACTGTTGAAGCACGTTGGCAAAGTTTGGCTACGCTGAAATCTGAAATTGATCAGGGTACTTTAAAATTGATGTTCCCAACAGAAATGAATATTACCTGGCTGTCTCAGTTCGACAGTTTAGCCGAGTTGGAGGCGGCCTTAGTCAACCATGTAGCTCCTTCGGTTATGCCGAGAATGGAGAAACATCCAGAAGGGGTTATGTTGAATATTCCTACTGAAGCGGGGTATGGAATTAGCCAGCGCCTTATGCGTATGTAATTTTTCGTTTGTTATTGGTGCAATCTACTAAACCAGTATGGGAAATTACTGCGGTCAGCTGTTACAAAAGTCAACAGTTTCTATGAAAAGTGGTAACAAATTTCCAGCAATCTGGGCGAATAATGCTCATTGTTAGGCAATGAAATTTGGTCAATCGAAGTTCCACGGTTAATGGCTACTAACTTTTTATGCACATTAAATTTTGGCTGGGCTGGCAGCAAAGAATTTTCTTTAAAAATTCTTGATTTGCGCTATTGACATTCGTAAGTCACTGTTTTTAAAGGATAAAATATATTAGGTTAAAAAGTATACAATTTGTAGATCACCCTTATTTTTACGCAATTGAGCCGGTTTTCTAATGCCTATCCACTGACTTATCCACAGAATCTGTGGAAAAGTGTAAAGCTACTGTTAAAAGACGATTGAGCCGCCTGTTTTCTGACGCGGCAACTATTTACCGCTCTTAATTTATTTAAGTAGCAAAAGAACTGGCTCACTACATGGGCCTTAATTGGAATCTAAAGAAAACACTATGACCCCTGAAAGACTCGCTAAAATCCGTGCCGTTTTAAACCGTCGTCAACCGGACCTGACAGTGATCAATGATGAAGTGCACAAAGGGCGAAATTTGGCCGCAATTATGCGCACTTGTGATGCGGTGGGAATTGATCACATGCATATCGTTGAGCCAAAAGAGGGGTACCGCTCGTTTAGGGGGACTGCGTCGGGTAGCAATAAGTGGGTGGAAGTCTCTACCTATGATTCTGTAAGCCAGGCTATTAAGTCTGTTAAAAGCGCCGGAATGAAAGTGGTTGCCGCTCACCTTGATGAGCGAGCAGTTGACTACCGCTCGATAGATTATTGCCAGCCTGTCGCGTTGTTAATGGGGATGGAAAAAGAGGGAGTGAGCGAAGAAGCATTGAGCCTAGCTGACGAGACTGTGGTCATTCCAATGCAGGGTATGGTTGAATCATTTAATGTTTCGGTCGCCGCGGCGATTATCCTTGCTGAGGCGCAGCGTCAACGCCAGGTGGCAGGCATGTACGAAACTGGGCGTTTATCTGAATCGCATTATCAACGTCGGTTCTTCCAGTGGGCACACCCGCAGGTTTCTCGCTTTTGTGATGGCAAAGGCTTAGCGTACCCTCCTGTAAACGCAGAGGGTGAGATTATAGATGGCGCAAGCTGGTATCGGCAGACCGCCCAAGGCATCGTATGAGTATTTTCAAATCGAGCGCTATTCGTCCGTCAGGTGATCCAGCGGCATTTCGGTTTTATATTGAACCTGCTTTAGAGAAAAGCTGCTTTTTATACTTGCGATGCCTTCGTATTGAGTGAGCTTGTCATCCAGGAAGTGCTGGTAGGCAACCAGATCGGGCAGGGCAACACGGATCAGGTAGTCAAAGTCCCCCGCCATTAGGTAACACTCCATAACCTCCGGCCATGCTGAGACGGTTTCTTCAAAGTGTTGCAGTTGCTTTTTGACCTGATGGCCTAGGGTAACTTGTATAAACACATGTACATTAACCCCAATGGCATCTGGGTGGAGTAGGGTTACATTGCCCTTAAAGTAACCTGCTTCTTCAAGCATTTTTACCCGGCGCGAGCAGGGTGAGGGAGATAGGGCGATCATATCTGCCAATTCGAGATTGGAAAGAGAGCCATCTTTTTGCAAGATCTCAAGGATCTTTCGGTCGGTTTTATCAAGGTTGTGGGCCATGGGTCTTATCACCATAAACTACTCGTTTTTTGGTGATTCTAACCAGTAAACGATCTAATTGCGACCCGTTGGGTTCAGTTCAATGGTTTTGAGCCATTTAACATGGAGATTGAGATTAGGCCGGCGTCATAGCCGGCCTAATGGTTTACGCTGACAGTGATTTCGAGAATTTATCGATAGCGGATACCACCTCATTAGCTCCGGTTTGTATTTTTGATATGACCTCCCCGGTCTGACTCGCTAGATCAACACCGCGATTTGCTTGGTCTAAGCATTTCTCCATACTGTTAGACGCGCTGCCGGTATCCTCTTGAATCTTGCTGATCATTGCCGAGATCTCCGAGGTAGATTGGGAGGTACGAGCCGCCAATTGGCGAACTTCATCAGCAACCACGGCAAAGCCTCTACCTTGTTCGCCCGCTCTAGCCGCTTCAATAGCGGCATTGAGCGCAAGCAAGTTGGTCTGATCTGCAATCTCTTGGATCGTATTGATGATGGAGTTAATTTCCCCTGATTGCATATTTAAGCGCTCGATGTGTTGGGATGATGCGTGAACCGACTCGGCGATTTTATTCATTTCGTCGACAGCTTCATTGATGACACTGCCACCGTTTTTGGCAACATCGAGTGTCTCATTGGAAATTCGATAGGCGATTGCGGCGCTTTCCCTTTCGAGTTCCGCTTGCTCGGTTTGGGCGGTTATGTCCGTCGCAAATTTTACGATGCGATAGAGTTTACCGTTGCTGTCATATACAGGATTGTATGAGGCCTCAAGCCACAAGGTTTGCCCTTGGGCATTCACCCGTTTAAATTGACCGGAGAAATACTCGCCGTTGTTAAGTCGGCGCCAGAAATCCTGGTACTCTGTGGTCGCGGCATATTCAGGGTCGCAAAATATTCGATGATGCTTGCCTATGATATCGGTTTTTCGGTAGCCTACCGCATTTGTAAAGTTCTCATTGCAATTAATAATTGTGCCGTCTTTTTCAAACTCAATGATGGCGCTTGAGCGACTTAAAGAATCCAGTTTCCCTTTATCTTCAGCGTCATTTAGAACTTTGGCGGTAATATCAGATGCAAACTTAATGACCTTTACGAGTTTTCGATTAGCATCGAAGACTGGGTTGTAAGTAGCTTCAAGCCAAAGTGTTTCACCGAGTTTGTTGACTCTCCTAAATTGACCGCTAAAGAACTCCCCACGGTTTAACTGTGCCCAAAAGTCACGATATTCTTCCGTGCTTGAATATTCAGTGTCGCAAAAAATTCGGTGATGCTTGCCTTGGATTTCGGCTAGGCTGTAACCGACCGTTTTTAGAAAGTTTTCATTAGCCGATAGAATCTCGCCGCTTGGTCGAAATTCGATTACCGCCATTGACCTATTAATGGCGTTAATAATCGAGGATTGTTCCGCGAATTTTACTAGTAGTTCTTCGTATTGCGCCTTATATTGTTGTCCAAACACCTGACCCTCCAAACCTGAGCGGCTGTTATAGGATTGATTAAATCGGAGCTTTTCGCGACACTCGGCCGATCCTTTCCTGATTTAGTTGCTATTTATCCTGAGTGTAGATGAATATTTCAATGCTGCGCTAATTATCGGAGCCTGCTTGGCCTCTGTAATTATGCTTGTCTGGACTACTATTGACGGTGTGCGGTAGTTAGATTTAGATCTCGGCTAGAATTCGAAAACCAATTTTGTTACTACGGGTTTCCATGTCGGCACCTTGGCGACTATGGCTGCTGATTTTTTCGATTGCATCGCCATGTGAGCCACCACGTATCGTTTTTTGTTTGCAGCTGGGCTTAAGTCTGGGCTCGGCATTAGGCTTCGCACCCAGATAATGGTCAGTATGGCAGTCGAGCACCCATTCAGATACATTACCAGCTGTATCATAAACTCCAAAAGGGTTTGCTGGATAATAACCTAGTGGGGATGTTTGGCTGCCAAATAATTTGGCGAAATCGCTATTGCAGCCTCGTCGGCAATTGGCCATACGTCGGCTATTTTGTGGCCACCAATAGCTACCAGCATGATTAGCTCTTGCCACATACTCCCATTCAGCTTCACTTAATAATCGATAGCTTCGACCGGTTTTCCGGCTAAGCCACTCGGTATAATCAACGGCGTCTTGCCAGCTAACATTGATGATTGGACGATTGCCTTTGCCCCAGCCGTGATCATCAGGTGCGTGCTTGTTTTTTTGGGCATCTTCTAAAAAAAGTTGATAGTCAGCAAAGCTAATTTCATATCGGCTAACGGCAAAGGTCTTGCTAATTGAGACTTGACGAATAGGAAGGCTATTGCTGTTGAGCTTACTCCCCATGCTGAAGCTGCCACTTGGAACGACGATCATCTCTGGAGCTGAGGAATATTGATCTAAAGTATCGCTAAAGGTATGACCCCGCTGGTACTGCTTAGTTAAGGTGAATTGGCGTGTAACGGCTCGATCGTTTATCTTCACCCAATGCTTCACTGTTTTGTAATTAGCTTTGCTTAATTCGACAAGGTAATTGCCGGCAGCAAGCTCTATGCCCGCATAGTATTTGGGTTTGATATTTAAGATACGAATTCGATCCGCATTAGGAACGCTACTGATTGTTAAGGGGTGATTGGCGAGCTTTTCTGGTGTTTTAGCTTCCAAGGATTGCGCCAGCGAACTGCCGTCTTGTTTCTCATCGAGCTTTTTAAGCTTAAGCTCAGAGTCTCCAAGCTGTTCTTGGCTGGCACTCAAAGTGATATTTGCTGCAGATTTTTCCGAATAAGGAGGCGTACTCTTCGCTGGCGAGCTTGATTCTCTGATGGGCGTAGATAAATGATTTGCGCTAGCGGATTCTTGTATTTTTTGATCTTGCCTCGCATCCAGCGTAAGACTAGGCGGTTGGCTTTTTACTTGCATCTGTTCTTTAATTCGCTCTTGTTTGGGGGCTAAGCTGGCAGACTTGCCCAAAGGAGCAGCCTCTATTGTTTTTTCTGTAAATGAGTTTTGGTAGGTGAAGAAACCAAGCAAAACAAAGAGTGAGGCCATCAATAGTATGGCTAAATTTTGTGGCTTGCGGTGGCTATCCTGGGTTTGAATGCTCTCACTGAATGAATCAGGGTTTTGGCTGGCATTTATTGCTGTGGTGTATCGGCTCGCCTGTGGTAGCTTTTCATGTTGGCTAACTTCGCCCTTAAAGAAGGGGGTGGTTTTTTGCCAAAGAATAAAAATCACAGCTTGTAGGCGTTGAAAGATCCCAAGCTTAAACTCGTCGGAAGCGGCAAGCGATTTATAGTTAATCTTTGGTGTTTGCAGGCCCGTTTCTAAAAGCTCTATTCGTTCGATGAGCTCTTCGCCTGACTGAATCCGGTCCTCTGGGTTTTTTGCTAGAAGCTCGTCAATCAAAGGTTGGAAAAGTGCATGCTGAGGGGGGAGCTTTGGAATTGGTGCTGTCAGGTGCTTGATTGCGATCGCCACGGCTTCTTCAGCTTGATATGGTAGCTTGCCGCAAAGCATCTCAAAAAACACTACGCCTAGGCTGTAGAGGTCAGAGCGTCCATCGCAAGGTTGGCCTTTCGCCTGCTCAGGGCTCATGTAATTCGGCGTACCCAAAACCGTACCGGCATGGGTGACGCCAAGATTTTGCTTGATGGCTTTGGCAACACCAAAATCGCTTAAGACGGCATTATCGTCCGCACGAAATAAAATGTTTTCAGGTTTTATATCGCGGTGTACATAACCACAATGGTGCGCATGGGCGAGGGCAGAGGCTAACTGCTTTAGTATTTTTACCGCTTCAAGACCACTGAGGCCATTGCGCATCTTTTGACTGAGCGAGCCTTTTGCCAAGTAATCCATGGCAATGTAGTTTAAGCCATGGTGCTTGCCAATATCATAGATCGAAATGATGTTAGGGTGAGAAAGTTGCCCTACGATGGTGGCCTCTCTCTGGAAGCGTTCGCTAAAATGCGCGTCTTGTGCCAAAGTGGGGCTCATAACCTTAAGTGCTACCTCGCGACCAATGCTTTGTTGAATGGCGAGATAAACAGATGACATGCCTCCTTGGCTAATTTTTCGAGTAATTTGAAATCCGGGAATTTGCATGTTGCGCTCAAGGATTTATTAGTTATGTCTAGGGTTTGTTAACTTTACGCAGTGAACATTAGTTTGTAGATCGAGCCTTGCAGCTCTTTACCAAAACCATAAGCTGCTTACCAAAATTAGAAAAACCAAGAGAAAAGCAAGCGCTGCAATAGGGCTGATGGTTTTTTCTCTATTACTTTCAAAATCTAAGCTATTGGCTATTTCACTTTGATTGGGGCGGCGTTCTTGCTCAGCCTTCTCATTCTTATAGCCACTGGCTTGATCACAGCTAATAGCTATCATGCTGATGTTATCCTTGCCGCCGGCATCCAATGCCGCTTTTTCTAAGTCTAGCAGTTGCTGTTGCAAGCCCTTGTCATTAGCCAAAATGTCGGCAATTTGTTTGTCGTGTAATTCATCGTTTAGGCCATCGCTACACAGAAGAATGATATCACCGGGCAACCAAAAACTGTTCAATGACTCAACTTCGATGGCGTCATATTCTATCGCCCCCAGGCACTGAGTAATGATGTTCTTCTCGGGGTGTTCGCGAGCTTGCTCGACTGTAATTTGGCCCGCATCGATCAAAGACTGTACATAGGAGTGGTCTCGACTGAGCTGTTCTAGTTTGTTGCTGCGCCAGCGGTAGGCACGGCTGTCGCCAACCCAGCTTATCTGGAATTGCTCTTTATTAAGCTGCTGCATGCAAATGAGTGTAGAGCCCATTGCACTTTGCTGGCCTTGGGATTGCTCGAGAATCATATGGTGTGCGAGTTCGAATGCAGCTTTGGCAGCCTTGCCTTCGCGTAGGGTCTGACTGACAATCTGGCAAGCCAGTTGCGCGGCGACCTCTCCCGCCTCGTGGCCGCCCATCCCATCGGCTAGTAGCCACAAACCCTGTTCACCCATGCACAGCAAGTGGTCTTCGTTGTTATGTCTTACGCATCCAGGGTGACTGCGTGAAGTCCAGCTCAGCTGCATTTACTTGCCTTAGGCAATTTGCCAACAAAGAAGAAGAAATCGCATAGGGTAGTGGTTCGCGTTTTTTCTTCCATAATGAGATTATCGGTTTCTAGCAGCTTAAATGTGAACATGAAAAAATCGCTAGTCTCAAACATTTATGACGAGTTTTGCTGTAGTCGAATGTAATCTAATTCTGATTTACATTAATGGGCTCGCTTGGCGGCTCAATCTACCTAGCTTGGTCTGTCATAGTTAATTTTGGTGATGGTTATCAGTGCCAAGCGCTATTAACTTAGCCTTATGCCATTAGGGTATTAATACATTAATATTAAAAAAGCAAAGTTCATAGGCTAGAATGCAGGACATGTCTCATAATTTAAAGGCATTTCTCGTAAAATTAGCTAAGTAACTGTTTTACGTCCTATTTGTAATTAGGATTTTAGTCTACATTCTTAAGAGGGGTTCAAACGTCGCCCCTTTTGGTTGGAAACTAACACAGAGAAATACGAATGTTAAAATTGCGTCTACGCAACCAATCTCAAAGCTCAGGCTTACACGAAGTATGGCTGGTTGAGCCTCGTTTAGTTATCGGTACTGCCAGAGAATGTCAGCTGGTGCTGCGTGATGAGGGTCTTAAAAAGCAACATGCCGTTGTTGATATTACCGGCGAATCTCTGCGCTTGCGTGCTCTAGGGCCGCTAATTGAGATAAATGGCCGGCCGATCAATGAAGGGGAAGTGTGTGAGCTCAATACCGGAGATAAGCTTTCGATTGCCTCGGTGGTTATGGATGTCGTTGACCCCAAACTGGAGCGGCGAGATCAAAATCCGGCCGCTGCAGCTGCGGCTCAGCAGAGCAGTAATAAGCAAGAATGGGCGCTAAAGGCCAACCATTCGGCATTATCTGATCGCGTCTATAAACTGGGTGAGCAAACGGTGGTCGGCCGTTCTAGTGAGTGTGATATTGTCTTGGCTGCCGCTCACCTTTCACGTCAACACGCTCGCTTGTTTCTTGATCAGGGTGCCTTATATGTTCGGGATCTGGGCTCCTCTAATGGTACATTTCTCAACGGGGTTAGGGTTGAGGAAGCACGGGTAAGGCGTGGTGACGAGCTGGCCTTTGACAGCTTGAGCTTTGGGGTATTGGGGCCCGCCGAAACAGTTGATAAAACATTGCTCCGTGCGCCTGTGAACCCAACGATTGCAAGACCTGTACGCCCTAAGCCGGCTGAGCAGGCCAGCGCCGCTACTGTGCCGGACTTGCAGAAAGGTCGAGCTCAGCTGCAAACTGGCCCTGCGCAAAGTGAAAATGATGAGGAGAAACAGAGCAGTTCAAGTCTCACTTTCTTAGCCATTGCGGCTGTTCTAGTGACAGCGGTGCTGGTATTAGCAAAGTTTACGGAGTTTATTTAAGAGCTTATTGATTTATCCAGTTTTAAGGCAAACTGTTGCCGTCCGTCCCCTAGTTTACAGTTTTTAAGTGTTTAGCCGTAAAAGAGATTAAAGCTCAATCTCTTTGGCGGCCATCATGATTGCTCAATACCTTCAAACTCAGTCTTCATTCGCTCAGCAGTCTAGTTCCTATTATGGGGCTGCTACCGGTGAGTCCGCAGCCAAACAAACCGCTTTACCAAGTAAGCACTCAGGTTTAGAGAAACAAGTCACTATAAGCTCGTCTGAACAAAGCTCTTCTGTAGTCCAGCTGAAAATTCAAAGCTTCAGTGAAGAGCAGAGCTTCGCTCTGTTTGAGCGTCGCCTAGCGGTAAGCCAAGAGCTAAGCTTTGGCTCGAGCCCGGGCCAGAGTGCTGCTGGGCTTGAAAAAAGCGGCAACGCGAATTCAGCCGACGCTGTAGCTGGAAGTATTCTAGGGTTCATATCCGCTCGACTTGAAGCTGATAAGGCCAATGGAGCCAGCTCTGAGCAATTGCAGTCTCGCCTAGAGGCTGGCTTAAAAGGGTTTGAAAGGGGTTTTGGCGAAGCTAAAGAAATGCTCAAAGAGCTTGATCTTCTTGGGCCTAGGGTAGAGAAGGATATTTCCAATACTCGAGACCTGGTATATCAAGGGATTCATCAATTAGCCAGTGATTATGGTGTAGAGTCACCGATTTCAAGTGATGAAAATAAAACAGACTCTTCGTCTATCGGCAGTCCAGCAAAAGGCTTGGATGAAACTGTCATTGAAGCTCGCTTGCCTAACATTGTGGAGCAGCCATTAGCGGCACCTAGTCAACTATCAACCCCTAGCGGCAACTATCAATCTTACCAGCTGGACTATAGTCGCGAGCGCAGTTTTCAAATGGAAGTGCAGACCAGAGATGGTGACACTATCTCAATTGATGCGGCCAGCTTGATTCGATACCAGGAGAGTCAGCAAAATGCTCAAAATGCAGGCTCTGATTTTAGTAGTTTATCTTTCAGTGCGAGTGAGGACTATGCGGCCGCAATACAAATAAGCGGTGATATTGATGAAGGTGAATGGCAAGCGTTTACCGAACTATTCGATCAAGTACTGGAACTGGCTGATAATTTTTATCAGGGTGATGTGGCTACAGCGTTTGAACAAGCATTAAATTTGGGCTACAACGGTGAAGAAATCGCGCAATTTAGTGTGAATTTACAACAGACGACGTCCGTCCAGCAAGCAGCCGTTTATCAATCTATAGAGCCTTCGTCGTGGCAGTCCCAGGCCACCCCCTTAAGTGATTTACAAAATTACGCAGAGCAACTATTAGCCAGTACAGAGCAATTAGCCTTAAAGGGTTTTGATCTAGAGCTTTTACCGGATGTTTTACAGTCTACGCAGCTGGAATCTAGTGAGCAGCACAAAGCTTTTCTAGAGGCTATTTTTGCTCGCTAATATTCATTTATGCACTGTGTCTGATTAACGACAATTACTTATAATGCTGTTCTGAATATCGTCTAGCCATTAGAATGCAGAGCTTTTGGTGTAATGCTTCAGGACGCTCTTTATGAACAGCACAGTAACCCTTTATACAACAGCAGGCTGCCATTTATGTGAGCAGGCTAAGACCTTATTTTGGCCTTGTGCGCAATCGTTGGCGCTTCGCTTGGAAGAAGTGGATATTGCACACAGTGCACAGTTAGTTGAACGTTATGGTATTAGAATTCCAGTAATTGCGACAAAAGAGGGGCGTGAAATTGCTTGGCCTTTTGATCAACAGCAGCTATTCGATTTTTTGCAAAATGCGTAGATGAGCTGCCAAACCTAACTCTTAAGCCGCCAACCCCTAGTTAATAATCTTTTCATTATTATGGATTAAGCGTCCTTTGTCGCCCATCCGGTAGGCATAAATAACCGAATAGGAAAGTACATTTTGAACATACCCACGCGTCTCGCGATAGGGTATTGTTTCTATCCAACTATCAAGCTCTAAGTTCGGTGATGCTTTTTTTAGCCAGCGATCTACGCGATGCGGGCCAGCATTGTAGGCGGCAGCGGCAATTGCTCGGTTACCGTTAAAACGCTGCAATAACTGGTTAAGATAACTACTGCCTAAGCGGATGTTTGAGCTTGGTTTATATAGATCCTTGCGACGATACTTTACGCCGATCTTTTGTGCCGTTTGTTTTGCGGTGGCAGGCATTAGCTGCATTAAGCCCATCGCTCCAGCAGGAGAGCGTGCATCAGCAGCAAAAGCGCTTTCCTGTCGAGCAATGGCGTACAATAAGGTTTGTTTTATTTTGGTGCTATCGGCGGCTTTTTTAAGCTCGTCTTGATAGGCGAGGGGAAAGCGCAAATTTAAATCATCCCAGTATTTTAAATGGGCCATGCCCTGAATGGTTTTTATATGCCACTGCCATTCATGAGTTAAAGAGGCGAGCGCTTTTAGCTGTTTTTCTTCTAAGGTTTGAGCTAGATAAAACCATTCACGGTTGGCATTAAGGGTATCGCCAAGGCGGAAATACTCGTGGGCTCTTTGCAAGGCCGCTTGGTTTAACAGTTCTTGTTTTTGGGCCTCATCTACGTTTAAAGGCACGTCTTGTAACTGATATTCTTGCTGAACGTGATCAGCCGATAAAAAGCCATAAAAGCTTCGCTCTTTAGCCAGTTTTCGATAGATGGCATCAGCGCGCAATCCCGGTGTTGGTTGCGGATTGTTCTTCTCTAGACTTCTGGCAAGCCAGTACTGCCAGCGCTCTGATTGTTTAGCAGGCTCTGGTAAACGATCGAGCCAATAGCCCACCATTTTCCAATCTTGTATGGCCAATGACTCTCTGATAAGAGATTCCATTAAGCGGGTGTTATCAATAACTTTGTATTGGGCCAATAGTTGTTTGGCTTCGTCTTTGTGGCCATTTTGGTAGAGCTTGCGAGCTAAAATGTACAGAGTTTCTTGACGCTGTTGCTCTTCAAATAAGTTTTTACTGTCATAGCGAAGCCAAATGCCATAAGCGGCTTTAGCATCCTTGTAGGCGTAACGCCGGAAACCGTGTAACACCACTTGGTTAAGTTTACTTTGCAGTTTGGCATTGCGGGTGCTGAATTTGCCCATGTTTTTTAGGCGGGCAGGGTAGTGGTGTACTTCCTGGTACAAAGCCGCTAATTTCTTTAGTTCAGGGGAAAGTTGTTTGCTGAGGTATTTAGCAAGCGATAGTTTTTTCGCTTGCATAGTTTTGTGCAGCCTTTGCCAAGCAAGTTCATGGTTAATGCCGCCAGCTTTCTTCCAGGCTGTGAAAGCCCGATCGCAATGTTTATTTTGGGAATAAGCTACATTCCAAAGCTTCTCGATTTCTTGGCTAGGAAGCTCTTTACCTAGGCGGGCATGTGCGCTCACCCATTTGCAGCGCATACGTTCAGATTTTATTTTGCCACTGTCAAAATCATTTAGAAAACTGCGCCAATGGCCTTTGCGAGCTAAGGTTTTAAGCCACAGGTATTGCATTCTTTGGCCTAAAGGGCTGCCGGCGTTTTGTTGTAAAAAGTCTTGTACTTCCTGGCGTGGCAGACTGTTGATGCGTCGTGCAATATCTCTATATTGTAGGTCAGGGTAAAGAGGGTAGAGCCGCAGCATGGCTTTGAGACGTTTAAAGCCCTTTACATCGCCTTTTTTTAAGGCCTTGAGTGCTTGCTGATAGACTTTACGCTGGGGTTCCATTTCATCGAGTCCAAGCGCTTTGCTGGGTGCTTGGGCTTCTGTAAGCGCCGTGTAGAAAATTCCGCACAGGACCAACAGGCAGCAGGCGACAACCCTTGGGGCTAGCTTAGAGCTAGTTTGGCTTAACGAGAATACCCATGCTTGCAGAGATGAATTGGTCACAATGATTCCAGCTTTTACGTTATCGGTGTAACGGCTCTAATCATGCTAGCTTTGTGGTTGATAAACAAGCGCTTATAGATATTTCTTTAGTGCTTTTCAAACACCAGTTCAGGCCGCTATCCAGACTGCTCGAAAAACCGTATTATTCGCAGCCCTGTAATAGGGCATTATTACCGGCTCAGCCTTTGCAAATCGCGGTTTAAAGCAGATTACTCTGCATCTAAAGCGTTTAAAATTTGCACAGCTTGTACCTTTGAATCAAAAATGCCCTGACACAATTTATAAGTCCACTGGAAGCGCAACATTCATGCCGATCGTAAAAATTGAAAATGCCCAGCTCAGCTATGGTTTACAGCCGATTTTGGATGAGCAGCAATTAAACCTCTACCGCGGACAGCGCCTTTGTATTATTGGTCGAAATGGAGCCGGCAAATCCAGCTTGATGAAGGTTATTGCCAAAGAGGTTGAGCTTGATAGTGGCAGCGTTTGGCATCGACCGGGTTTAAAACTGGCGCGGCTGGAGCAAGATCTGCCCCTGGCTGATGATTTAACGGTATTTGCCGCTGTTGCTGAAGGCCTTGAGGGCTTAGGTGACTTGCTGACCAGCTACCACGAATTGCTTAATAAGACAGACGTGGATAGCTTAAACCGGCTCGGTCAGTTGCAAACGGAGATCGAGGCTCGAGACGGTTGGCGTCTGCAGCAGCAAGTTGATGCCATTCTAACCCGCTTAGAATTACCGGCAGATGTCACCATGAAGGAGTTGTCCGGTGGCTGGCGGCGGCGGGTGTCATTGGCCAGAGCCTTGGTGAGTGAACCCGATATTTTGCTACTTGATGAGCCTACAAACCACCTTGATATTGAAGCGATTCAATGGTTAGAGCAGCAGCTTTTAAACTACTCAGGTTGTGTTGTTTTCATTACCCACGATAGGGCCTTGCTGCAAAACCTGGCTACCCATATCGCTGAGCTGGAGCGTGGGCACTTGAGTGTTTGGGAGGGAGATTACCAGAGCTTCTTAAATTTTAGGGAGCAGCAGCTAGCGGCGGAAGAAAAACACAATGCTTTATTCGATAAGCGCCTAGCGGAAGAAGAAAAATGGATTAGGCAAGGCATTAAAGCACGACGAACCCGCAATGAAGGTCGCGTTCGTGCGCTAAAGGCTATGCGCGAAGAAAGGGCAGCACGCCGCGAGCGGCAGGGTAATGCGCAAATATTGGCTAATTTGGCTGATAAATCTGGCAAGTTGGTGGCCGAAATTCATAATGTGAGTCATGCATTCGAAGACCATCAGCTTATCAAACAGTTTAGCGGCCGTATCATGCGTGGAGACCGTATCGGTCTAATTGGCGCAAATGGTATGGGTAAGTCTACTTTACTTAGAATTTTACTAGGACAGCTAAAGCCGCTGCAGGGGCATGTCGATCTAGGAACAAATATAGAGGTAGCTTACTTTGATCAGCTGCGTGAGCAGTTAGACCTTACAAAAAACGCCGTTGACAATGTAGCAGGTGGCCGAGAGTCCATCGAAATAAACGGCAGCAGCAAGCATATCATCAGCTATCTCAGCGACTTTTTATTTACCGGAGAACGTGCGAGAACGCCCCTCAAGGCCCTGTCCGGCGGCGAGCGAAATAGGGTTTTGTTGGCTAAGCTGTTTTCCAAGCCAGCAAACCTATTGGTGCTTGATGAGCCAACTAACGATTTAGACGTTGAAACTCTCGAGTTGCTTGAAGAAATGTTGGCTAACTTTTCTGGAACCATGTTGTTAGTGAGTCACGATCGTGCCTTTTTGGACAATGTTGTGACAAGCACTTTTGCATTTGAAGGTAATGGGCAGGTACGTGAATACGTTGGTGGATACCAGGATTGGCTAGCCCAAGGCGGTAAGTGGTGTAGCCTAGCCGAGGACTTACTTCAGTTATCGAATGCTAAATCTGAGCAAACTGCTGATGAGCAAAGCGCGGTAGTTGCTGCCTCGCAGTCCAAGCAGGGAGAGGCAGCCAAGACCAAGAAACTAAGTTATAAACTTCAACGGGAGCTTGATGCTTTACCCGCTAAAATTGAAAAGCAAGAAGCTAAGGTTGAAGCACTACAAGAACAAACGGCCGCCGCCGATTTTTATCAGAAGGATCATCAAGTGGTTGCTGAAACCTTGGCGAAACTCGCCCAAGAAGAGAGTGAGCTGGAAGGTTTATATCAGCGCTGGGAAGAGCTTGATAACGCTTGAGCCGTGTATTGAAATTGTTTCAGCAAGGGCTGTTTCCTGTTCAATGGCTAGCGTGGTTAAAGCGCAAATGACAGCATTTGCGCTTTAGGCGATTTGGTTTATTCGCTTGGATGAACTCGCACTGCCAATACATCGCAGTTTGCGCCGTGCAAAACACCATTGGAAGTAGAGCCAAGGAGTAGGGCAAGACCCGAACGGCCGTGGCTGCCAACGATAATTAAATCGACTTCGGCCTCGTCGGCAATTCTGTGAATCTCAGAGGCTGGCTGTCCAACGACTACTTGGCAATCCTCGGCTTTGATGCCGTGCTGTGCGGCAAGTTTATGGAGTTTTTCTTGGGCTTGGTTTTGCAGTTGTTCTTGAACCTCAGAAAGGTCCATGGGAATGTCACCGCCATAAGCAAATGTAAGTGGTTCAATGACATGAAGTAGGGCAGCATGACAGCCGTTAGATACGGCTAGGCCACGTTCGATAACTTCGCTGGATTCTTGACTTAGATCGACGGCGATTAGTGATTTTTGGTATTTGGCCATGACTTGTCTCCTATGAGGTTTATGTCATGATCTTAGCGGTAAATTACCGCTGCTGTAAATTTTTACCGCGATGAAATATGACGTAGGTCAATTTCACTGAATTTAGCAAAATTGACGGAGAATTCTGAGTTTGAGTATAGGTATTATTTTTGTTGTTTTGGCGGTAGCAATGGTTTTAGGGCCAATTATGCTTATGAAGCCTAGTGGTCGCCAAAGGCAGCTAGCGGGTATGCGCCAGCGTGCACTTGAGTTGGGGCTGCAAAGCCGTATCGCTACTGTTAC
The DNA here is from genome assembly GCF_947502065.1 of uncultured Pseudoteredinibacter sp. Lineage (GTDB taxonomy): Bacteria > Pseudomonadota > Gammaproteobacteria > Pseudomonadales > Cellvibrionaceae > Pseudoteredinibacter. The sequence continues at coordinate 1,113,309 of NZ_CANMYE010000001.1, forward strand.
TGGTGGATTAAAGCATTTTACCGTGGCGCCAACAATTGCTATTTATCAAAAGCGCTGGGTCGATAAACGCTTTTGCCCAGAACGCAGCCTTATGCTTGTGCGCAGCAGTTTTGCACACGATGTGCATTTTCACGGAGTGTGGGATTGGAAAGAGGGTGATGTTGCAGCGCTATCTTTAAGCCAGGCGATGAGTAACTGTTTAGATGAGTTGCCAGAATCCGTCTTGGCCGTTGAGTTTACTCCGTTAGGGGTTGGCTTATACTGGTTGGAAAAGGGCGCAAAAGTTGATGATTTGTTACCAGCATTCCCCGTATTGATGGCTTGGCTGGAAGAGCAGGGTTTGTTGGAAAAAACTGGCGAGACGAGTTAGTTTCGATAACAGTCTGGTTATGCTTTATTCAACGGTTAATGCATCTTCTAGCGTGGTGCCTGGGCTGTTCATAGGTTTTTGGTTGGGGTCGGGGTTGTAAAGCGTTTCTGGCATTAGATCCTCACTTAATGCTAGGCGCTCTCGGTTGATGATTTCACCAAGTTCGTCGATCAATCGTTGACGATTTGGGTGTTTAACTTTTGATTGCATGCTGAGTTTTTGGGCGTGGAAATAGTGTGAATTGGCGTCCACAAATTCACCTTCGTTATAGAGTTTATGTCCTTGAGCCACACCGGAAATAACCTCTACAGTCAATTGGGCATACTCTAATTCTCGCATCAGTGGGCCAAGGGTTTTGTCCGCAATATGTTTGCCGTTAAACATATGTATGAGGGTGTCGATCGCCTCTTGAATTTGCCGCTCGGTTTTATTAATCGCTTGATCATTAGGACGGATACGATTGATGGTTTTGGTATTGCCTTTGCTTTGATAACTTTCCAGTAACTGCTGTGCCCGTTGTATACGAACTTCCACATTATTAGCTTGCGCATCAAAATCAAAAAGCTTCTGGTATCGGCGCAGTAATTCTTGGGCTAGTGTGCAAAATAACTCCTTTTCGCGACTCAGACTCTCAAGGTTGTTAATCATGTCCTCTAAGCTTTCAGCGGCATGCGTGAGTTGCCTAACTTTTAGTCTATGCTCGGCTTGTTTACGTTCACGATAATTCACGTAGGCGAGCAGGGCTAAAGATGAGCCCGCGAGGGCCAGGGCAGTATATAGAATGAAAGAAGCGGACATAAATCTAGTTGTGAATTCAGTGTTACTTAAGTAAAACCCAATTAAGCTGTACAGGGCGTACATTTGTATAAATGTCATCGGCAACAAGCTATTTGGCTTTAGTAAAAACAAATTATTGGTTGAAATCGACAAGGAATATGGTATTCCTAAAAAAGGGCTTGTCTAGTACCGCTTGTGCATTGCCCCCAAATAGTTAGATGTCTGGTTATTTTATGGTCAGTCATATTGGTCATACTTGACCCGAAGAGCGCTTGTCTATATATATGCGCCCCTTAGGCTATGAAAAACCTGCTGGTCTTATATCTTTAACGGGCCTTATAAAAAGCAGGATACGAGTATTTTTTAAGAAGGATAATATGGGAAAATCCCTGGTAATCGTGGAATCGCCTGCCAAGGCCAAAACAATCAATAAGTATCTTGGTAAGGACTTTGTCGTTAAATCCAGTGTCGGTCATATTCGAGATTTGCCGACGTCCGGAGGGAAAAAAGCTCCTGTAGATGCCAAGGAGAGGGCCCGCCAGGCGGCTATCACGCGTAAATTATCGCCTGAAGAAAAAGTCCTCCACAAGCAGCGCAAAGCCAAGACTCAGTTGATTAGCCGCATGGGCATTGACCCAGAGAACGGTTGGCAAGCTAAGTATGAAATCCTGCCCGGCAAAGAAAAAGTGGTTGCTGAACTCAAAGCATTGGCAAAAGATGCTGATACTGTCTATCTCGCAACGGATTTGGATAGGGAGGGGGAGGCCATTGCTTGGCACCTTCGCGAAGCCATTGGTGGAGATGATGACCGTTACCGCCGCGTGGTTTTTAATGAAATCACCAAATCGGCAATCCAAGAGGCTTTTAAAAGCCCGGGTCCCATTGATCAAAACCGCGTAAACGCCCAACAAGCTCGCCGCTTCTTAGATCGCGTAGTGGGTTATATGGTATCTCCATTACTCTGGGAAAAGATTGCGAGAGGTTTATCTGCCGGACGAGTTCAGTCGGTTGCCGTAAAGCTTATTGTGGAGCGTGAGCGCGAAATCAGGGCTTTTATCCCTGAAGAGTATTGGGATATCTTTGCGGACTTAAATAGCAAAGATGCTGAAAAGATTCGCTTTGAGGTAAAGAAAGAAAACGGTAAAGCCTTTAAACCAGTTAATGAAGAACAGGCCATGGCCGCTGTTGCAAAGCTGCAGCAAGCCAGTTACCAAGTTGCTTCACGTGACGATAAGCCTACTAAAGCCAAGCCTGGCGCCCCTTACATCACGTCTACCTTACAGCAGGCCGCGAGCACCCGCTTGGGCTTCTCGGTAAAGAAAACCATGATGATGGCCCAACGTTTGTACGAAGCGGGTTATATCACCTATATGCGTACCGACTCTACTAACCTAAGCCAAGAGGCGGTAGCCAATTGTCGTGATTTTATCGCAGAAGAATATGGTAAGGCCTATCTTCCTGAAAAGGCGAACTCATACAGCAGCAAAGAGGGGGCGCAAGAAGCGCACGAAGCGATTCGGCCATCTAGTGTGACTGTGCAGCCTACCCAGCTAAAAGGCATGGAGAGAGACGCTGAGCGCTTGTATACCTTGATTTGGCGCCAGTTTGTGGCTTGTCAAATGCCGCCTGCTGAATTTACCAGCACATCGATTGCGCTAACCGCTGGGGATTATGAGCTGAGAACACGTGGGCGTGTGATTCGATTTGACGGGTTTATGAAGGTTCAGCCACCACAATCCAAAAAAGAAGAAGATGTGGTACTTCCTGAACTGAAAGTTGGTGACAGTTTAGATCTTCAAAAGCTTGATCCAAAGCAGCATTTTACCAAGCCACCAGCGCGCTTTACTGAAGCGAGCTTGGTTAAAGAATTGGAAAAGCGTGGGATTGGCCGACCATCGACCTATGCTTCGATTATCTCTACTATTCAAGATCGAGGTTATGTTCATACAGAGTCGCGTCGATTCTTTGCCGAGAAAATGGGCGACATTGTTACCGAAAGATTGAGTGAAAGTTTTGTCGATCTGATGGATTACAGCTTTACCGCAAATATGGAAGAGTCTCTGGATAAGGTTGCCGATGGTGAGCTGCAGTGGGATAAGTTGCTGGATGATTTCTATGCGGACTTTAGCCAAAAGCTTAGCCAGGCACAGATCGCTGAAGGTGGAATGCGGGCTAATCAGCCAACCGAAACCGATATCGAGTGCGCCCAATGTGGCCGACATATGCAGATTCGCACAGCCAGTACTGGTGTCTTTTTAGGTTGCTCGGGATATGCCTTACCGCCTAAGGAGCGCTGTAAACACACCATGAACTTAGTGTCGGGTGATGAGGTACTGAACCTTGATGAGGACGATGAGGCCGAGTCTAAACAGTTGCGTAATAAGCACCGCTGTAAACTGTGCGACACGGCGATGGATAGTTACCTACTGGATGAGCAGCGCAAATTGCATATCTGCGGTAACAACCCAGACTGTAGTGGTTTTGAGGTCGAGGCGGGCAGCTTTAAGTTGAAAGGCTATGATGGTCCGACTTTAGAATGCGACAAGTGTGGCAGTGAGATGCAGCTGAAAACCGGTCGCTTTGGTAAGTATTTCGGTTGTACCTCAGAGTCCTGTAAAAATACCCGTAAATTGCTGAGAAACGGTGAGGCGGCTCCTCCAAAGATGGATCCAGTGCCTATGCCCGAGTTAGCCTGCGATAAAGTAGAAGATCATTATGTGTTACGCGATGGCGCTTCAGGGATGTTCTTGGCCGCAAGCCAGTTTCCTAAGAATCGCGAAACCCGAGCTCCGCTTGTAGAAGAGTTGCTGCCCTATAAGAGTGAGATTGATCCAAAGTACAAATTTCTCTTTAGCGCTCCGGTTGAAGACCCTGACGGTAACAAGGCTGTTATTCGCTTTAGCCGTAAGACAAAAGAGCAATATGTTCAGTCGGAGATTGATGGCAAAGCTACCGGTTGGAAGGCTTTCTATGAAGGCGGAAAGTGGGTGGAAACCCAAGCTAAGACTAAGGCTAAGGCAAAAAGTAAGAAAAAATAATGGATCAGTTCCGTCCTTTTCTTACTCAACTGCAGCTTGCTAAGTGCCAGTGTAAAGCTGCTGAAATGACAACGCTTCCCCTTGAAAAGCTTAGTTTTTTAAGGGGAGGGTTTCTTATCATTGAGAGGCTGTGTGGCGCTTGGCTCGCCCAAGAGCTGTTTGAGCACAAGCATGATCTTTATTACCCTCAAAGCATTACTAAACTCAGCGCGCAGATCGACGATAATGTTCGTGAAAACCTCCCAGCGAATGTTCTTCAATTGCAACAGAGTGACTGGTTTGATGATTTTCTTAAAGTAATGAGCCAGTTAGAGGATTTGAACGCCTCATTGGTGATTGATGAAAGTGGTCCAGCAGACATCATTGCAATGTCGCAATCTTCCTTAAGGCCCAGCTTAAAAACCCTAAAAGCTTTCATAAGCAACTTTGAACATTATTTTGAATCTATAATTAAACTCAGTGAAGAGTATTAAGGTGAGTTCATCGATAGCTGTTATGCTGGGAAAAGCGTTATTCGAATCCTACTGCGAAAGCTGTTAGAATTGCCGGCATATTCAATCCCTGGAGTATTAATGGACACCGTCTTATTTGAAATTGTCGAGTTAGCCAACGGCGATGTAGCCTTGCAGAGGGCCGAGGGCAAGGGGGAACCTTTGTTGACTATTCATTTTTCTGAAGAATCTAATTTCTACCTACAAGACGCTAAGATTGAAGTTGCCAGGGCAATGGTTCAGGCTGGTTTGGAAGCTGCTAGCGAAATTGCAGAAGCCAATAAAGCTGATGATTCTAATGAAGAAGTTGATGTGGACTCGGGGCCTGTGCAAATTCACTAGGCGTCTTTTGCTATCCACAGCTAAATCGTTATTCTAATTCAAAGCTTATAAACGATTCTTTGGCTGTTAAGTTTCGCAGTTTCCACTGTTGTACCGTACCCAGTTAACGAATTCGAAGCATTAAGCCCTGGCAGGCGCCTGCTTTTGCGGCTTGTTTTAGTTGCTGGTATTCTTGCCGGCTCAGTACGCCGGGACTGCTAATCACCATATGGCTATTGCCGGCAGCTAAAGCTTCCCATGTTGCCCACAAAGTATCGCTCTTATCTCGCAGGCGTATAATTCTCAAGCGGCTAATGTCGATGCCGTATTGAATAAGCATTTCCTTGCTAATGTTCTCTGCGCCAACCCAGCTTAACCAGCGCCCGCTTTCTTGTTGGCTAAAGTGGGCGACCATCGGCAGTAACCATTGAAGGTAATTATCTTGCTCATGGGTAACCACAAGCTCAGTTAAGCCGTGTTCCGATACGGATTCTTGTGATGCGCTTTGAATGGCTGCTTGGTTCATGATCTTACTCCCTAAATCGGCTAATGTGCTTGGTTTGCCTGCGATATACTTAGCGTCGAATAACGCCTACGCTAAGCCCTTCGATAGCAAACTCTTGTTCACGTAAATCGACCTCAATCGTAGAAAACTCTTCATTCTCGGGATGTAAGTAAATGAGCGGCTGATTGCTGATTTTTTCATAGCGCTTAACGGTTACTTCATCGTCGATACGAGCAACTACAATCTGGCCGTTATGAACACGTTCGGTTTTGTGAACAGCAATGAGGTCACCATCTAATATACCTATATTGCGCATACTTTCACCGTGAACCTTGAGTAGAAAATCAGCGGTAGGCTGAAAGAAAGAGCTTGGAATGTCGCAATAATCCTCAATATTCTCGGTTGCTAGAATTGGGTTGCCCGCTGCTACACGGCCTACCAAAGGAATACCTTGTTGCTCTATTGGCAAGCGAATGCCCCGTGAAGCGCCTGCAATCATTTCGATGACACCCTTACGGGCAAGGGCTTTAAGGTGCTCTTCGGCGGCATTGGCGGAGCGAAAGCCAAGTTCTTTGGCAATCTCGGCGCGCGTTGGCGGGTAACCGGTATCATCAATGTATGACTTGATAAGATCGAGAACTTGCTGTTGGCGTGCTGTAAGTTTGATCATGGTCTTCGCTCTTGGTCTGTTTATTTATACAGTACATGTGATTTTATACAGTGTTTTTTAAAAAGCAAGTAATAAAATACAAGTAGAGATAATTTAACCCCTACCACTGGCGGTTTCGAAAGCATTTAGGTCTTGGGCCGTGTTTGAAGACGTGCTGTGATTGGCGTGTGTCATTGAAGCGAGCAGTGTGTAGGGGCGAGCTGCTCCCAAGCTGCTGTACTCGTAAAGGGCACAAAAAAGCCGGCATTTGCCGGCTTTAGGAGGGGATCTACCTAGTAGCTTAGATAGCTAGCTTTTGTAGGAGGAGGCCCATGGAATTGTAAATGCGGTATTCAGCTAGTTTTTGGTTATAGCTAGCACGAATTAAATTGCGTTTTGCATCAACCACTTCATTTTCAGTGTTAAGTAAATCAAGGAGTGTGCGTCGACCGATATTAAACTGGTTGATATAAGCTTGTTTGGTAGCTTGTGCGGCGTCTACGTGCGCTTGTAAGTACTGTAGCTGAGAGGAAACAGACTCGAACGCTGTCCATGAAAGGCGTAGGCCTTCAACGACTTGGCGGCTGGTGTTATTACGCACATCTTTAGACTCTTCGAGTAGGTAGTGAGTCTGCTTGCGGCGAGCTTTGTCCGCACCACCACGGTATAGGTTGTAGCGCATACGAAGGGCAATTACTTGGCGTTCATCTTCACCTACTACACCGCCGGTATCTTCATTCCAGCTAGCATCGGCCTCTAGTCTTACATCTGGCCAAAATGGCGCTTTGGCAGCTTCTGCCTGGGCGATGGTCGCGTCGATATCGGCATTGGCTGTTTTTAGGGTAGGGTGGCTCTGCAATGCAAGTTCTACAGCGTCTTCTAAATTAGCGGGTAGGTCGATATTGTTGCTAGGCATCGAAAGGGCCTCAACCTCCGGCATAACGCCAGTAACGCGATAATAATTTGTTACGGCGTCCATAAGATTGGCTTGTGCTACAACAACATTGCTTTCAGCAAGCGCCAAACGAGCAGCAATTTGATCGAGGTCGGCACGGCTACCTACGCCAGATTGATTGCGCAGGGTCATCTGATCATAGATGCTCTTATGCTCTTGTAGAGAGGCTTCGGCTAATTTAAGAAGATCTGCTTGGGTTAATAGCGCTAAGTAAACCTCAGAGGTGCGTAGTGCAATGTTTTCTGAGGTGGTCTCTACTTCATGGCGCGCGCTTTCGGTGCGGGCCTCTTGGCGCTTAACCTCTGAGCGAGTAGCAAAGCCATCAAATACTAATTGGCGAGCAGAGATAGATGTCTCTGTACGATCAAGGCTTACATCACGTTGGCCCGTAGTAGGAGACTTTGTGTCTTCTTTGCCGAACCCGGCGGCGACATCAACAGTGGGTAGGTAACCAGCCTTGGCACCTTTAATTTCCTGCTCCCTGGCGAGTACTTCGTGCTTGGCTGCACTCACTTCCGGATGAGAGTTAATAGCAGTTCTAATGGCTTCTTGTATTGTCTGTGCTTGAGCCGTAGTGCCCACTGACGTTACAAGCCCCAAGCCAATCACCCCAATAAGATGCTTAACTTTCATGATCCGTTACCCTTTTCCTTTGGTATTGTTAATTATGTCGAAAGTATTCTAACACTATATCTGTGAATTATGTCACACCTTAAAATAAAAACAGTCAAATAGTATGAGGAATTCGGTTCATCCGCAAAAAACGTCAAAAATCTTACAGATCAAACCTTTACCGACGCTTAATGCGAGGTATTTTCTGTATAAATTCTTGGTGAATACTGGCTATAATCCCTTCATGCGCTGTTAAAAAGGATAGGAAAGAGATGAACCACTTGCCAGCAGAGCCCAAACCATTAGACGGAATGCCTTTGGACCAGCAGCATTTTAAGATGCTTTGTCTCGCCATCGAAAAAGCACATGCTTTGCACATGGGTAAATCGGGTCGTCTGTTAATGAATTTTGAGCTGCGTGAAGGCAATGATGCAGGTCATTTGCCGCGCATACGTCCATTGGGCAATCTTACCTTTATTATCGATGAGGTTTATTTAAAGGCCAGTAACTACTACCTCTATTACGACCCAGATAAGTCACAAGACCTACCTTTGTTGGCTGAGCGTGATGAAACAAGTAATCGCTTTGTCGCTACGGCCAAGAATCTGCTTGGCTTACAAGATCAAATGCATGGTTCCATAGCTGTGCCAGTAGCACGCCTATCGGCTTTACGCGGCCTGCACTACGTTAAGGACTGTGTTTGTCTGCAGATGTATGAAATCGACTTTGACAGGCTGTTTGAAGCGGATGCTGAGTTGGCAGGGCGTTTGAGGCAGTCGCTATTGGAGAAATATCGACGTTTTTACGACTTTGATGCTATTGCCGAGCGATCTTCACAATATGAAGAAGCGGCTCGGCGATTTTTAGAGGGGCAAGACTAAGAGTTGTCTAGTCTGGACGGGCAAAACTAGCCGCGTCGAGGGTCAACTAAGAGCGTAAGGGCTTGTCCAGGCTGTAAATAGTCTTTGGGGTTTAAGCCGTTACTTCTTACTATCGACTTTATACTGGTGCCAAATTTCTTAGCGATTCTGGCAATGGAATCGCCTTTTCTAACCTTGTAAGAAATTCGCTGTTTACCCTTCGCATAATTGGCCTGCTTTGGATATATAAGCAGCTTTTGGCCAAGTTTTAAGGTGCCGTTAACGCTGAGCTTGTTCCAACGAGCGATATCCTCATAATTCACACCGAATTTACGACTAATACTCCACAGGCTATCGCCGCTGCGCACTTTATAGCGCTGCACTCGGCCTTTACCTTGGTTGCGGGCGACACGCTCGTTTAGGCTAAAGCTATAGTGTTTGCCTGGTTTAGAGGCGGTAGGTATAAACAATGCTTGCCCTAAGCGAATAGTGTTGCTGCTTAATCGATTAATTCGCTTGAGCTCGCCTAGGGTTAGATTGTTCTGGCGGGCTATCTTACCCAGCGTATCCCCGGATTTAACTTGATATCGCTTCCAGCCCACGCGCTCAGATTCATCCAAGCTTTCCAAACCGCTGGAGAAGGCGTCAGCTTGCGCAATGGGTATCAAGATGTGCTGTGGGCCATCAGGCGTTGTGGCCCAGCGATTATAGGCAGGATTGAGTAGGTAAAACTCATCCATGGGAAGCTCGGCCAGCTCGGCGGCTTGCGCTAAGTCCAATTGATAATCAAGATCGAAGCGCCGGTAGAAGGGCTCATCGGGAATATTAATCATCTGAATGCCGTACTTTTGAGGTTCGGCAACCAGTTTGGCCAGCCCTAGCAATCTAGGGACATAGATTTGAGTTTCTTTGGGGAGGCGCAGCGACCAAAAGTCAGTGTTTTTACCTTGACGGCGATTACGTTTTATCGCTTTGTTAACAGTTCCTCCGCCAGCATTGTAGGCGGCTAAGGCCAGTAGCCAATCACCATCAAATCGTTTGTGGAGCTTTTCTAAATAATCCAGTGCAGCTTGGGTCGAAGCTTCAATGTCGCGGCGGCCGTCATACCACCAGTTGTTGTGTAGGCCGAAATCTTTCGCGGTTGGTGGGGTAAACTGCCAGAGGCCAGATGCACGGCCGTGTGAATAGGCGAATGGGTCATAGGCGCTTTCCACGATAGGGAGAAGTGCCAGCTCCATGGGTAAATCACGAGCTTTAAGCTCGTTAACGATATAGTAGAGGTATGGACGCGCCCGCTTACTGATTCGATTCATATAATTGGGGTGCTTGCCGTACCAATCCTCTTGTTTATTGATGCGCTTATGTTGAATGGCGGATAAACGGTAGCCATCGCGAATGTGCTGCCATAGATCGGTATCAATGTTGGCTGCTTCAATGCTTACTGCGGCTAAAGCTGTGTCATTGCTTTCTACGATTGCAGAGCCTTGCTTGGCTAGCTTTGTGCCGGCGGCCTGCGGCAATTCAGCGCGCTCGGCATGTTTAGCGGCTTCTAATTGCGCATCGTGGCGAGAAATCTCGGTTTTTTCTGGCTGTTGGCTAAGTTGGGCGCAGCCTCCCAGCGTCAGTACAAGGCCGACAGGTATAAGCAATCGAAGCATAATTCGTTAACTACTAATGGTCGTTTTAAGGTGTTTTTATTGTAGAAATAGGCGCCGATTCTAGAGTGGCAGACCGTCTGGGTCAATCAGCCCAAGGTAAAATTATAGCGGGGTAGTAGGTCAAACACTGTTAAGCAGTGCGCTTAATATAGGGTGCTAATTCGCGATTTTAGGATAGATTGACAAGCCCCTATGAGCATAGGGGCTGCTGTTTAGCGATAGTCGCCGATATTGAAAAGCTAGCGCCTAAAAATTGTCTTTCCATTTACGTATTACGGCAAAGGTTTCTGCAGGGCTGGAGACAATGTTTTTAGCCCTTTGGCTGGCCGATTTTTGAACTTCGCTCTCACGGCAGCGTAAAAAGGGGTTGGTCGCTCGTTCTAGGCTCAATAGTGAGGGCACGGTAGCTTGTTGGTCTTCGCGAAGCGCCTTGGCTTCTTCCATGCGCTCGGCTAAGGCACTATTGCTAGGTTCAACTGCGAGTGCGAAGTTCAAATTGCCCAGGGTGTATTCATGGGCGCAATACACTAAGGTTTGGCCAGATAAGGAGGCAAGCTTTTCTAGTGACTGCTGCATTTGCTCGGGGTTACCTTCAAACATACGGCCACAGCCGCCGGCAAATAGGGTGTCACCGCAAAATAGCACTGGGGTGGCCATATCGCTGCTGTGAAAGGCAATGTGATCTAAGGTGTGGCCAGGTACCTCTAGAACGTTGAAGTTCAAGCTAGGTAATACTTCAACGCTGTCGCCATCGCGACAAGCAACTTGGCTAAGCTCCTGGCTTTCGGGGCCATAGACCACGCAATCTGCGTATTTTTCACAAAGCTCGCTGATACCACCGGTATGGTCAAAGTGATGATGGGTATTGATGATGGCGACCAGCTTCAAATTATCGGCTTCAAGGCGATCTAATACCACCTTGGGGTCGCCTGGGTCGACGACAGCGGCGATCTCACCGTTATCGATTAGCCAGATGTAATTGTCATCAAAAGCAGCGATTGGTCTAATACTATAGTCCATGGATGGCAGGCTCCGTTGTTCTCTTTCAGTGCGGCGGCTGTTATCGAGTACTTTGCCGTTTTAGGTCAAAGTAGGGCCGCCCGCTAAAGCTATTTCTGTTATAGTTTATAAAATTACATAGCCGCGCGTTTTAGTGTCAGTAGAGCGGGCGGCTAAGTCAAACCGAGTTTGTTTAAGTGCAAAGGGCTTTATTGTGAGTCTTGTAGAACAATGTCGTCAATGGTTACATCAGCGCGCCAATGTGCCGCAATCGCCAAAAGCCTTTGCTGAAGATATTAGCCGCTGGTCTAATACGCCATTGGGTGAGGCCATCTTATCAGAAGAGCAAGCTTCCATAGATGAGCTCTTGAGATATCGCTTTGGCTACCACTTATGTGCTTTCAGTCATATCCATGGTTGCGAGCTCATGGAGGAAAGCCGTATCAATCATAAGATTCAGATGGTGCAACTTGATGGTCTGAAAGAATCTCTTGATTCCCAATCATTGAGTGAAAAGGGGCTTTGTGAGGAAGCTTCGGCTTTACCTTTTGATGGCAGCCGAATTCCGCTGGCGACCGATTCGGTGGATGTATTATTACTGCATCACTGTTTGGAATTCTCTTCCAACCCTCATGAGCTATTGCGAGAAGCCCAGCGGGTGCTAATTGATCATGGCCATTTGATCATTACCAGTTTTAACCCTTTGAGTATTTACGGCTTATTTGCTAATGTCGCGCGTTTTTTCAAAGGTAATCAAGTTTGGCGTCGTCGTTTTTTAACGGCCAGCTCAAGTCGAGATTGGCTACAATTGTTGGGTTTGCAGCCCCTTGAGCTTATTCCGCATTTTTATCGATTGCCGTTATCCAATAGTGCGCTGTTAGAGCGTAGTCGTGTGCTAGAAGGCCTGGGCAAGAAGCTGGGCGCTTTGAATTGGGGAGCATCTTACACCTTGGTAGCGCGTAATGATGTCTTCGCTGCCAATGCCCTTAAGCCGCGTTGGCAAAAACCAGCCAATGCTGAGCAGTTTGGTAGTGCCGCGATTGGCCGGCAAGCAAAGAAAGAAAAGCTCAAGCTTGTTATCAACAAGGGCAAGCCTAGCGCACCCACTACCGAATAGTACGAATGCATGGTTTGGTAAAGGCGGCGAAATCTGTTTACATTTGTTTTAGCACTAAAAAAGAGAAGTATTTTTGAATCAAGAAATAAAAACCGTAGAAATATTTACTGATGGCGCCTGTAAAGGTAATCCAGGCCCAGGAGGGTGGGGAGCATTGCTGCGTTATGGTGATACCGAAAAGCCATTATGCGGAGGCGAAAAAAACACCACCAATAATCGCATGGAATTAATGGCAGCAATTGAAGGACTAAGAGCCTTAAAACAAACTTGTAAAGTTATCTTAACCACAGATTCCCAGTACGTCCGACAAGGAATAACCCAATGGATGTTTAACTGGAAGAAAAACGGCTGGAAAACCTCCGCTAAGAAGCCTGTTAAAAATGCTGATCTATGGCAAGAGCTGGATGCAGAAAGTAAGCGTCATGAAATTGAATGGCGTTGGGTAAAAGGGCACAGCGGTCATAGAGAGAATGAAATTGCAGATGAACTGGCCAATCAAGGAATCCCCAGGTAAATCTGAAACTCGCTAAAAGCAAAACAGCTTAAGACAAGAAATCGCAAAACCATTAGGAACAGTCAATGCGCCAAATTGTTCTCGATACCGAAACCACCGGTATTGATCCAAAGTCCGGACATCGAATCATTGAGATTGGTTGTGTCGAATTGTTTAACCGAAAACTCACTGGCAACCATTATCACGAATACGTGAACCCTCAGCGTGTGGTAGAAGATGAAGCGATTGAAGTTCATGGTATTACCAATGAATTTTTGGCTGATAAGCCAGTCTTTTCACAAGTTGCTGACAGCTTCTTAGAATATATTCGTGGTGCAGAATTAATTATTCATAACGCCCCCTTTGATGTGGGCTTTATTGATCATGAATTCAATTTGCTGGGGAAGGGGCATGGCAAGGTTTACGATCATTGTTCGGTGATTGATACCCTGGTCATGGCGCGTGATAAACACCCGGGCCAGCGTAACTCCCTAGACGCATTATGTAAGCGCTACGATGTTGATAACTCTGGCCGCGTTTTGCACGGCGCATTGCTAGACTCCGAGATTCTGGCCGATGTTTATCTAATGATGACAGGTGGCCAAACCATGTTGTCACTCGGTGCAGAATCCGAAGAAAATTCAAGTGGTGCGCAGGCTGGTGCTATTCGTCGCCTAGCCTCTGGCCGCGCGCCATTAAAAGTGGTTGCCGCCAACGCGGAAGAAATGCAGTTGCATGAAGCTAAGCTGGATGCTTTGGGTGAGGATTGTCTTTGGCGTAGGTAGCGTTCGTTGAATCAAGCCTTGCTTGCGAAAAGGTACTTAATGGTTTTGTATTGGACAGCCCTCTAATTCTTAGAGGGCTGTTTTAGTTTGGGGGTTTTATAATTGGATTTGCTCAAAATGCAGCCTCTCGCCTGGCGTGCAAAGAAAGGGTGGCGCGCTAATCATTTGGTGTGAGTATCGTTTTAGCAGCTTAAGTGCTTTCGTTGACCTACTACTAAATAAAAAGCACAAAAATATTGATTAAAGAATAAATTATTTTAAATGCTTAAAAAATGTGAAGCTATTCACTTGCATGTTTAGTTTAAATCCTCGACTATCGCTGCCGAAAAATAAAATTATTTATGTGGTATCTTCAAGGAACGAAAATGCAATTCTCTTTGCGCTCTGCCTTTTTTACGCTTGCTTCTATTGCTGCCCTTCAAATTCCCAGCGTTTTCGCTAGCCAAACGGCGACTCCTCCAGGTTTAAGCTTGCCTGATGCTCAACTTGAACCTAATCTAGGTCCTCAGTTTAACGGCCGCTTAAATGGCCATGCCAGTGTTAACGCTTCCGGGTACGCGAGTATCCAAATACCCATTCCGGTACCAACTCCAACGGGAGGCTTTGCTCCAAATCTAAACCTGAGCTATTCCAGTAGTGGAGCCAATGGCTTACTGGGTGTTGGCTGGTCTATTTCTGGGTTAGATGATTCCATTTATCGCTGCCCTAAAAACATGGCTCAAGACCAGCTGATTCGAGCTGTGGAATACACTGCAAATGATCGTTTTTGCTTGAATGGTCAAAAGTTGATGTTGGTCAGTGGTGTTTATGGTCAAGACGGCGCTGAATATCACACTGAAAATAATCGCTTTTCCAAAATTGTTTCCAAGGGTAATCAAGGCAGTGGTCCAGAATATTTTGAGGTACACACAAAATCCGGTTTGACTAAAACCTATGGAACGAATAGTTCTACAGGGATTGTTGATCTTGCGACAACTAGGCGCTACGGAAGCCAGGAAATTTATCGTTGGTCCATAGCTAAAGTAATGGATAGGAGTTCAAATTTCTATCGATATAGCTATAACCCTGGTCAAGAACTGCTCCATATTTACTACTCCGGCAACGATGCAGCGCCACAGAAATTCCCGATAGATAGGGTGGATTTTATTTATGAAAGCCGCCAAGACTCACAAGAACGGTATACATCTGGGGCTCAGGATCGCCGACTGAATAGACGGCTGAAAGCGATTAGAACTAAGGCTTCAGAGTTTCGAATGAGCTATGAATACACTGAGTACTCAAAGAGTACACGCCTTGTTAGTGTTAAAGAGTGTAGTCGGTCGAGCGGTCAGTGTAAAACCCCCACAACGCTTGAATGGCAATCCCAAGGGGGAGTGGCTTATTCGAAAAGTCAATTGACAGTACCATTAGAAGCGGTAGATCAAACGTGTGAGAAAGTCCGTTATGACAATTCATGGCACTACCCCCGTTGGCATGACTTTAATAACGACGGTAAGGCCGACTATTTGAGTATAAGAAGGCAATACCCAATCTATGGTCACACGAGTAATTTTCAGGCTCTATATGCTGATATCTTATTGTCGAACGATAGTGATGGGTATGATCCTGTTACGTGGCAAATTCCATTCTTGGCATTGCCGGAGCGAATTCGGTTTGTGGATATTAATGGGGACAAAAGAGTAGACCTCGTTTATGTTGTGGTAGATAAGGTTAATAGAAATGTCAAAGTTAATGTAGCATTAAGCACAGCAGCTGGTTTTATTAGTAAAGTTTGGCACGGGCACACTCAGCAAGATACAAGTTGGTTGTTGGGCAGCACATCCTATCCAGTCTCACTGGATGATTTTGATCTTGTTGATGTTGACGGTGACCTATTGCCAGATTTGTTGGTGAAAGAAAAGGCAAAATTGCGTGTGTGGGATGGCTCTCGACATTACTACGAGAGCCTATCAAATGTTTTCGTCCATAGGAATACCGGATCATCTTTCAACAGCGAGGAACTTTGGGCTGAACGAGTTCGTGGTAGCTTAAAATTACAGGACTTGAACCGGGACCGTTTACCGGATCTAGTATATAAAGATGGTGGCTTTCTTCTTAACTCGAATTCTGGGTTTGATATAAATGGGTATAAACCTTATCTGCCGGGTAAGCCAGTAAGGTATGAGGATGTAAATAACGATGGCTATCCAGACTTGTTGTATGAAGATGTGGATGCGCTAGGGAATAATGTAACCAAAGTCCTACAAAACACCGGTAACGATTTTACCAGCTATGCAGCAACTCTTAATCAGTATCACCAATTCGGTCAAATGGATGTTAACGGAGATGGTTATAAAGATACTTCAAACACTAAATATGATGCCTATATTGGTCGCTCCAGCACTTCTTTAAGTCTAAAAGCAACAGATGGGACTCAAAGTCAAAGCTTTCAGTTTATTCGTAGTGAAAGAGGCCAAAGAAAGTCCGAACAATACGTGGACATTAATGGTGATGGCCTATTGGATTACACTCACGCAAAGGTGCAGGCTTGTACCAACCCTCGTACAGGTCCAGGGTATTACAATTACTTTTGGGCTGAGACTAATAAACACGGCTTGTTTTTGAGTGATTCTGTTCCAGCCCATTTACTCGCGGCCGTTCACTATGGCCTTGGCAACTCCGTTGGCTTCGAATACGAATCCATTCGCGACCCTAGTGTTTATACAAAGGGTGAGGCTGCACTATTTCCAGAACAAGATGTACAAAGCAGTCGTTATGTAGTAACCAAAGTCTCACGTTCCAATGGGCTTGGTAGCTTTGATAGCCTTTATAGCTATGAAGGCTTAAAAGCCAATTTGATTGGTCGTGGAGATTTGGGCTTTGAAAAAATTATTGTCGAGAACCAAACCTCCGGAATCACTACAGAAACTACCTATGCACAGGCATTTCCAATTATAAGTCGACCCACACTTATCGAGAAATTCCACACAGCCAGTAACACTAAAATACATCGACAGAGCTACAGCTATGCGACTAAGGGGGTGGTCGGCAGCGGCCCGGTATTCCCTTATGTAGCCTCTGCCACTAGGCAAAGCTACGATCCAGAAGATGGACGCCTGCTCAGTACCAGTATGAGCACTAATACCGTAGATGATTATGGTAATGTGACGTTAACACGAACTGATATCCATGATCATGAAAGCGGGACAAGTTATAACCGTGAGCAGCAACGACAATTCACTATTGATACCAATACTTGGCAGCTTGCTAAGCTTAATCAAGCGAAAGTCCGCTTTGGCTTAAATGGAAGTTTTGATGCGGCTTTAGAGCGGACTACTCAGTATGAGTATTATTCCAATGGGGCGTTGCATAGAAGCATACGAGAACCAGGTGCGGGCGCTCCTTTAGAATTGACAACAGAACTAAGTTACACCCGATTTGGATTGCCGACTCAAACAACCGTAACTGGCCCAGGTATCACTAGCCGAAGTTCCCACACATATTATGATCAAAACGGCCGCTTTGCCACGTCGGCCGTAAACCCTGTGGGGCACAGCGCATCTGCAGCCTATGATGTGACTCGAGGTCTGCCAATAAGCGAAACGGATATTAATGGGCTAACCACAACCCACAGTTACAATGCCATTGGCCAACGAACCTTAACCACACTCCCCGATGGCAATACCATTGAATACAGCGTGCGCTTAGATAACAGTGGTGGAAATAATGGCGCGAAATATTATGTAGAAGTGGTGCCCGATGGCAAACCGGCTGTTCGAACCTTTTACGATGGCCTAGGTAGACAGGTTCGCACACGTAGCCAAAGCTTCGATGGCCGCTATGTCAACCAAGATACTCAATACGATAGCAAGGGGCGCGCTTATCGAGTTTCTGAACCTTTCTTCGATGGCGACACGCCCGTTTGGAACAGGACATATTTCGACAGCTATGGGCGTATTGATTCAGTCGATGCTATTGATAATACCGCCGATAGCCAGTTCGACTATGATGGTTTTTCTACCGGCTTAACAGATGCTCTTGGTCGCCGTAGCAGTGTGGTCAGCAGTGCTACGGGTATGCTTCTTAATTCGGTTGATAAGGCGGGAACCAGTACCTCCTTTAGCTACAATGCTGCCGGTCAGCGTACACAGGTTCGTAATGCTGTGGGCTTAATAAAAGAATTCTCGGTGCATTATCAATACGATCGTTTGGGCCGCTTAACCCAGCAAGATGATCCAAGCCACGGTATTTACACTTATGAATATGATGCTCTGGGTCAAAAAGTAAAAGAAGTTAGTCCTAAAATGTGGGCAGCTAATCAAAGTGTGCAATACCGCTATGACTTATTGGGCCGCATGACGCAGCGCATCGAGCCAGAAGGTACCACCACTTGGGAATACGACAATACTGACAATGGCAATATGGGCCTTGGCCGCTTGCACCGCGAAAGCATGACGGGCTTTAGCCGCGAGTACGAATATGCGGCTGGCCAATATGGCCGCCCAACGGCCGTCGAAACCCAAATTCTTGATGCCAGTTATCGTGAAGTTATGTCTTACGATAACTTTGGTAATCTAGAAGCCTTGCAATACCCAAGCACAGCAAGCTCGCCTAGCGGGTGGCAGGCACACTACCAATATAATGATTTGGGTTATCTAGAGCAGGTGACCGATGGCGCAAACGAGGTGTACTACCAATTGGTAAATACCGATGCCTCTGGTCGATTAACCGAGCAATGGATGGGAGATGGCAGCTTGCTAGAGCAGCAATACAAGCCTCACTCCAGCCGCCTAAGCTCGCAAAAAACCAATAAAGCCGATGGCGCTTTATTACAGCATTTTACCTACCAGTACGATGCGGCCGGTAATATGACACAGCGTCAAGATGTCGCCCGCAGCCTAGTGGAAGATTTTACCTACGATAACCTCGACCGCCTCACCAGAGCTCAAGTTGTAGGTCAAAACAAAGTCGATTATGCCTTCGATGAGGTCGATAACATTACCGAGAAATCGGATATTGGTTTATACGGTTATAGCACGGCCACAGCTAACGCGGTTATCGATACCGAGCTTGCCGGCATCAAATCAAATTACAGCTACGATGATAACGGTAACTTCTTCGCTGGCGACAATATGCCGAATGCGACTTGGAGCAGTTACAACAAACCTTTATCACTTAATAAAGATGGTCATAACTACGAGTTTAATTACGGCCCGAATCGAGCGCGTTATCGTCAACGACATACTGTAGCGGGCAGCGAACGCATTACCCACTATGTAGGTGGTAACTACGAGGTTATCTACAACGGCGCCAATACCGAATATCGTCACTTGCTCCGTGCCAACGGACGCGTCGTGATGATGCGCCGTGAAAAAACAGGTCCAAGCGGCAATTCTATTGAGCATGAATATCTACACCGTGATCATTTAGGCTCGATTACCGCCATCAGTAAAGAGAGCGACGGTAGTTTGCTAGGCGCGATCAGTTACGATGCTTGGGGTAAACGCCGCAGCGCTGATGATTGGGCAGCAAGCTACCAGGCTTCCGCAGCATTGGATGGTTTCGAGCGTGGATATACCGGACATGAGCATTTGTCTGGGGTGGATATTATTCATATGAATGGGCGGGTTTATTCGGCCGAGTTGGGTAAGATGATGAGTCCTGATCCTGTTACTGCGGAGCCGGATAATGGGCGGAATTATAATAGGTATACTTATGCCTTTAATAATCCGCTAAAGTTTACCGACCCTACAGGGTATAGCGTAGAGCCAGCGCCGGGGGCGACTTGCCCCAGAGACGGCCCTCCAGTATGCCCGCCATCAAGCCAGGCTTCATTGAATGACTGGAACCGCGGAGTGGGAGCATTGACTCCTGATGAGGAAGATCATTATGACGGCTGGTCAACGGGCGACTACCAAGATGATGCCCCTCAAAAAGAAACTAAGGAAGAGAATAAACTAAAGCCTACTGAAGAGGAGAAAAAGCTTATTGAACAAGGCAAGCTTGGTGAGATGTGGAAGCAAAGATGTAAAAACGGTGACCCTATTGGTTGTGTCGGGTGGGCTACCTGGGGCAAGCCAAGTGAGATATTACAGTATTTTGGTCTGTTGGTAGGTGGAAAATGGTTGGCTGTCGGACTAACTGTTCGTACAAATGCTGAAAAGGGACTTCTTTTTGCTGATCCATCCTTACTTTTTGATGCTGATAGGCTGGAGAGGAAGAAATTGGAATTCGGCAAAGCAATCGCATATGCGCATCTTAATGCGACAGGTCGTGATAAGGACGGTAGACCATATTCGTTAACCCCAGAAGAAATCACACAATATCATCATGAAGTGTTTGACGACTTCAATGTTCCCAGAGGCTTCTATGGGGGGTCATACGTCTTGGGTGTGCATGATGAATATTTGGCCCCTCATGTCTATTGTTCGCCGAGCTGTGACTCAGAAGAAAGCCATAAGGACGAAAGTTATGATAGGTTTTAAGCCATTAATTCTCTTGACAACATTGTTGGTGGTCGCATGCACACCCGAAATCACAGATAGAGAATGGGAAGGGTTGGTAGTTCCGAGCAAGTATCAAACTGCTCCGGTCAAGGTTTATGGGACATTATCTGATTCGAATTTCGATACTGAAAATCGACCTCTAAGGCTTGTTGTTTTTGAGGAGGAGCTGATAAGGAATGTTCCTGCTGTGAAGAAAATTTATAGACCAGATGGAGGGTTATTTTTCCTTCTCTTTGTTTCGAAAGAAGAGCGAAAAAACAACGATCAATGGGAAATTCAAGATTGGTCTACTCACATTGAGCATAAGAGAGACACAGGGTATACCCGATACTACAAGGACTCAAATAACTGGTTGATGGCTGATAGTGAAAGCAATAAAGTACTTGGTATGTGCACCAAATACTTGCCAAACCTCGACGTAAAATGTGTGTTTCGTTCTGACGCTGGAGGTTACGCTCTGGAGTTTACATTGTATAAAGAAAACATTGCTTTGTATCATGAAATATCTATTTATTTAGAGAGCTTAATAAAAACTTGGGAGCAGACTAAAGGTCAATAGGCCGCTTAAGTTTACGAAGCTAATAGGACACCCATCTATTGCCGATAGTGATCACTTTTAACAGCGGGGCGTGCAGTCCATTCTGGAATGGGTGATCAGTTTCCTCCGGCAGGGTGAGCAATTGGGGCCGGTGCATGCAAATGCATAGGCCACTGGAGTTGCTCTCCTTATCCAACTCCATATGACCTACCTGTCCAGTTTCGTCTGCTCACCCTGCAGGGAAAATATCACGCTTTACTAGAGGAACAGCTCGCTTGTAAACCAGGTGTTCTAAAGCTCTATTTTTCTCAGTATTCCAGATATCTGCCGTGTTCATATGGCTGGATTTTTAGTGTCCTGTTTGATCAGGTTTGATTCAACAATTCAGGACTTGTGGTATAACCAAGCGGACTTTGTACAATTGAGTATGACGCTATGTAGAGCAAGGTGATCTGCTACCATTTTAGTGGGTACCTTCAGGTATATAGTTTTTTATGAGCCAGCGATGATTGATAGACAAGCGAGGAATGAATCCGGTCGAGATTAATAAAATCAATTTGCTCAAAAGTTAGCTAGGACACCCATCTATAGTCGAGAATGATCACTTCTAACAGCGGGCCAATAGGACACCCAAGTTCATTGGCCTAATCCACGGCCAATAGGACACCCAAGTTCATTGGCCTAACAGCTCTATGATTCAAGATGAGCCACATTTCTGAATTTCTCGTTTGCTCTTTGAAAATGCTAATCGAGCGCAGTGGTGTGTAGTAGTCTGCGCTCATGACTACGCCAAGACGCCAACAAATATCACTCTCTGAAACGCCTTTTTACCACTGTGTTAGCCGCTGTGTGCGACGAGCTTTTTTATGTGGGAAGGATCGCTATAGTGGTAGGAACTTTGAGCATCGAAGAGCTTGGATAGAGGAACGTTTGCTATCTTTACAGTCGGTGTTTTGCATAGATGTATGTGCCTATGCTGTGATGAGCAACCATTACCATGTCGTATTGCATGTTGATGCTGAAAAGGCCAACAGCCTAACTGCAAAACAAGTTGCGGACCGCTGGATGGGCCTCTTTAAAGGCAGTTTGTTGATGCAGCGCTTTCAGAGGGGGGAGCAATTAGATCAATCTGAGTTTAATGCTGTAAATTTAGTGATAGAGCAATGGCGAAAAAGATTGGCCGATGTGAGTTGGTATATGCGCTGTTGTAATGAATGGTTAGCGCGAGAAGCTAATAAAGAGGATGAATGTACCGGCCGCTTTTGGGAGGGGCGATTCAAAAGTCAGGCTCTGTTAGATGATAAGGCATTATTGGCTTGTATGGCTTATGTAGACCTAAATCCATTAAGGGCGAAGATGGTCAAGTTGCCGGAAGATTCGAATTACACGTCGATTAAAATGCGAATATCTAGAGCGAAAGAATCAGTTAAGAACACCAGAAACCCAGATAACATTCAACAACAAGCTGTTAATTTATTCCCGTTTGCAGGCTACCCAAGAAAGAACCAGCCAAGAGGGCTTTCATTCAGACTTAGGGATTACCTTGAGCTTGTCGACTGGACGGGGCGCCAAATAAGGAATGGTAAACGGGGTACATTACATGAAGACACTCCAGGGATACTTGTGCGCCTAGATATTGAACCAATGAAGTTCTTAACGGCCGCTACCCAATTTGAGTCTAGATTTAAATCGTTAGCAGGCGGGGTTTCCGCTTTGAGGCAAAAGGCGAAAAATTTTGGTTTGTGCCGTTTGTCGTCACTTGGAGCTTTCTAATATTTAACACTCCTTCGTAGTTATTATATCAATGTTGCAAGTTAATAATGGCTCCAATTCGGTTTCTGCCTAGTTTGAGTGAAGCATTAATTTTTCTTGTTTGTCTATAATTCATCTCAAGTGAATATCTTTCCAATGTAGCTTCAACATAAGGACTTTCGTTTAGCAATGGATCTCCAGTAAAAAGACCGCAAAAGGAAGAAGTGGGTGTCCTGTCGAAAGAGAAAGAAAAATACTAGGCAAAACAGGTGAGGAGCCGAAAGGACAATAGTACCCTTAGTTCATTAGACGCAAATACAACTGTATGAAGCTAAGTGATGCTGTATATAGGTAGTCCGCTGGGCAGACTACCTTATATAGGGTGCTTTGTTGTAGAAACTACAACTTCCATTTATTGTGTTAGTTTTATTTGGTATGTTGATCTAAGAATTTTACAATTTCAGCGTATAATTCGAATTGGTCTTTTTCGTCATACACGCCATGACCCGCTTTAGAAAATCTAAGCCATTTTGGATCGTTGCCCACCTTAGTAAGTGCAGTACGCATTGCTTCACTTTGTTCAAATGGTACGATATGGTCTTTCTTTGCGCCTATTAACAGCACCTTAGCTGAAATTTTATCAGCATAATGTATAGGTGAGTTTTTTTGCAATAATTTTGGCTCTGTTCCGATAGCAGTGTTCAGGTAGCTTTTCCCGTAACGAATATGCCTAACAATACTTTCTTCTGACATTTTTTCAAGATCATATACGCCTACGTAGCCGATAGCACACTGGAATAAATTCCGTTCCTTGGCTGTGGCCATTAATGCTGCTAGCCCTCCATAACTGGCCCCAAAAATACATGCCTTATTGGTCGTTAGCCGTGTTGAGCTTTGAACAAACTTAGTGCCGTCAATGATGTCCTCTACCATTTTCCCGCCCCATTCTTTATAGCCAGCTCGCTCAAATTTATCTCCGTAACCGCCGCTTCCTCTGAAATTGACTTGTAAGACGTTATATCCTTTAAACGCTAGCAACTGAACTTTGGCATTGAACTTCCAATAGTCACGAACTCTGTGAGGTCCGCCGTGTGGAATTACCACAAGTGGAGAGTTAGGGCCGAGCTTGGAAGGGGTAAAGTAGGCGTGAATCTTTAAACCGTCTCGAGCATTAAAACTAAGTGCTTCTACTTTTTGTAAAAGGTCGCTATTAATCCAAGACTGCCTGGCGAATAGTAGATTAGCCTGCTTGCTGTTCGTGTCGAATAGATAAAACTGGGCCGGGGTAGTATCGGAGTCAACTAGAACGACGATCTTTTCACCGTTTTCAGAGTGGTTTAAAAACTTTACTCGTTTACCTTTGAACGCTTTCGCTAGCATCTTGTGAAAGCGTACGGTGTCATTGCTGCCGTAGTAATGATATTGAAACTTATCGGGTTCAGTTATAGCTACGGCAGGCTGGCTCGTTTTGGGGTCCAGAATCCAATCTGAAAGGGGATGGTTGACCCCTGGGAATAGACGCTCAATCTCATAGTTTTGAGTATTGAGCTTATAGAAGCTGGACTTGTCGCCATTCGATAGTTTGCTGCTGAGGTACACTTCTGTGCCAGATTGGTTTATTCCAACTAGTTTGTTTCTATTTCCTAAGCCTTCGATATCTAATGGAAGCCAGCTCTTTGGGTTGTCGGGCGCTCGACGATACACTTTGCTTTGATCGTTTTCGTTAGTATGTGTTAGGAATTCAATTTTTCCGTTTGCACTTGCTATTGGCCTGGCTCCGGGTAGCGAGATAACTTCTTGCTGTCTTTTTTTGCCTGTATAGATATTAATTTTCGAAATGAAAACAGGCTTGTCCTTTAGGTTGTAGTAAAGGGTTCCTATTTTGCTCCAAGGGTGCTCAGCGATTAAGATGTGGTCTTTATCTTCAGGTAGGTAACTCAGGATTGTGGCACTAGCTTTGCGTTCTTTACTTGCTCCTGAGTTTATTAGTGATCCTATTCTGCTCTTGCTAGAGCCAAATCCGTACACTATTCTTTGACGTTTGCCGTTTTTATCGCTGGCTACGATCTGCCCGGTGGGAACCGGACGATCCCTAAAGCTCGTTTTGTAAGCGAACTCAAATACAAGACGATCGTTACTGGCCCAGCTATAACTATAGAAATCATTGCCCGGTTGTGCGGCTAGCCCTCCGGTAGGTTTTAGTGTTTTAGCATCAAGAAAGGCAATGCGGTTGACACCCTTTTGTTTCAATTTTACCGCCAAAGTCTTCCCGTCGGGTGAAATTTTGGCGCTGTGGTAATCGCTATCGGCGATAAAGTACTCAATTTCTTTATCTGCAAAGCTTAGAAGTGGTATAAGACACAAAAGAATGAACGTATAGGGTTTCAACTGTAGCTCCTTGTCTAAACTCGATCCATTGGCTGTCAAAGCATATATTCAAGAAAACCCCTGCTTAAACAACACGGTTTCCGCATAGTTAGGTTAAACAGTTGCTTGGCTGAGAGCAAGTAGGTATTTAGATTACGGCCTCGCACAGACGTAGGATTTCAAGCTAAGTCATAGGTTAGCTATTGATAACTGCCAGGATCAAGCAAGTTGGGCAACTCGCTTGGTGGCTAAAATATTAATAGGCTTCTATCTAGTAGGGCAGCTGATAAAGTTGGGGTTTTCAATATCCACCCACACCAATCGGTGATCCGATGAGGCGTTTCTGTCGGCCACTAGGTAGGCTTCTTTACTATCTGGTTTTGGCCAAAAAACACCGCTGTCTATGAGTTTTAGGCCTTTCGAAGGTAATACATAATCAGCTCGCATTCCCCAAGCAGCTGTATGGCTTTTGGCGTAAGGGCTTTCGGCTTTATTGAGGCTTCCGCCATCCGAGGTGGGGGCTGGATAGTCATTAATAGCAGGGTGCTCTAAAAGCTGATTCATTGTGCCAGGGTAGGCATCGCCTTCGATTGCACTGGCATTGAGATCGCCCAGAATTACAAAACCTCTATTTTTCGCTATACCACCTTTTTGCTGAACGTCGTCATAGTGATAGCTGTTTTTATCGCCCGCGATATAGTCTTTCCAGAAGCGTATTTCGTCATGGTTTCGACGCCCGTTGCGATCTTCCGGGCCGTCGAATACGGGAGGTGTTGGATGGCTAGCCAGAATGCTAATAAGTTTGCCGTCGATATTTATAGGTATATCCCAATGAGATTTGGAAGATAAGCGCATAATATTCACTTCATCATCGCTGTACCAAGATTTCCCGCTTTTATCCATAGGTAGCAGATTTTCAGGCATATCCTTCCAAAGAAATTTTTGGAAAGTACGAACTTGGTTTTTTTCGATTGGGTATTTTGATAACAAAGCCATACCGTATTGGCCAGGGTATCGGCCAAAGCCAAAGTGTCTAAGGCGGTTGTCTTTTCCGCTTAAGCCTGTTTCTATTCCAGTATTAACGCTGTCGATATAAATATACGGGTAGTTAATAGCTTCTTGCCCGTTTTGGCTCTGCTGTAAATACTGTTTAACAAATAAGCCAATCCCATCTTCTTCATTTTCAATGTAATCGAATTCGTTAAGTAGGATTATGTCTGGACGTACGCGCTGAATAATTTCAGCGATGTTTCGAACCTGTGTTTGCTTGCCTTCTTTTAACACTTCGGTGAGACGTGATGCTTGAAAAATACTTTTGCCCTCTACAGGGTAATTGCTAGTTTCCATACTGACATTAAAAGTCGCTATTCGAAGTTTTTTTTGCATTGCGCCCTCAATTTGGCATGTATGGGTGTTGGGTTTGGCATATAGGGCCTTGGCTGCCAATAGAGAGAGAACAAAAACTACGCTCAATCTTGTTGTAATACGCATTGAAATTACTCTTTTGATGATGGGCAATTTATACATCTTAATAAAATTGTTGCGACCAGCGCTTTATTGGTTGCGCAAGTGTCGCCGCAGAATATTTTCTAGGTTAACATTTCTAATGGGCTATCATACAGGCTATTGAGCTGTATTGAGGATTGCTAGGGCTGATTTGTGCGTTTCCCGTAAAGGCAGAGTCCCAAAAACCTAGCCCCAAAAACCTAGTCGCAAAAACCCTAGCCCATAAAACGAAGCATCTGGAATCATTCTAATGAATATTTGTGAAGAACTTGCGATCGACAAACCCATTATCCAAGCTCCGATGGCCGGTGTGCAAGATTGGAGGCTGGCAGCAGCGGTTTCTAATGCTGGTGGGCTAGGATCAATACCTTGTGGTATGTTAGCTGCCGAGCAGCTCGTAGAGCACTTGCATAGCTTTAATAAACACAGCTCTCATAGTTACAATGTCAATTTTTTTTGCCACGATATGCCTATGCCTGATGAGTCAACTTTGGAAGAATGGTTGGCTATGCTATTACCTTATTATGAAGAGTTTGAGGTAGAAGTTCCTAAGGGCTTGACTGGTTTACGGCTTCCATTTGACGATAGCTTTGCAGATATTTTAGAAGAATTTAAGCCACCTGTTGTTAGTTTCCACTTTGGCTTGCCGGCTGCTGATTTACTCGATCGCGTTAAATCCTGGGGCAGCAAAGTGCTGTCATCCGCGACGACCGCCGAAGAGGGCGTTTGGCTGGAGGACAATGGCGCAGATATTGTTATCGCACAAGGCTTGGAAGCGGGTGGCCACCGAGGGATGTTTTTAAGGACTGATTTAAATCAGCAACTAGACACTGCAGAATTGCTTACGCAGCTTAAGGAGAGTATCTCTTTACCTATCGTGGCGGCAGGTGGGATAAACAAGCACTCGGATATTGTCGCCATGATGGATCTGGGGGCCTCGGCGGTTCAGTTGGGTACTGCCTATTTGCTGTGTGAGGAAGCGAGAACCAGCATTGTCCACCGCGCTGCAATAAAGCAGGGTACAGCAAAAACGGCATTGACCAATGTATTCTCTGGTCGTTTAGCCAGGGGGGTGTCTAATCGTGCTATGAAAGAGCTCAGTTTTATTAGTCAGCTAGCGCCAGAATTCCCCTACGCCTCAATTGCACTGGCGCCATTGCGAGCCGCTGCTGAAAAGCGTGGGAGAAATGATTTTACCCCGATGTGGGCAGGTAGCCACTACGCGACTTGTAGAGAAATCTCTGCAGGTGAATTAACCCGGCAACTATGGCCCGAATGATTAGGCATCAAGAGACTACAACCCAGCAGTAAGCCCGCATAGCTTCTTTTTCATTTATTTTTACAAACAGAATCACGCGGTGTTCTTGCTGTTCGTTTTTATACAGGGGTTAGGCGCTCTTTCGTGTTTTAATTGAAGCACACATCGAAGAATTAGAATCTGTGCCCTTTATGGCTATGGGTTTAGCTTGTCGTAGAGCTTTTGAATGCGCTGCTCCTGCCTAATTTCCATTCGTTTTATTTCGCGCAGAACCGCTTGCCGTCCACTTTCATTGAGTAGCCATAGCTTCAGAGGCGCCAAAACAATCATGGCCGCTAGGCTGAGTATACCCCAAAATATCATGCTATGAGTCTCTTGGGCCTGAAAAAACTGATAAGCACAAAAGCACAGAACGCCGCCAATCAGGAAGGCAAAAAAGAAGCTATATACAATCCAAAAGCTCATACTACTGTGATAGCTATCTTGTATGCGGCCAAATAAGCCTTTATCGGCTTGCAATAACAGATCAAGTTGCTCGCTTTCTTGTTTAAGTTGTTCTTTGATTTGTTTATCAATATCCATAGTTGAATCCTTGTTTCTAAGTTGTTGATGACTTGCTAAGTGCATCGCGTAGATGCTGCCGGCCTCGGCTTAGCTGTGACTTTACCGTTCCTAGGCTGACACCTAGTGTTAGGGATATTTCTTTGGTGCTGAACTCTTCCTGATAAAAGAGGTAGATACATTGGCGCTCTTGTTGGGGGAGTTTCTTAATCGCGCTCCACAAATTTAAGCCCTCTAATTTGGATCGAACGTCTTCTTGATCTAGGTCTGACTCGTAAGCCTTTTCGCTGTTTTGGTGAATCTCATTTAGCTGTTTAAGTTGCTCTAATCTTCGAGCTAAGGTTTCTTTCTTGCGGGCCAGGTCCACAATACGATGCCTGAGGCTGCTAAATAGCCAGGCTCTAAATGCCGCAGGATCTTTTAGCTGTGTTAGTTTTCGGCAGCAGTTTAGCCAGCACTCTTGGCAGGCATCTCGCGCCAGCTCGGCATCACTGCTTTGGAGTAGGGCATAGCGCTCTAGAGCTTTGGCGAAACAGAGATAAAGCTTTTGCAGTGACTCGCTGTCTCCTGTTTGGGCTTGCAGGACCAGAAGCTCTATCTCGGCTGAGCTATATTGTGTATTCGGATTTGTCGTCACTTATTGATCCAGCGTAAGCCTTGATCAGGCGGTTTTTGCGATATTTGCTTTGTAGACGCGCTCTATTGCTTATTGGTTGGCAATTAAAGTGTTTTTTACCAGCTATCACTATAGATCTCTGCATAGGCCTAGCGCTTCGCCGCTAGCTGTGGGCTTAAGGGTATCGTTATAGATAAGATTGAAGTGCCTCCATACATTTGGTGAATATCAAATATTGGTAGTATCGATTTCAATTATGTAAGTCCCCGCAATAGACTAAGCCCATAGTCGAGATGAGGGTTATGCCGTCTTCGGTAGCACGCTCATCGGCCCGCTTGGGCGCTATAGCAAATTTATAGCAATCTTACTCTGATATGAGGAACGATCATGTCCGCTTACCAAAATGACATTCAGGCAGCCGGCGCTACCATCGACAAGATGGGCGATTCTTGGAGTGCCATCAACCCAGAATCTGTTGCTCGCATGCGCGCTCAGAACAAATTCAAAACTGGCTTGGACATCGCTAAGTATACCGCTGGTATCATGCGTCGCGACATGGCTGAGTTCGACAAAGACAAAACCAAGTACACCCAGTCTTTGGGCTGCTGGCACGGTTTTGTAGGTCAGCAGAAGCTGATCTCTATCAAGAAGCACTTCGGTTCAACTGAGCGTCGCTACTTGTACCTATCAGGTTGGATGGTTGCGGCTCTACGCTCTGACTTCGGTCCTCTTCCTGACCAGTCTATGCACGAGAAGACTGCTGTAGCTGGCCTAGTAGAAGAGCTATACACCTTCTTGCGTCAAGCTGATGCGCGCGAGCTGGGTGGTTTGTTCCGTGCTTTGGACGCCGCTCGTGAAGCTGGTGATACCGCTAAAGCGGCTGAGATCCAAGATCAAATCGACAACCACGAAACTCACGTAGTGCCAATCGTTGCTGATATCGATGCCGGTTTTGGTAATGCTGAAGCGACTTACTTGATGGCTAAGCAAATGATCGAAGCGGGCGCTTGCTGCTTACAGATCGAAAACCAGGTTGCTGATGAGAAGCAGTGTGGTCACCAGGACGGTAAAGTAACCGTACCTCACGCTGATTTCCACAATAAGCTACGTGCGCTACGTTACGCATTCATGGAGCTAGGTGTTGATGACGGCCTAATCGTTGCTCGTACTGACTCTGAAGGTGCTGGTTTAACCAAAGAAATCGCTGTTGTTAAAGAGCCAGGCGATCAGGGTGATGTATACAACTCTTACCTAGACGTTGAAGAAATCGACGTAGCTGACATGGCTGAGGGTGATGTTGTATTTAATCGTGGTGGCAAGTTGGTTCGTCCTAAGCGTCTACCTTCTGGTTTGTATCAGTTCCGTCAGGGTACTGGCCACGAGCGTTGTGTATTTGACTGTATCGAAGCAATTAACGCCGGTGCTGACCTGTTGTGGATCGAGACCGCGGTTCCAACCGTTCACGAAATTAAGGGTATGATGGACGAAGTACGTAAAGTACATCCTGATGCGAAGTTGGTTTACAACAACTCTCCTTCGTTCAACTGGACTTTGAACTTCCGTCAGCAAACTTACGATGCATGGGCGGCTGAAGGTAAAGACGTTTCTGCCTACGATCGCGACAACCTAATGTCTGCTGATTACGACGGTTCTGAGTTGTCTGCTGCGGCTGATGCGCGCGTTAAGACTTTCCAGGCGGATACGGCTCGCGAAGCGAACGTGTTCCACCACTTGATTACTCTACCGACTTACCACACTACCGCCTTGTCTGTAGACAACTTGGCGAAAGAGTACTTCGGTGAGCAGGGCATGTTGGGTTATGTTGAAGGCGTTCAGCGTAAAGAGATCCGTCAAGGCATCGCTTGCGTTAAGCACCAGAACATGGCGGGTTCTGACTTGGGCGACGATCACAAAGAGTACTACGCTGGTGAGAACGCTCTGAAAGCGGGTGGTGCGAAAAACACCTCTAACCAGTTCAGCTAATCGAGCTGGTTGCTAGGGGCTTAGCAATAGGCTCCACAGCTAAAAAGCGGCCCCTTTTATAGGTGCCGCTTTTTTTATGCCCGCTGATATATAGTGGGTCAGACCCCTAGGGTCTGACCCCGTCATGGGGTAAAATTCTTGTGTTTTAAACCATAGATGATTAAGTGATTGTGATCATGACAGATATTCCAGCTCAATATAAAGATTCTCCCGAGTTATTAAGCCAAGCGGGCTTCGCTACGAGTAATACTTGGTATCACGGCACCTCTTCGGCGCTACTGGGCTCTATTCAGGCCTATGGCCTTAAGCGCTCCGGTGATAAGGCCATGAAGCAAGCTGCTAAGCAGACCATGGCGACTATAGGTAATAGCTATACCGAAACCATTGAGCCGGTGTTTTTAACGCAGAGTAAAGAGTTGGCTTATTATTGGGCAATGCAAACCGTGCGTGATCGCGGAGTGCGAGTAGAGGGTGATGAGCAGCCGGCCATTGTAGAGCTGCAACTGCCTAACGGGCTCAATGAGCAGGTTAAGCCGGACGTTGGGGCAATGAGTCTACTATTGATACAAGAGGGAGAGGCCTATTTGGCGCATGTAGCTGCAATCTATCAGGCCAAAGGTTTAGATGTGCCCGATATCGATCTTCGCAATGCCGACCGTATGGAATACCTCAACAAATTGGGCATGGCCTATATCGATAAAGACATCGCCTTGGAGCATATTCAATTTCTAAGTGCCTAGCGCCGCGTAAAGCATGGATACTTTACACTTGCAGTGAAAGGCGACCGTTTGGCGCATAAAGTAAGGTGCATCTGTTTGCTTGCAGTATACTAATGGCGATTTTGAGTAAATAATCGACATAATAATTAATGTAGCTGCGCAAGGATGCCGCTAGCAAACTATGCCAAACATTTATTTTTTTACCGCCAAGGCTTTGTTGCCCTCTGTTTTAGAGATCAGGAGGGCTAGGCCTTATGTTGTTTCAGGATAATTCCCCTCATCGACGCGCTGTTATGCGAGCTCTTAGTCTGTTTACGGCTTGGGGTGGGCTAATATTCTGCGTGTTAAATATGATGCGAGGCCTGCACTGGCTGGCCGCGATTGAATTCTTTGCGGCCATGGCCGCCGTCTTTGCTTATTACCGTATGGCAAATACACAGCGGCTATTGGCTTGGAGTGTCGGCTTTATCCTGTGCTTCTATTCCATAATGATGATCGCTTTGCTGGTGCCCAATACCAGTCCAACAATCTTTGTTTGGGTGTTTCTACTGCCACTAATTTCTTATCTCACATTGGGAAGCCGCTTAGGCTTAAGGTTCACTGCTGTCTATGTCTTCTTTGCAGTAGTAGCGTTTTACTTGCGTGTTGAAATGGAGATTGGAATTCTTACCTTAAGTAGCTCATTCAATGTCATTTTATGTGTCGCCCTTATTTGGGTGTTTTCACACCTCTATGAAATCAATAGGGAGCGCTCTCAGCAGGCTCTTATGAAGATGGCTTCGCAAGATTCTTTAACGGGTTTAAATAACCGCTTGCGCCTGACAGAGATTTTTCAGCGCGAGATTCAAGTTGCCAAGCGAAACGAGATTGCTCTGAGTCTGCTATTGATTGATGTTGATCACTTTAAAGGGGTTAATGATCGCTATGGGCATTTGTTGGGTGATCGAGTACTGCAGGGTTTGGCCGATTTAATACGCTGTCATAGCCGGCAGACTGATTATGGCTTTCGAGTAGGTGGTGAGGAATTTTGCCTGATTTTATCTGGCGCCGATCTGAACTCTGCGAGCAAAGTTGCTGAAGCTCTACGCGAGTCTATTAAAGCTGAGAGCTTTCAGCTAGATGGTGAAAGTGTATTTGTAACTGTAAGTATTGGGGTGGCTGAATATGGTAACGATGGTAAAGACCTTGATGGCTTGTATCGAGTAGCCGATAAGCGTTTATATGAAGCTAAAACGCTTGGGCGCAACTGTGTTGTTAAAGACGGGTTTGCTCGCACGCTTGATATGCGGTCTGCATCGGCTTCGCATTGATCAAATTCACCTATCTGAATTTAAAATGAAGATGGACAATTCTATATCCTTGGTGAATAATAGCGACCACTGAAATAAAGTGCCGCCTATGAATATCTCCCGTATTGACCTCAATCTTCTTGTTTACCTCGATGTTCTACTCAGAGAGCGTAATGTCACCAAAGCTGCTAGCCACTTGGGTATTAGTCAGCCTGCAATGAGTAATGGCTTAAAGCGTTTACGGGAGCTTTTTAATGATCCTTTGCTGGTTCGAACCAGTGAAGGCATGACACCCACTGAACGCGCCACAGAGCTAGAACCGCAGGTAAGGGCGGTATTGGCCGATATTGAAAAAGCCGTACAGCCTAGGGAGGATTTCGATGCGAAAGGCAGTGAGCGAGTATTTCGTATTATGGCCAGCGATTATGCGGAATCCACGTTGTTTCCTAAGCTTCTCAAGCGTTTACGTAATGACGCGCCGGGTGTAACCCTCGATATCATGACGCCAAGTGATGTGAGCTTTTTGGATGTAGAGCAGGGCAAGGTTGATATGGTAATCAACCGTTTTGATTCGATGCCTCAATCGTTTCACCAATTGACAGTATGGCGTGATAGTTTTTCTTGTCTAATGAGCAAGAAGAACCCAGCGAGGCACGACTTTGATCTGGAAAAATACCTGCAATCAAAACATGTATGGGTGAGTAAAACCGGCATGGGGGTTGGTGTGGGGGTAAACCCAAGTGATGTTCAGCGCCTGGGCTGGGTAGATGAAGCGTTGGCAAAAGCAGGGCACAAGCGTGAAATTACTGTTTTTACCCGACACTACCAAGCTGCAATGCTGCTGGCCGAACAAAAAGATTTGGTGGTAACCATTCCTACCCGTGCAGCACAGCTACAGAGTAAGAATAGCCGCGTAGTTATTAAAGAGCCTCCCTTTGAAATACCGCCGCTAGAATTGAAAATGGCTTGGAGCCCGCTATTGCAGAATAATCCGGCGCACCAATGGCTCCGCCGCTTGATTGCCGAAGTAGCTAAAACGATTGACTGAGGCCTTAGGCCGTACTGAGGAACAAAATGAATAAGACATACGGAGCCCTGTGCTTTTTGGCTGCGATTACTACCCCCTTGTTTGCTCAGGCTGAAGATCGCTGGACAGCTAATTTGTATTTTGAAAACGACCTGTTTACCGGTACCGACCTTAATTATACAAATGGCGTGCGAATGTCCTTTATCTCGCCGGACGTCGACAGTTTCTTAACTAGCCGCGAAGAGGCCTACCCATGGGTGAACACTCTTAACGAGTGGCTGAAATTTATTCACCCGAGTCCACCCAAGAAGGGTGAGCAGTTTGTTCAGCGTAATATGATTTTGAGCGCCGGACAGCTTATGTTTACCCCTACTGATCGCGACCGATTGACTGTCGATCCTAATGATCGTCCCTATGCTGGTTGGTTGTATGGTGGGGTTGGTTATCAAGCTCGAGTTGGTGATCGCCTGCATTCTGTAGAGTTAAATTTGGGGGTGGTTGGGCCGTTGGCCAAAGCCCAAGAGGCGCAGGATTTTATTCATGCCGAGCGCGACATCGATTTGTTCTTAGGTTGGGATAATCAACTTGAAAACGAACCAGGTTTTCAATTGGTTTTTGAGCGTAAACGCCGTTTTCAAATTACCGATGAGCCTATTATGGGTTTTATCGATATGGATTTTATCAATCACTGGGGTGGTAGTATCGGTAATGTTAGCTCATATTTAAATGCCGGTGGCGAACTCCGTCTTGGTTACCGCCTGCCCAACGATTTTGGTGTCTCTACATTACGCCCGGGGGGAGATAATAGTGCGCCTGGCCTAGGTAACCCCCTGGATCGAGATTGGCATGTTTATGGTTTTGTGGCGACAGACGTGCGTCTAGTGGCCAATAATATTTTTCTTGATGGTAACACCTTCCGAGATAGCCATTCTGTTGATAAAGAATATCTGGTGGGTGATGCAGCTATTGGTGCTGCTCTAATCTACGAGCGCTGGAAGCTATCGTATTCCCATGTTTTTCGAAGCAAAGAATTTAAGCAACAGGTAGAAGGGCAAGCCTATGGTTCAATTTCTTTGAGTTATAGCTTCTAAGGCGAAAATAGCTGAAAGCCCCAAAACATTGCGCAAATTATACTTAGGCCTATGCCCGCTAGCATAATTGGCTTCGCTGGACGCTTTATGCGATAGCTATTCGCTAGGGCAGGGTAGTTGTTATTGAGTAGGTTATTATTGCTGTCCATGTGAACCTTAAAAGAGTGCTGAAAGCATAAGAGCTGCTCCAAATCGGCTGCTTCACATGGGCTGCACAGTTCAATATCAATACTATTCTTGCTGATTTTTCTCTGCTCTTGCTTTGAAAAATCTTTGCTAAACTCCTCAAGACAACCATAAATTTTAAGCTTTTGCGCTTGCTGCTCGGTGACGCGTTGCCACCAACTGGCAGCCCAGCTCTGGTTGATGCAATAGGCTTGGCGTTGAAATTCTGCATTAGCTAGGCCTATTTGATTTACAATCAGGCGAGATCCAAGACAGAGAGCTGTTGCGCTATTTCGTTCTTGCGCAAGAAGCTGGTAGTCAAAGCGAATGTCCACGAGCGCTAATCCACTAAGGCTTTGATAAAGCTTGTCGAAAAAATCGCGATCGATCGCTTCAACGGTGTGTGTGTTGTGATTTGAGTGAAAATGGCTCAATAGATTTTCTATTTTTACACTGCTCAACTCTTGCAAAGCAAATTCGGCAGCGGACCAAGCATGGCTTTTAGAGCAGGCCAGCTCTGCACTTAAACAAATGCTGTGCTCGCTAGAAATGATGGCATGGCAGGGGAGATCAGAGAATTCGCTAGGTAGCAAAGCTTGTAACGGTTGGCTATTGTGGCGATTAATGCTTGATTGTGCCATGTTAAGGCAGCCACTAGAGCTGACTTGGCCGTCTTCAAAGACAAGCCATTCCACGGAGGGTTTAATATATATGTATAAATGTGCCGCCATGCCCTACATCCTATAACTAAATCGCTTTTTAAGCACCTGATTTTGTTGCTGCAAAAACCACCACTGTGCTTGCTTATGATGGCTGCGATTGACGTTAACCTTGAGCCAATAATACTCTGAGCGTAGCTGAAGCTGCAGTTTAATTTGGCTTGGAAGTTCGATGGTTTGTAGTTCGTCCAGCTGCCAAAACTGATGGTTATGGCTGAGGGGTTTCTGATTGACCTTGGCAATCAGCGCCACGACTCTTTCACGATCCAACTGATTAAGAAGCAAGGCTTGCAGAAGTGGGGTATCAGCTTTACTGAAAGCATTTATATTCCAACGATTGTATTTGTTGGGCCGAAAACACACAAAATCCGAAAGCTTTTCCCACTGTAGTGTTGTCCAGCTATGAGCCAACAAACGTCGAGCTAACTCGGCCTTGTTGGCTATTGGATCTGGCTGTGAGTGTTGCACTATCTCGCTTGCAAAACGATGCACAAGCTGAAGATCTAATGTGCTTCGAGCGGAGGATGTGTTCTCGATCAGGTACTGCAGTTGCTGCAGCGATGGGCTTTGTTGCAAATGCTGAAGCTTGAAGTCGCTTATGCCATAAAGGTTGATGCAAGGTTTGGCCAGTGCCAGCCGCAGTTGTACTTTGCTGTCGGTGATTGGCAATGAATAAGGTTCAAACCAGGGCTGCTTAGGGTGGCTGTTTTCCGTACTGTCGATCTTTTCACCGAAATATTCGAGCGAAAATTGCTCAATAGCCAGCAGCTCAGAGCTAATCGCTTGCTGCTGCTCCTGCATGGTCAAGCGGCGTTGAAGATGGTAGCTATTCTCCGAGCTATTAACCGCAAGTATACTAATAATAGCAACCAGCAGTAAAACCAATAATAACGCAGCGCCACCTTGTCGCCTCGGGAATAAGGCTTGCGTTTGCGTTATTGATCCGGGCTCACTCATTTGCCTTCTCACTGTGCAACTAAAGTTTGTTGGTATGGAGGCCGATCTTTGTGTTGCCAGTCGATAGCGATAGCTCGAATCGGATTATGGTTGGCTGTGGCCGCTTGATATTGCGCTTTTTGAGAATTGCTATGCAAAATCATTGGTTGTCTCAGCCAGCGACCATCTTTAAAGAATGAAAAGTCACAGAGGTTTGCTATCTTAGAAACCCGAAACTCACCCCAGTGGCCGAGTGAATCGAGTTGATCTCTATAAAGGCCGCGATCATTAACCCGGTAACGTAAATATCGAATGTCATTTGCTCCACTGTCTGCGATCGAGTGTTTTAGCTCTAAGACGAAACAGTTAGCAGGGCTGGCACAATCCTGGCTTGGCCAAATAATATTGCGGCTGTTTATTATGTCACGGCTGATCAACTGCTCGAGAGAAAATTGAGTTTGTAATTGTTGGCTTTTAACGGCTATCTTCTCGTTCAGGACAGAAGCCCGTTGCAAAGCTTGACTGGCTGCAATTGATATTAGCATCAATATGGACAGACTGATCAAGGTTTCTATTAAGCTGATCCCGCTTTGTTGCGCAAAGCGATTCATCGTCCAGCACCGAGATTGCGAGAGGGCTGTGTATAATTTGATTGAACGCTTAAATTATCTTGCCGGCTATTAATAGCAGCTTTCGAGTAAATAGTTTGCGTAGCAAGGAGAACGCCTTCCAATAACACTTCTACGTTTAAGGATTTCCAGTGGCTTAGTGGGCTGCCTTGTGGTGAGAGTTTTACGGTCCAGGTTTTTCCGGCGTAGTTTTGTTGGAATGTTTGCGAAGAGTTTGGCCAGCTGTTGTTCGATAGTTGCAGTTGCGTAGCGAAGTTGTTACTAAGATGTCCGGCAAGGTGACGGATTTCGATTTTGTGTTGTCTGTTTAGCTGAAGTTGTAAACTAGACAGTGCCAAAACCACAGTGCTGGCGAATATCGCTAAGGCAACCAAGACCTCGATCATCGATAAGCCGTTCTCATTTTTAAGCTTACTTTTGCTGGCGCTCATGGTCTTAACGGTAGCTCCTCAATAATGCCGTGGCTGTGTATAAGTAGACCTGTTGCGCTTTCCTTGTGCTCAGCAATTGTTGAAGGTCGCTCCCTCAGTTGGTAACTATCTTGGGCAAGGCCGTCATTAAATAGTAGTTGAAACTGATTGTTACCCTGCGTGTGCGTGGGGCAGGGCTGACATTTTGCAGACTGGCTATGGTAGAGGCAAAGCTCGGTGCTGATCTTTAGTGGTGAGCCAATGGGTAGCCATTGTCGATTCTCTCTGTGTCGCTCTGGTGTGTCGTAAAGCTCCGTAGCTTGGTGGTTTTGTAGTTGTAACATAGAGCCTTCACAGACAATTCGCAGTGGGGTCTGCTGGTAGAAGGATTGCTGGATAGCTTGTTCTACAAAGCGGCCGATCTTAGGCCAATCGTTGCTGACCTTAACGCTACTGATACTTATCATCACTAAACTGCTGGCGAGCGCCAAAATAGCGAGACTAATGAGCACTTCGAGTAAAGTCAGTCCTTGGTTTTTCATCTTAGCTTACGAGTGCATTCATTTGCATAAGTGGAAGTAAAATGGCTAGAACAATTAAAAATACGATTATGCCAACAAGGCTAATTAAGGCGGGCTCCAGTATAGCAAGTGCGATATCAATACTATTGTTAAGCTCCTGCTTTTCTTCTTTAGCCGCTTTTTCTAACATCTGGCCAAGTCGCCCGCTTTGCTCACCATTGCTGATTAACAATAGACTGTTTGGGCTTAAAAGATCACTGTCTTGCAAGAACTCTGTCAGTCGTTGTCCTGTCTTAAGTTGTTGCTGGCCTGTTAAAAGGTGTTGTTTATAGGCCGGGTGTTTAATTAGGCTTGCAGAAGAGCTGACGGCTTCGGCTAGTGGTATGCCAGCGCGATACAGTACGGCAATGGTGGATAGATAACGGCTGGCATCATTTCGGCGAATGAGTTCTCTAAAAATCGGTAGCTGGCTGGCTATTTTTGAGCGCCATCGTTGGTGGCTGAAAAACAGTTTTTTAGCGATAATCAAAATGACTAGAGCAACTATCACAAGCAAACCATAGTCTTGGCTAAATTCGCTGAGCTTAATCATTATTTGGCTTAGCAGTGGTATCTCGCTTTTACCTTCTAGCTGATGGATCAATTTGGGCATTACTGTGCTCAATAATAGGCCGACAATAGCAAAGGCTACGAAACAAAGAATGCTGGGATATAAGCTGGCCATTCTAATTTTATGGTTTTGTGTAATCTGCTCTTCTTGGTGGCGAGCTAAAGCCTCTAGGACCTGTGCCATCTTGCCGGATTTTTCTCCTGCTTGTATTTGAGCGATATACAATTCATCAAACCCCGCTTGGCAATTTTGCAATGCTTTACTTAAACTCTGGCCCTCGTTGAGATACTGAATTAGCTGCTGGCAATGGCTTCTTAGGCTGTCAAGTTTATTGTGGGAAATGATGGCCTCAATGGCTTGCTTAACGGCTATGTTGGCTTCGTAAAAGCTGTGCAGCTGGCGGGTGAATAGCAATACCTCTTTAGGCTTTAATCGGCGTTTGACGCTAAGCCGCTTAAAGCCGCTGCTGGAGCTATGCACTTTAAGCTGTAACAAAGTGAGCCCTTGATCTCTTAGCTGCTGTTTAGCCACAGTGGTCTCTTCAGCGGTGATGATTCCGCTGCTTAGCTTTCCTTTGTTGTCAATCGCGCGATAATGATAGTGGGGCATGTTCAGTAATCTTGGCTTACATTGTAAACCCGCAAGATTTCCTCATAAGTAGTTTCACCAGCAAGTAGCTTATCTATGCAGTGGCTATGCAAGGATCGATCATGTACTTTTTTAAAATGGATTTCTTGTTGCGCATTAATGGCTTCGAGGTTTGTTTTCTGTAATTGCTGCTGTGCGTGTTTATCTATTAAGATCATTTCAAAAACGGCTACTCGTCCACTGTAGCCGCTTTGATCACACCCAGGGCATCCTTTAGCTTCATAAATAACTTGCCCGGCAAGGTTAAGGTGGCCAAGATGTTCAGCCTGCTCGGTAGATATTTCACTGGCTTGGCGACAATGTTCGCATAGTTTTCTTAATAGGCGTTGGGCAATAATTGCTTTGAGCGCACTGGCCAGCAAAAAGGATTCCTGCCCGAGATCCAATAGACGAGTAATTGCTTCATCCGCATTATTGGTGTGCAGAGTACTCAAAACCAGGTGGCCAGTTAAGCTGGCCTGAGTCGCGATGCTGGCTGTTTCGGCATCTCGTATTTCTCCAACCATAAGTACATCTGGATCTTGTCGCAGAATGGCTCGCAAGGCTTTGGCGAAACCCATATCGATTGCTGAGTTAACCGGCACTTGGCCGATACCTGCCAGTTCATACTCGATAGGGTCTTCCACCGTAAGAATATTTTTTTCGCTACTATGGATATCCTGTAGGGCCGCATAGAGGCTGCTCGTTTTCCCTGCTCCGGTAGGCCCGCAAACCAGAATAAGCCCATGATTTTGCCGGATAACTTTCTTGAACTCTTTTAACAAAGGGCCTGGGAGGCCTAGCTGGTCGATGCTTATTTGTTGCTGGGACTTATCGAGTAAGCGCAGTACTAATCTCTCTCCGTGATTCGCAGGGATGGTTGAAATGCGCAGATCTATGGGTTTGCCTGCAAGATTTACGGTCATACGACCATCTTGCGGGAGCCGCTGTTCAGCAATATCCAGCTCTGCAAGAACCTTTATACGTGAACAAAGGCGAGGGGCAATTTCACCCTGTAGGCTTTGGACTTCTTGTAAGACGCCATCGATTCGAAAGCGAATAGCAAGTTGTCCTTTAAATGGCTCTATATGAATATCTGATGCCTGGCGGCGAATTGCTTGGCTTAATAAGCGGTTGAACAATTTAATGATGGGCGCGTCGTCGCCCTCGGCAAGCAACTCGATATCTTTGTCTTGCCAGAGGCTATGCTCTTCTATAGCGTCTTCGTCCAGTACTTCACTTTGAGATTGATAAAAGCTCTGAAGCTTTGCTTGAAACTCCTCAGCTTCAAGTTGATGGACCTCTATCCCCGGAGCTAAACGTCTCTGCACCTCCAATAAGCTGTCTAAACTGGTATCGGCGGTAATAAAAACACGACTTATAGTGGAGTCGCTATGACTCACAAAAATAGCGTTCTGACGGGCGAATTCGAAGTTCAATTTATCCATCTAATACACGCCTACTCTTCGAATACCGGTAGTACTGGAATAATATCGTTATCTAACAATGGGACGCCGGTGTCCTGTTTTAGCAATTGCTCCGCACGTATATAGCGATACTTCTTTTGACTTATGGCATTTAATAGCTGCTGATCTCGGATAATGGTTGGGCGTAAGAAAACCATGAGATTGCGTTTGGTTTTCTCGCTATTGTCGCTCCGAAAAACGCGGCCAAGTAGTGGTATATCGCCCAGTATCGGAACCTTGGAGTTAACTAATTGAACTCGTTCATCCATCAAGCCGCCAAGCACAATAGTTTCGCCGTCTTCAGCAAGAACCGTAGTGTTTAGTGTGCGTTTATTTGTTATGAGATCCGAGGCTTGTAAGCCGGTAAGAGAGGAGACTTCCTGTTGGATCTTTAGCTGTATAGCATTGCCTTCGTTAATTTGGGGCTTAACTTCTAATTTTATACCGACTTCTTTTCTATCAATGGTTTGAAAAGGATTGCTGTTGTTACTGCCTGTAGTTGAGCCGGTGATAAACGGAACTTCTTGGCCAACAAGAATGGAAGCTTCTTCGTTATCAGTGACTAAAAGGCTAGGAGTCGACAGAATATTGGAATCGGTATTTTCAGATAGGGCATTAATGAGTACAGCAAAACTTAAGCCATTGCTGCGTAATCGCCCACCTGCGAGATTGAGGCCATTTGCCGATGATAGGGCGTTATTCAATGCGTTATCGTTATCAGTCAGCAAGGCGCCAGCTAGCGCAGCGGCGTTCAAGCTGCCAACGCTGCTGCTTAAGCCGCCACCAATCTGGCCATCTTTACCGACCAACCACTGTACGCCGAGCTCTTTCGCTAAGGAATCAGAGAGCTCAACGATTATTGCTTCAATAAGTACTTGTGCGCGGCGAATATCCAGTTGTGAAATAAGTGCCTTAGCATCACTTACGGCTTGTTGGGTGCCAGTTAAGATCAAGGCATTAATATCTTCATCCACTTCTACATTGAGTGCTTTATCTGTATTGGCCTGCTGTTTGCCAGCGATGCCTTGTTTTGGCTGTTCAATGCCTTGTAGAATTTTTTGTAGCTTAATAGCGTTTGCGTATTGTAAATAGACCACCTGGTGGCGTTGCTGCTGATCGTTACCCTTATCTAGCTCTCGTAAAATGCTGCGAAATCTTAGGCGTTCTCGGCTGGGTCCTCGCAGTAATACGCTATTGCTGTTCTGATCGTAGGCGATGGCGACTTTGTTGTTTTTTTCATCCCCGTTTGCCTTTAGCAGGGCGCTTAATAGTTGAGCCATGCTAGCGGCGGAGCTGTTCTTTAAAGGGATGGCTTCTAAATCTTGTTGGCCTTGCTGATCTACGTTCTCCGCTATTTTTAATAGTCTTTTAATGTTGGCTGATCGGTCAGTGATGATTAGTGTGTTGCTTGGCTCATAAGCATTGATAACACCAATTCGGCTGTCGACAAGAGGGCGCAAAGTATTAAGTAAGCTTTTAGCGGCGACATGATCTAAGTGAATAACCCTGGTAATTATTGCGTCGCTGGCCTCGGTATCTTCACCTATGGAAACTAAACCGCCTTCGAGTTTTGCCTGCGGGGCGAGCACGACTTTTAATATGTTTTCGCCTTGTAA
The DNA here is from genome assembly GCF_947502065.1 of uncultured Pseudoteredinibacter sp. Classification (GTDB taxonomy): domain Bacteria; phylum Pseudomonadota; class Gammaproteobacteria; order Pseudomonadales; family Cellvibrionaceae; genus Pseudoteredinibacter. The sequence continues at coordinate 1,155,830 of NZ_CANMYE010000001.1, forward strand.
TACAGCCATATACCCATGTGCTTGTAATTGGCTGAGAAAAATTTCATAAACTTCATCGGCACTTAAGGATTTTCGGCTGTTGATGTTTACCCGACCTTTAACGCGCGGGTCTATGATGATTGTTCGCCCTGTTATTTTACCTACTGAGGTTATGAATTCGCGCATTTCGACATCGTTCATGGTGAACTCAAATTGTTCGCTTTTTGCCGCTTGGGCAAAGGATGCAGCAATAACAATTAGCAGGTAAGCCTGAACTCGAAGTGCGCTGTTTTTTATACTGCCCAAGGTCTTACTAAGAGGCAAGCGTGGTGAGATTTTACCGTTTTTTATCATTGTTATTTCCATTAAGGTAAAGAGGCTTAATCCTAAGTTAAAGGTTTGCTTAAAAAACTAGTGTGAGTTGGCGCTCGGTACCATTTCGATTTAATTGCAGTTCAATTTTCCCGCTGCTCAATAGTCTGGGCACAGAGCTTAAGCCGATATCGGCAATGGGTGTGTCATTGATGTGGGTAAGCTGGTCGCCAGTTTTTAATCCAGCCTGTGTAAAAAGCGTGGCTGACGTGCTAGGGGCTAGCGATAAGCTCGTAAGTTTGCCGTTTTGGTAATTAGCCTGTGCCTGGATGTGATCTGCAAGTGAATTGGGTTGCTCTAAGACGATTGTTTTGAGTTGTGGCAACTTGATAACAGTTTCTGAAAGCCCTTGTTTAATTTCTTTTCCATTAAGCCCTAGGCGCTTTTCACCCCAGGGGCCTGATAACGTGATGTTATCAGTGGCGATGGCTGTTATCGAAATATTATCTTGTTCAGGCAAATATTCGCCTACCGACATAAGCAGTTGCTCCTCATGCCAGCGTATAATCGCAAAAGACTGTTTGGCGTTACTGCGAACTAGGCCAACGAGCTCAACTTGATCAAGCTCCTGCCAGCTCTTGGCTTGTTGATCAAGAATTGTGTCTATTTTATCTGTTGATATTTGAGGTTTCGCTTCAGATTCGGCCGTGGCTAAGGGGGGCTGGCTTTCAGTATTCGCTTTGTTGGGTGACAGGTAGCGAACCAGGCTCAATAAAACAATAACTAAAACGATGACTAGGAAAAGCCATTCTAGGATCGCTAGGCGATTACGGCCGAGAGGTAAGTGGCTGTAAATGGGGTATAGTGCTGCGCGAATTAATGACATGCCGCCGTTGCCGAAATACTAAGTTATACATTTTATTTGATTTTTAACTCTGCTTTTAAACCAGCTTCCTAAGCTTTGCCTGTCACCTCTATTTGGGTGACAAGGTGGCGCTTTGTTGGGTGCTGCTGTCCAGAGTAAGTGATCTTAGACTAACACAAAATTACCTAGGATTACCCCTCGCTGCTATGGCTATTTTTGGCAATGGTAATCAAAAAGTATAACGCGCTCATGATTTGTTCAAATGTATGAGTTGGCAATTCGGCTTAGGAGTGGAATAGCTGTAAATAAGCGCTTGAATAATAAAGCGCCCCCTGGGGCGCTTTATTAGGCCTTAATGCAGCACTGTGTGATTTTAGATCTATGCTGTCCGGTTTCTAGATGACGCCGTAGGCAATCATGGCATTGGCAACTTTGTTAAAACCGGCAACATTAGCACCGCGGACATAGTCAATATAATCGTCCCCTGGGTTTTGGCCGTACTCCATGCAGTTATCATGAATGGTCTGCATGATATTGCGCAGTTGTCGGTTTAAATTACTTTCATCCCAGGAAATACGGGCAGAATTCTGACTCATCTCTAGCCCTGATACGGCAACCCCGCCTGCGTTTGCGGCTTTACTGGGTGCGTACATAATGCGAGCTTTTTGGAACACCTCAACGCCACCAGCGGTGGTGGGCATATTGGCGCCCTCAGAGACAGCCATGCAGCCATTTTTAACCAACATCAATGCATCTTCTTCGAGGAGCTCGTTTTGGGTGGCGCAAGGGAAGGCGAGGTCGCAGGGTACTTTCCATGGGCGTTCGCCGGCATGAAAACTCGCTTCAGGGTATTCCTCTACATATTCAGAGATTCGGCCACGCTTTACATTTTTAAGGTGCAGCACAAAGTCTAGCTTGTCTTCATCAATACCTTGAGGGTCGTGAATGAAGCCCGATGAGTCAGACAGTGTTAGTACCTTGGCTCCAAGTTCGATAAGTTTTTTACTGGCGTAGCTGGCGACATTGCCGGAACCCGAAACGACAGCAGTTTTGCCTGCGAGAGTTTGATTTCGTACTTTCAGCATGTCTTCAAGCATGTAAACGGCGCCGAATCCTGTGGCCTCCGTTCTTACTAAGCTACCACCATATTCAAGGCCTTTGCCGGTAAGGATGCCGGTGAATTCATTGGTTAATCGCTTGTGTTGGCCAAACATATAGCCGATTTCTCTAGCGCCAACCCCAATATCACCGGCCGGTACATCTGTATCGGCTCCGATGTGTCTAAACAACTGTGTCATAAAGGCCTGGCAAAAGCGCATAACCTCTCTGTCGGATTTACCCTTGGGGTTAAAATCTGAGCCACCTTTACCGCCACCCATAGGTAAACCGGTTAAGCTATTTTTAAAGGTTTGTTCAAAGGCCAAAAACTTTAACGTCGATAGGGTGACATCGTGGTGAAATCTAAGGCCACCCTTGTAGGGGCCAATTGCATTATTACACTGTACTCGATAGCCGCGATTTACTCTTACATTGCCTTCATCGTCTTCCCAGCACACCCTAAAACTGACGATTCTATCGGGCTCTGTCATACGTTCCAGAATACGCGCTTCTTTATAAATAGGCTTGTCTTGTATGTAGGGGATTATTGTTTCTACAACTTCATGTACAGCCTGGTGGAAATCTGATTCGCCTGGGTTTCGACGAATCAGGCCTTGCATAAAATCATCTATTTCACTTTGAACGGCACTAGAGTGTTGTGTCATGTTTGGCTCCTTGATGAGTAGCTCGCTTATACTCTTTATTGTTGGCTAATTAGAGCAATGCATTGGCGCTAGTATTTAAAAATTCGATCTTATTGCTTAAGTGTAGCAGCCAAAGTACCAACGACATTGCCAGAGTTGGCTTGGCAATTAAAGCTGGAGGTGTGTTTAAGCGTCACTTTTAGCATGCCCTAGTGAGCACATTTATCGCTTCTGCCTGCTAGTATCCAGTTTGGCGTTTAAAAGCACAGTTAGTTAAACAAAGCTGCTATATGCTATGTTTGCGGCAGCAGTGTGCCATACTTAAGGTAAGGCAAAGATAAGAAGTTACTTTAAGTTGCAAACGTAAGGACATAATTGTTAAGGTTGACAGTGGATAACTAGTAGAATCGGGTTCATTGGAAGGCAACCCTCTCATAGACAACGAGGCCAGTGATGGAGTTAACGTTAACGGTTCAAAAAGCCCCCCACGGCGCTGAGCATATGCTGGGTAAGTCGTTCCGGTTTTGGGCGGTAGGTTGTCGAATGGGGCGTGCGGCCAATAACGACATTGTACTTGTCGATCCCCAGCGCTATGTGTCTTCTAATCATGCGGTTATTACTTTCGAGGGTGGCCAATTTACCATCATCGATCAATCGGCCAATGGACTTTTTATCGATGGCTCGCCAACATCTCTAGGCGTCGGTCGTCGCCATGTTATCTCTCAAGGCGAAATGTTAGGCGCAGGTGAGTATCTTTTAAAGGTCAGCCTAAGTGCGCAGCCAAACCAGTCGCCACAATCAAATGTGGTCAGTATCGCTGCAGAAAGCTCATCTATTCCTCAAGTGGCGTCTCAACCGCCGGCCTCTTCGGCGACGCCTCCCCCTCAGGTAAGGGATTGTAATTCTACCTCCGACCCTGTCCAATTAGCATTACAACTGGGCTTACAGGGAATGAGTGAAGAACAGCTTAATGGTATTTCCTCCGAGATTTGTGATGTGGTTAAACGCTGCGTGGAAGGCGTTATGGTCATATTGGGTAATCGGAGAAATATGAAAAGCCAGCTGCATATGGATATGACCCAGATACAGCCGGCAAACAATAATGCATTGAAGTTCTCTGTTTCGGCTGATGAGGCTTTGGAGACCATGTTTGCCAAGTCAGGCGAAGGCTATATGGCTCCTGCCAACAGTATTAAAGAAGCTTTCCAAGATATCGCTGATCACCAAGTAGCGATGATGGCCGCGATGATGCAGGCATCTCAGCAAATGATGATGCGTTTTCATCCCGATCAATTGGAAAGTGAATTTGCTCAGATGAGTCAAACCAAGGGTTTGTTTTCATCGAAGCAAAAACCTTGGGATATGTATAAAGATTATTATAAACAGATGGTTGGCGCACAGCGTAGCTCTGTAAATGATCAATTTATTGAAGATTTTGCCGCTGCTTATGAGCAGCAGCTGCAACTGATCAATATGGATCGTAAACAAGGTAATACTGTGAATTAGCGCTTCTTCCAGGCTTGCCAGCATCATTCAAGTCGCATACGGAGTGCGACTGGTCTAGCCGGGATGAAGTCGTGAGTAAAGATAAGCAACCTATAGTTGGCACAAGCTCTTCTGGTGACACAACAGGGCACGTTAGCGGAGCCGAGCAAGAATCCAGTCAGGATAAAACTGTTATTCAGGCTGTCGAAAATACGGCAGCCGATAACCCACTCGCTTGTGCAGATCAAAATAAGACCCAAATTCAATACCCCTCCCAAGCTGACAGCAGTGATAAAACGGTTTTACTCGCAAGTGCTGAGTTAGACGATCCCAAAGCCACTGAAAAAACCCAATTTATTCAAGCGCCGGGAACCGGTGACGATCGCACCATTATGCTTGGGGGCTCTGTCAACGCGACTCAATTTATTCAAGATAGTCAAGCGGCAGCGCAAGGCGAAAACGTCACTATTCCCAGCACCATGTCCCCTGATCTTATTATCACCGGGCAGCTGGATGAGCACGGCCGGACGGTCATTAAAGACCGTTTCGTATTGGAATCGCTATTAGGTGCTGGCGGCATGGGCGCGGTCTATAAAGCGAAAGATTTACGCAAGGTAGAAGCGAAAGATCGCGATCCATGGGTGGCGGTAAAAGTCCTAAATGAAAATTTTAAAAATCATCCTTCTGCGTTTATTTCCTTACAGCGTGAAGCGCGAAAATCGCAAACGCTAGCTCATCCGAATATTGTCCAGGTCTTCGACTTCGATAGAGATCACGATATGGTCTTTATGACCATGGAGCTCTTATCTGGCGCCTCGCTAGAAGACGTCATTAAAGAAAAGCCTGAGGGCTTGCCGCTAGAGCAGGTCTTGAATTTAACCCGTCAAATGGGTGATGCGCTGGCCCATGCCCATCGTCATCGAATTACTCATGCCGATTTTAAACCTGGCAATGTATTTCTTTGTGATGGCGATGTAGCCAAGGTTATTGACTTTGGTATTGCCCGTGCGGTTTCGAGTGTAGAAACCGATCAAAAAGACGATAAAACCGTCTTCGACCCAAACAGCCTCGGTGCATTGACCCCCGCTTATGCCAGCCTGGAGATGCTACTTGGCGAAGAGCCACTGCCAAGTTGTGATGTATATGCGCTCGGATGTATCGTCTATGAGCTGTTAAGCGGCAAGCATCCCTTTGAAAAGCAACCTGCAGATCAAGTCGCTATTCAGCGTTTAAAGCTTAAACGCTTGCCACAGTTGAATCGCCGCCAATGGAAGGCCTTACGTCGGAGTTTATCATTAAAGCGTGCCAATCGCTTTGCCACCGTTGATGACTTTTTAAATGAATTTGTACCAATTGTTAATCCGTGGCGCAGGCCGGTAGCGATGGGCTCGGTGGCTGTACTGTTGCTATTGGGCCTAGCTGGGTATCGAGCCTATCAATCCAATGAGAAAGAAAAACAGCTTGAGATAGAAAAGCAGGCGCTAGCGCAGCAGCAGGCGATACAACAACAAGAAATGGACCTGCAAAGACAGGTTCAGACGGTATCAGATGATCTTTCTAAGCAGTTTTCACAGCTCAATGATAAGGCTGGCGAGTTACAGTCACTGCTTGATCAAAGAAGTTTAAGCTTTGATACAGGGGCACTTTGGCAGCGGCAAACAGCGGTAATTATGAATGAGTTACTGCGGGTTTATAAAGATGAATCCTGGCGCGATGGATTGCAAGGGCATGCGCTTGGTGAGCGAAACGATTTCAAAAAAGTTATCCAAGAGCATAGTTTAAAAACTCAGCAAGCCAAACAGACATTGGCTAATTGGGCGAGTAATTATAATTTCACATTAAGTGATGCCTATCTCGCCGGTGCATCGGATGCTTCAGACGATCAAAAATTCGATGAGGCTCGTCGATTACTTGCTCGAGCGCAAACCCTAAACTCTTCATCAGCACAACTTCAAAAAGTAGAGCAGCAAATTGATCGGCAATATAAGGCTTATCAAACGGAGCTGGCGGCTCAAGCTGAAGCGCGAGAAAGGGCGAGGCTTGCGGCCGAGAGGCGTCGTTTATTGGCGGCTTTTGAGGCTGATAAAAGCCAGTTGTTAAACGATGTAGAGCAGTGTCAGGCCGGTTTATTGCGTGAAGGCCGTGGTGGTAGTTTTAACTTAGACTTACGAGCATTGGCCGCAGGTTTTAGTAGTTTGCGAGCAAAATACCCCGTGTTTCAAGGCGATATCTCAAGCGCTCAGCAGGCAAGCGTTACTCAACTGATTGACTGTGTTCAGGTCTATGGTTATGGCAATACTCAAGACGCAAAAGTGAAGGCTGGCTTAGCGGCGCAGTTGTTCCCTTTTGCTGCTGATCGCTTTTTGGAAATGGAAATTTACCCTTGGAACAGTTGTAAGTCATCTTTTGCGGGCCGAGGACAGCGTTACAGCTGTCGTGATCGTTTTTTAAATGAGGATGATCAGCGCGGACCAGAATTAGTGGTAATCCCCAAAGTTGATGGGCAAAAACCCTTCGCGATTTCAAAATATGAAATTAGCATTGAAGACTTCAACATCTTTTGTACGCAAAGTGGAAGCTGCGAAGCTATGCAGGGTTCCGCCAATATGCCAGTTACAGGTTACTCAGTGGAGCTTTACCAAGCTTACGCTGAATGGTTAAGCGATCATACTGGCTTCAAGTACAGAATTCCCAGTTACCAACAATGGTATCAAGCCGCTTCAGCGCGACAATCTGAGCTAGATACTGGTCGCAATTGTACCTTGAAATCTCGTGGTATTCACAAGGGAGATAGCTTATTGCCGATCGACATGGGTGCAGGCAATCGCTGGGGCTTGGTAAACCATGTCGGCAATGCACGCGAGGTCGTAATGCATCCTGAAGGTTTCAGAGCCGCAGGCGCGGACCATAAAACAGCAATGGAAAACTGCACATTAGAGGCTTTGGATATAGTTCCCAGTTCTGGTGATCAGCTGTCTGGCTTTCGAGTAGTGAAGCTGTTGCCATGAGATTTATTAAGCTATTAACTACGCTTACTGCACTTGTTGGCCCAGGTTTTGTATTGGCGCAACAAGAAAATCTCAGCCTCGATTTTTTCGATCAGCGCTTTGAGCTCGAATTGTCACAAGCGGCATTGCAGCCTGCATCTAATGCTGCAGATCAACAATTTGATACGGCTCTACTCAAGCGCTACGATAAAGCATGGTGGATGCAGCGATTGCCAGCCCTACAGGCTGAATTGCTCAAAAGGGAAAGGCTATTCACTGAAGCTGATCGAATTGAGCCTGGCGCTTTAAGTTCACTTGCCCAATACCTTCGCTTACTAATGCCTGAACTTGATATTGGCGCGCCGGTTAGTATAGATAAAACTCGCTTATCGGATGTTCAGCAGCAAGCTTTGTTCAATATGGTCTATGACTGGAAGGGCAAGCATGACCCCCGTAGTACGGAAGACTATCTAGAGCAAGAAGATATAGACCTGGCCGAAATTGTCGAAAATAGTGTGTTGCGGGTTTTCGATGCAAATTTCAGTTGCTTGTTCCAGCTAAGCAGTGCTGAAAATCGCATTGAGGTTTCCTTAAGGCCCCAGTGGTCTGACTGTATTGATGAAAGTCGACCGCAGTTATTATGGGTGAATGAATTGCGCTTAGGCGAGGCAAGTACTCAGCAAGATCTGCCTATTGACCGGGAAGAGGTGTTTAGCTTCTTGAATCAGCAGAAGGAAAAGCAAACGAGACTGAGTAATGATGCTGCGCATGGTTTCAGCTTGTTTGATCTCAATATCTTGGCCTCTAAGCTGAATCAAGCATTTCTTGATTCTTCCGCGGGGCAGCGTTATGACAATGTTCATGACGCCTTGATTACCGAAGAACTTGAAGTGTTGCGACAGCAACACGCTATGAGCTTTTCTAATTTACAGAAAATTTCTGAAACCTTACAAGATTATATTCGAGCACAGGGTTTTATCCTCGCAAAAGCTTATATTCCTCAGCAAGATTTCAGGGCCGCCGATGGTATTTTGGAATTGGCGATCGCCAGCGGCTATTTAGCCGATGTTTATTTTCGTAATATCAATGAAACGAAATACCGCCGAGAGACCTTGTTGTCAGCCTTTGCAGCTTATCTAGATAAGCCCGTAAGCAGTGATGTATCAACCGCGTATTTTCGATTAAATGATATTCCTGGTTTGAGTGTACAAGCAGGCTTTTTCGAACCTGGAGAGGAGAACGGCCAGACTCGATTGAACCTTGGCTTGGAAGAAGAGAAGTGGCAATTACAACTGCGTAGCGACAATTACGGCTCTAAAGCAACCGGAGAATATCGAGTGCTAGCAGGCTTTGATTGGTATAACGCGCTCGGTTATGGCGATTCTTTAAACATAGCTGTGTTGCAAGCTTCTTCGCCGAGTAATACCAGCTATGGCTCAGCTAAGTACAAGTTTCCATTTTTAGAGTTAAAGGCAAATATTGTACTGTCACATGAGCAGACACAGTACGAGGCCCTAGGTGGTGTTGGCGCCAATAAGGCTTTATCACAAGGAGACTTGGCAACCAGCAGTTTAAGTATGGAATATCGCTGGCTACGCTCAAAAGATTTTAACTTCAGTGTAGGTGCTTCGGCAGTGAAAAAGTCATCCGATACCACAGTTACTTTGCAGTTGGGTGATAAGTCTGTTGTTGATGGCTTGGAAACAGAGGTAGAGGGTTATCAAGTCGATGTCAAAGTGGATTACTTATTAAGTTCGCTAAGGGCGTTAACGGATTGGCGTTTTAGCTATTTTTCTGGTCAGCAAGAAGACTTAAAAGATACGGTGATAAGTCGTAGCTATGAAAAATTCACCTTGAGCGGGGACACCTTGTTTCTTTTGCCAGTAGAGGTTTCCAATCAGCCACTCCGGCTAAATGCGAAATTTCAGGCCGTATATTCAGATGATTTATTGCCAACCTTTGAGCGTCAAGCTATCGGCGGGCCCTATGGCGTTAAGACATTCGCCACCGCCGATTTCACCGCGGATAAAACAATTTATGGCAATTTACAGCTGTTGGCAAACGTGAATTCTTGGTTGGGTGAGGGGTTTTCTGATGATCATGATGTATCCATTGCTGTATTTATTGAGGCGGCTGAAGGCCGACTTAATGCCCTGCAAGGGCAATCTGATAGTAAGGCCAGCTTTCAGGCGGCGGGATTGTCTTTGTATTATCAGTGGCAAGAAAATTTAAATCTCGAATTGAATTATTCATTTGCCGGCAGCAAAGATGTCAGTACGGATTTTGCTGAGCTCGTTCCAGAGCCTGAAGATACAGTTTATTTTAGCTTGAGCTATCGGATTTAGTTAGCAAGGTATTGATTATGAAAAATTTCAAATTCAGTAGAGCTAAAGCAAACAATAAAAACTGCAGAAAACCTCTGGCCTTGGCTGTAGGATTAGCTCAGCTAACTGTGATAGCAGGTTTTGGAATAGAGATACACGCAGCACCGGAAGGTGGGCGTGTGGTTCAGGGTGTCGGTAATATCGAGCAAAACGCCAACATTACTAACGTTAACCAGGTCAGCGACTTATTAACCGTAGAGTGGAGCAGTTTTGATCTCGATAGCCAGGAAGTTGTAAATTTTCTTCAGCCCAACAATCACGCTTGGGTACTCAATCATATTTTACAAAATGGCCCAAGCCAAATTAATGGCCAGATCAATGCCAATGGTAATGTCTTGCTTATCAACCCACGGGGAATGATATTTGGCGAAAATGCGCTGATTAATGCTGGTAGCTTCACTGCCAGTAGTCTGTGGCTAGATAAAGAAGATTTCCTAAACGGTCATTTTTATTTCAAAGACGTCGATCCTAGCCAGGGGCGTATTATCAATCATGGCCTAATTTCCGCAGCGACTGGTGGCTTTGTGAATCTTCTTGGGGAATCTATCTCTAACGAAGGTATATTGAGCGCGAATATGGGCTATGTTTCTCTGGCGGCGGGCAGTGAGCTCTACCTGACTTTCGATGATCAGAATTTTCTTGGTGTTAAGGTTACCCAAGAGGTAATCAATAACGATGCGGGCCTAAAGGCAGCTATTGATAATAAAGGAAAGATAGAAGGTGAGTCTGCTAGGGTCATTATGCAGGCAGAATCAGCGAAGGATTTATTTGATCTTGCCGTCAACCATGAGGGGGTTGTTGAGGCGACGGGTTTTGATGGCGGCGAGGTAAGTATTGCTGCCAATGGCGCCATAAAAATAAATGGCAATATAGATAGCTCTGGTGATAATAACTCAGGTAGTGTTGATATTGCCGGTAAGTCTGTTGAGCTCTTAGGCGATATCGTTGCTCGTGGCGACGTTGGCGGCAGAGTATGGGTACAGGCAGAGGATATCCAGCTAGCCGCTTTGGCGACTGTTGATGTAAGCGGTCAGTTTGGTGGTGGGCAGGCCTTAATTGGTGGTGGCTATCTCGGTCGCCTAGAGGGCTTTCGCAATGCTCAAAATCTTTATGTTGCAGGCGGTGCAAAAATTTATGCTGATGCGAAGCAGTCTGGAAATGGCGGAGAAGTTATTCTTTGGTCCGACAACAGTACGCATTTTCACGGCTTAATATCGGCCCAAGGCGGTACCCAATCAGGTGATGGCGGTTTGGTAGAAACCTCATCGCTTAATCAGCTAAGCGTTAGCGGAAAGGTTAGTACGCATGCTCGCAGTGGTCAAACAGGCACATGGTTATTAGACCCAGGTGAATTGGAAATCGTTACAGGCATGGCAGCTGGACCTAATCAAATTTCAGTGTCTACGATCGATCTAGTCAATAATAATGTTGTGATTACTACATCAGATTATGACGCAGGCATGGCCGGCTCTGGAAATTTGACCTTATCTGCTGATATTAGCTCAGTCAGTGGTAATAGTCTTACCTTGCAGGCTGAGACAGATATTATTCTAAATAACAACATCAATATTACCGGTGATATTAACTTAGATGCCCAGAATCAGGTTTTTATAAACAGTAATATTACTGCAGCCAATATCAATTTAGATATGTTGAGCTATAGCGTCGATCCTACAGCGCTCCTCAGCACAGCAGGTTCCTTATCGTTCAACTATAAAACCGGTAACCATGCCCTTGATTTAAACAATCTGGGCTTGGATTTTAATAACATCAGCGCTTCGGCGATTAATTTTAATCTGGGTGCTGGCGGAAGCAACTCGCTGAGCGCGTCGACAACAGGAAGTGATTTTTTCATTACCGCCGCCAATGCTTTAAATGTTGATGTGTTGGCTCAAACCATCAATTTTACCGGCGTAAATAGTATAGCGGGTAGCAATAATAATGATTCAGTCGATGCTGCCAATTCGGGAGTGCAGTTAGGTTTAAGCAGCTACACAGTGAATGATATCGACATTAGCGATATTAACAGTGTCAGCAATACCGATAGTATAACAGGTACCAGCAGTGCTGAATCCTTTACGGCCTCTGCTGAAAATCAAATCACGGTATCTGTTGGTGGCAGCAATGTGGTGTTTGATGATGTTGCTAGCTTAGATGGTGGTAGCGGCACTGGTGATAGTCTTGACGTTTCTAATCAGGGGGCTGTATTAAGCGCGTCTGGATTTGACAGCCGTAGTATTACAGTGAGTGATGTTGAGCTTGTCAATAATACGACGACGCTAACAGGAACTAGCAATGATGATTCATTGACTGTCACCGCTTCAAAGCAACTTCTTGCCGGGAGCACAACGTTTAATAATGTTGACAGTTACGATGCGGCCGCAGGCACCAGCGATACGCTTGACCTTGGCGGTTTCGGTGCTGTACTAGATGGTCAAAACTATACGGTTAACGGTATATCCGTTACCCAAAACGAAATCAACGATAACGTAGCGCAGCTTACAGGTGGTGGGACGATAGATACCTTTGTCGTTCAAGGTAGCGCTAGCGTAACAGCTAATGGCAGCACTAGAACCTATAATGGCGTCACTACGGTAGTGACACAAGCTGATGATATTGTGAATCTAAATGACCAGGGCGCACTTATTGGCGCGACTGGTTTTAGTAGCCAGGGTATTGGCTTTGATCATGCTAGTGCTTTAAATACAGGTGTTTTAACAGGCGGGACAGCAAGCGATACCTTTGTTGTTCAGGGTGCCGAGAGTGTGACGGTTGATGCTGGTGCAAGAACTTTTAATGGTGTCTCCGCTGTTTTCACGCAAGCCGACGATGTTGTGAACCTAAATGATCAAGACGCACTTATCACGGCAAATGGCTTTAGCAGCCAGGGCATCAACTTTGATCATGCAGCTGCTCTAAATACGGGTGTGTTAACAGGTACCGCCGCAGACGAGTCATTTAGCGCAAGCGCCGAGAACGAAGTAAGTGTTGTTATTGATGGAAGCAATAGAGTCTTTGGGGGCGTAGATAGCCTAGACGGAGCGGGTGGTACAGCAGATAGTCTAGACTTGTCTGCTCAGGGGGCAACACTTACAGCGACAGGCTTCAACAGTCGCGGTATCGGTGTAAGTAATATTGAGAGTGCCACTAACACCGTTACCTTAACGGGATCTGCCGCTGATGATAGTGTTGCTATAACTGGGGCTAAAGAGATTAGCACTCCTTCGATTAGCTTTAGCGGTGTCGATAATTATAATGCTGCTGACGGGAGCGCAGATGTTGTAGATGCAAATAACGCCGGTGTGCAGCTCGATGGCAGTAATTACATTATTAATGGTGTACTGCTGAGTAACAATGAAACTGCAAATAATGTTGCGCAATTGACCGGTGGTGGCAGCCAAGACAACTTCAGGGTCGAAGGTTTGAACAGCATTAGTGTCGCTTCTGGCTCAAGGCATTTTAATGATGTTGATTCACTAATAAGTCAGGCTGACGATGTGCTCGATTTAAATGGTCAGGACGCAACTTTATCGTCGACAGGTTTTAGCAGTCAAGATATCGACTTTAGTCATGGTAGTGCGAGTAATACAGGAGAATTAACTGGCACTTCTGGTAATGATCAATTTGATGCATCTGCTACTAATCAAGTAACGGTCAATATAAATGGTTCGGACACAGTATTCAGTGGAGTCAATGAAGTTATAGGTGGCGGCGGTGATGATCAGGCCGATTTAAACAATAGTAATGCTGATTTAGTTGCAACGGGTTTTGACAGTCGATCAATCACCTTTAGTGGCATCGGCGAAGTGATTGAGACGGATGAACTAACAGCAACCGCAGCTCCAGAACATTTTGTGATCGATGGAGCAGGTGGAATCACAGTAAATGGTATTCGTTTTAATGGAGTCACTGTTTTAGATGGTGGTGAAGCCGGCGATGATAGCGATCAAGATCGCATAAGTGGCGCTGTCTCCAGTTTTCTTTTAGCCGGTGATGAGTCCGTCCAAGTCAATCATTTACAAGCAAGTAGCTTTACTGCCAATAATATCGAGCTACTGAGTGGCAGCAATGCAACACTGCATGGTGCAAGTGGAGACGTTGATACCTTCTTGGTAAGCGGTTTAAATACTGTAGCTGCGCGGGACATGGTGTTTGAGGGAGTGGCGAGCGTCATCAGTAACGCCGAAGATACAGTCGATTTGAATAATTTGAATGCTACTTTAAGTGCTACGGGATTTGTTAGTCAAAATATCGCATTTGATCATAGCTCTGCCATAAATACAGGAACCTTAACAGGCACCACGAACTCAGAGGCCTTTACAGCGAGCGCAGCTAATCAAATCAGCGTACAAGTAAACGGAAGCAACCGAAGCTTTGATGGTGTTAATGTACTTGCTGGTGGAAGCGCTACAGGCGACAGCCTGGATGTGCAGAGCCAGGGCGTCAATTTAACTGGGGCAGGCTTTAGCAGTCGTGGCATATCGGTCAGTGATGTCGCATTAGTTAATAACAGTAGTAGTGTCCTTGGCACAGCGGGAAATGACGCTGTCACTGTTTCGGCCAATAAGCAATTAAGCTATAACGGTATCAGCTTCAATCAGGTTGATAGTTATGATGCAGGCGCTGGGTCGAACGATACTCTCGATGCGTCAGCAGCCGGAGTCAGCATAGCTGGCACAGACTATACCGTTAATGGTGTAGTGGTGAGTAATAATGAGATCACTAATGACGTTGCTGTGTTAACAGGAAATGCTGCCGCTGCGGATAACTTTATTGTGCAGGGTAGTGGCTCGCTAACAGCAAACTCTTCAGATCGAACTTACAATGGTGTAACTGAAGTCGTATCCCAATCTAATGATACTGTTGATCTGAATGATCAAAATGCCACCTTAACGGCCACAGGCTTTAGTAGCCAAAATATTGCTTTCGACCATGCTACAGCGGCCAATACAGGCACGCTCACCGGTACTAACAATTCGGAAGCCTTTACCGCGAGCGCCAATAATCAAATTAGTGTGCAAGTAAATGGCAGTAACATTAGCTTTGATGGAGTCGATGCGCTAGCTGGCGGAAGCGCGGGCAGCGACAGCCTGGATGTTCAGAGTCAGGGCGTTAATTTAACTGCGACAGGCTTTAGCAGTCGAGGCATATCGGTCAGCGATGTTGCGCTTGTGAATAATAGCAACACTGTCAGTGGCACGAGCGCTGATGATGCGGTCACGATTTCAGCTAATAAGCAATTAAGCTATAACGGTATCAGCTTCAATCAAGTCGATAGCTATGATGCTGACGCTGGCTCGAGCGATACTCTCGATGCGTCAGCAGCCGGAGTCAGCATAGCTGGCACAGGCTATACCGTTAATGGTGTAGTGGTGAGTAATAATGAGGTCACCAATAACGTTGCTGTTTTAACAGGGAATGCTGCCGCTGCAGATAATTTTATTGTGCAGAGTAGTGGCTCGCTAACAGCGAACTCTTCAGAAAGAACTTACAATGGTGTAACTGCAGTTGTATCCCAGACAGACGATACTGTCGATCTTAATGATCAAAATGCAACGGTCACCGCTAGCGGTTTCAATAGCCAAGGCATCGATTTTTCCCATGAGCTTGTTTCAAATACCGGTACCTTAGCCGGAACCTCTGGTGATGATTCCTTTATTAGTAATTCTGCTAATGAGATTGAAATCGACATAAATGGTGCCGTCGTTACCTTTAGTGGTGTTGATCAGCTTGATGGGGTTGCCGGTAATGATGAGTTGGATATTAATAATAGCGGTGCTGAGCTAACGGCAAGCGGGGTGCTTGCCCAATCGATAAATGTATCCAATGTGGCAAACTATCGAAGCGTTGGTGCATTGCTAGGATCTGCTGGGGATGACAGCTTTGATTTTATTGATGCTGGTGCTGCAGATGCCAGCTGGAATTCTAATACGGCGCTTTTTTGGGGCGTCACAGGAATAGACGCGGCAGCGGGTACGGATTCCGTTATTGGTACTGATATGGTGGACCAATTTGCGCTAGTTGCCAGTGCCAGCAGTCCAAGTGGATTCGCAGATAATCAAGTAACTTACCAGGCGCCGACTACGTCCGGCATATTAATTGAAAACATTGAGGCCGTAGATGGTGGTGGCCAAGATGATATTCTGGCGGTTTTCAACACCGGCTTAGAAATTAATAGTGGCGCCAATATAGTTCAAGGCATAGATTTTCAGAACTTTGAAGTATTTGCTGAAACCGGTGAACTTACATTACTTGGTAACAATGCCAGCACTTCTTTTCTTATTGAGGCAGATGGGCAGGTTCGCGACCTGAGTACGGGTGTCTTGTTTATCGGCGTGGATGCCTTGATTGGTGACGTTGGATTGCAAAATCAAGTCGATTTGGATGGCGCTGGTGCCACTTTACAGGCCGGTGGGTTTAACTCTCGCAACATTGATATTAGCAGAATTACTCAAGTTTCAAACACTGGGCAAATATTTGGAGCTAATGAAAACTATCAAGTGCAAGGCAATCAATCGGTTCTTGTTAATAATATTAACTTCGCAGGTGTTAGTGAAGTAAACGGCGGCAGCTCGGTAGTATTGAACAATGCAGCGGCGGTTTTGAATGGCGCTCGTTTAATCAGTAGCGGCATCAGCTTTGTCAATATTAATAGTTTCTCTCAACTCAGTGACTTGAGTGGCGTGCAGTCTTTTACGGTTCTCAATGACAATGAAATTCAAACGGCGGGCTTTCGTTTTAGCGGCCTTTCCAGCCTTGAGGCTACAAGCGGAGATATAGGCTCTAGAGGAGCGCAGCTGAGATCGGCTGGTGAAATTCTAGCCGCAGGTATCTCTATTCGAGGTCTAAATGCCGTTAGTAATACAGGTCAGTTGATTGGCACGGGGCAGGCAGAGCGTTACGAATTGCTCCCAAATAATCAGCTTACCATTGCCGGAATTCAGTTTAGCGCTGTGACGGGTTTAGATGGCGCAGGTGGCTTGGATACGATTGACTTGAATGGCCTAGGTGCTGATTTGCAGAGCGACGGTTTTACCGTAGGTGATTTTCGTATTAGCAATATTGAAGAAATTGCTAATACCGGTACGGTGCGTGGCAGTACACAGGGTGAGCGTTTTCAAATTGAGTCCAATGGCTCAATCTCAGTTTCGGGCTTTAACTTTTCAGATGTGAACGTCGTTGATGCGGGGGAAGGGCGTGATAGCCTTGATGTCGCTGGTCGCGGATTGAATATGTTGGACCTAGATAGCTTCAGTGTAGAAGGCATTACTTTTAGCGGCGTTGAACTCTTTTCCAACACGGGTGCACTGGTGTTGACCGATGCAGATGATATTTTAAGTCGTGACGAGGAAGATAAGTTCTCTTTGCTCAACTATGAATTTGCTGCTGTTAGTTCAGTGGATGCTGGAGCCGGTAACAATAGTCTGCAATTAGCTGGTTTAGGGCTAAAAGTAGAGGATGGTTCCGTTACTTCGGCTACTGTGGATTTGAGTAATATACAGAGTTTTACTCAGGTCGGTGAACTAGCACTTTCTGGTTTCGATGCCAATGTTGAGCTTTTAGCTGAACAATCATTCCGAGTTAATGGTTTTCAGCTTCAAGATGTGCAAATATTGCAAGCGGGGGCGGGTAGCGACCGTCTGGACGCTGCTGGCTTTGACAGTCTATTGCTAGAAAACAATAACCTTTTGATAGCGGATACAGAAATTCGCTCAATTGAGTTAATCGATAACACTAGACATTTGACCGGTAACAATTCAGATAACAGTTTCAGCCTGCTCGATATAGGTATTGTTGAAAGTGGATCTTATCAATTTACCGGTGTTGAGCGCATTGATGGGGGCGGCGGGCAAGATAGTTTGAGTTTTGCTGCTGTAGAGACTGTTGCAATTGATTTTGAAACATCAGCAATCGGCTCGATTGATTATGATGGCGTTGAAGCTTTGCAACGCTTTGAGTCTATAGAGCAAATCAACTTACCTAATGTGCAATCTTTGCTCTTAAGTGGTGATGCCCAGTTACAGGTAGGGGATCTTAACTTAGATGGTGATCTCAATCTGGCTGGGCAAGTACAGTTAGATGTGGCTGGTGATGCCGGATTTACTGGTGGCCTCGCTATATCCGATGATAGCCAATTGAATGTGTCTGGCACTCTTCAGGCTCTAGGTACGATTAACAGTTCGGGGGCGGCAACTGCAAATATTGACTCCAATGTAATCCTTGGTAATGGCTTGCAAGCCACTGA
Source organism: uncultured Pseudoteredinibacter sp. (assembly GCF_947502065.1). GTDB lineage: Bacteria > Pseudomonadota > Gammaproteobacteria > Pseudomonadales > Cellvibrionaceae > Pseudoteredinibacter. The sequence continues at coordinate 1,173,829 of NZ_CANMYE010000001.1, forward strand.
TTCCAGTGTAATTACCGTAGCGGGAGATCTTTCCAGTCAGGGTGATATCGATGTTATTGATGAGGCTCGCCTGGTTTTAAATGGAGGTTTGTCTACGGATACAAATCTAAATTTGGATGGTTCCGGGCAGTTGCAAGTTGAGGGCTCAGTAGATGTTGGAGGCGATTTAAACGCCTTGGGCCAGAGTAATATTAATTCTAATAGTGATATTAATATTGTGGGGCAGGTTACGACTTCGCAGACGGCGACCATTAATGCTGACTCGATCAATGTGAATGTCCCTGAGGAAAAGGTCGTTACTGTACAGCCAGAGATCAATATCAGTTTGGCCGTGTTCTCTGAAATTAAGGTGTTTATTAATAGTAATTCCTCGGTGCGCAATAGCGCTGAAACATCGGCTTTATATAGTGATGACGACTTGGTCGATGCTCTGATAGAGAGCGCCCAAGAAGAAGAAATGGATGGCGCAGGTGAAGAATAGGCCATGAAACGAAAATTAACTGCTTTAAGTGCCAAATTAAGGCCTGTGAATCACTAAAAACTGGTATCACGCTGCTTTGCAGTACGTAATAGAATAGCACTTATAAATATAGGTGAATATTGTTGTCAAAAGCGCTTTGTTGCCTGCTTGCAATATGATTAACTACTAAAGTGGAATCAAATAAAAGAAAACAAGCCACGAAAAGCAACGATAAAGCGCGGCGAAACAACTACGACTACGTACTAGAAAGCGCAACAAATAAATAAAAGAATACTAAGTAAAAGAATTTTACCGTGATCACTGAAGTACGGTACTACAGTGAAAGAGCACCAAGAACAGCAGAGTTACAAAAGAGTATAAGTACAGGTTGGTTTTATTGGTCAAAATGTAAATTTGACTGGTACACAGCCGCGCCTGTTTACTCGATTGACTTATGGTGTATTTGGCCGAATGAGAATAATAGCCATTACGTATTAGGCTGATAAGGAAAGGCTTCCATGTCTGATATTTACGAGATAGCCGTCATAGGGTCTGGGCCCGCGGGTCTAAGTGCTGCGGCACGCGCTGCCGAATATGATCAGCAAGCCCGTAAAAATGACCCCAATCATAAACCTACTCATATATTGCTTGAAGGCTTTAAGCATGCCGCAAAAACGATTTATCGTTATCAAAAAGGCAAGCATGTTATGGATGAGCCAGGTTTTCTAGACCTGCGTAGTCCTATCGAATTCAGTTCAGGTAAGCGAGAAGAAATCTTAAATACCTGGGATGAAGGCATTCAAGAAAAAGAAATCAATATTCGCTATCAATCTGAAGTTAGCAGCATTACCGGTTCTGCTGGAGATTTCACAGTAGGTTTTGCGAGTGGCGAAAACATCAAGGCCAAGAATATTATTTTGGCCATCGGCATGCAGGGCAACCCAAGAAAGCTTGGGGTTTCAGGCGACGACTCAGACTTTGTTCAATATCAGTTAGATGATCCGGATGAATACAAGGATGAAACGATTGTTGTCGTCGGAGCCGGTGATGCGGCGATTGAAAATGCCTTGGGCCTAGCTAAACAGAATAAAGTTTTTATTATTAATCGCCGAGAAGAATTCAGCCGAGCGAAAGAGGGTAACTTAAACTCAGTTTTGGCTGCGATTAATGATAAAAATCTTGATTTTGACTGTTATTACCGTTCTTCTGTTGCACGATTAGAGCTACCAGAAACGGCTGGTGAAGCGGGCGTACTTACCTTGGATACACCCGAAGGCGAGGTAGATATTAACTGCCATCGCATCATTGCGCGTTTGGGTGCGATTCCTCCTAGAAAATTTATTGAATCATGCGGAATTGAGTTTCCCAGTGATAAGCCTGATGCGATTCCAGAGCTAACGGCGCAGTATGAATCGAATGTGAAGGGTATTTATGTCATTGGTGCCTTGGGTGGTTATCCGCTCATTAAGCAGGCGATGAACCAGGGTTATGATGTTGTCGAGTATATTCGAGGCAATGAAGTTAAACCCGCAGATCACCCAATTCTTGATTTACAGCTAAAAATGCTGCCTTACGTCAGTGACGTTGAAGAAATTCTAAGTCTTTACCAACAGCGTATTCCTATGTTCCGACGCATGAATACTTTGGCGTTTAGGGAGCTCGTCATTGAAAGTGATATTCTGGTATCACAAGCCGATGAAGGCATTCTTTCGCAATTAAAATTACAAGCCGATCAGGTCAAAGATGCTCGTTTTGCAGAGTTGAAGGACAAAAAGCAACAGCGCATTGCCAAGTTGGAGCAGAAGGGTAAAAAAGTCAGTAAGGCCGAAAAGGAAGCGGATCCTACTTCCCCAAAAATCACCAAGCTTATTAAGGCTGGCGATTATATTTATCGTCACGGCGATTACAGTAATACCTTTCTAACGGTCGTAGAAGGCGAGGTGGTTTTAGAGTCTGCCGATGGGCAAAACCAACAAACCATTAAGCCGGGGCAATTCTTCGGCGAAATGAGTTTGCTTTCTGGGCGGCCGAGGGTAGGTAATGCGATCGCTGGCGATGATACCATTCTGATCGAGACTCCCCGACGCACCATGGTTAAGTTGATGAACTCCAATGAAGAAATTCTTGGTGGTATCGACTGGGTATTTGTGGTGCGCTTCTTACAGCAATATTTCGCCCCGAAAGCCGATGTTGGCGAGCTTCGCGATATTGCGCAGAATACCAAAACCAAAACCTTTAATGCGGGCGAACATCTTTATAAAGAAGGCGATGACGGCGACTGCCTGTATTTGATTCGCAGCGGTACCATCAGTCTAGAGCGTGCTCGCAATGATCAGGCTGTGGTGGTCGGTCAAGCGCAGTCTGGCCAAATGATTGGCCAGATGGCATTAATGGGGGATAAAACTCGTCGTGAGTCGGCAAGGGCAACGGTGCGTGTTGAAGCCCTAATGATTAAGCAGAAAGAGTTCCTTGCTTTATTAAAACAAGACCCTGAGCGCGTTAATGATATCCAAGCGGCGACCAGTGAAAAGTTAAAGGTTTCTAATCAAATGGAATCCCTGCCTGAAGGTGGGTCTCTGATTTCTTTCTTAATGGGCGAAGGCCTAGGTGAATCTACCAGTGCTTTAATCATTGATGAAAAACTCTGTGTCGGTTGCGATAACTGTGAAAAGGCCTGCGCGGAAACACACGGTGGTATCAGTCGTTTAGATCGTAAATCCGGTCAGCGATACGGTCACATCAATGTCGCGATTTCCTGCCGTCACTGTGAAATGCCGCACTGCATGAAAGATTGTCCAGCAAATGCTATTCACCGTGCGGTAACGGGTGAAGTGTTTATCGATAGCAGTTGCATAGGTTGCGGTAACTGCGAAACCAACTGCCCCTATGATGTGATTAAACTGGCTTACGATGCGCCAAAAAAACCTGGTTTATTTCAGTGGATGCTGTTTGGTAGGGGGAATGGGCCAGGTCAAGATCCGGCCTATCAACCAAGCGACGAAGCGCTCGATAAAGGTAAAAAAGCAGTTAAATGCGATGCTTGTGTAGGACAGAAAGGTGGACCTGCATGTGTAAGGTCTTGCCCTGTGGGCGCGGTAGAGCGTTTGAATCCAGAACAATTTGTTGAGCTGATTGCACCTTAAGCGGCTAAAAAGAAAATTATGTATAACAATATATTAGAGTATAAAGGCGGGCGCTACTTTTGGGTTTCCCTAGTGTTGTTACTCGTCTCCTTCGCCGTCTATTTCAGCCAAGAAGCTTGGCGTCCACCTAATGGTGGTACTTGGCAAGGTTATGTGCTGGGCACGATAGGGGCGTTGCTAATCGTTTGGCTTGCCTATTTGGGCGTGCGTAAAAGACGTTATGCGTCCACTCTAGGAACGGTGCAAGGTTGGACTTCTGCTCATGTATATTTGGGCTCTAGCCTGCTGATCATAGGAACTCTGCACTGTGCTTTCCAGTTTGGCCTCAATGTGCACACGCTCGCCTATGTGTTGATGTGTATCGTTATCTTTAGTGGTTTCTACGGGCTTTATGCCTATATGCGTTACCCAGACAAGCTGTCACGTAATCGCAGTAATCAGAGTTTAGATCAACGTTTTTCCGAGCTTGATGAATTGGATCAGCAAGGTAAGGATATTGCCTCACGTTGTAATACCGACATCCAAACATTAATCAATAGTGCGATTGCTCGCACCAGTTTAGGTGGTGGTTTATGGAGCCAATTGAAGGGTCAGGATAATTCAAAAGTAGAGCTTAGCGCTTCGGAAGATAACCAAAGTCGCACCAAAGTTGTTGATAATAGAAACCAGCAGGCGGCCATTGATTATATTGCCATGCGCATTCCCAATGTGAGCAAGAAGCAAGAGGCTCAGGATCTGCAAGATATTCTCTATATATTTGGTCGCCGTCGAGAATTGTTAAACCGTATTCGTCGAGAAATTAGCCTGCAAGCACGATTGAAAGTTTGGCTGCTGTTTCATATTCCAACCACTATTGTTTTGATTGTGGCTTTAATCATCCACATTGTGACTGTCTTTTTATACTGGTAAGCCATGCTCTATTTAATACGACAAACAAGAAAAACAGGCACTAAGGCTATTGATCAAAACGATAGCCAATTGGATGCTGCTGCAATAAGTATCGGTTCTGGTGAAGGTCAGCTGGTTCAGCTTGCTGGGGAGGATATCTCGGCAAATCACCTAGTAGTGACCGCTGTTGATAATCAAAGTGCAAAATTTGAATGCGCTAAAGGCTGTGTGGTCGAGCTGGACGGTCAGCCGCAAAGCAAGGGCACAATAGGCCTTGGCCAACAATTAACGATTGGCAGACACAAGCTTGTATTACAGGCTCCTCCTGCTGGTTTTTCCTGTGCCTTAGAGTTTGAAATTGATGCGGATGTTAAGCACTCAACGAAACAGCGATTCAAGACTGACTTGCAGGGTGTGGGCTATAACCGCAGCTTAGCTTATATCGCATCAGCGCTGGTCTTGTTGTTTGCTTTGGCATTGCCGATATGGTCCATGCTTAATAGTGAGGCTCGGGATACGCTATCAAAAGTTGGGATTCCAACCGATAAGCACTGGTCTAGCGGGCCGCTGATTCCAGCCCATAGAATTCCAGCGATTGGTGATGACTGCACCAGTTGCCACGCAAAACCTTTCGAAGTTGTACAAGATAAAGCTTGTCTTTCATGTCATAGCAATACCGAGCAGCATGTTCATAATAAGCACCCAGCTATTCCTGCCTTTGAAGAGTACCGCTGCGGTAGCTGCCATAAAGAACATAACGAGCCGGCAACTATTATTATTAAAGATCAGTCGCTCTGCGTAGATTGCCATGGTGATATTGCTAAGTTGGGTAATATTACTCAAGAGGAGTCAGTGGCTAATGTTTCTGGTTTTAATGAAAAAACTCACCCAGAGTTCCGCTTAGGTTTGCTTGGTTTCGATGGTTTTAAGTGGCAGCTATCTAGGGTTCCTTACAGTCAAGAACTGCAAGAAAACTCACAATTAAAATTTCCCCATGATTTGCATTTAGATATCGATAAGGTTCAAAGCCAAGACAGTGGTGAGGCTTTAGAGTGTAAATCTTGCCATGTGCTCAGTGCGGATAATGAGCATTTTGAGCCCATAACCATGGAAGGAATGTGTCGTGATTGTCACGGTTTGGGATTTGACGATGCTGAACCAAGTAGACAGCTTCCACACGGATCACCTTTGCTGGTTAAGCAAACTCTCGAAGAATACTATATTCGTATGTTTGCTGATCCAGACTCTGGTGTGGAAGGTATTGATCATGTGCGTCGTGTTCCAGGTAAAAGCCGCGACCTTGATCGCTGTAAGAAAGGTGCTTTGGTTTGCGGTAAAGAACGTGCAGCCTTAGAGCTGGAAAACCAGTTCACCAAGACAGGTTGCATTACTTGCCACGAAGTGGAAAAAACCGAAGCTCGCCAGCTAGCTGGCAAGAAAAAAGCCGATAATTTTTGGACGGTTAAACCGGTCAAACTCAATAATGATTGGTTCTCGCAGGGACGATTTAACCACTCTACCCATTTATTATTACGCGATGCACCTGTCGATGAGATTTGCCAAGACTGCCACAAAGCCGGTGAATCATCTGAAAGCCACGATATTTTAATCCCTGGTCGCGATAACTGTTTACAGTGCCATGATGATCAGGCCGAGCATGCTGCACCTTTGGATTGCGTAGCTTGCCATAACTACCATATACCCGGAAATCAGGCGATTTGGTTGAAGCAGATGCCTGCTGTTTTGGAGCAAAAAATACCATGAGATTAAGCCGTAAGGGATTCAGCCTTAAACCCTGCCTTTTGTTGGCCACTAGCATCAGTTTGTTAAGCTGCGGTGGAGGAGGAGGTGGCTCTGGTACTGCGCCCAATGAAGGCACACCAACTCCGCCGTCACCACCACCGCCAGTGGTGTGTGAGGGCAATTGTACTAATGCGGATTCTTTCCTGCGCACGGCGGATGTCGAGAAAGTGGTGCAGCAAGCGGTTGCGGAAGCTAAAGCGCTTGGCGTTGCAGCAACCATTGCGGTTGTTGATCGTGTCGGAAATGTACTTGCGGTATACCGTACAGCGGATATTGATACCAGTAAGTCACTGCTGATCTCTAGTAATAAGCAGGGCTTAAGTGATATCGATGGTGGTTTGGAAAATATTGAACTCCCTTTAGCTGTTGGTGGAGACGCACTTGCTGCTATTTCTAAGGCGATTACAGGGGCATATTTATCGACCGAGGGCAATGCATTTAGTAGTCGTGTCGCCAGTCAAATTGTGCAGGAACACTTTAACCCTGGCGAAAGAGTGCAGCCGGCAGGCCCGCTTTTTGGCGTTCAGTTCAGTCAGTTAGCCTGTTCTGATTTTACCTTGGATAACTCTGTAACAGGTATCGGTCCTAAACAGGCACCGCTGGGTTTATCAGCCGATCCAGGCGGCTTTCCTCTTTATAAAGATAATGTTCCCGTTGGTGGTGTCGGTGTGATATCAGACGACTTTATCTACACCCTAGATAAAGTCGTTGTCGATTCCGATATGGATCAAGACGAGCTTATCGCGCTTGCGGCTACAGTTGGCTTTGAAGCCCCCACTGATCGACGAGCTGATCGTATAACAGTTGATGGTAAGGTTTTGCGATACACCGATGTTGAATACAGCCAGCTAACGGCGGCCCCAGGTGCGGCTTCAGTATTAAATGACAGTGATGGGCAGTATATTCCTGTACCAGACTATATTGATGGCAATGTACGTGCGGGCCAAGCTTTTGGTCAGGCCAGTTCCGGCATCAGAGCTGATACTACAACTTATCCAAATCGCGAAGCCTATGTATTTGTAGATGCAGCGGGGCAAGATCGTTTTCCCCCAAAAGATGGTACCGAATTAACCGCCAATGAAGTACAAGCGATCATTGATGAAGCTCTTGGTGTTGCCAACCAATCACGTGCGCAAATTCGCCGACCTTTAAGTACCAAAGCGCGAGTAACCATTTCCGTTGTCGATGTGAATGGAGATGTTTTAGGGATGGCTCGTACCTTAGATGCTCCGGTTTTTGGTGCGGATGTGTCCTTGCAAAAGGCGCGTACAGCGGCATTCTTTTCAAATCCAGCAGCGGCAGATTTCTTGCAAAACTTGCCGCTCACGCAATATTTAAACTCTGACTTAAGTCCTAAACGCAACGTTGATATTGCAAATTATGTGCAAGCTCTAAGGGATTTTGTTGAAGACAGCTCGGCCCTCAGTAATGGCATTGCCTTTTCTGATCGAGCTGGCGGAAATTTGTCGCGTCCTTTTTATCCAGATGGTGTTGATAATGCTCCACATGGACCATTAAGTAAGCCAGCAGGGCAGTGGAGTCCATTTTCTACGGGCTTGCAGCTCGACCTCGCCATGAATGGCATTGTCAGTCACCTATTACATGTTGCAGGCCTACAAACAGATGACGTCGGCAACAATTGCGTTGGCGTCCCATTCGGAGGGACGGCAAGCTCTGCTGCCAATAACATCGCCAATGGCATTCAGATTTTCCCAGGTAGTGTACCCATTTATAAGGGCAATACCTTGGTCGGTGGCATTGGTATTTCAGGGGATGGTGTTGATCAGGACGATATGATTGCCTTCTTGGGTGTTCATCGTGCCGCTGAAAAAATGAATGGAAGCTTCAATAATGCGCCAGCTGAAATTCGCGCTGATACCTTAACGCCACAGGGAACACGATTGCGTTATATAAGTTGTCCGCAATCACCCTTTATTGACAGCGACGAACAAAATGTTTGCTCAGGAAAGTAGGGGATTAACACCATGGCAAGGATAGATAAGCCTTTTTTCGCTTTGAAACTGAAGCCAATATTGAATCACGGTTTAATAAAGGCCTCTGCTTTAGCTGTTGTAGTATCGACCGTGCAGCTACCACTGGCAGCCGATACTCTTGCACAAACACAAACCCGTCAGGAATGTGAGGCCGCGCAAGCAGCGAATAAAGCTAAGCGCCGCAGACGCCCTGGAGGCCGCGTTGACTGTAGCCAGCTTCCCGATGCTAACGAACAGATTGTGGAAACGGTTATCGATGGTAAGCCTCAGCGACGAACGCCAGGGCCAGTTAATGACGCCCGTTTAAAAGAAGAGCAAACCTTTACGGTATTGCGAGAAGACGTTGAGGAATCCCCAGTACCTCGCCCGAAGGTGAGTGATTTTGAAGACAGTATAGTGTTTCCGGATCGCTGGCGTATCGTTGAGGCTATAGGCTATACCGATAATTGGTGGGATCCGTACAACCGAAATACCTTAAAGGGCGATGTTCCGCTTCATGATGATTGGTTTTTTAACCTAGGCGTGATTTCCGACACTATTTACGAAGGCCGAAAAGTCGTTACGCCAGTCGGGCTTATTACCACATCTGATCCAGGTGATTTGGATCTATATGGTAACACCGAACAGCATTCGGTGATTCAGCAAGTCGCTATGGAATTTGTTTATTACAAAGGTGATACAGTATTTAGACCACCGGATTATGAATTCCGCTTTATCCCGGTGTTTAATTACAACCACACCGTTGTTAACGAGCTAGCCGGGATTAATGTAGACCCTCAGCGTGGTGTGCGTCGAGATGATAACTTTGTTGGTATTCAAGGTGCGTTTATCGATGTGCACTTGAGGAATGTATCTGATAACTACGATTTCGATAGTATCCGGGTTGGTATTCAGCCATTTAATAATGATTTTCGTGGCTTTTTGTTTCAGGATAATCAGTTAGGTGTGCGCCTATTTGGTATTCGTAATAACAACAAGATCCAATACAACCTGGCGTGGTTTCGCCGTTTAGAAAAAGATACCAACAGTGGCTTAAATGATATTGGAGAAGCACCCCGTGAGGACGATGTCTTTATTGCCAATGTCATTTGGCAGGATTTGATCGCACTTGGGCATTTTTCTCAATTTTCCATTGTTCATAATCGTAATCGAGAAGATGAATTCTTTTACGATGTAAATGACCTGATTCAGCGACCTGCTTCTTTGGGCTTTGAACGTTTTAGAAATTACGATGTAAGCTATTTAGGATTCAGTTCGGACGGTCACTTTGGCCGTATCAACGTAACCCACTCACTTTATGCCGCCTTGGGTGAGCAGAATAGGGGCCCCTTTGTTAACCAGCGCACCGATATTCGCTCCTTCTTTGCTGCTGCAGAGGTTGGTGCTGATTATGACTGGATACGCTTGCGTGGCTCGGCTCTGTGGGCTTCAGGTGATGATAATCCCTTTGATAACGAAGAAAATGGTTTTGATGCCATATTCGAAAACCCACAGTTTGCCGGCGCCGATACCAGCTATTGGTTAAGGCAGGGTGTACCACTAGCTGCTGGCGGTAAGGTAACGTTATCGACGCGTAATGGCTTATTGAATAATCTGCGCGCATCAAAAGAGCACGGCCAATCAAACTTCACCAACCCAGGGGTGAGGTTATTAGGTGTCGGGGCAGATTTTGACATTCTTCCAGAACTTAGAGCATCGGTGAACGTGAATCAGCTTTGGTTTGATCAAACTGAGGTTTTGGAAGTCGCTAGGCAGCAGGCGGATATTGATGAGTCGATTGGTACGGATGTGTCCTTATCATTGATATATCGACCGTTTATGAGCCAGAACGTTGTTGTTCGTTTGTCTTACGCAGCCTTGCTGCCGGGCAAAGGTTTTGAACAGCTATTTGGTGATGAGACCCAACACTCATTGTTATTTAATTTGGTGTTGACCTACTAAATTCGTGATATTTGCCAGAAAAAGATTTGAAGCTGCTAAAGCAAGCAGCTCGCAAGGAAAAGTGATGAAGCCAATGGGAACGGAAAAAGCCATGTGTGCACAAGAAGAAAAAACGCTAGCCAAGGCCGTTATAAAGCCCATCATAAAAGGGCTGCTGTTACTGAGTGCTTTATTGGCGCCAGGTTTTGTTTTCGCTGTTGGCGGGCCCAAGCCGGTCGAGCGTGATTATGTGACGGCCGCAAATGCTCCCGCTTCTCAAAGCCCGGAACTCGTCGCTAAGAAGAACGAGGGTTGTGTTAGTTGCCATACTGAATCCGACAGTAAAAATATGCACAATAACCCGGCCATCCAATTGGCCTGTGTGGATTGTCATGGAGGTGATTCCAGTATCGTTCGAAGCTCTGAATCACCAGGCGATGAAGGCTACGCACGTTTACGAGATCAAGCCCACGTATTGCCTCGTTATCCGGACTTATGGAATTTTCCTAGCTCAGCAAATCCAGAGCGGACATATACCTTACTCAACAAAGAAGCGCCTGAATTTATACGTTTTATTAACCCAGGCGATTTGCGCATTGCTCGTGAGGCCTGTGGTGCTTGCCATTTGAATGTGATTCAGGCTTCTGAAAGAAGTTTGCACGCCACGGGTGCTATGCTGTGGGGTGGGGCTTCTTACAATAACGGCATTTTACCATTTAAGCAGTATTTACTGGGCGAATCCTATAACCGCGAGGGCGAAGCCACGGCTTTGAAAAACCCCACGGAAGTTACTCCGGAAATGGCGGCCAAAGGTATTGTTGCAGCGCTTTATCCTTTGCCCAATTGGGAAACGGTTAAGCCCGGTGATATCTTCCGCGTGTTCGAGCGCGGTGGTCGAAATATCACTAACTTATTTCCAGAAACTGGTATCCCCAATAGTTTGGGATTAATTCAACGTTTAGAAGAGCCAGGACGCCCGGATTTTAGGCAGTCAAATCGAGGGCCGGGCACAGGCGCTAGAATTTCTGTTCCACTGATTAATATTCATAAAACGCGTTTGAACGATCCCTTCTTATGGTTCATGGGAACGAATGATCAACCAGGTGATTATCGACACTCAGGCTGTACCTCTTGTCACGTTGTTTACGCCAACGACCGTGACCCGAAACACTCGGGGCCTTACGCGCAGTTTGGCCATACAGGCAAAACACAAACGATAGATCCAACGATTCCAAAGGACGAATCCGGTCACCCATTAAAACACCAGTTTACTCGAGGTGTACCTAGCAGTCAGTGCATGATCTGTCATATGCACCAACCCAATATGTTTATGAACACTTATTTGGGTTACACCATGTGGGACTATGAATCGGATGCACCGGCGATGTGGCCAGAGGAGCAACAATATCCTTCTGAGGCACAAAAGCGTAAGGTTTTGGATCGTAACCCTGAAGGTGCAGCACCTCGTGGTAAATGGGCTGATGTAGAATTTTTAAAAGAAGTAGCCTCTTTAAATCCAAAGCTGAACGACACCCAGTTTGCTGACTATCATGGTCACGGTTGGAACTTCCGGGCTATCTTTAAAAGAGACCGTAAGGGCAATTTACTCGATGCCGAAAACAATATGGTATCGGATGATGATCCAGATAAATTTAAAAAAGCAGTGCATATGTCCTCGATTCACGCGGATGTCGGTATGCACTGCTCCGATTGTCACTTTGCTCAAGATAACCATGGTAATGGGCACATCTATGGCGAAGTCGCTGCGGCGGTAGAAATAGCTTGTATCGATTGTCACGGTAGTGCGCAACGTTACCCTAACTTATTAACCTCCGGCCCGGCCAAACTGGGTAAGGGTGCAGATCTTTCTGTACTCCGTAATCCTGACGGGCAGTTACGATTTGAATGGCTTGACGGTAAGTTGATCCAGCGCTCCTTGGTAACACCAGGCTTAGAGTGGGAGCTTAGCTTGGTAAAAGACAGTGTGAGCAAAGGGCATCCGCAATACAATGAAAAAGCAGCCCGTGCTAAATTAATGTCAAAAGACACCGCAAAACAAAATTGGGGTGAAGATGTACCAGAGGATCAGCTGGCACACACCTATGAAAATATGGAGTGTTACACCTGTCATACGGCGTGGACAACAAGCTGCGGTGGCTGTCACTTGCCTATTGAAGCCAACGTAAAAACCGAGCGTCATCATTATGAAGGTGGAGAGACACGTAACTTTGCGACCTATAATCCGCAAGTGTCGCGTGATCAAATTTTCATGATCGGTAAGCGAGAAGAGCATAAAGGTGGTAAGTACGCACCGATTCGATCTACCTCTGCCTTGGTATTGTCTTCGACTAACTCAAACCGTGAGCGAATCTATATACAGCAGCCACCTGTAGCGTCTAGTGGCTTTAGTTCGCAAGCCATTAACCCGCACTTCCCACATACAGTTCGCAAGACTGAAACAAAAACCTGTAGCGATTGCCACTTGGCAAACACTGAAGACAATAATGCGATCTTTACTCAGACCTTGGGTGTGGGAACTAAGTTTATTGATTTTATTGGCCGCTTTGCTTGGCTAGGCGGTGATGGCGAAGTTACTGGTGTGCAAGTTACCGAATGGGACGAGCCTCAGGCAGTTTATGGTAGCTACTTACACAAGTATGCTTATCCCGATTGGTACAATGATCACCAAAAAGCCGGCCAAGAATTACAGGTAGGCTATAGCCATAGCTCTGGGCGCAGTTCTTGTTTGCAGATGCGTGGCGAGTATCTCTACACCGCGGCGGGTAAACAGGGCTTACAAGTTTATGATATTGCCTCTATTGATAATAAAGGTGTTTCCCAGCGTATCATCTCGGCACCATTTAGCCCGCTTGGCCACAACCCGAATGTACCGAGTAAAAATGCAACTTGTATGTTGATGCCTACAACTCAGCCAGTGGCGCCAGCGCGCAACACCGGTGAGTTGATGCGGGTGACCAATATGGAACAGCCGATGCATCCTTTATATCACTATGTCTATGTGACAGATGCAGAAGAAGGATTAATCCTAGTTAATATCGATACCTTCTCGGACGGTGAGCCACGCAATAACTTTTTAGAACGTGCCGCGACCTGGAATGCCAATGGCATATTAAATGGCGCTCGCCATATAAGTATTGGTGGCCACTATCTCTACATTGTTGCAGATGCCGGGTTGGTCATTGTTGATATTGATAAGCCGCTATCACCGCAGTTGGTGTCGGTAACGCCATTGAATGATGGTCGAGCTTCGGCCGTACAGTTCCGTTATTTGTTTGTGACTGATGCAGATGGTTTGAAGGTCATTGATATTACCGATCCTAAGCAACCTTCTTTGTTGGCGAATAACACGATCGCTTTGGCCGATGCACAAAAGGTTTTCATTGCTCGCACCTATGCTTACGTCGCAGCTGGCAAAGATGGTTTGGCAATCATTGATATTGAAAAGCCAACTGCCATGAAAGTGGAGCAAATGTTTAACGCCGGAGGTAAGCTCAGTGATTCTCAAGATGTCGTTGTAGCAAGTACCAATGCCTCCTTGTTTGCCTATGTTGCTGATGGTGTTGGTGGTTTAAAAATACTTCAACTGACGTCTCCGGAAATTCAGCCAAAATTTTATGGCTTTAGCCCGAAACCGAATCCGCATCTGATTGCGCATTACCCAACGGAAAAGGCAGCCTTAGGTTTGTCGAGAGCGCTAGAACGTGACCGTGCTGTTGATGAAACTGGTGGCCAAGTAGCGGTATTCGGCCGTCGCGGTTCTCGCCCGCTGAATAAAGAAGAAATAAATAAGCTTTACAAAGATAAATCCGGCAAGGTCTGGACCGTAAAAGATAAAGAAGAGTAGTTATGAAAAAAACGATCTTGAAACTACCGGCGTTTATTTTTAGCTTGGCATGCATAGCGGCAAGTGGGCATGCCTTAGCCGAAGAAAACCCAATCACGGGAAAAGACAAGCACATGGGTGTTGCTACCTGTGCTTCCAGTGTCTGTCACGGCAAGCCGGCACCGGATGCAAATTCATACGCGCTGTTAAATGAATACCGCACTTGGAGCCGAGAAGACTTACATTCCAAGGCTTATAAAATTCTATTCAATGCTGAGTCTAAGCGGATGGCCAAGAATCTCGGCTTGGCTTCGGCTCACACAGCGGATATTTGCTTAGATTGTCATGCGGATAATGTTCCACAAAGCCAGCGTGGCCCTAAGTTCGTCATTCGTGACGGCGTTGGCTGCGAAGCCTGCCATGGCGGCAGTGAGAAATGGTTAGATAGCCATTATAAAAAAGGCGTTACTCACGCAGAAAACCTAGCGGCAGGCATGTACCCAACTGAATCGCCCAAGCCTAGAGCGGAAATGTGCCTGTCTTGCCATCTTGGTACTAAAGATAAATTCGCCACGCATCGAATAATGGGAGCAGGGCATCCTCGTTTGGCTTTCGAGTTAGAAACTTTCACCGCAAATCAGCCCGCTCATTATGTAGTTGATCAAGATTACCTTGAAAGAAAAGGGCAAATCGAATCGGTGACTATGTGGGTTGCCGGGGTTTACTACACGGCTAAGCAAACCTTAGAGCTTTATAACAGTCATTTGCTAACAGCTAATGGAATGATTCCCGAGCTATCTTTCTACGACTGTCACGCCTGCCATCATCCGATGGATAAAAAGACTTGGCGCCAGACAAGTATCGAAGTTGGATTAAAACCCGGTGATTTACGCTTAAACGATGCGGCACTGCAAATGTTGGTGGGTATTGCCTATATTCGCGATCAGGAAGGCGCCCAGCGATTATTACAGCTTTCACGTGATTTGCATGTCGCCTCTCGCAAAGATGTTAACGGTCTTAGATCTTCCGCCAAGGCGGCATTAGCACAATTAGCAAGCATGGAGGGGGCACTATTGGATCGCAATTACAACAACAATGAAATTACCTCTTTGCGACAAAGAATCCTAAGCAAGAGCGCCGCCGGTCAATATCGCGATTACACCAGTGCTGAGCAAGCCTTCTTGGGGGTAGAGACGCTGACATTGGCTTTAAATCAAAGTGAGCGATATAGTGCACAAATGGACAGCTTTTATGCTTCACTCGCCAGTGAGTCTGCATTTCAGCAGGGGCGTTTCGCCAGTGTCGCAAAAAATCTGCTTTCAACCATGTACCCATAGCGAGGTGAGTCAGTGCTAAAAATAGTAGGATGCACCCACACGGGAAGACGCGAGCTCAATGAGGATTCCTTTCTAGCGGATGATGAACTGGGCTTGGCGGCTGTGGCTGATGGCATGGGAGGCTATTCCTCAGGTGAGGTTGCAAGTGCAATCGTGGTTTCCACCCTTTGGAACGATTTAAAGGAAGGCGAAAAAAGCTTAGAAGAGTCGGTTGCCAATGCTCATCTCGAAGTTAAAAAAGGTGTTTTGGACGGGCGTGGTGGAGCCGGCATGGGCTCGACAGTAGTCGCGGCGAAATTTGACGGTTCGCGCTTTGATGTCGCCTGGGTTGGCGACAGTCGTGCTTATATATGGGATGGTCACGAATTAAGGCAAATCAGTCGTGATCATTCCTACATCGAGTCATTGCTTTCGCGTGGCATTATATCGGCCGAAGATGCCAAAACTCGTAATGATCGTAATTTAGTGACACAGGCCTTAGGGGCTGAAGCACTTGTAGAGCTAGATATTGGAACCTGCGAAGGGGACCTATATCAAGGCGAACTATTGCTCCTTTGTAGCGATGGCCTTAATGATGAGCTAGGCGGTTTTGAGATCGCAAGGCTTCTTCATGATAATGCCGCCGATGGTCTTGAGAGTTGCTGTGAGAAATTAGTCCAAGCCTCATACGATGCTGGCGGTAAAGATAATATTACCGTGATGCTGGTGAGTAACGATGTTGCAGTGCCAGAATCGGGCCGCGTACCAGAAACAATCGTAGAAACCCATAATCTATCCGGGCACAGTGAGTATTTCCCGCTAGGTGGGCAAAATGATGGCGCCCATATCACCAGCAGTGACAGTGTCACTGAAGAGTTTTCCACAACCCAAGTGTATGCCGTTAAGCCCAAGAGTCAGTTAGATTATGATGCGCTGGATGATCATATCGGTGGTGGTACGCCTAGCTGGCTAATTGCGGTAGTTTGTGTTCTTTTATTGGCGGGGCTGCTTGGGCTGCTCGTTTATTTGGGTATAATCAGCTTCTGATATTGCCTTGATGTAGCAATCAGCTGATTTAGGCGCTGCCTAAGGTTAATACAGCTTTCATAATGGCAGCATAAGCTAGTTTATTTGTTTTCTGTATAAATACAGATTTCAAAAACATAGTAAAAGATTAAACAGTAGTAAGAATAAGTAAAAGGTCGAAAATGATGGTTGAGTGCACAAGCGACAACTGTAAATTGAAGAATCCTCAAACAGGCGAGCTGTTATCTTTAAGCGCCTCTACCATCCTGGGGCGTAGTGATGATTGTGACATAGTTCTAAAAAGCGATGTGGCCTCTCGCCGACATGCCTCCATCGAGATCAAGGATGGCAAGTTGGTTTTGTCAGACTTGGGTTCAAGTAATGGCTCGTTTCTTAATGGTGAGAAAATAAACGATTCCTCTGATCTATTCGATGGCGATTTAATTGTGATCGATACGGACAGTTTTAGTGTTATTTCGCCCAATAAGCGTGAAGCCGAAGCGGATATTCCATCGGTTTGGTCTGAAGGAGAAGGCTTAGAAAGCGCTTCTCAGACCCAAATTGTGTTTGATGTAGAGCGGTCTGCGGCTGTTTCAGACTACATGGCAGGCCGTATTGATATTCCAGCGCTTGGCGCTGTCCCACGTTTAGTTGGGCTATCAGACGCTGTTAGAGGTCGAATCTATGAGCTACAAGGTGATCAAGCGACGAATATCTGGCACCTAGGGCGTTCTGAAGAAGTGGACATTGTTATCGACGATGGCAGTGTTTCTGGTAAGCACGCCCAATTGGTAAATGACGGTGTACTCTGGAAAATTGTTAATTGGATGTCTACCAATGGTACCTTCGTAAATGATAAAAAGGGTTTATCGACCTTTTTGAAGTCTGGCGACATCATCCGCTTAGGGTCTGTGGAGTTTGCCTTCGAAGCGAGACTGTCCAATAACAATTCAGCAGCCGCTAGCGTTAAAACGGCTAGCCCAGAATCCGGCTCATCGAAGACTGGCCTAATCATAGGAGCAGTCGTTGTAGTAGTGGCTATAGCAGCGGCTGCGGTATTTTTGCTCTAAGAATTTAGAGTAGTAAATAAAAAAAGCCGCTATAGCGGCTTTTTTTATGTCCTTTTTATATTCGTTCTATGAAAGGCATAAAAAGGAGTAGTTGCTATTCAACAACGGCTGGCAAGTCAAAGCTCAGTGTTGTTCTTAGCAAAAAACTTAGCAATCAATGTATCGATAGCCAAAAGGCCGGAGCCCCACAGTACATTCAGACCCAATAATAGACCCCAGATAACATGCCCAGCAAAGGCTGCGGGTGCTATTTCTTCCAAGCTAATTACGGCAACAACATTTACTACGCTCAATCCAAGTGCCGCAAATCGTGTGCTGATACCAAAGGCCAATAAAACCGGTAAAACAATTTCACCTGCAGTACCTAGAAATGCGGCTACAGCCGGAGACAGAAAGGGCACCTGATACTCGTATTCAAAAAGAAAAAGCGTTGTTTCCCAATCATTGAGCTTTGTTAAGCCCGATGCAAAAAATACCCAAGCGACGTAACAACGCGCAAGCAACAATGCTAGGTGCTGGGGGTATTCTAAATATCGGCTTAACTGCAAGTAGTTGTGGTAGTGGTTGCGTATACTAGAGTTCATAATATTCTCCGTTTTAACTCGTCTAATTGGCTCTAGCTAATGAAGAGCACAAGGTAAAAAGTTCGCTTAGTAATATTTAAAAAATGCTATAAAAATGGTGCTGCTGTATGTTGGTGATTCCAGTTTCCCGATCTTACTGAGGTGATTCTTGTTACGTTCTATGTTCACGGATCATTGAATGTAAAGTTCACTAATGGCTTGGTGTTGGACCAGTAAATTCAATACGTTGCCCAGGTCTAAGCCATTATTTTCGGCAGTCCGGTGTGCTTCGATCTCGATCGTGTCTAGAGCAGATCCAATACTTAAGCCCTTCATACAAGCTGAGATAAATGCGAATTCATTCTTTGCCACTGCTGTTGAGTCAGCCTTATAACGACAGCGATAAATCATCAATCGCTCTTCATATTCGTCTTGCTCAAGCTTTTCCTTAGCAAGCTGCAGATACTGATCAGTATCGGCAGCTTCGCTGAGGTTCGCTCGATAAATATCCTCTACAGGATATGGGCTTTCCAGTAGCCGAAAACTTTCTTGAAAGCGAATGTAGACATTGTCGATATCGCTTTCTTGCAGTTTGAAAACACTGGATTGATCGAATAATTCATCTCTCGATCTCTCGCTTTCAAATATTAGCGCTTCGTAATGGGCCACATCGCTAAGATAGGGGTATGATTCAAAGGCTTCATTGCTGGCAATAATCTTAGCGAGTAATTGCCCAAATTCAGACCAGTCCGCGGTTTGCAATGGCTGTTGCTGCAAATTCATTGCCGCCAGCCCTTTTAGGGCTTCATCGCCAATTAATTGCCGAGTGCAAGGGTAGGCAATAGACAAGCTTCTAAAGGCACTGGCCAGTAGATTGTTCTGATAAACCTGAGTATGTGCTGCTGATGTTTGTTGCTCACCAAAGCGGTATATATCTTCGAGCAGGGAGCCTTGTAGTGTCTGGATATCACTCATGACGGTAGCGCCTGTTTTAGGTAATGCTCTGACTCTAGCTCACTGACAATAGCCCGTGCTTTGTCTAGTTCAGCCACTAAAGTTTCCCAGCTGGGTAGCGAATTGTCCCATTCAATCAAAGTGGCAACTTTGCCAAGGCGCTGAATAGTGTTGCGATACAAGGCCCAGCATTCATCAGATACGGCCTGAGAGTGATCGTCGACATAAAAACCGGCTACCTTATCCTGGCTAAAGCCAGCAAGATGAATCTCTTGCACGGCATTAAGGTTTATGGATTCGGTCCAGCTAATAGCATCGTGAAGCGGATTACTACTTTGCTTATTGTGGGCGTTGATCAAGATGTTGTTTAGATCAAGTAGCAGCCCGCAGCTGGTTTTTTCGACAAGCTGGTTTAAGAAGTCTGTTTCCATCATTTCATCTTCATAGTATTGAAAATACGATGATAGATTTTCAACAAGGATTTGGCGGCCTAACTTGTCTTGAACATAATTGACGTTGTCGCTTAGTGCCGAAAGCCATTCTCGGTTAAACGCTAGGGGTAATAGATCACTAGTAAATATTGACTTGGCGTTTTTATCGGAATTAATCGCAGCCCGGTTAAAGCTTGCATGATCGGATAAAAATAGGGGTTTGTGGTCCTGATTTAATCTTGCGATAGTATCCATATAGCTATCGCTGGGTCGATCGATTGAACCTAGCCCCATGGCAGTGCAGTGTAAACTCAGCTCGTAATGCTTAGAGATCTCACGAATAAGCTCGGCACTGGCCCCGCCAGGGGCGAAGAAATTTTCAGTGTGTACTTCCACAAAGTCGATATCAGCGGGACAGGTCAGGGCCTGCTGGTAATGCTCGTGACGCAAGCCAATACCAAATAGCTGTGCATCATTAAGCGCTTTTGTTGGATTGCTCGATGATATAGCAGGCCCTAACATGTTTATCTCCCTGATCGATTAAGCTTTTTTAGAAGCTTTGTACTTCTTTTTGGCTTCAGCTTTCAGCATGCCGCCAAGGTCTACGCAAGTGCCTTTGGCTACGAGCTTCCATTCACCTGGATCGTTATCAACCTTTGATTGGCCTGCACATGAATGTGTGCCAGCTAGGTTGCCACAATCATTTTGGCCAGCTTTGGCAACGCCGTAGCATTTTTCTTTCGCTGCGGCTTCACTGACCGGAACCATGGTGGTGGATACTAATGCGGCTAAAGCCGCGCTTGCTAAAATACTCTTGTTCATAGCTATATTCTCCGCTAATGTTGGAAAATTACTCTTCAGCCAAAACTTCAGCGTCTACAGTACGGATGCCATTCCAGTTACGGTAGGCTGTTGTTAGATTGCCGTCGATGTCAGTAGACCATTTCTTTTGAACATCTTTGTTAAGATTTAAGTAAAGCTTGTTGTCAACAATCTTCCAAGCGTATGGGTCAACGTCTAATTTCTTATTCAGTGCAACACCCATCGCGCAGTAACCACCAAATTGTGGTGCGTACTTTTCAGGTGAGGCCTTAAATAGATCGCGGTTGCTCGCACTGCTAAAGTGGAAGATGGCACCTTTGTGGGTTGCAGTGTACTTGGTGCTACCTTTGCTAGGCTTGCCTTTCTTAAAGTAAGAAACGGCATCGTAACCACTGATCGCCAAATCGTTTTTGTCAGCGTTAACACCAATGTCGGCTGCAAACGTTAGGCTGCTCATGGCAATAGCAGAAGCGGCAGTTAAGGTTTTTAGTACTCGATTGAATTTCATAATTTCCTCGCTAAGTCTTTAGGTTTTTGGCCATCGCTTGGCCTATTAAGCTGTGATGACTCTTCAATCACGGTGACCAGTATAGGTAGGAAAAAATATTTAAATTAACCAAACGTACAGAAAAACGAGCCAATCGTTCAGCCTTACAAAGGTTTACTTTGGTCTTGTCGTCTGCTTTACAGTTGCTTGATTTTACTTTGCGTTGAATGTGAATATGGTTTTTTCTAGCGGGCTGGAAATATATTGGAATCGCATAAGCTAATAAGTAATTAATTTGTCGAGCTTAGCTTTCATACTTTTCATTTTTGAGGACAGAGTAATGGTGCTTAATGAGCGTCTTTTAGACACAAGGCTTGCTTGTGACGCTACAAACATAAAGAAAATGTAGATTGCTTTGCTTATGCTAATTGCAAATTAACTAAGTCAGTTAGGATGGCTGGAAGGGCGAGAGGAATAAGGGGCTTAAAAGGGCTTAGTGCTTATCTAGTTAAGCACTAAGCTTCTCTTTAAGCCATTCTTTAGGGCTGATTCCATAACGTTTGCGAAACACTCTGCTTAGAGCCGAAGCGTGTTCGTAGCCCACTTCATGGGCCACCATACTCACCGGTTTGTTGTTAATAAGAAGCTCTTGGGCCTTAACTAATCGTATTTCGGTAAGATATTCATTGGGCGTCTTACCAACAGTATCTTTAAACAAGGTGGCAAACTTTGAGCGTGACATGCTTGCCGTCGCTGCCATGGTATCTAGGTTCCAACTATCTGACGGGGCTTTTTGAATGGCGGCTATAAGTTTGGATAACTGTGGGTGCACCAAGGCTGAAAGGATCCCGTGGACTACAAGCCCTTTTTCAGTAATATGTCTAAGGATCTGGATAAATATAATGTCGCTAAGCTTGTCCAGCATCATTTGCTTTCCGGGCGTCTCTTGGAAAGCTTCTTCAAACAGCCAGTTTGCTGCGCGTTGAAGCTGCTGGTGGCTAGCGCCATCAAAATAAATGAAGCGGGGTAGGGAATTAACGAACTTTTCTTGTCCCTGCCCAAAATGAATCTTGGCGCAGACCAGTTCGGCGTGTTCACTATCGCCCACGGAAAGTCGATGATTTGATTTGCTAGGGATAAAAATCACAGATGGGCGATCTAGAAATATTTTGTGGCCGTCCTCAGTGACAATGTTTAACGTCCCTGATTTTAAGACATGTAAATGCCCACAGCTGTTGTCGCCGATGGATTGCAAGCCGCACAGCTGGCCACTGAAAAACACCTCTGTATTGAAGTCGATTAAACCCGCCGCTTCACTAAGCTGATCCATACTTAAAGCTTCTTATCATTGATGGAGGTTGTACTGTGCGTCTTTACATTGCTTGAATCAAGCTCGATAAACAAAACTTGATAATCAACAAATGGGCTTTACTCAGATTTTTGAGGGCTCACAGTTTTCTGTGTTTAAAGTCCTAAAAACCTCGAATTATTGCTGGTGGTGTTGGCTTATAAGCGTAAGGCTTATAGGTGAAAGGGGATTGCTTGATGCCCGAAAAATGGATGTTTCTGATCTCTATAGCTGATTGATCGGCTGGGCGCAGCTTTACACCTGCCGATCTACTACTATTAGCGTGCAGCGCTAGGAGTTGCCGATATAGGATGTGATAACTGGGCTGGATAGATTTCTAGAAACTGGCCTTTAATAGGCCAGATTCGGTCGTATCCACTTTTCGATATCTTCTTGCTTAAGGTTTCGGCGTTGCGCAATGGATTGCACCTGATCTTCCTGGATTTGGCCAACATTAAAGTACTTACTTTCTGGGTTAGCAAAATACCAGCCAGAAACTGAGGCAGCGGGCGTCATGGCGAAATGCGTACTGAGCTCTACGCCAATATTTTCTTGGGCATTTAGTAGTTCGAAGAGAAATTCCTTCTCGCTGTGA
Organism: uncultured Pseudoteredinibacter sp.; assembly: GCF_947502065.1. GTDB lineage: Bacteria > Pseudomonadota > Gammaproteobacteria > Pseudomonadales > Cellvibrionaceae > Pseudoteredinibacter. Next base: position 1,196,493 of record NZ_CANMYE010000001.1, read on the forward strand.
TCCGGACAGGCTGGGTAGCCAGGAGCGGGGCGTATGCCCCGGTACTTCTCTTTGATAAGTTCTTCATTGCTAAGCTGTTCATCGGCCTGATAGCCCCAAAACTCTTTACGAACCCGCTGGTGCATATGTTCAGCAAAGGCTTCGGCCATACGATCTGCCAAGGCCTTAACCATAATTGCCGAATAGTCGTCACCGTTACTTTCGTACTCTTTAGCAAGGGCTTCGGCCCCAAGGCCGGTGGTCACACAAAATCCACCAATATAATCTTGCTTACCACTATCTTTGGGGGCAATAAAGTCCGCAAGACTCAATAGTGGCGGCTCCGCAACATCTCTGGTTGCTTTAATAGCCTGTTGACGAATTGGCTGAATGTTACCCAGAATCTTGCCATTGGAATCGCTTATTTGAATGTCTTCTTGATTGACTTGGTTGGCTGGCCAAATACCAATTACGCCTTTCGCTTGCAACTGTTTTTTCTCGATCAGCTCTTTAAGCATCTTTTGGGCGTCGGCAAATAGGCTGCTGGCCGCTTCGCCAACGATTTCATCTTCTAGAATAGCGGGGTATTTACCAGCCAAATCCCATGAGATAAAGAAAGGTGTCCAGTCGATAGTGTCGACAAGCGCTTCTAATGGGTAGTCATCAAACACTTGAGTTCCGATCAGCTTGGGCGTAACCGGTGTAAAGGCATCCCAGTCTATCTGCAAGCCTCGACCTTTACTTTCTTCATAGCTAATTTGTTTGCCCTTGGGCTTGCGATTGGCGGTGCGTTCGCGAACTTTTACGTACTCACTTTTAATATCATCAATATAGCTTTGTTTGTCCTTAGACAGTAACTTGCTAGCGACACCTACTGCTCGCGAAGCGTCCGCAACATAAATAGCTTGATCAAGATCGAACTCGGGATCAATTTTTACTGCGGTGTGGGCTTTTGATGTTGTCGCGCCGCCAATCAGCAGTGGTTTTTGAATATTCTGTCGCTGCATCTCTTTGGCAACGGTAACCATTTCATCAAGCGATGGAGTGATAAGGCCTGATAAACCGATAATGTCGCAGTTTTCTTCAACGGCAGTTTTTAAGATGTCTTCGCAAGGCACCATCACGCCAAGATCAATCACCTCAAAGTTATTACACTGTAATACCACGCCAACAATATTTTTTCCGATATCGTGCACGTCACCCTTTACGGTGGCCATGAGAATGCGGCCATTGCTCTTTGCGCCTTCGTCTTTCTCATCTTCAATATAGGGCTGCAGATAGGCTACCGACTGTTTCATGACGCGGGCCGATTTGACCACCTGGGGAAGAAACATCTTACCTTGGCCGAATAAATCACCCACAACGTTCATGCCGTCCATTAACGGGCCTTCGATAACATCGAGAGGGCGCGTACTAGCGATGCGGGCCTCTTCGGTATCTTCTTCAATAAAATTGTTTATGCCTTTTACAAGGGCGTGCTCCAAGCGTTTACTTACAGGCCATTCGCGCCATTCTAGGTTTTCTGTTTTTGCGCCACTGCTACCGTCACCGCGATACTTATCGGCTATTTCAAGTAAGGCCTCGGTAGCTTCCTCGTTGCGGTTGAGGATTACGTCTTCAACTTTATCTTTTAGTTCTTGCGGTAAGTCATCGTAAACGGCGAGCTGGCCAGCATTTACGATGCCCATGTTTAGACCGGCTTTAATGGCGTAATACAAAAATACCGAGTGAATCGCTTCGCGTACTGGGTTATTTCCCCTAAACGAGAATGAAACATTACTTACGCCACCAGAAACACCGGCGTGAGGAAGGTTTTCACGAATCCAGCGCGCTGCTTCAATAAAGTCGACGGCGTAGTTGTTGTGTTCTTCAATACCGGTGGCTACAGCAAAAATATTGGGATCAAAAATAATATCTTCGGGCGGAAAGCCTACTTTGTCGACCAATACTCGGTAGCTGCGTTCGCAGATTTCAATTTTTCGCGCAAGGCTATCGGCCTGTCCCTCTGTATCAAAGGCCATTACAACAACAGCGGCGCCGTAGCGCATGCAAAGTTTTGCCTTGGCAATAAAGTCTTCTTCGCCTTCTTTTAAACTAATCGAGTTAACGACGGCCTTACCCTGTATGCATTTTAAGCCAGCTTCGATAACTTCCCACTTAGAGGAGTCCACCATGATAGGTACGCGGGAAATATCAGGCTCACTAGCGATCAGGTTCAAAAACTTCACCATCGCCGCTTCGGCATCCAGCATGCCTTCGTCCATATTGATGTCGATAATTTGCGCGCCGTTTTCTACCTGCTCTTGGGCAACCTCTAGAGCAGTGTCATAATCTTCTTCGATAATCAGGCGTTTAAAGCGCGCGGAGCCGGTGACATTACAACGCTCGCCTACATTGACGAACAGAGAATTTTTCTCGATATTGAATGGCTCCAAACCGGCTAAGCGGCAGGCGACATCAAGGTCTGGAATTTTACGAGCCGGATGTTTGGCAACCGCATCGGCGATAGCCTTAATGTGGGCGGGCGTTGTACCGCAGCAACCGCCGATGATATTTACAAAGCCGCTGGCTGCAAATTCTTCAACGACTGTCGCCATTTCTTCTGGCGTTTCATCGTATTCACCAAATTCATTAGGCAAGCCGGCATTAGGGTGCGCCGAAACAAAACAGTTAGCAACCCGAGAAAGTTCTTTTAGGTAAGGGCGCAACTCATCGGCACCGAGTGCACAGTTCAAGCCAATTGAGATAGGTTTGGCGTGAGCTAAGGAGTTGTAAAAAGCTTCTGTAGTTTGTCCAGAAAGGGTGCGGCCAGATGCATCGGTAATCGTACCCGAGATCATAATAGGTAAGCTTTGGCCGACTTCCTCAAAATATTCCTGTACCGCAAACACCGCAGCTTTGGCGTTTAGGGTATCAAAGATGGTTTCAATCAAGATAAGATCAACGCCACCGGCGATAAGCCCGGAAACCGCTTCACGATAGTTTTCAACTAATTGGTCAAAGGTCACGTTACGTGCTGCAGGATCATTGACATCGGGTGATATTGAGCAGGTGCGGCTGGTGGGGCCAATCACTCCAGCAACATAGCGCGGACGATCGGGCGTTTTTGCCGTCATGGCATCAGCGGCTTCGCGTGCTACTTTGGCCGACGCTAGGTTGATCTCATAAGCCAGCTCTTCCATTTGGTAATCGGCCATAGAAACCTGGGTGGCATTAAAGGTATTGGTTTCAATAATATCGGCACCGGCTTCCAAGTAGGCCGTGTGGATGTCTCGAATAATATCTGGCTGGGTGATCGATAGCAGGTCATTGTTACCGGCCACGTCCATATGGTAATCCGCAAAGCGCTTACCGCGATAATCAGCTTCTTGCAGCTTGTAGCCTTGAATCATGGTGCCCATACCGCCATCCAGCATCAGGATACGATCTTGCAGTTGTTCTCGAATATCAGGGCGTGGGCTTTGACTCATGGTTTCTTTCCTTCTTGCTTCGGCGCTACAGCTCTTCTAAATAGTGGTTTAAAACAGCTGGGCGAGGCGCTACATTTGCTATATGCCACAATGACTAGTTAAAGCTACGGCTAGTATTGGCTTGTTCTTAACTATAATTCTTAAAGATAGATCTTAAAGTCAGCTCTTAAAGAAAATTCATATAGCTTCGCATTATACCTATATCAAAATATTTCGATATAGATTTTGAATTCTAAGCTTATTCATATATTGAGGCTGCTTGATTGCCGCGCCGCACTACATCGCTGGTCATATAAATTTGTCTTAGCGCTAAACCCACTTCACACACAAGGTTTTTATATTAGCTTTCATGATTTAGAATAACCGACCTGTGAATTAAGGTATTTAAAGAGCCTGTTATATGAGTGATACGCCTGTAGTCGATGTGGATTTTACCCCTTCAGCCCAAAGCTATTTAGCTGAATTACTATCAAAGCAAGACGGTGAGGGCATTGGTATTCGCATGTTTGTATCAAACCCAGGGACACCACAAGCGGAAACCTGCATAGCCTATTGTCGTCCTGGCGAAGAGCAGGAAGGTGATATCCAAGTTCCTTTGGATGGCTTTACTGCGCATTTCGAGGCGCGCTCCATACCTTTTTTAGCCGAAGCTAAGGTTGATTACTCGGCGGATAAAATGGGCGGCCAGCTCACGATTCGAGCGCCTAATTCAAAAATGCCTAATGTTACCGACGACAGCCCGTTAGAAGATAAGATCAACTACATCTTATTCAACGATATCAATCCGGGTTTGGCGTCTCATGGTGGTGAAGTGAGCTTGATTGAGATTACCGATGACAACTACGCAGTATTGCGCTTTGGTGGTGGCTGCCAGGGTTGTGCCTCAGTGGATATGACTCTTAAAGATGGCGTTGAAGGCACTTTAAAAGCTAAGCTGCCAGAACTTGCGGGTGTTCGCGATATCACTGACCATAGTGATCGCTCTCAAGCTTACTATTAAGCGCCGCCCGTATTTCATTCCTTTCAGCTTAACGCTAAGAATGCGCCCAAAGCCGATGTCTCGCAGAGGCTTTGGGGCTTGTTTCAAAGCTTTTTAGTTGCTTCAGCTAACTTAAAGGCACTAAAAATAGCCAAGATTCCCCGCTATCTAAGTCGTGCATTACATTATCAACGACAAACTGCTCACCCTCTAAAACCAGTTGCTCACCAATGGTAACCGGGTTTCGAAATAGCTGGTCTTCATAGCTGTAGCTATCTTCTTTGCTGACGTGTAGATGGTAGATGTACACACAAACTCCTTGAGGTCTTATTTGCTGTCTAGGTCTTTTGAGTCAGAATAGGGGATGCTGTAGCCATGTGACTCGATAATCAGGCGCGCTTTAGGTGTTTGTAAAAACTGCCAAAAAGCCGTGGCTGCTGGTTTGTTGCTACCGCGCTTAAGCAAAACGGCGTCTTGTAAAATGGCAGGGTGCAGCTGCTTGGGGACTTGCCAGGCATTATTACGGTCTTCCGCTTGCAAGTTCAACCATTGGGATTTGGCTATAAAACCCGCGTCCACTTGGCCAGCTTGAGTAAAGTGGTAGGCCTGTGCGATGTTTTCACCTTGTATCTGTACTATGTTGCCCGCTTTGTTCGGTTTTGCTTGATTGGCAAGCATTTTTAAAACACTGTGCGCAGCTCTACCATAAGGGGCGAGCTTGGGGTTGGCGAGGGCAATTTTCCCAGCTTCTTGCTTAAGGAATTCAGCGTTTAGTTTTTTATTACGGTGCTCGGCATGGCTAGACCATAGGACTAAGGCCCCCTCAGCGTAACTAAATTGACTATCCGCGAGTGCAAATTCTTCATCAACTAGCTGTTTTGGGCGAAGCTGATCTGCAGACAGAAATATATCAAAAGGCGCGCCGTGCCGAATTTGGGCGGCGATCTTGCCGCTAGAGCCCAATACAAAGCGAACCTTGTGGCCGCTTTCTTTACTGAATTCTTGACCGATCTGGCGTGCGCTATGGGCAAAGTTTGAGGCTACAGCAACGGTTATTGTTGCTGAATAAGATTTTGAAATATTGTTAATAAACAATAAGGTGGAGAATAAAGCTAGAATTAGCTTCACCACAAAAACTCCCGAATTTATAGTTTCCTTAAAGTAACAAATTCAGGATTCTATTGCAGTAAATTATAGAATAAAAGCTGTAGTGAGCTGTTGTTGCTGCGGAAGTCGGATCTGAGGATAAAAAAAGCCGCCTATAATACAGGCGGCGCAAGGGTCTTAGGGTGTTCTCTATTACTTAATAACTTAGATCATATATCGGATATATGCAAAAGTGATTGATGAAGCAAACGACTTTTTTCACACTTTTGTATCAATTTCTATTGTTTTTTCGCCTATTTCGCCAGCAGAGCATCAATTTGGCGCTCTCCGTCACTTAACACTTCCGCTTGCGAGCCCTTTGAGCCACTGGCATCGATGTGATATATCTCCTTAACGCCAATAAAGCGGCATACCTGCTCGATATAGCTGCTGCAATGATCATAGCTACTGCCTACAGGTGTGCCGCCAGTTACGGTGATGATATAGGCCTTCTCAATATTACAGAGGCCTTGCGGGCCTTGCTCTGTATAGTGAAAGGTCTTTCCCGCGACACAAATGGCATCAATCCAAAGCTTTAAATAACTCGACACGCTGAAGTTATACATGCTGGCGCCAATAACTAGGGTGTCAGCTTGCTTTAACTCGTTAATTAGAGTGTTGGATAGCTCCACAAAGTTACTTAGGCTGGCATTTCCGTTATCAGTTCCATCTTTAAAGGCCATCAAATCTTCGGCGCTTGGGAGGCTAACGGGGTTTGACACGAGATCACGGTAAACCGTTGGCTTATCCAGCTTAGCTGCAAGGTATTGGCCCAGCTTGCGACTGTTGGAGCCTGTTAAATTAGCGCTGCTGTCGATGTGTAAAGTAGTCATTTTTAAGCCCTGTATTAAATAATTGTTCAAATTTGTTTTTGGTTTATTAAGCTTGTTTAGCAGAGCATGCTTTGATAGGACGCACTGCAATAAACTGTTAAGAAGTATTTTATGGATTGACAGCTTTTTAATAAGCGGTAAATACTGCATAAAACCTTCAATTAAATTGAACAGTTGCTATGAGATCTCAAATAACCCTAGAAGTGCTTGAAATCCTGGATGCTATTGATCGTCGAGGCAGCTTTGCTAAGGCGGCCGAAGAGTTGAATAGGGTGACCTCGGCATTATCGTATTCTGTGCAAAAGCTTGAGGAACAGCTGGATATTGTAGTGTTTAGGCGGCAAGGGCGCCGGTCAGTGCTCACGCCAGCTGGAAAGTTGCTCCTGGATGAAGGGCGGCAGCTATTGCAGGCTAGCAATGATATCGTCTTAAAAGCGAAAGAGGTGGCTAATGGCTGGGAGCCAAGGATTCGTATTGCCGTTGAATCGCTGCAGAATTATCCCAATTTTTTTGCTGTGGTATCTGGCTTTCTGCAAGAACACCCCAGCATGGAAATTGATATACAAGAATCTGTTCTTAACGGTGGCTGGGATGCTTTGGCCAGAGCTGAGGTCGAGCTACTTGTAGGTGCGCCAGGGCCGGTACCCAGCAACCAGGGAATAAGAGTGGAGCCCTATGGTCTGGACGCGCTGATCGAGCTAATATCATCCAGTCACCCTTTGGCCGAGCAGGCCGCTAATGCTGATTTGGTAGACCAGGTGTACCCGAATCTTAGGCGTGTAGTGCTGCACGACACCTCGGTGGTTGATGTTGCCCGAAGCGCAGGCCTTGGGCTGCAATCACAGCGTTTTTATGTGCAAACCATGGAGCAAAAATACCAGGCCATAAAAGCTGGCGTAGGAATCGGCTTTGTACCTACGCATCGCGCCGAGAAGGCGATAGAAAACGGTGAGCTTATCAAAGTCGCTAAACCGGTTATGGATAAACAGCAGCATTACTTGGCCTGGAAGGTAAGTAACAAGGGCAAGGGCTTGCAAGAACTATGTCGGCGTCTATTGCTGGAGGGTAGTGCGGTTTAGGGTGCTGTCTACTTATCATTAAGTGTATTCGCTCAGACTAGATCTGACACTTCGTCTTGAAAAAGAGAGAGTTACCCGTTTTGATAAAGGTGTCGCAGCTTTAATCAAAACAAAAAGGTAACTCTCATGATCCATACTTACAACCCCATCATTAAACACAAGGCCAACTTGCTCAATTTAGCAGAAGATCTGGGCAATGTTTCCAAAGCCTGTAAAGTCATGGGTGTAACACGCGATACGTTCTATCGTAATCAAGAACTTGTTGAAGACGGAGGTATAGATAATCTGATCTACAAGAGCCGTAAAGTACCAAATCCCAAGAACAGAGCGGATGCGGCGACAGAACAGGCTGTAGTCACTTGCGCCATCGAGCAGCCGGCTCACGGCCAGCATCGAACCAGCAATGAATTAAGTAAAACAGGTGTGTTTGTCTCAGGCAGTGGCGTCCGCTCGATCTGGGTACGCCACAACCTGGAAAACTTCAGAAAGCGCCTAAAAGCCCTTGAGGAAAAGGTGGCCAATGACGGTTTATTCTCAGTTCAGGCAACAATTGTGGCGCTACCGCTTTGAACAAAGCATGAGCCGCCGTGGCTACTGTTGGGATGCTCCGATGGACCGACTGTTTAGAAGTTTAAAAACAGAATGGGTGCCGAATACAGGTTGCTGATCGATCACAGAAGCCACGATCGATATAGGCTGGTATCTAATGACTTATTACAATCAGCGCAGGCCGCATGCAGCTAACGATGGCCTGCCGCCTGTTGCAAAGGAAGAAAAACTTAAATCAGTGTCAGGTAATTGTTGACCATTACATTTATCATTGCACCCAAAAACAATAGTACGAAGCAAACCGAATAGAAAGCACTATGTAATTTAACCTCGGCACTAAAATTCATTTATGTCATTGGCAGTTAATCCCGCAAGAATCACCGTTTGCGAGACTTAGCCCTGTAGTACAGGTTTGTATAGGAGCAGTGCTAGCCGAACAGGCTGCAGGTAATGATATGCTTATAACCGTCAGCGTAACTCCTGAATTGTTTTGATACGAATTATTCGAGCCGTTATTAATTGGGTGTCCAGCATCACAATTTGAACCGGAAATATCATTAAGTGTTATGCCGCCGCCGCCGCCGGCTCCGCCAGCTTCCGCGTGCTGAATGAAATAAAATCCATTTATAGCAATTATTCCGTATAGAAATAAAAGCGCTTGCGTGCCTTTCAACTTGCCTATCTTTCTAACGATGAAAATTAAAAATACTGCTAAAACCGCTAATAAAATAGGGCTCTGAGTAAAAACCTCTTGGGCGGGCATGGCGCAAATTACAATTTGCGCGCTAGCTGTGGTGGAGAGAAAAAGTCCAAGAGATAAAAGGGCTAACTTTATTCTTATATTGCTCATCAAAAATAGTCCATAAGTATTGTTTATTGTTTATTGTTATGTTAATAGTAAGGTATTTAAAAATCGAGTCAAACAAACCCTCATATCATAGTAGTGCTACCATCTAGAACTATAAAGCAACTATAGCCCCCCAGCTCTACTCGGGTAATTCAGTTCTAAAAAAAGCCACTGAGAGGCAGCGACTATCAAGATCTCGGTGCGTAAGGGGCGCACTAAGTAGGGTGTCGAAGGTGAAATTAAATGATAAAATCACATCACAACATATCCTACATTTTTAGCATTAATATTTGCTGAATTAGATTCTATCGCGATATTTATGTGCTTATTCATCGCTAGTGGCCGGTGGTGATTGACTCCCATACTTGATTGGTCGAAATTTCCAAGAGTTGATTATCTGGCAGTTGAGTACTCGGTGAAAACGAGTTGATGTATTCATCGTACAATTCGATGTTATTGCGCGCAAAGCGACCCCTGTCAAAGAGCAGAGTTGAATAAACATATACGGCCCTTTGTTCATAGTCGTTGGATAGGTTTTGGTATAATCCGAAGATTGATTTTTTCATTGCAAGTAACCTTTTAATCGCAGCAAATAAAATCAGCCCCCACTTAGTTGGTAATCGAATTGTGCCACAAGCTAGTAAAAGCTCTTCGCTTATAACCAGAAATATTAATAGACACCACCTTGCTTGAATGCGCGTTGGTAATTAGGCACGCAACACATTGATTTTGGGCAGGAAAAGCTTTGCCAAAATTTTTCCAAATCCAGTGGTTCATACAGTAGAGGGGATTTCTGTAAGCTTTTGATTTTTCTCTATTTTCCTTTTTTGCGTTTTTTTCCGTATTTCACAGATTTTAAGGGGCTAAAAAGGGTGTTTTTCTTAGGTAAATCAAAGACTTAATAAAAAAAACCCGACGTCTGGGGGAGAGCATCGGGCCAAGACCATTAGGAGTAAACACGTCGTTGAACATAGCTTTGAAGAAAGATAACAGTGCTCTGTTCGATCTATAAGATGAAGACTGGCTGCTGTCATTTACCTTACTGGCGTTATTAAGTATTAATCAAATCAGAAAAAATGCCAGTGAAATATCGTCTTTGCTTAAATGTTTTTTTCATGTTCCTAAGGCTTCGAAATACTCAATTCTTATATCCAACCTATTGCTGAGCTCTGGGGTAATTAATCGCTATTTGTTATTAATTTCGTGGAATATAAACGTGCTTGCTATATAACTTCAGCGGCTATTAGTTGGCACTATCGTCACAAAAAGCCGCCTTGGCCTCTTTATTGCTATGTTTTCTGTATTGATCACTGCAACTGAGTCGCCCCTCCAAAAATAGCCTAGTCTGATTGTTATGTGGCTTATTACCAGCTACGTGCTGGACAAAAATTTCCTGTAGGAAATTAAAAAGGGAAGCTTGTTGCCGCTTATATACGGGAAGAGCGTTATGAAAACGAGTAAGTTTACCGCTGCAAAATACTTGTCGATCACTTTATTGCTATCGATGCTAATGGCCTGCACGCCGCAATACAGTTATCAGGTGGTCCAGGAGATTCCGTCCTATCTTCAAATGAGTAATAAAGTGAATATTACTCGCCAGCAGCAGTGGCGGCTTAATGCCCATACGCCTTTGTATATTGCTATGGCTAAAAATGATCTTATTCCCCGTACCGAGCTGACCATCACAGAGAGCCTATACGATGCTTTGCTGGAGCAATTTCCATTGAGCAAAGCGTCTTCCAATCCTGCTAGTTTAGGCGAGGCTCTAGCCAGCGCTCGCTTGATGCGCATGCCAATCACGGTGTTCCATCAGTTATCCTACATGGAGGACAATATCAGCAGCTGGCAGGAGTACGATCAAGATATGGACTCCGGCAAAGCGATGGGCCGCGATCGTCTGCGCCTTCAGATACAGCTTTACGATAGCTATAGCGGCAAGCTGTTGGATTCAGCCATATTGGATTCGGTAAGTCGCCGTTTAGCATGGTCTGAGGTAAGTCCTATTGAGCTATTGCGCATGGCATCTGCAGATTATGCTCAGCAGTTAACTATGGTTAGCGCCCCCTGATAACCACGTTGAGACAAAGACGAAGGGTTCTTGCATCGCAGGCTGACTATGGGCAGACTGTAGCGCCCTAATGCTGGGAACAAAAAATCCTCCGTTGTATGGCCATCGATTGTTGGCTAGTGAGACTTAAAGAGAGGGTGCTTATGCCAAGCAGGAATTATAATTTAAGACCTATGCTAGACCCAGAACAACTGAGCCAGGCCGTTCAACAAGCCGCTACGCCAGGATCCAAGCCTCCAGTTCATTTATGGAACCCTGATTTCAGCGGTGACATCGATATTGTTATCTCGGCTGACGGGCAGTGGTTTCACGAAGGTGATCCTATTCGCCGCCTACCTTTACGGGCACTGTTTGCCTCGATTCTTAAGCGCGAAGGCGATGAGTACTTTTTGGTAACCCCGATTGAGAAGTGGCGCATCCAAGTCGAAAGGCAGGCATTTTGTCTAACTCAAATGATGGAGTTGGAAGAAGATGGTGTGTTTTTCTTGGAATTTCGTAATGAAATTGGAGAATCTGTTCGCCTAGATGCTAAGCATCAAATTTGGTTTGAAAGCTATGGTGAGCAAAGCATCCCTTGTATTGCCGTGCGAGATGGCTTAAATGCGAGCTTATCGCGATCGGTCTTTTACGAGCTGGTAAATCTTGCCCAAGACTGTGAGGGTGAAATGCAGGTGTTTAGCGGCGGAGTCGGCTGTTCCTTAGGGAAAATATATTAACCAGCTTGAAAGCTCTTGTTGCTGCTAAGTAAAATAGATGACCTTAAAAAAGGGCCCGCAGGCCCTTTTTTAATGTCGCAACAAGCTTTGCGTTACATATTTGGATAGTTAGGGCCGCCAGCGCCCTCTGGGCATACCCAGGTAATGTTCTGGCTTGGGTCTTTAATATCACAGGTTTTACAGTGTACGCAGTTCTGGCCATTAATTTGGAACTTCTTGCTGCCATCTTCCTGCTCGACAACCTCGTAAACACCCGCAGGGCAGTAGCGCTGCGCTGGCTCATCCCACTTGGCGTAGTTCACATCCATTGGAATGGCGTCGTCTTTTAAGGTTAAGTGGCAAGGCTGATCTTCTTCATGATTAGTATTCGATAGGAATACCGAAGAAGGCTTATCAAAGCTCAGTACGCCGTCTGGTTTCGGGTAGTCGATCTTCTTGGCCTCTGAAGCCAGTTTCATGCCTTCATGGTCTGGCTTAGGATCAGATAGTGTCCAAGGCAGGCTGCCATTAAAGATATTGATATCGATAAAGGCATAGGCCGAACCAATGATGTTGCCCCACTTATGCTGTGCAGGGCCGAAGTTGCGCTGGGTGTGTAGCTCTTTCCATGCCCAAGAAGCTTTGTAGGCCTCGGTAAAATCGGTTAGATCTTGACCATTGCGCTCTTCTGTAATTGCTTTAACTACCGCTTCAGCACCTAGCATGCCAGATTTCATCGCGGTGTGGCTGCCCTTAATTTTGGCAAAGTTCAGGGTGCCTGCGTTATCACCGAGTAACAAACCGCCAGGGAAGGTCATCTTCGGCTGTGACTGGATGCCGCCTTTGGCGATAGCTCGAGCACCGTAAGAAAGACGCTCGCCGCCTTCTAGGTATTGCTTGGCTACTGGGTGATGCTTGTAGCGCTGGAACTCGTCGAAGGGGCTCAAGTGCGGGTTAGTGTAGGAAAGGTCGGTAATTAGGCCGATTACTACCTGGTTGTCTTCGATGTGGTACAAGAAAGTACCACCCGCAGACCCAGATTCGCTCAGAGGCCAGCCTGCGGTGTGCACAACCAAGCCTTGCTGGTGCTGTTCCGCTGGAACCTTCCAAATCTCTTTAATGCCGATACCGTAATGCTGTGGCTCTACGTCTTTATCCAGCTCGTATTTGGCGATTAGCTGCTTACCCAGTTGACCGCGACAGCCTTCGGTGAATAGGGTGTATTTACCGTGCAGCTCCATGCCTGGCATGTAGCTGTCTTTTTGCTGGCCATCTAAACCGATGCCCATATCGCCTGTTGCAATACCTTTAACACTGCCGTCTTCGTTATAGACGACTTCGGCGGCGGCAAAGCCAGGGAAGATCTCTACGCCCATGGCTTCGGCTTGCTCAGCCAACCAGCGGCACAAGTTACCAAGGCTGATAATATAGTTGCCTTCGTTGTGCATGGTTTTTGGGGTAAAGAAGTTTGGAATCTTGATGCTGTTTTCGGCGTTGCGCAGCATGTAGATATCATCACCTGTGACTTCGGTGTTGAGTGGCGCGCCACGTTCTTTCCAATCAGGGAACAGTTCATTTAAGGCAGTGGGCTCGAATACCGCACCCGAAAGGATGTGGGCTCCAACCTCTGAACCTTTTTCAACTAGGCAGACAGAGATTTCTTCGTTCAGCTGTTTTATACGACAGGCTGCTGATAAACCGGCAGGGCCAGCACCAACGATAACCACATCGTATTCCATATATTCTCTTTCCACAGTCTCACTCCTGGCAAATCTAGCTAATACGGTTGTGCCGTTTGTCTAAATAGCGGCACTTCTATAATACAAACCGAGAGGCTTGGCTTTTTATCAACCCAAAACATCCGGGTTAAGCTTCATTATTGGCTTAGCTTAACCTTTCTAAACCTTTTAACGCCATTCATAGTTTTGATACCCATTATCGATACTGTCGATTCAAGGCTAAAACTGTTGGCAAAGCGCTCAGATAATTAAAACTAATACCCAATTTCTCTAGTATTGGCGCGGATTATAGCCGTGACGGCCTAGATAGACCAATGGTAAAAAGGCGCAAAGCTATGACCGAATGTTCCACCATTTAAGTAGTGGGATGCGACATTCGCCCAATAACTGCCTAATAAATGAGCCTTAAAAAGGTACTGTCTGTGGAAAAAATGACTAATTTCAGTGACTTTGATCAATCTTGCCATCACCCCTGAGCAGAACAGGTATTGATTTTAAGGGGCTGCTGCTTCAACATACTCGCCGCTCGAAGTCGGCTGTAATAAGCTTTTATTAAAGCCAGAGCACTGCGGGAATGTGGTACCACTCTTAAAACAACAAGGGCGTAAAGCCAGAGGGTGCTGCCGCGTTTATCCTTCAACGATAAGCGAATGGGAAACCGATGAAGATTCTTGTTGCTGTTAAACGCGTTGTGGACTACAACGTCAAAGTACGTCCAAAGTCAGACGGTACTGACGTTGATATTGCCAACGCTAAAATGTCTATTAACCCTTTCTGTGAAATTGCTGTTGAAGAAGCGGTTCGCCTAAAAGAGAAGGGCGTTGCGACTGAAGTAGTCGCTGTATCACTGGGTACTAAACAATCCCAAGAACAAATTCGTACTGCGATGGCCCTGGGTGCCGATCGCGGCATCTTGGTAGAAACCGATGCTGAGCTGCAGCCATTAGCTGTAGCGAAGTGTTTGAATGCCATCATCGCCAAGGAATCTCCTGATCTTGTGATCATGGGTAAGCAGTCCATCGACGGTGATAACAACCAAACTGGTCAGATGCTAGGTGCATTGAGCAATATGCCTCAGGGTACTTTCGCTTCTGAAGTTGCGGTTGAAGACGGCACGGTTAACGTAACTCGCGAAATCGACGGCGGTCTACAGACTGTTAAGTTGAACTTGCCAGCGATCGTTACTACCGATCTGCGCTTGAATGAGCCTCGCTATGCGTCTTTGCCTAACATCATGAAGGCTAAGAAGAAGCCACTAGATACTACAACGCCTGACGAGTTGGGTGTTGATGTAGCTCCACGTGTACAAACCTTGAAAGTTGAGCCACCTGCCGAGCGCAGTGCGGGCATCAAGGTTGCGGACGTAGCTGAGCTGGTTGAGAAACTAAAAAATGAGGCGAAGGTGATCTAAGATGAGTATTTTAGTAATTGCAGAACACGATAATGCTAGCCTCAAGGCCGCTACTCTAAACACTTTGGCTGCGGCTAAAGCGATTGGTGGTGACGTACATGTACTAGTTGCTGGCTCTGGCTGTGGTGCCGCGGCTGAAGCGGCTGCCCAAGCTGATGGTGTGGCGAAAGTATTAGTTGCTGACAATGCCGCATACGAATATCAGTTGGCTGAAAACGTTGCAGCGCTAGTTGCTGATTTGGGTAAAGATTACACCCACGTTTTAGCTTCTGCGACCAGTAACGGTAAAAACATCATGCCTCGCGCTGCGGCTTTGCTGGATGTTCAGGCTATTTCTGACATTATTTCTGTTGAGAGCAGCGATACCTTTAAGCGTCCTATCTACGCTGGTAACGTGATCGCAACAGTGCAAAGCTCTGACGCCATTAAGGTGATCACTGTTCGTGGTACAGCGTTTGACGCTGTGGCAGCCGAAGGTGGTTCTGCCGCTGTTGAATCTATCGATAATGCCCAAGATGCTGGTGTTTCTTCTTTCGTTGGCGAAGAGCTAGCGAAGAGCGATCGTCCTGAGCTAACCGCTGCCAAGATTGTGATCTCTGGTGGTCGTGGTATGCAGAATGGCGAAAACTTCGAAATGCTGTACAAGGTAGCTGACAAGCTAGGTGCTGCGGTAGGTGCTTCGCGTGCTGCGGTAGATGCCGGCTTCGTACCTAACGATATGCAGGTTGGTCAAACCGGTAAGATCGTTGCGCCTGAGCTGTACATTGCTGTAGGTATCTCTGGTGCTATCCAGCACTTGGCAGGTATGAAAGATTCTAAGGTTATCGTTGCAATCAACAAAGACGAAGAAGCACCAATCTTCTCTGTAGCTGACTACGGTCTAGTTGCTGATTTGTTTGAAGCTGTGCCTGAGTTGGAATCTTCCATCTAAGCCGGTCTTGAGTTTATTGATGGAGAAGGGCGGCTTGCTGCTCTTCGCTGAGCTTTGGGCTCAGGTGATTTCCATCAGTAAATTTCAAGCATAAAAAAAGCCGCAATAGCGGCTTTTTTTATGGCTGCGAATTAATCAATTATTCGCTTTTTAGCTTTTCAAGAGCGCCTTCAGCTTTCTCTTTTAGCTCGTTCATTTTTTCTTCGTCCTGAACGGCTTCTTCAACCTTGTTCATAGCGTCGCCAGCCGCTTCTTCAACTTTATCAGCAACAGCACCAACAGCTTCTTTGGCGCCTTCACCTAGCTCACCAGCTGCTTCTTTTGCGCTATCGCTCATTTCGCTCATGGCGTCTGAAGCTTGCTCTTTAAGGCCAGATGCAGCGTCTTGAGTCGCTTGGGCGGCTTGATCCAATAGATTACCAGATTCCGCTTTAGCTTCAGCAGCTGCTTCTTCAACAGCAGCGGCCGCTTTTTTCTCTTCGCTAGCGTCTTGTGAACAGCCAGCCAATGCCAAAACAGAAGCTGCCGTGAAAGCCAATAGACCGTTACGCATCAATTTAGTGTTAATTTTCATTCTATATCCCCTTTGTCTTCACTTATAATAAACCTAATACAGGTATATTAGGCGCGGCATCAAGACCCTTGTTCCTGGCAGCGCCTTTTTACTTTTATGAGCCCGCTCTTATGAGCGACTCAGGCAGTGTATCTGGCTTATCCTGAATAGAAAAGTAACCGATACCACATTTTTGCGAAGAGTTTGGAGTTATTAGTGGATATTGAAGTATTTGAAACCTGGTCACTGTATCTTGGGGTCGGTGGCTTAATCGCCTTTATGGCATTTATTGTTTGGGATTTAGCCAAGCAGTCAAATGCAGGGCGCTTCGGTACCATGATTTTGTTTACGGCTCTTGGCTTGGGGGTTCTGGGTTTTATCATAAAAACCGTCATTGTACAGATGATGGAGCAGTAAGCTCGTCAGCATCAAATCGCTAGCCATAGCTGTAAGCTATGCAGTAACCCGTTTTTGCGAGAACAGACCCTATGTTTAAGCTCTTTATTCCAGAATCCAAAGTTCATCGTGATCGCCGTTTAATGCGCGAAACTGATAGCCGAATGGCGAAATACAGTCGCCGAGGCATCTTAATCAATCTTGCGGTGTTTCTGTTTTGTGTTTGGATGGGGGAGCTATACCTGCAAGCGCCTACTGCTACCGCAATTTTAACCGTCGGCCTATTGGCATTAACGGGGGTGCGCAGCTTTTTTCTATTTCGTTTCGATGCACTTTACCCAAGAGCGCCATCACGATGGCGCAATCAGTACTTTTTAGCCTCTTTACTTGGTGCGCTATGGTGGAGCGTGGTTTTGGTAGCATTCACCTTGATCAAGGGTTTGGATGACGCTTCTACCATCTTGTGGTTTTACACCATCGTATTCTTTTCTTCGACGGCCAATGCTCTGGCTCCCTATAACCGGTATATGAGTTGGTATCAGTTCTTTGGTTTGATCCCTGGCGCGCTGGCCATGGTCTCACTGGGCACCATCAACGGTTATTTATACGGCATTATTATTTTATTGTTTTTCTTGCTCATGATTCATCAAGGTAGAATCGTTGCGGAAAGCTACTGGAAGAGCTTGGAAACCAATCAAGCCCTGACTCGCAAAACCATCGAGTTAGAAGCTGAAAAGCGTGATATGCAGGCCGCTGATCAATTTAGCACCGAGTTTTTACAGAACTTAGGCAGTGAGGTTCGGGTTAATTTGAATGATCTATTGGGAAGCTTGTCCCTGCTTGATCGCGATCAGCTTAACTCACACCAATCTGAACTGGTGGATATGGCGCATCGAACAGCCATGCACCAATTGGAGTTGATCAACAATGTTGGTGAATATCTAACCACAGTAGGCCGCCAGTATGAACGCGATATCAGTGTTTTCAATTTACGCCGCCTGCTGGAAAACGTGCTTGAGGACTTGTTTGAAGATGCGGCTCACCAGCATACCGAATTGAACTACTTGCTAAATTCCAGCATTCCTTTACGAGTGCGTGGCGATGCGGTTCGCGTTCAGCAGATTTTACATCAGCTGATTTACCACGTGATGTACTCGACTCAATCCGAAGAAATCACCATCGTTGGTAACTATAAGTTGGATAATCAACGCGATGGTAATTTAACCTTGAAAATCCGTTTGATAGGTTCGGGGGAAGATAAGTATTCGGCCTGGGAAACGACAGGTGAGAGTGGGGAGAGTGCTACTACCTTGGTTAATAGCTGGGAAAACAGTACTTCATTTGTTGTCTGTAAAGCGTTGGCCGAATCCATATCGGGTTTCGTTGAGGTTAGTCCTT
The DNA here is from genome assembly GCF_947502065.1 of uncultured Pseudoteredinibacter sp. GTDB lineage: Bacteria > Pseudomonadota > Gammaproteobacteria > Pseudomonadales > Cellvibrionaceae > Pseudoteredinibacter. The sequence goes on from NZ_CANMYE010000001.1 coordinate 1,214,566, forward strand.
CGCGTCACCAGGTTTTGGTTAGCTTGCCACTTGAAATATCTGGTAGCCTCACGCAAGAAGTTTCAGTCAACGCTCGCCTAAAAAACAAACGAGCTTTATTGGTGGATGTATCCAAAGAAGTGCGCAAACCAATGATGCGCGAATTTAAGGACTGGGGCTTAAGGGTCACCCACGAAAAAGATTTAGGCTCGGTGGTGCAGCTAATGTGGGACGCTCGCAACGATGATGAAGCCTTTGATTTAGTGCTGTTTTACACCCGTCATGGCAATCGTGACTGGATGGAGATATCCCAGCAGATCTTAGATAACGAACAGCTATGCGATGTAGCGCAGTTGATAGTGGGTAATAGGCGCGACATGGAGTGCACGGAAGTTACTGATTATGCTATCGATAAAATTCAAGTTGCTCGTTTAAACAAACCCCTGTCGCCACATGCAGCTCATAATGCCTTGCAATATTTATTGCTTAAAGGCGACTACGCTAAGCCGGACTGCCTCAATCACGATAAAGATAATATTTTGTCTTTTGAGGGGCACACGGTTTTGCTGGTTGATGATCATCGCGCCAATCAACTGGTGACACAGAAATTATTGGAAAAATTAAAGCTGCAAGTTACCGTCGCGATTAACGGTAAAGAAGCTTTAGATAAAATGCAGAATCAGAACTTTGATATTGTATTAATGGATTGCAATATGCCATTGATGGATGGCTTTGAGGCCACACAGATCATTCGTGAACGTGAAATCGAGCATGAACTGAAAAGCGCCGAAGCAGGTGAGCCTGTCTCAGAGCATATCCCAATTATCGGAATGTCATCGCATTTGTTTAATGGTGAAAAGTCACGCAGTTTTGCCGCGGGCATGGATGAATATTTGGCCAAGCCTATCGAGTTTTATAAGCTGCAACGATTGTTGCAGCGCTGGTTGAATAATTAGTTGTTCGCACTTTTAGATCAACAAAGATTAAAATCGCTTTAGTTTTGCTTTGATAACGTGCAGAAGCTTAGCTATTTTTGGCGCTTGCGGTTTGCTTAAACTCTGTAGTGGTCATGCCGCTCCATTGTTTAAAGCGTCGAAAGAAAGATCTGGGCTCAGCAAAACCTAGTTGAGTGCAGATGCTTTCGTTGTCTACTCCTTGCTTTAACATAGTCTTTGCTAAGCCAAAACGTAATTCACTGAGTTCTTCTTGATAACTGCTGCCGTTTTCTTCAAGCCTGCGCTGTAAAGTTCTTGGGCTAATATTCATTTTTTTCGCAAGGGCAGCTTTACTAATATCCTGTTGATTGAGTAATACTAGGATATGTCGCCGAATTTCGTCTAGCTCACTATTTTCCTTTTTGGGGGCCAGCTTTAGTAAAAGTTGATTAGCATGGCTAATCAGGGAATCCTGTAATGCGGGATTAGCTTGTGGTAAAGGTGCGTCCATAGCTTCTTTAGGTAGGCGTAATGCGGTGTGTGGGGCATTGAAATCAGGCGTACAAGAAAATACAGTTTGATACTGCTGAAGGTCGCTTTTACTTTGTGAGTGTTCAAAGCTTAAACCAAGCACATCGCCTTCAAGGCCCAGCATGTTTTTTCCGTATAAATACCAAGAAGAAAGCACCGCTTCGCTGATATGTCGCCGGGCCACTGGATCTTTTAGTTGGCAGTTCCAGCGCTGCTCGAAATACTCTTCCTGCTCAATTAACTCGGTGGTGCCCATATCCCCAACCAGTGTCTCATAGGTTGGCACCAGTTCAATGCATGCCCGTAAGCTAGCGGCGCTAATTGAGATAAGCCCAAGGCTTGCATACATGGCAGGGCTGATATGATTGCTAGCATAAAGCCCGAAATAGGGGTGTTTACTGGCGTTGATCAAGGCTATAAAAACGTCTTCGAAATGGGCCAAGTCAATTCTGGCTTCATTGTCTTGCAGCAAGCTCTCCGTAAGGTCGTGCTTTTCCAGTACTGGCGCTATATCCACGCCAAGAGCTTCAGCGGCGGTGAGGTATTGTTTTAGTGCGGGTATCGATGCGCTTAAAGAGGTCAAAATTAGCCCTTATTGTTGTTTCATTGCCGCTTTATCACGGTAAGTTAAGCGAAGATCTTATATTTTGGCTCGTTTGGTGATTCTAGCGTCTTCTCTCGTCATCGCAAAGTGCGCAATCTCACAATACTATAAATGCTGATATCTATTTAAAACTTAATGCCCTGTAATGGGCGATTGGAAATCAGGGGGTGTTTATGGGTGGGCAGTCAAATGGCCAAAAGCGTTGGAACGGTTGGGGCAAGCTTAATGGCGAATATGCGCATAGCCCAAGTTCGCAGGCTGTTGCGATGGCCGAGGAGCGCTTAGGTGCTGCTGCAGAGCTGCCGCTTGCTGATCTTCAAAGCGTGCTCGCAAAAGTACCCGCAAGTAACATTGCTGAACACCCCTTGCTGGATTTAAGTCCAGAGGTTCGTGTGCGTCATAGTCGGGGCCAAAGTTTGCCCGATTTATTTGCGCTTCGCTCTGGGGAATTAGGGGCAATACCTGATGCAGTGGCCCTGCCAAACGACGAAGCGGAAGTCGAGGCGCTACTGCAGCTCGCCGAAGAGCGCAATGCCATGATTATCCCTTATGGCGGCGGCACCTCCGTAGTCGGTCACATTAATCCGGCCAAGACCGAACGGCCTGTCATCACTGTGAGCCTAGCTAATTTCAACAAGCTTTATGAGCTGGATCGCGAGAGTCAAATTGCTACCTTGGGGGCTGGTTTGGCTGGTCCTGAACTTGAGGCGCTATTAAAAGCGGAAGGTTATACCCTGGGCCACTTCCCACAATCGTGGGAGCTTTCAACGGTAGGTGGCTGGGTCGCGAGTCGCTCCAGTGGTCAGCAATCTTTGCGCTATGGCCGCATTGAAAAAATGTTTGCTGGCGGCACCATGGTGACGCCAAAAGGCAGCTTGGACATTCCAACTTTTCCTGGCACATCGGCCGGCACGGATCTGCGTGAAGTCGTACTTGGTTCGGAAGGGCGTATGGGAATCATCACCAAGGTGAAGATGCGGGTTACGCCGCTACCCGAAGAAGAAAATTTCTATGGCGTGTTCTTTCCAAGCTGGCAACAAGGCAAATCATTAAGCAAAGCTTTGGCACAGCAGATGTTACCGCTCTCGATGATGCGGCTAAGCAATGCCGAAGAAACCTCTTCTCACTTAAAGCTTGGCGGCGATCCCAAGGCGATTGCTTATCTGGAAAAATATCTATCTTTTCGCGGTGTGGCTGAAGGCAAAGTAATGTTCACTTTTGGTACCACCGGTGACAGCAAAAGCTGCCGCTTCGCGCTCAAGCAAGTGAAACGTCTAAGTCGCAAATTTGGTGGTGTCTATATCGGTAAGTTAATTGGCAAGGCATGGGAGCACAGCCGTTTTCGTAGCCCGTATTTGCGCGATGGCTTTATGGATTTGGGTTATGCGATTGATACCATGGAAACCGCGGTAGATTGGAGCAAAACCGATACCACCATGGCTGCGATTGAAGAGGGTATTCGTAAAGCGGCTGAAGGCTTTGGTGAAAAGGTTCATGTCTTTACCCACCTCTCACATTTTTATCCGCAAGGCAGCAGTGTCTATACCACCTATATGTATCGTGCAGGCAGTGATTACCAAGAAGCCTACGGTCGTTGGTTGGCGTTAAAACAAGCTGGCGCTGAAGCCATTGTTTCTGTTGGTGGAACAATTAGCCATCAGCATGGTGTTGGCGAAGATCACAAGGCTTACTTGCCGGCTGAAAAAGGTGAGTTGGGCATTGCAACAATACAGAGATTGTGTAAACACTTTGACCCAAACAATATTATGAACCCCGGCAAGTTGGTTGATTAATTGCTGTCACTGTAGCAATTTTAGTGGAGACTAATGTGGTGAGTAAACGCGCGCAAAAGCTTGCACAAGCGCAAGACCAAAGTTGGGACATGATTGTTGTTGGTGGTGGTATTACCGGTGCTGGTGTGGCTCGGGAGGCGTCACGGCGTGGCTTGAGTGTTCTGTTATTGGAACAGCGAGACTTTTCCTGGGGAACCTCTAGCCGCTCTTCAAAAATGGTACATGGCGGTTTGCGTTACCTAGCCATGGGAGATAGGAAGCTCACCAAGGAATCCTTGCTGGAGCGCGAACGTATTCTGCGCGAGGCGCCGGGCCTAGTGGAGCGCATGGGCTACTATTTTTTATTGCCTAAAAGCTGGATGCCATGGCGCATGGTGATGAAGTTATTGCTGTCTAGCTATGATCGAATTGCAGGCATCAAAAATCATAAAATATGTGATACCGGTGAATTGCAATCGAACTTTAGCAACATATCTGTCGAAGGCTTAGAGGGCGCTGCTTATTATACCGATGCGGTAACAGACGATAGTCGCTTGGTGTTGCGAGTACTACAAGAAGCCGAGGCAGATGAGGCATGTTTGCTAAACTACTGTGAGGTGAAGAGTTGTACTGCCGATGACAAAGGCTTGCAACAGCTAGAAGTGTTCGATGCAGTTTCTTTAGATAGCTTTAATTGCAGTGCCAAAGTGGTTGTAAATAGTACAGGCGCTTGGGCTGATAAGCTTCGCCAGCAGCGCGTTGATGAAACCCGAGTGCGCCCGCTTAAAGGAAGCCATATTGTGCTTAAGCGTGGAGTGTTACCAATGCAAAGCGCTTTAAGTTGCCAGCACCCAGCGGATAAACGCAGTGTTTTTGTATTTCCCTGGGAAGGGCACAGTGTTATCGGCACGACTGATTTAGACTATGATAAAGAGCTGAGTAGCGAGGCGGCAATATCCAAAGAAGAGCTAGATTATCTTTTAGCGATTGTTGAAAAACACTTTCCCGGCACCAGCATTAACCAGAAAGACATTGTCTCCACTTGGTCTGGCGTTAGGCCTGTTATTGCCGGTGATAAACAGTTTAAAAAGTCACAACAGCTTGCGGCTAAAAACGCCAAGCGAAAAAGCAGCAAAAAGAAGCCTTCTAAAGAAAGGCGCGATCACGCGGTCTGGAATGATAAAGGTTTGATCAGTGCGGCGGGTGGAAAGCTTACCACTTTTCGAGTGATGGCTTTGGATGTCCTGCAAAAAGCTGAACAGTACATACCCGGATTCAAGTATGCTCGTGATGATGCCCAAGTGTTTCGAGGAGTAGATGCATCAAAACTTGAAGCGCTAAAACCTATTGTCAAAGACGAGGCTATTTTCGATACTGCAAGCGCATTTTATGGCTTTAAAGCAGCAGACTTTTTGTCTGAAAGTAACAGCGATGAGCTGCATGCCATCGAGCAGCAAAAATATTGTTTAGCGCATCTACGCTGGGCCCTTAAACATGAGTGGGTTGAGCATCTCGACGATTTATTGCTACGCCGTACACGCCTTGGCTTGCTACTTGAAGATGGTGCGAGCTCTTTGTTTTCTGTGTGTAAGACCTTGTGTATTGAAGAGCTGGGCTGGAGTGGCGAACGCTGGGAAGCAGAGCTTGAGCGTTACAAAAATATTTGGCAACAGCACTACAGCTTACCAACTGAATAATAATTGGCTCTAATATAAGAATTGCCCTATGAGTGATAAACCTTTTGTACTCAGTATTGATAATGGCACACAGAGCATTCGTGCGCTGGTCTATGATCGTGATGGTAATCAAATCGATAAGGCTTATGTACCCATAGAAGCCTATACCAGTCCAGAACCAGGGTGGGCTGAGCAATCGGCCGAATATTTTTGGGAAAAACTCTGCGTGGCCTGTCAGTGTTTGTGGCAACAGGGAATAGTAAAGCCAGAGCAAATTGCAGCGCTTAGTGTCACCACCCAGCGTGGCACCGTGGTGAACGTAGACAAAAATGGCGATGCTTTACGTCCGGCCATTATTTGGCTGGATCAGCGAGAGGCTCCGAATCCAGTTTCTTTGGGTTGGCTCGACTGGCCATTAAAACTACTGGGCCTAAAATCTAATATAGATTATTTTACCCGCCAGGCTGAAGCAAATTGGTTGGTACAAGAACAATCAGACTTGTGGCAGCAAACCCATAAATTTTTGCTGCTATCGGGCTACCACCACTTTAAACTTTGCGGTGAATTTAAAGATAGTGTCGCGAGTCAGGTTGCGTATATTCCATTCGATTACAAAGCACAGCAATGGGCAAAACCGAGTAGCTGGCATTGGAAGGCCTTACCGATTACTCAATCAATGCTGCCTGAATTAACGCCGGCCGGGGAAATGCTTGGGCACGTAAATGCTATTGCTGCTCAAGAAACCGGTTTGCTCGAAGGACTCCCCATTGTCGCTTCTGGCTCCGACAAAGCCTGCGAGCTATTAGGCGCGGGCGCCGTAGAAGAGCATATCGGCTGCTTAAGCTATGGCACCACGGCAACCTACAACGGTAATTTCGATCGCTATATAGAATCGGCCCCGATGATACCGCCATACCCAGCTGCAACACCTGGTCGATACAACACCGAAGCGATGGTGTATCGCGGCTACTGGATGGTAAGTTGGTTTAAGGAACAGATGGCACTGGAAGAGCGCTTGCGTGCTAAGGAAGAGGGCGTAGCGGTAGAAAGCTTATTCGACGAGCTATTAGAGCAAGTACCCGCCGGCTCAATGGGCCTGACTCTGCAACCTTACTGGAGCCCCGGCATTAAAAATCCAGGGCCAGGTGCAAAGGGCGCAATTATTGGTTTTGGTGATGTCCATACCAAAGCGCATATTTATCGAGCCATTATCGAAGGGCTTTGTTATGCCTTGCGCGAAGGTAAAGAGCGTGTCGAAAAGCGTAGCGGTAAAAAAATTAGCAAACTGCGCATCTCAGGTGGTGGCTCCCAAAGCGATCAAATTATGCAAATCTCGGCCGATATTTTCGGCATGGAAGTCGAGCGTCCCAGCACTTATGAGACCAGTGGTTTAGGGGCGGCGATAAATTCAGCCGTCGCTTTAGGTTGGTATAAAAACCACACCGAAGCCTGTAAAAGCATGAGCTCCATTGGCACGGTATTTACACCCAATAAGGGTAACGTGAAGCTCTATAATGACTTATACAAAGATGTGTATCTAAAGATGTTTCCTTCCTTAAGTCGTCTCTACCAATCAATACGTAAGATAACTGGCTATCCTGCTTAAAGCGGTTTGCTAGCTACTGTTCAGCGCAACGTCACGAGTCGAGTGCCAGCCTCCTGCGGCCTGTTTGTGCCTTCGCTTCTCTCAATAGTGGCTTATTAAGAGCTTCTTGACGTAATTCGGCCGTCGCTAGTGGCTACATCGTAATGGCAGGCCAACGCGCTAAAACCCTAAGGAAAGTATGTTTAATAGTACAATTTGCTTCATTTTTAGGCGCATAAAGCACTAAAGCGTAGATATATATCAAAAAACAATAAGAATAATACTCATTTGCCATTCCATTTTGTTTGGTTTTACTGGATACTTGCGCCCCATTAAAAACGGCTTAAAAAGCTCGGCGAAGATCTTGGCCAAAACACGGCCATGTCGCTCGCTAACGCATATATCCAAATAGGTATGGAGTGGAGAACATGAAAAAATTGCCTTTAGCTATTGCGCTAATCGCTGCAAATCAGGCCTTACTTTCTGGGGTGGCTATCGCTGAAGACGCTATCGAAGAAGTGATCGTAGAGGGTTCATACCTTTCTATGGATAAGCTCAATTCGGTTAAAAGTCCAACTCCTATTATCGATGTGCCACAGAGCTTATCGATCATCACAGCGGCGCAAATCAGCAAGCAGGGTTTCGATAGCGTTGCCGATATCATTAATTACACTCCTGGCGTAAACAACACCCAGGGCGAAGGCCACCGTGATGCGGTTGTATTCCGTGGTGTTCGTTCAACCGCTGACTTCTTTATTGATGGCGCACGAGACGACGTTCAATACTACCGTCCACTTTATAACCTAGATCAGGTTGAAATCTTGCGCGGCCCTAACGCACTACTATTCGGTCGTGGTGGTACTGGCGGCGTACTAAACCGTGTTAGTAAAAAAGGTCAGCTAGATAAAGATTTCACGAAATTTAGTGTTAGCGCTGATAGCTTCAGTGGCGTTGGTATTCAGATCGATACCAATACCAGCATTAATGAAGATGTAGCGTTGCGTATTAACGGCATGTACGAAGCTTTAGAAGGTGATCGTGATCATTTTGATGGCGACCGTTACGCGATTAACCCAACCCTACATGTGAAGTTGGGTGATGAGACGGCTTTAGATGTTTCTTACGAATATGTAGACTTCGAACGTTTTATCGATCGTGGTATTCCAACCGGTGCTGACGGACGCCCAGTTGAAGCACTTGATGGCGTAGTATTTGGCGATCGTAATCTAAACACAACTGGCTTAGAAGCTAATGTGTTCCGCGCTACTTTGCAGCACCGTTTTTCTGACAGCTTAAAAGGTAACTTCAATGTTACTTACGGCGACTACGATAAGCTGTATCAAAACCTTTATGCCTCTGGTTACGATCAGGCCAACACCCCAGATCGTGTGACCTTAGACGGTTACTTAGATACTACTCAGCGTGAAAACCTAACTTTGTCTGCAAACTTAGTTGGCGAGTTTGATACCGGTAGCATCGAGCATACTTTGATTGCTGGCGTTGAATACGGCGATACCTCTTCTAACCAAGATCGTTATAACGCTTTTTGGGACACTTCGGGTAAAGATAAAGAAACCATTCTTATCGATCAGCTAAGAAACCTGGTTGGTGGTGTAGGTGTTAATGCAGCAGGGCAGGCAACTACCGTTGTTTTCAATAACCCTGATTCTTTAAACGATGATACCCACGTCGATATTGAAGTGGCTTCTGTTTACATCCAAGATCAGATCGCACTTTCTGAAAACTTCGACATCGTTTTAGGTGCGCGTTTCGATAGCTTCGACATTGATGTGCTCAACGTAAAAGCGGATAACGAACGACGTACACGTAAAGACGAAGAAATTTCTCCACGTGCAGGTTTGGTTTATAAGCCACAAGAAAATATTTCTATCTACGCCAGCTACAGTGAATCTTTCTTGCCACGCAGCGGTGAGCAGTTTGCGAATATCAATGGTGATGCGAACAACCTAGACCCAGATGTTTTTGAAAACTCTGAAATCGGTTTGAAGTGGGACTTTGAAAGTGGCTTAAGCCTAACGGCTGCTTACTTTGAAAACGAACAGACTCGCGCTGCTCGTGATAACGAAACTGGCGAGAACTTTGAAGTTCGCGGTTTGGAAGTCGAAGGCTACGAGATTCAGTTGCAAGGTAACTTAACTGAGCAGCTTTCTATTCAAGCGGGTTACAGCAACCTAGATGGCAAAACTGGCTCAGGTGTTCAGCCTCGCGAATTGCCCGAGAACATGGCCTCTGTATGGGCTGGCTATCAAGCGACAGACAAGTTTGGTTTGGGCTTCGGTGTTATCTACCAAGATGAATCACTGATCAAAGACGGAAGCGATTTAACCTTGCCTAGTTACACTCGTGTTGATGCAATGATGTCTTACCAGGTTTCTGATGAGTTGCGTCTGCAATTGAATATCGAAAACCTAACAGACGAAGAGTACTTCCCAACGGCGCACAGCACCCACCAGGTAACTGTTGGCCAGCCAATGAATGCTCGTTTGACAGTTAGTGGTAGCTTCTAAGAAATTACCACTATTGAGCCTTTCTGTTGTTCAGTTAGGCTTCTCTAAAAACCCGCGGTTTTTGCCGCGGGTTTTTTATTGGCTGAGAGGTGGTAAAAGATTGATCATATTGGGCAAATGTTGTTCAGCCTGACATTGCAGCGTTGTTAAAGGCTGGTCTACTTAGTTAAAAACTGAACAGCAGGGCGCCTATTGTGTGGCGATTCTGGGGCTATCAAACCACCGACTCGGACCGCCTATGCCGGTTTAAGCTTACTAATAACGAGTATTTATCTTATTTATGGTGCCTGATCGACCCAGCTAATACTCAATTACACCCTATATACAAAGGGTCTAGCCGTTTTTCAGTTGGAATACATTGCTCCGACTTGCCCTAAGCTCCCTAATTTAGAACCCCTAGAGTACTGATCTAAAGGGCGAATTCTGCTAAAATTGGCACAGTTTGCCAAATTTGCCGACTAGATTAAGCCAGATAAAAAGAGGTTATGTAAGTTAATGAACTTGTATGCTGAATATCTCCAAGAGATTGAGCTTCGCGATAAGGAGCTTGGGTTACACCCTAAACCTATTGATAGCGCCGATCTACTGTCAGAGATCATCGAACAGATTAAAGATCAAAATCACGAACACCGCGCTGATTCCCTAAAGTTTTTTATTTACAACACGCTTCCAGGCACCACTCCAGCGGCTGGTGTTAAGGCGGAGTTTTTAAAAGACATCGTACTGGGTAATGAGAAACTTGATGAAATAAGCCCAGAGTTTGCGCTTGAGCAGCTTTCCCACATGAAGGGTGGTCCATCAGTTCGCGTATTACTAGATATCGCATTGTCTGATGACAGCAACAACAACGCGGCCGGTGAAGTACTAAAAACTCAAGTATTCTTGTACGAAGCAGATACCGCGCGTTTGGAAGAGGCCTATAAGGCTGGCAATTCAATCGCCAAAGGTATCCTAGAAAGCTACGCACAAGCTGAGTTCTTTACCAAGTTGGACGACATTCCAGAAAAAATTGATGTTGTTACCTATATCGCCGCAGAAGGTGATATTTCTACCGACTTGCTTTCCCCAGGTAACCAAGCGCACTCTCGTTCAGACCGTGAATTGCATGGTCAGTGCATGATTACCCCTGAAGCTCAGCAAGAAATTGCAGCGATGGATAAGCAATACCCGAATGCCAAAGTAATGTTGATTGCTGAAAAGGGCACCATGGGTGTTGGTTCTTCTCGTATGTCAGGTGTGAACAACGTGGCCTTGTGGGCGGGTGAAAAAACCTCTCCATATATTCCATTTGTTAACAATAAGCCTGTAGTTGCCGGTACCAATGGTATTGCACCTATCTTCCTTACCACCGTTGGTGTTACTGGTGGTATTGGCTTGGATTTGAAAAACTGGGTTAAGAAAACTGACGAGAACGGCGAAATCGTTTTCGATGAAAATGGTGATCCAGTACTAGAAGAAGCCTACTCAGTAGAAACTGGCACTGTGCTAACCATCGATACTAAAGCTAAGAAGCTTTATAACGGTGACAAAGAGCTAGTTGATATTTCTTCTTCATTTACTCCACAAAAAGTTGAGTTTATGAAGGCTGGCGGCTCTTATGCGGTAACCTTCGGTAAGAAGCTACAGACATTTGCAGCAGAGACTCTAGGCGTTGAAGCTCCAGCGGTTTACGCTCCTTCAAAAGAAATTTCTCACGAAGGTCAGGGCTTAACAGCGGTTGAGAAAATCTTTAACCGTAATGCTGTAGGTGTAGCCTCTGAAACACCACTGCACACCGGTTCTGACGTTCGTGTAAAAGTGAACATTGTAGGTTCACAAGACACCACCGGTTTGATGACTTCACAAGAACTTGAGTCAATGGCCGCTACGGTTATTTCACCAAGTGTTGACGGTGCATACCAGTCTGGTTGTCACACGGCTTCTGTATGGGATAAGAAAGCTCAAGTTAACATCCCTCGCTTGATGAAGTTTATGAATGACTTCGGTGTGATCACCGCGCGCGATCCTAAGCACGTTTACCACTCAATGACTGACGTAATTCACAAGGTATTGAACGATATCACTGTGGACGATCGTGCAATCATTATTGGTGGTGATTCACACACTCGTATGTCTAAAGGTGTTGCCTTTGGTGCGGATTCAGGTACCGTAGCGATCGCTTTGGCAACTGGCGAATGTGCAATGCCAATTCCAGAGTCTGTAAAAGTGACCTTCAAAGGCACCATGAAAGAGCATATGGATTTCCGTGACATCGTACACGCTACCCAAGCTCAGATGCTGAAGAAGTTCAACGGCGAAAACGTTTTCCAAGGTCGTGTAATTGAAGTGCAGATCGGTACTTTATTGGCTGACCAAGCGTTTACCTTTACCGACTGGACAGCAGAGATGAAAGCGAAAGCTTCTATCTGTATCTCTACTGATGAAACGCTTATCGAATCACTTGAGCTGGCGAAATCTCGCATCCAGATCATGATTGATAAGGGCATGGAAAACCGCGACAACATGCTGAACCGTTTGATCAACTTGGCCGATCAGCGTATTGCTGAAGTGAAATCTGGCGAAGCTCCTGCTTTGGCACCAGACGACAATGCCAAGTATTACGCTGAAATGGTTGTAGATCTTGATGTTATTGAAGAGCCAATGATCGCTGACCCAGACGTAAACAACGAAGACATTTCTAAGCGTTACACCCACGATGTGATTCGTCCAACGTCTTACTATGATGGTCGCAAAGTTGATCTAGGTTTTGTGGGTTCATGTATGGTCCACAAAGGCGATATGAAAATCATCGCTCAGATGCTACGCAACCTAGAGAAAAAAGGCCCAATCGAGTTCAAAGCACCTTTGGTTGTAGCTCCACCAACATACAACATCGTTGATGAGCTAAAAGCCGAAGGCGACTGGGAATTGCTACAGAAGTATGCCGGTTTCGAATTTAGCGATGACAATCCTAAAGAAGAAGCACGTACTAAGTACAAAAACCAAATGTACTTGGAGCGTCCTGGCTGTAACCTTTGCATGGGTAACCAAGAGAAGGCTGAGCCAGGTGATACGGTATTAGCAACTTCTACTCGTTTGTTCCAAGGCCGTGTTGTTGAAGATACTGCCGAGAAGAAAGGTGAATCATTGTTGGGCTCAACTCCAATGGTAGTACTAGCGACTATCCTTGGCCGCTTCCCAACTTTGGAAGAGTATAAAGAGGCTGTAGAGGGTATTAACCTAACTTCTTTCGCTCCACCTTCTGAAGATCTTGCAGTTCCTGCACAGGTTCTGAAGCTAGGCTAAGTTACTTTTTAAGCTTTTCAGCACCTTTTGTAAGGACTGGAAAGCTTAATTGTTAACCAGCTGCAAACAATGCTCGCTTTTCTACTGGCAATTAAAATTGCTTGTTAGAAGCGGGCATTTTTTATGCCTGGATTTTCATGTCTATTACAGGCATTCAATACACTAATGAGACTCATTATCATAATCGATTAGTCATAGCCCTCGGTTATGTGGGAAATAAACTTAACTTGAGGGAGGATGTTTAGAGGCTATACTTAATTATGAAAGCTGTAGTTTGCTACGATTGTTGGTGTTTCATCGAATTCACTTGACGCCCCTTAGTCTTATAAAGCCGCTATAACTACAAATTATCTAAATGAAGAGGCTCATGTCTAAGAACTCAAAATTTTTCATGGGGTGTAGCTGTATCTTGCTCCTGCTTATCAGTCCGCTCAGCTGGTCTATAGAGCCTCTCCGTCTGTTAAATTGGGAAGATTACCTAAGCCCAGAGCTTATTGAAGCGTGGGAGGCTAGTAATGTGCCCTTGCAAGAGGTTTACTTCGATAGCGATCAGGACAGGGATGCCATAATCGTCAACTCAGAGAGGCATCATATCGATGTGGTGGTGATCGATGAAATTGTTGCTCACCGCTTCGGCTCCAATGGGAAATTTCTAAAGCTCGACGAGACTATCCTTCCTTCACTAAGGCATATAGATCCATTTTGGCGCGAGCGCTGCGGTGAATATGCCATGCCTTATTTATGGGGCACGCTCGGCATAGCCTATCGTAACGATAAACTCGCTTTACCACCGAGCTCTTGGGCCGATTTACTCTCACCTGTCGAGAGTGTCCGCGGGCATATCGCCATGTTAAACGATTACACCGATATGCTGGCTCCTGCATTGTTTCAGCTAGGTTATGATCTTAATACTGAAAATCGTGCACATCTAAAGCAGGCCTTTGAGCTTTTAAAGCAGCAGGCTGATAGTGTTTTGACTTATGAATACGCATTAACCTATGCAAAGCACGGTGATAAATTACAGGATCTGCATATGGCGGCGGTTTATGGTGGTGATCAACACACGCTTAACGAGCTTGATGGAGATCAAGGACGCTGGGAATATGTCGTTCCGGCGGATGGCACGGTGCTGTGGGTAGACTGCTTGGCAATCATTAAGGAAAGTTCAAAACAAAAACAATCGATAGCACTGCTAAATTATTTAAATACACCAAGCGTAGCCGCCAAAAACGCTGTTTATAATCGCATAGCTACAACGAACCATGCCGCTGTTACTTATATGGACAAGGCAGAAGCTGAAGAACTAGGTATGCAAGCTTTAAAGAGGTTGCAAAATAAGGCCCAGCTTTACCGTGAGTTAAGTAATCAAAACGTAGCATTAAGACTCAAAATTATCAATGCGATAATGAATATTCATGAATCTAAGAACTCGAACTAGTTTACTATTGTTGCCGGTTATAGTGATTAGCTATGCCTTGTCGTCTTGGTGGATTTACCAGCAGGAAAGGGGGACATTGCTGGAATTAGAAGTCGCAAAGCTGGAACAAAGGCTAAGTAGTCTGCACTCAGACTACATGGCTTTCAGAAACTTCCAGGACGCTTATTTGATGTCTTTAGTTGAAGGAGATTTGCTTGCGCAGTACTTATCTGAACCCGACAACATCTATCGATTAAGAGTGTTGCAGCGGCATATGGATAGTGCCTTAAAAAGACAGCTGTCTCAGAGTAAACCCTATCTATCGATTCTAATTCTCAATGCTGATAATCAGCAGCTATTGTACCTAGAGAATAGCTTAGATCCTTTTGCTGAAGTATCAACAGAAGAGATTCAGTTTGCGCGCCAATTAAGGGCAGAAGGTGTCGACAAGCGTAGCAGTGTGCATATCGATAGCAAAGAAGAAATGTACATATATCAAGCCATAACCTTAGATGAAAGTACCTATAAGCAACCTTTGCCATCTCAATTGTCTGAAGCCTTAATCGTAGTCGTGGCTATTAAATCTGAAGGCCTACTGCAGTCCTTAGATCGCCTAAGAAACCTCTATGATGCGGAAATTCGTTATATTAAAAATAATGAGAAATCGCTTAATACAGCAGGGGGTTTAAACTTCGAATTTGAATTGAAATTAAGTGATCTCGACTCAATATCTTTTAATGTCCCTAGATCACATTTTGATGGGGTTTTAAAAGACCTTAGGCTTAGAATGGTGTTGCTAACCTTTCTATTTGCCTTGCTTACCTATCTACTTCTGCAGTCTCTAGTTGCAAGGTTTATAACAGTACCTATAGCCGATCTTGACTCACAGCTTGACGAGCTTATTAAAAACGAACGCAAAGAAATTGTTGTCGCGCAAGATACGGGGGAAATAGGGCGTCTGGCAAAAAAATTCCAGGAGCTCTATGTCAGGCTTACAAACTCATATCGTCAAAGCTATAAGCAAGCCAGAGAAGATTCCTTGACTGGTCTTTCCAATCGAGTAGCGTTTAATGAAATGGCAAGTCGCCTCTTTTCTAGATCACTTGATATCGCCCCTGTTTACATCTGTTATATAGACGTCGACAACTTCAAATACGTTAACGATAAGTATGGGCATGAAGTCGGTGACAAGCTGCTATGTTCTGTATCCAAAAGACTTAACGCTACAGTCGAAGAGCATAACAGAGACGGTCGGCATCAAGTTGGAGTTTTTCGCTTATCTGGCGATGAGTTTGTTATCTTGGCTGCAGATTGCAGTAAGCAGGAAATGACAGACTGTGCGGAAGCTGTTTTGAAAATGTTCAAATCTGGTTTTGCCATCGACGAAGAAACCTATCCAGTTACGGTTAGTATAGGCTTGGCCGTCTCAAGTAGTGATTTATCTTTTTCTGAACTGATGTCCAATGTAGATCTGGCAATGTATCAAGCCAAAAAGTCGGGTAAAAACTGTATCGCCTATTACTCTGAAGAGCTGGCTCAACAACATCGAAGAATGCAGGAAATAGAACTGGAGCTTAAAGGTGATCGCTTTGATAAGGAGCTGCAGATCCACTACACGCCAATCGTAGATGCACAAGGTAAGCTATGCGCGTTAGAAGCCCTGTTACGTTGGAACTCTGAAACGCTAGGCTCGGTTCCTCCGGATGAATTTATACCGCTAGCGGAATCTATTGGTGCATTCGAAAAAATTGATCTGTGGGTGATTTCTCGAGTCTTCAAAGATTTTAGTGTGCTCAACAATACTCTACCCACGGTGAGCCGAGTATCAATCAATATTTCGTCAGCCGAACTCAACTCGCTAACCTTTGTTGATAAGCTTAATCGATTGGCAAAGTATTACCGGGTTGTGAATCAGTATTATGTTTTGGAGGTAACCGAGACTTTTGCTACTGGTAATAATGAGCAAGTTATGGATAACTTAAAGAACATTCGAAAGCTTGGGTTTCGAACGGCTATTGATGATTTTGGTACGGGGTATACCAGCCTAATGCAAATGCTGGATTACCCCGTTGATGTAATAAAGTTTGATCGTTCTTTAATAAACCGCATCGGTCAAAAAGGTAGTGCGGAAACAGCACGATCTTTAGTTAATCTATGTAAGTTACAGGGCTTGTTTGTTGTCGCTGAAGGTATAGAAACCAAAGTTCAGAGTGAATTGTTTAATGATATTGGCTGCGATTACCAGCAGGGCTATTTTCATGGTAAACCTGCCCTCCTGGAATCACTACAGGCGCAATACAACCCACAGCTTAGTAAAGAAAAAATCATCGATACAGCGAACTGATGCATTGATTATTTGGCCTTCAGTTATCAAAACCACTCAAGACTAACTTTCCGATTGACGTTCCTGATTCCAGCTTCCGGTGTGCTGCAATCAAATTCTCGGCATTAATAGGGCCTAGGTTTTCTCCTATCGTTGACCGAATGATTTGCTGATCAACTAGCTTTGCTATATTGGCTAGAATGCTTCCTTGTTTGTGCATATCATCGGTTTCAAACATAGAACGGCTAAACATAAATTCATAACATAGCGATAAGCTCTTTGGCTTCAAGAGTGTGAAGTCTAAATCACTTGGGTCATCAATTAGAGCGATTCGACCGAATGGTTTAATAATCTCTACAAACTGCTCAAAGTACTGTTCAGTGTGACTTAAACTGGCGATGTGAGTCACTTTTAAATTAAGCCGATCAATTTGGTCTGCTAATGCTTGGCTATGGTCGATAATATGGTCGGCGCCGATTTCTACAAGCCACTCCTTGCTCTCTAGCCGTGAAGCTGTAGCGATCACTGTTGCATTGCTTAGCTGTTTTAGTAACTGAATAAGTATTGAGCCAACGCCACCTGCCGCTGCGGTAATTAATACAACTTCGTCTTGTGTGTGGAAATCAGCTTTCATGGCGATGCCTAATTTTTCAAAAGCCAGCTCCCAAGCGGTAATTGAAGTAAGGGGCAGGGCGACCGCGTGCTCAACTGAAATATTTTTAGGCGCTTTAGCGACAATACGTTCGTCAACGAGGTGATACTGAGCGTTGCTGCCTTGTCGGTTTAGATCGCCGGCATAAAAAACGCGATCGCCAATTTCAAACTCGGTGCTGTTTTCGGCTTTAGCCACTACCAAACCTATAGCATCCCATCCCAGCACCTTATTCTCTCCCTTATTGGGCGCAACCATTTGCCGGATCTTGAAATCTACTGGGTTCACTGCAATCGCCTCGGTTGCTACCAGCAAATCACGGCCAGTTGGGGTAGGGGTGGCTAACTCAATATCCAGTAGAGCGGCGGGATGGTCGATATCTAAGGATTGTTTATAGGCCACGGCTTTCATTGTGTTGGGGATAGCTGGATTGATTGCTTTGTTCACACTTAACTCTCTCTCAATTGACGATTAGCGTAGTGTAGAGATTGAATTAAATGGTAAAAACAGCCTAAAATTTGAATTATTAACAAAATAATTTTGATAAAGGCTTATTTTGAATACCGAAGATCTAAAGATAGCCATTACCATAGCTGAGCTTGGCAGTATTACTGCGGCAGCAAAGCGACTGGATATGCGAAATGCCACAGCAAGTGCGGCATTAAAGCGACTAGAGCAACAGCTGGGTGCCGAGTTGTTTATTCGTACGACTCGGAGTTTGCGCTTAAGTAAAACCGGTGAGCACTTCATTCCACAGTGCAAAGAGGCTTTATCTATATTAGAGGAGGCTAAACTACAAAGTTCAAACACAAATAAGTCAATTACTGGGGAGCTAAAACTTGCAGTCTCGTCAGACCTAGGACGAAATCTGTTACTACCATGGCTCGATGACTTTATAGCGCAGCATCCAAAAGTAAGTCTTAATCTAAGCATCGATGACCGACAAGTAGATTTCTATCGGGGCGGTATAGATATCGCCATTCGGTATGGATCACCAAAAGACAGCGGATTCTACGGGTTTAAACTTTGTGACGTTCCAGGTTTACTATGTGCTAGCCCAGGCTATCTGCAGCAATATGGCGAACCTGCGACACTGGAGGAGCTAAAACAGCACAACGCCTTGCTGTATCAGTTATACGGCCTTAGCCACGATCTGTGGGAGTTTACGCATAAAGGCGGCAACCGTAAGTTACGTATGAAGAGCAACCATATTTGCAACGACGGAGATGTCGTTAGACGTTGGTGTGTGGCCGGTAAAGGAATAGCCGTAAAGTCCAGTTTAGATTTGGCCAACGATTTAATTGCCGGGCGACTTAAAGTCATTATGGAAGATTTCCAGCCTCCAGTAAAAGAGCTTTGGCTAATCTGTCCAAGTAGGCAACTGATCACGCCAGCGGTAAGAGCGCTTAGAGATCATTTGCGTAATCGGTGTAAGCAGTTATTGGTGCAGCTGCAGGAGCAAGGGATTTTTAATGGCTACACAGGGCTGTAGGCCCTTGATTATAAGGGTTTAGCTCGATCTGGCTGGACGACTCGCAAAAGTGTTCAGTCGAGCATATTTTTAAGTTATTGATTTATAAGGTAATTTGATATTTGAACTTTTTTCAAAGTGTTCAGTTTTTGCAGCGACTTTCAATTTTGATGTATTGGTTACTAGCTTTTTCTATTGTATACAGCTGGTCGTCCAAGTGGTTAGCGATTTCTCGGTTCTGCTGTTTCTTGGGCTTATTCAATGGAACGACTGGGGCTTATATCAAGGGATGCCCTACATTTTGCTGGCCAACGTTACGGTGTTTTTGGTGTGCGGCTTATTTTGGAGCTAACAAGGTTGGTTAGATTGATTGTTGACCCGTGGTTATCTATATAATCTGCTGTGCAATCAAATGGCCAGACAGGAAGAATTTAGCTTCATTCGAATAAACTGATTGTCTTAATAAAATTAAGTTCTTACTAAAGATTGGGTAGTCACTATAGGAGGCCTATAGCTTAAATATTGTTAAATGCTCTAGTGTGCAGCCTCTTGGCTCAAGCCTAGACACTATTTGCTGCTCAATAATTGAGCGCCTAACTTTGGCCAAGGGTATTTGCTGTTTATATGTTATTCCCTTTTAGGACCTTTAGAGTCTCTGAGGGGTCTAGACCCAAAGCTTCGCAATACTGCACAAACTGGAATATATCGAGTTTCCTCTGATTTGACTCAACTTTTTGAATCACAGAGTGAGGTTCATTTATGCGCTCCCCCATTGCCCGCATACTAATTCCAAGCTCTAAGCGTCTTTTTTTGAACAGTAAGCATAGCTGCCTGTAACGTTCTGATGTGATTGCTTTTTTCATCACGCCAGATTAAAGTAAAACCCCCAGTGTACCCTTATAGGGTACACTGGGGTGTCCCGGCAGTTATATACATTGAGTTATAACATCGGGGGGGCTATTTTGCTAAGAAACCTTTTCAAGCCAATGAAAGATATCAACTCGTTAGACACCTATAGTAAAATTTGCCTGTTGGCATTTACAGCATCTGTACCGGAAGGCCGTTTTAAAATCCCTGTATCTAGTTTTGACGACTTAAACATCTCTCCTGCACGATTTTTAACCAAGTCAATTTTGTATGTCCTCGAGGCTGATGGTTGGATTGAAATAACCGGTGAGGACCTGGTACTTAACTATAAGAATGATGACCAATTTCTTGTAGAGCTAATGTCAGGGCTTGAACCAAGCTGTGAGACTGAGCTTATGGCTATTCGCGATCTTGCACACCAACTCTTAGTCGCGGAGTGTATAGAGTTTTTGGCAGCCATTTGTGGAGCTTCATTAGAAGATTCAGCGAAAAAAGGTGAGCCGCCTAATCTTCTATTTGAATTGACTGAGACTTGGTCGTTATCGCTTGTCCATCAATTTTTATGGCGTGCAACAAAGGAAATCGAAAACTGTCGTTTAACCCGCTTATCAAGCTCTGGTCAAAATTATCTAATTCAGGTCTCAGAAAAAGCAAAAGAGAAATCTGAGGATTTTATCGAGTCCAAATTTAAGACAATTAACTTTAAAAGGTCACTATCTTTTAGTCGTAGCAAACTAGCAGTTGTGTTATACACAATGATTAATCCATTGAGCGATCGCGATGTTTTCACTGGGGCTCCATTGGAGGGTTTTAAGTCTATGAAAGTAAAAATGTCGGAGGCTATGGAATAGCTCGCCATATGTTTGCTGTTAGCCGACGACGAGTCTAGAAAAGAAAATGGTACTAACCGTCGAACACTCAGAAACTGGGTTGCCATATTTCGCGGACTCGGAGTTAAAGGAAAAGATTAACAAATACTGTACAAGTCCAGATGAAGTATTGTGCGATATGTACAGTATCCTATTTGGTTGTACAAGAATAAGACTCGAGTTTTATCCATGTGATGTCAAATGTGCTCTTATTAAACTTGGTATTTCAGTAAAATTCTACGACCCTTCGGTTGGAAAAATGATCTATGTTAGTGCAAGGTTATCAGGGATTTACGATTATCATTTTTCACAAAGCTAAAACAATTGAATGCAGTCAAGTAAAAATTGCTACTTTCATAGAGGGCTTTTCAAGTAACAATGATCTTGGTGTATTAGATCAGGAGGGCAGGGGTTCTCAGGAGAAAAATTAATATCGTAAAACTTAGATCTTCTAAGATTGAGAACACGCTTGGATCAAGTAGAGCATGACTACTTGGCATTACAATGAGGTGCAATGGTGGGTGCGAAGCCCCCGATGTCACTGCACATAATATCTTGATACTTCTCAGGAATCACAACGACAAATTGTTCATCAATCAAATATATCGCAATATCATCACTATAATACGAATATGGATGAGCCCAGCTTGGTAGCATTCTTTGCAAATCACCTTTAGATAGAATGTTATTGGTTGATGAGTTAATTCCGTTTACGACAGTTGATAAAAAAGTAAGAATTGAGCGAAACAAGCACCAGCAGTCGACTTCATAAATCAGCAGGCTTAGGCATACTGGCAACGCATTTTCATTGCGTATAGGAGACCCTGGCATGTGGAATCGCTGTTTACCTTCTGTGAAGTTAGTCATGAGGGCGGGTATTAAAGGAGCAGTGTAGCCAAACGTGTTTATGTATATACGTTCACCGACAAAACCTTTTGGCCTATTATGAGTGCTGGGCGATATCTTTAGCAGAGAACTCCATATCTTATACGCTATGATTAGGATATCCATTCCTTCATAGAAATAATCTAAGACTTCCACCTCTTGAAGTCTAGTTTTAGTAAGCTTTACTCCCGATACTGATTGTATTAGATGTTCTATTCGAATTTGGACTTTTTCACGAACCAAATTAGAGCGGGCATTTAGATCGGCAAGATTAAACTGATGAAAATTTGGTTTAGAATGTCTCGGTATTCTTTTTATAACGCTTTTTTGGAAAGAAGGATTCAAACCTTTAACAAATTCCCTGCTCGATGGATAGATGGCCAGCATGATACTTAAATATATCTCTTCGTTGGCAAAATGACTATTGTGTTCAGCGAGCGTATACGCCCCTTGAAAAGGATTGGATGTGCTGATTGGCGTTATAGGAAAATCCAGCTCGCAAAAAGAAACAAGGGGGGAAAGTGCTTCAAAATATGGGGTGGGGTTAAATAGTGCGTCGATTAACTCGGATTTCGAGTTGTAATGTTGCGAGTTCTGGGGGTTAAAATTATTTAGTGAATGGGAAAGGGGGGAACTGCTGTTTTTTTCTTCCAATGGGTGTTTGTGTATGGGGCAGCTGTTTATCCAAGAAATCTCGTAGAGCCATGAGTGATATCCCAGTTCACTACAACGAGGGCAAAAGCTATGAGTACTTTCTTGGCGCCCTTGTTTGAACATAGGCCAGGGCGGCTCTGTAGTTCTTCCGTATTTATTTCGCTGATAATCATTAACTTGATGTCCGGGCTGTGGGAATATGCAGCTTTCTTTGTAAGGAGGGGGGTGTTTTCGCCAACGCTTATTTTTTGATAATATTGGGTTGGCAGCGATATGTCTTAGTTGTTTTCCATAATCGCTTTCAAAGGGTTTCCATAGTGCCCTGCCAGAGTTAGGTTTCATCGGAAAAGACCGTCGTCAATGTTGGCTCATTACCAGCGGCATCTAGTGACTTTTCAAATATCTGCTGAAGAATAACTGAGTCGGGCGACCAGTATTGTGGAAAGTAGTCTCTTATCGCAATAGATAGCGTCCGGTTAACATATGTCATCCCCCAGCTATCGTAGCCAAAACGTTCAGCATAGTTTATGTTCCATAAATCCCACAGCATTTCCGTAATATCAGTTATTTTAAAACCAGCTCGAACTGCCTTTGGCGAGTGATAGTCTAGCCAGCTGCGGGGATCAGAAGGTGAAATAGGAGTTTCGTCATAGAATGTTAAGCAACGGCGCAACTCATCAATTGTACGTATACCATGAAACTCATAAATATAATTGAAAAATCGCTCTCGGATAAATCTACTGTCTTTCCCTAAGAGCTTCTTTGCCAAGGGTTGAAAGCGATCTTTATTAGCAATGAAAAAAATGCTTATGTTAACTTTCAGTTCTTCAAGTTCATTGAATAATTCCGCAAACGCATATAGCTGAATTACCTCTAATTCTTGAGCTTCATCAATGATCAGAACGATTCTGCGGTTGATGTTAGAGATCGATGCATCAGTAAAGAATATTAGGAGGTGATTCAACAGGTCGTCGGCCGTTCTTAGATTACTTATGGGGTCGATGAGACGACGCACAATTGTCGCGTATACGCTTCTGATTGTATTTTTGTCACGGGTACCGTAGCTAACTCGAAAAACCGGTATAGGATCACCGTTGTGGTCGAAAACAACGTTATCAAGTGAATTAATGGCTTTTGTTTTGCCCATTCGAGCGTCCCCTACAATTAAGCCGCCTGTAAAACCACAGTTAATCCATTGTATGACCGTTGCATGCAAGGCCTTAACCATTGGGGTGTTAATGCAAACTTGGCTTATATCATTATGCATCCGGTTTACCCTTGCGGCTTAAAAATACGGCTTGCCAATCGGGAATTGTTGATTGTGACCGTCTTTGTTTACGTGTTGATTGCTTAACCTGACGACTTTTACGTGTTGATTGCTTAACCTGTTGAATGTCCTTTTCAATCGGTTTTTTACTTTGGTTGGCACTAAGCTCTCGTCCAATACGTACAATTTCTAACGCGCAGCTCGGTGCACTTCGATTAGCGAGTAGGTAGTCGTAGTATTCGCCAAACGGATCTATCCCTTGTATCAGTTCTGTTTTAACCAATCGCATGATGTATTTGCGAGTTGCAACGCTATGTTCAAATCGCAGCCAAGTTCTAGGGGCCAGTAGCTCACCTAGGAAATCGCCATTAATCGTATATACTCGAAGTCGTGAAATGGCCTCGATGTGATACTCAATACTAACTTTTTTATTGATGAGCGATGCAGGTAGAACACCTGGTGCGCTATATCTTACGTAAAGAAAGTTGACCCAAGGTGCGCGGTTGCTCCCTTTTTCCGCGTGGACAGTAACCGTTTCTCGCAAGATACGGGGATCATTCTGAGCCGCAGAGCACGCTGGAAGTAGGGGTACTAGGTGTTGAGCCATTTGGGAACGCATCAAGTTAATCGGGGACTGCGCGCCAATGTTTCCCATAATGCGGTTATTCATTGTAGCAATATGCAAATCTATCATTTCCTCGACCGATTTTAGGGATACCTCAGGTGCGTGCTTTCGGTTGCGATTTGGCTCTTTTAAGGGGTCATTTGGGTGACTGCCAGTTGTTGATGGTAGTCGATGAATTGTCAAGTTTAGATCTCTGAATGCCGACTCAATAAGAACGCGGGCAATTGGATAGCCCGGAATACCAAGGTTCAATGTAGAGCACATAACTTCGCAGATATAATGACGGACATCATTTGCGATATGAATCAAAGCATTGTCCAATCGAATTATTCCCACTGCAGGACGCAGAAATTCTTCCCCTAGCTGTGTTGGCATGCTCGGCCCGTCTGGCCAGGATAAGCCTGGAGTCTTTAAATCATTGCTTTTCCAATGCGATTTCATTTGAGAAAACAGGGTTAGCATGTCATTTTTACTTACATGTTTGGATAGTACGATTTGGCGCGCAACTATACAGTTGGAGGCTACATCGCGACATGCAATAAGGGTAATTCGAGAAATTCGTAAACTGTCCAACAGCTTATTCAATTCCAAAACAATTTGTGATTCACAGTCGAGGGTATGTTCGTCTATTTCAAGTTCTTCGAATATACCCAGTGGCCGCTGTCTAGGTGCGCTTTTAGGTTGATTGGTTCTTTGAACTTTCAATTCAAGACTACGCTGCACGAAATAGTTACGGGCGCCTTGGTAACCGTGATTCTCAGCGGTAAAAGGATAGTGGTCTTTCGACCAATTCTGTTGACGCAAATAACGCAAGACGGCTTTGTGGAATGTATTTACTTTGAGGTTCTGGCTTCTACGAGATCGTGCTAAAAACTTCTTAAGTAACTTGTCGAGATGTGGCTTTAAACCCGGGACAACCTCCAATAAATGTTTGAATGCGTAGGCAGACCCTGATTTTTGGGAGTGCGTTGCCAGTCGAGTTTTTCGATGCCCAGGTTTGATTCGTACGCCTGGGATTAGAGCTTTTGTGAGCGCAGGTTCTTCTTGGCTCTCGCCACCTAAGCAACGATTCATAAATCGCGTCATTCGTCCACTGGATAAGTTGAATTCATTTTCAATAGATTTAAGGGGAACATTGTTTAGCGCACGATGTAAAAGCTGCTGATTTCTTAAAAATATTCGCCTCTTTTCTTTCGGTAAGCTAAGCACATCAATAGCCGGCCAGTTATTGAAATCATATAGCTCAGGCTTCTGTTGTAAACGCTCTTGCCAGCTTATATACATAGTTGTATTGGTGTGTCGTAATCAAGTTGCAAGACAGAAAGGTCGACTTCCAGCTCATGTCTATGAATGAGTCGATATAGTGCAGTCAGGTGATTTGTGTTATCTGCGTGACGAAGAGGGTTGATTATATCTCCAACGACGCATGAACCCAGTGCGCCGCAATGATTGAGCAGTTCCGCTTCGTCTGCGCGTGTATCAACTCCGTAGCGATTGGCTGCAGCTAAAGTTTGTACAATTGGCCTCCAGTGCAAAGCTTCTTTTTCTCGCGCGATCACCTCATCTACATTAAGTATAGTAAAGTACATTTGCTCTCGAGCAAAAAATACCCTGACTAACTCAGGGTCAGGCCAAGTCATTACGCCTTGTTTAGCAAGCTGGACCACCTCGGCTTTATCATCGTGTAATACATAATACGTAGGTACGTAACGGCTATTGTCGACTTTAAGTAAAAAGGGATGTGGAACGAAACTTATTACTGCCTTTCGACTTTCAAGCCACAGTGAGTGAATATACTCTGCATAACTGTGATAAACCCCTACGTTGGGATACTTAACACCAACATATTGAAAGGTATTGTTTTTCTTTAAGTTCTTGAGAGGGGTGGGTTGCTGATGAGGTACAAGATTTATAGCATCAACGCGAGCGAGCACATCGAGCGCATATGGGTTTTTGATAAAATCTTGGGGCATCGACATCCTCCTTAAATCAAGTATCGCTTACAGCCGCATCTATTCTTTCGACCTTCCATGTGCTTTCTCAAAGAGATCGAATTTTAGCTTTGGTGGCTATTTTTCATTCATGGCTATGCACAATTCCAATTATCAGTAATCTTCCTGGTTAGTGGATTATTAAAGAATAAAAGTGGCTGTTCGTAGCAAAACCATTTATGTGCAAATAAAACATTCAACAAAATAGAGAACGCTTTGTTGGCTGTTGCTCATTCGCGAGGTTGGTTTCAAGCGTTCCTAGAATAAGAGTCGCTTCTTAGGTGTTTAGGCGACCAACGATTTTGTATGCGAGCTCATGCTTGTTTTTTTGTTGCGTAATCTTTCGTGGTTAATCTGTAACATTAATTACGAACAGTATAAGGGGAGATAAGAACATTCGCTTCGAATTTGTTCTGATAAAAAGTATGATAAATATGAGGAATTGTTGTAATTAATCTAAATTGTTAGCGTTACTATTTTTTCCGTGATCCTGATTTAGAATTGCTAGATAGTCTGTTGGGAAAAGGTTGCGCTACTAAACTAACTTAGCACTACTGGAGTGCTAAGTAAATGCTATCTTTTATATATAGATAATGCATGTTTCAAACTAAGGCTAATCTAAAATAAAATGACAAGCATAAAATATTTTAAAGTATGCTTTTACTCACAGTGAACAATTTTAGAAAGTCAAATAAGCCGTTGCTTTAGGTAATCCTGCTTGATGGTTGTGTTTTGTTAGAGGGGCGATTAGCTAGATCACATGAGAGAGGGAGGCTGCATTTGTTCCTACAGGGTAATCAGCTTGATCACACTCAGGCATCAATATTTCAAATTGCGACTAAGATGTATAAAAGCCTTTTATACGGCAGCAGGCTAGATTTAGGCTGCTGTACCTTGACTTATGATAGTGGGTTTTACAGTATCAATCTGCTACATTAATACTGTATCAATACCATATGGATAGTGTTTATGCCATCAATTAGGTCAAGACAAACCGCCTCTATTAGGGCAATGGCGACGGTTAGCAAAATGGCAGGTGTTCGCCTGAAAACCGCACGTGATGAGGTACAGTTGAGTCAGCGCGGTATTTCTCCCGATGTTATAGACCAACTTAAGCAATTGGGAACTTCCAGCGCTGAATTACATTGGATTATCAAGCCCAGAACCCTGGCTCACCGAAAGAGCAAGGGGGAAGATTTAACCCAAGAGGAGACGGGGCGCTGGCTAAGGGTTGCAAAAATTCAAGCGCTGGCGTTGGAAGTCTTTGGTAGTAAAGAAAAAGCCATTTCCTGGCTTAGGAAGCCTACGCGTTCTTTCGATGATCAATCAGCCCTAGTGCTGCTCCAAAGTGAAGCAGGCGCACAGCTTGTTGAGGATAAGTTGAATCAACTGGATGCCGGTTACTTTGCATGAAGTGCCGGCGCATTATTAATTATGCGGAGCTCAAACGCATTGACCGCTTTAAAACATCCAGCGGGTAGCTCTACAAGGTAGTTCCTGTTGTTTACATGTAGGGTACCCGACATAGTTAAGCAGAGACCTAGCTAAATTAGAGATCTCACCAGAGGAAATGGCAGGCGATTATGAATTGTTGTAAGTAGAGCGTAGTATTCTTGAGTAATTAGGGCCTGAAAGGCTCAATTACAACCTTTGATAAGCATTTTAGTCGTAGGTAGGTAATAGAGGTTTGATTCCTTTGTGAGAGTTAGATGTTTTAGTTTATGTGGTAGCTATAGATCGCGTATACCAATTACTTGGTCGCAAGTATAAGAATGCATGCCAAGGTCATATATGGTGCTGGCCGATAGCTTAACTTCTCTAAATCAAATTAAGTGCCATCGGTAAAGCTTATTAACCATTTGCCTTATTTTGGTGTGTTCTTTTAGATAAAAGATAAGCCCCTGATCTTATATGGGAAACAGTGTTGCCCATATCGAAAAGCCCTGCCTATAATAGGGCTTGTTTTACACCTCGGTTCAAGGACGAAATGGTACAAATAACAGCCAGTAGCAAAAGATTATCCTCGACTCGCCCAGGCCGACCCATTCACCCGGTGGAAGCTCCCTCGGCCGCTTTTTCGATCCAGCCCGTGCAGATCGACTGGGACCGCTTAGTAGCCAAACGGCCCACGGTCCTGGACACTATCAACGCAATGCCGGCCTATCTGCTCAAGCCTAAAATCTTGATGTTGCTCGATGCGGAAAAACAGCCGACCAATCGCCTGATCCTTAAATTGATGTGGGCCACCGGCGCCCGAGTTTCAGGGGTGCTAGCGTTAAAGCCAACGTCTTTTGTCGATTACAGCTATGACGCTGGCGTGGTTCTCAAAACGCTGAAGCAGTGGCACGGTAGCCCTACCCAAAAAGCATTGAAACGTTCGCCCAAAAGCTATATAGCTATCATCGACCAGGCCTTGGAAGGTCGTATTCAAATTTATCTCTACAAGGGGCCTTTCAAGAAAATCGAGCGGATTTATCCAATGTGCCGGCAGTCGGTGAATCGGCATATTTATGCGTTGGTGGAAAGGGGAGGGGGCGCATCCTTTGTCATTTCATCGCATAAGTTTCGATATTCGTTTGCGATTCATTTGTTGCTAAACGAGCGGCTGTTGAAATACTTGAGTCAGCAACTGGGTCACAAGACAGTGGACAGCACCGAGATTAACACTAATGTGTTCACCGTCGATGGGACGCATTTTATGGATGGGGTGGATTTTCAATGATGGATTACTTTCGACACCAAATTAGTAATCTTTTCCTGCAACTCCAAACCCGCCCAGATACCTTGGTTAATTTATGAAGAAACCCCTTCAGCTGGAAGAACTTAATGAGATTTGATCTGAATGAAGCAATTCGCGATGTTTTAGATTTTCTGAAGAGTCATTGGAAGCCCTCGTTAGCGAAATATATTATTCTGCCATCAATGACGGTCGGACTAACTGCGCTTAGTGTTCCACTATGGGTCGAGGTAGCCAACTGGGTATTAGTCCACCAAAATATTCTCCCCGATTATAAACTTCCTCTTACGCAGCCAAATTACCCTCTGGGGGCGTCGCTTATAGGTTTAAGTGTTCTAGTTTATTTCCTTGATGTATGGCTAAAGAAAAATAGTACTCTGCCAAATCAATTAAATAAACTGCCATCGCAAGTGGCTAATGAAATAACAACTCATATGAAGAGTGGCGGTTTTACCGCTCAACACCTTCAAGATGAAAAAATAGAGAAGCTTGCTCACGAAATTACCGCGCTGCGATTTTTCGGTTCGTTTCCCAAGGAAGAAAAGGCGGCTGCTTTAGCAGAAAGCGTTATTGATGGAGAGTTGTCCGGCGGTACCCCTCAAGCAAAAGCCAGGGCACTAGCACTCCTGGCAAGGTACTTGTGTGTGGGGGAAGGAGTAGAGCAGGCCAAAATTTGGTTGTCACAATCTAAAAAACTGTGCCAAACGGAGGAGGCGGTAATAGCACAGGCCTTTTTTGATGCGATTGAATCGAACGATGTAGAGGCCGCGTCTGGTTTGCTTAAGGCAAGTGGCCCATCAAATTATGCCGCCTTCTTCATGATTAAAAAAACAGTGGAGGGAAGTGGGGCTGCTTTTGACTGGCTTGACGTCGCAGATTTAAGCGTTCAGGATTTAGATGATGATGGAAAAGTCGTTTTAATTTCTGCGTTACTGTCAGAACGTCACTGGGAAAAGGCTTTAAATATTGTAAAGTCTGTGGGCGAAGAATCCTTGACGAAGTCTACAGCGCTGGCTCAGCTTTCTGCATTCACATTTCTGGTAAATTCAATTAAAGCCGTTGAACTCCGTGAGAGCGTATTGACTTATATTCCGTTTGCGGCGGACAGATTCCCACTGGCTGATGATTCTGATTCTGTAGTGCTTAGAAATCGAGCTGCTGAGTTGTTTAAAATTTGCTCTAGCTTGGCAAGACATCTGCGGGCTGAAGATGTCGCGAATATGGCGGATAACTATGTGCTTTGGATAGAGCTTAGAAATAGTGAAACTCATGAACAGGCGAAGGCACAACTCCAGAGCTACTTTATTAGTTACACCCAAAAAACACTTGAGTATTTGCCGCTGGCGTTTGCATTTGGCATTGATGTCGATTTTGAGTCTATTGAAAAGGAAGTTAACAGGCAGACAGCGCTAAATCACGATAATGACCCAATTCTTGGTTTAGCAAGGTTTGTCTTGGCAAACACGAAAAAGTCATTCCCAGCAGTGGTGGAATATATTGCCAGTCACAGACATCAAATGGAAAAAGCAGTTAATCCCGTTGCTGTTGGAATGCTTGAAATAGAGGCATTGGCGCGGTCAGGTCTGGGGGATGATGCAGAAAAGCTCCTCCAAAAGGTAGAGAGCTCAGGTGCGCCTGATGCCGAAGTAAGTAATCTAAAAAATATCATTGAGTCAGTCAAGGGTAAAGATCCAGTTGCATTAGCCATAAGCCAATATAAACAAAGTAAAACTACCAATGATCTTTCACATTTGGTTGATTTACTGGAAAGAGAAAACATTGGGGATAGATACTACTCATATTGTAAGGAACTCTTTGATCGAACTGGTCAGGAATCTGATGCTACCAGAGTGTGTAATGCCGCCTCTTCGCTTGGAAAATTTTCTGAGCTTCATCAATTTCTGTTAGATAAGATGGATCTAGTTAAGAGAAGCGAGGGATTGCAGGCTCACTGGGCTTGGTCTCTATTTAGAAAGGGGGACCTAAGTGGTGCTCATGAACAGATTGCACTGTTGAAGCAATCTAAATCCCACCTACCTGATCTTAAAACGCTTGAAATCAATTTGGCCATATTAGGGGGTAACTGGGAATCCCTTAGCGTTTTTGTGGAGGATAGCTGGAATAGCCGGAAGGAGTTGAAGGCCGATGATCTTTTTCAGGCCGCACAGTTAGCCAAGGCCGTTTCTCCAGGTCGAGCAAGGCAAATAGTAGAGTTTTGTACTGGTAAATATTCTGAAGATCCTGAAGTGTTAGCAGCTTCGTATTTTACAGCGACCACAATGGGCTGGGAAGACAATCAAAAAACATCCGAGTGGCTCAATAAAGCGATGGTTCTCTCCAATGACGACGGACCATTGCATAGGGCATCATTAGAAGACTTAAAAGAGATGATGTCTGAAGCCAGGGAGAAAAATGAGAAGGTTTATAAAGCCTATATTGATGGTGATGCGCCTGTTATTACTGTGGCGGAGTTATTGAACAGGACAATATCTGACTTTTATCTGGTCCAGCCCCAGGAAAACAAAAGCGCGAAAGATATACGGCGGAAAAACTTAGTTCCAATATTTCATGGTGTTAGGTCGGATCAGATTATTGATTGTGATACTATTGCCATCGATTCTTCTAGTGCGCTGGTTATGGAGAATATAGGGCAGCTACATCATTTGTTTGATTGCTTTGAGAGAATTGTTATCCCTCACTCGTTCATGCGCTGGTTGTTTGTAGAAAAGCAAAAAGTTGCCTTTCACCAGCCGAGCCAGATCGCAAAGGCAAAATATTTTGAGCGTCTGGTATCTGACGGCAGAATTTCTGTTTTCCATCCTAAAACGATCAGCAACCCGGGGCTGGCGCTTGATGTAGGTGATGAGCTTGCCTATATACTTGAGGAGGCACACGCGAATCCTACAAATGAATCGCAGGCATTGGTGGTTTGTTCCTGCCCTGTGTATAAGGTCGGTGGCTCCTTCAGGGAGGTGGAAGCTGACCTTTCTTCATTTAACAACAGTCTGATTTCATGCACACAATTAATTAAAAAACTCGAAGGCCTGGCTGTAATCACTGAAGCTCAGCGTGTTAAAGCCATAAATTACCTATGCCAACACGAGAAAGAGTGGCCTGTCGATCTTGATGTGTCAAGTGGTGCGAGATTATATCTCGATTCATTGTCCATCACCTATTTGATGACCGTTGAAATGCTCGACAAGCTTAGTGATGCTGGATTCGAAGTGTATGTATTTAAGGGCGAGCGTGATAGGTATAGATCGCTGATAGACTACGCTTCAATCATCGAGCATGCAGATTCTAAAATAGAAAATATCAGGAAGTTATTTTCTAATGGACTTACATCTGGGAAAGTGATCCTTGCTGAAATGCCGCTAAATAGAGAGCAAGTCGCTGTTTCCAAGAATAAGTATGCGAGGCCAACAGAGGAGCTTTTTGAGACGCTTAAAGTATGCGATGCCGCTTTGATAGATGACCGATTTATGAATAAGCATAGAAATATTACATTTGATGAAAGAACAATACCAATTTTTACATCATTAGACCTTGTCGAGACACTACACCATAAAGAACTTATTTCTCAAGAACAAAAGCTTGATGCCAGAACATCACTTAGGGAGTTTGGGTTTGAGTTTGTTGGTATCTCCACAGAAGAGCTTGAATATCATTTAAATCACTCAGCTATGGCAGATGGTGAGTTTAGGCCAACTAAGCAGCTAAAACTGATAAGAGAAAATCTGCTTTTGATCAGGATTAGTGGCTTGGTTCAGCTCCCAAAAGATGCCCAGTGGCTACATGAAACCATGAAATCGATTGCACAAACCATAAAGGCTCAGTGGTCGGCAGATATCCCACTCGAACTAAGCCGTGCTAGATCTTGCTGGCTTTATGAGTTGATGGGCTTTCGAGAGTGGGCTCAGACCCACGAAATGAGGGACGATGGAGGCATGGCCTATTTGGGTGAGGTTTTAAGGGTGAATTTCATATTGATTGCGCAGGAGTCTATATCTGATAAGCAAAAGGAAGGCTACAAAGCTTGGTTGGATGAGTTTGTACTGGGGCCGTTGAGTGATATCGATTCGTGGAGCTTTAAGAATGTGGTTGACTCTATGAAGCAGCAGGTTAAAAGCGTTTCTCAACAATCGATATTGGAGGAAGAGTTGGATGGCTAACTCTGATTCTATGCGAGCTTATATGGCCTCCCATCTTATCAATTTATTCCCCAGCCTGGTCAGGGCGGAACTATTATCTGACTCTGAACTGTTGGAAGAGCTAGGTATTGCACCAGATGCTACGGTTAGTTTTAGTGATAACGGTGTAACTTTTGCCAGAAGTGCTCTCTTTAAGGCTATTCGCAGTGCTTTTGAAAAAATCGAGGAAGAATTTTTTCTTGAGGATATTAAGGGGGATCATTGGTCTCTGCGCCATCATCCGGGTGAACGACCAGCCTTTTCTTTAACTAAGGGCGATTTGCAGATACTTAATGATAGTTTTTGGCCGTTTTGTACTGAGGTGGACAGACGGTTAAGCGTATTTGAGGCTGAAGCGAAAGGTAGATCGTTTTCCAGAGAGGACCTGGAACGTTTGGGGGCAGTACTTTCGGCATCAATACTCAGTGATGAAGACGTATCAGATTTGTTGCTTGATTTGGATTGCTCGCCAAGTCACATTGAGGCTCTGTTAAGGCAGGAGTTTCAAAGCCCATCAAATAAAGTTTCCACGCTAGTTCCACGTGATATTCGCTATTACGAAAGGCTTGTGGGGAAATATTATGGGAGTAACAATATTGACGAGTATTGTGAGGTCGAGCTAAAACAGTATTTTGACAACAGAATAGAAAGTGAAGTGACTGAGAGTGATTTTTTGATGTGCATTCACAAGTCTATATCAGCAGTCGTTTCCAATTGCCTTGTTGATGAGGCTCAGTATCACGCAATGGCAAGCCGGGCGATCGAAACCTGCCACCCAATACTTTTAATATCATGCCTCGAAGTAGGCATACTGAAATTCAAAGATTCATCAGTTGCCATTATTAAGAAGCTGTTTGGGTGCATATCTTCTGCCAAAACGTTAGATAACCTGCGTCTGTTTTGCTCAATGGCAGTTTTTGTTGATGGCGAACTGGCGCGATTGCAGATATTCAAAGGAATGCCACCATTCTACAGGCGCCTTGCTTCATTCGCCCAATCAGCATTAATTGTTAAAGTGGCACTGGAAGAGGGTGTTGTTTTTGACAAAGTTGAGCAGTGGGCTTCTCAGCAAAGGGGGCTTTACTTTTTCTGCCAAAGCTTTATCGATTTGATAGAAGAGCCAAGGTGGCTCCCAACTTACTTAACCGAAGAGCAATTTATTAATGAACTGTATGGGCGGGTCAATGTAGCGTGTCAAGAGCCCGATGAGTGTGAGGTGGTTGAATATCTTCAAAAAGAGCTTACGTCTGGTTCGAGGTTGAATATGCACTCGTTCTTGCCCGGGCCATTGGAAGGTAACTCTGCACCAGCGGTTATACCAGATGAAATCTCGGATTTGCTTGCTAAGCATATCAACGGCAAAGCGTCATTTGATTCCTACAGGATTTTGATGAATTCAGCTCCCTTCTGGAAAATTGATGACGAATATTTGGAACATGCAGTTTCGCTACTCGAAAGCGCACAGCACAAGTTGGCATCAGTTAACGACAAGGATTCTGTCTACCAGGTGTTAAACGGGCTAGCTCAGGTTGCCTGTATGACCAGAAGTAAAAAGCTTGCTGTATCTGTGACGATCTTAAGCCGACTATATCGGGACTATATTGATGTGGATTCTGAGCCCGAAAACTATCTGGCAATAGGCGTTGTGGGGGGAGCAGCCTTTGAGGATAAAGATGGCTGGGCAGAATATATAGGACAATGGTGCACAGAATTGGCGTATCTGCAAATTAGTGAAGACTCTATTGAGAGAATGGAGCGGATGCTTGAAAGGCTTTGCATTCTGGAGCCCTATTTATTTTACACCTGTTCAAAAGCACTCAATATTTTTAGGATGCTGAGTAATAAATAAAACGCAGTCTATAAGGATGCCGGAGCCAGTTCTTTAATGTTGTATTTACTTGATTTTCTTTCTCCGCAAACAACGGATCATAGTTAAAATTTCAAGTATCCACTTTTGGCCTATGAAAGTTCAAAGTTAATGATTATTTGGATTTCCCCCAATTTAAATAAAAGGAGTGAAAAGTTTGCCTACAGAAATAATGGACTGGAAAGACATTGGAGATCAGTTTGATGGCGCGATCCTAGTTGGAAATGGTGCAAGTATAGCGGTAGACCAAAGCTTCCATTACGGGTCTTTAAAGCAGCATGCCATTGATAATGGGCTACTTACTAAAGATGTAGAAAGTATATTTGATTTCTTCCATACAGATGACTTTGAACTCATCCTGAGAATTGTCTGGCAATCTACGAATGTTAATAAATCACTTGATATTGATGATGATAAGACCGAGCAAGCATATCAACATATTCGTGACTGTTTGATAGCAGCGGTAAGAGATATCCATCCGGAGCATGAGGCGATATCTAATCAGGTACCAAATATTTATAATTTCCTCAAGCAGTTTAATACAATAATCGATTTAAACTACGACCTCATTGTGTATTGGGTCATGATGTATGGCCTTGACATCAATGATAAACATGCTTTTAAAGACTGTTTCGTAGGTTCATGCTTTGATGATGACTGGCAGCGCTTCAGAAAACCGCTTAGCGGACAGAGGCATTGCTCCTTGGTTTTTTACCCGCATGGAAGCCTTATTCTTGCCAGAGACAGAATTGAGAATGAAAAGAAATTAGCCGCATCAAGTTTTAGCCTTCTAGAGGGCATTTTGGATAAGTGGGAGCGAGGAAGTTATGTGCCATTGTTTGTTAGTGAAGGAACAAGCAATCAAAAGACGAAATCTATTCAAGGCAGTTACTATTTGAATACTGTATATCGAGAGGTGTTAACAAGCCTTCCCTCAAATTTAGTGGTATATGGATGGGGGTTTGGAGAACATGATATTCATTTACTAAAGCGTATAGGAAAATCAGGTATAGAAAGAGTTGCCGTATCAGTGTTTCGTGATGATCAGGCATATTGTAACCGCGTTACTCAAATCATTTCTGATGAGATTGGCAAGGATTGTGCGGTTTCTTTTTTCGATTCCAATAGTGCCGGATGTTGGAATAATGAATGATCGCCATGAGTTACAAAATCTTCTAAAGCATAGTTATGACATTATCAAATGTTCGATTTTTGGCCCAGACAGGACTAATCCATACTCTTTAAGGTTTCTGCTAGGATTTCCTCAGGAGGCTCTTCGTATATTAAAGTTGTTGATGGATTAACATGACCAGCAATTTTCTGTGCTATTTTGACAGATTTTTTCTGCTTGTGGATAACATTAGTAATCAGTGAGCGGCGCCCACTATGTGAGCTGGCTTTCTCAATTCCGGCCCAACCCCGCAACATCAAAGCCATATGTTCTTGTAGCGTGTTGGAAGAGTAGGGGCCACCTTTCTGAGTGATGAAAAGAGGGGAGGAAGGCTTTAGCTTTTCCCCTTTGCTAAGTCGCAAGCTTAGGTACTGAGCTAGAGCTTCACGAAGGCTCTGATCAACCATGGGAAGATCCCGTGATTTCCCTTTATGCTGTTTAACTGGCGGGTAAAAATTTTCTGAGTCAATGTCAGCCCCAGATTTAGCTAAGGCTTCAATTTGCCGAACAACTTTGTCAAAACTCTCAACATCAAAACTGATTGTTTTCCGTTGGTAGTGACTTTTGGAGCGCTTCATTGCGTTTGCACCTTTGGTGTAGGCTGCAGGCAGGCTCATTACTTCCAGCAAATTGAACTCAGTACCCGAAGAATTAAGCCTAGCAACTTCCTTCACTTGTAGGAGAGCAACCTCTTGAGCACGCAGTCCCAGCTTGAAGCTGATCTGCATGATAGCTGTGTTCTTTTCAGGGTGGCGGTGGTTCTGAATCAACTGGAAAAAACGACGTTGTTGTTCCGGAGTAGGCACACGTGCCTGGCCAGATTTAGCCATATAAACCTCAAAATAGGGGGGTATTGGACGACCTCAAAAAATGTAAAACCTATAAGGATTATAAGTTGCTGATTTATAATGATATGATTCTTGAAGGAACCTTATAAAGTTGATGATTTTCGTGGCTCAATGCTTATTGAAGCTGTGCGCCCAATGCCTCCTATAAAGTTGATAACCGGTCATCATACTAATCCTCGTATAATTTAAGCAAAAGTAGACCTTGTCATTTCATGACTTACCCCATACTCGTGTTTTGTTCTTTACGAATAATTCGAGGCACAAAGGGGCAGTATCAATCTCAACCTACCAACGGAAGCTCTGGAAAGAGCTGTTGTTGCAGGTGATGGCGCTGGTTATAAGCTATCCAGTTTAAGACGCAAATATAACCAATATATGGTACTTTCCTTTTCGAACGCTATTGTACAGTTCTCACAAGTCAGGGCTGACTACGCTAGTTAATACGGAGGTCAACAATAAAATACTAGATGCTATTCCCATTTCTAGATATATAGAATTAGCTAGTTTATTGCGCTGCTGTTTGTGATTAAGGCTTGGCACGAGCCTAAGCTTGTGATTGGCTGCGATTCCTAAAATGATAACCACAAATACTACCTTTAGAAGCAGCACTCTTCCGTGATCAGTGTAGAATAGGCTGTTTAAGCCTGAGTTTAGAGAAACACCTAAATAGAGCCCTGCAAAAAGAAGTAGAGTTACTAAAATCGAAGCTTGTTTTCCAAACCTATCCATTAGGCCTTTTAGCTTTCTGGTTTCCAGTGTTTTGCATGCGATTGCTAAAGAAGGAAGTGATCCAAACCACCATGCCATAACTAAGGCATGTATCATTAATGATAGCTTGGCTAGGTAATCTAGTTCGGATACATGACCGATAAGCGTGAATGAATATGTCAGCAAGATAATGGATAAAATCAAGATGCAGCTGCGAATCCACAAAGCGGGTGTTGAATCGACCTTTCTTTGCCCCTTTATTATTATCAAAAGGGCAAAGAATAAACCAATAGCGCGCAAAAGCGCTGAGCTTCCGATGGGAGAGTGAATCATAATTAACAATATATCTTGATCGAAGGCTCCTCTTAACCCTTCTTCTGCCATTGCCCCTGAGTTAGCAATGAACCATAAAAGGTTTGCGATGTTTGCGATGACTATGAGTTTTGTGTATTTGGGCTTCAATAAGGGAACCTTGAAAAGAAATGCATAGCTGACTATGCTGGCAAAGCCGGTGTAAAATAGTACCTTTGAAAGTACAATTAACCCATTCCAAATATGCATTTCCATAGTTGTGCCTATATATTAATGTACCATAAAGGTGTATTTTTCTTTCATCTTATGGCCGTCATTACCTAAGTAGATAATTTCGACAGAGTAGCTCTCGGGTTGTAGGTCCGGCAAGGACCATTGAAATATTGATTTAGATTGTTTTGATGGTTTGAAACCAAAGTTTACTTTTTCCCCTTTCCTGTCCTTCAGGGCAACTTTTACGATTCTAACCTTTTTATTGAATTCCAATGTTAGGAGTTCAGGCGGCATTTTCAGCATCGCATCTTTTGATGGAGTGGCTTGTAAAAGTTTTACGTGGGCGATTGCTGGGAAACTGATGGCAATGCTTGTAATAACAATGAGTTTTAGTAAATTTTTCATAAAATTGTCCTTGTATAAGTAATTTTTCTAGCTATTAAATTTCTCTTTGTTTATGAACTCTTGATTTACCCCGTTTTCTAAGATTATCTTCTCGATACTATGAATCATGCTTTCTGGGCCGCACAGGTAAAATTCGTACCTTTCGGTTTCAAGTTTTGGCATTTGTATAGTTGAAAGAACATCCTGAATCCGGCCTCTCTTTCCCATCCAGTGGCCTGAAGGATTTGAGACGGTAGGTGTGTAATGAAATCTGTCAATTTGTCTGCTTAGATTTAAGAACTCGTTATGGTAGACCAACTCTTCTTCATTGTTCGCGGAGTAAACTAATGTTATTTTCTCAGTCGATTCAGTGTTAGATAACATTTTAATGATCATGGGTCTTATTGGTGCAATTCCAGTTCCTGCAGCAATAAGGAAGTTGTGGTCTACATTTCTACTTGAAATTTGGAAGTTGTGTAGTGGTCCTTTTGCTGCTATACAATCCCCGATCTTTAGTGAACACATATAGCCAGAGCCAATTCCCGATGTTAGTTGCTCGTTACAAAAGTGCCACTTTATTAGGAATGTGATCTCATTTAGGTCAGCATTGTATTCGGTAATTGAGTAGTATCGTTGCGTTTTCTTATGCGGCATTTTCTTTATTTTTACGCTACTGCCTCTTTTTATAAATCTGTCTGGGACTTTATTCTGCGTATAGCCCTCAGGAATTGTTAGTTGCATGCTAGATCCTGGCGTATACAAAATACGTTCTTGTGATTCAATCTTAAATTTTAACTCTTTGATAGACGGCGTTATAAATTTGGATTCTGTCAGGCTTAGAGTAAGTTCGTTATCTCTATGGACTAAGTTAACTGACTCCACCTCATGGACGTAGTGTTGGCAACTAAGGCGATAGCCTTCTTTTAGCATACTAAGCGATATAAATGTTTTATCTAAATTTGTAGCATTCAGCGTAGGGGAGGTCCGGACCATGCATCTTCCGCAGGATCCTGCTCCGTCACACTGATTGGGAACAGAAATGTTAGCGCTTTTTAGGCACTCAAATATAGTCAAATACTTATTGCAGATTACCTCAGTTTCAATTTTTCTCTGATAATGTTGGCTGCTTACGGATATGGATTTGTAATCTCCATTCAGACTAATTTTATTAATCTTCTGTCTGAGTAATTGGATTAGCCAAATCATTCCAGTAATTGAAAGTACTGTGCTTAGTACCGCAAATAAGGTGATTAGCCAATTGTTAAAGCCGCCAGATACTCCATAGTCCATGAAATGCAGTATTTTCACCAACTCATTAAATCTGGATTGGTTTGTCGAGTGGCGTAATAACTTGGCCGTTACTATATCGAAATAAATTGTTGTATTTAAATCGTCATTTAAGGATGCAGTCCACATGGGATTTTCCTGTTGCGGATAGTCCAAAAATGGCGGATGGCGAATGGTTATAGAGTCAAAGGAGATCTTTTCATGGTAGATTGATTCAACTAAGGCTTGAATTTCAGCCGGTCCAACTGATTTTTGCAATCCCGTTGATGCATTGTATAAACGTGATCGACGTTCCTGATAGCTATGTGATCCTTTTTCAAAAATGAAATGGTAAAATGGCTCTCTTTGTATCCATACCAGTTCAATTTCTAAAGGCGGTTCAGATGAGATGGAGAAGGGATCGACAAACGTACCTCTGTTGTTGATTAAAATTTGTGGTGGCTGAATTTTTTCCTGCCCGATAGGCGAATGATCAGACAGGTTGAAGTATAACCCGGTCACAACCCAGATTATGACCTGTGTGCCAACAACAACAGAAATCCATTTGTGTATAAGGCGGTTTGACAGTTTAAGCTGCATCACGATTATCTCTCTGCTTATTGCGAGTAAAGTTCGCCACTGTTAGATATGCGCCAGCTACAGCTGAAATTAATGAGAAAATTGCCGCTATTCGAAGTAACCAATTCGAAACTTGATCTCCCTGTTTATAGTCCATTATGTGAAATCGCCACATCCAATCGAATAATCGCCAGTAATTGTGACGAACT
Organism: uncultured Pseudoteredinibacter sp.; assembly: GCF_947502065.1. Taxonomy (GTDB): domain Bacteria; phylum Pseudomonadota; class Gammaproteobacteria; order Pseudomonadales; family Cellvibrionaceae; genus Pseudoteredinibacter. Next base: position 1,254,966 of record NZ_CANMYE010000001.1, read on the forward strand.
GCTGTCAATTCTCCGCTCGACTGGCTAACGTAAAAGCTAGTATCGATAAGGTCGTTGAAAGATATCTTCCAAGCAGGGGTGTGTCTAGGTGATATCTCATTTAATTTGTCATCATATTCATCGATTAACGTTGCAGATTTAATGGGGGATTGTCCAGAATAGTAATGGCTGGCTATTTGAATGGCTTTCTCTCTATTTACAAGACCGAGTTCTTTACCATTCCTGATGCTAACAAGATGCGTCCTTGCTATAGCTGTTCTGATCCTATACACAGGTTGACCTACCAAGGTTGTCATGGTCAGCTCTATCGCAAGGGGGTACCTTTTTCGTATTAGCTCTATCGGATAGTTGGCTTTCACCATTTTTAATTTTTTATCCGTTTCCTTGAGCTTAGATTCACCGTGTATTTCGTGAATGTTGATGCTCACCATATATAAACCAGTAACTGACCAGATTAAAAACTGAAGGCCTAAAAAGGCCATCAGCCATTTGTGATAACGCCGAGCATATTTAATCACTGTGATTTACGCCCTTGGTGGTGCCCAAGACTTTGCTTTCTATAGAGGAAGTAAATCGCCGGTAAGACTAGTAATGTGAGAACGACAGCACTTGCCATCCCTCCGACCATGGGTGCTGCTATCCTGCTCATTACCTCCGATCCAGTTCCTGACCCGTACAAGATTGGGAGTAGTCCAACTATGATTGCTGCGGCTGTCATCATGACTGGTCGTACTCTCATACCTGCGCCTTCGAGAACGGACTGTCGCAATTCATCGATATCTAATGTCCTTCTATTCAAAGAGGCATGTTCTATTGCTGCGTTAAAGGATTGGTTTAGATAAACCAGCATAATCACCCCAATCTCTACGGCTACGCCCGCGAGAGCAATAAATCCAACCCCTACAGCTACTGAGAAGTTGAAGCCTTGAATATACATGAGCCAAATACTGCCGATCATTGCCAATGGTAAGGTGCCCATAATGATGGCAACTTCAGCAAAATTTCTAAAATTCATGTAAAGCAGAATAATGATAATCCCTAAAGTGAGAGGTATGACGTAGCTCAGTTTTTCCTTTGCTCTGAGCATATATTCATATTGGCCTGACCAGTTGATTGAATAGCCTGCAGGCAGCTGCAGTTCTTGTGCTACTGTTTTTTGGGCCTGCTGAACATAACTACCGACATCTACTCCTTCGATGTCGACGAAAACCCATCCGTTAATTCTTGCGTTTTCGCTTTTAATTCCAGGTGGCCCATCTTCAATTTTGATCGACGCAACATCAGCTAGGGAGATTCTCAGCCCTTCTTTGGTTACGATTGGGAGTTTCGATAGCTTTTCTGGTGAATCACGATAATCCTGTGGATAGCGAAGATTGACAGGGTAGCGCTCCTGTCCCTCAATGGTTTGAGTTACATTCATGCCTCCAATTGCGGAGGCTATAACCTCTTGGACGTCGGCTATATTTAAACCATAGCGAGAGGCGCTTTCACGTTCTATGTCAACTTTCAAGTATCGGCCGCCCGCAACTCGCTCCGAGTATACAGAAGCTGTACCGGAGACTTTCATCATGATTTCTTCGAGCTGTTTTCCTATGTCTTGAATCACGGAGAGTTCTGGCCCGGCGACCTTTATGCCGACTGGCGTTTTTATACCGGTTGCCAACATATCAATTCGAGTCTTGATGGGCATAACCCAGGCGTTGGTCAGTCCAGGGAATTTGACAAGCTTGTCAAATTCTTTTTTGAGGCTTTCGGTTGTAACTCCTTCTCTCCATTGTGACCTTGGTTTCAATTGGATAAAGGTCTCAATCATGGTTAGAGGGGCAGGATCAGTAGCGCTCTCTGCGCGACCAACTTTCCCAAATACCGTCTGAACTTCCGGAACGGTTTTAATTAGTTTGTCTGTTTGTTGTAGTAACTCCCTTGCTTTGCCAATAGAAATCCCCGGATAAGTCGTAGGCATGTACATGAGATCCCCTTCATCCAAGGGGGGGATAAATTCACTTCCGATTTTGCTTACTGGCCAGAAACCTATCACGCTAATAATAAGGGCGCAGGAAATAGTTGACTTGGGAAACTCAAGAACTATTTTTAAAGCTGGCATATAAATAGTTGTCAGCAAGCGGTTCACTGGATTTTTGTGCTCAGCTAGCACCTTACCACGAATAAAATAGCCCATTAATACGGGGACCAAAGTGATAGCTAGTGCTGCAGCTGCAGCCATGGCATACGTTTTGGTAAAAGCAAGAGGGGAAAACATACGTCCCTCTTGGGCTTCTAGGGTAAAGACGGGTACAAAGGAAACGGTAATGATCAATAGTGAGAAAAACAAGGCCGGCCCGACCTCACTGGCCGACTCGGCAACTATTTGCCAGCGGTTTTCTTCGGTGACTTCAGTTTTCTCCATATGCTTGTGCATATTTTCAATCATCACGATTGCCCCATCGATCATTGCGCCGATGGCAATAGCGATTCCTCCAAGGGACATGATGTTGGCATTGATTCCTTGCAGGTGCATTACGATAAACGCAGCAAGAATGCCAACAGGTAAACTGAATATGGCAACTAGCGATGAACGAACATGAAATAGAAATACGATGCAGACAAGCGCTACGACAATAAACTCTTCCAGCAACTTGAACCAGAGGTTTTCAACAGCTTCACCAATAAGCCCTGACCGGTCGTAAACAGTAACTATTTCAACACCTTCCGGAAGACCTTTCTTTAAGGTTTCTAACTTAGCCTTTACGCCGTCTATAGTTTTTTGTGCGTTCTCTCCGAAGCGCATTACCACTACACCGCCAACAACTTCGCCTTCTCCATTTAGTTCTGCCACCCCGCGCCTCATTTGGGGGCCTAAGTTTACTTGCGCTACATCTGCAATTGTTAGTGGTGTGCCATTTTCATTTATCCCGAGCGGAATGGATTCGATGTCTCGAATGTTTTTTATGTAACCTGAAGCAGTCACCATATATTCAGCTTCAGCCATTTCTACTACTGAAGCGCCAGTTTCTCTATTACCTCGTTGTAAAGCCATTTTGATGTGGCTGATAGGGATGTCATATGCACGTAAACGGTCGGGATCAACTTGCACCTGGTACTGCTTTACCATTCCACCAATGGCGGCGACTTCCGATACGCCCGGGACAGTTTGTAATTCGTATTTCAAAAACCAGTCCTGAAGACTTCTGAGTTGACTGATGTCAAGATTTCCAGTTTTATCGATCAAGGAGTAAAGATAAACCCAGCCAACACCGGTTGCATCTGGTCCTAGCTGGGGCTTGGCCGTACTTGGGAGGGATGGTGCAACTTGGCTTAGGTACTCCAGAACACGGCTTCTCGCCCAGTACAGATCAGTGTCTTCATCAAAAATAATGTAGACGTAAGAGTCGCCAAAAAACGAGTACCCTCGAACTGTAACTGCTCCTGGAACGGATAGCATTGCTGTTGTAAGAGGGTAGGTAACCTGGTCTTGAACAACTTGTGGCGCCTGACCGGGATAGCTGGTTTTAACAATAACTTGTACATCTGATAGATCAGGAATTGCATCTACCGGGGTATTTTTCAATGAGTACAGCCCAGCACCTATTAGTATAAAGGTTGCCAATAGAACAAAAAATCGGTTTCCTATTGACCACCGTATTATTGATTCAATCATCTAATTGCTCCGGTACTAGTGAGTCGAGTGGTCTATGGTTGACGGCTGAGGCTTCTCATTTTCCTTGGCCATCTGGGTAATCAATAGTTCATCCCTGACTTCAAATGTAAAATTGATATTGTCCCCTACGTTGAAATTTTGGATGTCAATGTCTTTAGCAATAGAAAACTCGACAGTTGCAGCAGGTCTATCCCATTTATCAATGGCGCCTCTATGAATGCTGGATAGTCTCGCACTTCTGTCTAGTGACTTTATTACGCCAGTTACCGTTGCACTTTGTGTTTCCTCTTCGCCCATAATATGTATGGCGGTAACTGTGTATTCACTTTCTTCAGTTCTTGTGACTTCAAAGTGCAAAGTTTGGCCCGGTTTCAACAGGCTTGCGTCAATGCTTTCGTGCAGGCCGAACTTCATTGTCATTTCCGGCCAGTCCCATACTTCTACTGCATTGTGATGAACTAAAATCATGCCATGGTCCTGCATTAGCTCTTTGACTTCACCTTGTAGCCAAGCTTTTTCTGGTTTTTCCTCGTGGGTCATGCGTTTAAAGTCGGAACTTTTGCTTGATTCAGAGTCTATTAGGAACTGTGCAGAAGTTACTACGCTGTCGCTCTCTGATAGACCGGCTGTAATTTCTGCGTATCGATCGTTGACTCGGCCGGCTTGTACTTCGATAGATTTAAATTGCCCGTCACCCAGGGCTAATACGACGCGGTCTTGACTGCCGGTTCGAATAAGTGCTTCTTTGGGAATCAGTATGGCGCTATCTGTCTGATTAGAATGTATATCCACCTTCGCGAACATATTTGGCCGCAAAGATTTGTCTGGGTTATCAAATTTCAACCTAACTCTTAATGTACGAGTTTTACTGTTTAAAGTTGGGTACACATAGTCAATATGCCCCGACCAATTCTTACCGGGCATATAATCAAGAGTCATCGATGCTGCTAAACCCTTTCTTATGAGGTTTGAGTCATTTTCAAATACCTCGGCTTCTACCCATACTTTGTCCAGCTTACCTATACTCATAAGAGTGTTTCCGGGCTTAACATAAAACCCCTCCCTTATCTTCAGATTTTCAACAACGCCAGATTGTGGTGCATAAAAAGTAACGTTTTGACTGACCCGTTGCTTTCTAATCAAATCTTTAATGAAATCTTCTGGCAGCTGTAAAGAACGCAGTCTATCTTTGGCTGCTGATATCAAAGCGCGATTATTGCGTTTTATAGCTATCAGAAGTTCTTCTTGGGCGTTCACGAGCTGAGGTGAATAAAGGGTGTAGAGTGCCTGCCCTTTTTGTACTGGTTCTCCGGTAGATTTAACGTGGAGTTTCTCTATCCAACCTTCAACCCTTGGGTGTATGTGAATGAGAAAGTCTTCATTGTATTGAACGTAACCTACTGTTGAAATTCTATTGTGCATTACTTTTCGTTCTACAGCTGCGGTTCGTACACCTAAGTTATTGATAACATGAGGTGCTATGGTTACAGCTCCAGGTCCAAAGTTTTGACTGGATGATGCTTCTTCGTATACAGGGATTAGGTCCATTCCCATGGGTGACTTTCCAGGTTGATCTCTACGATAATTGGAGTCCATTGGCGCCACCCAATATAGGGGTTTATCTTCTGCGCTATTATCCATTTCGCCTGGATTATTTACTTCAAATACCTTTATTCCAGTCACGCCTAGAGCTACGCCGATCAATGTTGCTAGCAGAGTTTTATTACTGAATGGCATTATAGAGCTCCTTTTTCTTGAGTCTTATTAGTGTTTTGGGGATAAGAAGACTGGCTTAAGTAGTAGTTAATTCGGGATACAGTTTTTAAAAGGTCAACATCAATTCTCAGTGCAGATATACGTGTGTTTAGCTCGGCAATTCGTGCTCGTACTACTTCTGAAAAGTCTCCGTCGTCATTGGTGTATGCTGTCAATGAGGCTTGCGCTTGATCGCGGCTCTTCATTAGCAAACTTTCTTTGTATAGTCTTTGCCTTTCTAAAAGTCGGGTTAAATTTCGCAACTCTTTTCTCAGCGAGCTAATAAGGCTTTTGTGTATTAAATACCTTTCTGCTTTGATAGCCTCAGCATCAGCAGTCGCTGCGGAGAGGGTTTTATCCTGTTTGTTTCGGGTGAATAGGGGAACGTCCATGCTTATGCCAACTGAAAATAAATCACTTCTATCTCTACCGTCTTGTGCGTTGTCTCTGTATCCGTAAGACGCATTGAGCGTCCATTTGGGCTTGTATAATTGCTCGGCAAGTTTAATCGATTGATTGAATACAGATTGTTTTACATCTATAGCGGCAAGTAGAGGGTGTGTTGACAAAAGGCTAGCGAGCTCTTGTTGGCTTGCGTTTTTCAGCTTCGTTAGGGTGGACCGGCTAAGTTCAATGTTTGGCAATTTCTTGGCTATTTGTGTTCCAGGGCTAAGAATTTGGCCATAGTTTTCAATTTCCTTTGAAAACATCCACTCGTTTAGCTTTTCATTTGATATTTCGAAATTTTGCTTTTCGCGAGTCAATCTGTCCTCGAGCTGCAGTATTTCGAGCTGAGCGCGAATAATGTCGTGTTGCCGAGTTTTGCCAATGGCGCTTGAGTAGCTAGACTTCGTTATATCAGTTAGCTGCTCAAATAAATGCCAGTCTTTTTCAATAAGCTCGATTGTAAACTGAGCGGCATAGCTGTCCAGCCATTGCTCTGATACAACTTTCTTGAGTTTGGCTCTGCGATCCTCTCTGAGGATAGGGTACTCAGCTGATTTTTTAAGAAGTTGATTTTTACGAATCGATAGACTATCACCCCGAGGCAGTGTTTGAGATATGCCAAGTTGCATTTGAGTCATGGGCTCCTGATCAAACTGTAGGGAATCAATCGCCAAGTTGGATAACTTCAATGACACTTTTGGATCTGCTAGGGTGCCTGCCGCAACACTTCTTGCCACGGTTGCTTTCTGATTAAGAACGCTTTGCGTTAACCAGGGGTCATTCTCTATGGCTATGGATACAGCCCTTTCAAGCGATAAAGTCTGTTCAGGAACTAGCCTGGACTCACTGTCAGCCAGCGCGGTTAAAGAAATGCTAGCCACAACGGCCATAATGCTTCCAGATCTATGCTTCATCGGATGCTCCATTTAGATCACTTCAAAAGTTATGTGAACTATCGACCAGTGGTATGTGGGCTGCGATTAATTCACATTGCCCGCCGCGTAGTGCGACAGCCTAAAGTAAGTATGTAGGGCTAGGGGGTGATGGGGTGCTACAGATATCAAACGCTATCGTTTTTGAATGAGGTTCGAAGATAGTGGTTTGATGTGCGAAACCAAGGCGCACTTACCCTAGCTTAAGCGTGAGCTGGTGGGCGATAAAGGGAGCTAATGTTAGAGCTTAGCTGAGCTTCTGAAATAATGCTGAAGGCATTTGAATGGAACAGCAGTAATGCTTGAGGAAGTTCACTATTTGCCGCATACGTTGAATTGCAGGCATTAGCAGGGCAGTTGCAGTCAATGTTACAGCAATCTTCTGCCATCTCACCAGGGTTGTTCGTTCCGTCATCCATTGCGGCATGATGGTGCATATCTGAATGGCTAGATGATGCAGACACGTCCAGGTGACTGGAGTTGTGAGTGTCGCTGGGCATTTCGCAGGCGGCATATGCTGAAGCAGATACTTGCGCAATTAAGGCAAATATCGCAAATAGCATTATTGCTGCTTTTGAAATTCTCACGTGCATCTCGTTCTCATTTACCAGGAAGCCTGTCGGCGCATAGTAAATCAAGTCTCTAGCGGATGTAAATACATTTCCTCATTTATATAATAGCAAAACTGAATATTACTATTCTATTAATATGGTTAGACGTTATTGATCACGGGTTGCGGATAGTGGGGCGCCTCATTTTTTCCTGTGAGGGCTACTGAGTGCTTCTAGCACTCTATTCATAGATGGATAATTGCAATTTAGGCGGCTATTTTCGGCTCTGCCACTATTGTTTTTATTAGAAATTTATTTGGCCATTTAACTTAGAATAATATTACCTACCTATAATCGTGTTGCAGTTTTCAATAAATTGAACTATCTTCGATCCAACACGCTCTATAGATTCGAAACGTCAGTTGTTCAAAAGTTGGATTATGAAGTCTGTAATAAGATATAAATACATTGTTGCGATTGTTCTGATGATGGCATTCATCTCTCAGACATATGCGGCTGTAAGTATGTCTTGCGAAACTACAGCGATGACGTCAGCTGTTGTAGCAAACGATGGCTTCGAAATGGATCACTCTCAGCATATGGGAATGTCCCAACCCACTGATGAGAATTCATCCACCTTTGTTGAATGTTGTGCAGATTGTGACTGTAGTCTCGGAGGGTGTAATGCCGCAGTTTTAATAGGAACGCATATAGCTTTTGCTCCTCCCTCCAACTTGCTGGCTAATCACTATTCGGATCATACAGTTGACAAACTAATTATCCCGCTCTATCGCCCTCCCATTTCCTGCTAACAGAGGATAAGTGCGCCTGAATTTTGGCGTATTTTCCACTTACCAGAGTTAGCGGGAGTTAAATACTCCCAGTTATTTCGCTATCTAAGCAGACCCGACTGTTATGGGAGTTGTTATGAAATGTGCTGTCAAATGTGTAAGCCGATTTCTGGTTGCTACACCTTTATTATTTAGTATTGCCGCTTGTTCTGAGCAAGCGGACCTCAGTCGCGATATAAATTCGCCTAGAATTCCTTCTGATCTCATAGTGCTAGATGTTTATAAAAGCCGAACTTGCGGTTGTTGTAAAAAATGGATTGATCATGCAGAAGGTATGGGTATTGAAGCAGATGTACACCATCCGTCAGACTTGAATAAGATTAAAATCGATCAAAAAATCGAGCCGCGCTATCAGTCTTGTCACACAGCCATCTCTACTGATGGATATGTATTTGAAGGCCACATCCCTGCTGAAGTAATTCAGAAGTTCCTAGCGTCTCCACCAAAAGATGCCATTGGCTTGGCCGTACCGGGTATGCCGGTGGGTAGTCCCGGCATGGAAGTGGGAGACCGTTTTGATCCCTATGACGTCCTGTTATTGAAAAAAGACGGCAGCTCTGAAGTGTATCAGCATATCAGTAAGCCCCTGATTGCCAAGTGAGGTGTAAAAAAGCCGTGAAAAAAAACGAAATAATCACGAGCCCGGCGATAGAATTTGATTGTTCACGTCGACGTTTTGTGACCGGCATGGCTGCTGGTAGCGCGTTGCTAGGCCTCGGCCTGGTTCCAAAGCTTTCCTTGGGACAATCAAATCCAATTCGCCGTAATCCTCAAGTCTTGAACGGTACAAAATTTAACTTGGATATCGGTTATCAAGCTGTCAATTTTACCGGGCGCGAACAAATGGCCACGGCGGTCAATGGTTCCGTGCCAGCACCCACCTTACGTTGGCGTGAAGGGGATCGCGTCACGTTGCGCGTCACTAACCATTTGGTTCATGACAGTTCAATACACTGGCACGGCATGATTCTCCCGGCAGACATGGATGGAGTTCCTGGATTGAGCTTCGACGGTATCAAGCCGGGCGAGACCTTCGAGTATAGCTTTGATGTGAACCAAAGCGGCACCTACTGGTATCACAGTCACTCTGGCTTTCAGGAGCAAACAGGCTTGTATGGCGCAATTGTAATTGATCCAAAGGAGCCGGACCCAGTAGCTTATGACCGGGATTATGTGGTCATGTTGTCAGACTGGTCAGATGATGCTCCTGAAGAAATATATGCCAAACTTAAAAAAAGTAGTGACTACTACAACTTTCAAGAGCGCACTGTGGGCGACCTTTGGCGCGATATTAGCGAAAAGGGTGTGGCTCAGACTTGGCGCGAACGCGGCATGTGGAACAGGATGCGCATGAACGAAACCGATATCAGTGATGTGACGGGTTATACATATACCTTTTTGATGAATGGCCAGACCCCGGATGACAACTGGCTCGGCTTGTTTAAGAAAGGGGAGAGAGTTCGCCTGCGCGTTATCAACGCTGCCGCAATGACAATTTTTGATGTCCGTATACCAGGACTGAAAATGACGGTCGTCGCAGCTGATGGACAAAACATTGAGCCGGTTACTGTCGATGAATTCCGTATCGGCGTTGCAGAAACCTATGACGTGGTGGTCGAACCCAGTGCGGATTCCGCCTATACCGTATTCGCACAAGCCATTGACCGTACCGGTTATGCACGGGGCACCTTGTCTCCTAGCCCTGAATGGAAGGCGGAAATCCCTGCACTGGATCCCGCTCCACTGTTGCAACACCGTGACATGGGTATGGGCGGAAACCACACAATACATGGTGGGGCAGCGATGGCGAGTATGTCTGCGATGGATCATAGCCAACACAATATGGGTGGGATGACAGCGCTTGAGCATACTGGCAATGCTCAGCTGGGCAAGGCTGGTTTTGGCAGCAACCGTCCAATCACTCATGCCAGAACCGAGAAAGGACCGCAGGTTAATATGCGAGCGGAAAATGCGCGCAGCGGCTTGAATGATCCAGGTATTGGGTTGCGGGAACATCAGCAGCGTTACGGCCGGCGGGTGTTGACCTATGCAGATATTCGCAACCTCTACCGGACTCAGGATTCTCGTGAGCCTAGTCGCGAAATCGAGCTTCATTTAACAGGCAATATGAATCGCTACATGTGGTCAATCAATGGTGTTAAATACACGGATGCCGAACCGATCCAGTTGAAATACGGTGAACGTGTTCGCTTCACCTTGGTGAATGACACGATGATGACGCACCCCATGCATTTACATGGTGTGTGGAGTGAATTGGAAACTGGTGAGCCAGACTACATTCCCCGTAAGCACACTGTGATAGTACAACCCGGATCTAAAATCAGCTATTTGGTCACTGCTGATGCCATAGGGCGTTGGGCTTACCACTGTCACCTGCTATTTCATATGCCGGGCATGTTCCGAGAAGTGCGCATAAGCTAGGAGGGAAATGAAAATGAAGATGTTAAACAATTTCTTATACCAGCTTACGTTGGGCGTGGCATTCACGGCAGCCCTGATTGAGGATAGCTTGGCGGGCAGCAAGGATGACCCGGTCCTTGCAATGACATTGATCGAGCGCCTGGAGTATCGTGATGGCGATGATCAGGACCCATTGTTTCTGGAAGGTCAAGGTTGGATTGGCCAGGATTTGCGTAAGTTTTGGTACAAAGTCGAAGCCGAAACTGTTGACGGGGAAACTCAGGAAGCTGAGTTACAAGCTCTATATAGCCAAGCGGTTGCACCCAATTGGGATCTGCAGTTTGGTTTACGTAAAGACTTTCAGCCAACGCCAAGCCGTAATTGGGCTGTGATTGGTTTTCAGGGGCTTGCTCCCTATTACTTTGAAGTGGATACAGCCTTATTTATTGGAGAGAGCGGTCGCACAGCCTTGCGACTAGGGGCAGAGTATGAATTGTTATTTACACAGCGCCTGATTTTAACACCTAAAATCGAAGTGAACATTTACGGTCAGAACGATCCTGATATTGGTGTTGGTTCAGGATTATCTGACTTAGAGGCAGGCCTGAGGTTGCGCTATGAAATTCGACGTGAGATTGCTCCCTATATCGGTGTGAATTGGAACAAGAGTTTTGGGAATACGGCTGATTTTGCTCGTCAAGCGGGCGAAGACACCGATGACTTCCAATGGGTTATCGGTGTGCGAGCTTGGTTTTAGAGAATATCCAAGATCGCCAATTTTTCTATTTTTAACAAGAGGATTTTTTAAATGAAAAAAATAATGCCTAGTGCTTTTATATTGCTAGCGCTTAACTTGGTGGTAATGCCTACCTTTGCTCACGACCCTGCTTTACATAAATTGAAAGAGGGGGCTTCCGAGTGTGAAGCCAAAAAAGGTATGGACCATTCAAAAGGTGATGCGAGTCATTCATCCAAAATGAAAAACTGTAAAAAGGCTGTTTCTGATAGCGAGGATCACTCTAGACATGAAGTCAATAAAGTTAAGATCGATGTGAAGAAAAAAGCTGCGAAGGATCATAGTAAACACTAGTAGCCAGCTGATTCACTTGGCGTCAGCGTTCTAGTGGACGTCAATATTCATGGGTGGGTGCGGGCGTTAATAGGATTAAGTAACGCCCATCACCCATGTTTTAGAATGATGGTGTCAATTTGAAGATGCAACTGTTTCGGTTGCGTTCAGTAGTGTTTTTTATTTTGCTCGACCCGAATTGATTTTCTGTATTAAGTATTTTTTAAATGCTTGTCAGGATCTAGTTGTGTTCAATAACAATTTAACTTGGGGTGCTCTGTAAAATGGTGATCAGCTTTCACAGTTCTCAAAGAATATTCTCTATATCTTTGTGGTTGGTACATATCTTTGTGATGTGATCTTGTTTAATTGACTTACTTCAATGTTTTTTAGAAAAATAGATGTATATTAAGGCTTGAAATAAAATAAGAGTACAAAATGATTCGTTTAATAGGTTTAGCTATTTTGATTTTAGGATTGATTACTCAGCCTATGGTCGTTGCTGTGCCTGTAACCATGGCGAATGAAAATCATGAGCCTGTAGCCTCTTCTGAATCTGGTGTGATGCCTCATGGCATACATCATCGTATTGATCAGCCTTCTGATAAAAGTTCCAAACATTCTGAACCCTGTCATCAACAGAAAGGTTCTACTACCAAAGCACATTCGGAATCTTGTGACATGTGCGACATGCAGTGTATCGATGGCATGTGTGCAACGTCCTGCACTTCCGGAGGTATGGTTGTGTTCAATAATGAACAGGTCAATTTGAGCAGATTAAATAAAAATCTTGTTTGCCATAGCCTTCTTATATCGTCACCTAACAGATTCCCTTCATTAATTTTTCACCCCCCTAAACACGCCTGATTTCCGATTGGCGTCGCTGCGCGTTTTTCGGAGCTTCCAAACATCGACCTATTGACCTAGGTGCTGCACGTAGGTTGTATGATCGTCCCTTGGTTCGGTTCGCGCTGGTTTTGCGTTCCGAAAGTCACTGGAAATGTATTTGCGATACCAATAAGCGCTTGTAAATACACAATTCGATTAAAGGCGTAATGAAAACGGTAACTGAAATCGCTCGGCAGTTTAGCGTCAGTGCTGAGACTATCCGGCACTACACCAAGCTTGGTTTGTTGTCTCCAAAAAGGGATGCGACTAATGGTTATCGGCTCTATGACTTACCACAGGAGAGACGTCTTCGTTTTCTCTTAGGGGCGAAACGGCTCGGGTTCACTTTGAGAGAAATCCAAACAATCCTGGAAGTGGCGTCTACAGGTGATAGCCCATGTCCATTGGTTCGCCAATTAATCGATCAGCGATTGGAAACTACCCGTACAGAGATGCGTGACGCACAGATGCTGATGGCTCGAATGGAATCGGCGTCCAATGAATGGCATGAACTGCCCAATCGTGATCCATCTGGAGAGAGTATTTGCCACCTTATCGAAACATGGGATAGCACCAATAGTAATGATGACCCTGCAATCTCAGGAGCAGAATAGAACAATGCAATTGACTGATAATAACGTATTAAAAGAAAAACAAATCCATAGTCCCGAACGTATTACATACCTACGCGTACACAATGCCTCTTGCGCCAGCTGCGTAAACAAAATTGAGGGTGCGCTAAAAGGTGTTGATGGCGTTCAAGAAGCGACGATGAATCTTGCGCAAAGCACGGTATCAGTCACGGGAGGTGCTCCTGTCGATAACTTAATCAATGCCATTAAGTCTGTCGGATATAACGCGGAAGGTATTACGGATACGTCAGACCAGAGTGTGCTTGATGAAAAAGAAAAAGCAGATGAGGCCTACTACCAACGCTTAATGCGAGAGATGTGGATTGCATTGTCGCTCGGTGTGCCCTTGATGATTTACAGCCTGGTTATCGGTGAAATGACCGTGACCACAACGACAGAGCGAGTGGTGTGGTTAACCATTGGTCTACTGACATTTGGTGTGATGTTTTTCGCGGGCAAGCATTTCTATGTGGGGGCCTGGAAGTCCTTTATCAATCACAGCGCCAATATGGATACTCTCATTGCCCTGGGTACAGGTACTGCCTGGATCTATTCCATGTTTGTTGTGTTCTTCCCATCTCTGGTACCAGAGATGGCTAGACACGTTTATTTCGAAGCTACGGCTATGATTATTGGCTTGATTAACCTTGGCCTCGCACTTGAAATCAAGGCGCGTGGCAGAACATCGGAAGCGATCAAACGCTTGATTGGCTTACAGCCCAAAACAGCAAGAGTGGTCCGCAACGGAGAAGATGTTGACATCGCCATTGAGGATGTCCAACTCGGTGATCTCGTAAGAGTTCGTCCTGGTGAAAAAATATCGGTTGATGGCGTTGTTTTAGAAGGTCAGACAGCAGTGGATGAATCCATGCTGACCGGAGAACCTATGCCGGTTGAAAAGGCGATAGGGGACGAGGTAGTCGCTGGTACTGTCAATAAAAGCGGCTCGATCTTATTTAGAGCCACCCGTGTCGGAAAAGATACCGCGCTTGCTCAGATTATAGAAATGGTCAAGCGAGCACAAAATTCCAAGCCGCCAATTGGTCGCTTGGCTGATCTGATTTCGGCGTATTTTGTGCCTATCGTCATGATCATTGCCGTTGTCAGCGCGCTTGCTTGGCTGAATTTTGGCCCTGATCCTCGTATTGCTTTCGCAATCGTGTCAGCTACCACAGTACTCATTATCGCCTGCCCCTGTGCGTTAGGATTGGCAACCCCCATGTCTGTGATGGTCGGTGTTGGCAAGGCCGCTGAAGCCGGTGTGCTGATTCGTAACGGTGAAGCGCTACAAACTGCCTCAAAGATAACTGCGATGGTGTTAGACAAAACAGGAACTATCACCTTAGGGCAACCGGCTGTCACAGACATAATACTCGCCAACGAAAATAACAAAAGTAGTGTCCTGCGTTTAGCTGCCAGCCTAGAGGCCGGTTCGGAGCACCCCTTAGCCCTATCGATCATTGAGTCCGCAAAAGAACGCGGTCTTGATTTTGGCACTGTTGAACAATTTCGAGCGATTGCCGGACATGGTGTTGAGGGAATCGTTGAGGGTCAGTCACTTTTGTTTGGCAATGAAAGACTGATGCAGGAAAAAGGGATCGATATCGACGCGTATGTCGAAAAAGCGCAAGAGATGGCCGCTCAAGCGCAGACACCTATGTACTTTGCTGTTGATGGAAAACTCGCTGCCATTATCGCCGTTTCCGACCCTATAAAGAGCGATTCTATCGAGGCCATAAAACGTCTGCAGAAAAATGGTGTGCGTGTCGTCATGCTGACTGGTGACAATCGCGCTACAGCGCAAGCCGTCGCGAAAAAAGTAGGCATAACCGAGTATTTTGCCGAAGTCCTTCCTGATCAAAAGTCTGACAAGATCGCGGAACTGCAGGGGCAGGGTGAAATAGTAGGCATGACCGGTGACGGTATTAACGACGCGCCCGCTCTGGCCTTGGCGAATGTGGGATTTGCTATTGGTACAGGGACAGATGTCGCCATTGAAAGTGCTGACATTACACTGATGCGAGGCTCGCTGCACGGTTTGGCCGATGCCATTGCTGTGAGTAAGGCAACACTCAGCAATATCAAACAAAATCTTTTGGGTGCTTTTATCTACAACGTTGCGGGTGTGCCCGTTGCAGCGGGCTTGTTGTATCCATTTTTGGGGCTGTTACTTAGCCCGGTCATTGCTGGTGCTGCAATGGCGTTTTCGTCGCTGACGGTGGTGACTAACGCAAATCGCCTCCGCTTGTTTAACGCAAAGAATCATTAGGGAGATGCCGACATGATGATCATAAATTTACTCGGTGTGGCGCTCATCGTCATGATTGTTTGGTGGTTTTGGCTTTACAAACCACAGGTCGTTTCTGCTGACAATAACACAGTGACAATCGTTGTGGATAACGGCACTTATGAGCCTTCGAGAATTCAACTGGCAGCAAGCCAGGACACGACCTTGCGATTCGTGCGCAAAGACGCATCCCCATGTGCAGCAACTGTGGTTTTTTCAGATATCGACATCAGCGAGGAGTTACCTTTAAACAAACCCAAAGATATCAGCCTTCCACCTTTGCCCTCAGGGGAATATCTATTCAGCTGTCAGATGCAGATGTACCGAGGCACGCTGATTGTGAACAGGAACGGAGAGTAACGACATGAAACAAAAGCAGTCTTTCTGGTTTAGCTCCAATGGTTTAGCAGCACTGATACTTATTGGCGCCGTTAGTTATTTCCTACTGATGGAACACCGCGAGCATCTGTTTCAGGCTTTGCCGTTCCTGATTTTATTGCTTTGCCCACTTATGCACATCTTTATGCATGGGGGACATGGTCATGGTGGCCATGGGGAGCATGGGGGTAACGACGATAAGAGTAGGGATGGTGATCCGGGTTATCAAAAAGGCTACGAAGATGGCCTTCGCGATCGAAAAGAACACCAGAATAAATCATAGATATTATTGAGGAACAGTGTCATGCAAGAGCATGAAGCTTATGGATTGTGGGTTCTAGTGATTCTGAACTCGGCAATATTTATTTTCTTCGCTTTTAGTTTTACAAAACCAAAAACGAAGCGCGACTGGCGGAGCTTAGGGGCGTTTTCCGCTTTTATTGTCGCCTTGTTCACCGAAATGTACGGCTTCCCTCTCACTATTTACTTTCTCTCTGGATGGCTCTCGGAAAATTATCCCGGCGTTAATTTTTTGGACCATGAGAACGGTCACTTGTTACATACGATTTTCGGTTTTGAGGGTAATGCACATTTTGACCCACTGCACATTGCCAGTAATGTGCTCATTGTGTTGGGATTCTTCTTGTTGGCGTCGGCATGGGGCGTATTACACAAGGCGCAGCAGTCTGGCGTGCTGGCAACGACAGGGTGGTATGCCCGCATGCGGCATCCTCAATACGTTGCTTTTGTTCTAATCATGTTTGGATTTTTGCTGCAATGGCCAACCATTCCCACCCTGGTCATGTTTCCCATTTTGCTGGTGGTATATCTTCGCCTTTCAAAGTCGGAGGAACGTCAGGCCATCGAGCAGTTTGGTGATCAGTACATTGAATACAAAAATACCACGCCAGCGTTTATACCCAAGCTGGGATCAATTCAAAAGGGGGACCTATATGAGTAATGAACAGCAACACAAACCAGGCGTCAACGAGAATTCACTCATGGTGCGAAATCTGAAATTGGAGGGGGACGTTCGGGATAACCAACAGATGATTGTTGAAGAAATTGAACAACTTTTGGGGGTAGATGCAGTCGCGATAGATGCTTCAGAAAATTTACTCAAGGTAGCCTATGACGCAACTAAAAGGCAGTTAGATGAGATCGAAGAGATAGTCAGGAAGTACGAATGCGATATCGCTGACGATTGGTGGACGCATATTAAAGAAGGTTATTACAAATTTGTCGATCAAAACGTAAAAGATAATGCAAACCATGAAGCCTGGAGCTGTCATAAAAGGCCGTCCGGAAAATAGCTAAAGGTTCACTGAGGGGAACGCTTTATGAAAATACAAAAATTAATAGCAAGTATTGGGCTTGTCATCGCTACGTCTAATTTCTCAGGGGCGGTATTTGCTGATACGACTGAAGAGCTAGCGAATCGGCTAGAGAAAATGCAGCAGGAAATGAATCAGCTCAGGCAGCAGCTTAGAGAGCGTGCAACAAAGAAAGAGGTGCAGAATATTCGTAAGGATGTAGCGTCCGCTGGCGAATGGTTACAGCCTGATACCCTAGTCCATATGGCTGGCTATGCTGACGTTGGGTTTGTCGATTCGGAATCTTCCGATGGCAGTTTTAATGTTGGTACCTTCGCTCCTATTTTTCATTTTCAGTACCGTGATTTAGTGATGCTGGAATCTGAATTGGAGTTTGAAGTAGGAGATGATGGCGAGACTGAAGTTAATCTCGAATACCTGAGTATCGACTGGTTTATCAATGACTATATGGTTTTGGTGGGCGGTAAGTTCCTAAGCCCTATCGGTCAATTTAGACAAAATATTCATCCCTCCTGGATTAATAAGCTGCCCTCAGCCCCCCCAGGGTTTGGCCATGATGGCGCGGCTCCGATTTCGGATGTGGGGTTCCAGTTGAGAGGTGGATTTCCTATAGGAGCCGTTAGAACTAACTATGCCGTTTATATCAGCAACGGACCTGAATTGATTGCGGAATTCGAGGACGGGGAATATGAACTCGACGGCGTTGAGGCCGAAGGCTTTGGAGCTGACGGTGACGGAGAGAAAGTTGTGGGGGGGCGTTTTGGGTTTATCCCCTTCGCAGGTTTTGAGCTGGGTTTATCCGCAGCCAGTGGTAAGGCAACGGTGACGTCGATTGAAGGTGGCGATAATAGCCTGCTCAATAATGAGGGTGCGCGCGACTACGATGTCATAGGCGCAGATTTTAGCTGGCAATACAAGACCTTTAACCTACGCGGTGAATATGTCGAGACTGAAGTCGGTGAAGATGTCGGAAACGGAACCGCGGCCTCTGAAGGCGCTACGTGGGAAACTTGGTATACCCAAGGATCCTACCGATTTGCCCAGTCCCAATGGGAATTGGTTGCCCGCTATAGCGATTTCGATTCCCCCCATAACAGTCAGGATCAAAAACAGTGGGCCATCGGTACCAATTACCTCTTTACCAATAACTTTATCGGCAAATTCAGCTACGAATTCAACGATGGGCAAGAGGGGAGTGAGGCTGATCAGGATCGATTTCTATTTCAAATGACTTACGGGTTTTAGTAGGGGAGAGCTATGATGATTACATTAATTATGAAAAACCTGAGTAGCGGTGGCAAGAGTGCCACCCTGTTGTTGGTGATGTTACTCGCAACACCTTCATTGTATGCATTTGATTATCCAGAAACGGGGGATTTCGCTAAGGGGAGTAAAGCGTGGAGTGAAAATTGCGTTCGCTGCCACAATATGCGTAGTCCTTCTGACCTGCGTGATGATCAGTGGGTTACGACCTTATTCCACATGAGAGTGCGAGCAGGCCTTACAGGCCAGGAGACCCGTGACATTCTGACATTTTTACAAAATTCAAATGCCAAAATAGAACGCACCAAACTAGTGAAGGCTTCAGTCACTACAAGCCAATCAACCACTACGAGCCAATCCACCAATATTTCTGGCAAACAGATATATGAAGGCAACTGTCAGGCATGCCACGGTGTAAACGGTAAAGGCACACTGCCGGGCGTGCCTGACTTGACGGATAAGAATGGTCGATTCTCAAAAAATGAGAGCGAGTTATTGAACAACATCATCAGCGGTATTCAAAGTCCTGGCAGCCCAATGCCTATGCCACCAAAAGGAGGGAATAGTAAATTGTCAGGGGATGAACTTGGTGCCGCATTGAAATATATGAAAGCAACATTCTATAAATAACGAACAGCGTTATATGTCCATTGATTTTTTACAACACTAGAAGGAAGCATGAAAATGTCAAATAAAATGGTAAGAGCATTTTTCCTGGTAATTTTTGTAGGTAGCCTGACAGCTTGCGGAACTACTCAGTTGTATCACGAATACCTTGCGCGAGGTCAGGTAGTTGGTGTGGATAGCAATGAAGTTGTTGTCTGTATTGGCAGCAGTGATGGTGCGAAAGTTGGGCAGGGTTTGCAGGTTTATCGCTACATTTGGGAAGGGGCGGAGGAAGAAGGTAATGATGACTATAGAAAAGAGTTCGTCGGAAACGTGGAAATCACAACTATCGTTAATGAACATTTTGCGCGGGCGAAAGTATCAGCTGGTGATGTGCGGAAACATGACATGGTAGAACTTAAAAAATAGTGATAGCTATAGAACTAGCGATATTTATTAGATAAGTCCTGGATAAACTACTTCAGTCTAAGATTGCCATTCATTAATTTCGCTGTAATGCATTGGTAGTAAAAGATCGAAGTTGCGATCCCTAATGGCTCTCGATAAGTTTTCTAAATATTAAAAAAGCATTACATCATGGCGCGCTTTAAATGTAACGAAAGGACATCTTTATGAAAAACTTCAGAAAACATGCCTTTATTGCAATGTTATTTATCACCCCTTTGGCTGATGCTCACAAAAGTCAGAACACAATACTAGATTGCAAGGCAGTACATTCAATGGGCGGCAAAAAGATTGAGATGATGCAAAGTCATATTTCTGAGATGGAGCAGCTTCTTGAGCTTGCTAGGCAAGAGGGAGATCTGAGAAAACGTCAAGAAATGTTACGGGATCATGCAGTGAGTATGGGGGAGGTGGTGAAAGTGATCGGGAAGGAAATGGATAACACGGGAGGGTGCCAAGGTAAAAAAATGTTGGATGCTAAAAATATAAGCGCGGCGAGAAAGATGGAAGCGATGAAAAAACGGATGGCTATGATGGAAAAAATAATGAGGCAAATGATGCGCCATACGACTGAGGAAGCAAAAAAACATGGTCACATGAATATGAATTAATGTAGTCAAAAAGCACTGCCCCCTCCTTATAAGTTGTAGAGGCGGTAGCTAGGTTACCCGCAGTGCAGTAGCCTTATTGCCTTTGGCATTGATCATGAAATGCCAAAGGCAGGTCGAGCTTAATCTATTCGGAATGTTTGATACACATGAAAGGCGTGCGTCATATGAAAAACTTACTTAAATCAATTGTCAGTGAACGAGGTCGTTCGTCACTGCTTATTCTTTCGGCCACCCTGCTGTCCGCTTGTTCGACCAATGCACAGCCTGCTGATGAAAAGGAAAGAGGCCCCGTACCTGAAAGTACTCAAGGAGTTGAAGACAACTCTGCCAGTGATTTCTCCAAGATACAGCGTGCGCTGGACCAAATAAACGGTAATTCAAAACTGGCAGTCTCATACGCCTCCTCAAAAACAACATCCATCGATAGGCAACTAGCAGGGGAAAGTTCAACGGCTTTGCAAGAAAATCCCAGCATGCAATCCTCTAAGAAGATTAACATGGGTAACGGAATGGGCATGAATATGGGTAAAAGCATGGGCATGGGTAAAGGCATGAAAATGGATATGTCTGCGCCTATGTCTATGCAAGGTATGCAGAAAGATAAAATGATGATGGGTAAGTGTAAGGGCATGATGTGCAAAATGGGCATGAAAAACATGTCCATGATGGGACAACCACCTAAAGATCAGGCACCTGGAACCACCAACACTGAAACTAGCCTTCCTGGCTACGTTAATGTGCCTCATCTCTACCACATTGGTGAAAGCGAGTTTTTTTTAGATCACTCTGCGCATCTTGACTTAACGCAAAATCAAATTGATCAACTTAAAGCCATTCAATCGCAATGGCAAAGCCAGCAAAACACCATAATTTCAGAGCGAGATTCCCACGAACAACGCCTGTGGGAATTTACCGCGATGGGTCAACCTGATTATAAGGCGATTCAAGAAACCGTCATGGCAATTGAATCGATAAATTCAAAGCTCCGCTTGATTTTCATAAAGCAGGTCGGACAGGCGGTAACGGTTTTAACCGCTCAACAAGTATCCAAGCTCACCGACACAAAGCTTTGAACAATCTTAAGGGAACACAGTGATGCCTCAAAAAAATAAAGTAAGAAAGTATTGGCCAACTGCACACTATTCGAGATTCCTGACGGTCGCGATGGTAGCTGTAGCAGGGTTGTTAGTGACCTTGTCAGTACATGCACAAGAATCTGACGCCGAGCATCGCAGCCATCACCCGGATGTCTATGGTGAGAAGAGTCAGTCTGAACCGGTTAATACAAAAGGCGGAAAGCTAGGTAAACAACCTTCCTCCGGCAATGGAATGGGGGCCGGTATGGGAGCTGGCATGGGCAAAATGATGGATGGCATGATGGAGAAGATGGGAGCGCCAAAACCCAAGGATCTTTACCCATCATTGATGCGGCTCCCTGAATTACCTGAGGAAAAGCGCGAAGAAGTCCTGGCAAAAGCGGTAGGGCGAATGCGAGCCGGTACCGCCATCATGGTCCAAGGATTCGATGCTTTGTCGCGAGCTGATTCACGACAGGATTTTACACGGATGCAATCGGCGGTCCTGGAAATCGAACAAGGATTAAGTCAGTACAACAGCGGCTTGGCGGCAAAGCGCGCTTTGACCGAGGGGCAAGCGCCTCGCCGGGTTGCCTTGGAATGGTTTAAGCGTGAAATGAACCTCCTGCCTACGGTCAGTTCGCATGAACCCCCTCGATTTCTGGGGATGACGCCATTGCATACGGGCATCATGTTGGTTCTCATCGCATTTGCCGTCACCATGATTTGGATGTACGTCTTCAAAATGCGTCGAGCGGGTGCATTGATGGAAGAACTCAGGCAGCAATCGCTTACCGATGCAGATGCTTCGCCAAAGACACATAAGGATAGTCAAAAGGAGTCCCCTTCAGCCAAGACCGCTGATGTCTCTAACACTGTTGTTCCAAGTAGTGATGCCCCGGCGGCCAATAAAGCTGGCCGTTATACCGGTCCTCTGCGAGTAACCGGTATATTTACTGAGACTCACGATGTCAAAACATTTCGCCTGGCGCAGCCGGACGGAGAACAACTGCCCTTTAATTATGAGCCGGGGCAATTTGTCACCTTCAGCTTATCGATTCCTGGCCAGGAAAAAATCGTCAAGCGTTCCTACACCATCGCCTCATCTCCAACTCAACGTGACTATATGGAGGTCACTATAAAGAGAGAAGAGCACGGACTTGTTTCACGCCATATGCACGACACCGTCAAGCTCAATGATCTGTTAGAAATTAAAGCACCCAATGGCAAATTCTATTTTAACGGCCAGGGGGTAAACAGTGTCATGCTTATATCCGGCGGAGTAGGGATTACACCAATGATGAGTGCTGTTCGTTATCTCACGGCTCAGTGTTGGGAAGGGGATATCTATTTCATCTTTAGCGCGCGAACAACCCACGACTTTATTTTTGAGCAAGAGCTACTTTATTTACAACGACGTCACAGCAACCTGCACGTATTGATTAGCATGACTCGGGCGGAAGGCACGGCCTGGATGGGCCCCCAAGGGCGACTAACCCCAGAGTTAATTAAGGGGTTCGTACCTGAATTGACATCGAAAGTTGCTCACATCTGTGGCCCCCCAGCCATGATGAATGCCATTTCCGATATGTTGCATGAACTAGGTATGCCAAAGAACAGTATCAAGACTGAAGCATTTGGTGGTGAACCCCCCAAGAAAAAGGCCGCCCCTTCGACGACATCGGGTACTGAGCCTACAGCTGAAGCCTCGACTCATGAGGTGAAGTTTGTTGCGTCTGGAAAGCATGGAAAATCAGGCCCTGAAGAAACCATTCTGGAGGTGGCCGAAGAATTGGACGTTGACATCGAAAGCTCCTGTCGAGCCGGGAGCTGTGGCAGTTGCAAAGTGAAGCTGCTTAGCGGGAGCGTCGAGATGGATGTGGACGACGGTCTGGAAGACGAGGATAAAGCCGGCGGTTACATACTGGCATGCCAAGCGATTCCCTCCACACCGGTTGAAGTAGAGGCCTGACACGATGAATAAGCAAGAACGACAGATTGTCGGTGGACTACTCCTGCTTATGTTGCTGCTCTGGCTGGGCTTTGTTTGGCATCGAGACCCCCGTTTCCCTGGCAGCTTTGAAGGCAGTCTTTTAGGGATCATTGCCGCGCTGTTCATGGTTGTTCCTTTGTTTTACCTGGTGATCAAAAGGGTGAAACCTTTGAAGAAATGGATCACCCGAAGAGTTCCTATGCCAAAGCTTCTCCTTTGGCATGTCTATGCCGGTGTACTCGGCCCTATATTGGGACTGCTGCACAGTGCTCATCGGTTTGACAGTTATGTGGGTTCTTCGTTGATCATTCTTATGTTTGTCGTGGTCATTAGTGGCTTTATTGGTCGCTACCTGCTCTCCCTGATTTCCTCCAGTTTGCGCGATAAAAAAGCGTTAAGGAGTGACCTTTACTCGAAATTTCAACAGGTCAGAGTGGAGTTGGAAAACCTTGGGAAAGAGGGGCTTCTCAGCCCTGTACATTCTTTTCACCGATTGCTTTTACCAGCACTTGTAGACACCAGTTTTTGGTCTCAGCATCCAGCCAGGGCATCAACTGCACAGGCTCTCAAACTGGTAGATGCCATATCCGATGTCGACTACAGCATCAAAATCCATGATACCGCTAAAGGATGGTTTCAACGCTGGTTGAAATTTCATATCGCCATTTCGTTATTGCTTTATGCATTGTTAGTTTTTCATATTGGTTCTGAAATTTATTTCGGGTTGAGGTGGCTTTGAAAACGCGTATTTTGACTTTTATTGGCATTGCTTTGTCGGTGCTTTTGATCAGCCATCTGTGGCATGAATCGGATAATCCAGCGGATATAAACTGGGAAAAAACGGTGAGCCCGGGAGATCTGAGCACAGCTCATGCTTTTCTTGAAAACAACTGTGAGGGGTGCCATACACCCGTACAAGGTGTGACACGCGAAAATTGCGTGATGTGTCACGCCAATGAGTTAGAAATTCTTCAACGACAGCCCACAGCATTCCACGCCGATGTGACTGAATGTACTTCCTGTCACCAGGAGCACCTTGGGCGAAACGCCAAGATTTCCGTTATGGATCATAAGTTCCTTACGACGGTGGGAATGGCAATGTTGCCAAATCCGGCCATTCAATTCGATGAAGGGACGGCTACACGCGATCTTCTGCAAAGCATCGTATCCAGTGATCGACCAACTGATCCATTGTTCGTACACCCGAGCATTTCAGTAGAAGAATCCGTTTTACAGTGTGCGAGTTGTCACGGCAATGATGACCGTCATTTTGGCCTCTTTGGTAACGACTGTGCTTCGTGTCATAGAACAGATCAGTGGTCTTTACCGGAGTTCATACACCCGTCAAATCAATCCTACGATTGTAACCAATGTCACGAAGCGCCACCCAGCCATTACATGCAACACTTCAAAATGATTTCTGCAAAAGTTGCGGGTCAACATAAGGCCAAGGTGGAAGAGTGCTTTGCTTGCCATCAGTCGACCTCCTGGAATGATATTAAACGTGCTGGCTGGTACAAGCACCATTGAGCCAGGAGGAATATATATGTTTTTAAATAGCGTTGCGGTCAGTGTCACATTGTTAGTTGGTATCATGCTGTTTCACCGACGGCTTCGTCACTCAGAACAATGGCGCGCTACTGTGACCCCCCTTGCATCCATTATTGGTAGCGGTTTTTTAATCGTTGCTCCCTTGTTGCATTCAGTGATGGGTAAATGGGCCTTACTGGGTATGGTAGGGCTATCGGTATTCGCTTACGCATTGGGCTGGGTCATACGTTTTAATATTGCTAGCGCAGAACCCTATCTGGAGAAACACCCCACAGGCGTTATCTCTCGATTAGAGAAAGCGGCTCAATGGAGTCTGGGGATTGCGTACGCCATTTCTGTGGCCTTTTATATCAGTCTGTTTACAGCCTTTATATTTGACAGGGTGGGAGTTTCTGACCCTGTAGCCGGAAAGTGGGCCACCACGGTTTTACTACTTTCAATCATGACAATCGCCTGGCTGCGCGGGGCGAAGGGACTGGAGTGGATAGAGCTTGTCGCGGTAACCATTAAACTGGCCATTATACTGGGTGTGCTTGCTGCACTACTGTCCTTCGACATAGTTGAGGGGGCTGTCTGGTTTCAGCATGAAGCCATTATGGAGCTCAGCGTGATTCAGACCATGGCGATGCTGGCAGGTATGCTGATGGTTACGCAGGGGTTTGAGACTGCTCGGTTTATGGGAGAACAGTACAATACCGAACAACGCATCAAAGCGGTCAAATATTCCCAGGGAATCGCTATCACACTTTATGTGGTTTTTATTGGGTTGACATGCCCGATTTTTCTTACTTTCCCTATTGCCGAACTCAATGAAACCACGATTAGCCATACCCTGGGTAAAGCCGTTTGGGTGTTGCCGTTTTTATTGTTGATTGCTGCAACTGCAAGCCAACTAAGTGCAGCGTTAGCTGATACGATCGGAGGCGGGGGCTTGTTAAAAGAGCTGGTTCAATGGCGACTTTCCAACAATGTTTACTACATGCTTATTATTGTACTGGCACTGTTTCTTGTTTGGTCCGCCAATGTATTTGAAATTATCAATTTTGCGTCGAAGGGGTTCGCGCTTTACTACCTTATCCAGGTTCTCATTGCTATTTCTTTAGTTTGGAAGTTTCCTCCAAATGGTATGCTGATATGGCTTCGGATAGCTTTCATGGGTGTGCTGAGTATTGCGCTTGTTTTTGTCATAGGCTGGTCAATTCCTGCGCCGCACACTTAAAAGGGAATCACATGTGAGGGCTGGCTCACCAATAGTGCTGCAGATTTACCGAGCAAAAAACTTAAATTTATATAACAAGCACCAGGTGGCATCCAAAAATTTCCACAATAGACCAGTGCTGGGGCATGGGCATGTACCAGACAATCTGCTTGATGGTAAGCGAATCAGATTTTTGGGATGTTCATTCTCAGAAAGTCCTAGATAGGATGCATGACCTAGACTTCGATGAATGCCCTATATGTTTGCTGGATAGCTTTGACATGGAGGGATTGCAATGTCAGTTATGCGGCCAT
This sequence comes from uncultured Pseudoteredinibacter sp., assembly GCF_947502065.1. GTDB lineage: Bacteria > Pseudomonadota > Gammaproteobacteria > Pseudomonadales > Cellvibrionaceae > Pseudoteredinibacter. Next base: position 1,281,246 of record NZ_CANMYE010000001.1, read on the forward strand.
GAGGACAGCTATATTGATTGCATTGAATGTAAAGAAGAGTTTTTGGCATCTCTCGGAGAAGAAGTAGGGGATTACGAACTCTGTCCTGTATGTGTTCGAGCAGATGCAGCAGCATTTAATCATGAAAAATATTAATTAACGAACGCCTGCTATTGCCGAAAGGAGCCTAGCCTAAATTTTTTAAAGCATCTTCTACGACTTCTTCCGGTGGTTCCTCATAGATCAGTGTCGTTGATGGGTTAACGTGACCAGCAATCTTCTGAGCGATTTTGACTGATTTCTTTTGCTTATGGATCACATCAGTGATCAACGATCGTCGTCCACTATGTGAACTGGCTTTTTCAATACCGGCCCAGTCGCGCAACATTAAAGCCATGTGCTCTTGTAATGTGTTAGGTGAGTACGGTCCACCTTTCTGGGTAACAAAAAGAGGAGAGGAGGGCTTTAGTATCTCCCCCTTACTGAGTCGCAAGCTTAAGTGCTGAGCCAGAGCATTACGGAGGTCCTGATCAACCATGGGGAGATCCCGAGATTTCCCTTTGTGCTGCTTAACAGGTGGATAGAAATTTTCAGGGTTTATGTCAGCGCCAGATTTGGCTAATGCTTCAATTTGCTGAACGACTTTATCAAAACTCTCTATATCAAAGCTGATGGTTTTGCGTTGATAATGGCTTTTGGAGCGCTTCATGGCATCGGCACCCTTGGTGTATGCAGCAGGCAAACTCATTATCTCAAGCAATTTGAAGTCATTTCCCGAAGGATTAAGTTTAGCAACTTCTTTTACTTGTAGGAGTGCAATCTCCTGGGCCCGCAGTCCTAGCTTGAAACTTATCTGCATTATGGCCGTGTTCTTTTCCGGGTGACGGTGCTCCCGAATCACTTGAAAGAGGTGGCTTTGTTGTTCTCGAGTAGGTACACGTGCTTGGCCTGATTTAGACATGAAATGCCTCAAAGTAGGGGTCCTGTGGAAGAACCGACAAATTTGACAAGTTTGCATAAACGACCAATTTATCATCAATTCTGAGGCCCATCGTCACGCCAAAAATGCTGTTTCACATGATCCTCCAATATCCTTGCCATCGCGTCTACATCAATTTTCCCGCTGCTTTTCTTGAAGTTATACCGACCTGTAAATAACGTATGTGTCCAGGCAATCGGTGAAATCCGGATAAATTCATCGATGACCGCTTGAGGCGCGCCGTTGGCCAGCATCCTTTGGTACACGGCATTCAAGATCATGCTGTTGTAGGCCACGATACAGTTGGCGATTAACCTGGCAGCATGGGCACTGACCCGGTTTTCGACGATTCTTTTGCCTTGAAAGATGCCGTTATAAGTCTTCCGGATATTGCTCTGAAGCTGATGGTAGGCCTCTGTGCGATTACGGGCGCTTCGGATTGCTTTCCTGAGCTCCATATCGTCAATCAGATTGAGAACATGGATACTCTTGAAGATGGTATTATATTCAAACAGCGCGGCTTTGAGCCTGGCATAACGGGCATGTGAGTTGAGCTTACGGATGATATTGCTCTGGGTGTTCTCCTGCATGATGAGTGAAAGTAATACCCGCATGACACCTCGACGTTGTGAGCGGATACGATCAACATTGATCACGCCCTTGGGTTTGAGGATTCCGGTGTCATAGTCTAACGGTTCAGCGGTATAGATATCGTCAGCAGCGTCTCGCACATTTTTGATGCTGGGGACATAATCCACGTCGATGGAATCCAGCGTGACAAAATTCAGCTTGTTCAATGAATGGTTATCACCGGTCACCATGTGGATATCAATATCGGTTTTGTTGTTGTAGATCATATCGTACAGCGAATGTCCTTCGTACTCGTTCAGGCCGATATTTTTCGCATTAACTGCCACATAGTTGGCGAGCAGCGTGTAGAGTGAGATACCACGGCCTTTGCCAAGGTGCTTCCTGGAGTAACGGGATTGAATTGTACTGTCTGTGGTCGCAAATTTTTGTCCATCCGCATCCGCTAGTACTTTCTCATCCATCAAATTCCACTGATTAAATATGGGAAGCGAATGAATGTGGTTACTGACAATTTCATTGGCGGCGCATAGCGTATCCACCCGCACGAAATCCTCCCGCATTGCACGTAACTGGCTGATTTCCAGGTCAGACATATCAGCCATTTTCAATGTACCGAACCCAAACGCCTCTGATAACAAGCAGGCGTTGATCGCCAGAGGCAGCGGTTTTTTCCGCTTGGTGTAGCGATCTTTCATGTGGGTAAATGCGCTCCACATTCCAATCCGATCGCCGATGAACATGACAATACTGGCAATGTCCACCTTGGGCAGGTTTTTAAAGAACGCATCATCCAGCTTTTCAACACTGTCATAGAGCAAACTCCAGTGTTGTTGTCCGGTCTTGGTTTCTCGAACACTGAATCCATGATTATTATTCTCACGGATATTGTGAGTCGTTCGCTCCCAGGCGTTGTTCAGCTCCTGAAGCGCCTCCTCAAGTCGCTGATCACAGTAGATGGGTATCTTGGGATAACCAAACTCCGCCGCGATCTTCTCAACATCGTCTACCAGTGCGTCGTCCACCAGATCGGTATCGATATCACAGTAAGAGACACTGTCATTGCAATAGAGACGGCCACGGTCAATCTCATGATAAATTTTCTGGTAAACAAAGAACTCGAACAGGTACGGATCGATGTGCGTGTCATTCGGTTCCCGCTTCAAATATTGATTCATGTTTTTGGGGATGGTAAACCCCAGGTCATCACAAATTTTTAAATCCGATGGACTTTTCCCGCTGGCATAATGCGCTTTCAGTAGATTGATCAATTCGCCGATGTAGCTGTTTTCCTTGTAGTACTCCAGCTTGACTGTTGTAAATATCGGGCGAAGATACAGTGCAAATATGCGAGAAGATTTTCCATAGTACTCCCACAAGGCGGCTTTCTTATCGAAAGATTTGCCTTCCAGAAACTCTGCCATGGCTGAAAACTGCTCTTTGGGCAACATGCTGTAGGCTGCTTCATTCAGTTCATCCTGACTCATGTTGGGGTTTCGATTTGGGAACCACTTCAAAAACTTGGCCAGCTTGGGAAAGTCGGTCACCACCTTGGAGCTGTGCTCCATATGAGCCATTGAGGCGTAGGTCTTGCCGGCGTCCATAATGGCGCGGGTGTGATAGCAAAAACTAACGATCAGATTATCCATAATCTGTTGGTAGCGGTGGTAAACAAAGCACAAAGCATAGAGCCATTTTTGCGGTTTGCTCAGCCGACGTAAGCGGGATGCGGCATACTGTTCGGCAACATCGGCATAGTAGCGAACGGCATTCTTTGACAACCCCAGAGACGGAATAAAACCGTTCGCAAACTCGTACAACTCCTCAATCCGCAGGGCTTTGTCCACTTCCGATTTGACCGCCGTATACTGAAAGTCTTTTTGATCCGCGCGAATGATGTTGAGCGCCGTGATACCATCATCTCGCCGCACCAGCGTCATAAGCTGGCCACTGATTGATGACGGTATGGAAGAGATGGCGTTATTTAACCGCTGTTCCTCGGCGGCAAAGGCGCGGCTGAACATGTCCTGGAACGTTCGATAGGACGGAATGATTAAATTCTGGTGATCGAAAAACGCGAGCAACTGCCGGAAAGCACTGTGCCCTTTGGGGTAATAGCGTAATAACAGACCGATGTGGGATTCTATTTCAGCTCTAAATTGAGGCGACCAGCTTCGGTAGTCGAAAAGTGACAGTATCGCCTGGCGTTGCTTACGCGAATATTCACGAGAGAGGTTTCCGGTGAACTGTGCCGCATCTGCACCGTTGTAATAGGTTGCAACGATATATTCAACATCGGCACTGACCTCATCGAGCGAATAGTTAAAAAACTGCTGCTTGGCCTTGAAATAACCCAATTGCAGGATGAAGTGGATACGGGTCTGGGTATTGCGAAACTGCTCAAGCGCGGCGCGTTCTGTCGGACTTAATGAAAAATACAGGCTTTGTTCATGGGTATTGAATTCTGGGCGAGCATATAACTCTTCGACTTCCGTGCTGGATAACAGCTGAATACGTTCGATATTTTCCATAGCGAGTGCCGATTCAATGCGGCCCGATCGTCAGCCACATTTAAATCACCTCGCGCCCATCCAGGTGATTCACTGGCACCATCCGCTTGTGCAGGACACCAAACACCACCAACTGCTGCGCATGAACCACGTAATAAATGACATGACTGATGTGGGGGAAGCTCAACACGTCCTCCCCTACATCCGGCCTGGGCTTTCCCAGGGACGGGGTTTCAGCCAGCAGGTGAAGGGTTTGTCGGAGTTCGAACAGGTATTTCTTCGACTGCGCTTCTCCCCATCGGTCTAGGGTAAAACGACGAATGTCGATAAGATCGGATTGAGCATCCGGGGTTAAGCGGTAATTTGACATGGCGTATTGGCGGGACTAATGATCCTTGGGAACATCGACAATGCCATCGGCGATCCCCTGTGCCAGCATTTCCATGAGTTTGGCAAAACGATAAAAGCCATCGTATTGCTGACAGATGTAATCCATTTGGATGTGAGAGGTGCTATCCATCACCCGTTTGAACACATCCATGTAGTCGTAGCAGGTTTGCAATAATTGCTCATCCCCGGCTTCGGTAAGAGGAAACCGGAGGGCGTGGTCATGGATGATCTTTACCATCTGAAGTTGTTCTGCATTCAGCTCGACAGCAGACATTTTTCTTCCCCCAGAAATTTTATCGTCTAGTCGTGGTGACCTGATTCCAAATCATTAAAAAATGCTTCACCATCAACGGTGTTACCTGCTTTGATATCAGCTTTGGTCTGAGTGGCCCTCGACTGCAACAATCTCAGCTTGAGCGCTTTAATGCTCTCGTACTCATCCATTGAGATAACCACAGCAACCGGTTTTCCGTTTTTATTGATCTGGATTGGCGCACGTTGCGCTTTTAGCAGCAGGTCACCAAACTGGGTTTTGGCTTCATTGGCAGAAAGTGTGTCCATGGTCTGGTACCTCACCAAATATCGTTCGATTCGTCCATAATATTCGAAACGAGCGATCTACGTCAATGCCTTGCCTCGCCTGTCTACACGGACATAGCCTCGAGCAGTTTCCCTGGAACTGGCCAGAAACTGCGCCATGAGCCCGACCTCAGTGAAAAATCGCCGAACAAGGTGGAATGGGATATCCAGGGTAGACGTGTGACTTCCAATGATCAGAAAACCAATGTTACCGCTTCGGATTCTGACTAGGTGGTCAGATTTTGCAGTATGCCGCACTGCTCCACCGTGCGGTCGCTTGAGCAACTGCGGCGCAACGCTTTGAGTTGCCTACGCAATTGCGTCAGCTCGGCAATGCGGTCTTCCACTTGTTGAATATGGGCGTCCATCATCCGATTCACCTTATCACATTGCGCGCCAGGCGAGCGTTTGAGCGCCAATAGTTGACGGATTTCCTTCAAGCTGAGATCCAGACTGCGGCAGTGTTTAATGAACAGCAACAGGTCGACGGCCGCTTTGTCATACAAGCGAAAATTTCCCTCGGTGCGTTGGGTTGAGGGCAGCAGATTTTCTTTTTCATAATAACGGATCGTCTGTATTGAGCAGCCGGTAACGCTCGCCAATTCTCCTATTTTCATAACCACCAATTTCACTCTTGATTCTATAGTGACTATAGAATTTAAACTGCATAACCAGGAAAAAACAAGAGCGTTTTAATATGACTGAGCAATGCTGTGCTAGCTGTAACAGCGATGCACGAGACAACACACCACAGATTTCCGATGGCACAAGCGTCGTCCAAGGCGGCTATGTTAGCGAGTATCATGTCTCCAGGATGGACTGCCCTTCGGAGGAAGGCGTGATCCGCATGGCATTGGATAGTGTGGAACCCAAAGTAACGCTGGAATTTGATACCCCCAATCGCATAGTGCGTATCTTTCATGGGGATAATGCCGATGTGATTGAGGAACGGATGCACTCTGTTGGTTTGGGCGCTACGCTTGAAATCACATCACCCGTAGACAGTGATGCCATCGCCCAAGCACATGAAGATGCACAACAGGAGGCACAAAAAGAATCGGGTATTCTGAAATGGCTACTCGCCATCAACGGCATCATGTTTGTCATTGAAATCACCATCGGCTGGTGGGCGCAATCCACTGGCTTGATCGCCGATTCCCTGGACATGTTCGCTGATGCCGCCGTTTATGGCGTGGCGCTCTATGCCGTTGGGCGCAGCACTCGGTTGAAACTGCGCTCGGCACATTTTTCTGGCTGGTTGCAACTGATGTTGGCGTTTGGCGCTTTGAGTGAAGTTGTGCGGCGGTTTATGTTTGGCAGCGAGCCAGCGTCCGTCCTGATGATGAGTATGGGCCTGGCTGCTTTGGCGGCCAATGTGTTGTGCCTTGTGCTGATCGCCAAAAGCAGGAATCGTGGAGCGCATATGAAAGCCAGCTGGATATTCTCCGCCAACGACGTGATTGCCAATCTGGGGGTTATCCTGGCTGGTGGCCTGGTCGCCTGGACCGGTTCCCGCTATCCGGATCTGGTGATTGGTCTCATTATTGGCGTCGTTGTCCTAAACGGTGCACGACGTATTTTGCAGCTGAAATCCTGACCGGAAACGGTTTTGGTGAACTTTTCTATAATATGATAGTCTATGGCAGCTAGTGTTTTGAACCTGACAACATAAGGGCTCCACATTTCACATGAACATCCGCCATCATTTAACTTGTCTACTGGCCTTACTGATTGCCCTGCAATCTGTGGCTGCCATGGCGGACGTTCACCAGCTTCATCAATCCGGGACGGAGCACCTGGAATTCGACCATTCGCATCAATCCACTGCCACTGATACCCACAACGACAATCTGCTCGCCAAGCAGACACCCGATCAGCCCGGACAGTCTGTATATGACTGCCACCATTGCTGCCATTGTCATGGCCACGGCTCTGTCGTTCTGATCGGAGCCACTTCACACTTAGCCGATTTATTCTCAGAAAACGGACAAGCCGACTATCAGGCCAACCTCACCTCTGGTATTCCCCCCTCTCTGTTTCGCCCTCCAATCGCCTGATCGCGCCTCAACAGCACGTCATCAGCCTCTGTAGCCTTGGGTTACAGCGAACAATTGGTATTTATTTTAGGGTGAAACATCATGAAACAGATCGCTATTGGGCTCGCGCTGAGCCGAGCGCTTGTCAATTCCGCTCAGGCCGAAAACAGCTTGCCTGAAATTGAAGTCGTCAATACCGACAACCAACGCTGGCATTTCCGCCAGGTGACCGTGAACCATACCGCCGCGGAGCTGACCGTCTTCGGACGGATGGATGCTCACCTGCGCTACGGCCTTCCCCGAGGCCATGTAGACATCGCAGCCTGGTCTGCTGATAACGAATTGATTGCGGAAACAACCACTGATTACTCACCGCGCCTTCTCACCAGACGCGCATCACGCAAGGGCGGCGTGCGTTTTTCTGCAAAGCTCCCCGCCTTGCCTGGTGATACCGTAATAAAGGTCGCCTTTCACCGGGATGAACCCCAACAACGGCAAAATCCGGTGCACGACCAAACCGTCGCACGCTGAATTTCAGGAGCATCAATATGAGACGATTTGACTGGCCCAGACGGGCCTTGCTGGGCGCGTGCGTGCTTTTTCTGCCCATGTTTGCTTACGCAGAGACATCGAGTTGGAGCGCCTGGCTCGCCTCCCAGATACAACAACACCCCGAGGTGCTTGCCGCCCGCGAGCAATTGCTGGGCTCCAACGCCAGCGCCGATGCGCTGGAGCAGCCGCTTTACAACCCGGAGCTGTCCACCGATTTGGAGCGTAATGGAGAGGAAGACAACTACTGGGTCGGCGTTCAGCAGACCATCGACTGGTGGGACAGACGGGGTGCAAGACGGCAGCAGGCGGGCTTTATGCGAAGCGCCGCCGAAGCGCTGTACCAGCAACAAGTGTTGGACAAAACCGCCGAGGCGCTTGCCGCACTGGTGGAGTGGCATGCCGCCAACCGCGCCGCCGCCATTGCCCAAGCGCAACAGCAGCAACTTAACGCCTTGCTCGAACAGGTGGATAAGCGCCAGCAGGCAGGTGATCTGGGCAGCATCGATGCCGAACTCACCTTTCTGTCCCTGTCACAGCAGCTGGCTCAGGTTGCCGAGGCCGAAGCCGCGATACAGAAAGCCGAAATCCGGGTTCGCGAGCTGCTGCCCGCATGGGCGCCCACGCGAGGCGGCATTCCTGATGATTTCTGGCCCTCCCAGCCAGACTTGACCTCGGATCAGGAGTTACTGCAACACCCGGCCGTAGCCAGCGCCCACGCCCGCTGGCAGTCGCTGAAGGAGGAAGCTGAAGTGACACGGCGTACCGCCAAGGCGGAGCCCACCTTTGGCGTCAATGCCGGGCGTGATGGTGGAGAAGGCGTTGTAGGGCTGACCTTCTCCATCCCGTTGAATGTCCGCAACAACTTCAGCGCAGAAACTCGCGCCGCTGAACGCATAGCGCTGGAGGCCGAGGCTCGTTTTCAGGCTATCTACCGCAAGCAGCGCTTTGACTGGCAGGCTGCACAGGCCACCTGGCAGCGCTTTGAACAGCAATATCGCCGCTGGCAAGAGGTTGTTCAGGGTCGGGTCGAGAACAGCGCCGAACTGCTGAAACGGCAATGGCGCACGGGTGATCTGTCCACCACTAATTATCTGCTGGCCTTGAATCAACGCACCGAAAGCCTGCTGGCAGGCATTGAGCTGGAAAAGCAGACACGGCTTGCGCTCACCGAAGCACTTCAGCAATCGGGCCACCTGAACAACGCAACAAAGTCATCGACAGCGTCAACGAATTAAACAGGAATGATAAACATGAATAAAACACTGGTAGCCATTTTGGTGGCTGGTCTTGCGACCGCAACCGCCAGCCACGCCAAAGAATCTGAGTCTGAGCATGGGCAGGAAAAAGCGACAACGGCGGCACCCCATAGCGAACAGGATAATCATGACGATCATCGTGAGGAAAACCATAAAGAGCATGATGCGCATAAGCCTGACAGCGAGCACGGCCACGATGATCATGGCGACGAAAATCATGATGAACACAGTGCCCACGACGAGCACAACTCCGGCTCAGAACACGGGCATGAAGAGCATAGCGAGGGCGGTGACCACGATAATCATGGTGGGCATGGAGGTCACGAAGAAGCTACTTCTGCCTCACTGAACCCGGCGCAAATGACCCTGGCCGATATTCAGGTAAACCCACTGACTCCCAGAAAGGTCGATTATCAGCTTTACGCACCGGGGGAGATCCTTTCCAACGGCTACACCAGTTACCGGGTATCGCCCCGGGTGCCCTCCGTGGTGCTGCGCCGCCATGTCGCCCTGGGCGATCACGTCGAACAGAGTCAGCCGCTGGTTACTCTGTTCAGTGAAACCGTGGCGCAAGCACAAGCCAATTACCGCACGGCTTGGCCTGAATGGCAGAGAGTACAGGAACTTGGGCGCAAAACCGTGGGTGAGCAGCGTTACATCACGGCCAAAACCAACCTAGAAGCGGCACGGGCGACGCTGCTGGCCTACGGCCTTTCCGCCTCGGACTTGCAAGCGTTGGTCGCTTCTCAGCAATCTGTTGCATTAGGGGAGTATACCCTGCATGCCGAGATTGACGGCGCGGTGCTTAGAGATGATTTCGAGCAGGGGCAGCGCATCGAGGCGGGCGCGCCCTTGATTGCGTTGGCCGATGAAAAGCAACTCTGGGTGGAGGCCCACCTGCCCGCCGATCTCTCCCTGACGCTGGGCGCGGGAACGCGGGCGGAAGTGGTGGCTGGGGATGTCCGTGTAAACGCCAAGGTCACTCAGGAGGCGCACACCATTGATCCCATCTCCCGTACCCGTACCGTGCGCCTGTTGGTCAATAACCCGGAACACCGCCTGCACCCTGGCCAGTTCGCCGAGGTGTATTTCCGATTCCAGACTAAAAGGCCCGTGCTAGCGGTACCCGAAACCGCACTGATGCGCGGCGCAGACGGAGATTGGACGGTGTTCGTGGAAGACCATCCTGGCGAATTCCAGCCAGTGGAGGTGGAGCTGGGTCGAGCGCTCGGGCCGCTACGTGAAATTAGCGGTGTCGGTCCGGGGGCTCGCATCGTCACTCAGGGCGCTTTCTTTGTTGCCTCTCAGATCGCCAAGGGCGGCTTTGACCCCCATAACCACTAAGCAGTAGGAGACCCCATGTTTAACCGAATTATCGATTGGGCGGTCATCAACCGATTGCTGGTGGTGATAGCCCTGATCACACTAACGGTCAGTGCCGTTTTTATTATTCCCAAACTGAATCTGGATGCTTTTCCGGATGTCACCAACGTGCAGGTGTCGGTCAATACCGAAGCACCGGGGCTGGCTGCCGAAGAGGTGGAACAGCTTATTACCTATCCCATCGAAGCCGTGATGTACGCCTTACCGGATGTGGAAGAGGTGCGCTCAATTTCCAAAACCGGCCTGTCCGGCGTTACCGTAGTCTTTAAAGAAGGCACCGATATTTATTTTGCCCGGCAACTGGTATTTGAACGGCTTCAGGCTGCCAAGGAGCTGATCCCCGATGGCGTCGGCACACCGGAAATGGGCCCGAATACTTCCGGCCTGGGTCAGGTCTATCAGTATCTGCTGGTGGCAGAACCCGATGCCGGTTTCGACGCCATGGCTTTGCGTAGCTTGAACGACTGGGTGGTGAAGCTGCTATTGATCCCGGCCGAGGGCGTGACCGATGTGCTCTCCTTTGGCGGTGAGGTGCGTCAGTACCAGGTTAACCTAAACCCGTCCCGACTGTTGGCCTACGAGCTGACCCAGGACGACGTCATGATGGCACTGGAGCGCAACAACACCAACGTCGGCGGTTGGTATATGAACCGGGGCCAGGAGCAACTGGTGATCCGGGGTACGGGTTGGCTGGATCATGGTGAGAAGGGCTTGGAACAGATCCGTCAGGTGCCACTGAAAACCGTGGACGGTACTACGATCACCGTGTCCGACGTGGCGCAAGTGGCCCTGGGCAGTGAGATCCGTCAGGGAGCGGTGACCATGACGCGCAAGAACGCCGACGACAAGGTGGAGAATCTCGGCGAGGTGGTGTCCGGCATCGTGCTCAAGCGCATGGGGGCCAACACCAAGGCCACCATTGATGGAGTCAATGCACGCATTGAGCGTATTAACCAGGCATTACCGGAAGGTGTTCGCTTCGAGGCATTTTACGATCAGGCGGATTTGATCACCCAGGCCGTACAGACCGTGGTCAATGCCCTGCTGCTGGCGTTTATTTTCATCGTCGTGATCCTTGCGCTATTCCTGATGAACCTGCGCGCCACCTTTCTGGTGTTGATGTCCATCCCGATATCTATTGGAATCGCTTTAATGGTGATGGCTTGGTTCGGATTGTCGGCCAATCTGATGTCGCTGGGGGGGATTGCGGTCGCCATTGGCATGTTGGTGGATGGCTCCGTAGTAATGGTGGAGAACATGTTTAAACATCTGACGCACCCGGATGCTGAACATGATACCCAGAGACAATCGCGGGTGGATTCCGATGACGTGGACCCTGTTGATGCGGCCCACGACCACGACCGTCATGGTATTGCCTTGCGCCTGCAAGAAGCCGGTAAGGAAGTCGCTCGCCCCATCTTTTTTGCCACGGCCATTATTCTGGTTGTCTTCATGCCACTGTTCAGCTTTGAAGGTGTCGAAGCCAAACTGTTTCAACCCATGGCCATCAGTATCATGCTCGCCATGCTCTCGGCGGTGTTGGTGGCCCTGATCATCGTGCCTGCACTAGCAACCTATCTCTTTCGCAGGGGGGTTCGCCAACGCGAGAGCTTTGTATTGAAGCCGCTCGATCTGCTCTATCGTAAAGGTTTAGCCTGGGCGATGGGACACAGCAAAGTGGTGGTGGGTGTCGCTGCCATTATGGTGGTAGCGGCCGCGTTGGTTCTGCCCCGCTTGGGTACCGAATTCGTGCCTGAACTGGAGGAGGGTACCATTAATCTGCGCGTCACCCTGGCGCCTTCTTCCAGTCTGGATACCGCGCTGGAAGTGGCCCCCAAACTGGAGGCCAAGTTGATGGAGTTCCCAGAGGTAACCTATGCACTGTCACGTATTGGCCGGGCTGAAATCGGCGGCGATCCTGAGCCGGTGAATAACATCGAGATCTATATTGGCCTTAAACCGGTGCCGGAATGGACCAGTGCAGACAACCGTTATGAACTCCAGTCATTGATGGAACAGAAACTGGAGCAACACCCAGGCTTACTGCTCAACTTCTCGCAACCCATCGCAACCCGTGTGGACGAGTTGCTCTCGGGCGTCAAAGCGCAGCTGGCCATCAAGTTGTTTGGTCCCGATCTTGCCGTGCTGGCCGAAAAGGGCCAGGCCATTGAGGCCGCAGTGAAAGAAATCGAAGGGGCGCGCGATGTGGCCATGGAGCAGATCGCCGGTGAATCTCAACTGGTGGTGAAGCCGAACCGCAGAGCTTTGTCCCGTTACGGTCTGGCCGTGGGCGACGTGATGGAGCTGGTACGCGAAGGGCTGGGAGGTGCCAGTGCCGGCCAGATCATCAATGGCAACGAGCGTTACGACATCTACGTGCGGCTCGCCGAGCGGTTTCGCGAAGACCGTGAAACCATTGCCGATCTGCGCTTACAGGCCCCGTCAGGTGCCTGGGTACGCCTAGGGGATGTGGCGGAAGTCAGTATCGCATCTGGACCACCGCAGGTACGTCGTGATGACGTGCAGCGTCGGGTTGTAATTCAGGCCAATGTTCAGGGACGGGACATGGGCAGCGTGGTTGCCGATATTCGTCAGGCGATTGTGGAGCAAGTGGACCTGCCCACCGGCTATTCCGTCGATATCGGTGGCCAGTTTGAAAACCAGCAGAGAGCGCAAAAGCGTTTAGCACTGGTGGTGCCGGTTTCGCTGGGATTAATTGCCTTGTTGCTTTATTTTGCCTTTGCCTCGGTTGGCCAGGCCATGCTGATTCTGGTGAATGTCCCGCTGGCGGTGATTGGTGGCGTGTTTTCACTCTGGATTTCCGGCCAGTATCTGTCGGTACCCAGCTCAGTGGGCTTCATCACCCTGTTCGGGGTCGCTGTACTGAATGGCGTTGTCATGGTGGAAAGCATCAATCAACGGATTGCGGACGGCCTTAAAGTATCGGATGCGGTGTTTGATGGAGCGGTTTCAAGGCTAAGGCCCGTGTTGATGACTGCTATTACCTCGGCACTGGGCCTGATCCCCATGCTGCTGTCGAATGGTGTCGGCGCAGAAATCCAAAAGCCTCTGGCGAGTGTGATCGTGGGCGGGTTGGTAACCGCTACGTTCTTGACGCTGTTTGTATTGCCGGTGCTGTTTGCCTGGTTTTCAAAAGGCAAGTTAAGCGACATGGCATAAACGTTGTGCCTGCCCTTATCGTTACGGTCAGGGCAGGTACATTTATTGTGTAAGGGTTGCTCATGCATCAACACGATCATTCACACCACAAAGATGAAAGTGCAAGCCGCATAGCAATGGCGTTCTTTCTTAACGTGGGCTTTACCATCATCGAATTCATCGGCGGCTGGCTCACCAACAGCACGGCTATCATGGCCGATGCGGTGCACGATCTGGGCGACAGTCTGTCCATTGGCAGCGCCTGGTTCCTGAACCGGCTGGGACGTAAATCCGCCGACACCGAATTCACCTATGGCTACCGGCGGTTGTCCCTGTTCGGCGCCCTGATCAACGGCCTGGTATTGATTGCCGGATCGCTGTGGGTATTAGGCGAAGCAATTCCCCGACTGGCCAATCCAGTGATGCCCGTCACCGAGGGCATGTTAGCGCTGGCGATTCTGGGCGTCACCGTCAACGGTATTGCTGCTTATCGCCTTAGCAAGGGAAATACGCTGAACGAAAAGGTATTGAACTGGCATTTATTGGAAGATGTGCTGGGGTGGGTGGCAGTGCTGATTATTTCAATCGTTTTGCAGTTTGCCGACTGGCCTATTCTCGACCCATTGTTATCGGTGGGGTTTACTCTCTTTATTCTGTTTAATGTGTGTCGGAATCTTTGGGTAACCTGCAAGCTTTTCTTTCAGGCTGTTCCAGATAAGGCGCTTCACGAAGAGATCCGGCGAACACTAATTGGCATTAATGGCATCAGCGGAATTCATCACCAGCACCTCTGGTCCCTGGATGGTGAACAGCATGTATTGACGGCCCATATCGTAGCGGATCACGAGGGAGTTTTTGGCCCTGACGAATACTGTGCCATCAAACAATCCATTGCTATGGCGCTCGAACAATACCCGCTGGCTCACACCACAATTGAAATCGAACTGCCCGAAGAAGCTTGCCGGGATCAACCCGTGCCCAGCCAAACGGATCAGCACTAACAAGAGAACTTCGTATGTCCATCCTCTACACGCTCGGTTTGTTTATCATCACAGCTATTGCGGAAATAGTCGGCTGCTACCTGCCATACCTCTGGCTGAAGAAATCGGCATCCGCATGGGTTCTGCTGCCGGCTGCGTTCAGCCTGGCGTTGTTTGCCTGGTTACTGTTGTGGGCAAACAAATAAGTCTGTAACTGGACAGTGCTGGAGCCCCGATTCTACCGTCGTCAGATATGCCTTACCGAAAATTATATTTGTAACTGAATGAACGATTTTCGCCTTAAATCACGCTACAGCCTGCATTCCACCGTTTTAGTTACAGACTTATTTGTTACGGTTACAAACATATTTGTTCAACTACAACTGTCTCTTCATCCAACCACCGCGGGCCGGGTTTATGCCGCCTATGGCGGCGTCTATGTTTCGACAGTCATGCTGTGGCTATGGGGTGTGGATGGGATTCGCCCGCACCTATGGGATTTTGTTGGCGTGGCCGTCACTCTGGTAGGGATGGGCATTATCATGTTCGCACCGAGATGATTTCGATCCTGTTTACTTTCCCTTTTTTGGAGATTCAGCGTTCAGCAGCAAACTCATTTTTTCCATCAGAATGACTGACGCGTTATTGTTGAACTGCTGTCCTTCCTCAATGTACTCCCAAACGGTAGCATCACTTTTCCAACCTCCTTGCTTTTTAATCAGTTCATAGTCCACGCGTTCCCGAGCCGCCG
Source organism: uncultured Pseudoteredinibacter sp. (assembly GCF_947502065.1). GTDB lineage: Bacteria > Pseudomonadota > Gammaproteobacteria > Pseudomonadales > Cellvibrionaceae > Pseudoteredinibacter. The sequence continues at coordinate 1,296,388 of NZ_CANMYE010000001.1, forward strand.
AGGTAGAGAGGCCGCGACGAAAACTGTGACTGCTCAGTTCGGGGACAAAATCGAACTGACAGGCTTTACCAAGGGTTTTGAGCACATCATTGATTGCCCCAGGATTCAATTGCCTGGCTTGAACCTGATCCCAGCGATTGACCGGCCGAAACAGCGGACCAATCGCTATATCAGCGGTATCCATCCATTGCTTTATTGCTCTGGCTGGACAACAGGTTGGATTCCCTGCAAAAGGCAGGGCTCGCACTAAGCCAGTAGCTTGCTGATCGGTCTTGGAACGGGGCAGCCGAATGATCAAGCCCTCAGGCTCCCACACCAGGTCCGTGACTTGTATTGCGAGCAACTCGCTGCGACGAAACGCCCCGAAGAAGCCCGTTAGCACCAGTGCGATATCCCGATACTTCTTCTTGCTATCTGGTAGTTGCTGGAGATGCTTTACCATCTGTGCGATGTGCTCCAGGCGCAGCGCCTTGGCTTTGCGTTTGGGTTGGCCGTGAGTGCGGCGGATGCCTTCCATCGTTTTGCGCACGAGAGGATCTTTTACTGGATCAGCGACTCCCTGGTAGTAGTGCCATTGGCCGATGGCCGTCAGGTGGAGATCCAGTGTCCGAGGGTTGAGAGATTCAGCTTTGATCAGTAGATAGCGCACGACAGTATCCCTGTCGGTAGGCAGTCGGCCACCCCATTTTTCGAATTGGCGAATGGCCGAGCGATACGCTTTGCGCGTGTTGTCAGAGGTGGCTGCCTGGAGATAGTGACGCAGCGCTTCGGATTCCCGATGGGCAATCTGATATGATCGCTCATTACGTAATGATAAGTCAGTGGTCAATTTGGGTGGTTTGCTGTGCATGAATCGAATTCCTATCGCGGTCGCTCAAAAGGCGGCTATGTACCGGCGTTACAAGTGAAAAAATTATGCCTGATTATCATAACCAACGATAATGGTCATTATCGTTGGTTAGAATTTGAAATTCAATCGTATTTGAAAAACATCAATATAATGTTATTTTACGTGTTACATAATACGTTATTAAATAATCTGAGAGGAATCCACATGGCCCGTGCCGGTGTCACTTACCACGACGTTGCCAAAGCCGCTGAAGCGATCAAAAGTCAGCGCCAAGAACCTACTGTAGACCGGGTGCGTGAACACCTCGGAACCGGCAGCAAAAGCACCATCGCACCACTGCTCAAACGTTGGCGATCAGATAACGGAGAGGCGGCCGATATCGGCGGGCTACCGAACGACTTAATCGAAGTGGTAAAGTCGCTGTATGAGCGGGTACAACAAATGGCCGACCATCGTATCGAGCAGGCCCGTCAGGAATTTGAAGGTTTCAATAACGAGCTTCGTAAAGAGTTGACCGATTCCAAAAACACAATCGCGCAGCTTACTGCTCGACAACAAGATCTTGAAAGCCAGATTGAGCGGCAAAACAAAGAAAAAGGTGAGGAAAAAAAGTTTCTGGAAGGTGCGCGTATCAGCCTGGTTAAAGCCGAGTCCCAACGAGACGAAGCGATTGCGAGGACTACTGAACTGAAGGGAAGCGTTGCTGAACTCAAGCAGGAAAACAAGGATATTCGAGAGCACTTTGAACACTATCAGCAGCGCACAGCGGAAGACCGTCAGCAGGAGCGCGAACAGTTTCGCACTGTTATTCAGGGATTAAAAGATCAGATTCGTGATCTGCAACACCGGCTCACCCAAGCCGAGTCCAAAGCGTCTGAGTTATTTGATGCTAATGCACAGTTACAAAGCAACGCCGGTAAACTTGAACAAGCCAATGCAACGCTAAACAGGGAGCTAAACGGAAAGATAGAAGATATCCAGGGTCTGAAGCGCGAGCTTGAAGACGCCGTGACGAAGTATCGGGATTCCCAGCATAAAAATGAACAAATGGCGGAAAACATGGCAGTGATCACCACCCAAAAAGCAGATGTGAGCAAGGAATTGGCTGTGTCAGCTCAAGTATTGGAGACCACCAAAGCCGAACTAAAAGCCTGCCAGGACAAGATTGCATTTCTGACTGACGAGAACAAGGTAATACTTCAGGAAAAGGCGATGATCCAGGGGCAGTTTAAGCAACTCCAGGGCTCGCTATGATCGTGTTAGAGCCAAACTTGTCAAATTTGTCGGTTCTTCCACAGAACCCCAAGTAGGGGTGAAATAAAATCCGTAATAATGATATTTTAACGGATTATTAGTGTTTTGCCAGCCAAATTGAAATTGCTGGCTAGTTTTTGCGCGCTAAATTCAGAGCTTGCCAAATGATCTTGGCGTCATCCAACGCTCTATGAACCGTATACTCATCCACATTTTCTAACTTGCTCCTGGCAGCAAGAAAAGTTTCTAAGTGATTATCTGAATCTTTAAGCAGTTCCTGGATATCGAGAACTTCAAATCGTTGGTGGATACTGCTATCGGCAAAAAGAACATTGCACCAGAAACCATCCCATTGGACAGAATCGCAATAGACCAGCTGCCCAGAGAGCTTGTTATTCAAGGCGTGTGCTACATGTGCTGGATTAAGCCCGTCAGATTCCAATTTAGACTTGGAAAGCGTATGAACAGCCTCAGCTTCGTCCGACCAGTATTGCCAATGGGGCATTGGTTTTATAAGAGCTTGGTACTCATCTGATCCATTTGTAAGCCCAACCTCTATGGGATAGCTCTGTTTAGATAAGCCACTGGCTTCAAAGTCGATGATCCACATACAACAGTATAAGGGTTATAGAGTTCAGACCAGTATATAGATCGGATATACAGGGGCAATTAGTAGTTGAAAGAAAAGCTGCCATTAGCAGGGGGCGCCTAGTTTGTAAGGAAATTGCCAACCTTACATGGAGAGTTGTTCCAGGTTAGGACGGCCGTATATTTATCGTTCTGACGACCACCTGTACACTTTGGAGAAAAACTGTACGGTATAGCGAAAAGAACTGAACACTTTTGCGAGTCGTCCACTGGCGTTCTGGTAGCTTTATCCATTAAGGTGCGCATAATGTATATTATGTTAAATAACATATTGCGCGCTCCACACATAAAACCCGTATTCCAGTTGGACGTCCATCTAATTGCTAAAGTTTCTTTTGATACTACTTACCTTCTCTATCATAGCAGCCAACAAATTTACGCAGTAAGTGACGCCAAGATTTTCTTCGATGTTCTTGCAGCTTTATTGCTTCCTTTAATATTAGATAACACATTCTGGACATTTGCACTTACGGGCCCGCCAATTTGTATTTGTACCTCATACAGTACTTCAAGTATTTTAAAGAAGTTGTTTTGTTTTGGGTTAGCTTTTTCGAGCCATTTGCAAAGGACCTCTCGGATTACCGAGCTATGCATCGGTGACGCTTCGGAAATATGCATTAAGTTGTCGCCAAGCCGGTTGAGTTTTAACCAGCCATTCTCTGATAGTTGAATAAGTACTCTCGCGGTCGTCATGACATCTAAGCAACGATTATCTACGCCTTCAATAAATGCATCTATAGCTAATCCGCGTGCATCAGCATCCTTCCCGGCCAGCCCCAAGCATAAAAGTAGATGGCTAGCCTCTCCCCAGTGGCGTTTCTTTGCAAATAAGCCAAAAAAGAAGCCAAAGTTAGGATCCCATGTACTGCTGTTATCATCGATCCTTGCGGCGAGATGCCGCACGCCGAGAACGTATGCACTTTCGGGGCATTGCGGCCACTGGTAAGTTAACCAGTTTCCAACCCATGGTGTGTTAAATTCGCAATACAGCCAAATTTGTTTAGCTAATGTATGACTCAGTGCTGCCGTTGGGATTTTCTTCCAATCGGTACTCACATCAGGGTGTATTACATCTTTTATTTTCCCTATCAAATCATTTAATGGCGAAGCTTTATCTATCTCGCATACCCCTACACTGATTTCAAACTCTGGGCTCTTCCATTCAGTTATACTGGTAGTTCCATTCCAAGTACTTTCGTTTCTGTTTTGGTGAATATACGCTTTCCAGGTTAATTCTGCAGGTTGTAGGCTATCGGGCCAAGAGTCTTTTATACCAACTTTGTTAAACTCAGTTTTCCAATCTTTGTATGGATCTCTACATCGAGCTGCAGAAATCCACAGGTCATAATCTACTTTATCGGCTTTACTGATTTCTAGACTGCCACCTAATGCAAACTGAGCAATGCGCCTAATTTTTTCGGGGAGATATATAGTGTCACCTAGAGCAAGTTCACGCTTATCTGGCGCCAACCGAATAACTGATAGACAAAAATCCTCGCGTTCCTTTTCCAAATACGAAGGCTTCATTTCATTTAACCTTCTTACCCATACGACGGGGTCGATCCATCCGGCAGTATGAGTAGGCGCAGCAAGAGTTTGAGCGGATTCTCCCTTATACACGCGATCTTTGATGTTTATAATGCGCCTAACTGCTGGTATGAGTGTTCCAGTGCTGGGAAAATACTTATCGTTAGGTGAGCGATACAGCGTACCCGTAATCCAGGTTAAAATGAGATCAGCTAAGGATAACTGTACCCCTCCCCAATTGACTGCGATACCATTTGAATTGGCAAGCCCCCCTCCTTCACACAAACGATGCTTGAGTGGGCTTACCAAATCTTCGAAATTTTTAGGTTTGCAATCACAGAGTCGGCTTATCCCATCGATAATTCGCTCTACCTCATCAGGCGAATCGACAACTTCAACGGCATGCGAGAGAGAGATGATAAGTTCGTCGATATCTTTAATTGGAGAAATCTCGACTAGGTCTTGGAGAATCTCCTGTTGCCTGATGTCTTTTGATAATGGAACGTATTCTAGGTCTTTAAGTTCTATCTCGACTTTGCCATTTTCACCACTCTCGAATGAATCAGATAAACGTGAAAGCCTAGCCCTCAACGCTGCAGAGGAATATTGTGAAATAATTTTAAGCTCTTCGATGACTTCGTAATCTGTTGGAGTTATCTCAGCCTCAATTAAGTCGAGTGCCTGTTCTTGAATTTCGATATTTGAATGCTTCAAGCCTTTCAGTAATGCTCTTAAGCTATCCTCCCGTAAGTCAGCTTGTGATTTATTAATTTTCTTTATCATCTTTAGAGTAGAGGCTGCATTTCCTTTTGCCTCTCTCATAAAGATTGAAGTGGATTCGCCTAAAAACTTTTTTTTGTCGAGATTGCCATCCTTTTCGATTTTCGAAAGCATTGCTAAGCTAAACTTGGCAACATGTCCAATCGGGTGGCTGAGCAAATCCATATATATGGATTGCATGGTTTGTCTCTCTGCCTTGGTCGGTTCTAGGTTCTTGTGAAATTTATGAATACCAGAAAGTTGATTCTGCTTGATGTCATTTTGCAATCCTAGCAAGGAAGCCTCAAGGAGCTTGTCACGATTAATAATGCCCTCTTCCGATAGCTTTAATAAAGCTTCTGTCCAGGTCTCGTAATTGTCGGGCGCGCCCTTTCTTAACCAAGATTCGGTATTAAAGGCCTGGTTTTCCACTTCAAATAAGCGCCAAACATACTCTATTAATATTGGATTGTTTTTTAAGTGTTCGCTGATAGGAGTGTAAGGTGGGTTGTTTGGTGATCGAGGTATTGACATCATTTCCCAAGCAAATTTGGCAATAAATCCATCTGCTGTTGGTGCGGTACAAATTCCCTCCGCTATCCAAGCAAAAACATCCTTGAAGGATGTTAAGCCAGATTCTAGATCTAAATCATAAGCCAGCCAGTCATCTAGCCAATCTGGTTTTCTGTCGGATATTATTCCCCTCCAAACTTCACGGCTATCTTGGTATATCATGAAATTTCCGGTTTTCAATGAGGAGAGAGGGCAAAGAGCAAATGCTGCTATACTTGCGTTAATCTGAGCTTTTCCATTCCAACAGTATTCTCCTTGACTCTTTATCGTCATCTTCAGTTGATCAGATGCATCATTATTAGCTTTGTTTCTACAAAGCTGCGAACGTAATTTGTTTGCTTTAACCGACAAAGCTTTTCGCTGCGCTTCGGTATAGTCTGATAATGTACTTCTAATTTCCTTTGGTGTTGCAGATAAAACAAGGCTTTCTAGTTTTTCATATGTAATGGCGTGGCTCATGAATCACTTCCTTCGATTATTAGCTGTACCGCAAGTATATGCTTGCATGGGCCGCGAGCGCCTTGGTATTTGCTAAACCATGGGCAAGTACAAACTTCGTCAGAATCGGATAGTCTCACACGATGGCGTGTTCCTGTGCCAGGGACAACGTACACTAGCTCCCCCTCTTTATCTGAAGTGGTTTGGATTTCACCGGTTTTCGCAAGTTTACGTGCTTGTTTTAATCTAGGCTGAAGGTCTTCCACCTTAGAAAGATCGAAAGGAAGTTCTCGATGAAAGTACATTTGGCTAGTTGCGTCAAATCCTGCCAAGCCTCGAGATCCTAGTACTGCAAGAGAGGACCTAATTTCGTGGGCATCTATTTTCAAGTTATTCGACATGTCTTTGATATCAATACAAGACTGCCATTTTAACTGTGCTCTTACTTGGGCAATAACTTCATCACTAGGAGGGTTTGCTAGCTTGGATAGCACTTGTCCTTCTCCTGAGAATCCGCGGTAGACTTCAGGGCTTATCATCAAGAAAAACGAGCCAACGTTGAAACACACCTCCCATGCACTTGTACCATTGGCTTCGTCACGCCAAATTCTTAAACTTTTAGCTCTGACGAGTAGCGGCTCAATGACTTTAACGCGATGAGCGCCAACCAATCTGACTGCGTCTTTTTGTTTTCTTTGACTAAGTCTAATAGACCTTCCCATTGAGATTACATAACTCGGCATTTTAGATTTAGCTGTTTTAGGCAAGCTTCGAACAAACCTCAGAGCGTCTGCTGCCCCCACCTCCATAGCTAACTCGAGTGAGGGTTGGTAAGCTTGCACTTCGCTAAAGCCTTTAATCCACCTTAGTGGTAGCTTTACCTTTTTTTCAATTGTCCTTTGATTGCCCTTAGTAAGTTCAACCCCGTCATTACCCACCGAAAACTGGACGTCCTCGTTATCACGAAGACGCATAAGTGCGTTTCGCATTGGTGTATTAAAATCGACATTAGTTGTACCCCGCCCAAACAAATCTCCTTCGAAAAATGGCGTTGGCAAGTCAACCCTTGCATATACACCACAACATCCACTAAACCCCTCTAACCTTAATAGCTCTTCATTACTCGTTAGCACAGGATCTAGATTTGTGGGGCGAGGTAAAAAGAAATGAGAACGAACCACGTCCGTTAAAGTAATCAGCATATCTCCCATAATACGAGGATATAGAACTCTACCATCAAAAAAATGAGGGTGAGCTTGATTTGAATCGCATGTAGCTAAAGAAAGCACAGGTTTACCAGCACTGTTAGTTAGGATTTCCGACGCGAATGAATATTTATACGTAAAATCGATCGAGGCTGCCATTCAGTATTTCCTGGTTCTTCAATGGATGTGTAGTCCAAATACGGTCGTAATAGTGAATTCAATGCTGTAGAGAGGGGGGAATACGACAATCCAGTAGCATGTAAATAGCAAAAGAATGTCTAAGGGGCACTTTCGAAGAGTAATTAAGAAGTCACCAGCATGCTCAACGAGAGCGTGAATATAGTGTTTGACTGTTACATCTAGCGTTTTAATCAGCTGCTCTCCTTTGCCGTACTCCCCTGTCCGCCGATAACACGGACTTGGCCTGTTTACAGAAAAAAGTACAGGCCTTCTTATGCAAGTAGCATCGTATCAAGAATCGCATTCAAGGTCGACTGTGACGAAACTTAGAAACCGTCGAAAAGTCGCAAAAAAATGTACCTTGTGCCAATTAGGCATTCAGTATTGAACTACGCTTTCACAGACAATCAGTATGTAAAGTTGAGGCTAGATGACAGTTGCTTATCAAACGCTAACAATATGTATTCCGAGTCAAAAGGCTCATGCTGCCAAATGCCCTTGACATAATTTTAGCCCCCTATAAGCTTTCAAGCTTCAATAATTAGACTGGCTGGCAATACTTACTCTATTCATAATGCCTAAACTCACTAAACCCCCTTCCCGGGCAAAACGTATAAACATTATCGTCATTCCTATTTCTACCCTCTCCTATCGTCCATCTAAATGTAAGGCAGTTATCTGGGCCGTTTAGCTCTAGTATTTCTATGCGAATACCGGCACGGGTTTTGTAGTGTCTTACTTCGCCTTGCTTCCAATAGCCTAGCGGGAATTTACTGCCTAGACCGTCGTAGCGGCGTTCTCCCCAGCGTTTGCGCTTGTCGTATACTCTTACTAAGCCATCTTTTGAATTGTTGACGGTGAAATGGGATTCTACTGGGCCGCCGCGTGGGGTGCTAAAGGTTCGTTTGTAGTATTTAATTTCCTCGCCCACCCAAGCGATTTTGCTTTGGTTTTTAGCTGTAAAGGGGCCTGTTAAATGGTATTTATCGCAGGGCCGGTTTCGCCCTATGGCTTGGGCGCAGGCCGTGTTTTCTACGGGGGCTAGCTTTAATTCGTGTTTGCCATCCCAAGTTGCACCAGTGAAAAGCTCGACGGGAATAAAGCGTTCTTTGCTTTGTTCATTATAGGCGTTTGCCCAGGGGTTTTCGCTTGCTTTGCTGGGCTTGCTATTGTCTGTACTTTGACTGCTGCAGCTTGCTATTAAACTCATTATTGCCGTTAAGCTCAGTGTCTTAAATGTGTGTATTGCTATAGGTGCTTTCATTATCCATGGCCTGTTATATAGCAGCGTTTTTTACGCTACATAAGTTACGCCGCATAAAGCGGCGTTTTATTATTTTATGACTTTCATTGAGGGGCTATTACTATGACGATGTTTTGCCTTTATTTGTTACTTCACTGGTAAATTAATCCGCTAATTCAAACCTTTTTATTCATACCTTAGGGAATGTACGGGCCTTTGTCTGGCTACTCGCCAAGCGTGTATCGCTACAATGCCCCAGGCCATTACAATAGCAATAATTACGGCGATGGCGACAAAGGGTAAGATAGACTGAATGGATTCTGGGAAGAAATCGATATACATGCCGGCCGCAAGGTAGCTTAAGGGCACTGCGATTAATACCGACCACAATACCGGCTTGGATATTTGCCAAACTAATAAGCCTATCACCTGCCCTAGGCTGGCGCCCAGTACCTTACGAATACCGATTTCTCGGGTTCGGCGCTGGGCCATAAAGGCCGCTAAACCAAATAAACCAATTAGCGAGAGCATTAACGCAATACCAGCAAAGCCTGAGATCACTGCGTTAATACCTTCGGCGATACGATAAAAGAGGCGGAAGTAGTAAGTTAAAAACTTGCTTTGTATTGGGTAGTTGGGAATTAGCGCATCCCAAGTTTGCTCGGTATTCAAGACGCCCTGCTGACGCTTGTTGGGCAGCAGATGTAACGATAAGAAGCGATAATCTTCTGGTCTTACCATAAAGCCCGTTGGCGGTATGGGTTGGTGTACACCAAAGAAGTAGCTATCGGCAACCACACCAATAATATGGTACTCGCGCTCTGTGGGATATTTCTCGTCGAGGATTTTATGGAAGTTTTGCCCAATAGCCGCTTCAGCTGACGAGATACCAAGCTTCTGTAACATACGCTCATTAACAATAACATTAATGGTGGTGCGTGAATCATCGAAGATATCTTGTGAACGCTGCTTATTAAAATTGCGGCCAGCGATCAGCTCTTGGCGATAATTACGCAGGTAGTCAAAGTCGATGGATACAAAGCTAACATCAAAGCGCCCTGCTTCATCACCTGCTCTAGCCGCTGCGCTGCGACGATAACCGCCCGATTGAAAAGGTACGGCATTGGAATAACTCGCCGCAGCTATACCTTCTTTGTTAAGCAATTGCTGCTTAAGTGCTTCTTGCTTTGGAACAATAGCTTCCACATCCATACGGCCAAGCACCAAGGTATCGCTTTTATTAAAGCTGGCGCTTAGCTCTTGCATTTTGGCGTTCTGAAAATAAACCACCATCACCATGGCTAGCATGAATATAGAAAGCGAAAACTGTGCGGCGATTAGAATGTTTCTAAACCACTGGCTGCCACCGGCTTTATTGGCACCGCCACGTAAACTTTCAATCGGCTGATGACGGGAGATTTGATAAGCGGGGTACGCACCAGCGCCTAGGCCGACCAGTAAGGTAATGCCGATGGCATAAGGCAATACCTGGCTATAATTTAACGCAACGGCTTTGCTGGTGCCGCTATTATATAAAGGCACGAGCCATTCAATCGCTGCTAAGGCTAATAGCATCGCAAAACTGGCGATCGTTAAGCTTTCAATTAAAAACTGCTGCAGCAATTGTGCTTTGCTGGCGCCAAGTGCTTTGCGTAGGCCCACTTCACGCACTCGGCCAAAGCTTTGTGCGGCGGCTAGATTGGTGTAATTAAGTGCGGCAATAATCAATACCATCAAGCCTAAAACCTGAGCGGCGATCATCACCGGAAAGCCCATGGCATCCCACACCATAGTGTTCGACATAATAAGCGGGCGTACTCGTAGCGCCTCGGTATATTCTCTGTCTTCTTCTGGAGTATGTGCATCAAACATGGCATCAGCTTCATGCTGTAACCAAGTTTTATCACGATTTTGGGGCAACAATACATAAATAGCCGCCGAGTTATTACCCATCTCGCCTTCTACAGTGAATTTATCGATTTGCGTCAGCGCATGATAGCTTGCGATCAAACCCAAGGCGTATTTAGGGCGCATATCCGAGTTTAAATGGCTGTCGGCGGCGATATCTTCGATTACCGCCGTTACTTGCAGTTCAATGCTCTGCTCTACTTTTACGGTTTTACCCATGGCATTCGCACTGCCAAATAACTGCTCGGCTAGGCTGCGGGTAAGCACTAGACCATCGGGTCGATCCAATGCCGTTTCGTTGCCGTGAATATAATTGAAATTAAAAATACGCGTGAAATCTTTATCGACAAAGCGCGTCCCTAAATAATAGCTATCTTTATCAATCGTTACTTGTTTGATGCGATGTACAGCCCGGGCAACCGCTTCTAGCTCAGGCAAACGATTTCGAATTAATGGGCCGTAGGCGGTAGCCGAATCTGGGTAAAGACCAATGGCTTCGCCTGAGGTGGGCGCAAATTTGCTCGCCAAGGTATAAATTCGCTCACGCTTATCGAACATATGATCGTGATTCTCTTCGTAAGCGGCGAGCAATACAGAGAACATAAAGATCAATAAACCGAGGGTTAAGCCCACGATATTAATCAGCGCAAACAATTTATGTTTGAGTAAGTTTCTAAGGGCAATGGTAATGTAACTTAAAATCATGACCGCCCCCTAGGAAACCGCGCGCAAGTTTTCGGCTAGAACCTGGCCATCAAATAGATTGATGCAGCGTCTGGCGTAATCAGCATGCGCTGATGAGTGCGTTACCATGATAATGCCAGTGCCTTCACGATTTAGGCTTTGCAGCATCTTCATTACTTCCTGGCCATGGCTGCTGTCTAGATTACCAGTAGGTTCATCGGCGAGGATTAGGATGGGTTTGGCCACCACAGCGCGGGCAACGGCTACACGCTGCTGCTGACCACCCGAAAGCTGGCCAGGGCGATGATCGGCGCGGTGAGCAATACCTACCCTATCCATCACTTCTGCAACACGCTCGCGGCGTTGCTTGCTGGGAATATTGTGGTATTGCAAGGCCAGCTCGATATTTTCACGTACGCTAAGCTCGTCGATCAAATTAAAATTTTGAAAGATAAAGCCAATATTCTCTTTTCTTAGCTGGCCTAACTGGCGCTCGCTATAGCCGCTAATATCTTGGCCCTTAAAAAAATACTGCCCTGATGTTGGCTGATCCAACATGCCTAGGATATTCAACAAGGTCGATTTGCCGCAGCCCGAAGGCCCCATAATGGCGACAAACTCGCCTTCATCCATACTGATATCGATTTGATTCAGTGCAATGGTTTCAATTTCGTCACCGCGATAGCTCTTGCACAAGTTTTGAAGTTTAATCACTGTTCTCTCCTAAGAGTCTTGAGATAATTTTAAGCGATCTGCGTCCTTAAACGCAGCATAAGGTGAGGTAATTATTTCTTCGCCGGCATTAAGCCCGGAAATCACCTCTATAAAGTCGTTGTTGCGGCGTCCTAAACGCACTTCCCTGCGTCTAGCTTCGCGGCCATCGTCACTTAAGACATATAACCAGCGCCCGCCGGTATCTTGAAAATAAGGGCCGTTCGGTATTAATAGCGCTGGAGTATTGGCGCCAAGTTGCAAGCGGCTTTGTACGCTTTGGCCTAAGCGAAGCTTTTGGGGTGATTCTGCTAAGAAAGTCATTTCAACTTGAAATTGACCACCGCGCACATCGGGGTATATTTTGCTAACGCTTAGCTGAAAGGCTTGGTCCTGTAGCTCTATTTGAGCTTTTTGGCCTGCACTTATGCGTCCTAAGTAATACTCATCAACAGCGGCTTTTAATTTAAAGGAATGTGGCTGGCTAATTTGCCCAATACGATCACCGCGCTGCACGCTTTGCCCGACCACCAAATCAAAACCAGAAAGACGCCCGTTAAACGGCGCACGAATATGCAGGGCTTCTAGGCTTTCTCGCGCAAACGCCAGGTTATCTTCCATTACCGTGGCTTTGGTTTTATAAAACGCGAGTTGTTTGGCCATCATGCGTTCATCCGAGGCTTGAGCCTCTTGGCCGATCTCAAAAAGCCTTTGATAATGGCGCAGCTCATCTTGGGTTTTATCAACGCTTTCCTGGGAAATATGGCCAGCTTTAAGTAAACGCTGAAAGCGCTGGTCTTGCCGCCCTAAGCGCTCAATGTGATAACTCAGCTCGGAAAGCTCGGTTTTATGACGCAGGCGGTTTTGCTCTAAGCGCAGCTCTTGCTCGCGCATGATATTCAACTGTTCGATCACTCGGGACTCGGTGCTCATCACGCTCAACTGCAAATCGGAATTTGAAAGCCTGGCCAGGGTTTGGCCTGCTTTTACCTCAGCGCCGTCTTCCACCAAAAGCTGATCAACTCGGCCTCCCTGTATCGCATCTAAAAAAACCGTTTTCTTAGGCTCCACTCGAGCGCGTAAGGGAATGAAATCATCAAACACGCCCTGCTGAGCCTTACCCGTTACCAGTCGATCACGCTCTAGGTTTAAGGATTTACCCTTTTCATAAAACAAGGCAAAAGCTAAAACAGCGGCTAGTAAAGCGGCCGCCATCAATAGCCAGCTAATATAGGGCTTTCTGCGTTCTATACGCCTATCCATTGGGTGATCGCTCAGTAGCTTGTCTTTATCGGGTAAACCTGTGTTGTTCATATGCAACCTATTAATGTACTGGCCCGGTTTTCGCTTTAATCATCTATATAACGCGCTTGGCCATGATGAATGTCATTGCCCAGTGGAATAGCAAAGCTGATGCCAATGTGTAAGTTGTTGTTTTTATTGGAATTAACGCTTGGCGCAGGTACTGACTGTTCGAAAGCGTTCATGGAGTACTGTTCGATAACGAACACAGGCTGTACGATAGCGAACATAATTGAGGAGATAGATTCTTGCCTGAAGACCACAAGATACTGGTAATCGATGATGATCAGGACATTCTGCTAGCCGCTAAGCTTCTGCTTAAGCGCCACTTTGCCGGGGTGGATATCTGTAATCGCCCAGAGCAGCTGCCTAAATTAATGGCCGCCACGCAATATGATGCGATTCTCTTGGATATGAACTTCTCCCCGGGTGAGAGCAGTGGCGAGGAAGGTTTGCATTGGTTGCAGCAAATCTTAGCGATCGATGCCGATGCCGTAGTGGTGCTCATTACAGCTCACAGCGCCGTTGAGCTTGCTGTAGAAGCCATGAAGTATGGCGCCACCGATTTTATTGCAAAGCCTTGGCAAAACGAGAAGATACTGGCCACGCTTTCTGCAGCGATAAAACTTAGACAAAGTCGGCAAGAAGCCAATTTACTGCGCCAAAGCAATGAAGGCCTTATCGAAGCCAATCAGCCCCATAGTGAAATGATTGGTGAATCGGATCATATGCAGCTGGTGAAAGCTATGATCAAGCGCGCAGGCCCTACAGATGCCAATGTGCTGATCCTTGGTGAAAATGGCACGGGTAAAGAGCTGGTCGCTCGGGATTTACATCAGCAAAGTTTACGTCACGATAAACCCTTTGTAGCCGTAGATTTAGGGGCTGTATCAGAAAATTTATTTGAATCGGAGTTATTTGGCCATGCCAAAGGCGCTTTTACCGGCGCCGACAAATCTCGAGTTGGACGATTGTTGGCAGCCAACGGTGGCACCCTCTTTCTTGATGAGATTGGTAATATACCCTTACACCTCCAAGCCAAGCTGCTAACGGTTTTAGAACAGCGCACGGTAACACCACTAGGCAGCAATAAAAGCCAGCCGCTGGATATACGCTTGGTGGCCGCCACTAATGTGGATCGCGAACAACTTTCCGATGAGCGTTTGTTTCGCCAGGATTTATTGTATCGTTTAAACACGGTGGAAATTAAACTGCCGGCCTTGCGTGAGCGCGCTTCCGATATCACCTTAATTGCCCAGTATTATTTGCAAAACTACAAGCGCAAATATCAAAAGCCCGAGCTTGCCTTTTCCAAAGCAGCATTAGCGGCCATAAGCGCCTATGACTGGCCAGGCAATGTTCGAGCTTTGCGTCACGCTGTTGAGCGCGCGGTTATTCTATCCGACGGGCCTTATATTGAAACGGCAGATATGCAGATGCCAACTGGAAACGCGCCTCTTAAGGAACATGAAGTAGCCAATGTAAACAATGACGAGCAACAGGATTCCGGAGCGCTATCACTCAAGGATTTAGACCTAGAAAAAGCCGAACGCGAATTGGTTACTACGGCCCTGCACCGTCACAGCTTTAATATCAGCCAAGCGGCCAAGGCTTTAGGTATTACCCGTGCCTCCTTATATCGCAGGATGGAAAAATATGATCTTTAAACGTTTTTCCCACGCTTTATATATTCAGTTGCTGCTGCTGTTTTTGAGTATGTTGGGCCTAGTGTATTTTATCGTGTTGCCGGGTTACTACGCCGTAAGCTTAATATTCGCCTTGCTAACATTTGCCAGCGTCTGGGCAATATTAAACTTGCTAAGTAAGCACAATCGCCAGTACAGCCGTTTATTACAAGCGGCAAATCATCTTGATTTTGATAACCGCCTGCCCGAGCCGCCTTTAGATTGCGGTTTTCCAGAGCTTAGCGAGCAACTTACAAGCCTGCTACAACATTGGCAAGAAAAGCTACAAGGCCAAGCCTTAGAGCTGAAACACGCCCAAGCAATGATCGAGCATATGCCCATTCCGCTGATTTCTATTCAGGGTGGTGATGGAGTCTATTTTCATAATCAGTCGGCTAGACGTTTTTTTGAGTTGGGTGATTACTGCAAGGCACAGGAGCTATCGCAGTTTGGGGAAGATTTTTTCTATTCGCTCAGCCAACTTAAACCCGGACAGCAAACTCTTTTAGATTTTTATGATGGCAGCCAATATCGAAAGCTTACTGCCCAGGCCAGTTTGTATATCAGTAATAAAGGCCAGGAAAAACTCGTGAGCCTGATCGATATTGAATCGGAGCTGGATCGCAATCAGCTGCAGGCATGGCGAGAAATGGCAGCGGTATTGAGCCATGAGCTACTTAATAGCATTACGCCGGTGGCTTCGCTGGCCGATACCAGTCAGCAGTTACTCGAGGATTCCATTGCTGTTTTAAAACAATCTAATCAACAGCCAAATGCCGATCAAAAGCAATTGGCTGTCGAATCGATCAATGATGCACTGGAAGCAAGTCAGGTATTAGCCCGTCGCTCCAAAGGTCTTATTGAATTTGTTAGTAACTATCGTCAGCTGCAAAAAAATGCCGAAGTACGCAGTGATATTTTTGCCCTAAATGATTTGCTCAAGACGCTGCAAACTTTGTTGAGCGCTGATAGCACCTTCAGGGATATCAATCTATCATTTAGCTGTGAACCAAAGGGACTTCAGCTGCATGCCGACCGGGAACTGATTGAGCAGCTAATGATCAACTTACTTAGGAATTCCGCGCAAGCCCTGAACGAGTATAGTATTAGGGGGCTGCGCTCCCAGGCCAGTATTCAAGTGCGTGCTTATTTAGATAAACGTAATCGCTGCCATATTGAAGTGGAAGATAACGGCCCAGGAATTAAACCAGAACACCAAAAACGTATTTTCCTGCCGTTTTACACCAGTAAGGCCAACGGTAGTGGTATTGGCTTGGCCATGGCCAGACAGACCATGGTGGCCCACGGTGGTAAAATTAGCGTGCATGATGCACCCGAAGGCGGTGCCCTATTTCGCCTGAGCTTTTAGAATGCTGGCAAACACTGTTTAAATAATGGAAACCTATTAATGCAATTAACCGTTGGAACTGATTCTACCTGGTCTTTAAGGGCTTGGATTTGCGCGCAAATCGCGGGCGTTGAAGTGGATATAAGCGTTATCGACTTAACGAGTACGGAATATAAAGCCAAGATACAACAGCAATCAAAAGCTGGCCAAGTTCCATTTCTAATCGACAATTCTGTAGAGAAGCAAGGTAAGCAGGCTTTAATTTATGACTCCCTAGCCATTGCTGAGTATTTAAACGAACGCTCCGAAGGTGCTCTGTTGCCTAGAGATATAAGCGATCGCGCATTGGCCCGAGGTTTATGTGCCGAGCTGCACTCGGGTTTTATGGCATTACGCTCTAACTGCCCGTTCAGCTTGCAAGCAGTAAGCCCTCTAAGCGAAATAAATTCCGATATTCAAAAAGAACTTGATCGTCTAGTTCAAATTTTTGAGAGCGCCAAGGGGCCATTTATGTTTGGCTCTGCAACTATGGTCGATGCCTTCTATGCCATATTGGCGTTTCGCTTGGCTCATTATGGGTTAAAACTTGAAGGCAAAGCTGGAGCCTATCAGCAAAGCTTATTGCAATGGAACCTGCTAAAGGCCGCTACTGAAAAAGCCAAGCAGTGGAATCAGCAAGCTAAGCAAACCAGCTAAGGAATAACTGTGAGCCACCGCCGCTTTACCTCAAAAGATGCCGCTTTAACCATTAACTATATTGGTTTTGTGTATCGTAGTTTGGTGGCCGAGGGCTACTCGGGCGATGCTTTGCTGCATGGCACCGGCTTATCAGGTGGTGATTTATTAAACCCAGATTTTCGTTGTACCTTTGAGCAGCATAAGGCGTTTGTATTGAATGCCATTGCTCTGACTGGTGATCCTCATCTTGGGCCTCGTATGGCGGCGCGTTTTAATCCACTTAATATCGGTTTACCTGCTTCGGCCGCGTTCAGCAGCGATGTATTTGCCACCGCCCTGGATGTTTTGCGACAGTTTGTCTCATTGAATTTCTCGATACTGTCTTTTGATTATGTACAAGAAGGCGAAGAGCTAATCATTCGCTGGCAGCCGGCGGTGGATGTCAGTGATATTGAGTACTTTGTGGTGGGCAGCAGCATTGTAGTCACCGAGAATTTTTGGAAGCTGCTCCTCGCTGAGGATCAAATCACCTTGTTTGCCGAGCTCGCTCTACCGGAACCAGAAGGCTGGGCAGAGTTCGCCCCAGAGCTAAACTTCCCGATTCGCTTTAATGCGCCTTTTAGTCGCGTTGTAATGCCAGCTCATTACCTAGATAAACCATTAAGCGGCACAGATCCAGTGTTGCATCAAAACATGCTCAGGCTCTGTGAGCGCCAGCGCGCTGAGACCTTTTTTGAAGAAGGCTTGGATGCCAAGCTACGCAAGCTGATTGCGCAAAGGCATTATCAAAGCTTGCCCATTGAGCAAGCCGCAGCTTATTTAGGGCTGTCAGAAAGAAGCCTACGTCGGCAGCTTTCTGATGCTGGTAGCAGCTATAAAAAGGTCCTGGATGAAGAGCGCCAATCACGTGCCAAGGAATTGCTAGCGGTTTCAGGCTTACCTATTAGCACCATTGCTTATGATCTGGGCTTCAGTGATCCATCCAATTTTAGCCGTAGCTTTAAGCGCTGGCTCGGGCTCTCACCGGCGGATTATCGAGAGCAACTTATTCAGGGCGTCAAAACTGACCAGTAACTGGCCGCCAATGACCGCCTGCCACTACTACTAAAAAGCCGTATATTCGTTAAGATACTCCTTAAAAGAACAGTAATAATAAGGAGTCCACAGTGGCCGATGAGCTGAAAACAGTCGATGTATTCTTTTCCTTCCGCAGCCCCTATTCCTATCTCGTTACCCCAGATTTGCTCAAGTTACGGGCAGATTACAATGTGGAGGTGAAGCTTCGCCCCGTATTACCCATTGCCCTGCGTGCCAAAGGCGCCCTATTCGATGATCCTCAGGCCCAGTTAAAAGTGGGCTATATCCTGACCGATGCTTTTCGTCGTGCAGAATTTCTAGGCATGAAAATGGCCTGGCCATCACCAGATCCAATCGTACAAGATCTCACCACCTTCGAGGTAGCTGAAGATCAACCCTATATTTACCGCTTAAGTGCATTGGGAATCGCGGCTGAAAAGCTCGGCAAAGGTATCGATTTCGCCCACGCCGCCTCCCATCTTATTTTTGGCGGCACTGAAAATTGGGATCAAGGTGATCATCTTAAAAATGCACTGGCCGACGCAGGTATAGACTTAGATGCATTAGAGGCAAATCTAAACATCGAAGATTGCCTTAAGGAAGTAGAAGCCAATCAGGCCATGTTAGAGAAAGCCGGACACTGGGGTGTGCCCACCATGGCATTTAACGGCGAGCCTTTCTTTGGCCAAGATCGTATTGATACTTTGCGCTGGAGACTGGATCAAAAAGGATTAAAGAAAGCCGACTAAATAAGAACGCCTTATTCCGAAAGGCAAAGATTGCTAAATACAAGAATAAATAAAACGTGGCAGTGCGCTGCCCATAGGGGAATCATAGGAGCAAGCGATGGATCTTCAAATACAAGGTAAAAAAGCCTTAATGGCCGGTGGCAGCGCGGGTATGGGGCGTGCGACCGCCGAGCGTTTGGCCGAGGCAGGTGCCGAGCTGTATATCAGTGCCCGCCGTGAGGCTCGCTTAAAGCAAGCAGCTGAAGAAATCTCTGATAAATACAATGTATCCGTTACTCCCGTTGTGGCGGATTCTTCTACTGATAGCGGCCGTGAAGCATTGTTTGCCGCCTGCCCTGATCCAGATATTTTAGGCATTACCATTAAGCCTCCGGCCCCAAATGGTGATTTTTTAAAGGTAACACCAGAGATGTGGCGCGAGTCTATTGAGACCACTTTGCTAGGGCCAATAGAAATTATGCGAAACTATATACCGGTAATGAAGGATAAAGGCTGGGGGCGCATCGTAAACATCGCCACTTTTTCCGCAAAGAACCCCATGATCTGGCGATTAATGTCTGGCCCCGCACGCTCGGCCTTGATTAATTACACGGCCAGTGTTTCGCGAGAAATAGCGCCTTACGGGGTAAATATAAATAATCTTTTGCCCGGAATGTTTCAAACTGAGGGCATGAGCGAGAGCTTAGAGCCCTATGCCGATGCCTTCGGTTTAGAGCCGAATGAAGATGTGGTGTTCACCCACTTTTTAGAGAACAATAAAATTCCCGCAGGCTTTTTGGCTGAAGCCGATGACCTAGCACCAATGGCCGCCTTACTGTGCAGCCCATTATCACGTTTTATTGTTGGGCAGAATATTGTAATTGATGGCGGACAACATCATTCCTTGTTTTAAAGCGGATATTTCTGAGCTGTTATTCAGCCGTGCTGAATAACAGCTTTGCTCACTTCCAAGCACTTTAAATCCCATATTACTTCTCTCGTCTCTCCTTTCCCGTCTCACATCTCACCTCAGGTGTCACCTTGTTCATTAGTGTATTTAAGTGGCTCATTCTAAGGTCGCATATTCAAACGATTTATCAGCGTGCTAGCCTGCAATCGCAATGCCTTACGACAATAATGCAATGAGGACATTCGATATGCGTTCTAGCAAGTTATTTTTATGCCTATCCAGTTTTGCTGTTTCTTTTTTAACTGTTTTTCAGTCTCAAGATGCTATGTCATTAAGTTGCGGTAGCTATAGCTTTCCAGCCTGCTCTGCCGCTGAAGATCAATTTGATGGTGGTTTTACACCACCTAACGGTTATGGAGGTTTCGGTGGCGGGCAATGTAGTGCTAGTAAAACACCAGTGATTTTTATTCATGGCAATGGTGATCATGCTATCAATTGGGATGCGCCACCTACACAAACTGCTCAAGGCTATAGCTTACCAAACCGAAGTGTCTATGATGAATTTAAAGCTCAGGGATATAACGATTGTGAGTTATTTGGTATCACTTACTTAAGCGCTCAAGAGCGTTCTTTACCTGGTTCAAATTATCATGAGCAAGACAAGCAAGAAATACTTGCCGATTTCATTGATAGCGTAAAGGCCTACACGGGCAAGAGCAAAGTCGATATTGTTGCTCACTCGCTGGGTGTCAGTATGGCGCTATCTTCACTTAAGCGATACGGACAATGGGGTAGCGTTAGGCGCTTTATTAATATCGCCGGCGCCGTAAGAGGTTTGCAGTCCTGTCGTTATGTAGGCTATGCCAACCCCCTATTTCCAACCTGCGCAGGACAAAACGTATTTGATAGCTACACCTTTGGCTTGCACCCATCAACTGGCGCTTTTTATGTAAGCTGGGGACGTAACGATTGGACAGGCAGCAGCAGTAACAAAAGTATGCGCCGATCACCGCAATACAATAGCGCGGTAAAGTTTTATACCCTGCATGCAGGTTTTCGAGATCAAGTACACTGCAGCACCTTGATTGGGTTTAGTTCCTGCGACAGCGGTGCTTTGTTTAATAGTCGCTCTAATGTTCCGGCACAGCTAAATGTAGGCGCCGGATCGATCGCTAACACGATAGATTTAGACTTCGATGATTTTAGTCCATTGAATCTATTGGGTGGTGATGCTGACGGTGTTGGTCATTTTGGTGCAAAGATTAATACCGGTGCGATTTTGTATAAAATGCTAAGCAGTAATTGTAGTGGTGCTGCATGTGCAGGCCAATATAGTGGGCCGGTGCAGTAGATTGGATTGCAACGACTTCGGTAGATTTATTACTGTATTCTACTGAAAGCTCTTGTAACGCTTATCCTTTAATCTTTGACTATAGAAATTGCCAGCGTAACAATTGCGCTGGCAATGCTAACAGGTTCACCACCTAGCTGAGCAGTAAAAAAACACTAGTTATAGTATCTTATCGATAATTCTAGGCTTATAGTTTTGCATTAGCTGCAATAATGTCTTAGGTTGCTCTTCCACCAGTAACAATTCTTGGTGCTGGGGTTTTACAAAGCCTTCTTCTGCCGTGTGCTGTAAAAACTCGACTAGCTTCTGATAATAAGCATTGATATTTAATGCTCCACATGGCTTTTGATGAAAGCCAAGCTGCGCCCAAGTGAGCATTTCAAAAAGTTCTTCGAGGGTGCCTAATCCCCCTGGCAAAGCGATGAATCCGTCAGCGAGCTCTGCCATCATTGATTTTCTTTCGTGCATAGATTCAACAATAATAAGTTCGCTTAAGCCTTTATGGGCTATTTCCTTGTCGGCTAATGATTTAGGCATTACGCCAATAACTTCGCCACCTGCGGCCAACACAGCATCAGCGATTTCTCCCATTATCCCTATACTGGCACCACCATAAACCAGAGCAATGTCTTGCTCGGCCAATAGCTTTGCTAGCTCTTTAGCGCCCTCGGCATACTCAGGGGCATTACCTGGGCTTGAGCCGCAGTAAACACATATTCTTTTCATATCGGTGCTTCTCGTTTATGGGTTCATTATATCGGCGCGACACATTATCGCTCTCTTTTATCGACAATCTAAATGCCTAAAAGCACGCATTATACCCCTGAAAAGACTGCTTCTAGGGTTGGCACCAGTCAGAAAGGTCTCATTTCCAAGCCAAAACTGACAGCTTACCTTGTAACTATTGTTATGAGACCTGAAGTTTGCTCAAATGCTTATTGGGCTGTAACGCGTTCATGAATGATGGTTTTATCAAGGACACGGCCCTGCAAATAAAGACACTGAATAACACCGCTAATAAGCAAAAAAAGGAGTGATCAATGTCGTATCTAGACACCGTAAAAGCACTTATCGAAGACTGGAAGCGTAAAGATCTCGACGCCGTGGCAAATTACGTTACCGACGATCTCGTCTATTTCTACGCTGCGGGCCAAGCCCCAATAAACGGCAAAAAAGCTTTTCGTGCTTTTCTTGAAACCATCAAAGAACATCAACAGCAGCCGGCTTGGCGTATTAAACGGAGCGCCGAATCGGTGAATACCTTATTTGTCGAAGGCGTTGACGACTATGTAAACCCTGCTGGGCATCATATACAAACTCCTTATGTAGGAATTTACGAATTTAGAGATGGCAAAATTTCTGCGTGGCGTGATTACTTTGATTTTGAGCTACTCAAAAAGATGGAAACCGGTGAAGCGCCAAACGAACACTATCAAGCACTAGCTAAGGCTTGAGGTCTGCTCTACTCAATGAATGTAAAGGATAAACCATGACAACCTTGGAATTAGCAAAGATATTTATTAATGCAGTACAAGCGGGTGACGAAGCAACCATGCGTAGCTGCATGCATAAAGACGCTGGCATATGGCATGATTACGATAATGTTACTCAAACGGTTGATGAGAATATTGCGTTGATGCATCAGATGATCAAGTTCGCCAAAGACAGGCAGTATACAGTACGCCGCTTGGAAGAATTGTCCGATGGCTACCTGCAGCGCCATACCCTAACGGTAACGGGCCTGAGTGGAAAAGTGTATACCGCCGAGGCGATGTGCATTATTACCGTAAAAGACGGCAAGATCTCACACATTGAGGAGTTTATAAACCCAGCTACGTTAGCTGGATTGTTTTCGGAGGCCAGCTCATGAATATCAAAGGCTGTGTCGCCATTGTCAGTGGAGGTAACCGAGGAATTGGTGAAGCCTTCGTGCTAGAACTTCTGGAAGCCGGTGCTAAGCATGTTTATGTAGGATCACGCGATCCGCAAAATGCCAAAGCTCTACAAGAAAAAGAACCTGAGCGTATCAGTGTACTCAGCTTGGATGTGGCTGATGAAAAACAGATAAAAGCCGCCGCCGAGCAATGTAGTGATGTTAACCTAGTGGTTAACAATGCCGGGGTATTCAACAAATTATCTCTTATGAACGCGCCTGATCTCTCAGCAATGCGCAATGAGATGGAAGTGAATTATCTCGGGCCGGTAGCAATGGCCAGAGCCTTTGCGCCTATCATTGAGCAAAATGGCGGTGGTTGCATTCTCAATGTGCTTTCGGCTGGCGGCATAGTTTCAGTTCCAGAGATGGGCGGTTATAGCCCTTCGAAGTTTGCAGCCAGAGCGGCCTCTAATTGTTTGCGAGCCGAGCTTGCTCCAAGGGGCATTCATGTATCTTCTTTGATAGTAGGCTCGGTAAAAACTCGCAT
Source organism: uncultured Pseudoteredinibacter sp. (assembly GCF_947502065.1). Classification (GTDB taxonomy): domain Bacteria; phylum Pseudomonadota; class Gammaproteobacteria; order Pseudomonadales; family Cellvibrionaceae; genus Pseudoteredinibacter. The sequence goes on from NZ_CANMYE010000001.1 coordinate 1,319,870, forward strand.
GGCCGAACATGTAAAAGGTGTCGCTCAAGTGGAGCCTGCTGTAATTGCAAAGGCGGGAATTCTAGCGGCAAAAGCCGAAATTGATGAGCATGATACCGATCTCCATGCGATAGGAGTGCGTGCAGCTTTAGCGCGCGATCCCGCTGGTTTGGCGAAAGCTCTAGCGGCTGGGGTGGGTGCAGCCTAGCGAAGAAAGCTACCCTTTACTCCCAACCCTTTGCTTAAACCTTTTCAATAAATGCCCGCTTATGTAAAAAACCAAAGCGGGCATTTTTGTACGGGATCAACTTAGCAAATAATTTACGCAAAACCCGACTGAATACTAAGCAACTGATCTAAAATTCAATCAAGAGCTTGCATATCAGGTCATATATTTATCAAACCATTGTAGCATCAGCTCAGGTTGTTCTCCGCAAAAGTTATAACCGTCAAAGCGTTTGCTGGTCCCTTCGATCCAGTGTAGTTTTTTGTGCTCCGATTCAAGGCTGTTTAAGTTGTCAAAGGTCACCTGCACATCTTTATCGGTCTGGGACCAGCTGTCCTCTTTAACCTGGATAATTAGCGTGGGAACTTTTACATGGGGCGCATAAGGATGTGGGGACATCTCTTTATTCGCATATCCACCCAGCTTAATTTGCTCAAAATCCAGCTCCTCCATAAAGTCACCAAGACCAGCCTCGGTCATTATCATCTTCATACCAATATCCATAGAAGCTGGTTGCGGGCAAACAAATGCTTTTATCTCGGTGAAATACTCTGGGTGTTTGTTCATTGCAATCATGGCGGCGTTACCTCCCGCGCAGTGATTGAGTAGGCCGATCTTCATGCCAGAGAGCTTCACATTGCTCTTCACATAGTTTAAAGCCCCAATTACATCGCGCCATTCATTTAGGCCTACGGCACTTACTCCACCGTGAGCGCTGCCACTGCGCCCATGATTCCGTAGATCGTAACTAAGCACATTATAAGAAGCGTCATGCAAAGCCTTGTAAACAATGTTGAAATCTACAGTGACATCGTTGAATTGGCTCCAGGGCTCTAAATGCCCTGGGAAACCATAGCGGTTCATCGTCATTGGGTGATTAACGATAATAAGTTTATCTGAGCCTTCAGCTGGGATAAACCAAGCTTCTAATGGCACCCCGTCAAGGGCAGAAAAAAATACATCTTCATAGGCCATGCCGTAATCGCTCGGTGTTTTAAGCAGTGGCGCACGCTCGGGCTTCACACCGGCCGCCATGGTTTTTATCAACTGCATTTGCTCTGGGCTTGGGGCTACTTTGCTCATAAGAGATCTCCTGGCTATACCTGAAAAGTAAGGGTTTTGCTTGCGATGCCTAAGAGGCTAAGGGGGCTCGGCAGGCCTTTGCTCATAAGCACATCGCATGAATACAGTTTATAAATAAGCTGCGCTCACGAATAGGCTCTGATATATTGAAATACTATTAACATGAGACTAACAATGGAGGGGCTATGGCGGACTTTATTAATGGTATTACCTACACCCAATTACTGAGCTTTAGGGCCATCTTTGAAGCTGGCAATATCAGCAAAGCTGCCAAAAAGCTGGGTGTAAGCGCCGCTTCTGTAAGCCATTCCTTAAAAAGTCTGGAAAAGCAGTTATCTGCCCCTCTGTTTTTACGAACAACTCGTACTATCAGGGCGACCGAGCTGGGTGTGCGTTTATACGACGGTAGCTGCGCAGCCATGGACCAATTAAACACAACGGTCGAGCAAGCTTGCGAAAATCAGTGCGCCCCCAGTGGACGCTTATCACTCAATATGGCAAAGAATATTTATGATGTGTATTTGAAGGATATACTGCGTGAGTTTCAAGCCAACTACCCTAGTATTCAACTAGACATTAATTTGTCTGACTCCCTAGATCAGCATATCGATAACAACTTTGATATTGGCTTTCGTTTTGACAATACCGTCAATGAAAATATGGTGGTGAAACCTTTAGCCGAACGATTGAAAAAAACAAAAATTGCGCTGGCTGCGGCACCAAAATACATAGAACAAAACGGCCGGCTAGAGTCCATTGATCAGCTGAGCAAGCATCAATTTATCAAGTTTAGAATCCCCAGCAGCCAAAAACTGTTCCCTATTCGATTACGTGAAAATGATAACCCATCAAGTACAATACTATCGTTTGATGATTTGCCAACGGCAGCAATTGTTAACAATACCGATGTGTTGATCGATATGGCATTAGAGGGTGTTGGTATAGTAGTGCTGATCGATGCTATGCTAATGGAAAATTTTAGAAGCGGTGAATTGCTCCCTTTGCTAGAGACGCATTGGTGTGAAACAAATCCGATCTACATGTATTTTGCTCCAGAAAACCGGCACCTTGGGCGAGTGCGCTGCTTTTTGGATTTCGTGGATTTAAAGTTGTCGCCTTAAACTAGATGATATCGGGTGATAGTTGGAATATTGTTATAAATGCTTCGCAGGGAGTTCCATTGCTTGAAAATTATCGAACTATAGGGGACTCAATCAGCTCCGTTTTTTAGAATCTTAACAATACGCCCCAAGACGATTTCTGACAAATTCCATTCATATCCGGTAAAATCGGTTGTGTTAATAAACTGCACCACAACCGTATCAATATCTTCGTGATACTCTGCCAAGCTTTGGTATCCCGGCACTAAGCCACCATGCTCATAGACATAAAGCGTGTCATATAGGGCTTTCTCACCAGGTTTAAAAACTGTTCCTTTATTCAAGGCTCTTAGAAACAAGCCTACATCTTCGGCGCTTGCCAACATGCCATTATCGTTTTCTTTAAAGTCGTCCTCTACTCCAGCATAATAACCACTCATTACTCGCTCTAGGTCAACGTCTTTAATTGAGCTAAAAGTGTTTTTTAGGCCAAGGGGATTGAGTATTTCTTCTTGAATATATTGGTGATGACTATAGCCAAGGACTTTTTGAATAATATTGCGCAATAAAAAATAATTAGTGTTTGAGTATTGGTAGCTCTCTCCCGGATTGAAACTAATCGGCATATCAAGCGCAAACTTCATGGGCGTTAAGCGATTATTCTGTTCGTCGTCCCAGTAATCGGGGTGGTAGGTGAAATCAGGAACACCGCTGCGATGTTGTACCAGCATTCTTAGCGTAATTTTATCAGCCTGTGGAAGCTGCTCAGCATACTCTGGAAAGTAGTCTGCTACGGTGTCGTCTAAGTTTAGGCGTTCACTTTTAGCCAGCTTGGTGATTGAAACGGCGACATAGAGTTTACTAATACTGGCAATCTTAAACAGAGCATGGGGGTCGGCCACCACCTTGCTTACCCTATCCTTCCATCCTCCGGTATAGAATGCAGGAGGCTTGCCCGCTTGATCGACATAAACAATCATGCCGTCAAAGCCGTGCCCTATAGCTTCATCCACTTGTTCTTGTATTGTGGAGGGTAACGGTAATAACCAGGCTTTTACCAAAATCCAAGGCACGAAAAACAATGAGATACACGTAGCTGTTAAAAGTGCAATTCTTAGTGTTAGTTTTAACTGCTTGCTGTTCATAGCTGGATTTATTGGGTTCTAATTCGTTTATATTTGCTGATATATTAGGTCAATCGTCTTGCTAAGGCCACAAAGCGGTAGTTATCTCGGCCGAGATTAAGCTCCCTTTAACGAACTTCCTAGCCCTTGGCTTTGTATATGCGTTTATTAGCGGTCGAAACATTTTTAGAGGCAAACAGCCATCGTCCCTATTCTGACGAGAAATTTACCTGCCAATAGCCAACATCAACCCACTGATCAAACTTATAGCCGACCTCTTTGAAATGGGCTACCTGTTCCATGCCAAACTTCTCATGTAGGGCAATACTGGAAGGATTGGGAAGAGCAATCCCAGCAATAATCGAGTGGATGGAGCTCTCTTTGAGCGTCGCAAAAAGAGCCTCATAGAGCTTGCTGCCCCAACCTTTTGCTTTATTGTGCTTAGAAAGATATACCGTCACTTCAACCGAATAGCGATAGGCGCAACGCCCCTTCCACTTGCTCGCATAGGCATAACCTATAATCTCTCCATCTTGCTCGGCGACTAACCAGGGTAAATCAGATTGAATAGATTCCTGTATACGCCCTTTCATATCATCTTCAGATACTGGGTCTTCTTCAAAGGTAATGGTGGTGTTGGCGATATAGTGGTTATATATGTTCACGATGCTTGGTGCATCGCTTGGTTTTACAGATCGGATCATTCAAAGGCCCAGGGTAATTTGCTTGCTCGAGCTTATCATTGGTTTTACATATTTATAAAGACTTAGGTACGAGCGTTGTGGTTGCAGTAGCCAGCCTTGTTAAGCAATTTCAACATGGAGCCTCCATTCAGGAGAGAGGCTCGAATATTCGAGATTATCAGAATACTCACTAATATAGCTATAGCCCTCCCCCCTTGCCGACAAGTCCATCAGATATTTGCTCAGCTCTAAAAGCACCTCTTTGCACCCAAAAACCCGCAAATAATTTCTATTATTCCAGTCTTCCATGGAGTAGTAGTCATTTGTATCATTTTGTAGAGAAGTGAACAATTCATGATCAGAATCACTTAGATATATCTGTATCGTGATTTCAGACTCGGTAAGCATTGGCACAAAAGCTTTAGACGTTATTGCCTTTTCCACTAAACTTGCAAATAGTACATATTCTTCAGCCTTTCCAAATAGAACAAAGTCGTCAATAAGGCCGTTAGTACGGAACATTTGTCTCGTTTCGATTCTCACAGTTCTCACCTAGATTGAGGATTTTACTGGCTTAAGTAGCAGCATGCCCCAATAGATAGCAGCTGTGACAAAGGCGCCTTTTATGATTTAGTACTTGAACCAAAATACATGCCCTACCTCTAAAGTTTCCAGGTTCACATATACGTCACCATCGCCATGTAATATGCTCCGCTCAGATTGAAGCGATTGCGGCATTAGATAAGCGTAACAGCTCTTGTTACCCCTTATCAATTTCCCTTCGTTTAGCAGCGATTGCGACATTTTGTATGTGACAGTTTTCGTGCTGATGGTTTGTATAAAGACGTCAATATTTTCTATTGCTCTCGCTCTACTTTCTGGGGGAATTTGACAATAGTGATCAGTATTAAGACTTGTGCACCCTGCTACTAGCAGAGCCACTAGCACGATGCTTGTTTTAATCATAACAGTTTGTTTCCGGCAACAAAGCCTGTATCGTATTGAATGCATCACGTATTGCCTTTCCACATGCTATAGGGTTTGATTGCGCAATAAAATGTCCCCCGCTAATTTCGACCTCCTTAAACGTGGTGCACCTCGATTCTAAATGGGTAATTGCCTTGTTGCTGACTAATAAATCTATAGTTGGTTTAATATAGGTAACCGGACACTCTATAGGCGATACTGCTTCATGTAAGCTCGCTATATTGCGTAATCTTGAGTTCAGCTTCGCCTTGTTTGCCAACCCTAACGATTCAAAAACCGGGTTAACACGCGTTCTGCTTCCGGAAGCACTAAACCCTATTAGATAGAGTGCCCACCTACTTAGGATATTCGCCCTGAATAGGAAGCTAGGGATATACTTTGCAAGCCTTGACATTTGGCTTGGTCGAGAGACAAAGCTAGCTAAAAAGACTACGCCTTTAACCCGTGCTCCCAATAATTGACATAGTTCATATGCGACTCGACCTGAGTATGATTCAGCGATAATGAAAACTTCGTTATTTATCTTGGTAGATATTTCTACTGCCTGATTGATATATGATTCTGCATCAATATGATCATAAGAATATATGGTGGTATCCCAATCATTCGGCAATTGCTTCATTAACTCTTCAAATAGGTGCCCTGTTCCATCTAGCCCAGGAAGGAGTATTGTTTTCATAAGCAAACGTTTCGCCTGCAGTCGAATAGAGGAAACGTTTCGGATTTTCCTCCTCTATCGCGAACTTTATTCAAGATATTCATCCTTCCTCTAAGTTAGAGTCAAAAAAGGTGGTGAGTGGTCTATCGCTTGTCACGCTGGCTTGCAGTGTCAAGCGAAAATGCACGGCTGACATTTAAAGAGCTATAAGCCCTATATATTTTTGCAATTTGCTCCGATACTTTGGCTGCCTCTTCGTTTACAACTGTGAATCCATATCCCGAATTAGTATCGACCCAGCCAGATGTACCTACAACAAAAATAGAGTTGATCTCGTTTGTGCTTCTACCGTCGAAGTGGCCGATATAGGTAATAGCTCCGGTCTTCACTAGGAAAGGCTGGCTTAGATCTGGGTCTTTTATTGGAACCCGCTTGCCAACATCTCCTATGCCCCCCATTTCTACTAAATTGGATAACCTATAAGAGCCCTCACTGAACGGGAAAATTTCGATATCGCTATGATTCTTAGGCTGTTGCAGCTCAATAAAGAAAGATTCATTAGTTGACGTGTTGTGAATTTCTAAGGCCATTCTGGCGAAACTTTCACGATAACTATTTAGGAATCCGCCTGCGATGTAACCCACGTTACTGGCTGGAGTCGTGCCGAAACCTGAACGATCCTGGATATTATTGGCACAAGCAGATAATAAAAGTATCAATGGTAATGCTACATAAAGCTTTTTCATTACTTTCTCGATGTGTAAACGTTAAAGTCTGTCAGCTAAGGCAGTGTCAAGCAAGTCTAGCCTGTGTCTTTCTATGAAAACATTACTCACTTTATTGTGAGTGATATTGACTTAAGACCCTGCCTCTCTATATCCCAAAAATCAGACAAAAAGCAAAGCGCTATAGTTACCCTTGAAGTCGGCTGGAACGATAGCTGTGATTTGTTATGTGGCACGACCTAAATACCTATAACCGAAAAAGAACAACAACCCTGTGAGAAGCCATACAAGGCCAGCAATTATACTAAATGCACTAACTATCTCAGGGAACAATATGGATAACGGTAGAGTCGCAAGCCCGCGAAAAATGAAACCTATAGATATCACGTACATACCCAATTTAAGAAAAGGTAATGTTCTTAAGAGCGATGCGGCAGATAACGCGTAAGCTGCACAAAGGAGAAAAATAGACGAAACTAGCAAAGTACCCACCGGAGCGATCCAGGTGCCATCAATGGCAGATTGGACGATTTCAGGTGGTGCCATTTGGGCTTCGAAGCAAGCTGGCCCGAGGTAAATGCATGACATGTGGGCGATTGCAGTAAAAACTACAATCAAAGCGCCTAAAATTAGGCCAGCTTTAGCGATGGCCTGACTACTCTTCATAGCTAATCCTTTAAACACACAACGGCTGCCGGCACTTGGTAAACGGACTAGTCAGCGCCACCACCAAAACCCCCGCCGCTTGAACCATAATCGATGTTGTGCTCCCGGGAATACCCTCTATATTTTTTCATAAGAGCTTGATCCACACCAAATGCCTCGGCGACTTCTTCATCGCAGAAGATGCTGATAGCCACTTCTTCTAACTCAGCTTCATATCCTAATTTTTTAAGCGCCGCCTTAACCTGACCCTCCGTGTAACCTGAAGGCCTCCCATAGTCGATAGCAAGGGTTTGCGACATCGAAACTATGAACTTTTTCATCTTCCTTTTTACGAAGAATTCACGAAACATTTGATTTCCTTGTGTAACGCCGAAAACAAACCCAACGCCTAGGGGTGCCGATTTTCCTTAAATTGATAGGCATGCTTTACTCACAGCCTATCAATTTTCCAAGGTCGCTAGAAATTAAACCGGATATTTTCCACCCTCGGCCACCTCTATTATAAAGTATAAAGGTTGTTGCTCCCTGAGAGTATGTTCCGTCAGCGTAGTGATGCTTAAAGCCGATACTATACAAGCTCATTTTTTCTCCAAGAATACATTCTTTCTCTTTAATAATCTCGCTCTTTGTCAGAGCTTCAGTGTTTAACTGACTTCTCATGGTGGCTAGCAATTTCTCGAGAATCCCAAAAGAGTTTATGTACAACTCGTCTTCTGGTGTGAATATATTTACTGAATAATCCCAACGTTTTCTAATGAGATCGGAGATTGGCTTATTCCCACCAATATCATGAAAATGACCTACTATTACAGATCTTGCTGATTCAACCGCAAGGGATGAATTTGTCAAAAAAAGTAAACCGAGTAATGTAAATATTTTTTTCATTTAGATCCCTGTGGTCAGCTGCGTCTTAAATCGGTACGGAACGTAATTTTAGATAAGGTTTGGGCTTTGCGAGCAACACAAGATGGGTGTAGCATTGATTTTCACAATCGAGGTATTTTTAATGCATTTCTATTACCGTATAGATTCCGACAGGCATACTTTTACCATTACTGTGCCAGGTACCCACTTATCATTGCTGCGGTTGAATTTCATACTTATCGCTCTACTTAAACACGTATCACGGATATTCTGAAATCGACACAGTAACATGCCGCTATTACCATTTCCGAACCAAGCCTCTTTGTATGCCCCGTCAATCTGAAATTCGGAACCTAAATTTCGCAACATTGAATCCATTTCTCTAGTTTCAATCGCATCCATTGAAAGCAAGGTCCACTGGCCGTCATGCGCTACAGCACAATGTTCAAAGTCCGAGGGGATTGAAGCACAGTTTACTAAGCAAAGTACTGTGACCATGAGAGCTGTTTTACGTATAACACCCCGCACAGGGATGACAGATAAGAGCAGCGTTTTAGCGTTCCCGGCGGCCATCGAGAGTGACTGCTTTGGTTTGTTAAGCATTTGAGTTGCCCAGCATTACTACTATTATTACCTCGGTAATTATGGCAACAATAGGAACTGGAATTGAGTACAGAATGGCTCGTTTGGGCTTGAACTCTAACATAAACTTAAGTATTGATAACGGTACAAGGAAATACAACACATACCCTAATAGAACCCAATTCAGCGATAAACTTAATGCAGAGATCCCGATTGATATAAACATAATCAGTATCGATGGGGCCCATACAAACACGAAAGCCATCCACCAATCTACTTTAGGATCGAAATCCTCCGGCACTCGATTTCTATCAATGAATTTATATAGTCCTAGTAAAATTAGGCCTGCAATTGCAGCTTGAATCATAGCTCTTCCTTGTGTATTGCTCACGCCTAAAGCAGCGTATTTATCCACTGCTTTTTTGTTGAATGCTATTCGCTATCCATTGGATAAAACGTATAGCCTGTTTTCTTTGACCTTGACCACCAACTAATTTTTCTAACGCTCTCCATATAGATTTTTGGTTCAGCTTCGAAAGCTTGATCTATAGATGATATCAAATTTTCATCTTCTCTGATTTCAGCTACCGCAACGAGTTCCGCCTGCGCCTCGCTATCAGCTGTAACACTGCGAGTTGTATAGAAACCATATAATTTTGTTTCAGATTCAAACCTTAGAGGGAAGTTCCGGCCTTCCAATAACACTGCGTATCTCGACATTCGTTGTCTTCCAATGATACTCAGCTACAGGAACGTAGTGTAGCGAGTAGAGGCTGTGATTTTTGCGGGCAATTGTACCGCTGTTTGTTACGCATTTTTCACCACGAAGTGCACTTGCAGCGTTACCGTACTTTGCTGGGTTCTAAATTCTATAGATTCCAAGGAGTTATAAAATCCTTGAAGATATTTCTCTGAAATCTCGCCTCGATACGACATTTTGAATTCAGGGTTATTTTCCTTACGTAGCTCGATTTGCAGAAGTATCTCACCACCATTTTCATACCCCTCAGTTTGTTTTTCTAGGGAATCTTGAATAAACCCTATTAATTTCGCCAAATCTTCAGCTGTTGTATTTCTTTCAAAATCAGCCTGGGTGCTCAGAAGTCGCACTCCTGAGTTTATAACGCGCCCGTCTAGTGGCTTAACACCCTCCTTAGGCTGGTAAGTTTTCCAATCTGCTACGTAAGTTTTCCCGTCAACTGGATTGGTATACTCGTCCTCAGAAGCTATTACTTGCGAGCAAGCCGCCATTAAAAAAAAGATTAAAACGCGCATATTTATCCTTGGTGCAAAATGCTTGGCTTTGGAGCAGTCGGAACGTAGTGTACGTCTGTCTCCGCCGCGTCTTATGCGGCGAACTACAGCCACTTTTATGTCATTGTTCATAAACAATACCAAGGCTGAAAATGGCGCCTTGATGCTGTCCCAGGTGCCCATCATCGTTCTTGTCAAAAACACCCTTGATAATACCTCTAGACTGGCCTTCGTAACCACGCTCATCATAGAACCTTGGAATATACTCCACCCAAACTTGCCCATTGATATGGCTGCCCTCTGTAATAATATAATTGTCTTCTGTGCCCCAATTGAACATACCTTCTACCATTACCGTTTTATTATGAAAGCGATCGGGATTGATTAAGAGCTGCTCAGCTTGAACTACACAGTTCTCGAAATGGAGAGCAGGACTGCTTAGATCGCACTCTAGATGCCTTTCTCCCTGTAGAGTAGTTGTATAGAGTATAGATATCGCCATAGCTACACCGGCGCAAAGAAATAAGATACTTCTGATTGTGCTATTCATAAGTGCCTCAAGAGACTGGTCCTACCCAATAAAAGTAGACACTCTAACTATGCAGCCAATGCTGCTTTCTCTTCAAACTCAACTGGACTCATATATCCAATTGCAGAATGTCTTCTTAAACGATTATAAAACACTTCAATATACTCAAAGATACCTGATTTAGCTTCGCTAATCGATGCATATTGCTCAGCGTAAATTAATTCTACCTTTAACCTACTAAAGAATGATTCCATTGGTGCATTATCCCAGCAGTTTCCCTTTCGGCTCATACTCGGTTTGCATCCCCAAGACTTCATAAAGTCTATGTATTTTCTAGAGCGGTACTGCACACCTCTATCTGAATGAATGACCAGACCAGGCTTTACATCTCGCCTCTTAAAAGCCATCAGTAACGCCTCTGTTACTAGCTCCTCCGTCATCGATGTATCAAGCGCCCAACCTACAATAGCTCTCGAAAATAGATCCATGACCGTTGCCAAGTACAACCAACGATCTTTTACCCAGATATATGTTATATCTGAGGTCCACTTTTCGTTTGGCATATCAGAGCTAAAGTCTCGCCATAACAGGTTGTCCGATACGTTATTCATCGTAAGCGCGTGACTACCATATCGAAACGATTTTCCGTTTCTAGCTTTTAAACCCTGCCCCTGAAGAATATCCGCCACTGTATTCGTGGAACATGGTGTCCCAAGCGACTTTAGCTCTTCGGCGATTCTCGGTGCTCCGTAGCGAGCTTTATATGTCGAATAGACATCAGCGACTTGTGCTTCCATATACTCTCTGCGCCGGGCTCGCTTACTCTTTGGTCGGTTCAGCCACTTGTAAAAACCAGAACGCGACACTCCCAACACCTTGCTCATCAGACATAAGGTATACTGCCCTCGATACTCCATCATCAAGGCGTACTTCACTCTTGGTGGTTCGCGAAGTACGCAGCTGCCTTTTTTACGAACTCAAGCTCCTTTTCCAAAGCAGCTTTCTCACGCCTTAGCTTTCTAATTTCTTCGCTTTCTTTCTTGGAGTAATCCACGCCATCCATAGAGTTAAATTGCTTATCCGATAAGCGATTAAATTGACGCCGCCAATTGTAGATTTGCTGAGGACTAACCCCCAGCTCTTTAGCGACGGATGCTGTGGTACTACCTTCCTTTTCTGTTCTCTTAACGGCTTCCCTTCTAAATTCCTCGGTATAAGCCTGAGCTCTCTTTTTACGTGCCATTTGAGCACCTCCATATAGGTTTTCTAACTATACAGGGTGTCTACTAGTTTTGGGTAACTCGGATGCTTAACGCCACGCTCTGTGGCAAATTTGGAGCGCAGCGGAAAATTTGTCCGACAGCGCTTTGTTAGGCGTGTTGCTCATTTTCGCTTTCTAAGTCCAATTTCATAATTTCTTCGAAAAGAAAGTGCATTCCTAATAAAAGTTGATCGAACTCAGAAGCGTAATCCCCTTCATCAATATTTAGCTTTGACATAGTCTTTTCGTATTCCGTACCTTTTCTATGTGCTACACCAGTTGATCTAACAGACTGAACTCCTTTCAATAGACCGGATAGAGCCGAAAAATGTGGGGATTCTAACTTTTCAAGAAGGGCTTCCATTAATGATATTGATTTAGTCGATTTGTCAGTTACTCCTAGGTGATTTCTAAGAGACTTAACGTTTATTGAGTCTATCGTGATTTTTGTAAGAGCAAGCACTTGAGCATCAAATTCTGACTGTTCATTACTTAGCATTGAACGCAACGATTCATAGAAATGCTCATCCTTAGTAGAAAGAGGCAAGAAAAGATACCAGCCGTATTTTTTGTACCAATATTCTTGTATGTCTCTAAACTTCTGTTTAAATCTGTGTTCTGGATTTTCAGCATCGTAGAAATTTCCCAAAAAGCTCCGCTCAAAGTTTGTTCTACTAATTTTTCTTCCGTCGGGTATCAAATTAAAGCTTTTCCAATAAACCTGCTCTTTACTTGGCAAGTCCCTGCCTAAATCACCCAAAAATACTGACACATGATTTGGTGAATTATTATCAAACCTCAAACTCCACGCACCTGTCCTATATAAATGCCCATCTGTGATTTCATAATCAGAGGAACTGTAGTATTTCTGCATAACTTCTTTACGAAAAAATACTGGAGTTAGGTAATGAGGAGCATCGGGATTGGCGCCGAAATAATTAGCCAACAGATCAGGGTTACACGAAAACACTTCAGGATCATCAATATCGCCACCAATAATGAAATCCTGATACACCTTATCTTGCTCAAATGGCCATACGCCACACTTTTCCACGGATTCACATCGAATCAGCTTTTTTCCTAAGATCCTCGAAAAAGATGTGTATCCATCTGAATATGAATCTCCGGAATAGATTGTGTAGGTAAGCGATTCACCATTTACGTCGTCAGAAAAACCTGTTCTCTTTTCGTAATGCCGAGTCAGTTCAAAATATAGAAGCAGGTTCATCTGGCGTGCGGCCATAAAGGAACGTAAGTATCGCTTTCGGATTTTTACTTCATTTCGTTCTACTTTTATCACTTCAACTTCATCACCAACTTCATCGAAGCTGAGAAAAGAGCCTGTTTTGTTGTCATGATATAGGTTGTGAAACAGGCGAAACTCTTCAAGAATTTCTATGTAGTCTTCCTTTCTTCCATGAAAATCTCTAACTAGAATTGGTCTCAAAAAATCATCATCTGAATTGGTGTAGTAAGTCGTAATTTCTTCACCATCTTGATATGACGTACAAAAACCCGGCCCCCCACTGCCTATCATCAAGTCCCAGCCAGGTCGCTCCATTGCATGTTCCGTTTTTTCTTGACTAACAAGGGCGCAATACATTCCACCATCATGATCAGTATTGTTAATTGGCTCGCGTTTATAGACTGTAACCCAAAGCTCTTCGCCGTGCTTGTTGGATAAAAATTCGATAAAGTCTTCAAAAGTACTATTTGACATACTTAAAAATTATTTCCTTTTTCGCCAACAGCGGCGCTGTTGTTAGGCATTTTCTGGTTTCTTAGCCCAGGATGCGTTTTCGAAATAACCGAGTTCCTTTTGTATTCTAGTTACTTGTTCTTCGAAATCATCATTCCATTCTGGGATGTCTACATAAACAATATCGTGAGAGTACCCAACCTCTGACGGCCCCAACTTATCTCCTGATATGCCAACTACAATTTGGACATCGGGAAGGCGACCTCTTACAACCAAGCACCTTAAGCCTAGCTCTTGAACCCTGGCTTCTCTATCACTGCTTGGCCCTAGATGGAATACAAATGCCGTGTTTTTGTGCGCCAAAACTACTCTTGCAGAAATTTTTAACTCAGGCTTATGTAAAAACTCAGAAAAGGCATCGACTAGATTTGCTCTGTGACCACGCGGCTGGAGGGCCATTTGAACAAGAGCCAGCTGATTATCAGTGACCTGATTTGTGCCATATTCAAACATTCCGTCAGTAAGGAGATCGCCCACAAAATGCTCGATCAACTTGTCCCAAAAATATGAATCCTTATAAGACTCTTGGATCGCTTTGTAGTCATCAGAGTCTATGAACCCTCGGAAAACCGTATCATCAATCATTAGTAAATCAGCTTCTTCGTAAGGGAACGAATGATTGTTTAATAAATAGATAGCCAATAAGTCTTCAATGCCACCGCCGCTGAAAACTATATTGGCCCTGTTTATTAGAGCCTCAAACTTCGGAAAGAAAACCAACGAAGTCCGTGATCGTATCTAGAAGACCAAAAATTGCTCCAAGGCTAAACTCATCGCAAACATGTACGATTCCATAACCTAGGTCTCCCGACTTTGTTGGTATTCTTCGCTGAGCCCCAAGTGATACAGATACACGATGTACGATTCGATACTCTTTTGGTGGCAATTCGACCTTTCGGCCATCGTGCCTGGTGAACTCAACAGAAGAATCTAGCCATCGTTCAGCGCCCCATATTTGAGAAGCCGATTTATCTATTGCTGCTTTAGTCCACCTCTTCCAGCCAGCTTCATCACCTGTATCTTTGTATTTAATATCCTTCACAGAAATAATAACGATATGATTTCCGCAGACAATTAAGCAATCACAAAGCTCTTTTCCTTTCTTCCCAATTGGATTTGGATGAGTCCAAAGATTAAGAAAAGCTCTCTCACTAATAGAGTTCACAAATTTTTCTGATTCAGTCAATCCCTCGGACATACAATCCTCTCTGCGTGATGCCTAACGCTGCAGTTTGGGGCCGACATGGAGCGCCAGCGGAATGGCAGTCCCAGCCGAAGGCGACAACACCGCCTTGTTAGGCATTCTTGGCACCTTTAATAATTTCAATGAATTTCTTAGCACCGTAGCAACGAAATTTAAACACACCAAAAGCCGTAGATATTCTTATGATTTTTGTGAAGAAGCCATTCTCAAGTTCTATTGAGTTCATATGAGTAAACAATATTGATAATGAGTTATCTCCTTTGTGGAATAGTTCATTCAACCCATTCGGAGAGAATCTTAGACCTTCCTCAGTCAAATATACAGTTCCTCCGACCCAAAGGCCTCCATACTTATTCTTATATTTAGCAAGTACAGCCTCTACAATTTTCTCGTCGAAATCGACACCAGCAATATCAGCTATTTCACCTGCAATCGAAAGATCTTCTTTTGCATTTTCAATGAGAAAATTGCAAGCTTTTTTAGCCAAGTATGATTCTGGCATTTTCTCTCCTTGATGCCTAACGTAAAACGCATGTGCGCGTTTTTTTGCATCACATGGCGTTTCTTGTTAGAGGTTTTACCGGCGTAAACTCAAAAGGAATGCCACTTAGCTCTTTGCTCATTTTTAGAGCAGTCGCTTTATCTCTTGTGAGTAAGTTAGAAAGCTGCATGCTACTTGTAACCAAGTTATCATCGACGTTTAGTATTTCACCCAAGTAGTTCACTTGAGCAGGTTTAACATCAAACTTGAAAGCAATTCCTGTAGCAGAAAAACCTTCGTCAAAAACTCCGAACGCACCGCCACCAGCTACAACCACACTGCTTCCTCTTCCTTCTTCGCCAATTAAAAAATACTCACCAACAGGCAACTCAAAGATATGAAGAAAACCGTACTTCCCTTTGCCTAAGTTACCTAGTGGATACTTAGGTGCGCCAGGCTCGGCAGGAAGAAACTTGACTCTTTCTAACTCACCCACAGGATTCTTTTTCATAACGTGATAGCTAACAAACGACAAATTACTAAAAGAGATACCCGAAACCTCATTTCTGCCAGTAGCCACTGCGACAATTCCATAGCCTTCTGGCAAAGACCCATATTTCTGAAGCAAGGGAATACTGCTGGTAGATGTACACCCCGTGATGAATATTAAACAAATAATAATTGCAATCCTGGTCATTACCCTCTCCTCTAACGCCTGCAGCATGGGAAAGCTTGGAGCGCAGCGGAAAACTTGTCCTCATGACTGCTCTTGTTAACACTTGTCTTGAAGACAACTAAGTATTTCATTTTGCTGCCTTTTGTTAAATAGACCCAATTCAAATTCTATTTTTGAATTGCTACCATAAACAGATAATAGTTTATTCATAAAGCCAGATACCTTATATCCCTCGATATCTGATACAGAAAGAATTACCTTTTCTCCAAAATTAGAGTAGATCACGTACCGATCATTTATTTCTATCGAATATTCATCGATCTTTACTTTTCCAAAGTTAAATATTGCCAACCACAAAGTAAGAGCCAGCGGAAAAGATATCAACAAAATTAAATAAAGATTGAATGATTCAAGATTTAATTCATAGCCGAACAAGATGCCAATTGAAAAAGTAAGCGCCAACGTAACCAGAGAGTAAAAAGCCCCTTTCATTCTATAAACAATACCTTGCAACCTACTTTGAACAATTTTCATCTCTTTCTAGGCACTTTATGAGTGTTAACAGCTTATTCAACAGACCGGTATAAATAAAACCAAAAAGCGGACGCGTCTTAATAATTCGGGGATATCAGAAATAATAGGATGGTGTCCGTTTAAATACCTGTCTGCATTCCTTTGACTAAAGCTCTAATTTATTGTTTTAGCAGCTCTTTTTCAAGCATTAGTAAAATCATACCAAACTCACGAGACCTGGCGTTTAAATCATTAATAATTGGCGATCTTCTTGCTTTTTCTCGTGTGTAGCTTTTTTAGAGAATCGATTTTTTCTATCTAAGTTGTTGATATTACGAATGTTTGTGTTTTATTAATTGTTATTTCCCGAATTATTAGGAATCTATCGAAATAGTGCTTTTAAAATTATAACTGTATATCCGTGCAGTCGTTTTACTGTGGGCTTGTGGTTTTTGCTGGTTTTTCGAGCTATTTCAAGGAAGTACGATATGCCCTGCTATGGCTCTATTTTAAACACCTGCTGAAGCTGCCCGCTTTTCATACCTTGTAGTGCGGCGGGCTTGTAATTTGTTTCTTCTATGCGCTCAAGAACCGAGCTATGCAATGTTGAGTCTGGAGCGATTTCTCTATAGTCGGGTGCGGTGCGTAATACTTCCCTTTCTTCTTTCACCGACCAAACGCTTCTTGGGATATTTTGTACCCAGTGCCATGCACCTTGCAGTGACTTATGTTGCTCCGCAAGTGGGTTGGGTGCTATGTATTTGGCATCACTGCCCTTACCCATTACATAGCGATCATATTCCTTGGCTTCGATTTTTAAGGGGTATTTGTTTACCGTAAGGTTTTCGGTATTGCCTTTGGCTTCATTAATCATCCATTGCAGGGTTACTTTGGCTAGGCCAGATTCGCATTCGGGATAGCCTCCCCCGATATCGGAATGGACGCCGGCAAACCATACTTCTTTTATGTCTTGTTTATCTTGATGTTTCCTGCCCCACAGCATAGGTTGAAAGAAGGCTCGTTTTTCATCTATGGCTAAAGCGTGCCTGATAACTTCGACGCTTGGGTTGTTGGTGGTAAACGGTAAAAACACCGGGCTGTATATCCAACCGAAGGTGCTAACCGAATCCCATAGGCCTAAAAAGTTGATATTAATATTGCGGCCGTAGGTCTTTTTAAACTGCGCCATTAAGGCAAAATCGGTTTTCTTAGCCCTGTATAAAGTCAGTGCGTAGGGAATGAGGTTATGACAGCCTGAATCTAATAGGCCGATACTATGAATAAAGCCAGCTAGTACTCTGGCCGTATAGGCGCCGCGGCTAAAGCCGAAGATATACACTCTGTCGCCGTTTTGGTAATTCTCCATCAAGAAGCTATAGGCCTGCACCATGTTTTCTATAAGGCCCAACCCAAATGCTTGGCCTAGGCCTTTATAAAGTGTTTTTGCGATGGAGGATTTATATTTTGGGTCGCCTAAAGTACCTACGCCTGGGTCGTAATAGCATATTTGGGTGGTGTTGCGCTTAAGTACGCGAAAGAGCTTCACGATATTGGTATTCTCTTCACCAAATTTATTGCCCGTGCCATCAAGGCATATCACGATGTTTTTCGCCATGGCGGTAATCCTTTACGGTTTTATTACAATGCTATTACAGTGTGATTGGGGTATTACAGGGTTTTAATATTATTACTTTGATTGCCTTTGCTTATGAGGTTAATCCTTCCTATCTACTATGGCAAATTAATTACAGTTTTGCGGTTTAGCTAGGCCAAATTGAGAGCTTACAGGGAGATAGTTAGAGAATAGCTGGCGCTTAGAGTGACTTGAAGCAGTGAAAAGAAGCCTAGGGCGTAGCTTCTGCGAATGATGGGCATGCACCCTATTTTAAGATAAGGTACATGCCCGTTTTTTAACTAGCCGATCGGATTGGCATTAGCAAATTTCAGTACAACCTTAGCCAGTGCTTCGCCTTGGTCTTCTTGTAGAAAATGGCCGCCATTAACAATAGTCGTATGGTCCTGCCCTTCGCAACCAGGAATGAGCTTTTGCATAATGGCATCGCCACCTTTGGTTATCGGGTCGGAATCACTAAAGGCGGTTAAAAATGGCTTTTTCCATTTGCTTAATACCGCCCATGCAGCGCGATTGGCATCAGATGCCGGGTCGTCTGGTGTTGCGGGTACTAATAGCGGAAACTGACGTGCGCCCTCTTTATAGCTTTCGTCAGGGTATGGCGCATCGTAAGCAGCAACTACCTCTGGGCTGAGTTCAGTTGTGGTTGCACCAGAGATAATTCCACCTACGGGAAACTCGGGCACTTCTTGTGAGAATTTACGCCAATCCAAAAAGGCTTGCCCCGGCGCTTGATCACCAGTTGGCAGCATGGTGTTGGCCGCAACGGCTCGGGCAAATCGGCTCGGATTTTCTGCTAAAAGACGCAAGCCAATTAAACCGCCCCAATCCTGACAAACCAAAGTGATATCGTTTAGTTCTAATTGATCCAGTACGGATTGCATCCAATCCACATGGCGCTGGTAAGTATAATCGCTGCGCTTACTGGGTTTATCTGATCGTCCAAAGCCAGGCAGATCAGGTGCGATAACGCGGAAACCAGCCTCTACAAAAAGTGGGATCATTTTACGATACAAAAACGACCAGGATGGCTCGCCATGTAACAGTAAAACTGTTTCGCCATCGGCTGGGCCTTCAGCCACATAATGGACGCGCAACTCTCCGCCTTCACCGTCAGCAACGTTCAGGTAATTCGGTGCAAAGTCATAACCGGGTAAGTTTTCAAAACATTCATCGGGTGTACGTAAATATTCCATAGTGTTGTTCTCTCATTATTCTGTATTCAGTGGAGTAAATCTTTGACGCTGTGCATGGCATGTTTTAACCACTTTTTGTCGGGCGATCCGCGCCATTGCACGAGCATGCCATTAAAAAGCAGCAGTAAACTCTGGGCGCGCTGTCGGCAATCTATATCGTTGCCTAGCTGACCTATCGCCTGCGCTTGGCCTAGCGCATACTGCATTCCCTTTACTACTTTTTTCATGGCGGTTTTGCTTCGAAGCCGAACAGACTCTTCATGGGGGCCTAATTCAACAGAGCTATTTACCATCAGGCAGCCTAAGCACAGCTCGGCTGGGCCAGGATCAAAAGCGGTTTCAATAAAGGCTTCTATACCCGCCAAAGGGGCATTCAAATATTGGGCCTCAGCAGGCAATAGGTATTGTTTTACGCGCGCGCCGATAACGGTTTCGTTATAATGATCTAGGCAAGCTAGAAACAAGCCATCCTTAGAGCCGAAGCTGTTATAGATGCTGCCAGGTGTTAAGGCTGTTGCCGCCTCTAGATGCTTCATGCTTGTCGCACTAAATCCTCGCTGCCAAAAGCACTCTATGGCTTTGCCAAGCACAATATCCTGATTAAATTCTTTCTGTCTTGCCACAGCTCATCTCTTTTAGTGCTAATATTTCTAGAACGACTATTCTAGAATGATCACTCTAAAATAGCGCTGATAGGATAACTACAGCCATAAGGCCCATAAAACTGGCTATATTTGCCATCCCCTTGCGAAGATTGAAGCAGTAGCTTTGAGTTAAGGGGTAAACATTGAGAACGGCAGAGAACAATGCTTGGCAGCGCAGCCATAAGGCCGCACCACTAAGCGAAATCTTGAGCTGTGTATCGCTCGCAGGTCGAGTGGGTTTAAGCTGGCTTCTTACTAAGCACCCAGCTTATCGCAATTACAAATACGATATACGCCAATAAAACGGAAAGTGCTAAGCCTACCTGCCCCATCATTAGTAAGCCTGGTATAAAAGATACTAGCAATATATCTACCACAGACCCTGGCACATAGGCGATAGCATAATCGTCTAATACAGTGGATTTGGATTTTGGATCAACGATGCGCAGCAGCAAAATCCCCATAGCTACTGTTCCGGTCATCCATCCCCAGGAAAACAAGCCGGTCTCTACCCATTTTTCCCCAAAGATCTTTGGGGCGACATACAGTACCAAAAATACGCAGAGAATAATTCCGCTGATCATTAGCAAAATAAAGGGCGCTGCAAAGCTGATTAAAACACTCAGCTTGATAGAGGCGATGCCAAAAAATACCAGATAATCAGTGGCGGAGCTGGCACCGATATTAAACAATTTATCGTCGAAGTGATTTAAAGCCCCACTGGCTTTTAAGCCATAACGCAGTAAGCAGCCTAGCAAAAACGCACAGGCAAAAACCGGTACGCTAACGAACTGATTAAAAGACGATAAGATTTGGGATGCGTAATACGCCGCCATTACCACGACGGAAATTAAAGCGATATGCAAGGTAAAAGCATTCACGGATGAAGATGAGACCGTTTCCATCCCGATACTTTCACGCTGTTCTTCAGGAATTAGCCCTTTGCGAAAATGCTCTTCGAATTCTTCGAATTTTTTAATATGAGTAAGAATACCCAACCTAGACATAATATTGATCAAGGTCAGGCCGCCAAGTATGGCTAAAAATACACCCACCGTTGCAGCGGTAAGCGCTAAGCTCATACCGGCATCCCAGCCTAATTTATCTAAGCTATCGCCCACTGCCGCTGCGGTGCCATGTCCACCCATAAATCCAGAGGGCATTACTACTGCAAATGCTGCCGGTAGCTCGGGCCAAATATTGCTGAGCACATAAGCGCCCATTACGATGGCTAATAACCACTGGGATACGGTTATGATTTGATTAAATGCCCACAGCCGCCCCGTGCGCTGAATTAATGTGCTGGCTTTTGGGAATTCGGTACTTAAGCCTAAAGCGGCGAATATCACTGCAATTAGCACGCCGCCATAAGCGTTTTTTGAAAGCGGTAAAACATCAAAGCCGTTGCTTCCCAGAAGTAGTGCCAGCAGGCCCGCCATCATAGCAACGGGTATATACAGGCGTTGAAATAGGCTAAGTTTTACTCTTATATATTTGCACAACAAGATAAGTGCACTGGCTACGCCGACATCGGTAGCTAAATCCCAGGTATTAATACGGCCCCCTAATAAATCGATTACATCTTGGCTGTTTTATAGTTCTTGTTAAAGCTGTCTATTTCATGGCTCTGCGCTTATAACCTTGTAGTTTGTGCTAAGCCAGCTTGTGTTAAGCGCTCATCCTAATCTTGATGGCCTCGAATAGCCAATTTCTGGCCGAGCGTTCATTTCGTAATGCTCACTAGTATTTAGCATTAGTAAACTCATCATGCCGAGGTATTCACCTGAGATATAAGTCACCATAAACAATATAAAGTCTTCTAGGCTTGCTCGGCCTCACCTTTCACTTTATGCTCATATAGGTATTACTACCTATTTTGGGGTGGTGGTTTTTAGATAACGATAACAATAAGTGAGTTGAGGAAGCCTTGTGAGCAGCGAACTATCCAACACCTACAGTCAGTACGACAGCAAAAAGTCCCGCCGCTACGCCCTTGCTATGCTGGTGGCGGCTTATACATTTAACTTTATTGATCGCCAAATTCTAACCATTTTGCAGGAGCCCATTAAGGCCGAGCTTGGCCTTTCTGATACCGCTTTAGGGCTACTAACCGGTTTTGCTTTTGCCATGTTTTATGTGTCCATGGGTATACCTATTGCCCGTATGGCTGATAAAGGTGTGCGCCGTAATATTATTTCTGTGTCTGTTGGGGTATGGAGTTTCTTTACCGCTATCAGTGGTATGGTGCAAAACTTTTGGCAGCTCTTATTGGTGCGCATTGGCGTGGGTGTTGGCGAAGCCGGCTGCAGCCCCCCAGCCTACTCGATGATTTCAGATATATTCCCCCCGAAGGAGCGAACCACGGCCCTAAGTATTTACAACTTTGGCGTTAGCGGCGGAATACTCTTTGGCTTTCTAGCGGGTGGCTGGATAAACGAGTTCTTTGGTTGGCGTGTGGCGTTTTTGGCTGTTGGCCTACCTGGCATTTTACTAGCGTTCGTTTTGCGCTTTGCCTTAAAGGAACCGCAACGTGGTCGCTACGATACTGTGCAAGATCTAAACCAAACTGAGTCCCCTTCTTTGTCAGAGGTGCTTAAAACCTTATGGGGCTTTGGAACCTTTCGCCACTTAATGCCCGCTGCGGCACTCTACGGCATGGCCTGTTATGGCTTGCTTAATTGGGTGCCTTCCTTTTTTATTCGCACCCATGAAATCGGCACCGGTACATTAGGCACTTGGTTCGCGCTTATTTTAGGTATTGGCGGCGCCATTGGCACCTTTGCTACTGGTTATCTTGCCGACAAACTTGGCCACAATAATGCACGGTGGTTTTGCTGGATAACGGCTTTAGCGATGGGCAGTAGCATTCCCTTTATTTTGTTTATGCTGTTAGGGAACGATGCTCAGCTTTCCCTATGGTTGTTTATTGTGCCTGGCGCAATGCTGACAGCCTACGTGGCGCCAATTCTTTCAACGGTTTTGGGCTTGGTTAATACCAATATGCGAGCCACGAGCACAGCGATCACGCTATTGATTTTAAATGCGGTTGGCTTGGGCTTGGGGCCATTAATTATTGGTTTTTTAAGCGATTATCTCTCCGCGAGTATGGGCAGCGAAAGCTTACGTTATGCCATGTTGAACGTGATACCGGCCGCGATGATTTGGGCCATTGTGCATACCCTGTTTGCTGCGCGTTATATCAATGATGAGCTGAAAACAGAAGCTTGATAAGCTAAATTTGGGTGCGCTAATTGTATTAGCGCGCCAACGCTTCCACTAATGGATGACCGACAAACACCGCGGCATAAATATAAAGCAAGCTCGTGGCGAGTAACGCAAAAGATAGCAGCCCGCTATTCGCGACCAATGCCGTTTCGATAGATAAGTTTTGCTCTAAGCGGTTTAGGCGTTGCGGGCATTTTGTTTGATCATGTGCTTGCCCTTGTTGTTGATACAGCTGCTGTAATGCTTCAAGAAAGCCTTGCTGATTAATGTTATTGCCGAGTGCCCGGTAAGCTTGCAAATCACAATCGCTAGCACTGTGACGTAAAAAATCCTGCCTTATGGCTAACTTTATCGGCTTGGGCCACGCCGTCGTTGCCCATTTGAGTAGCCAGTATCGTAAATTCTCAAAGCTCGCCGCCTTGGCAAGTTGCCTGGCGATAATAACTTTTTGTTGCTGTGCTGCGCTTGCTGCCATTAAGCCGGTAGAAACAAATACTTTGGGCTTTAATAAGCCCACACAACGCGCCAGTGGCTTGGCATCTTCAACAATTCGATAACCACCCCGCTCTGCACTAGATAGCATATTCAGTAAACGTTTTAAGCGCAGATTCTCACGTAGCTGCCAAATCATACCCAAGCTTAATAAGGTGATGGTGGCAAGTGCAAAGGCGATGCTGCCAGAGCCTATTATGGAATCGACACTCACATGTAGGCTGTGTGGATTGCAGGCATCGCCATGGCAATGATCGGAAACAATGGGAAATGCCAATTCAGGGTGAGTAAGAATAAGTGTGCTAAACAAGGCACTCAGTGGTGCCATAAAGGCCAATACAAAAGTAAACAAGGCAGATTTAGCCGGTGCAAACCGCTCCAGTGATGAAGCAATCATTGGATAGATAAACGCCGAAAGCCAGCTTAAAAGTACACTTAATAGCAGCCATGCTAGTAGGTAAAAGGCAAACTGGATAAGGAACTCAATCATTTTTCAGCCCCTTTTACTGTGCCCATTGCGGGGCTCACTTTTGAGTCTGATTCTGAATCAGCATCGCTACCTTGCAACTGTTTAATAAGAGTTTTTGAAGCTAAGTTATTATCTTGGCCTTGCTGATCCAAATACGACACAAAGCCCGATATCATTGGCTCGATATCACCTTCACTGAATTGATCGGCAATATCGCCCAATAGCTGACCAATAATTGTACTGCGGCTAACTACGGCACGATAAAGGTATTGTCGCCCCTGTTTATTTCTGTGTAATAACTCTTTACGACACAGACGCTCTAGGGTGCTTTGTACTGTACTAAGGCTTAGAGTGGCTTCTTCGCTGTACTCTAAAACTTCTCTGGCACTGAGAGGCTGGTGTTCCCAAAGTATCTTCAATAGCTCTAATTCACGCTCACCCAAAGTTGGCGCAGGGCTTCTTGCCTGTTTTTTAAGCAGTAGCTGACTAAGACCTAGGCCAATGGATTTCATAAAGTTCGATCTATTATCGGTTTTCGTTTCTTGATAGAGAATGTAATGCATGGGAGCTCATAAACTGAGCGTGAGTCTAACAATTGTTTGAAATCGAATAAATGAAAAAACCACTTCTCGGCTTATTTGTCGCGATAAGCCAAATCTCACTGTCCTATGGTGAAGAGATTGAAACCATCACCGTCGAAGGTCGACAATCGAATCTCATCGGCAAGGCAATATCGGCATCAGAGGGTGTTATTGGCAAGCAAGAGATCGCCTTAAGGCCCCTACTTCGAACTGGCGAAGTCTTAGAGCTGGTGCCCGGGATGGTCGTTACTCAACACAGCGGTAGCGGCAAGGCCAATCAATATTTCTTGCGGGGCTTTAATCTGGACCATGGCACCGATTTCGCCAATTTTGTCGATGGTATGCCAGTGAACATGCGTAGCCATGGGCACGGCCAAGGTTATACCGATCTCAATTTCATTATTCCTGAAGCGGTTTCAAGTATCGCCTATAAAAAAGGCGCCTATTACGCCGATGTGGGTGATTTTAGCGGCGCTGGTAGCGCACAAATAAGCACATTAAAACGCAGTGATAAAAAGCGTCTGGGGCTAACGCTTGGTAAAGATGGCTTCCAACGTTTGCTGGCACTTGGCGGTGTCGAAATGGCTGGTGGTGATACCATTTTGGCGGCTGAGTCCAATCGCTACAACGGTCCTTGGCAGGGTATCGATGAAGATTTAGAAAAGAAAAACCTACTCATTAAGCATACGCGCCCTATCAGCGATGGCGAGTTAAGCCTTAGCTTCATGGCCTACGATAATGAGTGGAACAGTGCCGATCAAATTCCATCGCGTGCGGTTCAACAAGGACTAATCAGTGATTTAGGCATTATCGATGATACGGTAGGTGGCAAGTCCAGTCGCTATAGCCTGAATGCCCAGTGGCAGCAAGACGGCTTTCAGGCTGCGGCCTATCTCATCAATTACGATTTGAATCTTTGGTCTAACTTCACCTATTTTCTCGACGATCCTATTAACGGAGATCAGTTTGAGCAAGTGGACGACCGTAATATCTACGGCGCCAATATAAGCCAGTTAATAAACGCGAATTGGGGCAAGCTTGCCGTTAGCAACCGTATTGGTGCTGATCTTCGTATCGATGATATTTCTGAGGTAGGTCTATACCAAACACGCCAGCGAACTCGTCTAGGCGCCAAGCGTAGCGATAGCGTTGATGAAAAAAGCTTAGGCTTGTTTTGGGAAAACAAAATTTCTTGGACTGAAAACCTACGTACGGTGCTGGGTGTGCGCTATGACTATTTGGATTTTGATGTTAGCGATCGTCTAGGCATTAATCAAAATGGAATCAATCTCGCGGCTAATAGTGGCTCCGGTGATGACGATATCGTTTCCCTGAAAGGTAGCATTGTTTACAACCTTTCAGATAACTACGAGCTTTATGCTTCAGCTGGTCAAGGTTTGCATTCAAATGATGTACGCGGTGCTACGATTAAACTTGATCCAGCTAATGGTGAAGCGATCGATACGGTAGATCCTTTGGTAAGATCTTTCGGTTATGAAGCCGGTGTTCGAGCATTTATCGATCAGCGACTCAATGCCTCTTTAGCACTCTGGTACCTAGAGCTAGATAGCGAGTTATTGTTTGTGGGTGATGCGGGCAATACCGAAGCTAGCGGTCAATCTGAACGTCAGGGAATCGAGTTAACCGTTTATTATCATTTCAATGACTACCTCAGTTTGGATCTTGAATACGCCTATACCGATGGAGAATTTAGCGAAGCGCCGAGTAACGAAAATGCCATACCGGGTGCCATTGAGGATGTTGTACAAGCTGGTTTAAACCTCGATTTAAACAATGGTTGGTTTGGCAGCTTGCGCTGGCGCTACTTTGGCGATAGACCGCTAATAGAAGACGGAAGCGTCGTATCCGGTGAAAGCTCTATCATTAATCTGCGCGCTGGGTATCGAAGCAAGAATTGGACAGCTTATGCGGACATATTAAATCTTAGCGATAGCGATGCTCATGATGTCGATTATTTCTACGAATCAAAACTGAGCTCAGAACAAGAAGCAATCGAAGATGTGCACTACCATGTGATTGAGCCCAGAACCGTTCGTGTTTCTTTGGAGTATAACTTCTAAGAAGCAGGTAATATAAAAGCCGCACAAATAAAGCCGCCAATTCTCTCTAGAAATGGCGGCTTTATTTTTTCTTTCTTTTTCCTCAGCTATTTCCTATATCTACAATCTCTCAGGAATTATAAATTTACATTGACCACTGTTCGCCCGTGAGTTTTAACACCCTTAAGCTGCTGAGCGGTGGCTTCTGCAAGGTCAGCCAATCCCAATTCTTCGGTCATTGCCTCTAGCTTGCTAACATCCAAATCTTCAGCCAAACGTCGCCACGCTTCCTCTCGGCGAGCTTTTGGCGCCATTACACTATCAACCCCTGCCAAAGTAACGCCACGCAAAATAAAAGGCATTACTGTCGCCGGTAAATCACTGCCTTGGGCCAAGCCAGTTGCAGCAACAACCCCGTCGTATTTTAAGCTGGCGCAAATATTCGCTAAGGTGTGGCTGCCTACTGCATCAACAGCCGCTGCCCAGCGCTCTTTGTTAAGAGGTCGGCCTGGCTCGCTGAGTTCATTGCGATCGATGATTGAGCTTGCACCCAGGCTTTTTAAATAGGCTTCCTCACTAGCACGACCAGTAGATGCAACGACGGTATAGCCCAGTTTAGATAATATAGAAATCGCCACACTGCCAACACCACCGGCGGCTCCGGTAACCAATACCTCGCCCTGATCCGGTGTTACGCCATTTTTTTCCAACGCCATCACACATAACATGGCGGTATAGCCTGCCGTACCAATCGCCATGGCTTGGCGAGTTGTAAAGGCTTCTGGCAATGCAACTAATTGTGATGCTTGAACCCGCGCTTTTTGAGCATAACCACCCCAGTGGTTTTCGCCAACGCCCCAACCATTTAAGACGACCTTATCGCCAGCGCTAAATGCTTCACTTGAACTTTCAATCACGGTGCCGGCGAAATCAATACCTGGCACCATAGGATAGTTACGTATCGAAGGCAATCGTCCGTTTAAGGCTAAGCTGTCTTTGTAATTGAGCGAGGAATAATCCACATCAACTAAAACTTCACCATCAGGCAACTGGGACTCATTGATATCGTTTATTTCAATATTAACCGCGTCTTCGGTTTTAATTAATTGCAGGGCTTTCATGTTTTTTATTAACTCCAGCTTGGCTAGCTTAAAAAGAATGACTGGAGCTTAAAGTGCGGGGCTTATTTAGGTCAACATAAATAGCATTGGCTATTAGTCTAGGGAGTCGGGAGTGTCAGCTTTAGTGTCTTAATAGCCAATTGTAAACCGTTGTTACAAAAGTAGTGAGGCCGTCAAACGCCAAACAACTCTTGCTGTGCCGACCATTGCCCATCACAAATGCTATTTTTACCAAGCGCTTTTGCTTTATACATAAGGTCGTCGGCTGAATTTATTGCCTGCTCAGTAAGCTGAACACCCGGCATAGCGGTGTAAAGTCCAATGCTGGCTGTTAGCCTGCCAATCAACTTATCGTCTCGATTAACAATCTTAATGCGATTCAAATCGCGCAGGACATGGCGGGCCAGCCTTAGGGAATCAGTGTGTCCCATATTTCCCCAGGCGATGATAAATTCTTCACCACCGTAACGTGCGCATAAGTCTGAAGCTCTACCCGTGTATTTTCGCAAGACTTTCGCCGTTTGTTGTAAACAGCTATCACCAAATTGATGCCCACATCGATCGTTTATCAGTTTAAAGTCATCAAGATCGATAGCTAGCAGAGATAGGGGTTTGCAATCACGCTTGCACTGACGCCATTGCATTGAAAGGAAATCATCGAAGGCCCTGCGATTAGAAATCTTTGTTAAAGGATCTTGTTTCGCAAGTGTTCTAGCTTCTTGTTCTAATTTGACGCGCTGAGTAATATTTTTATGAGTGATGACAAAGTACTTGTCTGCGTCCATGCAAAACGATTCAATTTGCATATTAAACCAACGATCTTCAGACGCAGAGTGACAAGGGTAGTTCATATTGAACTGATCGATTTTACCACTCAAAATATCGTCAAGCCCTTTCAACACAAGCGTCGAAAACTCATCACCGTCTTCAGCGGCATTTATACAGGCTTTACGATAATTGATGCCCAGCCACTCGAAATCTAGTGCTTGTCCATTTTCAAAACCGAAATTTCGCCAGGAATCATTGACTAAAACGATATTAAAATGCTCGTCGAGCACTGCGATATTATTGCCGAGTGTATTTAACACCTGCATCAAAAATCCATTTGATAAAGACGTCATGATTAAAATCACTCTAAGTGGTAAGGGTTAATACAGTAGAATTCAGCCAAGCTCATTATCATCAATGATTAAGCGCTCGAACAAAAATGTCTGCACTCTCTAGACTGCTGTTTCCTTGAGCCGTGCAGAAGATATTAAAAAAACCTATTAATAAGGCGATAAGTCTTCTACGTCTTTAAGCAGATATTTAACACGTAATGCTAGCAGCCTAACTGTGAATAATAAAGATTGTTTAGGCATACATTTCTACAACTTATAATTTATTGTTATTTAAGATATTGGCCGCTGCTATTGCCAATTGATGGCGTTTACCGGACCTTTACTGAGGGCAAGCTATTCTAAGCTATTGATTTTCAGCGGTTTCAATATGGTTAAAGAGATCTAGCTGACACTTAATTTCTCTTTTTCGGTATGAGGGATTTTGTTCGAGCAGTAACTGGTAAGCCCTTCTTGGAGTTAGAAAGATACCACCACTTGTAGGGCCTCTAAGGCATTCACCGCTAAGTAGCCAATACCGCTGCCTTTCAGGGCAGGAACTTGCTACTTGATTCTGGCAAACATCCTTTACGCCATAGACGATCTTGCCTGAGCTCAACTCTTTAAAAACAACGTTAAATTCCATTTAAAACGCTCCTTTTATTTCAGCTTAAAAGCTACCACAAATGACAGTATATCTGGAATGAGTTTTAGGAATATCAAGACGAAAGGTCTCAAAAACGGTACTGCAGGTAAAGAAGCCAACAGGTCTAAATATTGTTGGCTTTTTGTCGAGAATATTTTAAGAGTGTTTTAAACAATCTAGCTTTTTACTGTGCTTTGCTACAAGTAATCCAGTGGGTTTACCAGTGTACGTTCACTATCTATCTGTAACAAATCCTTAATAATTGCCGTATGACCTGTTCCGCCGATCAAAACTATTCGCTGACCTGCTTTGGCCTGTTGTTGTAAGTTTGCGTACATTCTAAAGTTTCGATGCCACCAGCTAGCCGTCGAGTCGGCACCGGAATAACTGCCAAATGCCCCTACTTCGTTTAAAAGTAGGTAAAGTGCTTTGTTCTTTCGCTCAGTATCCACAGTGTTGTTAAAACGTAGAATAGTTTTAAGACTTTCAGTTTGATGGAGCTGATTGCTTTCACGGCTCATTTCTTCAATTTGCTTATTAACTTTTTGAGCGATTACTGGCGCATGCTTGCTCATTTCTTCAAAGACCGAGCTAGATTGCCAGTGCACTTCTTGCTCGTCATAACAAATGATATGTTTTAGACCGGACTGTTTGGCTATTCGAAAACCTAGCTGTTGATTTTCATTGATGCTTAGCTGGTGTTGGTTGGTAAGATAATTTCTGTAGGATTCATTTAGGCTGGCCTGCTGTTCTTTTCTACACTCCAAAAGAACCTTAGTTGGCTTATAGCCTTTGGCAATTTCTTTGCTTAAACCGATTAGATAGGTTTGACTCTCTTCATCTGTAACATCCAGTACTTCAGTTTTTACTTTATCTAAGCCAGGGTTGGCAAAGTGGAATACACTTATCGGCATAACTTGTGCTGGGCTACTCGCAAAGCTGATACTGCTAAAGACAATTGTCAGCCAAGCTAAAACGCCAATCTTGTTTTTATCTATATAAACTATTCTTTTCACCTGCTCTTTACTCCGCTAAAAAGTTACTTTTT
Source organism: uncultured Pseudoteredinibacter sp. (assembly GCF_947502065.1). Taxonomy (GTDB): domain Bacteria; phylum Pseudomonadota; class Gammaproteobacteria; order Pseudomonadales; family Cellvibrionaceae; genus Pseudoteredinibacter. The sequence goes on from NZ_CANMYE010000001.1 coordinate 1,350,436, forward strand.
ATTGATTTGCAGCTTTAGACGATGCTTCTCTTTGATTGGATGTTGCGGATACTGCCTAGCTATTTATCTAGCTATTTATCTAACTACCTACTTACTCCCCGGTATTGCTTTAGCCTATGAATTGACCTTATTTACCAGTGTTGAGACGACCGGACTGTGGCTTAATAGCCAATTGAGCCAGATTTAGCTCGGGGCCGTATATGCTTCGACAAAGGATCTAGTTTTTGACGCATAGAGAGTTGGGAAAGTCATGGATAATAACGACGTCATTATTAGTTACGAACAAGAGCTAGTGCGGGTGCATCTTAACCGGCCAAAACAGCGCAATGCCTTAAACGATAGTATCCGACAAAAAATATCGGCTCTGCTTGATGAGCTAATGGAGCGGCCAGACACCCGCGTATTGCTCTTTTCTGGTGAGGGTGAATCTTTCTGCTCTGGCGCCGACCTTAAAACGACCTCATACCCTAAGGTAGAGGGCTCTTGGTCGCAGAGGCGAAATCGAACATCTACCTGGCAGCGTGTTCTCGAGCAGCTAGACCGTATTCCACAAGTTACCGTCGCAAGCATGCAAGGCTTTGTGATTGGTGGCGGCGCCCTTCTCGCAACGGCCTGCGACTTTCGCCTGGTGGCAGATAATGCCGTTCTATCCATACCCGAGGTTGCCATGGGAATACCCAATGTCTGGAATGGTACCCCCTTATTGGTTCGAGAAGTCGGCTTGCCGGTAGCTAGAGACTGGGTGATGACCGCTAAAAGAGTTAATGCCGATGAGCTGCTCAAGGTCAACTGGGCCCAGCGCCGCTTTCAAACGGAGCAATTAGCCAAAGAAACCCAGGCTTTTATTGAAGAGCTGCTGGAAATGCCTGCCGCTTCCCTGGCTATGACAAGATCTATGATCTCTGCCTTAGCGCGCAGCCAATCAGGCATGCAATTGGGCTGGGCGGATGCTGATTTACAGCAATGGTCCTTTACCGAAGAAGAATATCAGCAGAGTGCCCTGCGCTATTTAGAAAAACTTAAAAAATAATCTAAAGCTAAATTAAGCGAAATCGAATAAAACAAAAATAGAAATAACTAAAACATAAGAGAAGCTAACCATGCCTAACACATCACACAGTAAACTAATACTCAGCGGCAAGATCCTACTCGCCCTCTACTTCTTGCTACCCGGTCTCATGAAATTTATGCAGTTTGAGTTACACCTAGGGCTCATGCAGCGCCATGGTGTTCCCGCAGCAGAGCTAATGCTTATACTGGCCGGTATCGCCAATATCGGCGGTGCGGTTCTGCTGCTCGCCAACCGTCATGTTCGGCTTGTCGCACTGGGTTTCGCAGCCTATGTGATATTGGTTAATTTTATGCTGCATGATTTTTGGAATTTTGAAGGCATTGAGGCCAAGCACGAGTTACAGAACTTTATCAAGAACCTGGGGATATTGGCCGGCTTGCTTGTGCTTGCGGGTGCAAGCAAAAAGCGCTCGCTTGAGATGTCTAGCTTACTTGAATCTGATTCTAAGGCGACATCCGCCAGCTAAGTTGGTTCGCAACCCAAATTTGGGGCGCCTTCAACGATGTTGAAGGCGCCCAGTGGCTTATCGCACAGCGGTACAAGAACCAAATGAGACTAGCCACAGCAATAATGCGCCAGAACGCTTTTTAGCCTCTTTGGGCGACCCTTAAATCTTGTTACTGTATGCTCGTTGTTTACATTTGGTACGATCATGTTGTGCAAGCCCTCTATCTTCAAACTACTGCTGGTCTCATTTATAAGCGCTCTGTTTAGCTTTAACGCTGATGCTAAGGATACAGAGCAGCTTAATGCTAAGTACAAAAAGCTCGCCGATGGCCCATCAGCAGAGCTAGTAAAAAACAAGCTGAGAGAAGCCTTTGGCGGCGAAGAGGCGCTTCAAGGGCTACGCAGCTTCGAGGCGAAACTTACCATTAGTGTTCCTCAGGAGCCAACAAAGAGCAGCCGAAGCTTTTACTCATTTGCCCGTAAGACCATCGCTAAACAAGATGCCGATGGAAGCTTGTCAATGCTCAAAGGCCAGCACGCCATCAAGCTTGTGAATGAAAATGTGATCCGCTTGAGCCGCAAAGAAGTTAAAAGCTTGGCAGGTAATATGAAGCTTAACTTTTTCTACCTTCTAAGAAACAAACATTTAAAGCTTATTGGGCCTTTAGATATAGCCGAACACCCGAACGAGAGTTGGTGGATATTCAAGCTTAGAAAGACGCAGTCTCCGCCGATTGGGGTTGACTTAAAGAGCGGCCAAATACGCAAGCTGCTGTTTGATGATGGAAGCTATGTAGTCGAAAGCAATTATCAAAAAGTCAGCTGCGGCTTGAATTGGCCTTTAAATTTTACCGTATTTAAAGGTAATTCTGTTCAGCTGCAGGGTGAGTTTAGTGATATTAGGATCAATCAATCGCCCAGCTTTGAAACACCGCTATGGTTCTATCCTTAGCTACGGTCTTCACTTAATCCTCGATCTTTTCGACCAGTTCATCAAGCAACTCATACAATAACTCAAGCTTGCCAGGGCCAAAGCGCTGGCTAATAAATTCATATCGCTCGCTAGACTTTGGTGCAATCTCTACAAATAGCTGATGCCCAACATCGGTTAAAGAGATTAGCGATCGTCTTTGATCGCTAGAAGAGCTAGAGCGAGAAATGATATTTCTTGATTCAAGGTTCTGAATAATTCGACTTAAGCTGGGTTTTAATAGATAACAGGCCTCTGCAAGCTCAGAAATATCCATATCGCCATCGGCTTGCAATGCTCGTATTACTCGCCACTGCTGTGCGGAGAGATTGTGGGCTTTTAGTGCCGGCATAAACTTTTTCATTACCGCTTCCCTTGCCCGCAATAAAGACATGGGCAAGGAGCGGTCAAAACTGCGTAAACTGTCGCTCATAGATCCTCAGTATCCCGCAGCATTAGTAGTGCGGGCAATTACAGGGGCTCGTCGATCACCCCATTTACCAAGGTGCCCACCCCTTCTACTTCTACCTTAATTTCGTCTCCCGGTACTAAGTACCTAGGAGGATCGAAGCGTGCTCCAGCGCCATTGGGCGTACCTGTAGCAATGACATCACCGGGTTTAAGATGATAAAACTTCGAAAGATAGCTAATGATATATTTAAAGGGGAACATCATACTAGCGGTAGTGTCATCTTGGCGTAATTCACCGTTTACCCAGGTGCGCACGCGCATATCTTCGTATTGCTCGGGGGTAAATTCATCGGCGCTGACCATCCAGGGGCCAATACTGCCGGAATTAATAAAGTTTTTACCTTGGGTAACATTAAATTTTGCGTGACGTACCCAATCTCTTAAGGTGCCCTCGTTCATAATGCTCAACCCGGCAATATGTTCATAGGCGTCTTCCTCCGCAATACGACGCCCCGCTTTGCCAATAATAATGACAATTTCACCCTCATAATCTAACTGATCGGATTCAGGTGGGCGCCACAAAGGCTGACTGTGCGCGGTAAAGGAGTCGCTCGTGCGCATAAACAAGCTAGGAAACTTCGGCTGCTTAGAGCCATCTTTGTATTCGGCATTGCGATTTGCATAGTTCACACCAATACAGGCGATCTTTTCTGGTGTTAACACCGGCTGCAACAGCTCAACGTCAGATAATGCACAATCGCTGCTGGCAACAGCTGCAAGCGATTTGGCCTCCTCTAAACACCCCTCCCTAAGGGCCGAAAACAGGCTTCCCCCGAGTTTTTGACCTAAATCTACAATTCCATCCTCTTTGAGCACGCCCCAGCTAACTTCGTCCGCCTTTTTAAAGCTAATAAAACGCATCTTTCCACCTTTGAAAGCAATTTATAATTAACATGTTAATTTATATTTAAGGGGAATAGCAAGTTTGGCAGCCTATGCAGCGCGTTATTCGCTAATAAAAATGGGCTTGCGGTGAATATAATTAACATGTTAACTTAAATAACACGTTAATCAAATCCATGGAGTTACCATGTCTAGCTTTGCTCAGAACCAAGAGTCGGCAGCACGCTATTTAGAGCGCTTTCACAGCCAGAGCACAGGCCACTTTATTAATGGCGAATTTGTCTTGCCGAACAGCGCTACAACTTATGAAAACCTGAGTCCTAGCGATAATCAGAGCATGGGCAGAGTTGTTGCCGGCACTGCAGAAGATATGGATGCGGCGTGCCAGGCCGCGGCAGACGCCTTTCCCGAATGGCGAGATATGCCCGGTCAAGAGCGCAAAAAACTGCTGAATCATTTTGCCGATTTGATCGAGGCCAGAGCTGAAGAGATAGCCCTAGTAGAATCCTCTGACTGTGGCCAGGCGATTCGCTTTATGAAACAGGCCGCTATCCGAGGGGCCGCCAACTTTCGATTCTTTGCCGATAAAGCCCCGGAAGCCCAAAATGGCTTAGCACTTCACCAGGCTGAACATACCAATTACACCCTTCGCAGCCCAATTGGTCCAGTAGGCATTATCACACCTTGGAACACGCCATTTATGTTGGCGACATGGAAAATAGCACCAGCTCTAGCAGCCGGCTGTACCATCGTTCATAAACCAGCGGAGCTCACCCCATTAAGTGCCATGCTGCTGGCCGAAATAGCTCAGGAAGCCGGCCTGCCAGCAGGTGTTTGGAATACCGTCAACGGGTATGGCGCAACAGTAGGTAAGCGACTCAGTGAACACCCAGCCATACGAGCCGTGGCCCTGGTAGGTGAAAGTGCGACGGGCAGCCACATCATGCGCCAAGGTGCCGATACTTTAAAGCGTGTGCATTTTGAGCTTGGTGGTAAAAACCCAGTCATCGTTTTTGACGATGCGGATTTCGAGCGCGCTTTAGATGCCGTCGTTTTTATGATTTATAGCTTAAATGGCCAACGCTGCACGTCTTCTAGCCGCCTGCTCATTCAAAGCGGTATTAAAGATAAATTTTTAGCGGCTCTTGAGCAGCGAGTCAAAAACCTAAGCGTAGGTCATCCGCTCGATCCAGCAAGTGAAGTGGGCCCACTTGTGCACAAAGGGCATTATGAAAAAGTCATGTCTTATATGGATATCGTTAAGCAAGATGGGGCGACGGTAAAAGTGGGTGGGGTAGCTCGTAAAGATCTAGGGGATGGTAATTATGTTAGCCCGACCCTATTCACCGACGCGGATAACACCATGCGAATCGCCCGTGAGGAAATTTTCGGTCCGGTATTAACTAGCATCGGTTTTGATACCGAAGACGAGGCCATCGCCTTAGCCAATGATACCGAGTATGGCTTATCCGGGTATATATGGACAGAAAGCAGTGGTCGAGCAATGAGAATGGCTAGAGCGGTAGAAGCCGGAATGCTTTGGGTTAACTCGGAAAATAATCGCAACCTGCCCTCACCTTTTGGTGGCATAAAAATGTCTGGCATTGGTCGTGATGGTGGTGACTATAGTTTTGATTTTTATATGGAGACCAAAAACATATGTATTGCGCATGGAACTCACAAGGTACCGGTCTTGGGTGGCGAGTTACCATTGAAGTGATAGCCAACGATAAGACGTAGTTAGCCCTTAGTATCGAAATCAGAGCATGAGACCATTATGAAACAACCGATTTTAGGCCTAGTCAGCACAGCGATAATTGCAGCGCTCGCACTAGGAATAATTGCTTTATCAGAACCGTCATTTTTTATGGGTTGGCTTTCTTTTGCGGTAATGGCCTGCATCCCCACCCAAATCATCGCGGCCTTTGTGTGGGGGCCATTATTTGAAAATATGCCAACCGTCAGCAAAGGCTGTATTCAAACCGCCATCAGCCTGTTAGGTGGATTAATCTTTGGCTCCGCCTTACACTTTTTAGCTGGGCAAGGTTTTGGCCCAACACCCCAACTGATGATGCTAACAATTGTCACTGTTATCGCTACATTTTGGATTATGGTGGCTTGGAATGCTTGGCCCTTTGCCGCAATAATCCAGTCTCCGATTGCCTTGGGTATTGTTATTCTTTGTTCAGCCTATGTTTTAGCCTACGGCGTTTTCATCAGTCTGTTTAATTTCCACTTTTTAGCTGGAGCAGAAATCTATATTAGCAGCTTGGAAACAGATGGTTTATTTTCGGCCTGGCCAGTTTTAGCCTATCTGGTTACCACCGTCGCTATAATAATGCTGTGCTTGTTACTCGACTTTTACCCAGTAAGCCTATTATCCCTTGAGGGATCTAAAGCGGCCATTGTTAATAGCCTCTGGATATTGGCCTTAGCTGCAATTCCCTTTTATGGTTTTGTTTATATTGCGGGATTCGACCCTGTTAAATATATGGTACGTGGTCCGGTCAGCTTTATTTTCGGAGCTTTTATTGTGCTTAATCTCTTGGAGAATAGCCTATTTGGAAATCATCGAGCGATTATCAAAGCGCTACTCTCAGTGCTCTTGGCACTGGTGCTAGCTTTTACCATGCAGCTGATTTATCAGGCCTTTGCCCAGTGGCTAAATCCAGATATCAATTCTGGGCTACCTGACTATCAATTAGAGCTTTGGTTGGCAAACGCCATGCTGGCGATTACCTTTCCATTGATTGTGATGTTCAGCGATTTCTTTGGTTTATGGCCATTTCGACAAATTCGAAACGAACAAACAACGACTGATTCGCCAAGTGTTAATGACACACTAAAAACAGAAATTCAAAACTAGGAGTATTAACATGGGGCAAATATCTTTAGCGGCAAAAATTACTCATGTTCCTTCAATGTATCTCTCCGAGATGGATGGGCCCAATAAAGGTTGTCGCGAAGCAGCCATCAACGGTCACAAAGAAATCGCCCAGCGTTGTCGTGATGCAGGCGTCGATACCCTGCTGGTATTTGATACCCACTGGCTGGTCAATGCGGGCTACCATATTAACTGCGCTGAGACTTTCTCTGGGGTATACACGAGTAACGAACTGCCCCATTTTATTAAAAACCTTCCCTATGACTACAAGGGTAATAGAGCATTAGGTCATCTCTTAGCGGATGCTGCAACAGAGGCAGGAATCCTCACCCGAGCCCACAGCGATACCAGTTTGCCTTTAGAGTACGGAACCCTAGTGCCAATGAGGTATATGAACGACGATAATCATTTTAAGGTGGTTTCTGTTTCTGCGATGTGCCAAGTGCACAACTTAGAAGATAGTCGACGACTTGGCGCTGCTTTTCGCGAAGCAATCGAAAAGGACTATGACGGCAATGTGGCGATACTCGCATCGGGCTCCTTATCCCATCGTTTTGCGCAGAACGGCGTATCTGAAGAATATCTTTTTAGAGTTTGGTCTGAGTTTTTAGAAACCACCGATCGAGAAGTTATCGATATGTGGAAAAACGGCGAGTGGCAACGCTTTACCCAGATGTTGCCTGAATACGCTGAAAAGTGTCACGGCGAAGGCTTTATGCACGATACGGCAATGTTATTAGGCGTATTAGGTTGGGATAAATATCAGGGCCAAGTAGAAGTAGTAACACCCTACTTTGGCAGCTCTGGTACTGGGCAGATCAATGCCGTCTTTCCAGTTGAATAATACATCTACCTGCAACGCTACGCTCTAGGATATAAAAATGGCGCACTTTATTCTTGAATATTCAAGCAACCTTAGCCCTAGCGAGTTACAGTTTGAAAACTTGTTCGCTTCCTTACATGAGGCGGCCCTTGCTACCGAGCTTTTTCCGGTAGCGGGCTTGCGCAGTCGCGCTCATTGTTGTGAGCATTTCCGAGTGGCTAATGGTGATCCAGACTTTGCCTTTATCCATTTGGAGGTTCGCCTTGGCGCTGGACGAAGTGGCGCGGAGAAACAAACGGCGGCCGATGCGATCTTTGCAGCACTTAGCAATCACTTAAAAGATCTCTATGAACAGAGAGCTTTGGCTATATCTTTTGAAATGAATGAATTGCCAGCAACCTTAAAGTTTAACCAGAACAACCTCAGAACTTATCTTGCAGAGCCCTAAGCCCTTTTTTAGAAAACAAACACTTGAAAACTTGCATCTAATACAGTGATTAATATGAGTGAACCGCTAACACTATCAACTTCCGAAATTAAGCATGCTGCCCAAGAACTCTATCAAGCCGAACGTCAAGCGCAGCCTATAGATCCGATCAGTTTACGCTTCCCAGAAATGACCATTAGCGATAGCTATGCCATCCAAGAGCAGTGGGTGCAGCGTAAAATCGATGATGGCCAGCGGGTAGTCGGTTATAAAATTGGTTACACCTCTAGGGCCATGCAAAAAGCACTCAATATTAAAGAGCCCGATTATGGTGTGCTATTGGAAGATATGGTTTTTGCTGATGGTAGTGATATTGAGGTCAGTCAATTTTGTGACCCGCGCATTGAAATGGAACTCGCGTTTATTCTGAAAGAAGAGCTTAGCGGTGAGAACGTCACTGTCTTTGATGTGCTCAATGCCACTGATTATGTGGTGCCAGCATTAGAAATTATCGCTGCTCGCAGTCATCGCGTTCACCCAGAGACTCAATATAAACGCACCGTAAAAGACACTATTGCGGATAATGCAGGCAACGCAGGCATTATTATGGGCGGCCGCCCTATTAAACCCGATGCCAAAGATCTACGCTGGTGCGGCGGCTTGTTGTATCTCAATGGTTTGCTGGAAGAAACCGGCTTGGCTGCTGCCGTCCTCAATCATCCAGCTAATGGGGTTAGCTGGGTAGCAAAACGATTTGCGCCGCACGGGGTAAGCTTAAAATCTGGGCAAATCATTTTATCGGGCTCCTTTACCGCGCCAATAGCCGTAAAAGCGGGTGACACGATTCATGCTGATTACGGTCCATTAGGCGGAATCTCCTGCCACTTTGTATAGCCCCAGCGGCGATGAGAAAAAATTTCTGGCACAAAACAAGGCGAGCGATAATGAAATTAGAAGAGAACCAGTTTAAACAAAAGCTCAATGGTGGCGCCTGCCAGTTCGGTCTTTGGCTTGGGTTGCCCAATCCTATTTGTGCGGAAATTGCCGCAACAGCAGGTTTCGACTGGCTGTTAATTGATGCAGAACATGCACCCTATTCCCTAAAAGATATTCAAGGGCAGCTGCAAGCTTTGGCCCCTTATCCCAGCAGTGCTTTGTTGCGGCCACCGGAAGGCAGTACCAGCAATATTAAGCAGCTTCTCGATTTAGGCTGCCAGACACTATTGATTCCCATGGTGGAATCCGTCTTGCAAGCTAAACAACTTATTAATGCCATGTACTACCCGCCTAAAGGAGTGAGAGGTCTGGGTACTTCAATGGCAAGAGCCGCGAAATGGAATGGCATTAAAAACTACGTTGAGCAAGCCAATGATAATGTTTGTCTTATCCTACAAATAGAAACCCAGCAAGGACTGGAGCAGCTAGATGAGATTCTAGAGCTGCAAGACTTCGACGGGATTTTTATCGGCCCTTCAGATCTCTCTGCATCCTTAGGCTATATTGGTCAACCCAACCACCCAGATGTGGTCGACAAAATTGAACAAGCCATTTCAAAAATTAAATCTAAGGGCAAAGCTTGCGGCTTACTATCGGTCGATACCAGTATGACCCGACATTACGAGAAGCTAGGCGTCGATTTTATTGGGCTTGGTGTCGATGCTGCCTTATTGGCTCAATCCTTACGTTCACTCTCTGCGGAGTTTTGTGGACATGCTAGTAATAACATCAGTAGTGATAAGGATACTAATAACAAGCATGCCGGATATTGATTGCTCGGTGTATGTATAACTGTAACTGCAAAAACTACCCCTATTGCTTTGAACCACAGCATCATGATGAGCTGGTCTTACTGCTTAGCACCCTAAAACATATGGGGGAAAGCCACGGAATTGAGCTCGTTCATTGCCCTGTCTGTGGGCAAAGTTACAAAATAGAACAGTTAAAAATGGGCACACTCGTTACCAAGCATCAGAATCCACACTCTGTCTGTTTTTAGGCGAAGCGGCTGCTTCCAGCATGATTCAAGCTAAAACTGGAGTAAAGCACAAAATTCTCTTTAATTATTTCTTGTATTCTCCTCACTGTATAACTACAGTTAGCCCTGTTACTAAGGATAAGTAAGAGGCTAGCATGACTGGGCTCCAACACTGGTCTACAAGCCTCAATGCCTACCCAAGCTTGGATTTAGATCAGCAAAGCACAAAACTGGATGCGTTGTTTAAGCAGGCTTTACAATATAAAAGCGTGCTCGAAACCCTTCTTAGCATCACTGATGACTTTGTTTATATCAAAGATGCACGACATAAGTTTATGTTTGCCAGCGACGCCTTTGCACGCCTTACGGGTCATGAGCAATGGCGTGAACTACAAGGCAAAGACGACTTCGATATCTTCCCTAAAGAGCATGCCGAGCTTTATTTTGAGCACGAGCAAGGTGTTATTAACAAGGGCATTAGCCTTGCTCAGCATGAAGAACCCTACTACTTGCCCAGCGGCGAACTCGGCTGGGTGAGCAGCACCAAAAATCCAGTATTTGACGACAAGGGCAAGGTCATAGGCCTCATTGGTATTAGTAAAGACATTACCCAGATAAAGCGGCACCAAGAATTAATTGCCCATCAAGCTACCCATGATTGTTTAACTGATGTCTACAACCGAAAGGCGTTCTATGATTTTGGTGAAACCATGTGGGCTAAATTGCAGCGCGATAAAACTGAATCTACCCTGCTATTTATGGATCTCAATGAGTTCAAACAAGTTAATGATCGCTTAGGGCATCAAGTTGGCGACAAAATACTCTGCCGCTTTGCGAGTTTTCTTAAAGAGGAATGCAGGGATTCTGATCTTTTGGCTCGACTAGGTGGAGATGAATTCGTTATCTATATGGGCGGCGATAAAGACGCTGCGCTTAGTTTAGCGCGAAGATTGATTAGCGCTTCACACAAAGAAGAATTGTTAGGCTGCGCAATTAGTATTGGTATTGCGCATAGCAGCAATGCCGAAAATTTGGCCGAGCTGGTAAAACATGCCGACGAGGCGATGTATAAAGCTAAACGAAGTAAATCTCAGCAATATTGTTTTTATCCATTTTTAAGAGCCTAAAAATCATTCCGGCTCTTTGACGTAGACCTTTAGCTCCTCCTCCATTTGCGCGGCCAAACTCTTAAGTCGCGCAATCATTTCCTGATCTATTTCAACACCCTCGGCAAGCAGAGTGGCACCATTGCTGGCAACAAGGTCGCGTTGCAAACACATGCCAGCTTGAAGTTGATCCAACTTAATATACTTGTCTGCAGCATCTCGCAAAAACAGTTTCAATTCACTTTGTAATGTACAAAGCTGCTCGACAATAAGAGGATCATATTTGCTGCCAGACTGCTCTTTTAGTTTCCCTAGCGCCTCATCGATAGACAAGCAATTCGTTTCGATCAATCCCTGGCAATACAACAACAAGTCTGACACTACGGATAAAATCTTGGCTTCTGTAGAGATGTCTTGTGAATAAAGCCCCTTGGGATAACCTTGGCCATCCAGCTGCTCATGGCGCTGACTAATAATCTTAGCGGCACCTTTTAAAGGCGGCATACTGGACATCATGTTTTCTGCAATACTGATATGCGTTTGGAAATCGCGCTGCTCTTGCACGTCAAGGTCCAAGTAAGCACGCTTTATAAGCTTGTCTGGAAAACTAACCTTACCTAAATTTCGCAGAATGCCCGCATAGATTAATGCCCGAGTTTCATCTTTTTCAAGTTCAGACAGCTCAGCCATCTTTTTCAGCAATAACATAAGGTTCTGCTTGCTGATCAAAGAGTTACCCATTCTTTGTTCTATTAGGCTAGAGAACAAATTGGTCGTCTGTTGGTAATTGACTTTAAGCTGATCCAGCGAACTTTGCAGCTTGCTATTGCTCTCCGCTAAATCCTTGCTTCTTTCAGCGACTTTCTTCTCTAGGTCTTCATTGAGCTCTTTTAGCTGTTCATTCTGTCGTTTTACTTTTTCTTCCAATAGCTGTGTACGGTGCTTCCCATGGCTTATCGAAATACCTTTTTGAACAATCCGGCGTAACCGATCATCATCCCAGGGCTTCTCCATATAGAAATTGATTTTGCCCTTATTGATAGCCCCAATCGTAGATTCTAGGTCTGCATAACCAGTAAGCAAAATCCGCTCAGTTTCTGACCAGCGACTGGCAACTTCATTGAGAAATTCAACGCCATCCATGCCTGCCATGCGCATATCCGAAATGACAATATCGGCTGCTTGATCTTGCAGCGCCTGCAAGGCCTCGTGGCCGCTTGTTGAGGTGCGAATATTACAGTCCATATCAAAAAGCAGCCTTTGCAGGCTGTTTAAAATCGACTGCTCATCATCAACAATCATAATCTCGATAGCTGGCAAATCACCGCTATCAAATGACAGAATATCGCTAGTATTGGAATCCATGCCGAATTTCTCTTTAGATTTCATGGCTTTAGTATAAACCTAATACAAAACTTAGCCATTACAGTTTGCTATTTGTGATATTCAGCATAAACTGAATACGTCGCAACATGGAGGCTGTGCTATGAAAGGAGTAGTTTTTACAAATTTTGCCGAATTAGTAGAGGACAACTACGGCTTGGCTATGTGGCAAAATATTCTCGATACGGCGAATCCGCCATCGGGAGGTATCTATGTCGCTACCGCACAATATGACGATCAAGAGTTGATTTCTCTTGTCGGGGCGGCTTCTGAGCTGCTAGATATGCCGGCACCGGTGCTTATTCGACGTTTTGGCCAGTTTCTGTGGCAGTATTTTGAGGAAAACTACCCTCAGTTCATCACCTCACACGATAATCTCTTTGACTTCTTAATCTCGGTAGATTCGGTGATTCATATGGAGGTGAATAAACTCTACCCCAATGCCTCGACCCCAGATTTTGAATACGATCGAGAATCACCCAAGCAACTATTGATGCACTATCGCTCTCCACGAAAGCTCTGCCATCTATCTGTCGGATTAATAGAAGCATCCGCAAATTACTATCAAACCCCTATACGCATCGAACACCCAGTGTGTATGCATGAAGGCTCAGACCATTGCGAAATACGAGTTACCATTGCCGATGGATGAAATAGAAGTTTATAAAAAATCACTGGCACGTGAGCGCAAAGCCAGACAACAAGCTGAGCTTCTTCTGGAATCCAAGGTACGAGATATATACGAGGCTAATCAGCAGCTCGAGGCTGCAAACGCAAAGTTAAAACAGCAGCAAAAAGAGCTAATACAAACCGAGAAACTGGCCTCTTTGGGTACACTTTCAGCGGGTATTGCCCATGAAATCAATAACCCACTGGCCTTTATCAAAAGTAATATAGGCACCTTAGAGCGCTATTTTTTGTTTTATCAGCAGCATCTCCCCGAAAAACCTGGCGCTCAACACAGCGATATTAACCACGCCCGTCTAGAGAAAATAAAGTTTATTGCTGGGGATTCAGAAGCGATATTCTCGGAGCTGCGCGAAGGTGTGGATCGGGTACAAGCCATTGTGGCCGATTTAAAATCGTTTGCTCGCTCAAAGTCAGCGGATGTGCAACTTAACGATAGCAATGAAGCCATTCTTTCTGCGATTCGCATTACCAATAATAAGGTCAAATACCACTGTGAGATTCATACCGACTTGGCCGAATTACCGCCTATCATGTGTAATCTAAATGAATTGAGCCAGGTCTTCATTAATCTTATCGTCAACGCCTGTGATGCTGTCGATGAAAACGGTCTGATCAAAATTAAGGGTTATCAAGAGAGTGGCTATATTCACTACCTTGTAGAGGACAATGGCAAGGGTATATCTGAAAAGGATATGGATAAAATTTTCACCCCTTTCTACACCTCCAAGGAGGTTGGCAAAGGCACTGGTCTAGGGCTTTCCGTATCCTATGGCATTATAGAGAGCCTCGGAGGCACGATTCGCGTCTGCAGTGACATTGGCAAGGGCACCAGCTTCCACATCAGCTTACCGGTCAATCGCGAACCTATCGCAGCCGAATAAACTCCTTCAAATAGCTCTCTATCCTGCGACTTTCATGGGTTTTTCCTCTTTGCAAAATGCAAAAATTGCAATTTGGCAAGACATTTACAAACCCTTTTCAAGTAATAATCTCTTTATTTTCAATCACTTACCATTATAAATCTATAATGGCTTAAGTTTTGCAGAGCTAGCGTAAAGAAATCATCTTAAATTAGCTATGTGGAGTTATGCCATGAGAAAACAAGCCAGCTACCCCCTGCTTGGACTTGCAGCCATACTCAGTTTAGCGGCCTGCACCCAGCAACATGGACTAGGCCTGCCGGACAATGGCAATAATAGCGAGCGCCACTTTCTATACGGCAGCCAAGTTGACGTGCCAAACCACATTTACGGTATCGAGCCCATGTGCCAGGCCAGCTCCTTAAACAAGCCGAGTAACACTCTCCTGCGAAACAACAATGCACCCAAATCCGTGTTGGGCCCTGGTGATCTAATCGAGATCGAAATAAGCCTGGATAAGGCTCACTCAGGACATTTTATAATTTCCGCTGATGGTTATTTGAAGTTAGCCATGATCGAACCCATAAAGGCCGCAGGCTTGAGTAGCGTCGAGCTAGAACAGCAGCTAGAACTCGCCCTAATCAAAGGTTCTATTTACCAAGCCCACGCCCTGATGGTTGATGTGCGAGTCCTGCAATGGGCCGCAATCGATATTACGGTGCAAGGTTCTGTATTCGAGCCTGGCCGTGTTCGTATCAATGAAAAAAATAAAGAGCAGCAGGCTGAAAGTAAGTTGCTTGCTAGGGGTGACTTTGCACAAACTCGCTTGCTGTCTGAAGCATTACGTGCAGCTTCCGGCGTAAGGCCAGATGCGGATCTAAAAAATGTGCAGATCAGTCGCGGCGATTGGCGCTATCGTGTTGACGTTTCGGGAATCGTAGATGGCGGTGAATACCAAGATGTCGGTTTACAAGCTGGCGATAAAATTCATGTGCCGAGCACTGGCTGCATGCAGGAGTACTTAATCCGCCCGAGCATGATCACGCCAAAGGGGATGCGTGTATTCCTCTCAAACCTCAGTGAAACCGCTTCTAACAATGCTAATGCAGCCGTGGGGCGATACAGCAGCAACCTACCTTATGGTTCACGCCTGCTACATGCCGTTACCTCGGCTAACTGTGTTGGAGGTGCGAGTCTTAGTAACTCTTCTCGTAAAGTGATCCTAGCAAGCCGAAATCCATTTACTGGAAAAACCCGCGTGTTAGAACGATCAGTCGAAGAGCTTATTAGGCACCCAGACAGAGATAACCTCAATCCTTATCTGATGCCAAATGACGCTGTTGCCTGCTATGACTCAGACATTAGCAATGCTCGTTCATTTGCACGCTCTTTGTTAGACATATTGTCACCGATTAAATTGTTGTAACAGCCAAACAAATATTGAGAATTGATATGAAATCAAATAAGAAACAGCTAAAGAAAAAACAGGCAAGCCGCACTAAGCGTCGCTTGACTGTGCTGCTGTTTCTTGCCTTGAACATAATCCCAATATTGATGGTTGGACTGTATCTAATAAAGACACCGATTTTTCAAAGTAAAATGTCCATTCTTCTACCGGGCAAAGGTAGTAATAGTAATGTAAAACTAGAAAACGTTGGCCAAGTTAGCTCCAGTTCGAGCTCACCGTTCAGCCAGCAGTTTAATCCTAGAGCGAATTACAAATCGATTCTAGAAAGCCGAGACGTCGCCGAAAAAGTAAAGCGTCAACTTAATCTAGCCGAAGCCCCCGCTAGGCCCAAAGTTAAGCTATTGCAGCAAACTTCAATAATCGAGCTGGACATTCGAAGTGTTAATGCTGATCACAGCCAAGAGCTCGCATGGGCTTATTTTTCCGCACTGCAAGAACGCTTATCGGAGCTGCGAGAGGACGAGTTAAAAAGACGCCAACAAAGCACTCGCAAGGCCCTGTCTGTACAACTCAGTACGCTCAATGATAGTCGCTCGAAACTACTTAGTTTTCAGCAGCAATCTTTACTGCTAGACAAAAAAATGATGAGTGATCACCTCGCCTTAATTTCAGACACTCGTAGCAAAAAATCATCGCTAAGCGCCGCAATCAAGCGACTTGAGTACGAGGTGGATAGGCTCAGTAAGGATCTTGGTATCTCGCCTTATATTGCGGCAAAAGCCCTTAATTTACAGTCTGATATCCGCTTTAACGTTTATCTGGAAGAACTGGCGATCATTAACGTTAAATACAACGAGCATCGCGCTAAATTTGCTAAAAATCATCCAGAGATGCGCAAAGTTCAGCAGCGTTACAGTACCGCTCGAGCCAATATTCGCAAACGCAGCGAAGAAATAGCTGGAGAGTTCTCAGCGGAAATACTGCAAAACACTAATTTAGGCTCAAGCAAACAGTTGGCATCCCTATTTTCAAAATTGCTCATGGATAATGCCGAGCTAGAGGGCCTCAATGCAGAATACGAACAGATCAAACTTAATGAACTTCGCCTGCAAGACGAGTTAAAAATTCTGGCCCGTGAAGCTGCTGAATTAGACCGTCTTGAACGTGAGTTTCAAAGAGCCGAAGCTGTTTACAATTCCGCGGCGGCGCGTCTAGAGCTTAACCAAAGTGATATTTATGCGTCCTACCCTATTGTTCAACTACTCGCTGCACCGAGTATGGCTCTTAATCCGATCAGCCCTAATCCGATGATTGCCTTATTGGCCATTATTGCTGCGTTAGTCTTACTGAATTGTGGAGGGGTTTTGCTATGGCAAAGACAAGCCATTATTCAATTCTTATTGAAGAAAAACTGATCATTTATGCAATCCTAGCAACCTGGCCAGCGTATATTTTTGGATTGCTATATCTATTGGGCTCTGTTATCGCCTGGGTAATATTGCTTATTGTAATGCTTCGCCTGTATATCGAGGGCCCTAGGCACTACCAGCAACTATCTGTTTTGGTATTGCTTTGGGCTTTAGGCATGTTATTACTGCTTATTTGTCTATTGATCGCGCATGCAGAGTGGCAACTGGGCGCGGCGAAGACAATTAAGTCTAGTTTTGGCTGGGCTAAGGGCTGGGCGCTATTCGCGCTGTTTATTGGTCTTGGCGCATTGTTGCCTTTAAATTTAACGAATATCAGCCGCGCTTGCTGCTGGCTTGCACTAATGGGCGGGCTTTATGCATTTGTGTCTGTATTTGCTTTTATACTAAAACTGCCGCAGAGCTTATACATCTCTCCTTTGCAGTTTATGGGTGGTGGT
The DNA here is from genome assembly GCF_947502065.1 of uncultured Pseudoteredinibacter sp. GTDB lineage: Bacteria > Pseudomonadota > Gammaproteobacteria > Pseudomonadales > Cellvibrionaceae > Pseudoteredinibacter. The sequence continues at coordinate 1,367,662 of NZ_CANMYE010000001.1, forward strand.
GGTCCAGAGTTCTTTGATGTGCGTTTATACGGTATCAACCCAGAGACGAGCTGGCCACGCTGGTTTTTCTATGCGCCTTGGGCCCCGGCTGGGGGTTTAGTCGCCAGCTTGCTGCTGATCATGTGTAGCCGTACAGAACAACGGCCATTGAGATTAGCGGGAATGGCGAGCTGTGTACTTATGATGATACTTTGCCAGTCGCGTGTCGCTTGGATCTTACTCGTTATTTGTGGGCCCCTTTATGTTTTTATGCGCTTAAGCGCGCAGCGTCCGATATACCTTTTACTTGCAGTCATTGCGCCCGTATTGCTGTTGTTTAGTGTTGAGGCTATAGAGCTATTACAGACGACTATGGACGATATCAAGAATGCCCGACCAGACTCCACGAGAGTTCGTGCCGAGTTGGCGCAGATCGCCATCCAAAGCTGGCAGAATGACGCCTATTGGTTTGGCCATGGGATTGTAATCGCAGGCCCTAAGAGCGTAGAGTTTATGCCTATTGGCTCACACCACAGTTGGTATGGTCTGCTCTATGTTAAGGGTCTGGTGGGTTTACTGGCATTTGCTTGCCCACTCGTCATGACTGCACTTTATCTGCTCTGGCGTGCCCACGAAGATGCTGATATCTGCTGTGGCTTCGTACTCTGCTTTATACTCTGTGTTTATAGTTTCACTGAAAACCTAGAAATCCTTGCCTATATAATCTGGCCCGCTTTGCTGTGGATTGGCGCAAGCCTGAAAATACCTAGCAATCACAGTATCGATAAAAGTTGCCTTGAGCCAATTTTGCAAAATGCAAAATATTCCTAAACTGCAGTGAAATATGCTCCTGCAAGACTATAGCTTTCTTTAGGCTCAGCAGCATTCAGCCATTTAATTTATATAAAACAATAACTTACCAATACTCAATTTACTGGTACAGCGCTTGCAATAACCGCTGTACGACTACAGAAATGGAGTGGTGTTATGAATAAAGCATTCTTATTTGGCTACTATGGTATGCACAATGCGGGTGACAATGCCCTTCTGCTCGCCAGTGCCTGGGGCGCAAAGCGTTACTTCCAAGCTGAGCAAGTTACGGTCAATGCATGTCATGAACTCAAATTGCCACTACTCGGCTCTATTCCTTCGTTGATTAATGAGCATCAGGACTTTCCCGGACAGAATAGATTGCTGCAATACCGAGCTGCCTGGCAAAACAAGCATCTAATTTTCGGCGGCGGAAGTGTCTTTCATTGTGCCCGTGATATTCAACATATGCGCCATTTGTGCCGCATTAACCAAGGGCGCAACTCCGCCTTAGGGGTTGGGCTTGGGCCTTTTAAAAATACAGCCGCTGAAAAAGAGTGTAAAAAATTCTTAGAGCAATGTGATTTTGTTGGCGTTAGAGATCAGCAAAGTTATGAGATCGCTAAATCTCTATCTGCTAACGCGAATGTAGAACTAACTTTCGATCTCGCTGCGATACTAAGTGAAATCCCCAAGGCTCAGTTGCATCGCTGTTCGGAAGCTCAAGCGACACCTGGAGATAATAGCATTGTGGTAAATACCTCTCAGAAAGATAAACGACGTGGCATTGCTGTTGCTCTGTGCCCAGTTGAAAGACTCGGTGGCGACTATGCGGCTGAAACTTATCGCTTAAAAGCCTTAGCGCGGAGTCTAGCCTTAATACACGCATTAACGGGTGAGCCCATCTATTTATTTGATTTTAATGGGCATCCCACCCTGGGTGATAGCGCGGTTCACAAGCAGCTCAAAAACCTTATTCCCCAAGGTGTGCCCGTTATCTATTACTACTACCAAAGTAATCCGGCCTTGATAATAGAGAAGTTTAAACAAATGCGTGTTGTTCTAGCTATGCGTTTGCATGCGGCTGTTTTTTCCTACTTGGCTGAAACACCCTGCATCAATCTTTCCTATCACAGTAAATGTGATGGCTGGCATCAGCAAGTTAAGGCTCCAGCTCGATATCGCTTTGATGCATTTAAACTTAATGAAATGAGACTACAAAAAGAGTTGATTGACGGACTTGAGTATGGATTTGACGGGGCGCAGCTTGCTATCTCGGATGCATTAAGAGCTTCTTTGAAAAACTTTGATCTTCGTTCAATCGCTATGGAGGATCTGCTATGCGTAAATCACTAAGCATTAGTGTGGTAATACCCTTGTACAATAAAGCAGAAGAAATTATTGCCACTCTTGAATCAGTATTGAAACAAGATCGTGCTGCCGACGAAGTTATTATTGTCGATGATGGTTCTACGGATTCATCCTTTGAAGTTGTCAGCGCCTATATTTCCTGCTTAGCCAGCACTCAGAAAGACGCCATAAATCTTGTTCGGCAAGAAAACCAAGGTGTATCGGCTGCTAGAAACCATGGCATTGAACTAGCCAATGGCGAGTACATTGCCTTTTTGGATGCTGATGATGTTTGGCTGCCCCAGTTTTTGAGTCAGATTGAGCAGCTATATTTTGATGGTCATTCAAGTGAATTTCTCGCTACAGCCTATCAGTATCAGCTTGGCCAGCTTGATTACCAGGCTGCTAAATTTCGCTACGGTCGAAACACTGATTTAGAAAACTATTTTGATATGGTGGCTGAAGGAGATCTTCCTTTTAATGCTTCAAGTGTTTGTATCGCTAAAGCCTTATTACTAAAGCTAGGTGGCTTTCCGCTTGGTCAGCGTATGGGAGAAGATCAAGAGCTTTGGCAGCGCGCGGCTTTGTGTGGTCGTATCGCCTATTCGCCGCTACGCTTAAGCGTATACCGTTTGGAGGCGGATAATCGTGCTTGTGCGCAAAAACCTGAAACTCAGGAATGTCAGTACAGTCAGCAGTTGTTTGATATAGCTCGCCATGATGGTTTGCAGGATAGTCTACGCGGTAGTTTGCTTGCTTGCACAGCCACGCACCTTAGGCATTTGGCTAAGCTCAATATTGATGCTGCTTGTTTTGAGCAGGCTAAGAGCTTGCTTATTCGTAGTTTAGAGAGAAAGTTTACTTTTAAGAGTTTGTTTTATCTGCTTTTGAGCCATGCTTTCTTGTCCAAACAAGGGCTAAAGGCTTGGTTCTGCAAGATTGATGAATTGAGGGGAACCGAGAAAAATTCGCAGCTGTCACAGCTACGGTATAAAAAGCGCTGGAGAGGTAGTTTAGATCAGCTTTATTAATCGGCAATACTTATAGGCTTATTGTACTTCGAGGTAAATATCCAGACGCCAGCTTGGGGGAGCGATTTTCCGTTCCGACGCTGAGTGGACTCGCAACATCCAGTTGCTCACCCTTCGGGCAAGCCCTATTCTGCTCCTCGCAGAATAGTCATGCAGCAACCCGTTCCGTGGATTCGCGCCATCCGGGCGCTCAGCCTTCGGCCAAGCCCAAAACCTCTCCGAGAGATTTTGTCAGGAGCCTAGTCACTCCAAATCCCTCCCCCAAGCTGGCGTCTTTTCTATGTGGCCAAATTAAGATCGTTTTACTTTTTATGCTAACGATGAACGATACCCTTATTGTTCATCACAAGACTTTACTCAACACAACTCTCACTGCTGAAGCTCAATATATTGGTTCTCATTAACCGATAAATATAATTTGGAACTAGATAATGCTCTAGGGATAGGTGTACACGCTCGATTTCAACACACTCGAGGCTTGAGTGGAACGCAACTCTAAACTAATTGTCGAGCTAACAGATTAAACGAGGGCTAGTTTAGGTGCCTTTCTAGTAGTCAGGCACCTATTTACATTGGGTTCTATGCTCCACTTGATTTCATACTAGAAAAGGCTAAAGACTTCACCTTTTCAAAAACAATACCAGGCAGATAAGACGCCACTACACCGGCGAGCGTCATCAGTGTACGCAGTGGCTCTTGGACAATGATCTTACTATTACAAGCTACTGCTTTAATAAATAGCACGGTTGCTTTAAAGCTCTCTTGATTCATAACCGCACGCCTTGCCAGGTAGCGCAATTGATAGGCCCTGGCCAAGGGGTAATAGCGATTAAAAAACTTTGTATGCTTTTGCTTAAGTTTGGCAACTGCAGATTCCCAGCTAGCCAGTTGTTTGGAAACATTACCTGACAAGCCCTGCTGATTTACACGGTAGAATGTTAAGGCTTGCTTTAGGCCCTGTACTTCCCATTGTGTTTGTAAGGCAAGACGTAGCCAGCAATCAACATCTTCAGATTGACGTAGATCTTCATCGAAGTACTGTAATTGGTTGGGCTTGCTGCTATTGGGATTGAAGAATGCAATTTGATTTAATGCGGCCCTTCGTAAAACAGCGGCTGAGCCATTGCCTACTGGATTACGGCAAAATACATCGGCCGCGCTAATATTGTTTAATTTAGGATGCTGGCCGATGCCTAGGGCTTGATCAAGCTCATCGACAAACAGAGATGCGCTATAACTCAGTCCTAGCTTAGGGTTCTGCAGGAAGTGCTCATGATGCAGTTTGAGCTTGTCTTGATGCCAAAAATCATCCGAGTCAAGGAATGCTATGTAGATACCACGACTATAGCGGATGCCTGTATTACGCGCCGCAGCCAGTCCGCTATTCGATTGCTGAACTAATCGAATTCTTCCATCTTGGTATCGATTGAGCTTTGCGAGCGTTTTGTCGGTGCAACCATCATCAACGCAAATGATTTCAAAATCTTTATAGCTCTGATTTAGCAGAGAGTCTAAGCAACACTCAATATAGTCCTCGACGTTATACATAGGTACGACGACTGAAAATACCGGACGTTTACTATTATTCATAATGGCCTCCTGGCATTTTGTTGAAATATAAAACAACATTTAGTGCGATCATTGAAAGAAAGCTCAAGAGCCCTAGGCCGACAACAAAGGCTTGAGCGAAGGAATAGGCGGAATCAAAGTAACTGAATTGCAACAGTGCACATAGGCTTAGCAGACCAGAGCTTTGTAATAGAGCTTCCCATTTAAAATAATTTAGGCAGCGAATAATTAGTAAGCTGCAATCAAGCAGCAATAGAGCTACGCTGGCATAGCAGAGCAGACTCACGAGTTTTACGGCACCCTGCCACGCCTCACCAAAAAGTAGCGGCACATATAGCGGCGCTAACAGAGATTGCAGCACGAAGAAGCTGCTAGTGACTAGGCAAAGTCCATAACTACGCCAAATCGCTGAAAAACCTTCATTGCGGGAAAACTCTTTAGCTAAATAAGGGTGAATAGCTCTTAGAAAAGCGTTGCCCAGTGATTGGGCAATTCCAATTGCTGCATTACGAGCAAAGCTATAAAAGCCGAAAGCCTCAGGCCCAAGAACTCTCGCTGCAATAAACACATCACAACTTAGGCGAAATTGTTTGGCGAGTTCCGAGCCAAATACGGGTATAGCTTGGCGCAATAGTTTATGTGCTAGATTTGCCTTGAACTCAGCTTCAATATTATCTTCGCTATAGCGATAGAATAGAAAACACCACACTGCTGCGGAAGCCAACTTTGCATATACTATGCACCAAGCTGATTGCAGGTAAAAAGCTAAGAATGCACAACTTAGATCTTCTACAACAACAGAACTGGTGCTAAGGACAGCGAAACGCTTTAGCTGTTGGCGACGATGCATTAGATTTACACGCACCATAACCAATGGATAAAGCAAGTGGGCAAGCGCACTGTACTTTAGAAGCGTTGCTGCCTCCAATTGATTGAAATAGCTGCCGATAACGTTGGCCAATTGCCACTGGAGAATCATCGTAATAATAGCGATACCCCAGTTTAGGCTGGCAGCTTGCTGGGCCACCCAAAGTAGATCTCGCTGCTTGCATTGGATAATGAGTAGGCCGCCAGATAGCTTGGAGAGGCTTCGGAAACTCTCATGACAAATAGCGACAAACACCATCGTGCCATAAGCCTCGACGCCCAGTGCCCTCGCGATCACGATTATACTGAGCAAGCGACTGATGCGATGGACCCCTTCTGCACTCAGCAGTGATAAGAGGTTCTGTAACAGGCGACGATTGCTTTTGTCTAGCCGTTTAAAGGCTGCCGATAGATCCATACCCAATCTCCTTTTAGAGGGTATTTCAATATTCGGGCCAATCTAGATAGTTGCTGTAAGTAATTGATTAATATAGATATGTAAGGGTTTCAAAGCTGGGGTGCGAATTCGCATTTTGCAAATTGCATTGCGTTTTGTAGCTAGCGGGGACGCCACTGACGGGTCCCCAAGAGGGTACTAATCCTGCCACTGCTGCATTTTACGATATAAGGTTGACGGGCTGACTTCCAGCATGGCGGCCGCTTTTGCGACATTCTGATCACAATACTTGATTGCATCTTCAACCGCTTTACGTTCAACCTGGCTTAGGGGTATAGGGCATAGAACAGCTGAACTATCAGCGACATATCCATGTTGCTGTGAAGCCGCCTGCTCCATCACCGCCTCGCCGGCCTCACCTTGCACTTGGGAAACTGCTAAGGTTTTAGCGCTTTCAAACGCGGTACTGTATGACTTAGAGCGTATCTTCTTGGGCTTAATAAGTTGGGCGAGTTGATCCGTGCTCAATTTAAGGCTGTTATTGAGCTCAGTGCTATTAATCAACTGCTCCGAGCTAAGGATTACCGCACTATAGACAGCATTCTCTAGCTGGCGAACATTTCCTGGCCAATGATAATTACTAATCAAGGCCTCCGATTTTTCATCAAAGCCGATAATCAGCTTGTCTTCCTTTTGCGCAAAAAGCTGAAGAAAATGATTTGCCAATAGTAAAGCATCCCACTCACGCTCGCGAAGGGCTGGCATATCAACAGCGATGACGTTCAGTCGATAATACAAATCTTCCCGTAAAATACCGTTTTCAATTGCGGCTAATGGATCTCTATTACAGGCGCTAACGAAACGAATATTAACGGTCTCTTCCTGACTCGAACCGACTTTAGAATAGCGACCTGTTTGGATAAACCGCAATAGCTTCGACTGCAAAGACATATCCATTTCGCTGATTTCATCGAGAAAGAACGTTCCTCCGTCTGCTTTACTGGCTAATCCCTCATGCTCTTTGTGCGCCCCTGAAAAAGCACCTTTTACATGGCCAAATATTTCCGATTCCAATAATTCACTGGGTATGGCGGCGCAGTTCAGGGTGACAAATGGTTTATCTTTACGTTTACTATGCTTGTGTAAGGCTGCGGCCACTAGCTCCTTACCTGTCCCGCTTTCGCCTGTTACAAAAACACTGGCTTCACTGGGCGCAGCTTTGCTAATAAGCTGATATACGCACTGCATGGCGAGGCTGTCGCCTATAAAATCATCGAATTGCTCTTGGTTCAAGCAGCTAAGCTGACTCACGCTACGCTGCAGCATGAGTCGCTCTAGAATTAGACTTCGCAGGTACACCGCTTGCTCTAAGCTGTTTAGCAATTGATCGTTATCCCAGGGCTTTGTTATAAAGCCCCAGATACGGCCTTGATTGATGGCATCGAGTACCGTGTCTTTTTCACTCATGCCACTGAGGGCCATTCGAATAATCTCGGGGTATTCTTCAGCGACTTGAGCGAGCAATTCAATACCACTCATTTCGGGCATATTAATATCAGATACCAGAATGTCGACCGGGTTTTCTCGAATATAATCCAGCGCTTGTAAAGGAGAATTGAAAAACAAGCAGTTGGCCTCGCTTTCGAAGGTAACACGCTCGATAGCTTTTAAGATTGATTGCTCATCATCCACAAAAAGGATGCTGTACTGTCTGCTTCTTGCGACGATATTTGCTTCCATACCCTGGCCACTAATTCAGAAAAAGGCGTTAGCAGTTTAGCCTATAAAGGCCAGTTTTGCATAAAAGCTCATTTTGTTTGGGGGCTATTCTAGTAAAGAGTAATCGCCTTCGAGTTTTCCACATGCCCACTATTACCTCTATTTGAATATCCATTTGCATTCTGCCTTGCACAGTAAAAATTTTAGCAAAATGAAATAAATACATTGAAACCCAAGAATGGATAACTTCTTTATTTTCAATGGCTTAAGATATTTTTGAGTTTTGGAATAGCCATTGCAATAGCCCTGTTACATGACAAACAGGAGCTTGCTATGACTAAAGATAAACTGTCTATCGTACCCCAGGGGAAGTTAACGCGCGCCTGCGACGTGGCTACCGCAAGCCTCGCTTTAGGTCTCTATAGCCCATTTATTATAGGCGCAGCAATACGCTCATATTTCAAATCTGAAAGCCTCTTCAAAAAGGAAATCGCACTAGACGCCTTGCATCGACCTGTCCACCAGCTGTTACTCAGAAACAGTGAGCACAGCAATATTGGCCTGTACTTGAGTGTATTGAAGGGCCAGTTAAGCATTGTCGGGCTCGATCGCTTGCCTACTGACAGCCGCCTAGTCCCCCATGATATTAGTCCTGAGAATAGCAAAGCGGCTCATCCGGCAGGATTATTCAGCTTGGCCAGCAATCATCGTTCAATCGGCTTATTAGGTCCTAGCGAAACTCTCTCTTTGGAACAACAGTTCCAATCCCTGCAGGGGTTTACCTATTTTAAAACACTCGCCAAAACGGCCTTATGCAGCTTGCTTTATAAAGGCAAAAAACTGAAAAGCGAGGCAAGTTTCTATTTGTTTGGTTTGAAAATAGACAACCACTCCATGAGCGAAGCGATTGATTGGCTGTTCGATAAACCAGAACAAGGTTGTGAGACCGCCGTCTTTGTGAATGTAAATTCTGTCAATCTTAGCCACGAGCAAGCTGAATTGCGCCATGCAATCAACTCGGCCAATAAAGTTTTTGCAGATGGCTCAGGTGTTCGAATGGGAGCGCGTAAATTAGGCATTGCACTAAAAGGTAATGTCAACGGTACCGATATGCTACCAATTTTATGCCGTGAAGCCAGCTCGACTTCTAAACGTTTATTTTTATATGGCGCGGCTCCTGGTGTAGCTGCTAAAGCCGCAGACAAACTCCGCAAGAAATACCCTGGTTTAAGAATCGTAGGCGTACAACATGGCTTTGCTAATACTGGGAATAACGACAAGTTGGAACAACAAACCATTGACAGCATTAATAACAGTAAAGCGGATATTTTATTGCTAGGTTTGGGCTCGCCTTTGCAGGAGCAGTGGCTAAAGCGTAACCGCCATAAACTCAAAGTCGACAAGGCCCTAGCCGTTGGTGGTTTGTTTGACTATTACTCTGGAAATATTCCCCGCGCACCACTGTTTTTGCGAGAGCTTGGTTTTGAATGGTTATGGAGGCTGTTCCAGGAGCCAAGTAAAAAATTCTATCGCTATGTGATCGGCAACCCTCTCTACCTATTTCGCCTGCTTCGTTTAAAGCGTCAGCTGTAAGGAGTATTTGTGATGAATAATACAAGAATTAATTTTGACGCCATCAAACACAGTGGCCGGTTATACGTGCAATCTAATTGGCTTTACTACCAAAAGCCAGATCGAGGTTTACCAATTGTGCTGCAGCGTATAGCGGCGTTATTGGGGATTATAATCTTATCGCCACTATGGGCATTGCTTGTAATTGCAATACGAATGGAATCTAAAGGTAGCGCTATTTACCGCCAACTCCGGGTGGGCCGGCATGGACAGTGTTTTGCATTTTACAAATTCCGAACCATGTATTGCGATGACGACCCAAACTATATAGAGCCCGATCCGAAAGACAGCAGTCGTGATGGTATTTGCCTGAAGTTTAAAAATGACCCACGCATTACCCGCATCGGTGGCTTTCTGCGGCGCTCCTCGATTGATGAGCTGCCACAATTGTGGAACGTGCTAAAAGGCGATATGGCCCTAGTGGGCCCTCGCCCTGCGCTAGCGCAGGAGTTCGCCCAATATAGCCTTGCACAAATGGATCGCTTAAAAGTGCTCCCCGGTATTACCGGCATTTGGCAAATTTCCGGTCGCGCAGATATCCCATTTGAGCAGCAGTTAGAAATGGATCGCCAATATATCCAGTCACAATCAGCATTAGCCGACATCAAAATACTGCTATTGACCATTCCGGCTGTTATTCAAGCCAAAGGCGCCTATTAACAGGCGCCTGTTAATCTGCAATTCCTGCTTTAGTTTACTTAGCGCATAGACTATTATCCGCAGCCGCAAAAACGGATTCTATTATGCCTATTCGACTCATTTTAATTGCTGTCCTTGCTGTGCTCAGCATGTCCTTAGTGCCGGTATTGATAAAGTCAACCAGCGCTAACGAGGTGAGCATTGGCATTTTCAGATTAGCTATTGCACTCATTATTATTAGCCCTCTGGTTTTTTACAAAAAGCTATTGAGTGCTTTAAGTCGCCAGCAATTACTGGGATTGTTTTATATCGGCTTTTGCTTTGGGCTACATTGGCTAAGTTATTTTTATAGTATTAAAACAGCTGGAGCTGCCCTAGCCGCTATCGCTGTATCCACTTATGGCGCTCATCTCATACTTCTAAATGCCCTATTTAAGGGATACCGTGTTTCATTATCGGAATGCTTGGCGATTGCCGTGTGCATCGGTGGCTGTGTATTGGTTTCTCCTAAGGTCAATTGGCAAGAGGCCTCATCAATCGGCCTTATAAGTGGCTTAATTAGCGCCGTTTTATACGCTGCTATGCCACTACTTCATCAGCGTGTTGGCGAGCTGCCTACTCTAACGCGCACTTGGGGGCAATTCGCCTTTGCACTGCTGGTCTTTCTTTTGTTCTTCAGTGAATTTGAGATGCCCAAAACAACACTCGATTGGCAGCAGCTATTGGCTCTAGCGATAGTTTGCACATTGTTAGCTCATGGCCTTTGGGTAAAAGCCAGCACCGAACTGCCCGCCCTATTTACCGCCATGATTTATTATTTGTATGTGCCGCTAGCCATGCTATCCAGTTATTATTTTTTGAAAGAAGAGATTGGACTTAAAATGATGCTCGGCGCCGCATTAATTATTCTGGCAAATATGAGCTTGGCCCTATTGCAGTGGCGTCGCCAAAAATCATAATTCCAAATACTTAGTAACTGCACTTATTAAAGTCTCGGGTTACGCTAATCCAAGCTAATTAGCAATGTCGCAATACCACAGTGGCTACTTTTGACAGTAGCTACCTTTGTTCCCGCTTTCCGCCCTTTTCTCGAATTGCTCACTTTGACAGAATCTTCTGCTAGGCGTTCGAGGCAGCTATCAAGATCTGGTACAGAAAAAGCGATACCCCAAAAGTGGTCATGCTCTGCTTTTTGCTTCTCATCGAGAAACTCCATCACCTCAAGAATGTTGGCGCCAACCCTGAAAAATAATTGTCGAGCTCCCCATTCAGGACGGCTTTGATCAAGACGCATCGATAAGCCAAGCCCTTCGGCTAGATAACTTTTCAGCCCATCGCCATCACTACTATTGAGAACTATATGATCAACATCGTCGATCAGGCTTGCTGGATTAATACCCGCTCTAGCTTTTGCTAAGGGTAAGCGCAGCTTGTCTGGGCATTCAACAATAAATATACCTAAATCCATAAAGCCAGCTGATTCGCTGATTAACATTTGTTCGCCAGCCAGATAGCTATCAGCGTTGATCTGAGTATAGGAACCCCCCTGCTCATCTAACAGATTACGGCTAGCTGCCATTTTTTCACTTCGTAGTGCTATTGCCATGATGCCTTCGCCATAGCTCTCAAGGCGTTTTGAAAGTAGTCTTGAAAGAGGATTAGCTGAGCCTTCCTCAGGTAACTTAGCGATAAGCTCGAGGGTAGAATTTAACAGCCGAAAACGGGCATATCGGATGCCAAGCTTGTTGTCTTGGCCAAGCTCAGACTCATATCGCCCCAGTAAGGCCCGATAGCTGCTAACGCCATTTTCAAGATCATTTACAGCGATCATAATTCGGTCAATAGCACTAAAAGTAGCCATAGCGATTCCTTGTCTCGGGTTATCTGTGTCTCAGGTATTCAGCAGTCATCCGTTGGACAGCAGTTTACATTATCCCGACTATAGGATTTAGGGCGTAGACCGCCAATACTGGCGGATAAAACGCTCATTTCGGGCTTGGTCCAGTTGAATAGATTCTATAAGAGCATGTTCTCAAGTGCTTTAAAGCTCTGAAACAGCTTATTTGGGCCTGGTTCTTGCTGTATTTTTAAACAAATTAGAGGCATTTAACGCGAAAACCGCTCCGATCGTGGAGGCTCGGGATCAAACGAGCTAGTATTGGGTCTATAAATGCATACAAAAGCAAATCTGATACTCGCTGGCACAGCGCTCAGCGCCCGTTCAGATCAATGGATGTAACAATAACGTCCCCTGTGGGCTAAATAGCGATATATGATTATGAGAAAAACTGCCTTGTCTCTTTGCCTTCCGCTGTCGACCTTTTTGATTAGCGGTGCACTCGCCCTTTTACCGGGCCAGGCTGCTGCACTGCAGAAGCTCAGCTACGACAAAGACCAATCAAAAACGGCCCAGGACATCCTGGAAACCCTCAGTAGTCAGCATTATCGTCGTCAAAATATCGATGACAATCTGTCCCAACGCCTATTTGAAGAATATTTAGACCGGCTAGACCCGTATAAAGCTTATTTCCTTGCCCAGGATATTGCCTTATTTTCGGAATACAAAAAACAGTTCGATGATCAGCTAAGAGCGGGCTCACTTGATGCCGGTTACGATATTTTTAACCTATTCAGGGAGCGGCTCAGCGAGAGAACTCAATGGGTCCTCGATCAGCTGAGTAACGAGCAATATAAAGTCGATTTCAGCAAAGATGAAGTCCTTAACTTAGATCCAGATTTACGTCGCTGGGCTCAGTCGAGTAAAGACCTTGATGAATTCTGGCGCAAACGTCTGAAAAGCGACTTACTAAACCTTAAGCTTGCCGACAAAGACTTGGCTGAAGCCAAAAAGACCCTTAAACGCCGCTATAGCAATCTGCTTAAGCGCGTAGAGCAACAAGATACCCATGATGCCTTTGAGGCTTATATGAATGCCCTTGGAGCTTTATATGATCCTCACACCAACTACCTATCGCCAAGAACGATGGAGAATTTCAACATCAATATGTCTCTATCCTTAGAGGGGATTGGTGCGGTACTACAAACCGAAGATGAATACACCAAAGTCGTGCGTATTGTGAGTGCTGGCCCAGCAGATAAACAAGGTGACTTAAAGCCTTCCGATCGTATCACTGCTGTGGCGCAAGGGCGTGACGGTGAAATGGTTGATGTAATTGGCTGGCGTCTTGATGAAGTGGTACAGCTAATCCGCGGTAAGAAAGGCAGCGTCGTGCGATTACAGGTACTGCCAGCCGGTGAAGAAAGCGGCTATAAAATAGTAGAGATTCGCCGAAATAAGGTGAAGCTCGAAGAGCAAGCGGCACAAAAACACATTTTTGAAGTGAGCGATGGTGACAAGCTCTATAAGCTAGGCGTAATCGACTTGCCAGCATTTTATTTGGATTTTAACGCTCGTCAACGCGGTGATCCAAATTATAAAAGCACCACAAGAGATGTGTTGCGCTTGGTGCGCGAGCTAAAGACCGCAAAGGTTGACGGTATTATTTTGGATCTTCGCAACAATGGTGGAGGCTCACTGCAGGAGGCCACTTGGCTGACAGACTTGTTTATCCACCGCGGCACTGTGGTACAGATTCGTCAGGCAAACCAAACCATTAGTCGCGCCCACAGGTCACACAATACTCCGGTATATCAAGGGCCATTAATGGTATTGACCAATCGCCTCAGTGCGTCGGCCTCGGAGATTTTTGCCGGTGCAATCCAAGATTATGGTCGCGGACTTGTTGTTGGCACTCAGACCTTTGGTAAAGGATCGGTACAATCTTTAAGTCGTGTTCACAAAGGTCGTTTAAAAATTACCGAATCTAAGTTTTATCGTGTATCCGGTGACAGTACCCAACATCGCGGCGTTATCCCCGATATTGCCCTGCCCTCAATGGTTGATCTAGAGGAAGTGGGTGAGAGTGCATACGACAATGCATTAGCATGGGACACGATCCATCGTGTTCGCCATGGGTCTTATAGCGACATTGCGGCTATCAAGCCAAATTTACAGCAGCTACATGATAAACGTATTGGCAAGGATCCTGACTTTACTCACCTACTCTCCCAGCTTGAAATCATTGAGCAACAAAGAGAGAAGAAGTATGTTTCTTTGAATGAGGAAACACGCCGAGCTGAAAAGAAAGAGCGTGAAGAAAAGGCCTTTGCACTAGAAAATACCCGCCGAACCGGCAAAGGTATGGAGCCTTTCGCCACCATCGAAGAATATAAAAACGACGGCAAAGAAGAAACTGATGAAGAAACCGCCGAGGAAACGGCACAAAACCAAGAGCCTGAAAACCGCATCGACCCGGATAAAGATCCCCTTTTGATGGAAAGCGGATATATAATGGCGGACTTTATTCGTTTACAGTCTTCAGATCAGAGCCAAATTGCCAAACGCACTCAGTCTGACAAACTTAGCAAACGATAAACTTAACTATAATCACCGACGAGAAAGCAAGAGATTGCTTTCTCGTTCTATTTTTTTAGACCTGGTTTTCAAAAAATATGCGCGCAATCTCTTTTAATACCAACAGTATTCGCATGCGCCTGCATCAATTGCAGGCTTTAACAGATACTCATCAACCTGATTTTATCGGCATTCAAGAGACGAAAGTTACCGATGAAGACTTTCCTATAGCCGATATCGAGGCTTTGGGCTATCACGTTATTTTTCATGGTCAAAAAACACACTACGGTGTGGCTTTGTTAAGTAAACACCCCTTTAAAGAAGAATTTAAAGGCTTCAGTGGTGATAGCGAAGAGAGCCAACGCCGCTTTATTGGTGGCCGCTTTGATGTAAATGGTCGAGAAATTACAGTTTTAAATGGTTATTTCCCACAAGGAGAAAACCGCGAGCACCCTGTAAAATTTGTCAATAAACGAAACTTTTATTCTGATCTAATGGGCTTCTTAAACGAAAACTGTAAGCCCGAAGATGACTTAATTGTTATGGGTGATATGAATATTTCACCAGAAGATATCGATATCGGTATTGGCGACAGTAATCGCAAGCGCTGGTTAAAAGATGGTAAGTGCAGTTTTTTACCGGAAGAAAGAGAGTGGCTCAAAACCCTATCTGACTGGGGCCTAAGCGACAGTTACCGTGAAATCCATCCAGACAAAGATGACAAGTTCAGCTGGTTTGATTATCGCAGTCGCGGTTTCGAACGTGACCCCAAGCGCGGCCTGCGAATTGATTTAATCATGCATACCAAAAGCCTAGCCACGGGCTTAAAAGGTGCCGATATTGATTACGATGTGCGCGCGATGGAGAAGCCTTCTGACCACTGTCCAATTTGGGCTCATTATGAGCTTTAGCGCTGCCAAGTAGCCTACAACTGAGCAGCAAGAATGGCTAAAGCTACTCTTGCTGCTCAGTTTTATACAGCCTTGATATATAGGCATAAAACCTTAAAGCCTTACCCTTTCTAGCGATCAGCCGATCTAAGACCCTAACTATTTCTAGCACTATAACTTTTGTAATCTTCTGCCGACAATATAGTTCATAACCCCAGCAGTAATCATTTAATAAAAACGCCAAGGACACTATATTCACGCTCTTAAGTTAAATGTTTACGCCCTCACTTATCTGAGTTTGAGCTGACATTTTCTTAGAATATACCGGCTCTTTTTAGCCATCGGATGCGCGACATGAATACACCCGCCTTACTATTAACCGTATTTGGCAGCCTCCTAGGCATTGGGGGCTTTTTCGGTGCTTACTTGTCTATTAAGAGGGTTCAAAGCGACACAAAGAAATATGATTTTAGTCAAAAGCTAATCCCCTTGGTTATCGCTGTTATTCTTTTCTTATTATCTTGGTACTGTTGGGCCGAATTGCGAAATGATTTAGACAATAAACTGATATATACAAAGCAAATTAATCACCTGGTATTGAGCCAAAACAAAATCGTCAAACTGAGTATTCCTCTTCGCGCCAAGTCCTCTCTCCTACTTGACATTAAACCGGTAAATAACAGTGGCGAACAAAAGCAAGCCTTGAGCTATGTCTTAGAAGTAAAAGATCAACAGGGTACAACTATCTTTAGTCAAAGTAGATCGCACCGACTGTTTCAAGCAGGAAACAAGAGCCCTCAAAGCCTGAGTTCTGACGCCTCTGCCCCTCACTGGCTAGACTTGCCTGCCATACACTTAAGCCCCAACGGCGACTACTTTACCCTATTTTTAAGTGATATAGATGTTAAAAATACAGACTTAAATGTCACCGTTAGCAAGCAGTAAGCTGTAGGTCTCACTGTCGCAGTTGCTTGCACTCGAATAGCTCTTTGGCCCACTATTCCCACAAAGCTTCTATATTTGATCTACGCTTAAGGTATTCGCTTACATTCATAGGTTAACCCTGTGCTATATTGCGCCTCTATAGCGGTACATGGCGGCGGCCACCTAAGGCATTGTCTATTAAAGAAAGCAATACATTGCCTAATCCACTTCTTTCTTGGGCTTTTGTATTTCTCAAGCGCCAGCATTAGCAAGGCAGATATTTTTAACCTTGCTTCCCCCGAATTTCATAAAACCATTAGTAACCGCGATGGCAATGCCAGAATTACAACCTTCGCTCAAGATCAGCAAGGTTTAATCTGGGTCGGTACAGAGACCGGCTTATACTTCTACGACGGCTACAATTACCAATCAGCTAACTTTATCGATAGCGAAAAAAAAGCTCTGCCAAAAGCCTGGGTGACAGATATCGCGATTGACTCTTCAGGCACTATTTGGGTGTCTAGCTACCAAGAAGGTTTACTTAAACTAAATCCACGTTCAAAACACTATAAACAATACAAACACTCAGCCACGCAAAAGCAGAGCCTTAGTGCCAATCGTATTGCTAAGATACTGCCGGACAACGGTACAGGCTTGTGGCTAGCTACAGATAACGGGCTGAACTATTTTAATATTAACGATGAAACTTTCAGCCATTATCCGCACCCCAGCAGCGACCCAAAATCAAAACTGGCCAACAGAACTAGGGAAATAATAGTAAACAGAAAAGGACAGTTACTGTTAGGCAGTTGGGATGGTATACATCATTTCGATACCCAAAAGAAAACCTATAGCCGCTTAAACATCCAGAATAAGACCCTGCTAGCCAATAAAATTGTACGAAAGATCGTTGCAGATAGCCGGGGGCAACTATGGATAGGTACCTACGATGATGGACTCTACATATTAGACACAGATGGTAACTTAGAGCGTTTGGAATCCGATCAACGAATAAACGACATCCTACAAGTCAATGGGCAGCACATTTGGACAACATCTTTGGAACAAGGGATATCTGTTTACGACATCGATAGCTTTAAGAGAATTCAAATTTACCGGCATGACCCCTACAACCCTGCTTCACCTAGCGCCAACTATTCCCGAGGTTTGTTGCTCGATCAGGCTGGTCAAATTTGGATTGCCATTACAGATTTCGGTGCTAATCGTGTAGACCCCAATAATCAGTTCAGTCGCACCCTATTCCCATCCTCACTTGACCCTAGCAAACTAAGCTTTAAGGATGTCTACAGCATTGCCCAGCTTCAGGACGGCACTATTTGGTTTGGCAGCTCCGGAAATGGTATTGATGTCTTCGACCCTAGCAAAGGGCGAACCCAAAGCTATCGCGCCAATAGCTCTATTAAAGGAGCACTGCGAAGCAACTTTATCACCCGAATCATGGAACATAGCGATGGTCATATCTGGATCGGTAGTGCTGGCAACGGTTTGTTTCGCTTTGATAAATACAGTCAAAAGTTTGAGCAGTTTACCCTTGGTGAAAGCAGCGCTGTTAACACGATTTCCCATATTATCGAAGATGGTTATGGTGATCTCGTTTTAGGAACCGGATCGAGCTACATTAAGTTTGATGTCAAAAATAAGCGATTCAGTGATATTGAATTTCCGGAGGAGCAATCGTCGAAAGTTGGCAATGTAATGGCAGCAGGCCCGGATGGTAGTGTTTGGGTAGCCAGCTTTAATGAAATTGCTGTCCTTAAAAAAGGCAGCAAAAAATTGGAGCTTGTACCTCTGCAGATCCCCGAGCAAGCAAAAGATAACTTTCGAATTCAGGGCTTAAATGTTTATCCGGATGGCGAAATGGTATTGGTCAGCAATAGCGCCATATTAAAAGCCGAAAGTGTACAAACTTATCAAAGCGGCGCATTGGAATTAGAACTCTTAGCGCTCCACCAGTCGCCTATAGAAACATTATTTAGATTAAACAATGGTGACTACTGGGGTGCCACAGCATTTCTCGATGCCAGCCAAAAGAAAGTCGTCACACTGAGCCAGGCTGATGGCGTCTATAACCGGAGTCAGTTCTTGAGCAGTGCCATTCAAAGTTCAGATGGTACGCTACTGTTTGGTGGTGGATCGGGCGTAACAGTTGTGCGCCCAGACTACTATCGCCCGTGGAGCTTCAAGCCAAGCATCATAATTACGGAGATAAAGCTTGATGGTGACCCACTACATGGCGATACCGATAAGTTAGTGATACCCGCTGGGTATTCCAGTTTTAGCATAAGCTACGCTGCATTGGACTATACGGCGCCAGGTGAACTCAAGTACATGCAAAAGCTAGAAGGCTATGACGACGATTGGATCGAAATAAGTAGCAAGGATCGAAAAGCCACCTACACTAACCTCGCTGCTGGCAGTTACACCTTAAAGCTTCGCGCCAGTAATCGCAGTGGAACTTGGAGTGATAAAGAGCTTAATATCGCGATAAGCATCTTACCCGCTTGGTATGAAACATTACTTTTCAAGCTTTTTATTATTCTGTTGATCATTGCAATGGTCTGGTTTGCCTTTCAGCTGCGTTTAAAGCAGATTAATGCCAAGCGCCAACAATTAAGCTTGCTCGTAAAGCAACGTACTCAGGAACTAGAAACCTCTTTACAAGAGCTTCGTGAAACGCAAGATCAACTGGTGGCCAGCCAGAAGAACGCGGCTCTTGGGCGATTGGTCAGCGGTATGGCACATGAATTAAATACCCCAATGGGCGTTGTAAAAACGGGATTTTCTTTAGTCAAAGAGCAAGCCAAATTTGCTATTGAAGAGCGCGCGTCTATGCCCATCAGTCACGACGTAATCAGCCGAAAACTAAAGCACCTAGATAAATCCTGCGAGCTGGTGGAAAGTAACGTAGAGAAGATGATTAATTTAATTTCAAATTTCAAACTGGTCAATGCCGATCAAGATAATCCTCGCCCGCAACGCTTTATGGTGATGCCAATGCTAGAGGATTTACTGATTCCACTAAAAGATAAACTTAAGCAAGCTAAAGTAGAAGCCTTTATTACAGGCGAGCAGCATGTCTTCCTTAACTCATTACAGGGCAGCCTTCGGCATTGTTTAAACGAACTCATAGAAAATGCGCTACGCCACGGTTTTGGCAACTCAGCCTCCTTGAGCGGCCCTTGTTTTATCGAAATTCGAGTCAGTCAATTACCCTGTGCCCATGAAAACACTCGAATCTCTCACTGGGTAAAGCTTCGCATTCGGGATAATGGTAAAGGTATAGACGATCAATTAATTGGGAATATATTTGACCCCTTCGTCGCCAAACAAGCTCAGGATACCGGCTTAGGTCTGCACATTGTCTATAACACCATCACTTTACAAATGCGTGGAGAAATCTCAATAGCCAATGAGGATGGCGCTTGTATCGAAATAAAGCTTCCAAGCTATCACTTCAATACCGAGTCATTACCTGAAATTGACAGCTATGAACCTAGTAATGATCGCCCTTAGGAGGCGAGCCTCTATGTTCTTTGGCAAATATTAATCTCCATAGAGCTTTTGGCCGTCATAGACGCACTAATAAAGCAGCTACTTTCAGCGTTATGGAGAGCCTTTTCGGCCGTTTCTCGATCCTTCATATCGTCGATTACTAAATGGACCTTATTATGTATCTCAGTAAATACTACGTTTTTATCAGCCTTGGCTAGTAGTAGCTCTACTTCAGAATGTACTGAGTACCAGGACAATTTAGCAGCTCGCGCAATTGCGCGAAACGACAAGCAAAAACAGCTACTAATAGCCGCGCTTTGTAAATCTTCTGGTGACCAAACATCCCCAGGGCCGCCAAAGTTACTTGGCGGTGCAATGTATTGCTGCGATAAACCATCCACTGAAACTTTTACCGTGCCATCGCGCAAGCTTTGACTTTGGCTGATGTAACTATGTGGCAAAGAGGCCATGTAAACTCCCTAATGAAACGATGCCTAAGTAGAGCCGACAGCCTAACAATACTGCAGATAGAAACCTTGATCTATATTAGTAAAAGCTTACTTATATAAAAATTCTTAGCTAGCCATTACTATTGACCCTGCTAAGGCTCAGATCTTTATAGTCGATCTGAGCCATTTCTTCACACCACTGTTTCCAGGTAAACGGCCAGAGTATTGGATCTCCATCGGCATCTTGATACCAGCTTTGGCAGCCGCCCACCCAGGTGGTTTTTTTCATGCCCGCTTTCATGCGCTGGTTAAATAGATCTACAGCCGATTTTTTCACGTCGAATTCATCAAACTTTTCTTCTTGCCAGTCTTTAACTAGCTTAAGAATATAGTTGGTTTGCACCTCGCTCATCGCGATAACCGAGAAATTTCCAATCGGTGTGTAGGGACCAAGCATAAGGAACATATTGGGAAATTTAGGCACCAGTAACGATCGATAGCAATTTATTTTATCTTTCCAGGCGCTATCAATATGCAAGCCGTCTTGGCCAAGCAACTCCATAGGCCGCATAAAATTAAAAGGCTTAAAGCCAGTTGATAAAACAATGACATCAAGGTCATGTTGCTGGCCATCTTTGGTTTTTATACCGCCTTCATTGATGTTCTCTATACCTTCGCAAACCAACTTAGCGTTTGGCTTTTGAATGGCCTCATAAAACGTATTATTGATAATGACACGCTTACAGCCGACCTTATAATCGGGGGTCAATTTTTCGCGTAATAGCGGATCTTTAATGCTCTTTCGCAAATAGCGCTTACAGGCCCAACTCAATAAAGCCCCCTGAAGTTTCTGCCCAGTTACCGCCTTGGTAAATATATGTTCCAAACCAAGTTCGGCTTGTTTACGTATTCGCTGTATGATTTTTGGGTTGCGACGCATCTTAGCTTTATCAGCTTCGCTGTATTGCTTAGAACCTAAACTTAACAGCCACTGTGGCGTTCTTTGAAAGATCGATACTTCGGCCCCAGCATTTACCAGCTCAGGGATAAACTGAGCCGCAGTAGAGCCGGTACCTATGACGCCCACGCGCTTGCCCTTGAAATCAATATCTTGATTCCATCGAGCCGTATGAAACATCTCCCCTTTGAAGCTATTGATACCTGCTATATCTGGTAGCGAGATGTGATGGAGGATGCCGGTAGCGTGAATAAGGAAATCAGCTTCATAGCGCTCACCGCTTTTACAACTTACCTGCCAGCGCCCATTTTTACGCTCAGCTTGGCTAACCTCTTGCTGGAATTTAATATGCTCGTAGACCTTATATTTATCCGCCACTTTTTCGAAATACTGCTGTATTTCAGCACCTTTGGCGAAAAAATCGCTCCATTCGGGGTTATGCTCGAAGGAATAGGTATACATATGGGCTGGCACATCGCAGGCCACACCTGGGTAGCGGTTTTCCCGCCAGGTCCCCCCTACTTTTTCGGCCTTCTCGAGGACGGTAATGTTGTTGATGCCGGCTTCTCGCAGTTTGATCGTCAACAAGATGCCAGTCATACCAGCACCAACTATCAGGATTTCAGGGGAACGCATTGTATTATTCTCAATTATTTTGATTTATGGGCTCTAGGGGTAGTTTAACCAGCTTAGGGCAGTACTGGCATGTGACAGCAGGTCATAAAATTGTGAATTCCGGCCATTGCGAACATTTATTAGATTGCATAGCATCAGCATATCAAGCGACTCATAACCCTAAAACGTGAAAAATAAGCGCAATGCATTCAGAGCAATCCAGTAAACATCACTTAAAAGGCCTTCAGCCTGTATTACGCCTAATGCACGCTAAAGGCATCTCTGCAGAACGCTGCCTGATGGATACTGGCTTAGATCTGGCCGACATCCTTTCGGACCAGGCAGAGCTTAGCTTGGCCCAAGAATTCACCATTTACCGCAATATGCTATCAGCCAGCGATGAAGAGTGTTTGGGGCTAGCATTGGGTCAGGCCTTTGAGTTGCAAAGCTATGGTGTTTTAGGCTATGCCATTTTAAGTGCGGCTACTGTCGCTGATGCCTTATCGCTGGTAGCTGATTTTAGTGAACTCACCTACTCCCATTTTAAAATATCGCTGGAACAGCTTGGCGATCTTGCGGGGCTAGTGTTTAGCCCGCGTATCCCTCTTCCTAAAGAGCTATTGCCACTGTACGCCGATCGGGATATTTCTGCTGCGGTTACGGCATTTAATAGCTTTTCGCTTCAGAATCATCAGGCAAAAAAAATCTTGATGATGCATGATGAGCATAAAAACGAAGGCCATTATAGAGAATTCTACAATTGCGAGATTGAATTTAATGCTGAATACAACGCCTTGTTGTTCGAAGCCAGCCTACTAGAACAGCTGTTACCACAGCGCGACCCACAAGCGGCCACCTACTTGCGCAAACAGTGTGAACAGCTGCATCGTAGTTTCAGTCAAAGTAGCGAGCTTGCCAATAAAATAAGAGAACTAATGCTGGCGGAGCCAGGGGTATTTCCAGATATAAAAGCTTTGTCTGATAAACTACATATATCCGAAAGAAGTCTACGGAGAAAATTGAAAGAAGAAGGCTTTAGCTTTCAACAATTACTGAATGATGTACGTCGAGAACTGGCCAAACAATATTTACAAGCCGGTTTGAGTGTCGAGCAAATTGCCGAATTATTAGATTATAGTGAAACCGCGAATTTTTCCCATGCCTTTAAACGCTGGACCGGCATGTCGCCGGTCCAGTATCGAAAGACTAAACTGCTTAGCTAACAGGCTCTCGCATGGTCACAAATTCTTCCGCAGCCGTTGGGTGAATTCCAATCGTGCTATCAAAAATAGCTTTAGTTGCGCCAGCGCGAATGGCAACCGCCAAGCCCTGAATAATTTCACCCGCTTCACTGCCCACCATATGACAGCCAAGCACTTTATCGGTATCGCGATCTACGATAATTTTCATCAAGGTGCGCTCAGGCAAGCCGCTCAAGGTGTGTTTCATATGCTTAAATTCAGACTTATAAACATCCACGTTGGCATACTTTTCATTGGCTTGGGCTTCGGTTAAACCAACCGTAGCAATATTAGGCTGACTAAATACCGCCGTTGGAATATTGTCGTAATCTACCTTACGACCGCCCTCACCAAATAAATTGTGCGCTAGAGCCATGCCTTCGGCCAATGCGACCGGCGTTAATTCAATGCCACCAATCACGTCACCTAATGCATAAATGCTTGGTTCAGCGGTTTGATAATTCTCGTTGACCACAATAGAGCCATTCGCACGCATTTCTACATTGGTGTTTTCTAAACCTAAGCCTTGAGTTTTTGCTCTTCGGCCAGTGGCATACATCACACAATCAACTTCGATCTGTTCGCCGTTAGTAAAGCTTACCTTAAGACTACCATCAGCATTTTTAACAATTTCTGTAACATCGCTATTGAAATGAAGATTCACGCCCTTGTGTTGCATTTCGTTTGCTACAAACTCGCGCAAATCATCATCAAAACCGCGTAGAAACATTGGCCCGCGATAAGCTTGATGCGTTTGGGCGCCCAAGCCTGCAAAAATACCCGCAAACTCTACCGCGATGTAACCACCACCTACAACCAGCGCGCGCTTTGGAAACTCATCGAGATAAAATACTTCGTTAGAGCTAATGACATGTTCGCTACCCGGGAATTCAGGTACATAAGGCCAGCCACCAACGGCAACCAGAATGTATTTGGCGGTGTATTGCTGCTGGCCAACCATCACGCTGTTTGGACCGCTGATTACGCCACGCCCATTAATGACTTCAACACCGGCGCCTCCCAGAATGTTGCCGTAGATACCATTTAAGCGCTCGATCTCGCTGGTTTTACGATCTCGTAAAGTTGGCCAATGAAACTCAGTTTTGCCTACGCTCCAACCAAAACCTTCGGCCGCTTCAAACTCTTCACTGAAGTGGGAGCCGTAAACAAATAACTTTTTAGGTACACAGCCAACATTTACGCAAGTTCCACCTAAAGCGCTGTCTTCAATGACCGCTACCTTTGCACCTAAACCAGAGGCCATACGGCTAGCGCGCACGCCACCTGACCCAGCGCCAATCACCAAAAAATCATAGTCAAATTGGGTTTCACTGCTCACAAGATTGTCCTTTATTAATCAAATTCTGAATGACCTTACTTTAGGTCAAGTGGGGGAATTGTGGAATTATTTTAATCTAATGCGAGTGATAGATTTTAGCTATTTTGCTGAACTTTACTTCACTTATCTATCACAAACACTTAATCGCTAAGCGTTGATGTCAATATGCGGGTGCTCGTCATCACCTTTACGGCGTTTATCTTGGCGAGTATCCAGTACCTTTTCTTTATCTTCTTTACGGCGCTCTCCCTGACGACGATCAATATTGCCATATTCACCCACAGAGTCCGTAGCCTGAGTATGGGTAACATTACTCTGCCCGGGCAGTTTTCGCTTAAGCGCTTTGCGACTTATGTTGGGGCGAAAGATATTTGGAATATTAATCATATAGCACCTATATTCTTCTAAAGTTTGCTGCCATGCAGCCTTCTGAACAAATAACGGCCTACCTATCTGTAACAGTTTAGCGTACTTTCACACATATATAATCTATCGATACCTACTATATCGACCATCATGTATATTTATTAAACAACAAGCTGAGCCACAAAAAAAACCGAGTTAAGCGTGGCTTAGCTCGGGTAAAGGGTTCGGCAGGGATGTATGAAGAAAAAGGTTTAACTCTCAAAGCTTGCCGCAAGATCGGTGTATCCACCTATGTACTCGCGACCGTTAAAAATCTGTGGCACGGTTTTTACCGGCTTACCGATGGTCTTTTCTAAATCCGCTTGGCTAATGCCTTCAGCGTGAATATCAACATATCGAAAAGGCAGCTCTTTTTGCTCTAACAAACGCTTAGCTTGTTCACAAAAGCCACAACCAGGACGGCCAAAAACGGTATAACTCATTGCTCAATCTCCTTGAATACATTTCGTGTTGCAGTTGCTATGTTTGTTATTATCCACACAGGAAACCATACAGATATTTAATTTAACAAATACTCTTGATAGTTTTTTTTAATTACTTGATTTCAAGTCATCATTTGCTGAATGAATAGAAGCCCAGTTTAAAGAAATATGAGCAATAACAACGAGATAGATTACATACCTCAACATAAACTTAGGTTAAGCTATATGCCATGGTTGTATTTTCGGTTAAAGGCCAAACAATTGGCTTGGGCAAAACCATGGCAAGAAACCCTTCAAGGACAGCTTGAGCAACTCGAAACCGTTTCGTTTGCTGATAATTGTTTTGTGGCGCCACAGGCTCGCTTGTTTGCCGAACCTGGCCGCTTAATCCATGTAGAAGAAGGCAGCTTTATCGCCGCGGATAGTGTCTTGCATGGGCCCATTCAGCTGGGTAAAAAAGTCAGCATCAATCATCACTGCGCCTTGGATGGCGGTAAAGTGGGTATAAAGATAGGCGATAATGCTCGCTTGGCGCCCTATTGCAGCCTATACGCCTTTAACCACAACATCGCCTTGGATCGCCCTATCAACCAACAAGGGGTGAGTTCCAGAGGCATCACTATCGGAAATGATGCATGGCTAGGCACCAAAGCTGGGGTTGTAGATGGGGTTAGCATTGGAGATCATGCTGTTGTAGGCATGGGGGCAGTGGTAAGCAAAGATGTACCAGCCTATGCAATTGTCGCGGGTAACCCAGCGAAGTTAATTGGTGATCGGAGAAAGTTGAGCCCTGAAGAATTAGCCGACTTAGCTATTGAAATTGGGCTGTGAAGGCCGTTTTTTGTTGCCAATAAACACCGAGATTGGATCTGAATTAGGCAGTGCCACTGGGGCACTGCCAGTAAGATTAACGACCAAACAAGCCTTTTAGCTTATCAACCGCCTCACCGCCGATCTTGTCTTTTAGTTTTTCTTGAAGCTTCTCTTTTAACTTTTCTTCCGCTTTATCTTTAGCCAACTCGGTAATTTCAGCGGTTACAGCGGTTTTAACCTGCTGCAATAGTGGAGCGACAACGGCTTGTCCTAACTCTTGTGGGGTCAATCCTTTTGTCTTGTCACCAATATTGTCCAAGGCTATTGTTGGCAAGCTAATTTCACGCTCTCCAAATTGAGCGCTTTTAAGCTGAATCTTGCCATTGGTGAAACGGAATTTCTCCACCATCAATCGCACATCGGGGCCGGCTTCGGTTTCGACTGGCTCGCTGCTAGCGGCATCTTGCTGGATATTATCCAGTAGCGCCTGCAAATTGGTATCTTTTAAGTTTTTTTGCTCGGCCAATAACTTGGCTCCATCAACACTGATCTCTTTGATAACTTTTACATCTTCAAGCAGTGATTGAGGGTCGATATGTAATGTAACCGCACCCATTTCAACCGCATTAGCCGCGCTGAAGCCTGGAGGATTTGCCACTGTCAGATTTTGTAAGCTGCCTTTGCCTTGGCTAAGTTCGATATTAGCGGCTCCTAGCTTTACATCCGTCTTAAGCAGCTGTGTACCTTGGGTTTGTACCGTATCAACAGTTAGCTGGTTAATATTGTTAAGAAATAGCATGGTAATTACAGCGGCGGCGATAAGCACCACGACTACCAAGCCTAGAATGATCTTTAGGGCTTTCATAAATTATCCTTAATTAAGTCTCTGTTGCGCTACTATCATTTTTGGAGCCTTGATCAGCGGGTGGCTTAGCGGGCTCAGCCTGCTTGCGACGCTGCTGCTCTAGGTTTTGTCGTGCTTGATCGATTTCCTTACCCACTATACCGATAAGAGATTCCCAACCTTCTAGAAATGCATCATTGGCCTGATCAGCAATGCCCTTCAGGCTGTGTTTTTCAAACTCTAGCAGCTTTTCACGCATAAAGCTCATTTCGTCTTGATTCGCTTTAAGCTCGGCCAGTAGCTCTTCATTATGACTCTGTATAGATTGCATTTGTGAGGCAAGCTGCTGTGATTGCTGCCACAACTGATAGCAGGCAGCGGCCAATAGCATACTGACGATTAGCGAAAGCAAAGAAAGATATTTCATAAGCAACACTCCATGGCTTTATGGTTGCGGACAATTATTCTAAAAGCCAGGTTAACCCAAACTTAATCAGGTTTGCTTAGATGTTCCATTAAGCGCATTTTTAAAGCGCTAGGAATGGCTTTAATTGTCAAACTGTCTGCTGATGGATCATAGACAATACTATCGCCTAAACATTCCGCATTAAAGCTCATGCTAAGCTGATCACTGCGCCCGCTGATCCTAAGGAATTGACGAAGTTTTGAACGATCGGGAATCAATTCCTCAGTTTTAGCAATGTCACGCTGAGATTGGTAATCCGCGACGAAATCCGAGAAGCTACTATCTTCTTCAATGGTTTTTGATTCGGCTAATGCGCTAGATAGCTCTTCAAAAACCACCGTCTCGCCCAACTTGTCTTGTGCTATGCAATAATCCACCACCTCATTGCGACATAGCGCGGCCTTATCTTCATCCATATCCCTTGTAAATTCCTCGACAGCCTCTAGGAAATTAGCGGTATCGGCCTTGGTATCGAGTGGATCTCCCATGCCGATAAGCTCACAGAAGAAGTCACTAAGCTCTTTGTCGCCCCTAGGACGCAGCATCGCAATCGGACTATCACTTTGCATGTCCTCGTCGCTTATCAATGCATCAGTGATGTTAACCTTACAGCCAGCAATTATTTTACTGACATCAAGATATAAGCTGTCGCCTAATTGAATATCGCTATCGAGGTATAAGCCCTCTTTGTGATCGAGTAAATAAAGATGAAGGAAATCACACTCTGCCAAGCTTTCAATAAATACAAGAATGTGGGCATCTAGATCCACACTGCTACCGGCCAGGCTGGTTTCAAAATGCTGCCAAAGCTTGCTCGATAAGCTTTTGAAGCTCATTTTTTCTTCTTGCAGCTCCTGTAGCCAAGGCTTTAAGGGGGCCTCAGATAAATCACGGCTAAAGTTACCGTGAATTTTACCCGCCTTACCGACAAAAGCTTGTTTCAATTCGCGCAATAAATACTCTGGTCGACCACCGGTACCAAGTTCTTGTTCGGGCTGTTGACAGCGAAACTGATTAGCTTGTGCAGTATGCTGCATATAACAAGCTGTGAAAAAACTAAGCGCCATAAATCGTAAACACCCTTTTGATGATAGCGGTTCAAATCCAAACGACGATTATACCTTGCTCGCAGAGCTAATCACATCCTATCTATCGCTAACGCGCTTGGTTATACTGCGCTTAATAACGTGATCCCCATGCTTTATTTAGGAGTTAATATGGTGAATAGAAAACGCCGCAGCACAGCCGGCCTGCTTGTAGGCCTTGCCCTATTCATACAACTGCTTAGCACAGCCACCATGGCGCAGGACGAGGAACTGAGCGTTAAAGATTTTGGTTGGATCGACCGTAGCCATATCCAAAAACAGATCGACAGTGTCGAAGAAATTACTCGCCGCCATTTTGGCGGAGGCTTACATGGCAGCAAACAAGACTTAAAGCTTATACAGCGCGTGATAGATCGAAGCTTAATTAAACGAGACGATCGCTTAATGCTGCAGGCACTAGGTGCTGTTTTAGGAAGAGTGTTGGTCAATGAAGAAAATTTGGTCTGGCAAAACTACGAAGATCGGCTGGGCAAAAGTCGCGCCGTATGTGTGCCTAAAACACAGCACTGCCTGTTCCCAATTACCATGCTGTCAAGACGTATGGAAGTAGGCCTTTTGCCGCGAGTAGACGATGTCTACAAAAAGGCGATGGATCAAATCGCTGATTACCAACCTAAAAACCCTTATGACGCTAAAGCTGATTAAGTCACATTAGTGCTTGCGGCATTTTTCATGTGCCGCAAGCTATCTATCTGCTTTAATCTTTTCTAACTTTCCCCTTGATCACTGCCCCCCATACTTGGTGCATGGGAGATAATTCGATCTGCCAAACGTGAAAACGGTAAGCTTTGTAGCCAAACCGTACCGGTACCACTTAATTCAGCAAGAAATAGCCCTTCGCCGCCAAAAAACATGCTTTTAAGCCCGCTGGCAAGTTTAATGTCGTATTCGATTCCAGATGTAAAGCCAACTATACAGCCGGTGTCCACCTTTAGAGACTCTCCATTAAGTTCCTTTCGAACCACGGAACCGCCGGCATGAACGAAAGCCATGCCATCGCCATTTAGGCGCTGTAAAATAAAGCCTTCGCCACCAAAAAAGCCTGCCCCTAAACGCTTTTGCAAAGCGATACCAATACTGGTGCCCTTCGCCGCGCACAAAAAGCTGTCTTTTTGGCAAATCAATTCCCCGCCGATACTCGCCATATCGACAGCGACGATACTGCCAGGGAACGGGGCTGCAAAAGCCACTTTAGATTTACCTTCACCGCGATGGGTGAAATGTGTCATAAAAACCGACTCACCCGTCAATGCGCGCTTACCAGCGCCCCAAAGCTTACCCAGAATACCCTGCTCAGCGTCGGAGCCATCACCCATTTTGGTTTCAAACTCAATCCCTTCCTCGAAATAGTTCATCGCTCCTGCTTCAGCGATTACCGCCTCACCGGGATCCAGCTCAACTTCCACCAACTGCATGCTTTCGCCGATGATCTGGTAATCTACTTCGTGACACTTTGTGCTCATGGAGGCCTTCCTTTATTGCAATATTCAGAACCAATTGATTAGCCGCAGTGTAAACAAATTTGCTGCTTTAAGACAAGAAAAGCCCGGCTCAAGGCCGGGCAAAAGATAACTTACTGCAGGGGTGTTAAATGACTGAAACGTGTAGCCAGAATGATCAGTAATTGCCTAGATCATTACTCAATCGCTGCCTAGCGGCGCTTAATTGATTTCGATAAGTAACCGCTAAAAAGCTAGGATCGTTGACACCCTGATCCTTTAAGCGGCGCCTTTCTTGATGTAAGTAACGCGCAAAGTTGTGGTACTTAGCCTTATCTAGACCGTATAAAACCTTCACCCAACGATTGATGCAATCGATGTAATCCCGGCCTTGCAGGCCAAAATACGGGGTAAACTGATTATGGATACCTTGAAGTGTCTTTTCACCCGGAGCATTAAAGCCACGTGGCGGCAGGAAGGTGCCAACATATCTAAAGGGGAACAGCATCCACAGCCAACACTGTTTAAGGAACTGCCAAACGATATTGATCGGTAAAAATAATAAGTACAAAAACAGCTGCACCGCGAAGCGCCAGGGTGTTTTGGACCAGCTTAGCGAACTCATGCTAATTGCGCGAAAGAAAGCAGCACCGTCAAATGATCGCTTACACAAAGCTTTACGCTGTAGTTGACGTCCTACTTCGAAGCACTCTACTTCGGCCTCTGTTAGGAGTGTGTCAGAAAATACCAGACTTTTCATGCTAGTCCCTGCGTCAGCTACCGTTTGCACTATGACCTCCATTTGCACAGCGTTATTGGTATTCTTTAGGGGCGCTGTGCTTTTTACTTAATATGGGGCTATATTGGCAAATTGGAGCTTAACAGGGTCTGAATTTGTACATCCGCGCTTTAAAGGTGCTGATACGACTCTACCCCGCGCTCTAGAAGCTGGCGGGCCAAGATTTCGTCCAGCTGGGCCAAATCAGACAGACTCAAACTGATATAGGGGATGGACTGTCGATCGTAGTATTCCTGCCTTTTAAATTGAGCACTAATTTCCTGAGGAGCCAGGTTCAGGCCCCACACTTCGATATAAAGACGACTATCAGGTAGGTAAAATTGACTTTTTAGCTCACGTGCTTGAGGCAAGGGGCGTGCGCAACTGTGCCCCAAGCCAGCCAGATAGAGCCAATCGCCAACCAGCTTTAAGGCTCGGCAAGAATGGCTTTGCCCATCTAAGGCGGTACACTGGCAAGCTTCGGCTAAAGCTTCCTCGCTCAACTGATTACCGGCAGCCAGATCCTGCAACTCAGCAGCCACAGGTTTTAAACGGTCTAGTAAATCCTGCTCCCATAAGGCAAAGGTTCGACCAGAGGGTTCATGAATGTGGATACTGCCGCCACTTTGTCTGCCAAAATCGCTAAGTCGCCAGCCCCGAATATCACGTTCAATTAAGCCCTGCTCAGCTAACAGCGCATTTACCTGGCGAGCTTTAATGCCGAATTTTTGCGCAATAGCCGAAGCATTCAGCTGACTGGGTGTACGATCAGCGAAAATGGCGTGATCGCAAACCGTGGCGGGCCAGACAATATAATCTCCATAGCGCTTGCTATGACGAATCTCGCCGCCTTCGAACTCGCCTTTGGCCGTCAATTGCCAAGCTTCATCAACATACTGAATCCAGCCGGCATCTAATAGTGTTTTAGTCAGTAACTTGAGCGGCATATCAAGTTTATCGGCTAGCGCTGTTCGCGAATAAAAACCCGCCATTGTTTCATTTCGTTCTTCAGTCACTGTCTTACCATTAGACCTTAAAGGGTTGATCATTATAACGTATAAATCGGCGCATTTTACCAGCTTCGTAATGAGCGGAACTCGACAAGCTAGCATGCCTCAGGTAAGGTGGCGCGAAATCAGCCCTGCAATCGGATTTACATCAATGGACCCACAGAAACTACTCGCTAAGCACAATATCAACTCCGCTGAACTGGAACTTATTTCCCAGCAATTTGAGACCAGAGTAGCCAGCAAAGGGCTGCCTAGGCAGGCAAAAATTTTGCTAGAAACAGCGGCAATGGATCTCGCTTTAGGGGCTGTCGAAATGAGTCAAGAAACCGAATCAGCCATGGGCGAGTCGCTCAGTGCCCTGCAGTTACTGGAAATACTGTGCGCAGTTGAATTTGCCTCCTAGTAGGCGATCTAAGATTTCTAGGCCTATCTAGCTGTGTGCTTGACCATAAAAGGCCAAGCGTAAGGCAAAACAAGCGCCAATGTAGGCGCTTTATCTGAATTTCTTAAGCTAATTTGCTAGCGCTTAAGGGTTGTCTTGGCACTCGCTGGCAGCTTTTTAAAATGTTCAAGCGCCTTACTAAAGCCAAACAGGGAGTGGATTGAATTGACCACCCTGCCGTCTAACGCAGCAAAAGCCAACTTCAACTTTCGCCCT
The DNA here is from genome assembly GCF_947502065.1 of uncultured Pseudoteredinibacter sp. Taxonomy (GTDB): domain Bacteria; phylum Pseudomonadota; class Gammaproteobacteria; order Pseudomonadales; family Cellvibrionaceae; genus Pseudoteredinibacter. Next base: position 1,399,960 of record NZ_CANMYE010000001.1, read on the forward strand.
GCTTGCATTGGCTTGATTAATTCATCGCCAAGCGTATAGGTCAACATACAGCCTATTTGGGTGCAATAAGAATAACCATAGTTTTTCTTATATATCTCTTTACCGTCATATCGAATAATACTGAGATCAACACCGTGATCGATACGGGTCATTAATGGGACGGTAAAGGTAATTAAAATCGAATCGGCTTTTTGGTGTAACGATACAGAGCTGATTACGCGTTTTTTTTCATCGAGTATATACTGGTGAACAATGCAGTCCCCATCACCGCAATTTAACACCCAATCTTTAAATACAGTTCGATCCGTTTCTCTTTGCGCACTGGGATTTGTCGGCGGGCTACTTGGCGCCTCATCCGGTAAGTTGCTTGGCTTACTCAATGTGGTAGTTTTAGTGACATTGCCATTAAGTTCGGCTTGAGCGCTACTGTACAAGCTCAAGGTCACGGTAAATAATAGTGTTAATAACGTCATACCAATACGAAAATTAAAGCTGTTAAACAGGCCGCCTCGTTTTTCCATATCACACCCTCATCCTTTAGTGTTTTCTATTTATAGTATATACATGCGGATCGATGTAGCACAAAAGCAGTCCTTTTCTGCTCACTAGGGCCTGTTAACGCTAACCCGCCACCACTGTTAGAGCCAACAACGTCTTAATCATGGCGCGAGACTCGTAGCTTGGTCGCCCCAAATAAGCAACGAGCAAAGCTAAGTAATGCGATTTTAGCCTAAGCTTTTGTAGCCAAAGGCCATAAAGGCCGACTTATTTCATCGCTCGGCTGTGCTAGTGCTCGCTGAAATGGGATGACCACAATACTCTCGCCCTAGCTTGCCGAATTGGTGTTAACAGACCCTAGCTAAGTATGCCCTGCTTTAATGTTGATGACCACCGGGGCCATGGGCATGGCCATGGTCAATCTCGGAACTGCTAGCCTCCCGTATAGTTAAGATTTCAATATCAAACTGAACCTTTTTACCAGCCAGAGGGTGGTTAGCGTCAACATCGACATTTTTAAGGCCAACTTTAAGAACGGTCGCTTGCTTTTGACCTTGGTCGGTATTGATATGAACGATATCACCTTTCTTGGGCTTTTTATTACCGAGCAGGTGCTTGATAGGCACCCGCTGCTGCCAATTGTCACGACGTAAGCCATAAGCTTTCTCTGGGTCTAGGGCAACACTAAAAACATCACCTTCTTCATGGTCTAACATCGCCTCTTCTAGCGCTGGTAAAATATTGCCGTAGCCGTGCAAGTACAAGCTGGCTTGCTCGCCATGGGAAGACTCCAACTCGACTGAAGGCTCCTGCGCACAATTCCAAAGTCGATAATGGAAAGAAACAACTTTGTCTTTACTGATTTTCATAACTCACTCTCGTTTAGTTTTTCTTCTCACGTGCTAGAGAAGCTTTTGTCTTTGCGGTGGCGATTGCCGCCATTGGATTATCCGGCCAAGGGTGCTTTGGGTAGCGGCCACGCATTTCTTTTTTAACGTCTTGGTAGGCGTTTTCCCAAAAACTCTCTAAATCATTGGTAAGCGCCAAGGCACGTCCTGCCGGCGATAGCAGCTGAAGCTTAATGGCCAAGCGACCATTTAATAAAGTAGGAGCTTGTTTGGCACCAAACATCTCTTGCAGTTTTACCGATAATTCGGGCTCACCATTTAAGTAATTAATTTCCTTTAAGCTACCACTGGCGACTTTAATTTTGCTAGGTAAATGCCGATCTAAGTACTGCTGTTGCTCCCAATCAATAGTTGCCTTTAACGCCGCAGCAATATCCAGTGCCTCGAGCTGGCTAAGCTTGTCAATTCTAGCCAATTGGGTCTCTAAAACCGGCGCTATCCTGTCCAAAATGCCCGGCCAACTGACTGCAAAAGGCATCTTTCCCGGTTCATTTTTATTCAGTATGTTAATCCGTGCGCTTAGCTGCTTAGCTTCATCACTGAGCGACAGGCAACTGCCGTAATGCTGTTTTATATAGCGCAATAACGCTTGAACTTTGATTTCGGGGTCGAGCTTATGAATTGGTTTACTATTTAACAATAGCTTGCCGAAATAGTGGCGCTCTTGCGCAATAAAGCGCCCTAGCCTTTTGTCCCAATCGATAAAATGTTCAAGCCTGAGTTTATTAGCACAATAAGTTAATAGATGTTCTTGATCAGCGGCCGCCGCGAGATAGATTCTGTCGTATTGCTTACCTTTGCGACCACCCACTTGCGCAACCACTAAAAATTGTTCCCTTGCGAGCGGATCAGCGGCATCCAAAATCGCTTGCCGGCCATTACTTAGGTGATAAACAACTTCAGCGTTGTCTGTTTCACGAATACGCTTGGCAAGGCGATCTGGATAGGCAAGTAGCAACAGTTCCATAACATCGAGCGTTGTTTTGCAGCTTGGCTCAATATTATCGGCTTTTTGTAGCTCCTGCTTTCTGAGCTGCTGTACACTGGCATTAACACGCTTTCTGATAGCAGCCTTTTGTTGAGTCTTTTCCTTTAGCCATTGCAAGCGTAAACCGATATCGCAGCTATGAGCTTGGGTGGACAATGGGTCTTTTTCTAAAAGTAAGGCCGCCAATTTTTCTGCCAGGTTTTCTTCGGCAATAGCATGCTCTCGACTGATAGAGATCATATGCGCCAAACGCGGATGCAGGGGCAATTTAGCCAAGCCTTCGCCATGAGAGCTAATGGCAAAGTTAGGCTGCTGAGCGCTAGCGCTTGTGCCTTTGGAGTGTTCGATAGCTTGCAAGGAATACAATAAATCATGCGCCTGCCAAGCATTTGCAACAGGCGGTTGATCCAGCCAATGAAGCTCATCAAGACTTTCAGCGCCCCAGGCTGCTGATTGCAAGCAAAGGCTACTTAAGTCGGCTCTTAGAATTTCAGCCTGACCATGTTCAGCCAAGCCTTGCTGATCACTTTCACTCCAAAGGCGAAGGCAAAATCCGGCTTTTGTACGCCCTGCGCGCCCCGCTCTTTGCTTACAATTGGCCTTTGAGCTGCGTTCGGTAAGCAATCGATTCATACCGGTGTTAGGATCAAATGCAGAGCTTCTTTTTAAGCCACCATCAATAACAATACTGACATCTTCAATTGTCAAACTGGATTCTGCAATATCAGTGGCCAGTACAATTTTACGTTCGCCATTCTTAGCCGGAGCAATTGCCTGAAACTGTTTCTCTAAAGCCAGCTCACCATATAAGGGCACAAACTTTAAAGTCGATTGATCGCCAATTGCTCCTGCCTGATACTGTTCTTCTAAATACTGCAGGCAACTTTGAATTTCACCCTGCCCAGGCAGAAACAGCAGTATTGAACCTTCGTGTTTTAGCAGTGCAATCTTAATAGCTCGAAAAATGGCTTCACAAAGTTCTCGACGAGATTTGCCATATATGGACAACTCAGGCAAATAATCGATACTTACTGGATACTGGCGCCCTTCACTGGTGATAAGTGGGGCGCCAGGAAAGCTTTCTTGCAGCTGCTCACTTTGCAAAGTCGCCGACATCAACAGCATCTTAAGTGGCTGTTCATCCCTAAATATTTCTCTAGACTGCAACGCAAGTGCGAGAGCCAAATCTCCGTCTAAGTGACGCTCATGCAATTCATCAAAGATTAGCAGGCCAACATCTTTAAGCTCAGGATCCTGCTGTAGTCGACGAATAAATAAGCCTTCTGTCATGACTTCTAGGCGGGTTTCTTGACTAACCCGACTTTCCATTCTTACTCGGTAGCCCACGGTTTTCCCCACCGCCTCGCCCAATAAATTGGCCATCCGTTCAGCTGCCGCTTTAGCAGCCAAACGCCTCGGTTCTAGTAAAATTATTTTCTGCTGAGCAAGGGATGGCATCGCTAAAGCTAGCAAAGGTAACACAGTAGTTTTACCAGCCCCTGGTGCCGCCTGTAAAATCAGGGTGTCTTGTTGACCGTCCAAAGCCTTGGCTAATTCGTCAAGCAAATCAATAATCGGCAGATTGGGCAAGCTAATATTTGCTAATAGACTGGATACAACTGACATAACAATACGTGTTAGAAATCTTTTAAATTATCGGCCAGATCATCGCCATTTACCCAAGACAAAAATTCCTCACCTAGCTGGCTACTGGCTTGCATCGCTTGTCGCCAACGTTGCTGTCGAATTTCGTTGCGCCCTTTGTAAATTGAGAAGTCTTTGCGATCGGGTAAACGTCCATCTGGTAAGGCAGCCACAAACTCAGCACTTGGCGATAACATAATGACATTGTCCAATTGTGTAGCGCTGGCTTTTCGCGAGGGGTAAAATTTATCGAACCAATTGGGTACCAAGTAATTGTAAAAATGTGGGTATAAAACCAAACCGCTATCCTGCCAAAAACGGCTCGGAATCGGATGATAATCTAGCAGTCCGCCATCACGGTACAAACCTTCACTAGCCCCTGCAATCCCAGATATTGGATCCATAATATAGGGAATGGCCGCTGAAGCTCGCAAAGCCGCGCGCAGGTTCTGCTGACTTAATGGTATATGTTGAGTTTTAACACCGGCCTCATCTTTCAATTCTGGCAAGTCTCTCCCATCACTAAAGACCGCCCTATCAAACATTGCGCCATAATTTTTATTACTGGCCGAGCGGACAAAACCCTCACTCATTCCTAGCGCTAAACTAAAGGGTTTCTCCTTAGATAAAAAGCTGTGACACTTTACGGCACCGCAGCTATACCTAAGGTAAGGATGCTGCAATAACTCATCGAGCTTATCTTCAGGCATTAATGTATCGAGAATTCGCTCAGTTTGATAAACAACTTCCGCAGGCTTCGCTTTACGGCCATAGCTTTGGTTGATGTAAGCGTTAGCTAAACGCTCTAAACTTGGCCCCGGATCAGTTTGGCAGGCCGCTGCTAACTTCCACGCTCCGACAGAGGTACCGTAGAGCTTGATTGGCGAGATGGTCTTATCAATTACCGCATTATTTTGCTCGCCATCGAAATATTCAGGCAACCACTGTTCAAATACTGCGCGATCCAAGCCGTATATTGCTAACCATTTAGCAGCACCAGAAGCTCCAAATATGGCTTGGATATCTTGTGGTTTTAAACCGTGTTCTTGTATATGTCGCTTAGCCTTAGCGCCCGCGTATATCTCTAATAGAGCCATAGTGATCGATAAACAGTAATCTAATGGGAGTGAAAATAAGCAATCAGTATCTAAATAATACGCCGATGGCGATCTAGGCTGTAATGATAAGCTAAACGGCACAAAGTATCAGCACAGCGAAAAGCCTTATTTCAATGCTGTGATTTAAGGCTTTTAGTAGTGACGAACTAGCTTAAGCGTCCGGACTTGATAAATGGCCGCCAAACACAAGATTTTCTAGCGAAAGCGGCAATGAGGATCAAAAACTCAGTAGCACCTTTCCCCCACGAGAGGGCTGCTGGCTTAACTCTAGTGCCTTTAAATAATCCTCCAGCGCAAACACTTCGGCGACCTCAGCATGAAAAATGCCTTTAGCCGACAGCTTTGCCATCTGACGAATCGTTGAAATCAGCTTTAAAGTAGATTGCTGCGCAAGCCAATTGCCCGCGAAGAATCCTTCTATTCGACAACCAGGCATCATTAAGTCACGGCTGTTCACAGAGAAACCATTTGCAGCTAAAGTGCCATAAAGGAGCATAGTCGCGTTTACAGACAAACAGCGCGACATATCGCTAGTAAGCTGACCACCAACGCAATCCATCGCATAGCACACGCCACGAGAGCGTGTTATCGAAGCAACCTTCGCCAGCAAGTCCTCCTCAGGGTACACAATAACCTCATCCGCCCCCAGACGTTTCAGTTCATCTTTTTGATCACTATTGCGGACAATATTAATGGTGCGAAAGCCAAACTCCTTACTTAGAGCGATGACCATTTTCGCCAAGGCTGAGTTTCCAGCACTCTGCAATAAATACTCTCCGGCCTCAACTTTTAATACCTTACGAACCATTGCAAAACTGGACAATGGATTAATAGTGTACATCGCCGCTTGTTCATGGCTTAGCTGCTCTGGTACTGGTATCGCTTTTTTGGCGTCAACAAGAGTATATTCTTGCCAACTTCCCTCTGGCGGGCCAGCGCTAATGGCCACCCTTTTACCCTTTAGTCGTCGCGCCAATAAACTGCTGCCACAGGCATCGACAATACCCACGCCTTCACCGCCCAAAACATAAGGGTGCTCGGGATAGGGCATCGTTCTGGCCGGATCAAAGCAACATTGCTCTTGCTGATAGTTCCATATAAGGCGCTGTAAAGCGGCTTTATAATCACCACGAATAAAATTGAAATCCGAAGGGTTAATAACCGCACGGAGCATTTTAACTCGGACCTGATTGGCAGCTGGCTCAGGCAAAGATCGCTGCTGCAATTCCATGTTGGATAGATCCTCGGCAAAGCCTGTTACAACAAGAGATTTCATCACACTGCACCTGTGTCATTATTGCGTTTAATCGCTTCGCTTATTTTCTGTTTAAATTCTTCAGGCATTGGGCAGGTATGTTTGTTCTTTAAATCAAAGTACACCAATGTTGAACTGGCCTTGAGGAGCTGGCGATCTTGCTGAAAGATGTCCGTACGAATCTGCAATGAGCTGTTACCAAGTTTATCGATCCAGCTGTGATTGCTGACTTGGTGACCGAAATAACCTTCAGCCATAAAGTCCATATTGACGTTTGCTAAGACGAAGTTGAAGCCAGCTGGCAGCTGCACTGCCCTATCTCCCATCAGTAAGCTGGTTCGACTCTGCTCGACCCAGGCACTGTAACTAACGTTGTTGATATGCCCCAAGGCATCAGTCTCGCAAAAGCGAGGCATAAAGTGTTCTACCAGCATTGCTTATCCTTATTATTGCTTAGCGTGAGTAGGCGTCTTAGCGGCAAGTTTGGTTTTTACCTTTATCGCTCTTTGTTATACTAGCGCCTTCGTAGACGGCTTGATACAGGCGATTTTAGCATGAATATTTTGGCGAAATTTGACAGAAAAAGGCTATTGATGGTGGCAGGCTCAAGCCTATTCTGCCTATTATTAAGCGCCTGTGGCCCAGCACCGGACAGCCCGCCAGAGCGCATTGTTAAAGGGCTTCCCTGGCAGATAGAGCAGTTTGAAGATGGCAGTAGTGAGGTCTTTGGGCTTAGGCTCGGGCAAACGACTCTTGCGCAAGCCTTAGAAATCATTGGTAAAGATAGCGAGAGCGCTATCGTTATCGATCAGCAAAACCATGCGAGCCTTGAAAGCTACATCAGTCATTACAAAGCGGGCCCGCTCCAGGGCAAACTTATCTTATTGGTTGATATTCCAGCAAGCCAGCTACAAGAGATGATTCAAAACCTTGAGCATGGTGATTATATGGCCAGTGGTGCACGCAAACTACTACCGACAGACAGTGATTGGGAGCTTGCGCAACAAGCGACTATCGCAGGAATTAGCTTTATCCCGGCGATTAATCTTGATGACAGCATCATCAATAATCGCTTTGGCAGCCCGCAAACGCAGCTGCAATCAGAGGAGCTGACCCACTACCTTTACCCAGATAAAGGCCTTGATATTGCCCTTAGCGAAAATGGCAAAGAGGTGTTGCAGTATATTGCGCCTCGCCAATTTCATAAATTAAGCCAACCACTGCTAAATGATCCAAGCTTTAAAGTGGCCAGCCAGTAATAAATACAAATTTTCATAGGATTTAACGATGGCCATTCAGTGGTACCCAGGGCATATGCACAAGGCCCAAAAGCAAGTTCGTGAAGCGGCCTCGCAAATTGATTTGTATATTGAGGTTTTGGATGCGCGCCTGCCCTATTCTAGTCAAAACCCAATGATTGCCGAACTTCGCGGCAATAAACCCAACATCAAAGTACTGACCAAAACTGATTTGGCCGATTCCAAAATGACGGAATTGTGGCAACAACATTTCGAACAAGAAGCCGGTGTTAAAACACTTCTAGTGAGTAATGATCACAATTCGAAAGCTAAAATCTTGCCCGATCTATGCCGCAAGCTATTACCAGATAGCAATCAGTTTAAAACCATCAATGCGATGATCTTAGGCATCCCTAACGTTGGCAAATCTACGCTGATCAATACCCTAGCCGGACGCTCTATCGCTAAGGTAGGAAATGAGCCCGCCGTTACCAAAGGCCAACAAAAAATCAATCTACGTAATGGCATCATGTTATGGGACACCCCCGGGATGCTATGGCCTAAGGTTGAAAATGATCACAGTGCCTATCGGCTAGGCGTATCTGGCGCCATTAAAGATACCGCGATGGAATATGAAGACATCGCCTTTTATGCCATCGGCTTTCTGCAGCAGCACTACCCTGAGCAACTGCAAGAGCGCTACCAATTAGAACAGGTTTATGAAAGCGAGATTGAAAACTTAGAAGCAATAGCAAAGCGTCGGGCCTGTGTTAGAGCTGGCGGCCGAGCAGATCTTCATAAGGTTTCTGAGCTTCTCATTAAGGATCTTCGCGGTGGAGTCATTGGTGAAATAACTCTAGAGACACCAGAGATGATCGCCAAAGAGCTTATCGAGGTGGAGCGCAAAAAAGCTGAGAAAGAAGCCCAGAAGGAAGCTCGACGAAAGGCGCGAGCCCCTCAACGCGGGAATCCCAAACCCTAAGAAACTTTCTAGACATTGTGCATTTTTTAATGCTGATGCTTGGTGCTTGATGCAGTATGGCTCGCAGTGAAGAGCTATCGGCTAGCAGATTTAACCGCTCTGCTGGCCACTGCAACCCCCCAGCGTCGCTCATCGGTTTTGGCCTCCAGCGATTGAATACCTAAAACCTGCCACACCCCATTTCGGCGTCGCAAAATAGGCCCGCCAGAGTCACCTTGGATAATCTCACAGCTATGATCAAAGGCCGAGCCATCTTTATTCCAGGCTAGCAGCTTGCAATTAAGCTGGGCGGTTAATACCTCAGGACGATCACGACGATAGCCTGCCAGGCTAATCGAATCTCCTACAGCAACAGAGGTTTCGGCAGACAAATCTAAAAAGCCCACCTCAAGGCCAATATCTTGCCGCAGATGCAAAATCGCCCAGTCAGTATGAACAGAGTCTAAATCTATTTCGCCTTTTGCATTGAACTTACCCGCGGCTTGAAAAGACTCAATCCGGCTATACGCTAGATAATCGCCTTGCGCATATGCTGCAACAAAGTGGATTTCAGATGGGCCATACCAATCTTTGTTGTACGCATCCCAAAGGCAATGAGCTACAGTAAGAACCTTGTCTTTGGCAATCAAGACACCGCTGCAATAATGTGAGGCGGCAACATTCACTTGCCCAATAGCCCGCCATGGCCACTGCTTAGAATTAACTTGTTGCCGTTGCTTTGGGTAGTTTAAGTGTAAGCCCTGCGCATCTAAAGTAATTACTTCAGGGCTACTGGCTTGATTATCTAGCAGCAAATGATGGGGAATGCTTGTAGTGCGGGAGGACTGTTCAGCAATAAGCTGCCCGCAGCTGACTAGCAAGACTACGATTAGACATACCGATCTCTGCAGCTTGTGATTCATGGCGAGCTCCTTGCTTGCGCTAAAAAACTGAATAAAAATATTCAAGCTTTAAGAAGTGTAGCCAAGAAAACGAAGTAGGAATGTATACAATCGACTGCGTCAATTGTCATAGCAAAGAATTATGCTGCATGGGCCGCAGCATAAGCTCTTTGGTCGATTTGTAGTACTAAGATTGTTTTTTCATTAGGCCATGACCACTTAAGCACATTGCTAATGTGGCCAGGCATTTAAAAGACTTAGGCTGCAATGTTATTTAGATTGTTTTAGCTGTGCCAATTGTTTTTGTATGTCTTTTAGCTGATCCTGCAAATCAAACATCGTCGGCTGGCCGCTGGCCTCTGCGGCTTCTTGGCGCTCGCGGTTATGCTCCTCTTCCAGTACGTTTACGACAATACCGATGATCATATTTAAGAACGCAAAAGCCGTAAAGAAAATAAAAGTTAGATAAAAGATCCAGCTTAACTTGTAGACAGCCATGGTTTCATACATGACATCTGTCCAATCTTCAAAGGTCATCACCCGAAACAAAGTTAATAAAGCGATACTGATATCGCCCCAGAGCTCAGGGTTTATTTCGTGGAACAAGGTGCTTCCAATGGCCGCATAGATGTAAAAAATAATAAACATCAAAAGCATGACATAGCCCAACTGGGGCAAGGCCTTAGCGAGGGAGTTAAGGAGCATTCGAAGCTCCGGTATGATGGAAACCATCCTTAACACCCTAAAGATACGAATCAAGCGCCCCAGCAAGGCCATCTCGCCGTTCTCAATAGGTATCAGACTCACCACAACGATCAAAGTATCAAAAACATTCCACGCCTTGTGGAAAAATCGCTTCTTGTTGGGCTCAGCGATAAAACGAATGCTAATTTCGATCAAAAAGATAAAAGTGATTACCCAATCTAAAACCGCCAATACCTTAAGAGCAGCAGGAGGGACAGCATAGGTTTTTGCCCCGACAACCAGGGCGGACAAAATAATGACCGAGACAACAAACATCTCAAAGGCCTTATTGGCCATTAAGCGAGTAAAAACATTGTCTTCAACAGTTGCTTTATTCACCATATCACTTCTACTTTATCCTGCTCATCGATTGTTGTTACAAGCATTCTTCAGCAAAGCGCTGAAACTCATCTTCCTGCCATTGCTTGTTGGGTTTATTTTCCATATCAGCACACCACTGTGATGCACTTGTATTCTTCTCTGCTTGAACCGATTCTTCGCTGTCTAAAAAAAGCGCAAGCTCTTCTGGGCCAACGAGCGCAGCAAGCGACAATAACAGCACACTAAGCCCAAGCAGAATAAAGGTGAGTTTTTTCAACATATAAGGCTCGTTCCCTTATTCTTCTTTTAGCCAGCTAATGATGTCTTCGGCATAGTAGGTCAAAATCAAATCACAACCTGCACGCTTAAAGGCAATCATACTCTCAAGAACAATAGATTTTTCATCAATAACGCCGGCGGCAGCGGCCGCCTTAATCATGGCGTACTCACCACTCACATGGTATACCGCCAATGGCTGATTACTACCATCACGAATCTCGCGAATAACATCAAGATAGGCCATACCTGGCTTAACCATCAAAATATCAGCCCCCTCACCTTCATCTTGCAGGGATTCCGCTAAGGCCTCACGGCCATTGGCCGGGTCCATTTGATAGGTATTACGTGTGCCTTTAAAGTTACTATCAACAGCGTCTCTAAACGGGCCATAAAACGCCGATGCGAATTTTGTCGAGTAGCTCATGATCGGTATATGAGTATAGCCCTCGCTGTCGAGCGCCTCTCTAATGGCAGCGATCATGCCATCCATCATGCCCGAAGGAGCAATCATATCGACACCGGCACGGGCGGCAGTAATTACTTGTGCCTGCAAATTCTCAAGCGTGGAGTCATTATCAACATCATTATCATGCACCACACCGCAGTGCCCATGATCAGTATACTCACAAAAACAGTTATCACTGATGATTAGCATATCTGGCGTGGCGGCCTTAGCCGTTCTGATGCAGCGAGCCATTAAACCCTTGTCGTTCCAAGTATCACTGCCGCAATCATCTTTATGCTGACTAACACCAAAAAGAATGACGGCTTTAACACCAAGCTGCCATAAACGACGTAATTCGCCACCTAGCTGGGTTTCAGGGAATCGCTTAACACCTGGCATGCTGGCAATTTCAACCGGCTCCTGAATGCCCTCTTCAACAAAGATTGGCAATATAAAATCTTCAGGGCGTAAATGATTTTCTCGAACCAGCTGTCGTAGAACCTTGGTTCGGCGTAGTCTTCTAAATCGAAAATCAGGAGTTGTTGTCATTACGGTCTCTTAAATTAGTTTAGTTTTAAGCAATACAATTATTAAATGGGTACCTAGTGCCAGCTGGCTAACTATTACTTTGAACAAGCCCAACAATTAGTGACTATTTTCCGCACGCGGTTTATACGGACTGAAAAAGTACCAAGCTAGCATCAGCAGCAACAAAGCGCCGCTCACGGTAAAAAGCTTATTCCACAAACGCTTTGCCTCACGTATCACCTCAAATTGCTCTACGTAAATAGTTTCACAGGCTCCATTACCCGTATCGTCTCGGCGAATACTGGTACCTCGAATTGCACCTTGATCATTACCATACTCCGACAGCCAGCCTTTTATCACAATCTGATCGCCGATATTGATGCCGGTAATTTTCTTTCGAATATATGGATCTGCGCTAATTAAATGATTATTAGAAAGCTGATTCATATTAAAGCTTTGCCAAGCTTCGTTGCTCGAAGTTCGTACATTGCAAGTGAACTGGCCGTTCCAAAAATCAATTTGATTTAGAAAAGGTGACTGCGCAGTATCGCTCCATACCACACAGACATCAGCAATATTCAAGTGATCGCCCCAGCTTTTATGAAGCATTTGATCGCCATCGTGCTCTCGAAAAGAAACCACCATGCCATAGAGCTCATAGCGAAACTTTCGATCAACAAAGTACTGGCGATCCTCAAACGGCAATTGCTTGCGTTCGTGCTCATCAGCGTATTGCAGGGGCTCATTTAGCAAGCGTGAATCTAGCGACACATTGCTTTCAAATTGATTGCGTAGAAAAAAGCTCAACACACAAAGCAATACCAGTGCCCACGCTAGTAGCTTCATTCAACACCCCTGCTCTACTAACTTCGACCCTAGCCTTCTCGGCGCCATTTAGTGGCGATGCCGCCGCCATCAGCACGGTAGTCATCCAGTAGTACGCCCTGCTCTTTGAGCTGATCACGAATCTCGTCAGCGCGCGCAAAGTTTTTATCTGCACGTGCCTGTAGCCGCTCTTCGATCAACGCTTCAATTACATCAGCCGCCAAATCGTCAGCGCCGCCTTGGGTGAACCATTGCTCCGGATCTTGTTCAAGCAGCCCCAAGACTCCAGCGATGGCCATAAGCTCGCCTTTTAGAGCTGGCTTGTCTTGGGCTTCTGCTAGCTTCAAACGCTTGGCTACTGCCAACAACTGAGTAATTGCCTCACGTGTATTCAGATCATCCAGCAGTGCCGCAAATACCGGCAAGCTTTGAAGCTCACACTCAGCACTTGAGGTATCAGCCTCGTCTCTTAAGACACCGTAGATATAATCTAGGTTATCTTTTGATTCCGAAAGCAGCTTCTGAGAGAAATCCATATCCGAGCGGTAATGCGCTGAAAGAATGGCATAACGCAACACTTCGCCCGGGTAAGCTTTCAATAGATCGCGGACTAAGCGGAAGTTGCCTAAGGATTTAGACATCTTCTCGCCATCTATATTGATATAGCCGTTGTGCATCCAGTAGCGCACATACTCTTCAGCATCATTGGCGCAGCAGCTTTGAGCAACCTCATTTTCATGGTGAGGAAAGATAAGATCTTTACCGCCGCCATGAATATCAATGCTTTCGCCCAAATGCTTTTTAATCATGGCTGAACACTCTAGGTGCCAACCTGGGCGACCGAAACCCCAAGGGCTTTCCCAGCCTGGCTCATCACCAACTGAAGGCTTCCAAAGTACAAAATCGCCGGCATACTTTTTGTAGTCGGCCACTTCGACACGGGCACCATCAAGCATATCTTCCAACTTTCGATTTGAAAGCTCGCCATAATTTTCCATGGACCGAACATCAAACAAGACATGCTTTTCAGATTCATAGGCATGCCCTTTTGCGATGAGCTTTTCGATCATCTCGATCATCTCAGGCAAATGCTCTGTCGCCTTTGGGATTATATCGGGCACCAAGCAGTTAATCGCGGCCATATCTTCGGCAAAGGCAAGGGTATAACGCTCAGAAACATCCTGGATGGTTTCGCCATTATCTTTTGCCGCTTGCATAATTTTGTCGTCAATATCAGTAATATTGCGAGCATAGCTAACCTTTGGATAGGCAGACTTCAAAACGCGATAAAGCGTGTCAAATACAACCGGTGGTCGCGCATTGCCAATATGCACATAGTTATAAACGGTTGGCCCGCAGACATACATACGAATATGCTCAGGGTCGATTGGCTTAAACTCTTCTTTTTTTCGTTTTTTGGTGTTGTACAGTTGCATAAACTTAACTCTATTTTTGATCTCCTGCGTAAATGTCGCATCTAGCGTTTGTCCGCTATAAGTAACGCGCAGAAAATCGAATTTCTATACCTTGTTAGCCCAGTTATCTTTTAGGCCTATGGTGCGATTGAAAACCGGCTTATCGGCTTCACTGTGTTTGGCGTCCAAACAGAAGTAACCTTCGCGTTCAAACTGATAAGCCTGCTCTGGCTCAGCATCAGCTAGGGACAACTCAGCCTTCGCACCTGAAATAATGCTCAGGCTATCTGGGTTAATAAAATCTAAAAAGTTTTTATCTCCCGCATCAGGCGCTTCGTCATTGAACAAGCGATCGTAAAGTCGAACCTCACAATCCACATTATGACTTGCCGATACCCAATGAATCACACCGCGTGGTCGAATGCCTTCTGGAGGGTTATTACCAACCGTTCCGGGCACTAATGAAACTTTCAGTTCGGTGATTTCACCAGTTTCGTCTTTGATAATGTCTTCCGCCTTGATGACATAGCTGCCACGCAAACGTACATATTCACCGGCCACTAATCGTTTAAACTTTTTACGAGACAGGCTACTATCTTCGTTAAAATCAGCGCGATCAATATACAGAGTTTGCGTAAATGGCAAACGGCGCTCACCGCGACTTTCATCGTTGGGGTGAACTGGCTGTAGCATTTGGGCCACACCATCAACAAGCTCATGACCATCATTCGCTACTTCGTCAAAATTAGTTACCGTGATCAGCAATGGATCAAGTACACACATCGCTCTAGGGGCAACATTATTTAGATCATCGCGAATAGCATGCTCTAAGGTCGCCACATCGATAGTACTGGCCGATTTGGTTACTCCAATCAGATCACAGAAATGACGAACCGCTGCAGGACTAACACCGCGACGGCGCAAACCCGATATGGTCGGCATGCGAGGATCATCCCAACCATCGACAAAGCCTTCGTCCACCAACTGCTTCAGCTTGCGCTTGGAGGTAACGGTATAGTTCAACTCAAGGCGCGCAAATTCATATTGCTTAGGCTGGCTAGGAACCGGCAAGTTTTCAATAAACCACTCATACAAGGGGCGATGATCAGCGAACTCCAAAGTACAGATCGAATGGCTAATCCCTTCAATAGCGTCTTCTTGACCATGGGCAAAGTCGTACGTTGGGTATATGCACCACTTATCGCCAGTCTGGTGATGGCTCTGCTTACGAATACGATACAACATAGGGTCACGCATATTCATATTTGGGCTGGCCATATCTATCTTGGCCCGCAAGACACAAGCACCTTCCTCATATTCACCGGCGCGCATTTTCTCGAACTCAACCAAGTTCTCTTCAACGCTGCGATCGCGATAAGGGCTGTCTTTGCCGGGCTTAGTCGCCCAACCACGATATTCTTTGGTTTGCTCAGCATCCAAATGGCAAACATAGGCTTTACCTTCTTGAATCAGGTGCAAAGCCCACTGATAGAACTGCTCGAAATAGCTTGAGGCATAGCGGATATCACCATCCCATTTAAAGCCCAGCCATTCTACGTCGCGAACAATTGACTCAACGTATTCTTGATCTTCTTTTGCAGGGTTAGTGTCATCAAAGCGCAGATTGCAGCGACCACCAAAGCGTTCAGCCAGGCCAAAGTTCAAACAGATCGATTTGGCATGACCAATGTGCAGATAACCATTAGGTTCTGGCGGGAATCTTGTCGTCACAGTTTGATGTTTACCGGCCTCAAGATCTTGGCTGATAATCTGCTCTAAAAAGTTCAGCGGTTTGCTCGTTTCGCTCATGGCGTTTGCTTTGTCCTTACTTCATTGGCTTATAGAGATCTCTGACGGAAAAGCCTCTGGTATCTAGATATCACAGCTCCACTAAGGAAGCTGTGTATAGGGCTATTCCTTTTACTGGCTTATGAAACTGCTTTTCGAGCCTCATAGTTTGAGATCCCAGTCAAACCGCGTATTATAGCCGCCCCAAGGCCCTCTCGGCACCCTTTTCCTTTGGTTTTTGACCCTCCGGTAGCCAATGGCTTAATAAACGACCGGTGACAGCAGTTATAGGACATAAAATGATTACTTTACATACCAATTTCGGCGATATCAGCCTTGAACTAGACCACGAGAATGCCCCGAATACCGCGGCTAACTTTAAGCAATACGCTGAAGATGGCTTTTACGAGGGCACCATCTTCCACCGTGTTATCGATGGCTTTATGGTGCAAGGCGGTGGCATGACGGCGGACATGGAAGACAAGAATGAAGGTCGTCGCGCCGCTATTGAAAACGAAGCTGACAACGGCCTTAGTAATGACCTTGGTACTGTCGCAATGGCACGCACTATGGATCCACATAGCGCTACCTGCCAGTTCTTTATCAACGTATCTGATAACAACTTCTTAAACCACACCGCAAAAAACAGCCAAGGCTGGGGATATTGCGTATTTGGCAAAGTCGTTGAGGGTATGGATGTCGTCAATAGCATCAAGGCCGTCTCTACCGGTAACATGATGGGCCATCAAGACGTACCAAAAGAAAGCATCGTCATCGAAAAAGTAACCGTTAGCGATTAATAGCGACCAAACCCATGAAACTACTGTTTATCTCCGATTTGCACCTTGATGAAAGTCGCCCAGAGGTGACCGAAAGCTTTTTGACCTTTCTTAAAGACAGGGCCAGCAAAGCCGACGCGCTTTACATCTTGGGAGATTTCTTTGAAGTTTGGATCGGAGATGACGACGACGCCCCCTTGGCTTCCAGTATTCAGCAGCAATTGCTGGCACTTAGCCAGGGCGGCACCGCCGTGTTTATCATGCACGGCAACCGCGATTTCCTCTATGGTGAACGCTTTTGCCAAAACAGCGGTGCAAGTTTATTGTCCGACCCCACTCTCATAGAGCTTGCTGGCAAATCTTGCCTGCTTATGCATGGCGATAGCCTCTGTACAGATGACAGCGAATATATGGCCTTTCGCCAGCAGGCGCGAAACCCTGCATGGCAAGAACAACTACTCTCTCAACCCTTGCAAGCCAGGCGCCAACTGGCCCAGCAGTTACGTCAACAAAGCAAATCCATGAGCGCCATGAAGGCTGAAGACATCATGGATGTAAACGCTGATGCGGTTGCACAAGTTTTAGCTGAGCATAATGCTGACATCTTGATTCACGGGCATACCCATCGTCCTGCGCGACACTCATTGGACAAGGGCAAAGAGCGTATTGTTTTGGGGGATTGGCACGATAAAGCTTGGTGTATCAGTGCCGATCAACAGAGTATCAAACTGGAATCTTGGTCTATATAGCCCTACGCAAGCTACGCTCCATATAAACTGCCGCCCTTCGCTTGCTATGTTTATCTCTAAGCCATGTTTTTAGGCCGGTTTTCTTATCCTTTGTCTATTATCACCCTGTGACATAAGCTAAGCTTTGGGCTTAATATAAATTACTCGTTTGCGATGATTAGCTAAACGCGTACTTAGCAGCGATTAGCGCCGAATAAGCGCAAATGGATTGCGGAATAAAACAGCAATAATAAATCAGGTGCCAATGTGGACAATTTTGTTTTTAATACAACCAAGTCGTTTATCAATCAACCTGGAGCCATTGCTCAACTCGCTCAAATCTGTCGCCAGCAAGGCATTAAACGCCCAGTTATTATTACTGACCAAGGTATTGTTACCTGCGGATTGTTAGCAAAACTGGAAGCGGTCTTACACCGCGAAGATGTCCCCTTCTTCAGCTTTTGCGACATCGTTGCCGATCCACCAGAAAGCATCATCTTACAAGCCTTAGAAAGCGCCAAGACTCATCAGGCTGATGGTGTGATCGGGTTTGGCGGTGGAAGCTCTTTGGATAGCGCCAAATTAATCGCACTGATGTTGTCATCCGAAGAGAAACTTGAAGATATTTATGGCATAGAACAGGCACAGGGGCCACGCCTACCTCTGCTGCTAATACCTACGACCGCCGGAACTGGCTCAGAAGCCACAGCTGTTGCGATTGTCACAACCGGCGAAACCACCAAAATGGGGGTTGTTTCCCCATTGCTACTGCCCGATGTTGCCATCTTAGACGCCGAACTCACACTAGGATTGCCGCCGGCCATTACAGCGGCTACCGGGATCGACGCCATGGTTCACGCTATCGAAGCTTTCACCAGCGCCCATAAAAAAAATCGCTACTCTGATTTACTCGCCAAAGAAGCCCTAGCCTTATTGAGCGCAAACATTCGCGAGGCCTGTCAAAACGGTAGTAACTTAGAAGCAAGGCAAGCCATGTTGCTTGGTGCATTTATGGCCGGTCAAGCTTTTGCTAATTCCCCTGTTGCCGCCGTACATGCTTTGGCTTATCCCCTTGGCGGGCATTTTCATATCCCCCACGGCTTAAGTAATTCTTTAGTGCTCCCCCATGTTATGCGCTTTAACAATAGCCACTGCCATGAGCTTTATGCTGAGTTAGCGCCAATAATTATGGGAGCAGAATATATTGCCCATGAAGATAGCAAAGCCGTCAGCATAGAGTTGATAAAATATATCGAGCGCCTGATTGGAAAATTAAAACTCTGTACACATCTGCGTGATTTAGAGATTGGCGAAGAACATCTACCCACTTTAGCAAAGGACGCCATGCTGCAAACAAGATTACTGCAAAACAACCCAAGACCACTAAACGAAGCAGATGCCCTCGAGATATACCAGCAAGCCTGGTAAACACAGGCTTAGCAAGTGCTAATTACCTTTAAACTTGGAAAAAAGTTTCTATACTGCCTTTTTCCCACATGGCATCTTGGTAGCCTAAATCCATAAGCTCTTGGCAATACTCAGGGCAAAACAACAGGTAGCTTGCCGCTGCCGATCCACCACCACTGGCTGTTGCACCGGTAGAGCGGAAAAACCATTTTAATGATGAGGGCAAATAGCGTACATTACGCCCTGCAATTTTATCTAATGGTTTTGACGGTGAGATAACTAAGCTTTCAATAGGACGCAATCGTTTTTCGGCCGCCCTTTCCTCTTCGCTCATTTTTCTAAGCAACTCATTCACGCGCTCTAAATGTTCGATGTCGCCCTCAAGGCTATCGATAAAAGCGCTATTAAACATATGGCCAATAATTTGAGCTATTGATGGCGAATGCCTGATAGGCTGAGGCTTTTTGTTCCACTGCTTTACATTACGATTGCCGCTGACCCCGATAATAAACACGCGATCAGCCCCTAGGTGCAAAGCCGGACTGATTGGTGCTAACTGACGCATAGCACCATCACCAAAATATTGTTCGCCAAGCTTTATAGTTGGAAAAATCGTAGGGATGGCTGATGATGCGAGCAAGTGCTCCACTTGAATTTCACTGCGACGCCCTACTCGTCGATGGCGACGCCATTCATTAAGCTTAGGATTCGACTCTGAAGTTTGAAAAAAACTGACTGACTCACCCGTCGAATACCCCATCGCGGTAATCGATAGCGCCTCCAAAGCGCCCTTTTCCAACATGGTAGGTATTTGCTGAAACTGAATAGCCTTGGATAAAAATGCTCTTAGAGGCGAATTATCCAAAAGCGAAACGGGCTTATTTACACCAACGCCTCGGTTAAACAAAGAGCCGAATAAACTCAAGCCACCCTTGCTGACATCCAGCCAGCCGGACTTAAATACATGATCGGCCGTCAGATTGCCCCAGAAATTTTCCAGATTATCGACAGCAAAAGAAAAATCATCACAGCGAGAAGCCAAGCTCACCGCATTAATAGCACCTGCAGAGGTTCCACAAATGATAGGAAATGGATTTTGATTTGTTGGGACGATTTCCTTGAGTGCCTTTAGCACTCCGATCTGGTAGGCGGCTCGCGCACCACCACCAGAGAGAATCAAAGCGTTCTTCATAAGCTACGACTGCGCTTCTACCTGTAAGCTCATACCATGGACAGCTAGCACTTTTACTTTAGTGCCGGCGGGATAATTTTCAGCAGCACTAACTTCCCACAAAGTATCGGCTATCTGCACCTTACCTTTCAGTGCGCTCATATCGTCTAGAAGCACGGCCTCTTTACCAAGCAGTCGAGCTTCGGCGCTATTGAGCAAAGGCTGATCAGTTGCTTCGTTGATATGGCGAAAACGCATCCAATACAAACAGGTGGCCGCAATCGATAACACAGCAAAACACAATAGCTGAGCCTGCCAGCTCATATCACTGAGCACCGCGGCAATAACAGCTGTTAATATCGCGCCAACACCAATACCCAATAAAAAGCCTGCCGCGCCTAGCATTTCTAGTATTAGCAGGACGATGCCTAGAATCAGCCAATGCCAGGCTGATAAACCGCTCAAAAAATCCATCAAAACACCTTAGCTTTGTTTTGCCGATTTAACCAGCTCATGTATACCCTCAATTGAACCGATCACACTTGAAGCTTCTAATGGCATTAGCACCACCTTACTGTTATCGGCCGATGCGATCTGACCTAGAGCATCGACGTACTTTTGGGCAACAAAGTAGTTGATCGCCTGAGAATTACCCTTAGCAATCGCCTCGCTCACCATAAAGGTTGCCTTGGCCTCGGCCTGGGCTTCACGCTCACGAGCCTCCGCTTCTAGGAAGGCAGATTCCCGTTCACCCTCAGCTCGCAGGATTTGTGAGCGTTTCTCACCTTCAGCTACTTTAATCGCAGACTCTCGCTCACCTTCAGCCAATAAAATTTGTGCACGTTTTTCCCGCTCCGCTTTCATTTGGTTGGCCATGGCATCAACCAAGTCCCGCGGCGGAGTAATATCCTTAATTTCAATACGGGTGACTTTAATTCCCCAAGGGTTAGTCGCCTCATCAACTTTTACTAGCAGCGCACTGTTTATCTGATCACGATTCGACAACATTGAATCGAGCTCCATGGATCCCAAAACCGCACGTATATTGGTCATGACCAAATTCTGCATGGCGCGCTCTAGATTATTAACCTCATAAGAAGCTTTTACCGCATCGATTACCTGGTAAAAACAAACCGCATCGGTTGTCACCATCGCATTATCGGCGCTGATCACTTCTTGGGGCTGAATATCCAACACCTGCTCCATGACAATCTGTCGATGCCCAACAGTATCAATAAAGGGCACGATGACCTGCAGTCCAGGACGCAATAAACGGGTGTATTTGCCAAAACGCTCAACTGTCCACTCTTCGCCCTGCGGAACACTTTTTACTGATTTTAAGATCACCACCAATGCTAGTACCACGGCGACAATCACAGCGACGTTCATATCGAACATAAAACCCCCAAATTATAGAAGCCAAAATTTATAGAGCAACGCTAACAGATAGTTGTTCAGACTGAAAGATATGAATATAGATCTAGCCCCCAAATAACAGGCAAAGGTAGGCTAAGCTAACGCCGTAAGGGGCAAACAAGGGAGAGAATATGGACCGAACCCGAAAAACAAAGCGGCCTACAAAGTGCAGACCGCGGTAATGCAGGTTTTAATAGGCTACAGTCGCTGCGTCAGGGCGACGAGTATCAGAAGCGCCGTACATATAGCCTTTCAGAGTGGCAATGGATTGGGTACTTCCCATGGTTCTGGAGTACTTCACATCGTGACCATTTTGCTTAAGCAGCTCAACGGTATCTTTGCTGACACCAGGCTCTACAAAGACTTTGTCTGGGAACCATTGATGGTGCATTCGTGGAACAGAGGTAGCCTCAGCAATATTCATTTCAAAATCGATCGTATTTAAGACGATCTGCAGCACAATGGTAATAATCGTACTCCCGCCTGGACTCCCTGTTGCCAATACTGGCTGACCGTCTTTAATGACCAACGTTGGGGTCATAGAGCTTAATGGACGCTTACGGGGCTCAATGGCATTCGCCTCGCTGCCCAACAAACCATAAGCATTTGGTTCACCCGGCTTAGCAGAGAAGTCATCCATTTCATTGTTTAACAAAATGCCCGTACCATCGACAACAATACCAGAGCCATAGCTGTAATTAATGGTGTAGGTATTAGACACTATATTGCCCCAGCGATCGGCGACCGAGTAATGGGTGGTATCGTTACTTTCTTTGCCAAATAGCTTAGTAGGCGCAACCTCTTCCGATGGCGTGGCTTTGTTAGGGTCAATCTGCTGACGTAATGTCTTGGCGTATTGCTTGTCCAATAACTTTGCCACTGGCACACGGTAGAAATCCGGATCACCCAAGTGCTGACTACGGTCGGCATAGGCTCGACGCATCGTCTCCGTCAAAGTATGAAGATACTCAGCGCTATTGTGCCCCATTAACTTTAGATCATATGCTTCTAAAACATTAAGCATTTGTATTAGGTGGACACCACCAGAGCTTGGCGGTGGCATTGATACCACATCGTAACCACGATAGTTACCTTTTACCGCTTCTCGCTCTACGACTTTATAGCCTTTAAAGTCATCCAAGGTAAACAAACCATTGTATTTATCAGATGCCGAAACAAATTTCTTAGCGATGGAGCCACCATAAAACGCCGACTTGCCGTGCTTACTAATTTCAGACAAGGACCAAGCCAAATCTTTTTGGATTAGACGCTCACCCGCTTGCAGGTTACGGCCATCACTGTGGTAAAAAATTTCTTTGGTGGCAGGGTATCGTGTTAAACGCTTACGCTTAACCACCAAATCATTTGCGAGCCCTGGGGTAACAATAAAACCCTCTTTTGCCAGCTTTATCGCAGGAGCAATAACTTGCGCCAGTTTCATGGTGCCGTAGTTTTCCAGCGCATGAATCATGCCGGCTACGGTACCCGGAACACCACCGGCCCTATAGGTGTAACCAGCCATGTCGCGATCAAAGTTGCCATCTTTATCAAGAAACATATCAGCATAGGCTTTAATGGGCGCCATTTCGCGGTAATCTAAAGCAACCACTTTGTCACGCTCTTTTAGATAGATCATCATAAAGCCGCCGCCACCGATATTACCGGCCTTAGGCAAAGTAACAGCCATCGCAAAACCTGTAGCAACAGCGGCGTCCACAGCATTGCCACCTTGCTTTAGTATCTCTAAACCAACCTCAGAAGCTAAGGCCTCCTGACTGGCGACCATTCCCTGTTGGCCAATCACTGGGTGAAATCGGCTGTCATAACTAATAATGGCTGAATCCTGAGCACTTACCAGAGGCCCCAAGACAATCGACAGCAGCAAGAATAGCCCCTGACTGGCGGTCAGCAGGGAAGATTTAAAACCGGAAAAAAACATAGTGCGTCCTATAGTTAATTGCGGGACAGATGATGACATAATAACTGGCAGGGGCCTAGAGCCCCGCCCACCTTTATAGCAACTGAAACCACTGCAGCAAATCGATTAATTAAACCATCTCTTGTGGCAGTACAAACCAGCGCACAGCTTCAGCCTCAGCTTGTAAATTCAGACAAAAACGCTGCCAGCTTGGGTCTGGCGACAGCAAATGCGCTTTAGCAATGGCCAGCGCCTGCTTATAGCTTTCTTCTCGGCTTAAATCAGCCTCTAAAGTGCGACTATAATCCTGCCCTGCCAGCCAGTTATCCAAAGCCGAGCTTAGACTGGCGCTAGCACCATGGCGATGCCCTTGGAAGCACCAGACTCCGGGGCTCTCTTGATATTGATAATAGGGCAGTAAATCTGCGCCATGATTAGCCACCAATTCAATGGCGGACAGGATATAGTCAACGGTATGATGATCAAGAAAATAGTTTAAGTTGAAACGTATCCAGCCTGGGCGTAACAACATCGCCCCACTATACATTTGCTCTTCAATCCTGCGGCTTTTTTCATCATCGAGATTCAACAGATAATGCCCATAAGGCCCCGCACAGGAGCAGCCACCGCGCGCCTGAATACCAAATAAATCATTCAGCAAGGCCACCACAAAACTATAGTGAAGATGCTTTTCATTGTGACGAATTCTGAACGATATAATGGATAAACGATCGGCGTCTGGGTCACCTAATATTTCGATGTTGCCATGCTGGCTTAAGCGGGCAATCGCCTCTTGTGTATGGACTCTTTCAAGTCGCTCAATATTTTCTGTGCCAACAGCTTGCTGCAAGGAAAACACTAAGCCAGCTCGAATAGATTCAACAATACCCGGTGTGCCGCCCTCTTCTCTTCGTTCAACATCGCTTAAATAGGTGTGCTCATTCGGGGTAACGAATGAGACAGTGCCACCACCGGGCACTGCCGGTATTTCATTGGCGAGCATATCTTGATTTACCAGCAATATTCCCGGCGTCCCGGGGCCACCAATAAATTTATGGGTAGAAATAAATACTGCATCCAGCTGCAAACCTTGCACGTCAATGCCCACATAAGGGCCAGCGGCGGCGTAATCCCAGCAGGACCAAAAACCATAGCGCTTCAGCAACTTCGAAACTTGCTCGACCGGCGTACGAAGGCCAGTAACATTGGACGCCGCAGAAAAGCTGCCAATTTTTAGTGGGCGATCTTGATATTGTTCAAGCTTTTGCTCTAATACTGTTAGATTCAAATGCCCCCTCTCATCCAAAGGTATCGAAACGACTTCCGCTTTAGATTCACGCCAAGGCAACTCATTGGAATGATGTTCGTATGGGCCGACAAAAACAACTGCTCGATCGACATCTACCAACTCACCTGTTTTGGCGCCACAGCGTTTAAGCTCAAGCATCGTGATCAATTTATCGATTGCCGCCGTAGCGCCACTGCCACTAAAGATTAGCCTATGTTGCTCACCGGCATTTAAAGCCTTGCGAATCGTTTGGCGCGCTTGTTCCCTCAATTCTGTGGTATGCCGTCCGGTATAGGAAGTCTCAGTGTGGGTATTAGCGTAGTAAGGCAATACCTGAGCTTGGATATATTGCTCTATGAAGCGAAGACTTCGCCCTGAAGCCGTGTAATCCGCATATACCAAGGGCTTTTTACCAAAGGCCGTCTCCACAACGCTATCGTCACCGATAATTTCCTGTCGAATTTGGCATAACTGTGGGGGTTGAGGCATCACCGGCTCCTTTAAACACGTTATTAGGCTTGCTCTAAATGGCAATCAGCGATGTGTATATTAATAGCTAAAGCTGGGAACATTGTTGCTATAATCAAATCAATACGGGCATATTCGGAACATTGTTACAGTAAACCCGCCAATTTTGTTATTTTGTTCTCTTGGTAACTATAATGGATAAAATCGATAAATTACTACTCGATGCACTACAAAACGATGCCTCTCGCTCGATCGGAGCCATAGCCGCGGAAATAGCCATTTCCAAAACAGCAGCATGGCGTCGAATCAAAAAGCTTAGCGAAGATGGAGTAATCAAAAGCCAAGTGGCGCTTTTAGATGCAGAAAGTCTAGGTTTACCCTTAACAGCTTACATCGCCTTACGCACTAGTGCGCATAATGCCGAGTGGTTTAATCGCTTCAAGGAGGTACTTAACACCATCCCGGAGGTACTGGAGGCCTACAGAATGAGTGGCGAGCTGGATTACTTGGTAAAAGCTCAGGTCACCGATATGGCCGGCTATGATCGACTCTATAAGCAGTTGATCAAGGCCGAACTGAATGACGTAAGCTGCAGCTTCGTGATGGAAACCCTTAAACACACGACAAAACTCCCCATCAATTAAGGCTTAACGCCCCACACCTAATGCTTTTAATGCTTTCAAACTAGATAAATTACTCCCAATATTTTATGGGTCTCAAATAGCTGAGACTCATAAAATAAGGTATCCCTTTGTTTTTATTCATTTTTTTGATTTGGCACACTGTTTGCGATTAATTACAGCAAGTAGCAAATTCATGAGTTTGCACAGCTAGATTTCACAATTTATTGAGACTAAGCCGCGTTGGAGTTGAAGGGCTGACGCGAGTATTCAGGGAGAAAGCCATGAGATCTTTTGTAAGACGCCTAGTAGAACAAGCCTTGTGCCAATGGCAGGACTATCGCAATGAACTTAGCCTGCTGGCCTTAAGCGCATTAATGCTAATGAGTAATTACTGGCGCGACTCAAACAATTATCGAGTTGAAGATTTGTGGAGAGAGATTTACCTCACACATATTTTGCTGCCCGGTGTTTTTTAAGCCCGTGAGACAAATTACTCTGGGTAAGCGTCAGCTTTTCTTAAGTTATGGAAAAAGCTAGAGCTTAAGAAAAGCGCTGTTACTCACTGAATTAATCAAGCTCTAAGGTAAGTTTTTGCTGAACTACTGATTAGCTATTGTTTGTTCAGATTAGGAAGCATTTTAATTAACGTGGCAAATCTATTACCCATACCACATTAAGATAATAAGAATCTTTGCCTGCTTAAATCCTCACACCCCTATGCATTTTGGCTTCAAAGCTAAAGCCTGTATTTGTGTAGAATTTTAAAAAGTGGCCTAACAATTATCGTTAGGCCACCTATGTCTTAACGCGGCCTTTCAATGGAGAAGTTATTCATACGATAGCTCAAGGTCGATGGCTTAATACCCAATAGCGCGGCCGCTCCTTTCGCGCCCGACACCTTCCAATCACACTTTTCTAAAGCCTTGATGATATTGGCGCGCTCTAAAGCTCTAAATGCTTCTTCATCTAAAACTTCGGCCTCGGGCGCACTCGCTTCATGAATGACCTCTTCCACATTCTGAACCAGGTCCGGCATCGCTAAATCCAACCTCAAGCGAGAACCTCGACTTAAAATAATCGCTCTTTCAATAACATTCTTAAGTTCTCGAATATTGCCTGGCCAGCTCAGTGCACTTAGAGCCTGAGCCTGAGCCTTACTAATTTGCATTGCCTCCCGACCCAGCTGTTGGCACTGCTCTTCTAGGAAATGCTGTGCTAACAAAGGAATATCTTGGGGGCGTTCTCGTAATGGCGGTACTGAAATAGGGAAAACACTCAATCGATAATACAAATCTTCTCTGAAACGACCTGCCGCGACTTCTTTTTCGAGGTCTCGATTTGTCGCCGCGACTATGCGAACATCAACGGCATGAGTTGCATCATCACCGACACGTTCAAACTCCTGCTCCTGTAGCGCACGAAGCAGTTTACCCTGCAAATCAAGGGGTATTTCACCCACTTCATCTAAAAATAGCGTGCCGCCATTAGCAAGCTGCATTCGACCAACACGATCTTTATGGGCGCCGGTAAAGGCACCCTTAACGTGACCAAAAAATTCACTTTCAAACAGATCCTTGGGTATTGAGGCACAATTTACTTTTACCAAAGGCTCATCTTTTCGCGGGCTTTGAGTATGAATAGCCCGCGCAATCATTTCCTTACCGACACCCGACTCACCTAGAATGAGTACGCTACTTGGCGTTACCGCCACGGCCTCTATTTGCGCCAGAGTTCTATTCAAGGCAGGGCTTTGCCCCACTATATTGCCAAAGCTCGCCCCGGCATGTATTTCGTCACGCAAATAGTCTCGTTCTAGCTCCAGCTCTTCTTTTAGTTTTTTGATCTCTTGAAGTTGCAGCTCTTTTTCGTCTTCTAGTTTTTTGCGGCCCGAGATATCTTTGAAAATAACCACAGCACCTTTAATTTCCCCATTGTGGACTATGGGGGTGCTAATATATTCGACTGGAATCGAACTACCATCGGCCCGCCAAAAAACCTCATCATCAACACGGTGCACTTCACCATCTTTAAATGCCGCATATATCGGGCAACATTCGCGAGGATATGGACTACCATCCGGATAAGAATGATGATGAATATCATGCAAGGGCGTACCAAGAATATCATCCGGGTGCCAACCTAAAATATCGACAGCCGCCTCATTTGCAAAGGTCGTACAGCCATTAAGATCCAAACCATATATTCCCTCGCCGGCTGCTGATAAAATCAATTCATAACGCTGTCGTAGAAGATCCAACTCATCATTTAGACAGCTTGCATCTTTGTCCATTAAGACAATATTCAACGCTAAATCATTCTCACCCCAAGGTTCTTGCCAGAGCATGAGTACCCGGACATCTTCAGCATCGGCCGTTACGCGCACCTCTACACTTACTACCGCAGAGTCTTGCAACACATCATCCACTAAGGCCTCCACAGAACCTTCACTAAGAAGTTCAATGGCGCCTAAGAAACCTGCTAGATTCGGCTGCATAATTGATTCCTGCCAAAGCCGACTCTGCTTTAACCAATTACCCTCTGCATCACAAACCGCACTGTAAAAAGGGCTTTCCAACAACACAGGGCCATCAAAATCTTGTTGAGTACTGCTTTCCATATAGCTTTCCATATAGCTATCCACTTAGTTTTTCCCAGTTAATTCCCGTAAATAAGCTCCCAATATCCTTAAGTTTAACAACACAAAACTATCAAATATCTGTGTCTCCCAGTTTTCTGAGACACAGAAGTTTTCACTAAGCTGTTGTTTTTAAAGGTTTTATTAAGTTGGCACGCTTATCGCAATAAACCACTTAGCGGGTTTAGCGAGGAGAATTTGGTATTGCTTGTGTGAGAACTGCAACACTAAAAGCCTTGCCCTGCTGTTGTCAAGGATACCGAGTAACGAAAACTTGTTAGTGAAATGAAAAACGAAAAACGATTAATGCCACCCCCGTTAGATAAAACCAGCGCTGAATTCAACCGGCAGCTTATTTGCGACCTCCTTAACGAAGGTGCATTACAGGCGCTACTGGATTTAGGCACAGACGATGCCAGCTGGCAGCACCAGGGGGAAATTTGCAAAAACAAAGATGAGATTGCCGAGTTACTGAGCAAGCGTAATCAAAGACTGTTGCACTACCGCTGGCACAGCACCATTTGGAATTACTCTGAAGAGCGCTTGAGCTTACAAATTGTCTCTGAATGGCAACATTGCAGCAGCGGTCAATGGTATCGAAGCAATGGTCAATTGCTATTGAGTTTTAACGAATCTGCACTGATTACCGGCGCCGTAAGCACGTCGCAAGATCATAAAATTAGCGCAGATAGCAGGGAATTATTTAAGCCGCAATACGCTTGATTTTTTAAGGAGAACAATATGACGCAGCCGCGACCACCATTACCGCCGTTTTCATTAGAAACAGCAAAAGCAAAAGTCCAAGCCGCTGAAGACGCCTGGAATAGCAAAGATCCAGTCGCAGTTTCCATGGCCTATAGCGAAGACAGCCAATGGCGAAATCGAGATGCCTTTTTTAGTGGTCGTGAAGCCATACAACAATTTTTAAGCCAAAAATGGCAAAAGGAACAAGACTACAAACTCAAAAAAGAGCTTTGGAGTTTCACCGAAAATCGAATTGCCGTTACGTTTCAATACGAATGGCACGATGAAGATCAACAGTGGTACCGCTCTTACGGGAATGAACTTTGGGAATTCAATGATGATGGCTTAATGAGTCGCCGCATCGCAAGTATTAATGATGTTCCCATTCAGGCCTTTGAGCGTCAACTAACCCCTTAAGTAAAGAGGACTTTAGCATGTCTACCATTAAATTATATCGTCATCCTTTATCTGGTCATTCACATCGAGTGGAGTTGTTTTTATCACTGCTCAATATAGATGCCGAAATTATCGATGTCGATCTTTTAAAAGGTGAGCACAAATCGCCTGAGTTTCTAGCGAAGAACCCAGCCGGACAGGTGCCTGTTTTGGAAGACGGTGATCTTATTTTGCATGATTCAAACGCTATCTTAGTTTATTTAGCGGCGACTTATGACAAAAACCACAGTTACTACCCCCATGACCCCGTAGCAGCCGCCGAAGTACAGCGTTATCTAAGCGCCGCTGCAGGGCCAATCGCCAGCGGGCCAGCAACAGCGCGATTAATCACTGTCTTTTCGGCAGCGCTGGATGCCGACAAAGCCATTGCTACCGCACACGCTATCCTGGCTCGATTTGAGGCAGACCTAAATGGCAAAAACTGGCTAGTAGGCGAAGAGATTAGTCTTGCCGACATTGCTAACTACGCCTATATCGCCCATGCCCCCGAAGGCAATGTCAACCTTGCCGATTACCCCAATGTACAAGCGTGGCTGAAGCGTATCGAAGCGTTGGATAATTTTGTCGCCATGACATCAACCCCAATTGGCTTGGCCGCTTAGCGATCAGAATCCATGAGCCCTTTGCGGACAATGCCCGTGATAGCAGCTGGGCGGCGTCCGCTTTTTTTGGAGAGCAAGGAATGTCAGAGGCAATTTTTCATAGTGGTGAATTAAGCATACAAGAACGCCTAGGCGTAAAAGATCAGATGGCGGCTTTCGCTCAACGTGTGGTTAGACCCTTCATGCCAGATCAGCATCGCGAATTCTACCAACAACTGCCCTACCTATTCTGTGCTCATCAAGACAAAGATGGGCAAATGTGGGCTTCAATTTTGTGGCAAGAGGCCGGCTTTATCGAAAGCCCATCGGATACCCGTTTGCATATTCGTGGTGGGCAGGTTTATTCCGACTTTTTCTTTAATGATTTGGAGCCTGGACAAGCGATTGGGGTTCTGGGTATCGACTTATCCAATCGCCGTAGAAATAGGTTGAGTGCTAGCGTAGCTTATAGTGATGGCAAACTGCTTGAACTTGAAGTCAGGCAGAGCTTTGGTAATTGTCCGCAGTACATTCAAACGCGAGACTTTTCTCAGCTGAAAATCGGCTCTGGTAAAACTAAGATTGAAACCGAAAAGTTCAGCCCCGAAATGCTGTCTATTATCAATCGCTCAGACACCTTCTTTGTTGCAAGCAACAGCGGAACAGAAAAAGGCGAGGCCAGTGATGGCGCGGATATTTCGCATCGTGGTGGAAAACCAGGTTTTGTTTATGTTGAACATAACCAAAGTCTGTTAATCCCAGATTTCCCCGGCAATTTTCATTTTAATACCTTGGGTAACTTTTTAAATAACCCTAGTGCAGGTCTCTTATTTCTTGATTTCGAAGATGGTCATCTATTGCAGCTAACTGGAGAAGCCGAAATAGTATGGCATCATGAGTTACTAGCACATTTTGACAATGCCGAGCGCTTTTGGAGGTTCAAACTCAGCAAAGCACGATTGCTACCGAAACGTTTAGCTGGCTTAAACCATATTGCTGAATATTCTCCAAACAGTTTATTAAGCGGCGACTGGGAAACCGCCAAGCAGCGCTTAGCAAACTCGAAAAGAACCAACAAATGGTTCCCTATGGTGATTAGCGCTTCTGAAATGGAATCCCAAATTGCCAAGTCACTTTATCTACATGGTGAGGTAGATAGCTTCATCGCTGGGCAACATATCAATGTGTCACTGCAAAAACCTGACAGTAAAAATAAAAGCGTTCGAAGCTATAGCGTGTCTGGCGCAAGCGCCGATGGCGATTTGCGGATTACTGTAAAACGCGATGGCGAGCTGTCCACCCAAATACACCAAGCGTTGAAGACTGGGGACACTATATGGGTACAACAGGCTAGAGGTAATTTCACTTTTGACAGCCAATCAAAAAAGCCTGCCCTACTCATCGCTGCAGGAATTGGAATAACCCCAATAGTTGCTATGGCCGAACGTCTTATTAAAGACGCCATACGTCACCGTTACGCCCGCCCATGCCATATCGTTGCGATCGCCAAGAACCGTGAAGAAGCTAGC
Organism: uncultured Pseudoteredinibacter sp.; assembly: GCF_947502065.1. Lineage (GTDB taxonomy): Bacteria > Pseudomonadota > Gammaproteobacteria > Pseudomonadales > Cellvibrionaceae > Pseudoteredinibacter. Next base: position 1,431,560 of record NZ_CANMYE010000001.1, read on the forward strand.
TTTTTTGATTTACTCAATGATATGGCACATTACAGCCAAGGTCGATTAAGCATCAGCTGGCATTTTACCCAAGTTGCTGCCATTTCCGCTACAGAGAATATTTTAACGGGCCGGCCGAGTAGAAATTTTTACAGCAATTTACTTAAAAGTTGGATCAAGCACATCACTCCAAAGAACGATTTAGATCTAGAGGCCTATTTGTGCGGCCCGAATGCATTTATGCAAGAGACCTATGAGCATTTAATGGATTTAGGTTTTAGTGATGAACATATACATGGGGAAACCTTTGGCCCTTCCCAGTTAATACGGAAAAACCAGACAAATCCTCTTCAATTGCCCGAGAACAAGCTCGTCGAAATTGAGCTAGCTGACCGCCTGCGCCATGAGCTCAACTGGTTTCCCAAAGACGGTAGTTTATTAGATAGCTTTTTACAACACGGACTAGAAATTGATTTTTCTTGTCGCAGCGGACGCTGCGGCAGTTGTCGCTGTCGATTAAAAGGTGGTGAGGTTCAATATCAAAGCGCCCCTGAATATCCCCTAGCCGACAATGAAATTTTGCCCTGTATCGCCTATCCGGTCGACGGGCAGCCGTTACAACTTGTAAAAGACTAAGTAGATATTCAAATTGAAATAGGCACTGCCCATTACTGTGCCATTGATGAAAGGACGCCCCATGAACCAAGCCGTTAAAAGCAAACACTGGACGAAAGACGTTTTACACAGTAGCGACAGTACTGAGCTAAATGCCAATCAAAGCTTAAGCAGGCCGGTTAATCTAAACACCAATGCCAAACGGCAGGCTTATGTCAGTACTAGCGATTTGGCTTGGCAAAGCAGCCCCGCTTTGGGCGTACTTCGCAAGCCCTTAGCAAGACGCTTTTCAGAACATGGGCATGCCACCAGCATTGTCTGTTATGAAGCTGGCTGTAGTTTCAGCTCCCACTCACACCCTGGTGGTGAAGAGATATTGGTGCTCGAAGGGATATTCAGCGATGAGCATGGCCACTACCCTGCTGGTAGCTATATTCGAAATGCCGCGGGCTCTATCCACCAACCGTACAGCGATAGTGGTTGCACCCTTTTTGTAAAACTTCATCAATTTCAAGAAAGCGATCAACTTAGTACTCGGATCGATAGCGGCAATAATAAGCTCTACCATCAGCATAGCCCGGCGCACAGTAGTTTGTGCTTGCACGAGCATAAACGTGAGGCCGTTTATATCCAGCGCTACTTAGCTGGCAGTAGCCACCAAGCTATTTACAGCTATGGTGTGGAAATTTTACTGCTGAAAGGCTCGCTACAACACGGCGAACGTACGCTACTTAACGGCGATTGGCTTCGTCTGCCAGCTGGAAGCCCGGTACAGTGGACGTTTTTGGAAGATTGTGAATTTTGGATCAAGGAAGGCCACTTAGGACTCTAAGCTAAGAATGGTTTAACCAAGGAGCGCAGCCATGCAGGCTCAATTAAGTTGCATCGACCATGTACATATATTCACCAACGACAGGGATAAAGCCTGCGATTGGTATTGCCAGCATCTAGGTTTTGAGATCGACACACGTTATCAAAGTTGGGCTGAAGACCCAGCAGGCCCCCTAACACTGCTAAATGGTGAAATACATCTAGCACTGTTTAAACGCGATAACGCTATTCAATCGCGCCATATCGCCTTTGGCTGTGACGCTAAAAATTTCCTTTTGTGGCGCGAATATCTTAGCTCAATTGCAGCGCTTAAAAGTTGTAGCGATCACCATTTATCCTGGTCACTCTATTTCGAAGACCCCTGGTCCAACCAGCATGAAATCACTTGCTATGACCATCACGCGATTCGATCAATGATTTCTCAATCTTAAGGCAATTACGCAGCAGTCGATTGCCACTTTTTAGCGACTTCTACCGTCTAAGGCTCATGTTATACTTGAGCCTTTATCAACAGAGATCGCAAATTCACCATGCTGCTATTAAGTCGCCTACGTCGAATCATCCTAAAGCACTTTATGGATTTGGGTTGGCGCAGTATGTTGCTCATCATCGCTTGCTATATTGGCAGTGTTTGGATATTGCTCTACGCGGCGGACGAAACCCAACTCTTAGCGGCTGATAGTTTTTTCTATTGGCTATTGGTTACCGCTTCAACAGTGGGCTATGGCGATCTTTCGCCCACTAGCGCAAACGGCAAATTGATTACGGCCTTCTATGTTATCCCTCTGGGGCTAGGCTTATTTGGTCTAGCGATTGGTCGAGTTGCTGCATTTATGTCCTATCAATGGAGAAAGTCTGTGCAAGGTTTAAAGCCTATAGATTGTAGTGGCCATATTTTAGTCGTCGGTTGGAATGAAAACCGTACACTGGAATTAATTAAACTGCTACTACGGGAGATGGAACATCAGGCTGACAAGCGTCGAGTTATACTCTGCGTCAAAGCTGATATTGAAAACCCGATGCCCGAACATATAGGCTTTGTAAAGGTCAACAGCCATAGCAAAGATGAGGAAATGGACCGTGCCTCTGTTGCTCAAGCGGCCAGTATTATTATTGACAATAGCGACGATGACGCCACCATGACGGCGGCTTTATACTGCACAGGTCGGAACCCCGATGCCCATACGATCGCCTACTTTAATCAAGAAAAACTGGGGCAGCTGCTAAAAAAACATTGTCCGAATGTTGAGTGCATGCCTTCGGTTGCCATTGAAATGATTGCTAAATCGACCATGGACCCGGGCTCCAGCGCACTTCATCATGAGCTTTTGGATGTCGACCAAGGCATGACCCAATACTCGATCATCTATAATCACAGCAATAGCAGCTCTGTAGCCCACATCTTCCCTTACCTAAAAGCCGAATATGAAGCGACACTTATCGGCATTAAGCACGGCGATGATCAGAGACTAAATATTAACCCTTGCTTGAGCGAAGAAATCGATAGCGGCGATCGACTGTTTTATATCGCTGACGAGCGAATCGAAAATATTGATTGGCAAGCGGCGCAAAAAAGTCAGTAAGGCCTCGTAACTTTAAATTCCCAACAGAACATCATTTTTAGGTGGAAAGATAAATGGATGCAATAATTGAATCACTAAATGGTTTTAGCAGCTTTTTAGTGTATTTTGGCTTCTCTATTGGCCTTTTTTTAGTCTTTAAAATTCTGTACACCTTAATTACCCCTCACGATGAGTGGCAGTTGCTCAAAGAGCAACGCAATACCAGTGCGGCTTTAGGATTGGGCGGTGCACTCATTGGCTTTGCCATAGCTTTAGCCGGCGCTGCTAGCAACTCTGTGTCTATTCTGGACTATGCTATCTGGGCAATTATTGCGCTTGTCGCCCAGCTTATTGCCTTTGCTCTTGTTCGTTTTGTTTTGATGCCGAAATTAGTAGAGCGTATTGAGAACGACGAAATCTCCGCCGGTATTATTTTGGCCTCAATGTCTATCGCCGTTGGCTTAATCAATGCCGCCTGCATGAGTTATTAAATACCCATTGGAGATAACGATGAAACGAAGCAAAAATGTCGATTTATCCCGTATGCGAAAGGCTTGGCATTACCGAGCGAAACTTGCGCCTTCGCTTGCGATTATCGCAGCGGGCGGCAGTTTAAGTGGTTGTGGAGAAGATGTAGAGGTATTTTCAACGCTAGGTGATTGCGAAAGTCGTTACCCATTGCGAAGTGAGGAGTGCCGCTACAGTTACCAGCAAGCTCTACAAGACGCCGATCGATACGGGCCACGCTACACCAAAGAAAGCGATTGCGAATTCGATTTCGGCCAAGACACCTGTCGCGAACGTGAGCTTGATAGCCGTGTTTGGTTTATGCCCTATATGGCAGGCTTCGCAATGCACGATGACGACTATCGACGCAGTGCGCCCTTTTTTAGCTCTAGGAAACGCGGCTCCCCTCTATATAAAAAGTGGGTCAACTCTCAAGGTTCTATTTTGGGGCGACAGCAATTCGGCCCGCAGAATATTTCCAGCAGCGCGTTTAATAAAGGTAGCAGCTCCCAACGCGTTTTTGGTCGCGGCGGCTTTGGCAAGCTTGCGGCGAGCAAAGCGCGCTCTGGCGGCAGCTTTTCCAGAGGTGGCTAATGCGTAGGATTTCAATTCCAGAAAGGCAAAACTGGAAAGCGCTCGCCGAGGATTATGGCTTTCACTTCCACACTATGTATGGCGAGCCTTACTGGGACGAATCCGCTTATTATGAATTTACCCTAGAGCAAATCGAAAACGATCTTGAGGATCCCAGTGAGCAACTACAAACGCTTTGCCTAGAGGCCGTAGATGAAGTATTGCAACGAGAATCCTGGCTAAAAGAATTTCAAATACCCGAGCAATACTGGGATTGGATAAAGCTATCTTGGGATCGTAAAGACCCCAGCCTCTATTCTCGCTTTGACCTTTGCTATGACGGTAAGAGCCAAGCCAAGCTGCTGGAAAACAATGCCGATACACCAACCAGTCTTTATGAAAGCGGATTTTGGCAATGGCTATGGTTAGAGCAACTGATCAATAAGGGCTCCCTTACCGACAATAGCGATCAATTTAACTCCCTACAAGATAAGCTTATTGAACGCTTTCGCTTTTTTAAGCAGCACTACAACATCAATGAGATGGCCTTTAGCAGCTGCTTAGATACCGAAGAAGACCGAGCAACCGTACAGTACTTACAAGATTGCGCGAAGGAAGCCGGCATTGAAGATCGCTTTTGCTATGTCGAAGATATCGCGACTAATGAGCAGCAACAATTTTGTGATCCAGAGGGGCTTAGTTTCAATGCTATGTTTAAACTCTACCCTTGGGAATTTATGTTGCGCGAAGAGCTAGGTTCGAAATTGCTCCTGGATCAATGCCAATGGTTTGAGCCCCCCTGGAAAGCGATTCTGTCTAACAAGGCCATCCTTCCGGTATTGTGGCAAATGTTCCCTGGCCACCCACATTTACTGCCCGCTTATTTTTCTGAAAAAGAAGCCTCTGAAAAGCTCACAAGCTACGTTAAAAAGCCTATCTTTTCTCGCGAAGGTGCCAATATCAGCATAATCAAAGACGGGGAAGAGATTGCAGCTTCCTATGGCCCGTATGGCGAAGAAGGATTTATTTACCAAGAGTATCAAGCGCTACCTAGATTTGGCGATAGCTACACCCTTATTGGCTCTTGGATAGTAGGTAATCAAGCAGCGGGGATATCTATCAGAGAAGATAGCGAGCTTATCACTCAAGATTTATCACGCTACCTGCCCCATGTAATTAAAGGCTAGAGCTTTCGAACAATACGATAAATAAGCTTCTGAATTAAACCCGCACGTACGCTAAGCAAAAGCGAAAATCGTAATACAGAGCGCTGGTAAAAGCTCAACGAGTTCCCATGCTGACTCATAAAAGCTTTAGATTGATCACAAACATAGCCCAGGTCATGGCTTGTAAAAAGCAAAATATACATCTTTTTAAGGATACCCAAATTGGGACTTAGGCCAGCCTTGTGCTTGGCGCCAAGCGTATTTGCTCCATGTTGACGATACTTCATTAGTGGCTGCCTAATAAACACTATCTTACCAAAGGACTGAGCTATCAAAGCTAACCACCAGTCGTGCATTATTGCCCTTTCTGGAATCGGCAAAGACTTTTCTAACAAAGGCTTATTGAAAAGCATCGTACAACCGGTAACAGAACTATTGATTAATGACCTGCCGAATAAATTATGACCAGGTAGCAAACCCTGATATTCGCTCAAACTTTTAGAAATAAGGCCTAGCTTGTCATCTACCACTTCGAGCTCGGAATGAACTAAAACTGGATAATCTCCTGACTCTGGAGCCAATGTTTTTATCGCTTCAATAGACATAGAGATCTTATTTGGCAACCACACATCATCCTGGTCGCAAAACATAAAGTAATCAGCTGTTCGATCAGATTTAAGAAAATCCTGCATTAAAGATGCAAAACTCCCACAAGGCTTTAAGTTTCGCTCTTCACCTTGTAGCCACAAAAACTGCGTAGGGTATCTGGAAATATAGTCTTGAATAATATCGCGAGTACCGTCGCTAGAGCCGTCATCCCTGCAATACACACAGAAATCCTGATGATCTTGAGCCAACAAAGAATCGAGTTGGGCGTTTAGAAACTCAGCGCCGTTATAGCAACTCAGAAAGATTGCGACAGTACTATTTGCAGCGCCCTTACTCACCTGTTAGCGGCCCACTATGAAAACGAAACTCAGAATCCCCACTCTCAACGAGCTCTTTGTCAAGCGCTAGAAAAATATCCACTCGTTCGTCAATAGGCTCGCCAGCCGCCGCTTTTTTCGCCAAGCCTAAGTAATCTTGATAGTGGCGCGCCTCAGACTTTAAAAGGGAAAAATAGAACTTTTTAAGCTCCTCATCAAGGAATGGTGCCAGCTTATTAAAGCGCTCACAGGATCGTGCCTCGATGATGGCCCCCACAATTAAGGTATCAATCAAGCGTCCTGGCTCATGAGTACGAATGGGCTTGCGAAGCTCTGCGGCATAACGCGAAGCCTGAATCTGCGGGTAAGCAATGCCACGTGATTCCATGATTGCTATCACCTGCTCAAAATGACGCAGCTCTTCACGCGCTAAACGAGACATCTTGTTGAGCAATTCAAAGTCATCGACATAGCGGTACATTAAGTTCATCGCCGTACCGGCGGCCTTTTTTTCACAATTAGCATGATCAATCAGCATAAGATCTTGCTGTTGCAAAGCCTGCTCTATCCAGGTATCTGGGGTCTCACACCATAAAAAGCTGTGAATTTCACTGAGGTCAACCATGTAATTTTCTAAGTTCCTTTAGGACGAATACCGGCGAATTAGCGCGGCGTTTAAATATTTGATTCAGATAGCTGATACTTTTTCTAGTGTTAATTAGCCCACATTACTCGTCATCCACTTTGCCCGGAGCAATATAGCGATCGTAGTAAGCACAGGATAAAGCATAATAGTCTTGATCAATCGCGTCCTTGATTTCAAGCAGGGACTTGTCCTTCCAAGCGACTTGTAATTGCAAACCAAATTCCTCGGGTTCTACTTGTGAGGCCCCTGCTTTTAGCAAGTTAAATACCCAGCAATGAGGATCCTGCTGATCATCTATGCGTATATTTTGATGTTTTATCTGAAGCTGTAACTTCTCAGGGTCTTTGACAGTGACTTTATTGGCAACAACCTGCTGCAAGAAGCTTTCTAAGCGCTGGGCAATAGTACGGCGTTGCTCTTCACTGTAGGCATTCCAGTCGATAACTTCATGGCTAAAGCGCTTGCAGCCCCGGCACACGTCATCCCCTAGGCTCGCTGAGCAAACACCAATACAGGGGGTACGAACACGCTTTAGCATTAACTGTTTTCTCCGCAAATAAAAAGCGCGCACCTTATCCGAGCGCGGCTTAAAAATAAAGCCCCCTATAACGGCGGCCCTATCGAATCAGCCTATTTTAAAGCACATTTGGCCATCTTGTGGGCATTACAAGGATGAGGCAAAATTTGTTCAAAATCATGGCGATACACAAGCGACATACCCTATCATAGCTTGACCATTCCCTTGGGTACTAATTGATCGAATTACGGAGCCAGCATGAGCGGTGAATACAATACGGCACAAACTTTAATCGAAAATGCCTTAACAGAAGCAGACAACAGCGCCAACTCTTCGGCCGATGCCCTAAGCCAAGCCTTATTGGGTGTGCTGCTGCAATCTATGGCCAAGCAACGTGGAATTGCCGATTTGAAGAGCTTTATAGATTTTCAGCTGGAAAACCTCGATACCGACGAGATTGTAGTTACTCGAGGCTGTTAAGAATCTTTTTTGAAAGCTTCCTTCGCCCTAGCAATGTGATGATTAAAGCCATTACTGGCTTCAGCTAAGTACACCCATGTACATCAAGCGCATTACGGGCCGCGCAAACAACAACCCGCTATACGACAATAGCGGGCTCGACCAAACGCTAATTGCCCATCCTTGCCATTTTTTGCACACTTATTCTTTGCTAACAGATTTTTTATCCTAAGTTTTCAGCGACTTAGCGTTGCGAAGAGTCCATTAGCTGTATGCCAATGGTCAAATATCAGGCAGCTTTCATTAGCCGCTCAAGCGTGCTAGCTTAAGTTTAGCCGCTCGATTCGGACGATTAGCCTTTTACTTGTTTCGGCTGCCTAATAAGGTGGCAGCCTTACTGTAAAGAAAATCGGCCACAATCAAGCAAACACTTGATCAATCAAAGCAAGCTACCCATAGATCGTAAAAGCGACAGTCCACCCGGAATTGAGGATAACAACCGTGCTTGAAGCTTATCGTAAACATGTTGAAGAACGTGCCGCCCAAGGTGTACCACCCAAGCCTTTAACCCCGGAACAAACAGCGGGTTTGGTGGAATTATTGAAAAACCCACCTGCGGGCGAAGAAAGTGCATTAGTAGACCTAATAACTAACCGTGTTCCGCCGGGAGTTGATGAAGCCGCCTACGTAAAAGCTGGGTTCTTATCTGCAGTGGCCAAAGGCGAGGCTGTAAGTCCACTGATCAGTGCCGCTAAAGCTGTAGAGCTCTTAGGTATGATGCTGGGTGGCTACAACATCTCTACCTTAGTGGAGCTGCTAGAGGACGCCAATCTTGCCGTATTGGCAGGCGAGCAATTAAAAGGCACCCTGCTGATGTTTGACGCCTTCCACGATGTGGAAGAGAAAGCTAAAGCGGGTAATGAGGTTGCCAAATCGGTAATGCAGTCATGGGCTGATGGCGAATGGTTCACCGAACAGGACAAAGTGCCCGAAAGTATCAAGATGGCCGTGTTTAAGGTTACCGGTGAGACCAATACCGATGATCTATCCCCCGCGCCCGATGCTTGGAGCCGGCCTGATATTCCTCTACACGCACGTTCGGCCTATAAAATGACTCGCGACGGTCTAAAGCCAGAAGAGCATGGCGTCACCGGCCCCATGGACCAAATCGAATCCATTAAAGCCAAAGGCTTACCAGTAGCCTTCGTAGGGGACGTTGTCGGCACTGGCTCCTCCCGTAAATCGGCCACTAACTCTGTTTTGTGGTTCTTTGGCGATGATATGCCTGGGGTTCCCAATAAACGCGGTGGCGGTGTTTGCATCGGCGGTAAAGTCGCCCCTATCTTCTTTAACACAATGGAAGATGCCGGCGCATTGGTATTTGAAGCCCCAGTAGACAATTTGAAAATGGGCGATGTGATTGAAATACGCCCCTATGACGGCAAGATTCTATCTGAGTCTGGTGAGGAACTATCAGAGTTCGAGTTTAAATCCGATGTTATCCTTGATGAGGTTCAAGCGGGTGGGCGCATCCCCTTGATCATTGGACGTGGTTTGACCAGCAAGGCGCGAGAATCACTTGGCCTGCCGGTTTCCGACATCTTCCGCCAGCCAGAAACCCCAGAAGAAACTAATGCAGGCTTCTCTCTTGGTCAAAAAATGGTCGGCCGCGCTTGTGGACTGCCCGAAGACCAAGGCGTTCGACCTGGCACCTATTGCGAGCCAAAGATGACCACTGTCGGATCACAGGATACTACTGGCCCCATGACTCGAGACGAGCTGAAAGACTTGGCCTGCTTGGGATTCTCTGCCGATTTAACAATGCAGTCCTTCTGCCACACGGCGGCTTATCCTAAGCCTGTTGATATTAGTACTCAGCACACCTTGCCAGATTTTATTATGACCCGCGGTGGCGTTTCACTGCGCCCAGGGGACGGGGTCATTCATTCTTGGCTAAACCGCATGTTGCTTCCCGACACCGTTGGTACCGGTGGCGATTCTCATACTCGCTTTCCAATGGGTATCTCATTTCCAGCGGGCTCAGGTTTAGTGGCCTTCGCAGCGGCAACCGGTGTTATGCCGCTCGATATGCCCGAATCTGTATTAGTGCGCTTCAAAGGTGAAATGCAGCCGGGCATTACTCTGCGAGACCTCGTGCACGCGATCCCCTATTACGCCATCAAAGAGGGCCTATTAACCGTAGAAAAGAAAGGCAAGAAAAACATCTTTTCTGGCCGCATTCTAGAAATCGAAGGTCTGACAGGCTTAACGGTAGAGCAAGCTTTCGAGCTGTCTGATGCATCGGCAGAGCGTTCCGCAGCTGGTTGCACCATCGAGCTAGAAGAGGACTCTGTTAAAGAGTACCTGAATTCCAACATCACCCTACTTCGATCCATGATTGCCGACGGCTATGGCGACCCTCGCACTTTAGAGCGTCGCGCCCGAAAAATGGAGCAATGGCTAGAAAAACCAAGCCTAATGAAAGCAGATCCTGATGCCGAATATGCAGCCATCATCGAAATTGACCTGGCGGACGTTAATGAGCCGATCGTTTGCTGTCCAAACGACCCAGACGATGCCAAGCTTCTGTCCGAAGTCGCCGGTGATGAGGTTAATGAGGTCTTTATCGGCTCATGTATGACCAATATTGGTCACTTCCGTGCAGCCGGCAAGCTGCTAGAGCAGCATAAAGGCGGTATCTCAACACGCCTATGGTTAGCGCCGCCCACAAAAATGGACGAGCACCAGCTCATGGAAGAAGGCTATTACAACATTTTTGGTCGCGCTGGCGCGCGTATGGAAATGCCTGGCTGCTCCTTATGTATGGGTAACCAAGCTCGCGTTGCCGCTAACAGCACTGTGTTATCGACCTCTACCCGTAACTTCCCTAATCGCCTAGGCGATGGCGCGAATGTTTACCTAACCTCCGCTGAGCTTGCCGCTGTAGGATCCATCATGGGTAAACTGCCCACCCCCGCGGAGTATATGGAGTACGCTAAAAATATCGACTCGATGGCTGACGAAATTTATCGCTATTTAAACTTTGATCAAATTGCTGAATTCCAAGCTAAACATGATGAAGGCAAGAAAATAGCGGCGGTAGAAATTACAGAAGTTTCGCTGTAACGACGACTTGAAAGCCTAAAGCCCATGCCTTAGTGGCGCTTTAGGCTTTCTTCGCTATACAAGGGCCATCTTGGCCTAGTAATGGATATTACTAAATCGCTTATTGTGAACACGATAGACCATAATAAATACTGCTACCCCCCTGCGCATTCTGTTACTTTTCATCGCATTTCGCATTTAAGGCTATAAATACCTAGTTTTTTTTGTGTATTAATTGTCTATGCACCTATAATTAGATTTGCCTAATGCTTTTGTAGTAGATCGGCTAGCAGGTTTTAGTCTTGGTAAAGCGGTATGAAGAACTGGACGACTCAAAAAAATAATATCCAAATCATAGTAGCGACAGCATTTATACTCCTTATCGCTGGCGGTGTCTGGGGCATGATTGATCATCAACAAGGCTTTATGCGCCAACTGATACAAGATCGCCTACGTGACTACAATCTGGCCTTCTGGGAGTCAGTAGCACAAGATGCAGACGACCTATTTCAGATTACCCAAGAACAAAAAGCTGCCTTTATCAACAAAGACCCAAAGCTAATTAGACATCAGTTAGCCGAGACCTTTCCCGCTCTCAACAGCACAAAAAAAGTCCACCACTTAGCCTTTTACGGTAAAGATACCAAATTACAAGGCTTACAAAACCAACAAGGCTTGCAACTCGACCGCCACAGCTTACAACTGTTAAACCTACCTGGAGCACCGTCGGAGTGGCATATAGAGCTTTCAACAAGAGGCGAAATGCTGCTGTGCGTATTGGATGAGATAAAGGTTGATGGCACGGTACATGGTTATCTCGAGGTCGCCAAACCAGCCTCCGAGAAGATGCTGGGCCTCGCCAGACAGTACAATATATTTTCTTTAATTGCCGCTTCTAAAACTCGCCCTATCATAGGCGACACTGATGCCAGTATTGATTTTAGCGATCTCAACAAGGGCGACTTTGCCGTTATTCATAACGATTTCAAAGAGCTATCCCTGATTGAACTGCAAGAAGAACAAGGTTGGTTAGCAAATATAAAACAGATCCGCTTCCACTACCAAGGCCGCGAGTACCAGGGCAGCCTAAGAAAAGTTTTTGACAGCAAACAACGATTGGCCATGATCCACATGGCAGCTATCGACATCACTGAAATGATGGCCGCTCACAAAAGAAAACTAGCCATTTTCATAGGGCTGGCATTATTTTCATTCACCCTACTAAGTTATGTTGTTATTCGTTACCTACGCGCCGTTGAAAGAGACCTAAACTCTACCTACGCATCATTAGCCAACGAAGTGGAAGACCACAAAAAAACCGAGTCCCAGCTAATAGAGGCAAAACAAGGCTTAGAGTACCGCATTACTGAACGAACTACAGAGTTAAGACGACTGAATGAAAAGCTTCGAGATGACCTAAAGACTCGGCATAGCATGCAGCAAGCGCTAATGGTAAGCGAAAGACAATACCGGACCCTCTTTGACCATTCTTCCGATGCGATGATTTTGCTAGAAGATGGAAATCCAAGCCTTTGCAATACCGCTGCTGTCGAACTTATAAAGCTAGAAAGTCACAACCAAATCAAAGAGGTCGACCTTTACGATCTGCTGGCTGAAGACACCGATAAAAATAATGGCTTTCGAAGCCAATTTATCCGCACCCTAGGCTCGAGCATCTATGGGCAACCCTTGAAGCATGAGTGGCGCTGTAAAGATTTTGAAGGCCGCGAGTTCTTCGCCGATATCACGCTCAGCAAAATACCCTCTGAAGATCATCGACGCCTAGCGCATTTAACAATTCGGGATATCACCGAGAAAAAAGAAGCTGAGCTAAAAATTTCTAGCCAGGCTTACTACGATTCCCTTACCAGCTTGCCCAATCGTAACTTATTTATGGACCGACTCCACCAAGCAGTGGCTTTTGCCGATCGCAACCAATGCTACGGTGCCGTTCTGTTTATGGATCTAGATAACTTTAAGTATATCAATGACTCGCTTGGCCACGCCGTAGGCGATGCCGTTCTTATTGAAGTCGCCAAGCGCTTAAATGCCAGCGCTCGCAGCCAAGATACGATTGCAAGATTTGGTGGCGATGAGTTTGTTATGTTGATACCCGCCAATTTCGCCAATAAGCGTATGGCAACTATCAACACCCAGAAGATTGCCGAAAAAATACGACGCACCTTTTCACCGCCAATAAACCATCAATCCCATGAGTTTCACCTCACTCCGAGCATAGGGGTAACCTTATTTAACTCTAATGAGACCGCCGTTGCGGATATTTTAAAACACGCCGACACGGCTATGTACCAGGCCAAGAGCCTAGGTAAAAACTCTATTTGCTTCTTCGAATTAGAAATGCAGCGCAGTATCGATCAACGATTACGTTTGGAAAGCAAAATGCGCGAAGCCATAAAGCGAAACGCCTTTGAATTGCGCTTTCAGCCCAAAATCGGTCAACAAGGAGATATTATTGGCGCTGAGTCTTTATGCCGCTGGCAATTACCAGAAGGCGATTGGGTCTCTCCTGTCGAGTTCATTCCTATCGCTGAAGAAACCGGGCTTATAACAGAACTTGGCAACTGGGTTTTCGAAATGGCTATTGCAACATTAGCCGAAATTCAACAACAGCACCTCAGTAAGTTTACGATGTCTATCAACGTTAGCCCTTTGCAAATCAACCAAAGCAATATTGTTAGGCAGCTTTTGCATACCTGCACACATCATCAGGTAAAACCCTGCGATGTCACTCTAGAAATAACCGAAAGCGTATTGATGCAAGACGCCAAATCCACTGAGGAAAAATTACGCCGATTGAAATCACATGGCTTCCAAATTTCAATTGATGATTTTGGAACAGGTTACTCCTCACTCGCCTACTTAAAGCACCTGAGCATTAACGAACTAAAAATCGACCGTTCATTCGTATCCGATATAGGCCAAGACCCTGATGACGACGCGATTGTAGAAACTATCTTAGCCATGTCGCGCCACTTGAAGCTAAGCGTTGTTGCCGAAGGGGTGGAGAACGAGGAACAACTACGGTTTTTACAGCGTCACAGCTGCGAACAATACCAGGGCTTTTACTTCAGCAAGCCTCTCAAAGAGGCTGAGCTAATGGAATTCATTAGCAACAAGCAACAACATTCAGCAAGTGAAATAAGTATCTAGTACTTAAGCTATTGCCCAAATGACAAAGCGCCAGAGCCAAACTATGGCGACCTAATAAAATGATACGCAAAAGAAAACGGCGGCAAGCTAAAAACAGCTGTACCGCCCTATTTTAGTCTTTAAGCATCAATTACTTTTTGCTATCGACTTCACGCTGATAGTTTAAACGTTTAGCGGCATCCAAAGTAAGCATTTGCATAAAGGCGCGAGTCTCAGAATCACTGCCAGTTGGCGCGGATCCAGAGCCGAAAACATTGGTTGGAACCTTACGGCGTGCAAATGCATCCGCCCACAGTTTTTGAATTTCTATTTCAGCCTGCAGCTTTTGCGCTAGCGCATTATCTGCCTGCAAGATCACCTTTTTCTGGTAAGCCTCTGCATCTGCCAAGGTTTTCTGGGTCTCCGCTTCTACTCGAGCCTTCTCAAGATTGATCTTGGCGGTTTCTGCAGCGATGGTGGCCTCCTCTCTTAGCTTGGTGGCCTGTGTAATTGCAAGTTGCTTTTCGGTTTCCGCCTCTGTCGTTTTTTGAATCTGTTCTACCTTGGCACTGGCTTGGCGCTCTGCAACCTCACGCTCACCTTTGGCAATGGCCAGCAAACGCTGCTCTTCTTCCTGAATCCTCTGCTCGCGTGCAATCGCACGATCAGCCGACGCTTTCTGCTTCAAGCGCATGCGCTCAACAAATTTATTGTTTGGCTTGATATCCGTGACGCGAGCATCAACCACAGAGATTCCAAACTCGGTAAAGCGTTGCTTTTTACGACGAGCTTGACCATCTTCTCCAAGAACTTTATTAACAACAAAAATTGTTTTTGACTCGTCCCCATATTCTTGCTGCTGGGTACCTAGAGCAGCATTCGCTGACCCCGAAACTTTGCGCTGTGACTCAACTGAAACTTCTTCACGGCGCACTAGATAAATACCCTGAGCCATCTGCTGCTCAAATTCAGAGTTAAACTCAGTACGACCACCGGAATAGTATTCTTCGGCACTCATTAAGGAAGCATTGGCTTGCAAAGTTTCTTTGAAAGCTGGTATTAAGGCTGTTCGCAATAGGTTTTCTGGTGAACGGTACTCATGGGCAAGGTTCAAAAAGGCCTCTTCATCTGAGGGGATGGAATATCGCACGGTTGCCTGCGCATGGGCGTCTACTTGATCTAAAAACATGATGCTAAGCGGCGGTAAGCTTGCACTGGTTTCGCTGCTTTCTTTCTCAGCGTTCACCTGATCGCCCATGGTTGCGGCAGTCGCCTGTACAGTCATAGCACGCTTCCAGGCATTCCAGCGCCCAAGGATAAACAAGTGATAGCCCACATCAGTGACAACCTGCTCATCACCAGTTACCGTACGTACATGATAGATGTAACCCGGCTCAGCATAAAAAACAGATTTTCGGAGCAATAACAGCAATGCCAGTACGACAATTGCGATAACAATATATTTTGGGGATAAGCGATCTTTGATCATCGGCTGTTCCTTTTATTCACCGAAATGAAATGATGCAGAAAAGAAACGCTAAGTTACACGGTAAATCAAAGACTTACCAGCGTACCAGATCACTATTTAAGGTCATTGAAAGAACAGCCAAAGGGCCGCCAAGGGAATGGCCACCTAAAGCCATAGCATGAAAAGCAATAAAGCCCACCGACTATACAACTCAGCCTAGCCGGTGGTATTGCCCGAAGGCAAAACTGTTTACTCAGATCGATCTACTTACCGCTCTTCTTAATGTCATCTTTTACGTGATTGTACATAAAACGGCCTATGTACAAGGTGATTACAGTTGTAGCAACAACAATAGCAACTCCGGCAATTACAGCATCATCAAAATACATGGCTAGTTCCTCTCACAGTTGATAGGTATTTCTGTTTTGATCTTGTATAAGCACATACTAAAACAAGATACACAGAGGATATTGATACGGATCAATTACAGCCCTTGCTGCTTGCGAAGCAAAGAGTCAGCTTTAGCTTTATTTGAGCTAGATCAATATTTGATTCAGAAGGAATGACTACATAGCCGCTTAAACTTTAAAGAAAATTGTTGCGGCAGCACTACAAATGGCTTCTTGGGCCTTTTTATCAACATAGATACCATCGATTAGCAAGCGGCTGATCCCGTGAAGACTGCTCCAACTCACCTGCGCAAACCTAAGCGCACTAAGCTCTTGGCCAATATGACCGCTGCGCTGCCAGCGCTGAACCCGCTCAACATAGCGTCTAAAATAGCCTCTAGATTCTTGCGCGAATTGCTCTGGGGGGGTATTGCCCTGCCACACCTCGCTACCGAACATCAAATCGTAATACTCTGGGTGCTCAACTGCCCAATTAACATAGGCATTAACAAATTGCATGACCTGTGCTTCAAATGCCGCTTCACCTTGACATTCTGCGGCATCAATTGCCTCGGCCTGCAAAACAAAACCTCTATGGGCAATAGCACTCAGCAAAGCCTGCTTGTCTTCAAAGTGATGATAGGGAGCGCTGCGCGAGACGCCTACTTTGTCAGCCAGCTTGCGCATAGAAAGTCCGTTAACACCTTCTAGACGTATTATCTCAACGGCAGCCTCTTCTAAAGTGCCCTTAAGATCGCCATGGTGGTAGCTTTTTTTCGCGGTTGTCATTTCTACCCTACTTGCTGTCTATACGAACCAATAACTGTCTTTACGAACCGGGACAATGTATCAGCACATCTTGACACTGTCAAAATAGCACCGTAACCTGAACACATCCATCTTGACAGTGCTCAGTTAACCGGAGTCAGAATAATGAAATACAGCACCTTTAGCGTCACCATCAACGATCATATTGCCCATATCGAACTAAACCGTCCCAATGAGCTGAATACTATGGTTCCGGCATTTTGGCGAGAGCTGCCTGAGGCGGTCAGAAAAATTGACCGAGAAGCTGCCGCTCGAGTGATCGTAATCTCCTCAACGGGCAAACACTTTAGCGCCGGCATGGATCTAGCGGTATTTACCAGCGGTGGACTAGATGAAGATGCTGAACTAGGCCGCAAGCACGAACGCCTTCGCCATATGGTATTGGAACTGCAAGACAGTTTTAGCGCCCTCGAAAACTGCCGAATTCCCGTTCTGGCGGCCATTCAAGGTGGCTGTATTGGTGGCGCTGTAGACATGACCACCGCCTGCGACTGCCGCTACATTACTGAAGAAGGCTTCTTCACTGTTTACGAGACCAAGATTGGTATGACCGCCGATGTTGGCACTCTGCAGCGCCTGCCAAAGTTAATTCCAGAAGGCCTAGCCCGTGAATTGGCCTACACTGGACGTCGTATGTATGCCGATGAGGCCAAGGCATGCGGCCTAGTTAATCAAGTATTTAGCGATCAGCAAACCATGCTCGATGAAGTGATGACGATCGCCAAAGAGATGGCAGCAAACTCTCCACTGGCGGTTAGTGGTTGTAAAGAGATGATTAACTACACCCGTGATCACAGCACCGCCGATAGCCTGCGTTATATGAGCATTTGGCAAACCGGCATGTTCCAGCCGCAAACCGATATGATGGAGTGCTTCACGGCCAAAATGGAAAAACGTGAGCCCGAGTTCGCCGAGCTTTGCAAAATCGGTCCGGCCATCAAGGAGTAAGGAGATCACCATGAGCGATCTGAGACTGGCCAAATGGCACGAGGTTGTTGCCCAAGGCAATACTGAGTTATTGACTGAGCTATTGCATCCAAATATGGAGTTTCACTCCCCTACTTTCTGGGGCGCGAAAGAAGGCGGCCATGTTGCGCACTTTATCCTTTGCCAAGTATTGGATATTTTTGAAGATTTCGAATATCACCGAGAATGGATCGATGGCAATAACTTTGCGCTGGAGTTTAGCTGTAAAGTTGAAGACAAAAAAATCAAAGGCATTGATTTAATCCGCTGGAATGATGAAGGCCAAATAATTCACTTTGAAGTTATGGTAAGACCATTAAACGGTTTAGCTCGCCTTGCCGACCTAATGACCCAACGATTCGTTGATGCCGGATTTATTAAAAAGTAATACCTAAAAATTATATTAAAAGGCTGCCTAAGACAGCCAAACGATTAGCTAAAGGTAAGAAAGATGACTCAACATTTTCCTAAATTAATGGAGCCCCTTGATCTTGGCTTCACCACCTTAAGAAACCGCTCGCTAATGGGCTCAATGCACACCGGCTTGGAAGAAGCACCGGATGGCCATGCTCGCATGGCAGCCTTTTTTGCCGAGCGTGCACGTGGCGGCGTAGGCCTTATCGTTACCGGAGGCTTCGGGCCAAACGATCGCGCCGCGACGCATGAGCACACCAAAAGTCTTAAAACCGAAGACGATGTAAAAGATCATTTACAGATTACCGAAGCTGTTCACGCAGAAGGCGGTAAGATTTGTATGCAGATTTTGCATACCGGCCGCTATGCCTTTAATGAGAACCCCATCGCGCCTTCCGCAATTCAAGCGCCAATCAACCCGTTTAAGCCCTCTGCTGCTACTGAAGATGAAATTGAACAACAAATTGTCGACTTCATTAACACCTCTGTACTCGCACAAAAAGCTGGCTACGATGGCGTTGAGATCATGGGCTCTGAAGGCTACTTTTTAAACCAGTTTTTGGCGGCACGTACCAATCAGCGCGACGATGATTGGGGTGGTAGCTATGAAAACCGCATGCGCTTGCCGGTCGAGGTGGTAAGACGTGTTCGTGAAGCAGTAGGTGAAAATTTTATTATTATCTACCGTTTATCGATGCTAGATCTTGTTGAAGGCGGCAGCGATTATGAGGAGATCGTAACACTGGGTAAAGCCATTGCCGAGGCCGGTGCAACGATTATTAATACCGGCATCGGCTGGCATGAAGCACGTATTCCGACTATCGCCACTAAAGTTCCCCGTGCTGCATTTACCTGGGTAACGGCCAAGTTCAGAGATGAATTACCGATCCCAGTGGTAACCTCTAACCGTATCAATACACCAGAGGTCGCCGAAGAAGTATTAGAGCGCGGCGATGCCGACATGATTTCCATGGCTCGCCCTTTCTTAGCAGATGCCGACTTTATTGCTAAATCAGCCGCCGGAAAAAGCGATGAAATCAATACCTGTATTGGTTGTAACCAAGCCTGTTTAGACCATATCTTTAGCGGCAAAATGACGAGCTGCCTAGTAAACCCGAGAGCATGCCATGAAACCGAGTTAAACCTGCTTCCAACGAGTAATGTTAAAAAGCTCGCCGTTGTTGGTGCCGGCCCGGCTGGCCTGGCTTTTGCAACATCCGCTGCTAGCCGTGGGCATGAGGTGACTTTGTTTGATGCAGCCGATGAGATTGGTGGACAATTCAATATTGCTAAACAAGTCCCCGGCAAGGAAGAGTTCTATGAAACCCTGCGCTACTTTGATAAGCAAATTGAGCTAACCGGTGTTAGCGTAGTATTGGGCAAAAAAGTAAGTGCTGAAGATCTAAACGAAGGCGACTACGATGAAGTTATCATCGCTACGGGCATCAGCCCTCGCACACCAGATATTCCTGGTATCGACAGCCCGAAAGTACTGAGCTATTTGGATGTGTTAAAGCACAAAAAACCCGTTGGTAAAAAAGTGGCGGTTATTGGTGCTGGCGGTATTGGTTTTGATGTATCGGAATACCTTGCACATTCAGGCGAAGCGACCAGTCAAAATATCGAAGCCTTTATGAAAGAATGGGGTGTCGATATGAGCCTGCAAGCACGTGGTGGCATCGAAGGCGTACAAGCTGACGTTACCCCACCAGCACGTGAAATTTATCTATTACAGCGCAAAAACTCTAAAGTTGGCGGTGGCTTAGGTAAAACCACTGGCTGGATTCATCGCACTGGCCTTATTAACAAAGGAGTGAATATGATTCCAGGCTGCCAGTACGATAAGATTGATGAGCAAGGTTTGCACATCAGCCACGGGGATAGCAGCCAGGTATTAGATGTCGATAACATCATTATCTGTGCCGGCCAGGAGCCTCTACGTGAGCTAGTTGACGGTTTAAACAAGCCGCACCATCTAATTGGTGGCGCCGATGTGGCAGCTGAGCTGGATGCTAAACGTGCCATCGATCAAGGTACGCGCCTGGCCGCAGAAATCTAAGTAAACTCATTACAACTATTGGGTTTGGCGCGTTCTGCGCTAAGCCCAAATTGTCACACTAGCCTTCCCACATTAACCTTCCCAAACCAGCTCAGCAAAGTGCTTACGACACATAGATTCGTAGCTATCATTGCCACCCACGTGAACCTGCTCACCTTCTCTAACAACACGACCGCTCTCGTCTCTACGAACCACAAAATTCGCCTTGCGGCCGCAATGGCAGATCGTCTTTAACTCGACCAGTTTATCGGCCCATGCTAGAAGGTAATGACTACCGGCAAAGGTCTCGGCTAAAAAATCCGTACGTAAGCCATAGGCTAATACCGGAATATTTAACTCATCGACAACTTTGCACAATTGCTTAACTTGGGATTTCGATAGAAACTGCGCCTCATCAATAAAGACGCAATTCATCGCACCTGCACTATGCAAAACACTGATGGCCGAGAATAAGTCGGTTTCATGTTGAAACAAGTGTGCATCGGCATGTAAACCAATTCTGGAGCTGACTTTACCGCGACCATAGCGATCATCTAAGGCCGCGGTAAAGATTTCCACATGCATGCCGCGCTCTTTATAGTTATAAGCCGATTGCAGCAATGCTGTAGATTTACCCGCATTCATTGCCGAGTAATAGAAATAAAGTTGAGCCATAAATCCATCAGTTAATTAAATGTTCACCCAAAAACTTATCGATTTCTGTAAACGTCGCCAACTCTTGGGCATTGCTTGAGCGCCAATGTTCGCCGCCTTTTAACTCGATAAACTTCACCACGCCTCCATTCTTTTTCACCGCCCTTTCCATCCGACGACTGTGTTCGGCATCGGCCACTGCATCAGTTTCAGCATGAACTAAAAGTAGCGGCGCCTTAATATTTTCAGCTAGATGTACCGGAGATACCTGCTCAGCTTCTTCTCGATCATTAAGAGTTTCACGCTGCAAACCTTTAAACAAGGCAGTATCTCGAATATCTCTCCTTAACAAGGGGAAATCCAAGACTCCATTGATACTGATACCGCACTTAAACAGTTTGCCATCTCTCGCCAAACCCATCGCAGCGGCATAACCACCATAGGAATAGCCCATAATACAAATATTACCTTTTTCAGCCACACCTTTTTCTAGCAGCCAAGACACGCCATCTGCAACATCATCCTGCATAAGCTTGCCCCACTGTTTCATGCCAGCTTCACGGTGCTTACTACCAAAACCTGTAGATCCCCTAAACTGCGGCTGAAAAACGGCGATCCCGCGAGAAGTTAGCATTTGAACCAGAGTTTGATAACCAGAAAAATCTCGCGCATGTGGTCCACCATGTACTAACACAACCGTTGGCGCCGCTTTATTGGCACTTTGCGGCACACTTAAATAGGCTGGCACCTTGTAGCCATCACGAGCCGCATAAACGACTTTCTGTTTTTTGCTGCCGTTGAGCTTCTCAAGCTCTGGGTATTGTGAAGCTAAATATTGCAACTGCCCTGTCTTGGGGTAATACAAGTGGTATTTCATGGGCTTGTTACCACGCTCAGACTTCAATACCAACACGCTTTTATCCCGACTACGGCTGACTACCTGAAAATTTTCACCATCTAACAGAAAGGCCACATCCTCTTTGATTCTCTGCAAGTCTGGGTCTACATATTCAGGGCCGTATTCACGAGTTATAAGATTAAACTCTCTCAGCGCCGGCGTACTGTCAATTTCATCAAGCCCAGAAGACTTCTCACTCGCCACAAGTAGCGTATCTTTACTATCCGGCTTCATACTGACAGGGACTATTCGATCGGTATCAAAAAAGTTCTTCTTTTCAAATACACTCCATGCTGAGCCTGTTTCGTTTCGAAAAAGCACTTCGGCATGTTTACCATCTTTTCCCTTTTCTAAGCGCCCACCGACACGAAGCTCCCCCCAATCATCGGCAAGCCAATAAGAAACCTGATCCGGGTTATCTTGTACTCGAGTTCGAACGCCCGTTTCCAGATTAACCTTGTGCACTATGGGAGATGCCCAATTGTTTGGAGAATCATCTAAGCTAAGCAAAACATGATCGTGGTCGTCCTTCATTAAGCTAATCAAGCTTGGGTTACGCTTATAAAAACCTTTACGATTAGGCTTCGCCTTATAGAATATAGGGTCTGTTCCGTCACGCTTGACGCTGCCTATTGTTGAAAGAATGATGACATAATCACGTATTTCGCGGGTTTTGCGAACGCTCAATAATAATCGCTCGTCGTTAGCCCACTTAAACCAGTTAATATAGTACTCACCATCCGACAAACGCGTCAGCTTGGCCTCAGGGTCTGCAAGATCCCGCATTACGATAAAGCTATTTGTCCCATCGGACATTTTGGCCGCTAAGTATCGACCATTGGGTGAGATCTCGGGATTGGAAAATCTAGGCAGTTTTGCAAATTCAGCGACATCAACAACTGAGCCCGATGATGTGCCGCTATGTAAAAAAGCAATCAGTAACAACGATATCCAGACAGTGTATTTCATAAGCATCCCTTCATATTATACTTCACACATCAGATCAAAGAAAAAAGGGAGCGACCAGCGCTCCCTTTGAAACTGGCTTACAATCCAGTTACTCCCATTCGATGGTTGCTGGCGGCTTACTTGAAACGTCGTAAGCCACACGAGATACACCGGATATCTCGTTAATAATTCGATTGGAGCAACGTTCTAGTAAATCATAAGGCAAATGCGCCCAGCGTGCTGTCATAAAGTCCACGGTTTCTACGGCCCGCAAGGAAACAACCCACTCATATCGGCGACCATCCCCAACCACACCAACAGATTTGACCGGCAAGAATACCGCAAATGCCTGACTAGTTTTGTGATACCAATCGGCTGCATGCAATTCTTCCAAGAAGATGGCATCTGCTTCACGTAAAATGTCAGCGTATTCCTTCTTAACCTCACCCAGAATACGTACCCCCAAACCTGGCCCCGGGAATGGATGGCGATAAACCATATCGTAAGGCAAGCCTAACTCTAAACCAATTTTACGAACCTCATCTTTAAACAGTTCACGTAATGGCTCAACTAACTCGAAATCCATATCGTCAGGTAAGCCACCAACATTATGATGGGATTTAATAACATGGGCTTTGCCAGTTTTTGCTGCAGCCGACTCGATCACATCAGGGTAAATGGTGCCCTGAGCCAACCACTTAACATTTTGCAGCTTGGCAGCCTCTTGATCGAAAACCTCAATAAAGGTATTCCCAATAATTTTACGCTTGTCTTCAGGGTCAGCAACGCCTTGCAGCTTACCAAGGAACAAATCCTCAGCATCGGCGCGAATCACTTTTACCCCCATGTTCTTGGCGAACATATCCATCACCTGATCGCCTTCATCTTTACGAAGCAGGCCATTATCTACAAACACACAGGTTAATTGATCACCGATTGCTTTGTGCAATAAAGCGGCCACCACTGATGAATCGACACCACCTGATAGACCAAGAAGTACCTTATCCGTACCCACCTGCTCTCTTACTTTCTGGATGGCATCTTCAACAATATTGGCTGGATTCCAAAGTGCTTCACAGCCTGAAAGCTTGAGCACAAAATGCTCAAAAATACGCTTGCCCTGCAAAGTGTGCGTCACCTCAGGGTGAAATTGAACACCATAAAAATCACGCTCTTCGCAGTACATACCCGCAATTGGACAAGAATCCGTGGAAGCCATTAGCTCAAAACCTTCCGGCATTTCGCTAACTTTATCGCCGTGACTCATCCAAACATCCAGCAATGAGCCACCATCGTGATCAACATGATCGCGAATGTCATTCAATAAAGCTCCGCGGCCATGCACTTTAATTTGTGCATATCCAAATTCACGCAAATCAGAGGTGCTAACCTTACCTCCAAGCTGCTCGGCCATGGTTTGCATGCCATAGCAAATCCCCAATACGGGGACACCTAAGGTAAATACACACTCTGGGGCGCGAGGTGACTCCCCTTCGGTAACCGACTCAGGGCCGCCAGCTAGAATAATTCCACGAGGATCGAAATCTCGGATTTCTTCCTCGCTCATATCAAAAGCACGAATCTCAGAATAAACACCAATCTCGCGCACACGACGTGCAATCAATTGAGTGTATTGAGAACCGAAATCCAAAATCAAAATGCGTTGAGCATGAATATCGTGAGTCATAGAACTGTCTTGTCGCCTAATAAACAAAAAAGGCCAGCCCGAGAGCTGACCTATAGATCAATAATCATTTAGCCTTAGCGGCCACCCACCGGATAATTGGGCGCCTCTTTGGTTATTTGAACATCGTGCACATGGGATTCACCCATTCCAGCGGCGGTAACCCTTACGAACTCCGGCTGAGTGCGCATAGTATCGATAGTGCGAGAGCCCGTATAGCCCATGGAAGAACGTAGACCACCCATCATCTGGTGAACAATTGCTGACATTGGGCCTTTATAAGGTACGCGACCTTCAATACCTTCTGGAACCAACTTTTCAGCTCCTTGACTGGCATCCTGGAAGTAACGATCAGAAGAGCCTTGAGTTTTGGCCATAGCTCCCAAAGAACCCATACCGCGATACGCTTTATAGGTACGCCCCTGATACAACTCAACTTCACCAGGTGCCTCTTCGGTACCCGCAAACATGGAGCCCATCATCACACAGTGGGCGCCGGCTACAATTGCTTTAGCAATATCACCAGAAAAACGTACACCACCGTCAGCAATAACCGGCACATTGGTATCTTTAAGGGCATCCACTACGTTAGCAATTGCCGAAATCTGTGGCACACCAACACCAGATACAATTCGTGTGGTACAGATGGAGCCTGGGCCAATGCCCACTTTAACACCATCGGCCCCCGCCTCTACGAGCGCCTTGGCAGCCGCCGCAGTAGCGATATTGCCGCCAATCACTTGCACATCAGGGTAATCGGTCTTAATTTTACGTACACGATCAAGTACATTTTTAGAGTGGCCATGGGCCGTATCTACAACCAGCAGATCAACGCCGGCCGCGATTAAAGCGGCAACACGATCATCGGTATCAGGGCTTGTCCCCACAGAAGCGCCAACTCGCAAACGGCCTTCAGGATCTTTACAAGCGTTTGGATACTGCTCAGCCTTGGTAATGTCTTTAACAGTGATCAAGCCGGTTAACTCAAAGTTATCATTAACCACCATGACTTTTTCAATACGATGACGATGTAGCAAAATTTGCACTTCATCTAACGGGGCACCTTCGGAGACAGTTACCAACTTGTCTTTAGGTGTCATGATGTCCGCTACAGTAGCGTCTAAATTAGGTTCAAAACGCACATCTCGCGCAGTTACAATACCTACTAGGTCGCCATTATCCAGCACCGGAAAGCCTGAAAACTTATTCTCTACTGTTAAAGCAACCAGTTCGCGGATCGTTGCCGATGACTCAATAGTAATAGGGTCACGAACCACGCCAGCCTCAAATTTCTTAACGGCGCGTACTTCAGCAGCCTGGCCTTCTATGGTCATACTTTTATGGATGATACCAATACCACCCTCTTGGGCGATGGCAATAGCTAGACGAGCTTCTGTTACGGTATCCATTGCGGCCGAAACCAGTGGGATATTTATCTCAATCTCACGGCTAATGCGTGATTTTAAGCAAACATCTTTTGCAGTGATCTCTGAATAGCCTGGAACCAGCAATACATCATCAAACGTTAAAGCTTCTTGTGCGATACGCAACATTGTTTCGAAGAACCTATATAAAAACGGTGTATAAAAAACAGCGCCAAAATCGCCTTGTGGGGCTATTAGTAACTATGCCAATAGCTAGAAGCTTCGGCAAAGTTCGATAGGACTACAAGGTGATGGTATGGCTTTAGATAACCGTCAATTATATAGATTTTCTCACCCTGGGTAAACATACGTCATCAAGCTTTGGCGCCCCCGCAAGCCTGGCTAGCCTGCCCTTTGCTTCAAGCTGTTCAAATAAACAACAAGCCAAGCCAAATATGAAATTCAAAACCCTAAATACTGTGCTCTCGCCAGTCGATCCCCTACAATATGCCCTATGAATCAATCTCAAAACAAACAAGTCCTTAGCGTCAGTCAGCTAAACCGTAAAGCCAAGCAACTTCTCGAAACCCACCTCCCCTTAATTTGGCTGGAAGGTGAGATTTCTAACTTGGCCAAACCATCCTCTGGACACTGGTATTTAACCCTTAAAGATCAGGGGGCCCAAGTACGTGGCGCCATGTTCAGAAATCGCAATCAAACGCTGCGTTTTAGCCCTCAAAATGGCGACAAAGTCATCGTGCGGGCAAGAGTAAGCCTGTACGAAGGACGAGGCGACTATCAGCTGATTGTCGAACACATGCAGCCTGCGGGCGCAGGGGACCTACAAGCGCAGTTTGAAGCCTTAAAAGAAAAGCTATTCAAGCAAGGCCTTATGGCTGCTGAGCGCAAACGCGCACTCCCCTCCCATATCGGCAAAATAGCCCTTATCACCTCGCCCAGTGGTGCAGCGGTAAGAGATGTGTTGAGCGTGCTGAAAAGGCGCAGCCCCAGCACCGAGGTGACCATATTACCCTGCCAAGTCCAAGGTGATATGGCTGCCAGCCAAATTATCAGCGCCATTGAGCTGGCCAACAGGCATCAGTGTGCCGACGCGATACTGCTTACAAGAGGCGGTGGCTCACTGGAAGACCTATGGGCCTTTAACAATGAAGCACTGGCTTATGCCATCACAAATAGTGACATCCCTGTTATTTCAGCAGTTGGCCACGAAGTCGATTTTACGATCGCAGACTTTGTCGCCGACTTGCGAGCCGCAACCCCTTCGGCGGCAGCCGAACTGCTCAGTCAGGATCAAGAAAACCAACAGCAACTGCTATTGGGCAATGCCGTATTACTCGGCCAAGCCTGCCAGCGAAAGATCGCCACCGAAAAGCTCAAGCTTGAACAGCTATCACGGCGCCTACGCCATCCCGGTCAAATATTGGAACAACAGAGCCAACGTCTAGACAACCTAGAGATTCGCCTGCAACAAAGCTGGTCGAACCGTTTGGCCCTGCAACAGCAAAGGCTCGCAGGCGTACAGTTGCGCTTTGAGCAACAACACCCCAAGCAGCAACTTGAGGAGCTACAGCAGACGGTAAACAAGCAATCCAAAAACCTATCCCAACTTATAAACAACCGCCTGCAAAAACTACACATGTCTCTTAGCGCTCCGGCCGGCAAGCTACAGGCTTTAAGTCCATTAGCGGTATTACAGCGTGGATTCAGTATTAGCCGCGACAGCAAAGGTAAGATTATTCACAAAACAGCACAGACAAACACCGGCGATCTTATCTCGGTTCAGCTGGGAGACGGAAAATTAGACTGTCAGGTGGCAGCGATACACACAAGCAAGTAGACTTGCAAACTATGAGGCCATGTCATCAAAGTGTTGCATAGGCCTGATTTAATATGGCGTTTATTTTTTACGTCGCTCACGGTGAGTGACATCACTGCGTAAACAGCACTGAATTGGACTGATTTGCTAAATTGCACATCAGCGCAAATGAACACGGATTATCATGTTAAACATTTATAGACATAAACCATTAAAAACGTTCATTTTTACCGCTAGCATACTGGCGCTGGGCGGCTGCGATCTTTTAAACAGCCCCACAACCGGCTCCGGCCAAGCGAACGCCGGCTGTCTACTGGAGCACCATGCCAGTGGCGGTGAATATCGCATCATGATGGTTCAACAACACAATGGCGAGTGGAATTTCCCTGGTGGCGGATTTCGCTGGCGCGAAACTCCCGCACAAACCGCTGAGCGAGAAACACTCGAAGAAACTGGCGTCGCGGTTAGCGCCGATAAAATGATCAAAATTTTCGATAATGGCTTCCAGTTGTTTAGCTGCACTAATAAAGAAAAAATGCGGCCAAACCCGGAAGATAACATTGAAATCTTGAGCGCCCGCTGGGTTAACCCCTCACTTATTCCTGCAGTGCAGTGGCGCTTTCCCTATCAAAGAGCTTGGCTAATGGACTATTTAAACCAATCCAATGCCAGCCAAAACAACAGCGAAAACTAATCAGGCTCAATCATGATTTTTAAGAAAAAACTTTTTTGTTTATCGTTAGGTCTCGGCCTGCTGGCTGGCTGTAGCGATGACAGTATTACCCATCAAAAAACCAACCCTTGGTTCGAGCAGGGACAATCCCAGCTCAAAGCTGCATTAAAACGCGAGAATAATGAAAACAAAGCTAAAAATATTATTGTATTTGTTGGCGATGGCAACGGTATTGCTTCGGTAACCGCAACGCGGATTTTTAAAGGCCAGATTGATGGTGGTGATGGCGAAGAGTTTCAGCTTTCCTATGAGCACTTCCCACACATGGCTTTATCGAAAACCTATAATACTAACGCACAGACACCAGATTCAGCCGGTACTGCCACCGCCATAATGACCGGCATAAAAACCAAGATGGGACTAATTTCAGTTAACGACAGTATCGAACGCGGCGATTGCCAGGCGGCACTAAAAAATCACGCTTCAACACTGCTTGAACTGGCTGAACTTGACGGCCGCTCAACCGGTGTCGTTACTACGACGCGTATTACTCATGCCACCCCTGCCTCTACTTATGCTCACTCTGCCGACAGAAACTTTGAGGACGACAGCAAGCTTAGCACCCACGACAAAGAAGCCGGCTGCAAAGATATTGCCCAACAACTAATCGAGTTTCCATATGGCGACGGCATTGAGGTCGCCATGGGCGGCGGACGTCGACACTTCCTACCAAGCAATGTCAGTGGACCAGAAGGCAAATTTGGCAAACGTCGAGATCAGCGCAACTTAATCGAAGAATGGCAGGAAAAGCACCCTGAAGGGCGTTACGTTTGGAATCAAAAAGGTTTTGATAAGGTAGATCCAAAAGAAACCGACAAACTATTCGGCCTATTTAACAGCTCTCATATGGAATACGAGCTTGATCGCGAAAAAGACCAAGGCGGAGAGCCCTCTTTAGCCGAAATGACGGGTAAAGCGATTGATATTCTGAGCAAAAATGACGACGGCTTTTTTCTCTTGGTTGAGGGCGGTCGAATCGATCACGCTCACCATGCTGGCAATGCAAAACGTGCCCTAACCGACGGTATTGCAATGGCCGATGCCGTTGAAATGGCTATGCGTAAAACCGACAAGGAAGACACCTTAATTATTGTTACCGCTGACCACTCGCACACCTTTGTGATTCAGGGTTACTCTTATCGAGGCAACCCAATTCTTGGCTTAGCCCAGGGTATTGACAAAAAAGGTCGTCCAGCCAACACACCAAACCTAGCCTTAGATGGCAAGCCTTATACCACGCTTTCTTATGCTAATGGTCCAGGTGCACACAGTCACGGCCCTCGCCCTCACGCCACAGAAGAACAAGCTCAAAGTCACGATTACAAGCAGCAAGCTTTAATCCCGCTTGAGTCAGAAACTCATGCTGGTGAAGACGTAGCCATATATGCCCGTGGCCCCTGGGCCCACCTATTTAACGGTGTCGTTGAGCAAAACTATATTTTTCACGCCATTAATCATGCTGCAGAGCTAGACGCTGAACGATAAGCTGCTAATAAAACTCTAAAAGCGGAAAATAAAAAAGGGAGCAAAAGCTCCCTTTTTTATTTTTGAACCAAGCAATCTTATAAAGTTATTTCTTCTTTTTCTTCTTAGCGTTTTTATAGTGTTCCATCAAACGCCTCTTCTTAGCTGCTTGACGAGAGTTCAGTTCATTTTTCTTTCCATTGTAAGGATTGTCAGTAGACTTAAACTCCATTTTGATTGGAGTACCGTGTAAATCTAAAACACGACGGAAAGTTTTCTCTAGGTACTTTTTATAGTGCGCAGGAACAGATTCAGTCTGATTACCATGAATTACAATAATCGGAGGATTCTTACCCCCGGCGTGCGCATAGCGCAACTTAATTCGATGTCCACCTACCATAGGTGGCTGATGGGTAGAGACCGCATCCTGTAAAATTCTTGTCAAATGATTGGTGGTTAACTTATCTGTAGCGGCACTATAAGCCTGCTCGATAGACTCGTACAAATGACCAACACCGGTACCGTGTAAAGCCGAAATAAAATGGATATCGGCAAAGTCGACAAAACGCAAGCGGCGTTCTAGTTCATTTTTAACAAACTCTTTATGCTCGCTATCCAAACCATCCCATTTATTTAGAGCAACTACCAAGGCTCTACCCTGGTCAATTACATGCCCCATTAAATGAAGATCTTGATCAACCAATCCTTCGGTGGCATCCACTAATAAAACCACAACGTTGGCATCGTTGATCGCCTGCAAAGTTTTAACGATGGAAAACTTTTCTACAGACTCCTTAACATTCTTACGGCGTCGAATACCCGCCGTGTCTATTATCGTATAAGGCTTTTCGTTGCGCTCATAGTTAATATAAACGCTGTCTCGGGTAGTCCCCGGCATATCAAACACAACTACACGGTCTTCACCCAAAAGACGGTTTACCAAAGTGGACTTACCCACGTTTGGTCGACCCACAATGGCCATTTTTATACCCTTGGCCTCTTCTTCCTGCTCATCCTCGAAGACATTTTCAGGAAATTCTTCAAGCACTAATTCCATGAGTGTTTTCACGCCACGGCCTTGGGTAGCCGTTGTACCATAAACCTCACCAAGTCCCATCTCATAAAACGGAGCCATAGCGACATCATGATTCTGACCATCAATTTTATTGGCCACTACATAGGTGCGTTTATTGTTAATACGCAAGTGCTCTGCGATCATCTCGTCAGCCGCCGTTAGGCCATCACGGCTGTCCACCAAAAACAGCACCACATCAGCCTCTTCTACCGCTAATAGCGACTGCTCCGCCATGGCAGAATCGATACCCTCTTCATCACCGGTAATACCACCTGTATCAATCACCATAAATTGGCGCTTATTAATCTCACCATCGCCATACTTGCGATCCCGCGTCAAGCCGGCGTAATTTGCCACAAGGGCATCGCGACTGCGAGTCAGACGGTTAAACATGGTGGATTTGCCAACATTTGGGCGACCAACCAAGGCGATTACAGGTATCATTTGGTATTCCAATAGAAGTTTAGGGTTAATTTACAAGCTTATAACCCATTTTGATGGATCTCGTGGGCCGCGAGTATAGGGATTTTCTCGCCAGTAGCAAGTTTTAGTAGCTATGAGGCAAATCTGGCATGAATATATAGAAGACAAAAACGAAAAAAGGGCCAAAAGGCCCTTTAGTTTTACTAGGGAGTTATCCCTATTGTATGCGATAAGCGACTAGCTCTCCGCTATTACCATACACATACAGCAAACCATCACTACTTATCATGCTAGCGCGCACGCCATCACCATCAACCTTTTCCCGCGCCACAAAACGGCCATCTTCACGATCTAATATGTGGATATAACCTTCAAAATCGGTCACGGCTACATAGCCACCTATCGCATGGGGGGCACCCAGTTCACGGCGCAGCATATTGTCGTTTTCCCAAAGCTGCTCACCATTGGCGCTATTTAAGGCGCGTAAACGATCATCCGCAGAGGCCACATAAATATTGCCATGCAAGGAGCTGATATCCTTATGGCTAGAGGAATCGGCTGCCCACATTGCACGGCCGTTACTGCGGTTAATAGCCATAATTCGACCTTGATAGGCCGAAGCGTAAATAATGTTGCCTATTAATAGAGGTGTCGCATCAATATCTACGACACGCTCAAGCTCAGTCTTGCCCTGTGGAACCGCTACGCGATGCTCCCAAACTTGAACACCATCAGCCAAACGCAATGCTACAGCTTTGCCTGACGCAAAACCCGCATAGACTTTATCGGCAAAAATAACAGGATTAGCGGTACCACGAAGTGTTAACACAGGTACAGGGTTGTCATAGCGCCATATTTGCTCACCATTTTGAGCATTTAGGCCATACAGACGACCATCTAAGGTTTGCACGACGACAATTTCACCATTACTCTGCGGGGCAGATAGAATCTCACTGCTTAATTTTGTCTGCCACTGTTCCGAACCATCTTCGCGGGATAAAGCGTAAACCGAACCCGTGTAACCACCCAAGTAAAGATTATTAGGACCAACACCAACACCACCTGCCAGCTCACGATCCAAGTCCTTCGACCACAGCTCTTTGCCAGTTTGAGCATTTAAACTGACTACCTCACCTTCGGAACCTGCCGCGTACAAAGTATCACCTGCAATTGCAGGGGTAAGCCGGCTAAAACGCGTATCTTGACCTGCGCCGATATCTTTAGACCAAGCTTCTTTAAGCTCGACCGATGGCTCGAAATCCACCAATTCCATCGGTTCAATATTAACTTCATCAGTAGAGGAACAAGCAGAGATAATCGCTGACAAAAGCAGCAATGCTATTGGTTTTTTCATATTATTGAGCATTCCCATCCTGAGTTGCCGCTACCGGTACGCTAGCTAATTTATCCTGCAGAGGTTGACGCCTTGCAATATCCTCAGCAGCTAATGAATCTATTGCCAGCTGATAAGAAGCACGGGCACCGTCGGCGTCGTTCTGAGCCATATAGATATCACCGCGAGTTTCAGCGAAAGAGCCGATTACTGCTTGAGTTTGACCTTTATCTAATGTTGCCAAGGCAGCTGCATTATCACCTTTAGCCGATTGAACTTTAGCGAGTCGCTGGTAAACAATAGGACGTAGCGCTTCGCTAGGGCCTTGCGCTATCGCAGAGTTTAAATGCGTAGCGGCTAGATCCAACTCATTGGCTTGCACCGCTATCTTGGCCAAAAACAAGTCACCGCTAATGCCATAAAAGCTACCACTGTGCTCATCCACCAGCTGTTGAGCCAAAAATTTAGCGGTATTCTTTTGTTCGGCCGTAGGGTTTTGAGGGCTAGCGGCTTGCAGCAGCTCCTCATAAACGACCGAACCTGCTTCGGCCTGAGCCTGTTGCTTTGTTTGCCAAAATTGAAAACCCGAATAACCCGCAACGATCAACAATGCGGTGGTCAGCAATGCTTTGCCGTTTTCGTCCCACCAGCGTTTAATGGCTTCTAATTGTTCTTCTTCAGTGAGATGTTCTGCCACTGTAACTCCTACTTACCTGCATTCTGTTTGTTTTTTGCACAAGGCTGAAAGCCAACGTCATAAAGCCCGCTAGACTATCATAAGCCGCTTATAAGCCCTAGGCCTTATTATGGCTTTGACTTAGTCCTCTAGCGCATTAGATAAAGATGAAACTAAATCAGCTTGCTCCAGCAATTGCTGCTCGCCCTGCCCTCGTAAAGGCTTCATAAGCACCTTAGCCTGCTCTAACTCTTGATCGCCAAGAATCAGTGCGAACGCAGCTCCGCTTCGGTCCGCTTTTTTGAGCTGACTTTTAAAACTGCCGCCGCCGCAATGATTGACCACTCGACAGCCCGGGAGTTCAGCGCGAACTCTCTCTGCCATATTGGCCGCCGCACACTGAGCTGCATTTGCATCATTGCTAGCTGCCACAATGTAGATATCTGCAGCATTTGGCAGGCTGGTTGGAAACTTATCTAAAGCCTCCAGCAACAGTATTAAACGCTCGACACCCATGGCAAAGCCAACCGCTGTATTCGGTTTGCCGCCCAACTGCTCTATGAGTCCATCATAGCGGCCGCCGGCACAGACGGTTCCCTGAGCGCCCAGCTTATCGGTCACCCATTCAAAAACCGTCTTTGAGTAATAATCCAAGCCTCGAACCAATCGGGGATTTACCTTGAATGGCACTCCTGCTTCAGTCAGAAGACGCTGCACTTGCTCAAAATGCGCGCGCGACTCATCATCCAAATAGTCAGACAAACTAGGGGCGGCATCTAAAAGCTTTTGAGTGTCAGGGTTTTTACTGTCTAGAATTCGTAGCGGGTTACTATCAAGACGACGCTGGCTATCTTCGTCTAATTGATCTTTTCGTTCACTTAAATAGTCTACTAATGCCGCCTTAAAAGATTCACGCGCAGCATTTGAACCCAAGCTATTAATTTCTAAGGTCAGCGCATCAAGAATTCCCATCTGGCGCCACAAGCTTGCGGTAAGCAATAATAATTCTGCATCAATATCGGGCCCCGGCATTCCGTAAGCTTCGACCCCTATTTGATGAAACTGACGCAAACGTCCTTTTTGAGGTCGCTCATAGCGAAACATTGGGCCGGTATACCATAGGCGCTGGGTTTGGTTGTACAACAAACCGTGCTGTTCACAGGCACGCACACATGAAGCCGTGCCCTCTGGTCGTAAAGTTATACTGTCACCATTTCGATCATCGAAGGTGTACATTTCTTTCTCTACAATATCGGTGACTTCGCCAATCGAGCGCTTAAACAAATCAGTAGACTCAACGATCGGAAACCGAATCTCTTGGTAGCCATAACTCGCCACACAGTCTGCTACGGTTTTTTCTAGATACTGCCAACGTGCAGACTGCTCTGGCAATAAATCATTCATGCCTCGAATGGCTTGGATCTTTTTCAAACTGCTACCTATCTCTCTAAAATAAAACTTAGCGTTTTACTGTAATGTTTTTTAATGGTGTTTTACGTTGCTGCTGCACTTGAGCTGTTTTTGCTTACTATACCGATTTTGCAATCAAATCTTTTTCGGCCTCTGCCTTCTCTTCCGCCTTGGCTCGAATAATACGCTCTAGATTGTCTACCAAGTTATCCTTACCCAATTTATGATCAGCCTGACCGTCGATATAAATTGAATGACTCGGCGTTCCGCCAGCAAGACCAACATCAGATTCTTTGGCTTCACCAGGACCATTAACAACACAACCAATAACTGAAACATCCATCGGCGTACGAATATCTTCTAGGCGCTCTTCCAATTGATTCATTGTGGAAACCACATCGAAGTTCTGGCGAGAGCAGCTAGGACATGCAATAAAGTTAATACCTTTCGCGCGTAGCTTTAGGCTTTTTAGAATATCCCAACCTACTTTAACCTCTTCGATTGGGTCGGCAGCCAGGGAAACCCTCAAGGTATCGCCAATGCCATCCATCAACAACATGCCCAGACCGACGGCAGACTTTACCGTTCCAGAGCGCAGGCCACCTGCCTCTGTAATTCCTAAATGCAGTGGCTGCTCAATCTGCGTAGCTAACTGACGATAAGCCGCAACCGCCATAAAAACATCAGATGCTTTAACACTCACCTTAAAATCATGAAAATTCATTTTGTCGAGTATATCAACGTGACGTAAAGCCGACTCTACAATGGCTTCTGGCGTAGGCTCGCCGTATTTTTTTTGTAAATCTTTTTCCAAAGATCCGGCATTAACACCGATACGAATAGGAATATCTAGATCCCTAGCCTTTTCAACAACCGCGGCAATACGTTTTTCCCGCCCTATATTCCCAGGGTTAATTCTCAAACAATCAACACCTAAATCGGCAACACGAAGCGCAATACGATAGTCAAAATGAATATCTGCAACTAAAGGTAAGTTCACCGCTTTACGTATTTCACCGAATGCTTCGGCTGCATCTAAAGTAGGTACCGACACCCTTACAATATCGGCTCCAGCGTCTTGCAAGCCCTTTATCTGAGCTACAGTCGCATTAACATCGCAGGTGTCGGTATTCGTCATACTCTGCACAGAAATTGGTGCGTCGCCACCTACGGCTACATCGCCAACCATAATCTGTCTGGATTTACGGCGTTTAATCGGTGATTCAAAGTGCATAGTATTTACTTAATTAAGGAATGGTTACGGCCAAGGTTTTACGACCCGCTTTGGCCTGCAAAGGAACAGCTTCACCATCGATCGTTAACGATACCGCTCTTACATTGCCAAAGTTCATTCTAAATGGCGCCTGCCCCTGCAGACGAAGTTCCTGCCCGGCTTGCTTAGTATTACTGAATAGGCGCCGCCCTGTTGCATCGCGAACCTGAAGCCAACAGCTGTCGGTAAAAGTGAAAACCAGAGACTGCTCTCCATCAGACAAAGCCGTCACGGCGGTATCTGGAGACACCTCTGTACTGATGTTTGGCTCAGCTGAAACTACGGTATCTTTAATAGGCGATGGCGACTCCACTATAGCTGCTTCGGTGGATGCTTCAGCAGGTTCAGTATTTGGGGTTTTCACTTCAAGCGAAGTGTTTTTTATCGCAGTAGCCTGCTCATTTGCGCCAGCCCCAGATTCCATTGATTGCCCTAGCGATTCATTGCTACGACTAGCTGATAAATTATTAGCTGTAATTGCACTGGAAGTTTCAACTCCAGAGTTTTGGGCTTGTACAAGCGATGGTTTTTGGCTTGGCTTTTCTTGTTGCCCAAAAAACCAAAAGCCAAGTAGAAGCAGCAAAAACAGCGGCACTATCAAAATCAATTTAGACTTATTTCTACTCTGAGCTGCTACCACTTCAGTTTGAGTATCTTTGTCTCTATTTGGGCTATCGAGCTCACAATAGGCATCGTATTCCGCCAATAGAATATCAATATCCAGCTGCAAAACACGCGCAGCATTGCGTAAATAGCCGCGCACAAATGTCTCTGTGCCAGCCAGCTCAAACTGGTTCGACTCAATGAGACTGAGTTTATGCTTAGTAATTTTTAGCTCTGCGGCCAAATCCTCGGAACTAATCCCGAGTTGCTCACGGGCGTAAAGTATTATTGCCCCCGGCCCTGGTATCTCCTTTTGTACGGGGGACTCAAGACCGGTCATTAGCGATCACCGATCGATTGCTTAGTGCTCAAAGGCTTTCCATTTGGAAAGATTGTTTTAAGCTTTAATCGGGCACTCGCTTCACGATTCTTATCACCTAGCGCAGTTGCAATTTGCAATTCCATTTCAATAGAGCGAGGTGAATAAGGAGAAACTAAGTGGTATTGATCTAGAAGCCTTAGAGCCGCAGTATATTCAGCTTTTTTTTGAGCTATACCCGCCAACTCAATGTAGGGTCTCGGCATGTTGGAGTCTAGAGTAATAGAACGGACAAACGCCTTCTCTGCAGCGGAGACGTCCCCCAAGGCAAGCGCCGTCAAACCAACGTTGTTAAAAGCAAGCGGCCGCCGATCGTAATTGAGGTTTTGTGCTGCACTTTGAAAATGCTCCAAGGCTTCCGAATAGCGCCTTTTCCCGTATAAAAATGAACCATAATTATTTCTCGCCTGAGGAAAATCACCATCAATGCGAATCGCTTTTTGATAAAAGCGCTCTGCGTTTACGTCGTCACCTTCGCGCAACATTAGAGCAGCCAAACCACTATAGGCACCGGCTGAATCCGGATCAATTTTCAAAGCTTTATTGAGATGGAAGCGTGAGGAATCTAAATTATTTTGGCGCAAATATTGTAGACCTAGACGAATATGAGTCTCTTTGGCCTTTTCCATATTAGGTTTTTTAGGCTCTTTGTCATAAGTTGTTACGCATGCTGTCAAGCTCAACAACAGCCAACTTGTTATGGTGGTTTTTACGAGGCTGCGAATCATTTTATATTCCGGTTCTATGCGTTATTAATAATTCGAACGGCTTGCTCTTGGTATCTCTGCGAACGGCGAGTTCGGTCATTTACATTGCCAGCCAACTGGCCACAAGCGGCATCAATATCATCCCCACGAGTCGTGCGAACCGTGGTTATGTAGCCCTCTTCCGTTAGAATATCTTGAAATCGTCGCAAGCTATTATTGCTGACACGCTTGTAATCTGACATTGGGAACGGATTAAAAGGGATCAGATTGATTTTGACCGGAATATCTCGCAATAGTTGCGCCAACTCACGAGCATGCTCTGGTCGATCATTTACTTGATCAATGAGTGTGTATTCGATGGTAATCTTGCGTCGATTGTCAGGCAAGTTATCGATATAGCGCTTAGCGCTATCCAACAACATGGCAATCGGGTACTTTTTATTGATGGGTACCAACTCATTACGAAGCTCATCATTGGGCGCGTGCAAAGATATCGCCAAACAAGCATCAGTTAGACCATCAAGCTTATCGAGTGCCGGCACTACGCCCGAAGTACTTAAAGTGACTCGGCGTTTTGAAATTCCGTAACAATTATCGTGCATCATCAGATTCATCGAATCGACGACGTTGTCAAAGTTGAGTAATGGCTCGCCCATACCCATCATCACGACATTGGTAATTTTTCTTGGTCGGTCTTCACCAAATTGACCAAAAGACTTTGCGGCAATCCATACTTGGCCAATGATCTCGGCCGCTGTCAAATCACGATTAAAACCCTGCTTACCGGTTGAGCAAAAGCTGCAATCCAAGGAACAGCCTACTTGAGATGAAACACACAAAGTGCCACGCTCACCATCCGGTATAAATACTGTCTCGATGGCACTGCCACCGCTAACCTTAATCAAAAACTTGCGAGTTCCATCAGCAGAATCTAGCTGCTGCATCACCTCGGGGGCTTTAATTTCAGCCTTTGCGGACAGTTTGGAACGCAATGCTTTGCTGATATTGGTCATCTCATCAAATGAATCCACACCCATTTGGTGGATCCACTTGAGAACCTGCGCCGCACGAAAGCGCTTTTCACCCATTTCTTCAAAAAAGGCTTCCAGCTTTTGCTGAGACAAACCCAGCAAATTAACTTTTTCGACAGTATTTTCGGACGGCGTCAGGGACATCAATCTACTACCTATAATTAGCGGCCGCAGATTTCGTCAGCAGCGAAGAAGTAAGCTACTTCGCGCTCAGCAGATGCAGCAGAGTCAGAACCGTGCACAGCATTGGCATCGATGCTTTGAGCAAAATCAGCGCGAATGGTGCCAGCGTCAGCTTCTTGAGGATTGGTAGCACCCATCAACTCACGGTTTTTAGCAACAGCGCCTTCGCCTTCTAATACCTGTACAACAACAGGGCCAGAGGTCATGAAAGAAACCAAGTCACCGAAGAAAGGACGCTCTTTGTGCTCGGCGTAGAAACCACCAGCTTTTTCGTCGTCCAACTGAACCATTTTCATAGCGACAATCTTTAGGTCTGCAGCTTCAAAACGAGCGTTGATCTGACCAATTACGTTTTTTGCTACAGCATCTGGCTTGATGATGGAAAGAGTGCGTTCTACCGCCATGAGTTAATCTCCAAAAATAAATGAATAAAATTCTTAAACCCGCAGGATCCGCCGTCGACCTAATTTAGCCGTTTTACAGGAATCCATACGGAAAACCCGCGACTTGCCAGCTGGGCATTAGCCACGGGTTTAGATCTGTTGGGAACCGACTTGCCCTGTTTGGCAGTCAGCTCAGCGGCGGACGCTATGTTACTGATCTATATAATCATTTTTCAGTTTTATGAAAAATGCCAGAAACACAGAGCCCGGTTTCTACAGAGGCGCCGATTATACACCTCTGAGGACAGCGGTTAAATAGCTTAAGATCGCGTAAAAGCACCTATTTTCATACTAAATGACTTCAAAGCGAGGCTTATGAAGGGCAAAATCACCACGTCTAAGGTGTTTTTAGATTCTGGCGCGCTATTGGCCCGCCAATACTCTTGGCGAATCCTATATCAAAAGCTAGTCGCTGGCCTCTTCTATCCAGGCCGCCTGAATTGCTTCCAATATCTTTTCCCCACAGCGCTCAGGCTGATCATTAAAGCCTTCTAGCGCCATAACCCAATTACGCAAATCAACAAAGTTCACATATTGCGGGTCCACATCCGGGTGCGCATCATAAAGCTCTATGGCGATATCGCTCACATCTGTCCAGCGTAAATCCAACATAGCGCCCCCTTAGTGATGTTCAGAAACCTGGTTAATGGTGTATTTTGGAATTTCGACAACCAAATCTTCATCCGCAACCAGAGCTTGGCAGCCTAGACGCGAGTCAGGCTCGAGCCCCCAAGCTTTATCGAGGTAGTCATCCTCCAGCTCATCGGCTTCTTCTAGGGAGTCGTAGCCTTCACGAACCACCACATGACAGGTGGTACATGCACAACTCTTTTCACAGGCATGCTCAATTTCGATGCCGTTGCGAAGTGCAGCATCAACAATGCTTTCGCCTTTTTCAGCGTCAACCTCGGCACCCTTAGGGCAAATCTCTTCATGGGGTAAAAATACTATCTTAGGCATAATTCACACTCATTAAATCTTCAGCAGCTGCTATCTGGCAACTACTCTGAATCAATATCATCTAGGCTCTGGCCCGCTAACGCCGCCTTGATACTTTTATCCATCCGGCGAGCTGCAAAGTCATCAGTACACTGCGCCACAGCCTCAATGGCCGCCTCAATATCACGTGGACTCTCCGCACTCTGACGCACTTGAAGCAGCTTCTCCATGCTTGCAACAATGGTTTGTCGCTCTCCATCGCTGAGCAAATCGCCATCCGCCTCCAGTGCCGGCACCAAAGCCTCCAATACGCGCTCTGCCTCCACCTGCTGCTCACGCAAGGCCCGAGCCTTCATGTCATCTTCAGCATGACTGAATGACTCTGAAAGCATGCGACTGATTTCATCGTCCGCTAAGCCATAAGACGGTTTGATATCAATGCTGGTTTTTACCCCACTATTGAGTTCTTCGGCAGACACCATCAGCAGGCCATCAGCATCAACTTGGAATACCACGCGAATCTTAGCCGCACCCGCCACCATTGGGGGTATACCGCGCAGCTCGAAACGCGCCAGCGAACGGCAAGCCGAAACCAAATCGCGCTCGCCCTGTAGGACATGTACAGCCATCGCGGTTTGCCCATCTTTGAAAGTGGTAAACTCTTGAGCCTTGGCGACGGGGATGGGTGTATTACGGCTAATAATTTGCTCGACTAAGCCGCCCATTGTTTCTATACCTAGAGACAATGGGATAACATCCAATAACAACATATCACTGTCAGGCTTGTTACCCACTAGTATATCGGCCTGAATAGCCGCGCCCAGAGCCACCACCCTATCAGGGTCGATATTGGATAAAGGCTCACGACCAAACAAATCAGCTACTGCCTCACGCACAGCAAGAGTTCGCGTAGAGCCACCGACCAACACAACGTTATCAATTTCATCAGCACTTATATCAGCGTCACGCAAAGCACGACGGCATGACTTGATACTACGAGCAATCAGTGGTCGTAATATCTCAGACATTTGCTGGCGATCTAGACTGCCATGCCATGCGGCAAACTCAATATCTACAGATTCACTTTCTGCAAGAGATTCTTTGGCAGCTCTAGCCTTAAGCAATAGCGCCCGCTGCTCTTGCGCTGAAAGCGCATGCTCATTGTTACTTTGCTGCAAGATCCACTGAGCTAACAACTGATCAAAATCGTCACCACCTAAAGCAGAATCACCGCCTGTAGATAGCACCTCGAAAACGCCCTTACTCAAGCGCAGAATAGAAACATCAAAAGTACCGCCGCCCAAGTCATAAACTGCAATCAAACCTTCGGCTTGCTGATCAAGTCCGTAGGCAACGGCAGCCGCCGTAGGCTCATTTAGCAAACGAAGAACCTTCAAGCCGGCCAATGTTGCCGCATCTTTGGTTGCCTGTCGTTGGGCTTCATCAAAGTACGCCGGTACGGTAATAACCGCGCCATCCAAATGCTGAGATGCACCACTGGCCAAACTGCGCTCACCCAATGCGGCAAGGTGCTTAAGTATTTCAGAGGAAATTTCTACCGCACTAAAATCACCTGCCACCGTAGACAAATAAGGCAATGCACTGCCATCTTTTTCTACAAAACGATAAGGGAGCTTTTCACCTAAGCTGACGATATCTTCAGCACCGCGCCCCATAAGACGTTTTATAGAGCTAACGGTATTAGCTGGATCGCTTAATAGTTTTTTCTCGGCGCCTTGGCCAACGAGCACTGGGCCAGAAGCTTGATAATGGACAACAGACGGACAAATTGACTGCCCTTTTTCATCGGCCAGCACCACCGGCTCACCGCTACGCACAGATGCAACAACGGAGTTGCTTGTACCTAAGTCGATACCTACCGCGAGCTTTCGATCGTGGGGCTTAGCGCTTTGTCCAGGTTCTGAAATTTGAAGTAACACAAAATACCTATTTCTTATCGGCAAATTTGGTCGCCAGTGATCACGGTCATACTGCCGGCCAAGCTAATTATCAATTAATCTAAATCGAGCAATTCATCTTCTGCAGCTCGCAACTCTTTAGCGAACTTACTGGTAAAGTGCATTTTAGCTAAAGGCGCAACACAAGCAGAAAACTCTCCAGACTCATAACATTTAACAAATTCAGCTTGAATTTTTTGCTCAAGCGATCGCTGCTCAGCATACAAAGCTTGTAGTTTCTTTTCTGCCACCGCCTCATCACTCGCAATCAATTGACGTAATTCAGAAAGCTCTTCTCGCCACTCCATTTGCTGCATCAAAAAAGCTGGATCTTGATGTGTTTTGTTTTCAAGATTGGATTCGCAACCCGCGAGCTCCAGTAGATACTCAGCCCGTTTAACATTCACACTTAGTGTTTCAAAGGCCTGATTTACATAAGCCATGGCCTGCACAGCCAAACGCTGCTGTTGCGCACCTTCGGCACTAAATTTATCCGGGTGGCATTGAGTCTGTAGCTTGCGATGCGCTGCTTTTAGCGCAGCCAAATCAATATCAAAGCTCGGCTCTAACTGATAGAGGGCAAAATAGTTGTCGCTTAGATCCATAAATATGCTTACTTGTTCTCGCCGAGTAACGACTTACAAAGTTCATACAAAAAAGCCGGGGAAACGCCCCGGCTTTAATCTTTTCAACTGCGACGCTTACAAGCTTATGACACGAATTAAACGTGAAAGCTCTCGCCACATCCACAGGCGTTTTTAGCATTGGGGTTGTTGAACTGAAAACCTTCGTTCAAACCTTCTTTTACGAAGTCCAGCTCTGTGCCATCTAAATAGGCCAAACTCTTTGGGTCGACCACTAAGCTAAAGCCACCTTGATCGAAAGCCTCATCCTCTGGATTAAGCTCGTCAACAAATTCCAACACATAAGACAAGCCGGAACAACCTGTGGTTTGAACGCCTACTCGAATACCAACGCCTTTACCGCGTGTACTCAAGTGACGCTGAACATGCTCTACCGCTGAATCTGTCATG
Organism: uncultured Pseudoteredinibacter sp.; assembly: GCF_947502065.1. Classification (GTDB taxonomy): domain Bacteria; phylum Pseudomonadota; class Gammaproteobacteria; order Pseudomonadales; family Cellvibrionaceae; genus Pseudoteredinibacter. The sequence continues at coordinate 1,474,748 of NZ_CANMYE010000001.1, forward strand.
GTTAAGGCCATGATATTACCGCTGCCTTTTAGCTAAAATTATAACGGAACCGATGAAGTCTTAGTCTTCACCGCGTTTTTCGCGTAAATCGCGTACTGCGGCTTTAATAGCATCTTCAGCCAAAACCGAGCAGTGGATTTTTACCGGAGGCAAAGCCAACTCTTCAGCAATCTCAGTGTTTTTGATCGACTCAGCCTCACCCAAGGTTTTACCCTTTACCCACTCTGTTAGCAGTGAGCTTGAAGCAATGGCTGAACCGCAGCCGTAAGTCTTAAACTTAGCATCTTCGATGACACCTTCGTTATTCACCTGAATTTGCAGGCGCATTACATCGCCACAAGCTGGGGCGCCGACCATACCGGTACCTACGCTGTCAGAAGCCTCATCTAACTTGCCAACATTACGAGGGTTTTCATAATGATCGATTACTTTGTCACTATAAGCCATTTTATTTACTCCACCTTAGCTACGCTAAAGGCTATTGCTTAATGAGCTACGCTTAGTGCGCAGCCCACTCAATTTTACTTAAATCAACACCATCTTTATACATATCCCAAAGCGGCGATAACTCGCGCAATTTGGCTACGGCGTGGCGTACTTTTTCGATCACAAAATCGATCTCTTCTGGCTTGGTAAAACGGCCGACACCGAAGCGGATCGAGCTATGAGCCATCTCATCATCAACGCCCAGAGCGCGCAGCACATAGGAAGGCTCCAAACTGGCCGAGGTGCAAGCCGAGCCCGAGGATACAGCCAAATCGCGCAAAGACATCAATAATGACTCGCCTTCCACATAGGCGAAACTAATATTGATATTGGTAGATACACGCTGATCAAAAGAGCCGTTTACAACAACTTGCTCCATATCCTTCAAACCATCCCATAGACGCTGCTTTAAGGCGTTACAATGATCGAAGTCTTGCTGCATTTCAGCTTTAGCTAAGCGGAACGCCTCACCCATACCAACTATCTGATGGGTTGCCAAAGTGCCCGAACGGAAGCCACGCTCGTGTCCACCACCGTGAATTTGAGCTTCCAAGCGAACACGTGGTTTACGGCGTACATATAGAGCGCCGATACCTTTAGGTCCATATATCTTATGGGCAGAGAAAGACATTAAATCGACCTTCATCGCCTCAACATCAATCTCGATTTTGCCAGCGCTTTGGGCCGCGTCGACGTGGAAGAAAACCTTACGCTCTCTACACAATTCGCCAATGGCTGCAATGTCAGTAATAGTGCCGATTTCATTATTTACATGCATCAAAGAAACCACGGTGGTGTCTTCTCGCATTGCATCAGCCACTTGCTGTACGGTAATTAATCCTTCGGAATCTGGATCTAGGTAGGTAACCTCAAAACCTTCACGCTCAAGCTGACGACAAGTATCTAAAACGGCTTTATGCTCGATTTTCGAGGTAATAATATGCTTGCCTTTGCGCACATTGAAATGAGCCACACCTTTGATAGCCAAGTTGTCGGACTCGGTAGCACCGGAAGTCCAGACGATTTCGCGTGGATCTGCATTGATAAGATCGGCGACCTGCGCCCTAGCGTTTTCAACCGCCTCTTCAGCTTTCCAGCCGTACACATGTGAGCGGGAAGCGGGATTACCAAAATTGCCATCCATAGTTAGGCAATCCATCATTAACTCAGCCACGCGCGGGTCCACTGGCGTTGACGCAGAGTAATCCAAATAAATCGGTAACTTCATGATTTAGCCTTCAATATCCCGGGTTCTACCCCGGGTTCACGGTTATCAACCCAAGCTAGCGGTAGTAATTCGCTGCATTGAGTTGGCCTCTGCCTGTTGCAGGGCTTCTTCTTTATCCAGACGCTCAGATACTTCTTGTATATCTTTGCGGGCCACTAAACTGGCCAAACTGATTCCACTTAGGAAATCATGGATCTGCTCACTTAAGTCACACCATAAGTGATGCGTTAAACAGGTAGCTCCATTTCTGCAGCTACCACTGCCACCGCAGTTTGTCGCATCAATCGATTCATTGACAGCATCGACAATCTGAGCAACAAAAATCTCTTCACTCGGACGACTCAAGCGATAACCACCACCTGGGCCGCGCACACTACTTACTAAGTCATTTTGACGCAATTTTGAAAACAGCTGCTCCAAATAACTTAGGGAGATCTCTTGTCGCTTCGAGATTCCTGCCAGGCTAATTGGGCCATTGTCGGCATGGAGCGCTAAATCCAGCATTGCTGTGACCGCATAGCGGCCTTTTGTTGTTAGTCTCATTATCAGGCTTCCAGCATTGAGGCGCGGCGCGCATTATTAAAAAACCTAGGATTAGAGTCAAGAATAATACCTAGTATTTAACTCAGGTATATACCCTAGCATTCTACTCAGGTTTAAGCAATATACACCTTTATGCTATAAAGCTATTAATCAGAATCTTTCGACTTAAGCTTATTCTCCGTGTGATAAACGTAATTCTGCATAGCCGTTAAAACACCGCGGAGAATGTTTAACTCCATTTCATCCATACGCACGCGACTATATAAGCGGCGCAGACGAGTCATGGTTTGACGCGGGTTATCAGGCTCCAAGAAGCCAATCTTCTCCAAGGTCTGCTGTAAGTGCTCATAATAATGCTCCATCGCCTCACTCTTGGCAGGCGGCATATCCCAATCGTCAAAACTTAGGGCCTTGCCTTCACGCTCATATTCGATACAAGCCAGCCTCATTTCATAGGCTAACACCTGCACAGCAGCACCTAGATTGAGAGAGCTATAATCGGGGTTGCTAGGAATGTGGACATGGTAGTTACATTTCTGTAGCTCTTCGTTAGTCAGCCCGCGGTCTTCACGACCAAAAACCAAGGCCACATCATGCTCTTCGGCTTCTGCCCAGGCTCGCTCGCCGCATTCTCGAGGAGTTAACATTGGCCAAGGGATTCTGCGGTCTCGAGCGCTGGTACCCACTACTAGGGCACAGCCAGCAATAGCCTCATCCAAGCTATCAACGACTACCGCCCCATCAAGTACATCAACCGCATTTGAAGCGCGCCAGACCGCTTTATCTGCTGGGTATTCTTTCGGAGCAACCAGATATAAACTAGCCATCCCCATATTCTTCATAGCACGAGCTACGCCACCGATATTGCCAGGGTGGGACGTATTGACCAAAACGATACGAATTTTCTGCAAACGTTGGCTATTTTCTGGAGCTAAACTGTCGGCCATGTTGATTCCTACTGACTTACTGGACTGGCCTAGGGCCAAAACGGCGGCAAGTCTACCCGAGAATAGCGCCGCTCGCCAGAGCAGCGGCTGCAAAGGCTATATAGATAGACCCGCCTCTCTCGCCCCAAAGTCATTTTGAAAGCAAATTATCACCCTAAAACCGCAATATTATTGGCTAGCGCAGCAACTCGCTTTACTCTATAATCGCCGCCAACCGCTGCGCTGGCCGCAGCCGTATGTTCTTTGACAATTGAAATTGGTGATCCATGGAACCCATGCTGACTATTGCCCTGCGTGCTGCACGCAAGGCCGGCGAGCTTATTGAGCGCGCCCTGGAACGTGTCGACGTTGTAGCTTTTGAAGAAAAAGGCCGCAATGATTTCGTAACTGAAATCGACCAAGCTTCCGAAAAAGAGATTATTTACCATCTACGTAAAGCCTACCCAGACCACACCATTCGCGGTGAAGAGACAGGCCTAAGCGTTGGTGAGAACAGTGATTATGAGTGGATTATTGACCCACTTGATGGCACCACCAATTTCATTCACGGCATTCCCCACTTTGCCGTTTCTATTGCCTGTAAATATAAAGGCCAGATCGAGCACGCTGTTGTGCTAAACCCCATCACCCGAGAAGAATTCACCGCCAGCCGTGGCCGGGGCGCCGCCTTAAATGGCCGACGTATCCGTGTATCTCCACGTAAAGGCATGGACGGCGCATTGATTGGCACCGGCATTCCTTTTAACGGTTACGCCTTCGAGCACATGACTCCCTACTTAGCAGCAATGCACGAGATTGCTGGTCAGACCGCTGGAATCCGCCGCCCTGGCGCTGCTTCCCTAGACTTGGCTTATGTCGCTGCTGGACGTTTTGATGGCTTCTGGGAGATGAACCTACAAGAGTGGGATATCGCAGCAGGTGTTTTGTTGGTTAAAGAAGCCGGCGGTCTAGTGTCCGATTTTAAAGGCGGCAACAGCTTTATGGACAGCGGCAATATCGTTTGCGGCACACCAAAAGTCTTTAAGCCATTGCTGCAAATTGTTGGCAAGCAGATGGGCAATATCTAAAACCCCACGGGCCGTAGGTCCAGAGTTTTACACCCTACAAACAAAAAAGGGGGAGAACGAAAGTTCTCCCCCTTTTTTATGATCAGCAGATCCATTTAGCCAAAGAAGCTCAAACCAAAATACTTGGTGGCTACGGTATTCACGAATATAAGCAATAGCACCAACGGAATAAAGGTAGACAGGGAAAAGTTAACGTACTTCTCAGCAAAGGAGCCACGATAGCTCTCGTCGCCCTGCTCTAGCTCTTCATTAAAGTTGTGCTTCTTCCAGCGATAAACTACAAACAAACAAGCCAGCAAACCATTTAGCGGCAAAATGGTGTCGTAGAAAATATCGTATACCACATCAAATAAAGACTTATTCGCCCCAGCGTACTCCATAAACTGAGTTAGAAAATCAACACGCCCAAAGCTCAGGATACAAGCCACGGTAAACAAACCCATGGTCACACCTAAAATGCTCAACGCTTTTTTACGACTGTAGCCTTTCTCATCAACCAAGCTCGCAGTTGGCACCTCAGTAATGGATACCAATGAAGTCAGAGCGGCGAAGAAAACCAGGGTAAAGAACAAAATTGCAACAATACTGGCACCAACATAACCAATGCTTACCTGCATCGCTAAGAAAATCTTTGGCAAAAAGCTGAAGATCAAGCTGACCGATGAATCACTCAAAGCATCAGTATCGGTAGCTGGGTCGAAAGAGAAAATCGCCGGCAAAATCATAAGGCCTGCAGAGAATGCCACCATGGTATCGGTCAAGGCCACAAACTTGGCCGAGCTGACAACATTTTCTCGGCGCTCCATATAGGAACCATAGGTAATCAAAATGCCCATACCCAGAGACAAGGAGAAAAACGCCTGAGATAAAGCACCATTAATGACCGAGGCATTGATCTTGCTGAAATCAGGAACTATATAGTACTTAACCCCCTCCATCGCTCCGTCCAAGGTTAGGACAAAGATCACCAAACCAAGCAGCATAACGAATAAGCCAGGCATCAAAATCTTAGCACCCTTTTCGATACCATCTTTAACGCCACTAACGAGAATAAAGTAGACCAAGCCTACTACCACCAACAAATGAATAAATACCTCATTGCTGTTGATAAATTGACCAAAATAAGACGGCTGCGCCAGCTGATCCAGATTCCCCATCAGCGCGGCAACCAAGTAGCCGAAGATCCATACCGTGATCACACTGTAGAAAACAGCAATCATATAAGGGGTAATCACCGCAAGCCAACCCGCAATAGACCACAAACCACCGCCTGCCGAGCTGCTATAAGCCCCTAAAGGATCTTTTTGAAAACGGCGACCGATAGCTAGCTCAGCCATCATGACCGGAAGACAAATCAATGCCACAAATATGGCGTAAATAAATAGAAAGGCGCCCCCACCATTCTTAGCGGCACCCACAGGAAAGCCCACCAAGTTACCGATACCCACCGCACTGCCTGCGGCGGCCAGAATAAATCCTATACGGGACCCAAAATGCTCTCTGGCTGCAGTCATAAATTGTCTCTTCTAAGTATTATCATCTTTTAGCTGCCCAGCTCTTTGGCCAAGCTTTTTGTCATCATCGCCCATTTGCCGCTTTTATGCCAGTCAATCACTATTCATATCTGAACAACATGAAGAAAAGCTAGGTGACAACTGCAGGCAAGCAATAACTGTAGGCTTGCTAACTAGACGAGCTAAGGACGGGATGCCGCAAACAAGCTACAGCAGCAGGAATGGTAGCAGCAATAAGTAGAAGAAAGGCGACACAGGGAGAGATTAAGCAAGGAGCACAGCTCCCTGCTTATAGGTTTAAGCGCTTAGGCTTTTAACCACACATAGCGAGCTTCAGAAATAGCAACAACCTCACCATTATCATCGGTTAGCTCTTGCTGGTGCTTCATCTCCGCCTTACCATTCGCCAGAGTTTCCTCTTTCATGCGATCCAGATCCGCAATATCCATCTGCATATCCACATGAATATCAGTCATGGCCGGGCGACGATAGCGAATGTTCATTTCAGCGACGATGGGGTATATCTTTTCGCCCGCCAAGTAATCGAGGAACAAGACGCCACCTGGAAACTCTGCCAAGGTGAATAAAGAGCCTGCATACATGGTACCCACGTGGTTTGCATTCGGGGCCAATGGCATTTTAGCTTTAACTCTGCCAGGGCTTATCTCGATAACATCTGCGCCCATATGGCCAAGAATGGGTATGCTAATTCCAACGTCTTTTGCATCGCTCATTATTTTTCTCCATAGAATATGTCTTTTTAGATGCCGCGGCGGGCATAGCTATCATCATACTCATGTGAAGGTGCAATGGCTTTACCAGAAGTGACAAAGCATTTACCGATTTGCTCAGTAAGCAGAACTACTCGCGCAAAGGCTTTACAAAAACTAACCCACCAATCACTTACAACCCTTGTTATTTATGGCTCTCACAGCCATTGTAAACCAACAACCCTGAAAATATTTTGATAGCAGTGCCGATTTATGAGCTCATCGATAAACTCCGTGGAAAGTGAAGCCCCAAATGAGGGCGCGAGCAACAGTGACGAGATAGGGAAAACCTCCCAAGAACAAGATAAAGCTAAAGGCAATCGCCTAAGCGTTTTGCTTGAGCTTAGCCCCTTTGTACGCCCCTACAAGAAGACCTTAATAGCCGCCCTATTCGCCCTTCTTTTAACGGCGAGTGCAAGCTTAGCTATTGGGCATGCTGTACGCCTGTTGATCGATCAAGGCTTTGTAGGTGGCTCTCTCGAAGAACTCAATCAGGCCATCTACTTTTTAATAGCTATTATTTCGGTAATTGCATTCGGTACATTTATTCGCTTTTATTTAGTGTCTTGGCTTGGGGAAAGAGTCTGCGCCGATATACGCACTAAAGTGTTCGATCACCTTTTGACGTTAGAGCCAAATTTTTTCGAAACCAATCGCAGTGGCGAAATAATGTCTCGCCTAACCACCGATACCAGCCTGCTAGAAAATATAATCGGCTCCTCTTTATCCATGGCTCTGCGCAACAGCCTCACCTTTATAGGCGGGCTGTTAATGCTGTTGCTGACTAACTTTAAATTAAGCCTGATCGTGCTCAGCGCGGTACCGTTAATTTTAATTCCGCTTCTTGTATTTGGCCGCCGAGTGCGGACACTTTCTCGAAGCAGCCAGGATCGAATTGCCGATATGGGCACTTATGCCGGCGAAGCCATTGAACACATTAAAACGGTTCAGAGTTTTGGCCAAGAAAACTATGAGCGTAAAGCCTTTGCCACAGAAGTTGAAAATGCCTTTAAGGTGGCCCGCAAAAGAATTAAGCATCGCGCCCTACTTATCGCGGCCGTCATTCTATTTGTATTTGGCGCCATCAGCGGCATGCTCTGGGTGGGCGGCTATGATGTACTGCAAGGGAAAATGAGTGGCGGCGATCTAGGTGCATTCGTGTTTTATGCCGTCATGGTAGCCAGCGCTGTCGCGACGCTTTCAGAAGTTTTTGGCGAACTACAAAGAGCAGCTGGTGCGGCCGAGCGACTTGTCGAGCTAATTAATGTCGAGCCTAAAATCAGTACCAACAGCGAGCCAAACAACTCGCTAGCTGAGCCGGCTCGACAGTTAGAGTTTAAATCTTTGAACTTCTCCTACCCCAGCCGCCCCGATCAAAAGGCACTGGACAACTTCAGTTTAAATATACCCGCTGGGCAAGCTGTTGCATTAGTTGGTCCTAGCGGCGCTGGCAAGTCGACTGTATTTGAACTGGTGCAACGTTTTTACGACCCGGAATCGGGCGAGCTCACGCTATCCGGCATTAATTTGCGTGAGTTGGGCCCGCAGCAACTGCGAGAGCACATGGCCTTGGTGCCACAACAACCCGCCCTCTTTACGGCTAGCGTCGCCCATAATATTGCCTACGGCAATCTTGAGGCTAGTGAAGCTGAAATCATTGCGGCCGCTAAAGCCGCTCACGCACACGACTTTATTATGGCATTGCCCCAGGGCTATCAAACTGAACTCGGAGAGAAAGGCGCTCAGCTATCCGGCGGACAAAGACAGCGGGTCGCGATTGCCCGGGCCATTCTAAAAGATCCCGATATTTTGTTATTGGATGAAGCAACCAGCGCATTGGATGCTGAAAGTGAATACCATGTGCAAGCTGCACTGAATGAGCTCATGAAGAACCGCACCACCTTGATCATCGCCCACCGCTTGGCAACCATTACTCATGCCGACAACATCGTGGTAATGGATCAAGGCAAGATTGTCGCCCAAGGCCGGCATGAAGAGCTGTTAGACAGCTCACCCCTATACAAACGACTGGCCGAACTGCAATTCAATAAATAAGAGCTGAGCCCAGCACAAGCGAGTGAGAAAGCTGAGCTAAGGGCCCGAACACCGGCATAGGCCTAGAGGGGCTTCGATGATATAATCGCGCCCCTTTTCTGCCCTGTAAACCTGAGGTCACATCTTTGAACGCAAGTAACACCCCATTAAACGAGCTTATCCAGGACCGCCAATTGCACCGCGCCTTGGAAGCTCAAGAGCTAAGCACTGCGACCCCAGTACAGGAGATTGCCATTCCAGCGGCCCTAGAAGGCCAGGATCTAATGGTTTCCGCGGCAACAGGCAGCGGTAAGACCCTCGCCTTTTTGCTACCGCTTTACCAAAAACTGTTGGCACAAGACGCCCCCAAAACCGGCACTCGCGCTTTAATACTCTGCCCTACCCGAGAATTGGCCCGCCAAATCCTCAAGCAAGCGACCCTGCTGAATAAATTTTGCAAAATTGAAGCGGCGGTTATTGCTGGTGGTGCCGAGTTTAAATATCAAAAGGCAGTACTTCGCAAGAACCCCGAGGTCATCATCGCCACCCCTGGGCGTCTGGTTGAGCATATCGACAAAGGCAATACCGATTTAGCAGACCTTGAGGTGTTAGTGCTAGATGAAGCCGACCGCATGTTGGACATGGGCTTTAGCGAAGACCTTGAGCGTATTGCTGGCGAATGCGGAGAGAAGCATCAAAGCTTGCTGTTTTCTGCGACCTTGGCACATAGCAAAGCCGAGCATCTAGCCAGCAATATATTGAAAGAACCTAAATCCATTGCGCTAGAGAACCAGGAAGAAAGTCAGCCCGACATTCACCAGCAACGCATTTTGGCTGACAGCCCACAGCACAAAAAGCAGCTCTTAAGCTGGCTGCTTGCCAATGAACGCTTTAACAAAGCGCTGGTATTTACCAATACCAAATCTCTTGCTAGCGAATTGCGCGGCTTTCTTGCCTACACAAAGCAAAGAGTCGGCGCCCTGCATGGCGACATGGAGCAGGAAGAACGTAATCGCACTATGGACCGATTCCGCCGCAATCACATTAATGTCTTAGTCGCGACCGACATTGCCGCTCGAGGACTCGATGTAAAAGAAGTCGATCTCGTCATTAATGTCGATATGGCCCGCAATATAGATGACTACACTCACCGCATTGGGCGTACCGGCCGCGCTGGCGAGCAAGGTGTTGCTATCAACCTAATCAATGCCAACGAATGGAATTTGATGGCGAAAATTGAGCGCATTCTAGAGATAGAAATGGACGCTCGTGTTATCGATGAACATCCCAGCAACTTTAAAGGCCCCAAGAAGATTAAAAGCACGGGCAAAAAAGCGGCGGTTAAAAAGCGTAGCGACAAGGACGATAAAAATAGCAAAAAAGCGAAACCTAAAAAGCGCTTACGCGACCAGAAAAACATCGGCAAACGACGCAAAGCAAGCACTAATCGCGCGGAAGCTCTCGGTGATGGCACCAGCAGCTTCAGCCCTGTTAAGCGTAAACCTATTAAGGATGACAGCGAGTAGCCCAAAGCGCCGCAGCACTTACACCAGGCCATCCAACTGCTTACTTCAAAGTGGAGATGACCTAGATACGAAAAAGCCCCACTTGCTATGCAGGCGGGGCTTTTTAATTTCAGGGTAATCTTAAATTAGAATTGGGTTTTAGTCAGTGCAACACCACCCTGCTGATTACCTTCTCGACTCAACCAAAGCAGTCCGCTTTTGTTTTCATCCCAAACCAGAGCCTCCCATTGGCCATCAGGCTCGATGTCGTAGCGCTGGGCACTAGTCCAATCCAAAGACTTGCCGTCCGCAGAGCGATTAGCACGCCACAAAAAACTGGACATTCCACTCCAACCCAGCTGATACCCCAATAGCGCAAATTCATTTCGCTTTGCATCGAAATCAGCTGCCGTTACTAGCATGTCTACGGGATAACTCGCCGCTGGGCTCACCAACTGTTTGCTTTTGTTTTTATTTAAACGATACAAACTAGTTTGGCCGTCTTGGCGATTTTTACTAAATAGCCAAAGTTCATCATCAACGCTGCTTAAGCCTTCAAAATCAAAGTTATGTACGTTTTTGTCCACCACAGTTTTCGGTTTACCGGCAACAATAATCGTCATCTTATGGGCAGAAACACTGCTGTTGTCATCAGCCTTAGTTAAATCTTCCCAGCTAATACGGTATAAATACAACTCATCTCTCTGAGCAAAATTATCGCCAATATCCGCCACATACAGATGCTTATCATCATGGGCCATTTCTTCCCAATCAAAGTGATGGCCATCTTTGATATTTATGGTTTTTAAAATCTTACCCGCTTCATCAATAGCGTAAATACGGGGCTGGTCACCACTATCATTATGGGTCCACATTAACCCATTATGCTGAGCCAAACCCGAGGTTTCTTCTAAGGTCTTCTCAAGGTCAAACATTTGCGACTTTGCAAAGCTCAGACCCAACTCGCTATGTTGTTGCATACCCGTAAAAGTGCAAGCCGAAGCAAAGCAACTCGCCGACAAAACAGCAAATTTAGCTGCAGACTTACAAAAAGTAGTTTTAATTTTCATCATCGTATTCAACAAACTTTAATGGTCTTTCAATTAAGGCCAACACGTAGCTCCCTCTCTTTTTGAAAGATAACTATTCGAGCACTTTTGCCTTGGCCATTTGCCCTTTTAAGCTTATTCAGCTTCCTCGGGTCTTTCCAATAACTGGTGGTAATTTTCACCATAGTCATCAAGATTATCATCTAGAAAATCCCGAAATCGCGACGCCAAATGTTTAAAATATTCCGAGCGGTCCTCGACAAAATCGGCCTGAGATTCGCTATTAGCGGCCATTATAAAAGTGGCAAAGCGCGCCGCGGCATACATCAGGGCTTCGCTAGCGACACCAGGGTCAGCTACTTGAGCTTTGTCATTAGCAAGGCTTAATGCTTGCTCAACGATTTCCCAGAAATGCTTTTCTAAATCTTGATCACTCATAAATCTACCATTCAAATTCAAGCGCAAAAATTTAAGCGCCCACATTTAACCACTTATATTTAACAATGCCATGACAATGCCATTAGGCGGCTACAAAAAACCCGGCGAACTAAGCCGGGTTTTCACTAAGCTCAATAGCTAAGCGATTAAACGATAGCCAACAACTCGACTTCAAATACCAATGCGGCATATGGACCGATAGCACCACCGGCACCTCGCTCACCGTAGGCCAGCTGATATGGAATAAACAATTTCCATTTAGAGCCAACCGGCATCATTTGCAAGGCCTCAACCCAACCGGCAATAACACCAGTAACAGGAAATTCAGCAGGCTCACCACGATCAACAGAGCTGTCAAATACCGTCCCATCAATTAATGTACCATGATAGTGAACGCGAACCTGATCACTGGCCTTTGGAGTTTCGCCATCACCCGCATTCAATACTTCATATTGCAAACCGCTTTCGGTGATAGAAACCTCACCACGCTTAGCATTATTTGCTAAGAACTCTTCACCCTCTACCGCTAACTCTTTAGCACGCTCCGCTTCTTCAGCTTGCAATTTAGCTTGGATAGCTTGAAAAGCTGCATTGATGTCTGCCGCTGAAACCTGACTCTCCTCGCCTTGCAAAGCATCGGTAAAACCAGCTAATGCCGCTTCGCGATCGAAGCCTGGAAACGGACCTTGTGCCAGCTGGTCGGCCATTTGACGGCCAATGCCGTAACTCGCGTGCTGTTCTTGTGTATCGAATGACATAATTCTCTCTTATCCTGTCAAAAAGCCAATAAGCAATTGGCGCTAATAATTATTCAGTCAACGTTATTCGCTGCTGTTTCTCGCGGCGACAAAATCCCTTACCGCCAGGCCGGTTCCAAAATTCCAGCCCTGTAGCTCGTTCACGGGAACGAGCTTGGTGGCATCCAATTCGTGGTTTAACTTTATCTCACCCGCCGCTTTTACATGGTAGGCAATGATTACCTGGTTCATTTGAGCAAACGGATAAACGCCAATAAGCGCTGGCTCAAAGGCGCTTAAACCAAGCTCTTCGTGAACCTCTCGCATCACGCCCTCGGCGGGATCTTCACCCTGCTCTAAGAATCCAGTGATGACAGAGAATACCCCCTCAGGCCATTGCACGTTGTGAGCAAGTACAATATTTTCACCATACTCAACAATTGCGGCGACAACTGGCACCGGATTATTCCAATGCACAAAGCCGCACTCCACATCCATACAGGCCAGCCGCTCTTCGTTATCAACTAAAGCATTGACCATATCAGAGCGACACTCAGGGCAATATCTCATCGTTTATCCTTATTCTTTTTGTATTTACGATAGCTTTTGCAACAACAACTAATACAGTAACGACAGTTAATCAACAAAAACGCGTGCATTACGGAACAAACGTGTCCAAGCACCATCTTCTTCCCAGGCATCAGGCGCCCAAGAGTTAGTCACAGCACGATACACACGCTCTGGGTGCGGCATCATAATGGTGCAGCGACCATCTTCACTGCTCAAAGCGGTAATACCCAAAGGAGAACCATTCGGGTTCATCGGATAGGTTTCGCTCACCTGCAGGTGATTATCCACATAGCGCAGCGCTACCAAACCTGAATCATGACAGGCCTGCAAAGCTTCTTCGCTAGCAAATTCAGCGCGACCTTCACCATGAGAAACCGCAACCGGCATGCTAGAGCCAGCCATGCCAGCCAACAATACCGAAGGCGACTCTTGAACCTGCACCATTGAGTGGCGCGCCTCAAATTGCTCAGAACGGTTGCGTACAAAACGCGGCCAATGTGCGGCACCAGGCACCAAATCTTTTAGATTCGACATCATCTGACAGCCATTACACACGCCTAAACTAAAGCTGTCATCGCGATGGAAAAAGCTCTGGAACTGATCACGCACCTGCTCATTAAACAGAATGGTTTTTGCCCAGCCTTCACCGGCGCCCAATACATCACCGTAGGAGAAACCACCGCAGGCCGCCAAACCTTTAACATCGGCCAAGTTAATACGGCCCGCCAAAATATCACTCATGTGAACATCAACGGCTTCAAAGCCCGCGCGGGTAAATGCCGCGGCCATTTCAACGTGGGAGTTAACACCTTGTTCACGCAGCACAGCCACTTTAGGTTTTACCCCGGTAGCAATCATTGGCGCTGCAACATCTTCACTTGGGTCGTAACTCAAGTTAGCGCTTAAACCAGGATCAACTTTGGTGATTTGCTCAAACTCAGAGCGTGCACAATCGGCGTTATCCCTCAGAGCCGCCATGCGGTAGCTGGTTTCGCTCCAAGCCGCCTGCAATACCGCACGCTCTTGTTCGTAGATCACTTCGCCATTGGCTTCAATGCGTAGGCAGTCTTTATCGTTTAACCAACCTAGCTTACTGGCATGAATGCCGGCTTTTTCGAATTCAGCAATAAAGTCGTTAGCATATTCACGGCGCATCTGCACCACCGCACCCAACTCTTCAGAGAATAAGGCGGCCAGAATATCTTCGCCTAGCAGGTCGATATTGATATCAACACCCACGTGGCCAGCGAAGGACATCTCTGCGATCGTCGCCAATAAACCGCCATCGCCTTTATCGTGGTAAGCAATCAATTTGCCTGCCTGATTAGCAGCCTGAACAATCTCAAAGAAGGCCCTTAGCTGCTCGGCGCTATCTACATCAGCTGGGGCATCACCCATCTGGTTATACACCTGAGCCAAGATGCTTCCGCCCATGCGGTTCTTTAAGTTACCAAGATCGATATAAACAAGATCGGTACTGCCCTTATCGCTACGCAACTCTGGCGTCAGGGTCTTGCGCACATCCGTAACCGGCGCAAACGCGGTAATTACCAAAGACAAAGGTGCAGTTACCGATTTATCTTCACCGTCTTGCTGCCAGGCAGTGCGCATGGACATAGAGTCTTTACCGACCGGAATGGTGATACCCAAGGCAGGACACAAATCCATACCGACGGTTTCAACGGTACGATAGAGTTTTTCATCTTCACCTGGGTGGCCGGCCGCACACATCCAGTTGGCGCTCAACTTAATATCTTTGATGTCGGCAATGCTGGAAGCGGCGATATTGGTGATCGACTCAGCAATGGCTAGGCGACCAGAGGCTGGCGCATCTAACAGTGCAACCGGCGTACGCTCACCCATCGACATGGCCTCACCGGCGTAATTACCGGTATAGGTGTCGTAGGCCGCAGTAGTTACCGCACAATCGGCTACCGGCACCTGCCAAGGACCAACGAACTGATCACGTACAACCTGGCCGGTTACAGTGCGATCACCAATGGTGATCAAAAAGCTCTTACTGGCTACCGTAGGATGCTGCAATACACGGCGAATGGCTTCGCCAAGCTCAATATTGGCACCATCAAAGGCCCGGGTTTCATAATCGCGCTTATTGCCTTCGCGATGCATCTTAGGTGGCTTACCAAACAGTACCGACATAGGTAGATCGACAGGCTTGGCGTCAAAGTGGGTATCGTTAACGATTAATACATCATCATCTGTCGCAGTACCCACTACCGAATAAGGCGCACGCTCACGCTGACAAATCGCTTCAAAACGTGGTAAATCTTCCGGCTTAACCGCTAACACATATCGCTCTTGAGATTCGTTACACCAAATCTCTAATGGGCTCATGCCCGGCTCATCATTGGGTACGTTGCGCAGCTCGAAGTGGGCGCCGCAACCACCGTCTTTGGCTAGCTCAGGGAAGGCGTTAGAAAGACCGCCAGCACCCACATCGTGAATAAAGGCAATGGGGTTATTTTCGCCCTGCTGCCAGCAAGCATCGATCACTTCCTGACAACGGCGCTCAATTTCAGGGTTTTGGCGCTGAACAGAAGCAAAATCTAAATCCTCACTGGAAGAGCCAGAAGCCATAGAGGAAGCGGCACCCCCGCCTAGGCCAATCAACATAGCAGGGCCACCCAGCACAACCAGCTTAGTGCCCGCATCAAATTCATGCTGATCTACATGCTCTTCTTTGATATTACCGTAACCACCAGCCAACATAATCGGCTTGTGGTAACCACGGCGCTCGCCATCAAAATTTTCTTCAAAACTACGGAAATAACCGCAGATATTCGGACGACCGAACTCATTATTAAAGGCCGCGCCACCGATAGGGCCTTCGATCATGATATCCAATGCGGAAACAATGCGGCCAGGCTTGCCGTAGTCCTGCTCCCAAGGCTGGATAAACTCAGGGATCTGCAAGTTAGATACGGTAAAACCGGTTAAGCCGACCTTAGGCTTAGAGCCCTTGCCCACCGCGCCTTCATCGCGAATCTCACCACCGGAGCCCGTACCCGCACCTGGAAATGGCGCAATTGCGGTTGGGTGGTTATGGGTTTCAACCTTCATCAAGATATGGATATCTTCTTGTTTAAAGGCGTAACTGCGAGTTTCAGGGTCTGGGTAAAAACGACCAGCCTTGGAACCGCGGATCACCGAGGCGTTATCGGCATAAGCAGAGAGTACGTTTTCGCCACCCTGTTCGTAAGTGTTTTTGATCATCTTAAACAGTGATAGATCTTGATCTTCACCATCGATAGTCCAGCTGGCATTAAAAATCTTGTGGCGGCAGTGCTCTGAGTTAGCTTGCGCAAACATCATCAACTCGACATCGACCGGGTTGCGGTTTAGCTCTTTAAAGCTGTCTACCAGATAGTCGATTTCATCGTCAGCCAGCGCCAGGCCAAGCTCGACATTGGCTTTCTCTAGGGCCGGGCGACCACCACCTAGAATATCTACATCACTGGAGGGTTTTGGACTCTCATGGCGGAACAAGGCGCTAGCCTGCTCTGTTTCAGTAAATACCGTTTCAACCATACGGTCGTGCAAAATAGCCGCAATAGCATTACTGCGCTCAGCGCCAACCACATAGTAAGCAATACCACGTTCAACGCGCTCCACATTGGCGAGTCCGGCATTATGGACGATGTCTGTCGCCTTTGAAGACCAAGGGGAAATCGTTCCTGGGCGAGGCACTACCACATAGGCAACCCCAGCAGGCTCTTCCACAGCCTCACTGGGCCCGTAATGCATTAACTTGGCCAGAACCTCTTGCTCAACTGAACTCAAAGATTCAGAAAGCTCTGCAAAATGCATATATTCAGCATAAACCGCGCTCACTGATGAGTCTGCAGCCTGTAATTGCTGTAAAAGTTTCTGTTTACGAAAAGAAGAAAGTGCCGGAGCGCCGCGAAGGGTCAGCATAGTGTTAAATCGCCTCTTAAAACAGGGGGTTAGCCAGGGTCTCAGACCTACCTGGGCCTAGAAGATAGGCGCGGTATTGTACTAGGCTGCACAGCTTCGGTCTAGCAATGGCTGGACTCCAGCAGCAAGGTAATCCTTACATCTAGCTAGGTAAAATGACGGCGGCTTAATGAAGCTTTCAAACAAGGCGGCCGAGTGATTAAAATTTAAGCAACGCAAAAGCCATTAATCCATTAAAAAAGCCGCTCAGCCTAAAGAAAACAAAGTGGCTACTATTGCTACATAGCCCATGACATCCGAGCTTAAACAGCCTAGCGCTTAATATCCATTAACACAATTGTACGAAATTTTGCACACTACTGAGCGTTCTGGTACTGGTGAGCTAAGCTTTGCTTAGATACACTATAACTATAGAAAGAGCTGATACCTGAAGGCAGGATCTAGGTAAGCAAACCAAAGATGAGCGCGTCTCAACTTAAACCTCTTTACCTCACTTCTAGGTATTACATACGCAACAAACCATTCACTCATGCAAGCTTAAGACAGGAGGCGCGACGATGATTTCAATGCGAACTGCCCTCCGCCATGTTAGCCGAGGCGTCATACTATTATTTTTCGCCAGCTGCTTGTATTCCAGCCACTTTCCATCGCAACTCGATCGCATAAAACAGCGGGGCTACCTAGTTGCTGCCGCTAAAGGTGCGCAAGATGATGGCCATGTAGCGCCACATTTAGAATTTGAGGCCGCTTTATTAAAACAGTTTGCGCAATACCTTGGCGTTGACATCAAGTTAAAGAGCCCACAAACATTAAGCCAATTGCAATATGGTGTCGCCAAGGAAACCTACGACATCGGTGCAGCTAATACCCGCCGACACCTATTCCCAGTTCGCCAAGGTGTTCCTTATTTATTTGTAAAAGAATATTTAATTTACAAAAAAGGCACAGAAAAGCCCAAATCCATTGAAGATGTTATCGGTAAATCACTGCGCGTAGAGTTTGGCAGCCATCACAGTCATAGCTTAAAAAAATTACAACAGCTACATTCAAATTTACGTTGGGAAGAGCTCGCTGATACCGATAATATTAACTTAATCGCCGAGGTACAGGGCGGCCTGTTAGATTACGCCGTTGTTGACTCGAATATATTTGATATTAGTCGACACCTCTACCCAGAGGTTCGCATCGCGTTCTCATTGTCTGAATCTAGCGAGATTGCATGGAATTTTTCTAACACCGCCGACCATAGCCTATACAATGCGGCGGCGGCGTTTATGCAAAGTATTTATGAAAATGGCAAGCTAGAGCAGCTTACAGCTCAGCATTACAGTCACATTAAAAAAATGGACTATACCGACGCCGTAGCCTTCTATAGAAGAGTACAAACTCGCCTTCCCCAATGGCGTGAAATGCTGAAAAGCACATCTAAAGAACACAATTTAGATTGGAATCTATTAGCTGCAATAAGCTATCAAGAGTCACACTGGAATAAAAACGCCAAATCATACACCGGCGTTCGTGGCTTAATGATGCTCACCAAGGCAACTGCCAGAGAAATGGGGATTGATGATAGAACCGATCCGGCACAGAGTATTGAAGGTGGTGCGCGATATTTTAAAAGTATTTTCAAGCGGCTACCCAAGGGCATTCAAGGTGACGACCGAACGTGGTTTGCTCTTGCTGCATACAATGTAGGCTTCGCTCATTTAGAAGATGCTCGAGTACTCACCCAACGCTTAGGCGGCAACCCAAATCAATGGCAAGATGTGAAAAAACGCCTACCGCTACTCGCCCAAAAGAAGTACTACAGCACCCTAAAATACGGCTATGCTCGCGGCCGCGAGCCGGTCAAATATGTGCAAAATATTAGACAGTATTACGACATCTTGTCTTGGCAGGATGATATTGCACAAAGCCGTCCAAATAACGCGATCAAGAAAGATATTGAAACCGTGAAGATTCAGCAGGACGAGCGCGACTTGAATATGTCACTGCTGTAATAGCAAGCAAACCGGCAGCAGCCCTTCCAATAAAAGCTATACTTTAAGTACGTTAACAGCGTTAGTCATCCGTTGAGGTACAGTTAAAATGATATCTTCACACAAGCAAGACAAAAAACTACCCACAACATTAGTGCTTATCTCTAGCCTTTTTGTTTCTGCAATGATTGTTAGCGCTAGCATTTCTTATAGCCAACAAAGCCATGCCGCCAAAACACAGGCTTGCATTGACCTCAATAGCGGGCGCTTTGAACTGGATACGCAAAGTGGAGAGGTGGAATTTGTGATCGAGGGCTGCGATGGTCAATTGCACCGCTGGGGTACGGCGCAGCGAGAAGATACGCGACTGTAGCATTAATTCGCTATAGCAGTCGCGCATTTCTGTTTGTTTTACTTAATAACAAACTTACCTTTCATGATGGCCCAATGACCTGGGAAAGAGCAAAAGAAGCTGTAATCGCCGCCCTTTTCTAGTTTGCTCAAATCAAACTTAACTTCTGTCTCTTCGCCACCACCAATAACCTTGGTCGCCGCCAAAACACGGGCATCACCAGCAGGCAGATAGCTATTCGCCGCACCAGCACTCATTCCAGCAGTCGCTAGCGGAGCAACGTCAGCTGTTTTTGCTAACACCCAGTTATGGCCCATGCTGGCAGCAGGTAGCTTACCTACATGCTTCAATTTAACAGTAACCTCTTTGCAAGATGCATCTACAGCCATTTCGGGCAGGTTAAAACGCATTGCATCATTGGCCTCCACCTCTAAGTTACAAGCAGCGAATGAGCTTGAAGCCAACAACATCAATGGCAAGGCAAAAATAGATTTCATAAGGTTTTCCTTAAATTAAATTGAGAATCAATATTATTGAACACCAAGCTATATTAGCTTTTCAAGGAAAAGCTGCGACAAAATGTCACGCCATTGATTTGGCACAAGAATTTGGCTTTATACGTTTAAGAAATGAGCAGCTAGTCACTTAGACCGATTAATCTTTGCACACAAAATTCAGTCAATAGTGCTTGCTTTCTAGTCACCCATGTAATAATTTTTAGTTATGGGCGGGATAGCCCATCATTGTACCCTACTCGGCCGCCCTAAGTGCGGTCGCTTTTTATACATGCCTATTCGAGCGGGCCAAGAAAAAGCAACTTGAGCCAAGCCAAGCCTAAAAGATCCTACTTATTTACTACCCAGAACTCCCTAAGACACTGAATTTCTAAGATTTTCAATTCAAAAAACAACACTAGCCGCTGAATCAAAAGCGCTAGCAGCTGGGTTAAGCTTGGCTAAATATTGTTAGTTGAAAGGAAAGTTTCATGGATGGGCATACTGTCTCGGAAAAACTAGTGCGTCACCTACCCGCCAAACAGCTAAATGCTTTGGTACTGCCTGTTTTCGACTTAAACCTGGACGGCAAACCCCAGCTGCATGAGATTGTAAAAATGTATAAAAGCGGACGCTTAATTCAGGTTATTTGCCGTATTAAAGACTTTGAGGGCTTGGTGAGTTTCACGATTGACCTTCTCAGGAAGGTCGCTATCAATATTCACGCCTTTGTACTCAACGGCCAACAATTGGATCTAAAACCACTAAACATCGATATTGTTTATAAAAGACTACTAGTGAAAGGCGACAAATCTCATCTACACAGCAACATAAGCAAAATTGCCATTTCTGCAAGCAAACACCACTTCAGTAATTTCAGTGCAGAAGATATTACAGAGTAAAACTAACGGTAAAAACGGCGCCCTACAAGCAGATACCTTCTTAAAGAACTGCAACACAAAATCAGACAATTGCTTTTGACAAGAAGGTACCACTTCATTTATATCTACCACTATCCTTATTTGCCCAGCGCTCACATAATGCATCAGTTCGCTAAACAAGAAGAACAAAGCCAACAAGCGCTTAGCCAACGAACGAAATTTGAGTTTTTTGCTGTTATCATTTTTTTACTACTGCTTGCCGTTGGCAGCATAATCTACAAAAACTCCAGCTCCGCGCCCTACTATTACATCCCCATTTCAGAACTTAAAAAACCTGAAATGAATGTGTTTTATAAAGGGCAAAATACCTATCTTGTTTTTGCTCTTGACGATACCGACCCACCACTCGTAAATATGCACACAATCGATAAAAACCCAGCTATAGCTTGGCGCGTATTCGCAGTGGACTCGCGTTACGGCCATATACTTTTAGCCTATAAAAAGCATCGCTACCCCAGTGTAAATTGCCCCAACTTAAAGGTTGAGAAAACGGGCTTTCGATACAATGGCCGCTTTCTAAAGAACGGGATTCGCTGCATTGATACTATCGAACGCTGGAAACAAGACACCTTTGTTTATGACCTACAAGGTAAGAGCCACAATAAGTTTATTGCAGATTTATATCGCCCCAAAACAATACAGACGGAAAAGCACATTCGCATAAGTTTGTAATACTAAGCTTTCCAACATAAGTCGATGCCTCTCATCAATTTCTCAGTCGAACCATCCTCTTTCTTATTGAAGCTCTCGTTTTTAAACGAAGATCAATAGTTCAAACACATACAATAGACAATCAATAAACATAAATATTTGTTGATCAATAAGGAATCTAGTGGTTAGAATGGCCCCATCACGCGTCTTGTCGGGGTGCCTAAGTGTTATCGATCCATATCGTTACACCATGGCTGAGATGGAAAATCCAAACCCGTTGCACCTGAACAGGTTAGTACCTGCGTAGGAAACAAGTCTTTGACCAAAGGGACCAATAGGGCTATTCCAGCCTCTCTCCGTCAGGCCGCATGTATTTTCTCTTTTTGGAGCAAAACATGTCGAAGCCGAATAGCCAAACAGCTTTTTTAAGCGAATCTGCCAGCGTTGATAAACTATCAACCACGCCCCTAGCGAACTCTAAAAAAATTTATATCCGCGGAAGCCGTGAGGACATTCGCGTTGCCATGCGTGAAGTTTCGCAATCGCCAACACATCAACAAGACGGCCACTTAGAAGAAAATCCAGCTGTACGCATTTACGATACCTCTGGGCCCTACACTGACCCCAATATTGCGATTGATGTTCGCAAAGGCTTGGCGCCATTACGCCACAACTGGATAGACGAGCGAGATGACTGCGAAGAATTAGCCGGATTTAGCTCTGATTATACCCAGCACAGAGCTCAGCATATTGGATTGGAAGCCCTGCGTTTTCACACCACCAGAAAACCTTTACGGGCTAAAGCTGGCAAAAGTGTTACCCAACTGCACTACGCCAAGCAAGGCATTATCACGCCGGAAATGGAATATATCGCCATTCGGGAAAATCTAGCCCTAGAAGAAGCTGCTATCGAAGAAGCCTCAAAAAGCCAACACCCTGGTGAAAACTTTGGCGCCAATACACCGAAATTTATTACCCCGGAATTTGTTCGCTCAGAGGTTGCCGCCGGCCGGGCTGTTATTCCAGCAAATATTAATCACCCGGAATCTGAACCGATGATTATCGGTCGCAACTTTCTGGTTAAGATCAACGCCAATATTGGCAACAGCGCAGTCACCTCCTCCATCGAAGAAGAAGTTGAAAAATTGGTATGGTCCACGCGCTGGGGCGGCGATACCGTGATGGATCTGTCTACCGGTAAAAACATTCATGAAACCCGTGAATGGATTGTGCGTAACTCACCAGTGCCCATTGGCACAGTACCTATTTATCAAGCCCTGGAAAAAGTTGATGGCATTGCCGAGAATCTTAGCTGGGAAGTCTTTCGCGATACCTTGATTGAACAAGCCGAACAAGGCGTGGATTATTTCACTATTCATGCAGGGGTTCTACTACGCTACGTTCCCATGACTGCAAAACGTGTCACCGGTATTGTTTCCCGCGGCGGTTCTATCATGGCCAAATGGTGCCTGGCACACCACAAAGAGAATTTTCTCTATACGCACTTTGAAGAAATCTGTGAGATTATGAAGGCCTACGATGTGACCTTCTCCTTAGGTGACGGCCTTCGTCCAGGTTCTATCGCCGATGCCAATGATGAAGCCCAATTTGCTGAGCTGCGCACCCTAGGCGAGCTAACCAAAATTGCCTGGAAACACGATGTACAAGTATTTATCGAAGGCCCGGGCCATGTTCCCATGCACATGGTGAAAGAGAATATGGATGAGCAGTTAAAACACTGCCATGAAGCCCCCTTCTACACACTTGGCCCTTTAGTGACAGATATTTCACCTGGCTACGATCACTTTTCTTCGGGCATTGGGGCGGCGATGATCGGCTGGTATGGCTGCGCCATGCTCTGCTATGTAACACCAAAAGAACACTTAGGGCTTCCCAACCGTGACGATGTAAAAGAAGGTATTATCACCTATAAAATTGCGGCGCACGCTGCTGACCTTGCGAAAGGCCACCCTGCTTCCCAGATAAGAGATAACGCCCTATCCAAAGCCCGCTTTGAATTTCGTTGGGAAGATCAATTTAACCTAAGCCTCGACCCTGATCGTGCCCGCGAATTTCATGACGAGACTCTACCCAAAGAATCCGCCAAGGTGGCACATTTCTGCTCTATGTGTGGCCCCAAGTTCTGTTCGATGAAAATCACCCAAGAGGTTCGCGATTACGCCGCACAAAACCCGGAATCACTGACATCCCCGGAAACCCATTTTGCAAACACCGGAATGGAAGAGATGGCCGAGAAATTTAAAGCAAATGGCAGCGAGATTTACCAAGAGGTGTAAGCAGGCGTGGCTAGTCTCAACCGCAATACAGAACCCAAAAACTTAGCGATTGTGGGTGCCGGTATTATGGGGCGCTGCTTAGCTTGGCGCCTATCCGGCTACGAGCATCGTATCACGCTGTTTGATAAGGATAGCAAAAACCACGGCTCGGCAGCAGCCTATACCGCCGCCGGAATGTTAGCGCCTTTTAGTGAGCTGGAAGCGGCCGAAGATAATATCTTTTTGTTGGGCCAGCACAGTATCGCACTGTGGCGAGACTGGCTAGAGGTTTGGAATGCTGAAGATCTAATGGCGGAATCAGGAACCTTAGTCTTAGCTCATCGCCAAGATATCGGCAGCTTACACAATTTCAATCAACAGTTAGAGGCAAAATTAAACGCCCTAGCTGGCCAACAGAAAGAAGCCCTATTGCTAAGCAAGCAACAACTCAGCGAGCTAGCCCCAGAACTGGCACAGCACTTCGATCAAGCCACCTTTTTAAAAAGCGAGGCCTATTTGGATAACCACGCTGTAATGGATTGCATGGCTAAGCAGTTAGAGACCGCCGATATCAAATGGCGTGAAAACTGTGAAGTTAGATCTATTAGCGACAATCAACTGGTGAGTGACAATGGCGCAGAAGCATTCGACCATATATTTGATTGCCGTGGGCTTGGCGCTAAAAACGATATTCAAAGTTTAAGAGCCGTAAGAGGTGAAGTAATAAGGGTATACAGCAAAGAGGTGCGCTTAAAGCATATGGTTAGGCTAATGCATCCGCGCTATCGGCTTTACTTGGTTCCCAAGCCAAACTATGAATATGTGCTTGGTGCTACACAGATAGAATCTGAAGACTATAGCCCCCTTAGTGTTCGCTCAGCTTTGGAGTTGCTTTCGGCGCTCTACACCATTCACCCAGGCTTTGCCGAAGCACGAATTGTTGAAAGCCAAAGCAATTGCCGCCCAGCCCGGCCTGACAATCAACCCTTGATTAAACACAGCAAAGGCTTAAGCCAGATTAACGGCTTATTTAGACATGGCTTTTTACTCGCTCCAGCCCTCGCCGATATCACGGCGCGTTTATTTCATGGTGAATGTCAGAAAAACGTAGAGCTAGCCAGATTGAGTGAAGCAATGATTGATTCGCAAGAATAAAACATGGATAAATCGATAGAAATGACAAATTCAAAACAATTTAATCGGCCCAATTAAAATCACTATGAATATCACTCTAAACGGTAAAAACATTAAGATTACGCAGTACAAAACACTGACAGATTTCTTTGCCAACCTCAAAGAAGAAAATTCGGCCCTGCAGCTACCCAAGCAGTTTGCAGTCGCATTAAATGGCAATTTTGTTCCCCGCGAGCAATACGATAAATCCTCATTGCGTGAAGGGGATGAGCTCGAATTACTTGTACCTATGCAGGGTGGATAGGCTATGTGGAAAATTGCCGATAGAGAAGTTAATAGCCGTTTATTGATAGGTAGCGCGCTTTACCCCTCACCCGACATTATGTGCAAGGCCATTCGCGCCAGCCAAAGTGATATCGTTACCGTCTCTTTGCGCCGCCAAGCGTTTGATGGTGCCGCGGGTGAACAGTTCTGGAATTTATTAAAAGAACTGGATATCAATATCCTACCCAATACTGCAGGCTGCCATAGCGCCAAAGAGGCCATCACCACCGCACAAATGGCTCGAGAACTGTTCAATACCAATTGGATTAAACTCGAAGTTATTGGTGATGATTACAGTTTGCAACCCGACCCTTTTGCATTGCTCGAAGCTACCCAGGAGTTATGCGTACAAGGCTTCGAAGTCTTTCCCTACTGCACGGATGATTTTGTGCTGTGTGAGAAATTGCTCGCTGCGGGCTGTCGGATACTCATGCCTTGGGGTGCACCAATTGGCACAGGTAAAGGCCTAATGAACCCTTACGCCTTAAAGCAACTTCGCCAACGTTTACCAGAAGCTACGTTGATTGTGGATGCCGGGATCGGAGCCCCCTCCCATGCCAGCCAGGCGATGGAGTTAGGTTACGACGCCGTTTTGCTAAATACCGCAGTCGCCTCGGCAAATAAGCCGATTGCAATGGGTGAAGCCATGGGGCTTGCGGTACAAGCTGGACGCCTCGCCTATGAAGCGGGAATTATTCAAGAGCAAGAAACCGCACAACCCAGCACCCCTACATTGGGTACTCCGTTTTGGCACCAAGATTCAACACCCTAATGCCTCAAACTCCACTTACTAAAAGTACTCGCTTGCGCGATAAGAAAACGATAAATCATGATGGATAAAAAGTTACACCGCCCTTTAAATAGCCCAGCACAAAGTCACGCTGCGCCACGTAAAGGCCGCAACCGCCCAGCCGTGTTGTGCATAGGTGGCAGCGACAGCTCAGGTTTAGCTGGGCTGCAAGCCGATGCTCGTTTTTGCGAAGCCCTCAACGTGCATTGCTGCCAGGTAGTAACCGCCGTAACGGCGCAAAACAATAACGGTGTTTATGCATCGACGATAAGCTCAATTGCCGATTGCCAGGGTCAACTAGATGCCGCCCTTGCCCTAAAGCCCCAAGCCATAAAAGTTGGTCTTATCGCGAGCATTGAACAACTCAACTGGCTATGTGAAGTCCTACCGAGGATAAACTCCCTACCCGTCATTTTTGACCCGGTTACCATTGCCAGTAGCGGCCAAGCTCTGGCCGACAGTAACGTTAATAAACACATTGAAAAGCTGCTGCCCCATTGCGAGCTTATTAGCCCCAATTTGCTGGAGGCCGCCGAGCTCAGCCAGCTAACCATTAAAACAGAAAAAGATATTCAAAAAGCAGCCGATGTTTTTCACGAACATGGCACGCCCTGGGTTTATATAAAAGGTGGTCATGGTGATAAACAATCCTCGCTAATCACCGATATCATCAGCCATGAGCAACACAGTTTTGCACTAGAGCAGCCCCGCCAAAGTAACAACAACAGCCGAGGAACGGGATGCGCCCTTGCAAGCAGCATTGCGGCTTGCCTCGCGCTAGCTTATGACATGGTAGATGCACTCGTCATCGCCAATATGATTTTGGCCGAAGCTATACAAAATGCCGAGGCGGTAAACGAACAAAAAGGGTCAGTAAAAGCTTGTGGCTTTCCCAAGAGTCATTGGCCGCGCTACCGTGAACTCCATAAAAACAAGATCAGCCCTTTTGATTTTCCTGATTGTATTGGTGATAGCTGCGGAAGAACTCTTGATGCTCAAGGCCGCCAAAGCTTGGGCCTTTACCCTGTTGTCGATAGCTATGAGTGGCTAGAGCGCTTGCTGCCTCTTGGCATAAGCACCATACAATTGCGCATCAAGAACCTTGAAGGTGGTGCTTTAAAAGAAGAAATTAAAAAATCCATCCAGCTCGCTGAACAATACCAATGCCGTTTATTTATTAACGATCACTGGCAGCTTGCCATTGAGCTCGGCGCTTATGGCATTCACCTAGGCCAAGAAGACGCTGACACAGCTGATTTACAAGCAATTGCACAATCTGGCCTGCGCCTAGGCATAAGTAACCACACTCATTTTGAATTGGTCCGCTGTTTAGCCATAAACCCCTCTTATATTGCCTGCGGCCCAGTTTTTGCCACGTACAGCAAGGAGATGCCCTGGATACCCCATGGTATCGCCGGCTTAGAGTATTGGTGCGAAGCGTTAGCCCAGCAAAAACGCCCACTTGTTGCCATTGGCGGTATCAATGAATCAAATATCGCTGAAGTGGCCCAATGTGGCAGTAGCGGCATCGCACTTATATCCGCCATCAGCAAAGCCGAGAGCCCAGAAGCTACCTGCAGGCAGCTACAAAAGCTAATCGAGAGTAATCAGCCCCAAACAAGCAGCAGCCGACTGACACTCGATCAGCAGCTAACTCAATAAACTCACGAACTAGCAGCCCTTAAGCCATGTCTTCAAAAGATAATTTGCAACTAAGCCAACAAGAACAGCAGCGCTACCTGCGTCAAACTCAATTGTCGAGCTTTGGCGAATCTGGGCAGCTCAGGCTTAAACAAAGTAAAATACTTATTATCGGCCTAGGTGGCCTGGGCTGCCCCGCCGCCCAGTATTTAACGGCCGCTGGCATTGGTGAGATTACCCTAGTCGATGAAGATCATGTGAGCCTAAGTAATTTGCAAAGGCAGATCCTATTTAGCGAGCCTGACATCGGCAAAAACAAATCCCAAGCCGCAAAGGAAAAATTGCAGACCAACAATAGCGACGTCAAAATTATCGCCTTCCCCCACAAACTAAATCCGCATAATGCGCATCAGCTTATTAAGCGTAGCGACCTCGTTTTAGACTGCACCGATAACTTTCATAGCCGCTATCTAATCAATGATATCTGCGCACACTATAACAAACCCTGGGTCTACGCCAGCGTATTGGGATTTGAAGGCCAGGTCGCACTGATCAAACCAGAACACTCCTGCTTTCGCTGCCTATACCCTGAACTTGCTGAAACTCCGAACTGCAACCAAGCCGGTGTACTGGGCGTTGTGCCGGGTATTGTAGCTAATATGCAAGCGCTATTAGCCATAGATTACCTAGCCCACATCAACGCAAATGGTGTAAGTAGCAACAGCAATAGATTACAAATTATCCATGGCCTCAATAGCCGATCGATTAATCTTTTTAAATCTAATGACTGCGAGCTATGCAGCGGTGAAAAGAATTATTTGGATTACGCTAGCGGCTATCAAGACTACGAGCAGCTTATTGAAAACATTCCTGAAGAACAGAAAATTAGCTGGGCGGATTTTGAGAAGCTTCCAGCAGAGAATACGGTTTTGATTGATGTGCGCAGTAAGGCAGAGCATTTGGCGTTTAATCGAGGAGGGATGAATATTCCGCTAGAGGATCTGAGTAAATCACTACAAATTGAGACGGATAAAAACTATGTATTTTATTGCCAAAGCGGTCAAAGGGCGGCCATAGCCCTTCTTGACGGAAGGACTATTTCAGAAAAAGAGAACCTTAAAAACAATGATGTATATTACATCCACGAAAATCTAAGCATTCCATAAGAATAAGATACTTACAAAATACAGGCGTTTCATACTTTTGATAACATTTGACACTCACTCTAGGCAGATCCGGCTCGCTTACTCTGATCATGTGCTAAGAGGTCAAAAACTATCTATACGACACTGGCTTTTGTTTTCCATGGGGTATAACTACCTTTCGATTTATAAGATGCCTTAAACAAAATCGAATTAGCAAGCATATCGAAAACATCCATGTATTAACGATGCGTAAATACAGAGTTAAACCTTCGAACAATAAAGCCTAGTATCTACATAGCATTGCTCATGCCCCACTAGTAGTGAGCGAGGTTACTTTACTGTGGGCACCGTATTTGGCGAATGAGGTAAGTTGACCGATACGCTCCAACCATCCTCTGTTTTGGTTAGGAGATATATAGATGCTCGCTGCTCCACTGTTCGATTATTTTTATCAAGTGCATTTGCCAACCCACTTACCAAAGCCTGCGAGCCGCTCAACTTAGCCACTTGCAACTTAGTCCATTCCAGTTTGACGACTCCCTTCTTTTTAAGTGCCTCTTCCATAAAGTACTTAATATTAGGGGCGAAAGCTTCATGTGTGGCCATAGGTGCGGGCCCCGTTGGTGGCATCATTACAAGGGGCTCTGAAAAATGCTCTGTGACCCAGGCGATATCCGCATCTTCACTCGCTGTTAGATACTTTTCATATCCATCTAAATAATCTTGCATAAAATCTTCAATGCTCTGGCTAGAATCGCCTGCCAAGGACAGTGGAGATATTAGCAATGCAAGGGTAAAAAATAGGTTACGCATATTACATCCTTAAAGTGGTAATCTTTTAAATTAGGCTCTTCTTAAACGCCTCTTAAATCGACAACTTTGTATTCATCAGTGGAAGCTTGGCAAAAACAGAGACATATCGACTCATGTAGCTTGCTGAGGGTGAGATTATCAAGAATTGAAGGACAGCTGAGGATAATAGACTACCTTGCTAAAAACGACGTCTAAACTCATAGGCACGTAGATAAAGCGAGCTGGAGCTACCAGAACTTATGCAAAGAATCCCCCCTAGAATAGATAGCCCCATAGATTTTGTTGCGTTATTTATTAGAAACAAAACCCGAAGATTACGACGGCGTGTACCGTAAGATACATACCGCCCCTATCAAGAGTTTCAACAGCCCAACAAACACAATTGCTTAAACGAGACCCATAGCAAGAGCGAAAGCTGCTATGTTGAATTTAGCGAAGCTCTACGCTTACTCCCGCTAACATTAAAACCAAAACTATTGCGGCCATAATGAACAATTGCCGAAAGAGAAATTTCACTAGCTGCATTCGTTATTACATTAGCAATATATAACGACTCTAAACACGGTAAAATTATTAAAAACAGCCCACTTTGCTATACAACAGCAATACAATATCGAGATCTACAAAAAATCTGCTATACCTTGCTGATGAACGCTTGGAGAGGCCAAAGTTTCAATACCACAGATGAAATTATTAACCGGGCAGCATAAATACCCTATTGTTAATCATATAGAGGCGACCACTAAAATATTTATCGGCGGGGGCGATAAAAGACAATGCGAAGGCAGTATTCTCCGGGCGCGGATTTATAGAAAGAATCTTAGCTTTAAAAATGAGAATTCGAGCTACAAAGTCAGTGCTGAAGATTAATAGCCGAAAGAAATAATGGGGTGGCTGACGGGGATCGAACCCGCGACCACCGGAATCACAATCCGGGGCTCTACCAACTGAGCTACAGCCACCACTGCAAAGGATGAATATCCTTGAGGGTGTCGCTGGATGGGCTTATAGGGAAAATGGCGCGCCCGGCAGGACTCGAACCTGCGGCCATCCGCTTAGAAGGCGGATGCTCTATCCAGCTGAGCTACGGGCGCCTATAAGGTCAAACGTCGCTCTTAAAAAAGATGGTCGGAGTGGAGGGATTCGAACCCCCGACCCTCTGGTCCCAAACCAGATGCGCTACCAAGCTGCGCTACACTCCGACTGCAAACTCGGTAACGACCGCGTTTGAAGAGGTGCGAATAATACAGAGCCCCCCTATGGTCGTCAACGTCTTTTTTGAAAAAAGTTAAATTTCTTTTAATTCAGCAACTTATGTCGTTATTTTGGCCGCTTTGGCGATTTAACGGTCATGCACAATACCGCCCCTGGAAGCACTGCTCTATATCTAATTTAGTGGCCCTTAATTCAGCCCAATTGTTGGCCTACTGGCTCAGCTATGGGAGAATACGCCGTTTTTAATTGCCCGAGATTTAGCCTATGCCTGCCCTACTGTTAGATGGCAAAGCCCTTGCCCAAAAAACAGAAGAAGAACTGTCTAGCCGCGTTGAGGCCCTAAAAGCCCGCAGTGGCGGCCAAACGCCTATTTTGGCCACTATTCTAGTGGGTGGCGATCCTGCCTCTGCTACTTATGTAAAGATGAAAGGTAATGCCTGCCAGCGTATTGGCATGGATTCTTTAAAGGTAGAGCTACCTGAAGAGACTACTACTGAGCAGCTACTGGCTGAGATCGACTCTTTAAACAACAACCCCAATGTCCACGGCATTTTGTTACAACACCCGGTGCCGGCTCAAATCGATGAGCGTGCTTGCTTTGATGCTATTGCACTAGAGAAGGACGTTGACGGTGTAACATGCCTTGGCTTTGGCCGTATGAGCATGGGTGAAGAAGCCTATGGCTGTGCGACCCCTAAGGGCATTATGCGCCTTTTGGAAGCCTACAATATCGATCTTGAAGGTAAGCATGCTGTTGTGGTTGGCCGCAGCCCTATTTTGGGTAAGCCGATGGCGATGATGATGCTTGGCGCCAATGCGACGGTAACAATTTGCCATTCTCGCACGCAAAACCTGGCTGATCATATTAATCAAGCCGATGTTATTGTGGGCGCGGTGGGTAAGCCTGAGTTTATTAAGGCTGAGTGGATCAAAGACGGCGCAGTTGTGGTTGATGCTGGCTATCATCCGGGTGGTGTTGGTGATATTGAGCTTGGTCCTTTGGTGGATCGTGTGGCTGCCTATACGCCGGTCCCTGGCGGTGTTGGCCCAATGACCATTAATACTTTGATTTATCAGTCGGTTGATTCTGGTGAGAAAAAGATTGGGTAGTTAAAAACTGCCTGTTCTTTTTTAATCCGCTTAAAGGGGCGGGTATTCTTCAGGGGGACGCATAAACCCGTCCGTGGGGCTCTGCTTTTGCTTCCTGCAAAAGAAGCCCCCTGAAGAATACCCGCCCCTTTAAGCTATCGAAGCTGCAGAACTGATACTTTTAAATCTTCTTTCGCTAGCAATCACATGACAGAAACACTGACCATTCTTTATCAAGATGAATATCTACTTGCGGTAAATAAGCCCAGCGGTTTGCTGGTGCATCGCAGTATGATAGATCGTCATGAGACACGTTTTGCGATGCAAATTTTACGTGATCAGATCGGTCAGCATGTGTTCCCTATTCATCGCCTGGATAAACCAACCTCTGGGGTTTTGGTTTTTGCACTTTCTAGTGAAGTTGCAGCCTTGATGAATAAACAGCAAGTAGCTAAAGACAGTAAGTGGCATAAAGGTTATTTAGCAGTGGTTCGCGGGTGGGCGCCGGAAGATATATTTATCGATCACGCTTTAAAAGAGAAGCTCGATAAGATTGTCGATAAAAAAGCCCAGCAAGACAAACCGGCTCAAAGCGCGCAAACCCAAATCAAACGTTTAGCCACCACCGAGTTGGACGTTAAAATAGAAGGCTTTGATAAGAGTCGCTACTCTTTAGTTTGGGCCGAACCCGAGCAAGGGCGTAAGCACCAGATTCGCCGGCACTGCAAACATATTAGCCATCCAATCATTGGAGATGCAAAGCATGGCCGGGGGCGACACAATCGCTATTTTAAAGAGCAGCTCAACTGCCCTCGCCTAATGCTGCATGCCGCTTATTTGCAGTTGCAACACCCAATTACAGCAGAAACAATCGTTTTATGGGCCGAGCTAGACGACTGCTGGCAACATTTATTGCACGGTTTTGATTGGCAGAGCGCACTTCCTGAAAGCCTGCAGCTTGATAGCATTTGAAGGTATTTATGATTCGTTTAGATAAATTTATCGCCAGCGCCACTGAGCTTTCGCGCAAGCAAGTACAACGCTTAGCAAAGCAAGGCTTCATTACTGTAAACAGTGATATTCAAAAAGATACCAGCATTAAAATTAATGAAAACGATGAAGTCATTGTCGATGGTGACCTTATCAACGCTGCGCGGCCGCGCTACTTTGCTCTATACAAACCGCAAGGTTATGTATGCACCAATCAAGATGATGAACATCCTACCGTACTAGAACTGCTTGATGAGCCTCGCAAATCCACACTGCAAATCTGCGGACGCTTGGATATAGATACCACCGGCCTAGTATTGATCAGCGATGACGGGCAATGGAATCATAAAGTTACCTCTCCCAATAAAAATCAGGGTAAATGCTATTATGTCTGCTTGGCAGGCGATATCAGCGATGAAGACATTGAGATTTTAAGAAACGGCGTGCGATTGCAAGGCGAGCCAAAACCTTGCAAACCTGCTGAGATTACAAAGCTATTCAGCAATGAGCTTGAGATCACCATTAGCGAAGGCCGCTACCACCAGGTTAAGCGCATGTTTGGCGCAGTGAATAATCGCGTTGTGGAATTACACCGCAAAAGTGTCGGTAAAATTGAGCTTGGCGATCTGCAAGAAGGTGAATATCGTGAGCTTAGCGCCGAAGAAGCCTCCTTATTTTAAGTAGGCAAAAATACAAAGAGCTTAAAGACCTATGGATTCTGCTATTCGACTTTGCCTACCCTACTTACGTAACTGCGACAGCAGCGTACTGTGCCTTGATGAAAACACTCTGGATAGTGTTGCCACGCTGCCAGATAGCTGCACTATCGTTAGCAACCGTTTCGATGTGGCCGCCCAAAGCGACAAGGCCATTTTTTGCGATTGGGATATTAAGCAAGGCCATGAAACTGGAAGCTTAGACTGCCTAGCGTTTCGCTTAAGCAAAGAAAAAGCCGTAAACCACCATATTATTAATCAAGCCTTGTCAGTCTTAAAAGACGGCGGCGAGCTGGTATTTGCCGGACAGAAAAACCAAGGCATTAAAAGCTACGCAAAAACACTTAAGAAGTTATTGGGCAACTGCGAGATAGAAAAACACGGCTTGGATTACCTATGCTACGCAACGGTAACTAAGCAACAGAACATCACCCTGCTAGACGACCAAGACTACCAAGAGTTACGCCCCTGCCTTGAGCATCAAGGCTTTGATATCCAAAGCAAACCTGGGCAATTTGGCTGGAACAAGTTGGATCAGGGTAGTTTATTGCTCTTAGAAGCACTCTCTACCGAACTGAAAGTACAGCCAGCGAAAAGAGTGCTGGATCTTGGATGTGGCTATGGCTTATTAAGTGTAGGGGTGGCTTTAAGTAATGATTTAGAGCTTTTGATAGCCACTGATAATAACGCTGCGGCTGTGGCTAGCTGCTCGGCAAACTTACGCAATGTGCAAGAGCACCGGGGTCAGACCCCAAAGGGGTCTGCCCCCTATCGGGTGATTGCCGATGATTGTGCAGCGAATATTAGCGAGAAGGTTGATACCGTGATTTGCAACCCGCCTTTTCATCAGGGCTTCGATGTTGAAAATCAATTGTGCGATAAGTTTTTAAAAAGTGCGCGGGATCATTTATTACCATCCGGCCGAGCGTATTTTGTGGTGAATAGTTTTATTGGGATTGAAAAGAAGGCTCAGCGATTTTTTCAGCAGGTGGATTGCTTGGTGAATAATAAGCAGTTTAAGGTATTGAAGTTGAGTTGATGCGCTGCCGTGAATTTGCTAGCTGTGGCTTCGATTGGGGTCAGAACCCTTGGGTTCTGACCCCGGTATTTATTTGGAGATCGTCGCTAGGGCCAGTTCGATCATTTGATCGAATGTAGTCTGGCGCTCATCAGTGCTTAGTGCAGCACCGGTTCGAATATGATCACTCACAGTGGCGATGGCTAGGGCTTCCACATTAAACTCTGCCGCTACGGAATAAACCGCTGCCGCTTCCATTTCTATAGCCAAGATATTGTACTTAGCCAAACGGTCGTAGATGTCACCTTCGGGCCAGTAAAATATATCGCTGGTAAAAATAGAACCTATACGATGCTGCGTGCCTATTTCACGGGCCGAAGTTACGGCTTTTTCCAACAAGTCATAAGTCGCTGTTGCTGCAAAATCAAAAGCCCCAAATCGTTGCTTCATTGCGGCAGAATCTGTTGAAGCACTTTGCGCAATGATAATATCGCGCAGTTGTACATCTGGATGAACAGCGCCGCAGCTACCTACGCGCAACATACGCTTTACACCATAATGCTGCACTAGCTCAGTACAATAAATCAGTGCCGATGGCGTGCCCATACCATGAGCCATCACTGACAGTGGCTCACCTTTATAGCTGCCAGTAAAGCCCAACATATTGCGCACATCGGTCACTTGTTTGGCATCACCCAAAAAGGTTTCAGCAATATATTTGGCACGTAATGGGTCACCCGGCATGATGACAGTTTCAGCGAATGCACCATCGGGCGCATTCATATGTAAAGAAGGCATGTTTTGCTTTCCTATATTTTATATTTTGTTTTACGCTCGATCATGTTAAGTCGAGCATTAGATAAAGCTCTTGCCATATTCCAAGGGCGGCAACCCTAAATGGCTGGCTATGCTCTGCCCTATATCGGCAAAGCTTTCTCGTTTACCTAGGTTTTTAGGGCTTAAATCTTTTTTGTAAGCTAAAACAGGCACATGCTCACGAGTGTGATCACTGCCAGGCCAAGTTGGATCACAACCATGATCGGCACTAATAATTAGCAAATCATTTTCGTTCAGCGCATTCAATAAAGCGGGAAGCATTGCATCAAATTCTTCCAAGGCCTTAGCGTAACCATTAACGTCACGGCGATGACCAAAGCTAGAATCGAAATCAACAAAGTTAGTGAATATCAGAGCACCTTTACTTTCATTTTCAGCACCAGCATCACTTAGCGCCGCCATGGTCTGCTGGAACAAGGCATCAATACCATTGGCTTTATAGCGGTGGCTAATGCCCTGCTGGGCAAATATATCTGCAATTTTACCTACCGAATATACTTCGCCTCCGGCTGCCAGCAAATTATCCAATAAGGTGGCTGAAGGCGGTGGCACAGAATAATCTCGACGATTACCTGTGCGTATAAAATCTTCGGCGCAAGTGCCCACAAAAGGCCTAGCAATTACTCGCCCCACATTCAGGTTTTCATCGGCATCCAATATCTTGCGAGTTGCCTCACACAATTCAAGCAAGCGTTCTAAGCCAAAACTCTCTTCGTGAGCTGCAATTTGCACTACGCTATCGGCAGAGGTGTAAACAATAGGCTTACCACTGGCCATATGCTCTTCACCCAAACGAGCAATGATTTCCGTGCCCGAGGCGTGACAGTTAGCAAGAATTCCAGGCAGGTCTCCCGCCTTACATATTGCATCCACCAAAGCCTCTGGAAAGCTATTGCTTTTGGCCTCAAAGTAGCTCCAATCAAAAAAAACTGGAACGCCTGCCATCTCCCAGTGGCCACTGGAAGTATCTTTACCAGTACTTAGCTCTTTGGCATAGGCATAGCTGCCAATGATGGAAGTTTCTGCGTCGGCTAACTGATTTAGAGCTGCAATAAAGCTATCGCTTTCTTGCCCAGCCTTAAACAAGCCGAGCTTTGCCAAATTAGGTAAATTTAATGCCCCACTGCGACCATCTTCACATTGACCATTGGCGCACTGCTCAGCAATATGCCCTAAGGTGTTGGCACCTACGTCGCCAAAGTTTTGGGCGTCAGCACTGGCACCAACACCAAAAGAATCAAGCACCAGTAATACTGCGCGTCCTTTTGCCTTGGCTCCCGATGGAGTGGCTGTCGAATGGTTAGAAGTCTCTAGCATCGCAATGCAGCCTAAGCTTCCTTAGGCGCCCACTCTTTTACTTTGTCCAACAAACCCGCTAACTCAGGCTTACTGTTGGCTATTTCTTCGTGGCTCAAGCCTAAGATTTCGTGGGGGAATACCAACCACTCTTCCGATTCATGCACGTAAAAATCTGGTTGGCTATCCGTTTTGTTGTTCTTTGGCTTGTAATACAAAGTCGCCACACGCACATCTTCTGGCGTGTTCTTACGACAGCGAGCCTTAAGCTCACGCAATACAGCCTGCACACTCAAACCACTGTCGTAAATATCATCTACGATCAGCAATCGGTCATCCGAATTAATCTTATCAACGATATAGCCCAAGCCGTGTACACGTACATTATCGCTACGCTTACCAATGCCATCATAAGATGAAGTGCGAATGGCGATGTGATCGGATTCTACGCCGCAGAACTCAAGCAATTCTTGTACAACAATGCCCACCGGCGTACCACCACGCCATACACCAACAATGTAATTTGGACGAAAATCACTTTCAAAAATCTGAGCCGCTAATTTGAAGGAATCCTCATAGAGGGACTGCGGCGAAATATACGTTTTTTCAATCACAGAAAAACTACCCATAAACTAAATATTAAAAGCGCCGCTTCGAGAAGCGCCTTGTACAAAGCAGCGTTTTGACCAGTTTTTACACAGCAGTAAGCGTCAAGGGTGCCAAATGCCTACCTAAAGATGGCATTATATAAGGCGAGGCATTACTTGGAGCTGTGATCAAGCTAGGTCGATCGCGAGCAAATGGCCATGAGCTTGATGCCCAACATACCATCTCTAGAGACTGCCAATCCCTTCAGTAAGCGGCTTTGGCTTGCTGAGGATTCCACAAGTCGAAGGTAAAACGATAAAACGTGCCGTAAAGGCGCGATAATACCAGTGTTCTCCATACTCTTAAAGCTTCGGGCGTATAGGGCAGACTAAGAGCATAACGCTATTGCGGGCAATGAATGCAACTAGCTACGCTGGTCATACTTTAAACGAGAGCTCTCGATTTCCTCTTGATGTACTTCGGCCCAAGAAACCAGCTGGTAAAGGGGCTTAACGAGTCCACGCCCCATATCGGTCAACTCATATTCAACCCTGACAGGCACTTCAGGAAAAACCGTACGATTGACGTAACCTTCGCGCTCTAAATCTCGCAAGGTTTGGGTCAGCATTCTCTGCGAAATGCCCACAACCCGCGATTTAAGGGAATTAAAGCGATCTGGGCCGTCCACTAGGGCAAAAAGCAACAACATAGACCATTTATCACCGATCTGAGCGACTACGTTTCGAATGGGACATTCTTCATCATTGTAGAAAACTCGCTTGATATCTTTTTCTCCTGAACCAGAGCTTGCGCCCTCCGCCGCTTTAGCCACCACATTCCCCTCTAGCTACGCCCAATTTCAATTTACCGGTTACCAAAAACTGCCTTAAGCACCTTAAAGTGCCTAATTGTTATGCAGGTTACTATTTTATACCATGGTAAACAAGTAATACTTAATCATCGAACAGCGAGATATTTGATATGTGGAAAGTTATTGCCTCAACTTTGTTAATCACTGCCGGAGCAGCCGTCTCAGCACAACAAGCGCCGCAAACCAAGATAGATCTAGATAGCCTTACAAAAGCAAACTGGAGTGAGCAGGAGCTCGCCAATGTCAGGCTTGTCGGCGAGTTTGTGCAAAAACTTATGAATGATCACGACTTTGACTATGTCCTTAAACGCTTCAGTAACAGCCGTTATACCCAGCACAATAGAAACCTGCCCGATAAGATGGAAGGTTTGGTGGCTTTTTTAGATGACTTCGTTAAAGACTATCCTGACTATAGCTACGATGTGAAACACATCTATGCCGATGGCGACTATGTAATCTTCCATTCCCACGCGACTTTAAAGCGCGAAGATCGAGGCAACGATCAAAAAGGTATGAATATAATCGACAGCTGGAAAATTAAAGATGGGGAAATTGTAGAACACTGGGATTCCATACAAGCACTCGATGGATTTATGCGTTTCTACTCACTGATTAGCGGGGGGAATATTCGGAATGACAATGGGGTGTTTTAATGGAAGCAAAACCAAAGTTGTGTTTAAAAATTCTAGTTAACTAGCAAGCAAATTCAGCTTAATGAAGCTGGATTAAATGTACGCAGCAAGCTTGATTGTCATTACTCAAAACAATCAAGCTCTTGCCTAAAAAGGTGCTTACTCAGTCTCATTGGCTAGCCCCCTTCAAGACAAAGTTCGTGAAATTTACCTTTTCCGTAATCCTCATGGATTTTAGGTAAATACTTATCCTTGCAGGAATTTTTCTGAGTTGGGTCCCACTTAGCACATCGCCCCTCTGCTTTTATAACTGCTTCAACATAGCTCTCTAAGGCGCATCTTTCTGATTTTGAAGTTTCAGAGTTAATTGCATCCATCTTTTCTAAGCGCTTTACTTCAGCTTCCACGAAACCTTTCCATGATATAGAGGCATTTGCTGCATTAGACATTAACAGCAAGAGAATTAAAATGCAGAATTTATAAAGCATCGGGTCAGCTCCAATAGTTATGGGCCCTAAAGACCCGACTCGGTTTCACCCAGGCTACTCTTATAAACATAAAAGCCAAAGATTAAAAACCAAACATAAATAAGCAACTCTAAACAACGCTGAACTAAACCTACATAAGACAGCTCCGCATCCAAATTGAGCATCAATGCAAACGCACAAACAGCAAGCAGTAAGCCAGACACTAAGGGCACTTTGGATTCACACCAATTTTTAGAATCGATGGCTAAAATAGCAACGCCAGCAATGCCCGCAAGGTAGGCAATTGCGCCAAAAAGCATATGCATATCATGGGAAAAGCTAGGGTCGACAGGTCTACACTGGTAGTCGCAAGGATAAAACGCCGCCGCTATTAGTGATAAGGCATAAACCGCAATACAGGCCACACCCAGCACTAACAATCTCGATTTATGCATTACTTTCAGCAATGCGAATAAGAACAATAGGATAAAAAGCTCAGTTGGTATAAACCCCAAATAATTAACCAGATCACCATCAGGGCTTCCGCCGGCGCCAAGCTCACTCATAAATTGTAATACATGGCTATAACCGGGATAAGAGCTACCCGCAAGGATTACAGTAAGGCTTAGCCATAACAAACTCAGCAAGGGAGATATTAAAATTATCTTTTTCACTATCAATCAGGCCTATCTCCATTTATTTTATAACCAAAGGCAGCTGACAACAAAAAATACAAATAAAATTTTATTATCAATTCGAAACTTTAACACTATCAGCCGCCGATATTTGCACCATACCAGATAAACGCTCTAATCAGAGTAATTATACCAGCCTACAAGAAAGCTGCGCTAGTCTTGATCACCTACAGGAATCAGAGGTAAAAATGCGAGATCAAAAAAGTCTAAGAACATCGAACGCAAGAGAAAAAGTAATAGAAATGTCAATGAGGCCGAAGTATAACCATACGCGAGCATCGTGG
The DNA here is from genome assembly GCF_947502065.1 of uncultured Pseudoteredinibacter sp. Lineage (GTDB taxonomy): Bacteria > Pseudomonadota > Gammaproteobacteria > Pseudomonadales > Cellvibrionaceae > Pseudoteredinibacter. The sequence continues at coordinate 1,514,810 of NZ_CANMYE010000001.1, forward strand.
CATTAATAGTCAACATTAAAACCGACAAAATTGTAGAGCCGAATGGGCTTGGTTCAAAGTTAGACCGACAAGCCGTACAGTAAAGCTGCCCCAACCCTAGTTGAACTTGCATGTTAACAGAACAATGAGGGCACTTTCTTTGAATAGACATGTCAACTCACCCATCCACAAACTTGGAAAACAATAACCTCAACACACTGCTGAGGCCAGTCAAAATTATCGTGCAGCACCACCAGAGCTTGGCGGATTTCCACCAAGAGCTTTAGCAGTATCATAGCTTGCACCAGCGAGTGCAGCACTATTGACTACATGCCGAACGGCCGCGTTTGCAGTAAATCTTGACGCGACAGCAAGTGCCAACCAAATAAACGGATGACCACCTGAAACTGAGAATGCTTGATTATTGATAACTTTCATAAATATCAACACCTTTGTAAAAATTTATACGAAATAGCCACTTGAAATTTAATCAGTGGCAAACTAATTATCTATTCGAATTCGAAAAATTAGAAATACTATAACTTCATATAAACTTTAACTTCATATTCAGCGACAACCGTTATCTCGAGTTGTTAAACGATGGGAAATTAATAATTTAAAATTAGTATTTAGGAGACGCTTGGCCACGAAAAAAAATGGGGATTCAAATATTTTCGAACACTCTCTCCAAGCTTTTCAAAAGGTAAATCAGATTGACTTAAGCCAGAATAAAGCGATGTAACTTGCCCCTCACCAAGTGTATAAAGAAACTTCCTGCCACCCAACTCAAAACCAATCTGAAAAGCATGCAAACAGAACTCACCCTGCTCGCCTAGTTTTTCATCACAGCCATAAAGCTTATCCCCCAATATCGGGCTGCCTAAACTTTTCATGGCGACTCGAAGCTGGTGAGTCTTGCCAGTTTTGGGGCGCCAAAGAAACAGGCGGTAGCCACCGCCCAGGCCAGCGCTAAAAAACTGACTAATGGCATAGTTATCTTTGGCTTTTCCAAGCTTCCAGGCGCCACGTCGCGCCTTTTCCATGCCGCCTTTAACGGCACCCTGTTTCTTTTTGGGTTTGTGCTTGCTTAATGCCAGGTAATACTTCTGCACCCGGCCTTCCTCGAAGGCCGCCCCAAGCTCTTGGGCAACCTCTTTAGTACGTGCAAATAACAGTAACCCGGAAGTGCCTTTATCTAAGCGATGTACTGGGTATAGCTTGTTATTGATTAGCTTATTTTCCAGTAGCGCGCTTTGAACTCGGCTAAAAATTCCGTATTGGCGCAGCTCTTGCCCATTCCCAATTTCAAGCTCGTCGTGAAAACCGATGCCACTGGCTTTATCGATCAATACAAATTGTGCATTTAAATCCACCAACTGGAAACCAAGCTGCATAAATTGACGGCTTTGATCTGAAGTAATTTCCATCAACTGACACCTGAAACCGGTGCCAATCTAGCTGCCCTCACGCAACGAATTTCATTGTAGTTATAGCATTCGTCCAACGCCTCAAAGACGGGCTTTAAGCGAAACGGTTCGCCCTTAGATTGGCTTTCGGCTTCCACTTCGTCTAGCGCCTCTTCAATGGCTTGAATATCTTCGGTTTCTAGCTCTAATACGTCTGCAACACTCAGGGCACCATCAGTGATTAACTGTTCTAGATGTTGGTAAATTGTGCCTTCACTCAAACCTCGCTGGGCAGCGATTGCGGAAATTTCCATTCCGGCTTTAAACAGCGTATAGCTTTGGTAAACCGTGTGTTCCCTCTCAGCGTCAGAATCGCCTTCGTCGGCATGCTCTAGCAAACATTCCAAAAAGGCATCGCCGTACAATTCAAGCTTGCTATCACCTACCCCACTCACATTGGAAAGATCGCCCAAAGTTTTAGGGCTCATCCTGATCATTTCCATCAATGTGGCATCATGGAAAATCATATAAGGCGGTACATCTTGCTCCTGAGCTAACTCTTTACGCAAGCCCCGCAAGGCCTCCCAAATAGCTTGCTCACTGTCCTTAAGAAAGCTCTTGCCAGATCTTGTGGCCCGGGCTTTAGTCGCTTTCGCTTTTAAGGCTTCTTTACGCAAATAGAGAGCTTGCTTGCCCTGCAAAACCGCTCGACAAGATTCCGCTAAACGCAAGCCCCCAAATGCAGATACATCAACACTCAATAAACCCTGAGCGACAAGCTGGCGAAAGATATTGCGCCACTGGGTTGCGTTAAATTCTTTACCAATGCCGTAAGTGCTTAAATTTTGATGGGAGAACTGAAAGACTTTCTCTGTCTCCTTGCCCAGTAAAACATCGATAAGGTGATTGACTCCAAATCGCTGACCACTACGATATACCGTACTCAGTGCTTTTTGGGCGGCCTCGCTGGCATCCCAAGTTTCTGGTGGCGTAATGCAATTGTCGCAGTTGCCACAAGGTTCGGGCAAATCTTCGCCAAAGTAGGCCAAAAGAGTTTGACGCCGGCAAGTCGTCAGCTCGCACAAACCCAGCATGGCATCAAGTCGATGGCGCTCTTGCATTTTAAACTGCTCAGAACCATTTGAACCTTCGGCCATTTGCCGCAGCTTTATCACATCTTGCAAACCATAGATCATCCAGGCCGTTGCTTCTTGACCGTCACGGCCAGCACGACCTGTCTCCTGATAGTACGCCTCAACACTTTTAGGTAAATCTAAATGTGCCACAAAACGTACATCCGGTTTATCGATACCCATGCCAAAAGCAATGGTGGCAACAATAATAACGTATTCCTCTCGCAGAAAACGGTCTTGATTTTCTTGTCGCAAGCCTTGGCTTAAGCCCGCATGATAAGGCAAGGCATCGAAACCCTGCTGCTGCAAAAATTCGGCTATATCTTCAACTTTTTTACGGGACAGGCAATAAACCACCCCAGCCGATTGTGGATACTCTTTTTGCAGAAACTGTAACAGCTGACGCTTGCCGTCCTGCTTTTGCTCAATACGATACTGAATATTGCTACGATCAAAGCCGCATATAAAATTACGCTGCTGTCGCAACTGAAGACGACTGATAATTTCCGCGCGGGTATTTTCATCAGCTGTCGCAGTAAGCGCAATCCTCGGCACATCAGCGAAGTGACCCATCAGCTCAGCGAGATGCAGGTAATCCGCCCTAAAGTCGTGCCCCCACTGGGATACACAATGCGCCTCATCAACGGCAAACAAACCGATATGTAATTGCTCAAGCAATACAGCAAACGAAGCGGTATTAAAACGCTCTGGGGCGACATACAGCAGATCTATTTCACCCGCCACTAGGCCCTGCTCTACCGCCATAGCCTCTTGATGGCTAATCGATGAATTGAGAAAGGCAGCGGAGATGCCCAATTGTGCCAGGGCATCCACTTGGTTTTGCATCAATGCAATCAAGGGCGAAATAACAATTGTTACTCCAGCTCTTGCTAAAGCAGGTATTTGATAACAGAGGGACTTACCGCCCCCAGTTGGCATTATCACAAGCGCATCTTGCCCCTCAATAACAGTATTGATGATATCTTCTTGAGGGTCGCGAAAAGCGTCGTAGCCAAAGCGGTGCTGTAGTATTTCGAGTGCAGAATTCATGAGGCGCAGTATACCTTGCTTGCCAATGCTATGCTTGGGGCAAAGCCATGAGATTGAAAATGAGCCCAACGACAAAGCGATCACTTTTTGTACTCAAGCGATTTCAAGCTTCGTCTTATTTTAGGGGCTAGATCAATACTTAGGCGCTTTTTTTGGGTATGATTTACCCATAAAACATATGGCCAAGAATTGGTCTGCTAATTATAAAACCACTAAGGGCTCTAACCATGCAATACGATATTTTTAAAGAGGTTCTACCGGTCTTTCCTATGGGCCGCTATCTAGTTAACAGCTTTCAGCTGCGCAACCTAATTCAACACGAGGGCTGCACGGGTGTCGCCACACGTATTTTACATGTTGGCACCATTGGATTAGATAAAGACGATTTATGCGCTCGTTTGGCCAGCGATCAACACCCTAGACTGGATGACATTAAAATTACTTGTTTGGATGGTGAGATTATCATCGACAATCCAGATCTAGGCTGCCAGTAATCTGTCATTTGCGCATTAAGCGTAAATTGACAAGCCAACAAAAAGCAGCCATTGGCTGCTTTTTTGTTTATGGCTTATATGCTTCTAAGCCCAATATAAGGCCATTGTAGGAGCTGTGGTTAGCTGTATTATTTGGCCGCTTGAGCTTCAACCCATTCTTTTATTAAGTCTTCCAATACCGATAGCGGCACAGCGCCATTGGTAAGAATTTTGGTGTGAAACTCGCGCAAATCGAATTTCTCGCCTAGCGTCTTTTCGGCAAAAGCTCGCAACTCGCGGATTTTTAGTTCGCCCATTTTGTAAGACAAGGCTTGCCCCGGCCAAGTAATATAACGGTCAACTTCGGTAGTGATGTTATGCAAAGACAGAGCGCTGTTATTGGCCATAAAATCAATCGCCTGTTGACGCGTCCAGCCTTTGGCGTGCATACCCGTGTCTACCACTAAACGCAATGCTCGCCACATTTCATAGGTTAAACGACCAAAACGCTCGTAAGGGGTTTTATACATACCCATCTCCTCACCCAAATACTCGGCATACAGAGCCCAGCCTTCACCGTAGGGGTGAAAGTAATAGAAGCGGCGAAACTCTGGCAGCTCTCCCATTTCATTTTGGATAGAGATTTGTAAGTGGTGGCCAGGCACTGCTTCGTGCAATGTTAGAGCTGGCAGCTCGTAAAGAGCACGGCTTTTTAAATCGTAGGTGTTCAAGAAATATTTACCCGAGCGAGTGCCATCCGCAGCGCCACGCTGGTAATAAGCGGGCGTGACCTTTGGAGCAATTTGATCAGGCACCTTCTCAATCCCGTAGGGCAAACGTGGCAAGTAAGAAAAATACTCGGGTAACTTGCCGTCCATTTCTTTGGAGATTGCCGCAGCTGTAGCCATATATTCTTTAGCGGTCTTAGGATAAAACTGCGGGTCGGTTCTTAAAAACTCCAAGAAAGCCTTAAAATCACCTTTAAACTCCACTTCCTCCATGACTTTTTTCATATCGTCACGAATACGCTTCACTTCACTTAAACCAAGCTTATGAACGGCTTCAGCATCCGTGTCGACAGTCGTGTAGTATTTAACGAAGTGGTCGTAAAGCTCTGCTCCACCCTTCACCGATGAGATACCCACAACTTTACGACACGCCGGTGCGTACTCCTTTAAGTAAAAGTCCAAATACTCCTGGTATTTAGGCATTACAGAATTACTAATGGCCGCTTTCGCCTTAGCCTGAAGTTGCCCTTGGAATTTACTGTCTAGTGTCTTAGGTAGATTTTTAAAAGGCTTGTAAAAGTCACTTTCTTCAGCCGGCTTTATGTAACCACGAATGCCCTCTTCGTACCCCACCAAAGTTTCGCAAGGCTGCGTATTTCCAGTTTTAATGCCCTCTCGCATCAATGCCATGTTTTGATCAGCGTAGGTTTCAAATGCTTTTAGACGATTAATGTAGCTTTTGAAATCTCCAACATTCTTTAAGCGAACTCGCGGCGCAGAACGAGCAAAGCCATCATGCCAACCTGCATAGGTGGTGAAGGTATACATATACCAATTGGACTTTAAGGTTCGACGTTCATGGCGCAACATCCAATCCATTAATTGGTAATTTACCTTTTGCTGATCACTTAGCTTATTAATGTCGATGCTTTCCAACTGGTTGATCGACTTATCAAACAAACGCTCGAGAGATTGGCGCCCCTTTTCGTCCACTTGAGATAATTTATCGCTATGGCGCATATCACCATTCATATTGGCAGCGAGTGGATACTGATCCAAATACGCTTCCCAATAAGCCGCCATAACATCATCTAACTGCTGATTGGCGTTAACGTTAGCTAAGGCACTTGCTGAGCTCAGCATAGCCACGCAGCATGCGCTAACAGCTGACTTCATAAACGATTTTGTTTGCACAACTCTTCTCCAAATAAGGGCGACAGCAAAGGGGTATTTTAACGAATTTATCAAGCATAGATAGCAAAGTACCAGCAGAACGATTAAACCTAGCAATTAAGGTTGCGCTTGTTAACCCGATAAAGACATATGTAAAGGCCCTAGCTGAATAGAAATTAAGCAGCTAACATAGGCGCATTATCGCCTTAGCTATGAATTCACTATTCAAGACGGTTAATTATGGAAAAGCCCCAAGATTCAGAGAACAAGCAAGACAGCACAACCATGGATAAACCAGGTTTTTTTACGCTCATTGTAAGCACATTCGCCGCCGCCTTTGGCGTGCAAACAGACAAAAACCGCGAGCGCGACTTTCAGCACGGTAATATTTACAGCTTTATCGCCGCCGGTATTATTTTTACCGTCTTTTTTGTTCTGGGGACGGTATTTTTAGTGAAATTTATATTGGCAGGAGATTAAAAAGCGGCCGCAAAATACGCCAAGCTTTACGCAAAGCACAACCATAAAAAAACTCAGCAATCGCTGAGTTTTTTTATGGTCTTAGCTCGATGACAATTAGTGTGGTTCAACACCTAGCTGCTTTAGCAACACGCGCACCTGACCGTTTAAGGCCACCACATTATCTTGCCCCAAAGACATGTTGAGACGTCTTTGATGCTCATCAGCCTGCTGATTTAAGGTAAAGATAATACGACTACCTCGAGGGGTTAGGCACAGCTGTACACAACGGCGGTCTACACCATCTTGCTTACGCTCTAACAAACCTTTTTTCGCGAGGCGATCGGCTAAGCGAGTTACCGCTGAACGATCAATACCTAAATAATCAGCCACCTGAGCCGGAGTCTGTGCAATCTGATGGTATAAAACATTCATCACCATCCATTGCGGCCAAGTTACATCCGTATCGGCTAAGTTTCTATTAAAGGATTCCTGAAGCTCATGACTTGCTCGGCCTAACCAAAACAAAAAACTGTCATCCAGACGAAATCCATGACTGCTACTTAACGTTTCCATAACACACCCTTTTTGTGATTACGGAGTAGCAGGCCCTATTCCCTTTAAAGCACTCACTCTTCGGTGATTTATTGGACGTTTATTGCCCGCTAATCCAAAATATGCAAGTAGCCACGAATATTGTTATTAAGGCTACCGCTGCGATTGCATCTGCAGTACTGTCCGCTTGATCTTGTAAGCTTACTTCTTCATTCATTTTTATTGCTCCGCCTGTTATAGATTATTCAATGTACGAAGTACTTATATTTGATTGTATCTCTAATGCTTAAGGCTGCAAGGTGATTTTGGCCATATTCTCAATTGTTCTTAACATATGAATAGGCAATAGTTTTATATTCTATCGCGAACTGGTATTGTGCCGCTCTACGCGTGAATCTAGGGGTATATTACCGGCAAAATGCGGCGAAAAGATCGCATCTCCAGCCATTATCCCCAAAGCAATGGAATATTCCCCAAGGAAGTATTCTGAATTTTTATACCATTTGCTTATATGGCCTGAGAAAATGTACATCTACGACCAGCACGACCATAGCATTCTTCAACAGCGTGTTGAGCAGTTTCGCCAACAAACTGAACGCTATTTAGCCGGCGATCTCGCCGAAGAAGCCTTTTTGCCACTGCGTTTGCAAAATGGCCTATATGTCCAGCGGCTCGCCCCCATGCTGCGAGTGAACGTGCCCTACGGCATGATCAACAGCACCCAGCTGCGTCGTGTGGCTCGTGTCGCTCGTGATTACGATAAGGGCTATGTCCATATCAGTACTCGTCAAAACATCCAGTTTAACTGGCCAGACCTTGCTGATGTGCCGGCGATCCTAGCCGAGCTTGCCGAAGTCGAGATGCATGCTACCCAGTCCAGCGGTAACTGTATCCGCAATACCACCGCCGACCAATTTGCCGGTATTGCCGAAGACGAGCTATTGGACCCACGACCGTACTGCGAAATTATTCGCCAGTGGTCTACCCTGCACCCTGAGTTTGCCTTCTTGCCTCGTAAGTTCAAGATTGCCGTCAATGCAGCTAAAGAAGACCGTGCTGCAAGCCAGGTACACGATATTGGTTTAGATCTATATCAGAATGAAGCGGGCGAGACCGGTTTCAGAGTACGTGTTGGTGGCGGTCTTGGCCGCACACCACTAATCGGCAGTGTGGTACGTGAGTTCTTACCGGAACAAGAGCTATTAAGCTATCTCGATGCCGTCTTAAGGGTATACAACCAAAAGGGACGCCGCGATAACAAATACAAAGCCAGAATCAAAATTCTGGTCAAGGCCATGGGTCCAGGTGCCTTTGCAGAACTGGTTGAAGCCGAGTGGGAACGCATTCGCGAAGGCTACACTCGCCTAACTCAAGATGAAATAAACCGCGCCAAGAGTTTCTTTACCGAGCCCGCCTACGCCAGTTACGATACCGCAGCTGTTGAAAACACCTTAACGGAGCTGCGCACCGAGCATAGCGCTTTTGACAAGTGGCTAACTCGCAATGTTCGCCAGCACAAAAAAGCGGATTATGCCTCTGTAACGCTATCGTTAAAGCCTACAGGCGTAGCACCAGGTGATGTTACCGAGAAACAGCTAGAAATCATTGCTGACCTTGCCGATGAATACAGCTTTGGCGAAGCTCGCACCACCCATGAGCAAAATATTGTTTTAGGTGATGTTGCCAAAGATAAGCTATTTGACCTCTGGCAAAAGGCCAAAGCCGCCGGCTTTGCCACCCCGAACATCGGAACCTTAACGGATATAATTTGCTGCCCAGGTGGTGATTACTGCTCCCTGGCCAATGCTAAGTCCATCCCTATTGCCGAGGCCATTCAGCGTCGCTTTGCCGATATGGATTATTTGTATGATCTTGGCAATTTGGATTTAAATATATCAGGCTGTATGAACGCTTGCGCTCACCACCACGTCGGCCACATCGGCATTCTTGGTGTTGATAAGAAAGGCGAAGAGTTTTATCAGGTTCAGCTAGGCGGCAATGCCGGCAACGCTACCAAGCTCGGAAAGGTGCTAGGCCCAGCTTTTGACGCTGACGAAATCCCAAGCGTATTGGAAAAAATCTTAAATATCTTTGTAGATAACCGCCATGAAGGTGAAGAGTTTCTACAAACCTATGAGCGTATCGGAATGGCGCCGTTTAAGGAGCGTGTCTATGCCAAAGATCATTAAAAACGGACAAGTTACTGAAGACAGCTGGCAATTGCTAGCGCTGGGCGAAGACGCCGAGGTGGCCAAGGCAGACGTACCGGCCGGCCAGTGGATCGTGCCATTACAGCTTTGGTTAGCACAACGCGATCAGCTAAAGTCGCGCTCTGATATCGGCGTTCAGATTGGTATTGACGACGATATAGAGCTGCTAGCCGAAGACTATGACAGCCTCCCGCTATTAGCTTTCGACTTTCCAGCATTTATGGATGGACGCGGCTTTTCAGCGGCTTTTTTGATTCGTGATCGCTTTGCCTTCAAAGGTGAATTACGCGCAAGCGGAGCCTTTATTCGCGATCAACTTTGCTATTTGCAGCGCTGCGGTTTTAACGCCTTTGCACTAAGCGAAGAAGATTTAGAAGCCGCCAAGGATTCTCTAAGCGATTTACAAGAAGCCTATCAGGCTTCTGCCGATAAAGCGCCCTTGTTCCGTCGCCGCGGCTAACCGCTTAGCGACATGAATTAACAGCAAGGCCCTCGATGCCATAGGGTTTTGCTGAACTCCCCTATACCCCCCCCTCGCATTCCTTGCCTATAAAGCAATCACTGCACAGAGCATCACACTCAAACCTTTGGCCAACTTATACATCGCAGCTATCGCCTCAGCATAGCTACACCTTAAGGCAGAACGAGAATAAATGATGCCAATGAAATTTCCCGCAGGACTGTCTAAAACCAGAATCTTTATTTCAGGTATAGGTTTTGGAGTCTCAATCGGCATCTCAATCGGTATGCTAATTTCTAATCTATTTGGCGCTTAAGAAGTGTTGGCATAAGCACTAATTTAGACCCGGCTAATGTTAAAATTATTGCTCTAAAGAATAGTTTTAGGCACATATTTCATCAAAAATATGGAGCGACTTTATTGTTTTTCTAATTTGATAAAAAAGTACTAAAGAAACTCGGCACTGCTCCGATAGCGCATTTAAATGACTTGTAAATTATTGCTGCTGGAGCCATAGCCATGTCAAGCAGGCAAAGCCGGGGACAGGAAGTTCACTTTAGCGAAGATGAAAGAATCATCTCGACCACCGACTTGAACGGTGACATTACCTTTGTTAATGATGTATTTGTTCGCGTCAGCGGTTTCAGCCGTGATGAGCTCTTAGGACAGCACCACAATATTATTCGTCACCCCGATATGCCCAAAGAGGCCTTCGCTAATCTATGGGAGCACATTAAGAACGGGCAAGCCTGGGTAGGCGCGGTTAAAAATCGCTGCAAGAATGGTGATTATTATTGGGTAGACGCCTACGTTAGTCCCATATACCAAAATGGCGAACATATCGGTTATCAATCGGTACGCTCGGTTCTTTCCGAGCGATTAAAACAGCAAGCTGATGATTTATATCGGGCGATAAACCAAGGCAAATCAGTGAACCTAGTCCCTCAAGGGGCGATATCGACTCAGCTGATCTGGGGTGGCATCGCCACCCTACTAGTCACCATGCTGTCGATTTTCTTTTTCGACAGTGATATCACAAAAGCCGCCCTAATAGCTACCGGCTTCAGCGTGTACATTTTGTTTATCCAACAGCGTTTAAAGCTTCTTGGTTTTCTACGTAAAGACAGCCAAAAGCTGGTAAACAACCCATTAGCGCAATATATTTACAGCAAAAATATGGGTGATCTCGGCGCAATTTATTTTGCAATGCATAAAACCAAGCTGCAAATAAGAACCGTATTGTATCGACTAAAGGAAATTGCCGACAACACATCTGAAGTTATGCATTCCAACAAGGACATATCCACCAGCAATGTTCGAAACATCGCCGAGCAAACGGAAAAAATTGATTCAACCAACCACGATATTGCTGATGTCAGCCAAAGCATCGACAAGTTTTCTATTCGAATTGCAGAAACCTCGCTTGCCAGCGACAACGCCAAAGCCGAAGCCGTCAAAGGCCAGCAGTTAGTTGAGCATTTAAGTTCTGACATCGAAAATATGGCCAGTAATATCGAAAAAGCAAGCCAAGCCATGACAGGTCTTAAAAACCAAGTTGGCGAGATAGATTCAATAGTAAGTCTGATTACTGAGATCGCCGAACAAACCAACTTACTTGCTTTAAATGCCGCTATTGAGGCTGCGCGTGCTGGGCCGAACGGCCGAGGTTTTGCTGTGGTTGCTGAAGAGGTTCGCACCCTGTCAAATCGAACCCAACAGTCAACCAGTCGAATCAAACAAACGATGGAGCAGATTCAAAAGCAAGCTCAAGAAACTGCAAGCATAATGGATAAGGGCCAAGACACGGCTTTAGCCGGCCTAGAATACGCCGGCAGGGCCAATCTGGCTTTAAGCAACATCACCGTACAAGTAGCCAATATCGCCGACGCCAATGCGCAATTGTCAGAGGCCGCTCAACAGCAAGCAGGCTTAGTTAAAGGCATAAACAGCAGCATCGATGATATACAGCAAATAGCCCACCAAACCAACAGCAGCTCGAAGCGGGCTGTAAGCTCTAGCCTAGAACTAGAAAGCTTGGTCAACCAAATGGATTCAGCAGTGAAAGGGTCGAGCTTTTAAGCCTTAGCTCAAATACATCTTAAAAAAGAGTCGTATAAAAACAAAACCCCATTCGGCTATCTGAATCACCAAATGGGGTTTTATTCAAGCTGTAAACAACCTTATGAGCGATGATGCCCGCTATTGGCTTTACCAAAAACGGCGCTGATTCGCCCGTGTCCACCACTTACTGGCCAATCGATCAATACTCGCCTCGATAGACAAGCCTAGTTTTTCTGCCATAGATTTTTTATGGGTAAAGCTTAGTTGATACACATCGCGCTCTTTGGCCTGCAATTGCAAATAAGCATCACTGGTTTGAACTTCATCAATCAGTTTATTTTCAATCGCTTTAATACCGTACCAAACCTCACCGGTAGCTACAGCAGCGATATCCAGCTCTGGACGTCGCTCACTAACATAATGTTTAAAGAGCTCATGGGTTTCTTCCAGCTCTTCAACAAATTTGCTTCGGCCTTTTTCCGTATTCTCACCAAACATGGTCAAAGTGCGCTTGTACTCACCTGCCGTCAATATTTCCATATCGACGTCGTGCTTTTTCAAAAGGCGATTAAAATTAGGAAGTTGCGCAAGCACACCAATTGAACCTAGCAAGGCAAACGGTGCTGCCATTATTTTATCGCCAACACAAGCCATCATGTAACCGCCACTGGCCGCTACCTTATCAACACAAATAGTTAAACCGAGCTCAGCTTGACGAATCCGATCTAATTGACTGGCAGCAAGACCATAGCTATGCACCATACCACCGCCGCTTTCCAGACGCAGCACAACCTCATCACCCTTTTCGGCGATGGTAAGTAAGGCGCTAATTTCTTCACGCATGGACTCAACTGGGCTTGCCTTAACATCGCCATCAAAATCCAGCACGAAAGTACGTTGACGCTTAGCCTCAACCGCCTCGCTGGTTTCTTGATCTTCCGCAGATTCTTGCTTGGATTTCTTTTTGGCCTGCTTCTTAGCGTCTTTTTGCTCCTGCTTTTTTTGCTTGGCCTCACCTTTTTGCAACTCTTTATAGGCCTCAGGCTCTAGCGTGGCCGAACGTAATTGATCACGGTATTGATCGAACTGGTCGTTTAACTTTTTAACCTCGATGCTACCCTGCTCTTCTGCCCCCCCGCGCTTGGCGGATGCTAAAATCGCGGCAATAAAACCAAAAGCAATAACCACAGTAATGGCTTTGGCCAAAAACAGGCCATAGTCACTCAAAAACTCCAAAATACTCTCCTATCGATTGGCAGCTTAGCGCCACTGATTTAGTGCATCACGCGCTTTGTCATTTAAGGGCTTAGAGCTTAAGCCGTTTGCGCTGAGACTGATTTCATATAAGCCATCATCAACCATTGGCATAAATGTAGCGCTACCAAAGGTGGTACGCTGCAAGGATAATCGCTGATAATGGTTTTGCAGTAGTTGCCACACATCAACACTAATACTGCTATTTAAAGGGTGAACACTGCGCTCACTATCTCGCTCCTGTCCTAAGGCATAATAACGGCCACTAATGCGATCTAAACGAAAGCCCGGCTTGAGGTGTATCATGCCACCCAAATTTGGCCAACGAATAACTCGAGCGTCAACCTGCCACTGATCACCCTTAATTTCAAAGCGCTTTTCTTGGCCATTGCCAAACAGTACATTGACCTCGAATTCTTGAGCCCCAATAGCTCGAGTGCTAATTGTTGCAATGGCCTTTGGTTCATTGAGCTGCTGGTAGCTATAAATATCATAAGCCGCCAAAGCAACCAAAGCCGCCATTGCCAACACGACCGCCGCACAGCAGCCACGTATAAAACCTAAAATCCAGCCGGTACGCAAAATAATGCGCAAGCCCAGATAAAGTAGCAGGACGCTCAGCATTCCTATGCCAATCGCCAAGCCCATATAAACCATGCCGTACTCCTAGATCCTTAGCGAAAGCTGTCGACAAAATTTTGAACCAGCTGCCCTGAAATACTCACCGTTGGGGGCACTTGGGGCAACTCACTGTAATGATACCAGTCAGCTTCAGCGATTTCCTCTTCATCCACGATTATATCGCCACTGTGAAATTCGGCCGTAAAACCCAACATCAGTTGCCCTGGGAATGGCCAAGACTGGCTTCCCTGGTAAAGCAAATTCTGAACCTTTACGCCAACCTCTTCGAAAACCTCACGGTGCAAGCACTGCTCAGCATTCTCTCCCGCTTCCATAAAGCCGGCAAGACAGCTGTACATTGGGGTTTTGTATCGCTGATGACGGGCCAATAAGCAATATTCACCACGGGTCACCAAGACAATGATACAAGGTGAAATACGAGGGTAAGTATGCAAACCGCAGCTGCTACAAACTCGAGCGCGATCTTTAGCATGGTAGTCAGTAGTGGTACCACAGTGTCCACAAAAGCGGTGATTGCGATCCCACTGGCACACTTGGCTAGCACGCCCAATCAGCTCAAACTCGTCTTCACTTAAAAGTGGCAGTAATTGGCGTAAGCCCAACCATTGACCATCAACTAAGGCGTTTGCAGTTTCTAAATAAACGGCAAAGTAATCTTGGCCATTGTATTGAGCGATATAGTGCAGCTCTTCACGCTTCAAACCAAACGATTCAGAATTATCCTGCCACCACTGGAAGTCGACAGTTTGCCAGTGCTGTTCACTGGCCCAGACGCCCTCTTCAGCGATCAATAAGATCTTACAGCCCGGCACAAAGCGCTCAGAGGCTAAACCGAGGTCTTGGGGATGAACTATTGCACTCATTCTTCTTCGGCCGGAATAGACACAGGAAAGCCTAAGGACATCAAACTCTCTTCACCCAGAATTAAAATCGACTCGTCCGCTTGGTGCAACGCGCCATAGCTGGCTAGATAGTACTCTAAACTGATAATCGAATCGGCCAGAGTTTCCAGTAAGGTATCCAGAGCCGGTGGCTGAGCGCCAGAGAGCAAAATTTGATCAACAAACTGCTGAATAGATTCAACCATAGCGCCAGCACGACGCAAAGAAATCATATTTAGACCACCGCGCACACTGGTAATGGTGTTACTGATATTGCCAATATGATTGAGGTCGTAGCCGGATTCTGAATAAGAAGACAATGCTCGCTTAATCATCATTAATCCAGATTGGCTTTCGCTAATAACAATAGCTTCCGCCTCTGCCAATTGATTTCCAGCCACGGCTTCGCGGGTCGCCAAATGATTTAACTGATCTAAGTTGTCATCTGACAAAGAAAGGTTTTCTAAACCCGCCACGGTGCTTTCTACATAGACAAGCGCATCAGCAACCGCAACTAAGCCTTCGCTGTGATACTCTACCTCACCATCGTGCCAGTCTTGGATTTTACGCACCTGTTCGCGCATGATTTCGTGAGCTCGACTTAAACCCAAAACGGAAAGCGCATCGGTAATACGCTCGAGCGTCGCAATAAGCTCTTCAAAGTCGACGATCAAGCTATCGCCCGCTTGGGAAGCCATCTCCAGAATTGATTGGCTAACTTTAAACTCTTCGGCCAGTGCCTGTACCACAGAGTGCACTGTATTAAGACTAGGCCCGTGCAGCTCATGCTGAAACTTTTTAAGCTCAGCCTCACTGTACCAAGCTGCGCCCCCTAAGCTTTCTTGCAGTTGCTCTGTCAGGGCTTCATCGGGTAAACCTTGGCTAGCGAGATAAAGCAACTCTCTTAGCAATTCTAACTTTGGCGGCTGATCTAATACCGCTTCGCCTTCTTGCTGCAGGCGACGAATTTCTCGGTCAATATTGCGCAGCAGGATCTTACGACTCGCGGTCAATGTAACGCCTTGCTGTAAAGCATTTACCGCAGCACTGGCTACCCACCAAAACGTGGCGAATCGATAGCCCCCACACACGGCCTGCAGCCGCTGCAAAGAACGCTCCATTAAACCAAGTGCATTCATATTGGGAGAGCGAATGGTCTGCAACAAGCCTAACTGGTACATATGCCGCAAGCGACGACATAAGCCACCAAACTCTTCGCGAATGCTGCTACTGCTTTTATCCGGCGACTTGAGTAGATGCAAATTTGCTGGAAAGAAATAGCTTTCCGGTAAAGGCGATTGCTGAGTACAAGCACGCAGTTCATTAATCTGCGGAAGCAATAAATCTGGTAAATTTAATTTTCGCTGTGCGGTTAACTCTAAGTATCTGGGGAGGATAAACAAGCTTGCGCTAATAGCTGCAAAATCATCCGTGCCCACACTTCGACCCTGTAAAATGGATTCAAGCAAACGCATTAGCTCACTGCTCAGCAATTCCACACCGCTGAGCTGCACCATTCTAACGGCACCATGAATTTGTGATACCAATGCAATGGCATCACTCAGCAAATCCATATTGTCTGTTTCGCGGCTAAACTGCTCTAGTTTAACTACCGCCATTTCAACATTGGCATTCAGCTCCGGCGAAACGAGGCTTAGGGAGACCAACTGTTTATATAAATCTGTCACCGCAATGTTACCTTCCAGGTGATCCTATTACGCTGTTCAATAATTGAGCGCCCTATATTTCTTTGGCGTCTTAAGTACTTTTGAACACTAAGGGTTTAGACGAGCTTTTGTCGGCTATCAGCAGTTTATCCTGTTTACCGCATCGTTTTCGCAGCCCAGTCTACATATCTGACACAGAATGAAAAAACCAAAGCCGGACAGTAACATAGACAAGTAAAAGCTGGCTAGCAATCAGCTACTAGCGAACAATTTGGCGCCTGGAGTGCCCTTTAATGATGAAATTTCGTGCGCCCTTTGGTCAGAATTTAGCCCACTCGATGCGAAAGGGGCTAATAATCCTTTAAATAAAGCCGCTGTAGGATAAAGCGGTGGATTTCTAGCGGTGAATGTCTAAAATCAACCCAACCAAACGATGATGCTAGCAACAGCTAAGGATTCTTATAATGACAAAAACCATGGGCCAAGCGCTTACCAGTAACTTTCTAGGGCATGCCCCAGATTGGTACAAAAAAGCCATCATTGCCTTTTTAGTCATCAACCCTATCTTGATGGTAACTGTCGGTAAATACGTTACTGGCTGGGTTATTATCCTCGAATTTATCTTTACCTTAGCCATGGCACTGAAGTGTTACCCGCTGCAGCCGGGCGGCTTATTGGCTATTGAAGCGATTGCCATGGGTATGGCCACACCAGAAGCGGTTAAAGAAGAGCTCTTTGTTAACTTCCCGGTTATCTTGCTACTGATGTTTATGGTTGCCGGCATCTTCTTTATGAAGGACCTGCTGCTTTACGTGTTCACCAAGATCCTCTTAGGCATACGCTCTAAGATGATTCTGTCATTCTTATTCTGTTTAACCTCAGCGGTATTATCAGCGTTTCTAGACGCCCTCACCGTAACCGCGGTATTGATTACTGTCGCTGTGGGTTTTTATTCGGTTTACCACAAAATTGCCTCGGGCAAGAAATTTCATCATGAGCACGACCACGGCCAAGATGAAGAAGTTTATGAGTACCACCGTGAAGACCTAGACCGCTTCCGCTCTTTCTTACGCAGCCTCATTATGCACGGCGCTGTGGGGACCGCTCTAGGTGGCGTATGTACCGTTGTCGGCGAACCGCAAAACTTATTAATTGCCAATGTAGCCGGCTGGGATTTTATTACCTTTGTTAAAATCATGTCCCCGGTAACCATGCCTGTATTAGTAGCCGGTTTAATGACCTGTTTGCTGCTAGAAAAAACAGGCTGGTTTGGCTACGGCGCGACTCTACCTGAGTCTGTGCGCGGCGTTCTAGAAGACTTCTCTGAAGAGGAAGACGCCAAACGCACCATTAAAGATAAAGCCGCCTTGATCGTCCAAGCCTTAGTCGGTTTGGTGTTGGTGGTATCTTTAGCCTTGCACGTAGCTGAAGTGGGCCTAATCGGCTTGATGATTATCGTCCTGCTTACCGCCTTTAACGGCATTATCGACGAGCACCAGATTGGGCACGCCTTCGAAGAAGCATTGCCATTTACCGCCCTACTGGCAGTATTCTTTGCCATTGTTGCCGTAATTCACGCCCAGCACTTATTTCAGCCAATTACCGCACTCGTTCTTTCTTTGGAACCAGAGCAGCAAACACCGATGCTATTTCTTGCCAACGGTGTCTTGTCGATGATTTCGGATAATGTATTTGTAGCAACGGTTTACATCAATGAGATTAAAGCCGCTTTGGATGCCGGCACAATCACTAAAGAACACTTTGATAAGCTAGCCATTGCCATCAACACCGGTACCAACTTACCGTCTGTTGCAACGCCTAATGGTCAGGCGGCATTTTTGTTCTTGCTGACTTCGGCCCTGGCGCCACTTATTCGCCTATCGTATGGCCGCATGGTTATTATGGCTTTGCCCTACACCTTCGTTTTAGGTGGTGTTGGTATAGCTTGCGTTATCGCCTTCGTATAAGCGCCTTCACGTAAGTATATCCGGGGCAGCAAACGCTGCCCCAAGCCTAGCCCCTCTTCCAACCCCTGCTAACACTTAAACCACCCACCTTGTACAATGACGACGCTTTATACCATTGGTTACGCGACAAAACCCTTTGATGAATTTTGCCGCCAACTAAAGCAATTCAATATTACCGCCCTCGTTGATGTTCGATCCCTGCCCTTTAGCCGTCGCTTTAAAGAGTACGACCAGCCCAACCTGCAACGCAATTTACCCACACAGTCAATCCACTATATCTATATGGGGGATAAACTTGGACCACGCTCAAAGGACGGTCGACACTACAATAGCGACAGGCAAATTGACTTTGGAAAGCTGCAGGCAAGTAAGCTATTTTTAGCCGGAATTGATCGCCTAAAGAACGGCATCAGTAAAGGCTACGGCATTGCCCTTATGTGTGCTGAGAAGGACCCGGCGAGCTGCCACAGAAGCCTATTAATCGCGAATTTTCTGGAGGCTAACAGCAAATGGGAAATTCGACATATTCTTCATGATGGCACACTGGAAAGCCAAGCTGAACTCATGCATCGTCTGATTGACGAGCATAAGCTAGAACAGGATATGTTTAGCTCTTCCGAAGATGTGAGGCTTCAGGCTTACCAAGCGCAGTGCTGCGCGGTGAACTATCGCCGCCCCAAAACAGACGGCGAACTAGTAGCTGACGACACACAGGAAAGCGGCATCACAACTGATCCAGAGTGATTAAGCCGCGGGCATACTCAATGGCTCAGCACTCACAATAACACCATTACTATCGGCGTATACGTACTCACCAGGAATAAAATCCACAGCAGCAAAATTGACCGGCACATTAAGATCACCTAAGCCACGTTTTTCGGTCTTCAATGGAATAGTGCCTAATGCCTGAACACCCAGATCTAAAGTTGCCATCACGGCCGCATCACGGATACAACCGTAAATGATAATACCCTCCCAGCCATTTTTAACCGCGTTCTCAGCAATCATGTCGCCCAATAGCGCTTTGCGCAATGAACCACCACCGTCGACCACCATAACCTTACCGCAACCGTCAGTACCTGCTTGCTCCTTAACCAAGGAATTATCTTCATGGCACTTTATGGTTACAATTTGACCACCAAAGTTTTCGCGGCCACCAAAATTGCGGGTAATTGTTGGAGTGGTAACTCGCACGAGCTCGGGATAAGCGTCGCATAGATCAGGTGTTGCTATAGTCATATCGCTTCTCTCTATGTTTGTAGCAAGGAGTATATGTGGCAAAAGTTGAGTATGGCAGCATCTTAACAGGCAAAGAAAAAAACCAAAGCTATAGCGGTTATTCAGGAGATTTATTTAGACGGGAAATTTAGAAGCTAGGCGTTAATTTAAACAAGAACGACAGCTAAAGCTCAACACCCAGCGTATCGCCATCGTAGGCGACAGGGTAATGGCTTAGTTTGAATTTTGGCTGTTCAAGACACTGCATGGTATTGAGACTGAAGCCCAAGCCGTGAACTGGACACCGTAAGACTTTGCCATCACAACTACCATTAGCCAAAGAGCGCCCCGCATGAGGGCAACGACTGTCAATTAGATAGCTTCGACCATTTTCATGAATCAGCAATATCTCTCGACCTGCGACACGGAAGCAGCCTCGATAGCCCTCAACAAGCCGGTGCAATTTGATCAGTGGGTAAAAGGCCAAATGCCAACTCCAGTTGCCCAAACCAATGCTCTAAAGGAGCCCAAATAGCGGCGACTTCATCGGCAGACATCAACCGCTGTAACAGCTCTGCAGCTTCAAGGCCCCCAGCCAAAGAGTGGAGCTTGCCCTGCTCAATCAATTTGAGCAAGCCTGAATCACCTTTACTTGCCGCATTAGGGCGTTGAATGGCCATAGGCAACTGTAGGCGCTCCAAAGCTGACCAAAGGTCTACGTCTAAGCTACGGCCTCTGCGGCCGAATACGCCCTGCTCTCGCCAAAGCTGGTGGCGCAAGGCCTTTGATTCCAGCTCCGGCCCTAGCGTCTCATTTCGTACGTCGCCAAAGCTGACCATATCCGCCAGATGATTAGCCAAGGGCAAACGCCGTAAGCTACCCAAGGGAAATGGCTCACCAAGACCCAATGCCGCGCTCAGTGAAGTCTCACTCAAGGCGCCACAAGCTAAAGACATAAGTAAGGCACCAAAGCCCTCATTATGCCCTAACCACATTGGCGGCCTTTCACAGACCTCGGCCACAAAAGCCGCGGCCGCCGGAATATCGTAACGGGCATAGTCGGCTAAGGTGTTATTTTCGAAACTATCATTTACGATGGAAAGACCATGTCCTCGCGCATCGAGCAACCATACATCAAGCCCATTACGGGCAAGCATTGGTGCCAAGCCATCGTAAGAATCACCCAACCACATTTGGTGATTCTGATAGCAACCATGGAATAAAATGAGCGGCGCCTGGTTACTGTGCTCAATGTCTCGCGCACCCAATCGAGTAATCGCCAGCTCAACACTTTTATCTGGGCTATTATTAGGCTTGATTAAATACACGTCCTCTAGCAAATCACCTCTAGATTCGGCGCTTTCTAAACGAACAGGAAATAATCGACTACTACTTTTCACTCGGAATCCTTTAAATCACCCAGAGAGTTTTATTGTTAAGTTCTGGATTGCTAGCGCGAAACAAACATTCTAGTTCACAGCAATAATTTACAATCGACAGTACTTTTGTTTGGATATTTTTTGTACTCATAGACCTAAAACTTATCTATAGCTAATTATAGGTCAAATATGAATGGCGCCAGAAATATATTCTGTATAAATCAGAATATTTCTTTATAAGCTAACTCGATATTCAATACAAAAATTTTTATCTTTGTAATTTAATCACTTGCGTTCTGATACTACGCTGAATCGTGAAGAACTCGCGCCAAGTGCTTGTAGCCATGACTCGCTTTAGCTCAATACTACACCCTATAGTAATAGAGGCTAAATTAAAAAGCCCATTACATGAAATAACAGCTTTCAAGGTCGGCCTGATAAGGGTACATGGTATATAAGCAACATTACTTTGCCCTATGTTTTGCCCTAGATATAGCTAAACGTTAGAATGGTGCGTTTATAGCCTATTGTGACACCACTGTTTTTATGCTTTGCTTTGACCTACCCTACTTCACGGACAGCGCCGACCTTTTTCAGCGAATCGCAAAATTACCCGGTGCCATTTGGTTTGACAGCTGCGCGCACGGCCCTCGTAGTGGACGTTACGATATTATGTCCGCCCAACCTATCCGCACCATAAGTGTAGAAGCAGGCAAATGCCTTATAGAGGAGAAAGGGCAGCAGCAAGAACATCACGGTGATTTTTTTGAGTTGCTTGAGAAGCAAATTGCCTCACTGCCAAGCGAATGCTCTAACACCCATATTTTTTGTGGCGGATTATTGGGCTACATCTCTTATGATCTAGGCATGCAGCTGCCTTTCAATTGCGTAAAAAGGCCTAGCAATAAAAGCTATATCGCTGATGCCCATATGGGCTTGTATGGCTGGGCAATTGTGCAAGATCACCACAGCCAGCGAGCCTGGTGTCTAGGGCCAGACCTTGGGGTAGAGCAGCAACAGCAAATGACCAAAGTGGTAGAGGCCTGTCAGAGTAAGACCTGGCCAAAAGTCACCAAGAGCTACCAATGCAGTAACTTCGAAGCACAAATCAGTAAAACTCAATACCAAGCAAACATCAACAAGATTCAAGATTACATCCAAGCTGGCGATTGCTACCAAGTTAACTTTGCACAACAATTTAGCGCTGATTTTTCGGGCGATTCCTTAAGCGCTTACTTAACACTAAGGCAGGCACTACCCTCACCCTTTAGTGGCTATTTGAAGTTAGAAAAAGGCAGCATATTAAGCCACTCACCAGAGCGCTTTATTCGCGTACAAGGTGAGCAGGTAGAGACCAAGCCAATCAAAGGAACCATCGCGCGCGGAGATAGCGCAGAACAAGACCTGGAACTAGCCCAAAAATTACAAAACAGCGAAAAAGATCGGGCCGAAAACTTGATGATTGTGGACTTGTTAAGAAACGATCTAAGTCGTAATTGCAAGCTAGGCAGCGTTCGGGTTCCAGAGCTGTTTGCCTTAGAAAGCTACCCCAATGTACACCATCTAGTCAGCACGATAACCGGTACTCTAAAAGAAGACAGCAGCGCCATCGAACTGCTAAAGGACAGCTTTCCTGGCGGATCCATCACTGGCGCCCCGAAAAAGCGAGCTATGGAGATCATTGCCGAGCTCGAGCGGGAGCCGCGCTCTATTTATTGCGGCAGCATGGTATATATCAGTGCAAATGGAAATATGGACAGCTCAATTACTATTCGCACCTTATTGGATGATGGCGAAGGCCAAATTCACTGCTGGGGCGGCGGAGGCATCACCGCTGATTCCTCAAGCGAAGGTGAATACCAAGAAAGCCTCACCAAAGTCATGAAGCTAATGACCAGCCTGCAGAACCATTCAAAGGACAGCAAATAAAGACACTCCTCCCACATAAGAGGGGTTCACACCGAATTAGCCGCTAACTTCTCGCCTAATAGCGTGCAACGAAATCAAAAGAAGAAAAGGAAAACCGAGCTTAGCTAAGGGCGCCTAAGCGCTCCTCGCAATGCAAGATCGCTTTAAGCAAGCAGTTTCACACAACTACCCCACTCAAAGCGATCGACGCTGCTATAAAAATAGGGATTTTTATAGCAGCAGCAGGCTGATCAGAAACGATAACCTAGATCCACACCTACCATACGAGGTAAGCGACGAGCTACAGTATGAGAACCGACAGCACTACCAGGGCCAGTGTAATCCAACAGATCTTCTTCGTCGGTTAGATTATTTGCCCACAAAGCAACACTCCAAGTGTCATCAGAGCTGATTAAAGTAGCACGAGCATTCACAGTGAAATAATCTTCAATTTCTTCACCGCGTAACTGACCGATACGATCATCAACCCAGTTGTAGTCAGCGCGCAATACCAAATCACCTACATCAGTTACTGGGATGGTGTACTCACCCATGATGTAGAACTTGTGCTCAGGTGTGTTGGCCAATGGCTCACCAGTCTGATCACGCTCACCAAAGATTACATCGTAACGAGTAATTTCAGTATCTAAGAAGCTGTAGTTAGCCGACAAGAAGAATGCATCAGTAACAGACCAATACAACTCCATATCAACGCCCTTACCTTCAGCATCAGCTGTAGTAATGTTGTAGCTTGGAATCGCATTAGCAGGACCGATCAATTGCAGATCTTGCTTATTGTCATACTCATAAAAGTAAGCAGCAACGTTATAACGCAGTTCGCCTTCTAGGAAATCGCCCTTAAAGCCAATTTCATAGTTGGTCACTTCTTCCTGATCGAAAGTTGGCTCAATACCCGGACCAAAGCTTAAGCTGTTAAAACCACCGGACTTAAAGCCCGTTGCTACACTACCGTAAACCATCGCATTTTGACTGAAGAAATAATCAAGCACTAATCGGCCAGATAACGCATCCCAATCTTCATCGTATTGCTGTACGACATTGCCGCCATCAATACCTGAATTAAAGAAGAAAACACCTAGCGGTAATGGCTGACCAAGAATATTAGTTACTAAATTATTAGCAGGGTTATAACCTGTTTGAACCGTAAAGCTCTTCTCGTCATAGGTATAACGCAAGCCTGCACTGAGGTTCATATCGTCATTAACGGCATAGGTGAAATCGGTATACAAAGCACTACTCTCGTAAGTACCAGTATTGCGCACAGATTCCTGCCAAGTTGGGTTATTGTTAATACGCGCTTGAATCTGTGGCAACATACAACCACCAATCGCGGCAAAGGCACCGGCAGAGGCTGCAACATCACCCGCATTCGTTGGGCCACAGCTTACAATATGCAAAGCACCAAATGGGCTAGCTGGGTTAAATGGGTTTGGCGTAGCGGCATATGCAGAGAACAAGAAGCTTGAAAGCGCTAAGCCTTCTAAGCCAGCACCCGCCAAAGTACTACGAACGCCATTAACCACTTCAGCAACTTCTTGCTCGGTGGAATTAGCATCGATACCTAGTTGTGCACCAGTAATCTGCAAAGGAGTTCCAGCCAAGGCATTCGGATCGGCTAACAAGGCATTATAAATTGCGAAGTTTTCCAACATGCTGGTGGTAGCGGTTGCTTCAGTAATGTGATCGACATGCTCTTTACTGTAGGCCAAACCTACCGTCCACTTAAGATCGTTCCAATCACCGACTAGACGAAATTCTTGTGAAAACTGATCTTGGTCATCAATGTTTTCAGAGGCAAAGTAATGGGAAGGATCAGAAGAACCATCTTCGTCATTGATGAAGTTTACATTCATTGAGCGAAAAGCCGTGATCGAAGTAAAAGTCGCGCTTTCGAACTCGTGATTAACTTCTAGTGAAGTACCAAATAGGTCACGCTCTTCCAGTGAAGTTTCATCTAGAGACACATCGCCGTAAAGGTCGTAAGCACCTTCTACATTACCCGCTGCATAAACGCTTTCGGTAGTGGTATAGACGGTACCAGAATTTTGCGAAAGCTCGCTGTACTCGCCACGCCAAATGACTTCAGTGTTATCACTAGCATCCCAACGAATAGCCGCACGTACAGACTGGCTGTCAACATCGTTTAAATCTGGGCCATTATTGTTGTTCAAATAGCCATTGCGGTTATTTACGGTACCACTAAGGCGTGCTGCTACCGTATCGCTAATAGGCTGATTTACGGAAAAACTAAATTTCTTTTTACCGTAGTTACCCAAACTTAGATTTACTGAACGCTCAGCCTCATCGCCTGGTTTTTTGGTAATGTAGTGAATCGCACCACCGGTGGCATTGCGGCCAAACAAGGTGCCCTGTGGGCCCTTCAAAATTTCGATGCGTTCAACATCTTCTAGTGGAATCTCTGCACCAGCACCACGAGCGGCGTAAACACCATCCACATAAAGCGCGACAGCAGGATCAGAACCTACGGTGAAGTCATCAGTTTGAATACCACGCACATTATAATTTGGCTGCGTAACACTCTCATTGTTCATTTCAACACCAGCCGTGGCACGACCGATATCACTGATGCTTTCAGCACCCATCTCTTTTAGCGCATCACCGCTAAAAGCAGAAATAGAAATAGGTACATCTTGCAAATTTTGCTCACGCTTCTGTGCAGTTACAACAACTTCTTCCAACAAAGAAGACGCTTGTACCCAAACAGGCGCAGCGGTTACGGCGCTAAAAGCAACCGCAACAGACAGACTTTTTACGGGAAACGGAATTCGATTGTGTTTCATACTCTTCTCAAAAATATTTTGTTCTAAAAATAAGCAATCGCTAAAACAACAAAAAGCGCAGCATTATAGAACAATAGAAATCGCAATCGCTTGCCGAGACGACCATATGAACTGTCATTTTTAACCAACTCTCTTTACACACAAAGCAAGTTGATCACTTGGTCGACAACCAGTGCGTAATACGTACTATTTTAGGCACACACTGTTTCCCATTCGAAAAAAGTAAATGATATTTTTTGACGAAAATATGACATTAGAAGCCGGAGAAATACGAGCATATAGCTCATGGCGTATTCTTTAAACAAAAGGATTTGGGATGTTAATCTGCCCAGTCAGAAAAATTATTCTCATCTAAACTACAAATAAACAATCAAAGGCATTTCAGCAAAACATAAAAAACCGGCACTAGGCCGGTTTTCCTGTTCGCTAATTTTCAGTTAATTAAAAATCAGCACTTACACGCATGTACCAAAAGGCGCCGTTAAAGCCAAATGGAGAAGTTACTGCATATTGCTGGCCCAAGAAGCCCAATACGCCATTACCTTCTCTGTCTGGATATTCATCAAAGATGTTTTCACCACCGATGGCAACGGTGTATTTATCATCAAAGACAACACGTGCTTCCAAGTCTACCAATACTGCACTGCCATAATCGAAGACATCGCTACCATCACCTGGGCCAAATAAGCCACCGGTAGATTTCCAATCGCCGTAGCGATTTACGCGTAGTAGGCCTTCAAAGATGTCCTGGCTGTAGTTGAAGCTAAGAACAGAGTTGTGCTCTGGTACTTGATTCTCCAAATCGAAAACTCGACCTTGGTTTATCGTACCTGACTTAACATCGGATACTTCCTGCTGGTTGTAGTTGTGGCGGAAATCCACATCTAACATACCCTGGCCCACTTCAAATGAAGAGTGGATGTTTAAGTCAATACCAGAAACATTAGACTCAAAGCCATTCACGAAGAAGTTACCATTACTGCCCAACAACAAATCAGCATTAGGAATATTGGCCGCTTTTAGCTTCGCTAGCTCGTCATCACCAATGGTGAAGTTTTGCAGAGCGATACGATCTTCGATAGTAATATCGTAGAAGTCCATGGTAATGGTTGTGTTATCACCTGGGGTGTAAACAAAACCAATGGTGAAGCTGGTGGATTCTTCTGGATCAAGATCCTGCGCGCCCAGTGCAACCGCGATTGGATGATTTACCGGATAAGTACCACTTGGAATCAAGTTACCGCTTGAATCAGAAGTTGTGGTTACGTTCAGAGTGTTAACCTGGCCAGGCGTTGGAGCGCGGAAACCAGTGTTAGCGGTAGCACGCACAGCAAACTGCTCGGTGAATTCGTAACGACCAGAAATCTTCCAATCTAGCGTCGAGCCAAACTCTTCGAAGTCCTCATAGCGTAGCGCTACCGCTGCAGAAAGCTGCTCAGTAATATCAGTTTCAGCATCTACATAGAAGGCATAACTTTCACTGTCGAAAGTACCTGCAGACTCAACAGGGAATCCTTGGAAACCATCTGAACCTAAGCCAAAGATTGTGGTAGTTGGACCAGCCTGAATAGAAGCCGCGTCACCCGCACCAATGGTGTAAGACTCTTCACGCCACTCAAAACCAAAACCTAAGTTAAGCGGTGAATCATCCCAAGTTTTAACAAAATCAGCATTCAAGCTAGATTCTTCTTGGGTCAGAGTACCTGGCTTAAAGCTGGTTGGTGACAGACGACCTAAGCTTGGGTTAATACTTTGCTGAAGTACGTATTCAACTTCATTTTCAGCAGAACGAACACGAACATCCCAGCTCAAGTTTGGATTGAACTCGCCCTTAGCACCCAACACTACGCTGTAATCGCTAATGTTTGCACCAAACAATGGACTATAACCACCGGGGAATAACTCGTGAATCGGGTTACGCAATACATAACCGCTTGGGCTATTGCTGTCAGCTGTTAGGTAATCTGCTGGATTCAAACCTTGGTTAACAATGCTATTTACAATATCGGCAGAAGCGTTATCCGGCAAACCGTCGCCATCGGCATCAATCTGCAAGGTAGTACGAGCACCGATATTCTGCTGATCAGCGGCGTTTGGCAGTACTGGAGTACGGTAGAAGAAACCCGATAAGGTCTCATTGTCTAGGTAAGAAACGTTACCGTAAACTTCTGTGGTTTCATTCAACTCGATACCGGCGTTTACAAAGAACTTCAACGCTTCGATATCTGGATCACCCCAACGTTGACCAAAGCCGTTATAAGGCACTAGGTTATCACCAACAATATCGCCAACTGAGGCGGCATCAGGACGCGGAGTACCACGACTGGTGATATCAGAAGCGCTGTACTCGACAGTGGTATTAATGAAACCGTTTTCAGTTAATGGCAAACCAAAGTTTGCACTAACCATTGAGCGCTCGCCATCGCCTTCACTGTACTCACCGTACTGTGCAGCTAAGCTAAAGCCTTCGTCAGAGTCATTTAAAACAAGGTTTACAACACCCGCAATCGCATCGGATCCATACTGGGCTGATGCACCATCACGAAGTACTTCTACGCGCTTAATTGCAGCAGATGGAAAAGCCGAGAAATCAACACCTTGTGAACCTTGGTTAGTGGTCCCAAGAGGAGCCAACTGCAAGTTCACCAAAGCTGAGCGATGACGACGGGTACCATTTACGGTTACTAAAGTGTGGTCTGGGGATAAATTACGCAAAGTCACCGGGCGAACAAATGCGGTACCGTCCGCAATTGGGAAGCGCTGAGTATTCAGCGAAGGAGCGACCTTGGTTAATGAATCGGTTAAGTTAAAAGAAGCTTGTTGGCCTAGCTCACTACCACCCATAACATCAATTGGCGATAACGTTTCTTCTGGGGACAAACCTTCTTTACGAGTACCAATGGTAACAACTTCTTCAATTAGCTGATCATCACCGTTGGTTTGCGCTACCGTGGTATTTGCACTGGCAGCGATGGCAATCGCTAGAGCCGATTTTAAAAACAGGCGCTGCGAACTGTCGCGGTTGAACATGGATGCTCTCCTATCACATTGACCCAATCGGGCCGATTATTATTCTTAGAGAGGCGCGGCAGAAGGTTTAAAACCATTATTATCACTACCGGCCCGCTATGGTGCCGCGCTGATTCTTTATATTGCGCTTCTGCTTAGACGGCAGAAACACAGGAAATGATTAAGTCTTATTGCTCAATCACCGACCAGCGCTGACATTGCAGCAATTATTACAGTTTTAAATTGAAATATATATCTAAAATATTGCACAAAAGTGCTCATTTATTTCGATAAAAACATTAGAAAAGCCTAATCTTATTCGATTTAGCTATTTTTGCAGCACTTTGTAAAAAAAATCCCGCTAAAGGTAGCGGGATTTTTTGCGGGTAAAGCCACTCTTGCAAGCAGGTTTTGTGGATTATTTTGTATTTAACTGCTCAATAATCGGTAAGAAATCACGCGCCCAGACTTTATCGTCCACCACTCCGACATGTTTATGGCGGATAAATCCTTGTTGATCTACCAAATAAGATTCAGGGGCCCCAAATACACCAAGATCCAAACCTAAACGGCCGTCACGATCCATCACGCTAAACGCATAAGGGTCTTTTAGATCTTTTAGCCACTGACGTGCCGCATCGGGTTGATCTTTATAATTAACACCAACAATACGTACGCCCTGCTCGGCTAACTCTAACAAATACGGATGTTCAACTCGGCAGACAACACACCAAGTCGCCCATACATTAACCAAGGTTACCTGCCCTTTTAGATCATTTTGATTTTTCAGCTGCTGCTCATCTTTCAGTATCGGCAAACTAAATTGCGGGAAAGCTTTGTCTTTGAGGGCCGAAGGCATCGCCGTCGGATCAAGTGAAAGGCCTTTCCACAATAATGCCGCCAGGGCGACAAATATGGCTAATGGAACAAAAAGCTTTAATCGAGCCATGAAATCTCCGTGTATTACAAGCTGTTATGCCGCTGAGGTTGTAGCGGTATATTCCGGGTGTACCGCATTTAAACGGCGGTAGCGTTTATCAGCTACGGCAACAAAGCCACCCAAGCCCATCAATAAACAACCAATCCAGATCCACATAATAAAAGGCTTAACATAAACCCTGACAGCCCAAGCACCCTCACCCAAGTGCTCGCCCATAGCCATATACAAATCACGACCAAAGGAAGAATCCACTGCGGCTTCTGTCATCATATTCCCACCGGAAAAATAACGGCGTTTTTCCGGACCCAACACAGCGACTTGCTCACCATTTTTTGAAACCGTGACGTTAGCTCTATCGGCAATATAATTAGGGCCTCGGATACCTTCTGTGCCAGAGAAATTAAACTCATAAGCGCCAACAAGAACCTTATCACCAGGTACTAAACGCACATCCGATTGCACGCTGTAAATTGAACTCAAACCGCCGCCAACAACTGTCATGCCCAAACCAACATGTGCTAGCATCATCGCGTAAAAACTTGCGTTCATATTTAATAACTGGCCAAAAGTAGAGCCACGCTTCTTGCTCGCCTTGTTCCACCAGTCTCTTAAACTTACAGCAATTACCCAAAAGCCGATTGCTGCACAAAGCCAGCCTTTCCAGTGAAACTCATCGCCGTACATTAGCGCCACGGCAAGCCCAATCAAAACGGCCGCAGTGGCAGGAACCCAAAGAAAACTCGCCAGCTTTTGCCCTTTAGTTCTTTTCCACTGTGATATTGAACCGATACCAAGCAACACACTGAGAACTAATACCAGCGGAACAAAAAAGGCATTAAAGAACGGCGGCCCCACTGAAATACGACCTAAGCCCATCGCATCAGCGATTAAAGGATATAAGGTGCCCAGCAATACCGTTAGCATGATCACAATCAACAACACATTGTTAAGGAGCAAAAACATTTCCCGCGACATCCAACCGAATGTTGCCACAGCTCTCATGGTTGGCGCTTTCAACGCGTATATAGCTAAGGAACCGCCAACCACTATGGCGAGAAAACCCAAAATGAACACGCCCCGCTCTGGGTCGGTCGCGAAAGCATGCACCGAAGTGATAACACCAGAGCGAACCAGAAAAGTACCCAACAAACTTAAAGAAAATGCAAAGATAGCCAGTAAGATCGTCCAGCTTTTAAATACGCCGCGTTTTTCAGTAACCGCAAGCGAATGCACGAGCGCAGTAGAAACTAACCAAGGCATAAACGAGGCGTTTTCTACTGGGTCCCAAAACCACCAGCCACCCCAACCTAATTCGTAATATGCCCACCAACTTCCTAAAGCAATCCCCAGTGTCAGAAATGCCCATGCCGCAGTAGCCCAGGGCCTAGACCAGCGTGCCCAAGCACTATCCAAACGCCCTGATAGAAGAGCCGCAATAGCGAAGGCAAAATTCACACTTAAACCAACATAGCCCATATAAAGGATGGGCGGATGGAATACAAAAGCCGGATCTTGTAGCAAGGGGTTTAAATCGCGTCCTTCGCTTGGAGTATCTGGTAGCAGGCGATCAAAAGGATTGGAGGTGAGCAGCATAAACAGCAAAAAGCCGATGGTTAAGAAGCCCAGTACCGACAGTACTCTGGCAACCATTGCCATTGGCAAAGAGCGACTCAAGCAAGCTACCGTAAAGGTCCAACCGGTAAGCATCAAGACCCACAACAAAAAAGAACCTTCGTGACCACCCCAGACCGCTGAAGCCTTGTAGTACCAAGGCAGCATAGAGTTTGATGTTGCTGCGACATAAGCAACGGAGAAATCACTCTCCATAAAGGATATTGTTAAGCAGGCATAAGCCAAAGCAATAAATACAAACACCCCTGTTGCTAAGCTGCGAGAGCTGCGCATCCACAAAAGGTTATTGCTGTAGCTACCAACCATTGGAATGGCGGCCAGCAAAAATGAAAGTCCCAAGGCTACAATGAGCGCAATATGTCCAAGTTCGGCTATCATCAGAAATCCAATTATTAGTAGTTTTTATTACCCGACATATCCATGCCATCACAGCTGGCCTGGTGTGATGTTCCGGTTTTCGCGCTGGCATCCGCCATCGCTTCTGCAACCTCTACCGGGGTATAGTTTTCATCATGCTTTGCCAACACCTGCTCGGCCATAAAAATGCCGCCTTGCATTTGGCCATTCACCACAGCGGCCTCACCTTCACTAAAAAGATCTGGCAGGATGCCCGTATACTTAACCGTAACATCACCCTTACCGTCGGTGATGGCAAAACTTACCGCAAGATCGGTCTTACTGCGCGAGATAGATCCTGGGACCACACAGCCACCAGCGCGAATATTAACGCCCTCAGGAGCTTCGCCATTGATAAGTTTGGACGGAGGATAAAATAGATTGATATTTTGTCGCAGTGCGAAGGCCATTAAGCCAACCGCCACCGAGGCAAAGACCACAATAAATAAAACAATCATTAAGCGCTGCTTTCGCACTGGGTGCATTGCCATAGTACTTCTCTTTCTAATCAGACTTTAGAGGTTAAGCGTTTCTATCATTATTTTGCATAGCTAATTGTTGCTCAGCGATTTTTTCCTGCCTTAGCAACTGTGTTTGTATCGACTTTCTTCGGCTAATCGGAGCCAGAATGATATAGCCTAGCGCCAATACGGCCGCAAAATAGCAGGCCCAAACGTAAGGACCGTGACCGGCCATGGATAAAAATTCAGCGAAGCTATCGAATCGAAATTGCATACTAATCCTTAGGCTTTTTGCAAAAGCGCCTGCTTAACCCATTTTGTTTTAATCTCTCGCTGCAAAATCTCACTGCGAGTCGCCGACAGAAGCGCCCAGGTAAAAAATAGATAAAAGCCGATAATCATTGCCAGCAAGGGGTACAACATCTCTGAAGCAATACTGCTTGAGGTCATTTTGATTGACGCAGGCTGATGTAGGGTAAACCACCAGTCTACAGACTTGTAGATAATGGGAATATTCACCGTGCCCACTAAGCTTAAAATGGCACTGGCCTTATCGGCCATTTCTTGATCACTGAACGCTTCTTGCAGAGCGATCACCCCCAAGTACAAGAATAATAAGATGAGTACTGAGGTTATGCGCGCATCCCAAACCCAATAGGTTCCCCAAGTAGGTTTTCCCCACACAGCACCGGTAAACAATGCCAAGGCCGTTAATACGGCACCTATAGGCGCGGCGACTTTCATCACCATATTGGACAATTTCATTTTCCAAATGATGCCAATACCGCCGGCTATCGCCATAACATAGTAAGCGGCCATTGCCACAATAGAGGTAGGCACATGCAGATACATGATTCGATAACTATTGCCTTGCTTGGCGTCCATTGGGGCAAAGCCTAAAGCCCAAATAGAAACAGAAATAATGATCAACAGGCTGATACTCAACAGCCAAGGCATCCAAGCTGTCGTTTTTTCATAAAACCACTTTGGCGAACCTAATCTGTGAAACCACTGCCAAGCCAATGTTTGCCTCTCTCAGCCGCTGGGGGCGTTAATTATTCACACTCATTTTCAGCGCACCGGCAATCGCCAGTGGTGCTGCGATAATAGCTAGGGCTAAAAAAGACCCCAATACCGCCAACTGGGTATTATACGCAAATCCCTCAATGGCTGCTCGTACTCCGCTGGCGCCAAAGATTAACACTGGCACGTACAGGGGCATTACGATTAGGGACAATAATAAGCCCCCTTTTCTTAGGGAAACCGTCAGTGCCGCCCCAATCGCCCCGATCAAACTTAAACTGCCTGTGCCTAGTAACAAACTTAATAAGAGCGGAATATATCCCGCCTCAGGCAAGGACATCATTACACCCAGTAACGGTGCCACAAGCGTTAATGGCACGCCGGTTGTTAGCCAGTGCACAAACACCTTGGCCATCACATTGATATAACTGGATTGGGGACTGAGCAGCAATTGCTCTAAGGTTCCATCGTCAAAGTCCGATCGAAATAAGGCATCTAAAGAGAGTAAGGTCGCTAGCAGTGCCACCACCCACAACATCCCTGGCGCCAACAGGGCCAAGGTTTTAGGACTAGGACTCACCCCCAGCGGCACCATGGTAATGACCAGCAAAAAGAAGATCAGCGGATTAGCCAGTTCACCACGGTGTCGAATAGCGATTTTTAAATCGCGCTTTAGGGTCGCCCAAAAGGCCTTAGCTACTCTTGGGCTTGAAGGACCTGGGTTTGAATAACGCGAATTTGAACTCACTTACAAGCCCCCCAAAAGCATTTCGGGTGTTGGTAAATAATCCTGTAAATCCACCTGCTTGAGTGTGTCTAACTGTAAATCTTGATGAGTACTGAGAATGACGATCCCGCCACTGGCACTGTGCTCGGCGAATCGGCGCTCAAGCTTTGCAACACCGGCCTTATCAATTGCGGTGAGTGGCTCATCCAATACCCAAATACGGGCCTTGCTCAGATACAAACGTGCCAAAGCAACTCGGCGCTGCTGGCCGGCCGACAAATTAAAACAGCTTTGATCTTCATAGCCATATAGGCCAACGTCTTTCAAAGCTAATTCGATTCTCTCTTCCAGATTGACATCATCCCCCTCTAAGCCGGCATACCAGCGCAAATTTTCAGCGGGGCTTAAGGTCGATTTGATACCAGCAAGATGGCCCAAATACAGCAGCTGGCTGCGATAGGCATAGAGGTTTTGATTCAATGGCTGCCCATTAAAGCGGATTTCACCCACTGCAGGCTGGGACAGGCTTACCAAACATCTAAGCAAGGTCGTCTTCCCCGCGCCATTAGGGCCCAGTAACTGCAATACATCCCCTGCATTGATCTCGACACTAAGACCACCAAACAATTGGCGCTCATCGCGCTGGCAGGCGATATTATCCAGGCTAATAGCAAGGGCTTGTTGGTCTTTACTGTTAGCCATTCTCTAAGGCTTCCACTCGGGCTGATTCAAACGAGCGGCATTATAGAGCTTTTTTCAGCAGGAACCTATTGCACAGGATCAAACTCTAGTCATTTCAGTGACTTATCTCTTACCGTTCATGACAGTAACCCCATCCACCAAGCTCTAGAAAGCTTGCTTATTGCCGATACAGGCATATAGGCAACTTTTTGAAGCGAATTCTTGGGGCAATCTTATGGTGATAGCGAACACGGCAACCCCCAGTTCAGGGCAAAACGTGGCTAAAGCCGGCAAAGAAGAGCCTGCTGCGCTTAAAGAACAAAGCCAAAAGTCGGATTCAGTGGCCTCTAAACAGAGCTCCACTGAAAAGCCATCGACAAATAACAGCTTAAGCAGCGCATTAACCAGCCGCCTGAACAACGTGCAGTCCAATAACCCCAGTAGCTCAACAGTTCAACTCACTACAGATAAGCAACTTTTTAAGCTGCTACCTGCTCGCTTGCAAGGCTTGTTTGCCCTTGGGCTTATCAGTACACATAGTGATGCAAAAGCTAAAGTCGTTGCCAGTTCCGCCGCCGAGGCTAGACAAGTACAGTTGCTACTCCCCCTATTAAAGCAGGATAAAAGCTTTAGCAGTGCAGAGCTCATAAAACAGCCGCCCACCCTGCTCAAACTCGATCTCGCCGGCCATCAAATTATTACCGTTACCAAAGAGCCAGTTTCCAAAGGGGAATGGGTAAAGCTTAGGCTCAACCAACAAGGCCAACTGATACTTAGCCAGCCAACAAATGCTACTGGACAGCCCAGCAATGGTAATGTGAGTACATTAACGAAAAGCCCGCAACTCACTATTCAGCAGGCCTTACGTGAAGCCTTACCAAGCCAACAAAACCTGGACAAAGCCATCGGCCAAATTCAGAGACTTCATCAAAGTTTGACCCTACTCCCCCCTAAACATAATTTAATCAATGCCAATAGCCGCATGATCATTCAGCAGCTGGCCGAAAAGTTACCCAGCCTGCAACAACTTGGGAGCAGCAATGTCGTAAAACAAAGCGTGCAAAACAATGGCATACAGCATGAGCAACAACTTGCCAAACTTGCTGAAGCCCTGGGTCAATTTTCCGAAAAAGGCGCTGCGACATCTGCGCAGCCAAACATTATAAAAGGCTTATCGGTCTCTGCGCCTCTGAGTGATCTAAAGACTCAATTACTGCGTTTAGCACAAAGCCTTAAAAATGACGTGCAGCTTAGCCGCTTACAACAATCCATAGGCCAGAGCGCGCCTAGCAGCAAAGGCGCTAGCAGCCCTGACACTAGCAGCTCAAGCCAAAATCAGACGAGCAAGCTGCATAGCAACTTGAGCCCCAAACTCAGCAATATGCTGGATCTATTGCTCAACCCCAAAAACCTTGAAGCCAAGAACCAAGCATTTCTATTGGATCAGTTTAAACAGCTACAAGGGCCACAGCTGCGCCTATTACGAGAGCAGCTAAAGCAAAAGCTCATTAGCATTAGCCAAGCGGGTGTCGCAAAGATTCAAACCCAGCAACTTAGCTCTCTTAGTGAAGCCGCTAACGGTGTTGTACAACGCTGGTTAATGGAACTTCCCTTCAGCCACCAAGGGCAGATTCACAGTATTGAACTTGAAATACAGCAGCGCGAAGCAAAGAAGCAAAGTGAAGAACAAAAAGCGGTAAAACAATGGCAGCTGCGACTAAATATCGACCTAATGGAACTGGGTGCCCTACAAGCGGATATCAAGCTACATGAGCAACAAAGCAACATTCAACTCTGGTTTGATCAGGCCGACACCCAAAAACTGGCATTGAGCCATATTAATCATTTAAAAGACGCCTTGCTGTCTAAAGGACTGGATATTGAAGAGCTTCGATGTCATCAAGGCATACCACCAAAGTTAGAGAACAAGCTGCAATTTCAACTTATCAATACCAAGGCCTAAGTCATGAACAATCAAAGCGAACACTTCAGTGATGCCGAATTAAGCCAAGCGGTCGCCCTGTTCTATGATGGCCAAACCGCTCCCCAAGTGACCGCTAAAGGTGCTGGCGCTACGGCGCAAGAGATAATGGATATAGCCCGAGAGCATAAAGTCCCTATGTGTGAAAACCCCGAGCTTATCAAGCTTCTTAGTGAAGTCGAGCTAGGTGAGCAAATTCCCGAAGCCCTCTACATTTGCATTGCTCAAATTTTGTCCTTTGCTTACCAGCTGCAAGGTAAAACGCCCGCAGACAGCCATTGAACGCCAAAGACACGAAGCACTACCCAGCGATATACCCAACAATCTGTCACCCTGGCACTTGAGGCGGATGCACGCAACAGGTAAGGTTAAGGCCTCTTGTCATAACTAACGATAACAAACCTGTATTAGAGCCTTTATGGAAAAGCAGCACCTTCTTGCGCCTTGTGTTTCAACGGATGACCTAAAGCAAGCTATCGATGCACGCGATAATAAAACCTTAATTTTTGACTGCCGATTTGCCTTAGGTGACCCCAACTACGGCTTACTCTCTTATGAGCAGGGCCACATACCCGGTGCCTATTTTTTAGATATTGAGGCCGATTTATCGGCACCTGTAGAAGGTCATGGTGGCCGCCATCCTCTTCCGCGCATTGGCGAGCTGCAAGAGCGATTACGTAGCTGTGGCCTTACCCGTTTTCACACAGTAATAGTTTACGACGATCAGTTTAGCGCCTATGCGGCTCGCGCTTGGTGGCTACTCAGATTTATGGGCTTAGAAAACGTCTATATTCTGGATGGTGGCTATAAAGCTTGGCTAGATTCTGGCGGTAGCGTGGACAAGCGCGAGCCAGCTCCCAAACCCGGCAATTTCCTATGTCGACCACGCGCTGGCTGGATTAGCGATTATGAAGGCATCAGCCATATTAGCCAGCAATTGCAAAATAACAGCAATAGCGAACACCTGCTTATAGATGCTCGCGAAGAAAAACGCTTCCAGGGTATTGAAGAACCTATTGATCCAGTTGCCGGACATATTCCAGGCGCTAACAATATGCCGTGGCAAGATCTTGTTGATGAACAGGGTTTTTTCAAACCGCTAAACTATCACCAAAATCGTTGGGCTTTTGTAGAGCCACAACAAGTGCCCATCAACTATTGTGGCTCAGGGGTGACAGCCTGCATGAATTTGGTATCTCTGTATATTGCCGACAGGCAAAACGCGATGCTCTATCCCGGCAGCTGGAGCGATTGGTGCAGCTACCTTTAGCACCTATTGTTACACTGCCAATAAAGGCCGGCTAAAATACTGCTCTATTGCGTACCAATGCGCCCTTTTTCAGGCCGACGATAACTTATGCTTTACTTGTTGCTCTTTGTTGCCGGCGCGATTGCTTGGATGATCAGCACCGTCGCCGCTGGCGGCGCAGCCATGCTATTAATCCCTATCTTAGGCTTAAGCGTGTCGGCACAATCGGTTGCACCGGTGATCACGGTTGCCAGCCTTATGGCAAACCCTTCTCGCACCTTTGTGTTTTGGCAATATATCCACTGGCCGGTTATTGTTCGCTTGCTTCCCGGAAGCATTTTAGGGGCCATTATCGGTGCTTATGCTTTTACCCAAGTACCGGCTTTTTACCTACAATTTATCTTGGGTATTTTTTTGTTATCTACCCTGTGGCAATACCGCTTTGGCAAACGTAAGCGCTCTTTTCCCATGCCAAGCTGGGCTTTCTTCCCCTTAGGTATTTGCGTTGCTTTTGTATCTGGCATTGTAGGTGGCGCAGGCCCCGTCATGAACCCATTCTTTTTAAATCACGGTTTAGAAAAAGAGCAACTGGTCGCCACCAAAGCATTTAACTCCCTAGCCTTACAAAGTACAAAGCTTCTTAGCTATTTAGGACTTGGGGCGATGAGCTGGGAAATGGGCCTTAGCGGCTTGCTTATTGGGGCCGGTGGCATTGTGGGCGTTTTCTGGGCACGCAATCATCTAGAAAGAATCGACAACGAGCGCTTTCGCCAATACGCACTTTATTTAATGCCTATAGGCGGTGTGCTGTTAATCGCCAAAGCCTTTGCCAGCCTATAAGACTAGTATTGAAAATACACTTACTAAAAACACTGGGCATAAAAAAGCGCAAGAATACAAGTCCTGCGCTTTTGGCTGTGGCTAGGCTAAAACGACTTAGATTAGATATCCAAACCTATCGGGCAAGTCACCCCAGTACCGCCAATGCCACAATAGCCTTGCGGGTTTTTGTCCAGGTACTGCTGATGATAGTCTTCAGCGTAGTAAAACTCAGGAGCCATTTGGATTTCAGTACTGATCTGGGCTAAGCCAGCTTTATCCAACTGGGCTTGATAAGCATCGCGACTGGCATTTGCGAGCTCAAGCTGTTCTTCACTAAGGCAGTAAATAACCGAGCGATACTGGGTTCCCAAATCATTACCCTGTCGCATGCCCTGGGTTGGATCATGATTCTCCCAAAACACTTTTAATAAATCCTGATAGCTTATTTTATTGGCATCAAATAAAACTCTGACCACCTCAGAATGCCCTGTCATTCCAGAACAAACTTCTTCGTATGTTGGGTTCTTGGTGTAGCCACCGGCGTAACCAACCGCAGAGCTACGCACACCCTCTTGTTGCCAAAACTTTCTCTCGGCACCCCAAAAACAACCCAAACCAAAGACCGCCTCACTTAAACCTTCAGCAAAAGGCGGTACGATAGATTCTCCGGTAACGGTATGAGCCGTGCTTACTTGCATAGCTTCGTCACGCCCAGCTATGGCTTGATCAGGGCTGACCATTTGAGATTTATCGTGTTGCAACATATTAAAAATTCTCTGTTTAAGCGCCGTTAAAAACACCAAAGCTGCGCTACTGCTGAGCCGCAGCTTCTGCGAGCAATTCGCGTGCAATAATAATTTTTTGTACCTCGGACGTTCCTTCATAGATAGAAGTAATTCGAACATCACGAGCGTACCGCTCCAGTGGGTGATCTTTTAAATAGCCAGCGCCACCGAGCAACTGTAAGGCGGTATAGCAAACCTGATTGGCCTTTTCAGTGGCAAAAAGTTTAGCCATCGAAGCCTGCTTACCAAATGGCAAACCCTGGTCTTTCAAATAGGCCGCGTTCATTAATAATAAGCGAGCTGCCTCTAGATCGGTATAAGCTTCACTCATCATCCACTGAATGCCTTGAAAGTTGGCAATGGGCTGCCCGAATTGCTCGCGTTCTAAAACATAAGCGCGACCATAATCCATCGCTGCAGTCGCCACACCTAAAGCAAGCGAACCAATACCAATTCGGCCACCGGCCAATTCGCTCACGGCTATTTTAAAGCCTTGATTCAGCTCGCCCATCATAGCGCTGGCAGGCACTCGACAATTATCAAAAATGACTTCATTAGTGGCTGAGCCATGCTGTCCCATTTTATGTTCAGCAGGCGCAATAATCATCCCAGGAGTATCCGCTTCCACCAAAAAGCAGCTAATGCCCTTGCCCTTTTTCGCATCTTTGTCTGTTACAGCCCAAACTACAAACACACCGGCGTATTCTGCACTGGTGATATAAAGCTTGCTACCATTTAAAATAAAGTCATCACCCTCTCGAACAGCACTTGTGCGCATTCCCGCAGGGTCCGAGCCCGCTGAGGCCTCCGTTAAACAAAAACCACCTGCAGCGTATTCACCACTACAGATTTTTGGAATGTATTTCTGCTTTTGCTCTTCATTTGCAACAGCTTGGATCACCTCGGCAACCATATTGGTAACCGACATGGTTACTGCCGTCGAAGCACAAGCTTTTGCAATTTCGCTAATCGCTAAGCTGAAAGAGATCACGCCAGCTTCGCTTCCGCCGTATTCAGAAGAAACATTGAGCCCCATAAAACCCAGCTCAGCCAGTTTACGCAGATTATCTAACATAGCAGGCCTAGCAGCTGCCCCACTATCAACCTCTGCAGCAACAGGGGCCAGTTCAGATTCCGCAAAACTACGAGCGGTGTCTTGAATCATTTGCTGTTCTTCGTTTAGGGCTAAATCCATGGAATATCTCTCTTCTTATCTTTTCGTTATTAACTGTCGCTAGGCATTAAATACTTTATTTAGGTCAATTGACACATTACTTGAAGCAATATCAGTTTACCTTAGCTATGTATGGTTTTAGATAGCTAAACCAAAATAACAATAGTTGTTGCCATTAACGCTCAAACTTAGTGGAAAGCACCACAGAGGTCTGGGTACGAATCACCCCATCTAGCTCAGAAATATGATCTACCGCCCTATCAAGATCCTCTGTCGAGGCCGATTTAATATTGGCCACTAGGTCAAACTCTCCACTAATACTGTATAACGCCCCCACATCCTCCATCGCCTCTAACTTTCTACAAAGCTGAGTAACTTTACGCTGCTCAGTTGCGATTGAGACATGAGCTTCAATCATCGTTCCGCGATAAGCATTCGAGAGGCGCAAGGTAAAGCCCTGAATAATGCCCTGCTGCTGAAGCTGCTGGATGTGACTTTGTACAGTGGCGCGCGTTACCCCAAGCTCTCGAGCAAGCTCAGCAACAGAGGCCCGGGCATTATTGCTAAGCAACTGGATTAATTTACGATCCAACTCAGATACGGCTCTCATATTCAGCTCTCAATTAGTAATATCAACCCTAGGGATCACTTTTAATCTATGAGTATTTGACCCGATATTTTACATTTTGACAAGTTAGCAATACCTTTTGATCATCAAAACAAAGCAATTTGTAAAGTCTGATTATTAATTTTGACAAGCAAGCTGTCTATACTGCCAACTATCTGAGGGGCATACACTCCCATTGCATTACCGGCTGTAACACTAAACTACAGCAAGCTTAGCCGAGGTCAAAATGAATCAATATCACCCGTTTCCACACTCTGATAACAGTGCTAAAAGCCAGTCGACGGCCAACCCACTGCAAAGCAGTTATAGCGGGCCAAAGATTATCATCGATAGCGCTATGATTCGCCGCCAAGCCAAGCGTTTTGCAAAGGCTATGCCGCGCGTTCAAGCCCACTATGCGGTTAAAGCCAATCCACATCCTGAAGTGCTACGCACCCTACAAAACTGCGGTGTAAACTTCGAAATTGCCTCACGCAAAGAATTAGAAATGCTACTGGCCCTAGGCGTGGATCCTAAGAGCGTGTTTTACAGCAACCCATTTAAAGGCCCTCAACACCTAAGTTACGCGGTAGAGAACGGTGTCCAATGGTACGTTGTCGATTGCATTGAAGAAATGGAGAAAGTGCTCAGCGCCAAGCCTGATGCCTCTTTATATCTGCGCTTATACACCACCAATAAGGGCTCGCTATGGCCACTATCCAGCAAGTTTGGCGCCGCAACAGATGAAGTAGTGCCGATTTTAGAGCGCGCCGTTGAGCTCAAAGCCGATTTGGCAGGTGTGACTTTCCACGTAGGCTCACAGTGCACCAATACCGAAAACTGGCAAACCGGTATTCGTGAAGCTAAGGCCTGCTTTGAAACTATGCGCAATATGGGTTTAAAGCCTCGCCTATTGAATCTAGGTGGCGGCTACCCCATGCAGCCTAGCGAGATCATTGAAAACCCAACCAAGCAACAACTGGCACCGAGCATCGAAGCGATTGCCGATGTTATCAATACCGAGATTGCCGATCTACCAGATGATATTCAAATAATCGCCGAGCCAGGCCGTTACATGGTGGCAGAAGCAGGCCGCATTATTTGCCAGGTAATTGGTACCACCAAGCGTGGTGACGATCGCTGGGCCTATGTTGATGCAGGCTTCTATCACGGCCTAATGGAGCTAACCGATGCCTTTGATACGGCGGTTAC
This sequence comes from uncultured Pseudoteredinibacter sp., assembly GCF_947502065.1. GTDB lineage: Bacteria > Pseudomonadota > Gammaproteobacteria > Pseudomonadales > Cellvibrionaceae > Pseudoteredinibacter. Next base: position 1,556,934 of record NZ_CANMYE010000001.1, read on the forward strand.
TTCCAATCACTCAGATGAAGATGAGCAAGCGCTGTGGACATTTGGCGGGCCAACTTGTGATTCGATTGACGTATTTGGCAAGGGTGCGGATGGTAAGGGCACACCTCTAAGCGCTAAATTACAGACCGGCGACTTTATCACTCTACACAACACCGGCGCTTATGTGCATGCATGTGGTACCGAGTTTAATGGCTTTGAGCCGTTAGAGGTGGTAGTTATTTAAGGGTAAAAATACTACCTAAGGTTTGCATAAACTTGCAGTGGAGATTATCGCCCCGAGCAAATAATGATCAAACATTAATGAAACACCGTGAAATCCGGCTAAAAAAGACAGCAAATTGCACAAAGCGGACAAACGGTAAAAAAGTTGGAAAAAAACTACAAATTTTATTGAGGGAGCGCTGCTCCCAGACGTTAAAGGATTGCTATTGCTATGGTGCTTAAGCGGTGAAATTACCGCGGAAACGGATTTTGCAAAAGAGCATGGATGCTCAATTTTCTTTCTTTGCACCTAATTCTTTTATTCCCCCCTCGCTTAAAGACGCCCAGCTCGCCATTAATCAAACAGCCAATCGCTTCAGGCGGCTAAATTTCAAGCGCACTTGTGCTTTTACCTCTTAAGGCTTCGGATCAGAGCCTTCAAATCGACTTAGCGACTATCTCACGCTGCTCAGCCAGGATTTGCTGAAGATGCTTCAACTGGGTATAGGGATTTGCCAGAACCACACGCAATACATGAATTGGATCACGACCATAATGAGGCAGGTGCAACTGTGTGCGAGAGACAAAACCCTGGGTCGCGGCCGCTTGCGCAATTTGAATGGCTACCGTTTGCGCGCTTAGCCTTTTGTTGATCTTTTCCAGCTCGGCTTCATTGGCATCAGCGAGAGCCAGCGCTAACAGCGCCCTATCCGCCGGTGGACAATAACGATAGGCCAAAATATTCAACTCTGGCTGGAGGATTAACTCAAAATCATCACTTGCTTCAATAAGCTCGGCAAATGCTTTTGCCATGGCTACAGAGTGATCCACCAAGGCCCCGTAACCTGCAGAACCAATTAGATGGAGGCCGGCGTGCAACAACAGCGACACAGCAGGCCTAGAGCCTTCTAGCGTGTATGCCCCCAGATCTTTAGAGTCTGAACGAATAATATAGGAAGCATGCTGCTTGATGGCATTTACATGCTCAGGATCCTTAAAGAGCACCATTCCTGCCCCCATGGGCACGTAGAGCTGCTTATGGGCATCGAGAGTAATAGAATCGGCCCGCTCAATCCCGGCAAGCTTATTGCGATGCTGAGTGGAAAAGATGGCCGCCCCACCCCATGCGCCGTCGACATGTAAATGGCAATTCAGCTCATCGGCTAAGTCCGCCATTTCATTGAGCGGATCAATAGAGCCAGTTTCTGTAGCACCAGCGACGGCAACCAAAGCCAGAATTTTGATACGACGATTTTGCAGCTCAGCCACTTGCTCACGCAGCGCCGACATATCCATACGATGCTTATCATCGACCGCAACGGCTATTAGATTCTCTCGGCCCAAACCCAGTACATCAGCAGCTTTGCTGAGCGAATAATGGCCACGCTCACTCACCAAAACGGCAAGCCCCAGGTAACCATCTGCGGCCATGGCCGACATGGCTCCTAGCAAACCTTTGTCAGCCAAGTGATATTTACTGAGCAGACGATTTCTTGCCACCCACAAGGCCATGATATTCGCCAAGGTACCACCAGAACAAAATACACCAAAGGCTTGCTTGGGCTGGTGCATATGGCCTTGGTAAAAACGATCCAATTGCTCCGAACTGCGACCCGCCGAAAAGAAACAGCGATGCAACATCGCTAAAACTTGACGCTCTAGATCCGTGAAATAACCAGAGGTTTCCAACTTGACGTTGTTTTGATTTAAGGCGGCCATCAGCTTTTGCACCACCGGCATAAAGGCTGGCAACGCCGAGGTCATATGGCCGATGAAATCAGGCCTCGTGGTATTCACCGTGCCGCTCACTGCTTGGTTTATTAAGCGACTATAATCCGCGTAACTCTGGGCTTGCTTGGGTAACTCGCTGGAATAGAAGCATTGTTCAATTTTGCTATTATTGGATAATCCAGGTCGCTCACTGGCCTGTAAATGTTGCTCAACTTGAGCGCTGAGCTGACGTTCAAACTCGGCCAACTCTGCAGCATCGAATTCAAAGGTCTTGAGGGCCTCAAGCCAAGCTTGGGACAAAGACAGATCGTCCTTCATGGGAGATTTAATTACTCTTCGACTCATAAATGAAGGGCCGGCTAAGGTAGCGGATAGGATCACTAAGAGCAAGTGAATAATGTTAAAAATGATCAGCATTTGCTGTCAGTATTTCTACTACGTTATACAATATAGGGGGACTAGCCAAGAGCGCTCGAGCGTGCCAAGCTGGTGTTTGATCTTAACCCACTTTACGCAGCACCAACATTGCCACTAAGACCCTATGAGTAAAATGAGTAGCTGGCAATTACGCCCCTATCAACAAGAAGCCGTCGATGCCACGATTAAACATTTTCGCAAAAGCAACGATGCCGCCCTTATCGTGCTGCCGACAGGCGCTGGAAAAAGCCTAGTTATCGCCGAATTGGCCCGACTTGCCAAACGAAAGATCTTGGTACTGGCCCATGTTAAAGAACTGGTCGAGCAAAACGCCACCAAGTTTCGTGCTACCGGCGCCCAGGCTTCTATTTTTTCTGCAGGCTTGCAAGAGAAGCAAACACAGGCACAAATAGTGTTCGGCAGCGTGCAATCTGTTGCGCGAAATCTCGAACAGTTTGAACAAGAGTATTCCTTGCTGATCATTGATGAATGCCATCGATTAGCACAGGATGATAACTCTCAATACCAGCAGGTAATTAACACCTTAAAACTTCGCAATCCCTCTTTGAAAGTACTGGGCTTAACAGCAACCCCTTATCGCCTAGATAGCGGCTGGATATACCAACAACATCTTGGCGAAAACATCTGGCGCAGCGATGCCGACACGCCCTTTCAAGCCTGCATTTATGAATTACCGCTGCGTTATATGATCGACAACGATTACCTTACTCCCGTTGAGCTGCTTGATGCCCCTGTCGCACTCTATGACTTTGAACAGTTGCGCACCAAACAAAGTGGTTTATTCAGCCCAAACGATCTCAACTCGGTACTCAACAAAAGTAAACGTGCGACCGCTCGAATTATTGAGCAGGTTTTAAGCTTGAGTGAGCAACGTGAAGCGGTGATGATTTTTGCGGCAACAGTAGAACACGCTAAAGAAATCATGGGCTATTTGCCTGCTGATTGCTCGGCTATTGTGCTGGGCGACATGAAACAAAAAGCTCGCGATTCGGTGATTCAGGCCTTTAAAAATAAGCAGATTAAATATCTGGTTAATGTGGCCGTACTCACCACAGGCTTTGATGCCCCCCATGTTGATACCATTGTGCTGCTTCGCCCAACCGAATCGGTAAGCCTCTATCAACAGATTATTGGCCGAGGACTACGCCTAAGCCCGGGTAAAAAACAATGTCTAGTGCTCGACTATGCCAGCAATAGTCATCGCTTATTTTCCCCTGAAGTGGGCGAAGTAAAACCCAGCGGCGACAGCGACGTGGTAGAAATCCCCTGCCCAGCCTGCGGCTTTGATAATCATTTTTGGGGCAAGCTTGATGAACAAGGCAATTTGCTTGAACACTATGGCCGCCGCTGCCAGGGCTTAATTGAGCAAGCCGAACATAGCGAGAAGCCACAAAGCAAAAAACTACGCTGCGAGTTTCGTTTTCGTTTTAAAGAGTGCCCTAACTGCGGGCAAGAGAATGATATTGCTGCACGCAAATGCCTAAGCTGCGAGCAACTTTTGGTTGATCCAGATGATAAGCTAAAACAGGCCCTAGCCTTACGTGACCACATTGTTTTACGTTGCGCCGGGCAAAGCCTAGATGCAGACCAGAAAGATGGCAAAGAGCGTTTAGAGGTCTGCTATCACGATGAAGATGGCGGCGAGCTTAAGGAGTATTTTTATCTCAACACAAGCAAGCAACGCTATGCTTGCTGGCTGCATTTTCTAAAGCCCCATAAATTACTGCCCGAACACTTTCCCAAGCGCTGCATTGAAGATCTCAGCATCGACTATATTTTACAACGGCAGGATCAACTCAGGCCACCGGATTTTGTCATTGCTCGCCAAGAAAAACGCTACAACCAAGTGATTGAAAAGCTATTTGACTATGAAGGACGTTATCGCAAAGCGAACGAAATACACTAGCGCTGAACAAATAGATAAAAAAATGTTCTAGCGATAAACCACTTCAAATGATTCACAGACTATCGGCATATCCAATGACGGCCTCTGCCCATAAATAGCCAGCTCACGATGATAATAGGCCCAGTGCACCTGTCGCCAATAGGCTAAGCTTTTATCGCCCTCACCTTCAAGGTGGGCGAAACCAGCATCAATCTCTAAATAAGGTCGTACTAGCACTTGTGTTGTTTCAATAAGACACTGGGCAATACCCGCCCAATTGGTGACAATATTTAAATCGCCGACTGCAGGCATAGGCTCGCCGCTATGCTCTAGCCACCACAGGGAGCTCGCGGTAGCGCTTTTATCGCCAGACAATACCCAGGCAGCACATTCGTCGGCATCTTTTGGGTTATCGCAAAAATACCATGCCGGCAATTCCTTCTGCGTTTGATTTATAGACTCAAAATACGCTCGGCTCATGGCTTGAACCGAGGGATGGCTATCATTCATTAGATCAGCACTGTTTTTGTTATCGTTTGTTATATTGTCGCTATGTAATCGGCCCTTGAATACCGCTAAGCGGATTTTGCCTTTTCTTCCATCAACGCCAATAAATTACCTTCAGGATCTCTCAAAAACGCCAACCACAGATCGTGATCCGGCATAGCTGCGGCCAATTCCGGCTCCCTTTCACAATGAACACCGCTTTCCTTTAGCGCTTGAAACTTGGCCTCTATATCAGAAACTTGATAGTACAAAATAGAGTTTTGCCCAGCTTCACCAGCCCCTTGGGGCTCCGTTAGCATTAAACGACTTGCCCCACACTGCAAAAAGGCCAGCTGATCACTGGGGGCAAACAAGAACTCCAAGCCAAGCTGATCGCGATAAAAACTTAAGGCTTCTTTCACATTGGATACCGTTATAGCGATTTGCCCTATGTGGCTGATATCACCCATATCTCTTTCCCATCTCTTTCCAATCACTTTAACTAAAGTAAAATAACAGAATTCAAAAATTCAAATCAAACCCTGCTTTTGCATCTGCCTTATTCTCGCTTTCACCGATGCCGCTTCGTCTCGAAGCGCCATTTCAATGTAATCGCTCACCTCAGCTTTGTATCCAGGAAAGCGTTCGGCAAACAAAACCCAAGCATAATAACTCCACGCTCGGACAAATTTATTTTCACTAGTCAAAGCGCTTTTTAGTATCCGTTCCCAGCTAGCTCTGTCTTCTTCTATCAACTCGAAACTCTTAAAGCTTTGTAAAATATGTAATAGAGTTTGCCAGTGCGGCTCGTTTTCCAATACAGATAAAATAGAGCGGTTGTGCTTTGCCAGTACAATATAGCCGCTATCGCAATGCTTTTTTAGTAGGTGGCTTAAGGAAATATACAGGCGATCGCTAGCTTCCATCTCTATTGGCCATAAGTAAATCAGCTCTTCAAATGAACTATCTTCGACATTCACCCGATAGAATTGCTCAAGCCAGTCTGTATCTTTTCCATCCCAAGCAATCAAATCGGATAAAATATCCACCTCAGCTCTCCCGAGTTAAAGCTAAAAGGGTTAATCCTTTAGTATAAAATTAGCCAATTCCGGGCGTTCTGATATTGCATCATCTGGTGGCATATGTCGTAAGCGAAAAACTCCCGAGGTAACACCATCAGAACCTATAGCTAAACCACCAGAACGATCGCTTTTTTCCAGGCGAATAAAGTGTGTTTCTCCGGCCAGAATATCTAACTCCACTTTATGCTTACTGATAGCCTGTACAGGCATCATACTGGAAGCACCAAAAACATGGCTACCTGGAGCCACATCAAGAATCAAAGCCTGGCCTCCAGCGACGCGTCCTGCTAAACAGGTATTATGTCTCACGGCTGGCCTATTCAAGCTAGAATTCCAAGAAGAAGCTTTATAAAAAACCACTCTGGCCCCACCCTGCCCTGATGGCTGACAAGCGGGTAAACTTGCACAGGCTGGTAGCACCAATACCAATAAAATCAATACAAACCCGACTCCAGATCTCATAAAGCTCACCGTGAATTACTCCTCCCTAGGAAACATCACTCTCAATCCAACTAACGCCGCTGGGTGATAAACACTTAAGTGTGTCTCATCGGGCAGTTCTTTAAACACAAGATCAATGCGATCATCCTTTGAGAAGACTTCAGACAATGCTCGACTGGGCTCAACAATACCTTTTTGGCTGCTCGCAGCGATATAGACTCGCTTCTGATTAGCCTTAGCTTGAGCTTGTTGATTTTTATCCGACAGGTTTTTATTCAGTCTATCCGCCGCGGTAGATACCAAGCGCTCTTTATCCCACCATAGACTAGGATCAACCGCTAGATAGCTATCGAATAAACTTGGTTCCTCAAGGAGTGTTTCTATAACAAATAGGCCCGCCAATGACTCACCGATGATGGCCGTTTCGCCTGATGTACGATAGCGCTTATTGATCTCTGGCATCAGTTCATCGCGAATAAAGGCCCTAAATTTATCAGAACCACCAATATTCGGCGCAATGTCCTTGTCTCTCGGATCACTTGTTGGGCCGGTGAGATCGCGCTTTCTTTCGGTGTTTTCGATACCCACTAAGATAAAGGGGCGCATCGTCCAATTTAAAGCGCCAATTTGCACCAGGCCGGCAATATGCAGAAAGTCCTCTTCTAAGCCACCATCAGGCATGTACAGAACAGGGTATTTGCCCTTTGTATTGCGATGGTATTCAGAAGGAAAATAAATATTAATTCGGCGCTGTTCATTCAGCACAGTCGATTTAAGCAGTAAAGAATCGCCAATGGACAATGAACTCTGCTCTACCGCCAAACTGAGCTTACTTAGCATGGCACATAAAAGCATGAGCAATAGCTGACTATAAGCTTTCCTTCCTAGCTTATTCATATCTAAATCCTTCAATAATTATTGTTTTAAAGGCTGTTGATCATAATAAATACAATCGAAGCAATACAAGTTTAACGCGTAGAGCGCCAGTTCCATCAATTTATATACCACAGCCCAAGATCCAGCCTACTAGCAATGCATTCGAATCCAAGCAAGTGATATCGAAAAGCATCATAGATGGCCAGTAAACCACAACAAAACTTTGATCTACCCACCATCAGAGGTGATCGTGCTGTCGAGGCGTGAAAAACCCTCAAAAACAAGGACGTTTTTGGGGAGCCCCCAGGGATGGGTTCACCGCGTGTTTTTCACGCCTCGACAGCACGATCACCGACTCGAAGCCCCAAGCAAAAGGGAACTAAGCAAAAAAGAATCTATACAGAAGAGGAAAAAGAAGAATAGAAAGGAAATGAAAAAACCGTGGCCGTCAAAGCAGCCACGGTTATAGATTTAACGAAGGCTTTCGTTAATGGCCTGTAAGGCTTTATCGCCTGGGCATAACTCAGATTCACCTAGGGTGCGCAGAGCCTTTTTACTGGTGCCAATGGTTTCGTGACAATCTTGCGAATCGGCATCCATATACAGCAAGCCCGTTAAAATCTTATCTTGGGCTTTGTAGTCTTTAATTAGCTTTAAAGCACTACGGCGATCATTCACATTCAAGTCTGCATCAGCTTTTTGCAGATGCACCACACTGCCATCATGCAAAGTAACTTCTTGTGCGGTGCCGGCACCATAATCTGCGGTAATCTCTTCACGCATTGGCACAAAATCTACAGTGCCGGTAGCGGCTAGGTGATCACGTACGTGCTCGTAGTTTTTGGTAGAACCCGGATTATTGTTAAAGGTTACACAAGGTGAAATCACATCAATTAAGGCAAAACCGCGGTGCGAAATAGCCGCCTTAATTAAGGGGATCAACTGGTTTTTATCGCCAGAGAAACTGCGCGCGACAAAAGTTGCCCCCAGCTGCAAGGCAACACTGGCAAGGTCAATGGCTTCAAACGGGTTTGGCTCACCTTTTTTACTGATAGAGCCTACATCGGCGGTGGCCGAATCTTGCCCTTTGGTTAAACCATAGCAGCCATTATTCTCGACCACGTACATCATGTTCAAATTACGACGCACCGCATGGGTGAACTGCCCCATGCCAATGGAAGCTGTATCCCCATCACCCGAGACGCCCACATAGATCATCTCACGGTTTGCCATATTGGCGCCCGTCGCAACTGAAGGCATGCGACCATGTACCGAGTTAAAACCGTGTGAATTGCCTAGAAAGTAGGTCGGCGTTTTTGAGGAACAACCAATACCTGACATTTTGGCAATATTATGTGGTGGAATTGATAATTCAAAAATCGACTGCACAATGGCGGCACTAATCGAATCATGGCCACAGCCAGCACATAGTGTCGAGATCGAACCCTCGTAATTCTTTTTAGTAAAGCCCAACTCATTAGTGGGCAGTTCTGGGTGGCGAAAAGCCGGCTTAAAGAAACTCATTTCATATTCCCCTCTTCCTTCCCTTATTGGGCCCGTTTAATGGGCGTCACATTATCGTGCTGCACCACATCTTTCACTCGCTGAACAATGGTATCGGCCGTTATGGGCATACCATCGTAATGCAAGATCTTGACCAGGGATTTAGGGTTTATTTCACATTCATTGACCAGTAGCTGACGCATTTGGGCATCACGGTTTTGCTCAATAACAAAAACCGTATCGTGCTCGGCAATAAAATCTTCAACTTCATGATTAAACGGGAAGGCTTTAATACGGCAGCTATCGGCGGCGATGCCCTGTTCGGCCAATTTATCAACCGCCTCTAAGGTCGCATCTTTACTGGTACCGAAATGAACCAAGCCTACTTTTTTACCACCCTCTACACTGATAATTTCAGGTGCCGGGACATAGCTTTTTGCGGTTTCCCATTTATGCAGCAAGCGCTCCATATTCTTCACATACTCGCTGCCGTCTTCGGTATACACCGCGTATTCATCACGCGAGGTGCCACGAGTAAAGAAAGAACCTTTAGTGGGGTGCGTACCTGGATAAGTACGGTATGGAATACCATCACCATCAACATCCAAGTAGCGACCAAAACGCTCACTCATCGCTTCAAGTTCTTCGGCATTAAAAACCTTGCCGCGATCGTATTCACGGGCATCATCCCAGCTTAATGGCTCGGATAAATTATCGTTCATACCCAAATCAAGATCGGTCAGCATGATAACCGGAGTTTGCAAACGCTCGGCCAAGTCAAAAGCCTGTGCTGTCATATCGAAGCAGTCTTTCGGCGTCGATGGGAACAGCAAGACATGCTTGGTATCACCATGAGAGGCATAAGCGGCGGCCACAATATCGGATTGCTGTGTACGCGTCGGCATACCAGTAGACGGCCCTGCCCTTTGTACATCAATCAGAACTGTTGGAATTTCCGCAAAATAAGCCAGGCCCAAAAATTCACTCATTAAAGAGACGCCAGGCCCAGAAGTTGCGGTAAAAGCACGCGCACCATTCCAGCTGGCGCCAATTACCATACCGATTGCGGCCAGCTCATCTTCGGCCTGCACGATGGCGTAATTTTTCTGGCCGCTGGCCGGATCGATACGCATGCGCTTACAGTATTTTTCAAAACCTTCGATGACCGAGGTAGACGGCGTAATGGGATACCAGCCTGCTACGGTAGCACCGGCATATACAGCACCTAAGCCACAGGCTGTATTTCCGTCCAACAAAATACGATCGCCAACATTGTCACAACGCTTCACGGTAATGCTACAGGGGCATTCAAAATTGGCTTTGGCATATTGAAAGCCAAGCTCTAAAGCATGCACATTTGGCGCGATTAATTTTTCTTTGCCTTTAAATTGATCGGCGATCAGGCCCGTTAGCACATCGAACTCAATGTCCAACAAAGCTGCCAGAGCGCCCACATAAATCATATTCTTAAATAGCTGACGCTGACGAGCATCCTTGTATTCATCCATGCAAATCTGCATTAAGGGAATACCGATAAAATTAATATCGTCACGATGCAAACGCAGATCTAATGGTTTGGTGTTGTCATATAAGAAGTAGCCACCAGGACTCACCTCTTTAACATCTTTAGCCATACTCTGCGGGTTTACCGACACCATAAAATCGGTGCCGCCACGACGCCCTAGATAGCCCTTTTCGCTTACCCGTACTTCATACCAGGTCGGTAAGCCTTGAATATTAGAAGGAAAAATATTCTTAGGGCTCATCGGAATGCCCATTCTAAAAATGGACTTTGCAAATAAGTTATTAGCACTGGCCGAGCCCGTGCCGTTTACATTAGCGAACTTAATGACGAAATCATTGACCGCTTCAATGCTTTTTACACCTTTGGCAACTGAACTCATGATTCCGCTCCTGCTTTGGCCATTTCATAGCTAAATTTCTGCATGTCCCAAGCAGCGGTTGGGCAACGCTCAGCACACAAACCACAGTGCAGACAAACATTTTCGTCTTTCACCATCACACGGCCGGTTTGCAATTGACCTTCTGATACCAACAGGTCCTGAGTCAAATTATTAGCAGGCACAATGAGCTTTGCCCTTAAGGCGGATTCATCCTCTTCATTGTCAACAAAGTTAATGCAATTGGTTGGGCAGATGTCGGTACAGGCATCGCACTCAATACACTTGCTCTCGGTAAACACCGTTTGAGCATCACAGTTCAAACAGCGCTGGGCTTCTGCAAATGCGAGTTGCTCATCGTAGCCAAGCTCAACCTCTAAAAGACGATCTTTAACTGAAGTAGCCACATCAGCGTGGGGAACCGCATAGCGAACATCTTCAACCACGCCATTATCGTAGCTCCACTCGTGGATACCCATCTTCTGACTCACGAGATTAGTTAATGCCGATGGGCGCTCGTTTAATACCGATTTTCCGTTCAAGAACAGATCGATAGAAACTGCGGCATGGTGACCTTGCGCAACCGCCGTAATAACGTTGGCTGGGCCAAAGGCCGCATCGCCACCAAAGAATACTTTTGGTAAGGTAGACTGGAAGCTCTCTTCATTAACCACGGGCATATCCCATTGGCCAAACTCGATACCCAGATCGCGCTCAATCCATGGGAAGGCATTATCTTGGCCAATGGCGATGCAGACATCGTCACATTCAACCAATACTGGCTCTTCGCCTAAAGAGACTAAACTGCGCTTGCCGTTTTCATCGTACTTAGCTTCCACACGATCAAAACGCATACCCACAAGCTTGCCATCTTCAACAACAAATTCTAGCGGCACATGGTTTTCCATCATTGGAATGCCTTCACGTTCGGCATCCTCAACCTCCCAAGGCGAAGCTTTCATTTCGCTCTTAGGGCTGCGCACAATGACTTTCACTTCGTCTGCACCGATACGCAGCGCAGTACGACAGCAATCCATGGCGGTATTACCACCACCTAACACAATGACTTTTTTACCCACTTTATCTGTGTGTTCAAAAGCTACATTTGCCAACCACTCAATACCTAAATGAATATTGGCATCACCTTCTTCTCGGCCAGGAATTTTAAGATCACGACCGCGTGGCGCACCCGTACCCACAAACACCGCATCGTACTCTTTGTCGAGAACGGCTTTAAGGCTATCAACATAAGTGTTGAACTGGGTGATAACGCCCATATCAAGAATGTAATTCACTTCTTGATTTAGCACTTGCTCCGGTAGACGGAAGGAAGGGATCTGACTGCGCATAAAGCCGCCACCAAGCGGCTGATCATCATAAAGATGAACATCATAGCCAAGCGGCATCAAATCACGGGCAACCGTCAGTGAAGCTGGGCCACCGCCAATAAGGGCGACTTTTTTACCGTTCTTTTGCTTGGGGATTTCTGGCATTCGAGCAGCCACATCCTCATCAAGCTTATTATCTGAAGCCACACGCTTCAGACGGCAAATAGCCACGGGCTCCTCTTCCACCCGCCCTCGTCGACAAGCGGGCTCACAGGGTCGATCACAAGTTCGCCCAAGCACACCAGGAAACACATTGGATTCCCAGTTGATCATATAGGCGTCGGTGTAACGGCCGGCGGCAATTAAACGGATATATTCGGGCACAGGGGTATGCGCCGGACAGGCGTACTGACAGTCCACCACTTTGTGAAAGTGATGACCGTCTTCGGTCTTTGTAGGCTTCACAACACGGTTCCAATTGCTACTGCTTGCGCAGGTTCATCATTATTACCCGCTTTTGGCGGGTATGGCTTATGGGGCATTTATTCAGTGGTTTACCACTCAATTGCCTCTCATTCTTTCTTTTTTATTCTGTTGAATTAGCGTTTGCTTATTCGTTCTTGTAGATGCTAACGCATATTTACTTTACAAGTAAAGAATATCTGCTTACAGATAAACAAGACAACAGAGCTTTTTCCTGTAATTCGCCGTATTCTAGTAGAAAATGAAGGAAATTTGACAGGCCAAATACGCCAATAAGTAGGTATCCACTACCAACCGTAGCAAATTGTCCAATTAATCTACAGCTAAATAAGCTTCAGTGATTAATGCCTATAAATAGTGGGCTTTTATCGAGCTTATGAGTGAATTGCCGCTAAACTGTACAAAGAGAGCTTACATAGCCAAAGACTAGCTAGGACTGCCACATGGAAATGAGCGACTACCTTCAATTTATGGTTGAGCATGGCGCATCGGATTTGTTTTTTAGCACCAATGCACCGGTGATGATCAAGATCGAAGGTCAGATACACCCGGTACAATCTCAGCATACAATGGCCGTTGGCGAAGTAAAAACCCTAGCCTATAGCTTGATGCAAGATCATCACATTCAACGCTTTGAACAGGATTGGGAACTTAACTTTGCGGCCTCCATTAAAGGCCTAGCTCGCTTTCGAATTAACCTGTTGAGACAGCGCGGTGAAGTCGCCATGGTGGTGCGGCATGTGAAAACCGAAATCCCAAGCTTCGCCGAACTACACCTTCCCGCCTCTCTTAAAGAGCTAGTAATGCATCGCCGCGGACTCGTACTAGTAGCCGGCGCAACCGGCTCGGGAAAATCTACCACCATGGCCGCCATGCTGGATTATCGAAATGCCCACCATCACAGCCATATACTCACCATCGAAGACCCAATTGAGTATCTGCACCACTATAAAAGATCCATCGTGAATCAACGAGAAATCGGCAGTGACACCCAAAGCTATGCCAGCGCCTTAAAAAATGCCATGCGCGAAGCACCCGATGTAATTTTGATTGGCGAGATTCGCGACAGCGAAACCATGCATAGCGCCATTACCTATGCTGAAACAGGACATCTATGCCTAGGAACCATTCACGCTGCCAATGCCATTGAAACCTTAGACCGCGTGTTGAACTTCTTTCCTGAAAAACAACATCGACAGCTACGCACCGATTTATCGCGCAACCTAAGAGCCATTGTTTGCCAGCGCCTTCTTATCGGCCTGGATAAAAAACGCTGGCCGGCCTTCGAAATATTGCCAGAATCACCCTATATCAGTGAACTGATCCAAAACGATAAAATTGAAGAAATCGCCGAAGCATTAGAGCGCGGCATGGACATCGGCGCCAGAAATTTTGATGACGATATCTTCGCACTATTCCAAGAAGGAAAAATCAGCGAAGAAGAAGCACTAAGCCATGCCGACTCGCGCCACAATCTAAAAGTAAAAATGCGCCTAAGCCAAAAACAAGAGACAAGCCAATCAGAAATAAGCAACGACCTAGACTGGGACCACAGCCCTTAAACACCCTTTAAATAGAACCAGAACTAGAGCCAAAAACAGAGATAAAATAGAACAAAAAACATCCAACAAATTAACAACAACAAAGAAACAAAGCCAAAGCCTATACAAAACAAAAAAGCACTTGACCCAAACCCCACAACCCCCTATTATTCGCGCCCTCAACGCACTCGTAGCTCAGCTGGATAGAGTACTCGGCTACGAACCGAGCGGTCGAAGGTTCGAATCCTTCCGAGTGCGCCATACAAATAAAAACGCCCCCTTAGGCTAGGCCTAAGGGGGCGTTTTTATTTGTATGGCGTTCTTGGCCGGTAAGAAACTTCGTGGTTCGACCGATTGCGACCAAGCAATCGGGACTGCGCTCAGGAGAGCGCACCCGCAGGGTCAAAATACGCCCAAGCGTATTTTGAGTCCATCCTTCTTAACGATGCACTACCAACTACCAATTACCAATTACCACGGTAATAGGCGTGTAAAAACAAACAATATCAATTCAACAGCCTTCTGTATGAAACCGTATAAAAAATCTCAACATTACGATAACTCCAAAAAAGCTGAAACGGCGCCAAACACAAAACATATAAGTAAGGCCATTCCCAAAAGATAGAACCCAACAACAGTTGCCCCGAAAAACAAACCAACAATTGAATACACAATGTTCATAGCGTGAGCAGATGCGACATATTCTGCACCACAGACCTTGCACACACATGGGTGAAGCTGTGTCGAATAGATCAGATTAAATTTCCCAAGCTCTCCACCACAGCGTATGCAGCTATACATCTAGATCTCTCCAGCCTCCAACTTAAAAATCAAACCCAACTCACTTACCTTCAAACTCAGCGCAAGCGTAAAGATAAAATATCAAAGCCGTAAGCAACGGAGTCAGCCATAAAAAGAAACCAATACTAAATTCCTCGCCATTACCTACACCGTAAAAAAAGTACTTAGTGACGGCGAAAAACAACAAAGCCACAAAACCAACTAAAAAACCACGAATAGCAATGTGCTCAATACTCACTTGATCCTGCACCCATCTACGAGGCAAGATCGCACAGCAAATGAAGTAAATTATAATGATTAGAGTAGCCATTGTTTATTCATACTCTTTTAGAATTTAAGGGGGAGGAATATACGGTGTAAGAACTTCCCGCAAAACCCCACCCTACTTCCGCAACCTAGAATCATACCCAAAAGGCAAAACCTCTCCATACTTAAGCTTGGCAAAATCCGGATGAGCTGGATTAAGTAAATAATTATACTCCCCCATTACCGCCACACTAGGCACTTGAAGAACGACAGAACTTTGCGCATCTACCCAGGCATCACCTGTGGCTTGAACACTAGGCGCCATGGCAGGCTCGGCCCAATCTTTGGGGAGGTCATTAAGATCGATATGTTCTACAAGGGATTCGTCAAAAGAAACCGAGACTTGACGATAGACATTGAGAATATCCGCTCGCCCCAAATGCACCAGAAGCTCCATGGCCGCTTGGGCAAGGCTGCTACCTAAATACACCACCCTAATGCCTTTAGAATTCCAGCGGCCGCCATATAGAAAAGCGCCCTCTCCCGATATCATTTCTGCAACGCTGCTCGAAAATTCTGGGGCTGCAATACGGTAGCCGCTAAGCACTAGCTAAAGACTCCATGACGAAGACGCCCGATTAAATCTTCTACATCTCTGGCGCCAAATTCGGTGCTGGCTCTCTCTAAAGGAGTTTCTCCCTCCAACAAATCAAGAGGCATTCTAAGCCAGGCTATCGCAGCCTCATCGTCACCCTGCATTAAAGCCAGTGCTTGATCCTTCAATTGTGCAAAGCGAATCGCCCGATCAGATTCATCCACTTCAAGCCGGCCACTCTTTTTGCGGCGGGTCATGGTGCTGGGAGGGATCCCCAAAATCTGCGCGACTTCTTTTTGGGAAGCATTAAGGCCGATTTCGAGCTGCTCGATAGCCTTGAAGGACAAACCCTCTTTTAGGCTTTTGCGCACGCCTGCTCGACTAAACTCCTTGATGCCGGAGACTTCCTTGGTCAATGCCCTTACTGGGCGAAGACGGGCCGTGCTAAGCGGCTTGGCCTTGGCCGCAGAAGCCACCTTGGGCTTATTCTTCGCAGGGCCTTTTTTGGGGGATGCTATAGCTGTAGCCATTTGGGCACTCCATAACGTTCATATGGTTTTATTATCGGTTTGAATTTGGGTGCTGTCAAACTTGGTTTTGGGGGGGGCGATTGATCTTTGCTGCTGCGTATCGAGCTTATTGGCTTAGGTGTTTTAGGCTTTGGCTTTGGATTTTGGAGAAGGATGGACTCAAAACACGCTTAGGCGTGTTTTGACCCTGCGGGTGCGCACTCCTGTGCGCAGTCCCGATTGCTGGCCGCAATCGGTCGAACCACGAAGATTCTTACCAGCCAAGAACGCCATACAAATAAAAACGCCCCCTTAGGTTGGGCCTAAGGGGGCGTTTTTATTTGTATGGCGCACTCGGAAGGATTCGAACCTTCGACCGCTCGGTTCGTAGCCGAGTACTCTATCCAGCTGAGCTACGAGTGCGTTGAGGCGCGTATAATAGGGATGCGCACCTATCGAGTCAAGCCGTTTTTTAAAAAAATGTCACAATTACGCTTAGGCTCTATTTACTCCGCTGCTATTTTAATCAGTAGCTGCCAACGTTGATTAAACTCCTTTAAAAACAAGCACTTCCTAACTAGCTTCATTCTAATCACAGCAACTGTTTTAAAAGCGTTGACAGTTCTTAATACGAGCAATACACTAATGATAACGATTATCATTTACTAAGCCGAAGCTAAACATGAATGCTATTTGTCCATCACATCAACAAGCGCTAATCCAAAACCCAAAACAAGCGCTTTCCGCCTGCCGTAAGCTTATCGATGAGGGGACTAAGTGCCATCAAGCGGCTGAGTATGGTGAATCTTGCCATCGCTTTCAGGCCGGGGTGGAAATCTGCCAAATGATCTTGTCCCACTCCCCCAACCCAGCAATGGTGGCATTACGAGTGATTGCTGGGCACAATCTTTCGGCTTCTTATGTTGCGCTTGGCAATAATCATTACGCCGAAACAGCTCTGCACAATGTGCACAATGAGATTTGTGCGCTATGTCAGGATTCTAGCCAGCAGCGTTGCATTCGACTTGAGGCACTAAGCCAATTACAAACTACTCTATTCTCTTTAACATCACAGCTTGGCCATATGGGTAAAAGTGAAGAACTGCACGAGACCATTACTGAGGCAGAAGCGATAGCCGAGCACACGGCCCAGCAACTTTTTCACTAACAAAAAAGCGAGCCTTTAGAGCTCGCTTTTTGGTGAATCCAGCTTTCCAGTTAGGATGCTTGCTTCTCATCCATCATGTCGTCAATGCGCTTTAGAATTAAATCACTTTCGCTTTCAGCAAGCTTCATGTTATCGATAATTTTCTGTCTAAGCTCAGGCACAAATCGCCAGTTGGCATCTCGCAATTCAACCGCTTCTTGCACAGCCAAATGAACAGCAGCATGTGGTGCCTCTAAGGCTTTATAGGCGTGAGTGTGGCTAAAGCTCTTTGAGCCGTCACCTTCGTAATACCAGCGCCCCATTCGACAGCTGGTGTGATCGATGGATATTGCCGCAATTTCATCGCTGCGCTCACTGGAATCATCAAGTGCTAAATAACCGTTTTGTTTAAAAATAATATGATCAAGTTTTGCCAAGGTACCAAAGGTTCTGTCTTTGGCATTGGTAACGTAACGGCGAGTCGTTTCGGCAGAATCAGAAAAATCACTAAAACGATGTTTAAATTCTTCCACCTGCTGACTGATTTGATTAGCGGAGCTGCTCGAGGTCTCGGCCTTACTCACCATATCTTGAACACGAGAGCTAAAACCACCCATGGTAGAAGAAACTTCAATGGCAGCTTCTTTAGTACGATTCGAAAGCGCTTTTACTTCTTCGGCCACCACCGCAAAACCACGCCCCTGCTCTCCAGCACGAGCCGCTTCAATGGCCGCATTCAAAGCCAATAGGCTGGTTTGATCGGCAATTTCAGTAATAATTGATAAAGACGCTGAAACTTTTTCACTGTCCTCACCCAAGGCTTTAACCACCTCGGCCACTTCTTGAATACTGCTATTAATCTCGGTTAGCTGGCTCGCCATCTTATCAACTTCTTGCTGACTCTCCCGCGCCGCCTCACCACTGGTATTTGCAATGGTCTCCACCTCATAAACTTCACGAGAAATTCTATCCAGATCGGCCTGGTTGGTTTTTAGATTTCTAATTAAATTTACGGTATTGAGGTTATGTAGTTCGGAGTGCAATTCGTTGGCAGCCAACAAATCCATGCCCTCTTTCATACGATCAATCGATAAATTAATCGAGCATAGAGAGTTTCTTAACTGGCCGGGCAATCCCTTATACAAGGCTTTACGATCGTAAGACCCTTGTGCTACGTAGTTAAAGCAGCTATTTACTTCCTTAAAATAGGATTCAATACGATCTAATAAATCGTTTAGCTCCCAAGCCACTAGGCCTAACTCACCCATACCTTTTGTACGAACAATGCGCCTGTAAAAAGAGCCTTGATTCGCTGATTTAATAGTACCCTGTACAGCCTCAATTAGGTTAAATATTTGCTTGGATGACTGGTGGATCCACAATGAAAAAACTAAGCTAAGGATTGGTGCCAACAACAACCACCATGCTGGTTCTAATAAAATAAATGCTAAGCCATTACTGATCCAAACTAAAGCAAGCACCGCCCAAACTGCGATTTGTATACGGGTTCTAAAAAACGGAATCTGGCTACTAATTGTATTATTTCTGCTCGCCGCTTTAGATTTGAATTCTGGTTTTTGATTCACATTCGCACCATCTTGCATAACATTGCCTCCTATGCTGCATCCAAGCTTTGCATAAACTGAATATAGGTTTGATTCTGTTCGGCAATATGGTCTTGTAGAATTTTTATTGAGCGATCCGGTGCCGTTTTTCGATCACCTTCAGCCTCAACTGCCAGCATCTTTTCGTAAACAGCTTCAATAGTTGCTATGGCGCCCGGTGCGGGCTTACGACGCACTGAATAGTACCCACGTAAATTTTCACGCTCATCAAAATCAGGCGTTACATTAGCAAACACCCAATAATAGGCCCCGGACTTACACAGGTTTTTTACGTAACCAAAGAATTCCCGGTTAGCTTTTAGCTCTTGCCACAACAACTTGAAGACACCACGCGGCATATCGGGGTGCCTGATAATATTGTGCTGCTGCCCTAAAAGCTCATCCTCAACAAAACCCGATACCTCCATAAAGGTGCGGTTTATATAGGTCAAACGCCCGGTAGTGTCGGTTTTACTCACAATAAAGCCGTCTTCGGCGACATGCACTTCCTTGTCTATAGGCTTAATGAGCCTTTGCTTTGATGATTTCTTTTCCAAATTTCCTGCCCCAAACACGCACTGCTATTTGCATCCTGCGATCATTCGCGTACAAGCCTGCAATTAAATGCCACCTGTCATTATTTACAAAAAATCGCTTCCTAACCCTATATCGACCAAGGTTATTACGGCTTGAGACTACTTAAGTATGGATTAGGCCACTTTTGTCAGGTGAATCATCAATCAGGCTAATATATTGATGCATATCAACTTTTATATTCTATTTAATGGCTTTTTCACCCCAGCCGAGCTCCCAGCACGCCCCCTTCACGGCACATATTTCAGTCAATTATATTGACCCAACAATATTGTGTGAGCCAGTAGGCAGCTCGCTATAACGCTTTAATACCAATAAAGTATTAAATATCTATAGAGCCACAAGGTAAGCTTTAGCTCTATCGAGCCAAGGCTCGCTACACAACAGGCTTTATTAACCACAACCCGGCAAGCTTTTCCGCGCCACAACTGACGGGAGAAGAACTATGCTGCTTCGCAAGCAACTCGAATCCATAAGCCAGGCACACCCTAGACATCAACAATGGGCGTATCTAGAACGGCTGGCGCAATACAATAAGCACAAAATTCGCCCAGTTGCCGATCCTTGGCCCCAAAGCAATTACACCTGCTTGGTATATGCTTTAGGGCTTTGTAAATCTCGGGTTTACCAGCAAATTGTTGCCCGCAATGAAGACGTATTTGCTGGCCCAGAGTTTGCCCAGTACCTAATTAGCCAATCGGCTATTAAGCGCAGCAAACATCCTCAAGTTGGAGACCTAGTCTTATACTGCAGTGGTAGTGACGAAGATAAAGCCGTCTATCACGCAGGAGTACTTCAAGAAGATGGACTGGTAATTTCTAAATGGGGGCTTGGCGGCCTATGGCAACACGGCCTCTATGAAATACCTTCGAGTTACGGCAAAAATGTGAATTACTTTGATGCGGTAGATTCAGAGCGAATGCTCAATTGGTTCTTAAAATATGCACGCAGCCGAGGGGCAGACAATGCCCGCCCCCGATTTAATATTCAGAGCCTTAAGGAAGCCTAAGGCGCCATTGCCATATGGAAATCTTTTGTGGCCTCTTCATTACCCGAAGGGGTCATTTCAAAGCGCCCGATATAATAGCCATCATTCGGATTTACAAACAGCTCAGCGGTATAGCTGCCACTGCTGCCTGAGCAGTTAAAACTTCCCTGTGTTTCAACCCTGTTGTAAAAAAACTCGATACTTCCTGTGTAATCACAATCACCCAGGTTTGTGCCTTGACGCCGCATAAAGAAATTATCTTCGCCAATCTCAAAAGTAAACTCGGTTGCATCTAAGGCGCCATGGCCTCTATCTGGGCGAGCGGGGTCATAACCTCTGGCATGACCAAAAAAAGTTCGATTAAAATCAGAAACCATGCGACTTGGGTTAACCAAGTTTCGAAAAGATCGAGAAACTGTGAAAGACTGTTTAGAAGCTTGCCACTGAAGCTCAAGTGCATCGCCAGCCTTGGGGAAATCTATTGCATATTCTGTATGTTCTTGCTGCGGTACAAACTCTGTATCAGCGCTTGGGCGCACTGTTGAAAATTGACGCTCCTGCCAAACTTCACCGTCAACTTTAACAACGATGGTATGCTCACCATCACTTAGCGAACCGTAATTAACCAATAATGAAAAGCCTGTTTCTATATGGCCGCAACGGGCTTGCGTGTCGCTACGCTGGGTACCTAACCCCGCTTTTCCTAATGAATTACCATCGATTTCAATTTCAATTTCGGCCGCATTGCAGTGCCAGCCACTAATAGCGCTGATACCTGACTCAACACCATTTGCAGCCGGATTTTCTAAATTTCCTTGGGCTGCACTTAAGGAACTTCCTAAAAAAAACACGCCAGCAACGAGAAGCGATTTAGCCAATCTATAAAAGCTCATGGTATAACTCCTTGAATAGTAAAATGTATATTCCTTTAATCGCTAGATAACTAACTTTTTAATTTCGCCGCTTTTTTCTCTTTCCTGCGGCGTTTAAAGAATGCCGAGAGCTGCTCACTGGCTTCTTGCGCCAAAACGCCGCCCACACAGCTCACGCGGTGATTAAGGTAATCGCTGCCTAGAAAGTTAGCCTGGGATTCGATAGCCCCCGCTTTAGGCTCACTCGCGCCATATATTAACCTCTCCACACGAGCATGCACTAGTGCGCCAGCGCACATACTGCAAGGTTCCAAACTAACGTATAGGCTTGTATTAGAAAGGCGATAGTTCTTAAGCTTTTCTCCACCCTCTCTTAGTACCAGGATTTCAGCATGGGCACAGGGGTCACAGCGACCAATCGGTTGATTGAAGGCTTCGGCTAGCAAGCGGTTGTTTTGTACCAACACCGCGCCCACAGGTACCTCACCGAGCTGGGCACCTTGCTCTGCCAGACGCAAGCAGTAACGCATCCAGTATTGATCTTGCTCCTGCTGGCTTAGGCTATGTAATTCCTCCGGGCTCAATAATTCGATCACCGCTACACTCACATGCTTGAGCTATCGCCTTGCACTAAAGCAAAACGAGGAACTTCCTGGCCATTATATTCAACGGTTTCGGTGAACATCGATAGTGGGCGTACCCATAAACTGAAGTCCCCGTATAGACAGCGGTAGACCACTAATGGCTCTTCGGTTTCGCTGTGCTTAGCAACAGACTCTACCCAGTAATCTTGACCTTTGTAATGGCGATACACACCACGCGCAATAGACATATGACCTCCTCAAAGAAGGCCATTATACGCTGCTTACTTTCATCCAGAGAAGTGGCTTTTTAGTTGTCGGCCTGCCAAGGAAAGAAGTCCGGCATATCCGTAGAAACTTTCGCTGAAAACTTAGCCGGACGCTTCTCCCAAAATGCATTAATCCCTTCTTTTCCGTCAACTAAGCTCTGGTAAAATATCGCTAAAGAATCAACCTTATGGGCCGCAGCCGGATGATCTGCCGCCGATAAGCGGTACATCATTTGACGAGATAAAGCGATGGCAACAGGAGAGGTATTATCCGCGATTCGTCTGGCGATTTTATAAGCGGCTGCCAGCAAATCATCGGGCTCATGTATAGATTTTACAAAGCCACCACTTTTCGCTTCTTCGGCGTCAAAAATCTCGGCGGTGTAAACCCATTCTAAAGCTTGCGAAATGCCAACAATTTTTGGCAAAAACCAAGCCGAGCAAGCCTCAGGGGTAATACCCAGCTTAGTAAATACAAAGCCGACTTTTGCTTTTGAGGAGGCAAGGCGAATATCCATGGCGCAGGTCATAGTGGCACCAATCCCAATCGCTGGGCCGTTAATAGCCGCGATGACAGGCTTAGTGCAGTTATAGATAGCCAGAGTGACTGTGCCCCCCGAATCTCTAATGCCAGGCTCAACTTTATCGAGATCTTGAATATCCTCTAAACTAGGCTCCAGCTCCTCATCCAAGCCAAAGGCATTACCATCACTATTGAGCTTCATGCCTGCACAAAAACCACGACCAGCACCGGTTACTACTACCGCCCTAACCTCATCATCTTTACTGGCTCTATCAAAAGCATCAATTAGCTCTTCGGCCATTTCAATAGTAAAAGCATTGAGCTCATCAGGACGATTAAGTGTAATAGTAAGAATGTTATCTTTAATGTCATAGATAATGGCTTGGTAGTTCATTGCTGCTCCCATGATGGCAATATACATGATCGGTATATGGCCTAGCATAAAAGACAATGGCCTTTAGGATAAGGTGAAAATGCTAAATTGGCGGGAATCAACAAGAATTGGCCGGTATTGGCCTACTCCCCCAATTTTAGGCTGGCCATAAAAGCGAAGATTTGAGGCGCAAAAGTTAAGAATCAAATCAACGCGAGAAGCTTTTAAAGATTAAAATATTGGTATCGATACTCTTGATAGCGCGCACTATCAAGCCAGCTAGCCTCTTCTTTGATATCCGCATATTGTTTGCGCCAGATTTGTACTCGCCCTCGGCAGTCTTTTGGGTCTATTTCTCGCTCTACCAAAAAATCCTTAACAGCTTTAGCTTCTACTCGAACGACACCATGGCGCAACTGATGTTTTGAAAGGGAATAACTAAAGTCATTAAGATATTCAAAAGCTCCGCTTTCTGACATTCTACAGGCCAGTTGAATTTGCCCAGTGTCTGCAGCAGGAATAGATCGCCACTTAGCTTCTACAAAATAGCTTTTATCTTCTACCGGCGTTAAAGCAAGATCAATTCTAGGTAAAACTTTCACAACAGCTTCATGCAAAAACTCGCCGGCCCTACACAAGCCAACGGTTAAACTACCTTGCGTAGAAACCCTGGCTACATAGCTTTTGCCACCGATAAAGTTACTCAATTTATTTTGTTCAGCCCCAAGTCGAATCAAGCCTTCATGGGTTTTTACATAAAAATAGTCGTTTTCCTGCAAAGCAACACGATTAGGAAACACAGTGCTTTCACTCATGCTCGCTGTAACTCGTAAAGACCCCTCAGCACTTGGACTTACACTGTAACGCAGTAAATAGTGATTTGGCACACCCTTAACTTCAATGCAAGACTGCAGAAGAAAGCTTAAGCCCAGTGCCAATATTATCTTCTTTGAGCTGTCTTGATAGCGCTTAATCATCGTCAACAGCCTCTTGCAAGCTGCTTTGATTGTCATGCTTATTTTGCCGCTGTTTTTCTAGCTTTTTACGATAGGTACTTTTTCGCCGCTTTGTGGGAGAGAAAATCAGCTTAAACAACCATATAAAAAAACCCAGCACAATTAATGAACTAGCGACGACAAACAACCAAACAGAGCCCCCAAGGCCTGAAGAGCTGCCCCCTTGCATATCATATGTTTCTTGCAAGCCTGGAACATCACCCTCAGCAATAAGCTCTGTAGAAAATAAACCAGCAGCCAACAAGATAAAGCTAAAAGTGGTAATCAATACAATAATTTGTCTTTTCATTTTTATACTATAGCGCCATTATGATTTACCGGTTTTCAAAAATAAGGCCTTGCAGCCTGCGATAATTCAGCCAAGCCTTAAGAAACAGAATGGAACTGCCTAGTAACAAAATAATCATTGAGCCGAATACAAATGCCACCTGGTAAATATTTGTTGCATAAAGCCGGCCATCTTTGGCATTCGAAGAATCAAAATAAACCCTTATTGAAGTGCCTATTGGAGCTGGGTAATCAAGCCTAGCTAAAGATTGGTATTCAATTCCTTTAAAAGTGTATTTATAAGTAACTCGCCATTTGGAGAACTCCACACCCGTTCCTGACTGTCGATAACTCTCCCCCTCCAAGCCGACAACTTCACCAAGCACTACTTCATTCAAAGACAAGCTGTGCCACTGCGATTCAATACCTTTTGCACCACCAAAGCCAAAATACAGAAATACCGTGAGTAATGAGAGCCCAGCCGCCACTCCTAGCTGCCAGGTGTAACGATTTTTTAGAAAATTCCTTTGTTGCCTTTGCTTAGGATTTAGAGCCATTTGATTTCCCTTTTGAATGGCTGGTGTGGGATTAACACGTAGAGATTAGAGCTTTGCAGCTAAGTCAGCGGGTGTATATCGCTAGAAATGGTTTATGGCTGACTTGCTTGTTGTATAGAAAGGAGGGTTGTGTGGGCCAAGTTAATAAACGAAGTGGCTGATAAAAGGAATTAAGGGTGCCTGCTTTAGGGCCCACTATTAAACCCGGGGTCAGAACCCACGGGTTCTGACCCCACGCTAAGCCAAGCATATACAATAAGCCCCAGGGCTTTCGTTGGCCTAATGAATAAAGAAACACTGACACAAGGGATTAACGAGCCAGCGATAAAGCTCACTACAAACCCGGGGTCAGAACCCATGGGTTCTGACCCCACTCGAAGCCAAGCACATACAAAAAAGCCCCAGCGCTTTCGCGCTAGGGCTTTTTTGTATATGGCGGAGAGGGAGGGATTCGAACCCTCGGTACGTTGCCGTACACACACTTTCCAGGCGTGCTCCTTCGACCACTCGGACACCTCTCCACAGGAAACAGATGGGCTCTGTTTCAAGAGGGCGCAACTGTACACAAAAGCTCTTTGGGATGCAATCTTAGTTGGGCCAATTTTGAAAAAAATCAGGCACTTGCAGCTCTGGTGCGCTGCGCTTTGGTATTTGTGGAGTTCCCATATAAACGAAGCCCACAATTTCTTCATTGACTTGTAACCCCAGGCCATCTTTAACCACTTGGTGGAAAGCCATATCACCACTGCGCCAATAGGCACCGACTCCAAGAGCAAAGGCCGCAGTGATCATATTTTGAACGGAAGCTGCCGCCGCCATTAGCTGCTCTTCTCTGGGTACCTTAGGGTGCTCTATGATATTTGCAATGGCAACGTATAGACAGGGTGCCCGTAATGGCATTTTTAAAAAACGCTCTTTTTGCGACTCGTCCAATCCAGGCTTATCGAGCAGCGCCGCTTTTAAATAAAGCTCACCCAAAGACTTCAAACCTTCATCACTAATGTACAAATAACGCCAAGGTCTTAAATTACCGTGGTCTGCCGCCCGAAGAGCGGCGGCCTCAATATCTGCGCGCTGCTCCTGGGTCGGCCCAGGGGCTTGTAATTTACCGTGTGAGATTCGATTTTTTAGGGCATCTAAAGCTTGCATATTGTATATATTTCAGTCAGATAGAGAATATTTTTAATAAAATACACAAATGCTCATCAAAAAGCGAAGCGAAAGCATATTCTTCTAATCAATTGTACTACGAACCGAGAAAATATACGCCATAAAGACCAAACAGGCGCTAATTTGTGAAATATACATCTATATTATGTAGTAATTGAGCTTATTAGTGAGCTTTATGCATTAAGCTCTTCCATTCCAGCATTAAAAAGACGATGATAGCTGGGTTTTGTGATCTACTACACATTATCCGAGACCCAACTACAATTAACACAAGATGCCAAAGTAGTTTTCGCGCTTGATGAATAAAACAACGGAATTTGCTAACAGCACCAGTAATCAGGCTCAGGAATTGCCTGAATACCCTTTATATTTCAGGATTTTACTGTGCTTCTCAATGATCGGAACCTTAGCGACTGGTTTACAGTGGCCTGAGGTCGATTATTTGCGCTCGGGTGCCATTATTGGTCTACTCGCCTATCTCTATGCCACTTACAGTCTACAAAAGCGACTAAGGGACGACACCAACCCTCCCCTATCTGTCATTCTAGGTACATTAGACAGCTTCTTTATGGGCGCCTGTATTGGCATTATTGAGCTGAGCCTTTTACCCGCCATACTCTTTTGGATTCTCATTCAATTTAATGCCATTACCAGTGGCGGACAACAAAAATGGCTTAGAGATAATATTGCCTATTTTGTGGGCTTAGGGCTGGTATTGCTGATAAGAGAGCCAGACTGGTCGGTTAGCGGACGCCTAGAAATGGGGGTTGCAGGGCTTATCGGGATTGCAGCCTACTTTTGCGCCTACGGGGTTTACACTAAGAAGCGCCTAGAGTCCTTGGACTTTGAGCATCAAAAGCTACTAAAAGATCAGACTACCCACAAGTTGCGCTCATATCAGCTATCTCGCTATTTACCACCACCGGTTTGGAAGGCCATTAACAGAGAAAACAGCAAGCCGCCTCCAACCCAGCGTAAAAAGCTAACCTGCTTTTTTTCTGACATCAAAGACTTCTCTGTTCTGGCGGAAGAACTTGAAGCCGAAACCCTAACCGATTTGCTTAACAACTATCTTACCGAAATGTCGAAGATTGTTGAGGAGCATGGCGGCACCATTGATAAGTTTATGGGCGATGCCATTATGGTGTTGTTTGGTGATAACGATAGTAAGGGTGCCAAAGCCGATTGCCGCCGCTGTCTTGCTATGGCGATCGCAATGCGTAAGCGAATGAAGGTTTTGCAACAACAGTGGCGCAATCAGGGTATTAGCCGCCCCTTAAGCATTCGTATGGGCATTAATACCGGTTACTGCACTGTTGGCACCTTCGGTACTCGCCATCACTTGGATTACACCGCTCTTGGTGCCCATGTAAACTTGGCAAGCCGCCTAGAATCTGCAGCCTCTCCTGGTGAAATCCTAATCACCCATGAATCTTGGTCACTGATTAAAGACGTTGTTTTATGCCAGGACAAGGGTGAAATTACCGTTAAAGGTTTCAGTCACCCTATTAAGGTGTATCAGGTTATCGACTTGCGTAAAAACCTAGGTAAGCAACAAAATTATATCGAAGAGAATACCGAAGGCTTTGCCATGCACCTAGACATGGACAAGCTAAGAAATTACGATCGCGAGAGAATTATTAAGACGCTAGAAAGTGCAGTCACTACACTTAAGGGGCAAGACATTATCAGCATCAAGAAAGACCTGTAGTTCATTGGCAAAAAACTCCCCCCGCTAGCACAGCTTGTTTTTCTATTTCTTGTTTTTTGCCCTTCTTCTCAAAGTCACAATACAGCCATTACTGCCTAACTAAACGCGAGGCGATCTCTAAGGCATCATGCGCCTCATTTAAACTGTGCCGCAGTGGATTGATATCCAAGCCGCCTCGGCGTGTGTATCGCGCATAGACCATCAAAGAGCTAGGCTGGCAACGCTCCATAATGTCGCAATAGATACGCTCAACACAGTTCTCATGAAAGTCTTGATGATCGCGAAAAGATACAACATAGCGCAGTAACCCTTCAGCACAAATTTGCTTGCCTGAATAACTCACAATCAAAGTTGCCCAATCAGGTTGCGCGGTTACCGGGCAATTGGATTTAAGCAAGTCACTGTAAAGTGTCTCACTGCGCTCCTCCTCCAATGTATTCAGTAAGTTGGCATTGGGCTGATAATCTGTGATTTTTACCTCTTGCTGATCAATACAGCTGCCACGAGGCCGCTGTACACCCGTTGCTGCAAACTGGTCTAAGCCTTCAAGATCCACCAAAACTGGAACACCAGCCGCCACCTTAAGATCGGATTCCAAGGTAGCTAGAACTTCGGAGCGATTATTGAAACGAGTTTGATTAAAAGAGTTTAGATACAACTTAAAGGACTTTGACTCAATAATATTGGGGGAATCGGCAGGTATCGCAAAAACTGCAATAGCTTGTTGAGGCAAACCATTGTGGTTTAACCAAGAAACCTCATAGGCTGTCCATATATCGACACCCGCAAAAGGCAGCTGTTGCTGGTCGATCGCTAAACTCTCGCGCGCAAGGCTCCTAGGAATAGGATCCAAAAGCGACGGCGTGTAAACTGAAATGTACTCAGTGTGCTTACCCAGTTGTAAATGATCCACAATAGACTCTTCAATTATTTTCTTAAGTAAGACTGCAACTTGAAATTAAACTCGCTGCTGTTTATAAACCTTGATTAATCTCGCGCGCTAAATGCATTAGGAGCGCAAGCGCTTTCCTGACTCCAGTAAATACATGGAGATCGTCGCCAGCACGACAATAAATGCCATTACACCCATAAATGCATAATGCACCTGAATATCTGTTACACCTAAGATGCCATATCGGAACACATTAACCATATACAAAATAGGGTTCAGCAGAGAAACACCCTGCCAAAACTCTGGCAACAAGCTTATCGAATAAAAGACACCACCCAAATAGGTAAGAGGTGTGAGGATAAAAGTGGGCACAATAGAGATATCATCAAAGGAGTTTGCGAATACCGCATTGATAAACCCCATTAATGAAAATAAAACAGACGTTAAAAATACAATGGCCACTGTTATCGCCAAGTTTTGAACTTGTAGCTTAGTAAATAACAATGACATTAAGGTCACCAAGAAACCAACAGCGAGCCCGCGGGCTACCCCGCCCAAGACATAGCCGATCAAGATGATGTAATTAGGTGTTGGTGAAACCAGTATTTCCTCGATACTGTGCTGAAACTTTGCACTATAAAATGACGACACCACATTAGAATAGGAGTTGGTAATAACCGACATCATAATCAAACCCGGTACAACAAACTCCATATAGCTGAAGCCACCCATCTCGCCAATACGGCTACCAATTAAGGTACCGAAAATCACAAAGTATAAGGACATGGTAATAACTGGTGGCAAAAGGGTTTGCACCCAGATACGAGAGAAGCGATGTATCTCTTTATTGAGTATCGTTTGTAAAGCGACCCATTGTTGTTGTAGCGTCATTAGCCTTCTCCTCCATTTTTACTCACCATGGAGACGAATAATTCTTCTAGCCTATTCGCCTTATTTCTCATACTCAACACTTCAACACCCTGCTCTTGCAGCGCTAAAAATACGGGGTTGAGAGACTGCCCCTTCTCAACTTCAATCTCGATACTGTGATCTTCTATCAATTGGCAATGGTAGCCTTTTAATTCAGGAAGCTGGCTTAGCGCCTCTTTAGTATCAAGTACGAAGTGCTCTTTATTAAGGGTTTTGAGCAAGGCTTTAACGCTAGTATTTTCAACGATTTCGCCATGATTAATAATGGCAATGTTTCTACACAGGCTCTCAGCCTCTTCTAAATAATGGGTTGTTAAAATTATGGTGGTACCAGCCTCATTAATTTCCTTAAGAAACTCCCACATCGATCGGCGCAGTTCAATATCAACGCCAGCGGTTGGCTCATCTAGGATTAATAAGCGCGGCTTATGAATCAAAGCACGCACGATCATCAAGCGACGCTTCATGCCGCCAGACAGCATTCGGGCTTGATCATTCCTCTTTTCCCATAAGCCCAGCTTGCGTAAATACTCTTCAGCTCGCTCCTTAGCCAGCTCTCTAGGCATGCCATAATAGCCCGCTTGATTCAGCACGATGCGCCAAGGGGTTTCAAATTGGCTGAAGTTGAACTCTTGAGGAACAATACCCAACTCTTGCTTAGCCAGAGAAAAATCTTGGTCGATATCATGACCAAAAACACTTACCTTTCCAGCTGTTTTTCTAACCAAAGAGCAGATCACCCCAATGGTAGTAGATTTGCCTGCCCCATTGGGGCCTAGCAAGGCAAAAAAATCGCCTTCTTCAACAGACAGGTCAATTCCCTTCAGCGCCTGAAAGTCATTGCCATAAACTTTTTGCAAACCTTTAATATCTAGGGCCTTGCCCATATAAAGCTCCTTAATGCAGGCCGCTTAACAGCCTTTAGGTAAGAAGGGGTATAATGACTACCCACTAGGAGTTCACCATGAATCAAAAACAATATTGTACACAACAACTGCAGAATCTGGCGCACGAAGTTAGCCAACAAGCGCCTTTTGCCGAAGCAAATGAAGAATTACCCCTAACAGAAAGTGATCAGCGATTTCTCGATACACTTACACACCTCGCCGCACCCGGTACTCCTCATGACGAAAGCTTTTTCGAACAGGGCCAGTGGTTAATCGGCCAAAGCGTCGCCAACCAAGCCCATCTCACAGCCTTAATCCCCAGGGATTTATTTTGGTACTTCGGCGGTGACTGCCTGCACTACATGCCAGACGAGGAAATCAGCAAGTTTCAGCAGCTAGAAGAAGCCTGCTACGACAAAGAAAGCAACGACTACCAAGAAGAACGCGCACGCATCTTTGGACTCCACTGAGTTAGCCTATATTGAGGCTCTTGTGTTTTTTTCTAGTGCACCTGATAAATTTATTTACCCGCTAAGCACATAAGAACACCTAAGCCCGCAGGCAACCCGGGGTCAGAACCCAAGGGTTCTGACCTCATTTCAAAGCAACTTTAGACAAGACCATCACCCAATAAAGGATAAGCGCATCTTCGGGACAGGTTGACACATAGATATACGCTAATATCGCGAAAACTAAAACAGAAGTATTTTAAAGGAAAACAAATAGACCAACCGAAGCCACGATAGCGGGACAAAATCGCCCGGAGCGATTTTAGACAGCTTCGCTGCCCCGAAGGGGTGAGCGCCTTGGATGGCGCGAATCCAACGAGATGAAATCTCGATTCCCGTGTTAACCGAAAGCAACCACGTTAAAGAATCATGAGGAGTATAAACTTGTGGATTCTAGAAAAACTGGAGCGGGAAACGAGATTCGAACTCGCGACCCCAACCTTGGCAAGGTTGTGCTCTACCAACTGAGCTATTCCCGCAATGGCGTCCCCTAGGGGAGTCGAACCCCTGTTACCGCCGTGAAAGGGCGGTGTCCTAGGCCTCTAGACGAAGGGGACTTAGGACTTTCCAAACACTGTCTGTGCCGGAAGAGCTGCGCATTCTAGAGATCTACCCTACCCCTGTCAACAACTAGTTAGCGTTTTTTTAATATTTTTTAAAAACAAAGGCTTATAGAGTTTTTAAGGCCGTCAGATCGAAGAATCAAAACTACCTTTTATCCCACCGCCCAACGAATCAAGCCAACCACAACGAAACACATGAAAGGCAGTGCACCAGCAGAGGCAAATACCCCAAAGGCATACCAGGAAGCATAAAAGAGCCCGCCCTTACAACCCAGCCATGAAACGCCTGCAAGCCACTCACCTCACCAATACATCTTAAATAGATGCCCAGTAGAGAAATGAAAGAATACACCCGAAGCTAAAGCAGCAGGACCAATTGCCAGAGCAACCTTGGGCAGCTCCACCACCCCAAAGAGGGAGCATCCGGATGATGGGATGGAAGCATACGAACATGCCAATGACGCGAAAACTAAAAACGCAGAATTTTAAAGGGAATCAAACAGCCCCTCGAAGCCACGGTAGCGGGACAAAATCGCCTGGAGCGATTTTTGACAGCTCTGCTGCCCCGAAGGGGTGAGCACCTTGGATGGTGCGAATCGACGCATACGGACATGCTAATGTCGCGATTGCAGGAGCAAAAGAGCGACAAACGAGATGTAATCTCGATTCCCGTCTGGAGCAAAGGCAACCAAGCAACGGAGATATCGAAACGAAAAGATCTGTAGATTCTGAAAGAAACTGGAGCGGGAAACGAGATTCGAACTCGCGACCCCAACCTTGGCAAGGTTGTGCTCTACCAACTGAGCTATTCCCGCAAATGGCGTCCCCTAGGGGAGTCGAACCCCTGTTACCGCCGTGAAAGGGCGGTGTCCTAGGCCTCTAGACGAAGGGGACGTAGGACCTTCAAAACGCTGTCTGCGTCAGAAGTGGGGCGCATTCTATGGAGATGGGCCCCTACTGTCAACACTTGTTTTTAATTTTTATTGTTTTTGAAACAACAACTTAGCGAGATGTGCAATTAAACAGCAGAACGCTTACTTCGCACTCGTTAACGCCCTGCTGGCCTGAAAACTTTGGGCGCTGCAGCGGTCAATAAAGAAATAATTGCATCGTCAAAAGCTTCTTTTCCAATATGTATCCTATGATTCCCCATCAAATTGGATAAAGACTCTATTTTTTCTCAACGCTGCCGATACACTGTCTATACTTTAGCTATAGCCGTGGCACCTTGTTCAACATCACGTCTATAAAATACACTGCGCAAAGCAAGCGATGTAACCTCTAGCTTTGTATAAAGTAATTTTATTAAAGAAAGACCCAGCGAGACACAGGAATTTATGGGAGCCAATGTACCAATTGTGGTAACTGCGGGAATTGTCATAGTTTTGTCAATTCTGGCTTGCTATGCCCTTTTCACGCACAGTGTTAACTCAAAGCGTGAAAAGCGCCGGCTGCTGATTAACTCCTTAAAAACACGCGCTCGCAAAATAGAAGAGACCATGTCCTGCTTCCCGCCAAACTATCTGGGCTCATCATTAAGCCTAATTATTCAGCAAGCTTTAGTGGTTACCTTTGAAGAGCTATCAAACTTGCAGCCAGAAGACGGCAATCACAAAGCAATGCTCAAGCAATCTAACGAGCGATTTTTGGCACTTAGCAAACAAAAAGGCAGCAACCAACTAAAATCACTTAGCAATGCTAGGCAAATTACTGGCACACGTAAAAATTTGAAGCTGTTACTGAAATTCTTTCAACAGTTAGGTCAAAAAGGCGCATTAAATTCAAACAAGGCCGCTGAAGCTCGCAACATTATCAAGAATAAAATGGCACTATTAGCGGCTGACGAGCATGATATTCAGGCACGCGGCGCACTCGCTAACGGCAAACACCAACTGGCTGCCCACTATTTCACACAAGCCAATACCATTCTTACTAAATACAACAGCGATCACGTTTTTAATGAAAACATTCGCAATCACCAAGAATGGATTAATAGCGCTAGCGATATGGCCAAAGCCGAGCAAGATCGTATTAAAGCAGAAAAAGAAGCACTTGAAGCCGAAACCAAAAAATGGGATGACGGTGACTGGAAGAAGAAAAATTTCTACGATTAATTTAGCCGAGATCCCGCTGTGAACAAGACCTCGGCAAAGAATAATGACTTAGGACTGCATTGCTTTTAAAAACGCTCGAATACGCTTAGCATTCGCACCCAAATCACTCAAACCAACTCTTGATGCGGATCTAACATCAACTACACTGCCGCTTGCACTGGCTTCAATTCGAATAATAACGTCGTCCTTAAAACCAAATACGGCACTTTCAACCAATGCTTCAACGTGTCCAGTTTTCGCATCTTCCCATTGTAATTGCCAGCCAAAATCGGCAACTACGCCCTTAGCCTTCTCAAAAGCTTCTTGCGGGGCGATAGCTAAACGCAGAGTTTTAACATCAGGATAAGCTTCTGCTTGCAGTTTTGGTAGCATCTCAAAATTATATTCAATGGGGTTATCACTATCTTTACGTTCAACAAGCGCCGAAACAAATAGTGGAGGCCGACTGGTATCAGTACTAATATCGTGGATAGCTGGCACTGAAAACGCCCCCAAGCCCACCGTAAAGACGACAGCTAAAACTGGCAGAGCGCCAATTAAGGTAGCCACTAAACTGCTTGAGCGAAGATTTTCCTTGCCAGCAATTAAGGCGTATAGCAAAACCAAAAGTGCCAAAGCACCTAAGGCTACAACCGTTAACATGCTGAACGCCGAACCAAGAAAGCCCATCTTAAGATCTAAACTTCCACTACGATAAGCCAATATCAGCACAGGCAATACAGCCAACAATAAAATTTGCGCTCTAATTAACCAAAGCGTCCAGGGCTTCTTTGCAACAGGGTTGTTCATAATTATCCTTTTTTATCCATTCGGTATAGCTACATTTAAAATTTGCAGTTGAGATTTGGTGAGCGAGCTTCATCTAGGCTTGAGAAACCAACCTCAACTATAAGCCTGATCAACATTGGCCGTAAACGATACTATGCGACTTATATGGGACATCGCCAATCCACTTTCTTCGTGCCATTTATTAAAAGCTGACTGAGCCAATCTAATATCTCTTTGCGAGGTTGGCTTTTTATCAACAATCTGTTGAGAAACAAGACTGGCTACTACATCATCAGTCAATATAAACGTGTCCTTGCCCACCATGCGCAAAAACCTTGGCGCTGACAAGCCGCCTAACTGTGCGCCTTTTTTCTTCAACATAAACCAAAGCTCACATATATTATCCGCAGGCCAGTCGGCTAGGAAACGGCCAAAACTGCCAAACTCCTGACTGATCTCCCTAAGCATTTGAGCATTGCTGCGTATCGAGCGGATTTTACCAAAATGCCGAATGATTTCTCGGTTCTGCATTTGTGCCTCTAGGTCCTCGTCGCTCATCATCAATACATCATAAGGGTCAAATCCGTGAAAAGCTTTCTCAAAAGCTGGCCACTTATTATCAACCAGCTCATGCTTTAAGCCGGCCCTAAATACCCTTCTGCTCATCATCGATAAATAATAAGCGTCACTGTTTGCCAGCAACTGCTCATTGCTAGCCACGCTTGGCAACATGGTGGCTATATGCTTAGCCCCCCCTTTGTGCAGCTCTGCGGTAGCCTGAATATCGGAAAAAGACAGCATTAATCGTCCCCTGTAAATCGAATAGAAAGGGAATTTATGCAGTAACGGAGGCCTTTTGGTGCTGGTCCGTCGGTAAAAACATGGCCTAAATGGCTCGCACATTTTCGACAGTGCACTTCTGTACGCACCATACCGTGACTGCGATCCATCTGCTCCTCTACGGCTTGCCGCTGTGCAGGCTGAGTAAAACTTGGCCAGCCACAGCCTGAATCAAATTTTGCGTCTGATTCAAACAATGGCTCACCACAGCAACGACATAGGTATTGCCCTTGCTCCTTATGATTCCAATATTCACCTGTAAACGCGCGCTCTGTCCCCTGCTCTCGGCAAACATGGAACTCCTCGGGACTGAGCTTATCACGCCAATATTCTTTGCTTTTTATGTCCTCAGACATCATTTACACCTGCGATTCGATTGTTGTGAAAGGTTGTCGCCCAATTAGCCGCTAATTGATCAAACTTTAAGTCGACAGATCCCACCCGCAGCCCCTAGAATAATGGCAGCTGCTCGACAGCAATAATATAAGCACCATACAAAAAGCACTACATCATGTATACCATAGAAAAATCAGACAAACTTCACGGGGTTTGCTACGACATACGCGGGCCGGTTTTAGAGCACGCTCAGCGTATGGAAGAAGATGGCAGCCGTATCTTAAAGCTCAATATTGGCAATCCAGCGCCATTTGATTTCGCCGCACCCGATGAAATTATTAAAGATGTCATTCTCAACCTGAGTGCGGCCGAAGGCTACACCCACTCTAAAGGCCTATTTGCAGCGCGCAAAGCCATTATGCAAGAATGCCAAAAGCTAAATATCACCGGCGTTGAAATTGAAGATATTTACATTGGCAATGGCGTCAGCGAGCTAATCACAATGGCGACTCAAGCCTTACTCAATGATGGCGATGAGATTTTAGTACCCTCACCCGATTACCCGCTTTGGACAGCGGCGGTTGGTTTAGGAGGCGGCAAGCCAGTACATTACCTGTGTGACGAGCAATCGGATTGGCAGCCCGCTCTGGACGATATTCGCTCTAAGATTAGTGATCGTACGCGAGCTATTGTCATTATCAATCCCAATAACCCAACGGGCGCCGT
Source organism: uncultured Pseudoteredinibacter sp. (assembly GCF_947502065.1). Classification (GTDB taxonomy): domain Bacteria; phylum Pseudomonadota; class Gammaproteobacteria; order Pseudomonadales; family Cellvibrionaceae; genus Pseudoteredinibacter. The sequence goes on from NZ_CANMYE010000001.1 coordinate 1,593,218, forward strand.
CTATTCACAAGCCATGCTTCAAGAGCTGGTGCAGATTGCTCGCGAACACCAGCTAGTGCTATTTGCAGACGAAATCTACAGCAAGATTTTATACGATGACGCTGAATTTACGCCTTTGGGTCGTTTAGCTAAAGATATTGTATGCCTAAGTTTTAATGGCCTATCTAAATCTTATCGATTGGCCGGCTTTCGCTGCGGCTGGCTGGTAATCTCTGGAGCAAAGCACCTAGCCAAAGGCTATCGCGAGGGTCTAGACATGCTGGCCTCGATGCGCCTTTGTGCGAATGTACCGGCGATGTATGCGGTACAAACGGCACTAGGCGGTTACCAAAGCATTAATGAACTCATTTTGCCAGGCGGGCGCTTACTTGAGCAACGTAATATTGCCCACGAAGCCATTAGCCAAATCCCCGGTGTATCTTGCGTAAAACCTAAAGGGGCGCTGTACTTATTTCCGAAAATTGATTTAGACATCCATAAGATTCAAGACGATGAGCAAATGGTGTTAGACTTTTTACGGCAGAAAAAAGTACTCCTAGTGCAAGGTAGCGCCTTTAATTGGCCGAACCCGGATCATTTTAGAATTGTGTTTTTGCCACGCAAAGAAGAGCTCAAGGATGCGATTGAGCAGTTTGCAAATTTTATCGAACACTACCGACAATAATTTTATTTGATAAGGCCGAGCAGACTATGAGTGATTTGCATATCGATGACTTTTATCGAGATAGCGCGCGTATTCTGCTCCAGCTTTATCGACACTTCCCTCGCCGAGATTTAATTTATACCGAAGATATTATCGGGCCAGATACGCCGGATGACTTTGGCTTGCCTAGCGATCGTCACCAAGCCTGTTTCGCCACTATGCTGTGGCTCGCGGAGCATCAGTATTTAAGTTATGGCAGTACAATTGGCCAAGAAGCATTAGATCAGGCCGCATTGAGTCAACGAGGCTTTAACCTGCTCGCCCTACTCGAACAAGATACTGAGTTTCTTCCACAAGACTCTGAAACCAAGGCCAGACACGAAGAAGGTTTAAGTCGAGCCCAGCTATTACGCCATAAGCTCAAAAGCGAAAGCTCTATTCGCTTGAACCATTATATGCGTTATCTATACACTCTTTGAGCGATACTTTATATACCTCCCAGGCACATCCCAATAGGTAAAGCACTTACACTATTAAGCACGCGTATCCTGCTGCCACTGGCCTTCATAACGATAATGAAATAGCTTTAACTGCTGATCACGATTGCGGTCCGGAAAATCTTCACTCGGCATTAAACGCGCAAGCTTAATACATTCTGGACACTCTTGTGCGATCAACTCATCGATAAAGTCTTCACCCAATTCGGGTGCATTTAAGCACAGTAAAATATCGGCACCGTGCTCAGCCAACTGAGGTATACGGCGGACTAGCTTGGCATAATCCTGCTTTGCGACAAAACTGCCCTTTTGAAAGGACGGTGGATCAAAGATTAATACCCCATAGGGCCCTGGCCGGCGAATACGTCCCCAGGATTTAAGAATATTCTCCGCCAAAAAACGAGTTTTACAGCCCGCAACTTCAGCGAGATGATGATTGAACTGATGATTTTTCTGCCCCGTCTTAAGTGCACCGCGTGCCATATCAACATTCACAACCTCCGATGCACCAGCAGCAGCGGCAACAACACTAAAAGCACAAGTATAAGAAAATAGGTTGAGAATTTTTTTACCCTTAGCATGTGCCCCTAGCCACTTGCGGCCGGGTTCCATATCCAAGAAGAAGCCGGAATTTTGGCGTCCACCAAGCTGAATCTGAAAGCGCAAATCTCCGCGCTGTGCAAATAAGGCTTCTTCGGCATCGAATCCATCGGCGCAGTATAGCCACTCACTAGGCGCGCCACGAACATAGCGATAGGAAACACCAAAAGCTAAAATCTCATTAGCGGCCATTAGGGGTTTGAGCTGCTCGCAGAGCTGATCTAAAAAAGATTTTTCTACCTCAGCAAAACATACGATCCACAATACTGGACTGTAATAATCAATAACCAGGTGCTCCAAACCCGGATAACACTGGCCGCGACCATGAAATATCCGCCTTGAGTCCTTGGATTGAAAAACGCCCTGCTGGTTTTTTGCTTCGACATGCTCCAGCAACTGGGCAAGTTGTTTTTCCGTATCGTTCGATAACACTACTACAACCTCTAAAATCTACAGCCGATCTGCCAAAATAACATTATCCACAAACACTTATACACCGCAGCTAATTGGGTAATAAATGGTATCACGATAACCACAGAGCACGGGAATGTGACCGCTTAATTCGCGATCAAGCTCAGGGTCATTACTGTCAATAAGTAAAGGTCTGTTCTGCAATTCGGTAATTTTTGTTTTTGTCGCCAGCACCCAAAGATTGTCACGCCCCAAAGCCTTTAAAACAGCTGGACTTAACTGCTGATTGCCTCGCCCTAGCAAGTGCCCCTGACCGCCAATAGCGGTTATTAAGGCTTTGCACTTGTCAGGATGCTCTCGCAACAATGCTTCTAAATGGCTAGCATCAACATCTTTGGCAATTACCTCACCAGCATGTAAAACATCAAAGCCCAACAAGGTGCCTTCCAAATGCAGCTCATCAAGTACAGCCTTAGGTGTACTGCCTGGGCCAATCAAATAAAACTCGTCGTCTTCAAGGCGCTCGACGATATCAGCAGCAATATCTGCTAGCACAAGCTCCTCTACTTCGCGTCCGGAATTCTTGGTTTGCTGTACAAAGTGGCCAACTTCAGGCACCCATAATTCACCATAGTACTTTGACCGCACCTGCCCCTGACGAAATAAAGTTTCATCGATATCGCGCACTTCTTGCTGGCGTAAATCAACCAAACCGTTTTTAAGAAGTAATAACAACACTTCAGCTGCCGATTCAGGGTTAATGGCAAATACTGCTGAATGCATTTTTACACCAGCTGGAATTCCTAAGCACACCTGGCCAGAAAGTTCAGAAGAAAATGCATTGACCATATTTCTCGCAGTGCCATCCCCACCCACGAATAGCAGTAAATCGATACCTTCTCGAGCTAATTCTTGGGCTATTCGCTCACTATCTTGTGCGGTGCTAAAGCCCTGATCATTTAAAGCGCCTACAACGCGATGAGACAGCCCTAACTCCTCAAGCAGCTGCTCACCCATTTCAGCAGGCGCACTGAGAATTTCCAAATCAGCTTGTCGCTCGAGTAATGGCGCAAGTGCTCGCCTAGCACGCTCGGTCGAGCGGCCAGCTTGCCGACGCAAGTCATCACTGATGTCATCACTGCCTTTTAAGCCCTCAGGGCCGCCTAAACCAGCATAGGGGTTTAATAAAAAACCAAGGCGAAAAGGCTTCGCCTTGCTATCCAATTCAGAATTCATGTTTTGAACCACTAGTGGAAATTCAGTTGCGACGATCCAAATAGGAATCGTCGTCATAAGACCTTACAAGGTGGGGGTAAAATATCGTTAACACCGATGTCATCGCACCATTAATAAAGCCCTCTGGAAAGAGCATTAATGCAAACAGGTGCGCATATTGAGCCAACATTCCCCAATGGGCATCGGCCTCAATTATATAAAATAACAGCACTGAAAAACACAACACAGCCAGCAGGGATAACATAGCCCCGACAAAGCCACCACCAAGCATAAAAATAAAGACGTTGCGAACCCGCATTCTTTCTAACAAAGCAATAAAAGCCATGCTAACGCTGGCCGGCACTATGACGTTAAGAAAAAGCTCGATCGGTAGCTGGACGCCAAAGCGGCTGCACAGCAAACTATTCAACAATAAAGCTAGCGAGCCCCCCAACACAGCAAGATGCCAACCGAAAACCAAACTGAGCGTAGTGATAGCCAATGGGTGAAAGGCAATGACATCCCTCACATTGACCTGCAATAACCAAAAGAAGGCCAAAGCAATAATAGCGGCAAACCACGCGTGCTGGCGTTGTGACTGGGCTAACCATTGCCGCCAGGGGGCTTTAATTGCAGCAAGCATCAGCACCAGCCCAGTGAGTAATAAAAGCGCGTAATATGAAAAGTTAAGCTCTGTGGGGATCAATAAAAACATGGGGCTATTGTCTCCTTTTTGCCAACGCCCCTGCAAATAAGAAAGGCGTCAACGCTTGGAATTCTCAGTTTTACGAGCGGCAAAATTTCGCCACCTTAGCATTTAGCAGCTTTGAAACAGCGCCAATAAATCGCCATGAACCGCCCGACAAGCGGCACATGTTATGTAAGCCATTGTTTTTAAAGGTTATTAAATAAACAAAAATACTGGCACGGTTTTCGCTATTACCTTAGTAATCGAACCAAAGAGCAGGCCAAAGCAGCCACTATGGCAAGTTTTAGCCTTTGCCGCTTTTTGGGAAAGCTAAGAGATAACACTAGGATTGCTATATGGTCACCTCAGTACAAATCAGTTCTCGCCCCAATAAGGCCAAAGAAGTGATTGCACCCAGCCGTATTGCCGTACCACAGCAGGATTTAAGCGATGAGCTTTTTCGCTTAACCCAACGCCTTCAAACCAGCCTAGAGCTTGAGCAGGTTTTAGAGATATTCTTTCAGCAGTTGCAGCAGCATGTGAATATCGGTGGAATGGTTTATACCAGCCCTTGCAAGCAGCATATTAAGTTGGGGCGGCCCAATATACACCACGTGGACTATCAATTGAGCCGACAAACCGCAGAAGGTGATGATGGATTAGGGTCAATTGTCTTTAGTCGCGCCAAACGCTTTGCTGAGCATGAGCTGATCTTAATCGAATCGTTCCTCGGCCCGCTTATTTATCCTTTGCGAAACTCCCTACTCTATCGCCAGGCCTTAGCTGCTGCGATGTGCGACCCATTAACCCAAACTGGTAATCGGGCTGCAATGAGTAATGCCTTGCAACGCGAAATCCAGTTGGCTAATCGCTATCAACAGGCACTATCGATGATGGTCATTGATATTGATCACTTCAAATCCGTCAATGATAACTACGGCCATGCCGCCGGTGATGATGTAATTTGTAATGTCGCCAAAGCCATTACCACCGTGTGCCGAGAGACCGATCTAACCTTCCGCTTTGGTGGCGAAGAGTTTGTGGTTTTGCTCAACAAAACCGATGCCGCTGGCGCCCGAGTAATTGCTGAGCGAGTACGCCGTCATATCGCCTCACTGAACACCCAATCCGATCAGCACGCTATTTCTGTAACGGCCAGTATCGGAACCGCAGAACTTAACCAAGATGACAATGGCGAGAGTTTATTTGAGCGGGCGGACAGCGCGCTGTACAAAGCCAAGCAACAAGGTCGCAACCAAGTAGTAAGTTACGATCTAATGGATAATGTTCAGCATTCCCTGCTAGAAATGTAAAACGGAAGCCTAAGCTTCCGTTTTACATTAACTTTACGACCCGTTTAACGTTCCTACTTACTCTTTCCAGGATTGCTAAAGTGGTGAGGCCGCTGCCCTTTACCGGCACGCAAGCGTTTTTGATGGCGACGTTGATATTCTTTTTCAGACTTTGTTTGCATTAGCCTTTCAGTGGCTTCCAAGCCCGCTGTCATTGCCAACTCGGCAACTTCTTTATCGTTAAGCTCAATCCATTGACCGACTCGTACATGGGAGGGAATAAAGATATTTCCATATCTTACCCGCTTAAGACGTGAAACATTAACGCCTTGAGACTCCCACAAACGGCGTACCTCGCGGTTACGGCCTTCCATCACCACACAGTAAAACCAGCGGTTTTTACCTTCTCCAGGCCCTTCTACAATATCCGTAAAGCGCGCCATGCCATCATCTAGCATCACACCCTCACGCAAACGCTTGAGCATATCCTCATCAACATCTCCTTGAATCCTAATCAGGTATTCGCGGTCAATATTTGAAGATGGATGCATAAGCTTATTGGCCAAATCACCATCATTGGTGAATAACAACAAGCCACTGGTATTAAAATCCAAACGCCCAATTGAAATCCAGCGCCCAGACTTTAACTTTGGCAAACGCTCATAAACGGTTCGACGACCTTCGGGGTCTTTACGTGAGCAAATTTCCCCTTCTGGCTTGTTGTAAAGCAACACTCTAGGGCGCTCACGAACAGCACTGTCGATACTGACCCGACGACCATCAAAATTAATGCGGTCATCTTCTGTCACACGATCCCCGAGCTTCGCCAGCGCACCGTTAACTTGTACACGACCATCAGAGATGGCACGTTCCATTTCACGACGAGAACCAAGTCCTGCTCGCGCTAAAACTTTCTGTAATTTTTCATCAGGTTGTGCCTGATCACTTTCATTGCGCATGCTGACCTACTGGTTTTCTTGCTCGGCCTGTTCGGCCATCATTTCACGTTCTAATTCTTCGGCGGCGGCTAATTCCGCCTCCTCTTGAGCGATTGCTGCGGCTAATTCAGCAGCTTCTAGCTCCGATTCGGCTTCGGCTTCGGCTTCGGCTTCGGCTTCGGCTTCGGCTTCGGCTTCGGCTTCGGCTTCGGCTTCGGCTTCGG
>NZ_CANMYE010000002.1 GCF_947502065.1 uncultured Pseudoteredinibacter sp.
AAAATATAAAAACTTCCACCCAGAGCACTGGCGGGTACCTTATTGCCTATTGACTGGTTAATGGCTCATATGTGTTAGCCTAGCAATCTGGACCATAGTTGTTTACCTCAATTTCAAGCCCAGTTGCTTCTTGTAAAAGGTCAATTTTCTCTTTAAACCAATCAAGCGCTTCGTTTTTATATATCTTTGACTCAAGGATAGGAAGAACCCCACCCTTACCTTTGTACTCGACTTCCAGTGCGACCCAGCCCATACCTTTAGCGCGAGTCATGTAGTTGATGGATAATTTTTCTACTTTGCATAATTCAATAGTGACTGCCTTTTTCTTTTTATAAAAGCCAAAGCGACTTGAATCATGCCAGCCAATTAGGTGCCAAAGCTTTACGCCTTTTGCTGCAGCCTCAATTTCTTCTGGAGCTTTCCAAAGATAACCTTGTGCTTGCATAAGCTCTAAAGGACTCTTAGTTTTTTCATCAATCGTAATTATCTTCATGATTCTTTAAAGGGCATAACGCCTACCACTCATGCGTCGCGGTTTTTTGCGACGTCTTGAGCTGGGTCTTGTTGCGTGGTCGCGATAAAGCTCGTTTTGTTTGGCTTTTAAAACAAAATGATTCATTTGATTTAGCGACTTTATCAAGTAACGAATAATTAAAAAAAGTTTTGATTTTGCGGGCCTAGCCGTAAAGCCCCTAAGGTGTCCCTTCAAAACCTTAGCCGGTTTTATGGGCCCCCTTAGGGGCTTTACGGTAAGGATTGTGAGTCGCAACGTCAATTTCCTTATTAGTTTTTCTTGCGATTAAAACGAATTTACATATACTGTTTAAATATACAGTAGTTGTAAATTTCTATGTTACACTGCAGTAGAAAATTATTCGTTACGGTACACCGCAACAGCTAAATAAACAGACAGGCAGAATTACAACCAAAAAGCGGACGCGTCTTATTAATTTGGGAATTTAAGAAATAATAGGATGGTGTCCGTTTAACAAGCTAGCTGCATTCCTTTGTCTAAAGCTCTAATTTATTGTTTTATCTGGGGTTTTACAAGTACTAGAAAAATCATACCGAATTAACGAGACCTGGCGCCTAAAACGTTATTACTTGGTTTCTATTTTGCTTTTTCTCTTGCGCAGCATTTTTAGGGTACGCGCAAAATGGCGCTATGTTACTGATTTAGTTCAATCTAGTGTTTTATTAATTGTTAATTCCCGAGTTAATAGGAATAGGCCGAGATTAGGGCTTAAAAATTAAAACTGTATAAAAACCCATCAATTACTTTTAGGGCTGCCACCATGGGGCTTTATCTTCTGTGTGCAGCTCTCTGTGGATGCCTTCGCTGTAGGATGTATCGAAGCTGCCTAGGGCTACTGCCACCCACTGTGCCCATTCGCCTTCTGTGTAGCCCCACTCTAGATTAGAACCGCATTCGCTGCAGAAGCTGCGCTCTACTTTTTCACTGGATTGGTAGCTTTTAATTGTGTCTTGGCCTTTGGTGTAGCGTAGCTCGCTGCGGCGGATACGGGCATAGGAGGCGAAGGCGGCGCCGTGTTGTTTTTGACACATTTTGCAATGGCAGTGCGATGCGGTAACGGGCTCGGCCAGTATTTCATACTGGATAGCGCCGCATAGGCAGCTGCCCTGGTAGTGCACGCTGTCTTTATTTGTCATTTGTGATCATTATTGTTTTTAGTTTTTGGTTTGCTTTTCAATTGCGGCGTTCTTTTTAATAGCGATTTTCTTGTTATAGAAAGAGCATATTAAAACGGCGCGCTGCGCAGCAAATCTAAGAAGTGATTGGCTTCGCTGACTTGTTTACCTAGCTGCTCTTCCACGTCTTGCTGGGCGCTTTGCCACAGTGGGTAGGCTTCGCGCAGCAGCTTTATGCCTTTATCGCTAATGCGTAAGCCTCGTTTTCGTACGCCCTCTTCTACCCTTCGCTCTATTAAGCCATCGGCTTCCAGTAGCTTGGCCCCGCGTGTTAGCGAGGTGCGCTCCATCCATAATTTATCCGCAAGCTCGGTGATGGAATCGGGCTCTATACGGGCGACCGCCGCCAGCAGGGTGAACTGCGTAATGGTAATACCAAGGGGGCGCAGCGCACTGTCGTAGCGCCGGGTTATGGCCCTGGCGGCACTTAGGGTACGCACCGCCATGCAGCGCCCAGTTATGTTTTCAATCATCTTTTTATCGCTCATACCGTAGATATACACGATTATCGTTGACTTTCCAATCGTGCATATGCACTATTAGTGTGTATATGCACGATTATAACCGTAAGCACTGCCTACTTACAGAGTGATATACGGGGCTTAAGGCCTGGGTATTCGGGGCTGCAAAGACATGGATTCGCTGCCGTACGCACACCCAATCGCACTTAAAAAGGCTGCACGAGGAAAGGTAGCGCTAGGAAGGGCAGCAGCATTAAGAACAAGTGCCTAGCAGCTAGAAGACATTGATTAGTTATTTACGTGCCGGTCTCAGCCATAGGCAAATGGCCGGCATTGGAAAAACAAGCATTCGAACATGTGAACAATAAGAGGCCTGAGATTATGGCGAGTAGTACGCAAATACCTAAATGGATAGACCGCAGCCTTGCCTACCCCTGGCTGCTGATTGTTTTGGCGATGGGGCTTATTGCTGCCAGCGCGAGTTTTTTACCCAAGCTTAGCAAGGATACCTCGGCCGATGCTTTTATCGATCCGAACTCTAGCGCGCTTATTTATAAAGATAAGGTAGAGCAACTGTTTAGCCTTACCGATCCGATTGTTATTGCGGTCATTGATCAAGATGGCATCTTTAATGCCGAAAACCTCGCACTGTTAAAGCAACTAAGCGATGGTGTTAAGCAGCTGAAATATGTAGATCCGGATCGGGTAACTAGCCTTGCTACGGAAAACAATATCAGCGGTACCGCCGAGGGTTTGATCGTCGAGGGCTTTTTAGATAATGACACCGAGCACTTTAAAGCGCCCGCTAATAGCGAACAACGCGCAGCCGAGATTCGCACCGCCATTGAAGACTTCCCACTTTATCAAGGTAGCCTAGTTGGCAAAGCGGGCACCGCTACTTTAATTGTAGCCGAGATCTTAAATGAAGATGAAGCGCAGCTAGCCTACGATGCGGTGGTAGAGCTGGTAAACAATACCCCTAAGCCAGAGGGCACGGCGGTACATATTGCCGGTGAAGGTGCGGTAGCGGGCTTTCTTTCTACTTACATCGATCGTGATGCCAGCCGTTTAAACCCCATGGCCGGTTTGATTATCACCATTGTTTTATTGATTGGTTTTGTTTCGCTGCGGGCCACCTTGCTGCCTAACATTATTGTAGCGGGCACGGTCTTGGGCAGCTTTGGTTTAATGGCGGCTTCTGGTACGTCTTTTTATGTGATTACCAATGGTTTGGTGGTGAATTTAATTGGGATCTCCGTGGCTGATTCCATTCATATTTTATCGGCCTATTATGGTATTCAGCGAACGCAGCCCAGTATCGATAAAAAGCAGGCCGTTAAATTAGCCGTTGCCAGCATGTGGCGCCCTGTTAGCTTAACCAGTATTACGACCATTACCGGCTTTCTCGCCCTTTCGGCCAGCGCTACCATGCCACCCGTGCAAGCCTTTGGTTTATATGGTGCGCTTGGTGTTGGCTTAGCATGGTTGTATTCATTAACTTTGTTGCCAGCTCTAATGATTTTGTGGCCGTCCAGTCGTATTCCCCTGCCGTTTCGTAACAACAAGAACCATAGCGATAAACCCAAAGCGGTGGAGCGTTTACTAAATGGTTTTGGTAAAGCCGTTTTGCATCGCCCTAAGATCACCATTGCTATTGGCGCCTTTGCTTTTGCTATCGGCATAATTGGCGCGGCACAAGTTAAGGTGGATGAAGATAGGATTGAAAACTTTCAACAAACCGAGCCGGTGTATATCGCCGATAAAGCCATCAATGCGGCCACCGATGGCATCTACAACTTAGATATCCTAGTCGAAACCGATAGCAACGGTGGCCTATACAGCCCAGCGACACTACATAAAATCGCCGATCTGCAGCAGTATGTAGAAAGCTTATACAGCGTTGGCGGCAGCACATCAATTGTGGATTATATTAAGCAGCTGCACCGCTCGGTAAATGAAGGCAATAAAGATTTTTATAGCATTCCTGACGACCCAAATCTTATTGCACAACTGTTCTTCCTATATGGCGCCAGTGCCGACCCAACGGATTTTGAAGAGGAGATTGATTACGATCATCGCCAGGCGCTTATTCGGGTACAAGTCAAAGAAGGCAAATACAGCAATAATAAAATTCTGATTCCCAGTATCGAAAAATACATAGAAGAGCACTTTAATGGCCCAGAAACTCAAGCCACGGTCACTGGCCGTGTCGCCGTGAACTATCACTGGATTAAGGGTATCGATCAGTCCACGCTGTTTTCCATCATTATTTCTTTTATCTGTGTTACAGCTACCGCCATGTTGGTTTTTAAATCAATAAGCGCTGGCTTGCTGGCCGCCACGCCTGTAGGCCTCGCCATATTATTGGTGTATGCCGTAATGGGCTTTAGCGGCATACCGCTAGGTGTTAGCACCTCGATGTTTGCGGCGATCGCGATTGGGCTGTCTATCGATTTTGCCATCCACACCTTAGACAAGCTGCGTGAGATTGGCCGCGAGCATGGCTTAAGCGCCGAATCACTGATGGCTTTTTACCCCGATACGGGTCGTGCACTGCTCTTAAATTTTATTGCGGTAGCGGGTGGCTTTGGGGTGCTAATGAGCTCGGAGGTACCACCACTGGTTAAATTTGGTGGCCTTGTGGCCGTTGCGGTTTCGGTCGCTTTTCTGTCTTCGCTTAGCCTATTACCTAGCTTGGCACTGTGGCTACAACCCAAAGCGCTATTAAGCGATAACTCATCAACTGAAGAACATCAGGCCGAAGGAGAATCTTATGAAGCCCAATATAAATAGAGCAAAATTCCGCAAAGCGCTAAGTTTGAAAAATAGTGTTTTAAGTATCGCCTTAAGCTTTGCCGCAGCCAGCACACTGCAAGCGGAAGGTGACAGCATAGAGCCAAGCACATTAAGCGCCGATAATATTATCGCCAAGGTAAACGCTCGCCCGGAAGGTGAGCATGTTATCCGCAACTTCTCTATCGAGCTACGGGATAAAAATGGCCGTACACGCCGCGAAGAAACCATCGCCCACCGTCGTTATTTTACCAGCGATAAAGGCGAGCAAGAAAAACGTACCATTATTTTTTATACCGAGCCCAGCCGCGTAAGAGGAACAGGCTTTTTAACTTACGATTACGCCAACCCAAATCGCGATGATGATCAGTGGTTGTATCTACCCGCGTTGCGTAAAGTGCGCCGCATATCCGCATCCGATAGAGGCGATTATTTTCTGGGTACTGATTTCACCTATGAAGAAATCAAAAAAGAGCAAAAAATAGAAGCCAGCGATTATCACTTTAAGCTGCTGGGCGAAAAAGAAATCGATGGACGACAACTACTCGTGGTAGAAGGCCTACCCGCCAAGCCACAAATCGCTGAAGAGCTTGGTATATCAAAAGCCATTTGGCATATAGACCCAAGTATTTGGATGAGCCGCCTGAGCGAATTTTACGACCAAAACGGTAACCATAGCCGCACCATGCAGCTAGAAGCCGTAGAGGAGATTGACGGCTATCTTAGCAGTAAGCAAATTTTTATTAGCAACCACAAAACCGGACACAGCTCGCGCATCCGTTTTTCCAATATAGATTACGCAAGCCCAGTACCCGAAAAACTCTTTACCCAAGCGCGATTGAGACGCGGCCTATGATTCCTCTATACCCTGCTATACGGGCGCTTAGCCCCCTTCTTTTGGGGGTACGCTTTGTTGTGGCAACATTAATTGTTGGTTTTCTGTCTGCGCAATTAATGTTGCCCAACAAAGCGCTTTCTCAAAGTCTAGGAGCAAGTAGCCAGATCGATATTAGGCATAGCCTAGATATACGCTACGCACTGGGCTTTGATAAAGGTGAAACTCAAATAGCCGAAGTCAGCTATAGGCCGGAATTATCTGGCCGCTTAAATGATGGTATCGATTATTTTGTTTCAGCTAGAGTACGAGCTTTCTCAAGCCAGATGCTTGAGCAGGGCACAATGAGTAATCAAGGCGATAGCCGCTCTCATATCAATCGACGCAGTTTTATTGGCGATAATATAGAACTCGAACTCAAGGAAGCCTATGCCGATATCTTTACCTATAATGGCTACCTGCGCATCGGCAAGCAAACCGTGGTATGGGGCCAAGCCGACGGTTTGCGCGTACTGGATCAGATTAATCCCTTAAATTATCGCGAGTTTATTTTGGGAGATATCGAAGACAGACGCATTGCCTTATGGATGGCCAAGCTAGAACACAGCTTTGCGGATATCACCGCAGAATTCATCTGGCTGCCTGATCACAGCTATAACGACAGCCCAAATAGCGGCCCCTTTAAACCCACATCACCACGCTTGGTACCACGGTTATCCGAGAGTTTTCGCGGTACGGTAATACGACAACCCAGCGATCGCCCTAATCGATTTATCCGTGATGACGATTATGCTTTGCGTCTTAGCGGCTTTAGCCAAGGCTGGGACTGGTCGCTCAATGCGTTTTATTTTTACGATGATAGTGCCGCGATTGATGTAGAAGGCGAGCTAGGTAGCAAGGTGATATTAAGCCCCAGCTATAAACGCTCATTACTCCTTGGCGGCAGCGCCTCTAACGCTTTTGACAAACTCACTTTTAGGAGCGAACTGGCCTATCAAACTAATAAGCACCAGCTGGTAAACAACAAGCCAGGCTTAATCACACTTAACAAAACAGAAAAGTTCGATCAAATCAGCAGCGTATTGGGCCTAGATTATCAACTGAGTGCTAATACCCTAATTAGCGGCCAACTGTTTGTAAGCGCCCTACTAGATTCAGGAGATATCGACCAAACATACAACAGCGCCACCCTACTGGCCCGCCAAGAGCTGCTAAACGATACTATCATTTTGGAAGGCCTAATTATTCACGACCTAGACAAATCCGATGGCTCGCTACAGCTATCAGCCAAATACTACCTAGACAATGCCATTACATTAAAAGCGGGCATGGATATTTTTTATGGGGATAGAGAAGGTTTGTATGGTCAGTTTAGGGAAGCCAGTAGGATGACGGTGGGGCTTGAGTATAATTTTTAACTTACTAAATAATGAGCCCCAGATCCTCAGCAATATAGAAGCGTAGATCCTTCACATCATAACTCAATCAAAACTAGCTTTAGTCCCTTTTCAGGCTCAAGCTCCTTAATTTCATCAGCCAACTCTAACTGGCTAATACTTTTTACATTTTCAATGGTCTCGCGAATATCGCGATCGAACTCACTAAAAGTAACCTGCTGATTATTGAGTGCCGCGAGGATTACCCCGCCTTCGCGCAAGTAATTAGAACAGCGGCGAAGCAGCTTTTGATAATCGGGCCATCCTCGGAAGGAGCCCTTCTGGAAAGGTGGTGGATCTAATACAATGATATCGAACTTTGATTGCTTGGCGATTTGGCTATTGGATTTAAGAATATTCTTCTTCCAGATAGACACTCGCTCATCCAACATCGCGTTTAGCTCGTGGTTATACTGAGCGGTTTTGGTAGCACTGCCACACATATCAACGTTCACGACTTTCTTGGCGCCACCATGCAAAGCAAATAGAGAGAAAATGGAGGTGTAGGAGAATAAATTGAGTACTCGCTTATCGGCTGCATGCTCCTGCAACCAGGCCCAGCCACTGCGCATATCGGGGAATACACCAGTATTGCGGTTCTTCCCGATATTTACCTGGCACTGTATACCCTCGGCCAGCACCGTATCGAATTCCAAAGGCAGCTGCTGCTCAGCTGAACTGCGCGAGAAAAGCACTTCGTTTTCCACATCCGGCCAAGGACGGGCCTGCAAGATGACAGATTCGATAAAGTCATGCTCCTCAAACACCGCCTGCAAAGCTGCCCTAGCCTCATCGGCTAATTCATCTTCATAACACTGCACAAACAGCACCGGCGGATACCACTCCACATTCAACTCATCCAAAGACGGAAAGAATTTACCTCTACCATGGAATACACGGGAGACCTGCGCTGGGTGCTTGCTTAGGTTTTGGGTGATTTCTTGTTGCAGTGGATGTGGCATAGCTCAATATCATACTTTTGAAGAAAACGGCAAAGACGCCCTGAGCTACTAGTTTATATTTGGCATAGAACTAGTGGCAAATAAGGCTTCTGCGATATTATAAGGTACATATCTTAATATTTATGCAGCTTAGCGGCTTATTTCTCGAGCCGTGTTTATCTGAGGGTATTGAGACAGCGACTAACTATTACGAGACATAGCTAAGACAAAGCACATACAGTTCACTCGGCCTTATCTCGACTCCGTTGATTAAGTACTGTTGACAAACAGGCCACTCAGAGCCCTGCTTCGACCATACTCTTGATCTTGGCAGCCTTCTCGAAATGATCCAATTGATGGGTTTGTATCCACCAGGTGGCAGCTTCCATAAGTAAGTCTGGGTCATTATTTTTGTTTTCAAAAAACGCATAAAATGACAAGCCCACCGTTTCACCTTTAGCTTCTATTTTTTTATCACAAACTGCGATTATTTTTTGGCGAAGGTTGTCCCGCATTTGATTCCTTAAGATTATTAAAAAAGCCTAGATTGATTTATTGCCATTCACTTCTTGTTTAGGCTTAAAAGCCGGCAGCATAGCAAACTGGCATTTGCATACGCCTTAAGCCGGCATTATTTGACTCGGAGGCAGCATTAAAACGCGGCGGCTATGCTCCTTGCTTATTCAGCGGACTTCTTTGGCACACTCCAAATCAACAATAGCAAGCCTGAAATCATAAAAATAGCGCAGCCAGACAACAACCAAGAGTTGATGTACCAAACTTCACCCCACTCAAAGGTGCCACCCATTATTTTCTTCCAGCCATTAAAATGCTGATGGGCTGCCACAAAGAAGCCAAAGGCTGCGATGGTGCTGGATAGATAGAGGTTAATCCAGTGTCTTGGGTTAGGCAGCATCAGTGCCAAACCTAGTATGCCGATAATGGTACGCTGAGCACGGCAATATGGGCAAACATACACCAGGCCAGTTAACTCAGTGGTCCAGGCCACAACACATACAATAATCGCCAATAAGCCCACAATTCGACGATTATTCCAAAGCCAATGCAACAAGGCCTGATCCATAGTAATGCTCCAATATAAGATTTAACGATAACGTTATAATGTAACATTATATGGAGTTTTGGGCATGTGTTTTTTGAGCGCAGATCTATCTTCAAATAGCTAATCCAATAACAACTGGGCCATTGACATACCGGCTACGCCTTAACGATCTCTGCAAGTTTCGAGATCGCAAGATCGAGTTTTTCGCTCCACGGATTTCCAGCATTCAGGCGAATACAGTTTTTATAGATATCACTCGCAGTAAACATCACCCCTGGAACGATATTTATGCCCTGTCGTGCAGCTTCCTCGAAGATAGAAATACCATCGCAACCCTTTGGAAGCTGCACCCATAGGGAATAGCCTCCTGTAGGATTTGAGACTCGGACTTCTTGGCCAAAATGTTTGATTACACTCTGCCTTATCCTGTTAACCTGTACCGTTAGAGCTAAGCGTAGATTTGCCAAATGTCTCCGATATTCTCCACAGCGAATAAAATCAGCCATAGCCAGTTGAAGAGGGGTATTTACAGAAAGGCTGCGTGATAAAAGTGTGTCGTGCACTTGCTTTAAAAAGCGACCCGGCGCACACCAACCAAGCCTATAGCTGGCAATAAGCGATTTGGAAAATGAACTGCACCAAATGATATGTCCGGTTTTATCCCAGGCCTTGATTGGCAATTGGCGCTTAGTTGTAAAACCACACTCACCGAATACATCATCCTCTATGATAGGGCAGTCATATTTACTCGCCATGGCTGCAATCCGTTGTTTGTCATCCACTGAAAGATTGTAGCCCAGTGGGTTTTGGTTACACCCTGTAAGTAAGCACGCCTTTACCTGGCCACTAACCATAACGGCTTCTAATCTATCGAGATCGATACCTGCTTCAGTAGAGGGCAATTCTAATACTTGCCTATCTAAACTCGCTAATAGCTGCAGCTGCCCACTAAAACAAGGCGAGGCTATCGCTATATTATCTCCGGCGCTACTTACCGCTTCGACTGCAAGAGCAATTGCCTCCATGCAACCATTAGTGATCATAATATCTTCGGGCAATAGATTTAAGCCATCACTACTGAAGTGTTCACAGAGCGCATTTTTAAGGCAAGGCTGGCCACTAGCTGGGCCGTACATCAATTCCTCTTGGGTTGATCGTCTTATAATACGAATCAAGCTGCGCTGAAGGTTTTCTTTAGGTATCAATTCCGCTGCCAATTGCACTGTACCAAAAGGAATTCTCTCTCGATTACCAGCCGAATGCTGAACTTCAGCAAGCAACTCAGCTTTGTTGATTGGCCTTCCCACTGGTTCGATCGCAGGAAAATCTAGACTACCGGATCGATCGCTAGGTCGTCTTACATAGAACCCAGATTTAGGTTTTGCGATAAGGAAGCCCTGGGCTTCAAGTAATTCGTAACACTTTTTGACCGTTGTAATACTAACGCCGCGCTGCTGACTCTGCTGCCGAACAGAAAGCAATCGCTGACCGTCGTGTAACCTATTGCTCTGTATGTCACTAATCAGTTGAGCCGCAAGCTCTCGATAACGATAAGCCAATCTGTATCCTTTTATTATCTCATTTTTGTATCTGTTATCTTTTCATGCCGAGAATACAATAAGTTGACAACATGATACAAATTAGGAGATATCTATCGTGGCTCAATTAGAAGAAGATGCGGTGAATTTCGAAGGCCTTGCCAGAGATGTTGCTCAATGGAGCAGTCAATTCCAGGCTGAACTTAAAAATCGACCGGTCGCGGCTTCAACTGGCCGCGGTTTGCCTAAAAGGATGCTGGCGTTAAACGGAAACGGCGCCAGATCAGCTTTCGATGATTTCACCGCTCATATCGCGCCACAACTAAGCGCATCAGCGGGGCCTCGCTATCTTGGGTTTGTTACGGGGGGAGCAACCCCAGCATCGATAATGGCAGATTGGCTTGTAGCCGCGACAGATCAAAATGTCGCTGCACCGGGTGACTCCATAGCAACTGAAGTCGAGCTACAAGCTGCATCATGGCTACTCGAACTGTTCGAGCTACCCAGCTCCTTCGAGGGGATTCTAACTAGCGGGGCGACGGCCTCTAATGTATTAGGCGCCCTCTGCGCTAGACAACATGCCGGATCGCAACAAAATTTGGATATTGCCAAAGCTGGATTATCGGGATCTGAAATAGAAGTTTTCGCGGCCACACCTCATGCCAGCATGCAAAAAGCATTTAGTTTTTCAGGTCTAGGGCGTGATGCGATTACTTTTGTTCCGTGCCTACCCAACAGCGAAAAAATGGATACCAATGCACTAAAAAGCATGCTCAAACAAAGTAAAAGTAAAGGTAAGATTGTCGTAGCAAGCGCAGGAACAGTGACTGGAACAGATTTCGACGATTTAAGGGAGATCTCGAAACTATGTAAAATTCACAAGGCTTGGCTGCACGTTGACGGAGCATTTGGGTTATTTGCAAGATTGATGCCTAGCTGTAAGCATTGGACCGAAGGAATCGAACTAGCTGATTCGATCACGGCTGACGCACATAAGTGGCTGAATGTACCCTATGACTGCGGTATATTTTTTTGTAAACATCCTAAAATACTGCAGCAAACCTGTTCTGTTGCAGCACCATACCTAGACATTGACAATATTTTGCCCGCATTTATGGATCGAGGCATTGAGAACTCTAGGCGCTTTAGAGCACTGCCTGTATGGATGTCGCTATTGGCTTACGGAAAAAATGGATACCAACAACTTGTAGAAAAAAACTGTGCCCAAGCCCTGGCCTTAGCAAAATGGATCTCTGATTCGAATGACTATGAGCTTTTAGTAGAGTGCAAACTTAATGTTGTTGTTTTCCGCCCAGTAGGATCAAGAGATAAAGAAGTTAAAATCGCGCTCAAAAAAATTAATTCCACGGGAAAAGTATACATGACCCCGGGAATTTGGCAGGGAGAGGCGGCTATCAGAGCGGCGTTTAGTAATTGGCAAACATCAATGAAGGACGTGAAAATCGTGTGCAATGCCCTGGAATCTTTAACAGGCAAGGACTTAGTCTAATATAATTTCCGCGCAGTTTTTTGATACTTTTGAGAGCTTTCATTTAATGCACCATGTAACAGGCGGTGCACTTAAGAAGTAACACCCACATTGAAAACTGCACCACAGCTTAGCACTGCGGTGCAGTTTAAAAGTGATACTTGAAAAACTCAGCAATTTTTAACTCACAAACTCGGCTTAGTATAAGCCGCTGGCTTATCGCCTTTTTGCTGATAGCGTTCGTGCAGTAGATCTTGGCGGGCGCGGGTGCTTACTGGCTTGCCATCGATCCACATATTCAATACGCGGCTGCTTAGCTCTAGCGGATCACCGGACCATAGCACGATATCGCGACTGCCTACTTTTAAGTAACCATCACCAAGTTTAAAGGTTTTGGCGGGCACGCTGCTTAATGCACGGACCGCTACATCATGAGGTAAGCCGTGAGCTACGGCGTTGCCGGCATGGTAGCGTAGTTGCTGTAGGTTATGACTATCTGATTCAGTTAGGATAATTTCTACCCCAGCCTTATGCAGCTTTGCTGCATTGTCTAGGCGCTGATGCAGTGAATCAAAACCTTCTGGCAGATTACGCAGCGGTGATACCAAGACGGTTACTTTATGCTGCTTTAATTGCTCGGCCACATCGATGGCGCCAGCAGCGCCGGCAATCACCAAAGAAAAACCAAACTCTTCTTTTAGTTTAAGCAACTGAAGGATATCCGCCGGACGATCAGTTTTAACCATTAGCGGGAAGTCGCCAGCCAATAAACGCTTAACCACTTTGATATCGTCTTTTACTGGCTTTGCTTTGGCACTTTTAGAAACAGGCTTTTTGGCAGTTTCTAATTTCTTGCGCAGATCTTGCAAGTCTTTCGCGCGCGAGCCTTTGCCCTTACCACCTAAGGTAAAATACAAGGCAGTATCCGCTTTAAGGCGGCTTTCGGGGCTTGCACTTAGATCCACACTAAAGGCTCGGCTTTCAAATGCACCTTTAGAGCTACCCGCCACTACGGCATGACTAATACCGCCTTTACGAGTGTAAGGGATTAGCGATGATTGATAATTAAACGCCAAGCTTGGATCAAAAAAGAAACCGCCTTTTTCCTCGTAAAAATCCGAGGTCTTTTGAACGGCGCTAACTTCGGTTAAACCCAACTTATTGTTTACCGCAATAAAACCGGCACTTAGTACCTTGCCTTTACCGTCAACAACGGTATCGGCGCTGAGTGCTTGATCGGATAGCTCACGAATAACACCATCTTCAATCAATACATTCATATCGGTTTTAGGCGCCAAGCCTTCACCGTAAAACTTCACACCATTAATCGCCACGGTTTCTGCCAACACACTGGCACTTGCCAGCAGGCCGAATGCCGCGCAGGCTAAGCGTGTTTTGTTTAATGCTCTCATTGCTTATCTCCTGCTGGCTGGCCTAATAGAAAATCGCTTTGCGCTTGGAAAGCAGGATCTTCTCTATCGTAAACCTTTGCGCCATCGATAAAGACCTGTTCAGCCTTAGCGTAAACGCTAAATGGGTTTTGATTCCAAATAACCACATCGCCATTTTTGCCCATCTCTAAGCTTCCGGTTTTATCGGCAATACCTAAGGAACGCGCAGCATTTAAGGTAATCCAACGAATAGCATCGGCCTCATCTAAATCGTAACCAGCTTCCTGGCTGCGATATAAAATTTTACCGGCCTCTTGGTTTAGACGCTGAATGGTGCTGGCTGAATCGGAATGCACAATGGCACAGCCTAGCTTACTGGCATCTTTGCCTTTACCGGCATCTACCATGGCGACGTTTTCTTGCACCATATCAAAGGCTTCCATTTTAAAGCCCCACCAATCTGGCCACATGGCGGCGCAGTTTTGATTCTCGGCCAATAGATCAGCAATCTTGTAAGCCTCTACTGCGTGGTGGAAAGTGCCCGCGTGATATTTAAATTCTTTAGCCACATCGATCATCATAGCCATCTCTTCGGCCTTATAGCAGTGGTTGTGAATTAAAATCTCACCATTGAGCACACCCATTAAGGTGTCTTTTTGTAAGTCACGCTCTGGGGCATTCTTAATACGGCCAGCATTGTAATCATCCCAAGCTAGCTTATATTCCCAAGCGCTCGCCCAAGCGGCACGATAGCCTGCAACATTACCCATGCGGGTATAAGGGCTTACGCCTTTCTTACCGTAAACACGCTTAGGGTTTTCACCGCAGGCCATCTTCAAACCATAGGGCGCATCCGGAAACTTCATGCCCTGCATGGTAGTAGCTGGTACATTGCGCAATGTGACCCCACGGCCGCCGATCAAATTGGCGGAACCCGGCAATAGCTGCAAGGTGGTGATACCACCCACACGCGCGCGATTAAAACCAGGGTCTTGGGGCCACACACCATGCTCGGCCCACACCTCGGCGGTAACTGGCGAGGTTACCTCGTTACCATCTTGGTGAGATTCCACCGATGGGCTTGGATACACCCCCAAATGCGAGTGCACATCAATAATACCCGGCGTTACCCATTTACCACTGGCATCTAACTCTTGGGCACCGGCTGGCAACACTAAACCCTTACCAACAGCATCAACCTTACCGCCGATCATCAATACATCAGCCTGCTCTAGCTTTTCGCCATTGCCCAGCAATACCGTCGCATTGCGAATCATCACATCACGGCTTGGCATGGCTTCATAGGTAGAAGGGAATGGGTTTTTATTGATGCTGACCGCCTTACTTGGCCTATCCCCATTACAAGCCATCAGGCTCACAATAGAAACCGCCAAACAGGCACGCCGGAAATACTTAGGCATAGATTTATCCTGCTAGAGATTGAGTTGCTTTAGTTTTACAACGAAAGACACAGCCATACACTCAGCCAGTTTTCGCGACTTTAGCGAAATATAAGCTCATTTCAGCTTATTTAATCTATCACTAAGGTAGAGAAAAAGGCGGGGTAGCAGCACCGGAACAATAAAGAGCGAGCGCCGAACGAAGCAAAATGATTCGCGTCTTTTTGCGAAGCATTTTGGTGACCGAGGGAAGCCCAGAGGGCCGCCGCTCGTTCCGGAGCTGCTACCCCGCCTTTTCTCGGCCAGCGATCCATATATTGATTATCTCAAGGGTTGTTGGTAGAAGGTGGGGGCTGGCTCCTGGAACAGTAAAGAACGAGCGCCGAGCGAAGCAAAATGCCTCGCGTCTTTTCGCGAGGCATTTTAGTGACTGAGGGAAGTCCCGAGGGCCGCCGCTCGTTCCAGAGCTTTTACCCCGCCTTTTCTCGGCCAGCGATCCACATATTTATAATCTCAACGGCTGTTAGCAGAAGGTGGGGGCTGGCTCCTGGAACAGTAAAGAACGAGCGCCGAACGAAGAAAAATGATTCGCGTCTTTTTGCGAAGTATTTTGGTGGTTGAGGGAAGCCCGGAGGGCCGCCGATCGTTCCAGGAGCTAGCCCCCACCTTCTGCCGATCCACGATTCATGATCTATATATCAAGAAGCAAGCACTGCGCATCAACACACAACATGCTACAGTGCAGAAAAACCAATAATAAAAACACCACTATGACTCAACTATTCAAGACCCCAACCGCCACCGCCGTCATTATCGCCAACATGGTTGGCACCGGCGTATTCACCAGCTTAGGATTCCAACTTGTCGATATTCAATCGCCCTTCGCCATCTTACTGCTATGGCTAATCGGCGGTATCATCGCCTTCTGTGGCGCCCTGTGCTACTCGGAACTGGCCGCTAGCCTGCCAAGATCTGGCGGTGAATATCACTTTATTAGCCGAATTTTCCACCCCTCTGCCGGCTTTGTATCCGGCTGGATATCGGCCACCGTAGGCTTTGCAGCCCCCTCGGCACTGGTTGCCCTCACCTTCGGCAATTATCTAGCCGCCATATGGCCAACCCTAAACCCGCAAACTTGCGCACTGGCCCTGCTCGCAATTATCACCATCGTACACAGCATAAAACGCAGCAGCTCGGGGCAATTTCAAACCCTATTTACCTTAATCAAAGTCGTACTCATCTTAGGATTTTGCGCCAGCGCCTTGGCCCTAGCACCAAGCTTGCAAAGCATCAGCTTTGCCCCCCAAATCAGCGACAGCCAACTGATGGGCACCGCAGCTTTTGCGGTATCACTTATCTATGTGAACTATGCCTACACCGGCTGGAACGCCGTTACCTACCTGAGTAGCGAAATAGAAAACCCGCAACGAAATATTCCCATCTCACTACTGCTGGGCACTATTGTAGTGGTCATTTTATATTTGTTATTAAACGGCAGCTTCTTACTGCTCGCCCCGATGGAAGATTTACAAGGCAAAGTCGAAATAGGCTATATCGCCGCCAAGGCCGCTTATGGTGAAGGTGGCGCTATGATTATGGCATGCATACTGGCCATTTTATTAATCTCTACAGTAAGCGCCATGCTCATGGCGGGGCCTAGAGTTTTACAGGTTATTGGGCAAGATTACCCATTATTTAAAAAGCTAGGACAAACCAACAAGCAGGGCATTCCCAGCATCGCCATTATCGTTCAAGCGATTGTAACGGCGCTCTTTATTGTAAGTGCCAGTTTTGAGAGCATTTTAATTTTTGCAGGCTTTACCCTAAGCCTAAACAGTGTGCTTACCGTCATCGGCTTGCTTGTTATTCGCCGTCGCGAACCTGAGTTAGCACGACCATTTAAAATGCCGTTTTTTCCGATACCTGCTGTTGTATATTTAAGCTTGATGTTGTGGAGCTTAAGTTACATTGCGATTTATAAAACCCAGCAGGTTTATATGAGTGCCGTTTTGATCGTTATTGGCTTTGGATTTTATTGGTTGACCAAGAGGATTCAAAGTGGCCAAAGAGAAAGTTAAGTGGCGGACGACCGGTAAAAGGGCAGCTAGGCTTCTGGAACGAGCGGCGGCCCTCCAGGCTTCCCTCCATCACAAAAAAGCCTCGCAAAAACACGCGAGTCTTTTTTGTTCCTTCGGCGCTCGCTCTTTATTGTTCCAGAAACCTAGCCGCCCTTTTACCTAACTACTTACTTAATTTTAAAAATTGGCTTGCCCCCATTAACAATAGGCCTAAAGTTGTTACGACTTCAGATGCTTTTCTAATGTGTCACGAACAAAGTCCGGCAACGGCGCAGGCTTATTGCTTTCTCGGCTAACGTAAACAATCACTGAGATCGCCTCGGAGCACAGTTGATTTTTCTGCCATACCTGATGACCAATAGAGACTGAGCTATTGCCAATCTTATGCACATAGTTTCTTACGGAAACCTCAGTGCCATGAAAAATCTCACGCAGAAAGTTTTGCTCGGTACGGGCCATAAAGTAGTTGAAATCGAAACCAGGCAATATGTGCATAATGAAGGCTTGGCAGCCCTCTTCAAACCACACAGAAAGAGCTGTAGCGCCAATATGGCCACCAGAGTTGGTTTCGGAAGAGCGAGGTAGGATGGGGATTTGGTGCATTGTTAATATTATCTCTTTGGGTACTAGCGGATTAGGGTAATCGCTAAGCCCGCACCATTCAAACTAGATTTAGCCTCCCAGGCAAATAACCCGCGCCGCAAGGTAAACATTGCCATTTACCCTTTGGAACAATAAAGAGCGAGTGCCGAATGAGTAAAAAAGACTCACGTCTTTTTGTGAGGCTTTTTTAGGAGAGAGGGAAGCCTGGAAGGCCGCCGCTCGTTCCATAGGGTAAATGGCAATTTTTACCGATTCGTCCGCACTGATTTATCAGCGATTAACCACCCACAGCCTGCCCAGGCTCGCCACGCGGCGGCTCAGAAAACGGCGCAGCGGCCCGACGGCGCGCAATACGGAAATTCAAATGCTCGCCCAACATCATCGACTCAAAGGCCGTAAACAAACGCTGCATTTGTGGCTGCTTATAAGGGAAAATATCCACCGGATCCATCGCATGCACATTCATCGACGCCCCGACCTCAAATACCAACAAATCACCATTCGGAGATTCACCACAATCGATTCCCAAATAATCTAAACCTGAAACCTCATAAATTTTACGCAAGGCTGCACGATGCTTTTGTGCAAAACCCTGACTAAAGCTCGCCATAGTATCGGCTTCTTCCTTACGCTTAACTTCACTTTCCATCATCCCAGCATTTAGATAATGCACCATCCAATGATCAGAAATCGCCATATGGGCCAAATGAGGCTCGCCATTAATAAGCATAATACGGTACTTGCGGAACTGCCCATCTGCACTGCGATAATCCACAAAACGGGCCAAATAAAATAACTCACCCGCTGTAGACTGTAAGTACTCTAACAATGCGGTAGCATCTTCAACACAAGCCAAATCGTTACCCGCATGGGAATCCAAAGGGCGAATAATCAGCGGAAACTCAGCATCCGATAAAACTTGCTTAAGCTCACCCGGATGGATACATAGATAAGCCAACTGATCCCGATTCACAATGGCGTTAATAGGCACATCAAGGCCGGGCATATCCTGTAGACGATAAGAAATTTGATCACGCCCCATGCATAACAGAGCCTCTGGCTTATTTAGAATCGGGCGCGGCCAATCGGCAATCATAGAATTGATAAGATCCAAGCTTTCACGATTGCGCTCTAATTCACTTAACGCCACAAAAGCCACATCATGCTCAGGTAAATGCAGTGGTCGCGGTAGATCTGGGCTGATATATAATAAATCCAACTGAAAGCCAGCACCTTCAGCCAAAAATTCCAGCGGCGTATTGGTCATTAGATTACCGGGCGCCATCAAGGCCAATACCTTTAATGGGCTTTGGGGCACCTTAGGAATTAACTGAAAATGCTGTTGAATGCTTAGCGCCTCTTGCTGTAATGCCACCCCTGTTGCCTCGTCACCCCGCAGCTGTAGCAAAACAGAAAGATCCATTAGCGCGATGGCATCACCCTCACCCGCTCGCTGCAGCAACTGCTGAGCCTCTAGGGCTAAGTCTTCGCCGGCAAAAACACGGCTCATTAACTGGGCCAGACCCATAAGGGCATTGGAATCGTAATCGGATTCACCAGCATTGGTTTTAGCGCTCTGCAACTGGGCATTACTCATGATCGTGGAAGCCTGCATCTATAAAAACGGACAAACCTGTGCACCTAGCGGCACAGATCACTTACATCGTTACTCGTTTGATAACTCTTGTTCAAAGATTATTGCAAAGCCTATGCCAGCCAAGAATTGGCTTATAAAACAAGGGGCTAGCTACACCTGGGCAGAAAAAGGAAATGACAGAGGGGCAATAGCGGCAGCGATTGTTTGGCACATTGGCCACCACTAAGAGCAGGCGGCAAGGATTCGCCGCCGTTAAAGAAGCTTACTTCCAGCTTTTAGGAAGCGCGATAGATTTCCAATCGTCGTTGGCACTAAAGCTTAAGCTCTGGGCCTTGCCAGCACCAATTCTGGCGCCTTTCAGGTTACGAGCTTCTAGATTGACCGTGTTAATCTGCTTGCTCCAAAGCGCGCGCAGAGCATCTTGCTTAAACCACAACTCTTCAGGCATTACCGCCGGTAAATCCATCTCCTGATAGACCCAGATAAAACGGCCATCCACTTCAAAACCTAAAGTCTCTAAGCTGATCGCCTCACCATCAGCGCCGCGTATCTCAAAGCTATTGCTCAGGTAATCAGCAAAACGTTGTTGGGTGGCCTTGTCATTATGAATATCAGCGCCCTTGCCGAATAAATGCTTAATAGCATGCTCAGCATCGTGCAAATAAAAACGATGGGCCACCTCTAGCTTGCCACTGCGCTGATTAAACAGCACATCGGTAATGCCTGCCTTTTGCTGGTGTGCGCTGGCCGTAGCTGCCAGTCCAAGCATTAGCAAGGCAAGCCAGGATCGAAGTAAAGTATTCATTCAAATTCCTCCACCAAAAACAAAGCCCCGGTATAAACACCATTTAAAGGTATCTATACAGGGGCCTTGGATTTTAAGAAAAGTTCAAGAATTATTCAGCGTCTTTCTTCTCGCCGTTTTTCTTCTCACTTTTATCGTCTTCATCAGTCTTTAGCTCAGTCTTAATATCTTGCATGATATCGCGATGAACCTTGCCAGAGCGTTTCTTGGTTTTGAACGCTTCAACACGTGAAGGGATAATACGACGCGGATAATGGTTGTTTTCATTATCAACATCCGCAGTTTCCCAGTGTGGATCAACCACAACACGCTCTAGCTCTTTTTCTTTATCAGTAACAATTAGCTTCTTAACGGCTTTGGGGGTACGACGCCAGATTTCTGCTGGAATGTACTGATCTTCAGTCGTGCCATCGGTAAAGTGCAATTGCAGCAAGATAGGCATTACCAAACCGCCCTTGTTTGAGAAGTCTAGAACATAGTAGTTCTTATCTTCTTTAACAGCGCGCTCTAGAGTTTCACGCTCCCAATCTTTTAAGCCATCAATAAATTTATTGTATTTATTGCGCTCTTTATTGGTCACAGTGAAGCGGTCGTTATCGTCGTAGAAATCGCTGACATCGCTGTTGATATCTACCCACAATTTGCGACCTTCAGCCTTGTTGCGCATATTGAAGAAAGATTCAGGCTTATCCTGCTCTTCTTTACGCTGACGGGCAAAGTCGATATCTGGGTCACGGGTATCCAAACGTAGCTTGTAAACGCGATCCAAAGAAATATCTACGTGATCAGTAGAGTAGAACCAGCCACGCCAGAACCAATCCAAGTCAACACCAGAAGCTTCTTCCATAGTGCGGAAGAAATCGGCAGGCGTAGGACGCTTAAACATCCAACGCTGTGAATACTCTTTAAAGGCGAAGTCGAATAACTCACGACCAAGAATCACCTCACGCAAAATGTTTAACGCGGCAGCAGGCTTGGTATAAGCATTCGGGCCAAGGCGCAATACCGAATCGGATTGCGTCATGATGGGCACCTGGGTAGAAGACTTCATGTAATCTACGATATCGCGTGGCTCTACGCCCCAAGGAATGGTTGGATCCCACTCACGACCCGCAACACCATCAAGGAAGCTGTTTAGACCTTCGTCCATCCAAGTCCACTGACGCTCATCACTGTTCACAATCATTGGGAAATAGATGTGACCAATCTCGTGGATCACCACGCCAATCAAGAAGCGCTTTTCCGCCTGCGAATAAGTACGGCTACCGTCATCTTGTAGTTCGGTACGCGGGCCATTAAAGGTGATCATTGGGTATTCCATACCACCTACAGGACCGTTAACCGATTGAGCTACCGGATACGGGTAATCAAACGAGAAGCGTGAGTAGACTTCCATGGTGTGAACCACAGATTCAGTAGAGTACTTCTTCCAAAGATCACCACCTTCTTTCGGGTAGAAAGACATGGCCATTACATGATCTTGTACCTTACCGCCCTGCTTATAGCCTTTGGCATCCCACATAAACTTACGGGAAGAGGCCCAGGCGAAGTCACGTACATTATCGGCTTTAAACTTCCAGGTTTTGGTTTTGCTGGTGCCTTCTTTTTCGTTTTCCAAAGCTTCTTCTTCGGTCACGATAAATACAGGGCGCTTAGCGGTTTCTGCTTTTTTCAAGCGAGATCGCTGCTTAGCGGTCAACACCTGGCTAGCGTTTTGTAGGGTACCGGTAGACGATACGATGTGATCCGCAGGAACAGTCATCTCTACTTCATAGTCGCCGAATTCCAAGGTGAATTCGCCGCGACCCAAGAACTCTTTATTGGTCCAAGCTTCGTAATCGGTGTAAGCCACCATACGAGGGAACCACTGAGCCAATAGGTAAATGTCGTTACCGCCTTCGCGAGCATCATCTGGGAAGTGCTCATAACCAGCACGTGCCCAAACGGCGTTCTCTTCAACGATATTGAAGGCGAAATCTAAATCAAACTGAGTGCTCTGGCCCGGCTTTAATGGCTTTGGCAGATCAATACGCATATTGGTGCCTACAATGGTGTAGTCCAAATTGCGACCGGAAGACTTTACATTGCTGATGGTATAACCCAGCTCATTATCTTCCATAAACTGGTGACGACGCAGCTCTGCCAAGCTTAACTTAGCCGGCGCACTACCGCTGGCAGCTTTAGTTGAAGGGCCACGACGGCCGATACCGGCAAAGGCAGTGGTCATTTCTGCCATTGAGTCGTTTTTAAACTTGTTCTGATCCAATTGCACCCATAGGTACTTCAGGGTGTAAGGCGAGTTGTTCTTGTAATAAACCTTCTGGCTAGCTTCAATACGACGCTTGTCTTCTAGAAGCTTAACCTTGATCTTATAGTCCACCTCTTGCTGCCAGTACTGCTGGCCCGGCTCGCCAGCCGCGTTGCGGTAGATATTTGGCGTAGGTAGCACTTCGTCTAACTGACGGAACTTGTCTTCAAAATCGCCCTTGGTCTGGGAGATAGCCGCTGTCGATAGCTGACTACCAAAACCAGCCAACAATAGGCAGGAAAGCAAAGTTGCTTTTTTCATGGATGATAGACTCAATTAGGTTAATAGGATCAGGCTGGGTAAGCCCTTCTCAGTGGTAGCTTTGAACTTATGGCCCCAAACCACCAAAACCGGACATTCTAGGATTAATACCTGCGAGATGGAAGGGCTTGGCAGGGGCAGTTCGCGATATTGAGGTAAGTTGAACAAGTGATAGGACAAATCACGAGCTGGGTGTTTTTTGTACAACTAGCGCTGTATCCGATAAATACGGTGACGACTCAACTGGTGCAGCTCCACCCCCTTGGGAAATTCTATGCTTTCTTTATTCCCCAAACAAAGGTAGCCGCGTGGAATTAAGGATTGGTAAAAGCCTTGCAGCACCCTGCTCTTGAGATCTGCCCCAAAGTAAATCATTACGTTTCGACAGAGCACCATATGAAACTGCTCACCCGGTGCGGTGCCACGCAAACCATGCTGCGCAAAGTGAATGTGATCCAGTAACTCTTGGCGCAACTTAGATAAGCCATAACTTAAACTGAAGTACTCTAATAAACTGGCCTGGCCACCAGAGTTGCGATAGCGCTCAGCTTCCTGCCTAGCTAAAGGCCCTGACAGCACGCCGCTGCGTGCATGCCTCAGACATGCAAAATCTAGATCCGTTGCCAAAATCTCTGTACGTTTTAACAGACCGGCCTCGTGCAGCATTATGGCTAATGAAAAAGCCTCTTCACCAGTAGAGCAGCCGGCAAGCCATATTTTGATTTGCGGAAATTCCGACAAATAGCCAAAGCATTGCTGCTTGAGATCAAGAAAAAACTCTGGATCACGAAATAGATCGGTAACATTGACAGTAAGAGCATCTCTCAATAAGCGTGCTCTTTTTCTAGGTGAAAACTGCAGCCAGCGCAGCAAGGCCAAACTATCACCATCGCAAAGATCGCGGGCAACTCTATTAATTTGGCGCTCCAATGAGGGCATGGAATAACCCTCGTAACTCCAGCCAAGCTCATTTTGAATCAAGCCTAGAATTAGCCGATGCTCTTCCTGCCAACCCTCTTGACCAAGTTGAACGCTATCCATAATTGCTCGGTTACTAAGTGCTATCATTGAATGCAGGCTACCTTAGATATTAAACTCGCTGCTCTTCAATCGGTAACCACATTTGCATCAACACTAGCAAGCGATCAACATCGATAGGCTTGGGCAGATAATCATTAGCTCCTGCTTCAAGGCACTTCTCCTTGTCACCTTTCATGGCGTTTGCTGTTAAGGCTAAGATTGGAATACTCTGTAAGTTTTCAATTTCGCGAATTCGGCGCATGGTTTCATAACCATCCATCTGAGGCATCATAATATCCATTAACACCAACTCTATATCCTGCTCCTCTTGCAAGAGCTTAATGGCTTCAGCGCCGCCCGGGGCTAAGTGCACCACCATATTTCGTTTACGTAATACTTTGGCTAGGGCGAAGGTGTTACGCATATCATCATCAACCAAAAGAATAGTGCGGCCATCCAGGTCGATATCTTCGTCATTATTAAGAACGGCGGGCTTAGCATTAGCCACCAATTGTTGTTCACTAAGCTCCTTGGTATTCAATGATTCTTCACCTACCGATTCAGCCGGGCCTGCTTGCTGCTCTTTTTCGATTTCATTGCTGCGGCACACCAAGCTCGCAAAAGTGTGAATCTCTTCTAGCATACGTTCGGCCGAATCATCTGACTTAATTACAATTTGCTGGGTAAAACGACCGAGCTTATCCTGCTCTTCAAGGCTCAAGTCCCTGCCCGTGTAAATAATCACAGGCGGCAGGTCTGCCTTGTCATCGTCATCAAGCTGCTGCAACAACTCAAAGCCATTAGTGTCAGGCAGTCCTAAATCCAGTATTACACCGTCATAGGTTTTTTCTCGCAATAGGTCCACCGCTTCCTGACCCGATCTGGCTTGACTGAGTGCAACCCCTTCCATTCGCAGTAAACGAGTAAGCGCTAAGAAAGTCGCGTGATCATCTTCTACCACCAGCATTTTTAATTGGGTGACATCTGGATTCACCAGCTGGTTAATAACCGTTTTGATTTCACTTGGTGATGAAGGCTTTAAGGACTTGCCAACCGCACCCATTATCTGCATATCCGATAAACCATCTAAGGCGGTAAACACATGTACAGGTAAATCTTGGGTAGCGGCTGTAGATTTAAGCGCAGCTAACACATCGCTACCATCTAAGCCAGGAAGCATATAATCTAAAATCACCCCTTGGACGGGATACTGCTCAGCCATAGCGATACCAGATTCACCATCGGCAGCTACAATGGCCTGGCAATTTTGCTGGTGACAGGCCTGCAATAAGATATCAGAGAATTTTTCGTCGTCTTCTACAATCAACAGCAGTGGCTTGCCGGCCTGCAAATTTTGTCGATCATCCTTGAAATTACCTTCAGCATCCAGCGGAGCCTTGGCAACTTCTTGCTGTAATAATGCGACTGAGTTGGCAGCGGACTTTTGCGGTCCGTTAGAAGCTGCTAGTGCAGATAGCGGTATCTCTAAGCTGAAACAGCTGCCCTGCCCCACAACACTACTCACTGTGATATCGCCGCCCAGCACCTCCGACAACTTGCGTGCAATGGATAAACCTAAGCCGGTGCCGCCATATACGCGACTGATCGACCCATCAACTTGCTGAAAAGCCTGAAAGATAGTTTGCAACTTATCTTCAGGTATACCGATGCCAGTATCCTCTACTGAAAAATTCAAATTTGTATCACCTGCCGAATCAGCCGAGGTGTGAATACGTAATTTAATGATACCTCGCTCGGTAAACTTAATGGCGTTGCCAATCAAGTTAATTAAAACTTGGTTCAATTTTGCACCATCTGTATGGATCTGAGCCGGCACATCGCTATCAGCTTCAATTACAAATTCCGAGCCCTTTTCCTTTGCCATGTGATCGAAACGTGTTTTTACCGATAACAACAAATCCGAGACACTGACCGGCTCTATATTAAGTTGCATCTTGCCTGATTCCACCTTGGAAATATCAAGAATGTCATTAATCAAGCCTAAGAGGTGCTTGCCACTGTCGTGAATAACGGAGGCGGATTCAACCTCGTCTTCTACTAGATTACCATCTTCGTTATCCATTAAAGATCGCGCAAGAATCAGCAAACTGTTTAAGGGCGTACGCAGCTCATGGGACATATTCGCCAGGAATTCAGATTTATAACGGCTGGCGGCTTCAAGCTCTCTCGCTTGGCGATCAGTCTCTTCTTTTGCGGTACGAAGGTTTTCACTTTGTACTCTAAGCTCTATTCCTTTTTTACGCAGCTCCTCGTTGGCAACTCGCAGTTCCTCTTGCTGCACCTGTAGCTCTTCGGTTTGCGCCTGGCTTTCCTCCAGCATATTTTGTACTTGCACACGTTGCTCAGCAGCAATTAAAGCAAGGCATATGCTTTCAGAAGAATAATCAATTAGTTCTGCAGTACGCTCATAAGGACTACCGAGCCAAGCCAATTCAATTAATGCTACCACCTGACCGTGATACAACAGCGGCACAATCATTAAAGAGTTAGCCATTGTTTCTTGGGTACCAGTGCGCACCACCATTTTGATTTCAGAATCACCACTTGAGTTAACAACAATGGTTTTTCTGTCTTGAATTGCCTGACCAACAAGACCTTGCTCTGTAGATACCAGAGCTTCGAGTTCCGGAGCCTCACCCATTCCATAGTGGCCAATCAACTCTAGGTGATCACCAACATAAAAGTAGATCGTCGCTGCTTGCGCTTCTAACTGTTCTGATAAAACTCGAATAACATTTCGAGAAAGAACCTGAGTGGATTGATCCGCCCCAAGCACTTCAGATAACCTAGTCATACTATCCTTGTACCACAGATCAGACTCTACCGAGCTGATCGTTTCTTTCAGGTGGCCCACCATGGCATTTAGAGCATTGCCCAGCTGGTTAAACTCATACCATTTAGAATCTGGAACTTTCTGATCCAAATTCCCTTTAGTGATTTCCTTAGCGCTTCTCACCATTTGCGTAACTGGCTGCACGATGCGAAGAGCGAGAAAATAGCCCGCCATGCCTACAACGACTATCGCAGTGGCCAAAAGGACAAGTATATCCCTACTGTGAGCTTCTAACTGACTAAAAGCCTCAGCCTCATCCATTTTCACAACCATACCAATACCGGCCGACTCGATTGGGTGCCAAGCCGCAAGCACTGGCACTGGACGATAGTCCAGTGAAGCTTCCACGCCGCTATTACCGGCCAGAGCTTCACGAATGGGTTTGGCCCATTTGCCACTCATCTCAATACGTTTTTTATAGGTCGCCCCTTTTACATGACGCAGTGGAGCCATTAATAGCGCAGAACCTTCATATTGCGTGGCAAAAACAATTTCGCCAGTTTCGCCAATACCGGTGTAATCCTGCGCAATATTAATGAGTTCTCTATTATCAAACTGCTCGACAATAATAGCGGTAAGCGAAGCGCCATCCATAATGGGCATCGCGATGTAGAAAGTGAAGGTGCCCGGATAATTTACATCTTCGACAAAAGGCGACATCACAGGCTCTGCAGAATTTAACGATCGATCGAAAAGCTTTTGCAAACCGCTACCGTGGTAGCGCCCCTCATAAATGCTATAGCCTGCTGAATCGCTATATGCATCCTGATAAAGAACAGTGCCATTAGGATCTAAAAGGTAGAAGCTTCTAAAACCGGCTACCGACTTAATATCTCGAACGATATTGCGAATAACCTTGCTTTCTTTTGAATTTTCTAAGGCAGCCCCGCTATTACTTTCAAAAAGGCGCCTTAGATTCGCTACGTTCTCTCGTAGAACAGAAGATCTAGAAACGAGCTTAATTCTTTGGCGCTGCTGCTTTTCATAGTCTTTCCAGCGTGTCAGTTTATGATCGGCAATGGCTGATAGAGAATTACCAACTTCCTTATGAATAATATCGGAGTAAACCGCACTGCTAATGTACACCAGCGCACCCAGAGGCAAGATGGCAATCAAGAAAAATGACAGTATTAGGGTAAATTTCAACCTATTCATAAAACTAATAGCTCTTCACGTAAGTCCCATTAAACTTATTTATGCTCTAAAACACAGGCTGACTCCAGTTCGCTTGAGCCGCATATATAAGTCTTAAATTCTTCATTACTGATAGCCGGGCTAAAGTAAAAACCCTGCACATAATCGCAGCCAATATCCCTAAGGAAATCGTATTGCTCCTTAGATTCTACGCCTGTAGCAATTACCTTCATGTCAAAAATATGGGCAATAGCCATTACAGACCTCACTATTTTTTCCTGAGCCTCATTGCCCGGAACCTCCTTGATAACAGCGCGATCAATCTTCAACTGGGAGGCCAAATTATTTTTTAAGTAGTTCAACGCTGAGACATCAGCTCCAACGTTATCCACAGAAACACCAATACCACATTGCTTAAGGTTGCCAAGCTGCTGCTTAACTGAGTCGAAGGGGCGCGCAAGAATCTTTTCTTTTACCTCCACCCCCAGGAATTCGTCCAGCTCTTCTACCGAAACAGACTCGCCTACGGTCGCGAGGACAGGACTTAGAAAATCGTTAACGTTACCGCTAAAACCATTCTCACTGATTTGCGCGGTAGCGACATTTACCATCACTCGGACTTTTTGCTGCGTTTCGTTCCACCAACGAAGCGAATCCGACAGCGCCTCTGTGATAACCCAATCCCCAATGCGATCAATCACACCACTGGATTCAGCTACGGGGACAAAAGTAGCGGGCTCGATCATGCCTAGCTCTGGGTGCTGCCAACGTAACAGTGCTTCGGCAGCGACCACCTCCAAGGTTTCAACGCAGTGGATAGGCTGATAAAGCAAGAACATTTCCTGCATCTCAAGAGCACGCTCAAGGTATGCCGACATGGCTTTATATTGCTTTTCACTTTCGCTCTGCCCATCAACTACAAAACGAAAACAATTTTTTCCAGCTTCTTTGGCTCGGTACATTGCGCTGTCAGCCGACTTAATAAGCTCAGCCGCGTCAGCCCCATTACCAGGGTACATAGATACCCCAAGGCTAATGCTTAGCTCGAGTTTATGATTAAGCCAGTGAATAGGTTTCGCACAAGTAGAGATAATGGCTTGCAGCTTAGGTATGATGCAGTCACGATCTTGCACATCGGTCATCAAAATAACAAACTCATCACCACCAAAACGAGCAACCGTATCCGTAGGCCGCATCATATTTCGAAGGCGGCTGGCGATTTCTTTCAATACAAAATCACCCGCTTCATGGCCATAAATATCGTTTACAGGCTTAAAACCATCCAGGTCTAAGAACAAAACGGAAAGCTTGCCGCCATAGCGATCAACACGCGCAACGCCTTGGTTAATGTTATCCAACAACTGACTACGATTTGGTAAACGCGTCAACATATCGTGCTTAGCTAGATGCCTTATCTTCTCTTCAGCTTCTCTGCGAAAAGCGACTTCCTGATGAAGGCGAGAATTCATACGCCACATTTCTACGAATATAGCGACCTTGGCCAACAGAATTTCAGCATCAATGGGCTTATGGATGTAATCGACTCCGCCAGACTTATAACCATTAAGCTCATTTCTTTCATCTCTTGCCACCGCAGTAAGAAAGATAATGGGGATATGATGTGTACGATTCTCTTGACGAAGTAAGGTAGCCACTTCATAGCCCGTCATTTGCGGCATCTGTACATCCAACAGTGCCAGGGCTATATCAGGCTCAGTTAAGGCAAGCTGCAGAGCTTGATTCCCATCACTGGCCTCTAAAACTTCGACATCATGACGCCGAAGCAATTTACGCATAGCAATTCGATTAGCGGCAACATCATCCGTAACAAGTATTTTTGGAATCGGTTCCATTAATGCCTCTCCATTCAGTTTTCAGACAAGAATGATTCAAAGTCTTCTGCTGGCATAGGCTTGCCTATATGGAACCCTTGCATTAAATCGCAATTGACTTGCTTTAAAAAATCCCACTGCTCTTTGGTTTCTACTCCTTCGGCGATTACTGTCAAATTAAGACCATGAGCCATAGCAACGATAGCGGTAACTAAGGTTGCATTTTCTTGATCTTCCGGCAAACCGAAAATGAAAGATTTATCTATTTTTACGGTATTTACAGGACAACGCTTCAAGTAGCTTAATGATGAATAGCCGGTTCCAAAATCATCGATAGACATATTGAAGCCCAGATCACGAATATCGATCAATTGCTTACCAATTTTGTCACTATCACTTAGCAATAAGCGTTCAGTTATTTCTAACTCTAGCTTTGCCTCGTTGCCCCCCATCCTTTTCTCGTTGTCTGCATGAATTCTCTTAACTTCTGCAAACAATCTAGGATCATGAAACTGATTGACAGATACATTTACAGCCACGGTTAAATCACGATGAAACTTTGACTGCCAGTATTTAGAGTAAAACTCTGCCTTTCTTAGCACCCACAGGCCAAGTGCGTTTATTTGCCCGCTGCCCTCAGCTATTTCAATAAACTCCTCTGGATTGACCCAACCGAGCTCCTTATTATGCCAACGCAACAGAGCCTCTGCCGCTACAGGTTTGCCGCTTGCCACCTCGACAATTGGCTGAAACCATAGCTGCATTTGCTCTTCTTCTACGGCCTTATGAAGCAGTAGCTCCAAATGCAATTTTTCTTGTGTGCTGCGATTAATATCATCATTGAAGAAATGGTAGTTGCCAGGCCCCATCTCTTTGGCGCGGTACATTGCCGACTCAGCATTTTGAATAGCCGTTTGCGGATCATCGTTAAAATTGTTACCGAGACTGATACCGATACAGGAGGACATTCTTACAGGTTGCGCATCGATAGTTAGCGGCTCTTCAATCACTGACAATATTTTGGTAGCCATTGCAGCCGCGGCTGAAGCATCACTAATCCCCTGGGGAATAATCAGGAACTCATCGCTGCCGATGCGCGCTACCGTATCACCCGCGCGCACCATCTCTTTGAGGCGACGACTGATTTCCACCAGCACTCGGTCCCCAGCATCGTGCCCCAAGGTTTCGTTTATTCTTCTTAAGCCATCAATATCGATAAAGAAAAGCGGGCAAATATGCTCTTCACCTTCGGCGATTGAAAAAGCCTGACTAATTCTATCAAGCGCCAATATTCGATTTGGTAGATCAGTCACCTCATCGAAATTCGCCTGCTTCAGCAAGCGTCGCTCATAATCCTTACGAACCGTAATATCTTCTTCAATACACAGATAGTTGCTAATTTCTCCACCAGCATCATACAAAGGCGATATCGTGGTGTAGGACCAATAAAGATTGCCATCTTGTTTTCTATTATGCAGCTCACCGCACCAGGACTGCCCAGTTTCGATCGAGTTTAGAATCGACTGCTCGGCGCTCTCCGGGTTGTAACCTGATTGGTGAAAACGCAAACTCTCACCAAGCACTTGATCGGTTGAGTAACCAGCAAGGCGAGTAAAAGTCGGATTAACAAATTCAATTTTTGCATTGGCATCGGTTATGATCACCGAAGCAGGACTTTGTTTTACAGCTTCAGATAGCTTGCGTAGATTTTGCTCTGCCTTAACCCTTTCGCCAACTTCAATTTTCAATTGTTGATAGTTTTCTTTAAGCTGCTTATTTAGGCTCTCAAGCTTTTGTTTTTGTTCGTGCAATTGCAAAAAGACATTAACTTTGGAAGTTAGAATGTCACGCTCAACCGGTTTTTCAATATAATCCACCGCGCCGGATATATAACCCAGCATTTCATGACGCTCATCTTTATAGGCGGCAGTAACAAAAATAATAGGTACGCAACGGCTTCGCTCTTCGTAGCGCAAAAGCTCTGCGACTTCGTAGCCGTTCATTTCTGGCATATTGATATCGAGAAGTATCAATGCGATATTGTCGTGCTTAAGCATCATCATCAAAGTTTCATTACCCGAGGAAGCTTCGATAATATCCGCATCAACAGACTTTAATACTTGACGCATGGCAACACGATTGGCCAGTACGTCATCAGTCACCAGGATCACTGGACGTGGTAATGCTGCATTCACTTGACACCCTTCCCAAATCCTTTGCACGAGGCCTATGCAGCCACACCACTTGTGCCCGTTTTTCGATAATTTTTATGGATAGATATAAAGCTGTCATAGCAATTAAGAAACTAATTTTTATGACGCCTTAAATTGAAGACTAGACCAGCAAACGCTGAATGCAATTTACTGGCAAAGTTATTATATTTTCAGCTCACAGCTCGATTTTTAGTTGACCCGGCCAACAGCTTTCATTGAAAATGCAAGCTCCTAAGCAATTGGCTTCCTCTACTGATCAATGACTGAAACGAATTCAATGAGTTACCAAGTAAATACGCCAAACCACAGCCCGCTGTCCGCTAGCTAATGGCCATCATCGACCCTAGCTGGACGGTATCCAGCCGCCAAGCCTTGCTTTTTATGCAACTGGCCGACAGCCTGAACGTTTCACGCCAGCGCTTGATCAGCGACTGCGATCTGGATCCTCTGTGGCTCGAGAATCCCGATTTTCGTATGCCGGTTGCGGCTATTTACAAATTGGCCAAACGCCTAGCTAAGTTAAGTGGTAACGAAGATATCGGTTTATTGGTCGGGCGCGTTAGTTACTTAAACCTGGTCTCTTTAATACTCTATCTACCGCGTATTTGTGACAACTTAAGACAATGGCTCAACATGATGCCAAGCGTGATGGAAATGCAAGGTGATATCGGCGAGTCAGTGGTTATTCGCGAAGGGGATTGCATACGCACACAATGGAACCCGCTGATCAATAACGAACATAGCGGGCGGTACTTTGCTGACATGATATTGGCTTCTTCGGTTTCCTTACTGCAATCGGTCTGTATTCAGCCAGTTAAAATAGAAAAAGCGTACTTCGCCTACCCCGAACCAGAAGACCTCAGCTTGCATCATCAAATATTTGGCGAGCAGCTCTTTTTTGAACAAGCCTTCAGCGGCCTCTTTTTTGATATTGCCGCTTTGGATTACCCGCTTGTTAAGCCTTTAGATGCCGCTGCCCTTCGCCTGCATGAGAATATCCTAGGCGCCGTTGACCGCGATAGTGGAGACGGCTTTTTACGCCAAATGCGTCGCTCCATTGTGAAAGCGCTGCCCAGTGGCGCCATGAGCATCGACAGTATTGCTGAAGAGCTAAGCATCTCTAGACGCACCTTACAGCGGCGTCTCTCCGAGCGTAATACGCATTTTTTAAATGAGGTACAAGATATTCGCTCGGCCATCGCTGCCAGGCTTCTTAAAAACCAACAAATGGGCATAACTGAAATTGCCTTTTTACTAGGCTATGCCGACTCATCTTCCTTTTCCACCGCCTTTAAAAGCTGGCATGGCATCTCCCCTAAGGACTATGCCCAGCAGCATGGTGGCGAGGCGGTAAGCCCTACACCTTAAGCCTCTACGAGCATCTTTTCGCTTTGGCACCTATGCCAAATCGGCTGGCACCAATTCCAATGCAAGGGCTCTACAGCCGCTCTAAGATTGATGGTTCTACCGCCTAGGATTGCCAAACTAACGGCATTAATCCCTTGGTCATGATAAGAATTGTTGGAGAAGCCCATGTCCCTAGATTTTGATAGCGCCCGTTTGCACAACCCGTATCTCACTGAAGATCATGAGGCTTGGCGCAGTCAATTGCGCAAATTCCTTGATAGCGAAGTAGCCCCTTACTTTGACGATTGGGATGAGGCCGGCAAGATACCTGACGAAATGTGGAAAAAAGCCGCCGATGTGGGCCTGCTGCAGCTAGGCTACCCTGAGCAATACGGCGGCATCAGCGAAGGTATCGATCTGTATCACGCCCAGATTGTCAACGAAGAACTTGGCCGTATCGGCTCTGCAGGCGGTATTGCCAGCACCCTGCTAGTGCACGGCATTGGCTTACCTCCAGTGGTAAACTTCTCCCAAGACCACATTAAAGAAGAGGTGGTTCCGAAGGTATTAAGCGGTGAGAAACGCATTTCACTTGGTATTACCGAACCAAGCGGCGGCTCAGATGTAGCTAATATCAAAACCACCGCTCGCCGCGAAGGCGATTACTACATCGTCAACGGCAGCAAGACCTTCATATCAGGCGGTATGGGGGCAGATTGGATCAGCACGGCTGTACGCACCGGTGAAGATGGCCCAATGGGGGTTTCTATGTTGTTAATCCCTACCCACTTAGAAGGTGTTAGTCGCACACCGCTAGACAAGAAACAAGGCTGGTGGTGCTCTGACACCGCGACCATTTACTACGACAACGTTAAAGTTCCTGCCGATCACTTAATTGGCGAAGAAGGACATGGCTTCTTAGTGATCATGAATAACTTTAACAGTGAGCGCATGGCGATGATCGTCAATATGGAAGCCTGCGCCCGCTGCTGTTTAGATGAAGCGGTTAACTGGGCGAAGGATCGTAAAACTTTTGGCAAGCCTTTGTCTAAGCACCAGGTCATTCGTCACAAAATTTCTGAGATGAAGCAACGCATCAACGCTACCCAAGCGTATATTCAATTCGTCACCCGCGAGCTTTCCGAAGGTCGAGGCGATTTTGGTGATATAGCTTTGTTGAAAGTTCAGGCCAGTGAAACCATGGAGTTTTGCGCCAAAGAAGCCAGCCAAATCTTAGGCGGCGCATCTTATCTGCGCGGTTGTAAAACCGAGCGAATTTATCGTGAAGTCCGAGTCAATGCTATCGGCGGTGGCTCAGAAGAAATTATGCGTGATTTAGCGTCGCGTCAGTATCAGCTATAAGCGAGTTTTGGAGAAGATTATGCAAACCGATGCAACGACCTTGGATGCCTTTCGCGCTGAAGTTTCCCAATGGTTGATAAATAATATACCCGAGGACCCTGGCTTTTTATTGCCACAATCTTTTATGGAGGTTGGCAGTGAAGAGCAGCTTGAGTTTTTAATTGCCTGGCAGAAAAAGGTCTATGAAGCTGGCTACCTTGGCATGGCTTGGCCTAAAGAATATGGCGGTGGCGGTATGCCGCAGGTTTATCAAAATATTGTCGACGAAGAATTGATGAACCACAAAGCCCCGATCATTTTTAATGTGATTGGCCTCGGCTGGGCCGGCCCATTAATTCTGGATATGGGTACAGAAGAAGAAAAGCAAAAGTACATCAAAGGCATTTTAACGGCTGATGATATTTGGTGTCAGGGCTTCTCTGAACCCGATCATGGTTCAGATCTGGGTAATGCGCAAACCCGAGCGGTGCGCGATGGCGATGACTACATTGTCAATGGCAGCAAGATCTGGACGACCTTTGGCAACTACGCCAAGTACATGATTTTGTTGGCACGTACCAACCCAGATGCACCCAGCAAATACGCCGGCTTATCGTTTTTCCTATCGCCCATGCATGCCGACGGCATCAGCACAACTCCGATTCAAAAGATTACTGGCGAGTATGGCTTTTGCCAGACCTTCTTCGATGATGCGCGAATTCCTGCCAGTTGCCTAATGGGCGAAGAAAACCAAGGCTGGAAAGTGGCTATGCGCACCTTGGAATACGAGCGCAGCGTTCATGGCGGCCAGGCAAGTACCTATAAGTTCTTGCCAATTGCCATGGAAGATTTGCTTCACAGCTGCAAAACCATTGAGCGTGATGGCAAGCCGCTATTAGAAGATCCTGTCGTTCAAGATCAGCTGGTACAGTTTTTAATCGAAGAAAAGTCTCTAGCCCTAATGAAAGAGCGCGGAGATATTCCTGAGCTTTGTACCGATTACCCCTTTTCACTGGCCCTCAGCGGTAAGTTGATCGCCACCGAACTATTCCGTCGCGCCAGACAATACGCCGTGAGCCTACAAGGTGCCAAAGGTGGCCTCTATGTTGGCGACAATATGGCAATCGAAGGCGGCCAATGGCAACGAGGTTATTTCAATAACTTCTCAGCCACCATTGGCGGTGGCACCAGCCAGGTACAAGCAAACATTATCGCTGAGCATGCTCTTGGTTTGCCTAAATAAGCAAGCAATATATTGAGCATTTAATACAGGATACGAAAATGACGTTTATTAATATTGAAGCCAACACCGATATGCGCTTCAGCGAAGATCAGCAAATGATTCAAGAAGCCGCCCGTGGCTTTTGCCAAGACAAATCGGACATTGAAGCAGTAAGAAAATTGCTTGATAGCGAGACAGGGTTTCAGCCTGAGATATGGCAAGAAATGGTTGAGCTTGGCTGGCTTGGTATGTGCATCGACGAAGCCCATGGTGGCTCTGCACTAAGCTTAGACTGCCTGATTCCCATCGCCGAAAGCATGGGGCGTCAGTTATTGGCAACACCTTTTTTCGCCAGCACCCTAGCGGCACAACTCATTCAACGCGCCGGTAGTGAGGCACAAAAAACTCGCTATCTACCCATGATAGCCAGTGGCACAATTGCGACGCTAGCGCTATTGGATAATGAGGATTGGGGCGCAGCGCTAAGTAAATGTAACTTGAGTGCAGACGGTAAAATAAATGGCCGCAAAGTTTTGGTTGAAGCGGCCGCACAAGCTGAGATATTTATCGTCTTGTGCCAACAAGGCGAACAACAGCGCCTGGTAATTATAGAGCGCTCCGAACTAGACAACTCTGCGATTGAAACTCACACACTGATCGACGAAACCAAACGTGCTGGCATTGTAAGCTTAAACGATTTCAGCATCAGCGAAGCGCAGCTTATGCCTACCTCAGCTGCAGATGCCTTAGCTGATGTTAAGCTGATTGGTGCTTTGCTAATCGCAGCAGAATCCGTCGGTTCGACAGCGGCTTGCTTAAACCTAACCGTGGAGTACTTAAATACTCGCAAACAGTTTAATAAGCTGATAGGTTCTTATCAGGCTTTAAAACACCCTACCGTGGATATGCTGAATATGATGGAGGGCGCTCGCTCACAGGTTTACCACGCCGCTACATTGTTAGCCGATAGCCAAGGTGATATTACCCGCGATGCCGAGATTGCTTGTCGCATGTCGAAAGCCAGCGCTAATGATGCGCTGCTGTTTGCCGGCGATCGCGCCGTGCAATTTCATGGTGGCATGGGTTTTACCTATGAGTGTGATGCCCAGCTATATATTCGCCGCGCTCAATGGAGCCAGCAACACTATGGCGATTCAGCTTATCACCGCAAACGCTTGGCGCCATTAATTCTTGCTTAAGGTGCTACACATAAAGCATTGGTCACTTTAGGCCGCCGGCAATTGGCCAAAACGACTGAGCAATTGCCGGGCGAAAACAAAAACGGGCATTATTTATGCCCGTTTTTTGTTGGTAATCTTTAGCAAGCAATACTCTCATTAAGTATTCGTCGCCCAGCCACCCGCAAACGGTACCGCCTGTCCAACAATATGTGTATTCCCCTCAGAGGCCAAAAACGCCATTAGATTTGCGGTTTCTTGGGCGGGCGCGCATCTCCCAGCAGGAACTTGTTTTAGCTCTTCTTTAAACTTTTCACTCTCGCGACGCTCCAGCGGATAATAAGCATCATTTTCAACATAGTTTTGCGCAATTGCATTGAACTGTACGCCAGCTCTCGCCAGCTCACTGCCGGCTGCTCGTACAAAGGCGTTTTGCGCTCCGCGCATGGCTGAATATGCACTGGCACCGTATATTGCTCGTAAAGGGGAGGCGCTGGTCATCCCAACAATTTTACCCTGCCCACGCAGCTTCATTTGACCAGCAAAGGCACGCACCACACGCATAAATGGATGCAACAAACCATCACATAAGGAAAACCAGTCTTCATCCGTGATATTTTCCACTTTGTTAGGACGAGGCTCAGTGCCAAAGTTAGCAATCAGAATATCAGTTTGACCCGCTTCAGCCATTAGCTCCTCTACCGCCTCATTACTATCCAGCGCTGCCGGCCAAGCTAGGACATTGGCCCCCAATGATCGAAAGTGCTCAACCGCTACCGGTCCCATATAGTTATCGCTATCGGTAACGACCACCCTTTTATTTTCAAACTCGCCTTGCTTCATACTTATCTCGTCTTTTGTTACTGTTGTTATTGTGATTATCAAATTATTTTCACAATGAGAGTGAAATCGCCAAATATGACCGACTACCCCAGCGCAAATCGTAAGACAGCATCAAGCAGCATAGTATCGGCTATATTAGTCAGCATTATGTTTTGCGCGGCATTAGTTGCAATTTTCGGAATCTGCCAAGTTTTACATATTAGCATGCCGGAGCTTGGCATTTATCCTAGAGAAACTGACAGTTTATTGGGCATTTTGTTAGCGCCTCTATTACACGGCTCGTGGTCACATGTCATCAATAATATATCGGCCTTGCTGATACTAATTGCCGGTTTGTATTTAGGTTATCCGCGCAGTCGTTACTATGCACTTATCGTTATTTGGCTGGGGTCTGGGATACTCACTTGGTTTTTCGCCCGCGACAGTTTCCATTTTGGTGCCAGCGGTTTAAGCCATGGTTTATTTTTTTACTTACTGGTCATTGGCTTATTAAGACGAGACAAGCGCTCTACCGCACTGTTAATGATCGCCTTCTTTTTATATGGCGGAATGTTGATGAGCATTTTTCCAGGT
Source organism: uncultured Pseudoteredinibacter sp. (assembly GCF_947502065.1). Classification (GTDB taxonomy): domain Bacteria; phylum Pseudomonadota; class Gammaproteobacteria; order Pseudomonadales; family Cellvibrionaceae; genus Pseudoteredinibacter. The sequence continues at coordinate 38,267 of NZ_CANMYE010000002.1, forward strand.
GAGCCTGGAATATCCTATGAGCTCCATTTATTTGGAGCAATGATGGGAGTGCTAATGGCCTTTCTTATGCGCCACCGGGACCCTCTTCCCGAGCGCAAAATCTATTCATGGGAAGAGGAAGATGATAGCCAATTGGATGAAAACCCGTATTGGCTAGAGGATTCAGTGGACAATCAAACAGTAGAAAGACAAAGCGACAAACATTAAGCCAGGCACTATAAACCTAACTCACTCAATAGCGCATCACTGTCATCACTGCCACCGCTGCTTACCGAAGTAATTTTGGCGTTTTCTATAGCGCTCTGGTGCCCTGCAATGACGGCATCCGGATCATGCGCATCTTCAGCAATATAATCTTTAGTGGCAACAAATTCGGTATTATCCATGGAGTATTCCAAGTAGAAGTTATTATTGCCATTGGTGTAAAAAGCTACGCGCTTGGTGACCGGCTCTTGTAAACCAGCATCGATTGAAATTGTCAGCTGACGACCAGAGGTCAACACCTTAGGCTGGCTTTGGTCAACACAGCTCTGCAGGCGCATATTCACTTTATTGATAAAATCACCAACAATCTGATTCATCAATTCGCCTACAATATCGGAAACCTCATCAGAAGTGTGCTGCAAAGCCAAACTGGATTCATCCATACCCATGCTGAGCATATAATCTTGGTAAATTTCCATCGCCGCCGCCGCACTAAAATTCAGCACCACCAAGCCAGTAAAGCCACCTTCGAATACCACAAAGCCGGAAATATCGGGTTTCAAGCTGGTAGTCTTTATCGATTGAATCATTTGCGCGTGGCGCACAGGCTTGTGGCAGGCGGTTGTTAACACGGTGGAAACAGAGCCGCAGAGCTCTAAAAGTATATCTTCTGGGCCCACAACGACATTGCTGGACTCTTGGCTATTAACCTGGCTTAAACTGCTCATGCTGTTTCCTTTTCCCTATGCACTTCTTACTGAATACGCGTCTCGTTCATAGCAGTATCGGCGGCAAAGCCCAAGAATTTATGCATACATAGTGTTAATTTTAACCATAAGCATAGTTGGGAAGGTCAGTTTTGCCAGTGCTTACAAACCCAGCAGCCATTGTTGAACAGCATCGACAGCTAAATCCTCCCCTCGGTCTTTTGGCCGAACCACAAAATAACGCTCCTCGCAGGGCAAAGATTCATCACAAGCTTGCACCAACTTACCCTCCTGTATATCGGCTGCGACAAAATAATCAGGTAATATCGCCAGCCCCAAGCCCTCAGTGGCTACCTGTGAGATTAAACTGAAGCTCTGCAAACGCGACCCAGCTAGCGCATCGATTTCATGATCTGATAAACCCGCCGCCCGTAACCAAGCGCCACTCGAAGAAGGTTTTGAGGTGTGATGCAATAAGGGGTAGCGCAAACTCTCTTCACGCTGCTGAATCTTACCAAACTGTTGCAACAGAGAAGGTGCACACACGGCTACCAGGCTATCTGCCATCAGAAACTCAGCATCAAGGTCGGGCCAGTCGCCCAAACCATAGAGGATGGCAATATCATAGCTCGCCGAACCGTAATACAAAGCTTCCATATCGGTCTGCAACTCAATATCAAGCTCTGGATGGCGTTGTTTAAAGGCCGCCAACCTAGGCACAAGCCAGCGACTCGCGATTGCAGGCTCAACCCCCAAGCGTACCCTACCAGAGACCTTACCCTGTAAACGTTGCGAGGCATTATGCAATCGACGCAACAGCTCCCTCACCTCTTCCCAGTAGGCTCGACCTCGCTCCGTAAGGTAGAGTCGCTGCTTCTCGCGGCGAAATAACTGTACCGACAGCCCAGCCTCAAGCCCTGCTATCTGGCGACTTACTGCACTTTGGGTCATATTTAATCGCTGGCTGGCACGGGTCACGCTGAGCAATTCTGCGACGGCATCAAAACACTGTAATGCCTGTGTGCTAGGTAAATACTTGGCCATAGACTTAATGAGTTTTAGGAATGAACTATGGAGAATAAATCGTTATTCAAAATCTGCCAAGGGATCTATGCTTGAATCATTGAAATAAAGGAGGCAAGCGATGAATCAGGCAATACAAACCGGTGGCGTGCTATTGGCCAAATTGATGGAAGCCTATGGTATCGATACGGCTTTTGGCATACCAGGTACCCACACCATCGAACTCTATCGCGGCCTCCCCCAAACTAATATTCGTCATGTCACCCCGCGCCACGAACAAGGCGCCGGCTTTATGGCTGACGGTTATGCGAGAGTCAGCGGCTGCCCGGCAGCTTGCGTAACGGTATCCGGCCCAGGCGCACTGAATATCGCCACTGCTATGGGCCAAGCCTTACAAGATTCTGTCCCAATGCTGGTGATCTCAGCCGATAACAATCGCCACGAAAAAGGCTTGGGCGAAGGTCGCCTGCACGAGACCACGGATTTGCAGCGCGCCATGGAACAAAGCAGTGTTTGGGCTCACACTGTATCAAGAGTGGACGAGCTGCCGATGATCTTAGCTCGCGCTTTCAGCATTTTTCATAGCCAACGCCCAGGCCCTGTACACCTTTCAATGCCGCTAGATGTCATCACCGCTGATGCCAGCCATGTTGAGGTTCAAACCTGGCCACTACCAAGCCGACCAGCAGCCAATGAAGCAAGTATTAAAGCGGCCGCTGAATTGCTAAATAGTGCAGAAAAGCCTGTGTTGGCGCTGGGTGGCGGTGCCGCCGATGCCGCTGAGCTCGCCTTGGCGCTGGCTGAAAAACTGGATGCCCCCACCACCCTGACCCATAACGCCAAAGGTATTCTGCCACCCGAGCATCCGCTATTGATAAATAGCAGCCCAAGCTACCAGGCTGTACGCGACCTCTATCAACAGGCCGATGTAATCCTGGGTATTGGCACCGAATTTAGCGAAACGGATTACGACTTTTTCTTTGACGGGGGCTTTGCACTTGGTGGCAAGCTGATCCGCATCGATATTGATGCCACACAGCTGTGTCGTAACGCTCGCCCCGATATTGCAATCCAAGCCGATAGCACTGCAGCCATTAAAGCACTTCTGCCCGAATTAGATTTTACCGCACGCGCTGGTGCGCAGCGCAGCAAGGCTGTGCGCGCAAAGCTCGCCCCAAGCGTCGATGAAAATTACCAAATCTTTTTGGATGCTCTATACGAAGCGCTACCCGAAGCTGCCATTTTGGGCGATTCAACGCAGCCCGCCTACTTCGCAGCAGCACAATTGCAAGCACGCAGTACTCGCCGCTTTGCTTCAGCTGCAACAGGTTACGGTACGCTTGGCTACGCATTACCCGCCGCCTTCGGTGCAAAACTCGCAAAGCCAGAGTTGCCAGTGATTAGCTTAATCGGTGATGGCGGTTTGCAATTTACCATCAATGAATTATCAACAGCCGTTGAAGCACAGCTGCCTATCGCAGTGGTAGTGTGGAATAACCAGCGCTATGAAATGATCGCGCAAAATTTTGAAACGGCCGGCATGCAGCCCATCGCCTGTGACATTCACACGCCAGACTTTTTAGCGATTGCTTCCGCTTATGGCTGTCGTGCAGCGCGAGCTGAAAACCCAACTCAACTTATTGAACTACTGCGTGAACACGGTGAGCACAATATGCCCACAGTTATTGAAGTTCGCGAAGCCGATTTTTTACCTCAATCATAACGAATTAAGAGCCCATCATTATGACTTTCAATGCCCGTATCAGCCAACTATCACAGCGCTTGATCGAAGAATCCTCCGGTGTTTGGGCCGTACACGATCAAGCTTGCGAACAATTCGCTAATGGCGAAGATGTTTATTTGCTATCGGTCGGTGACCCTGATCTTGCCACTCTCCCGTCCACGATTCGAGCGACCATTGATAGCTTAGAAAAAGGCCGCACCCATTATGCGCCGGGAATGGGCGAGAAACATTTGCGTCAAATTATTTCTGATATCGAAATTAAAGCCTCTGGCAAACATTGTGATCCTAGTAATGTAGTCATTTTCCCAGGTGCGACAAACGCTATTTATTCCGTTATGGCCTGCCTATTAAATGACGGCGAAGATATTATTGTGGCCGAGCCTATGTATGTTGGCTACGAAGGGATTTTCAAAGCACTGAATGTCAATGTGGTACCCGTAGAGCTGGATGTAGAGAACCACTTTGAGCTTGATGTAGAGCGTGTTAAAGCAGCGGTTACCGATAAGACTCGAGTGGTCTTTATTAATACACCCGGTAACCCAGCGGGCAATATGATCAGCGAGAGCCAACTTCGTGAACTTGCCGAATTTTGTTTAGAGAATAATTTATGGCTGGTTTGCGATGAGGTTTACTCGATGATCACCTTCGATGAAACTCACACCTCACTGCGTAAAGCTGCGGCAAGTTTGGACAACGTTGTTATTATCGATGGCTTATCCAAATCCCACGCCATGACCGGCTGGCGCCTAGGCTGGACCGTGGCCAGCACAGAGTTTTCGAAACGCTTATTGGATTTCACTTCGTCCACAATCTTTGGATGTTGCCAGTTTGTGCAAGACGCAGCCGCCTTTGCACTAAGCAATGATGAGGAGTATATCCAAGGTGTGCGAGAAGAATATCGCCAACGACGCAACTACGTTTGCGAGCGCGTAAATAGCATCCCTGGAATTTCTTGCCAAACTCCTAAAGCAGGCATGTTTGTTATGATCAAGGTCGACGACCTAGCTGAAAACGGCTTGCGCTTTGCCGAGGACCTATTAAAGAAAGAAAAAGTATCGGTGTTGCCCGGCATCGGTTTTGGTCAAAGCACCACAAACTATGTTCGAGTTTCCCTTGCTCAGCCAATTAATGTGCTTAAACCAGCGTTTGATCGAATCGAACGTTATGCTAAAGCCTTAACAAGCTAAAGACTTCCTTAGCAAAATGAACTGGGCCGTATAAGGCCCTAATCTCGCTCTAAAGAAAACTCCTACCATCTATCTAGATATCCAACATTTGGAATACAAGCGCTTATTCTCACCCCATAGAACATTTCAGTAACGATCGCCATTCATCGATTAATCATCAATTATTACCACTCATCTCCATAAAGTACTAGATTCTAATATACAGGTATCTTTTTTGTTCGCTGTCATGCGGCTTTAAAGCGTAGTTGCCTAAGAAATCACTATGCAGGAGAGACTTGTGTTTCAGTTCAAAAACTTAGCCATTCGATACAAACTACTACTGATTGTCTTAGCACCTTTATTACTCGCCCTCTTTTTTATTGGTAGCAAATTACTACTCCTAAAAGAAAGCTCCGATCAAATGAGTAAGAGCCGAGACCTAAGTATATTAGCTATGAATGCCAATCAACTGGTGCACGAAATCCAGAAAGAACGTGGTATGACAGCTATCTTTCTAAGTAGTCAAGGTGCTCGCTTTGCCGACAAAATCAAAGAACAGCGTAAAGATACCGACAAACTTCTGAGTGCTTATCGAAAGAGTTACAGCGAGTTAAGTTATACGCTAAGCAGCCCTGAACAGAAAAAACTTGGGCAGTCCATTAATCAGCAGCTGAGCGATCTGTCAGAGATCCGCAAAAAAATCGATGCTATAAACATCCCCATCAATGAGGCCCTGGGAAAATTCACAGAGAAAAACAAAAACCTATTAGATCTAAATACTCAACTTAGTCTAGAACTCAATGACCCAGACCTATCGAGATCCGCTACCGCTTACGTGTACTTTTTGCAAGCCAAGGAAAGAGCCGGAATTGAACGTGCCGTAATCGCATCAATCCTCTCTTCAGGTGGCGAGCAAAGTTCGTTGCGAAAGAAAGCCACCACACTAGGCATTGAACAAGAGAAGTTTATGGAACTTTTTAGGAGTCTTGCCAGTGAAGCCTTACTTAGGAATTCAGAAAAGCACCGCGATGCACAACTCTGGCAAAATATACAGAATGTCAGAGATGCCGTTTCGGAAGGGCGTGCAGACAATTCGGTAGAAGCTTCAGATTGGTTTGATATGGCCTCCCAAAGAATAAACCTTCTTAAAAAGGCGGAATTGGCGATAGAGGCCGACTTCCAGAAGATGATGAGTGACAAGAAAGATTCCAGCCAATCAGCTTTCTACACTATTTTAGTTGTCGCTATTGCGGGTATTACCATAGCGGTTTTGCTTTGTAGCTATACCGTAAAAGGAATTACCGAACAACTAAAAACCATCTCTTCAGCTATGTATCAGCTTGGCGAAAAATCTAACCTAAAGGCCCACGCCCAAAGCAATAGCGATGATGACCTTGGCCAACTGGCGGATTCATTCAATGCCATGGTGGCACAGATGCGCACACTCATTCACAACACCAAAGAAGCCGATAGCTCACTAAACAAAACAGTAAGCACATTAGAAAATATTTCAGAGGCGGTAAACGAACAAGTTAATTCTGGACTGGGTCAAACTCAGATGGCCGCCGTAGCAATGAACCAGATGGGTTCTACCGTACAAGAAGTCGCTCAAAACTGTTCCCAAGCAGCTTCTCAGTCTGAGGAAGCCAATTCCTCCGCTGAATCTGGCAATCAAATGCTGCAAGCTGTGCTCAGTGAAATGAAGCAATTAAGCAATGAACTGAGCAGTACCAATCAAGTCATTCAATCGTTAGCAGAAGATAGCAGCGAGATAGGCTCAATCCTGGACGTCATTCGAGGTGTTGCTGAACAGACCAACCTACTGGCTCTAAACGCAGCAATTGAAGCCGCGAGAGCTGGAGAACAAGGTCGGGGCTTTGCAGTAGTGGCGGATGAAGTGCGCTCGCTCGCCTCTAAAACCCAGGAATCTACCGGACAGATTCAAGACAATATCGAAAAACTTCAACAAGGCAGTTCCAAAGCCGTAAGTGCCATCAGCAGCAGTTTGGAGCTTGCCGAAAATACGGCAAAAAGCCTAAACGATAGCAGCGAAAACATCGGTATTGTTATCCAGCAAATTTCAAACTTGAACAAAATGAACATTCAAATCGCAACGGCGACTGAAGAGCAATCTATTGCTGTCGAAGACATCAACAAAAACGTTCAATTCATTCAAGAACAGTACAATAAAACCAGCACTAGCTTAAAGTCATTGAACACCGCCACCGATGAAGTCAGCGATCTATCAAGGAATCTATCTGAAAACGTTAAACAGTTTCAGGTATAGAACAAAAACGGCGAATAGCGTTAAACGCTATTCGCCGCGAATCTTAACCCTAGGGCAAGTAAAAAGATGGGTCGAGCTACCTTAAATCTGGAAGTAATTCGGCCATCAATTCCAAAGTAGAAACCCCTAATACTCTTGATCGTTCTGGTGACCAACCCTCTTTTTCATCAGGAATGTTGGCATTATCTTTAAACGGCATTTCTATGGTGAAAGACAAACAATCAAAACGCTGCCCCACCTGATTACAGGCGATACGTAAATCTGCCTTACCAGGCTCATCTTTGTCATAACCATAGACAGATTGAAAATCTGGATTAATTTCTTGATAGCGACGACGGAATCGCTCTTCTAACTCTTGCAGGCGCAGGGAATAAGCAGGATTGCCTTCACAACCTGCGGTGAACACATAGGGCAACTCTTCATCACCATGAATATCTAGGAACATATCCACGCCAATTCTGTCCATGGCATTGCGCACCATAAGCACTTCCGGGCTAGCTTCAGCACTAGGGTCTTGCCAAGCACGGTTAAGATCGGTGCCAGCGCCATTGGTACGAAGATTACCCGCCCATGAACCATCGGGGTTCATATTTACCACAAAATAGATATCAGCGCCCATTAACAAAGCTTCGCTATCAGGCATGGCGAATAGCTTTTCTAGCAAGCCCTCCATAAACCATTCCGCCATGGTTTCACCTGGGTGTTGACGGGCGATTAACCACAAATTACGTTTTGTAGTATTTTCTGCAGAGCTCGCAAACTTAAACAACTCAACACTGTGGCCATCGACCGTCTGACATTGATCGATTTGCTCACAGCGCTTATGGCTATTAATGGTTGTTAACAGTTGCTGGTGGCGAGCCTTGTCATACGGTGCAAAATAAGAGTAATAAACTTTACCCTGCTCTGACTGATGTTGCCATTTCAACTGGCCATCCTGGTATTGAGCCGGGACACGGAACCAGTTTTCACGATCATATGAAGCAACAACGTTATAATTCTCCCACGCATCAGCATAGGAAGCCTTGCTAGCATTATCAAGACTAAAGCCCATCGTTTGATTGGCACAATTTGATACCGAAAAATAAAACCACTGGAAGTAATCAGCCGCTATATCACGGCGAATCTCTAAGCTAATCTGCTCAGGATTAGTGGCATCTTTTACGACAATATTGCCACCATCAAAGTCGCTGGCGATTGAAACAGTTGTACTCATAGGAATCTCACTTTATTTATCAACACGCAAGGATTACATCCTTGGCATGCAAAAGATGGCGTTCTTATTAATGACGCCTAATGTATCTAGCAGCTCTTTAGAAACCATAAAGAAGCGCCATAAAATAGCCGCACAGTTAAGCAAATTTTTAAACATAAAAAAAGCCCAACTCAGCGCTTATTCCACGAGTTGGGCGAAAGATGCTTCGGCTTTACAGCCGTTGCGGGAGATTTGTTCGCTCTTAGTCTTCAGAGATCGACATTAAAGAGGCATTACCACCAGCAGCGGTTGTATCGGTAGTAATGGTTTTTTCGATAAACAAACGCTGTTCAAAAAATGCCGCACTGGCTTGCAACTGAGTCAAAATAGCGCCTTCACGCTGTGCTAATACAGCTTGCAACTCAGAGCTAAACGCCGGTACTAAAACAGCCGCCAACTCTGGGCTAGCCAAAGCTGCTGCCAGTTCACTGTCATTAATTGCGAAGATAAGATCACTAGGCATATCCGCTTCTTTGGCAAACGCTTGCAGGTGCTGGAACAGCGCTTGATCACCGTCTTGCAGGTGAACCAATAAGGCGTTACCGGCCAATAACGCCGAAATAAGTGGCGCAAAGAAATCACAGTAGCTCTGCCCCTTCTCTTTTAGCGCCAACAAAACGCCTCGAGCATCGTGCCCTAACAAATTGCTTTCACCGGTTGGACCAGGCAATTCTTTAATTCTTGAGAAGCGATCATCCATAGCCTGCAAGCTATCCTGGCTGCTGTGTAGCATTGCCTCAAGATTCGGGAAGCTGTCCAAACCCGCCATATTGGCAAGTAGCCTGCGTAACTGATTCAAGCGCCCATCAAAACCAATCGCGTTCCAACGAGCTTGTGCGAATGAAACCTTAGCTATTAAGCGATCTACCACCGCGTCGCGTTTTGGTTCTGGCAATTGCAACTGGATAGTGTTTGCTACAGAGTCACTGGCATTCTCCATACTCTTCACCAGCGCCTGCAAATAAGCAGGGCCTCCAGCTTTAGGGCCAGTACCTGACAAGCCACGACCACCAAAGGGCTGCACACCGACAACCGCACCAATAATATTGCGATTAATGTAAACATTGCCCACTTTGGCTTGCATCGCAACCTTATCGCAAACGGCCTGAATACGACTATGCACACCTAAGGTTAAGCCAAAGCCAGCACGGTTAATTTGCGCGATAACATCATCCAGCTCACTGCCTTTAAAGCGCACCACATGCACTACTGGGCCGAAAACCTCTTCGTGTAATAAATCTAAACTTTGCAGCTCGTACAAATGCGGCGCAAAATAATTGCCCTGTGGCAAATTACTATCGATAGCACAGGCATAATGTAAGCGCGCTTTTTTATCGGATAACTCCGCTAGGCGTTGCTGATGCGCTTGCAAACGCGATAGCGCAGCTTGATCGATAACGGGGCCCACATCGGTACTTAACCACTGCGGATCACCAACATGCAACTCTGCCATGGCACCTTTAATCATGGTGATGACTTTATCGGCAATGTCTTCTTGCAAAAATAGCACGCGTAAAGCCGAACAACGCTGACCCGCCGATTGAAAACCTGAAGACATAACATCATCAACCACCTGCTCTGGCAGTGCAGTTGAATCTACAATCATGGCATTTTGACCGCCTGTTTCGGCCACCAAGGGCGCCGAGTTTTCTTCACGCGCGGCCAAAGTTCGATTGATCCACTGGCCGGTAGCGGTTGAACCCGTAAACATGACCGCCGCAATGCGCTGATCAGGCACTAGCTTTTCACCTACAGGCTTACCTGGGCCAATAATTAGCTGCAACACATCGGCAGGCAAGCCCTGCTCACGCCACAGTTCGACACAGCGCAGTGCCACCAAACTGGTTTGCTCAGCAGGCTTAGCTAAAACCGTATTACCGGTAACCAAAGCCGCGGCAATCTGACCTAGGAAAATGGCCAATGGAAAATTCCAAGGGCTAATACAAAGCACAACACCGCGTGCTTGTACTTTATTTTCATTAAATAAAGTTTCCGCTTGGCGAGCGTAGTATCGGCAAAAATCTACAGCCTCACGAATTTCTGCAATTGCATCAGGAATCGATTTACCCGCCTCTTTTACACACAAGGCCAAAAATTCATCACGATTGGCTTCAAGCGCATCGGCCATTGCATTCAACAGCTCTGCACGCTCAGCTGCCGTGCGAGCCGCCCATACCGACTGGGACGCCTGAACTTGCTGAAGCTTCCCTTCAATGGCCGACTCGCTATCAAACTGTAGATGACCAATCAGCTCTTCTTGATTCGCCGGGTTACGTACTTCGCTATCGCCTGTGGCCTTCGCAGCCACCGTCAGCCAATTGTCCAGCAAAGCAGTTAAAGCGGCTTTTGCAGGCTCGGTGTGATTACAATCCGTAAGATCAAAGCCAACGGAGTTTTTACGGGCTACGATATCTTCACTTATTGAGGAAAACTCGTTTTCAAAAATATCTTCTGGCAGAGGAATTACCGAATTGCTTTTCTTTTTCCACGACTCAACTGTGGCAAAAGGATCTTCCAATAAAGATTCAACCGGAATCGATTCATCAACAATATTGTTCACAAAAGAGCTGTTAGCGCCATTTTCTAGCAGGCGGCGAACCAAGTAAGCCAGCAAATCGGCGTGCTCACCTACGGGGGCATAAATACGACAACTGATACCTTCATCGGCCACCATATTTTCATAAAGCGCCTCACCCATGCCGTGCAAACGTTGGAATTCAAAACCCTTACGCTCGCTATCCATGGCCAGAATGCTAGCAACACTATAGGCATTATGGGTAGCGAACTGCGGGAAAATACAATCTCTAGCGGCTAATAATTTTTGGGCACAAACTTGGTAGCTAACATCTGTAGATGCTTTACGGGTAAATACCGGATAGCCTTCCAGGCCTTCTTCTTGGCTCCACTTAATTTCCGAATCCCAGTAAGCACCTTTCACTAGGCGAACCATAATCCGACGACCACCTTTGCGAGCCAGCTGTATAATCCAATCGATCACCAAATGAGCGCGCTTTTGATAGGCCTGAATCGCCAAGCCAAAACCTTCCCAACCAGCGAGGTCTTCATCGAGATAAACTGCTTCGATAATATCGAAAGAAAGATCTAAACGGTCGGCCTCTTCGGCATCAACGGTAAAACCAATATCATAGTGCTTTGCGGCAAGCGCCAATTCTTTTAAGCGTGGAACCAGTTCGTCCATTACTCGCTGGCGATGAGAAAACTCATAACGCGGATGAATAGCCGACAGTTTTACCGAAATGCCGGGGCTTTCTTCAGGTCCAGCATTTGCGGCTGCCTTACCAATAGACTCAATGGCATCCATATAGCTTTGGAAATAACGCTGAGCATCGGCATCGGTACGCGCGCCTTCACCTAGCATATCGTAAGAATAGCGATAGCCTTTGGCTTCTTCTTCGCTGGCACGTTTTAGCGCCTGAATAATGGTAGTACCCAATACAAACTGAGTGCCCATAATTTGCATGGCATAGCGAACTGCGCGGCGAATAACTGGCTCGCCAACGCGACCCATGGTTTGCTTTAAAATGCCGAAATTACGGCGATTATTTTCATCGCTGTAATTAACCATCTTGCCGGTAAGCAATAGCCCCCAAGCAGAGGCATTTACAAACAAGGAATCTGAATTGCCAAGATGCGAATCCCAATCACCACCTGATAATTTATCGCGAATCAATCGATCCATGGTGTCTTTATCTGGCACACGCAACAGCGCTTCAGCCAAACACATCAGGACAATGCCTTCGTCGGTAGATAGCGAGAACTCCTGCAATAGTGCGTCCACGCCACCCTTGCCTTCTTGCTCTTTACGGATATGTAAAATCAAATCGCGAGCTTTTTGCCAAATTTTAGCTCTAGAGATGGCATCAATTTGGTCCTGGGCCAATAACTCCTCTACGACTTGACCTTCGTCCATACGATAAGCATTGCGTATACTTTGACGCAATTCGCTCTGGGCATTGTGATTTTCTGGGTACAGCATGAAAGCTCCAAACTACCGAAATTCGAATGTTTGGCATTATAGAGATTACACATCAGAATTAGATTGCAAAAATGGCAATTAAATAGCACAATATTTTGATCTGCATTAGGTATGCGGAATTATAGACTTTAATAACAATAAGAGATTAACGCCTGAGCCCAAATAATCCTTTAGGATTTATGTACTTAGCCCCAAGCGAGCATTGATCTATGAGCCGTAAAATTAAGAGTGACAAGCCCTTTAAACCTGATCGCACCGATCTGGTGATCCTTAATACCCTTCAAAAAGAAGGCCGCATCTCCAATGTAGAGCTGGCTAACCGGGTACATTTAAGCCCCAGCCCATGCCTTGAGCGTGTTCGCCGCTTAGAATCTGAAGGCTATATCCGCAGCTATGGCGCCAAGCTGGATGCCACCATGCTGGATTTAGCCATGGTGGCCTATGTGCAGGTTACGCTCGATCGCACCACAGGCGATGTGTTTGATAACTTCAAGCAAGCAGTGGTGACACTGCCACAAGTGGCCGAATGCGATATGGTTGCCGGCGGCTTTGATTACCTTGTAAAGCTGCGCATGAAAGATATGGAATCGTATCGTGATGTCCTAGGCAAGCTGGTTGATCTACCTGGGGTTGCTCAAACCCATACCTATATTGTTATCGAAAGCGTTAAAGAAGATGCCGGCCTGCCTATTGGCGGCAAAAACTAAAACGAAAAATAGAATTCGAGCGCATTACAGTGCTCGCAGCTGCTCACTCAGCGGATGCGGGCACCAAAAATACTGCCGCCGAATATACTCACTTCCCCAAAGCTCAATAGCATTGTGCAGCTCCACAATGATAGGCTGCAATGCCTGCTCACCCAAGCGATAAGCGTGCATCTGTCCTAGCAATTGCTGACTTTGTTCTGCACTAAGTTGCTGTTTTACATAACCCATAATATGCATAAGGGCGTTAACAATCGCACCACGACTAGGCTCTTGCTTAAATATTTGCATAAACCCCAAGCGGTACTCTTCAAACTGAGCCGAGAAATTATCTGCATTGCGACAAGCCAACAACTTACCTAAACGCTTATAAGCCGGCACACTATAGGCCATCACTGTGTATTTATAGCGACTGTGAAAATCCAATAGCTCGGAGAAAGACTGAGATTGTTGAATCTTGCTTAGCCGATGATGAGCATAAACTGCAACAAGAAAGCGATCCAAGCTTGGCCCATGGTGCAAATCGCATTCTTGCACGACAGGCAAAGCTGGCAAGCGACGTTTTAGCTCGGCGGCAAATACCCCATCAATATAGCGAGCCTCTGAATTAGCTTGATCACTGCTTCGTTGATCACTAATGAGCTGTGCACTTGCCAATGCACAGCTAGGCGAGCGCTGCATAAATATATAGCCATTTAAATTTTGGCAGGCTCGAAAGATCTCCTCACAGCTTTGAATCATTGCAGGGGCTAGATTCTCTTTAAGATCTAACTTCCCTTGCTGGCCAGGGTTACGCCTAAGCTCGACAGCACCAGCATCTTCATAGAGTGCAATCGTTGGCCTAGGCACTCCAAACCCAGCACTGAGCTCCGGGCAAAAGCCATGCATTGACAGCAAACCAGATAAACTGGCTTGCAATAATGCTGAACGCTTATGGGCACCATCATAGCGAACCGACTCACCCAATAGACAGGCACTCACTCCGAGCGCAGGCTTACTATCTGCGATACTAGAGTCCAAACTGTCCATATTAAATCCTTAACTACAAGCACTTATGCGACCTTTACGCCGCAACCCTTATATCCAACACAAAGCCCACTTCGATTCCTGGCTCGAATTTCAAGCCAAAGTTACCTAGTCCAATCGCTGCAATTACCTTAATTGGCTTCTTTAGCAATGATCTTATGCAGCATAAATCTCTAAAAAACAGCCGACAGCCGACATTTATACTAAATTGAGCCTTCTAACTATAGATTGATTGCCCACCAACAAACAGCCTTATAACATTGCGCCTAATGGCCCCCACTAGGGCTTTAGCCGCTATTCTTACTGTACTGGTTTTACTGCACGGGTCTTACCGTACTAGTCTTACTTACATAGCCGAATGTTGATATCGATAGGAAAGTGTTATGCCGAGCTCTAGCAAGAACGAATTTTATCACAGCCTGCAAAGCCAGATTGAGCAAATTAAGGCTGACGGCTTGTATAAACAAGAGCGTTACATTAGCTCACAGCAAAGCACCTCTATCGAAGTTGCTGGGCAACAAGTTATTAACCTTTGCGCCAATAACTACCTAGGCTTAGCCAACCACCCAAGCTTAATAAAAGCCGCCCAACAGGCCGCAGACGATTATGGTTTTGGCGTAGCTTCTGTGCGCTTTATTTGCGGCACCCAAACCATTCACAAGCAACTAGAAAATGAGCTGAGCAACTTCCTTAAAATGGAAGATACCATTCTTTACCCTTCCTGCTTTGATGCCAATGGTGGTCTATTTGAATCTATTCTTGGCCCAGAAGATGCCATTATCAGTGATGCGCTTAATCATGCCAGCATCATCGATGGCGTACGCCTATGTAAGGCCAAGCGCTACCGTTATGCCAATAACAATATGAGCGAACTGGAAGCACAATTACAAAAAGCTGATGAAGACGGTGCTCGTTTTAAATTGATTGCCACCGATGGTGTGTTTTCCATGGATGGCATTATTGCGGACCTAAAATCGCTTTGCGATCTAGCCGATAAATACAATGCCTTGGTTATGGTCGATGACTCTCACGCGGTAGGCTTTGTTGGCGCCAATGGCCGTGGCAGCCATGAATACTGCGATGTAATGGACCGTGTAGATATTATTACTGGCACACTGGGTAAAGCCTTGGGCGGTGCATCTGGTGGTTTTACAGCAGCCAAAAAAGAAGTGGTAGAAATTTTACGTCAACGCTCACGCCCCTATTTGTTTTCTAACTCAGTAGCCCCTGGTGTTGTCGCAACATCTTTGAAAGTACTGGAGCTTTTGCGCGAAGAGCCACAATTACGCGAGCAGCTGTGGAAAAACGCCGAGTACTTCCGTGAGAAAATGAGCGCTGCCGGCTTTACTCTCGCTGGCGCGGATCATGCCATCATCCCGGTGATGATTGGCGATGCCAAACTTGCCGGCCAAATGGCGGACAAGCTTTTGAGCAAGGGCGTTTATGTTATCGGCTTCTCATTCCCAGTCGTACCGCGCGGCGAAGCACGTATCCGCACCCAAATGTCGGCCCTGCATAGCCAAGAACAATTGGATCATGCCATTAACGCCTTTATCGAAGTGGGCAAAGAGCTAGACATCATCTAAGCCGAGTTTAAGAGATATAAAATGAAAGCACTTTCAAAGTTACACCCAGAACCCGGCATTTGGTTAAGCGATGTAGAAGCACCGAAACCTGGCGTCAATGATCTTTTGATCAAAACACGCTTAACGGCTATCTGTGGTACCGATATACATATTTACAACTGGGATAGCTGGTCACAGCAAACTATTCCAACACCGATGGTGGTTGGCCATGAGTTTGTTGGCGAAGTGGTTGCTGTTGGCGAAGGCGTAAAGTCTTTCCAAGTGGGTGATCGTGTTTCCGGTGAAGGCCATATCACTTGCGGACATTGCCGCAACTGTCGCGCTGGCCGTCGCCACTACTGTGCCAACACCCAAGGTATCGGGGTAAATATTCCGGGCGCTTTTGGCGAATACCTAACACTGCCAGAAGAAAATGCCTTTAAGATTCCTGAAGATATCAGCGATGAAATGGCCTCTATCTTCGACCCGTTTGGTAACGCCGTACACACCACTTTAAGCTTCGATCTAACCGGTGAAGATGTATTAATTACCGGCGCCGGCCCTATCGGCATTATGGCCGCTGGCATTGCTCGCCATGTTGGAGCCCGCCATGTGGTGGTAACCGATATCAACGATCACCGCCTAGCCATGGCCAAGACTATGGGTGCTAGCCGTGTAGTGAATGTTGCTAAAGAATCACTGCAAGATACCATGGCCGATCTAGGCATGACCGAAGGCTTTGATGTTGGCTTAGAAATGTCTGGCGTACCTAGCGCTTTTCAAAGCATGTTGAGCAATATGATTCACGGCGGCAAGATCGCCATGCTGGGAATTCCTCCCGATGATATGGCCATTAATTGGAACGAAGTTATTTTTAAGAGCCTTACCATCAAAGGTATTTACGGCCGCGAAATGTTCGATACCTGGCACAAAATGGCTTGCCTGCTGCAATCTGGATTGGATTTAAGCCCAGTGATTACCCATCAGTTTGATATCGATGATTTTCAGCAAGGCTTTGACACTATGTTGTCGGGGCAGAGCGGTAAAGTTATTTTAAAGTGGTAACGCCCTTTTAAAGTGGCCCAGTCACAATACAGCAACAACAATAAAAAATTTTAAAAATAAATTTTTAGCCGAGGAAACTGATCATGGCCATCAGTGTTTTTGATTTATTCAAAGTGGGCATTGGACCATCTAGCTCACACACTGTTGGCCCAATGCGGGCCGCCAAACAATTTTGCCATGCTTTAAAAAAAGCCGATCTACTTAGCTCCACGGCTCGCATCCACTCAGACATGTATGGCTCACTAGGCGCCACTGGCGTTGGCCACGGCACAGCCAAAGCGGTAATTCTAGGCTTATTAGGCGAAACCCCAGAACATGTAGATGTCGATAACATCGCCCGCATGGTGGCCGAAGCCCGCGAAGAAAAGTACCTAAACTTGCTCGGCGAGCACATTATCGACTTCGACGAAAAAAATGATTTAATTCTTCATCGCCGTAAAACCCTACCTTATCACCCCAACGGCATGGGCTTTCAGGCTTTCAATAAAGCCGGCGAGCTGTTACTGGAAAAAACCTACTACTCAGTAGGCGGTGGATTTATCGTCGGCGAGCAAACCGCCCAAGCGGACGCCGTAACCGAAGACCCTCGCCCAGAGGCTTATAAATTTGATTCCGCCGCACAATTGCTGAAGATATGCGAAGACAAAAACATCAGCATTTCAGATGTTATGTGGAATAACGAAGCCACCTGGCGCGCCGAAGCAGAAACCGCCAAAGGCCTAATGGATATCTGGGCGGTAATGCAAGAATGCGTAAACAATGGCTTACGCCACGAAGGATTATTACCTGGCGGGCTGAAAGTAAAAAGACGCGCCCGCGAAATGCAGCAGCAGCTACTGAGCCGCCCAGAAGCCTCTCTGGCCGACCCACTCACCACATTGGACTGGGTAACACTCTACGCACTCGCTGTGAACGAAGAAAACGCCGCTGGTGGCCGCATGGTAACTGCCCCCACCAATGGTGCTGCAGGCATTATTCCCGCAGTATTGCATTACTACATCCGCTTCGTCCCAGGCGCCAATGACAAAGGCGTACAAAATTTTCTACTGACCTCGGCCGCTATAGGCACCCTCTATAAACGCAACGCCTCCATCTCTGGCGCCGACGTAGGCTGCCAGGGCGAGGTTGGCTCCGCCTGCTCAATGGCGGCCGGCGGCCTCGCAGAAGTATTGGGCGGCAACCCAGCCCAAGTAGAAAATGCGGCTGAAATCGCCATGGAGCACAACCTAGGCCTAACCTGCGACCCAATCGGCGGCCTAGTACAAGTCCCCTGCATCGAACGCAATGCCATGGCCGCCATCAAAGCCATCCACGCCGCCCGCATGGCACTAAGAGGCGACGGCTCACACTTCGTATCACTGGATAAAGTGATAAAAACCATGCGCGACACAGGCCGCGACATGCAAGAGAAGTACAAGGAGACCTCTCGAGGAGGCCTGGCTGTGAATGTGTTGGAAGTGCCGGTGAATATTATTGAGTGTTGATTGGCGCTCAGCTCACAGAAAACTTCCGCTGACAGCTATAGTTGCTTACTATCTACGCCAATCAATTGCCGGAACTCGCTCTCGCTAAAATCAAAAATTTTATCTATAACCTTGATTTTATTAGGTAGACTTTTCCCTCCGGCCAGAACGCAAAATCCTTTGGTTGGTGCTCTTGAGTCGATATCGTGTATTGTACGACAGCGATCAAACAATACAAACCTTGACTGCGGATCCAGGTTGTTAATATGACCAACAAAACGAGGATAACCTCCAGTTTGATCGAATAAAAACCGGAGGGTTGTGCTAAAGTCTGGCCTTATTTCAAGCATTGCTGGAATTCGAATTACTTGACCATTTATAACAGCTTTTTCCTCTTCCCAGTCAACCGAAACCTCCCCCCCTAAAGCCGGGAATTCCCAGAAACTCATAATATCATCATCCCAAAAACGTAGATTTCTATGCACGACTTTAATCTCGGCTTCAACATTATCAAGTAAGTTTCTACCTAGACCCAAACGTCCATGAAATCCTATAAAAGGAAGCAATGTAGGTGCTACATCTAAGGTCGAACCCAACTTATCAATTTTTTTTGCTTCTTTTTTGCTAGGATCATATATCGCGAAAAAATTCCTTCTTTCCGCACTCTCCAAGATATCGTAAGCTGTGTTATACATTGCCAGATGGTCTGACATTAATACAATGACAGTGTTTTCAGAATATGGAGAGGCTTCGATTTTTTCTACAAATTGAGAAACCAGAAGATCGGTGCATTTGACGGCATTTAAAATCTGATTTTTCCCATCGCCATAGAGTTTATCCTCACAACTCCTTGCTGCATGCCCTCTAGGCGCATGTGTATCTAGCGTTAATGAAAATAAGGCAAACTTTCTTCCAGTTTGAGAGAGTGATAAATAGCGCTGAAACAAAAGATCCAACAGAGTATCATCATACAACCCCCATGTAGAAATATAAGATGCATCAAGTAACTTGGGACCCAATTCTTCTAAACCCTCTACTTTATTAAAACCATGGCCAGAAAAAAACTTCCCCTTTCCCGCGAAACTTAACTTTGCTCCAGCCATGTAGTTCAACTCATACCCTTGCTTACTCAGAACATCACCAAGACAAGTTGCGCCTTTAAGAAAGGTACTCATACCAGACATTGAATTATGGTGCGAAGGAGCTACAAGAGGAATACCACAGAGGCTGGCTGTCATCCCCCCAATAGTCCAACCTGTACCGTCAAGTTGAACAATATTAGTAAAGTGAACAGAGTTACCCTCTATTTCCTTTAAATTATCAACAAGCCCTGGAAATAGAGACTCGTTAAAGTAGGTTCTTTCCAGGCTCTCAAGGTAAATAAAAACTAGATTTTTGGTCCCTTTGCTCGAGCTTGGAATTAGTTCAGCAATTTGGTAACTATCGTAAAAATCACTATCAGCTCGAGCTACTTCAACCAAACCAAATAGGCCAGCAATCATCTTCCAACCATCAGCCACAAATATGGGGTAATCTCCGGCGGCCGCCACATTCTGCTCGCCACTTTTAAGTCGCGCCAAATCCCAAGCGCCTGGATTAAATAAAAAAGCAGCCAGCAATGACATAAAGGACAGCAAAGGCGCAACACGAAAACTACTAGCGCATCCTGAGAGCATCTTATATATAAATGCAAAAAACAGAAAAAAGGCAAAGATCAAAATCGATACCGGAGCAACATATTCCCAATACCCAGCGCCACCAAGGCCATAACGAAGGTGATAAACTACAGCGTCATTTATACCTTCACCGGTAAAGTAATCGGACGACACATGAGTTACAAAGAGTACGAACCACAAAGAATAAAAAAAAACCACAAGCCGTTTAAAGAATTTTGATACTACTGAATAGCGAAGACTATAAACGGACAATAAAAATGCCAGTAGGGCAATCAACAACAAGTAACTAGCAGGCATAAACCAACCTTAATACACCAACTTAGAAGAAAACGAGTTTGGCATTCCATTTTAACAATGACAAAGGCGCCGTTTATTTAAACGATTGAAGCAGAAGCCATACTACTTATCTAACGGCGCCACAGGGATACTTTCTTTTTGCTTTATCGCGACAGATTGCGATTGATAAATTTGAATTAGCGCTCGCAGTTCAACATCAGTAAGCAAAAACTCGAGCAACTCAGGCGTCATGGGCTTACTGATAGGGAGCTTTTCCTCTAGTTTCAGCTGAGCCGCCAAGTTAAATCCGAAGATTTTTTTGGACATTAGCGTTGTAAACTCCAAACCATTTATAACTTCGTTTGATAGCTTATACACAGCCCTGAAATCTCCCTCAAGCCAGTATCGGTGAAGCTTGACCCAAGCTTTAATATGCCCAGGAAATCTAGATAAATCACAAGATTCTAACCCCTTTAGAAAAGGGATCATTTGTTGAGCTGACGAAAACCTAAACAACCATGCAGTAATTTCAACAATCTCATTCCCCAGCTCCGTATGTGAAGCAAGCAATTCCTCATCACAGCTATTCAACAAGGCTGCCATCCAACTAGACTTCCCCGCATTACCCAAACTCAAATACATGCTCTGTCGCGGGGATTCTAACTTCTGTTTTAACTCGGCATAGAACAACTGAGTATTTCTATATACCGTCACATCACTATCCGTATTTGACGGAGACAATTCAAAATTCTCACGTTTTTCCTTTGCGACCACACCTTGAAGCAATCTGGATCGCCTAACCATTAGCATGCTATCCGCTCTTTCTCGTTTGTAACGCGACTTACTAGCCCCATAATCTAAAATCGGGAAAAAATCTGAGTTAGCAGGTATGGTATACGACTGCATAATAGCTCCAATAGCTCTTCGATTAGCAATTCTTTTAAAAGATAAATCTTGCTCACTAATCACACCTATATCACCCAGCTGCTTTTTAAAGTCTTTGTATTTAAACAGTGCAGCATAATCTGCTTGCAAGGGCGCACTTGCTGCCACAAATGCATAATCACCAGTGGAGACTCTATATACATGAACATATTCAAAATTTTCAAATAATGCTTTAGACACCGAGGCCAAGAGCTGATCGTTCAGCTCATAGAAATGCATCCACTGAACCAGCACTCCTCCTGGAACCAAGTACTGTTTCATACTACGATAAAACTCCGTAGTGAATAGGCCTGAAACACCACTTACCCAAGGGTTAGGAGGCTCTGAAACAATAGCATCATATCTCTTTTGCGAAGAAGAAAACGCGGTTTTTGCATCATCGAAGATCACATTACTTCTTGGATCGGAAAAAACTAAACCAACTTTTTCAGACAACAATTTAGCGCCATGGTAGACCTCTTCTTCGATTTCAATGGTATCAACCTGCTCAACCTCCGGGTGAAGCAACATAGTATGGGCAGTCAACCCTGATCCCATACCAATATTTGCAATCTGCTTGGCTTGAGGCCGATAGATATAAGGAAGAGCGCCCAGCAAGACCATTGTGGGCTCATCGCCCGTATACGTATCACCCTCATCACCTATATACAAGCTTGCATCTGGCTTGCCATTGTTTATCAAGGCGTAAAAATCACCATTTTTGCTCACTGCTACAGTAGACGTTTTTCCATCTTCATGAAAAATAATGCTTTTTTCACTAGACAGGCCCACGTCACCATAGCGAAAAACACCTGAGGACATTCGCTTAATATCAAATGACAAAGTAGAAACAAATAATAAAAGCACTATCGGCCCAGCCACTAATCCATAGTGCCACTGCTTTTCCAGCTTTCCACCAAACCTGGCCAATAGATATAGCCCCAGAATTAGATCCACGGCAGCCCCAATCAACAGAACAGCTTTCAAACCCAACACAGGCATAATCAATTGAGCTGCAATAAGAACACCCGCAATAGCGCCTATAGTATTCCACGCATATACTTTGCCAATCGATGAATCACTAACCCCCTTATTTAGCAAAATATAACTAATCATAGGAAGAGTCATGCCCGCGCATATTGTTGCCGGAAGCATAACAATAAAACAAAGAACTAAACTTAATGAAAGGTAAAGGATATATCCCTGATCATTGGCCTCAAGTGCATTAACTCCAAAGCTCATCAGATCAAAAATACTGCCGTAAAGTGGAACCGTGACAGCTGCAAAAAAACCCATACAAATTTGCACTATCGCTAGAGTTTTGATTGGGTCTTTCATCGAATCTAAATGTTTTCGAATCCAAAAACCACCTATAGCTAAGCCAAAAATAAAGGCCGACAACATTAATTCAAAAGAATGTGTCGACCCACCTAGCACCATTGTTAGCATTCGAATCCAAGCTATTTCATAAAGAAATGAGGCAAAACCCGTAAGGCAGGCCACTAATAGCAGTATGGAATTGATAGGTACACTACTATCAGCCAAGGTAGGACCTTGCTCATAGCTATCTTTTTTGCTTATAAGATACACAATCAGAGCAAGTACAATATTGATAATACCTGCGGTCAAAATAGAACCTGGCAGGCCAACTGCAGGAAGTATATAGAATGAATTTAACAAGATTCCAACTGCCGCACCCAAACTATTGGTAAAGTACAAGGCCGCTAAAGTGTTACCAGGATTGTTAGGAAACTTGCGAATTATACCTGCCGCTAGCAATGGAAATGTAGCACCAAGCAATATCGACTGCGGTAATATGAGCAGCGCACCTGTGGCCCACTTACTGCTATTTACCATAAGCGGAGAGTCAAAAGCGGGAATTAATGTACTAAAAGTAAAGTGCTGCACGTTGATGAAAACTGAGTGGAAACCCAACCCAAATAGACCGATCAATAACTCCGCTACGCCATAGGCCAAAATAAGATTTTTAAAGCTCTTGCCCCATTTTGCTGCAGCCATCGAGCCTATCGCCATCCCTCCCATAAAGATTCCGAGAACCAAAACTTGGGCATAAGAGGCGTGACCAAGCAAAAGCTTCAGATAATGCGACCAAATTGATTGATAAATCAGACCGGAGAAGCCGGACAAAGTGAAAATTAGTAAGAACACCAATAACCTGGAGTTTGCAGCAGCCATACTTTCCTACTTAGCAAATTATAAACATGACATTATCTTGCCAGAACCAGCAATCTAATTCCGGCAGCCTTCACTGACAAATTTTGTCAATGCAGCTCCATCTAGGGCGTATTTCGACATTCCCAAGGTAAATACTCATTGGGTATAGGGTCCGAGTCCCCTGGTACACAATCGTGCCGAACAATACCGTTAGAGTCGGTTGTAAAAACCAATTTTACCGACTTTCCATTTATTCTCGCCCCCACGGTACCCCTCATAAAGGCAATATATTCACCAGTGGCGCCATCGGATACCCTTGCGGTATATTGCCCTGAGGTTATCTTAGCACCAGCATACTCCTGCAACTCTGCAACGGTTGGAAACGCCCCTTTCTCCCCAACATAAGAGTGTATATCTGACTTCATAGCCCGCAGTATAGATACGGGTTCCGCAACTTTCGCGCGCGAAGAGTAGTCTTGATAGGCGGGAAGAGCAAGTGCCGCCAAAATCCCTATGATTGCGACAACAATCATTAACTCAATTAAAGTAAACCCTTTACTAGTCACTTTGCACCCATTTCTTATTAGATTTGATATTGGCTCATTGCAAGCGAATTCTATGCCACAATAACCCTCTATCAAATAAGTTATGTGTAATTTCCACTTAAACCCAAGGTGAACGGTGGTCCTGTCTGTGCTAGAGTTGCAACTTCTAAAGCCCTAGACTACAGCATGAAGATACTCCTTTTAACTTCCACCTATCCTCGTTGGCTGGGTGATACAGAACCCCTTTTCATACACAACCTCGCAAAATTTTTAATTCCGTACGGTGAAGTGCATGTACTGGCGCCTTGCGAGCAGGGTCTACCTAAAAGTGAAGTGCTCGAAGGCGTGCATATACACCGCTTTCAATACCTTCCTGCTAAATGGCAACAACTTTGCTACGATGGTGGTATTAATGCGAAATTAAGCAAAAACAAACTTAACTATTTGGCCATTCCCTTTTTCATTTTTTTCCAAGCTTATGCAGTTCATCGACTAATTAAATCACTTAATCCAGACTTGATTCATGCCCACTGGATTATTCCTCAGGGTTTTAGCATGTTGATTTATAAAAAGCTCACAGGATCATCAAAACTACCATGGGTGCTAAGTAGCCACGGGGGTGACCTCTATAGTTTTAGTAAATCTATATTTCAGCGATTAAAGCTCAATATCTGCAACAGCGCAAACCATATCGCCGTTGTGAGCAGCGCCATGAAAGATGATTTATGCGAACTTGGCATCAAACAAAATAGAATCAGCATCAACCCAATGGGAGTTGATTTAAGCAATACCTTTGTAGCCGGCAAACCAACATCAGAAAGACCAAAAGAGCTAATCTTTGTAGGCCGTCTAGTTGAGAAGAAAGGAGTAGAGTATCTACTTGAAGCACTAGCCATCCTAAAAAAAGAAGGTTTAAGCCCACAGCTAACAGTTATAGGTGATGGCCCACTTAAAAACCAATTAATAAGTAATGTGAGATCTTTAGACTTAGAGAATCAAGTAACTTTCTTAGGCGCCCTAAAGAATGACAGCATCCCAAAACATCTCAATCAGCATAAAATAGCAGTTATACCGTCTGTCAAAGCTGAAAACGGAGATCAAGAAGGGTTGGGATTAACCAATATTGAAGCTCTTGGTTGTGGCTGCTCGGTAGTCGCATCAGATTTACAAGCCATTAGAGATGCAGTACAAAACGAAGTAACTGGCCTACTAGTTCCCCAACGCTCCCCAGAGAAACTAGCAAGAGCTATAAAGCGGCTATATAACTCTCCAGAATTATGCGAAAAACTAGCCGAAAACGGCAGGATAGATGTAAAAAATAGATTTAATTGGCCCCAGATAGCTAAATCACATGCTGAGTTGTACAAAAGACAAATCGAAGAACTTGAAAATAGCCCTTCTAACTAACCCAGCTACAAATCACTCACTACAAGAAACCATATAAGGCGCAAAATGAAAGGGCAATATGAACTTGAACCAACTCAAGGCTCACCAACTATTTATAGCCAAGTGGTTTCCGGCTCCGGGGTTGAAGTCGTCCATAATTATCTTGCCGAAAACCTAAGTAATTACACCCTAAATACACTCAGCCCGAAACTTGGCGCTCTACCATGCCTGATACCAAGCTACAAGGGCAACTCCGATATAATCCATACAACAGCAGAACTAGGAACACGAGGCTTCACGGCAAGCGGGAAAAATTTATTGAGCATACATAACTATTACTACGATGAGCGATACCTCAGCAGCGTCAGGGATATAAAACGACGTCTTTACTACAAGCATATCGCCCGAGGGGCAAACGTAGCTGCCTGCAAGAAGGCGGACCACATCGTCACTGTAAGTAACTTCCTCGCCGATATTATTAAGCAGGAAATCAACCCCAAAACAGAGATCTCAGTAATCCATAATGGTATAGACACCCAAAGGTTTACAAAAAAGAAAAAAAACCACGAAAAGCCTAGGATTCTCTTTGCAGGAAACCCAATAGCAAGAAAAGGCTTTGATATATTCAAAGCCGTAGCAACAGCGCTTTCTCACAAAGCGGATTTTTGGGCTACAGGCGGATTACAAAATCACAAACAAGCGCACAGCGATCACATTCGCTTCATACCCAAAGTTCCATATAGTGAAATGCCAACAATCTTTCAAGAAAGCGATATTCTACTCTTCCCATCTCACCGCGAAGGTTTTGGACTTGTAGTCGCCGAAGCAATGGCCTGCGGCCAAGCAGTCGTATGCTCAAATAATTCAGCACTTCCAGAGCTAATTGATAGCGATCTTGGCGGCCTATTAGTAAACTCACACGAATACAAAGACTGGGTTAAAGCTGTAGAAACCCTAATCGATAGCAGTCATCTAAGACAGGAATTTGGAAACTACAACCGACACAAAGCAGAACAGTGCTTTGGACTAGAAAAAATGCTGACAGAGTACCAATTGGTATTTCAATCTTTAAAGTTCTAGCTACAAACTCGAAGAATTAAGCTGCAAAACGCTTAAGATAAAAAGCCGAAAAAACAGATAGCCCCGCAGCAATACTGTAAAAAATAAAACGATCTAGTATTACGCACAAGAGCACCACTTCCTCATCCAACCCAAAAGTTTTAGCTAAAAAGTACATTACCGCTTCAAATACGCCAATATTCCCTGGAGTAATCACGACAAACACTAACATTGAGGCAATTAGAGTAATGAACAGCAACGGCAAAAAATCCAATTCATTTGACATTAGTAAAGAAATCAACCACATGCTGATAACAGAGCAACCACATAGCCAAGTTCTTATGGCGCCAAGCGCAAGGACCTCAGCCACACTTGGAAACTCGGTCAATCCTAAGCGTGCCAGCAGGTGCTTCAACACCGAAGCGCCATCAAAAACCCACCAAGCCGCCAATAAAGCCAACAAGACCACCGGCGCAAAGTAGTACCAAGGAAAGGACAATACCGACAAAAACGGACGAATAAGCCCATCGTCAATCAATAACAACAGAGCAACTCCTCCACCCCCAACAATCCAAGCACCAAACTGAGCCGAAGCCATTGCGCCAATAAACTTAGAAATATCCACCTTCAGGTAACGCTTCATATACAAAGCTCTAAGCACGGAGGCAGTTTGCATTGGTGCAACCAAATTGAGAAAAGTGTTACTAACCGTCAGAAGAAAGCTTGGCAGCCAAACAATGGAAACTCCAAAAAACCGTAACGCAACACGGAATAGCTCCGCCTGTAAAAGATGCACGACCATAGGCATTAGAAGCAGGACGGGGATATAGGTAATCTCAATATTAGAATAGAGCTTATAATCTAAAGCGGCATAGTTCAGCAATATGCCCATGCAGGCTACAGCTAACAGGATACCAAAACCAAATTTAAGCATTATCTTTATAAAACAAAGTTGAAATCTGCTCTGAAACTAAGCCTATGAGAAACACCAACACAGACGACAAAATCAAAGCCAATCCCATATTGGTAAAACGCCCCAACGAAAGAAAGGTATAGAGATAGTACCCCACACCAGAGCAAAACAAACCCGCCGACGCTAATGAGAACAACTTCAATGGCGAGTAAAGGGTCGTTATCTTAAAAATTATCAGCAGAAACTTAATGCCATCCTTCCATATACGTATATGACTTTTTCCATCCCTTGACATTACTTCAATATCTACAAACCCAACCGCATAACCACTCCTAAGAAAAGCCATTGTGGATGTTGTTGGGTAAGAAAAGCCATTTGGCAACATATATAGAAATTGCTTGAACTTCTTGGCATTTACCACACGAAAACCAGATGTCAAATCCTCGACATTTGTTTCACTCATCCAGCTAGCAAATTTATTATATAAACTATTTGCTAAAAAGCGAGCATAAGAAGCTTGCCCTGATTTACTTCGCGCGCCAACCACCAAGTCATACCCAGAAGAAAATACAGATAACAATTTGGGAATATCCTGCGGGCGATGCTGGCCGTCCCCATCCATAAACACTATAGTTTCACAGCTAGCTGCTCTCGCACCGGTTTTGATTGCTGCACCATTACCTATACTATGCGGATGACTAATACATCTTACCTCATAACTCTCACACACTGATCTTGTGTCATCGCTTGAGCCATCATCAACTACTATAACCTCTTTAACACAATCTAATTCCTTAAGCCTAGGCAATACCTTCCGCAGCCCCTTCTCTTCATTTTTCGCTGGTATAACTACAGAAACACCCTTCATGTTACTTACAAGTTTTGTCATAAGCACTCCTACCTCTCACTTTCTAAATTGCTCAGCTCAACTGCCAACTTACTCAAAAACTTCTCATGAGCCTTTACCTGCAAGGCAAAACTAGAATTACCTGTAATTCCATCTAACCGCTGAATAGCCTCCTGCTTTCTACCCAAGGTTGCCAACAGCTGTACCACTCTAATAGACATTCGGTAGTTGGGTTTTGCCACACTCTGCATATCGCTAAGAGCAGCGAAAATATCCCCTTGATGCAACTTGATTTCCGACCGAAGAGCAAGAATATTATCGCGATTACTTACGTACTTAGGATGTTGAATAACCAAATCTGCAAGCTCTATTAGTTGTTCAATTGAGTATCCATCACAGGTTTTGCCACCCTTCAAGCGATCAAATAGGTCAGATATCGAACCAACAACTCCAATTGAAATCGACTCCCTAGTGGCCAACCCAAGCAATTCATCATTGAATCGGTAATCAAGCAAATCTGGGTATAAGCATGCATACTCTAATTGCAAAAGCCTTACCGTCAGATTTTGGGGAAAGTCGCCTCCCATCCGAGCTATCTCAGTTTTTACAGAGCTCATCTCGCCATGAACCTGATAAAGATAAATCATCATCTCTCGAGCCCGAAGAGAATCTGGCCTTTCCACTGTGTATAGATAAGCTAGACGCACAGGGTTGCCCCATAGCTTAACCAAATAAAAACTCTGCGATAATAGAACCCCCACATAAGCTAACAACAAGCCAATAACCAGGCGACGCTTTGCCAGAACAAATAGCTTTAAGCACAAATAGTATGCACCTATAGCTGACGCAAACCAAACCGCGAAACTAGGCAAATAACTTCTATGCTCGAAGTATAACTCCAAAGCCAATGTGGAACTTTCAAGTAAATGGCCACCAACAAACCAGGCTACCGCAAAGACAATTAAGTAGTAACGCTGCCTAACAGCAATCATAAAAAGTACAGCTAGCAACAACCAAGCTGTTAGAGCAAACGCCGTGGCAAGGGGCTCAAATATGCTTCTACTAATCGGATAATTTTCGTGATACAAACCAAGCTGCGCCATTCTAGGAAGAGCGATCTGTCTAAGGTAATCCCACACTATTACCGATTGAGACAACACCCTTTCTTGCACATCAAAGTCACGAGACTCAAAAGCTTCCGGCGTGTAGAACATACTAAGCAAATAGAATATGAAACCGCCAAAAATCAGCCACAAAGGCCATCGCACAATACAAATATAGAAGCGGTTTTTTTCCTGCCTACCTGCATCCAAAAAATAGTCTATACACAATAGATAAACTATCAGTAAAAAAGCTGTCTCCTTCGCGTAAAGCCCTGCCACACCAAATAGAGGAGTCACAAAGCATATCAAGAAAAAGGCGGCTTTAAGATTAGCCCGCCGAAGCAACAGGCGCCCCCAAAGAAACGAGAGACAACCCAACAACACAAAGAGAGAAGAGAGTAGGGTCATTCTCTGCACTATATACAGCACAGAAGACACCTGAATCGGGGCGCAGGCCCAAATCATTGCTATTGCAATAGCAATGTAGAAAGCGTGCGCCTTCTCTTTCAGCGGCCCATATTTAATTAGCAAAAACGCCAGACAACAAATTGCTACTGTATTGAGAGCATGTATAACAATATTAACAAAGATAAAATTTCTGGGATTTGGCCAACTCTCAAGCTGTAACGCAAAACTCAATAAACTTAGCACCCTCCCTAAAGGGCCTGCTTGACCATTGCTGATAGCATAGTAAATACCACCTGACTTTAAGTCATCGAATATTGCCGGCAAATTGCCAAAATCATCCAGCCAAAAACCACCACTTATCCCTGGCATAAACAACAGCAGCACAAAAGCTGGCAACATAAAACACAAGGAGAGTTTCAGCAGACATGGGGCACGTATTATCAAAACTTAGCAACCGGAATTTAAGCATACTCAGAAACAAAAAATCCGGCAAACGCCGGATTTTTCAATCGTAAATTCTATAGAGTTAACTCTATTAGAAGTCGCGACAATCAGCTGGTAAAAACTTAGAGCCGATATCACCAGCACCACAGCTGCTAGTCAATAGGCCATCAACTGTAATCCACTTCATTGAAACGGTCTTACCATTGATGTTTGCGCCAATACCATCGCGTAAAGTTGCAGTCATAACTAATTCGGCATCACCACCACCAGATACTTCAATCTTCTCTACATACTTACCAGACTTAACCTTTGGACCAGCATAGCTTTCAAAAGTATCCATCGAGTCTGGCAGCAAGCCAGTATCAGTGTAGAAAGCCGCAACATCAATCTTCATACCACTTAACAAAGCTACAGGCTCAGAAACTTTCGCGCGAGAGTTGTAATCCTGGTAAGCCGGCAAAGCAACAGCAGCCAAAATACCGATGATCGCAACAACAATCATCAATTCAATCAAGGTAAAACCTTTTTGAGCGTTTTTCATCTTTTAAATCTCCAAAAAAATAAATCCGGTCCCATCCATAAAGCATAGACCGTGCCAACCATTGAGAAATAGCCTGCAGAGTAGACATTTCACGGAATCAGAACCTGCGAAGGCAATAACAAAGTGTGACCCAGTTCACACAGAGTGACAAGATACGTCACCTTGTGGCAAACTTGGTACTTTATTGTTGCCTACACAGCCTTTTTACTGAAAGCGAGGCTATACTACAGCTAATTTCGTTTCATAAATATGATGAATTTCTAGCTTTCACATAGGCTTATCATATAAAGTTGAATTATATTGTAAGTATTGGATCGAATAGCCTTAGTTAAGCTATCAACCTTTAAACTATATCGGAATGGACTAATGTCGGCGGAAGCCCCACAACTCAGCGGCCTGGCCCAGCGCCTTGTCAGGGATAAGCTACTTTCATTGGAAGATGCGCAAGAGGCTGTCGCTGAAAGCAAGCTAGAAAAAGAGCCTTTTGTTCAATATTTGGTCAAGCGAAATATTCTTGCTGCTTCAGCTGTTGCAACTGCAGCGGCTGATGAGTTTGGCACACCTTTAATCGATCTAGATGCCTTTGCCGTAGATGCCGCCC
The DNA here is from genome assembly GCF_947502065.1 of uncultured Pseudoteredinibacter sp. GTDB lineage: Bacteria > Pseudomonadota > Gammaproteobacteria > Pseudomonadales > Cellvibrionaceae > Pseudoteredinibacter. Next base: position 69,371 of record NZ_CANMYE010000002.1, read on the forward strand.
CTAAAGATGTCGTTGATAAGCAACTTATTGCCAAACATAGCGCACTGCCTCTTTACCAAAGAGGCAACCGCTTATTCTTGGCAATGGCAGACCCAACCAATATTCGCGCCCTTGATGAGATTAAATTCAATACCGGGATGGGGACAGAGGCGATACTTGTAGAGGCCGATAAACTCTACTTAGCTTTAGAACGCTTTGTTGCCAGCGCCGAAGAAAGCCTTGGGGATGCCCTCGGTGATATCGATGATGATTTTGACGGCCTTGTATTGGAAGATGGTAGCGGTAGCGCCGATCTTGATGATGCTGACCAAGAAGAAGTCGATGAAGCCCCTATTGTGCGCTTTATCAATAAAGTTTTGCTGGATGCGATTAAGGGCGGCGCCTCTGATATCCACTTTGAGCCCTATGAAAAGGCTTATCGAATTCGCTTTCGCACCGATGGTGTGCTGCATGAGGTTACCAAACCTCCCACAGCTTTGGCCACTCGCTTAGCTGCGCGTTTGAAGGTAATGTCTCAGATGGATATTTCTGAGCGCCGCGTACCGCAAGATGGGCGTATTAAATTACGTGTATCCAAAACCAAAGCAATTGATTTTCGTGTAAACACCCTGCCTACTTTATTCGGTGAGAAAATCGTATTGCGTATTTTGGACCCCAGCAGCGCGCAGCTGGGTATTGACGCACTTGGCTATGAAGATTTTCAAAAGCAACTGTATTTAGATGCTTTAAATCAGCCACAGGGCATGATTCTAGTAACCGGGCCAACGGGCTCAGGTAAAACAGTATCTCTATATACGGGATTGAATATCCTCAACACCCCAGAGCTAAACATCTCTACCGCTGAAGACCCAGTGGAAATTAACCTTGAGGGTATTAACCAGGTTCAGGTTAATAATAAAGTTGGCCTTACTTTCGCCGAAGCCTTGCGCTCCTTCCTACGACAAGATCCAGATATCGTGATGGTCGGTGAGATTCGAGATCTTGAGACCGCCGAAATTGGCATTAAAGCGGCACAAACCGGTCACTTGGTGCTCTCAACTTTGCACACAAACTCTGCACCGGAAACCTTAACGCGATTATTAAATATGGGCGTACCCGCTTTTAACGTCGCCACCACGGTTAGCTTGATTATTGCCCAACGTCTTGCGCGTAGATTATGCCCAGAGTGTAAGGAAGAAACGGAAATCCCCGATGATATTATGAGTGCAGAAGGTTTTGATAATATTGGCATAGATAAAGCCGAGTTTGATATTTTTAAAGCTGTGGGCTGCTCTAAATGCTCAAACGGCTACAAAGGCCGTGTGGGCGTATACGAGACCGTGCGTATTACCCCCAAAATTTCTTCTTTGATCATGGAGGGTGGTAACTCATTGCAAATTGCCGACGCTGCCGCCGAAGAAGGCTTTAATAATTTGCGCATTTCTGCGCTTCGTAAAGTCGCACAGGGTTTAACCAGCCTTGAAGAAGCTAACCGCGTAACTAAAGATTAAGCTTAGGAAGCATATACAATGGCGGATACCATATTTTTATACAAGGGTACCGATAAGAAAGGAAAAGCAGTTCAAGGGGAGCTTAAGGGCGCAAGTACCGCGCTTGTAAAAGCCCAATTACTAAGACAAGGCGTAAAGGTAAAAACCGTTCGCAAAAAGCCTAAACCCCTATTTGGGGCCGGCAGAGCTATTAAGCCTCAAGATATTGCTATTTTTACCCGCCAAATGGCTACGATGATGAAAGCTGGCGTACCATTGGTACAGAGTTTTGAAATTGTTGCGGAAGGCGTCGACAACCCTCGCTTGTCCGATTTAATTCTCGAAATTAAAGACGGAGTTGCATCAGGTAGTGGCTTTGCAAGTTCACTACGACAACACCCAAAGTATTTTGATGATTTGTTTTGCAGTCTAGTGGAATCTGGTGAGCAATCTGGTGCGCTGGAAACAATGCTAGACAGGATTGCGACCTATAAAGAAAAGACTGAAGCTCTAAAAGCGAAAATTAAAAAGGCTATGACCTACCCAATAGCAGTGCTTATTGTAGCCTTCATTGTAACCGGTATTTTGCTGGTAAAAGTGGTACCTCAATTTGCTGAGACCTTTTCGAGCTTTGGCGCTGACCTGCCAGCTTTTACCCTATTTGTTTTAGGTTTATCCAATACCGTACAAGAGATATGGTACCTCATTCTTGGAGCGGTAATTCTATTAGTCTGGCTCTTTTCTCAAGCTCGCAAGAAATCACAGAAGTTTTCCGATGGTGTCGACAAAGTTACACTTAAGCTGCCAATTATTGGCAATATTGTGTACAACTCTATCATCGCCCGTTTTGCGCGGACCTTAGCGACCACCTTTGCCGCTGGTGTACCCCTGATTGACGCCCTTACCTCTGTTTCTGGTGCCGCCGGCAATGCCCTGTATCGAGACTCAATTCTAAACATTAGGGACGAAGTTGCTACTGGCATGACCATGAATAGCTGCCTTCGAAGCGCCGGAATTTATCCGTCCATGTTGATACAAATGACAGCAATTGGTGAAGAGTCTGGCTCGCTTGATGAAATGTTAGATAAAGTGGCCATTTTTTATGAGGAAGAAGTCGACAACATGGTAGACAATCTAACCACTCTATTAGAGCCAATGATTATGGCTATTTTAGGCGTATTAGTAGGCGGCCTAATGATCGCCATGTACCTACCTATCTTCCAATTGGGACAGGTGGTTTAAGGCCAAATCATGCTGCAAGATGTATTCAGCCAATACCCTGGCGCGCTCGCCGGGGTTGTTTGTATTTTAGGTCTGCTGGTTGGCAGTTTTTTAAATGTGGTTATCTATCGCCTCCCCAAAATGCTCGAACGTGAGTGGAAGCATTATTGTGGCGAAATCTTAGAGCTAGAAAAAAGTGAGCATGAAGCTCCAAAAGAAGAATTTAACCTAGTTGTACCCGCATCCACCTGCCCTAGCTGCGATCATAAAATTCGCGCATGGGAAAATATCCCTGTTATAAGCTATTTATTTTTACGCGGGCGCTGCAGCAACTGCAAAACCAGCATCTCAATTCGCTACCCCATCATTGAAGCGGTGACCGCAGCACTCTCAGCTGTGCTTGCAATAAAATTCGGTTTTAGCTGGCAGCTTGCCGCTGCACTGCTATTAACTTGGGCATTGATATCACTCACCATGATTGATATCGACACCCAGCTACTACCAGACAATATCACCATACCTTTGCTGTGGCTGGGCCTTATTCTCAATAGCCAAGGCTTGTTTACTAGCCTAACGGACGCCTTATGGGGCGCCGTATTTGGCTACTTAAGCCTCTGGTCAGTGTATTGGATATTTAAGCTACTCACCCAAAAAGAAGGCATGGGCTATGGCGATTTCAAATTGCTGGCCGCACTTGGTGCTTGGATGGGATGGCAAGCCCTGCCCGTTACGATACTATTATCGTCTGTCGTAGGGGCAGTGATCGGCATCGCCGGCATTTTGATTATGGGCCGCGATAAAAATATTCCCATTCCCTTTGGCCCCTATCTCGCCATCGCTGGCTGGATTTACTTTATGTGGGGCGAAGCGATAGTAAACGCCTACCTAAATCTGTATAAATAAACGCTATGCAAGAACAAAAATGGGTAGTCGGCCTTACCGGCGGCATTGGCAGCGGTAAAACGGCCGTCTCGGATCGCTTTGCCTTAAAAGGTATTGTGGTTGTCGATGCGGACATTGCTTCGCGCACTATTGTAGAGCCCGGCAAACCCGCGCTGCTGGAAATCGCCGAGCATTTTGGCGCCGATATAATCAACAAGGAAGGCCAACTGGACCGGGCAAAATTACGCGAAATTGTATTCGCCGATCCAACGCAACGCAGTAAGCTAGAGGCCATTACGCACCCCCGTATTCGCGATGAAATTATTTATGGCATCACTACGGCTAGCAGTCCTTATGTCATTTTAGCCTCACCATTACTGATGGAAACTGATCAACACAGCATGTGTGATCGCATTTTATTGGTGGATGTGCCAGAAGCCTTACAGCTAGAGCGAGCTAGTGCCCGAGATGGTGTAAGCGTTGAGCAAATCAAAGCGATAATGGCTGCGCAAACCAGTCGAGATAAGCGCCAAGCTAGTGCCGACGACATTATTGTTAACGATCGCGACCTCACTTGGCTAGATCACGAGGTCGAACGTCTTCATGCTCATTATATTACGCTTAGCACAAAGGCTTGATCCCAAAGCAATGCCCGCTTAAGCTTGAGGCTAAATATACGCCCAAAGCCAAACAGCAGCACAGCCAAGAGAACTCTCCATGAGCAAAGAAATCAGCTTACAATGCCCAACTTGCAAGAGCGAAGTAAAGTGGAATGATGATTTTCCGCAGCGCCCTTTTTGCAGTGCACGCTGCCAGTTGATTGATTTAGGTGAATGGGCGAACGAAAGCCATAAAATTGCTGGCTCTTCGATCTATGAAGATATGCTAAGTGGCGATCTTGAAGCCGCCACGATGATAAACCCTGATGCTAAAATTCAGCACTAGCAAGCTTTAAAACTGTTTCTGCAAGCACTTTACAATGGCCTCGTTCGCAGCGGGAAAAGCGTACTGGTTCAGTTCAGCTAATGGCACCCAGCGTAACTCCTGCCCTTCCAAACCCTTCTCCTGGCCGCTAAAGTCGTCTACCTGCCAGATATCCAAGAATACAGCTTTATCACCATAGTCATGGCTTACATCCATTAAAGGGCTGGCAGCAAGAAGCTCAATATCAAGCTCTTCTTTAAGTTCACGGGACAGGGCGTCACGAGGCTCTTCGCCTTGCTCAAGTTTGCCACCGGGAAATTCCCATAAGCCGCCCTGATGAAGATGCTCAGGCCTTTTAGCGAGCAAAATACTCTTAGCTTTGTCAGCCTTGCCCCAAATAACACCCACCATGACATGCACTGTTTTTTTCATTGCTTAAACGATTCTGTTAACGGCTTACTATCACTATGAACGGTAGTCGGCATTGATGGTTACGTAATCGTGGGAGAGATCACTGGTCCAAACAGTTTCGGAAACACTGCCGCGATTTAAATGAATACGAATAGTAATTTCTTCTTGATCCATAACCTTTTGCCCTGCGGCTTCGGTATAGCTTTCTGCGCGGCCGCCGTTTTCAACAATAAGCACATCATCTAAATGTACGGTTACCAACTTATCATCTAAGCCTTCCACACCAGCATAGCCAATAGCAGCTACGATTCGCCCCCAGTTAGGGTCGCTGGCAAATAGTGCCGTTTTCACCAAGGGCGATTGCGCCACTGCGTAGGCGACTTTCAAACACTCCTCTTGATTAGCACCACCAGCAACTTCTACAGTGACAAACTTAGTGGCGCCCTCACCGTCGGAAACAATAGATTTGGCCAACTCAATTAAGATTTTCTCGATGGAAGCATATAAGGCTAGTGCCGCTGAGCTTTTGGCATCATCGATATGGGCTAAAGCTGCGGTTCCTGTTGCCATTAAAATACAAGAATCATTGGTGGAGGTATCACCATCAACAGTAATACGATTAAACGAAGCTTCTGCGGCGCGAGAAACCATATCTTGCAATACATTGCTGCAAACATCCGCATCCGTCGCAATATAGGCCAACATGGTAGCCATATCCGGCCTGATCATGCCCGAGCCCTTGGCAATTCCCGTAACGGTAATAGTGTGGCCATCGATCTCGATCTGCTCACTGGCACCCTTAGGGCGAGTGTCCGTCGTCATTATCGCGCGTGCGGCCTGCTTCCAAGCATCTTCTTCTAAGGCGGCCATAGCCTCAGGAATACCTGCCAATAAATTATCCATTGGCAATAGCTCACCGATAACACCTGTTGAAAATGGCAATACCTGCTCGGTTTTGGTGCCAGAGATCTCAGCAATTTTTGCACAGCTCGCCATTGCATCTGCTAAGCCCTGCTCGCCAGTGCAAGCATTGGCATTACCGGAATTCACAATCAGATATCGAATATCGCCAGGAAGGTGGTTTTTACACACTGCAACCGGGGCCGCACAAAAGGCATTTTTAGTAAATACACCGGCAACACTCGAGTTTGGGCCTAGCTCCATAATGAGCAAATCATCGCGGTCGGTGTAGCGGATATTGGCCGAAACCGATGCCAAACGAAGGCCTTTAATTGGGTGCATTTTAGGAAAAGGAAAGTTGCCCACTGCCATGGTGAATCCTACTTTTAATAGTTTTATCGGGTACTGCGCTGCATCCAGCGTTCGATGCGACATTTCAAATCAATTAATATAAATTGATAAAGCTAAGTTATTGTACCGTGAAGCGAAGCGCTGTGCTTCAAGCAATAGTGGTAAAAAAGGCTTAATTGATCAGTTTGCAAGCAAAGAAGATGGCAAATAGCCAACACAAGAAATAAAAAAGGCCCGCTAAGCGAGCCTTTTAAAATAGTTAACGCTTAAGCAATTAACTTAGCTTGCCGTGGCACTGCTTATACTTTTTGCCAGAGCCACAAGGACAGGCGTCATTTCGGCCTACCTTGGCACCTTGTCGCACAAATGGCTTGTCAGCTTCATCAGGATCCATTTCAGCTTCTTGCTCCAATGCCGAAGCTGAAGCGTGCTCAAGCTCCATAGCCTGTTGCTTTAGAGCCTCTAAGCGCTGGCGCTCCATCTCTGCAACCTGCTCTTCACTCATTGGCTCTACACGGAACAGTACACGCACAACTTCATGCTTCAAATTGTTTAGCATGGTTTCGAACATCTCGAAAGATTCGCGCTTGTATTCCTGTTTAGGGTTCTTCTGTGCATAAGCACGCAGGCCGATACCCTGGCGCAAATGATCCATGTTAGAAAGGTGTTCTTTCCACAACACATCAAGGATCTGCAGCATTACCTGACGTTCAATATCGCGCATGGCTTCACCAACGCGCTCGCACTTCTCGTCATAAACTTTTTGCAGCTCTTCGGCAATGCGATCACGCAACTGCTCTTCATCCATATGGTTGTCTTCATCCAACCATTTTTGCAGCGGCAGCTCCGCACCAAACTCATTATGGATATGCTGCTCTAAACCAGGTACATCCCACTGCTCTTCCACGCTCATTGGTGGAATAAAATCAGCGGTAACATCATGGATTACATCGGCTCGAATCGCGGTTACGGTTTCAGCGATATCTTCAGTTTCCAGTAACTCATTGCGCTGGTTATAAACCACCTGACGCTGATCATTGGCAACATCATCAAATTCTAAAAGCTGCTTACGAATGTCGAAGTTACGACCTTCTACTTTACGCTGGGCTTTTTCGATGGCGTTGGTCATCATCTTATGTTCGATGGCCTCGCCCTTCTCCATATCCATAGCCTGCATAAAGCCGCGCAGACGATCAGACACAAAGATACGCATCAAGTTATCTTCTAGGGAAAGGTAAAAACGAGAGAAGCCAGGATCACCCTGACGACCCGCACGACCACGCAGCTGATTATCGATACGACGTGATTCATGACGTTCTGTACACAGGATATGCAGGCCACCTGCTTCAAGTACCGTTTTATGGCGCTCTTCCCAATCTTCTTTAATCTTATCGATCTCGGCCTGGCTTGGGTTTTCTAGCTGGGCAACCTCGGCTTCCCAGTTACCGCCCAATACAATATCGGTACCACGACCGGCCATATTGGTGGCAATGGTTACTTTAGCAGGGCGGCCCGCCTCAGCAACAATCGATGCTTCTTGCTGGTGGAACTTAGCATTAAGAACCTTGTGCTCAATGCCTGACTTTTTCAGGCGCTTAGACATCTCTTCAGAAGATTCAATCGACGCAGTACCCACCAATACTGGCGCGTTACGCTCCTGACAATCTTTAATATCTTCAACAATCGCGTCAAACTTCTCTTCGGTGGTCATATAGACCAAATCGTTAAAGTCTTTACGCTGGATTTCTTTGTTGGTTGGAATGACCACAACATCCAAGTTATAAATCTGGCGAAACTCAAAGGCTTCAGTATCGGCAGTACCCGTCATACCCGATAGCTTCTGATAAATACGGAAGTAGTTCTGGAAGGTGGTAGATGCCAAAGTTTGGCTTTCTTGCTGGATGGTTACACCTTCTTTGGCCTCTAGCGCCTGATGCAAACCTTCAGACAAGCGACGACCATGCATGGTACGGCCAGTGTGCTCATCGATCAGCACTACTTCGTTTTGCTGAACAATATAATCCACATCTTTTTGGAACAGGGTGTGGGCCTTCATAGCCGAGTGCACATGGTGCAGCAAAGCTAGGTTATTCGCGGCGTATAGGCTTTCATCGTCGGCCAGCATACGCTCTCGGATCAATAAATCTTCAACCAGCTGATGACCCACTTCGGTCAATTCAACCTGGCGAGACTTCTCGTCCATGGTGTAATGGGTCTCTTCTTCCAACTGAGGAATCAACTGATTCATGCGGCGATAAAGTTCAGAACTATCTTCTGCCGCACCGGAGATAATCAATGGCGTACGAGCTTCATCGATCAAAATCGAATCCACCTCATCAACTACCGCAAAGTTTAATGGACGCTGAGCTTTATCTTCTCTACGCAGGGCCATATTGTCGCGCAAATAATCAAAGCCAAACTCATTGTTAGTACCGTAGGTAATATCCGCACGATAAGCATCGTATTTTTCTTGCGGGTCTTGCTGAGAGTGAATAACACCAACTGTTAAACCCAACGCTTCATACAGCGGACGCATCCAATTGGCGTCACGGCCGGCAAGATAATCGTTCACCGTTACAATATGCACACCCAAACCAGATAAGGCGTTCAAGTAGGCAGGTAAGGTGGCCACTAAGGTTTTACCTTCACCGGTACGCATTTCGGCGATACGGCCTTCGTGTAGGGTAATGCCACCGATCATCTGTACATCAAAGTGACGCATCCCCATAACTCGATGGCCCGCCTCTCGAACCAAAGCAAAAGCTTCCGGCAGAATAGCGTTTAGGGTTTCACCTTCGGCTACGCGCTCTTTAAAGCTAGCGGTTTTTTCCTTAATTTCAGCATCGCTAAGGGCTTGCATGCTTTCTTCATGGGCATTGATCTTCTTAACCAACTTGCCCATACGCTTCAATTCGCGGCCGTTTTTAGTACCAAAAACTGCTCTAACCAGCTTGCCTATCATGTTATTTACCAATTCCTACGGATGTCCCCTACATATTGGGGCGAATATTGTCAGTTTAAAGCCGCAAAAAGCGGTCAAATTCAAAAAGGTGCCAAGTAAACCCCAAGCAGCCTGCAGGTGCAAGCTTAGGTTCACCTAATAAGAAGAAGTGCTATCGATGTGTACGGTGGATATAAGAGGCAGGGTCTACAGCGCGACCGTTTTTATAAACTTCGAAATGTACATGGGGGCCTGTGGATCGGCCAGATGTGCCCATGGCCGCGATGATATGGCCTTTTTTCACCACATCACCAACTTTTACTTTGATCTCGCTATTATGAGCATAACGAGTCGAGAACCCTTCACCATGGTTGATCTCAACCAACTGGCCATATCCTGAGCGGTCGCTAGCCCAAGTGATCACACCCGCAGCAACCGAAATAACTGGAGAACCCATCTTACCGGCAAAATCAACACCATTATGCCAAGCGACTTTGCCATTGAACGGGTCGGTACGACGCCCAAAGCGCGAAGACATCCAACCTTTTTGGACCGGACGACCAGCCAAGAAAATATCTTTTTCTATCTTACGCTTAGCCATCATGGCATCCAGAATTTCAAGCTGCTGCTCTCGATCTTCGATCTGTTGGCCAAGCTGATCAATCGCATCGATAAATTCGGGGGCTTGGTAGGCATCACCTAAGGCATTTGACTCTGGACCACCTACCGCTGGGGCTCGACTAAAATCGAATTCGCCCTTATCAAGCTTGGCGATACTGGTAAGGCGCTCGCCCAGCGCATCTAAGCGCAGCAAACGTGCTTGCAGCTCTGCCATACGCAAAGTTAAGGCAGCAACCTTTTCACGGGCATCGCGACCGGCTTCTTGAATATCTTGCTTTTGCTTTACGAGTTCTTTTTGCCAGGCACGGCGGGAATCAGAGCTTAGAAATTCGTTTTCGGCGTCCATTTGGCTGGCTTGCCACAACCAAAATCCACCAACGGTTGCAGGCACGCCAAGTAGGCACAAAGACAATAGCGCAACAGACCACGCACCAACTGTAAAGCTGCGCGTGCTACCGTGATTCTTGCTGACCAGAATAACTTTCATACTTCTAAGCCGCTACGTCAAAAACAATATCTATCTATTTGTTTTACGGCCAAAAGCCGCTTTTTATTAGTGTTCAGATTGATATTCTGAACGTCAAACAAGGCCCCTACTCGCTCTTATCGAGCAAGCTAGCGACCCAGAGACAATTAAAACCGGTGAAACCACCTTCATCGTGGAAGCATTCCTGCCACCACTTTGTAGCCGCAAAGCGATATTCTTCTATTATTGCTTGCCTGCTACTAACGGCTCATTAACCCTGCTAGGCACAAACTTATTTAAGCGCGCCATGCTCAGCCGATAAACCGTCGCTATTATGGTCTAAATGGCCCAATAGCTAAAGTAAGTTTAGGCCATAAACCCCACTAAATCCTATTTGATAATAAAGAAATAGTGTTTTATGTCAAAACAGCGGGGACATCTTTACGAATTAAAGAGCCTATTGCTGTGATTTTATGCACAAAATGATTAAAACGACATTACCGGCTTCATATAGGAAATAGGAGCCGCCGTTTCATCTTCAAAGGTGACCACTTCCCAAGCATCTTCCTGCTCCATTAGCTGTCGCAAGGATTTATTGTTCAGTGCATGACCTGATTTATGAGCTTTAAACTCACCAATTAGGCTGTTGCCCAATAGGTATAGATCGCCAATGGCGTCTAGAACTTTGTGTTTAACAAATTCATCTTCATAGCGCAGACCATCCTCATTAAGGATGCGATATTCATCAACCACAATAGCGTTATCTACGCTACCGCCCTTGGCCAAGCCTTTAGAGCGAAGGTATTCAATTTCGTGCATAAAACCGAAAGTACGGGCACGGCTGACTTCTTTAACAAAAGAGGTGCTAGAGAAGTCAACGGAGGCATCAAGCGTGTGGCCTTTAAAGACCGGATGATCGAAATCGATACTAAAGGAGACCTTAAAGCCGTCAAAGGGGAGGAAACTGGCTGTTTTGTCTCCCTCAGTAACTGTTACTGGTCTTTTAATGCGAATAAACTTTTTAGCAGCTTCCTGTTCAGCGACACCCGCTGATTGCAAAAGGAAGACAAATGGACCGGCACTGCCGTCCATAATCGGCACCTCAGCAGCACTGACTTCGACAATGGCATTATCAATGCCAAGGCCTGCCATCGCTGACAATAAATGCTCTACCGTGGAAACGCGCACATTATCTTTAACCAAGGTCGTCGATAAAGTGGTATCACCTACATTTTCAGCTTTCGCTTCTATATCTACTACTGGGTCTAGATCTACCCGTCGAAATACAATGCCGGTATCGATAGCTGCTGGTAACAAAGTTAGGAAGATTTTCTCCCCAGTATGCAATCCAACACCTGTTGCACGAATGGCATTTTTTAGCGTCCGCTGTTTGATCATATAGGTCTACCGTCTCACACTGGCCCTAAAAGGGGCGCATACTAACAGAAAACCATACTCGGCGCCATTCCTCGCCTTTCTTACAGGCGAAGCCACAACGCAGCTATCAAATATGGCTACAAAGTTCATTCCCCCAAAGCAAGCCGTTCAATTTTTGAACAGCGCTTTGAGTGCACACGCTTTACTGTATTAGTCGGCCTGTCGACGCAAGAATGCTGGAATATCGAGATACTCCATATCCTTCTCTTCAGTCAAAGGGCTAGCCGATGCAGCTGTCGCAGGCTGAGCTGCAGCCTTTTGACGCATTGCGGTTGGCTTATCTAGCTCCGCATAATTCGGCTGACCATTAGGACGACGGGTGTTATCCACCACAACTTTCGTCTCAACAGGCTTAGCTGCCTGAGCTGCTGCACCCAAACCGGTAGCCACTACAGTAACACGCAGCTCTTCTGACATCTCTGGGTCGATAACAGTTCCCACAACCACAGTTGCATCAGCTGAAGCAAACTCTTCAACCGTATCGCCTACCTCAGTAAACTCACCCAAGGACAAATCCATACCCGCAGTGATGTTCACCAAAATACCGCGAGCACCCTGTAGATTTACATCTTCCAACAACGGAGAGCGGATAGCCGCTTCGGCTGCTTCACGAGCACGATTTTCGCCACTGGCGTGGCCAGTACCCATCATCGCCATGCCCATTTCAGACATTACGGTACGCACATCCGCGAAATCCACGTTGATCATACCTGGGCGGATAATTAGGTCCGCAATACCTTGTACAGCACCAAGTAGCACATCGTTAGCAGCTTTAAAGGCATCCAAAAGAGAAGTTGTGCTACCCAACACAGCTAACAGTTTTTCGTTAGGGATGGTAATTAGCGAATCAACACACTCTTGTAGTTCTTTAATACCCTGATCAGCAACGGTAATACGCTTGCGACCTTCGAATGGGAATGGTTTGGTAACAACCGCTACAGTCAGAATACCCAGCTCGCGAGCAACTTCAGCTACAACTGGCGCTGCACCGGTACCAGTACCACCACCCATACCAGCGGTAATGAAAACCATATCCGCACCACTGATAACATCAGCAATACGCTCACGATCTTCAACAGCCGCTTGACGGCCAACTTCCGGGTTAGCACCAGCACCTAAGCCTTTGGTTAAACCGTTACCTAGCTGTAAAACCGTGCCGGTTTCAACATCTTTAAGGGCTTGAGCATCAGTGTTTGCACATACAAATTCCACACCATCAACATGGTTGGCAATCATATGTTTAACGGCATTACCGCCACCGCCACCTACACCTACAACTTTAATTACTGCACTTTGAGGTACACTATCCACGAGTTCAAACATATCTTTCCCCTTTGTTTTTCCTCAGTAACACTTTGAAAAATGGTCTTGCTGAAAATTCAGCATTAAAATAAATTTTTAAACTTTTCCCACATACCTGTGGGTGCATCCTTACTACTATAATTCGCAGCTTTTCCTTCCTGCTGTTGATTAATTCCATAATTCAACAAGCCTACGCCAGTTGAATAAATAGGATTATTCACAATATCGCTTAAACCCGTTACGTTTTGGGGGGCACCCAAACGAACAGGCATATGGAAGATTTCTTCGGCAAGCTCGACAACCCCTTCCATTTTTGATGTTCCACCAGTCAATACAATGCCAGCTGCCACCAAATCTTCATAACCACTGCGGCGCAATTCAGCTTGCACCAACGTAAATAATTCATCGTAACGAGGCTCTACAACCTCAGCCAAAGCCTGGCGAGATAAATCACGCGGATCACGATCACCCACACTTGGCACTTTAATTGTCTCATCAGCACCCGTTAGCTTGGCCAAAGCGCAAGCGTACTTAATCTTTATTTCTTCCGCGTGCGGCGTAGGCGTGCGTAAGGCCATCGCTATATCATTAGTAACCTGGTCACCGGCAATCGGAATCACACCTGTGTGGCGGATCGAACCCTCGGTAAAGATGGCAATATCTGTAGTGCCACCACCTATATCCACCAAACAAACACCCAGTTCTTTTTCATCGTCAGTTAGCACCGAATAGGCAGAGGCTAGCTGCTCTAAAATAATATCTTCTACTTCTAATCCACAGCGACGAATACACTTCTCAATATTTTGCGCAGCGTTTTGTGCGCAAGTCACCAAATGTACTTTCGCCTCAAGGCGTACGCCCGACATACCCAAAGGCTCTTTTACGCCTTCTTGCTCATCGATCAAATATTCCTGCGGCAAGATATGCAGTATTTTTTGATCAGCCGGAATCGCCACTGCCTGCGCCGCATCGATAACGCGGTCAACATCCTGACTAAACACTTCACGATCTTTAATGGCCACAATACCGTGGGAATTCATACTGCGAATATGACTGCCTGCGATACCCGCGTATACAGAATGAATCTGGCAACCCGCCATCAGCTCAGCCTCTTCAACCGCTCGCTGGATAGACTGCACAGTCGATTCAATATTTACCACTACGCCCTTTTTCAAACCATTAGAGCGGTGAGAACCAATACCTACTACTTCCAACTGACCATCAACACCAATCTCGCCCACTATCGCGACGACTTTCGAAGTGCCGATATCCAAGCCAACAATCATTTTGTTTTCGCTTGAATTTGCCATTTATATTCCCCTGTTGGCCTAGTGGCCACTCAAATTCAATGTGAAGGCGCTGCCGCCAATTCATTTATAGGCTCGCGCCAACTAACTGAAAATCCATTTTCATAACGCAAATCAATCGCTGCAATCTGCGCCGTTTTATCTTTTAAGCTTCTTGGATACACCGCCAATAAGCGCTGTACCTTTTCAACCAATTGATCCCGCCCCAGCTTTAACAACCAACCATTGTCCAGCTTTAACTGCCAGGACATACGGTCATTAGCTGACAACTCAGTTACCGTTAGATCGTAGCTCGACAGCAACTGATTAAATCTTTTAAAACTACTCATCACCAAGGCAGCCGATTCCTCTGGGCCATTGAGCTTTGGCAAATCTTTTAGCAGCTCACCGGCATCCGAGGCCTTGACCACCTTGCCCTGCGCGCTCAAAAAGCCGTAATCATCCCAGCGAGCAATGGGCACTTCTTCAAATACTTTTACCGTAAGCTGATCCGGCCAATTCCGACTCAATACGACACGCGCCACCCAAGCTTCTTCTTCCAGCTCACTTTTGATCACCGCCAGCTTAAGCTGCAAAAAGCTGCGATCAATTAAAGGCTTTACTCGCTCGCTTAAGACCTCTTTCTTAATAAATCTAAACTCACCTTCAATGGCCACTTTGGCCACCGGTCTATCAACAGTCTCCAGTAATGGCTGCCGGCCAAAAACCACCAATACCGCAACTAGCGCCAACAACAAAGTCATGCTGCCATAATAGCCCCAGCGAATTTCACGCTTCGGCTTTGGCTCGGCATTGGGCTTTCTTATCGCCCCTCTTTGTCGCGACTGACTCATAACTAAAATCAGCCCTTAATGATTAATCGCACTGCTATATAAAACTTGCGCAACCAAATGCTCAAAGTCTTTACCTGCAGCCTTTGCCGCCATAGGCACCAAACTATGGCTGGTCATACCGGGAACGGTATTCACTTCGAGCACATAAAACTTGCCCTGCTCATCGGCCATAACATCAACCCGCCCCCAGTCTTTACAACCCAAACTATCAAAAGCACGCTTGGCCAGAGCTTTTAATTCTTGTTCTTTGTCTTCTGGCAAACCGCAAGGGCACAAATAGCGAGTTTCATCAGAAATATATTTAGCGTCGTAATCGTAAAACTGATTATCGGTTTCCAGTTTGATCGCCGGTAGCACCTCATCAGACAACACCGCCACGGTGAATTCTGCACCTCGAATCAAACGTTCAGCGATAACACATTTATCGTATTTCGAGGCTTCAACAAAAGCCTTTTGCAATTCATCGGCGCTGTGTGCCGGAGCCATGCCAATACTGGAGCCTTCACTGGCAGGCTTAACCATGACCGAGCCACCAAGGCGAGTCATAATCTCTGCCCAATCACTGTCAGCATCAAGCTCACAAAAATCGGCCGTACTCAGCCCCATGCCACGCCACAAATATTTACAACGCAGTTTATCCATTGCATGCGCCGAGGCATTTACAGCACTGCCGGTATACGGGATGCCCATATATCCCAACAAAGCTTGTATACGACCATCTTCACCCGCACCACCATGCAAAGCGATAAAAGCGTGATCTGGCCTATCTTGCTCTAAAGCTTCAATAGCATTGCTACCGATGTCCATTGCAAAGGCATCCACTGATAAATTTTGCAATGCACTTAAAATAGCGGCGCCACTTTGCAAAGACACTT
The DNA here is from genome assembly GCF_947502065.1 of uncultured Pseudoteredinibacter sp. Taxonomy (GTDB): domain Bacteria; phylum Pseudomonadota; class Gammaproteobacteria; order Pseudomonadales; family Cellvibrionaceae; genus Pseudoteredinibacter. The sequence goes on from NZ_CANMYE010000002.1 coordinate 85,311, forward strand.
CGCGCTCCGCGGAATCACCACCCAACAAAACAGCCACGCGCCCCATTGCAGATAGCTTTTTCGCTAGGGCGTTTTTATCGTTCAGTATGTTTTGTTCTACTTGCTTCATAATTTAACTCAATACACTTTACTGACGACCAAATTTGCTATTCGCCAAAGTCGTCGCCAAGGCCCCGACATTACCGGCGCCTTGGGTAATCACAATATCGCCAGGGCGAACCAAATTGGCCAGTAGCTCTGGCACTTGCTCAGGCTCTGCCGCAAATACAGGGTCTACTGCACCGCGAGTTCGAATACTGCGACACAGACTACGACCATCAGCGCCCGGCACAACGGCTTCGCCTGCGCTATAGACTTCTAACAACACCAAAGCATCAACCGCCGACAATACTTCAACAAAATCTTCGTACAAATCACGAGTACGCGAATAGCGATGCGGCTGATAAACCATCAGCAATCTACGTTCCGGCCAGCCTTCACGCACTGCCTTAATAGTGGCTGCCACTTCGGTTGGGTGATGACCATAGTCATCAACCAACATCGCTGTTCCGCTGCCCACTTCGATATCGCCATAAACCTGAAAACGTCGGCCGACACCTTCAAATTGAGCAAGCCCATTTTGAATGGCCTTATCATCAACGCCTTCATCAGTAGCAACAGCAATCGCCGCTGTTGCATTCAATACATTGTGCAGGCCTGGCATGGACACACTAACGGACAAATCTTCTTCGATTCCCGGGCGACGCACTTTAAAAGTACTGCGCATCCCTTCTTGCTCTACATTGTAAGCATAGAAATCATTGTGCTCTGATAAACCATAGGACAACACTGGGCGTGAAATTTCAGGCAAAATTTCATTAATTACGGGATCGTCGCCGCACACTACAGCCAAACCATAAAAAGGCAGATTGTGTAAAAACTCTACAAAAGTGTGTTTGAGCTTGGCAAAATCACCTTCATAGGTATCCATATGGTCCGCTTCGATATTGGTAATAACCGAAACCATAGGCTGCAAATGTAAAAACGAAGCATCACTTTCATCAGCTTCAGCAACAAGGTATCGACTTGCACCCAACTTGGCGTTACTGCCCGCGCTATTTAACAAACCACCAATAACAAAAGTTGGATCTTTATCGCCCGCTGCCAAAACAGAGGAGATCAAACTGGTAGTGGTTGTCTTACCGTGGGTACCCGCAACGGCAATGCCATGACGATAGCGCATCAGCTCGGCCAACATTTCAGCACGTCGAACAATCGGAATACGATTCGCACGAGCCGAAATGATTTCAGGGTTTTGCTCATCAATCGCGGTGGAGTTCACCACCACATCTACGCCATCAATATTCTCTGCTTTATGTCCGATGAAAATCTGAGCACCCATAGCCTGCAAGCGCACAGTATTACCAGACTCACGAATATCGGAGCCAGAAATTTCATAATTCTGATTTAACAACACCTCAGCAATGCCGCTCATGCCCGCACCGCCTATACCGATAAAATGTATACGACGAATACGGCGCATTTCCGGTATATCAATTACATAGTCAGCCATGACCGGCCTCCACACATACATCAGCCACCCTCTCGGTAGCATTCGGGCTTGCAAGAGCACGACCTTTTGCTGCCATTTCTACTAATACTTCTGGGTCTGATAATAATTCTTCTAATAAACTCGCCAATTTATCAGCGTCCAACTCACTTTGCTGGATCACTTTGGCCGCACCAGCGTCTAGCAACCACTGAGCATTTTTTGTCTGATGATCATCAATTGCATGGGGGAATGGAACAAATACCGCTGCTACACCAACCGCCGCAATTTCCGAAACTGTCAAAGCCCCCGCACGACAAACAATAAAATCTGCCCAGCTATAAGCCGCCGCCATATCTTCTATAAAGGCATCTACCCGCGCATCTACATTCGCCAACTGATACGATTCTCGGCACGAGGTTAAATGACGCTCACCACATTGATGCCACACTTGTGGTCGCTGCTCTGCGCTCAGCAGCTTAAGAGCCGCTGGCATCATTTCGTTGATCGCCATTGCACCTAAACTGCCACCAAGAACCAATAAACGAGGGCTCGCGCCGCTGGCAAGTCGGGCTTCTATGCGCTTGTCATCATTCCACAACTCGCTTACCTCTTCGCGAATAGGGTTGCCGGTTTGCTCAGCCCCTTTTAATGCGCCAGGAAAAGCCTGTAATTTTCTCGTTGCTGCTAGCTTTGCCAGCAAGCAATTGGTTGTACCCGCAACAGCGTTTTGCTCATGAATAACCAAGGGCACGCCAGCCAAACGGGCCGCAATACCACCTGGACCGGAAGCAAAGCCTCCCATTCCCAAAACAGCATTGGGCTGCACGCGCCTAATAACTTTTGCCGCCTGGGCTATGGCCTTATTAATAAGGAAAGGTGCTTTTAATAAGCTCGCAATACCTTTGCCACGTACACCTTCGACATCTAAATAGTGCAGCTCGATACCTGCTGCAGGTACCAGTTTTGCTTCGATACCTTTGCGTGTACCCAACCATTGAATCTCTGCACCGCGCTGTTGTAATTCCTTGGCTACAGTAAGCGCGGGAATGACATGGCCGCCGGTGCCTCCGGCCATTAATAAATAACTGTGCCCAGCTAAGCTGGCGGCTTGCGCTGTCATGCGGCCAACTCCTCTACAGCTTTTGTCTTTTTGCGGGGCATACGTTTAACTTTAGGTTTCAGTAATGCGTTTCGGCGTAATTCCCAATCCAAACGCAGGATAAAACCAATAAGCGCAAAGTTTGCAATTAAGCTACTGCCACCCCAGCTAACAAATGGCAATGTCAAACCTTTGGTTGGCAAGAAACCAGATGCCACACCAACATTAATAAGCACTTGAGTAGAAAACATCGCTGCCACACCAAAGCACGCTAAGGCAGCAAATTTATCGTCCGCAGCCATAGCTCGGCGAGAAATTCCTAAAATACGCGCAATAAAGGCAACAAATAAGCCCAGCATTAGCAACACACCTAAGAGGCCGAATTCTTCAGCCAATATCGCAAAAATAAAATCGGTGTGAGCCTCAGGTAAATAAAACAGCTTTTGGATGCTGTTTCCTAAGCCAGAGCCAAACCATTCGCCACGACCAAAAGCGATCAGCGATTGAGTTAGCTGATAGCCACCGCCGTACTGATCAGCCCAAGGATCTAAATAACTCACCAGGCGCTGTAATCGATAAGGTGTAGCGGTCGCCAATACAGCAAGGCCGCCAGCTCCCAACAGCACCAACAATAAGAACTGGTGTAAGCGAACTCCAGCCAGAAATAACATCGACATAGCGGTTACGGTAATAACTACCGTACTACCGAAATCAGGCTCAAGAATTAATAAAGCCGCAATCAATACAACACTAGCGATGGAAATACCAAAACCTTTCCAACCATTTAGCAAATCTTCCTGGCGTCGGCTTAAATAACTCGCAAAAAACACAATCACGCAAAACTTCACCACCTCTGAAGCTTGCACAGTGATAAAACCTAGATTAAACCAACGCTGTGAACCATTGACTCGTTTACCCAAACCAGGCACCAAAACCAAGGTCAGCAAAATTAACGCTAGCAACAAAAATAGCGGGCCATATCGACGCCATAATTGACTCGGTAAAGCCGCGATAAAACAGGCCCCGATCATACCCAGCACAATATAAACCGTATGGCGTTTAGCAAAATGCAGACTATCCCCAAACAAACTATCGGCAATACTCACCGATGAGGAAGCCACCAAAATAATTCCGCAAGAAATAATCGCCCACAATAAAGTTAGCAATGGCCAATCGACGCTGGCCATTACCGGGCTAGCATAAGCACTTGCTGCTTGCTTGCTCGCCTTTGGCTTGCACTTGGCAGGAAGTTTAACGGCGGCCAACTCAGTCATGGCTCACCTCCTGCACGGCATCTTTAAATGCCTGGCCTCGCGCCTCAAAGCTGGCAAACATATCGAAGCTGGCACAGGCTGGCGATAGCAGTATCGCATCCCCCACCTGAGCTAAACGAAAGGCTTCTTTTACCGCAGAGGACATATCATCGGCAAAACTGATGTCTGCAACAGAGCTATCCAAAGAAGCGGCAATCTTTGCGGCATCTTCGCCAATGCATACCAGGGCACGGCAGTATTTTTCTACAGCTGGGCGTAACTCATCAAAATTAGCCCCTTTACCAACGCCACCTGCGATCAATACTAATTTTTGCTTGGGCCCCAAGCCTTCCAATGCCGCAATACTGGCGCCAGTGTTAGTGCCTTTCGAATCATTAATAAAGTCGACGCCAGCTACAGTTGCAACAAACTCACAACGATGGGGCAAACCCGAAAAATCTTGCAGTGCGGCCAACATAGCACCTAATGGCAAGCCTGCGGCTTCACCCAAAGCCAAAGCGGCCAATGCATTTTGTACATTATGCTGCCCGGGTAACGATAAACTTGCCGCCGGCAAGAGCAGATCCAAACCCTTAGCCAAATACTCCACGCCATCACGTAGGCGGACACCATACTGGCCCAAATCAGGCTCATTAAGACCAAAGCTAATAGCCGAAACGCCTTGAGCCATGAGTGCTTGTGTCAGCGGATCATGGCGATTAAAAACAATATTCTGGGCACCGCGATACACTTTTTGCTTGGCCTGATGATAAGCCGCCATTCCCTCATAGCGATCTTGATGATCAGCGCTAACATTGAGAATAGTGGCAACTTTTGCATTGAGCTGAGGCGTCGCCTCTAACTGAAAACTGGAAAGCTCTAAAATGTATAAAGACTTTTTAGGCTGCTCCAGCAGAGATAGCACTGCCGTACCGATATTGCCACCAACGGCATAATCAATGGCCGCTTTTTCAGCCATATGGGCTAGCCAAGCCGTCACCGTACTCTTTGCGTTCGAGCCAGTAATGGCAACAATGTCGCCTTCACACTGCTCTGCAAACAGAGACATATCGCCATGAACTTTTATGCCCGCATTAATAGCAGCTTGCAGAGCTGAATCAGCCATTGGAAAACCAGGACTAAGCAAAATCTCATTGGCAGCCATCAAGCTTTCCTGGTGCAGGCCGCCAAGATGCACAGCGCGTAAATAAGCGCTATCTGCAAATTCTTCTTCAAGCTGATTCAACATAGGCGGCTGCTTACGGGTATCCATAACCACAAAAGCAATGCCTTTGGCCTCTAGATAACGCGCATAGGACAGCCCAGTGAGTCCTAGACCCACAATCGCTATCATTTTGTCGCTACCTATTAACATACTATTCTCTGTTCAAGTTTTGTTTTCTGCTGTTCTAAATCTAGCGCAGCTTTAATGTCGCCAGACCAAACATCACCAGCATTACCGTAATAATCCAAAAACGTACGATTACTCTTGGCTCTGGCCAGCCCTTTAATTCAAAGTGGTGATGCAGTGGCGCCATTCTGAAGATCCGTCGCCCTGTCAATTTGTAGGAACCCACTTGCAAAATTACGGAGACAGTTTCCATCACAAATACGCCTCCCATAATGAAGAAGACGATCTCATGCCTTACGATAACCGCGATTATGCCCAGCGCCGCACCAAGTGCTAGAGCGCCAACATCACCCATAAATACTTGCGCTGGATAAGTGTTAAACCATAAGAAGCCCAAGCCGGCACCCCCTAATGCGGCACAAAAAATTACCAGCTCACCAGCACCCTCGACATAAGGTATATTCAGATACTCGGCGAAATTCGCATTACCGGCCAAATAGGCGATAACCCCCAGCGCGCCACCCACCATAACCGTTGGCATAATGGCCAAGCCATCAAGGCCATCTGTTAAGTTAACCGCGTTACTAGAGCCGACTACCACAAAGTAGGTCAGCACTATGTAGAAAATGCCTAGATCTAACACAGCGTTTTTGAAAAACGGAAAAATTAATTGTGTTTCAACAGGGCTGATCGCAGTGCTATACAAAAAGTACGCAGCCCCCAAGCCACCAATCGACTGCCAGAAATATTTCCAGCGAGCAGGCAAGCCACGAGAATTATTCTCCACGACCTTACGATAGTCATCGACCCAACCAACGGCGCCAAAAATAGCCGTTACAGCCAAAACAACCCATACATAGCGATTACTCAAATCCGACCAAAGCAGCGCTGAAATAAAGATGCTGGCCAAAATTAAAGTGCCACCCATTGTGGGAGTGCCACTTTTGCTTAAGTGAGATTCCGGACCATCATCCCGTACAGCCTGCCCAATTTGCAGACTGTTTAAACGTCGAATCATCCAGGGGCCTAACCACAGAGATAACCCCAGGGCTGTCATTACCCCCAAAATTGCCCGCATCGTTAGATACTGAATAACAGCGAAACCGCTCACATATTGCTGCAGGTACTCAGCCAACCAAACTAACATGACACCCCCGGGGATTTTTTGCTTTCGGCATCAGACATTAAAGCCTGAACTACCTCTTCCATTGCCGCACTACGCGAACCTTTAACAAGCACTGTGCAGGAGCCCGACAATTCTGATTTCAATTCTTCGATCAAACTGCGCTTATCTTGAAAGTGCTTTCCGGCACTGCACTTGCTGGCAGCATGCTTTGATAAATCACCTACACAGAACAAAGCGCTGATGGCCTTATCCTGTGCATATTGACCAATTTTTTTATGAAGTTTTTTCTCTTCAGGCCCCAACTCGCCCATATCACCCAAAACCAAAATCGTTTTACCTTCCTGATCGGCTAGCATATCGATTGCTGCCTGAACTGATCCTGGATTAGCGTTATAGCTATCATCAATAATTTGGGCGCCTGAGACATGTTCAAAACGCTGCATCCTGCCTGCAGCATTTTTCGCCGAGGACAAACCTTGCACGATAGTTTCCAACGACACAGAACAAGCATAAGCACAGCTTGCCGCCGCCAAAGCATTGGCTACATTGTGACGACCCGGCATTGCCAGCTGAACTCTTTGTGTTGCAATGGGCGTTGTTAAATCAAAGGCGTAACAAGCATCGGCTAACAATTCGATATTGCTCGCGTAGATATCGGCCTGCACAGAATCAGTACTGTAACGAACGATCTGTGATTCCGCTAAGCCACCGGCCCAGCGATCGGCGTACTCACAATCCTCATTAATAATTGCTTTTGCAGATTCAGACAAGCCTTGGTAGATTTCACCCTTGGCCATCGCCACACCATCCAGGCTACCAAAGCCCTCAAGATGCGCTGCCATAACATTGTTCACCATCACAACAGTGGGCTTAGCAATTGAGCTGAGATAAGCAATTTCACCAGGGCCACTGGCACCCATTTCAATCACTGCATACTCAGTGTCAGCCTGCAAATCAAATAGCGTTAAAGGCACACCGATATGGTTATTCAGATTACCCTTGGTTGCCAAAGTCGGCCCTAGCAATGAAAAGATGCTAGCCAACATTTGTTTGACAGTGGTCTTTCCGCTGCTGCCAGTAATACCAACTACCGGACCACGAAAAGACTGACGAAACATTTGCGCAATTGACGCCAGGGCAGCATAGCAATCTGGAACCACTAGCTGTGGAATCTCAATCGTAGCCTGCTGCTCCTCAACTATGGCTGCAGTGGCGCCTTGCGCCTGAGCTTTTACCAAAAATTGATGACCATCGAAATTCTCACCCTTAAGGGCAACGAAGATATCTCCGGCGGACACCTTACGGCTATCCGTGCTCAAGCCTTCAATTGAAATTTCACTATCAATATCCAAGGCCAAAGCAGCCGCTATCTTTTGTAAGCTAAGAGGAAACATTACTGCACTCCTCCCTGCTGAATCTGTTTTTCTTGCAGAAATTTTTCGGCAATGACCCGGTCATCAAACCATAGCTTTTCGCCCTTAACGATTTGATAATCTTCATGCCCCTTACCTGCAATAAGGATACAATCACCATCAACGGCACCAGCGATGGCCTGTTCGATGGCAGACTTTCGGTCAACAACCATTTGCGACTCGATTGCTGAGGCATCGATGCCCGCCTGAATATCATCAAGAATTCGCTGAGGATCTTCATTGCGCGGGTTATCACTGGTCACCCAAATTCTGTCAGCCAAACGAGCAGCGATAGCTCCCATTTGTGGGCGCTTGCCTCTATCTCGATCACCACCGCAACCAAATACACACTGCAGTCGCCCACTGCAATGCTGGCGAACCCCTAACAAGGCTTTTTCAAGAGCATCTGGGGTGTGGGCATAATCTACAACCACAGTAATGCCGGCATGACTAAAAGTTTCTAAACGACCTTTAACAGCACATAACTCAGGCAATAACTCACACAAACTTTCCCAGCTATAACCCTTAGCAATTGCAGCAGCCATCACCGCCAATAGATTGCTCACATTAAAGCCGCCCAGCAACTGAGTTTGTAATTCAGCTCTACCCCAAGGGCTAACGAGCCTTAATGTCATGCCTTCGGAGTGATATTCAGCTGACTCACAATAAATGTCGGCAAATTGATTGGTACAGCTATAAGTTAGGGTTTTTAGACCAGAAGCCTTTAAAACATGCGCAAAAATTTCACCGTACTCATCATCAAGGTTTAATACCGCGGCTGACAAGCCTTTGAAAGTAAACAGCTTTGCTTTGGCCTTAGCGTATGCTGCCATACTGCCGTGATAATCTAGGTGATCACGACTGAGATTGGTAAACACCGCAATATCAAAATCTACAGCGGCAACACGCCCCTGCATCAAACTGTGTGATGAGACCTCCATAGCGACTGACTGCATCCCTGCTTCACGCAGCTCTGCCAAAATCGCTTGGGCTCGAATAGCATCAGGGGTGGTCATACCCGTGTCTTGCAAAGTCATTTTTGCCTTGCGGTCAACTTCGCCATAACCCATAGTCCCTAGCATCGCGGCACGCTGACCCAACAATGCCTGCAACTGTGCAAAAAGCTGAGTACAACTGGTCTTACCATTAGTTCCCGTAAAACCAACAACCGATAAAGCTGTGCTGGGTTCGGCATAAAAGTTCGCCGCAATCCGACTCATTTTGTGGAGCAAAGCTTTTATCGAAACAACAGGCACACCCTGGCGACTAGAAATTGCGCCATGATCCTCGCCGTCCGCTTCTTGCAATACAGCGGCTGCTCCAGCTTTAATGGCCTTATCGATAAAGCGACGACCATCGGTTTCCAAACCCGTCACAGCGATAAAACAATCACCTTGCTTTACTTTTCGACTGTCCTGCTGCAAGCCAGATAAATGCAGATCTTTGTATTCAGCTGCATCAATATCTAAGCCCGACAACAAATGCTGCAAACTGCAGTAATTGGAAGTACTCATTGCACACCCCCAACCATAGCGACTTGCGAGCTATCGCTTATTCTTGGAGGCACACGCAATAAACGCAGCGCAGATTCCGCAACCCGAGAGAAAACAGGGGCTGCCACTTTACCGCCCGAGTAAGCCTGAGTACCCGGCTCATTAATCATGACCACAGCTACAACTTCCGGCGCATCCGCAGGAGCCATACCAGCAAACAAAGACATATAGCGATTTTCGGCATAACCCTTTGAACCTAGCTTGTGAACGGTTCCAGTTTTTCCGGCGACGGGATAATCCGTAATTTGAGCGAGCTTACCAGTACCTTCTTTTTCTGGCACTGTGCTCAACATTTTACGTACCTGCTTTACCAAAGCGGGATCGGCAACCTGATGACTTTCGACACCTTCTTGATGATGTAAAATCGACACAGGACGGAAAGTCCCGTCATTGGCGATAACATTGTAAGCTTGGGCTAGCTGCGCGGCGGTTAAGCTCATGCCATAACCAAAAGAAAAATTGGCATGCTCGGTAACATGCCATTTAGGTCGATTTGGTAAAGTTCCCGTGCGCTCACCAGGAAAACCTGTTCCCGTGACCGCCCCCAAGCCGAAGCGCTGATATATATCCCGTATGGTTTCAGGCTCCATTTGCAAGGCCAGCTTAACAATTCCAACCTGACTGGATTTTGTGAGGATTCGCTCTAGGTTTATTTCGCCGTAATTTACTGGATCGACAAAGGTTTTTCCTGGCACACGAACATAACCTGGATTGGTATCGATCACCGTATCTTTTGAAAACTTACCTGTTTCTAATGCCGCCAGAATGGTTAAAGGCTTCATGGTCGAGCCTGGCTCATATTGATCGGTCAGCGCTCTATTACGTAACTGCTTAGCCTTAATCTTGCTACGATTATTGGGGTTGTACGATGGCTGATTGACCATAGCCAAAACTTCAGAGCTCGCGACATCCAAAATAACCACAGAGCCCGATTTAGCCTTGTAAGCTTTTAGGGCTGTTTTCAATTCGCGATGCGCCATATATTGCAAACGCAAATCAATACTTAAACGTACGTCTTTCCCAGACTGGGCAGCTCGAATCAAACCCGCATCTTTAATGACGCGACCTTTTAAATCCTTAATAACACGCTTGGCGCCCGCCTCACCCTTGAGCCAATGATCATAGGCCAACTCCAAACCTTCCTGGCCTTTACCTTCCACATCGACAAAGCCAACCAAATGAGAAGCCACTTCTGCCGCAGGATAAAAACGTTGATACTCAGTCGTTGCGTAAACCCCATCAACATCCAAGGCCATAACAGCCTCAGCTTTATGTGGCGGCAAGTGACGCTTTAGATACATAAATTCTTTATTGGCAAAACGATCAAATTTTGCAGCCAACTCTGACTGCTTCAAGCCTAAAGCTTTGGCCACCGCGCGCAATTGACCATCATCGTTTTTGAAAAGCTTGGGGTTTGCCCACACCGAAGTTACCGGCGAGCTCACCGCCAAAGGTTCACCATTGCGATCGGTAATTAAGCCACGATAAGCATTAATGGTTTCATGACGAATAGTCCGCGCATTACCCTGGCCTTGCAAAAACTCATAGCCGCGCTCATTCCCCGGAACCACCTGCAGGAACGCTAAATGCCACATCAAGGCAAGCAGCAATAGCGCAATAACAGCAACGGTAAAATGAAAACGCCACTTTGCCAACATCGCTATAGCCAGGCCCTTACCCTTGGCGGGCGCCTGCTTGCGCTTTGATGTTGTGACTTTTTTATTCACCGCTATCTCAATCGTGCTGTTTTGTTATTTAATAATGACCAGCTCATTGGCGGCCGGCGCTTTCATTTTCAATTGTTTTTTAGCTGTTGTTTCAACTCGGCTATAACTGGCTAAAGTGCTTTGCTCGAGAAGATATTGCCCCCAAGCGACCTGATAACCATTAGTCATACGCTTAGCAAGCTCAAGCTGATTCAATTTAATGCGGCTTTTATGGGTACTATCGACGACCGCGATAGCAGATAGCATCACCAGCAACCACAGCAATGCCATGATCAACGGCCAACGCCACTGAAACTCCCCCGATTCTGCCACCTCAAATTCCCTGCCTTTAAAGCTTTTCTGCCACGCGCATTACAGCACTGCGTGAGCGAATATTTTCTGCCAGCTCACTAGCATCGGCTTTCATAGCTTTGCCAACACTGCGCATTGTTTTATCTAATTGATCTTCAGTAACCGGCAAACCAGGTGGCAACTCCTGCCCTTTTTCCTGACGCCGAATAAAACGTTTAACTAAGCGGTCTTCTAAGGAGTGGAAGCTAATAACCACCAAGCGCCCACCTGGCTTGAGAATGCTCAAACTCTGGTCCAGCACCGCTTCAAGGTCCGCCAATTCATTATTGATATGAATACGTATACCTTGAAACGCTCGAGTAGCCGGGTTCTTACCCTTTTCCCAGGCTGGATTTGCATCAGCAACAATACGCGCCAATTGCAGAGTCCGAGTAATGGTCTTGGCTTGTCTGGACTCTACAATGGCGCGGGCGATTCGCTTAGCGAAGCGCTCTTCTCCGTACTCCTTTAACACTCGGGCAATTTCTGTCTCCTCAGCAGAATTCACCCAATCGGCCGCTGTCATACCCGCACTACTGTTCATGCGCATATCCAGTGGACCATCCTGCATGAAGCTAAACCCCCGTTCGGCTTCATCCAGCTGTGGTGACGACACCCCCAAATCTAACAATATGCCGTCAACCAACCCTGTCTTGCCGCGCTCCGCGACAAATTCTTGCATTTGCGCAAACGAACCATGCGCAATTTCAAATCGTTTTTCTGCTGCAAACTTTTCATGTGCCACCGCAATCGCATCAGGATCTTTATCAATAGCCATCAAATGACCATCCTGCCCTAAGGAATTGAGCACCAAGGCGCTATGGCCACCGCGACCAAAAGTACCGTCGATATAAAAGCCATCTTTATCAATCAATAGATGGTTGACCGCTTCATCTAGCAGAACACTGTAATGTGGCGAATTACTCATTAGCTCAACACCTACAGCGAAAGCGTTTGCATTTCAGGCGGAATCTCATCATCAACCGCCTCATCCAATAGAGCCGACCAACTGGCCTCACTCCACAATTCAAATTTTTTCCCCTGCCCCACCAACATTAACTCTTTCTCTAAATTTGCATATTTACGTAATGGCCCCGGAATAGAGATGCGGCCATTAGCAGGATCCATTTCCACAGCTGTGGCATAACCGATCAGCAAACGCTTAGCGCGAGCAGATACCTTGTTAAAGCTGGGAAGATTTTCGATCTGAGGAAGAATTTGCAGCCACTGAGGCTCTGGATAAACCAACAAACAACGCTCTTCAGTATTTGCGGTGATCACTAATCGTCCCGCACAGGCCTCTACCAACGAGTCGCGAAGACTTGTTGGAATCGCCAGACGCCCTTTCGCGTCCATATTGATTGCGTGACCACCTTGATACACTGAGTGCTACCATTTGCTCGTTTTGGGACATTTGCTCCACCAAACTCCACCTGGAATCTAGAAAAAACACAAATCTCCACTTTTTTCCACATAGCTACACTATAAATCTGAACTAGGCAAAGTCAAGGTAAAAAGCGTTTAAAATCAGGGATATTGCAGCGATCTTCGAGAAACTTGTTAAGAACTGGCCATTTCTCCGAGACTAGAAACATCAAAAAACAAGAAAAAACAACACACTAAGGCGCAAACTTAAAGTAATACTTTAAGTTTTAGGAAAGAGTTCGATGAATTCCAAAATAATGCCAAGAACGGCGAAGGGAAAATAAGTCAAAGGCGGCCTATAAGCCGGGTTCTGTCGTGAACAGTCATTCATCTGGGATGCTTGTCACCAAACACCTCAAGCGACCTACCCGAATCCAGCGCGGGTCACGCCTATAGGATTCCTATTTGGTCTTGCTCCGAGTGGGGTTTACCATCGCCACAGACTGTTACCAGCTGCGCGGTGCGCTCTTACCGCACCTTTTCAACCTTACCGGCCGCGAACGGCTTAGGCGGTTTCCTTTCTGCTGCACTTTCCGTAGGCTTTCGCCCCCCAGGCGTTACCTGGCACTCTACCCTTTGGAGCCCGGACTTTCCTCCCTCCTTATGTAAGAAGAGCGACTGCCCAGCCACCTTTGACAGGGGCAACAATAGCGATTCAATACGCCACTTGCAAGCTTTATGATCTTTACATTTTTATCGTTTACAAGCTAGAAAGCCCACACAATAATAGAGTTCGTTTATGCAATTGACAAAAAGATTCTAAATCAGTGTCATTGCTGGACAAATTGGCCAACCCTGTTGGCTATTCAGCCTAAATAGTATATGGTTCGCGATGCCTAAAAGTCGTGAACGATCGACATATAACAACAAAAACAAAAACTTAGGCACAACACTGTAAAAACTACTATAAATAGTAGCTGTAACAGACAACCTATATAAGTCTGAGCAGCAAACACCCGCTCATCACAGGAGATCGACTGATGAAATCTATTAGACAACGCACTCTAAGTGTTGCCATCGGCGCAATAGCAGCCGCTTCAGCCATGCCCTCTCTCGCACAACTTGCCCTTGAAGAAGTGGTAGTTACCGCCCAAAAGCGTGAGCAGAGCCTGATGGATGTACCCATTTCCGTTAACGCGGTAGCGGGTGAAAAAATGAACGAGGCCGGAATCAGTACCCTCGAAGACATGACCGCCTATGTTCCAAACCTAACATTCAACCAAACTGGTATCGGTACTATTGTAGGTATTCGCGGTATCAGCTCTGGCATTAACCAAGGCTTCGAACAGTCTGTTGGTCAGTATGTAGATGGCATCTACTACGGCCGCGCACAGCTAACTCGTGCGCCTATGTTTGATATGGAGCGTGTAGAAATTCTCCGCGGCCCCCAGTCGATCTTATTCGGCAAAAACTCTATCGCCGGTGCGGTTTCAATGACAACGGCCAAGCCAACCGATGATTTTGAGGGTTCTGTAACAGCTTTGTACGAACCTGATCATGGTGAGCGTGATATGAAGCTCGTTCTTTCTGGCCCATTAACCGAAAACTTAAGCGGTCGCGTAGCAGTTCTAAACCGCCTGATTGATGGTTATTATGAGAACACAACTTTTAATCGCGATGAGTCCAAAGAAGATGTAAGCGTCTTCCGTGGATCACTTCGCTGGGATGCCTCTGACGATCTAACAGTTAATTTAAAAGCTGAAAAAAGCAGCTTTGACACCAAAGGTCGCTTTTTAGAAATTGTCAACCAAGTTGGGGCTACTCCATATGGTGCCGTTTTGGGTGCACTAACCGGTGGCGCTTATCAGCTTGACGACAAGCAAGATTTCCGCCGTCAGTCGAACGGTGACTTCAGCAACAATGAAACCGAAAATCTGACATTAAATATTGAGTATGCCATTGGCGACATCACCATGAACGCCATCACTGGCTACAATGCCTATGAATACCAAGAAGATTGTGATTGCGATTTTGTAGGCGCAACTATCTTTACAGCTCAATCTGCTGAAGATTTTGACCAGATAAGCCAAGAGATTCGTTTCACCTCTCCAGGAGGAGAAACCGTTGATTGGATTGCAGGTGCATTTTGGCAATCTACCGACTTGGCATTCAATGATTCTATTACCATTCCAACTAATAGCCTTTTCGGAATTGGACCGCTTGCCACCTTTGCCCCGCTACGTGGTACCGCAACACAGCGAACCTTCAATCAGGAATCTGACCTGTGGTCTGTCTTCGCTCAAGCCACGTGGAATATCAATGATGAGTTTCGCTTAAACCTGGGTGCTCGCTACACATCTGAAGATAAGGAAGCATCACGCCGCCAGTATCATGTAGATGCAAGTGGTACTGATGTCGGAGCAAACAACCCATTGCTAAATGCATTATACGGCGCGTTCTTGATCGAGCCTTACGACACCATTAGCGGCGACCGTGATGAAGGAGCCTTCACACCGCTGATTACTGCTCAGTGGGATGTAAATGCCGACACCATGCTGTACGCCACTTGGACGACCGGCTTTAAAGGCGGTGGTTTTGATGTTCGATCGAATGGACACCCAGACCCTAGCTATGTTGGTGCAGTCCACCCAAGAACTGGACAACAGGTAGTCGGTGTTTTCGAATATGAAGAAGAGAAAGCAACTAGTATCGAACTTGGCGGTAAGTTTACTCTAGCTGAGGGCGCTGCAGAATTGAATGTGGCTCTATTCCGCACTGAGTACGAAGATCTGCAAACTTCTCAGTTTGATGGCACTTTGGGCTTTAACGTAACCAATGCTGGTGAAGCCACTAGCCAAGGTATCGAAATGGATGGCCGCTGGTTACTATCTGAAGGTCTAACCTTAACCGGTTCTGCTGCCTATCTAGACTTCGAGTACGACTCCTTCCCTAACGGCCAGTGTGCTTTTGGTATTGAATCTAACAGTGCTACCCACCCAGGCCTGTGTGACTTCTCAGGCGAGCGTCGTGAGTTCACTCCTGAACTACAAGGCACCTTGAGCTTGGATCACGTAATGCCAATCGGGGAAGATTTCGAGCTGCATTCAACGCTAGATTTGATCTACAGTGACGAGTACTTCGCGTCTCCGACTCTAGACCAAAACTTAGTTCAAGAAGCTTATACCAAAGTTAACCTACGTGTAGGCTTTGGCGCCGCAGACGGCCAGTGGGAAGTTGCCTTAGTGGGTAAAAACCTAACTGACGAAGACGTTGTGACCTTTGGTAACGTAGCTCCACTATCCACTACCCTAACCGGTGGTGCTGGTGCAGCTTACTACGCCTTCTTCGACCGTCCTCGCTCTGTAGCCGTACAAGGTACCTTGCGCTTCTAAGCTGGGCACTTAAACGCTACAAAGAAAAAGCCCCGCACTGCGGGGCTTTTTTATAGCTATTACAACAAGAGTTAAACTTAATCGTCTTTGTTATCCAAAGCCCACTGATAAAGCTCTTTTTTACGCAGGCCAGTTATCTCAGCACCTATTTGCGCCGCTTGTTTTACCGGCAACTGCGCCAGCAGACAGCGCATCATATGCTCGACATTCGCATCTAGCTGCTTTGCCGATGCCTCACAACCTTTCACCAAGATAACCATTTCACCCTTGCGCTGATTATGGTCCGCTTCAACGGCGGCCAATACCTCAGCTGCAGCGCCAGAAATCAGTGTTTCAAAAGTTTTGGTTAACTCCCTCGCAAGCACTAACTCGCGGTCCGCACCAAATACTTCTGACATCGCCGCCAAGCTATCGATAATGCGATGTGGCGCCTCATAGAAAATCATGGTTCGCTCTTCGTCCAGCAAAGCCTCCAAAGCATTTAAGCGCTGCCCAGCTTTGGCTGGCAAAAAACCTTCAAAGCAAAACTTATCCGACGGTAAGCCCGCCACACTCAACGCTGCCGCCATTGCACAGGCGCCTGGAACCGGCACAACTCTTATACCCGCGTCTCGAGCTATTTTTACTAATCGATAACCCGGGTCTGAAATTAGCGGTGTTCCAGCATCACTAATTAATGCGATATCCTTACCACTATTAAGCAGATCCAACATAGCCTCAGTTTGCTTCTGATCCGTGTAATCGTGATAGGCTCGCAACGGTGTATCAATAGAGAAATGCTGACACAATCTAGAACTGTGGCGAGTATCCTCAGCAGCAATCAAATCAGCATTTGATAAGACCTCGATTGCACGCTGCGTTATATCACCCAGATTCCCGATCGGTGTGGCCACCACGTATAGGCTGCCCGCCCCAGAAGTTGTTGAATTTTTCATCGCCGGCACGGAACATTCACCTCTCATTCATGGCCAAAGAGCACTATAGTACCCTCATTAAGAGTAACTGACATGCCTGCTGCAAAGAATAATTGCTATGATAGGGCCATGACAAATTTAGAGAGCACAATGAGCACCGTGTTGAAAGCAAGCTTACCCCAAGCCAAGCCCCAAATAAGTCGACTCGCTTTGACCGCATTAGTCTGTGGTCTATTACTTAGCGGCTGCGGCTCGAACCCCAGTAAAGATCAAGGAAGCTTTCAACAAGCGGCCATCCCAAGTGAGCAGCCCCAACAAACGGTTGCACAGCTATTGAAATTAGCGCGCAGCAGCCAAGCTCGTGAAGCCAGCCAATACCTTTTACAGGCTGCCCAGCAACTCAGCGAGCAAGAGGAATTAAGCTGGGCTCAGAACTTGCTGAAAAATATTGATCCAATGCTACTCAATAATAGCGACTTTATTGAGTACAGTATTCTGCACGGCAAACTTGCCATGGAAGACGGCTCTTACTTTATCGCAAAAGACAGTTTCTCAAGCCAACGCTTGGCGCAACTACAAGGGCAGATGCAAGCCGATCAAAAACAGCGCTTAGGCGAACTCAAAGCTACCTTATTTACTCTTCTTGGGGACACCGAAGCAGGCGTGCAAGAGCGCCTTGCACTACGCCAGTGGCTCAATATTGACCAGCTAGCCGACAATCAAAGCGCCCTTTGGCAGACCCTAATGATGGAAAGCCCAGACAAGCTTGCAGCGCTGGCAAAGCAACAACAGCAGCCACTCTTTAAAGGCTGGTATGAATTGGCGACCATTGCAAAAAGCCAGAGAGATAGCATTGAGCAACAGCAAGCAAAAGTGCAGCAATGGCAACTACACAACCCAACTCACCCTGCCGCTCAAAACTTGCCCGAAGACTTACGTCTATTAGGGCGACTAATCGATGAGCAACCTCGTAAAGTCAGCATCATGTTGCCTAGCCGTGGAAAATATTCGCGGGCAGGTAAAGCCATCAGAGATGGCTTTATGGCTGCCTATTATCAGGCTAAAGAAAATGGCCAAAGCACACCTCAGTTAGAGCTTATCGACAGCAGCCAGGGTGATATCGTTCAGCTGTATCAAAACGCTGTTCAAAGCGGCAGCGAGCTTGTCATTGGCCCATTAGATAAAGGCCAAGTTAGGCGCTTAAACGATAGCGCGCAGCTCAGCATTCCAGTTCTTGCAATGAACTATATTCAAGCACCATCAAACAATTTAGCTAGTGAGTATCAACCACTGCTCTTTCAATTTGGCTTAGCCTTAGAAGACGAGGCCCGTCAAAGCGCACAACGTGCTTATCTAGAAGGCCATCGCCGCGCGTTAGTGATTGCACCCCAAAGCTCTTGGGGCAATCGCGGCACCCAAGCTTTTATTGAAGAGTGGCAGGCACTAGGTGGTGAAATTGTCGGCGAGCAGCGATTCACCGGCAAAGGTGATTACTCTCGAGTTATTAAAAACAGCCTGCAGCTAGACTTGAGTGAGACCCGCTATCGTAACCTACAACGGATTTTGGGCAGTAACCTAGAGTTTGAACCCCGCCGCCGACAAGATATCGATATGATCTTTGTATTGGCCAATAACAATCAAGCAAGGCAAATTAAGCCCACCTTGGCTTTCCACTACGCCAGTAAAATACCGGTATACGCCACTAGTCATATCTATGGTGGGAGAGAAGCCAATAAAGCCAATCGCGATCTAAATGGCATTCGTTTTACCGCCTTGCCATGGCTAATCGATGAAGACGAATCATTGCGCTTGGCGGTAGATGAATATGCCAAACCCATCCCAGCCTACCAGCAACTCTATGCGCTGGGGGCTGACAGCTTTGCCCTTTATCCTCGCCTTAGCCAGCTTGCGCAGGTTCAGCAGCTGCAGCTGCAAGGCCGAACCGGTCGCTTGCAGATGCTCAGCAATGGCCAACTAGCCAGGCAGCAAGATTGGGCTATTATGCGCAACGGTAAGGCACGGGCGCTCGCTAATCTTAGCCAGCAGTAATCCCGCTAGGTCTATTGCGGGATCATCAGGGCTGTCTATGCTTAAAGCATCAGCCCTTCGGGCGGCTTTGCTAGGAGCTAGCCTTGGAAAAGGAAAACAGACGACAGCTGGGCGAAAAGCAAGAGGCGCTCGCCGCTCAGTTTCTCACCGAAAAAGGACTCAAGCTCCATTCGAAGAATTACCTTTGCCCCTACGGCGAAATAGACCTCATCATGCAGAGCGAATCGGAATGGGTGTTTGTGGAGGTTCGCAGTCGCAGCCCCAGCCAATTCACTAGCGCCATTGAAAGCATCGGCCCACAAAAACAACAGCGCCTTTTGCGCAGCGCTGAGCACTTTCTAATTTCACAAGGGCAAAGTAATAGCCCGTGTCGCTTCGATGTAATCGCTATTTCACTTCTACCTGAAGGCCGCTCTGATATAGAATGGCTGCAAAATGCCTTGGGCTATTAAGCCCCGCGCCGTAATTGCTATTCAAGACAGAAAGAGCCCAGCATGGATCAACACGTCATTAATTTGTTTCATCGCAGTATCGAAGCCAAAATGCAGGTTGGCGAGCAGCTCGCCCCGCTTATTGCCGAAGCGAGTGAAATGATGGTGCATGCCCTCGTCAATGAAAACAAAATCTTGCTGTGCGGCAATGGCAGTAGCTGTGCTATCACCCAAATTTTCTCGGCAAACTTAATCAACCGCTTTGAAAATGACCGACCTAGCTTACCCGCTATCGCACTCGGTACAGATGCTACATCGCTCTCCGCAATCGCGGACGTTGCTAGTTACAATGATGCCTATGCAAAGCAAGTACGCGCCCTCGGTCAACCTGGCGATATTCTGGTTATTATTTCCAGCAGCGCCAAAGCAGGGAATTTAATTAGAGCTGTTCAAGCCGCTCACGACAGGGAAATGTCCGTTATTGCACTTACAGGCCAAGATGGCGGGGATATTTCTGCGCTTCTCGATGTCCACGATATAGAACTGCAAGCACAACTACACTCAAGACCACGCATTCATGAAGTGCATTTATTAACTGTGTTCTGCTTATGCGACCTTATTGATCAACAACTATTCGGAGTTTATAGCCCTGATGAATAAACTAGCCGGCCTTTGCAAAGCCATAGTCATAGCGAGCTGCGTGCTAAGCTTGAATGCTTGTACCTCAGTCATTAGCGCCACCACAGATAAGCCTATTCAGCCTGACCCTAGCAAGCGCACCTTTGGTACCTATATCGATGATGAGCAGTTGGAGACCATTGCTGAGGTAAACCTTACTAAAGCCAGCCCCGCGCTCGACTCTTCCCACATTAACGTCAACGCCTTTAATGGTGTTGTGCTGGTAACCGGTGAAGTGCCCAACCAGGAAGCTCGCGAGCTTGCCACCAGTACCTTGCGCAAGCTGCATAAAGTCCGCCAAGTATTCAATGAGCTACAAATTCAAGGTAACAGCTCATTCTTAGGCCGCACCAATGATTCATGGATCAGCTCAAAGGTGAAAACTCAGCTTTTGGCCAATGAAGATATCGACAGTGGACGTATTAAGGTGGTCACTGAAAATGGCACGGTTTACCTTATGGGTACGGTTACCCGCGCCCAAGCCAATAAGGCCGCCAATGTAGTGAGCCGCATTGGCGGTGTACAGAAAGTCGTTCGCACATTCGAGTATATCGACTAGCCAATCCCGCCTTATTTGCCTCCTGAGCTAGCAGATTCTGCTAGCTCAACGATTACCTTCAGGCTTTTTTGCCCGAAACTGCTCCTAGTTGATTGCTAAAATAATCATACTTTACAAATAAAATAATAGGAGCCGACCGTGACCGCCAATGTTGAGAACTTCGACCGCTGGATTCGCAGCAGCTTTATTGAAATAAACACCGAGCTAGAACAGCGTTATCAGCAACAGGACGATAAAGCCAATGTAGAAGGTATCGGTGATACGCTAAAGTCCCAACTCAAAGGTGAAGGGCGTGCCCTCATTAGCGAGTTATTGGCAGAAGGCAATACTGATGAAGGCTTTGATGCTGGCTTCGATTTATTAGGCAATGTTGGCTTTTATATGGCCGCCTGCCGCCGCCACGAGATTACCGAGCCTTCTCGAGAAGATAGCTCGCCGTTAAAAGAAGCCTCAGCGCTAGCCTTACAACTGGGCGCCTCTCTTGGCGTTACCCCTCGCTTCGCCACCGCTCACCTAACAACTCATAACCGAGCCATTAACGGCATCGCTAAAAGCTTCACCTCATTAGAAGATGAATTTATTTTCAATGAATACAATACTCGCGCGGTGCTCGCCTATAAACGTGCCGCCGACGCATTGTTTCGCACTGTGCCATTGGGTATCTCCAATGTATCGGTGCCCGACCTACTCGATGCTGCTTACGATGCCTTAGAAGATGTCATTCGCTTAAACGACATCTTATTTGAAAAGCTTGATGTCAACGCCTTCTTCTATTTGGTTCGTCCCTATTACAAGCCCTATCGTGTAGGGCGTGAGATATACCGCGGTGCCAATGCCGGTGATTTTGCCGGCATCAACATCATCGATTTAATGCTGGGTCTGTGCCGAGCGGACGACTCTTACTATTCCCAGCTGCTGGTCGACAAAATGCTCTATATGATGCCAGATGATCAACGTTGTTTAATGGATTGCATGCGCCGACCCAGCCTTATGGATCAGTTGCTTCAGGCACCCACAAAAGAATACGATAGTGAGTGGTATCAGCTAGTCGCCAGCAAATTCT
The DNA here is from genome assembly GCF_947502065.1 of uncultured Pseudoteredinibacter sp. Taxonomy (GTDB): domain Bacteria; phylum Pseudomonadota; class Gammaproteobacteria; order Pseudomonadales; family Cellvibrionaceae; genus Pseudoteredinibacter. Next base: position 107,144 of record NZ_CANMYE010000002.1, read on the forward strand.
TAAAAGTTTGCGAAGCTCATGGCCGCACCGCCGAGCAACATCACAATAATTTAGTAGAAAAGTTTATCACTCGCCCGGCCGAGGATATGGATGAGGCCTATGCCAACAAGCTTACCGCCAGCGGGCCACCACTGCCGGTATTGTTGCGTTCGCTCGCTAAGCTTAGAGATTTACGCTTGGCCGCCGAGCGAGATGATATCCCCAGCCGCTTTCAAGATGTCGCGGCGATTCGAGACAATTTGAGGTAACTATGGGCCCGGAAGATTTTCTACTGCCCAAGCAGCGCTATTTACTCAGTCATTCAGTCGGCTTAGCTCTGCGCAGCAGTCAAAAAGCGCTAAACGACCGCTTTTTTAAAGCTTGGCAGGAGAGCCCTGCCGAGGCCTGGCCAAATTGGCTGCAGGCGATTGAGCAGTTTCGTTCAGCGCTAGCCCAGCTACTGAACGCTAACGCCGATGAGTTTTGCCCGCAAAGTAATTTAAGCAGTGGTTTCAGCAAAATATTGCAGGCCATTAAGCCAAGTCATTCTCGCAACACTATTTTGCTAAGCGAAGAAGACTTCCCCAGTATGAGCTTTGTCGCCCAACAGGCCCAAGCCTTTGGCTGGAACTTTCGCTTTTTACCCAAAGACATGGACCATCAAGATATCTCGCAATGGCAGGCCCAGCTGACGGACGATGTCGCCTTGGTTTTGCTCACCCACGCTTATTCCAATAGCAGCCTTCGTCTAGATATCACTTCGCTTATTCAACATTGCCAACGACAAGGCATTCTAACTGTGGTGGACATCGCTCAATCAGCGGGCATCGTCCCAATTGATTTGCAGCAGTGGCAAGCCGATTTTGTGTTGGGTTCTTGTGTTAAATGGCTATGCGGCGGCCCAGGTGCTGGATTCATGTGGGTAAACCCAAAAATCGTAGAAGCTTGCGAGCCCAAAGATGTGGGCTGGTTTTCACACCAAGACCCATTTGAATTTGATGTACATAGTTTTCGCTATCACCCGAGTGCTCTGCGATTTTGGGGCGGAACCCCTACCGTACAACCCTATGCTATTGCAGCCCATAGCATCGAGTATTTTTGCAACTATGGCGTAGCAAACAGCCAGCGACACAATCAAGCGTTGAGTCAACAACTTCGTAATGCCGCCGGGACTGCCTGCCTAACACCTGAGTACCGAGGCGGTACTGTCGTTTTGAAATTTGAGCAGCAAGACAAATTTATTGCCGCTTTGGAATCAAAAAATATTCAATTTGATCAACGACCAACAGGAGTTCGACTGTCACCACATATTTACAATGATCAAAGCGATATTGATGCTGTTTTAGATTGCATGCCCAGCAAGTGAAACTTAAACAATAACTCTCTAGCGGCAAGCTTTACAGCTGCGCTTGTCGCTAGAGGCTCTGATAGAAATTGACGGTTTTGAATTCTTCAAACTCACCCAAATCAGGAAAGGTAATCGAACGGCGTACAGCTATTGCCTCATAGCCTGGCTCATTGAAATTCTTCACACGGGAATCAGCAATAAGAGTGCGAGCGAAGCATTGCCTGAACTTTTCAAGCAGCGGTTTATTTTCCCAGTCATACAACACGTCAGCCGCCAACACCAAATCTACTTCCGAGCCGGCTAGGTAAAAGCAATCACGATTAATTTCCAACCGCTTATCATCCGCAAAACCATTGAGCTCACTATTGGCCGCTACAGATAACAGTGCGCCCTCATCCAGATCGCTGGCATAAACCTTTTTGGCGCCCGCCATTAAAGCGGCGATAGCAACAATGCCTGAACCGGTACCAAAATCCACAATCACTTTATCTCGTACTAATTCAGGATCCGCCAAAATCATCGCCGCCATTGCTTGCCCGCTAGCCCAACAAAAAGACCAATAGGCCGGTTCTTCAAACACCGCCGCAATGGTCTCCTCACTTAAACGGGCATCCATTATCTGAGGGTCAACCAACCATAAAGATATCTCTGGCACATCAGGCAATGGCGTTGCCTTTAGTTGGGCATGGGGCAAAGTTTGCCGAAAGTGGCGCAACAAGGCTTCTGGCGCACTTAGAGCATTTGTCATGTTTTGTTCTCTATTGTTCAACATTGCAACTTCGATTAAGAATATACTTAGCTTTCGCTTTTTTCTTTCTGATCTTCAAGTGGCTCCAGCAAATCAATGCTATCAGGAGCCTCAGCCGCTTCGCCCGAACCCAAGAGCACGCCAATCCAATGGGTGTCCTCATTACTTTCCAATGCGATTTTAACCGTCATGGTTAACGGTACCGATAACAACATACCGACCGGGCCAAGTACCCAGCCCCAAAATACCAATGAAAGAAATACTACTAAGGCGGACAAGTTCAAGCCTCGTCCCATTACACGCGGCTCAATACCATTGCCAACCACGGTATTAACCACCAGATAGCCAGCACCAGTGAGCAATGCGCTAACAGGCCCTAGCTGCACCAAAGCCAATAAGACAGCCGGAATTGCAGCCAAAATGGAGCCCAAGCTTGGTACGAAATTAAGCAAAAACGCCAACAAGGACCACATCACAGGGTAATCAACACCCAAGATCAGCAACCAAACAAAAACCAACACCGCCGTAAGCAGGCTGATCCACATTTTAATGGCCATATAGTGGTTGACTGATTCGGTGAATCTCGCAATTGCGCCCACACCAAAATTCTTCTTGGCGGATTTAAGCTTTTCTGAAAAGCCGACCTCTTCAGCCATGATAAAAATCACAGTTAATAGAATTAAAAAGGCTTCGGTCATCAAGCTTCCGAATGAAGCTAAGGTATTCCCCGCTATGCGCAATGCCGCACCTGGATCTATATTCTCCGCTAATACGCTGGTTTCTAAATCGAGGCCATAGCCCTGCAACTTAGCAATCAAGCCTTGGAACATGCTGGTCAAGCGCTCTTGGTAAACTGGAATGTCTTGACGGAATTCAGCTACTGAACTCCCCACCACAGCACTGATAGCCCCACCAATAGCAATGATCAAAAAGATAATAGAAACAATGGCCAAACCATTGGGCAAGCCTCGTTTTTTCAACCACAACAAGAGCGGCGAGCAAACTACCGCAATAAATAATGACAACAGGAAAGGAACTAATATCGCTTCTGCTGCTCGCATGCCTGCCACTACAATGACAAAAGCCGCTGAGACTAGGATAAAGCGGGACACCCCGGAAAATTCACCCGGAGCTGGATTGTGAGTTTGCATTAATGCCTTCCTTATTTAATTTTTGAGCGCTCTGTACGCAGCCCTTCTAAAAGCTCAGCCACGGCTTGGATACCTGCCTCAGTCAATAAGTGCCCGCTGCGGGTTTGCCCAAGATAATGCTGCTCTTCTATTTCAACACATCGCAGCCGAATATGCTCTAAATCGGGGTTATGGCGAATGGGCACAGAGGTAAATACCGACCAGTCATTCTCAGTCGCTTGAGCATTTACCACCAGTTGTAAAAAACTTTCCACCGCCAGCGGATCTAAGCGATAGTGGGGAGTTTTCACTAAGCTCAGTACGGTAATCACCATAGCTAACAGTATTGCTGTTAGTACAATTAAGAGCAAAAGGTCCATAAGCCCCCCAATCAATAGCCGCTAGATTTCCAATGTATCGTTGCGAAGAAATCCCTTCATCAACCGCTATATGAAAGCAAATAATGGGCCCGAAGCTCAGGCTGCCCTTAAAAACTCATTGTAGCTATGCACCATCAAATATCATCCGCAGTGCCAATATTAGCGTAATTGAGATCATCATTGGCTTAATCAACTTGCTGCCCTTACTGATAACCAAATTAGATCCCAATCGCGCCCCGGCGAACTGGGCTACAGCCATGATAATGGCCAGCCCCCATAACATCTGACCAGCAAAAACAAAGACTATCATAGAGGTAAAGTTGACTGTGAGCACCAAGGGCTTGGTGTGCGCCGTCGCCTTGCGCATATTAAAACCACGTAAGCTGGCCAGTGCCACCGCAAAAAAGGAGCCAATACCCGGGCCAAACAATCCACCATAGAAGCCAATGCCATTGATGCACAAAGCGTCAAATACAGGTTTCTTCAACTTAGCTGGGCGGTCTTCATCATTCAAACTGGGGCTCATCAGCATATATAGCACCAGCGCAATCAATAGATAAGGAATAAACTGGGATAACAGCTGAGTCGGAATAAATTGCACCAGTACCGAGCCTACAATGGCTGCTATAAAGGCACATAGCAAACTAGTTTTGAGACCTTCGCCCTCAATATGCCCTTTACGAAAGAAGTTGATCGTCGAAGATAAGGTACCAAATACGCTTTGAAATTTATTGGTGGCTAAGGCGTTTAGAGGAGGAACGCCCAGCCACAGCAAAGCAGGCAGCACAATCATGCCACCACCACCGGCGATAGCACTTACAAAGCCTGCTAGAAAAGCCAAAGCCGCTAGCAATACCGTCGTCCAAAGTGGTAAATCCAATAGCCAATCCACAATTACAACAAACCTCTTAGTGTTGTTATTACGCATTCATTTAGCGCAATTTTTAGCCGCCAAGTAAGTTACTTGACTAATCCTTTGTTCATCCCTGCCGATAATAGGTGTATCGCCCCTAAATTTCAGCCCCTGCAAGTGAAATGCATAGCTAAAGTGAGCCTGAAAAACCGAGAGCTCTCCGCTTAAGAGCGACATAGCAGGCCTTTACAAACGCTAGCGAGGCGATCAGAACCGGCGAAAAGCAGAGTTCATACAAATTATTAAGTACTTTGAGCGTGTTTTAACGAAGCGACGGCTACGAAAGTCAATTTTCAAAAGCCTGCTAGGAGCAGCTCTTCACTGTGTTATGAGGATTCACTATGGAATTAAGCCAACTGATCAATAATGCAACAGATCTTCCAAAGATCCCGGAAGTTGTGCAGAAGTTACTCGACAGTTTTAACAGCGCAGAATCAGATGCGGATTCTATCGCCAAACAGCTCAGCCAGGATCAAACTTTGACAGCCAAAGTGCTGCGCATGGCAAACTCTTCCCACTTTGGCGGTGCCCGTAAAATCGGCAGTGTAAACGATGCTGTAGTTTTCTTAGGTTTGAACAGTTTGCGAACTTTGGTTTTAGCTTCCGGTATTACCTCATCGTTCAAAGCGCCAGAGCATATCGATATCAAACAGTTTTGGCGCAACAGCTTTGCCATGGCCGGCGCCTGTCGCTGGGTGTGCAATTACAGCAAGCGAGAGCTGGATAAGGAATTGGCCTTTACCTGCGGAATGATGCACAACGTTGGAACTATTTTGATCAGTATTCTTTGCCCAGAAGATGCTTTGGAGATTCATCAATTAGTGGAGCAAGGTGCTAATCGTGAAGATCTTGAACAAAACCGCCTAGGTTTTACTAATGTTGAAGCCGGAGCGGAACTAGCCGAGCGATGGCGCTTCCCCCCAGCCATGGGTGAAGCATTACGTTACCAACAAAACCCTGCAGCCTCGGATGCCGAATACGCTGCCATTTTATACCTGGCCCATTACATTGTGGCCATGAATGCATCAGATGATAAAGAAAGCATGATGGCCAACTTCCCCAGTGCCATTGCAGAAAGTATCGATGTCGACTTAGTGTCAATGCTTGATGAAATTGACCTCGCTTTCGACGAGAGTTTTGACGATCTATTCGCCTAAGCTTAATTGAGTTTCCATGACATGCAGTCATTGCCCCCTTTTTAGGGGGCTTCTTTTAATACCCACTACAACTCAAAAATCTTTCCTGGATTAAGAATATTTTTGGGGTCAAAACTACTTTTAATACTCTTCATTAACTCTATTTCAATGGGGCTGCGACTGATATCTAAATAAGCCCGCTTTTCCAAACCAATTCCATGCTCTGCGGATACCACTCCCGATCTAGAACGCAAAGGCAAATACACAATATCATTTACTTGGGAGCGAACTTCTTCGTAAAGCCCTGCGGCGCGAATTACGAAATGTAAATTACCGTCCCCTAAATGCCCGAAGGTAATACAACAACTATCAGCTGGCCAAGCTTCCTGCACACCTTTGTGTACCTCTGCCACATAGGACTCCATATGCTTTAAGGGCACACTGACATCAAAAACAAAATAAGGAAATAGCTCCATTAACGCTTCAACATCATCACGGATGGCCCATAGCGCCTCAGCTTCATTCTGTGATTTGGCTAAGACAGCACCGGCAATCAATCCCTGTTCGAAGAGAGCCTCTAGGGCACTGGCAAATCGCTGATTGTCAGCTTCTTGATCGGCCCCCAGAGATTCTATCAATACAAAAAATGGATATTGTTCTGAGAAGGGATAGCGATGGCGCTGGCCTGCTTGGCAAACCGCTTCATAGTAGTTTTGCCACATCACTTCAAAGGCGCTCATGCCACCACCTAAAAGCTTGTCAGCCTGCCCTAACAAGGCGGTTAAACTCGCAAAATCACTAACCGCCACCATGGCTGTATTTTCGCTAATCGGGGCGGGCTGCAAGCGCAACACGGCGCGAGTGATCACCCCCAAAGTACCTTCAGAGCCAACAAATAAATGTTTCAGATCGTAGCCAGTGTTATTTTTTATCACCGAGTTCATGGAACTGATAACACGGCCATCAGCCAGCACCACCTCAAGCCCCAAAACCATGTCACGACTCATACCGTAGCGTATTACTCGATTGCCACCGGCATTAGTAGCAAGGTTACCGCCAATGGTAGCACTGCCGCGGGCACCTAAATCTAGAGGAAAAAACAAATCTTGTTCGGCGGCCGCCTCTTGCAAGCTTTGCAACACCACGCCGGCCTGTACCGTTGCAGTTCTAGAAAGCGCATCAATCTCTTCAATCTGATTCATCCGCTCTAAGGACAATAAAATATCCTCACTGGTACTCACACAGCCACCCACTAGACCACTGCCACCACCGCGGCTTACGACTACTTGGCCAAGCTCATGGCAAAGCGCCAAAGCCTTAGAGAGCTCAGTGGTGCTTTGTGGGCGAATAATCGCCTTGGGAATCAAAAAGACACAAGCGGGGTGCTCCCTTAAGCTGTCGCCATAGATTAGCGACTGTGGCTCAAGGCATTGCTTCAAGCGTTCAATGATATCCATTAGCACCCCACTTACATTTTAGAGAATGTGAGCAGTTTAAAGCTTAGCAAGCTCTTAAAGAATGACCTCGATTAAACGGGGGCCAGATTCCGCCACCGCTTCTTTAAATTGCGCTTCAAATTCTTCTACATTGGTAGCTCGACTTGCCTTAACCCCTTGCCCTTCAGCTATTTTTACCCAATCAAGATTTGGATTGGATAGATCTAACATAGACTTGGCACGCTCCCCGGGATTCTCTACCCCTACTCGCATTAATTCCAAGTTCAAAATGGCATAACTGGAGTTATTGTAAATAACCGTTACCACATCGAGTCGCTCTCGAGCCATGGTCCATAGCGCTTGATTGGTATACATGGCCGCACCATCGGCTTGTAAATTGATCACCTTACGATCTGGGCAAGCGACGGCCGCACCAACAGCGACAGGTAGACCCTGACCGATAGCACCGCCGGTAAGGGTTAACCAATCATGCTTTGCAGCGCCCTCATACATACCATAGGAGAAAATACCCGAAGTATTGGCCTCATCAGAAACTATGGCGTTTTCAGGAAGATAATTAGCGATCACCGCACCAACGGCTTCCGCGGTAAACAGCTCCTCTTTGCTTGGAATCGCCGGTAAAGCTGGATCTTCAGCAAGTTCTAGCTCCGGCGCTTCCAATAACGCTACTAAACGCTGCAGAGCATCAATTTGATCATCTTGGGCACTGCCCAAATCTTGAATTTGGCAACCGGCTGGGGTGAGCACACTGGGCTTTTCAGGGTAGGCAAAGAAAGATACCGGTGCCTTAGTGCCCAATACCACCATATGTTTGAAATCCTTCAGCACATCGGCGGCAAATTCACCTAGATATGGCAAACGATCTACCGTAGGACGACCACGACCACGCTGGATACGCGCTGGGAAGACCTCGCAGATCACTTTTGCGCCGGTTGCCTGCTCAATGCGCTTTGCCAGCACAATACCTTCTTCACGCAAAGCTCGGCCTCCTAAGAATAAACAACACTGCTCACCTTCTTTTAGGGCCTTTGCAGCCGCGGTTAGATCCTCATCACTTACCTTTGGCCAGGCCGCTGGCTCAATCGGCTCCACGGCTCCCTCAGACTCTGTCCAGGCATAGTTGGCCGGTACAATCAGGTTGGCGATGCGTCCAGCGTAAGAGGCCGCTACAGCCTCGGCACCGTCTTTTGCCATTGCAACAGCACTCTGACTGGTGCGCACCCAATTGGTGTGAAGAGCCGCGTGCCCTTCAATATCCGAAGTCAGCGGAGCATCAAGCGGGATATGATCAACCGCGTGTTCTCCGATAATGTTAACGATCGGGGAAAATGCACGCTTGGCATTGTGTAAATTCGCCATACCGTTTGAATAACCAGAACCCAAGTGCAATAAGGTCGCCGCAGGCTTATCCGCCATGCGACCGTAACCATCGGCTGCGCCTGTCACTACCCCTTCAAATAAGCCCAAGATAGGCCGCATACCCGGAATTTTGTCAATTGCGGCAACCAGCTGCATTTCAGAGGTACCTGGATTGGCAAAACAAACCTCTACCCCTGCATCTATCATGGTTTTCAACAAAGCTTCAGCGCCATTCATCGACATGAGCGTCTCCCTTAAGATCAAGTTTTAGCTACGACTGCTTGCATCCGGTGATAAGTCTTTAGCAACACAGCCCTAGAGTATTTTAGGCTGGCTAGTTTAGAATAAGCCCTTCTTAGACTCTGTCAGTTAGGCGACAAGTCACCAAGACCACCAGCAAAGATTACATTCATGACTCAGGATTCCCCGGCTACAAGCCATGGTGACAGCCCCCTAAACTGGATTGCACAGCTACCGCAAAATGTAAAAGCCGAGGTTCATTGCGCCATGAAGCCTCGCTTGGTTAAGGCTGGCGAAGCCATATACCGTTTTGGCGAAGAGGCCGATGCTACCTATCAAGTCATTAGTGGCAGTATTCAATCCAGTAATGTTACCGCCGAAGGCAAAGAAATTTTGCTGCACATTATGCAACCTGGGGAGTGTTTTGGTGAAATCGGGTTGATTGAAGGTTCGCGACGTGCAAATAACACCGAAGCCCGCGAAGATTGCGAACTGGCCGTACTGAATAAAGCGGATTTTAATGAGCTGCGTTTGCGTCATCCAGAAATTAATGAAGCCATTTTACAAATGCAATGTATGCGTTTGCGCATGGTCTTTATGTTTATCGAAGATAGTGCCTTGCGCCCACTTCGACAAAGATTGGCGCGCCGCTTAGTATTAATGGCCACCATGCTAGGCTCGCGTGATGAGCAGCAGATATTTATCAAACAATCCCTGTCACAGGAAGAACTGGGCAAGATGCTAGGTGCCTCTCGTCAATCCATCAACAAAGAATTAAGCCTACTCGAAAAAGAAGGCATCGTTGAGAAAAGCCGCGACGGCATCCGAATCTTAGATCCTGCGGCATTAAACGCTATAACCTGATAAGCTTGCCGCGGCCGTTAAGGCCACTACAAATACAAGCTTATCTCAGCCGGCTAATTTACCTGAACCATAGCAAACAACAATCGTATTATGACCAGCACCGAAAGTTTTTTAATCGATCATCAAGAAAGCAGCTGCCGCTTTATCATACCCAACAGCCAAGCTGTTTTAGAGTATCAGCTATCCGCCGATAAAAGCCGCGTCGACTTTAATCGCACCTTTGTGCCTGCTGATATGCGCGGCAGTGGCGCAGCACAAGCCCTGGTAAGCGCCGGCCTGCGCTGGGCGCGCGAAGAGCAACTGAATATTGAAGCCAGTTGCTGGTATGTCGATAAGTTTTTAAACCGCAAAAATTCTAAACAACAGAAGCCGTGATAAACACTGACGTCATTATTATAGGTGCTGGTGCCGCTGGGCTTATGTGCGCCTGGCAGGCGGCTGCTCGCGGTCTAAAGGTTCACCTACTAGAGCGAGCCAAACGCCCCGGTCGAAAAATCCTTATGTCCGGCGGCGGACGCTGCAACTTTACCAACCTAGAAGTTGAAGCCAAGCACTTTATCTGCAACAACCCACACTTCGTAAAATCGGCACTTAGCCAATACAGCAACTGGGATTTCATTGGCAAAGTGATTGAATATGGCATCCCTTATCATGAAAGAGATTTAGGCAAGCTATTTTGCGATGACAGCGCCAAAGACATTCTCGATCTGCTTCTCAATGAGTGCGAACAAGCAGGTGTTAATTTAATCAATGGCTGCGAGATTATCGAAGTAAAATGGCGTGATGATACAGGCTACATGCTAAGTACTAACAAAGGTGGCTTGCAAAGCCCTCAGCTCGTTATTGCGACTGGTGGCATGTCTATCCCCAGCATGGGGGGCGGTGATTTGGGTTACCAAATCGCCAAGCAATTTGGCCTTGAAATAGTACCTACCCGGGCGGGCTTAGTGCCATTTACCTTTAGTGATTACGCAGGGCAGATTTTTGAATCCCTATCCGGTATCGCACTAGATGTTACCCTTAGCAACGACCGAGCAAGCTTTAGCGAAGCCGTATTGTTTACCCATCGGGGCCTCAGCGGTCCTGCCAGTCTGCAGCTATCAAACTACTGGCATAGCGGTGAAAGCATCGCTATGGATTTATTGCCGAGCCTAGAAGCGGAGCCATTTTTGCTCGCCGAGAAAAGCAAACAGGGCCGAGCTAAATTACGAAATGTACTGCGCGAGCTGCTACCCAAAGCTCTTATCAAACAGCTGGAACTGCAGTGGTGGCCTAAGGAAGCTGAACTGGCCATGGCCGAATTTAGCAATCAACGCATACAAGAGATAGCCAGCAAGCTCAATCATTGGGTATTAAAGCCCTCAGGCACAGAGGGCTATCGCACCGCTGAGGTGACCCTTGGCGGGGTAGATTGCCAACAAATATCTTCAAAGACCATGGAAGCTCAATCACAGCAGGGGCTATATTTCATTGGCGAAGTGCTCGATGTCACCGGCCATTTAGGTGGTTTTAACTTCCAATGGGCCTGGAGCTCGGCCTTTGCTTGCGCAAATGCTCTAAAAAACTCAGAAACAGTAAATTAGGACATGCTTTAGTACGTATACTGGTCTAAGCTTGCGGTCTTTCAAAACCAGTAGCGAGTCGTCTTATGAATCTAGCCATTATCTGCGGCAGCCAGCAGCCCAACTCCCAGAGCTTAAAGGTCGCCAAGTTCCTACAGAATCGCCTTAAAGAGCAGTCATTAAGCCAGCAAAGCTCAATACTGGACTTAGGAGAGCAACCGCTCGCGCTTTGGGATCCCAGTATTTGGAGCGGTGACGAGCAGTGGCAAGCCGTGTTAAAGCCCATCGCCGACCAGCTAAAACAAGCCGATGCTTTTATCATCATTGCTCCTGAGTACCACGGCATGGTGCCTGCGGCTCTTAAGAACTTCTTTTTGATGTGGGGAAATGGCGAGCTAGCCCACAAACCAGCCCTGCTTGTGGCCGTATCAGCCGCCGTTGGTGGCGCCTACCCTATCGCTGAGCTACGCATGAGCAGCTATAAAAATAATCGAATCAGCTATATGCCTGAGCACCTGATTATCCGCAACGTTGGGGCGGTGCTGAACGAAGAGCTGGCCGATGAAGAAGATTCAAAGCTGCGCCAAAGAATCGATTACAGCTTGGCCTTATTGGCTGAATACAGCAAAGCCTACGAAGGCATTCGCGCCAGCGGCATTGTCGACCTAAAAACCTGGCGTAATGGCATGTAAAGACGCAGAGCACATTCGTTATTTAATATTGGCCGGTCATCATGGCTGGCCAAGCACCAGCTTGAAGCCTTCTAAAGCACGATAAAACGCCCTAAAAACACCGCCAAAAACAGCAGCTCCCAAACTCTTAACCCAGCCCCAACCAAGCAAAACGCTTCTTTACCCAGCTTGAACCTACTTTAGTTAGACATCCCTATAATGGAAACCATTGTTAAACGGCTCACAGACGAGCCCAACTAATTTGAGGTCAGTCAGATGCTAGTTACTTCTATTTTGTATCCAGTTGTTTTCGCTCTACTGGGTTTAATTGCTAAGGACGATTTAAGTAAGGCCTAAGCAATACCTGTTTATACCCCCTGCACCCTAGGTGCATTTACTCTGCGACGCTTGAAGCCCCATACTCCCGGGGCTTTTTTTATGCCTCTCGAAAATGAACACCTAAAGCTCCCGGTTTTTTTGAAAAAAAGCTTTCACTCAGAGCACTCAGCGAGTACCAAACTCACCCGCCCGGCGCTAAAGCGCCTTAAAAACACTATCAACTACGAAACCAGATAAAACCTTAACCCAGGCCCAACCAAGCAATACGCTTCTTTACCCAGCTTGAGCCTACTTTAGCTAGACATCCGTATACTAGAAACCGTTGTCGAATGGCTCACAGGTGAGCCCAAACTAATTGAGGTCAGTCAGATGCTTGTTACTTCTATTTTATATCCAGTAGTTTTTACCCTACTGGGTTTGATTGCTAAGGATGATTTGAGTAACTCCTAAGCATTACCTTTTTTATACCCCCTGCACCCTAGGTGCATTTACTCTGCGACGCTTGAAGCCCCACTCCCGGGGCTGTTTTTATTTCCTGTAAATAGATTAACACTTTTCCTATTAACGCCCCCAAACTAAGAGGTTCGCCATTCACAGGCCAGCTTAAACCTTAGTGGCTACCGCGCCTACCCAGCTTGGCTCAGCTAACCTCAAGGTAAGCATTATCAAACTACATACTTTATGCTTATTTAGCTTGCCGAATATTTACCGATGCTATTGGAGTAATTACATTAGTCATATAAGAGCTTGTTAACATGAATGTACTGCGGCCTCCTGTGTGTACTTCAGTTATCACGCAAAGGGAGTACAGCAGGTGGGTTCTTGAGGTTGACACGGCCGTCAGTCTGCACTTTGCTCAACAAGGAATATGAGTAGTATTTAGTGTTAAAGATTCCTCTTAAAACAAACAACCTGCTCTCTAGCTCTATATTGTTAGGGCTGTTGTGCATAACTTTTCTAGCCAGTTCACTCTCTTTCGCTCAAGGGAGCATAGACAACGCCATTCAGTGGCCAATAGAAGGCGGCAATACCCTACGCAGCAAAATACGTTTTTATTCCGATACTGACAATCAATTTCATAGCAGGAATTTGCCTGACGAAAGACTGTTCAAGCCGGCAGAAGAATTCAGACAGGCAGCCACGAATAATGCTATTTGGGTTACTTTTAGCCTCAGAGAGATGGCCGGCCGTGATCATGAGGCATTCCTGATTAACAACGACTCAATGTTTGATGTTATCGATATATATGAGCGTAATGATAACGGCAACTATCAACTAGCTATGAGACTTGGCGATATTGATAGAGATTACTCCATACCAGAATTGTATCAAATCCATATAAAAAGTTATGAAATCAAAGAGTATTTAATAAAGCTGAAACATAGCGGCACATTCAACCTACCAATCAGCCTGTTATCCGATTATGATTTCTACGAAAACATAATCAAAGACACCATAGTAAAGAGTGCCTTCTATGCCACGTTAATAGCACTCATTGCGGTATATTTTATTGTTGTTAGACAACACATTAATCGCAGTGATGTGTATTTTCTTACGTCATCTCTTCTCGCTGGTATGTGTTTTGCGCATATAGACGGGCTATTTCATACCGTATCTGATCGGCACTGGATAAAGCATGGCAACCTGGAGCTGTTTACCTACCCTTACGTAATGTGCTGGGCTCTCTTTGTCAGAACATTCACAAATATTGAGTCGGAATCCCCTCGAAAAATAAATGACAAACTGTGTAGGTTTTTTTTCTACTTCGGCTTATTACTAACCGGAACATACCTATTCGAATTATACAGCGGCCAATTGCCGCACCCCAATCGAATATACATTTTCCCGGTAATAGCGGCGTTTATCTTGCTAATCATTAGTGTTAATTTGCGTTCAATATCCTACCGTACAATCACCATCGTATCCTCTGGAATACCCTGCATTGGTATATGTTTCTACCTGTTTTATAACGATGTTTTTGGCATGAGCCAAGAATATGACAACCATATCGTAGCAAGAGTACTTTATGTGTTAAATCTACTCTTTGCAGTTTATATTCTAAGCAAGCAATCGGTGAAACGCGTACAACAACAGTTACAAAGCGAGCAACGTAAAAGGCTCGACGATATTAAAGTGATTGAAACTGATCAACTCATCAATAACATCGCCTCAAGCCTAAGGACACCACTGAACGGCCTAACAGGCATGATCGACTTAATCCGCAATACTAAGCTGGAGGGCACCCAAAGACATTGCGTGGACATTATCGATCGATCGGGAGCCGAATTAGTTCGGCTAATTGATAACTTTGAAGACTACAATTCGAATAGCAGCCGTTTTACAGAAGAAATTCGCGAGACCTTCAGCTTAGAAGACTGCATTATCAGCAGCTGCCAAAGCTACTCTCAACAAGCCATCAATAAAAACCTAGAGCTTTTGTATGACCCTAAATACGACACTAGCCACAAATTTATAGGGGACCCCATAAAAATAAGGAAGGTTGTATCTAGGCTACTTGAAAATGCCGTCAATTTTAGCAGCAATAGCGACATCAACATTATATCAACCCTTAGCCAGCCCGAAACCAACGGCGAGATTAATGCTGTCGTCTGGGTAGAAAATAGAATCAACACCGATATCGATGATCATATAAACAATATCAATTCATTTTTTAATTCACCCACAGATGCTCAGCGAATGAAAGGATTAGAAATAGCTCAGCAACTTCTACAAAGTATCGATGGTGAACTTAAATACAAGATTATTAACAACCTTGTAAGCATTGGCTTCTCCGTAGGCCTAGAACCCGCCCCCAGAACTCTTAGAGCTACAGAAAGAAGCTTAAGTGATTACCACTGTTTGATAATTGCCCCAAAATCAAAACGTATTGAACTACTTGAAAGTCAGCTTGAACAGTGGAAAATGCGCTCCAGCCACATAAGCAATATAGAAATCATTGATAAAAGCTATTTAGAACGGCATGACTTTGATTGCTGCATAGTAGATATGGATTGCAAGTTTACTTATAACTTTATCAATAATCATTTTATGCGCGAGCTTCATAATTCACTTCCTCCTGCGGTGTTCATTTCCTACACCCTGCGCCAGCCAAATGTTGCATTAGAAAATTTTAGGTGGGATACCAAGTGTTTAGCTAAGCCAATGCATAGAGATAAACTAAAGATGACGCTCAAGAAGCTGGCATTATCCACTCAAAGCCCCGATGACGACTATGTCAGCATCTCAAATACTGCGCCTTCAGCAAGCGGATTTAACTTATCGCTAGATATCAATACGGAGAAAAGCTATCAACACCACCGCGTTATGGTGGCTGAAGACAACGCTGTTAATCGCCAAGTAATGCGCAGCCTTTTAAACAGGCTAAGTATCAACTGTGAATTCAGAAATAATGGTTACGAAGTTACTACGGCCATTTGTGAGATGCAGCGCCCATATACCGTCGTACTGATGGATTGCGACATGCCAGGAATTGACGGTTTTGAGGCCACCAAAAAAATCAGGCAATTTGAGAAACGTCATGCCCTAGAAGCAATACATATAATTGCGGTAACAAGCATAGGAGCAAAAGAACAAGAAGACAAAGCCCGTCAATGTGGTATGACGGGCTTTATTCGAAAGCCTGTTAGCCTAGACATGCTGCGCCTAGAGTTTGATAAACTGAGCAAAAACAAAGGCAATGCTATCACTCAACTTTACGAGTAACATGAATAAACAAGGTAACTAGGCCTGAGCGAGCTTTTTGGGCCATAGAGCCCAAATTATCGTCACAGACATTATCACCTGACTCGACAGTGCCACCCACCATAAGGCGCTATCAAAATACTGTGAAAAATAAACCAAACAAAACCAGCTCAATACCAAACGTAGCGTTTCCCAACGAATATCTTGATTATCGAGCATACTAGTGACCGTAAGTAGAGGAGCACTCATTAATCCCCACAGCAAATATAACTGTAGCAGGCTAAAACTCTCAGCCGACATTGCAAGATACAAAGTCGATAAAGCCGCCAAGGAAATATGCAGGCCGGCATAGAGTTTCATCCATAACGGTGAGCTAGGGTTGTATTTTTGAAAGCTCTCCAAGGGGTATTTTTTTATGGGGTGGGTATGCTCGACATCAAGCGGACGCCAACCGGTTGGCATAAACCAGACCCGAAGCTTATCTTTCCAGCTTTGAGTATTGATAGCGTCCTGTAACATTTGCCACCAGAGCTGAAAATTTGCAAAGAAAGGGTTAAAACTCAACAGTGGGCGCCGAACACCATAGATCGCAGGAACAGTATCAAGCTCTTCTTGAAACGTACCAAAAATCTTGTCCCAAATAATAAAAACCCCACCATGATTCTTATCGATGTACTCAGGGTTTTGAGCATGATGGACACGATGATGGGCAGGCGTAACCATAATTGCCTCTACCCAACCCGGCAAACGTTTGATATGCCGCGTATGCACCCAAAATTGATAAACCAAATTCCAAGCAGCACAGACGACGACTACTTGCCAGGGAATACCGATTAGTAATAACGGTATTGAAAACAACCAACCCATAATATGAGTACTCGGCTGGCGCAAAGCGGTACTCAAGTTGTATTCTTCGCTTTGATGATGCACAACATGTCCCGCCCAAAGAAAGTTAATTTCATGGCTAAAGCGGTGTTTCCAGTAATAGCTGCAATCATAAATGATAAAGGCAAAAACCCAAGTCAAAATCGACTCTTCCGACCACAGCGGAATTAAAGAACCATTTAGGCCAGACATAGCCCAAAGCCCTAATGAAAAAACGATTAGACGATTTGTTTGACTCAACACACCTGTCGCCAAGCTTCCAACGGTATCGTTTAAACGATAATAGCCAGTTCCTTTTCGCCAGTCGTAGATAATTTCTAGCAACATCAATATGATGAACGCCGGTGTTGTATAGCTTAAAATACTCACAGGTAAACTCCCAAAGTTAAGCTAGTGATCGTTATTATTTTTACACTATACTACGATTTGCCAAGAAAATAACTGCAAGAACTGGAGCAAATAATGATCAGCGAACAGCAATCCCTACCATCCGTAGACCTTCAAACCATGACAGAAAATGGCCCTATTGCCCTCAATGGTGATCAACTATTCAAAGGTAAAAAAGTCGTTTTGTTTGCAGTTCCAGGCGCCTTTACGCCCACCTGTTCGGCCGCTCACCTACCTGGCTATGTGGCACTGGCTGAGGAACTAAAGGCCAAAGGTGTTGATGAAATCTATTGCACATCGGTCAATGATGTTTTTGTTATGCATGCTTGGGGGCAGGCGAGCGGCAGCTCTGATGTCACAATGTTAGCCGACGGCAATGGAAAATTTGCCATGTCTTTAGGCCTTGATATGGATGCTCAGGGATTCAATATGGGTACCGTTCGATCGAAACGTTACGCCATGATTGTTGACGATGGTATTGTTACCCATCTTGCTATAGATGCTAAAGGCCTCGATCAAAGTAGCGCTGAAGCCGTTCTTGCCAAGCTATAAGCTAAAACTGCCATAGCTTGCCCAAGGTTTTCTATTCTCAGTTGGCTTCAGTTAAACCACGAGTAAGCTATGACCTACGTCGGCGCATATCGCCGATTACTGTTTGTAGTGCACGGTCGAACAACTGGCCATCATTTAGCACTCTTAACTTTTCATCTTTTATTGACCAAGCCAGCTCATCCAAGTTTAACTCCATAACCTTTTTACCTTGTCGATCGACAAAAACGTAACGCCCTACTGAGGGCAAGATGGCCGCTAGACGACAACGCTGCACCTCTGACTCGTTTTTCCACTGTAACCAAGCGCCCTGGCTTAGCCTTCTAGCTTGACGCATCGCATAATCACTGGGCGCCAAGCTCTCACGCGCGACTTTGTGTTCATCGGCAGAATCTTGCTCAGAGGCAGGGGCTACTTCAGCTTGGCTTTTTAAATTAGGCAGATCTAAAGGTTCAGATTTCGCCGATACGGAGCAGGCTTCGTCCAAGTCTAAGCTTACCTGTTGACGGGGTTTTTGATCCCGTACATGATTTTCAACAGCCTCAAACCAGCCTCGGCTCTGGAAACTATCTAACCCAACATCCGCCAAATCTGCTTCCATTTTTCGAACCAACAAAGTCAGCTCGGCTTCATTATTGCGCTGAGCACTGTCCCGCACTATATTGGCCAGTTGCTCCGCCAGGTCCAACTTTTCACTCCAGGCGACACTTTCGGCCCCCTGCTTTAAATAAACCATTTGTAAAACTCTTGACCATGCCTGCTTTAACAAAGCTTGAGCAACATTGGGTAAGTCTTTACAGGTTTTACCTAAAACTTGTTCAACAGCAGCTTTAGCCTGAGCATTAAGCGCCTCCCCTCTAACTTGATCAACCGTTCTCTGAGCAACCAATTCTGCTCGACGCTGCTCTCGATCAAGAAACTTTTTCAACTGGTGATGCAACTCTGTGAACAGGGTTACATCCTCTACAAATTCATTCTGAACGCGCTGCACGATTAATTCTAACTGCTCTAAAAGAGTATCTTGCTTTCGCTTTTCAGCATCGTCGGATT
This sequence comes from uncultured Pseudoteredinibacter sp., assembly GCF_947502065.1. Taxonomy (GTDB): domain Bacteria; phylum Pseudomonadota; class Gammaproteobacteria; order Pseudomonadales; family Cellvibrionaceae; genus Pseudoteredinibacter. Next base: position 125,843 of record NZ_CANMYE010000002.1, read on the forward strand.
CTTGCCAACCTAGAGCACAGCGCGCCATTTCATTTAACAACTGCCTTGCAGGGTGACTACCAGCCTGCAAGAAGGCCGCATCAGCTAAAGCGACTTTTAATAAAGGAATTTGCATACGAGAAAGCACCGCTCTCATGGGCGCTGCTAAGTTTGGATCTTCCCATATATATTCAAACAGCATATGGACGAGATTAATAATATTTCGATCCAGTTGAGAAACCTGCCCCTGGCTTTGTATCAAAGCAGATAACTTTTCACTGAGCGCTCGTGCATCTTGCTGGCTTTGTAGAGGTGCATTTACTTGATGTTGGAAGTTTTCAAGCAGTTGGGTAATGTGTTGGCTGCTTAATACGTTTTCCTCAACTTTACTATTCAGGGTTGGGATTAATGCATCTTCGTCCGTAATTAGCTCATGCAATTCACCAAGTGCATGGCCTTGTACCTTGGTATCCGCACGAACACGAGTTCGGCGCGTATTGAGTTTTGCGCGTCTTTCACGGCTGATTTGTCGTTGCAAATCAGGCAACACCCCTTGTTGGGCCATGCGTTGATTCAGCAAGCTATAGGCATTGGCAAACTGCTGAAGGACGCTGCGCTCAAAGATTTTTAATAACAGGATTTTAATTTTTATTGCGACAGCTAAGCCATCTAACTGTGCCGCGAAACAAGTTACTAGCTTGTGAGCATCACAAGGGAGTCGCTCAATATGATCCTCACCTTGCCGCCCCAGCAAATAAAAACAGCGGCGCCATAGGTGATCTAAGCTTTGCTGATGTTGCTGTTTATGGGCGCTCACCATAGCCTTAACAGCAACCTCTTCTTCCAAGTCATCCTCAGATACCAAAGCAACATCATCGGCGAACAAGTCATGATCGCCATAGATATCAATGGCCGCTACATTGCTAGCACTTGTGTTTTGTAACTCGACAAAGGCTTTACGCAGGGCCTCAAACATTGATTGAGCCAGGTTTGCCTTAGCCATACGCAATGTGCGCATAGCTTCAAAAAAGCTGTTCTGTTCAAGATTACTGCCCGCCAACTCAGCACGCTCAAACAGGGCATCGTCGGCTTGGTTAAAGAACTGGCTCATGCCTTGTTGCAAAACCTTAGAAAGCAACAGGTGCACAGCCTGTAGCCCTCTAGGCAACTGTTCAACGGGTTTGTGAACCGGTTCTTTTAAGGCAGCATCACGCAACTTGGAGTTATCCACGCTGGGCTTATTGGCCTTAAGCGGTATCACATTGTCTTTGCTGTTAACCATAAATTACTGAGCCTGGTAAGCAGAGTCCCTAGGTGAGCATAATTTGTCCAACAAAATTTGATATTGTTGGACATGGAATTCCGGCCTCCTATGCCGCCATTCCTCTAAGATAATAGTATTAAATATTCACAAATGGGCATAAAAACGACGTACTGTTAGAATGTTTGATAATAATTTGACTTGAAGCACACTCTCGCGGCTATAAGCTGGCACCCAGTTTACCGGGTATCACTTAAATCAACCGGCGAGCGAAAACCATTTAAAGGCAGCAGTATGGCAACGCAAGAAACCCCTCCTGATCCGGGCACCGACAAAATGGGCCGAGGCATGATGTATTTAGCTTGGTTGTGCTTTCTAGTATTGCTGAGCTTTGGTTTTAATAGTTGGCTGGAAAATCGCCAAGAACAGCGCTATCAGCCTTTAAGTCAAAGAGAAGGGCAGCTGATCCTAGTTGAGCTAAATGCGAATAGACAGGGACATTACCTTAGCCAAGGTAAGGTTAATGGCAAGGATGTTCGCTTTTTATTGGATACCGGAGCTACTTTAGTTGCCGTACCTGAAGCACTTGCCCGCAAACTGGGCATGCCAAAAGGCCAAGCAGGGTATGCGCAAACCGCCAACGGCCGATCTCGAGTTTATATGAGTCGTATAGATACGCTAGAACTGGGTGATATTCGACTAGAAAACGTCGCGGCTAGCATATCCACAGGAATGAAAGGCAATGAGATACTGCTGGGTATGAGCGCCCTCGGGCAATTGGAGTTTAGCCAACAAGGCCGAACGCTGAGCCTACGCCAACTTCACCCCCCCAATTAAGACTTACAACAGCTATGGTATAATATTTGGCTTTGTAACTTACAGAAGAGACAAGCAATGGAGCTGAGCTCGCTCACAGAAGAAATCAGCAGCAATGTACGTGCTGCATTGCAAGAAGACATTGGTGATGGCGACATCACCGCCGCTTTGATTCCCGCCAATCAACAAGCGACCGCCAAGGTGATTACGAGAGAAGATTGCGTGATCTGTGGTACCGCCTGGGTGAATGAGGTTTTTCGCCAACTGGATCCGAGTGTGGAGCTTGAGTGGCATGTACAAGATGGCGATAAAGTGAGCGCCGACAGCCTGTTATACACCCTCAGAGGCTCAGCTCGCAGTTTGCTAAGCGGGGAACGTGCAGCACTTAACTTCTTGCAGCTACTTTCTGGCACCGCCAGCAGCTGCCTAAGTTATGCACAACTGGTGGAGCATACGCAAGTCCGTATTTTGGATACCCGCAAGACCATTCCCGGCTTACGCATGGCACAAAAATACGCCGTCAGCCAAGGTGGCTGCCATAACCATCGCATTGGTTTATTTGACGCTTACCTAATTAAAGAAAACCATATTGCCGCCTGCGGCGGTATTGCACAGGCTATTAGTCAAGCCAAAATTAATCAGCCCGGTAAACCCGTCGAGGTGGAGGTGGAATCAATCGCCGAAATGATGCAGGCCTTAGAGGCCCGGGCCGACATCATCATGCTTGATAATTTTGACAACGACACGCTGCGAGAGGCTGTAAGCATTAATGGCAGCCACGCACACAAAGCCAAGCTAGAAGCTTCTGGTAACGTTAATCAAAACACTTTAGTGGGAATCGCCGAGACAGGTGTCGACTTTATCTCCATCGGAGCTTTGACCAAAGATTGTAAAGCCGTAGATTTATCAATGCGCCTGACGATGTCAGAGTAAACCAAGAAAAGGGCCTAAACTCAGGCCCTTTTGCTGCGCTCAGTTTTACAAACTGAAGCGGCCTACCAATTCATTTAATCTGCTTACCGATTGACTCAAATCACCGGCCGTCTTTTTGGCTTCTGTAGAACCATGCTGAACCGCTGCCCCCAAAACTGAAAACTCTTCTACTTGGCTTTGAATACAGCGCGCATTGTTACTGGCACCACTATTCAACTCGGCTACTGTACGACTGGACTGACTCAGATCCAAAATGGTCTCTTGAATTTGATTTAAAGTCGCCACTGTAGCCTGCGCCATCTGGGCTGACTGCTCAGCTTGATCACTGTTGCTTTCCATAGAAGCAACCACAGTAGTGATGGCGTTCACTAAAGACGTTAACATGCTATTGATTTCTTCGGTTGACTGCTGAGTACGATTGGCCAAGGTACGAACTTCATCGGCAACCACAGCAAAGCCTCTGCCCGACTCCCCTGCCCTAGCGGCCTCAATGGCAGCATTCAATGCCAGCAAGTTAGTTTGCTCTGCAATTTCCGCAATGGTGCCAACGACACTGGAAACTTGATCACCGGTTTTGCGCAGTTCACCGAGCTGTTGTGAGGAGGCTTCAATATTTTGAGCCAACTCCACCACGCTGCCTGCTGTCGCGCGCACTTGCGTTGCTCCGCCCTCAACAACCTCCGCGCCCTTTTGTGCGGATTTATAACTTTCTTCAGAGCGCTGCAAGCCTTCTTCAACCGAAGATCGAAGGTCTTTCATACGCAGATTTAGCTGTTCAATTTCACCATTGAGCTGTACAACTTGTTTATCTGTATCGCCGGAATGCCCCTGCATATCTTCCGAGGCTGAAGCAACACCGTGACTGACTTTTTGCACATCAGTGAGGGCCGCTTTAACACTATTCAATAAATTGTTGACACTGGAGGATGCTCGACTAATTTCCTCTGAGCCGCCCACTACCAGCCGCTCACGAAGATTCAACTCTTCGGCAACTACGGTTAGCCTGTCCGCCAAATTAGATATCGGCTTGGAAATTGTCTGGCGACTTAGCCAAAATGCTCCGATCGCCACAACCGTTATAGACAATAACATAATGGTCACCAAGCTCGTGATCTCAGCAACATCCGCTCGGATCATCGCTGCACTGTCCTTCGCTTCGCGCTCCAGTGAGAGCTTAATCTCATGTAGATCCTTATGGGAGAGATCAATTTCTTTTTGAAGTTCAGACAGCGTAATACGAGCTGAATCCCAATCAACCTCATCACCCGACATATTACTTAATAAGACTTCAGACTTGGATCGCATACGAGCCACCCCCTGGGAAAGCTCGCCTTTCTCTGCAGCCAGCGCTTTGACCTGCAAAGCGTTATTGATGAGCCCAAAGCCTTTTGAAGTAAGCCGCTGATACTGCTCGTCATCTATGCTGGTACTATAGAAGGCATAAGACCCAATAAGAATTTTATCCACTTGCTGCCCCAGCTGCTCAATAGCGGATACGGCGGGAAGAGTTTCACCTACGAAATGTTCCGTACGCTGCCCAACATCATCCGCATCTGCAAAAAGAAAAACTGCTGCAATAGCGCTAACAATGAGTACAGCCAAGTAGCCCAGTAAGGCTTTCATACTGATCGAATTCACAATACACTCCTATGAGTAACGTCAGCCTTCCATGGCTACGGGCGTTGACTGCTTCTCCCAAACAACCCTCGCAGGCAGTATCGGCCAGTTGTTGTTTTTCTTAAGAGTCAAAAATGAAAACTAAGAGTAAATTTCAAATGTCTAAAATCAGCATAACGCTACTAAGCTTATTATTATGGAGCGCCAGCTCTGCAGCAATCGACAGCAAAAACATCGCCATCGTGATTCATGGTGGTGCAGGCAATATCAAAGCAGCTCAACTTAGCAGCGAACAAGAACGTGCTTATAAATTGAAACTAGAGCAAGCACGCAACGAGGCTTACGCAACTCTTGCCAACGGTGGAACTAGCTTAGATGCGGTAGTAAAGGCAATCACCATCTTAGAAGATTCCCCACTGTTTAATGCCGGCAAAGGAGCTGTTTACAACTTTGAGGGGCGACATGATCTCGACGCCTCCATCATGGAGGGTAAGAAGCTACAAGCTGGCGCCGTTGCCGGAGTGCAAACGGTTAAAAACCCCATTGTTCTTGCGCGGGCAGTTATGGAGAAATCTGATCATGTATTTTTGGCCGGTCAAGGCGCCGAAGCATTCGCAGAACAACAGCAGCTTAGTTTAGTCGATAACACTTACTTTAATACTGAGAAGCGTTTTAAGTCTTTGCAAAAGGCTAAACAATCTTTACTAAAAACTAGCTGGAATCAAACAGACAAGGATCTAGAAATTGATTATAAAATGGGTACAGTGGGCGCCGTCGCACTGGATCAGTATGGCAATATTGCGGCCGGCACCTCAACAGGGGGGCGCACAGCCAAACGCTATGGCCGCATCGGCGACTCACCCGTTATCGGTGCTGGAACTTGGGCAGACAATCGCAGTTGCGGCGTCTCAGCCACTGGGCATGGTGAGTTTTTTATCCGATTCAATGTCGCTGCCGACATCTGTGCGCGAGTGAAATATCAAAATTTGAGCATTCAGGCCGCCGCGGATCAACTTATTCAACAAGAGCTAGCCAACATCAAAGGCTCAGGAGGGGTAATCGTTCTGGATCGGCAAGGCAATATAGCCTACTCCTTCAACACCAAAGGCATGTACAGAGCCTTTAAGAATAACCGAGAAGAGCACGTTGCTATCTATTAAAGCTAATTGACCAGCAAAACTAATACTAAAGAACCAGTTCAAGAGAAGTATTCCCGAGCCGATATAGGAAAGGCACATAAGATAGTTTTAAGGTCTTGCTCTTCAAGCTACCATCACTATACTGCCTTGCTTTTTCTCGGTCGGCCCTACACCTTGGTGGGAATATCATGATCTTTAACGGTTCACACTCAGATATTAGCGAGCAATTGGATGCTATTGGTACCCCGGTATCTATCTGGCAACAGGGAAGTGCAGACACTTATCAATTGATCAGTGCTAACGATTTGTACCAAGAGGTACTCGATGGCCCTGTCACCCGGCAACTCGGCAACGAGCTGCAGGGAATATTACCCCGCTACATTATCGGCGATATCAAACAAGCCATGGCGCAATGCTGTCGCCTCTTAGAATCCAGAGAAGTAGAAATCGCCATTGAGCGCCACGGCCAAACTTGCTGGTGGCGCTTTATTTACACACCAATAAATAGCGAAGGTCAGCAGCGAGTTCTAAACACCTGCATTGATATTAGCGAGAAAAAACGCCTAGAGCATAGCCTGCAAACCAGCATGCGGCGTTTTGAGGCCGTTATTAATTCTGCCTACGACGGCATTATTACAATTGATGACGAGCAAAACATTAAAATGTTCAATAAGGCTGCCAGCGAAATGTTTGGACTTCCTCAGCAAGAGGCGCTCGGCAAATCACTCAGTAGTTTTATTCCAGCCCGATACCGCGAAAATCACGCCAGCCATGTTGCGGGCTTTCGAGAATCACCAACCTTATCTAGGCCCATGCATACCCGCGCATCGGTCATGGGCGTACGCCAGGATGGCAGTGAGTTTCCCCTAGAAATTACCATCTCTAAAATACAAGTTGGTACCAATAGCGAAATGACAGCAGTCTTAAGAGATATCTCTGAGCGTGCACTATTAATTGAAGAGCTACGACAGGCTGCCGCAATTGACCCTTTAACCGGTACTTTTAATCGGCGTTACTTTTCCAAACAGCTCGACAACGAACGTAAACGCTGCCAACGATTTGATCATCAAATGGCCTTAATCATGTTCGATGTGGACCACTTTAAAGCAGTGAACGATGCCAAAGGCCACAGCGAAGGCGATAAGGTATTAGAGGCATTAAGCTTAAAAGTTCGCCAGCAATTACGTGACGTGGATATTTTTGCACGCTGGGGCGGCGACGAGTTCATTATTTTATTGCCCGAAAGCGATTTAGCCTCAGCTACTGTGGTCGCTGAAAAAATTCGTGAGGTAGTAGCCATTTCACTCGCCCCCATCAGCTTGAGTATGGGCGTACTGAGCTCCAATGGCGAACAAGAAAGTATCGATATTGTAAATCAAGTGGATAGTTTGATGTATGCCGCCAAGAACGAAGGGCGCAATCGCGTGATAGGATCTTAACTCAGTATTTAGCCCAGCAGCTGTCAGCACTTAAAAGGCAGTAAAACAAAAAAGCCCAGGCCAAGGCCTGGGCTTTTAGAGCTGCAACAACAGTAACTTAAGTCGCCATTCCTTGCACGATAGAGATCATTACACCTGCAGCAACCGCCGAGCCGATTACACCGGCTACGTTCGGGCCCATCGCATGCATCAACAAGAAGTTTTGTGGATTGTATTCCAGACCCACCTTGTTAGAAACACGCGCTGCCATAGGTACGGCCGACACACCTGCCGAACCAATTAATGGGTTAATTTGCTGCTCGCTGAACTTGTTCATCAGCTTAGCCATCAATACACCCATGGCGGTGCCGATACCAAAGGCCACAACACCTAGCGCCATAATGCCCAAGGTCTTGGCGTCTAGGAAAACATCGGCCGCCAACTTAGAGCCCACAGAAAGGCCCAAGAAGATGGTAGTGATATTGATCAGCGCATTTTGAGCGGTGTCCGATAGACGATCAACCACGCCACACTCTTTCATCAGGTTACCAAAGCAGAACATGCCAAGCAGTGGTGCCGCCGAAGGTAGCAACAAGGCAACCGCAATCAAGACGATGATTGGGAATACAATCTTCTCGCGCTTCGATACTGGACGTAGCTGAGTCATCACAATTTTACGCTCTTCCTCAGTGGTTAAGGCGCGCATAATCGGTGGCTGAATCATAGGCACAAGCGCCATATATGAATAAGCCGCTACGGCAATTGCTCCCAGCAATTCTGGCGATAGAATCGAGGCCACATAGATAGCTGTCGGACCATCTGCACCGCCGATAATACCAATGGCCGCCGCATCGGCGATGGAGAAATCCATAATGCCCATAGCGCTTAGGCCAACTGCCCCCAATACCGTTGCAAAAATACCAAACTGAGCTGCTGCACCTAAGAACAGAGTACGCGGGTTAGCCAGTAGAGGACCAAAATCGGTCATGGCGCCAACACCCATGAAGATCAACAGCGGTGCAATGGTTGAACCAATCGCAACTGAGTAGAACTTGTACAGCATGCCGCTTTCATAGCCGGCATTGGCCGCAATCTGTTCGGCTAACAAAATCTGCTGAGCCGAGGCATCGCCCATTGCCGCTTTAATATCGGCGTAGGTTTCATAGTTTGCAAGCTCAAGAGCACCTGCGATAGCTGCCATCATTTCTGGGCCACCACCCATCAGGGCATTCTGCACCGCCGAGTAGGCCAAACCCGCACCTGGGATGTTGGCCAAGATACCACCGAAACCAATAGGTACTAACAACAGGGGTTCAAAGTTTTTGCTAATGGCCAACCACAATAGCAGCAAGCCAATAGCAATCATGACGACCTGACCAGGCCCCGAAAACTGAGCTAGACCAGAATCTGCCCATAATCCAAGTAACGCTTCCATTTAGATCACCTCCAAACTTAAGCGATGGTCAGCAGGTTATCGCCAACGGCAACAGAGTCACCCTCTTTGATATTGATGCTGCCAATGGTGCCGGATTTAGGTGCACTTACTTCGGTTTCCATCTTCATGGCTTCCAAAATAATAATGGTGTCACCTTCATTTACTTGCTGGCCTGGGCTGACCAATACCTTAAAGATATTACCCGCCAATGGCGCAGGCACTGGATCACCGCCGGCCGGTACCGCGCCGCCAGCTGCTGGAGCCGCTGCTGCCGCACCACCAACAGGGGCAATACCGGTTAGGTCGCCGCCATTAGCTACTGTTACAGTGTAAGAAGCACCTTCAACGGTTACGGTGTAAACCTCTTCACCCGCGTCGTTAGTTACCGTAGAACCTTCTTTGCCGGTAGGCACAGGTTCAAATGCCGAGGCATCGCCACGATTTTCTAGGAACTTCAAACCAATCTGCGGGAACAGGGCATAGGTTAGAACGTCATCAATTTCACGCTCGCCCGCTTCTAACTTGACGCCCTTCTCTTTGGCCAACTCCTGTAACTCTGCAGTGAGCTTGTCCAATTCAGGTTCTAGCAAATCCGCTGGACGACAAGTGATCGCCTCTGCTCCATCCAAAACGCGATCTTGCAACTCTTTGTTGTAAGCCGCTGGTGCTGCGCCGTACTCGCCTTTCAATACGCCCTGGGTTTCTTTGGAGATTGACTTATAACGCTCACCGGTTAGAACATTTAGAACCGCCTGAGTACCTACGATCTGTGAAGTTGGAGTAACTAGTGGGATAAAGCCCAAATCTTCGCGTACACGCGGAATCTCGTTCAGCACATCGGCGAATTTGTCTTCAGCGCCTTGGTCTCGCAGCTGGTTTTCCATATTGGTCAACATGCCGCCAGGAACCTGAGCTGTCAAAATACGACCATCGATACCGCGCAATGAGCCTTCAAACTTGGCGTACTTCTTACGCACTTCACGGAAGTAGTTGGCGATTTCTTCCAGCAGCGTCAAATCCAAGCCCGTGTCACGATCTTGCCCTTGCAAGATAGCAACCATCGATTCTGTTGGGCTGTGACCGTAAGTCATGGACATTGAAGAAATAGCGGTGTCGATATTATCGATACCCGCTTCTACACACTTCAGTGCAGTCGCAGTAGAAAGGCCAGTAGTGGCATGACACTGCATGTGAATTGGAATATTACAGGCTTCTTTAAGCTTAGTGACTAGCTCATAACCCGCGTATGGCGTTAGCAAGCCCGCCATATCTTTAATGGCGATAGAATCAGCGCCCATATCTTCAATTAAGCGGCCCTGATCTACCCACATATCAATAGTGTGCACTGGGCTTAAGGTATAAGCGATGGTGCCCTGGGCGTGTTTACCCTGCTTTTTAACCGCTTTTAGTGCGGTTTCGATATTGCGCATATCGTTCATGGCATCGAAAACACGGAAGACATCAACACCGTTTACCGCACAGCGCTCTACAAACTTGTCGACAACATCATCAGCGTAATGACGATAACCCAAAATATTCTGGCCGCGGAACAGCATCTGCATAGGGGTATTCGGCATGGCTTTTTTCAGCTCACGAATACGTTCCCAAGGGTCTTCACCCAAATAACGGATACAGGCGTCGAAGGTCGCTCCACCCCAAGTTTCCAAAGACCAGAAGCCAACTTGATCAAGCTTCTCAGCAATGGGCAGCATATCGTCGATACGCATACGGGTGGCAAATAGGGACTGGTGGGCATCACGTAAAACTACATCGGTAATGCCTAGTGGTTTTTTGTTTTCGCTCATAATGGTGCCTTTAACTGGTGCCTAGCTAGCGCTGGCTTCCTAATTTCTAGTGGGCTGTTATTTGTTTCGATGCTGCTCAATAGCGGCCTGAATAATCGCGATCAACTTTGGATCGTTAACTTGGGCAGGGGTCGTAGGTGCAGGGCCTGGCCTCGCCTCAGGTTCCGCTTCAGGAAAAAACTTCTGAATAAGCGACGACATGATCGTCACAGATATCACGAGCAGGGTTAGGAATACGAATACCGTTCCCATCCCGAATAGCATCAGGTCAAAACCCTGCTGCATTAGGCTTGCTGACATGGTGGTCTCCTCGAAATCATATGAAGCTCGCACAAGGCAAGTTTATACGTTTCTCTTATACGCTCTTTGATCCGCTTCATATAGACAGAAGCAGAATGAAGGCTTTTGTTAACAGCCCTTTAACGACTCGCCATTTAGGCTCGCGGCTCACTAGGGGGCCAAATCAGTGAGCTTGGAGAATGTATCTTGATCGGTCAAGGTAAGCAAATTTTCGCGCTTACTACAAAACTACAAAAACACTACAAAAAACATTTTTCTTATGATTCAATGACTTACAAAACCCGTTTCGTCTGAAACCACCTAAACCATCACCCTAAACTACAAGAAATTCCCCACTTGCACCGCACGCACTTAGAGATACCGCAACAATTACAGTAGAATGCTCGATTTTCAGCGAAGTTTATGCGTTTATTGTTAGCCCCAATGGAAGGTGTTGTCGACTTCCAGATGCGCCAAATACTCACCGATATTGGCGGTCTTGATGCTTGCGTTACCGAATTTCTGCGCATTTGTGAGCAGCGGCTGCCAAGACGAGTCTTTATTAAACTGTGCCCAGAACTGGAACAGCAAAGTAAAACTCAAGCCAATACTCCTGTGGCCTTTCAATTGCTCGGCGGCAATGCTGAGGCCATGGCTTACAATGCCGCCAAAGCCGCAAGCCTTGGAGCTCACAGTATTGATCTAAATTTTGGCTGCCCAGCCAAAACGGTAAACCGCAATGACGGTGGCGCTAAGCTGCTGCAAGAACCACAGCGGGTACACAATATTGTAAAAGCCGTCAGAAGCGCGGTACCTCGCGACATCGATGTAACGGCTAAAATTCGCTTAGGATTTAAAGACCGCAGCTTAGGATTAGACAATGCACTGGCTATTGCAGAGGGCGGCGCTCAACAATTAGTGGTTCATGCCCGCAGCAAGGCCGACGGCTACCGGCCCCCGGCCTATTGGAGCGAATTGCGACCACTAAGAGAACAACTGAGCATTCCAGTTATCGCCAACGGCGAGATATGGAGCCCTGAGGATTTGCGACGCTGCGCCGAACAAAGTGGCTGTGTGGACTTTATGATAGGCCGAGGGCTATTAGCTCGCCCGGACTTAGCCTTACAAATAAAAAACCCCGACCAACATATCCCCTGGCAGTGGAACAATATATTGCCTATATTGCACAGCTTTTTTAAAAAAGGGCTGACTCAATACCCCGAAAAGTATTGCGGCAACCGTTTAAAGCAATGGTTTATGTATCTCCAGCGCAGCTACCCTGAAGCTGAGATGTTCTTCAATAAACTAAAACGCTTGCGAAACCGCATCGAAATTGAAGACCTCTTTATACAACAGGCAATAGCACACGATATCAATTTAGACTATGGCAATGACAGATAGACAACTGCAACATCATGAGCACAAACAAGCTAGCCCCAATAAGACGGCAATCTTCTTTTTACTGCATGATATCGAGTCACCCAGTAATGTAGGGGCTATCTTTCGTTGCGCTGACGCCCTGGGCTGCCAACACATCTATTTGAGCGGCAGCACAGCAGCACCACCAAATCGCAAATTACGCAAGGCCTCACGCTCGGCCGAACTCCATGTAAGCTACAGTCAACACCAAAATTATCAAGAAGTCTTTGAAATACTGAACACCTCAAAGATAGCAAGCGTTGCACTTGAATTAAGCCTGCAAAGTGAAGCTATTACTGACTTTCAAAAAAAGCCTAACTCAATGGGTATTTGCATAATACCGGGTTCTGAAAATCATGGTTTAGACACAAAGCTGCTGAATGCCTGCGAAGCCGCTGTTCACATCCCTATGCGAGGCAAAAACTCCTCCATGAACCTTGCAACAGCTTGTGCAATAGCTGCATACCAACTTTCGACTCTCGAATGAGAGCAGGCAAGTTAAGCTATTTTCTCAACACCATTTTCCGGCAATAGCTGATTGGCCTTATCCTCACACAATCGCTGATCGATCTCCCTAAATAGATCCGAAACTTCTCGACTAATATTGCGCATAAAGACTTCACGCTCGAACAAAAACGGTGACCGCCAACCGCAGTGCTTAACAGGATCGCCAATTTCTTCAAACTTAAAGCCGGAATGTTTAATAAGCTGAGCTAATCGGGGCTCCATCATGGCCGCACCGTATTCCGCTTCTGAATTTACAAACAGAGAAACACAAATAGAAAACAGGCCTAAAAGCACCACAGGAGCCTTACAAGCTTCCAATAGATCAGCATTTTCTGGAAGGGTAGCATCCCGGCGCACCTGCCCCCTAAACTCCGGCAATACAGCTAATCGAGAAAACTCAATAATTTTTCCCGGCAGAAAAACATCAGGGTCAAATAGCTCACGATTTAAGTGATCCTTAAAAACTGTCTCGTAAGGTAATTGCTTCTCGGGCATCTCCATGCTGCCACCGATAATTCGAGCACAGGCAACAGCTCTACCGCTTGGCTTATGTAACAATAGCGCATGCTCAGAGTGGGCATCATACTCATCAACTTCCATCTCGTAGTCATCGGCGTCAAAATAATTAAGCTCGCGACAAAAAACGCTATGACGAATTCGATAACACTGTTCCAAATCCTGTGGACTAAAAGCTCTTTTTACATCATAAAATTTTTTAAAATGGTCTAGCAACGTCATCTTACTCCCTCCAAACTGATTGTGAAAACAAACACCCACAGTCGACCCCAAGGAGATCCTACTCTTTCACAGACTACAACAATACTTTTAATAAGCTATGTCAAAGTAATATTATTTTTTTAAGATATGGTTTATCTTTTTCCACTTTATCAACAAAGCAGAATCCATGATGAACAAAAACAAAGGTTATGTAAACCAAGATTATTTAAGCCAAGCCGCGCAAATGTTTGCACCAATAAAATTAAATAGTTATGAAAAACTGCAGGCAAACAACATCCACTCATTAATCGACGTAGGCTGCGGCACCGGCATTGACACCACCACCATTGCCCAACTGCACCCCCAAATTAAAAATATTATCGGTGTAGATTATGATAAAGAAATGGTCGAGCAAGCCGATAAGCTAGCCAAGGAAAAGGAATGCAGTGACAGGACGCAACACCAGCACGCCAATAGCTACGAATTACCCTTCGAAGACAATAGCTTTGATGCAGTTCGGGCCGAGCGCCTATTCATGCATCTAGAGCAGCCTGAGAAAGCCTTACGAGAAATGCTACGCATTGCAAAACCAGGCGGACGAATGGTAATTGTGGAAACAGATTGGGCAAGTATGTCGGTAAACAATGGGCTTGATGAATTAGAGCGCCGGCTAAGTCACTACTTTGCAAACGAGTTTTTAAACAATGGCTATTCAGCACGGCGTTTGCCAGGCCAATTTAAAGCAGCGGGTATCGAAAACGTAGAGATTGAAATTAAAAGTTTGCAGTCGTATGACTTTCAATTATGGCTGTTATTATCACAACACACTGTAATGATGGAAAAAGCCTTGCAGGACAACTTTGTAAGTCAGAAGGAATTTGACGCCTGGAATAGCAATTTAGAAGATAACAGTTCTAAAAAGTCATTCTTTAGCACTATCAATATCATGACTTTTTCCTGCGACACCTAGGTCATTGTAACCAAGTGTCGCCAAAAGCCTCTACGCCGCAGGCGGAAAGTAGCGCCACTTTTTAGCGTGTAGCCTGCTAGGCACGAGCGTAAGCGACATATATCGGATATAATTTATCAGTCAATAAAGTCTAAAAAGAACTAAGATTAAAGAATGGCTTGATTGTTAACGCTGTTGAACGTCAGCTCAGAAAACAGGGAGGCAAGAACTAGGTTAGGAAACCAGTAGATTTCAGCTAACCTTGCACTAACAAGTGTAGTGCTTTGGGATATAGTCGAAATTAAACAATTAGCGAATTATAGGTATAGCGGAAATAGCTAAATGCGAGCGGGTTTTTTAAGTTTAAAGTGGCAAGTAGCTATTAGCGTTAGCCTAATTCTATTCTTGGGAATCGGCCTAATTACTAGCTTTGGCCAAAAGAATCTTGAAGAGACCTTTGTTCAGGAACGAGAGAGAATTTTAAAGGATCGTCAACGTTCTATTGATACCGCCTTGCTGTCCATCCAAGGCCAACTATTACACCTTGCTGGCCATCTACAAGGACAAGCCTCCCAGCGAACCGAACCGAACTCTCTGCGAGAACGTCTAAGTGATACTATTCATTCAAATTGGGATCAATTGAATTTTGAATGGGAAGTTGATGCCGTTTTGCTTTATGGCAGTGAGCAAGAACCATGGCTACACCTTGGCCTCCCAACGATGCAATCGCTACTTCCTAAAGAGTGGCTCAACGCTGTTTACTTATCCGAATCGCCGCTAGATAAAATCTTATGCCGACATTCGTGCTGGCAGGTCGTCGCTGTACCAGTTCTTATTGATACCAATCAAAACGGTGTCATGATCCTCGTCAAGTCATTGGTCGACGCCGTGATCGAATTTCAACAGTCTACCGCGGCCGACGTGGGAATTTTAATTCCGCAAAATGGCGCGCCGAATAGTTCCCAAACCACTCTTCGTGGCCTTCCCTTCTGGCAGCACGACATCGTCGCCCTAACAGGTGGCCAGAGCGCACAACAAGCCTTACAAGCTCTCAGCTCAGAAACAGCGTTCGAAAACCTAATTAACCAGCGAAGAGTATTAGAGTTTAAAGAACAAAATTTGGAGCTCGCGGCAATAAATTTAAGCGGTCAACGTCCATCAGAGCAAGCTTCGGTTCTAATTATTGAGGATGTTAGTGTTCCTTTAAATGAATTGAACTCCACCATCCAGACATTGCTGTGGGCGGCCTTAGTAATTCTAATTAGCGCGGAGATCGCACTTCTGTGGATACTTTGGCGCCCAATGAGCCAACTCAAAAAAGTGGCTACAGTCCTTCCAGAATTAGCACGCAATGACAGGAATCGACTTGAGTTACTCCCTAAGGTTTCAGAAAGCTCGATTTTACTGCGCAATGAAATTCATAACTTGCAGGATTCCAGCGTAGATCTAGCCGAAAAGCTCGCCGAAATGGATGAGCAAATAAAGCTTCGAACCCGGGGACTAAAAATACGAAGCCGAGAACTTCTGACAGAAAAGAACTTCGCTACAACATTGATCAATAACGTCCAGGCTATCATCCTAACCCAAGACAAAGATGGCAAGATTCACCTCATTAATAATGAGGGCTGTAATTTGCTTGGGGTTGCCATGAGCGCCGACAATCAAAGCAAAGAACCACTAAACTTTATGGACTGCTTTGGCTTTAATGGTAACGACATTGTAAATCACGGTATTGCAGGCCTAAGCCAAGGGCCAGGCAACAGCTTTCAACATGAGGGCGAGTTGTCATTACGCGGGCAAAACTATTACATGCAATGGAAGCATAGCTTGCTGCCAGGCAAAGAAGAAATGATCTTAACAGTAGGCATTGATCTTAGCGGTCGCAAAGCGGCCGAAGATAATTTAGCCTGGCTTGCGGACCATGATCACCTTACCAAGCTTTTCAATCGCCGCCACTTCCAGCGTGAATTTGAACAGATTTTAAAACGCAGTCATCGTAATAAACGCGCTGGAGCATTATTCTTCTTCGATATCGATCAATTTAAAGTCATTAACGATACCTCAGGGCACCCAGCTGGAGACAGACTGCTTTGCGAAGTAGCAAACCATCTATCTCTAGGCGTACGCAATATTGACGTGTTCGCCCGACTCGGAGGGGATGAGTTTGCACTCTTAGTTGAAGAGATTAACGACGAAGGCATTATTACCTTGGCGCAGAAACTTTGCGATATCGTCGGCAGTATTGAGGTAGATTTAAACGGTTTAAAGCACAAGATCTCCATCAGTATCGGAATCGTAAAGTTTCCAGCTCATGGGCAAGGTGTTGAAGAGTTAATGGCCAATGTGGATCTAGCCATGTATAAGGCCAAGGCCAATAATAATGGTCGCAGCAATTGGCAAATGTATTCTGCCTCCAGCAGCAGCAAAGGCGAGCTGGTAAAAACCGTTGACTGGCAAGCTCGAATTCGAAGCGCATTAGATGAAGAACGCTTGGTGCTCTATTACCAGCCAATTTACAACTTAAATGACGATAGTATTTCTCACTATGAAGCTTTAGTTCGCATGCTTGACGAAAGTGGAAATATTATTCCGCCTGGGCAATTTATCCCCATCGCAGAACAAACTGGCTTGATTATGGAGTTAGACCAATATGTTGTGCAACAGGCAATCAAAGATTTGTCTCGATTCCAAAGCGAAGGGCAAGATATACACATAGCAATCAATATCTCCGCCAAGGCATTGGCTAGCGGAGAATTCATACAAAGCCTTACTCAGGTCACCATGAACCGTGACAGCCTTCACGGAAAAATTATATTTGAGCTTACTGAGACCGCAGCGGTTGAAGATGTTCACATTACGGCCGATATCATCAATAGCTGTAAGCGTATGGGCTATTTGTTCTCTATTGATGACTTTGGTAAAGGTTACGCCTCTTGGTTTTACCTACGAGAGCTGCCTGTCGATTATGTAAAAATCGACGGCTCATTTGTACGCAATTTAGCATCCAGCAAGGAAGATTACCTATTTGTGCAAGCCATCAATAATGTTGCACAGGGCCTGGGTAAAAAAACGGTTGCCGAATTTGTGGAAAATGCAGAATCTCTTGAGCTCATCAGAGAACTCGGCATCGACTACGCCCAAGGCTATTATATCGGCAAACCCGCCGAGCAGCTTTTAAAGGATGAAGACATTCTTCACTTAGATAAAAAAAGTAAAAATTCAAAAAAAGTTACAGCCATTAAAAAAAATACGGACTATGCAAAAAATAGCAACTAGAAATAAGCCCGCGTTTCTTGGCAGTGCCTGCGAGTCTTTGCGGCGATACTTACTTAGCAGCCTGCTGCTGATGTTATGTATTCTCGAGAGCGCCGTTGCAAACCCACCCTATATTGCGGTGATTGCTCATCAAAAAGTCGATGCCGCTAGCCTTTCGGCTCCGCGCTTAAAATCTATTTTTGGGATGCGAACCACCACATGGAAGGACGGTAAGCAAATCAAAGTCTTTGTACTTAAAGACAAAGATCCCCTGCACGTTCGTTTTGCTAAGGATGTGCTGCAAACTTATCCATACAGTCTACGTCGAATATGGGAGCGCCGGGTCTACTCAGGGACTGGTTTAGCACCCACGGTAGTCGACTCAGAGACTGAGATGCTGAAATTAATTGCCGAAACAGAAAACGCCATCGGCTACATTCAGCAACACAATATTGACCAAAACGTTAAGGTATTAGAAATTCAATGAAAGGATTGCAAACAGCCATCACAGCCTTCTCAGTATTGGCACAGATAGCGGCCGCCCCAGCGATGGCGGTGAATTTCGATACTGATCTAGGAAACATTCAAGTTCACGGCTTTGTCACTCAAACCGTACTGCACAGTGACGACAATAACTTTTTTGGCAACTCAGAAGATACCAGCTTTGAGTTCTACGAGGCAGGTTTGAATGGTCTTTGGCAGTTAAGCCCTAACCTCAAACTGGCAGGTCAAATTCTCGCGCGAGATGCCGGTGCAACAGATGATGGCAAAGTAAGAGTAGACTATGCCTTCTTGGACTATAATTTCTGGCGCAGTGACTCGGCGCATGCCGGCTTGAAATTAGGGCGCCTGCTCAATCCATATGGCATGTACAACGACACCCGCGATGTTGTACATACACGCCCAAGTATCCTACTACCGCAATCTATCTATTTTGATGTTAACCGCAACCTAGCCCTGAGCTCAGATGGCGCCAGCCTGTATTACCAGCAGGAGTTTAGCGATGGTGGTTTGAATTTCGAATTACTATCAGTAAAGCCTAGAACCAGAGACCCTGACTTGGAGCCTGCAATATTCTTTACCGATAACCCAGGTGGACTTGAGGGCGATAGAAGCACTTGGTTCGCACGCGCAATTTACAGTTACGACTTAGATCGAGTGCGCGTCGGTCTTGCAGCTGGCTCTATTGATGTTAATTACGAGCCGGCTGAAGTTGATCCGATCGAATCTGCAGGCTTTAACTTTAAGCCTTTATTAATTTTTGGTCAGTACAATGCAGAGAAGTGGAGCCTAACAGGCGAGTTTGCCAATCGCCGACTAGAACTTTTCGCATCGGTATTGCCTGCCAATGTCAAATCCGTTGGGCACAGCTACTTTCTACAATATGATTATCGCCTAGCTCCTGCCTGGGAAGCATTCATTCGCTATGACGACCTAGTTTGGGATAAGAATGATCGAAATGGAGAGCAATTTGCGGCAGCTACAGGGTTGCCCGCTCATTCACGTTATGCAAAGGACTGGACCTTAGGCTTACGCTGGGATGTTAGCGACAATTTTCTGCTAAGGGCGGAATTTCACAAGGTCAAAGGAACCGGCTGGCTATCAAGCCTAGAGAATAGTAACCCGCTTGCCACTCAGAAGGACTGGCGTCTATTCGCACTCTCAGCATCCTATCGATTTTAGGGATGTGGCACGGCGTCTTTGTTTTAGCAAAGGCGCCAAAGCCTAAAGCTAAGCCCTACTTGCTAAAACCAGCGTCCCTGCCTAGATATATCCCCTTGCTTAAGACGGGCACCTAAACGCCCTTGGGTGATTACACGATGATTTGTAATCAACAGTTTGATTTTGCGTCCCATACGCTTCATAAACATCAACCTCAGCAGCGAATGGCAGAGTACAACTCAGCCTAAATAAAAAGCCCGCGAATTATAGTGGCTAAAGGGCAAAAAACCAGCACGTCTTTAGTCTAATATTCAGTTTTCAGATAAAGTGCTGTTCAAATTTAATACAGCACTCCACCAAGTCTTGATGTAAATCAGCACGCTAAACAAGCCAAGCTCATAAAATGGCAACAATAGACCAGCTCAAGCTGGCGATTTTATGATCTCTAAGCAAGTGGACCAAAATGACAGATATTAGCTGGGATGAGTCGCTCATTAAGCGACATGATTTAGCGGGCCCTCGTTACACCTCCTACCCTACAGCGCCCCACTTTAACGACAACTTTGGCACAGCGGAGCTAGAAGCCGCCATTGCGCGCAGCAACCAAGCGGCCAGGCCCTTGTCGCTGTATATGCATATCCCATTTTGCGACACGATTTGCTACTACTGTGGCTGCAACAAAATAGTTACTGCAAATAAAAAACGCGCCGAACCCTACTTGGAAAAGCTACATCAGGAAATGAGCTTACTGGCGCGCTGGATTGACTCGGATAGGAAGGTCAAACAACTTCATTGGGGTGGTGGAACACCTACCTATATCAGTCACGATCAGATGCGCTCTTTGATGGATCACAGTAAGTCGCTGTTTCAGTTTAGCGATGATGGTGAGTATTCTATCGAGTTACACCCTGGCACTACAGACAGCGACACGATTAGCCTATTAAGAGAAATTGGCTTTAACCGTTTAAGTATGGGGGTTCAGGATTTTGACCCAACCGTGCAAACTGCCGTAAACCGATTCAATAGTGTGCAGGAAGTGAAAGAACTGGTCGATAGGGCCCGAACTGAACAGTTCGACTCTATCAGCATGGACTTAATCTACGGACTGCCTTTTCAAAACTGTCAAACTCTGGCCGAAACACTGGACAAGGTGATACAGCTAGGTCCAGATAGATTATCCCTATTCAATTATGCTCATTTGCCGCATTTGTTTAAAACCCAAAAGCAGATGGATGCCAGCGCCCTACCCGCTGCAGAAGAGAAGCTCGCCATGCTGCATTTAGCCATCGACACCCTGTGCAGTAATGGCTACCAGTATATTGGAATGGATCACTTTGCCAAGCCAGATGATGAGCTCTGTAAGGCTCAGCACGATGGCAGCTTGCAACGAAACTTCCAAGGCTATGCAACTTATGGCGGTTGCGACATGTTCGCCTTTGGCGTTTCTTCCATTAGCGCCATCGATAATATCTTTGTACAAAATCTAAAAGATATACCACGCTACAGCAAAGCCCTAGAGCATGGAGAGCTGCCTATTGCCAAAGGCTTGGAGCTCAGTAAGGACGATTTGCTACGCCAGCATGTCATCAATCGCCTAATCTGCCAATTCGAACTGAATTTCGATGCTATCGGCGATGAGTTTGATATCGACTTTCGCGCTTATTTTGCCCTTGAGCTAAACGAACTCAAGCCACTTTACAGTGACGGCTTATTGAGCAGGCTAGACGACAATCAACTAGAGGTAAGCCCCGCTGGGCGTTTGATTATTCGCCGCGTCTGCATGGTATTTGATGCTTATCTTAAGCGACCGCAAGACGCGCAACTAATCGCCAGCAGTCAACAACCTCGCTACTCTAAGATTATCTAGCACATGCAAGCCCTACCACTTTAGCTATAAAAGGCGAGATATTTGAGTTATGGACTCATCGGCCGGACTATTGAATAATGTTCGGCCTAGCCTAACTTAGAGATTTGCCATGTCTGAATTTAGCCACCTAAGTGACAAGGGTGAAGCCCATATGGTGGATATCGGCAATAAGCACGATAGCCAACGACTGGCCAGAGCTTATGCCCGAGTCGCTTGCAGCGACGCCATTTTAAGCGCCCTCGCCGATCAAACTGCCGCTAAGGGCGACGTACTGGCAACCATGCGAATTGCCGGTATTCAAGCTGCAAAAAAATGCTCTGATATTATCCCACTTTGCCACCCTTTGATGCTTAACAAAGTCAGCATTGATATCGAGTTAGACCCTAGCAATCAATGCGTTCATATCGAAAGCCTTTGCAAAGTTAGCGGCAAGACTGGGGTGGAAATGGAAGCCCTAAGTGCAGCCTCGGTTGCCGCTCTTACCCTTTACGATATGTGCAAAGCAATTGACAAAGGAATGATCATTGAAGAGATCAAGCTGCTAGAGAAGAAAGGCGGAAAATCTGGCCACTGGGAGAGCGAATAAAGACATGATCACACTATTGTATTTTGCCAGATATCGAGAAGTACTTGGGCTCGATAGCGAACAGCTAGTATTCGCAAAGCCATGTACCGTGCAAGATGTTATAGAACAACTGAAACAACGCGGCGAGCCTTGGTCCAGCACACTATCGGATAGCAAATTAATGCTTGCTGTAAATCAAACCATCGCATCTGCCGAGCAAGAACTTAATGACGGTGACGAATTAGCATTCTTCCCACCAGTAACGGGAGGCTAGCGATGAGCAGTTTATTGGAAGCTTATGTACAGACCGAAGATTTCGATATCGCACAGGAATATCAGTACCTGCGAGAAAACAATAGTGAATGTGGTGCCTTCGTCAGCTTTTTAGGGCAAGTTCGAGACTTCAACGAAGGCGATAGCGTCAGCAGCCTAGAGTTGGAACACTACCCAGGCATGACCGAAGCCGTATTAAACAAGCTGTTGCAAGAAGCATCAGATCGCTGGGCAATCAGCAGAGCAAAAATCATCCACAGGGTTGGAGCATTGCAAGCAAGTGACAAAATCGTTTGGGTGGCTGTTAGCTCAGCCCATAGAGCCGATGCTTTCGCGGCCTGTGAATTTCTTATCGACGCCTTAAAGACGCAAGCGCCATTTTGGAAAAAAGAATGCGCAGAGCATGGCGAGCGCTGGCTTGACGCCAAAGATAGCGATCAAGCAAAAGCCCGCCAATGGATGAAGTAAGTCGCTACAAAGCCGCCTTACGGCTTAACTGCAGTAAATCCTGCTCTGCGGCAACGATATTACTGTACAGATTCTCGTAGTCTTTTCGACGCTTTTCACCAAATAGCGGATCTTCTATAGCAGGCAGCTTCTCGGCGATCCACTGCCAGTCTTCATCTTGCAAGTGCTGCTCCATAAGCGGATAAACCCACTTATTTTCTTTTTCTATGTGGTCGGCTTGGTTGTGAATATACAACTCGGCCAGGGTTTTTAAATTTTTAATTGGAACCACGCAACCTTGAGCAATACTGCGTAAAAAGTGTTCCAACTCAGCGGTTTGCTTTTCCATGCGACCATGATCGCAAATAATTTCTCGCAACAACTCACTCTCAGGCACGCGTTTGAGTAGCAATAGAGAAAACACTTGATCTTCAATAGGGTGGTGCCAGTATTCTGGATAGGTTTTAATATACTCGACAATATCCAGCAGCAACTCTAATCGTTCAGGGCTCACGCCCTCGGCGCCCAATGGATTAATGATGGTTCTCATACAGTGGAGCAATCGTTGTATGTGGCGATGATCTGAACACAGCTGGCGATACACGGGGTGCATAGTGGCGCCTCCAGGCAATTCAAGTTTTTTTGTTTGTTACCGATGCTTTAAAGCAAGGTAAGCTCTTTATCTCTTAATCCACAAGAGGCGAAGTAGAGTCGAGAAATGGCACTACTAAGGCCTGCTAACACTCATTCGGCCTTTATGCCCTTTGGGTACATAGGGTTAGGCTCGATAAAGCCCAGATTATTACTAAACTTAGGTATGGGCGTTGATATGTATCAACGCCGTCTCAGCGCAAGGAAACCTGTGTGCCAATGATTGATCCAGGCCCTAAAAACCTCAAATACTACTGGCTGGCCCTAAAAGCGGTGCTATATAAGCACTACACTGCCTCCCAAAGACAGATATTTAAGCAATTTCGATTGGGTGCAGGCTTATTTTTTGTGGGGCTAGTGGCAATTTATGGCAGCTACCAACTGCTGCAGGAGTCTTTAGGTAGAGAAATAGTACTGCTATTGAGCATTGCCGTTGTTCTAATGGGTTTTGTGATTGCCATGCTGGCACAAATACGCCTGCTAATTGGGCGAATTCTGCACTTTATATACCACTAGCCAGCACCGCTCAATGATCAAGATTTTTCTAGCGCTTGATTGATGTATATATCGTAACGACTGCTCTTTCCTATAAGTTGGTGATCGGGCTTTTGCATGCCCAAAAAAGGCGCAATTTTAGGGCGTTTAACCACCACCCTCGCCAAAGCCACGGCCTTAGCAGGCTCCAGTAGATCATCAGCATCTAGGTCATTGCCTACCACATGGTGAAAGCTCTGCATTTCCTTTTTAACTTGGGCGGACTTTTTTCGCTCCGGGAACATTGGGTCTAGGTATACCACTTGTGGGCGCTGCTCCAAAGTTATGGCATCATTCGCAAGGGCAAGTAGA
Source organism: uncultured Pseudoteredinibacter sp. (assembly GCF_947502065.1). Lineage (GTDB taxonomy): Bacteria > Pseudomonadota > Gammaproteobacteria > Pseudomonadales > Cellvibrionaceae > Pseudoteredinibacter. The sequence goes on from NZ_CANMYE010000002.1 coordinate 149,683, forward strand.
TGGTCTCGGGCATTTGCGTTGATCAGCTGCATCCGGCTGATTACTTCACTTAACTCAGCGTCATCGCGCGCTTCTATTTCGGCACGTTCCAGGCCATCTTTTAGCAATACATGCACAATAGCAGAGCGCTCTAACATGGTGAGCTGGCAGCCAAGACTGGCCAGCACAAAGCTGTCTTGCCCCAAACCCGCCGTGGCATCGAGGACTCGAGGGCGTAGTTTAGCTTTTATCCCGACAGCTTTGGCAATCATTTGCCCGGTGCCGCCACCGTAAATTCTTCGATGATTGGCTTTACCGTGGCAAAAGTCCACCATGATCGTCATGGCATTACTCAAATCAAGCAGCTGTATACCTTCTGCTGTAAGAAAATAAACAAAGCGTTGCTCCGGCGATTCTCTAAGCAGTTCTTTGCAGTACGCCGTGCGCGCCTTACTTTTTTGCCTCAGTAATTCATATTGTTCAAACAAAGGCAGCTGAAACTCTTCCGCTAACTGCTGTGCTCGTCCTGTTAACGTAGAATCAAAAACCACAATACCCCGAAGGTTTTTTAGCGATAAATCATTAAGCATTGATCGTTTATTAACTCCACTGATCGGCAATTGACGATTGGCTAGCAAGCTTTCGCCCTATTCACAGAACTTTCATAAAACTGTCATTTAAGATGCTTAAGTTAGCCCCAGACACATCAATGTCTGCATACAAACAATAGTTGCTATGCCTGTTTACTAAACTATTACTTAGAACCTTAACCGAAATTTTGCTTGCTTTCGGCAAGAGGTCTCAATACATACCGAGATACACACAATATGATTTCTTTACGCCAACTGTTTAGCTGTTGCTTTTCCCTCATTTTACTATCTTTGGCTGGCCAGCTGTACGCCAATGAAAATTGGGCGTTTAATCCTACTCAGCAAGCCTTATTCACCATGAAAGGCTCCAACACAATTGGTGCAAGCTTAGGGCCCAACCTCGCCAAGCTTTACCTTGAACATAATGGCGTACAAGAAGTGCGTATTTTACCCAGCAATGTAGAAAATGAATATAAAATTAGCGGACAACTACAAGGTAGAGAAGTATATATAGATATCGCCGCGCATGGCTCGAGCACAGGCTTTAGAGCTTTACATAACGATAGCGCTGATATCGCCATGTCATCCCGCCCCATCAAAGGCAAAGAGGTTAAAAAGCTACGAGCACTTGGGGATATGCTCAACCTTAAAGCCGAGCACGTCATCGCTATTGATGGCATCGCGGTTATCGTTCATCCAAGCAACCCGATTTCTCAGCTCAGCGTACAGCAGATAGCCAGAGTTTTCTCAGGTGAAATTCATAACTGGAACCAACTGAGTTCGAACTACTCCGGTGCTATCAATATATATGCCCGAGACAACAACTCGGGCACTTGGGACACCTTCAAAAATCTAGTATTAGCTAAAAAGATTCCTTTATCTGAATCCGCTAAACGCTTTGAATCGAATGACTTACTTTCTGATACTGTAACCGCCGATCCACAAGGAATTGGTTTTGTCGGTCTCGCATCAGTCCGACAGGCCAAAGCGCTTTCGGTATCAGATGAAAATACTGTTGCCCTACAACCACTGCATATGACTATCGCAACAGAAGATTACCCCTTAGCCCGTCGTTTACATTTATACACCGCCCCCTCTTCTCGCAACTGGGCTGTCAGTGATTTTTTATCCTTTGTACATGGACGGATGGGACAGGAAGTTGTTGAAGAGGTAGGATTCATTTCACAAAACCCTGTAGCGGTAGATAATCTAGAGGATCGTCAGGGTCCGAATGAATATCTAAAGTTAACGCACAGCGCTAAACGCCTAAGCCTAAATTTTCGCTTCAAACCAAGCAGCGCATCTTTAGACAATAAAGCCCGCCAAGATATTATTCGTTTGAGCCAGTTTTTACAGCTTGCCGAAAATCGCCACATGCGCTTATTGCTCATTGGTTTTGGCGATGAAAAACAAAGTGAGCGTCGCGCTCACATTCTTTCTAAACTTCGCGCATCAGCAGTGAAGTCCGCTTTGCGCCACCAGGGAATTAGTACCTTGCCAGTAGCAGGCTTTGGCGCATTCAAACCGGTTGCCACCAATAGCAGCTCCAAACGAATTAAAAACCGAAGAGTAGAAGTGTGGTTAGTTCCAGAGAACAGCCATACCGAGTCACTCAGTATGGCTTGGCGCTAAGCATTAGATTTAGAATTCTTGCACTAGCTGAAAAAAGACCTTAATTAATCAAATAGACCTTTTATTTCTAAGATCTTTTCCTTTGCCTGCTTTAAAATTTCCAGCGAGGTTTCTGGCGAGTAACTCTCCTTAAGGGGGAGTCTCTTTATAGCAGGGACTTCGGTTAGCCTGGCCATCGGCAGTGGTACTCGATTATTAAGGTAGCGATGCAAAATGGCTACCTGTATTAAATCACACAAGTCGGCTGATGCAGAGTGTGTGCGCTGCCAGTTTTCAGCTTGCTCAGTAACACTTATGTACTGATCGGCAATTTGCCATTTACGCAATATCTCTGCACCCACATCGGCTTTAAACTCGGCTATGAGACCATCGATATCCGCATCCTCCTTGAGTAGGCCCGGTTGAGCCAAGAACAAACCTAAGAGGCCCACCACACCAATATCATGCAACAAACCTGCAAGCAGAGCTTCCTCTGATGAGTAAGTAGGGGCAATCAGCATTTCGCGAATCACCATCGCTAAAGCAGCAACTTCAAGGCTTTCTATCCAACTCTGCCGTAACTTAGCTCGCAATGCTTTATCGTCGCTATTAAACAAATCACGTAGCGCAAATCCCATAACCAGTTGTCGAGTTGCGCCCAAGCCAAGCCTTACAATGGCATCGCGAGTTGTTTCGCAGCGCCCTAAAGAGCCGTATAGGGAACTATTCGCAATGCGTAACAGTTTCGCCGCTATAGCAGGATCGGTGTTCACTAAATCGGCTACGGACTCTGCGCTGGCCAAATCTGATTCAACCAGCTCGCCAATTCGAATAGCTACTTGGGGCAGACTAGGCAGTTTTAAATCATCACTTTCTAATGCAGCTTGCACTTCGCGAAATAAATCAATATCGCCCTGCGATTCTTCCGAAACCTCATCAACACCATAATCTAAAAGGCTCGCCTCAAGATAATCAGGCGAATCCATGCTTTTGCTCTTGGGGCTGTCGTAATCAAAGGACTTAACCACCAAAAGCTCTACTGCACCCATTGCAGAAACCGTATATTGTCTCGGTCGCAATTTTGACACCTGACGGTAAGCCATCGGGTCTTCGTCGCTGAACACACGGCTTTTCTGATCATTAGACACTAGCTGCAGTTGCCCTTTTAGCAGAAAGTAGTCCTGCGCATCTCTATCACCGGCGCAAAACACCACCTCCCCAGAACGTAAAACTCGGCGCTGACTGTGGTTACAAACAATAGACAACTGGTCTTCGCTCATGGAGTCGAAGGGCTCAAACCGTCGTAATTCTGATAATTCTATTTCGCTGGACATAAACTGCTTATCACATTGTATCTTCACATTCGTTAGCGGCTAATTAACAGATTGCTTAAGCCAAAATTTAGTTCTCTGTTCAGTATAGTCCAGCTATCAATAGCATTCCCTATTGGAAGCGCCTATCATGTGGTCAATTTTGTTAATAAGGGTTGCCCAAATGGCACGCAAATCTACCTTTCTACGATCTCTGCTACTCGCAGCTACAGCAGCAGGCTTAGCAGCTTGCGATGGCTACCGCTTGAGCATTAATGAGCAGGCCATTGGGCAGGCACGTGAAGTCTTCAGGGCCTATGACATTCCCGATAAGAATTTGCGAAACTGCGTAAGTCAACGCATAAATGATGAGCAAATACAGCATGCGGGACAGCTAGATTACTTGAATTGCAGCCATGCGGATATTACTGAGCTTACCGGCTTAGCGATCTTTGTCAGTCTTGCTCAAATAGATTTGTCATCAAATCATATTCGCGATATTGGAGAACTCAACCGCTTACCACAATTGAAAGAAGTTAATCTTGATAAAAACAGCTCTGTGGACTGTAGCCAGGTGGCCGCTTTACGAGCCAAACAAGAAATAGAAGTTAAAGCGAAGAGCTGCCCTTAGAAATCGCTAAGAGAGTGGCGCTAATGAGGCGCAAACATTAAGCCGACCACATTGCGATGCTGGTGCATTACCCTCATCGCAGTGGGCTCACTATTAATACTTCCCACCAGCTTTTTAAATCGCACTTGCACCACGGTTCCAACAGGAGGCAAAGGTTGATTTTCAATCAGCACGGATGCTCCGCCGTCAGAGACATCTCTAGCAAACCCAATAATAGTGCCAAAGGCAGGATGAGTAATTTCGACACGAATAGAAGTCGGTTTTCGCTCAAAACGCCGGCGATCATCCCCACTCATAGCATCCCCTGAAATAGCTCTTATTCTGTTTTAATTGCTTAAGTGAGCCAAACAGCATTGGCATCACAGTCCTTTTAAAGCCGATCAGCAGTATAAGATTTTATTCCGCTTGAAACCAGATACAAAAACCCAGTTATGCGAATTTACCCACAACTCAGTTATGCACAGATTCTGTGGATAAACCTGTTCACAGCTTTGGGGTGTTTGTCAGCCCCCATTAAATATAGGGGGCGAGAGAGAACTGCGCAAACATTGAACAGTGTGAACGGCCTTATTTCTTGACCCACTGGCCAGCGGCATTTTGCACATAATTACCTTTAGCGGTTTTCTCATACGCACGCTGGGCGAAGCGTTTAGATACCTGGTCTAAGGTCGCACCAGTTTTGCCCACTGTTTGGCGAAACTTATCACGGCGTTTATTGTTAATAGTCTTAACCAACTGCTGAATATCAGTGCTAGCAGGCTTAACAACATAACCTAAATAACCATCACTACGTTCACCCACCAGGCCTTTCGCCTTAGCACTTGCTAAATCAATTGCAAAAACCTGTACTGAAAATAAAGCCGCTAAGGCCGCAATCATTAATTTTTTCATAGCTCCCCCGTTAAAATAGTCCGCTATCTTCTTCAAACATACCATCAAGCTCTTTGTCGACTTTAACTTTGATTTCATGCTCAATTTTTACATTTAGATTGATTTCGATAGGCTTATCAGGCACAGCGACTTGTACCGTTGGGGTACAAGCCGCAAGCCCAAAAACCATCGCCAAAACAAACAAAGCTCTATTCATCTTTTAGCTCCATTAAACAAAACTCGATTGATCTTACAGCAAAATCGCTACTGCATTAGCTTTTCACTGATCACGTCTGTGACAATACGCCCAGCCTGAAGGCTTTTAATGAGATTGGGTACATTATCGCTGATATTTAAATTCAAATTCACTTGGCGTCCATCTTGAAATTCAGGATTTTTGCCTTGCAACACTACGGCCATTTGCAAATAACCACTGTCATCGTACTCTACATCCGCTGTTAACTGCTCATAGTGGTAGTTGCTTAAAGCTTCAGACACCACATCCATTAAAGGGTTTCCGCTGTCCGCTAAACCAGAATAACGAATATAACCAGGCTCTATTGCAGACAATTTACCCTTTTCGATAAACAACTGATTTGCCTTTATCGCAAAGGGTAAGCGACCACTCAAAGTCGCAGTGGCATCGAGGCCGTCATAATCCGCCGCTAACAGTAAACTTTGCAGCTTTACTTGCTCTATATCCAAGTAGCCCTTAGAACTGGACAGCAAGCCATCCTCAAAGCGCAACTGCAGCTCTTGCTTTGAAAGCTTGCCATCAAGTAAGTTGGCCCTAAAATCTTTTACAGTGATGGCGTCTAACTCACTTAACTGGTATTGCAGCGCTAATGATTTAAGCTCTAAGCCAATATCTAAACTCGACAGAGCTATCGCACCATGAATATCTACCGACTCGCGGGAGTCTAGTTGCCAGTGCTGCTGCCCTTGCAGGCCCAGAAAACCGACGTCTTGATAGACACCGCCGAGCTCTTCAAACGTAAGTACGCCAGTCGTATTCCAATGAAATTTTGAACCTAGCTGCCAAGAGAGTTGGCCCGATGCATCCAGCTTACCATTAAGAAGGTTCCCATCTAGCGGCCAATGTGCAAAACGCTGCGCCAATCCGTCTGTGGCCGTAAAATCGTCCAATTTCATTTGCCACTGTAATTTCCCTTCAGCTGTATTCTTTAGCGACCTATGAGAACCTTGAACGGCCAAAATAGGACGAGCCATATCACTGGCAAGCAGGCCATTAAATAGCCATTGCCGGCCATCAAATGTTAACTCGCCATCAGCCAACAAGCCTGCTACACGCGTTTGCTGAAGCTCACTCAGGCCTACGTTCAAGCTCCACTTTCCACTCAATTCAAATGACTTGGCCATGTCGAACGTAAGATCTTCGAGTAATACGGTTACCCGCTCGCTAAGTAAGTCAGGGGCTAAGTTCAGCTGTTTTGCCTCTATGCTTAATTTAGGCAGACTTACATTAACCATGAATGAACCACCCTGCATATTTGCATTGGCTTCTAGTTGGTTAATTTCGATTTTTGTCTGCGAGATTTCTGATGGGGCTAAATGCAGCTCACTAAGCAACATCTTACTATCACCGCGCCATTGTAATGAGCGTTCTGCTAAACGCATTTGAAGGGGGCCAGACCAGCCTAACGAATCTACATATCCGCTCGTATTTTCTGGCAACAGGCCCAAGGAATGCCAAGCCTGTAAGTCACTATTGCTTGAGTTTCCCTGCACATCAATCAAGCAGCTGTCTAAGTTACAAGTCTGTTGTGATGATAGCCTTAGCTGAAGTTTACCGAGCTTGTTGGCGTCAACAAAAACAGAAGTCTGACCCAAGGCAAATGACAGCTCCTGCGGCTGCCACTGTAATTCAAGCTTTTCTTGTAAAACAAACTTACCCTCGAGTTCAAGCTCGGCTATTTTTAGTTCAATAGATTGTTCGCTAAAGGGCGGGATCACCCCGCTAAATTGAAGCGGCGTAAAATCATTATCGAGCTGAATCTTACCGAAAGCACTGATGTCCTCGCCTTTGATTGCCCGAACGCTATCTAGATCCGCTAATTCAGAATATGGAAGCTCTTTCGCCAGGATCAAAAGCTTGCTGACTGAACACTGACCTTGCCAATCAATTTGATATTGTTTGTCTATAAACTGAGCGGTGAGCTTGGCCGAAGCAATGTCTTGCAAACCAAAACTGCCAGCAATAATAGGTTTATCCTCTTGCCAGCTTTGTTGTACTTGCAATTCGAATGCTAAGGGCTCAGGTCTTACCTCTGCCGCACTGATCTGCCCCGACAGTTGAAAATTCTCTTGTTCCCCATGCTGCCAATCTAGCTTGGCCAATAAGCTATTTTCTTCGTGGGATAACTGCAGTGTATCCACTCGCAGTTTAAAGGGCTTCAAATCACGCAGTTGCTGCAAGCTATCTTCAAAGGTCTGACTGAGAGGCGTTTGCTTATCTTCTATGGCCGCATCATTTTGTTGCTCTGCAGATACATCTAGCAATCGATACTCTAAACGATTCAGCTGAATTTCCTTTGGCCAATAATGCCAAGGCCTGAACTTAATGTTGAGTTGCTCGGTAGATAGCTCACCAGCTTGATGCTGAAATGAAAAAGAAGGGCTCTTTAGCCACCAAAACCCTTGTTCTGAACTAAACTCGAAAGCTTGGTACTCAAGATGCTTGATGTCATTGCGCCAAAGTCCAAGCAGCTTTGCTGTAAGAGAGTAATTGTAATTTAGTACATATAAAAAAATGGTAAGCAGCGCCAGGATAAGCACTGCAGCTAGCGACAGAAGTTTAAACGATTTTAGCAGCAGCTGTGATCGACCCATTGGCATGATGCCGCTCCTTGTTCCGACAGCCTTTGTACTTACTAGCAACTGATTATGAATGCTCGGCAATTTTCTCGCTTAGCGCTTGCCCCACATATACCCAATCAAAGCCTTCATCTTGATTGGCAAAGTGCAACTCTTCTAGCTGCCCCTTAAAGTCCTGAAAGACTTCCTGAACTTTACTCAGGGCATTATTTTTCTCACTAATATGAGCTATCACCAATTGCTGCAAGCGAATTAAGTCGAGCGATTTAACAAATCGCAAAGCCTGCTGATTATTTAAATGCCCCCATGGCCCGCCAACCCTATCCTTGAGCGATGGAGGATAAGGCCCCATCGCCAGCATCATAGAGTCATGATTGGCCTCAAGCAACAACGCATCACAGTCTTGGTAGCACTTCTCAACATGAGCACTCACATTGCCCAAATCTGTAAGCACCCCCAAGCGTAGTTGCTGGTAGCTAAAAATAAATTGCGCGGGTTCCCTCGCATCGTGCGGAACGGCAACAGGTTCAATATGCAAATCACCAAGCTGAAAACTTTGATAATTTTCAATCAGAACGAGTTCAGGAATTTTTCCCAGGTCGCGAGCACGATAAGTACCTGGGGTCATATGCACCGGCATGCCATGTTTACGAGCGAATGCAGGAACACCTTTGATATGATCGCCATGCTCGTGAGTGACTACGATAGCATCAATATCGCTAGCGCAGAGATCAAGCGCGGCCAAGCGCTTTTCGGTCTCTTTAATAGTAAAACCGCAGTCCATTAATACGCAACTGCGGCCCGCTTGAACAACCGTGGCATTACCACGGCTGCCACTTCCGAGTGATGCAAACCTCACATCGACTCCATAATTAAATCAAATTACGACGAATGTGCTTCAGCAAATCATCGGCGTCCTTACGAGCTAAACGCTGACCGTAAGCATCACGTATGTGAACCTGAAGATCGCCGTCTTCACCTGCAATAATCAATAGATAACCAGGCACATCTTCTAGCTTGCGAGCTTCGTCACTGCCTTCCAGTTTTGGAAACAAGTTAGCCACATCTGGATCTTGCAGCGGTAGATTGCTTAAGATTTCATTCAGAGTATAGGGTGATTTTTCTGCAACTTCTTCGCTAACAGGTATTTCGACTTCCTCTTCATCATCACCAAAGCTAAACATGCGAGAGAAGAAACCCTGCTCTTCTTCAGCGGTATTAACCGTGCCAAAATTAATGTAGTAAACGCCTGTATTAGCGTTTTCATCATAGCGCACCATACCCTGCTGAGTGACCGCATGACCAAGCGTCGCCCAAGCGCGGGTTAATCCTAATGCCATACTCAGTACAGGTTCGCGATCAACATCTTTAATGGCAATCTTTGCGCCACCACCAATGGTTTGTGCGAGCAATGAAGTTGCGCCACCCGAGTCACCTTGTGCAGCCAAGTTACCCGCAAGCTCATCAACCAACCAAGCTTCACGCTCTGCATTAATCGAGCGCTTGGGCCAATTTACCTGGCCATCACCTTTTACCTCAGAAGGCACACTTAGGTGCAAGACATGAATCTCAGTGCTATCAGGCTGAACACCCTGCTCCATCTGGATGCGATAACGATCTTTGGTCTCAGTGGATTCTTTAAACTGCAACCAACCCGTTTCGATGATACCGTTGATGGCATCGGTATAGACCACTCGCAAGCCATTGCTTCCTAAGAAGTGGCGAACCTTCGGCCAAATTTCACTGGGCGGCAAGCCTGCCAAAATCCAGCGACGGTCAGCTAATTTTTGAATTTTAACGTGTTCACCAAAAGCACTAGCACCGAGTGGCAAAGGACGCGGAACGGCAAAGTCTAAAGCTGTAATTTCTTCATCCGCTTGAGCATTAGCACGCGACACAGGAGGAATCACATATAACTCTTGGGTAGAGGCTTTATCAACCTGCTCGGGCATTTTCATCGCCGCAATCTCTACCGCATCTTGGTAGTCATTGCCACGATCACGAAACATGCCATCGTCCCCAGTCAGATAGCTACAACCATTAACAGCTACAACAGCTGCCGCCAGCAATAGGGGCTTAAAAGGTCTTGTATACATGATTAGCTGTTTATCCTTCGTTTTGGTCCTAAGATTTAGGCTCTTATTGTTCTGTACTGATGACTCTAACACTGAGCCTAGCAGCATGCCTTCAGGGTTCGAAAACCCAATAGCTATTAATTAAATCAGTTTCAACGCTGCCAACGCTGAACGTACCTGTGCATGATATTGCTCTGCTAGATGGGTCATAGGCAAACGCAGACCATGCTGCATCAAGCCCATCTCCGCTACCGCCCATTTCACCGGTATCGGGTTGGATTCAACAAACATTGACTGGTGCAGCGGCATAAGCTCTTCTTGCAGCGCGCGCGCCTGTTCGACTTCGCCGGCTATAGCAAGTTGGCAAAGCTTGGACAGCAAATTAGGGGCAACGTTCGCCGTTACACTGATATCACCATGTCCGCCCATTAGCATCAACTCGACAGCCGTTTCATCATCGCCAGAATAAACCGCAAAGTCAGCAGGCTTGGCATCGATAATGGCCTTTGCCCTATCCATATCACCAGTAGCTTCTTTAATTCCAACAATGTTATCCACCTCAGCTAGACGCAGAGCTGTCTCAGCCAACATGTCTACACCAGTACGACCCGGCACATTATATAGAATTTGAGGGATCTCTACGGCCTTGGCGATATGCAAATGGTGTTGGTATAAGCCCTCTTGGGTTGGCTTATTGTAATACGGCGTTACCGATAGGCAGGCATCTGCGCCAAGATCTTTAGCTTCAGCAGTAAGCTCTACCGCTTCAGCTGTGCTGTTTGCGCCGGTACCGGCGATAACGGGGATACGACCAGCTACCTGATCGATAACAGCCTTTACTACCGCCATATGTTCTTGTACAGCCAAAGTAGCGGATTCACCGGTAGTACCCATAGCCACAATGGCATTGGTGCCCTGCTCTACATGCCAGTCGACCAATTTGGCGAGGCTGTCCCAATCCAAGTTGCCAGCGGCATCCATTGGGGTGACGAGGGCAACCATACTACCTTGAATCATTGTTTACTCCGGCTACTAAAATGGCAAAGCGGTAATGTTACTGGCGCCCCCGCTTTGGCACAAGGCTTGCGGTGCATGTCGCGCGGATAAAGCCACAATTCACAGCAAAATATCAGCGTATCGAATCAAATTTGGCGCTGTAGCCAAAGACAGGGGGAAGATTGATCATTTAAAGATCAGCACCACAATGACGAGTTGCGCCTTGGGAGCAGAAGAGCCACCCCCAAGTCCTGCTCTTTTAGAGCGGCATAGCCAAAATTGCTACGGCGCAGGAATAGGGTATTTACTATGCAGTTTATCTAAAGCCTTTAGCGCCTCTTTATCGAGCTCAACGTCCACGCTGGCGATATTGCTACGCAACTGCTCCATAGTGGTGGCGCCGATAATGTTGCTGCTTACGAACGCCTGTTGATTCACAAAGGCCAAAGCCATCTGTGCAGGATCTAGCGACAGCTCATTTGCCAAACTCACGTAAGCCTCAGTAGCCGCCGTGGAATTAGCATTGGTATAACGGGAAAAGCGCTCGAACAAGGTTAAGCGCGCACCGGCTGGTCGCTTGCCGCCGAGATATTTACCACTGAGAACGCCGAACGCCAATGGTGAATAAGCCAATAAGCCCACCTTTTCACGAATCGACATTTCAGCCAAACCCACTTCAAAGCTACGATTTAATAAATTGTAGGGGTTTTGAATACTCACAACGGTTGGCAAGTTGTATTCCTTGGCCAACCGTAGATACTCCATCACGCCCCAAGGCGTTTCATTAGAAAGACCGATATAGCGGACCTTGCCCTGCTCCACCAATTTGGCCAACGCGCTCAAAGTCTCGTGAATGGCGATATCGTCACTTTCACGGTGTCGATAACCCAGCTGCCCAAAGAAATTAGCAGGGCGCTCAGGCCAATGCACCTGATACAGATCGATAACATCTGTTTGCAGCCTGTTTAAAGAACCTTCACAGGCTAGTTGGACATGATCGGCACTCAAGCGCGGGCCGCCACGTACATGCTCCATTCCTGGGTTATTATCACCGCGCCCCGTTACTTTACTGGCTAAGGTAATTTTATCTCTCAGACCACGCTCTTTCAGCCAGTTACCCACGATTGTTTCAGTACTGCCTTGGGTGCTTGGTCTTGGTGGAACAGGGTACATCTCTGCAGCGTCAAAGAAATTCACGCCTTGCTCAAAGGCATAATCCATTTGTTGAAAAGCTTCCTGCTGGGTATTCTGCTCCCCATAGGTCATGGTACCTAAGCAAATCAGACTAACATCAACATCGGTATTACCAAGTTGGCGATACTTCATCTTTTTCTCCGTTACAGTCTAGGGCAGTTTTTATTTAGCACAGCAGGGTCCAAACTTCACGATCTATTGTTTCAGCTGCGTGCTTTTGCGCCCGACCATCTGTTTCTAATTTCAGCAAATGTGACCATAAGGCAATTTTAGCCACGGGCAAAACCTTGGGGTCAACATCGTCATATACAAGAGGGAGCAGCTGCTCCAAAGTGCCTGATGCAATGCGCTCAAATGCCGCCAGCACTTTTGCTTCACGCGCCATACGGTGATCGATCAAACCTTGAATGACTGACTCTGCATCCAACATCACGTGGCCATGAGCGGGCGCCAGAAACTCAGCATGCAATTCTTTGAGCTTTTCCAATGAGTGCAGGTATTCGGCCATATCACCGCTGGGTGGTATCACCACTACAGTGGTGCCTTGCATAATATGATCGCCAGTAAAAAGCGTCTTCTCTTCTTCTAGAAAAAAGCAGTAATGGTTACCCACGTGACCAGGCGTATGCACCGCTCGCAAGGTAAATTCATCGTTGCTAAATAAATCCCCATCACTCAACTCACGATCGGCCTTAAAGCTAGTATCTTGATGACCATCATCTTCTATGGTCGCCCCAATTAATTCTGCACCTGTCGCCTCGGCCAAAAGCATCGCTGCAGGCGAATGGTCAGGGTGAGTATGGGTCACTATGATCCAACGTAGCTTCGCGCCTTCGCAGGCGCCTAATAGGGCAGATACATGGCTACTGATGCTTGGGCCAGGATCGATGACGGCCAATTCTTTATTGCCGACGATATAACTATTGGTGCCGGGCCCGGTCATCACGCTCGGATTGGGGGCGGTGACACGACGCAACAAGGGGCTAAGCTTACTGGCAGTGCCTGGCTCGATCTCAATCTCGAGCAATTTGGATTCCATCTGTGCCATGGTGTTACCTAATCAAACTCTCACAATCTACAGGCGCTGCTTAACTGTGTTTATACACTTATCATTTTTTGTCGTAGGCAGCTGTTATTTTCTCTGCCTAGCAGCATAGTTTATTTTGCTTTACAGCAAAACGGCCGGAATGACCGGCCGTTAAGTGGTTTGTGTCATCAATGTAGAGTTGGCTTATTTCAGCTCGACATCAACTAAGGTTTCAACATCTTCTTCGTAATCTACACCGTCCAAGCCAAAACCAAATAGACGCAAGAAGTTTTCGTTGTAGCCTTTAAAATCGGTCAGCTCAAACAAGTTTTCTTCGGTAACCTGTGGCCAAAGGGCTTCGATTTTCGCCTGGGTTTCAGGTCGCAGCTCTTTGTCATCAACACGGAAACGATTACCATCATCCAAGCGCGGCGAATCATTGTACAAACACTCAGTAAATAAGCGATAGGCCTGCTCGATACAATCTTCGTGGGTTCCCTCTTCTTTCATCACCTTGGCCATCAAAGAAATGTACAAAGGCATGATAGGGATCGCTGAACTAGCTTGTGTAACCACCGCTTTTAAAACCGCAACATTGGCCTGTACAGCCAAGCCATCATGCGCGGAAGCAATCGCTAAAGCTGCACGATCTAGATCTTCTTTTGCTTTACCAATGGTAGCGTGACCATAAATAGGCCAAGTTAACTTTTCACCCAAATAGGTATAAGCAACCGTTTTAGCGCCTTCGGACAACACATCGGCATCAGCCAAAGCTTGCATCCACATTTCCCAATCTTCACCACCCATAACCTTAACGGTGTTGGCGATTTCTTCTTCATTGGCTGGATCAAGAGTGATATCACTGATCTTCAAACTGTCAGTATTTAGATTTTTCGCGGTATAGCTTTTACCCACCGGCTTTAAGGTTGAGTTATAGGTTTCACCAGTATTGGGATCTGTACGGCGAGGTGATGCCAAGCTGTATACCACCAAATCCACCTTGCCCATATCGGCTTTAATCATCTCGATAGTTTGAGCTTTACACTCATTTGAGAAGGCATCGCCATTGATGGTTTCGCAGTAAACCCCAGCCTCTTTAGCAGCGGCATGAAATGCCGCCGTATTATAATAGCCGGCTGATGCGGTTTTGCGCTCGGTTGGCGGCTTTTCAAAACAGACACCCAAGGTATCAGCGCCAGAGCCAAAAGTCGCGGCAATCCGTGAAGCAAGGCCATAACCCGTAGAGCAGCCGATCACCAATACTTTTTTGGCGGCACCTTCAATGGGGCCTTGCGCTTTCAAGTAATCAATTTGCTGGTTGACGTGGGCAGCACAGCCTTTAGGGTGAGCGTTGGTGCAAATAAAGCCACGAACTTTTGGTTTAATAATCATTGTTTCACCTTTGCAGTACAGATTATGCACAATTGGGTTTAGCGAGTGTTGAAGCTAGCAGTGAAGATCACAGCGCTTGTTTTTTAGACAGCAGCACAGCCACAAAACACCTGTTTTGCCGCCCATTATAGGGCGCTGTTAGAGATAAAGCAGCCATTTGGGCCAACTGTAAGCGCAAATTTGCCTTGCAACTGGCTATAATGCCCCCTTTTGTACCAAGGAATAGCCATCACCATGAGCAAGCTACGCTTTGCCACCCCAACAGCTTGGACCGATGCCGTCCTACAGGATTTAGACAGCTTTTTAATTGACCATGCGGCAGCCGAAAAGAAAGCCGCCGGTATGGCTAACTCCATGCTCAGCCACTATCCAGACAAAATTGAGCTGGTAAACGCCATGATCGATTTAAGTATTGAAGAGATGGTGCACTTTAAGCAGGTGGTGAAGATCATGCACGAGCGCGGCTTAACACTTCAAGCCGATAGTAAAGACGCTTACGTAAATGAGTTTCGTAAATCGATTCGCAAAGGCAGTGATGCCTATTTTCTAGACCGCCTATTGCTCGGCAGCGTCATCGAGGCGCGTGGCTGCGAGCGCTTTGGCTTGGTAGCCGAAGCGTTGCCCGAAGGTAGTTTAAAAAAGTTTTATCGCAACATAGCCGCCAGTGAAGCAAAACATGACAGTCTTTTTGAAGATCTTGCATGCTTGTATTTCCCTCAAGACAGCGTAGCAAGCCGCCTAGATGAGTTATTAGATATTGAAGCGGCAATTGTTGAAAAACTACCGATTCGATCCGCCCTACACTAATCGCAGCTGCGAACTAAACCGCCATGAATTAGTCGCTATGAAAAAGAGCGTACAACAATACCTACAACGCTACGCGGCCAGTGAAACGCAATTGCTACAAGACTGGCCCGCAAGTTTTCAAAGGGCCATGCTTATCCCAGCGAAAGATGAACCGTCATCGCTGATCGAAAACTGCCAAAGATTTTGCACTGCACAAGGAAATACCCTATTGGTTTTAGTGGTCAACCAAGGGGACAGTCAAGATGATAGAAGTCAAAACAAGGCTCTTTGGGACAAGGCAAAGAAAAGCGGGAAAGAATGCTGGCAGAAAAACCATTTACATCTTTTACAATGGCCAAATCACAGCGCCCTCTTGCTTATAGATCGTTTTAGCCAAGGCCTTGCCATCCCCCACAAGGAAGGCGTAGGCCTCGCCCGAAAAATTGCAGCCGACATCATCGCGCATTTAATCGCAGCTGGGAAAATCAATAGCCCTTGGATTTACAGTAGCGATGCCGATTGCGCCTGGCCCTGCAACTATTTTGACAGCAGTGAACTCGAAGGAGCTGGCCACGGCCAATCGAATGTTGTAGCTGCGCATTTTGCCTTTGAGCATAGCCCTTGTGACGATAAATCCTTAGATAAGCAAACAAGGCAAGCTATCACAGAGGGTACAAAGCTCTACGAAAAGGGCCTACATTATTATCAACAAGGACTCGCTTGGGCTGGATCACCCTACGCATTCTATACCATAGGCTCATGCCTAGCCTTTCACTACCAGGCCTATTGTGAAGTACGAGGATTTCCACCACGAGCTGCCGGTGAAGATTTCTACTTATTAAACAAGCTTGCAAAGCAAGGGAATGTTGCTTTTCTAGGCCAACAAATAATTCATATCGATTCACGACTCTCCCAGCGGGCGCCTTTCGGGACCGGCCCTGCCGTCAGTGAGATTATCGAAAAGAAGCTACTCATCTGCAATTACGCCAGCTACCATCCCATGTGTTTTTATACGTTAAAAGACCTGCTGCAGGATCCTTTGAAAATTCTATCGACCGATCTAGATCCGAAAATAAAATCAGCTTTAGAAAACCAGGGCCTACAAAAGTTTTTACGTCATCTAAAACAGCAAAATGTAAAAGCAGACAAACTTATTTCGGAGTTCCATAACTGGTTTGACGCGTTTCATAGCCTGAAGTTTATTCACTACCTAAGGGATCATCATTATCCCAGTATTCCCTTACAAGAAGGTCTTGCCCAACTGGAGCGCTGGCAAGCTTCTGTCAACGAAAAGTAATCGTCATGTCACTGTAGCTTTTTTAAGCTATGGTATATTAGTGCTCCAAAAACTAACCATCAGTAAACGCAACGGCAATACAATAATAAGGCGATAGCATGAGCATTTACGATAAATATGTCCTTCCCCACTTGTTGGATCTGGCCTGCAATACCAAACCTATGCGCTATCAGCGCAAAAAGGTCGTTCCGCAGGCCTATGGCAAAGTCTTAGAAATAGGTATGGGCTCCGGGCTTAACCTACCTTTTTATGAGCAAGATAAAGTTGATATGGTGTGGGGCTTAGAACCTTCTGAAGGCATGCGCCGCAAAGCTCAGAAGAACCTCGCCAAGTCACCTATTAACGTTGAGTGGTTAGGCCTACCGGGTGAAGAAATCCCCTTAGAAGACGACAGCGCCGATTCAATTGTATTGACCTTTACCCTCTGTACGATTCCTGGCTGGCAACAAGCTCTAGAGCAAATGCGCCGCGTCTTAAAACCAGGCGGCGATTTACTCTTTGCTGAGCACGGCCGAGCGCCTGACCATCATGTTCGCAGCAAACAAGATAAATATAACCCTACCTGGTGCAAGTTTGCCGGGGGCTGCAATATGAATCGCCCAATTGTTGAAATGCTACGTGATAGCGGATTTGAAATAAAACAGCTAGATAGTGCCTACCTGCCCTCCACACCTAAAGTATTGGGCTTTAATGTTTGGGGGAGAGCTCAAATTCGCTGAGAACTCCCCATAATCGTGTAACAATAAGGGCGCCCAAAAAGAAAAGGCAGTTTCAATGAAACTGCCTAATAGTATCGCGGCCTAAAGACCAACTGACTGAAAAATAACTGACCTAGGCAACGGCTAGCTCGGCCCCTAAATTAATACACCAACTGAATCGAACCATGCACCTGGGTGCTTAGGGTAGATTCACCAGCTTCCATTGCAACATGAGGCGCCGCACTATCCATCGTCATTGATTTCATTTCTGCCCTAGCATGTAAAAACGGAGGATTGTGATGCCCTTGCTGATTAATCGACATATTGACAACACGATAATCTTTGGCATCCATCGCCTTTTGCACAAGAGCCGCTTTTTTCTTAAAAGCGGCTAATGCGCGACTTGTTAATTCGTCTTGTTCGGCATCACGCGTCTCATCCTTAGTGGTAAAACGCAGGGTTTCCACTTTCAAGCGCTCTTGTAATTTGACCAACAAATTACCCATGGCAGCAAAGTCATCGCTCTCAATAACCACGCGCTGACTCGACGTCCAAGAAGTGATGCGATTGCTTCGATTGTAATTGGGGTGGGTATTGTAGCCCCGAGTTTGATACTTTATGTTTTGGGCTCTTTTTAGCAAATCTATTGCCCACGCCATATCACGATTAACCTGACTTGAGGCACGCTCCGCTTTTTCTTCTTGGTGGTAACTGCTTAAAGTTACTTCCATTAAATCATTGGCCAGCTCCGTTTTGGCGCTGGCGTTGATATTCACGACATTGTAGTTAAGCTCTTCGGCAGAAACACTGAACGCAAAACAGGCTAACAATACACAAACTAAGGTTCTCATCGAACTCTCCTTCCAAAGTAGATACACCCTATACTTCACTCAGACCGCTTAATCCGAACTGAATTCCCTATAAACGGTTCACCGAGTTAAGGTTTTGCGCCGTTTATCTGCTCGATGAGCTAATCTGCATTATTCAGAGCTGCGCTAGAGCACCATTTCGGCAGCCCGAAAGATAGCGCGAGCCTTATTCATAGTTTCTTTCCATTCGAGCTCAGGCTTGGAATCCGCAACCACTCCAGCACCTGCTTGTACATAAAGTGTTTTATCTTTAATCACTGCAGTCCTAATCGCAATAGCCGTATCCATATTGCCATTCCAAGAAAGATAGCCCACAGCACCACCATAGATCCCACGCTTTTCCGATTCCAGCTCGTCAATAATCTCCATCGCCCGAATCTTCGGCGCTCCAGATAGAGTCCCTGCTGGCAATGCGGCCCGCAGAACATCCATGGCACTAATATCCTCACGCACCTCACCGGTAACGTTTGAGGTGATATGCATAACATGGGAATACCGCTCGACGACCATTTTATCGGTAAGCTTTACGCTACCAATTTTTGATACACGACCTGCATCGTTACGTCCTAAATCGATAAGCATTAAGTGTTCAGCAATTTCTTTAGGGTCACTTACTAAATCTTGCTCTAGTGCCAGATCCTCTTCTTCGTTTTTACCACGACGGCGGGTTCCTGCAATTGGCCTTACGGTAACCTCATTATTTTCTAAGCGCGCCAAAATCTCTGGGCTTGAACCCACTACGTGGTGGTCACCGAGATCAAGAAAATACATATAAGGTGATGGGTTTAAACTGCGTAATGCACGATATAGATTTAAAGGCTCAGCTTCAAAGGGCAGCGAAAGTCGCTGTGATACCACCACCTGCATGGTATCTCCACTTAAGACATAGTCTTTAATTTTATCCACGGCTTGGTGAAAATTTTGCTCCCCAAAGCTTGAACGAAAATCTGTTTCAGTATCACCCTTCGCTTGCAAAGACATTGCTGAGGTGGCGGGCGTGGCAGCACGTAGTTTTTCTTCTAGCTTTAACAAAGCTTTTTCGGATTTTGCAATAGCAGCCAAATCCTTGGCTTCATCACCACTGATTTCAGCATGATTGATTAAGATTATTTTTCCGGCCAAGTTATCAAAGACTAATATCTCTTCTGAAACCATCAGCAAAATATCCGGCGTTCCGATGGTATCCTCATTCACCAAAGGCTTTAGTTTGGGCTCAACATAGCGCACACAATCGTAAGCAAAATAGCCCACCAAACCACCGGTAAACATCGGCAAGCCTGGTATATCAGGACTACGGTAGCGTTCCTTGAACTCTTCTACAAAATTAAGCGGATCCGCTAAAGTGTAACTTTCAAGCAGCTCTCCTTGCCGACGTACCTCTACCAGGTCACCTCGCGCAGTAAGTATCGTTTGTGCGGGCAAACCTAAGATGGAATAACGCCCCCATTTTTCGCCCCCTTGCACCGACTCAAAGAGGTAACTGTAGGGTCCCTGGGCCAGCTTCAAATAACTGGATAAGGGAGTATCCAGATCGGCCAGCACTTCACGCTGAACAGGTACACGGTTATAACCGGCCGAAGCCAGCGCTTTCACGTCAATAGAGCTCATGATATTGCCTTGCTAAAAACCCAATAGCTACATATAGAGCACACAAAGCTCGAGTGTAGTTATAGGGGCTAGCCGTCGTTTGTATTGCGGCTAAATAATTAATGTGTAAATGTTTTTTTAGAGGTGCAAAGATAATAACGATCTTTGCTAAAGGTTCGCTTAGGGGCGCCATCGCCAGCTGAGGGCGTGGTAGTTGATATGCATAGGCTTATTCACAGCCTTAGCTCCTTAAGGTGCACGCAAATTGAAGGTGCCTGCAATTAACAATTGTCCACAGACTAAAATTGACTGCAGATCGAAGGTGAGCGAAAGTTTACTGGCTTTTTTATAGAATGAGAAGAGGGGGATCTTTGCAAAATTGCCTTACCCATAAAGCTCTTAGGCATAAGACTTCTCTTTTGCCTTTTTCAAGCCCCTATAAAATAAAAAAACCGGCTGGAGGGAATATCAGCCGGGGTCCTATGGGCAAGTTCCTTTTGCCGCCTTCTGGGTGAAATCGGATGACCACTGTGTTGAAGCCGCGTTAAGCTTTACTACCGGGGCACTACTATTATTCGATGGCAGCGATTGGGTTCAAGGCTTCGAATTGGGGTCAGAACCCTTGGGTTCTGACCCCGGGGTTTGTTTCTTCAATGAAGCTTTTGGTTTTTGGGTCTCGCTAACTTGGTTATCTTGTCCCACTCGCCATCAATCAGCGCCTGCTTTTTATCACGATCCCACGCTTTAATTCTTCGCTCGGATTTTTTGGCTTCATCTTTTGACGGAAATTGATCTTTATAAACCAGCTTTACTGGTAATCGTTTGTAAGTATAACAACGCGTATTGATAGCTTCGTTAATTTCATTAAGTCGGGCTTCTAAATCATCAGTGTGATTAGTGTAAAAGCTGCCGTCGGCACACTCTAAAATATAAACTATATAACTCATAGCTCATCTCCTTGTGTTAATTTAAAAGAGACCGGCGCTAGTACATTATTTTCCCGGTGAAATTAATTGTCTCGAAAACTATTTTCAGATCCCTAAACATGCCTCGAAGACAACTTAGGTATATCAAATTTTTTCGTGTTGAGGAGAAGAAAAGGAATAAAAGGTCAGTCAAGGTTTAAAAAACCCAACTAGGAATGAACTGACGCCTGATTCAACTAAGCAAGAAGTTTTAGGCGTCATGTCGTTTTTAAAAAATCTGTGCCCTACTAAAGACATTACGATTAATTACAATAGCAACAAAACCGAATCTATTTCTCTTCGGAAAGATTACTAGTCACACAATCTGGTTGCCATGTTTGTACGGGCGTGCCATTACTGTAGCCATAATCTACCGCGACCACTTTCACCTTTGCTGCCTGGGCAGCAAAAATATCCGCCTTCGAATCCCCAACCATTATGCACTGGCACGAACGTGCTAAAAGCACTTCCATAGCGTGCAACAAGGGTAATGGATGTGGCTTCTTTTCCAGCAAACTATCGCCACCTAGAACTAATTCAAAGTAGTGATCTATGTTCAAACCCTTCAAAATCGGCCAAGTTAAATCGATTGGCTTATTGGTGATAACAGCCATCTTTATTTTTTGCTTATGCAAAGTTTGCAGACATTCTTCTACACCTGGGTAAAGCACCGTCTTCGCAATGGGTACAGCTTGGTAGGCCAATAAAAACTGCTGCAAGTATTTTTGTACTTGGCTTTCATCTAATTTATCAGCTGCCTGTTCAAATAGATCGCCCGTCAGTTCTTTTTTAGATTCGAGGCATTGTAACCAGACTAAGGCTCTGCGTATTAAACGCTCGGCGCCGTTACCCACCCACTGGCGAATTCTTTGCTCACCGGCAGCGGGGTGTTGGTTTTTGACTAGCACCTTGTCTACAGCAGCGGCGATATCGTAGGCACTGTCTACTAGGGTGCCATCTAAGTCGAACATGATGAGTTTTGGTGGGGTTTGGAAGTTTAGGGCTTTTAGGATGCTTGGGTGCATGGTGCTTGTGGGCTTTTGTTGATGGTGAGAGTTTTATTATTGAAGAGACTGAGAAACTTATCTCTGGCGAGATAAGTGTTTGAAACTTCGTTTTGCTGGCTGGAGCATTGAGTTTTTGGCTTCGAGTGGGGTCAGAACCTTCTGTTCTGACCCCGCCTGCGGCGCTCTCTAAAAGGCTTGGCTTTTAGAGGAGGCCTAGGCTTCCAAAAAACTCCCTTAGCGCTTTTTCTTCGCCCTCTTCCCAGGCTTTTAGTGCTGCGGTGCCGATAATGCCCATGTCAGCATGCTTGGCTAAGAAATCCAAATCTTCTTTAGCAGAAACACCAAAGCCGACACCCGTCGGAACAGGTGAAATGTCACGACATTTATCGAGAAACTCACCTACCTCAGCATCCATTTCAGTTTTACCACCAGTTACACCACGGCGAGCTACTACATATACAAAACCATCAGCTGCCTTGGCAATAGTTTGCAAACGTTCATCGGTATTGGTAGGTGTCATCAAAACGATAGGAGCGATGTCTTGGCTTTTGGCATACTCATGCAATGTGCCAGCTTCTTCCAGTGGTAAATCGGGCACGATAAAACCACAGCCACCGGCGGCTTTTAATGCATCCACAAAAGCTTCGTGGCCCATCTTAAATACCGTATTGTAATAACCCATCATCAACACTTTAAAATCAAAGCGCTGACTCACTTTAGCCATAAACTCAAAGCACTGCTCTACGGTCACACCACTTTCGACAGCAATTTGATTGGCTTTCACAAATAACGGGCCATCCGCGGAGGGCTCAGAAAAAGGAAACTGCAGTTCTACGAAATCCACCCCAGCTTCAGCCATGATTTCCAGCTCTTTTAAATTAGCGTCAAAAGAGGGGTAGCCGCATACCACGTGGGTCATCAGCAGCAAGTCTTTATTTTGCTTGCGGCTTGCTATGTAATCATTCAGCGCCATAATGCTCGGCCTTTACCTTAATAAATTCTTTCCAGTGATCATCATCCAGCGCATCCGCAACGGTAAAGATATCTTTATCACCGCGACCAGACTGGTTAATTAAAATCACCTCGTCCTTGCTCATCTTTGGTGCTTCTTCAATAGCACGAGCAAATGCATGAGAACTTTCCAGCGCTGGAATTAAGCCCTCAGTTTTCATACAGAGCTTTAAAGCCTCGGTAACTTCAGCATCGGTTACCGCCTCAAAACGAACGCGCTCGCGCTCCCATAAATGCACCAGGGCTGGATTGACGCCAATATAATCTAAGCCGGCCGCCACAGATTTAGTATGCAACATATTGCCGTCTTTATTTTGCAAGAAATAGGTTTTAAAGCCTTGGGCAACACCAACACTGGCATCTTTATAAGCTAGGCGTGAAGCATGGTTGCCCTCACCAGGACCAAGACCACCTGCTTCACAGCCGATTAATTCTACCTGCTGGTCATCCAAAAAGCCTTGGAATAAACCCATAGCATTCGAACCGCCGCCTACACAGGCAAACACACGGTCTGGTAATTTACCGGCAACTTTCTGTATTTGACCGCGAGCTTCGCGACCAATAATCGACTGAAAGTAGCTAACCATTTCAGGGAAAGGGTGCGGACCCGCGGCCGTTCCTAAAACATAGTGAGTATCGTGCATATTGGTTACCCAATCGCGCAGGCACTCATTGATGGCATCTTTTAAAGTTTGCTGGCCATCTTGTACCGCAACAACCTCCGCGCCCAAGTTTTCCATCCAAAAGACGTTTGGGCGTTGGCGGGCAACATCCACGGCTCCCATATAGATTTTACAGTCGAAACCAAAACGTGCGGCCATAGTGGCGGTCGCGAAGCCATGTTGGCCAGCACCGGTTTCGGCGATAACACGTTTTTTGCCCAGACGCTTACACAATAAGCCCTGCCCCATCACATTATTAATCTTGTGGGAGCCGGTGTGATTGAGGTCTTCACGCTTTACATAAATCTGCGCACCGCCAAGCTTGGCCGAAAGATTGGCCAAATGGCTCACCGGGGTAGGACGGCCAGAGTAGCTCTGCATTAATTGCTCGAACTCTTGCCAAAAACTAGGGTCGTGCTTGATATCCTGAAAAGCGGCTTTGAGCTCTTCAATTGTAGTGGTCAATATTTCGGGCAGAAAACAACCGCCGTACTCCCCATAGTAGCCTTCACGGCCGGGTTCGAAATCAAATAAATCCATAGTGCTATTACTATCGTTAATGGTTGCTATCGTAAGGCTGGTTTAGCAGGCAAAGCCGCACCACTGAGGGTGTCAATCAGTCAAAAAGGGAGGACTGTTGAGCAGGCTTGCCAACAGATTACCTGGCGCAAAACTGGCCACATTATGGTTTTTTGCAGCCTGTGATTCAAGAGCCGCCCTTATTTGACCAGCATTTGGCCACTATTATGTGATTTCCTCGCGAGTTAAAAATCAATCAAGCAACAAATCCATACTTAAGGTAATACTGAATAACAGCATCAGCATGGCGGTCTGTGCCAGCTGCCGGTTGAGTTCCTCGCCCTCTCTACGCAGCATAAACCACATCAATAGAAAGACTGCGGGCAGCAAAATATAACTAAATCTCGGCGGCTGATGGAGGCTCATCGCCCCTAACACCACAGCCATAAACAGCAATAAACCATATAAATATCGACTGCCTCTTGCACCAAGATAGGCCGCAAGTGTTTTCTTGTTGGCTTTCAGGTCTGTGCTGATATCTCGAGTATTGTTCACCAGCATCACGGCTGACGCCAATAAGCCCATACTCAAAGCGGGAGAAACAAGATCCGTCGTGAGATAACCCAGTTGAACATAAAAGCCACCTAAAATGGCGATAGGCCCGAAAACCACAAACACCGCAAGCTCACCAAGGCCGTTATAGGCTAGCGGCAACGGGCCCGCGCTATATGTCATAACCGCCAGGACACAAATTATCCCAATTAATGATAAATAGGCATGACTGTGCAAAACCAAGAACAAACCCGCTAAGATACCCACAGCAAGGAATAATAGGTATGCCTTATGGATGGCAGCTTCACTTAGCTCTCCATTTACAAGCACCCGATCCGGGCCCAGCCTATTCGCTGTATCCACACCCGATTTAAAATCGTAATAGTCGTTTGCTAGATTGACGGCGATCTGTAGGCACAGACCGCAAGCGAGAATTAGGGCTGCAAGGCTTATGTTAAAAAGTCCTTGCCCCAGGCGAGAAGTTTGACAAATCTCTTGCAAAACAAGCACTTGGCTTAATAATATCGGTGCTAAAGAGATAACTAAAGTTTTCGGGCGGATGGCAGCCAGCCAGCTTGCGAACGTCATAATAACAACACTAAATCTATGGCAGGAGCCTACATTTGGACGCACTTACCATTAACAAAATTGTTTTGCCTGTGATGCTAGCATCCATGATGCTCACCATGGGACTCTCATTGCAGAGAGTTAATTTTATTGAGGTACTCCGACACCCCAAAGCACTTGGCTTAGGTGTGACCTTACAGCTTGTTATATTACCTTTATTAGCTTGGCTAATCATCTTAGGCTTTAGGCTACCCACTGAACTGGCCGCGGGATTATTGCTCATTAGCCTTGCGCCAGGCGGAGCCTCCTCAAATGCCATTAGCTTTTTAGCCGATGGCGACGTTGCGCTTTCGATCTCCCTTACCATCGTCAGCTCATTGGTCGTACCCTTCATTTTGCCAATCATGCTGATGTGGCACTATAGCTTTCTGGGCATGGGTGCTGAGCCCTTTGATATACCCATCCTCCCCACGATTACCCAGCTTTGCGTGGTGTCCTTGATACCCATTGCTTTAGGCATGTTTATTCGCCACCGTTTTGAGGGCACCTTTGGGCCGCTACAAAAACTCTTTGAAAAATCTACCGGCATTATCCTTGGGCTGCTAATCGCCATTATGGCTTGGAATAATCGCTTGGAGCTTATGGAGGTTCTGGAAACCTCTAGCCTATTGCTACTAGCGCTTTGCGCACTGGCTTATTGCAGCGGAGTCTTCATTGCTCAGCTCATTGGCCTCCCTATTCAACAACAGCGCACCTTGGGTATCGAAACCGGCATTCAGAATGCGGGCATCGCTATGATGGTGGCCGCCAGCATAATGGGCAAACCCGCGCTAGCAATGATCGCGCTATTTTACGGTATCGGTATGAATCTACCTGCCATCGCTATGATTAGCTGGATTCGCTGGCGAGGCCAAGAACCCAATGGCGAGCCCGCGGTATAATGATCTTAAAGGCATCCTAAAGTAGGCTGTCTTCTAATTCATATTCCATACTCCTTTCTCATACTCTGAGCTCATCCTTCGATTATCCCCAGCCCTTAAATTACTCGCCTAAGCCCATGCTTGATCTATGTGGTTTTGAAAAGTGCCCAGCTATGGTACTTTCTGCCTCGACTAATTTGAGGAATATTAGAATGAAAAAAATGACTTTGGCCTCGGCGCTGGCAGTAGCTAGCCTAGGTTTTGGTGCTCAAAGCTACGCCAATGAAGGCATGTGGCAGCCCCATCAGCTACCTCAGTTGAAAAAAGAGCTTAAGCGTACCGGTTTAAAGATTCCCGCAAAGAAGATTTCCAATCTAACCAGCTTTCCAATGAACGCGATTATCAGCCTTGGTGGTTGTACTGCGTCATTTGTATCTCCAGAAGGCTTAGCAGTTACTAACCACCACTGCGCTTATGGCAGCATTCAGTACAACTCTACGGCTGAGAAGAATCTCTTAGCCGATGGTTTTTTAGCCAAGACCAAAGATGCTGAACTGCAAGCGGCACCAGGCTCGCGTATTTATATCACCGAGTCCCTTGATAATGTTACTGATCAAATTTTGGGCGGCTTAAGCGCTGAACTAAATGGTAAAGAGCGCTACCAAGCTATCGAAGATAAAGAAAAAGCCATGGTCGCAGAATGCGAACAGGATGATGGTTATCGCTGTGAAATATACAGCTTCCACGGCGGCCTGGAGTATTATCTAATCAAGCAATTAGCCGTGCGCGATGTACGTTTAGTTTATGCGCCACCAGCCAGCATTGGTAAATACGGTGGTGACACCGATAACTGGATGTGGCCTCGTCACACTGGCGACTGGGCATTTTACCGCGCTTACGTAGGTAAAGATGGCAAGCCAGCTGACTTCAGCAAAGACAATGTCCCTTATAAGCCGAAAAGCCACTTAAAAGTGTCGGCCAAAGGTGTAAAAGATGGTGATTTTATTATGGCCGCCGGCTACCCAGGCCGTACCAATCGCTATCGCACCTCCGCTGAGGTGTTGAATAACTTTACTTGGGCTTACCCTACCGCTAAAGGCTATCGCGAAGAGTATATTGATACTATTAAGTCGGTAGCACCGGATGGCAGCGATGCACGCATCAAATACGAGAGCACCATTGCAGGCCTTGCAAACTATGCCAAAAACTATGGTTCGATGATCAAGAGCTATAACAAAGGCGATATGTTGCAACGCAAACAGGCATTGGAAGCTAACCTACAAAAGTGGATTGATTCTGATGCCAGCCGTAAAGACAAATATGGCGCTGCTATTGCTGACCTAGACCGTTTGATTAAAGAAGGTCAGGAAGGTAAAGAGCATGATCTATTATTTGCGTACATCAAACGCACTAATATGATCCCAACAGCGCAACGCTTATTGCGCTTAGCCCATGAAAAACAAAAAGCTGATGCCAAGCGCGAGCCGGGTTATCAAGAACGCGACATGACCCGCTTTACTCAGCGCATGGAGCGTATTGATCGTCGCTATGATGCCAAAGTTGATGCTGCGGTAATTTTGCACTTCCTTGAAAAATACGCTGCGCTACCTGCTGATCAACGCATCCCGCAAGTGAACAAAGCTTTTGGCTTGAGCGATGGCTTTAACGCTGAAAGCGTGGCCGCTATTTTACAAGAGATGCACAGCAAGACCGGTTTAGGCGATAAGAAAACCCGCCTAGAATGGATGAATAAAACAGTTGCTGACTTTGAAAAAAGCGATGACCCATTCATCAAGCTGGCCGTATCTTTATACGACTATGAAATGGCCGAAGAAGCTAAGGAGAAAGCCCGCATCGGTGAATTACAGCAAGCGCGCCCTGCTTATATGGCGGCAATCATTGCTTACAATGAAAGCCTGAATAAGCCAATCTACGCGGATGCCAACAGCTCTTTACGCGTTACCTACGGTAAAGTGAAAGGCTATAGCCCACAGGATGGTTTAATCGCAAAACCTTTTACTACTCTAGAAGGCTTAGCGGCCAAATATATTAAAGGCGATGCTGAATTTGATTCGCCTCAGAAGCAGTTAGATGCAATTGCCAATAAAGACTATGGTCGTTATGGTCAAAAATGGCTAGGCTCTGTACCCGTTAACTTCTTAGGCACCCTAGATATCACTGGCGGCAACTCAGGCTCCCCAACCTTAAATGGCAAAGCTGAGCTAGTGGGCCTACTGTTTGATGGTGTTTATGAGAGCATCATTGGCGATTGGGATTATGACCAAAAGCTAAACCGTTCTATTTCTGTAGACTCACGTTATATGTTGTGGGTTATGGAAAAAGTAGATGGTGCTACCAATCTAATTGAAGAGATGGATGTTGTTCGTTAACGTCTAGACACTTCTTTTTCTTAAGGGGCCAGGGCTTTTAGCTCTGGCCCTTTTTGTTATAGAGCTATTGTGCGGTATACCCCCCATCCACAACCAATTCGGACCCCGTCATAAAACTCGCCTCTTCACTGGCTAGAAATACCACCGTAGTGGCGATCTCTTCTGGCTCCGCGATTCGACCAATTGGGTGGGCTGCTACAATTTGCTCGGCAAGATCGCCGGGCAGTTCAGAAAACGCCTGTTCAACCAAGGGAGTTTTTACAAATCCTGGATGCACGCTATTTACCCGAATCTTATAGCCTTGCTGTCCACAATGCAGTGCGGCAGATTTTGTTAATAATCTTACCGCGCCTTTAGCGGCATTGTAGGCGACTGCCAAGGAGTTACCCACCAAGCCTTCAATTGATGAGATATTAATAATTGAGCCGCCAGAATCCTTCATCACCTTAATGGCTTGCTGGGTGCCTAGGAATACCGACGTTTGATTGACTGCGATGGTTTTATTCCAATCCTCTAGACTTACATCTTCAATGGTACCAACAATAGCGATACCGGCATTGTTTACTAAAATATCTAAACGACCAAATACCTCTAATGTATACGCCATTAAAGCTTGCCACTGGGCGGGCGCAGTTACATCGCAAGAAAAAATCTCAGCTTGACTCCCTAATGCGTGCATACGGCTTTGCAGCGACTTGGCTTTGTCCATTTGAATATCGGCAATTACTACCTTCGCTCCGGCCTCCGCCAATGCTATACAGCAAGCAGCCCCAATCCCACTAGCGCCACCTGTCACAACAGCCACTTTGTTTTCAAGTCTCGACATAATATTAGCCCTTTTTTGCTGATATTATCGCTTGGCATTAATCTCGGAGATATGTGCTTGGCGGCCAGCCGTTTGTGAATTACGGTCAGCTTGAAATAGGCGATCTTTGTGAAGAGCTACTTTGAGCACGTCAGCTTTGGGGGGACCCGCTGTGAGTGGACCAGCTTAAAAGAGTAGAGACCTAATAGACTTGTCGAAAGGTAATATTTAAACGCTGGCGCCCCAGCAGTGAGTGCTCGCTGTCTTTAAGAGTCTGCACACCATGAAAATAAAATCGTGATGGCCCACCCCAAACAACAGCATCGCCGTGTCGCAAAGTAAGCCTTTGCGTTGGATCATTTCGCTGTAAACCACCAAATAAAAACTCAGCATTGATACCAAAGGATAGCGATACAATTGGCGCACTCTCGTTATTTTCGTCTTTATCTTGATGTAAAGACATCCTACTGCCCGGTAGGTATTGGTTTACTAGGCAGGCTTGGGGCTGAAAACGCTTGTAACCCGCCTCCTCTGCAACTTGCTGAGCCAACTCTAAAAACAACTTAGGCATAGCAGGCCAAGCTTGTCCACTTAATGGGTCCAACTCTTGATAGCGATAGCCCTTGCGATCGCTCACCCAGCCCAGCTCACCGCAATTGCTCATGGCAACAGACATTTTATGGCCGCCAGGCGTAATAAGATGCCTTAATGGAGCCTGTGTAAATATAGGCTCTAGCTCAGCAATGACTTCTGCTGCCCTATCTAAGACAAATGCCGGCAAGCACAGCGCCCCTGGGGCAAGCTCTTGCTTATTGCGGTTTGTATCGGCCATTTGGTCAAAGAGATCTGCCATAATTGTTTCATTCTGTGCTTACTTATTAAAACTCAATGTTTTTGTGCAATCTAACTTTCCAGAAATACCGCACCACTGTGTTCTTTACCGGCGATATCTTCTGGATTCCTTAACGGGCAAGCTTTTAAGCTTAGGCAACCACAACCAATGCATTCACCTAGCTCATCACGCAGTTGATTCAATTGTCGAATGCGCTCATCCAGCTCCTTGCGCCAATGTCTTGATAAGCGCCCCCAATCCTGTTTATTTGGCGTGCGATTATCAGGCAGAGTCGCCATTGCTTCTTGGATGCCCTGCAAACTAATACCTATACGCTGAGCCGACTTAATCACCGCCACCCTGCGTAGTACATCTTTATTAAAGCGCCGTTGATTACCGCTATTACGCCAACTATGAATCAAGGCCTTACTTTCATAGAAATGCAAGGTAGAGATTGCCACACCACTGCGCTTGGCAACCTCCCCAACTGATAGGCTCTCGCTTTCTTTTGCCATAGCTTAACCTTTAAATTGATGCCCCAGCTATTTAGAGCCCGAAAATTATTTTAACCATAGCGAAAAAACCTATTGACCTCAAGTTAACTTGAGGTTTTATAGTGCCTCCCGAATCGATATTTGAGGGCTGAAAACAGCCAAACAGAGTACAGTACGGGAGGTGCCCAAATGAATAATCACAAAGATAATCCAGAGAAGAAAACCATCGCTATTTTATCGAGCTCGCGCCGCAATGGTAATACTGCAAAGTTTCTAGAACTTTTACAGGATTACTGGCCGATGGATTTTGTTTACCTCGAAGACCATGACATTCAAGCCTATGATTATCATCACCGCCAACAAGATGATGATTTTCGCCCGTTGATGGATCGAGTATTAGCCTACGAGCATATTATTTTTGCCGCCCCCATTTATTGGTACTCGGCTCCACCAGCCATGAAGGCTTTCCTAGATCGACTTTGTGACTACACGGAAATAGAAAGCCTAAAAGATGATGGGAGAAAGCTACGTAGCAAAAAAACCTATATATTGACGACCTCCAGCCACAGTAAAGCCTCTGATATCTTTATTAAGATGTTTAGCGGTACCTTTAAGTATTTAGGGATGGATTTTCAAGGATTTATTCACGCTGATTGCAGCGACGGCTTTATTGCTCATAGAGAGCGGACAAAGTGTGAAGATTTCGCCTTGCGAGACAGACTGTTTTGGAGAAAAGTTAAACACAGCCTAAAAGCTTGCGCTTTTTAACAATTGAAACCAGCATCAGGTAACGGGGTCAGAACCCAAGAGTTCTGACCCCATTTCGAAGCCGAGATGCTAAACCCCACCCCAAGTTTCAATTTCATTCACAAAGCAAGAAAGCCAAGCATTAGTTTGATGGGCATCCACTGCACGGTGGTCAATACTTAAAGAAACATAGCACTTAGGACGAATGCGCATTTCATCACGACCATCAACTTCAATCACTTCAACGCGTTTTTCCATCTTGCCAATACCCAAAATGGCCACCTGCGGTTGATTAATAATAATCGGCGCCGCCATTAGGCTGCCGCTCACACCATGATTAGATATTGTAAAAGTGCCGCCTTTCATATCAAATGGCGTTAATTTATTCTCGCGCGCTCTTTGGGTTTGATCATCCAAGGCCTGAGCAATACCCAATAGGTCCATCGCTTGCACGTTTTTCACTACCGGCACAACCAAACCTTTATCACCAAGCGCTGTACCTACACCAATATTTATCGATTGAAATATCTCTAAAGCATCTTCGTGAAATTGCGCATTCATATCCGGTACGGCAGCCATCGCTTTAGCGCTGGCCGCAAGGAAATAAGCGGTAAACGTTAGATTTACGCCTTTTTCAGCAAACTCTTTTTTATGCCATTTTCTGTGCTCGATAATATTGCTCATATCCATTTCAAACACAGAGGTCACATGGGGTGCTTTTTCCAATAAGCTCTCCACCATATGTTTTGCTATCGCTTTACGCATCGAAGAGTGGGGCACCATGCGGCTATTCATATCCGCCATGGCAACAGCACTGTTTATGGCATTATTCGATGCCGTTTTTTGCGCTTGCCCAGAGGCGATATAAGACAATGCGTCTTCGCGAGTAATTCGACCGCCGCGGCCACTGCCCTGCATTTGTTCGATATCTAGATTATGCTCGGCAACCAGCTTACGTACAGCTGGCCCCATTAAATGGCGACAAGATTGATCAGGGTTTACAGCGCTTTGTTGCGCAACAACGTTAGTTGTTAAAACGTTCTCTTCAGGTTTATTTGCCTTATCAGCTTGTGAAACCGACTGCTGTGCTTCCGTATTAATCAAAGCCATTACAGAATCAGGCTCCACCTTATCGCCGGGTTTAAACTTGTGCTCCGTCAAAACACCACTGCAAGGTGCCACGACCTCTATGGCAACTTTATCCGTCTCTAACTCCACCACAGGCTCGCCTTCGCTTACAGCATCACCAATGTTAAACAACCACTGGCTCAAAGTAGCCTCGGTGCCTTCTAACTGCTCAGCGGTCAAACGTAATTCTTGTACACTCATCATCACAGCTCCAATAAATCCGTTATTTCACGAACAATATCTTCCACCGCAGGCACTGCAGCTTCGAGCAGGTGAATATTATGGGGGCTTGGAATATCCGGCATGGTTAAGCGACGCAGCGGCGCATCTAAATCGAAGAAACACTCATCAGCTAAAGTCGCAGCAATTTCCGCACCAAAGCCCGCGGTTTTATTATCTTCGTGGACAATTAAACAGCGTGCCGTTTTACGAACCGAGGCCAATATGGCGTCTTTATCCCATGGCTGAATGCTACGCAAATCAATAACTTCAATGGCGTCTTTTTCAGGGTTAATTTGCTCGGCAGCTAATTCGCAACGCTCAACCATTGCCCCCCAAGTCACCACAGTTAAACGATTGCCTTCTCTTAAAGTTTTTGCCTTCCCAAAAGGCACTACAAAATCATCTCCTGGATAAGGGCGACGCGCCCAGCCATTGTCGATAAGAGCACGATGCTCAAAGAAAATAGTTGGATTATTACTGCGCAAGGCCGAGCGCAATAAACCGACGGCATCTTCAGCATTCGATGGCATAACTAGCTGCCAACCCACCTTGTGGGCCCACTCAACTTCATCCGACATGGAATGCCAAGGGTCACCGCGGCGGGCAAAGCCACCCGGTACACGAACTACCATAGGCGCAGCAAATTTATTCGCCGTTCGCCAGCGCATAATGCCAGTATCAGTTAGTTGCTCGGCAGCAGGTTCAGCATATTTACGAAATTGAATTTCCGGCACCGGCATTAAGCCACTTAAGGCCATACCCACCGAGCGACCGATAATGCCTTCTTCAGATAAGCTGGTATCAAATACACGCTGCTGACCGTATTTTTGATGCAAGCCTAAAGTTGCACCATGAACGCCCCCCTTAGGGCCAACATCTTCACCAAATACCAGCACCTTAGGATTGCTTTGCATCTCCACATCTAAGGTTTGGCGAATGGCTGCCAACATATTTAAACGACGACCTTCCGGTTTTGCTTCGGTATTACTTGCTGGAAATTGGTGATCTTGTGTAGCCAGGCCACCGCGAGATTGTAAAATCGCCTGGCCGGCAGCGTCTTCTTCACTATAAACAAAACGCTTAATCGCAGCCGGGTCTGGCTGTGGCCTATGCATCGCTTCATCCAATGCATGACGCACCTTGGCTTCAGCGCGCTCTTCGATTTGCGACCAATGCGTTTCACTGACCAAACCGTTATCCAGCATAAATTGCTTGAGCTTCGGCAAGGGATCTTTGGCCTGCTCAGCTTCGATCATTTCAGCTGGCTTATAGGTTTGAGTGTCTTGGAAAGTGTGACCACATAGACGTGGCACCTTCAAACGAAGCAGGCAACAGCCCTTGCCAGAACGCACATAGTCAACCGCTTCTTTAATTTTGCTGGCTGCTTCAAGCGGATCAGTGCCGTCGCCATCAACAATATGCAGCTGCTTATAGGCCGCAAGGTTTGCGACCTGATCGCCCCCAGGAGTTTGCACCTCTTGTGGCACCGAAATACCGTAGCCATTGTCTTCGATATAAAACAGGTGGGGTAAATTATTAGTGGTGGAGATATTTAATGCTGCCCAAAAACCACTGGTAGACATGGAAGAATCCCCACCCATAGAAACACCAATGGCTCCTTCATAGCTACCATCGTTTAACTCATCGCGATGATAAACTACCGATTGTGCCCAGCCGCTTATGGGAGAAAACTGAGAGCCCACACCACCACACATTGGAAACAACGTAGTACCCGTTGATTCACCATTTCGCATATTGGGGTAGTTGCACACCACCCCGATATCACGACCATCACTATAACCACCGGATCGAGCCAGTGGCCCGGCAACAGCCTCCACAAAATCCAAGCCCAGCGACAAAACAAAGGGGCGAGAGCGGTAATACCCGGTAGCGCCATCATGTTTGTGGTTAAGCAAGCTGCCCAACATTACTTGGGCCAGGTCGTGACCACGAGCTGAAAACTGGTTAAACACCAGCTTTTGAGGAACCAGTTCTTGCTCTTCAATGGTATCCATAGCCCGGGAGGCTAGAACAATATGGGCAATATGGGGCCAGTCAAAGGCGGCAATCGCCTTTTCTGCATCGGTGGAATTTGTCATTGTCGCTTCACATTTTCGTTATGGTTATACGGCTCTAAAGCCATGGCGGCGAGCACGCTCAAACCGCTTTATCACTCTTGGGGTACTGTAGCTTTAGAGTGCCGAAATGTGGTTGCGAATGTGGCCCATGCCCAACAAGCAATAGAAACAATTTTCAATAAATCAGACCAACAAGGAAACATTATTGCTTTGTTATCGCATTTTATTAACTATATGATATATAAATAAAGCAATGGAGAGATACCCAGCTAGATCTTCGAGCGACTATAACGATAACAACTAACATATAAATGAGGCCGATGATGGATAAATACGATGCACAAATACTGCATGAGCTACAGTTGGAAGGCCGTCTCTCTAATCGTGATTTGGCCGAGCGCATAGCTCTGTCGCCGGCCCCTTGCTGGCGCCGTGTAAAACGCTTGGAAGACGAAGGCTTTATTCGTGGCTACAGTGCCCAGGTAGACCATAAAAAAATAGGCTTACAAATTATCGCCTTTGTCGAAGTCAGCTTGGACATCCATCACCCTGAGACGATTCAAAATTTTCTTTCAATGATCGCCAACGAGCCAGGCATATTAGAATGCCACTCGGTAACCGGGCAATGTGATTACCTGCTCAAAATTGTCTCTAAGGATATGGAGAGCTATGAAACCTTTGTTTCAACCCAACTACTAACAGCACCAGGTATCCGCTCAGTAAACACCTTGATATCGATGAGGCAAAATAAATTAACCAGCGAGCTGCCGGTAAACCTTGATTAGTAATTTAATATGAATCGCCCTAGCAGTAACTTGCCAAGACTTTGCAAGAGACTACAATGGGTCCTCTTTTGAGTTTGGCATTTATGCAGAATTCAATCGACAACCATAGCGCAACGGGCCCTACATTTATTCGCCCACTTAGATAATCTGGAATAAATCATGTTTGAGAAACTCGACATTATCCCCCAAGACCCCATCCTTAGCTTAATGATGGAATTCCAAGGTGACAACAACCCCAATAAGGTTGACCTAGGCGTAGGTGTTTATAAAACCCCCACTGGTGAAACACCTATTTTGGCTAGCATCAAAACAGCCGAGGAATATCGTTGGCGTAACGAAGCCACCAAATCTTATATTGGCGGCCCAGGTAATGCGGATTTCAATCAGCTGATGCGCGAACTCGCGTTGGGTAAAGATCATAAGGTGCTCGCCCAAGGCCGAGTTGCTTCTATTCAAGCCCCAGGCGGCTGTGGTTCCTTGCGCTTAGGAGCTGAGTTAATTAACCGCATCAAGCCTGGCAATAAAATTTGGATGAGCAACCCAACTTGGGCTAACCATGTCCCATTATTTGGCGAAGCTGGGCTAGAGATTGCCGAATATCCATATTACGATCGCGAAAGCTGCTCGGTACGTTTTGACGAAATGTACAAAACTCTAGAGCAAGAAGCCAAAGCGGGCGATGTGGTATTACTACATGCTTGTTGCCATAACCCTTGCGGCGCAGACTTGAATGCCGAGCAATGGCAAACCATGGCTGAGCTTTGCAAAAGCAAAGGTTTAGTGCCTTTCTTAGATATGGCTTATCAAGGTTTTGGCTCGGGATTGGTGGAAGATACCATTGGCGTACGCACCATGGCCGACACCGTTGATGAGATGTTTGTCGCAATTTCTTGCTCGAAAAACTTCGGCCTTTATCGTGAACGCATTGGCTTATTGATGGCCATCACTCAAGATAGTAATGCCGCACAAGCCGTTAGCAGCCAGTTGATCAATATTGCCCGCGGAATTTGGTCTATGCCACCAGCCCATGGCGCTGCACTCGTTGCTACCATTCTTGGTTCCGATGAACTGACCAAGCAATGGGAAGCTGAAGTGAAAGAAATGCGCGATCGAATCAATGGTTTGCGAAGCCAAGCTGTAGCTAAATTAAACGCTGCTTGTAATGGTGTAGATTTTAGTTTTATCGAAAAAGAATTTGGCATGTTCTCTTTCTTGGGCATTAGCCCAGAGCAGGTTGCCAAATTAAAAGCTGACTACGGTATTTATATGGTGAGCTCTTCGCGAATTAATGTTGCTGGCCTAAATGATAGCAACTTAGACTACTTTGCAGATTCGGTAGCTAAAGTCCTATAAATCAGGCCCCTTACGTTATACAAGTAGCGGGGTCAGAACCTTAGGTTCTGACCCCGTTTTTGTTTAAGCTATCTGTGTTGAAAACTCTTCCCGTAGAATCTTTGTTGCTGCCACCATGTTTTTCAGGGCAGGCCACACCTCTTCTGCCTTACGAGTTTTCAAACCACAATCGGGATTTACCCAAAGCTGATTAACATCAATATTTTTATTGGCTTCTCTCAGAAGCTTTGCCATCGCTTCTGTACTAGGGGTATTCGGGCTGTGAATATCATACACACCAGGCCCTATATCATTGGGGTAATTAAAATCTTCAAACGCCTGTAGCAACTCACTACCAGAACGTGAATTCTCGATGGTGATTACATCGGCGTCCATATCGGCAATATGCTCAATAATATCGTTAAACTCGGAATAGCACATATGGGTATGAATTTGCGTAGCATCATCAACACCATTGGCCGATAATTTAAAGTTGCGCACCGCCCACTTCAAATAGTTTTCCCAAGCACTACGTTTTAAGGGCAAACCTTCACGCAGTGCAGCCTCATCTATTTGAATCACTTTTATTCCCGCAGCCTCTAGATCAAGCACCTCATCTCGTATTGCCAAGGCAATTTGCTCACAGGTCGTTTTACGTGGTTGATCGTCACGTACAAAAGACCAATTCAAAATGGTCACCGGACCTGTCAGCATTCCTTTTACAGGCTTATCACTACACGATTGCGCAAAGCGAGCCCAGCTTACCGTCATAGGTTTCGCTCTTTCGACATCACCGTAAATTATCGGCGGTTTAACACAGCGCGAGCCATAAGATTGAACCCAAGCGAAACGACTGAATGCGAAGCCATCTAATTGCTCACCAAAGTACTCGACCATATCATTACGCTCGGCCTCTCCATGCACCAACACATCCAAACCAATTTCTTCTTGTTGCTTGATACATTTTGAAATTTCACTGCGCATCTGCTGTTGATATTGCGCCTCGCCTATTTGTCCCGACTTAAAGGCTCTACGTAAGCGACGAATATCACTGGTTTGCGGGAACGATCCAATAGTAGTGCTTGGCAACAAAGGCAACTTCAAAGCTTGCTGTTGCAGTTTTCGACGCTTGCTAAATATCGATTGGCGTTGATACATACCGGCATGTAGAGCCTGGCTGCGTTGACGAACCTCCGTTTTTTTCGCCCTTTGGTAAGCATCCCATTCACTGAGTGCTTTTCGAGACTGTAAGAGCTCTCGCTCTACACTTTCCTCGCCACCGCTCAACGCTAATGAGAGAATTTTCAATTCTTGCAGCTTCTGTTTTGCGAATGCTAGTACAGAACGAATATCTGTCTCATCACCTACAGCTTGAGCTTCGAGATCCAAATCTACCGGCACATGTAACAAAGAGCAACTAGGCGCCAGCCAGATGTCAGCTTCTCTTCGCTCAATAATTGGCTTAATAACACTTAAGCTATGATCCAAGTTATTACGCCAGATATTTCGACCGTTGATTATTCCTAGGGACAACACTTTGTGGGAAGGCAACCAATCCGCCACCACTTTGATTTCTTTTTCGGCGTTTACCGCATCAATATGCAAGCCTTGCACGGGAAGGTCGCAAGCTAAACGCAAGTTATCCGCAAGGGCACAAAAATAGTTAGCCAATAGAATTTTAGGCCCGGCACCATTTATTTGATGATAGGCCAGGTTAATGGCATGACGCCACTCTCTGTCCAACTCCAAAGACAATATCGGCTCATCGATCTGCACCCATTCCACTCCTTGCTGGGCAATGGCTTGCAGAATTTCTTTGTACGCCGACAACAAATTGGGTAGTAAATCTAACTTGGAAAATTTATCTCTTGCTTTTGACAGATACAAATACGTTACCGGCCCAATGATCACAGGCTTAGCCCGTTCTATTGAATAGCCCTCTTCTAAAAACTCTTTTAAAGACTCAAGCCAGTGATTTGGATT
Source organism: uncultured Pseudoteredinibacter sp. (assembly GCF_947502065.1). Lineage (GTDB taxonomy): Bacteria > Pseudomonadota > Gammaproteobacteria > Pseudomonadales > Cellvibrionaceae > Pseudoteredinibacter. The sequence continues at coordinate 188,429 of NZ_CANMYE010000002.1, forward strand.
CGCAGAAAATTCCGTCTGCGCTGAAATCTCAGGGACAATATAGTGGTAATTACTATCAAACCACTTAGTCATCTCAGCAGCCTGTGTGCAGCCACAAGCACTATCGACGACAGAGCGTCCGCGCGCCGTTTTAAAATAAGCTGCCAAGAAATCTTCTTGATTGCGAGTGGCGCATCCGGCTTGGGCTCGATCGGGGATATTGCCCAGGGCGAAGCTGGTATCAAGTACCTGGTCGTATAGCGAGAAGTCACCCACGCTAATAAGATCTAAATCCTTTTGTTGCTGCCACATCCAGCTGCGCATTTGCTTGGCTTTTTCCATCAACTCTACTGAGCTTAATTCGCCAGCCCAATAAGCTTCTAAAGCAAATTTCAATTCGCGCTGTGCGCCGATACGGGGAAATCCCAAACTGTGGATGTGTGCCATGTTTTTCTCCTAAATACGGCAAATTGGATAGGTCGCGTATTGTAGAGAGGCCAAATTGTGAATAATATTGATATATTTCGACAATATCATGAATTTTGCTCATATATATGATTGAACGACTGCACTTAGAAATCGTCTTGGCTGTTGCCGAACACAAAACCCTTACCCGCGCTGCTGAACAACTGTTCCTAAGCCAGTCGGCGCTTAGTCACTCAATCAAGAAGCTGGAATCCCGACTAGGAGTTGAACTGTGGCTAAAGGAAGGGCGTGGATTAAGACTTAGTCCTGCTGGCTTGAGATTATTAAAGCTGGCACAACGCCTGCTTCCTCAACTTAAGCATTGTGAGGGGGAGCTCATCGAGTACGCCAAGGGCCGTCGAGGGCAGCTGCGCATTGGTATGGAATGTCACCCATGCTATCAATGGCTTCTGCGCACAGTATCCCCGTTTTTAGAGCATTGGCCCGATGTAGATGTTGATGTAAAACAACGCTTCCAGTTTGGCGGCCTCGGTGCCATCTTACATCACGACATTGATTTGCTAATTACCCCAGACCCTATTCAAGATAAGGCCCTGCAGTACCTTAGCGTATTCAACTATGAGCAAGTTTTGGTCTTACATGAGGAGCACCCTTTAGCAGGTAAGGAGTATGTGCTGCCGGAAGATCTTTGTAATGAAACATTAATCACCTATCCTGTCGAAAGAGATCGTTTAGATATTTTTAGCCAGTTCTTATCACCTGCGGAACAATCGGTTAAAAAGCATCAGTGCATTGAAACAACTGACATTATGCTACAAATGGTTGCCGCTAAACGCGGCGTTACCGCATTACCCGCATGGCTGTTAGAACAGTATGAGAATACCTTGCCGCTTGCCTCAAGTCGTTTAGGTAAGGCAGGAATACACAAACACATTTATTTAGCGCACCGAATCGAGGATGCTGAGATACCTTATTTGCAGGGGTTCATTGAGCAAGCACAAATAACAGCGGAACATATGTTAAGAACTTAGCCATGTCGGCTTTGAGACGGGGTCAGATCCCTAGGGATCTGACCCCTGCCTTTTCTTTAATGGACGGGGTTAGAATAAGCTTTGCTGATGTTTACCACTTTCATTGCAGTAAACTCATGAAAGCCCTCTTCACCCCATTCGACACCAAGTCCGGATTCTTTGGCTGGCGCAAATGGTATATGAGGCCCAAAAGCGCAGTGCTGATTAATCCAAACAGTGCCTGAATCAATTTTCCCAGCCACTTCACGGGCACGATCTAAGTTGCCAGACCAGACCGAACCACCCAAGCCGTATTCTGAATTATTCGCTCGAGCAATCACCTCATCAAGATCGCTATAACGAACGATTGGTAAAATCGGACCGAAAGGCTCCTCGTCTACTACCGCTGCACCATCTTCAATATCACGCACGACAGTGAGAGGGACAATAAAACCCGGAGCATCAGGAACATCGCCACCAGCAATTATACGGCCATTAACCTTGGCACTTTCAATATAAGAACAAACCTTATCGAACTGCATGCGGTTTTGCACTGGGCCAAACTGCACTCCATCCTCAAGGCCATTACCAACCACAGCCGCTGAAGCCAGTTTTGCAATTTCTTCACACAAACCTTCATATATAGAATCGTGAACGTATAAACGCTTCAAAGCTATACAAACCTGGCCCGAATTTAAAAAGGCCGCGCCAAAAATACCTTCAGCGACCTGCTTAGGATCAACATCATCTAAAACAATTGCCGCATCATTACCGCCGAGTTCTAGCGTTAGTCGTTTTAAGGTACTAGAAGCACTGGCCATGATCTTCTTACCTGTTGGAGTAGAGCCAGTAAATGAAACCTTTGCTATCCCTGGGTGACTGCTGATTGCGGGGCCAAGATCATTGTTGTCACAAAGGATACTTACCACTCCCGCCGGGAAGATATCAGCAATCAATTCGGCCAGCCTTAAGCTACTTAATGGCGTTGTAGGTGCCGGCTTTATGATAATACTATTGCCCGCCATCACTGCCGGTGCAATTTTGTATAGACTTATAAGCAAGGGGAAATTCCAAGGGCATATACCCGCCACGACACCTAAAGGTTCACGTAGAACTTCAATGCGGCCATTGTCATCCTCACTAAGTACTTTGTCTTCGATCGTGCAATCAGAGAAATAATTAGCAAAGATCTGAGCAAACATTACCTCATCTCTGGCCTGCGCTAATGGCTTCCCTTGCTCCTGAGTCAAGAGACGTGCAAATTCCTCTGCATTTTCCTCGACAGCGGCTGTCAGTTTTTTAATGTAGGCACCGCGCTCAGCAAAACTGAGTTGTCGCCAAGATTGATAAGCTATTTGAGCGGATTCTACGGCTTCGTTGAGCATTGTCTCATCGGCAACGGGGCATTTAGCCACTACCGTTTCATCAGCAGGGTTTATCACATCAATTGCTGATGCGCCCTCGCGCAATTTGCCGCCAATCAATAGTTTGTATTCTGTCATCACCATTCTCTCTATATTAATAACCGAACCAGGGGTCAGATCCCATGGGATCTGACCCCGACACGCGGCAAGCTACTTCGCTAATTTCTCAAGCATAATTTCCCGCATACGGAATTTCTGAACCTTCCCTGTTACTGTCATCGGGAACTCTTCTACAAACTCGATAAATTTTGGAACCTTAAAATGCGTGATCTTGTCTTTGCAGAAGGCTTGCAAGGTATCCGCGTTTATACTCGCAGCTAATTTAAGCTGAACCCAAGCACAAACCTGCTCACCAAATTTTTCATCAGGAATACCAAATACTTGGACATCTTGGATGTCTGGATGAGTAAATAGAAATTCTTCTACTTCGCGTGGGTAAACATTTTCACCGCCCCGAATGATCATATCTTTTAATCGGCCAACAACTTGTACAAATCCTTCGTCGTCCATCACGCCTAAATCACCAGAATGCAGCCAGCCATCTTTATCGATGGTTTCCGCCGTGCGCTCAACCTCATCCCAGTAACCTTTCATGACCGAATAACCACGGGTACAAATTTCACCCCGCTCTCCGATAGCGACGACAGCACCATCTTCGTTACAGATTTTGACTTCCAGACGCGGTCCAGGTCGACCAACGGTTTCCACACGCTTTACTAAAGGATCGTCAACTGCGGTCATGTGATTCACAGGGCTTAACTCAGTTTGCCCATAAGCAATCAGCACCTTACTCATATGCATCTGGCTGATCACTTTCTTCATTACCTCGGCCGGGCATGGGGCACCCGCCATAATGCCTGTACGCAAACTGCTAAGCTTAAAGTTCTGAAATTCGGGGTGATCCAACTGTGCAATAAACATGGTGGGAACACCATGCAGGGCCGTGCAAGCTTCTTCTTCAACGGCCTGTAAGGTTGTTAGAGGATCGAAAGCTTCATCAGGGAATATCGCGGCACTACCATGAGTAATACAAGCAAGGTTCCCCATTACCATACCAAAGCAATGGTACAAAGGTACTGGAATGCAAAGGCGATCATTTTGATCCAGTTGCATGCCATCGCCAACGACCTTGCCATTATTTAAAATATTATAATGACTTAAAGTGGCCCCCTTAGGGTTGCCTGTTGTGCCACTGGTAAATTGAATATTGATGGCATCGTGACAATCTAAAGACTGCTGCACCACTTTTACCTGCTTACGAAGATCATCACTCGCTAGAGATTGCAACTCGGAAAAATTCAGCATCCCTGCTGAGGGAGTATCGCCCATCCGAATTACCCATTCTAATGAAGGCAAATTTTTGGACTGCAAAGCCTTAGTTGGCAAGGGACTGTCATCAACATGAGGAGAATGATTCTTTAGTTCAGGCATTAGCTCATCGAGCATATCCAAATAGCGGCTGCTCTTAAAAGATTCCGCACTAATAATGGCCTTACACTGCACCTTATTCAGTGCGTACTCCAACTCATACAAGCGATAAGCCGGATTAATACAGACCATCACAGCGCCTATTTTTGCCGTAGCGAACTGTGTTAAACACCACTCGATACGATTCGGTGACCAAATGCCCACCCTATCACCGGGCTTAATTCCCAACGCCAATAAGCCCGCGGCTAGCTTTTCGATTTCCTGCTGATACTCTTGGTAAGTCCAACGAATATTCTGATGCCTAACAACAATAGCGCTGTGATTAGGGTATTGCTCAACGGTTCTGTCAAAAGTATCCGGGATGGTCAGCTCTAATAAATCGACGTCTTGGCTGCCACTTAGCTGAGAAAGTGTTAAAGGACTAGTTTGCATTGGCCCACTCCTTTTCACGCAGCTCTACTCGGCGGATTTTCCCGCTAACCGTCTTTGGTAATTGATCAACAAATTCAATTTTTCTGGGGTATTTATAAGGTGCGGTTACAGTCTTTACATGATTTTGTAAATTGAGCTTCAACTCTTCATCGGGACTTACACCCTCAGCCAAAACGATAAAGGCTTTTACCACCTCTCCCCGTTCTGCATCTGGGCTTGAAGTCACCGCAGATTCAATCACAGCAGCATGCTCTAAAAGAGCACTTTCCACCTCAAAAGGGCCAATACGATAACCTGAAGACAAAATCACATCATCAGCGCGCGAGACAAACCAAAAATAACCATCTTCATCCAAAGTGGCTCGATCACCCGTGATATACCAGTCGCCCCGAAAACAGGCCGCGGTTTTTTCTGGTAACCCTTTGTACTCTTTAAACAAGCCTAAGGGCGCGATCGGTTTAACACACACCGCTATATCACCCTCTTCCCCTACGCCTAGGCGATTACCCTCTTTATCGATCACCGCAAGATCAATGCCTGGAATGGGCTTACCCATTGAGCCTGGTTTTGGCTGCATGTTTGGTGTGTTACCGCAAAGGATGACTGACTCGGTTTGCCCATAGCCATCGCGAATGGTAATCCCCGTTGCTCTGTTCCAGACATCGATAACTTCAGCATTTAAAGGCTCACCCGCACCGACACAGTGCCTCAGCTTGCCAAAGTTCGTATCACTTAAATCACATTGCACAAACATGCGATAAACCGTTGGCGCCGCACAAAACGTTGTAATATCGTAACGCGCAAACAAAGCCAAGCTTTGCTCTGCGCTAAAGCCCGATGTGTGGTGAACGAAAATTGCCGCACCTCGTAACCAAGGGGCAAAATAACTGCTCCATGCCGCCTTAGCCCAACCAGTATCGCTTAAATTCCAGTGCAGATCGTTGTCGGATAGATCCAGCCAATGCTGCCCTGTACTGTTGTGGGCACGAGCATAAATATGATTATGGATGCACATCTTTGGATAACCAGTAGTACCCGAAGTAAAATAGCAAAGCGCGTCTTCATCAGATTCTGTTTTTATCGCAGGAAAATCCGCTGATGCATTGTTGATTATCTCCTGATAAGCCAACATATCCCCTTGTGCGTCCCCGACAATCACAATGTGCTGAAGAGAATTGCATTGCTCTTTCATCGAGCTAAGCTTATTTGCTTGACTGGAATCCGCAATTAAGCAAGCGGCCTCTGTCGCATCTACGCGATAGGCGATATCTTTCTCGGACAGTTGAGTGGTGCCGGGTGATGCCACCAAGCCCATACGCAAACAGGCTGTCATGGTGTACCACCACTCTAATTGACGCCCCATTAAGATAATTACAGTATCGCCACGCTTTAAACCCTGCATTTGCAAGGCACTGGCCAAACGCTGAGACTCAATACTTAACTTTGAAAAGCTAATTATTTCTTCACGGCCTTCATCATCCACCCACACAATAGCGGTTTTCTCCGGCTGCTCTCTGGCAAATTTATCAACCACTTCGGCGGCAAAGTTATAATACTCTGGCACAGAAGCGTGGACGGAGATAGAAGCCTCACCTGGCAATGTGTGTTCATTATTCTTCATGTCATCACTACTCATTAAAAAGTGCCTACCCTAGATCATTTAGCAGCGGCCTAAGGCAGGCAAGCACACTACTTACTCGGACCAACTGTAATTAAAGGAAACACCCCACCAACGAGGCAAGCCATAGTAGTTTTCAACCAAACCAAATCCACCAACTGAAGGTTCACCCGCCAGATCAAAAGCCATAGTGCGATATTCTTCATCGGTTAGGTTGTTGACAAATAATTCTACTCGCCAGCTTTCATCGGCACTGGCATAACTTAAGCGAGCATTACTCAAGGTGTAGGCTGACTCTTTACCTACGGGGGAGTTTTTCAACTGGAAGTAATGGTCATCCATATAAGTCGCATCTAATTGCGCAACGACTCTGGCATCACCAAGATCCCACTGATAGCGCAACAAGCCATTTAGGTTTAACTTCGGAGTTAGTACAGCCGTGCGATCAACCGCGGTACCATCAGGCAGGGTGTAGGCATCTTCAACATTGTTATCGATATAGCCCGCACCAAAGATCAACTCTAAGCCGTCCATTGGTGCTGCAAAAATTTCAATCTCAGCGCCCTTAACTTCAGCATCGGTATTGAACACATAAGTCGTTAAACTCTCTAAAGCGAAAGCCTGGTAGTCTTGATAATCGTAGTAGTAGCTCGCGCCATTGATTCTCCAACTGCCATCTTCCGAGCTCCACTTAAAGCCAAGCTCATAGGCATTCAGCACTTCTTCATCAAACTTCATCTGACTAGTTGGACGGCTACCGTTATAAAACAAGGTTGCATCCAATGGAGCATTGAATCCGCCAGCTTTAATGCCTCGGTTATAACTGGCATAAACTAAGGTGTTCTCGTCTGGCTTCCAATCGAGCTGCAGCTTGGCAGTAATTAGATCTTCGTCGATACTGGCATCATTGGTATCACCAACTACCAGCGCCTCTCCGAACCCTGTGCCACCTGGATCATTCGTAACCGCCGTTGGACTAAAGGTGAATAAAGGACCACCCAAGCCTAAACCGTCAATCGCCGATACTTGGCTGGAATCTGTTGCTGCAAAAAGTGAAGCGTATTGTTTGAAGTCTGTGGTTTTATCTTCGTTTGACCAACGCAGGCCCGCGTGTACAGTAAAGGCTTCGCCTAGGTCATATTCGATTTGCCCAAAGAATGCCGTAGACTTTGTTTCGGTTTTGAAAGGGCTATAGAGCCCTAAAGTATCCAAGCTGGCATCATCTAAGCCCGCCCCAGGAAAAGCTGCACGGAAGAAATTCGCCGCGATACCACCGTTAGCAAAATCACCTTCGATCTCTAAATAGTAGGCGCCGGTAACCCAGCGCAAGTTATCGCTGTCACCACTTAGGCGAAATTCCTGAGACCACTGATCTAAGTCACTTTGCAAAAAGAAAGAAAAGAAATCATTGGGCGAGGCATCGGAGTCTTCTAGATAATCTTTTTCCAAGGTTTGAAAATCAGTAATACTGACAAAATCAAAATTCTCAAACTCCCACTGAATATTACTGCTAAAGCCACGAGTCTCAACTTTGTTATGGCCGATTACATTGTAGGCTCCTGAGTGAACGTTATTGTTGTTCTCTTGGAAACCTGGCACCAGCGAATCGCCCAAGCCCTGTAAATCTTCACCATCAAATGGCAAACCTAGGCCGGTATTTGGATCAACTCTAGCGGAACTGTGTTTGAAAAAGCCTGAATCAATATCTTGCTCACCCGCTCTGGCACTTATAAGCCATTGGCCTTTTTCAAACTCCCACAGTAATTGGGCACGCACAGCCCAGTCATTGCCGTCATTTAAATCTGTACCGATACGATTTTCAATGTAAGGGTCATGCTTATTACGCAAAAAAGAAATACGGCCGGATACCGTTTCACTAAGCCCGCCGCCAACAGCACCTTCGACTTTCACTTGATTGTGATCTGCTAGAGTAAGGTCAATATAGCCCTCGTTTTCTTGGCTAGGCTTGCGAGTAATGTAGTGCACCAGGCCGCCCGTAGCATTACGACCAAAGAGCGTACCTTGTGGGCCTCGCAATACCTCGGCGCGCTCCATATCAAATAACTGGAAGCCAGCCCCCGAGGCCGCACTCACATAAGCTTCATCAACATACACCGCTACTGGGGATTCTTGGTGATCACCCGAAAAGTCGTTTTGTCCGACACCTCGAATACTGGTAAAAAATGACGACGGACCATTTGGCTGAATCGTCGTTACGCCCGGAGTCATTGCGGTAATCTGCTGAGCCGTGTCATAACCCAACTCCTGCAATTGGTCACCACTAAATGCCGTAACGGCGATACCAACATCTTGCAAGCTTTGTTGTCTTTTCTGCGCAGTAACAACCACCTCCTCAATCACCGAAGAGTAGCTATTCATGGCTATGGGTAGGCTACAGGCGATCGCAATCGCCAAACGAGAGTGCTTCATCTTACTTACCTTCTATCATCGTTATTGTTATGTAGGTCAACCGTACTATATCCGCAATTAATAGGTCAACCGTACAATTTTTAATAAAAAGCTATCCGCTTATAATTATTTTTATGTAATACGTACTATTTCTTGGCTTCTGTTATAATTTCGCCGGTGTGTTTACAGCGAATTAGGGGTTAACTTGAGCAGCACGAATAAAGTGAAGAATGGCGTATACAGCAAAGGAAAAAGCCGTATTAATGACATTCTCGACGCCGCCCATCAATTATTGATCGACGCGGGCTACCATAATTTTTCTATGCGCAAAGTCGCTGATGCCGCAGGCATCAAATTGGGGAATTTGCAGTATTACTTCCCCAGCAAAAGCTTATTAGTTTCTGCCATGTTGGATAAAACCATCCAGGTTTATCTCGATACCTTCGATGAAATTCGAACCCATGGCAGCCCAGAGGAACAGTTTCAGAATCTGATCAAACACGTCATTACAGATCTAACTTCTCGTGAAACCACACAGTTTTTCCCTGAACTTTGGTCGCTTTCCAATCACGAAGAAGACATCACCGTGCACATGGACCAGATGTACGCTAAATATCGCAGCATCCTTGGCGACATCATCGCCGATATGAACCCTGCTCTGAGCCCTAAGCAAGTTGAAAAACTATCTCTTTTCATTAGCGCCTCAGTTGAGGGCCATACTGTCTTTATTGGCCACAACAAACCTTGGACTAAAGAGGTCGACAACATCGTGGCAATGGCCACCCAGAGCTTTACCTGGCTTGTCGAACATGGAGACATACCAAAACGTTAATCTTTAACCCTAAACCTGTTCGCCATTTCGTTTTATTTATTCTCTGCGAACTGGCGAACTAGGCGCTCACGTGTTTTCATCACATCCACTAGCACTTTGGCCCTTAGCTTTTTAACCTCGGCCTCGGTATACGGCGAAAAACTATTACTACTAGTACCTGACATGCTACCCAGCATCCAGTTTAAGAGCTCGGCCAGTTCTGCATCATTTAAAGGCGCATTGGCCGAGCCCGGTACCTGTACGAGAAATTCTCTACCGCCAGGTACCGTTAAAAACTTATGTAATTCACCTTTCATGCTGGGCACACTGCCCGCCTTACCGCGACCATCGGCAAGGTGGCAACCTTGGCAATTAATCATATAGTTGGTGCGCGGCTCCATCGCGGCCGCGCTAACTGCCGGTAGACATAATAAGCACAAAGCCAATGTTCTAAATACCGTGGCCATTTTGAACGCCCTCACTTGATCAATTTAACTCTGGCTGCTTGTTTATCAGCTGCTTACGCAAGTTAGCATTGGCTACAGGATTGCCCTTGTTTTTGCTAAGGTTCTTAATTTCTTGCTCGCTAAATGGTTGCCATGATTTAGATTTATTCTCAGCATCCAGTTTCTCAGTGGCATAATTCAACAAATTGGCAATTTGTTGGGCGCTTAGATCACCAGTTTGCGCAGGCATTACGCCAGAGTAGCTTTGACCATTTACTTTGATCATTCCCATTAAACCGCCATTGAGAACTCGCACCAGATACTGCCGACCTAGTTCAGAACTCGCTATTTTTGCGAGGCGATTTTTTAAGGGAGGGAAGGCACCAGGTATGCCTTGCCCATCAGCTAAATGGCAAGCTACACAACGAACATAATGTTGTTCCGCCTCACTGGCCTGAAGCAAGCCCGGTGAAGAAAGGATTAAGCTCAACGCCAATACGGATTTACTTATTATTGCTTTCATTATTTTTAACCTTATCGCTTCTCGGCTAGCAATGTTTAACTACCAGTGCTCAACTGGCTGAATCGGTTGCCACGCCCAAGACAATCGCAGTCGAGCAGGTATATACCGTGCTGGATGCACCCAGACACCAATTAGTATCGTTATTGGTTTGTGCACGATAGATCGGAGTATCACGCTCATTACGATTACAAAGGCAGCGACCACAACTACTGGTACCACAGCAATCGTTATAGGAAATAATATAGTTCTTACCGTCCTCGGGGTTTAGGCAGGTACCTATCCAAGTAATGGGCGACATCTCAGTACCTGGTGGACAACTGTTCTGAGTACCACCACAACAGCTACATAAAAAGCCATCAATGGCACAGTAACGCCAATAATCACATTGGCTTGGATCACCTGGATCTCCTTTTACACCCGATTCCTGCGCGGCAACGCCAGGATACATTCCGCCACCAGAACTGGATGCGCTCGCTCGAGCCACCGGCAATAAAGGAATCGCTGCACCACCGACAAGAGCCGTTCCGAATCGAGTTATGAAGCTACGTCGCGAGGAGTTTTGCGCAAGGCGACGGGAGCTTTTGATCGTTAATTTATCTAACCACTTCATTGTTATTCTCCTATCACGAACTACACACGTATTTCTTTTGCCAAAGTAGCACTAGAATCCATCGCATCTTTCTGCAGGTAGCTTTGAATAGAATCTATGCCTAGCTCTTTTGATTCGAACAGACTTTCTAGGTGCTCACGGGAGTTAATCAAGCCCATGGATGTCACACTACCCTGTTCATCGATCAGAACTGCATAAGGCAGCTTGGCAACGCCGTAAAGCTTACCCAGACGCTCAGAAAGGACATAATCAAAGTTCTGTAATTGATACTCAGCGATAAAATCAGCGTGTTCTTGGGCGTCGCCATCACTGGCCAAAGTTACCTTTAACCAAGATTTCTCAGCTTGGGCGCTCGATTTTAGTACTGGCAGTAGTGTTTTACAGACAGGGCAGCTAGGTGCCAAGAAAAATAGCAGCTGCGATTTTTCTTGTTGCGCTCCTATGCTAATCGCCCTTTTGCTTAGCAACTCTTCAACTTCTAGAGCCGGAGCTTTATCCCCTACTTTTAAAGTTTGATTCATCATCAAAGCACCAGCAGGTGCAACCCGCTCATAAAGCACACCAATTTGACGGGCCAACGCCACCACAACAACAAGTAGCGCTATCACACATAGCCAAAGAATGGCATTTGAGATCAGTAGTAACTCAGTCATAATTTGATTCTCTTTATTATCAACTTATACATTTTGCTTCTTATATTTTTAAACACTTATTGCCCTTGGCGGCTCATTAACTGTTGATTCTTGTAGAGCAGCTGCGCACCTTGACGAATCAGTATTAGGGCAGCACTGAAAAGTAGCGCTAATAGATAAGCATTTAATGGGGCTAATTCAGTCTGTATAGGCAGCATCAATAGCACCATCGCCATAAACAAGTTACGCAACACCATCCACCAGGAAATGCTCTGTTTAGAATCCGGACCATTGCAACCGCAATCCAAGCGCTTGCGACCTCGTAACAGATTAATAGCCATAGCCAATGCGTACACAAGCAGCAAAAGAGCAGCCACATATACAGCCATTGACTGACTTAGTGGCAATATCAAGGCGGGAACCAATAGCAATTCCGTAGAGGCCAAACTGCGATTTAAAAACCCAGTTAAGAACTTCGGAGCTAACTGATAAGCTTCCAAAGCGTGTTGGCTATAGGCCTGATGGCGCAACTTGGACATGCCCGCGCTTAAAAACATAAAGCTAAATAGAAAGATAAGGGTGTTTTGTAATACATCCATAGCATCACCCATTACTTACGCAGCGCATGCAGGCTCAAAGGCATAGCAGCAGCGCCACCCACCATGGTTTTCCACTGGCCATTATTAGCCTGATACACATCAATCTGCATATCACCATTAGTGACCGCTAGCAGTGGATCTTTGCCTCGAGTAACCTCAATGGATACACCCCAGTTTTTAAGTACAATTTTTTGTAGGCGCTTTTGAGTTTTTACATCGTAAACCCAAACCTCTGGCCCACCAGATTTGTGCGTACCGTCCTTACCGTCTTTGTGCATCAGAACATAGAGGTGGCCCGCATCATCCATAGTGGCAATTTGCCAGCCGCCTGGACGCCAATTTTCTTTTTGCTCTTGCTCGCTTAGTAATGACCAACTACCAAGATCTTTTGGGTTGCCTGCACTCAAATCGACAGCTCGAACTAAACTTTTATAGCTTGGGAAATAGGCAACTCCCTTATGGAAAACCGGCTTATCAAAAAGTGGATCTTCGTCAACATTGAATAGCGGTGGTAATTTCTGTTGCTTGCTAAGCTTGCCGCTGGCGTCTAGCTGCGCGCTATACATGGCGCCGTTACTACACAATGAAGAGAAACCGCGCTTGCCTGTTGGGTAAATCAAACCACAGCCCGGCATCTGTACCTCTTCCACAATTTTTCGGCTATCCATATCGATAACACTGACCGATGCTGCAGGCGTAAAGTTGAAGACCAATAGAAAACGATCGTTATCAACGAGGCGTAATGTATAGCGATGACTCACTACCTGGCCGCGCTTATTGCCCGGTAAAATAATCTCGCCATCCTGTTTAAGGCTTTCTGCGTCGTAGATGCTGATGACATCGGTTCTGTCGCCACGGGTGGTTCGTGAATAGTGAGTTTCGGCTATATAAAGCTCTGGCTTTCGAGTCGATTGAATAAAGCTGGCAAATTGCGCAGCATCCATTGCACCAAGATATCGGCGGCTTTGTTTTGCCAAATCTATTGCGACCACACGTCCCGCCACCAAAGCCTCGAAGTTCGCATCGTGAGCAAATAAAACAGAATCGGGTAATTGTTTTGGCAGTGTTTCGTACACCGGCAGAGGTTCAGGTTGTATTTCCGCTTGCAGAGAACAGGCGGCCAGCATCAGCGGCCAAGCAAAAAACGAGCGGAGAGAATCTACGCGAGCCATTGAGATACCTTTTACTTATGTTGTTATTTTGGAAATAGTCTAGGTCACATGAACTATTTATGTCAACCGTACTAAATAGTTAATTTTTTAAGCGGAAATACAGGCAATACTTAAGTGGTTGAGCGCAAAGGAGTTTTTGCTGCTGGCAATTGAAATGTGGCGTTCCTTTACGGCTGCTGCTGAACGAAAAAGCGAGGCGTCGATTGGGGGCAGAACCCATGGGTTCTGACCCCGTGTTTGGGCACGATGCCTTTTGAGTATCGAGAGTTGGGTTTGCTGCGGGTTGATGTTGCTTTCTAGGTTTTAAGATCTCGGCTTCGATTAGGGGTCAGAACCTGTGGGTTCTGACCCCAGGTTTGGGCACGATGTCTTGTGGGTATCGAGAATTGGGTTTGATGCAGGTTACTGTGATTTTCTAGGCTTTAAGATCTCGACTTCGATTAGGGGTCAGAACCCTTGGGTTCTGACCCCGCCTTTTGGCAGTGTTATTCTTTGTCTCGGCGGTATTCTTGAGGACTCAGGCCAGTCCATTGCTTAAAAGCACGGGTGAACGAGGAAGACTCCACAAAGCCGAGTTGTAAACCGATTTCAGAAATAGAAGTGCTTTCACGCACAAGCTTATCAATCGCGATGTCGCGGCGCATGCTGTCTTTGAGCTGCTGATAGCTGGTATTTTCAGCTCGCAATTTGCGTCGAAGCGTCGCCGTGGAAACATTAAGATATTCAGCCACACGCTCAAAATCTGGTACCGGCCCTTCTTTACCAATAGTTTTAATCAGAATAGATTTAATTTGCGCCGTATAACTATTGTCACTGCCGGGGGTGACCATTAAGCCCGCTGGGGCATCTTTAAGAAACTCTCGAGTTTCAGTCCAATCTCTAACACGCGGTAAAGATAGATACTGGGCGTCAATATAAAAACCATTGTACTCGCTATCAAACACTCTTTTTTCAGGGAACAAAAGCTCATAGGCACGGAGGCTTTCAGGTGCAGCGTAGGCAAAGTGATTTTCTAAGATTGGAATGCGCGTATCCGTTAGCCAGCACATCATCCGGTGTATACACACCGTAATAAATTCCATTAAAAACGCGCTGACCTTCTCGTAACCTTGTGCACGCTTAAGTAGGAATCCTACTCGTCCTTCCTCTTGCACTAGGCTGAACTGCCATTCTACCCGAGTGGTATTTTGAAAACGACAACACTCGCTGAGCATACCCTTTAGGCTATCAAACTGAAGTAGGTAGCGAGCCATTAAGGCAAAGTACCCTAACTTACAGCGCTGCCCTGTTAAGCCCCAATACTCATCGCCCGAAAGCTCCCTAAGCTTTTGCACCAAGCGAACATACTGCTCGGCATGTACTACCGCATTGTCCTGCGCAAATATATCGGCCGATATATCCAGCTCACTGAGTAATTCTTCAGTATCAATTCCAAGCTCGGCCGCCTGCCGGAGCGGAGCTCGAATAAAGTGAACGTCGATTGTTAGCATTGAAGCCATCTTTAGCTGTCTGAAAGTGAAAACACTACAAATAAAAAGCCCTCGACTCAAGTAATACTTGGGCCGAGGGCTCTAAGTAGGACCTAGGGCATATAGCTTTTGCCTGTTATACCTCTACTAAGGCCTCGCCCACCAAGGTTTGCTCGCCACTGGCTTTTGCGGCTTGAATCTCACAACGAGCTAAAGTTTTACCCTCTTGCTCTAGCAGCTCTACCACTTTACCACTGCAGGTAATCACATCTTGTAGCTGGGTAATGGCTGCAAACTTATTGCTAAACTTTTTCAACTTAGCTTGTGGCTGCCAATTTGTGAGCATTCTGCCGAGATACGCCATGGACAACATCCCATGGGCAAATACATCCGGCATGCCTGCAGATTTTGCAAAATCACTGTCAATATGAATTGGGTTGTGATCGCCCGAGGCACCTGCAAACAAGGCCAAGGTATATCGAGAAATAGGCGCTAACTCTAAAGCGGGTATTTCACTACCGATTTGAATATCAGTCATTTCTCTCTCCTTATCCGTTGCGGTAAACCAAAGTATTGGTAGAAGTTGCCACTAACTCGCCATCTTGATTAGTGAAAGAATATTGCAGAGCAACAAATTCTAATGCACCACCTTTCTTATCAAAGATGTTTACAATTTTTGAGCTTACGGTAATTTCGTCACCGGCATAAATAGGTGCAAAATACTCAAAGTCCTGCGAACCATGCAGAATACGACCTATTTCTAGCTTAAGCGCTGTCACTACTGGAAATGGGTCATCACTCTCTAGGGATAATGTAAATGGAAATGTCGGCGGCGCCAAAACCGATTTATGACCTTCGGCCTTAGCAGCTTCTTCATTAAAATAAATCGGGTTCGTTTCACCAATCGCCTTAGCGAAAAACTTCAAACGCCCTTTTTCGATTGTGGTACTAAATGGCTTAAACTCATGGCCGATGAACTTCTTATCAATCATGCAACTGTCCTTTTTACTAGACTCTTTACTAGGATATCAACGAGACCATTAGCTCGCTTGATACAAGGTAACAACTACAGCACCACCAAGACCCAAGTTATGCTGCAAGGCAAGCTTGGCATCAGTAACTTGACGCTGATCGGCCGTGCCACGTAATTGGTTTACCAGCTCATAGCACTGTGCTAGCCCGGTAGCCCCAATTGGGTGCCCTTTTGACATCAAACCACCTGAAGGGTTAACCACAAATTTACCACCATAGGTATTATCACCATCGGCAATAAATTTACTGGCTTCACCTTCAGGGCATAAGCCTAAACCTTCATAGGTAACAACTTCATTAGTGGTAAAGCAATCGTGCAACTCAACCACGTCAACATCATTTACATCCACGCCTGCCTGCTCAAACACTTGCTTAGAAGCACGACGAGTCATATCCGCGCCAATCAAATCGATAGGGTTATCCCATGTTTGTGGCGTATCAGTGGCCATTGCTTGGGATAAAATCTTCACACCGCCATCGATGTTGTGCTTTTTAGCAAACTCTTCACTGCACACAATCGCTGCACCGGCACCACAAGTAGGAGGGCAGCACATGGTGCGAGTTAAGTAATCCATAAAGACCACTTTATCGCCCAAAACCTGCTCTTCGGTTAAAGGGGTGTTAAATAAAGACAGTGGATTGTTCAAGGCATGATTACGGGTTTTAACCGATACCTTGGCGAAAATATCGCGAGTGGCGCCATATTTTTCCATATAGTGGTGACCAGCTGCACCAAAACAACGCAAGGCCAAAGGCGCGGCTGGATACTCAGCCTTATCCAACACCGTTAGAAAATTATCAAAGGGCGATTCACGATCATCCCAATGAGAACTTAAGGCGCCAGGCTGCATCTCTTCAAAACCGAATGCCAATACACACTCGGCCGCACCACTTTCTACCGCTTGGCGAGCCAAGTACAAAGCAGTAGAACCAGAAGAGCAATTATTATTTACATTAATAACAGGGATACCTGTCATAAAGGCATCGTACAAGGCGTGCTGGGCACAGGTAGAGTCACCATAGATATAACTACCATAGGCTTGCTGCACGGAAGATGCTTCAATGCCAGCGTCTTTTAGCGCGCCCTGAATGGCTTGCGATGCCATAATTCGATATGGTTCATGTTGGCCAGGCTTGGCAAACTTCACCATGTCTACGCCAGCAACAATTGCATTGCTCATAATTTTTCCTCGTAGTTTTTATTTGTTTGCTTTGGCCAATTACATGCCAGGAATTTTAATACCCAAATTGGTAAATACGGGTACGAATGAATCGTTAGCTGTTTTGGGTTTATCTGCATCGCTAAAGTCGCAAATTTGATCCCAGTTATTTTCTACATCTTCGGCACTAAAGCCTTCTGCAGGACTAAAATTAACGCCTTTGGTGCGCTCCCACTGAAGCTTAGAAATCCAACCCGCACCTACTTCATAGAGGCCACCGCTGTCTTGGTTTTGTTCAGCACAAAGCTTCACCACTAATGGGGTAATGAACTCTGGCTTCAGTGCTTTAACGACTTCAGGCGGCAAGATGGTTTCTGTCATGCGAGAACCCGCTACAGGTGCGATGGCATTCACTTTGATGTTTTTCTTGGCGCCTTCGATTGCTAAAGTTTGCGTTAAACCGTATAGACCAAGCTTCGCCGTCGAGTAGTTGGCCTGACCGAAGTTGCCGTAGATGCCCGCAGCCGATGAAGTGTTGATTATGCGCCCGTATTCTTGCTCCATCATGTAAGGCCATGCGGCCTTGGCTACCTTGTAGGCACCTAGAATGTGTACGCGATAGATAAGATCCCAATCTTGGTCGCTCATTTTGGCAAAGCTAGTATCGCGCAGAATACCGGCGTTGTTGATAACGACGTCAACACGATCAAAGTTATCGATTGCCGTTTGAATAATGGCATCGCCATCTTCTACGGAGTCATAGTTGGCCACGGCCTGGCCACCCATGGCGGTAATTTCGGCAACCACTTTATCGGCTGCTTCACTGCCTTTACCCTCACCATGTGCACTACCACCTAGATCATTCACTACGACTTTGGCGCCACGACGCGCAAACTCTAGGGCATGAGAGCGACCAAGGCCGGCGCCCGCTCCTGTGACAACTACGACGCGATCTTCAAATTTAAGGGTATCAGACATGATTTTTTCTCCGATAATGGCTATAAAAACCTGAGTATGTCGTTCTGGGCCAGGGATAGGAATGTTGAAGATGAGCAAAGCACTTAGCAAAATGTATCAATGCCAGCTAAAACCGGGCTTCGATACGCCCTTGATGGGTAATAGCCCTTACCCAGAACGCGCTCAAGCCATCCAGGGCGCTCGGGTCGTGACATCCATGTCACTTTACGGTTCAGGGTAAGGGCTATTACCCACCAATGGCTGTTACCACTCGAGCATTAAATTCTTACACTTTTAAATAAAGACACTACTGTAGTCAAAAGGTGGGGATAAGCTTAGACCACAATTTAGAGCGAGCGCCGAACGAGTAAAAAAGACTCACGTCTTTTTGTGAGGCTTTTTTAGGACTGAGGGAAGCCTGGAGGGCCGCCGATCGTGGGCTAAGCTTATCCCCACCTTTTGACGGTCAGACAACAAAGAAGTAATAAAAAAACGGAACTAGCAACAACGAGCCGGACGGTCATCCATGGCTTCTAGGCGCTTAAGATTTGATTTTGTCCAGTTACGATTTTCATCGCTGGATAACTGCAGTAACTGCTTAGCCCAATCAGGCAGATTAGGGTTAATAGAATAAAAAACCCACTGCCCAGCACGGCGATCACTTAGCACGCCTTGCTTGCGCAATTGTGCGAGATGCCTCGACACTTTTGGCTGACTCAGGTCTAAAGCTTCCGTCAACTCACAGACACAAAGCTCTTCTTGCTGCACAATTAAATGCAGTGCACGAAGACGAGTATCGTCGGCCATCGCTTTATAAAATTGTACCGGGTCTAGAGTCACAGAATTACCTTAATTAAAACTTGGGCGACCTAGGCCGCCCTATTGTTTATCAGCTGTTCTTGTAAACAGCTGATAAATTGAAGACAGGGCTATTTAACTTCAATAACGCCTTCTTCAATTTTAGCTTGCCAGATTTGCGGGCCAGTTTGGTGAGCAGATTCACCGGTACTGTCTACCGCTACGGTTACCGGCATATCTTTGATATCGAACTCATAAATCGCTTCCATACCAAGATCTTCAAAACCCGCAACTTTAGAGGCTTTAATGGCCTTAGATACCAAGTAAGCCGAACCACCTACGGCCATTAGATAAACGGCTTTATTATCTTTAATGGCCTCGATAGCAAGCTCACCACGCTCAGCTTTACCGACCATACCAATTAGGCCAGTTTCTTCCAACATATTACGCGTAAACTTATCCATGCGAGTAGCCGTAGTAGGACCAGCAGGGCCAACAACTTCTTCACGTACAGGGTCAACCGGACCAAC
This sequence comes from uncultured Pseudoteredinibacter sp., assembly GCF_947502065.1. Classification (GTDB taxonomy): domain Bacteria; phylum Pseudomonadota; class Gammaproteobacteria; order Pseudomonadales; family Cellvibrionaceae; genus Pseudoteredinibacter. The sequence continues at coordinate 207,894 of NZ_CANMYE010000002.1, forward strand.
GTAGTAGATAAATTTATTGGTGAAATCAACAGGTAGCTTCTCACCCTTGGCGATCATATCAACCATACGTTTATGGGCAGCATCGCGGCCCGTGTACATTTTGCCAGATAGCAAAACAGTTTCACCGGTTTTCCACTCTTGAATATCTTCTTTAGTAAGCTCATCCAAATTCACACGACGAGCATCACCCACTTCCCAAGTAATTTCAGGCCAATCGTCTAAACTAGGAGGCGTTTGCAAAGATGGGCCAGAGCCATCTAAGGTAAACTTAGCCAAACGAGTCGCCGCACAGTTTGGAATAATCGCCACTGGCTTGTTGGCCGCATGGGTTGGACAATCTTTTACTTTGATGTCCAGAACCGTGGTTAAACCACCTAAGCCCTGGGCACCAATGCCTAGCTTGTTCACTTTATCGAACAACTCTAAGCGAAGCTCTTCAGCACGATTGCTCGCACCGGCTTCTTGTAAATCGTGAATATCAATAGGGTCTAGTAATGACTCTTTCGCCATTGCCAAAGCTTTATCTGCAGTACCACCAATACCAATACCTAGAATTCCTGGTGGACACCAACCAGCGCCCATAGTCGGCACCATCTTCAATACCCAATCGACAACATTGTCAGAAGGGTTTAGCATGGCAAACTTGGTTTTGGCTTCACTACCGCCGCCTTTAGCGACTACATGCACATCAACTTTATCACCAGGAACAATCTTGTAGGTGATCATTGCTGGGGTGTTATCGCCGGTGTTTTTACGCGCACCGTCTGGGTCGGCCAAAACCGAAGCGCGTAGTTTGTTATCTGGATGGTTATAAGCCTGACGAACACCTTCGTTCACCATATCCTCTAGGCTCATATCGCCTTCCCACTGCACGTTCATACCCACTTTCAGGAATACAGAAACAATACCGGTATCCTGACAGATCGGACGATGGCCTTCGGCACACATACGAGAGTTAATTAGGATCTGAGCCATGGCGTCTTTTGCCGCTGGGTTAGCTTCCTTTTCATAGGCACGGTGAACGGCCTGAATAAAGTCTACCGGGTGGTAGTAGGAGATAAACTGAAGGGCATCTGCGACACTGTCGATCAGATCCTGGGGACGAATCACGGTAGTCATGGTGTTCTCTCTAATCTAGTTAGGCTAATTTCTACTATGGTTAAACTGTACGTTATCTTACGGCTGTAGCTGGGAGGAGCTTAAAGATTCCTTTAAACTCCTGTAAAGTTCTAATTATAGCCCAGCTAAGCGGCGGGTTTAGTGCCACCTTGCACTGCATCTAAACGTTTTTTGATATTCAGTAGCTCTCTATTGGTAGTTTTACGGTAAACCGTAATCGACTCAATAGACTCCTCATTTTGCTTCACACGCTCAAGAATGCCATTACGCAATTGGTCTAATTGCAAAGCCTGAGCTTCTACATCACTTAAAGCACTTTGTAAGTCCTTGGCGCGCTGTTGCAGGCTAGCCTCAGCTTGTGCCAGGCGTTTTTCCTGATCAGCACTTAGAGTTTCCAACTTGCTTAAGCTATCCGCTTGGCTCGCAGAAGATTTGGCAGCCTTAGAGGCTTCGCTCGCCGTGCTCTTTAGCTTTTTATCTAAGCTCGCCAGCTGCTTTTTGTGCTGATCGATAGTTTTGCGGTTGCGATCATAGGCCACCCCCCACAATTTACGAATCTCAGAATCTGCCCACTTTAACTTAGCGCGAATCGCCTCTACCGACTGGCTGGATTCTTCATTGGAGAAATCGAGCTTTTCTTCTAAGGCCGCAATTCGATCCTCCGCTGAGGACATGGCGGCGGCCGCCGCTTGCTTATCTTGCTGACCCTGCCAATAGAGGTAGCCGGCCGCTCCACTCGCGGCGAAGGCAAATAGTAAGGCAAAAAAAGCTAACCAAGAGAAGGACGAGCCCTGGGGCTTGGCCACTTTCACCGGTGGCGGCGTATAATTAGCCTGCTCAGATGTTACAGAATAGCCAGTATTTACCTCGGCTTCGGAAGCGGCACGAGAAGCTCCCGGCTCTCCAAAAGTCGGCTCACGACGTTCAACACTCATATGACTAGCTATCCTCTTTTTACTGCCCTTATTTGATGGGCTAGCTGGTACCTCAATCAGCCCAGCATTCTACACGATCAAAGCCCGCTTCACGACACCTGTACACAAAACCACCAGCCCGCCCAAGGGTGGATTCCCCATCAAGCAAGCGATCTGCAATCTAGCAAGAAGAGCTAGTGGGTGCTTAATGAAAGTTAACGCTTGTTGGCTTTTCTTAGGCCCTTCGCCGTAAACGCGGATACGTTTATCCCAAATCTGAGACCTAAAATACAGCCATTGATTCAACGAACGTGGAGTATCACTATGAAATTATCAGTTAGCATGAGTCTTGCAGTATTGGCTTTGAGTTTAAACTCTCCTTTGAGCTATGCCGCTGAGCCGAAATATGATTATGTCGACATCAATGCTGGTGTGGCGGAATCGAAAATTAAAGTTGGCAACAACAGCTTTAAGTTAGACACTAAAGCGTTTCGCACCGAGTTAAGCAAGCGTATTAATGAATACACATACGTACGCGGTGAGCTCACTCAATCACGTACGGATGACAGCGCCAACTCCGGCAATATACGCCTATCGCTGGATGACAAAGAAACCAATGCGAATGTTTCTTTGGGTGTGATCGCAAAGCTAGATCCAAGCAATCATCTAAACTTCGAATTAGGCATGAACCACAATGATCACAAAGATCATGGCAGCTTAAAAATCGACAATGCTATCGAACCTTTCAGAGGTTCTGGTAAAGAGACCGATGTACTTTGGTCAGTAGCCTGGAAAACCGCCATTAGCGATGGCTGGGAACTCAATGTCCGCTATACTAAAGCAGGAGATGTGAGTAGCTGGAAGCTCAACAGCCCTATCGCTATTAGCAAAGATGTATCTCTAGATTTGGCTCTTATTCACGGCAAAGATGATAGCGATAAGCGTCGCTATGAATCCAATGCCGCCACCATTGGCTTAAGATTCCACTTCTAAGCGATAGACGACCTTTCAACGACTCTCCTCTAGGCTATGGCTTATCCATAGCCTCTTTTTGTTCAGCCACCATGAACTGAATAACTTGCAAAGCTATATAGCTTGAAAGCCTATATAACTTAAAAAACGTGAATTTGCCAAACGCTGCCATAGGGAAGTCCACTATGACAAAAAAAGATGCCACTATTTTAATTCCAGAATCTCAATTAATTGATGATCTTGCGCCGCATTGGAAAAAGCGCTTTGTTAAAGCCACCCAAATCATGCAAGACCGCTTTAGCGAAAATTTAAATTGGAATGATATTGCCGATGAGTGCGCTATATCCCCCAGTCATTTTCACTATATGTTTAAGCTGGTATTCGGCGAATCACCAGTTAAGTATTTGCGCCGAATGCGCTTAAAACAAGCGGTTTATAGCCTTTCCCTAGAGAAAAAAGCCGTTACAGATATCGCACTGGAAACGGGATTTTCTTCATCGCAAGCACTGGCGAAAGCCTTAAAACGAGATCTGGGCTTATCCGCTTCTGAGATCCGCCGCAGCAATCAACTAAAAGATGCCGAGCTATGGGATCAAATCATGTTGAAGCTAGGGCAGCCCACAGAAAATGAAACCAGCCTTGAAAAAGCCATGTGTAAAAACATGCAATTTGAACTTGTGAGCCTACCCGAGCGCCACTACTTCACCAGTAAGCAGCAAGGTCATAAGCTGGAAAAAATCTTTGAAATCTGGTTTCAAATTACTCCCAAAGATATTTCCCATGGCGTATCTATTTACCAATGGGACGCTGCAATTTCACCGGTCTCCCAACCATTTCACGTAGGCTATGAATGCCCTGCTCACTCCGCCAATAAAAGCCTTCCAGCCTCGCACTACCTGTGCACCAAAGTACGGATAGATTCAGGCACAGCTTATGCCGCTGCTTGGGATGCGCTATACAGTCACTTGCTTGAACAAGATTTAGAGGCTGACTATGAAGCCGAGGTTATGGAGTTGATGAGTAATCTAAGAGATTATGAATCGAGAGAGATGGAAGTTACGCTGTATCTTCCAGTTATAGTAAAAGACTAAAAATAAGTGAGCTACCAAAAACAAAACCGCCAGCAAAGCTGGCGGTTTTAGTACAAATAAACCGTACTCGTAATTACGCCATGTTAGCGTTAACGAATTCCCAGTTTACAAGCGCCCAGAAAGCGTTCATGTAATTAGGACGCGCATTACGGTAATCGATGTAGTAAGCGTGCTCCCACAAATCAACGGTCAATAGCGGAGTAACACCTTCGTCAGTCAATGGAGTGGCTGCATTGCTGGTGTTTACAATAGCTACACTGCCATCAGCATTCTGTACCAACCAAGTCCAAGAAGAACCAAAGTTGTTAACGGCTGAAGTAGTGAAAGCTTCTTTAAAGGCTTCGAAAGAACCAAAAGCTTCGTTGATTTTATCGGCTACAGCACCAGTAGCTTCGCCACCACCATTCGGGCTTAAGCAGTTCCAGTAGAAGCTGTGGTTCCAGATTTGAGCAGCGTTGTTGAACACACCGCCATCTGAAGACTTAACGATTTCTTCTAGAGTCTTGCCTTCGAACTCAGTACCTGGGATCAAACCATTTAGCTTGGTCACATAGGTTTGATGATGCTTGCCATAGTGGAACTCTAAAGTTTCAGCAGAGATATGAGGTGCCAGGGCATCCTGGGCGTAAGGCAAAGCAGGTAATTCAATGGACATAGTCGTTTCCTTATCTTGCGGCTATCGGTTATCGGTATCAGGGTTTGTCTCGAATTATCAGTATCGAGTAATGGAGCTAATTTTAGCACCTTTTGCTTTTTGATTTACCGAATCCTAATAAATTTTTTCTATGGTGATCTGGGGCAGCAACCCTCAATTAATATTGCAAATCACTTGCATTCGCATTAGCATCAATGCGTAATCATCCATGCAACATCACGCTCAACCACAGGGGAGCCCCTTCATGAAAAAATACCTACTTGCCGCTAGCCTTGGCGCCAGCCAAATTGCCCTAGCCCATCCAGGTCATGACCACCAGCACTGGGCCGCAGAGCCTATCCATATTCTTACCGCCATTGCGATCACGGCCGTTATTGGCACAGCGTTCTATATCGCCCGCAAGCAAAAAGCGAAAAACCACGATTAATGAAAAGCCTGCTAACAAAAGGAATAACCATGCATAAGCTATTGTCTTTGTTCGACAAAACCATCCCCAGCGCCAGCGCCCACTGCGATATCCCCTGTGGTATTTATGATCCAGCTATCGCGCAAATTGCCGCTTTAACTGCTATTCGCATGATCGACCAAATTAATGAACTGGCTGCAAAAGGCGAACTTAGCCTTGCCGATCAAGCCAAGCTTGGCCGCCTAGTTGCGGAAAAAGAAAGCCACTGTAATAAAGCTAAAGAAGAGATTCGTATTATCTGGGGCGACTATTTTAAAGCACCACAGTTTGAGAAATTTCCTGGCACCCACGAGCTTGCCCATAACATCATGCTGCAAGGCTCCAAAGTTCGCCAACATATCGATCGCGATATGGCCGTTGAGTTTCTAAATTTAATTAACGAATTTGCCGAAAACTTTTGGGCGACTAAAGGTGTTGAAACCTACACGGCCACCTGCCCTTATGCTCCAGCCGAGCAAGTGGTATACCCAAAGCTGGCCTAAGTTTTCGTGCTGAAGATTTTTAAGATTACTGGTAACAGTATGAGTCCCCGTTTTAATGACGGGGACTACCTTCTACTATTCACGCTTCGCCGAAAACCAAGGCCGGGCCAGTTTTTGGTTTATGATCATCCCGAGATAGGGCCCATATTCAAACAAGTTGGTGAAGTAACGCAAGGCGGAGGCCTTTATCTTAAAAGTCTTAACTCAGCGGGTGTCAGTAGCGAAGATATAGGGCAGTGCCAAACGGAAAATATCATTGGCAGAATGCTTTGGCATTTTTCTCCTTAATGGGGTCATTAATGGGGTCAGATCCTCAAACAAAAACAGGCGGCCAACGGCCGCCTGTTTTTGTTTAAGGATCACCCCGGATATAGCGGCTTATTCACTCTCACCACAATCGAGCTTACTACGCTTGTGCCCAGCCATCACCGCATTGCGCTCTTCTTTGTTTACCCACATTGGCGGCAATTCTTCAACGACCAAACGGTAGTCATTCCCGCTCAGTGTTTCACCCGCAGTGACCGCAGTAATATAGGCAATTTTTAAATTTGGTTTTAATTTCAGAAGCTCAGCTCCTGTACCCAATCCGCCTTCCGTATGGAAACGTCCAGCAACGTGAAATATTCGACGGTTAGGGTTTTTATCCAAATGCAAAGCAATAGATTCAGCCATGGTGGCATCCCATGTCATTTGGGCGCCAAACATTTTAGCAATGCGCTCTTCACTTAAGCTCATACCCTTCATATTGCCCAAGAACTTTTCGCGGTAGGGTGATTCACTGATATCCACCTTGGCGGCAACCATAGCTCGCTCTTCCTTTGCCAAACCATCTAGATATGCTGGCCCAAATCGACCAACGCACTTCACATGGTTTCTTGGAGCATTTGCGGCAATAACAGGTAGCTTGTTGTGGCGAGCAATTTCCACCATAGGGCGGTAATCACTTTTATAATTGTCCCAAGCCTTGGTGTTTTTAAGTAAAGTGCTCTCACCAATTTCACCTGCTAGATAGCGATTAAGCTCTGCTTGATCGGCACGCGTAAAATGCTCCATGGTTAAACTGAGCGGGCGCTCTTGTGCTGCCAAGGCGGCCATCAATTTTGCTTGAAACAAATGCACAGCCGGATGTGCATGCCACTCACCTACCATGACTACATCCGCATCATCAATCTCGGTAAGTAACTGTGCTATCTCAATAGTCTCATCGGCGCTATTTTGCAGTTGGTAGTCATATAAACTGGCTACGGACTCCACCTTCTCTCCCTTTATCGCAATCGATTTGGATATTGGTGCAGTGCCAGAACAGGCACTTACTAATATAGACAATGGTAACAACACAAAAGAAGTTTTGCGCATAGACGGCTTAAGCCAAGACATGATTAACCCCAACTAAAAGGGCGTTATTTTATCTCCCAAACCCACATATAACAATGATTATCAATTACATCTGCAAGTAATTAACAAGTACCTCCACTAGACATTAGCCCTACAAAGCTCTTCTAGCACAAATAGATATAATATATCATACCAATAAAGGCTAGCCTGTAGAGATATATAACAATGAATCAACTACCCGTAACTGTACTATCCGGCTTCCTCGGCGCCGGTAAAACAACGGTACTCAGCCATATCCTCAATAATCGCCAAGGCAAAAAAGTGGCTGTGATCGTCAATGATATGAGTGAAATCAATATCGATGCCGCCACCGTTCAAAGCGAAGTATCACTTAGCCATCAAGAAGAAAAGTTGGTAGAGATGAGTAATGGTTGCATCTGTTGCACCTTGCGGGAAGATTTACTACTCGAAGTAAGCAAGCTCGCGCAGGAAGGACGGTTCGATTATTTAGTAATTGAATCCACCGGCATTTCAGAGCCTCTACCGGTAGCAGAGACATTTACCTTCGCCGATGAAAACGGCACATCCCTATCGGATGTCGCCTTGCTTGATACCATGGTAACCGTAGTAGATGCCGTTAATTTTTTAAAGGATTACGACGAAGCAAAATATCTGCAAGATGTGGGAGAATCATTAGGGGAAGACGATGAACGCAGCGTCGCTGATTTGCTAGTTGATCAAGTCGAATTCGCCGACGTTATACTTATTAGCAAGACTGACCTAATCGAAGGAAAAGATTTAAAACGACTAAGCGCCATTTTAAAAACCCTCAATACCCACGCAAAAATTATCCCAATTGCCAACGGCCAAATCGATATTAACGAAGTATTAAATACTGGCTTATTCGATTTTGAACGAGCACAACAAGCACCAGGCTGGCTAAAAGAACTACGTGGTGAACATGTACCAGAAGCTGAAGAATACGGCATAGCCAGCTTTAGCTATCTCGCCCGCCGCCCCTTTCACCCCGAAAAGTTTTATCGTTTTCTTCACAACAGTGAAGCCTTCGGCAAGCTTATTCGCTCCAAGGGATATTTCTGGTTGGCAACACGCCCAGAGTTTGCAGGTCAATGGAGCCAAGCAGGCGGCATCGCTCACTACGGCTTTGCCGGCATGTTTTGGAAAGCCATTCCCAAAGCGAACTGGCCTACAGACCCGGAGTATTTGGAGTCTATAGAAAAAAGTTGGGCAGAGCCTTTCGGGGATATGCGTCAGGAGTTGGTTTTTATCGGCCAGGGCCTAAACCAAGAAGCTATGATCGATGCATTGGATAGCTGCTTGCTTAGTGAAGAAGAAGTTCTGCAAGGTAAATCATACTGGTTGCAACTGCCAGATCCATTTCCTGCTTGGCAACAAGAAGCATAACTTTAAAAAACCGAATCCCTAATGGAGCAATCAATGCTAAGCGAAGATCAAATCAAAGCCGCGCCAGATTCTGACTACATGAACGAGGCGCAATTAGAGTTTTTTAAACAGCTCCTACTCGATCTTTATGGCTCAACCAGCGCCCGCATAGAGCAAGCCAAACAGCAAATGGCAACCCCCATCGATCTGAACGATGAAAATGATCGGGCATCTATGGAAGAACAAAACAGTATTTCACTGCGAATATTTGAACGGGATCAGCGCTTGTTACCCAAAATTCAGCAATCCCTAAAACGTATTCGCGAAGGCGAATACGGGTACTGTTTAGAGTCTGGCGATCCGATTGGTATTCCAAGACTCCTGTTAAGACCGACTGCTGAGTATTGTGCCGAAGTAAAGGCAATACAGGAAACGAAGGAGAAGTTTTATAGGGATTAACCCCATAAATGCTTCTCTACTCACTTTACCCTTATCGCGAGTTTCTTAGTACAAAAAACTCAAAGTACAGTATTAAACCACTAGTCATATTAAGTAATGAGAAAATAACAACATCAAGTCCAGTATATGAAGTAACACCAGACATCAACGCTATAATAAAATCCATAACCACTATCAATAAAAACAGGTACCTAGCAAAAATCACTCTAGCGTATAGAGCAAAAAAAGACGCCATATGAACCATTAGAATCACCCAGTATTGGGCCATGGTTATATCGTAGAAAGGTTTAACTGGTGAACTAGAAATATAATAATTAACTTCCTCAGACAATGTATATTGGTAAATATACGGAAGGAAGAAAAAGACTAGATACAGAATAGTGGAAAAGCACACCAGAATTCTTATTTTCGCAATATCATGTTGATTCAAAACAATAACTCCTTATTGCTTAAGCTATGCAATTGGGTAGTTCCACAGCCAAAACACAAGTGGCACGATCTTTAGAAATTCAGTGACGACCAAAAAGATTAGCATGTAGACCACCCACCCGAAGGAACGCCCAACAAACAACAATGCATAACGATTAAGTTTATCTCGTATAAAATGGACAAGTGTCCGCCGGGACTCTATTTCGATACGCCCACCAGCTCCTCATATACTTCGCTTGAGGCCTGTGGTGCAATCCGATGTCTTTTCAAGTGGTCGACCGTATACGAATACAGTATTCCATTGCTTTCAAGGCGAGATAAGATCTTAGACACCTCTTTGGCTTCAACCCTGTAACTTATAAATTCCTTGTGCGACTTGCTTTGGATAAGAACTGAAAGTATTCCTCCCAATATGATACCCGCCAGTAGTATAAGTACTTCCTTTAAGCTATTAAGAGGGAATAGCTTTAACCATCTCATTTTTGAGTCCATTCTGTTACCTCTTGGTTTTTCCTTTTTACGATCAATATGCTCTTATTCAGCTTGATTCAAGAATCAAACCATAAACAGGCTGACTCGACTACCCGCTTCGAATCCTCCCCAAAGAAATAAGACAAAAGCACGAGACTTGAAAGCATAAAAAAACCCGCAAGCTTTCACTTGCGGGTTTTTTAAGAGCTTTGGGTAAAGCGGGTGGCTTACATCATGCCGCCCATACCACCCATTCCGCCCATGCCGCCCATATCTGGCATGCCGCCACCGGCGCCAGCTTCGGCAGGCTGATCTGCTACCATTGCTTCGGTAGTGATCATAAGGCCAGCGATAGAGCCAGCAGCTTGTAGTGCGCTACGGGTAACTTTAGCTGGATCTAGGATACCCATTTCCAACATGTCGCCGTACTCACCAGTACCAGCGTTGTAACCCTGGTTACCTTCAGCTTGCTTCACCTTATCGGCAACAACAGAAGACTCATCGCCAGCGTTGCTTACGATTTGACGTAGTGGAGCTTCCATCGCGCGACGGGCAATGCCAACACCAGCAGTCTGGTCTTCGTTAGCACCTTCCAAGTCAGCGATAGCAGCAACAGCGCGAAGCAAGGCAGTACCACCACCAGGCACTACACCTTCTTCTACGGCAGCGCGAGTTGCGTGTAATGCATCTTCAACGCGAGCTTTCTTCTCTTTCATTTCTACTTCAGTAGCTGCACCAACTTTAATTACTGCAACACCGCCAGCCAATTTAGCTACGCGCTCTTGTAGTTTTTCACGGTCGTAATCAGAAGAAGTCTCTTCGATTTGAGCACGGATCTGAGCAACGCGAGCTTCGATCTCAGAAGCTTCACCAGAGCCGTCAACGATAGTGGTGTTTTCTTTGCTCATGGTTACGCGCTTAGCGGTACCTAGGTGCTCAAGAGTAGTGCTTTCTAAATCTAAGCCTACTTCTTCAGAGATAACAGTCGCACCAGTTAGGGTAGCGATGTCTTGCAACATGGCTTTACGACGATCGCCGAAACCAGGTGCTTTACAAGCTGCAACTTTAACGATGCCACGCATGTTGTTTACAACCAAAGTCGCTAGCGCTTCGCCTTCAACATCTTCAGCGATGATAACCAATGGCTTGCCAGCTTTTGCAACGGCTTCCAAAGTTGGTAGTAATTCGCGGATGTTGGAGATTTTCTTATCAACCAACAATAGGAATGGCGCTTCGTGTTCTACGGCCATGCTCTCTTGATTGGTGATGAAGTAAGGGGATAGGTAGCCGCGATCGAACTGCATACCTTCTACTACGTCTAGTTCGTTCTCTAGAGCGTTACCTTCTTCTACGGTGATTACGCCTTCTTTACCCACTTTATCCATGGCTTCGGCGATGATTTCACCAACAGATGAATCGTCGTTTGCGGAAACAGTGCCTACCTGTGCAATAGATTTGCTATCGGCACAAGGCTGAGCGATTGATTTGATGTGCTCTACAGCAGCGACAACGGCTTTATCGATACCGCGCTTAAGATCCATTGGGTTCATGCCGGCTGCAACAGACTTCAAGCCTTCGTTTACGATAGCCTGAGCCAATACGGTTGCGGTAGTAGTACCGTCACCAGCGTCATCGTTGGCTTTGGAAGCAACTTCCTTAACCATTTGCGCGCCCATGTTTTCGAACTTGTCAGCTAGCTCGATATCTTTTGCTACAGATACGCCGTCTTTGGTTACGGTTGGGGCACCGAATGACTTATCTAATACTACGTTACGGCCTTTAGGGCCTAGGGTAGTTTTTACTGCGTCAGCTAGGATGTTTACACCTACCAACATTCTCTGGCGAGCTTCATCACCAAACAATACGTCTTTAGCCATGATTCAAATTTCCTTCAAATTTGTGTCTTAGGGGGTTACTGGAAGCAAGGCTCGCCTTAGCCTTCCAATACGCCGTAAATTTCGCTTTCGTTTAGGATAAGCAGCTCTTCGCCGTCTACCTGTACGGTGTTGCTACCAGAGTACTTACCAAATACTACGATATCGCCTTCTTTTACTGCTAATGGGCGAACTTCGCCATTGTCAGCGATGCGGCCTGTGCCTACTGCCACAACTACACCTTGGGCTGGCTTTTCTTGCGCAGAACCCGGTAGAACGATACCGCCAGCGGAAGTAGCTTCTTCTTCCTGACGACGAACCACAACACGATCGTGTAAGGGACGAATTTTCATCAACTTTCTCCAAACGTTTACCTTCTACTGAAGGTCTATTGAACTTGATCTGGTCCAGCTCTGCGCCGGCCTAGATGTGTATATTGTGCCGCTCATAGGGGTTTCAAGCCTATGGAGGCGAAATTCTTGCGGGTTTATCCCGACTCTAGGAATGATGGGGGTCGAAATTGGGTTTTCAAGCGTTTGGGGGGATTTTTTCTCCAATAAATCTAACAAGAACAATTATACGTGGCTTCGATGAGAGTCTTAGGTCCGAAAGCAAGCATGAGGGGCGCATAAACCCATCCCTGGGGCTCTTCTCCGGCATCCCTGCCTCCAAAGCCCTCATGCTTGCTTTCGGACCTAAGACTCTCAGTTAGGAAACAACCCTCAAAAACTGGATAATCATTGAAGCCCAGCAAAATAGAGAGGGCAGGCTTAGGAGACAGAATATTTCAGCGCCAGACCAAGTAGAGATATGTGTAGGTGAGGGGCTTAGCCTAGGGGCTTTGGAGGCAGGGATGCCGGAGAAGAGCTACAGGGACGTATTCATGCGCCCCCTAGGCTAAGCCCCTCACCTACACATAGCTCGGAATCGAAGCCCTTTAGCTAGCGATCAGATGAATTTCCTTGGTCAATATGCCCTTTAGGCTGATCTGCAGAGGATTCCCATTCACCTTCGATAATATCGCCAGATTGCCCAGTAGGGCCTCGACGGTAGCTCTGGCCACTATATCCCTGGCCATTGAAGGACTGGGAGTGGACAGCTTGAACATGTAGGTTTTTAACCACCAAAGCGATTAACGCGGTACGAAGGCCAGGAATTAAGCAAGCAAAACCAATGGCATCAGTAATAAAGCCAGGGGTAAGGAGCAAAGCACCGCCCACGGCCAAACAGATGCCCTCAGCCATCTCTTTAGCTGGCATTTGACCGCTTTCCATCTTAGTGCGGGCCTGTAGAAGGGTTTTAAGGCCCTGCCTGCGTAGCAGCCAGGTGCCGATGATGGCCGTTAAAAAAACCAGCGCAATGGTGTTTAAGCCGCCAATTTGCCCGCCAACCTGAATGAGTAGCCATAGCTCCAACACTGGCATAACGACAAACAACAAAAATAAACCACGCACCTTGATAACCTCGCTAATTAGAACAAGCTTGCAGCAACTCCAAGCTCTACATCTTAGATATGGCTCTTAAGTATCCAATAACAAGCGCACTTAGCCAATCTTAACCTACCATTGGTAGGCAACACCTACCGTTAGACGAGTATCTTTACGTTTTGCTCCCTCAGCGGGCATATTATCGAAATCGTATTGGAATTTAAGATCCGAAGATAAACCGTAGCCCAAAGGCACCTTCAAACCGGTTTCGCTATCAATTTCCCAATCTTCGGCCATCTGCATGGAATAGCTGAGTTTATGCTTGTGAAACAAGGTTGCCGAAAACGGCAGGCGATAATCCAGCTGCAGAGCCCATTGCCAATTAAGGCGCTCTTCGGCCTCGGCGGCCCCAGTTTGCTCTTCGTTTTGCAGATTCAAACCGCTTTCTAAGGCCAAACTGAGATCTTGCCTTTTAAACCACTGATAACCTACCCCCAAACCCAGGCCATAGCGCTGATCGATATTTTTGGATTCCAGCATCTCAGTACTGACATCGCTGTATAAGAACCAGCGCTCTTTAAAAAACCAATCTAACTGATAAGCCAACTTATAGTCTTCGGTTTGCTCTGACTGCAGAAGCTTATCGGTATTATCGTATTTAAAATCGGCCTCATGGCGATAATCGCCATGTTCAGCACCAAGCTTAGCCGCCACGTCCCAATCGTCTTCTTCCTTATTACCACGCGAGAGCACACCGGCTACCGCCAAACTGCCATTTATATCGATATCTTGGGTATAGAATTTCTCAAAGGGCTCTACTTGATCAACTGCCAGCAAATCTACCTTATTGCCCTGCTCTTCTGAGCAACTGTAGTGCATCACACCATCAGTTACCGAAGTAATACTACAAGCATCCTCGCGGCCTTGGATTTTCACTAGGGTATCGCTGTTAAAGCTTTCCACTTTATTTAGAGGCACTTTTAACTCGCCCAGCATCGGTGACTGCCAGCGTAGGGTATTGCCCTCGATTCCGAGCAAATCCCCCTGTAAGCTATCGCCATTCAATAAAGTTAAACGTGCAGCCTGGCTAAGATTGCAGGCTAGCAGGTAAGTAAGAAATATAGTGGTTAGTCGAATCATCTTTTAAGTAAATGAGATTTTAATCAATAATGTCGATGGAAGAGTTTTCCCAAGCGGTGTACCAAATTGTGGCTGCCATCCCCAAAGGTAAAGTGGCCAGCTATGGCCAAGTGGCCAAACTAGCCGGCTACCCTAATCATAGCCGACACGTGGGCAAGTTGATGGGGCGATTACCTAAAGGCAGCAAAATACCTTGGTTTCGGGTACTCAATAGTCAGGGCAAAATTTCACTCGCCCCCGGCCCAGCCTATCAACGTCAGCACGAGTTATTGCTGGCCGAAGGGGTCGAGTTTGTTGGAGAACGAGTTGCCAAAGGCTGCCGCTGGCAACCTTAAAGGAAAAGAATATTCAGATATAGTTTTTATTGCTGCTGGATTTTGAAATCACTCGGCTTCTTCTTGTTGACGCCAAGGTGCAACTTTAAAGAGCAGCAACATACCCGGGATAGCAGTGAGTGAGCACATAATAAAAAACTGCACCCAACCGAAGTGCTCTACCAAAATTCCGGAAAGGCTACTGGCGATGGTACGAGGAAAAGACGCAAGCGCCGACAGTAGCGCAAACTGAGTAGCCGCAAATAGAGGATTAGTAATCCGCGCCATATAAGCCGAGAAAGCCGCCGTACCCAAGCCAACACCAAGGTATTCTAAAATAATGGCTCCAGCCAAAACCCACACATTGGCGCCCACATAGGCCAATACCGCAAAACCCAAAATCGATACCAACTGCACTACACCAAATACCCAAAGCGCCTTATTGATGCCGATGCGGATCATAATAATGCCCCCCAATAGTGCCCCCACTATGGAAGACCATAAGCCAGCATTTTTAGCGACCAAGCCCACTTGGGTTTTAGTGAAGCCCAAGTCGTAATAAAACGGCGTTGATAAAGCCACAGCTAAATTATCACCAAACTTATATAGGCACATAAAACTCAGCACTAATAGCGCGCCAGTTTTACCATGACGACCCACAAAATCTTTAAATGGGTTAACCACCGCCTCTTGCAAGGTTTTGGGTCGCACCGCATCGGATACAGCTTCTTTCACAAATAATGTCATCAATAAACCGATGACCATATAAGCTCCAGTTACCCAAAAAACCTGCTGCCAGCTAATATGATCGGCCAAGATAAAGGATAAGCCACCAGGCAATAAGCCCGAGATACGATAAGCTTGGACATGAATACTGGTGCCCATACCCAGCTCTTCATCGGGGAGAATCTCCCGGCGAAAGGCATCAATCGCAATATCCTGAGTAGCACTAAGTACAGCAACTAGAAAACAAACTGCGGCAATCAGTTTGATATCCGTTACTGGCTGCCAATAGCCGAGTGCAGCAATACTGGCCATCAATCCTAGTTGGGTGACCAGCAACCAACTTCGACGACGCCCCATGGGTAACAGACTGTAGCGATCCAATAAGGGCGCCCAGATAAACTTCCAGGTGTAAGGGAAGGTCACCAGTGTGAAAAAGCCAATTTCTTTAAGACCCACGCCTTCTTCGCGCAGCCAAAGTGGCACAAGCTGGATAAGAACATAAAGAGGTAGGCCCGAAGCCATGCCAGTAAAGACACAGGTCAGCATACGGCGATTAAATATCGCCGCCTTAAGGCTCGGCTGGGAAGCAGTCATAAGAAATCCGTTAGTACTGATCGTTCAGTTTAGAGTATGTGCTTGGCCATTGGTTCGGAGCAATCCGATTGATCTGAAGCTAGCGCCTCTTATTAATCGCGAAAGTTATTAAACTGCAAAGGCATATCCAACTCAGACGCGCGCAACATCGCCATAACAGCTTGCAGGTCATCGCGCTTCTTGCCCGTTACCCGAACTTGATCGCCTTGAACCTGGGCTTGCACCTTGAGTTTTTTCTCTTTAATCATTTTGACGATCTTTCTCGCCAAATCGCTATCAATACCGGTGCGAACAATAACATCCTGCTTTTTTTGCTTACCCGAGGAGATAATGTCTTTACATTCCAAACATTGAATGTCGATCTTATTTTTGTGCAAATCGCTTTGCAGAATATCGAGCATTTGCTGAACCTGGAATTCTTCGTCTGCACGAATGGTGATGGTGAAATCGTTGCGAGTGAAATCAGCATCCACGCCTTTAAAATCAAAACGGGTTGTTACCACACGATTAGATTGATCAACGGCATTGGTTAAGGTGTGCTTATCCACTTCCGAAACGATGTCAAAAGACGGCATGAAATTCCCCAGCTAACAAGTTCATAAATATGCGCCGCATAATAACAGCACCATCAAAAACTATCTCGATTGATTTTATAGAGCGTAACAGAAGGGGGCTAAACTGATGGAATTTTGAGCGTGTTAAAACAGAAATAAAACAAGAAGAGAGATGGAAAAAGGCCCTTACCGGCTCGACCCAAATGCAGCTAGTGTTTCAGTGCTAGGCGTCCATGCGAATCGAGGAGCTGTATATTTGTACAGGCAAACCGGCAAGGGTATTCATAATAGGTCTTGGCCACCTGCCCCGTCAAGGCCTGCTGTAAGTTATTTTGCAAAGACTAGAACTCAAGCCAAAGCCCCATAGTTTTCATAGCGCCAGAGGTTAGCAACTACCCACTAACTAACTGAGAGCTGAGAAGTCTATGGAGGCGAAGATGAACATCCTCTCGGCTAAGCATTTGAGGAACAGCCAGTCGGCGAAAGCGTAAAAAATGAGCAACATCCAACAGCAGGTGCGCATCCGTAGCGGGATCATCACTGCCCATCTCTAAATAAAAATCATGCATTCTAGGGTAGAGCCTGTTGCACAGCTCATAGGCGAAATTGCGTTGCTCTTCCTCAAGGTGAAGATCAAAGTGGAAAGTCATTTCCACGGCCACACCCTCGCTGCGCTCCAATAAATCGGCCTCGATAAAGTCGGTCATATAGTTGACTAAAAGGTTGACCAGAGCTCTTCTATCACCACTGCACTTGGCCTCCACAATGGCCGGCTGTAAAAACTCCCCATGCAGGCTCTGCCAACGTCCTTCAAACTCATTCAGCACATTCTGCTTATAGTAGGCGAAGGCATCATGCAGCAAAGCTTCTAGGTCTTTAAAGTGGTAAGTGGTAAGTGAAAGGCTTACCCCAGCCTCTTTGGCTATGGCTCGATGAGTCAGGGCTCGATAGCCCTGACTGGCCAAAACTCTTAGTGCCGCATCCAATATCTGCTGGCGAGTCTGCTCACCCCTGCTGGGCTTAGAGGATGGCTGGGCCATGGAAATTCCTACTTAAAAGGCGCCATCATAACAGCCAAGGGGCAATCTGTTGAGCTGTTAAGACGCAAAAGGGCAGCCATAAGCTGCCCTTAATCTTTGCACAGTTGTTGATTGTAGCGTCTACAAGGCCAACATGAGATATACCGCCAAAGCGCATAACCAGAATAAGCCGGTTCGGTAGAACAAGGACTGTAAGGTCTCCATTTCACAGCAGATCGCCTCACAATCAAGTTTTTCAACGTCGATGTCTAAGGCGCCACCGATGGCATTACCCAACACCTTCTTCGATGGTGTTTTAAAGCACAGCAGGCTATCACGCCAGCGCTGCATACAACTCATAAAGTTACCGGTAATGGCAAAGCTTAACCCCAACACTCTAACAACTGGCCATTCCAGCAACCAAAGTAGCTTATTGAGGGGCTTGGCATCGATGATAAAGTCGCCATCCTTAGTTTCTTCCATGGCCTGCGAGCTAGATTGGCTTTGGCTGGCCGCCTCAAGCTCCTGAGCCTCCTGTTCCGAGCCCTCTAGCTTTTGCTCACCGCTGTTCCCTTCGACAGAAGAGGCTTGCTCTGCAGCTATGCTTGCCTGTTGGGCATTTAGCGCTTCTTGGCGCGCCTGATACTCACTATAGAAAATGCGTAAGATCCGATAAGCCAAAGCCGCCAATGGTCCCAACATGGCAAACCAAAAGAACACCACAAATACGCGCTCCATGGCACGGTACGCTGCATTAAGCAGTGTTTGATGGTATAACTCTGCTTTATCATCTGCGAGCTCTTCGTCTGCGGGGCTTGCCTGTAGCTCGCGCGCTGCGGCTTTAATGGCATCGTTATCTGCACCTTTTACGGCTGCAATAAAGCCTTGCACTTGGGCTTTAAAGTCATCTCGACCAATGCTGTATAACAAGATAAAGGCGGTAACGATAAACTCTAAAAAGCCACTTTGATGGGCGCTCCACTGCAGCGCATAGGCCGCTATAGCTAAAGGCACCAGGGCCGCAATTAGCCAATACAGCCATGGCTTGTTTCGTAAACTTTTGCCTGCAATGGCGTCTAGCCAAGGCTTTACCCATTGATCCAAGTGTAGCCACGATGGAGTTCCAAACCAACGCACACAGATCAAGGCAATCAATAGAACAGTTAATTGCATAGTTTCACCCGATGTCTTTCGTTCGATAGGTATTCATTCGGTACAATCTTACCGATTAAGTCTCACTCTCCCCTTTTTAGACGAGGCTAAGCCGACTAACTATCACCTTGAAGTGTAAAGATTTGCTGCAACTGTTTTTCATAACTCAGCCAATCGAAGTACGGGCCAGGATCAGTTTTGCGCTCCGGTGCTATATCGCTGTGGCCACAGATGTGAAAGCCAGCCACTTTTGACGCCAAACTGGGCAGCTTGGCACGCATAGAAGGGCAAAGTTCAATCAGCTGAAAGCTAAGCTCTGCCAAGGCTTGATACTGCTCAGGGCTATAACATTGATCATCACAACCTTCGAGTTCTACCCCGATACTGAAATCATTGCAGTTTTCGCGCCCCTCGTAGATCGACTGCCCAGCGTGCCACGCTCGCTCAAAGATATCCACAAACTGAATGACTTGCCCGCTGCGCTCAATCAGGAAATGCGCTGACACCTGTAGCTCAGCGATGGTGGCGAAGTACTCATGGGCACTGCAATCGAGCTGATTGCAAAAAAATTTCTCTATGTGATCACCACCAAATTGCCCCGGCGGCAAGCTGATATTGTGAATTACGAGCAAAGATATATCAGCAGACGCTGGGCGCTGATTAAAATTTGGCGACGGGCATGCTCGAATATGGTGCAGCCAGCCTTGATTTTGTTTATTCAAATTTAGCCCTCATAGGCACGGCACTTTGACGCCCAAGATTAAATAATCAACATATATTTCGCCAGAGCAGCAATTGGCTTAAAATAAACCGTTTGGATAGGGGCTGCCTTCAAGCCTACCTGCATTATTCTAACGCTCAACTAAGCGAGATAAAACTATGCGCGCTGCCGACATTATTGCTGAAATGAAAGTTTTACCACAGATCAACCCAGAGCAAGAGGTAAATCGTCGCGTATCTTTTATCAAAACCATGCTGCAACGTGCCAACAGTAAAACCCTCGTTCTTGGTATCTCGGGGGGAGTTGACTCAACGACTTGCGGCCGATTGGCGCAACTGGCGGTCAATCAGTTAAACCAGGAAGAAGTCCAGCAAGGCTATCAATTTATTGCTGTTCGTTTGCCCTATGGTGAGCAGCAAGATGAGGATGAAGCTCAACTGTCTTTGGGTTTTATTGAGCCGAGCCACTCTGTCAGCGTAAATATTCAAGCCGCCGCTGATGGTGCTCACAGCGCGACTTTAGCCGCAATCAGCAAAGCCGGCCTAGATCAAGGCAGTGCTAACAAACAGGATTTTGTAAAAGGCAACGTAAAAGCGCGCTGTCGGATGCTAGTGCAATATGAAATTGCTGGTTTATATAACGGCTTGGTACTGGGTACCGATCACTCAGCAGAGAACATTACTGGCTTTTACACCAAATGGGGCGACGGAGCATGCGATCTAGCACCGCTGTTTGGTCTAAGCAAAAGACAAGTTCGTCAATTAGCCGCACACCTTGGTGCACCAGAGCAACTGGTATACAAGATTCCAACTGCAGATCTCGAATGCTTAGAGCCACAAAAGGCTGATGAGCAGGCCCTTGGCCTAAGTTATGATCAAATTGATGATTTTCTTGAGGCTAAAAATCAAGACCCAGATGTGGAAGATAAACTCATCCAAATTTACCTGCGTACACAACACAAACGAGAAGCCATTCCTACGGTATACGATATAGAAGGCTAACTACGATGGGAATATCTGCAGAGGTAATTCGGCTGCCAGAGTCTAGCCTTCGTATACTGCGAGTCTTTAGCTACTATCGTTTCGCCTTGAGCGCACTGCTGCTGGCCATGTTTAGCAGTGGCTTTAGCCGAGACATCTTTGGCTCTTATGAGCCAAAGATGTTTTTCTATACAGCCGCCGCCTACTGTCTACTTAGCTCATTTAGCCTTCTCCGCTTATGGCTACAAGCACCAACAGCCAGAACCGAACAGGTTTTTGCCACCACTGTTGTTGACTTAATTTTTATCAGTTTACTGTGCTATAGCAGTGGAGGAACCAGCAGCGGTCTCGGATACTTATTTTTTATTAGTGTTATTACTGCCAGTTTATTTATCCAAGGCCAAATACACTACGCTTTAGCCGCTATTGCCAGCATCTTTTTGTTAACTGGCGAATTACTAATAATACCGATCGACCCACGTAATGTTTTTTCTGCAGGCGCCATAGGCGCATTATTGTTTCTGGTATCTGGAATATTCCAAAATGTTAGCCGACGGCTACATCTCAGTGAGGCTGCCGCATTAACACAAGCGGAGCATGCCCGGTATTTAGAGCAACTTACCCACAGAATTGTGGCACGCCTATATACCGGTATTGTTGTTGTAAATGAACACAAGCAAGTCGAAATTATCAACGAGTCTGCCAAACACCTACTAAATATAGAGAAGCATCTGCCTGAACTGCCTTTTTCTATGGAGGTATTGCCGGAATTACAGGATCTACTGTTAAAATGGCTGGAGAGACCTCAAGCCAGCGCTCAAATCATTCAGTTGGCCAACAACCCTCAAGAGCTTCGCATCGGCTTTGTCCAGCAAGGGGAAGATATTTTAATCTTTATCGATGATAACCGGCAAATTCACAACCAAGCCCAGCAGCTAAAGCTAGCTTCTCTTGGGCGCCTTACCGCATCCATCGCACATGAGATTCGTAACCCCTTGGGGGCACTTAGCCATGCTAACCAACTACTGCAGGAGTCTACCGAAATTCACGAGGCCGATAAGCGCCTAACGGAGATTATCGACAACCACTGCTTGCGAGTTAATGGCATCATTGAAAGTGTTCTGCAACTTTCTAGAAGGCAAACCGCCAATATTAGTTCTGTAGAGCTGAATCTCTGGTGTAGTGAATTTTGCAAGCGATACAGCAGTGAAAAAGGGGCTTTTATCGGCAGTCATTCATTGGCAGAAAATCTAAACAGCGCCTTCGACCAACATCAAATGTCACAGGTACTTAGCAACTTAGTGGACAACGGCGTACGCTATGGTGAAGAGCACAGCGGCAATGCCAAAATTGAATTGGTGTTGGATCTCGACAAGGAGACCGGGCGCCCTATTATCGATATAATCGATAGCGGCCCAGGCATTTCTGAGAGTGAGCGCGGTAAAATATTCGAGCCTTTTTATACCACCCACCATGCAGGCTCGGGCTTAGGCTTATACCTTGTAAAAGAATTATGCGAAGCTAACCAAGTTTCAATTATCATTAAAGAAAGCCGTCCGGGGCATAATTGTTTCAGGCTACGCTTTCCAGATCCAGAGGCATTATTGCAATGAGCAAGGCGCGCAAAGTTCTTGTTATCGATGACGAACCTGATATTCGCGAATTATTAGAAATCACTTTAGGCCGCATGGGTTTGGATACGGTTGCCGCCGGAGACTGCAAACAAGCAAGAAGCTTGCTACAAGAGCAAGAGTTCGATCTATGTCTTACAGATTTAAAGCTACCCGATGGCGATGGTATTGAGCTCGTAGAAGAAATTCAAAAGCTGGACTATGCCCTACCGGTGGCGGTGTTTACAGCACATGGCAATACCGATACCGCCATCAACGCCATGAAAGCCGGTGCCTACGATTTTGTATCAAAACCTGTAAACCTTGAACAGCTACGAACCCTTGTAAGCAATGCTCTAGAGGTAAAAAAGAAAGCAAAAAGCGGCCGTAAGCAAAAAGGTCCAAGCTTCGTTGGTGACTCACAAGCAACTAAGCGCTTAAAAAAGCAAATCAAAAAACTGGCTCAGTCACAAGCGCCTATTTATATTTCGGGCGAATCGGGTAGTGGTAAAGAAGTCGTAGCGCGCTCAATACATTACCAAGGCCCAAGAGCTGAAGGGCCATTTATTCCGGTTAACTGTGGTGCTATTCCCGCTGAACTGATGGAGAGCGAGTTTTTTGGCCATCAAAAAGGTGCATTTACTGGCGCGCATCAAGACAAGATAGGCCTATTCCAAGCAGCCGATGGTGGTACTCTTTTTCTCGATGAGGTCGCTGACCTCCCACTAGACATGCAAGTAAAGCTATTGCGTGCTATTCAAGAAAAAGCTATACGCCAAATTGGGGCGCAGTCGGAGATTCCTATCAATGTAAGAATTTTAAGTGCGACTCATAAAGATCTACACGCTGAAGTCAGCGCACAACGCTTTCGTAGTGATTTGTTTTACCGTATTAATGTTATCGAAATAGCTGTACCAGCCCTTCGTGAGCGTCGAGAAGATATCTCTGTATTATGCGATTTTTTCCTTGAAAGAATTGCCAGCGATATGGGCCTGCAAGCGGCCAGCTTAGATGAAGGAGCCAAAAGCAGGCTGCACGACTATCAATTCCCCGGCAATATTCGGGAACTAGAAAATATCTTAGAGCGTGCTTTTACTCTTTGCGATAATGATCTTATTACTGAAGCCGATCTATTTATAAATGAGTTACCAAGAAGCATTACAGAAAAACAAACTGGCACTTCAAAACATAGCCTCGAAGGCCGCAGCTTAGACGACTATTTAATCGAGGTTGAAAAAGAGTTTTTATTGGGGGCACTAGAAGATTGCCGCTGGAATAAAACTGCTGCAGCAGAGAGCCTAGGTATCACTTTCCGCTCTTTTCGCTATCGCCTTAAGAAACTGGGATTAGACGACGCCTAAACTCTAAGGCCGATGGCCTATACCAGACGAGTCTTTTCATCTCCCCTTGCCCTAGTGCTTATCTAACACCACTCGCTATGCTTTGCAGAAGCTTATCGTCAGCCTTTAGCGAGAGGTGCAATATGGGTAGATTATCTATTGAATGTAAAAACCTACAAGGATTCAGTCTGATTGATACGATGCTTGGCATCGCCACCCTAGCCATCATTAGCGCGCTGGCACTGCCAAACATGCGCAGCTTTTATCACAAGAACAACGCAGAGCATAGCGTGCGACAACTTATCAGCGCCCTGCAAGCAACTCGAGCAGCCGCCGTACATAAAAGAAAGATTGTAAGCTTATGTCCAACTAGCAATGCACAAACCTGTAGCAAGCGATGGGACGACCAGCTGATGATTTTTGTGGACTTGGACAAAAGTGGAAAACGAACTAAAAACGAAGAAATTATTTATGTTCGATCAGGGTTACAAAGCGGAGCCCACATCGAATGGAGAGCATTTCGCAACCCCAAATATTATATTCAATATCGACCTGACGGCAGCACTAATTATCACAATGGCACCTTTGCCTACTGCCCTCCAATAGACCCAGAAATCAATCACAGACAAATTCGAATAAATCGAGCAGGCCGCCCCAGAATAGCATTCAAGCACGAGCACCATAAAAAGTTTTGCAAAAAATAAGGGCTATGAGATTACCCTCATAGCCCTTATTTAGAAACAGCTAGGCTTTAACGCCAGCACTTATTGATCTTATCTTGGTTATTTGAGTTCTTTAAGCCGCGAACTCCACCACTTGTATAAGTTAACGGGCCGCAATCTGGATCGGTAAAGCTACCGGTTGGCGAAGCGGTCAAAGTGTAGGTTCGGCAAAGCGGCGCAGTTTCAGAACCCGCCTCGCAACCACCAGGGCCTACGGCAATAGTTAGTTTATAATGCTCATTTTCACTGAGATCATCAGCGAGACCGATCCCACAATCAACATCACTACAACCACTACTACCACTAACTTTATTGGTATATGAGACATACTGCGCAAAGAACTGTTCCTGTTTGGAAGCAGCTTTTAATAACAGGTCTTTGGCTTCTATACGTTGTCCACGCTTAGCGGCCTCACCGAAGTAAGGTATGGCGACAGAGGCTATGATGCCAACAATTGCAATTACAATCATCAGCTCTATCAACGTAAAGCCACCAAGCACCTTTGATGTAGGCTTCATGTACACTCCTGTAAACTAAATATCTTAAACAGCAAACTAATTAAGCAGCTGTACGCTATCAACGTAAAAAATTTGAGTCTTATCATCATAGCGCACAAAGTACTCAACGGCTTGACCAGTTCTCAAGGCAAACCGATTAGCCTTGGCGCCGCTAGCCGCCAAGACTTTAAAGTTAAGAGGCATGACAAAGTTTCGATCATCAATCACAAGCTGCTGCTTTTCATGATGTACATAATGGATAGTACCTCTTAATAGCCCTAACAGCTTAACCGCACCATTTTCATCATATTGCTGAGCCGTGACAGGACCTGTAAATAATCCAAACAACAACCCTAATACAATCATTTTTTTCATGTTGAGCCCCTATTACTTTAAGGTTGTCCAAGAGGTTTGTCTCGCCCGGCTACCTGAGCCTAATAAGTCTAGTGTAATAAGTTCACCATCCTGGGTTGGAATCAAAACCTTAGTTGTGCCCTCACTACCCTCTAAAGTCGATATCTCACCAGGCATACCGTCGAGCTTAATTCCAGAAATTGGCACTGATCCAATACTAGCCCTATCAAATACCTGGAACGGTGGCTGACCTCCAGTAAAGGCATCTACCGCCATTAAATAACCACTAGGACTGCCTTCGCAAGTTGCAGCATCTGGAATAATACTGCCAAAAACTACCACAGAAGAACCAACTACAAATGAATTAATTATTCGCTCTCGATCATTAGGTAGGTCTATTCGCCAGCCAGCTTCCGCTGCCAAATCATCGTAATCCACTGCATTATTACTCAGTGTCCTACTATCAGCTTGATTTACAACCGTTTGGCCTTGAAGATTACCGCGAGTTAAGCCACCAATACCTCGATCCCAAACTCCATAAGCAGACTGTGTGGATGTGTCGGCTTGATCTCCATTGGATATGAACTGACCTGTCCCAAAATAAATTAATAAGCTGGGCTTGTAGTCTGCAGCCAAACGGAAGCGGTGAGATTTAACTCGAGGCATACTCGTGATTGGCTGCCTGTTTGCTACCTTGCCATTTTGTTCACACGGTGCCTGAGAGCACGCTGTAAATAGCGGTTGATTTTTACCCCCTTGCATGTGTGCAACGTCCCAATCATCACCATCTTCATCGCTTATATCAAAAGTCCACAAATTCCCGTGCAAATCACCAGCGTACGCGCGGTCCGCAATCGAGTCTCCATCTAAATCCAACACCAGTGGTGTCGACATTCCATTACAATCACTATTTACATCTTCACAGTTAGCCGATCGAATAAGATCGGCGTCACCTGAGTTTTTAGTCTCAATGATTCGATACGACGGAGTTTTATCATCAAGATATACAATAAATAGCTTTGCATGGCCGTCACTATTAGGGCCAGGATTGTAGCCATTACCCATAACCGCAGCCCAACGACCATCATTCATCCTTACAACAACTGGGTCACTGAAGGTAAAACCCAAGTCATTATGGGTAAATTCTTTTACTACTTTGGATGCGGCATTTGTTTCCGTAACTTGATCAGGATTAGTAACATCCAATACATAAATACCACGACCACCACCACGCAAGGCTCCGACCAGGTAAGATTTCCAAGCTCCGTCCACGTAAACATCACGAACTGTAATAGCGCCATCTACAAAAGGGATATGGGAATAATTTGTAGAGGAAAGATAATGTAAGCCAAAAGCTGCATTTTCATTAAATATTATTGACGGCACATAAGCAAAACGCTCTTCACCAGTATCGGCATCAAAGCCGTGAAGCATCCCGTCATTAGCTCCGACGTACACCATTTCACGTCTATTTGCTTTTGATTTTGCAAAAGCGACATAGGATTTAGATGCATCTTCACCTTCAATTTTATCAGGATAATTCTCACTTGGCCGAGCTACATAAATAGGACTTGAGTGCGCAATATCGCCCAATCTCTCTCCAACCCTATCGCGAAATACTTTATTAAAATTACTGGTAATAGTTGCAGTATTTGCTACACCTCGTTCATATGTATGTTCACCACGAAGATAGTTTAGCAAACGCTCTCCGTAGGTTTTATTATCATTAATCTGACTTTGGTTAGCAGCAGACTCGTGTGGCGCATCAAATAAAAGATCAGCCACTTGCCCTGTCGAGATCTCGGTATCAGCATCTGGATTGACATAGTTATTAGGAAACCTGAATGGAACGCCACGGCTGCCATTAAATGTCAAAATTTGCCGATCAGCTGGATCTCGCGCTTTAAGCTTCTCTGCAGCCGACCACTCATCTTGCAAGCGAATTTGTTCAACACCACCAACAGAAACTGTCGTAATTTTTTGCCTAATAAGATCGCCCGACCATGATTTTTCTGGTGAGAATACCGCTTTGAAGACTGCCGAATCTGAGCTAATTGAAGAACTATTAAGCGCCAAGCCAGAGGAGGATCCCACCTTGCTTTTAATGGAGTTAATAGCATCAGATAGGCGCTGAATTAATTCCTGCGGATTTTTGGCGCTTAAGAATTCGCCACGTGAGTTATAAGCTGCATGCAACATATCGTCTACCGTGCTAGCCTGGTTCCTTACCGGCTCAGGCCAGTTTCCATTTGCTGGGGGCTCACTCAAACTACCGTTAACACCAAATGCTACGGTATAACTAACTAAATGTTGGGCACGATTTAATAGCGGATCAGGTACTGGCGCGCTAGGATCAAGCTTTGGGCCAACCAAATCGGGCAAGCCAGGAGCTAAGTCGCCCTCATAATAATGCATGGCTACATCAGCAAGAGTATTGGAATAGCTGTCGCCGTATTTATCACCGTCGTAATCAGAGTTTCCATCATTATCGGCATTGCCAACATTTGGGTTGCTACCATTCCAATAACCATCACTCATCACTACTGCAAAGTTTTGCTGACAGGCACCGTTTTCGGCGGATGATAAGATTGGAGATGATGGCGTTAGGCCACCAAACAATTGACTCGGTGTCGATTCACTTTGATGAAAATACTTACCGACCCGCTCTAAGCTTCTACGCAGAGGCGTGCCGCCACTAGAATCAATCTTAAACAAACGCTTCAGCAAGTCATTTTTGTTTGTACGACTGCCATAATTAATGGGCGTACTTAGATCGTCAATATCTTTAATTGGCACACCAACACCTTGATTATTATGCAAGGTCGCCAAACCCACTCGGGCGTTACTGTCCAAAATAATTTGAGATAAGGCGCGCTTAGCTACATACTCGCGCTTGCGGTAATAGGTATACCAGTTTGCAAAATCGATTTGCTGCTCCGCAGGCAGGTTTTTGGCATAAACACGTGCGCTAGTATCACACTCACCATCGTCATAGCGACCATTACCCTTACCATCTGCAACAATGGCATCATTCCATTCAAAGAAATACCAATTATTGATATCTCTATAAGAGGTTGGTGAGGCATAGGGGTTATCTGATGCCGTATTTAAAGTCCTATTGGTATATTCATTTCCGTTTGCATCTACACCTCGCCATGGAGTGTAAGCCAAACGCTTTTCCAAAGTATCATTGGCAGGATCAGCAGCCTTTTCTCGATACAAACTGGCGTTGTACCACATCGCATTGATAGCTGTACAACGATACCTTGCGGTATCTTCATAATAAGCAGGGTAATTGGTTATCAGGTACTCCCAATCCATACTACCGGAGTCATCAACCAAGAACATAATATTCGACTGTGGCGTTTTACCTACAAATAGCGGCTGAGAAGCAATAGGCCCTGGCGCAGCCTGAGCCACACCCTGTAACAGCATTATTGCTGCTGTGATCACCGTAGCTTTTTTAAATAAAATTTCCATTAATGCATTACCATTCTTAGTGACCGAGCCGTCAAAATGATTCGGCTGTTTTGTAGGTAGTTTGTACTATCGTGTAGACTTGGGGATCCTGCGCCCAGCCGATTGATATTATCCTGAAGTGATAAACTGGCTTGGGTTTAGCGCTGGATTTATTCAACTCCTCCACATCCCGACCAAGTTTTTGTTCACCTAAAAACTCTATTATATAGCGAGGATTTTTTGCTGTAGAGGGCAACTTAAGATCAGGCGTAGTAACTTCAATGCTATTTTCATCAACCCAAGAATTAGGGTCATGGTAATCAGAAAAATTATCATCGATTGAAACCGCATCAAAAGATCCCTGCTCACCATTAGCTGTATTGGAGTATAAGCCCAGACTCACATCCTTAAACTGTACATAGGGGTTTGAGTCATTTGCCCGCATAAATAGCAAGGCCGCTCTGGAACCAGCTTCAGCAGCATGGAGCGCTATTTGCATTTGCTTTTCATTTGAAGCCATCCTAGCTTGCAATGTACTTCCTGACATTGATGCAATTGCCACTACCGACATGACCAAGAGTACAACCAGTGCAACTATAAGGGTTACACCCTTCTGTTTGATCGGAAGCTCAGTCCTCCACCTGCGATACTGCTTCTGAAACGTCATCATAACTCCACCACCGGGTTCTTGAGCATGATAACCTGAGACATTTCTCGTTGGATTCGCTTAGTACTAGAATTGTCATTCGTACCTGTAAGCTCAATAGCGCTCAATGTTAAGTCCATCCTGACACGATCAACTCGATTCCAACGATCCGATGCGGCAACGGTGCTAGCATTACCGAAGTTTACCAAATTACCTTCTCTCCAGCCGTACTCGACCTGAAAGTCCACAACACCATCTATAATTTCTTGCCCGTTCCTAAACAACCCACAATATTGCGGGTGATCAGCATCACACTGAGCTGACCCCCCTTGATTATTAGTTTCCTTAGCGGATTCACTCAGCTTAACTTCGTAGCTATACCCGCCCATGCCGGCCAAAAACAAACGAGCCCTAATCTGCCCCTTATTATCTGTATTTTTTAGGCCAGTAAGCGGATAGTCTATATTCGTGGTGGTATTCTTTTGTCCTGCATTTGGGTGACTATTTGGAGCTTTAGGCCCAACCTTTAACCGTACGACCCCATTATCATTCGGATTGTTAGTCACCATAAATACTACGGCGTAATTACAATTGGTGAGTACCGCAACATCCCATTTATTAATAGCATCATAAGCAAACTTAAAATGTGGACTAGTATCTAAGGTCAGCTCATCGTCTGATTGAGGGTTAAAATCTTCAGCTAGGGGAATCGACCGCGGCAGGGCAAAACGGAAAAAAACTTCGTCAGTGCCATTTATACCACTGCCATCCCTACCACTAATTGAGGAGGCGAAATTGGCAGCTTGTGGAGTACCATCAGCATCCAAGCCAATATCTTCGGTCAATAAATTAATTACACGAGTCTCATCATCTAAACGAGGTAAACAACCCAAAAAGCCTGAGCTTGATCCTTCATCATTTAGGCGATTACTAGTGAAGCGCAGGTTCTCTTGAATACGCGAAAGGCCTTCTTGACTTCTTTGACTTTCTACCGAAGTCAAATAAAGCTGAACGACACCAGCCATAATCAACAAACCAATGGTGACAGACACCATTAATTCAATCAGTCCAACACCCCGTTGGCGCTTTAAAGATATAAAAGGACTCACAATCTAAACTCCAACTTCACACAAGTTAAATCCGTATCAGGGTTGCCACCACAGCCAATTTGAGATGCCCCTGTCAATTGATCGTCCCACATCACAATAACTTCATGAACGCCATCATCATTAATATCTACAGTCCCTCGTCCAGCCGGCAGCTTGCTTTTAACCTCTTCGGCCCACTGACCTGTATCCATTGTTTTAATGGCCGCCTGATCACAGCCTACGGTACATACAGTCGCTGCTCCAGATATATCATCGGTGTCCACACTATCGTAAAGATTGTCATCATCCGCTGAAAAAGCATTATTGTTCGCATTGATTCGGTTAGCCATATCCCTTGCTAACACAATCGCAACAGAAGAAAACATCGCACTCTGATTACTGCGCTGACTAGAGTTTTGCAATGCCAAAGTGCCCAGCAAGCCAACTGCCAAAAGAAACAGCGCTACCATCACCTCAATCATGGTCGCTCCAGATTGACGATTATGAAGTGGTGATTTTATCCACATGAGTCTGCTCCTTTACGCATCGAAAAGGCTCCTGTTGGCAAAATAGTGATAGTTACAGAGCGATGCTCATCGTTTGTTGCCTCGGCGTTGCCGGCACAAACAGTCATTGTATATCCCGCAGCTTCACCTGGCGTGCCATCGGCGTTGAATGCAATATACTTGTCGGAAGAAGCCATGGTTAGCTGCCCGCTACCAAAACGCTGTGTTGATAACAGACAGTCTTCAGTATCTTCACAGTCACCAGTTCCCGGGTTATAGGCATTGTTATTGTTACGATCAAGAAACATGATCCAATCTTCATCAAAGCGATTCTTGGCCTGATTGCCACTACGGCAAGCAAACGAATTCGTCTTCTTAGCACACATAACCACCGAGGCGCGGCGAGTTACCGCTTCAGAGCGGGCCATTTGCAAGGCAGTTTTAAACTTATCGAGATTCGCTCGCATTTGACCACGCTCACTCATAGAGGTGAGGCCAGGCACAGCAACCGACATAATTACAGCCACAATAGCGACCACAAATAGGAGCTCGATTAAGGTAAATCCATTTTCAGGGAACTTTTTCATATCTTATGTATACCAGAGTGACCCAAGCAAAGAATCTTAAGGGAGATCGGCGGTGAGATGTGGCGATAAAATGCTAGATGTTGAGACAACTGACCGCATCCTGTCGATTTTGGAGAGGTTCTGAGCATAGCTCAGCAAGGGAGAATGTGCCAGTTTTCAGCAACTTAGCACACTCTTAGCAGGATGATAATTAGCGTAGCTCTTTCGGCAAAGAGAAGCTCACATTCTCTTCTTGACCGCTCATCTCCGCTGGCGGCTTAGCACCTAGAAGCTGCAAACGCTTGATCACATCCTGTACAAGTACCTCTGGAGCCGAGGCGCCGGCACTTATGCCGATTGATGATATGGACGACAACCAGGTTTCGTCTATATCCCGTGCGGTATCGATTAAATGAGCCTTAGCACCACAGCGCTCTGCCAGCTCACGCAGGCGATTAGAGTTAGAGCTGTTTGGAGAGCCCACCACCAAAACAAGATCGTTTTCTAGGGCCAGCTGCTTGATGGCATCTTGACGGTTTTGGGTCGCATAGCAGATATCGTTTTTACGCGGGCCACGGATCTCGGGAAAACGCTCACGCAGGGCATCAATCACCTTGGCCGTATCGTCCATGGATAAGGTCGTCTGCGTAACATAGGCCAATTTAGAGGGATCACGAACGGTGAGCGTAGCAACATCAGCCTCGTCTTCCACCAAATAGATGCTGCCACCAAAGCCACCATCAAACTGCCCCATGGTACCTTCAACTTCAGGGTGGCCATTATGACCTATAAGTATGCACTCACTTCCTTCGCGACTGTATTTTAAAACCTCAATATGCACCTTGGTCACTAGAGGACAAGTTGCGTCAAAAACTTTCAGACGGCGTCGCTTGGCTTCTTCCTGTACGGCTTTGGATACGCCATGAGCACTAAAAATAACAATGACGTCATCCGGCACTTCGTGCAGCTCATCAACAAATACCGCGCCGCGGTCGCGCAAGCTATCCACCACAAACTTATTATGCACCACCTCATGACGTACATAGATGGGCGCACCGTGTATATCCAAGGCCCGATTAACAATATCGATGGCCCGATCTACACCGGCACAAAAGCCACGTGGGTTCGCTAGGTTAATATTGATCATTAGTGCTTTTGCACTCCATCACAAACCGCCACAGCGATGATGCGCACCTCAAAGATAAGGTCGCGACCGGCTAGAGGGTGGTTAAAATCAACCTTCACCACATCATCATTTACCTCTGCAACCACACCTGGCAACTCGGCTTGTTGTGCATCCGCAAAAGACACCATCAAACCTTCTTCCAGCTCAATATCATCTGTGAATGAGTTTTTGGGTATTTCTTGAATATTATTTGGATTGCGCTGACCAAAGCCTTGCTCCGGCGATATAGGAAACTCTTTTTCATCACCCGCACTCAAGCCCATTAAAACCTGCTCGAAGCCCGGCAGTAAATTGCCATCCCCCACACTGAAGGTCGCCGGCGAACCATCAAACGTTGAATCGACTAACGTACCATCTGCCATTTTAATGGCAAAGTGCAAAGTTACTTGAGTTCCTGGGCCAATGGCCAATTCTGTCATATCCGTCATAAAAGCTAATCACTTTCTTACCATCAAGCTGCACCAAAAAATATACTGATGCAACTTTGAACCTTTTTTAAGTCGAACTTTTAAACCTTATTCGTTCACTTCACTGTCTTTGCTACGCCAAAGGTCGATCAACAGCATTATGGCGCCAGCACATATCGCACTATCAGCAATATTAAAGGAAGGCCAGCGATGCTGCTGATAATGCAAAGAAATAAAATCGACCACATAACCTAAGGTCAGTCGATCATAGAGGTTACCCAAAGCCCCACCAAGAATGAGCGCCAAGGCAAGTGGCTCCCATCGTTGCTCTGGACGAATACGCGCCAACCAAACTACCAGCATGCAGCTAACACTTACAGCAATTGCCGAAAAAAACCAACGCTGCCATCCCCCCTCTTCGCTTAAAAAGCTGAAGGCGGCGCCATAGTTATACAACAGCAACCAATCGAAAAACGGTGTCACCTCAACCGGCTGCGCATATTGAAAACTGGCCAGAGCCCAAGCTTTAGTGAGTAAATCAAAGGCAATAACAAAAGCGGCCAAGGCATACCAAAGCAAGGCTTTTTTCCAATACCAAGGGCCGGCCAAAAGACCGGCAGCTTCGCTCGTAGGTTTAGGCGAATTCACGCACTTCCCCTTCACCGGCAACATTTTCGACACAGCGACCGCATATTGTTTCATGCTCGGCAATCTGCCCAACATCTTCACGGAAATGCCAGCAGCGCTCACATTTTTCATGGGCCGATTTATTAACCAGAAGCTTTAAGCCTTCAAGTTCGGTTTCCACGGCTTCAGCAGGCGCATCGGCCAATGACTTTACTTCAGCCGCTGACGTAATTAGTACAAAACGCAATTCATTTGCCAAGCTAGACAAAGAAGCTTGCAGCACATCATCACAATACAACACCACCTCAGCCTGCAAGGAACCACCAACAACAGCCTCAGCACGTTTCGCCTCTAAGGTCTTATTGACCTCAGTTTTTACTGCGGCAACTTGTTGCCAGAACTTATGCCCCATGGCAGATTCCGTGGCCGCTTCTGGTAAGGCGTACCACTGCTGCACAAAGATAGAACCTTGACGCTCACCAGGAATATGCTGCCACAACTCATCTGCGGTAAAACTGGTGATGGGCGCCAACCAACGCGTCATTGCTTCGATAATATGATACAAAGCTGTCTGCGCCGAGCGACGAGCAACACTGTCTTCTTTACAGGTGTACTGGCGATCTTTAATGATATCTAAATAGAAACCACCCAAATCCACCACACAGAAATTATGCAGCTTTTGATAAATTTGGTGGAAGCTATAAGCATCGTAGGCCGCAATAATTTCTTTTTGCAGTTCCGCGGTACGCTCAACCGCCCAACGATCTAGGGACAGCATATCTTCGATAGCAAGTTGGTCACTCGCTGGATCAAAACCATTCAAGTTCGATAACAGAAAGCGAGCGGTATTACGAATACGACGGTAGGAATCTGCAGTACGCTTAAAGATCTCCTTGGATACCGTCATATCGCCACTAAAGTCGGTTGCAGCAACCCATAGGCGAAGTACATCAGCGCCCAAATCTGCAATAATTTCTTTAGGTGGAATCACATTGCCTAAAGATTTAGACATTTTGTGACCATTGGTATCAACGGTAAAACCGTGGGTTAATACCTGCTTATAGGGTGCGGCGCCATTAATGGCCATTGCCGTTTTCAAAGACGATTGGAACCAGCCACGATGCTGATCCGAACCCTCTAAATATAAATCGGCCGGGTAGCGCAAATTATCTCTACGTTGCAGAACGGCGTGATGAGTCACACCAGAATCGAACCATACATCTAAGGTATCAGTAACCTTTTTGTATTTATCTGCATCACCACCCAATAACTCAGCCGCATCTAATTCGAACCACGCTTCCATACCATCTTGCTCAACACGCTTAGCGACCTCTTCAATTAAGCGCGGGGTATCTGGGTGTAATTCTTGACTGTCTTTATCAACAAACAAGGCGATTGGCACACCCCAAGTACGCTGACGGGAGATACACCAATCAGGGCTGGAATCCAACATGCTGTCGATACGTGCGCGGCCCCAACCAGGAATCCACTCAACATCTTCGACGGCTTTTTTAACATCATCGCGCAAGCCCTTTTGGCTCATGCTAATAAACCACTGCGGGGTCGCACGGAAGATCAATGGCGTTTTGGTGCGCCAGCAATGCGGATAGCTATGCTCGATCTTTTCTTCGCACAGCAATACGTCTTTTTCTTTCAACAGTTCAACGACTGCAGGGTCAACTTTATAAACATGTTGACCGGCAAAAACTTCGACAATATCGCGGTAAATACCGCTATCATTCAAATAATTTAAAGTACCCAAGCCATAACGCTGTCCAACATTAAAGTCATCGACACCGTGGTCAGGAGCGGTATGTACACAACCTGTACCTGCATCAGTGGTAACATGATCACCCAGAATCACTGGAATTTCGCGATCGTAAAACGGGTGCGATAAAGCCAACTTCTCTAAGGCTTCACCTTTACAGCGCGCAATCACTTCAAAGTTTTCTATGCCCGCGCGAGCCATAACAGATTCATGCAGAGCTTCGGCCATTAGCAAAACCTGCTCGCCCGCCTTAACGGCAACATAGTCCAGTTCGGCGTGCATAGAGACAGCCTGACTCGACGGCAAGGTCCAAGGCGTTGTCGTCCAAATCACCACAAACACATTCTCTACACCCGCGAGCGCTGGCATGGCTTCGGCCAGTTTCGAGCCGTCTTTTACCGGATATTTAACATCAATCGAGAATGAGGTTTTGTTTTGATATTCCACTTCAGCTTCAGCCAATGCCGAGCCGCCAACCACACTCCAATACACAGGCTTAAAACCACGGTGCAAGTGACCGTTCTCAGCAATTTTGCCAAGTGCACGAATAATATCGGCTTCAAACTGATAGTTCATAGTGAGGTAAGGATTTTCCCACTCACCAAAAACACCTAGGCGAATAAATTCTTTCTTTTGGCCCTCTACCTGGCGTGCCGCATAATCGCGACACTTCTGGCGAAAGCTTTTGAAATCTAATTTAACGCCGGCCTTGCCGTTTTTCTTTTCTACCTGATTCTCGATAGGTAGGCCATGACAATCCCAACCTGGAATATAGGGCGCATCGAAACCGCTCAAGGTTTTCGACTTGATAATAATATCTTTTAAAATCTTATTAAGTGAATGGCCAAGGTGAATATCACCGTTAGCGTATGGAGGGCCATCGTGTAAAATGAATTGCTCTGCGCCTTGGCGGGCATCGCGAATCTGCTGATACAGATTGTCATCTTGCCATTTTTTCAACATGCCCGGCTCGCGCTGAGCCAGGTTCGCCTTCATGGCAAAGCCAGTTTTTGGCAAATTTAATGTGGCTTTGTAATCACTCATTGTCGTCACTTAATAATACGGGCGCAGTAGTGCGCATTTTAACGGGCAGCAAACCAAGCTTGCGCTTCGTCCTTATCCCGGTAGATCTGTTGCTTAAGCTCGTCGAGAGAATCAAATTTCTGCTCGTCGCGCAGTTTATGTTTAAACTCCACTGCAATTTCTTGCTCGTAGATATCGCCCTCGAAGTCAAATAAATGCACTTCGAGAATTGGCGTGTTTTCTCCACCAATGGTTGGCCTAACGCCCACATTGGCAACGCCTTGCAATAGTTGTCCATCAGCTAGGCTTACTTCAACAGCAAACACCCCATTAAGCGGTGAGCGATAGCGATGAAGTTGCACATTGGCTGTTGGCATATCCCATTGGCGAGCCAACTGCTGGCCACGGATAACCTTGCCTTCAATTTTATAGGGGCGCCCCAATAAACGTTCGGCCAAGCGAAAATCGCTTGCTTCTAGCGCCGCTCGAATACGGGTACTGCTGATGCGTTCACCGTCCAGCATCAAGGTTTGGGTGTCCGTCACCTCAAAGCCATAGCGCTTACCCGCATCCAACAGGAACTGATAGTCACCACTGCGATCACAACCAAAGCGGAAGTCATCACCTATTACCAGGTACTTCACCCCCAAACCATCAACCAGAATTTGCTTTACAAACTCCTCCGCTGATAAGGAGCTGAATCGACGGTTAAAGGTGACGCAAAAAACGCGATCAACACCCGCCTCAAACAAGGCCTTAGCCTTGTCTCGCACCCGCATTAGTCTTGCAGGGGCTTTTTCACCGGCAAAGTATTCATGGGGCTGAGGCTCGAAAGTCATCACTACCGAGGCCAAACGCAGGCGCTGGGCCTGATCGCGCACCTGGCGAACGATGGTTTTATGGCCCAGATGCACCCCATCAAAGGAGCCAATCGTCACCACACTGCCTCGATGATGAGCCCGCAAATTGGCGATACCGCGAATAAACTCTTGTGCGCCCTGCTGCATGGTCGACTGCTAAGCCCTTTTAAAACACAAAAGGTCGAGTATACCGAAAAGCCCTGTACTGGCCTACAGCAGAAGGGGGAATTACCGGAATAAATTGCCCTTATTTAGGGCTGGTAGGGCTGAGTGCTTACTGTAAACGGTGGGGAGGTAGCTCAACGGAGACATTGCGAGAACCCTGCATGATCACCCAGCCTTGATAGCGATGATTGCCGGTAGAGGTAAACTCGAAGGCAAATTCTCGGCGCAGCCCCATATTACCATTGCCTGCACGCTGAAACTCAATACCCTTGAGGGCAATACTATCGTCTAGCAGTTGCACATTTTCCATATTGCAACGTCTAGCGGCGGCCTGAAATGCCAGCTCTTTTACTTTCACAGCCGTTAGCCAATACCAAGCAAAGATCGCTACTGGTATTAAGGGCCACCATTGAGACAAGGTATACAACATTAGGCTTTTGCCTCCTTACTACGCTGCAGGGCCGCTCTTAAATGGACCACCCCCAAGCGCTCGGCATGACGTCGATTTCGCTCGGGAATCTTTTCAGGTGAGCTCACCCGCTCTAGCGCTTCGCTTAAGCTACTCTCACGCAGCAAGTGAAAAATCGGCCAAGGGCTGCGATTGGTATAATTTTCAGCCTCATCTGCTGAAATACCATCAAAGCAATAATCAGGATGAAAACTCGCCAACTGAAATTCACCAAGAAAACCTTGTGCTTCTAACAAGGCCTGCAGCAATTCCAAACGGTCAAGATAATCATCAAAATCTTCTAGCCCTGCCGGTACAATCAGCAGTGCAGTTTCAATGGCGGGTTCCGCCTGCAGCTGAAAACAGCTGTCAACAAAGTCTTGCAGCTGCTCATGAGGGTCTGAGGCCAGCAGTTGATAATGCACATGATCAAGCACAGGGGCTGCGTAGGGACAAAAGTTCTCCCCCACTACAACGCTTTTCACCCAGGCTTGAACCTGGGCAATAATATCTTGTGCCTTTATTTCAGCGCTCAATATAAACCTCGCCCCCGCTCGCTAAAACAACTTAGCTGTATTCGTAGAAGCCGCGACCAGACTTCTTACCTAGCCAACCTGCAGCGACATATTTTCGCAATAGTGGTGCCGGGCGGTATTTATCTTCACCCAACTCTTTATGCAGCACTTCCATAATGGCCAAGCAGGTATCTAAACCCACAAAATCAGCCAAGGTCAGTGGCCCCATTGGGTGGTTCAGACCAAGACGAGCGCCACGATCAATATCATCACGGCTGGCAACACCTTCCTCTAGAGCAAAGATGGCCTCGTTTAGGAACGGTACCAATAAACGGTTTACCGCAAAGCCGGCTTTATCTTCACAGCTAACGACCTCTTTGCCCATTTGCTCGGCGAAAGCTTTAACTGCTAGGTAGGTTTCTTCGCTGGTCGCCAAACCTTTAATGACCTCTACCAGCTTCATCACAGGCACAGGATTAAAGAAGTGCAGGCCAATAAACTTCTCAGGACGAGAAATAGCACCCGCCATTAAAGTAATACTGATGGAGCTGGTATTAGAAGCCAAAATAGCAGAAGGCTTACAAACCTTATCCAATTCGGCAAACAGCTTTAGCTTAAGATCAAGGTTTTCACTGGCCGCCTCGATAACCAAGTCACAGTCGGCCAAATCGGCAAGGCCATTCACGGGCTCAATACCAGTCAACACTGCTTGCGCTTCAGCTTCAACCAACTTACCTCTGGCAACCTGGCCCATCAAACGCTTCTCAATGGCAGCTTTACCATTCTGCGCGGTGGCTAAATCAATATCGGCCAGCTTTACATCCAAACCTGTGGCTGCTGCAACCTGGGCAATACCGCCACCCATTTGACCTGAGCCCAATACGCCCACAACTTTAATCTGAGTCATCGTTACTCCAAACGCTATGCTATTGCTATTAGAAAACCGCGCTAGGATAGAGCCCCAGCAAGGGTTTGGAAAGGGGAACTTGAGTTAAATCTGGAAGGAAAGGTTAAGAACTACTCGTCATCGCCGCCAAAAATACTGTTTAAAGCATCTTTTTCCGCCGCCGAGACCTCAGCCTCAGCTTCAACTTTATGAATACCGTAGCAAACCTTATTGCGGCCGCTTTTCTTTGCCTTGTACAAAAAGTCATCAGTCTCTTGAATGAGCTCTTTTGCACTGACAGTGCTATGGCGAGGGTATATGCCAATACCCAAACTAGCCGTCATTTTAATCTCTAAGGTTTCACCTTTTTGATTACAGATTTCGACATCCATAGCTTCGATATTTTTACGCAGGCGCTCAGCGACCTGAACCGCCACCAAGGCCTCTGTGGCCGGCAATATGATAGCGAACTCTTCGCCACCATAACGACACACAACATCGAGCTTACGAAAGCTAGCCAACATGCAATTCGCCAAGGCCTGCAAAGCCATATTGCCGGCTTCATGGCCGTAGTTATCGTTAATCTTTTTAAAGTAATCGATATCCACCATGATCAAAGAGGTGGACGCTCCACTGCGGCGAGTACGCTCCATTTCTTGCTCAAGGGCAGAGCTGAAATGGCGATAGTTAGCGATACCGGTTAGCGGGTCAGTCAGTAACTGCTCTTCAAGCTTGCGCACCTCTGCAGGCCAAGGACAGCTTTCGCCAGCGGGGCACTCAATACCCTCATAGCTAGAAAACTGGTAATCGCTGTTGGAAATCTCTTCACTCATAGTCAATTAAGATAGTACATCTATAGCTCATTGGCACGAAATTAGCTGGCTTTCACAATAAATCAAGGCTAACTGTCATAGCGCTTTTGGCGAATGTGATGGGGCCGGATACCTGAAATCATGAGGCTAAAGGCATAGCTAAAGAGGCCAGCTACCACCAAGGCCAACATAGTATAGCTGCGTTGCCACCAATCCCATTGATACCAGTCTTGCCATAGGCTACTTAAATAAAGCAAGACCATGGCCATCACCACATTAGCGAATAGCATACGCAGCGCCAAAGCCCACCAACCAGGCTCAGCCTGAAACACCTGTTGCCGTCGCAAGCCGACAAAAAGCAAGCCAGCATTTAGGAAGGCCGAGCAAGATGTTGCCAAGGCCAAACCCACATGCCCCAGATTCATATAGGTATAGAGCGGCCAAACAAAGGCAATATTGAGTACCATATTGGCAACCATCGCGATAATGCCGTATTTGACGGGTGTTTTTGTGTCCTGCCTAGAGAAGTAACCAGGTGCCAATATTTTAATCAGCATAAAGGCTACCAAACCGAAGGAATATGCCCGCAAGCTCCAGGCCGCCATCTGAATATCTTCTACGCCATATTTACCGTATTGAAACAGCGTGGTCAGAATGGGTTCTGCCAGCAGCATCAGGGCCAATGCGGCTGGCACCGCGATCAACAATACTAGACGCAATGCCCAATCCATGGTGGCACTGAATTGTTGAGGCTTATCCGCTGAATGCTGGCGTGAAAGGCTCGGTAGAATCACCGTAGCCACTGCGATACCAAACACACCTAGTGGCAGCTCGGCCAGGCGATCTGAAAAGTACAACCAAGTTACACTGCCCAGTGGCAGCAGGGAGGCCAAAACGGTATCTAGCAACAAATTAATCTGGCTAACCGATACCCCAAAGATAGCCGGAGCCATTAATTTTAAGATACGCCGAACGCCTGGGTCTTTCCAATTCGCTTTTGGATAAGGTAATAAACGCAATTGGTATAAAAACGGCAGCTGAAACAATAACTGAACAACACCGGCGGCCATCACCCCCCAAGCCAATGCCATCACCGGCTTTTCAAAATATGGACTGGCCCAAATCGCAGCGCTAATTAAGCAGATATTGAGCAGCACTGGCGTGGCGGCAGGCACCGCAAAGCGATCGTAGCTATTGAGAATAGCGCCGGCGAAGCCAGTCAGAGAAATAAGCAATAAATACGGGAAGGTGATACGAATCATATCGCTGGCTAACTCGTAGCGCTCACCACCTTCCATATAAAAACCTGGCGCAAACAACATGGTCACAACAGGAGCCGCACTCACCACCAATGCCGTTAACAACAGCAAGCTTGAACCCAAGCAACCCGCCACCGCATTGAGTAACTGCCTGACGGCAGCCTGGGAGCCCTTTTCACGATATTCCGACAACACCGGAACAAAAGCCTGTGCAAAGGCACCTTCGGCAAATAGGCGCCGCATAAAATTGGGGATTTTAAAGGCGACAATAAAGGCATCCGCATTGGCATCCGCCCCGAGAAAACGGGCTAGAACGACATCACGAATCAAACCAAGAATACGAGAGAGAAAGGTGAACGCACTCACCACCAAGCTGGATTTTAATAAGCCAGGACTGGCCTTAGGCTGCTGCTCTGCCTCAGTCAATGGAATGCTTCCCCCAAGCGGGGCCCTCGCTCCTTCATCACAAAGATAGGCCCAGTAAAAAGCGGCATTGTCGCACAGATTAGCGGCAAGCACACAGCCGGCCAAAGGGGTGATAAAATATTTTTATCACCCCTAGCAAAGAGCCTGCATTGGACTTTGCGAAGCCAACTGGCGAAACTGCCCAGCTTAGTATTAATTTGAAGGAAATCAGCCATGAGCCTTTCATCTCAACTAACCGCCGAACAACTTGCTAACATCAGCCCCGCCGAGCTGCGCCAAGCAATCCGTGAAGGCCGCCATAAAGCGAATACTTCGGGGCTGTGCACAGGCTTTGTGCAATGTAATGTGGCCATATTACCGGCAGACTGGGCCAATGAATTCTTGCAGTTTTGCCAACTTAACCCCAAACCATGCCCAGTGGTCGCCATGAGCAGCCAGCCCGGTCAAATCGATATGCCGGAGATAGCTGAAGGTTTTGATATACGCAGTGACGTACCAAGCTATCGCATTTTCAAAGATGGCCAATTCACTGAAGAAGTTCACGATATTAAAGAGTACTGGCGAGACGACCTGGTCACCTTTCTATTAGGCTGTTCATTCTCTTTTGAAGAAGCCCTACTGGCCGATGGCTTGGAGGTTCGCAATATCAGCGAGGCCAAAAATGTCCCCATGTATCGCACTAACATCGCCTGCAAACCCGCCGGCCGATTCAGCGGCGATATGGTTGTAAGTATGCGCCCCTTTAAAGCGGCCGATGCTATTCGTGCCATTCAAATTTGCAGCCGCTTCCCAAGCGTACATGGTGCCCCCGTGCATTTTGGAGATCCAAGCTTAATAGGCATCAAGGATATCAACACCCCCGACTACGGTGATGCAGTAACTATCGCCGAAGATGAAGTACCCGTATTTTGGGCTTGCGGCGTGACCCCACAAGTTGCACTGGAACAAGCCAAGCCACCGTTTTGCATCACCCATAGCCCTGGCTGCATGGTAGTGAGCGATTTACCTAATAGCCGCCTTGCTATTTTGTAATCTCAAACCAGTATGTAAGCGCGAACAAGATTGCCAATACCGAATAGCAAAAAAATTAAAGAGGAAACCATGAGCCTGTTATTGAACTGTGATTTAGGGGAAAGCTTCGGCAACTGGACTATGGGAATGGATGCCGCCGTTATGCCCCACATCGATCAAGCCAATATCGCCTGCGGCTTTCATGCTGGTGATCCTTTGATTATGCAGCATACACTCGAGCTGGCCAAAACTCACAGTGTGAGTGTTGGCGCTCATCCAGCCTACCCAGACCTTGTTGGCTTCGGTCGTCGCAGCATGAATATCAGCATGAGCGAATTAAAAGCGATGATCAGCTACCAACTAAGTGCCCTAGAAGGCATGGCTGCGAGCAAAGGTTTAACGGTGGAATACCTAAAGCCGCATGGCGCTATGTATAACGACATGATGGCAAAGACAGAAAATCGCATTGCTATTATGGAAGCCATTGCTGAACACCATCGCCCAGTTAAATTAATGCTGCAAGCCACACCGCAATGGCAAAGCCACCAAGACGAAGCGCAAAAGATAGGCATTGAGTGTTTATTCGAAGCCTTTGCCGATCGCTGTTACGACGACGATGGCAAACTTCTCGCCCGCAGCAAAGCTGGCGCGGTGCACGACAAAGAAAAAATGTTGGCGCAAGTTATTCAATTGGCCAAGCAAGGCACCGTCACCACCGTTAGCGGACATATTTTGGAATTGCAGGCCGACACCCTGTGCGTTCATGGCGATAATGCCGAAGGTGTTGCCGCCATCGCCTCTATTCGCGAGGCAATATCCTAATGGCCGCAACACTTTATCCGCACATAGAAATTGCGGGCGCGGATGCATTGATTGTCTACTTAGGCGCAGATACTCAGCCAGAAATTTCAGCTGAAGTGCAACGTCTGGCTCAGGGGCTGCAAAGTTTTCAAGGGCAAGAGATTGTCGACCTCGTTCCCTCTTACGCCTCACTACTGATTAACTTTAATCCCTTGCTGTGTGACCATTTATGGTTACGAAAAAAGATTCGCGAGACGTTAGATAGCTCAACAAGCCAACAAGAAAGCGAGAGTCGCCTAGTTGAATTACCCAGTTACTACAGCGAGGAATCAGGGCCCGATTTAAATTTGCTGGCAAGTAACGCTGGTTTAAGCCCTGAAGAAGTTATCGCTCTGCACAGCGAAGCTGAGTATCGCGTTTACGCCATTGGTTTTGCCCCGGGCTTTGCTTACCTTGGCCAAGTCGATCAAAAGATTGCGGCGCCACGTTTAGCGACGCCACGTAAAAAAGTCCCCAAAGGAGCCGTTGCGATCGCCGATCGTCAAACGGCCGTTTATCCCGCCGTTTCACCAGGCGGCTGGAATTTAATTGGCTTGTGCCCCACCCCCATGTTCGATGCTAACAATGAACCCCATATGCCTGTCGCGGTCGGTGATCGTATTCGCTTTCGCCCAATCAGTCGGGAAGAATTTTTTGATTTGGGCGGCGAGCTGCCTGAATTTGAAGTGCAATCTTAAGGTGCCACTATGCAAGGATTAACGGTAATTGCCCCCGGCATTTTAAGCTTACTGCAAGACGCTGGCCGCTTTGGACAACAGCAGATCGGCCTGACTACCGGTGGCCCATTAGACAGTTTCGCGTTTACTGTCGCCAACCGATTGTGCCACAACAACGATAACGCTTGTGCCATTGAGATTAGCATTGGCGGCTTAACACTGGAGTCATCTGTCGATAGTGTTATTGCCCTAACTGGCGCCAAGCTCGGTTTAAAAATTAACGGCCAAAACAAGACCCAATGGCAAAGCCACGCCATTAAAGCAGGGGATAAAATTAATATTGGTTTTGCCAGCGAAAAAAACAGCGGCTGTCGAGCCTACCTAGCAGTCGCCGGCGGTTTTGATATTGCTAAACAATTTGGCAGCCAAGCCACTGTGAGCCGCGAAGGTATCGGTGGTCTGCAAGGCGGCCCATTGCAAAAAACGGATTTGCTGCCCTGCTCGAATCACCGCGATTTAGAG
The DNA here is from genome assembly GCF_947502065.1 of uncultured Pseudoteredinibacter sp. GTDB lineage: Bacteria > Pseudomonadota > Gammaproteobacteria > Pseudomonadales > Cellvibrionaceae > Pseudoteredinibacter. The sequence continues at coordinate 252,412 of NZ_CANMYE010000002.1, forward strand.
CTACTAAGATTCAGCGAGGAACAGCAAAGTAACTTTAATAGCAACTGTAATAGTAACTTTAATAGCAACTACCCTGATCTTGTAGAACTGCGAGTGATCCTAGGCTACCAGCAAGATCACTTCAGCCCGGTAAAACAAGCCATATTTTTCAGCAGCGAATATACCGTTAGCGATCTTTGTGACCGCATGGGTTACCGTTTAGAGGGCCCCAAAGTTAATGCCGATATCGAAGGTATCCTATCGGAAGGTATTTGCTTGGGGGCGATTCAGGTCCCAGCTGACGGCCAACCAATTGTCTTGATGAATGACCGTCAAACTATTGGTGGATACCCCAAGATTGGAGCAGTGTTTGGCCCTGACCTAGCCAAACTTGCACAGCTAAGCGCAGGTGGCCGTATTAAATTTACAGCAATGGACATTAATGATGCCCACCAAGAATTATTACTAACCAAGCGCCAACTCGATCAGCTTGTTTTAGAAGCACTATAATTATGACATTAGAAAATATTTCCCTTAGCGACAGCGAATTACAACTGAGCCAAACCATTGAAAATTTATTGGTGGCCCAAAACTTACGTGGAATGGCACAAATTCAACCACATTTAGCTGCGGGCTACTGCATGCGAGCCGCCAAGGCCATGTTGACGGCGGTAAGCAATAAAGAAGTGGTTTTTATCGGTACAGGCTTTCCGGTTGTAGATACCTTTGAGACCGATGGACCACCAGGCGCCATTTCTTTATATCGAGCCATCGAAGCTTGTGGCGGCACTCCTTACATCTGCTGCGGCGCGCCATTGTCTGGAGCAATCGTTGAAGATTTTCGAGTTATTGAACTGGCTGTTGGCGAAGATTGCGAACAGCAACAGCACCAAGAGGCGCAAGCTATTCTTGAGCAATATAAACCCGGCCTAGTAATTTCTATCGAACGCCCAGGTAAGGCCGCTGACGGTGGTTATTACAATATGCGTGGCGAGTCCATCAGCCCGCGCAGTGCCTGCTTCGATGAAATCATGCAAGCCTGCCAATGCACCACTTTAGCTATTGGTGACGGCGGCAATGAAATTGGCATGGGGAAGGTGCAAGATGCCTTAAGCAAGCTGAATATTGTGCCAGCGGCCACCAGCTGCGATGAGCTTATTGTAGCAGACGTTTCCAACTGGGGCGGCCATGCTCTAGTGGCACTACTGGGCTATTTGCGCCAGGAAGATCTTCTGGCCAGCTTTGATAACCTGGCCGTACTGCAGTATTTGAGCGAACGCGGCAGTGTAGATGGTGTTACCCGCGAAAACACCCTCACTGAAGACAGCTTAGATTCAGCAGAAGGCACTAAGCTGCTCTATGCTTTAAGAAAACATTGCGGCTTTGCCTAACCATTGGGGCTTTTTTAGCACTGAGCCTTATTATTTACAGCTGAGATAGCTCGGAATAATAAGGCCTGCCCCAAAGTCGAAAAAGCCGTGTAAAATCGTTGCCTTATCGACTAAATGAAGGACGCCATGAAAAATTTGATTTTAGGCCTGTGCAGCTTCTGCCTGAGCCTTAGTAGCTTCGCTGCCAGCCCGGTTTGGAAAATTAGCAAGGGCGACAATCACTTCTATCTTGGTGGCACCATCCACCTACTAGCTGAATCGGATTATCCCCTACCCAATGCCTTCGAGCAGGCTTATCGCGAAGCCAGCACATTGGTTTTTGAAACCGATATAGAACAGATGAAAGACTCGGGTAATCAAACCCAGCTTTTGCGTAAATTACTCTACCCCGCTGGCGAGAACCTACGTCAAAAGCTCAGCCCTGAAACCTATCAACGGCTGGACAATTTCTTTGCCGCCCGGGGCGTCCCCACCAATCAAATTACTCGCTTTCGCATCGGCATGACAGTAATGACGCTCACTTTGATTGAGCTGCGCAGAAATGGCCTCGCTGAAGAAGGGGTTGATATGTTCTTTGCGAATAAAGCCAGGCAAGATCAAAAGGGCCTTGAATCCTTAGAGGAGCTTAATGCTCATATGGATTTTATTGCCAATATGGGCGAAGGTCAGGAAGATGAGATGATTCGTCAAACTTTAGACGACTTAGAAGAAATCCCCGCAATGATTCGTGACATGAAGGACGCATGGCGCTCAGGCGACAACGCTAAGTTAGTGGCGATTGGTATTCAAGAGTGGAAAAGCGAATTCCCCAATGTCTTTAAGCGCCTGCTTACCGATCGCAATAACAATTGGATGACAGAGCTTGCTGATTACAATGATGATGCCGATGTCGAGTTTGTGCTGGTCGGCGCGCTACATCTAGTAGGCGAAGATGGCCTATTACAACAACTCCAGGCGAATGGGCACCAACTGGAACAACTGCCATAAGGTTCTTTATTGCCTCATCTAGATTTAACGGCAGCTATCCCGGCCCGAACTTTCGGGTCGGAAGCACAAATATTTTACTCCAAGCCAAGCCTCAAGATCGGCCCTCCCCCGCTAAACACTTGATCAAATTCCGCCCCTTGGTTAAATTGGAATTGTTGTAAGCCGTTCCACTAAACCAGCCTTTAGCCAGCAAAGGATAAGCCCGTGCATAAATCGATTATTATCAGCAGCAGTCTAGTCATGGCCCTAGTGAGCAACCAAGGCTGGGCCGCCAAAGACTGTATCGACGCAGATTTAGCCTTTAGTGGTAATATTTACACCGCCAACGATAAATTTCCAAAAGCCAAACACCTCGCGATCAAGGGTAATAAAATCAGCGCAGTGAGCTTAGAGCCCCTGCAGCTATGCGACGGCGCAAGACACTTCAAGCTAAAATCCGGCGCCATCTACCCAGGCTTTAGCGATGCCCATGTACACTTAAAAGGCATTGGCTATCGGGAAAAAAGCCTAAACCTGCAGGGTATCAACAGCCTTGCAGAAACCCTACAAGCCGTTAGCGATTTCGCCAAAGCTAACCCAAACAATAACTGGGTAGTAGGCAGAGGCTGGATTGAAAAACTTTGGCCAGAAAAAAGATTCCCAAACATCGCCGATCTTGATGCCGTAGTGAGCGATCGCCCCGCTTATATAAAACGAGCCGACGGCCATTCAGCGGTGGCCAATAGCCTAGCCCTAAAATTGGCCGGCATCGATACCAGCACCACGGCGCCTGAAGGTGGCGCCATTGAAAAAAACGCTAAGGGCGAACTCACCGGCTTATTGGTTGATAATGCCATGGCTTTGGTAGAGCAGCTGATTCCCAAGAACTCCAGGGCCGACGACAAAGGCGCGCTCGCTAAAGGCCTAGCTCGAAATGTCGCACTCGGCTGGACCCAAACCCAAAACGCCGGGGGCAGCTGGCAAGATTTAGAATTATTAAAAGAGCTACAAAAAGAAGGCAAGTTAGCACACCGCGTTTATTATGCGCTTAGCCAAGGTAGCGACGCCGATAAACTCTTAGAAGAAAAAGCGCAAATAGATGAAAGCCACTGGATCAGTGCCAGAGGCATTAAGCTCTATTCTGATGGCGCACTAGGCTCCCGCGGTGCCGCATTAATCGAACCTTACCATGATGCCAAAGGCAAAGGCTTGCTGTTAATCGATGAGCAAACCATTATGCCGATTTTGCAAAAAGCGCTTCGCACGGGCATTCAAATACAAACTCATGCTATTGGCGATCTGGCCAATCGTTTAGTTCTCGACTGGTATGAAAAAGCCTTCCACAGCGTACCCAGAGACCAATGGGCAATCGCAAACCCGCGCTGGCGCATCGAGCATTCTCAAAACATTACTCCTGAAGATCAAGACCGTTTTAAACAGTTGGGCATCATACCTTCCATGCAGCCCTCGCACGCTATTGGCGATCTGCATTTCGCGCCAGATCGCCTAGGTAAAGCGCGATTACAAAACGCATACCCATGGCAGAGTCTCTTAGATAAGGGGCTGGTTATTGCCGGCGGCTCTGATGCCCCAGTAGAAATTGGCGATCCAAGAATAGAATTTTACGCTGCGAGTTTGCGTAAGGATACCCGCGGCTTTCAAGGCAAGGGCTGGCACCCAGAACTGGCTGTTAGCCGCGAAAATGCGTTAAAAATGTTTACCCTATGGCCCGCCTACGCAGCCTTTGAAGAAAATTTGAGGGGCAGCATTGAAGTCGGCAAGCTCGCTGATTTAACGATATTCGCCGATGACATTATGACCGTCGAAGGTGAAAAAATTCTCGAAACCAAGGTGCTGTTTACTATTATTGATGGGCAAATTGCTTATCAGGAAAACCTTTAAGTCGCAAAGAAACTAATAATGGTCTTTAATCCGCCAAAGCCTGATTAATATCAGGCTTATTTTTATTGGCCATTATTATGGTTGGTTGAAGCAACATTTTTATAAGCTCTCTATCTCCTCCTGTTAAAACGGGCGAATAATAAAACCCTTGGCCAATATCGCAAGCCAAATCTAATAACTTCTCATGCGCTGCATTTGAATCAACCCCTTCTGCAACAATTTTAAGCTGCAAACTTGCGGCTAGCGCTATAGTATTTTTTACGATATTAAATTTATTTTCGTCGTCAACTATACCGCTAACAAAGCTCTGATCAATCTTAATACTATCGACCGGTAAACGACTGATGTAAGAGAGCGAGGAATAACCGGTACCATAGTCATCTATTGAAATCACATGGCCACGCTCACTCAGTATAGCTAGCTGCCTGATGACATATTCAATATCTGACGCGAATGCTGTTTCCGTCACTTCAATCTCGATATATCGGGCTTCTATACACCGTTGCCTTAAACGATAGCTAAGCTCCTCAGCAAAGCCTGATTGCGCAAGTTGCTTTGCCGAGACATTTACAGCAACAGGCAGCAAAGTTAAACCCGACTTACGCCAAGTGTCGAGCTGTATGCAGACCAAATCCAAAACCTGCCATCCCATTTCGACAATAATGCCAGTCTCCTCAGCCACTTCGATAAACCCACCCGGATATATTAATCCACGCTCATCTGTGCGCCAGCGAATAAGCGCTTCGAAACCGCAGACTCTACCTGCAGCAAGATCAACTTTCGGCTGAAAGTGAACTTCAAGTTGCTGGCTATTTACAGCCATGCGAAGCTCATTTTCCAAAGATACTTTCCGCAGTGGCTTCTCGCTCATGTCCTCCATGAAGTGCGTTGCTTGATTACCACCTCGCTCCTTACTGCAGTACATCGCCAAATCAGCCATTCTCATAAGCGCACTACTGCTTGCGGCCTGATCAGGACAAACAACATACCCTACACTCAATGATACATATAAAGGTTTGCCGTCAACTGTCAACGGCTCAACAACTTGCTCAAGAATTTTTTCTTCTAAAGAATGAGCATTGTGAAATGGAGATATAGCACTAATCACAACAAACTCATCGCCACCCAAGCGAGCAATAAACTCCCCTTCCATCAAAGAATTTCTTAATCGAATAGAAAGCAATCTTAAGCATTGATCTCCGAAGAAATGACCAAAACTATCATTAATATTCTTAAATCGATCTACATCTAGAAAATGCAGTGAGAATTTACCCCCGTGCCTTGCGATATGCTCGATTCGAGCTTTGAGCTCTTGCAGCAGGTAGCGTCGATTAGGCAAACCTGTTAAATCATCACTAGTAGATAGTGCTTTTAATTTATTTTCATTGCGTATGCTGTCACTAACATCAGTAACCAACAGCATAAACTTACCATCTTCACTATCTTTGATCGAAAAGCCACGTACATCTATGTACAGCGCTTTGTTTCCTTCGAGCATTTCTAGCTTCCCAGACCAATGCCCTACTTTGCATAAAATCTCCCACCCTCGAAGCAGCAATTCACGTGATGCTACCGAATTTGCCATATCGTTAATCGTCGTCAAAACCCCACAGTCACTATTGCCAAATAGATAATTGAAAGCTCTATTTTTCGACATCAAGGCACCCGTCGAGCTTACAATAGATACACCTTGGTCAATACTCTCAAACCCCTGTGAATAAATCGAAATTTCAGCTTCTTTCTGACGTTTAAGGCGTAATCTAGTAAGGTTTTGATAAGTGAACGCCAATACGATAGAGAAGCAAACTGTAAAATACACTGCGTATGCCCACCAACTTCTCCACCAAGGGCTCGCGATGACTATTTGGATATCGTCTACCAAAGCAGTGCCATCAATAGTTTGTACTTCAAAGCGATAGTGCCCGCTATCCAACGCAGCATAAGAGACCACATCACTAAAGGTCTCTACCCACTTATCGTTTACTCCTATCAGACGATAGCGGGCAAAGAACTCTTTATTTTCTCTGCTTTTGAAATTGCTGAACTCTATATGTAGCGACTGCTCATCCGCCGAGAGAGAGATAGAACCTGGATTATAGCTGTAGGCTTGGCTCTCCTCATTGTGATTACCTACTCTAATACCCGTTACAAGCACTCGATTTTGGCGTGGCTTAGCAATTGACGGAAGACGCAGCTTATATATATCCGCCCCATCCAGAAATGTAAGTTGATTGGATCTAGACACAGAGATCAGGGCCGTGCCGCTTTTTCGTGGAAATCCCTGGCGCGCATCAAAGTAATTGACAGTGTTATATTTGTAATCCAGATATCCCAGCTTGCTGCCTTTCTGACTGATAAACCAAAGCCCCGTATCCGAGCTATAGACCTTGGCCACATCCCCTAAACGATTGTCTTCCTGAATAATTTCAGGAGGCATCAACCACCAATTGTCTCCTTGCCACTGTAATTTGGACCTAGAAACACGATGCCCAATATTGTAGTAATAGCCACTCTCAATAAAACCATCATTACCAGTGTCTAAGTCATCGATATTCCGCCAGCCCATAGGTTTTATGAACGACATTGCGGTTTTTTCGAAGTAACTAGGAATACCACCACTATTTAACCAAAAAGATCCATCCCTGCTCGGGTACAAGGTAACTGTAATCGGTTCAAAACCTTCTGGAACCCCAACTGGCTGAAGCTCTCCCTCTGGCTTAGATAAAAGGTATACGCCATCCTCACCAACAATAAATAGCCCTTCTTTTTCAGAAAAGGTTGTAAATCCAAAGTAGCCGGAGTCTAATTTCTCTAATTTTCCATTATTTGGATCAAAGCTAAATAGGCCGTCTTCATTGCATAGCCAAAACATTCCCCAGGCTACTGTCGTGTGCTTAGCGGAAACTGGCACTCTTATGGTTTTTTCTAAGTTTCCCTTGTGATTAAAAATCTTGTATTCATTACCATCATAAATGAATGTGAAATCTCGACCACCCTCAAGAAAAACACCACTGTAACCAGAAGAAGTCTCCCTACTATCAGCTGATGTAATGGCGTTTTTTACAATTTTGAATTCATTCAAGTACGCCGAGCTAATAAAATCCAACCCTAAATTAAGATTAGCGATGACCAAATTACCACTATCTGCTACAAACAAGTCAGTTTGCAGGGAGGACTTTGGCTTGCCTCCTGGATCTAGCACTTCATAGTATTGGTAATTCGAAAAATCGGCCTTTACCATGAAGACTCCCCCGGCCTCTGTTCTCACCCAAATATCACCCAAAGAATCAAAAGCCATCCCTAAAGCCCTTTGGCCGACAAAACTAGCTGTAGCAAACTCTATGTTTGCTAATAAGCGCCCACTTTGACTGAGTTTTAGGAATCGATTTTTCAAGAGCAGCAATACATTACCGTGAGCATCCTCTTTTATGAAACGCAGATTACCAGGGGCATTAACTTGTTGAAGTAAATCGTCTGAAATCTTTAGCTTACCTTTTGATGTTTGAAAATCGCCTTCTCTACTTAGAAACCGCAAGCCGTGCTTCATAGTAGCCACCCAAATGCGTCCGAAGCGATCTTGCATCGCCATTCGAATACCAACGCTATATATTGAAGAATCTGACGGTAAATCTATTTTATAACTCGCAAAGCTATCACTTTCTGCTAAGTACTTATTCAATCCAGATTCAGTGCCAACCCAAAGCACACCACTTTCATCAATAGCCATATCCACTACAAGCGTTCCTAACAAACCGGGCGAAGATCGGTCTTCACCCTGCTCACGATAAAAGCTTAGTTGGTAATTTTGTAAGTTGAGCTTGGCCACGCCCCCACTCAAAAAGCCCAACCATAAGAAGTGACCATCAATAAGCAGGCGATTTACCTTTAATCCGGCTAAGGGTTCACCGGCTCTAGATAAGATTCTTTGGCTATTAGTGCCATCATATCTGACTAGGCCTCCACTGGTACCAATCCACCAATACCCGTCATTGTCTTCGGCGACCGAATAAATTAAATCATCGATGAATGCGATATCTTTCTGGTAACTGAAAAGCTCTTTAGAGGGCATAAACTGCCCGTAAGCTGTACTCGAAAGAAAAACTAAAAATGTGATAAATACTGTTCGCATCTCAGCCATGACCTTAAACAATACATATAGGACGTAGTGGCCAACAAGACAACCAGACTCTTTTTTAACCACCCCGCCAGTATGAATGATGCGCGCCACCAGACCATACAACTAAAGTTGGATTATCGAAGGCTATTGACCAAGCTCCCCCAGTTAACCTGTAAGCAGATTTACGGAATCCGTGATTTTGTAATACTTCAGACTTATAATTGCCTCCGAACTAAATACAGGAGACCCATATGCGCCATCTAAGCGTCATAATTTTTACCCTAGTATCGATAGCTGGCAGCCAGTTTGCTGCGGCTTGGGGCAAACAAGGGCATCGCATCAGCAGCCAGATTTCTGAGCACTACTTAAGTGAAGACGCGAAAGCACTAGTGAAATCGATTTTAGGAGTAGAGACTTTAGCCGAGGCTTCCACCTGGCCTGACTATATGCGTTCCAACCCAAGCACTTTCTGGCAGCGACAATCCATGTGGCTGCACTTTGTTACTCTGCCTGAGGATGAGCGCGAGCATAATAAAAACGGCGATGCTATTTCGGCTTTGAAGGACTTTAGCGAAATAATAAAAGACAAAAACCGCTCGCTGGAAGAGCGCCAAAAAGCCTTACGTTTCGCAGTACATATCATTACCGACCTTCATCAACCTTTTCATGCTGGTAATGGTAAAGATCGTGGAGGCAACGATGTAAAGCTGAAGTTTTTCGGCGAAGATACCAATCTACACAGTGTCTGGGATACCAAGTTGATCGACCATGAAAAACTTTCTTATACCGAATGGGCATCATGGCTACAACCTAAAATCAACGCCCAGCAAGCAAAAGATTGGTGTGTAACTGACCCAATGATATGGGCGAGAGAAAGCCGAGATTTAAATGAAGGCTTGTATCCTGGCCGAAAGAGCGTGAAGTGGCAGTATATTTATAAGGCCCGCCCAATCTTGCGCAAGCGATTAATGCAAGGCGGTGTGCGTTTGGCCTGTTACTTGAATGAAATGGCTAAGAGCTAGCCTTGCCCCCAAAAGTAATTCAATAGCAAGCAAACCAAGTTTAAAGATAACTCCATATCTTTAAACTTGGCCCCTTTGCTAGTCTTTCATAAAGTTAAAGCCTAGCTCTTGATTCGATACACCTTGCCCCTCTGGCACTGGTGCTTCATCAACTTTAAAAACAGCCATATAGCGCCAATTTTCGTCACCCACTTCAATTGTGGCCGTTTTACCCAGCTCGACCATCAATTGCGGCTCACTGATGACTTGCTCTTCAAGCGTTAGATCCAGCAAGGTGGTTGCCAAAAATACGGCATTATCTTTTTGCTTGATAAGCTTAAGGCGCAGCTCAAAGTCATTACCGAAGGCCATTTTTATCTCTTTATCGTAATGTATCCAAAGCTCTGTTTTTGTCGAGCTTGTGTGTACTTGTTCGGCACCTACACGCTTAGTTTCAACATATAACTCTAAGGCAGCCCCCTCGGATTTAGAACTTGATGCAGCCACAATTGAACTCCCCAATAAACTAGGAATTGTAAGCCCAAGCAAGGCCAGCATGAGTATTGAAAACAAGCTGTTTTTTAAGTTTAGTAATTTAGCATTCATCGAACTCTCCATGACTTTCAGTCTCCAGATTATGCTGCCCATCGCCATCGAGCAGCTTTGATTAAAACCCTTTTCGGTAAGTGCTACCCGTCCCAGCATAGCGCGGTAGGCCTCGGCCGCACCTCTCGCCACTTGCGCATCACACCTAGCTTCTATCAAATTGCGTTGCATATTGACCAATGCTCTTAATAGAGGATTCCAAAAAAACAACGATTCCAGCAAAGCCAAACAAGCAACTTTCCAATGATCATAATGCCGACGATGGTTTAACTCATGATCCAACATAAAGTTAAGCTCTTCAGTATTTTTTACATTCTTAGGCAAGATAATGCTTGGCCGAAAAACCCCTACCAATATGGCAGACTCCAGCTTTTCGCTTAATAAAATGTTCCCACCATAACGGCCTTGAAGTTTAAGGTCGGGATTCGCGGTTTCGATCAATGACTTACAAAAAGCCAAGTGTCGATTCACTCTAATAATGTGGACAACAAGACCTGCTGCACAGAGCAATACTATCGACCCTAAGAGAAATCGATCAATATCGACACCCTGCGCATAAGCAGCTTGCTTAATTGCCGGTGCCGCAGTAGTTTCCAGCTGGCTGTAGGAAATAAGCTCAATCGCAGGAGCAGAGAGCAAACTCGAAAAGTAGGGCCAAGGTATAACCCAAAGCCCAATGGCTACCGCACAAAGAGATCGCTGAAGCACGGGGTGAATATTAGGCATACGTAACAGCAGCAAACTAAAAATGCTAAAAAGACTGCAGTACAAAAGATAATTAACCATCTTTTAAGGCCTTTTTACGTTCTTTTAGAATTTTTTCCAGATACTGAATATCATCCAGCGACAGATCCTCTTCTTCCAAGAGGTGTACGGCTAAACTCTGGCTCTTACCCAAGAACACTTTATTAATAAACTGCTTTATCATCGGTAATCGAACCTTGCCGCGTTCAACGGCCGCCGCATAATAGATAGTGCGCCCTTCCTGGGCGGCACGCATTAAAGCGCCCTTCTTTTCTAAACGATCAATGATCGTTTTAACCGCCGAGTAGCTAATATCCCTTTTAGAACAAATACTCTTATGCACTTGCGGCGCACTTTGATGCTCAGCCCCCCAAAAGCAGTGCATTACCTCTAACTCAAAATCGCTAAATTCCATTCGGCCACCTTTCTAGTTTTATCGCCACATCTAGAGCACTCATCTCTACACTTGTAGATATAGTATCTACAAGTGTAGAGATTGCAAATATTTTTATCAAATAAGTGCATAGTTAGAAGATGTTTAGCCTGCGACTTGAGAAAAACTAAAGGATAACTAAGGAGCGACTAGAGCCTATTGAGCGCTTTCACGAAACTGGCGGGGAGTACAGCGGTGAACCCGTTTAAACGCCCTATTAAAGGCACTGGAATCGGAATAGCCCAAGCTTTGGGCGATAAGAGATATAGAAGCACGACTATTGAGAAGGCTGTCACAAGCAAGCTTCATCAACTCAGCTTCTTTAAGCTTGCTAAAGCTACTGCCCTGCTGAGCCAATAGGCGACAAAGATTGCGGCGGCTATAGCCCAGCTCTTTCGCAAGCCTTTCTACACTCAGCTTTGCTATATCTGAGCTGGCTGCAATATAAGCGCTAACCTTAGTGACAATATCATCACTAACAATTGCCTCTAGACTCTCAATCGCGCTGGCCTCTAAGATCTGCAACAGCTTTAAGTCTCGGCTTTTAATGGGATAAGTTAATAGCTGCTTATCAAAATATAGACCGTTGCAGGTGGTAGCAAAAGACACTTCACGCGCAAAGGGGTAATTAAGCAGATCAGAATCAGTCTTTGCTTGATGTTCAAAACAAATACGACTAGCTTGCCAATGTTCCTGCTCTAACACTTGGCGAAACAACATAACAAACTGCGCCAAAGTGCCTTCAATATCCTGGGCGCATAAATCAGCAGGCAAACCTGGGTAGCTGTAGCACAGAAGATATTGCTGCTTATTTTCGGCTTCATGTAAGGAGACCTCGGCCGAAGGCGAAACCAAACTAATAAAGCGCGATAGTAACTGAATCACCATGCCAATATTACTGGCGCTTCGTAACATATAGATAAGTATGCCAATATCTCTTTCGTCCATCAGCTCGGCCAACTCTACCGCTAAAAAACGACGCTGATAATGATCAGACATGGCATTGAGAAATTGTAGATAGTCGCGGGTAGAAAGCGTTTGCTGCCCTGAAAGCAAATCGGCCACGCTATAAGCCATCTCTTGCAAAATCGGCTTTGGATTCAAACCCAGTTTATAACAGGCATCAATAAAACGATTTACATTGGGTTTTATGGCTTCGGTCATGGCGCCGCACCGGCGTTTATAGAAATTTAATCTGCGGGTTACCGCGCTTATACCCTAGCAATAAGACCAGCAGTATAGCAAGTACGCCGCCATAAACCGGATAAAAGTACTCACCGAGATAATGCTTAGGCGTTATGGCATGAAACAAGGCGAAGAATAAGTGTAAGCATATTAGTACAGTTGCGATAAACAAGATCTTTTTAGCCCATAGCTGCCCGGCAAAGCCCGCTTGCCCCACAATGTATAGCAAGATAGCGCCGACACAGAGAACGCTTGGAATAATATAGTGCCCTTGATAAAAGCTCACTATAACGGCCAGAGCATGCGCACCGGAGAATAGCAAACACAAGGCATCAAGAGACACGGCCCAATAGGAATTGAAAGACTTAGTTAACATGAGATCACAAACTATTTAAGAGGTTAAAACTGCCTTTAAGCATTAGGCTACGATAATAATCAGGAGGAAAGGATAACTGCTGATTTAATCGACTCAGCGAATACCAGCCCAAATCTGCAATGCCAACTATTTTTCTAGCCGTAAGATAAGCACTGTAGTGGCTGGGCATAATGCCCAAGCCATTATAAGCACCGCAGAAATAGACCATGTCACCTTGCTCAGCTGCTACCGGTGATGCAATAGACTGAGTACTAACCGTATGGGCCGTAACACCATGCCACTCGTTTGGCAGTCCTATGCCACGTAACCTGGGGTAACGCTGATAAAAGTACTTATGCACCAGCTCACGGGCATATGATAAATCCTTCCACTCGGTTGTATCATTGCTGGCATAACCCAATACAATCCGCAAAAAGAAATGGCCCGTTGTACTTAGCCCAAAAGTGATAGGCAAAGTATTAGGCTCAAAACGCAGATCCCATTTATCAAGCGCAAATTGCCTTATCTGCCTAGGGCTTAACTTATCGCTTGCACAACTATATTGATGTACCGGAAATACCTTGGCCCAAACGCGGAGTATAGGCATTTGTGGCCAACAAAACCTTAGCACAAGAAACACGGGCTAAAGCTGTTTGCACATCTAAAGATGAACCCTGGTAATTGACCCCCAGCACTGGAGTGTTTTCATAGATTTCTACACCGTGCGCCAGCGCAATACGGCGGTATTCACTTAATAACTTGGCAGGATTAAGCTTATAGAAGCCCCTCCCCACTTTTGCCGCTGCGTAAAAATCACTGGCAATGGCACGCTTGAGCTTGTCGTCTGTTATCCATTGCTCATTTGTTTTTTGGTTATTTTGGGCCGCTTTGCGCTGTGAATCGTCTTTGTATAGATAGAGCGTATTGGCCGGCTGAAAATCACAGTCGACAGACTCACTTTGTAGGAAATTTTTAAAGTGCTGCAAGCCTTGTTCGGCAAAACTCTGATCATCAATACCCGTGAACTTAGCATAAACCGCACCAGAGTTTCTTGTGCTAGCACCCGCCCCCAACTGATGAGATTCCAACACCATCACTCGCAAACTGGCTTGCATTTTTTTAAGATAAATAGCTGCACAAAGCCCAGTATAACCACCACCCACAATGCAAATATCGGCAGTATGAGACTGCTGCAGAGAAGGCAAATCCGGTAGCCTGCCACCAAGATTCTGCCACAGACTAGGGCCACCGCTGCGCCGCTTGGGGAGCTCTATGCCAGTAGAGCTTGAGAGTAAACCCGCCAAACCGGGCGCCGCTGTTGCAACGGCGCCGCCAAGTAATAAATTACGTCGGTTTATTTTCATAGCATGATTCCAAATTCACTTGGGAGCATGGTAAGAAATAAGCGCAACTAAGAATTGTCCTTTGGGGACAATTAGTGGGCATCTGGGGCCAAGTGCCGCCTACACACCCCGAAAATAGAAATAGCCGCCCAGCATAATTCAAGGGCGAACACGGCTATATTTTGATCGAGCCATAGCTGGGGAAGAAAAGCAATTGCTGCGTATATATTCCAATATAGATACTGCAAAACCGATATTTTTTGAGAGCTCATCAAGAGGTAAGCCATGCCAAAACACAGCACCGAGCTCCAACTTAATGTCGATGCATTTAACTCGTGAAAACGTAGAAGGTCGACCAACAAGTAAATCAGCAATAGGCTAAACAGGACATAAAACACTCTTGGGCTAACAGGCAGACGCTTTAAATCGACCTGTAGCAATAGCAAGGCACTGATTACAAACCAAAAGAAATTATTAAAGACCGCCTGCCAGGATAGTAGAGCTAAAGAGCTAAAAACCAAACAAGCGGCCGCCAAGGCATTGGCACCGAAATACAAAGGCTTGCTGTGGGCTTTCGAAATAGATAGGTAGGCATGATTCGCCAAATACAAAATGGTGCCAAACCAGCCCAATAGCTCAATCATTCTACTGCCCTACTGCAGCTCAATATGCATATTGCGAACAAACAACTCTTTACCTACGTGGGGGCCATTGAGTACCAGTACCCTACTCAAATCCATCATATGGTGATATAAGCGATCATTGCTTGCTGGGCGCAACATATTTTCGCTCCAGGAAAGAACAATCACTTGTGTACCCAAAGGTAGTGTAAAGTATTCTACACTGCCACCTGGCTCTGCGCTCTGCCCCAAGATAGAGGGGTAGCCTTCTGAAGTGACCAATTTAGCAATATCAATAGAATCGGGGGTTTCGAAAGGTTCATTTTGCAGGCTACTTAAACCGGCCTTTTTTAAGCGAGCTAGAGCCTTATTTACGCGATCTATAATAAGTTTGCCCTGGGTATTTTTTGCGGCCACCAAATACATGCTCGAATTATCAATCAGACCCTTGATTGGTCGTATCAACTGCTTACGCTCTTTGTAATCATTTTCTAAGAGTTGATTCATAACGCTCTGGGTCATGGGCAGTAAATCTATCTCGCCGTTGAACAATGCGGTCAATGCCCGTTTTTCGCTGTTATATATTGTTGCCTTGGTGATCATTTTATCCAATGAGGCACCATAGCTATAGCCGGCAACTCGCCCTATACGCTGACGCTTATCTAAAGCGTCTTTTGCCTGCTGCTGACTCAAATACTGACGGTTATAGAATACCTGACTGGCTACTGTAAAAATGGCGTCCGAATAGAGCACTTTTTCGGCGCGCTCGACGGTTTTAAAATAGGGGTAAGACAAAAGTTGCTGCCCTTCGCTCACCTCATAAAAGGCCAACTCATAGGGCACATACTGCCATGTTGCCTGCACATCGCTATAGCGAAAAATCAGTTCTAATACCTGTGCGGCCTGACCAATTTCTTCATCCTGGCTATTGATATAAGGCGCCCAGGTATTGGTCAAAATCGTTTGCTCGGCGCCAAGCACTTTAGTAGCTGCCTGTTTATCAACAGCGTTCTTGGCTCTCTCTTTTTCAGCTGGCGTCGATGTTTGTGCCAATACAGATAAAGGCCCTAGAAGTAATACAGCAAGCACCGCAACGTAACGCAGCGCTCCTCTCGATAAACACATCATTCGAAACTCCAAAACCTAAAACGAGTAAAAAGCAGCTAAAATCGATGGGCAATACTAGCAAGCCCAAATAGAGACTTACTCTCGCGATTTAATAAACTGATAAACCAGCACCAATAACAAGGTAAGAGCAAAACCCGTCCCGAACATTACGTCGGTATCGACATTAGCGATCACCTCTAGGAATAGCGAAGAGTTTTCATCGGTATAACTCAGTGCCGGCCGGGACATCATTTCACGACTTAACTCCATCAAATAAAGAGAAAGCTCAAATACCGCAAAGAAACTCAATGCCACTAGCAAGAAATCCGTCAACCTAGAAGCACGTTCGCGCTTGCGGCTCTCTACCTCTTCTATTCGACTGGAGCAAATATCAATCATACGTTGGGAGTTATCTTGCAAAGCAGAATAATCCCAACAATCTAAAATCCCTTCTAATAATAAACGCTTGGGGCGCGTAAGAAACTTCAAGTGCTCATAATAATCAACCTGATGCAGACGTGATATTAAGCGGCTATCTGATAGCTGCTCTTGCACCTCCTCAATAGAATCATGGTTATACGCTGAGTCGATCGAGGCACTTAGGCGCTGGTTACAGTACTCTTGCGCGGTATAGTAATACTGAGCAAGAATCATAGCATCTAAGCGCGGATCTTCTTTTTGCTTAGCTTCGGGGCGCGCCATTCCAACCCCCTTTTCGTTACCGCCCTCACCTTCTTCCACTATTTCTTCCACTACTCCTTCCACTACTCCTTCCACTATGTCCCAAGGGTCACGATAATCCACCAGCACATAATTCAACCAGGTCAGTGAATGATCTTTTTTAGTGGCAATAATGTCTGCAGCATCTTGTGGGCGATGGGTGTGGGAAAGCCAGTTATTCAATAGATCTTTTATGCTTTGTTCCTGCAGCTGTTCTTGCTTCAGCATAATGGTTCTGGAAATCCAAAAGACTTTTAGATCTTGCTGCCAATCAGGCAGCAACGTGAAAAGATCTTCATCATCCTGCGCGACAAAACGCTCTATCGCTAGCACAAGCTCTGGATACAGCTCATCCATAAGCTCCTTAGAAAGGCGCTGACAGTCTTTTTCTAAAGCTTCATGATCATTGTTATATGGCACATTGAGCTTTAACTCAGCTACAGCGATGCTGTTGGCAAATACATGTACTTTTAGATCTGGGTTTAAATCCGGCCGCTGCCAGATACATAGGCGAGACTCCCAGCTATCTGCATTGACACTTTCATATTCTTGGGTTTGCTTAGGTTTGGGCAGGCTTAAATCTGTATGTTTTGCCAGTTGTTTGCGCAAACCTTCATCAAATTCACTCGCTCGACGATTTATACCGGGGTTAAGCGATAAAGGCACATGAATCGGTAATAAAGTGCGAATAGCAATGGTAGATTTTGACATGAAAAATCTCAGAGTCCGTCTTTAAGGCTCCATTTATTATAGAGCGATGACATTATAGAGTACTGATCATAGCTGACAATCTGAACATTGCAGTGTGGTATTCATGGAATAGCACAACTGCTAAAAGAAAAAGGGCCGCAATGAATTGCAGCCCTTTCGATACAGCGTAGTGATCGCAGTAACTACCTACGACACCATGGCATTGCGCTTTATGATGCTAAGCTCAAGTTTGCAAAGCGCTGCTGATGATAGTCGCCATCACCAAACGCCGCATTAATGCTAAGCAAACGGCGTACGTAGTGACCAACATCTAGCTCATCGGTCATTCCCATACCACCGTGCAACTGAACAGCTTCACCACCAATATGCTTGGCGGCCTTGCCCAGCATTGCCTTAAGCGCTGCGACGTTAATCTCGATGGAGTCAGCACTCTCATTTTGCTCGATCGAGCAAACGGCGCGATACAGAATCGATTTAAATTGCTCGGCGGCCATAAACGTATCAACCATACGATGCTGCAAGGCCTGGAACGAACCAATAGCAACGCCAAACTGTTTACGCGTTTTACAGTATTCCAAAGTAGTCGCGTTTAGTTTTTCCATAATTCCTAGAGCTTCCGCCGCCAAGGCAACAATGAGCTGTTGGCGCATTTGTTGCAACATCGCCAAACCTTCATCAGCACCGCAAATCGCTTGGGCAGGGACATTTTCAAGCTTCAGGTTAGCAACTAACTGTGCATCCATAGTGCGCAGTGCCGTCTTGCTTAGGCCTTCTGCATCAGCATCGATTAAAAACAGCGCAATACCCTGCTCATCATTTTGATCACCGCTAACACGGGCACTTACAATAATTTTATTGGCCGACACGGCGTTCAAAACGAGTGATTTTTCACCACTTAAGCGATAAGTATCGCCTTCTACCTTAGCGGCGCACTTTACATCTTTTAGCTCGTAACGAGATTGCGGCTCGGCGTAAGCAACGGCCCCCTGTAAAGAGCCATCAATTACGGCAGCGATCAAGGCATCACGCTCTTCACTCTGCGCACTGGCTTGCAACAAACCACCGAACATTAATACCGATGCTGCAAATGGCTCTGCAACTAAGCCCTTGCCCATTTCTTCCATTACCGCCATGGTATCGGTAGCTCCACCACCAAAGCCGCCAAGGTCTTCTGCGAATGGAATGGACAACCAGCCCAGCTCGGCAAATTTCTGCCAATTTTCATCACTAAAACCTGCTTCATTAGCTACTACTTTATTGCGCGCTTCAAAATCGTACTCATCTTGTACAAAGCGAGCGACGCTGTCTTTGAGCATTTGCTGCTCTTCAGAGAAATCAAAATTCATTGCTTTTATCCTTTTAGGTCGCTGGCTTAAAGGCCCAGTACAAATTTAGCAGTAATGTTCTTCTGAACTTCATCAGAACCACCATAAATGGTGGCAGCACGGCTCATCATAAAGCCACGGCGCGCAACATCACCAAAGTCATGGCCAACCTGCTCATTGCTAGCACCATCTTGTACAACCGTACCGAAGTAACCGGCAAGGTCTAACTTCAACTCCTGAATAGACTGTTGAATCTCGGTACCTTTTAGTTTCAATAATGATGATTCAACCCCCGGACCATTGCCCTTAGACATTGATGCCAATACTCGCAGTTCGGTAAACTCCAGAGCCATTAGGTCGATTTCTATGTCACAGATACGCTGACGGAAGATAGGATCTTCAATCATGGCGCGACCACCATTAACTTCGGCGGCAGCCAGTTTCTTCACCTCAGCCAAGTTACGCTTAGAGTCAGCCACACCGGCAATCGCGGTACGCTCATGGGCTAACAGGCTCTTAGCGTATGTCCAACCTTTGTTTTCTTCTCCGATCAAGTTTTCAACAGGTACGCGTACCTCTTCAAAAATGACCTCATTCAAGTGGTGCTCGCCGTCAATCGTTACGATTGGACGCACGGTAATACCTGGGCTTGTCATATCGATAAGGATAAAACTGATGCCCTGCTGAGGCTTGCCTTCGCTACTGGTACGCACCAAGCAGAACATCCAGTTGGCATGCTGAGCTAATGTTGTCCAAATCTTCGCGCCGTTAATGACATAATGATCGCCATCACGCTCGGCCTTGGTTTTCAGAGAAGCCAAATCCGAACCAGCACCCGGCTCAGAATAACCTTGGCACCACCAATCATCAGCGTTCAGAATTCGCGGTAAAAAGCGCTCTTTCTGAGCATCGTTACCAAAGCTGTAAATTACCGGGCCTACCATTTTTAGACCAAACGGCGATACGTCAGGTGCACCTACTGCGGCGCGCTCATTTTCAAAAATATAGCTTTGGGTGGGAGTCCAACCAGCGCCACCGTGTTCTACTGGCCACAGTGGTGCAGCCCAGCCCTTCGAATTGAGCTTACGCTCCCAAGCAACCTGTACATCTTTATAGCTACCAGGCTGTTTCGCTTGGCTGGCCAATTCTTCGTTCCAAGCGTCCTTCAAAAAGGCACGTACTTCATCGCGAAAAGCAAGTTCCGCTTCGCTAAAGTTGATATCCACCTTGCTGTCCTCATTGTTGTTCTACGACCGGTGCTCACTGGGCATCATCGCCTCAGTAATCCATTTATCTTTCACGTTCTAGTGTAGAGCGAATAAACACAAACATCTTTATGTTAAAGTGACAGCTTTCTTAGCAAAAAGTGACAGCTGGGCGATCTGGCAAGTCGAATGATTTATTATGCAAATTAAGAACCTCATTAGCTTTGTAAAGGTGGCCCAATTGGGCAGTTTTCACGCCGCCGCCAAACAGCTACATAGCTCGCAACCGGCCATATCAGCCCGAATTAACTCACTTGAGAACGAGCTGGGTGTACAACTCTTTGAAAGAGATGCCAGCGGCACCCGCCTTACCAGCCGAGGCCAGCAGCTGCTGCCACTAGCTCAGAAGATGTGCTCGCTCCAGCAAGATATGAAAGAGCAGCTACGTGATGTACTTCCCGAGCGAGGCATTGCGCGCATAGGGGTATCCGATACCTTAGCCCATCTATGGCTAACCAGCATGCTAAGTCGCTGGCAAGAGCGCTTACCCTTGATGGAATTTGAGATCTGCGTGGATGTCAGTAACAACCTGAATCAGCAGCTTTTAAAACACCAACTCGATCTTGCCTTCGTCGTTGGCCCAAGGCAGAGCGATGAGTTGTGCAGTGAGCCACTTATTGAATACCCACTATGTTGGGTAAGCAGCCCAAGCCTTACTAGCAATTGGCATGGCCAAATAAGCCTGGCCGAACTAAGCAAGCACCCTCTGTTGAGCTTTCCGCGCAATAGCTTACCGGGTAGCCAATTGCAACGAATGCTAGCCGAAGCCGAGCTAGACGAGGTGCGCCTACACAGCTGCAGTTCATTGGCGAATCTGCTGCCACTGGCAGAACAGGGCCTTGGCAGCGCTTTAATACCTGAAGCGGCCGCCAGCAAAGCCGTACAAAATGGCAAGTTAGAAAAACTGGATGTAAAACCGAGCCCAGCCCCCCTTCCCTTTATCAGTTGCTGGCGAGCCGACGACGAGCGCCACTTAGCGCCACTATTGGCGCAGATTGCTTTAGAAATAGTTGCCCAAGAGCAGTTTGAATAAAGGGAATAGCTTGAATAGCGTGCGGCACTCCCCAATATTGATCCTATCAGCTAAGACCTAGACGATAGCTTACACTATTCGCCAGGGACCAACTTAGCGGCAAAACCAAATACAAAATAGGAAACCACATACTCACCACAATTGGCCCAGTTAAACGTATTTCCGGTTGAAACAAAATAAAAATGAGCACGCCCCATAGATACGGTAGAGCCATAAGCCCCGCGACAAAGAAAAGGTGCACAATAAGCGATGGCTTTATTTGCTTTTCAAAACGTTTGATTAGCATCCAAGCTAAGCCAGCATAGGCCATCGACAAGGGGTTTAACCACATTTGAATATTACTTTCATGAAGTTCACGTGCAAAAGCAAACTGCCAAAAATCTTGCTCTAGAAACAACTGGTGGGGCTTGCCTGCCATCCACTGCGGCCAAAATTCAACACTCAAGCGAGATGCATCATCCATATTACTAAGATACATAATCGCAATAGCCAAGACCATAAAAACAAATAGTCCTTGAAGCATCATAATGGCCCTTAGCGTATATGATGTACTAAGCAAAAACGGCCATATGCTTCGCGCTGTTTGGCTTAGCAGCCACATTTGGGCCTTATTAACACCGCCATCAAGTCGCTTGGTATTGTATTCCTCGTACAGATCACCTATCAAAGCATCGGCGACATGAAGAGGCAAACACAATCGCAACAGGCCAGAACAGAGTTTTAAAAGCCAACTAGACATAAGTAATACCTCGCAACTGCGCCAAGCCCCACATAGTGGTTAATTGTTGACGACTTCGCTGCAGAGCTTTTTTACCGATAGCCGTCACTTCAATCATTCGCTTAGCCTTACCACCACGTTTAGCAGTGGCCCCATCGAGATTACTTGAGACTAACCCCCTTTTTTCTAAGCGCTCTATCGTGGCATACAACGCTCCCAAGCTCACATCGCGAGATATGGCCTCGTGTAATTGTTGACGGATGCTTGCACCATAGGCGCCCTTTTTTAGCGACAATACCGCTAACAATACATACTGTTCGAACTCACCGAGTTGTAACTCATCTTTTGGCATATAACTACTCTCCAACTATTATTACTATAAAGTAGTATATATTGCTGTAGATGCAAGAAAGTCATATGAAGATTCAGACTAATACGCAGCTGTCTGCATTATTGGGCGCGGCAAGCTGAACACCTCGATCTAAAGCTAAAAAGATACGCCAAGTGCTAAGATGTGCTGCCTATACAGGTTCAAGGATACATTCATCATCAATATCAGCGCCTGAATCAAAAATTGCAATTGCACTCGATGGCTTACTAAAATAATACCCTTGAACAACATCACAACCTAAATCCCTCAAAATCAATGCCACTTCAAGGGTTTCAACCCCCTCCGCAATGACTTCCAACTTCATTTTTTGGGCAAGATATATAATGGCGCTGACAATATCTCTACTACTCTCATTTACCGAGATATCTTTAACAAACACCATATCAATCTTAACCGAATGAACGGGCAGCTGCTTAAGGTAAGCGAGTGAGGAATAACCCGTACCAAAATCATCAATGTAAATTTTGTGTCCTTGCAACTTCAAAAGCTTAAGCTGTTTAATGGCGTTTCGACTGTTATCAAGAAGCATACTTTCGGTAACTTCCAGCTCAAGCAAGCTTGGCTCAAAGTTATACCGGCTAATAAGGTCTCGAAATTTTTCAGAAAAATTATCAATCGCCAATTGCTTGGCAGATACATTTACCGCTATGGGTAAGGCTTGATCACTGATCGATAGATCTTCAAGCTGCCTGCACACCTGATGTAAAATATCCCAACTTATATCGATAATATTCCCTGTCTTTTCAGCAAGATCAATAAAACGCGAAGGTGAGACTATGCCATCAGCTGGGCAGTGCCAACGCGCCAGCGCTTCGTAGCCAACAAAGCGTTGGCTATCCATGTCATATTTGGCCTGATAGTGAGGCCTAAATTCTTTATTCTGAACAGCTTTGTGCAATTTTGATTCAAGGATTAAGGCGTTTAAGGACGTCTGCCCCATTTGCTTAGAATGCCAACACCAAGCGTTACCGCCATGGGACTTTGCCTCATACATAGCCGCATCTGCTCTAGACATCAGCAAAGGGATTGAATCGGCATCAGATGGATACTGAGCTAAACCGATACTGAGGGATACATGAAGCAGTTTCTTTTCTAAAAACAATGGTTCATTAATGGTATCAATCAGCTTTTTTGCGCATTTCTCTGCGTTTAATCTATCGCCAGAGCATTTACAGACAACCAGGAATTCATCACCACCTAACCTAGATATCAAGCTTTCAGGATTGAGTGTTGCCTTCAACCTTGTTGCCAACAAGATAAGTAGCTTATCTCCGACTTGGTGCCCCAAAGAGTCGTTGACATGTTTGAAGCGATCCAAGTCGATAAACAAAACACTGAAAGCCTCCTTGCGCCGAGCAAAAGACTTCATATGCTCTACTATCTTATGGCGATTTGGCAATGAAGTTAAACTATCAACACTGGCCAGATATTTTAGTTCCCGGTGATACCTAAGCCGCTGAATAATAAACGACAACAAGATCGAACCGAGAACGATGGTATATATGAGATAGGCCCACCAACGCATCCAAGGTGGTGCCTCAACAGTGATATTAATGCTCGTTCTATTCTCGGAGCTAAAACCGTCCTTAATCTCGAAACTGTATTCTCCCGGGCTAAGATCAGAAAAGCGTGCAAACCCTCGATGAGTTTTAATCCAATTATCATTAAACCCTGTCAAACGATAATAAATCGTCTCGCTAACATTGGCCTTTGGCCTTGTTGTGCCAAATGAAACTTCTAAAGCATCATCAGTATAAAGAAGAGCGATTGAGTCTTTTACGTTTAGTATTGCCTTTTCGCCGCCATCCTTAGCAAAAACAACCAACTGATGAATTTTAAGGCTGTGATCAAGCTGCAATTGTTCAAGCTTTGCTGCATCCAGAATCACGATTTTTCCTGGCTCAGAAAAAACGAGCTGATCGCCTTCAATCACACCAAGTAAGGTAGAGCCATGTTTTCTGGGAACCCCTTCACTTATATTATAAAAACTAACTTTGTGGCTGTTAGTATTTATTCGGTAAAGTCTAGTTTTTGCTTGGTTTAACGACCAAATGTAGCCATCACTGAGGACTTGACTCTCCTGATCAAGTTGAACGCCATCCAGATCCTCTATCGCATTTGCGAACAGAGTATTAGCACCCGGGAGGAACTCATAAAATTCGATAGCCGGGCTTAACACCCAGTATTTTCCATTTGAGTAAAATACTTTTTGTGGGAAGTCAGCCTTCCCTCTATTTTCAATATTGATCTTCTCGAAACTGTCGAGAGACCTATTGTACCGACATAGAAACCCTTCGCCAGACCATGCCAGCAAACCATTATCGACAATTCTTGGGTACACTCTTTTGATCATGTTTGAGCAAAAAGAACTTGGGTAAGAGAACAATGAGTTCGACTTTTTATCTAAGCGATGAATATTGTACTGGGTATCAATAATCCAAAGTCCATCAATAGGGCTACTCACAATGGAATTGACGTCGACATCTGAGATTATGCGCGTTTGTGTATTTTTAGAATCAAACTCAATAACGTTAAGTGACTCTGAATCGTGTAGCCAAATCCTCTTTTCTTCATCGACTTGAAATGAATAGGGTGAATGATGCAGAAAGTATTGCTTTAGTTCCCCGTTGTAGGGGTTGAATTCAATGAATAGCTTATCCCTGCTCAGCCAAATATTTCCCAAACCATCTTGATAGAAACTCGTCGCCACGAAATCGCTCAGAGCGGAATTTGATTCTGAGAGATTAAAGGTATTGTATATCCCTTCCCCTACTCTTGCCGCTTTTAAGGTGTTAAGGCCATAAAATAATAATTCACCATCCTGCCCCAGGAACAAATCACTTAGGTAAACAGACTTGGTATTCGATGCGACCTGGATGCGCCCCAAGTTATCATCAACCTTCGCAACTGAACTTAAATTAAGCCGCCCCCATACAACCCCATAACGATCTCCACTTAATTTTAAAAATGAGCAACGCTCGCCAACATCACATGGCAGCTCTATTTTAGTTAGTAATTTGTAATTTTTATCAAAGGCATAATAGTGGCGATCGCTTACTAGCAAAAATTTATTAGCGGTCTTTTCAACTGAGGCAACACTCTGGCCAGCGACAACTTTTAAATCGCCAGGGTAACTGATCGCAGCATCCTTAGGCGTGGAAAGCAATTTAGATACCGGATCGTACCGGTAAAGCCCGCTTTTAGATGAAAACCAAACTTTTCTATCATCAGTTATAACGGCATCTTTATTAAATAGGATTCCCTTTGATTTCTGCGCTTGCAAAAGTCCTTCATCTAGAACAAAGCCACCTTCTTTATGTGTTAACCTGAAAGCACCCTGTTTATTGCTAAGAACAACAATATCATCGCCCGAGACAGAGATATTCCAAACGTACAAGGACGCTAAAGCTTGAACCTCAGATATTTGATAGCTATCTAAACTAATATAGTACAAGCCACTTAGAGTTCCGACCCATATTTTGTCGCCCGCAAGCAGCAAACGTGAAACCGGAAGATTATAAAGGGGCATAGATTTATCAGAGTGAACACTGATGACTTGCCTACCATCGTAACGATAGAGCCCCGTTTCAGTACCGATCCAATACAAACCTTTTTCGTCTTTAATAACCGCGTGGATTAAGTTAACACGAGAAAACTCAGATAGGCCAAGATCGTAAACATCTAGCTCAAAAGCGCTTGCTTCAACCTTCTTTAATCCGACTAAGAGCGGCAGTATAAGATAGAAGCAGATACTGAAAATTCCTATTTTTCTGTTCACACTTCCCACCAGCTATCCATAGAGAGGTTTTAAAATTTATATTTTCCTGCGACCCAAGGCCCAACTACATTGAGCGTTCAGATATAGAGACTCACTAGACCAATAGAATGATTTAACTGTTATTAATAGACCTGCAATCCTCTATAAAAGCTGATTATGCATGCAACTTGAATAAGCCATAAACATGGTTATTTACTGCGCACCATTAGTCCTTTAGGGCTAGACTGGCACTAAGGTAGTACTTAATGGAAGCCCAACTACAGAATAATACGGATATTTCTATGAAAAAAATCAGGTGGAAAGGCCGGATAAAATGGGCCGTCTGAACAGCTAGCCTTGCAACTTAAGCCTAACAAGCTCGTCTTGTAAAACACTCTGCTGTTTGACTGACCAGCCAGCTATTTAATTGTAGAAACCCGCTAAAAAGCTACTTAAAGCGCCTATCCATTGCAAATACTTGCTAGCTTCTGACTATTATTGCGCTGAAAATTTGAGAGTGTTTTATACGATTGACTAGCCATGTCTTAGAATGGAATAAAGAACGAAAAAGATGACTTAAGGACTAAAGCAAAGAATGCGAGCATCCATCACACCCAACTTAGACCTAATTTTGACTATCCAAACGTAAGATATTGAAATGGCCGCCCTATTCTTTTGATAACTCTTTATTTATCTAGTAAAAACCTCGTAGCATTCTAGCGGTCGACTCTCATAAGCTTGTACCATCCTAACCTTAATACTTGAGTTCAAGATAACTGGCCACGTAAAACACTAACACTCCGTTATAATGACTAACTCGCCGCAGGGCAATTTAACCACGGCTAAGTTCAATCTTGGCCTCAACTCGTACCCGAACAAATATTGGTATAGGGAAGATTCATGCTGAAAGGACACTTTTCTGCTTTTTTATCGGCTTTTTTAGTCTTAACACTGGGCGCATGCTCAACCACCACGCTCAACCACAATCAGATTATTGCAAAAGAACAATCCACTGCACTTGAGCTTTTGCAAGAAGACATCAAGACTGACGAGCTATTCAATGACATATCCATCGACCCTAAAAAGGCCGTTGTTATTACTAAGGTGTTTTCTTTCGGGCGAGACTATATCCGACTCAACGGCATTCCTATCCCTAAAGGCGAGATCTATCGAACCTCAGCACTATTGTTTAGCAACATCAACGAACCCGATATAGAATTTGTTGCCGCTGGCCCCGAGTATCACGTTTATCAAGTTCCTGCCGGACAGTACTACCTAGCTAGAGTGGCCGCCGGAATGCCCATTATCGTCGCTAATAGGACTGTCGGGCACAACACCTTTAATTACATAAAAGGTAGCGCTCTCGATGAAGAGGGTAACCCACAATATGGAAGTATAAATTTACAGGAAGGCGAAGTAGTCTACCTTGGAGATATTCAAACCTATGGCACTGCTGTTGATATAAAACTCTATCCCAATTTCAATACCAGTGACAAACAACTTGAAATGAAAGCTTTTTTGAAGCAGCACTTCCCAAACCTAGAAACAAAAGTAACAACACGGCTATTCACAGTTCAGCAACCAGATCCTGAAATGCAAGAGATTCTTCAAGGTATTGAACCAGAGCGTTTAAAGACTAAACGCCTTAATCTCGAGAAAAAACTCAGTAAGCATGTAAACCTTGAAGCGGAATCAAGAAAGCATCACCATCTGAGCAAGCAATATATTGAACGGCTAAGCAAGGACAAGGACCGAATCAAAACCTATAAAGAAATTTATAACCTTTGGTTAAACGATCCTCAACTCTTTGACGCTATCGAAAAACACGCTCTAGACTACGCAAAACGCTACGAAGACACTGACACAAACAAAGGCGAAGCACATTGGGCATTCCGTGCGCTAGCCTCTTCAGGGCTACAGAAGTATAGATCTACTTTTGAGGCCATCCAGCAAATGTCAGGATCGGCAAAGCGTTCACAACAAGCACTTAAATATTTAAACGTACTTAATGAACGCACTCTATTATCTAGAGATATTCACAGCGATTCTTACTTAAACGAAGAGTGGGATTGGCAGCAGCAACATAGCGCCAATATGATAGCCAGCAGCAGCCCTCATTGGCGAATCAAAGGTGCCAGCTCGATAATACGGAACGAGTATTATGACAAGCCAATGCTAGACCACATAAGTGACGTACTGATCTCATCGGTAAAATCCAACAAATTTGACAAGTATGACCGAAAATTTCAACTTCTCTTAGCTAAAGCCTTAGCGCGCTGCAAAGATATTCGCTATCGCAAAGTTCTTCAACAGCTTATGGATTTAAGTAGTGACAGCAAAGTGAAGGATTATGCTGAAGAGTATATTGAATATCTTGAAGATTCCGTGGATTAATTAGCAATAAAAAAGCCGGATACTCTTCTATAACGAATACCATCTAATTAAAGCAGCTTTTACCTATAGCTTTGCTTTATTTTAAGAAGTTGTAATAATTAGGTAATTGGCTCAGCTCGCAGCTTGCGATGCTGAGCCAATGAAAGTGGGAATCCTTTATATTCTTACCTCAAACCGCCCTCTACGATACCCATAGCTTTTACCGCTGTGATGTCCTTTTAAACGTAGAGAAGCTCAGCACAAAAAGGCTTGCTCGGCGGAAATAATGTATAACCGTTAAATATATTTAGCTGTCTTCTGGCTAATTCTATGTTTTCTAGCAACTAGTAGTTGAAACAATTGCCTAGTTTTTTAGGACGGGACGTGGACACGAGGGATTGGCCTAGCTTTTAGATAAAAAGGCTAGGCCAATAAAGGCAGATATTCTTTTAAGTTTTACAAAGGAATTTATTGTGGCTCGTAAACCGCTTGAAACTCTACATCAATACTTGGGGTGACAGTATCACCATTCTCATCAAGCATTTCGAATAACAAATAGGCTCTATCATCGCCAACCGAAGATACATCTATTACAACATCGCTACCAATTTTCTCATCAATGAATATTGAATCACCTTCAGAACAAATTCTGCGTTGAGTACAAGCTCGGATTCTAAGTATTTCCCCATAGATTGAATTAACGTTTATTGTTCGACTTCCGTCTTCTTTCTCTTCAACCAAATAATCAGCTACCGTAATAAATCCATCTCGTTTATCTAAAAATCCAATATTGTGAGTGAGTTTCTTTTCGACCACATCGCGGATAACAAAATTCTGATTAGCTTGTGACCACTGAACTAATGTCTTGGAGGCTGCATCAGGGAAATCATTGACATAAGCTACTCGACTCACTCCCGTCAGAAATTCAGCCGAAGCGCCAGCAATAGTGAAGTTATGAGTTGAAACAAGATTTCCGTCTATGAACAATCTCGCTTGATGCTCCCCTAAGCCATAATTCCCCCAAAAAATGATGCTACCAAAACCATTATTCCCTTCATTCTTACATACTTGCGAGGTATCGCTCCTTGCACCGCCAGTTATCATTCTAATTGGCTCAAAGTCATCAATAACGACTTGAACTTCTTTCGCGTCTTCGCAGGTCCAGCCTCGAAGCAAGCCGACCCCTCCCTCAATGGAGTTATTTCCAGGGCTTTCAAGTGAGCTTTGTGCCACAACCCCATTTCCCATTAATAAGGCGAGCATTAACATATATTTATACACGTTCATAATAATATCCCTTTAAAATTAGCGCGGCGTTAATTCAATACGAATACGAATATCTTCACTTGCAACTTGGTTATCCTGCAGGTAGAAGTTGTACGTTCGAGGGACCCCACCGGCGACTACTGTTAAAAACCGCCCTCCGACACAAGCATTTGCGTTACTAATTCCTGTTCCGTTAGCAAAATCCCCACATATAGTTACCTGCTCGGCTCGTTGATTAAAGGCTTGAACGGATTGAAAATACGAGCCAGCACCGACAGGAGTAGTAAAACTGTACATGCTGGTTTTTTCACCCTGTTTTAAAATCGATAAATGAGTAATCGAGCCGGCCGCTGCCTTAGGCAGTTCACTGGGCTCAGGAATAAAAGCTGAAGTTACCACAAAATTCTGATGAGCCTCTGACCATGCGAGGCTGACATCGCTTTGCTGACTAGGGAATTTTATTAAATCCTGGGCAAACTCACGCCCCTTTAAAAATGCGCTATCTGCTCCACTGACCCTAAAGGTGTGTGTATCAACAATCTCACCATCGATAGTTAAAGTAGCAGTGTGCACACCCACACCAAAATTCTGCCAAAATACTACGGTACCAAAACCGTTGTCTCCATCGTTGCCGCATCTTTCAGCCGTATCAGGCCTTTCACTACCAACCCCTAGCGGGATCTCGAGATCACCGATGGTAACAAGAACTTCTGACACGCTTTCACAAGTCCAACCACGAATAACACCTACTCCACTTTCGAAAACCCTGTTTCCAGGACTTTCTAACGACGACTGTGAATACGAATTACTTGCGATAAAAATTACTAAGAAAAACCAGGTTAGTTTATTGACTGTTTGTCCATTCATTTATTTCTCCATTCCCTTGAAACAACAAGCGTGATGCAGTATTGGTCGGGTGTTTAAAAGACTCTTAAGATCACAACTAAAAAGAAGCACAAGTTTGCCTACATCAAATATGGCTGCTACTAAGTTGCAGCACGAATTCTGCAATAGATTATCGCCATTAGATATCGGGCAAACGAATGATCAAGAAAAGCTCTGGTCGATCAATTTACTAACCGAGAGTATGAATACTATTTGCGCAGCTATTAACATCGCTATAGTTTTGATTACAAACAGGACACCCACCTATAATTACCACCCATCACTAACACATGCAGCCCTCCATCAAGCAAAGCCAAATTACTAGGTCTAACCACGAATCGGATTGTTTTGGTCTTATTTAAAGTAGGAAGGAAAAATCAGGGGCTGGCCTAGCTCTCTGGCTGCGGGGCTAGGCCAATGAAGGTGAGTGTCCTTTATATTCTTCGATATTTGTTTCTATTCCTGAGTACTATGATCTATTATCGACAAATATTTGTTCATAAGATCTAAATTTGCAAAATCAAGGCGACTACCCTTTGGCCGTGTATACCCTCTCAACCAAACCCAATCATCACCCTTTCTAAATATAACCCCCTTTATGAGGGCCCAATCTTTATAGCTACCATTGGGGCTCAACTCTTGTTTTACGAAGTATATTTTATTGGCTGGCTCATTGCTTCTACTTAGTGTTGACTCTTTAAATTTCGGCGGATATTTGAGTCGTTGCCCCTCTTTTAGAGGAATGGTATTAATGATGCATTGTGTCTGCTGATCTATATCACTCGATGCGCCCTCATCTTCACAGAAATTTTCTGATACGGTGATATTTATGTATGTCGGGGATGAGTCATAAGGCTGGTGCGCTTTTAGACTTTGATAAACAACACCCTCTCGCACCTCTACTGATTGCAATTCGAGGCCCTTTATACGTAACTTCAAGGACCATGGGCGATTTTTAATTTTGATAGTGGAATACATACTCTCATCGTAATAGAGACCACTAGGGTCACCATTGCTCTTTCGCAAATCTAGATGTCGATATACACAAGGGTTTTTAACACATTCCTTCACGCCACTGCTACTATAGCCCGTCACTCTTAAATGCGCAGTCGGATAATGGGTGACTTTGATGTTTTCACCAAATGTATCAATGTTTTCGTGATGGCCGTTATTTAAAGGTTGTGGTTGAGAGATGGTATGATCGCCATATTCAATGGTCTTGATCGCATGTGATACAGTTTTTTCAAGCTCAGGCATGATTGCATTAAAATCTCGGACTGGAAACAATTCCCCCGGCTTTAGAGAGTAACCCCCTCTCATCCCATAAATTACAATCAAGTAACCAATTTCTCCATCGATTTTCAACGGACAACGAAGCTCAGTATCTGGCGGGTTTCGGTAAAATAGCGCGCTATTATCACTATTTACACCTTGAAGACGCCACAGATCAATTTTCCAACACACCCAATCGTTTATTCTAACCAAACGCTCAATCGTATCGACCATATACATCTTAAAATCGGCACCTTGGTTATAAATGCCCCTTCGTTCTAGCATCATGCCACCATAATAGTCCCCAGTTCCCAGTTCCCAGTTCCCAGTTCCCAGTTCCCAGTTCCCAGTTCCCAGTTCCCAGTTCCCAGGGCATATTTAAGCCCTTCGTATAAACCTCGAGGGCCGGACCATAAATTATGTCTTTTATTTGGGTCGCTATCAGTTATACCTAGTTTTATATTGACGCTAACAGATATATCATTGGCTCCGGTTTTACCGCCCAGCCTAAACACCCCAGATGATCTACTTGAGTCCTTATAAATAAATCGATTATCAAATTTTTTTAACGAATATCTAACCCCATTATTATTTATGTAAACAGGAGTGTTGTATTCAAACTGAACCCAGTTCTTTCCTGCATTTAGATCAATAGTCTGCCGCGGGCCGAGACAACTTTGTAGTGTTACGCATATACAAACTAATACAAAAAATGCAGAACCTCTATTCATTACTGCGCCCCCCCTTTACTGGTACTGTTTTTTTATTTTTTGGACTATTAGACTGCTGTGAGGTAAGCATATTCATGTTTATAGCAGCGCTGCCACAACTCAAACAAACAGGACACCCACCCATAACCACCAACCAACACTAACACAAGCAACTTGCTATGAGGCACAGACAAATTACCTAATTTCAAACCACAGATCGGATTACTTGAGGGTTAAACTCATTTGACTCTACAGGGAAAAACCAACTGCATTGGCACGACAATTAAAATACGCCGCTAACAGATAGTTTAAGCAAACCAAAGTTGGGAGATTTTTTCTTGATAACGGATAGAGCACCCGCAACAAACAGGACACCCACCCATAACCACCACCCAACACTAAAAAACAAACAGGACACCCACCCATAACCACCAACCAACACTAACACAAGCAACTTTCTATAAGGCACAGTCAAATTACCTAATTTATAACCATAGGTCGGTTTATTTGAGGGTTAAACTCATTCGATGATGATAGCGGTAGGGGCTACATTGGCTCGACAATTAAAATACTCCACTAACTGCTAGCCTTAGCAAACCAAAGTTGGGAGATTTCCTCTTCAGAACGGATAAAGCACCGGCCAGTGTTTTAAAGCGAGACTCAAACTGAGTTGCAGCTACTATGAATTCATCAGGCTCTATACCTAGGCGTTGTAACATCGCCGGGGCATCTCTGCCAACGAACCCTCTTTTACTGTTGCGGATTATACGACTTGTCCAATCAACCAGCTCTAAATAGTCTAGCAATCTAAAAGGTAGGCCTTTGGGCTGCTTGTTACAGGGATTACCTGAAAATGGATATAAATTAGTAGCTTGTTGATTAATCAGCTCTGGGTTTTTGCCTTGTTTTCCTGATGTCTTCGCTCTAGCCGCTCGCTTTTTTACAGAAGTAAAATCGGAATCTTCAGGAAACTTAGCCATTCTTGCCCGCACAGGATTTAGATCTACATACGCCATACAGGCAGCGAGTGCCTTTTCATCTAGTAAGGCCTGGCTTTTAAACCGCCCCTCCCAAAAGCGCCCTGTGCAGTTGTCCTCTTTATTTGATTCACGTGCCAACCACTCATTACAACAGCGCATAAACCAACTGATATCACTTAAACGGCTGCGCCACTCCTTAACAACAAGGCCTACTGCATCTAACTCCGCCTGACTCAAATCGCCACTCTGCTGGTAACGCTGCATTAGATCACTGCCTTTAAAAAGACTCAACCAACGACTAACCACCTCTTTTGCGCTCAATTCTTTGGCTTCCTGATGATCGACATGCAGCACGACATGATAGTGATTACTCATTACGGCATAAGCACAAACATCGATGCAAAAGACAGACTGCATAGCCAGAACTCTTTCCTCAATCCAGGCTCTGCGATGCTCATAGTTTTTACCGCTGTAATGATCTTTGCCGCACAAAAATGCTCGACGCACACAGCGGCTTACGCAGTGATAATAAGGTGTATCGGCTAAAGATACTTGCTGGCTTCTGGCTAACGTCATGCTGATAAATTACTACAGCTTTCGACGATTGCTTAGCTTTATTTAAAGCTGAACGAGAAAATCAGTGGATTGGCCTAGCTCTAAGGTTGCGGGGCTAGGCCAATGAAAGTGGGTGTCCTTTATATTTTCTAAAACTCGACGAGAAAATCAGTGGATTGGCCTAGCTCTAAGGCTGCGGGGCTAGGCCATTGAAAGTGGGTGTACTTTAAATTTTTCTTGATTCTAGACGAAAAAATCAGGGAATTGGCCTAGATCTCAGGTTGCGATGCTGGGCCAATGAAAGTGGGTGTCCTTTATATTGGTGAGATAAGCATATTCATGTTTATAGCAGCGCTGCCACAACTCATCGGATGACAGAAATATAAAGTATGAGAGGATACATTGTTAGTTTGATGCCCATTATCATCAAACTTAGGCAATGGATCGCCACCAACTCCAGGTAAGCCCATTATCACGACAAATAGGACATATATGGACACTCCCGAGCTCGTTTAAGGTTAGGGGTTTACACTACCCTTATAGGTATTCGGAAATCTACTTAGGAGAGTATCGATCTTTGTTAAAGCCATATAGCAGAATACCTTCTGCATCAGTACAAAGGTGCTCTTTTCTTAGATTTTTGGCGCCAGCCGTATGAGACGGCTCCGCCTTACCATCAACCCATTTAACACTTAGGTGTTGTTTTAAGACACACGGCGTTGGGGTCTCTTTATGCGTAGCAGAGGTAATATTATAACTAATCAATGAACAAGTAGGTGAGCAAACCAACCAAGCCACACCATTACCGTCTGGTGAAAACTCAACTTTCTTTGGCTCTATGTAATCGGTGTATGCAGGGGGCGATATTTTTGTTTTTTTTCCAATCCCGTCATTGAACTCCAACAACAGTATTTCTTTCTTTTCTGTTTGCTTATTCACTTCAGTAATTAGCACCTTGGTCGCGCTACTATTCCAGTGGGATCTGCCTGCTACTCTAAAAGCCCATTCAGCATTTTTATTTTTTTCATTTAAACAATCCTTACAATTTACTTCAAAACCAGTCTTTGTATCTACAAAATAGGTTAAACCGAAGTTTACTTCGGTGTATCTAAGATCTGGGTCCCTCCATACGGGGGATAACTTCGCACCGTCCCAACATTTATCTTGGGCTTTAGAGCAAACTTCCCTACTGAACTTACGCCCCAACATATCTGGCACCTTATATTTAGCCCCAGTCGAATAAAATGTTTTTTCGTAAAACTGACCAGCCACCTCCGTTCTTTCATGAAAGCTCTCACATGAAACCAAAAAACTGAAGAAAATCGTAAGACTTAAATAGAGCATTACTTTTGTTATCTTGACATTATTCATTCAAATCTCCGTTTACATCATCAGCCTTTTCTTCAACAGTATTCGGTGAAGAGACCTCTGCACCTTCTCTTCCGTTAATCACCTTATTCACCGCCTCACTTAAACTATTGTTAATCTGTATGCTTCTACTCTCTTGATTTTCCTCTTTGGTATTAGTTGAGTTTTCGATGTAGCTACCTATATCTGTTAAAGAATCATTGCTGTTTTCCCGATAGTGATCTAGTGTATTTCGTTCAGGTGCATCAACTAGGTCTAACTTATCTTTCTCAATGGTTCCCAATACCAGTTCACGAATATTTTGAGTTGTACCTAGCGCCGCTGCCCCATGCACCAAACGATAGTCTCCATCTTCTCCTTCAGGACCAATATCAAAACTATCCGATTCCACATCAATGTAAGAATTTTCCACAGCTCTATTAACAGCCCCAATCAGTCGCCCCTGTGTTTTCCGAATATCCTCGGCTGACGGCTGGTTTGTACTGCCCGCGGTTAAGACTTCAACCAGATTTCTCACATAGGCCTTATATAAATCAGGACGACGATGGATTTCATCTGGCGCTGTGCCATGCAAACCATGGCCCAAGTCGAGTTCATCACTCTCACCACCATATAATTTACTTGGGTCATCCAATCGCGTATGTGCATAGGAGTCTGCCAGAAGATGAATTAACACGCCTTTTTCTTCTGGAGTATCTGCCGCAATAATTCGCCGGCTTACTTCTTCCCGCATTGCCACAGCATCACCTCCAGTAAGGCTGTGTAATCTGTTATAGATTACTAACATTTGATCCCTCGTACTCCCAGAACCGATCTCTGCCCCAAAAAAGCTAGCCACATCAACAACCGCAGCTCTCGCTCGACTTGACATAGCATCTAACCCATTTACTTCATCCGGTAACTGAGAGAACTGAGCGACTACAGCTATAACCTCAGGATCAATACCATGAGATAGGCCAACAAAGAATGTCGTGTAGTAATGCCCCGCCTCATTATAAAAACGCAATGTTGCAGGATCTTCATTGTAAAACTGCTCATTATTCGCCACAACCAAAGCCGAATCACGATTATCCTCAACCCATTGACGCTGATCAGAATCGCTGTGCTCACCTACTTCGACACCGGCACGATCCGCTTCATTTCTAAAGATCTCTTGCGCTTTTTCACCTAGATAGTCCGCATTAGCCTCAGAACTGTCATTACTATTGTGGGCCGTCTCATGAGCCAGTACGCCTATCGCTTCAGAACCGTCGCTGCGAGATGTTCCTTCTTCACCGTGGTTTATATAAACATCACCTTGGCCATCAGTGGCGCCTTTGGCATCTATCTCCGAGATAATTACAGCCACATCCAAATCATCAGAGTTGGTAATGTCACCGTATATATCCACGTATGCTTGATAGGCCTCTTCTACCTCTTCAGCGGTAGCGGTTTTATCAACAATTTTAGCTAGAAGCTCTGGGTGATACTTACTAAGCTGCCAGCTTGCTGCTAGGTGTGCAGATGTTGCTAAGGTTTTTTCGAAACCTCCTCCAACACCGTGCTCTGTGAATGCATCTATTACTAAGTCGCCGAGCTCTTTGCCACGCTCTAAGCTTTTTATAGCTTCAAGCGTATTAGCCCCATAGTTGGCTAGCCCTTGTTGCCACTGTGCAAGTGTTTGACCTGGGCTAAGTGCGGAATCAACACTACTACTAGTCACATACAAATTAGTTTCACTCTTCTCATCCCTAGTAACCTCTTGGGCGTTATTAATATCCCTATTCAGCCCCGCTAGCTGCTCCTCACCATTGCCTTCTCCCCCAGTAACTGTGATATTGCCCTCACCCACAGTAGCGCGTGTAGTTTGCTCACGATTTCGTTCATTGTTGTAGCCATTAACTCCCCAGCTGGTAACCCCATTTTGATCAACACCGCCACGATTCCGCTGCCCAGGGCCCGTACCAGCACTGGAATTGGAACTATTAGCTTCACTAGTAAAGCCACCACTGATATTTACATAACGGCTGCTTTCTTCATCGACACCTTCAATATCGC
This sequence comes from uncultured Pseudoteredinibacter sp., assembly GCF_947502065.1. GTDB lineage: Bacteria > Pseudomonadota > Gammaproteobacteria > Pseudomonadales > Cellvibrionaceae > Pseudoteredinibacter. Next base: position 289,527 of record NZ_CANMYE010000002.1, read on the forward strand.
TAAAGCCAATACTGCCTGTAGTTAGCTCTAAATTCCCTTGATCCTCTCCATTTTCATCGATATTCGCAATTAAGGCGCCATCTATCTGCGTATGCCCTTCTACATCAATATCTACGCTATTAAGCCCTACAATGCTGGTTTGATTCTCAACCCAGGCTTTATTCCCTTGAGTTTCGCCATAGCCAGCTGATCCACTTACGCTTACGCCATAACCTACCGTCACACTAAGGTTAGCATCACTACGTTGACCGTCGGCACTGGCCGTATCTTGAAGTGAAGCGACACTAAGATCGCCTGCCACATCAATATCCACATCTTCACCTTCAATATGGGCACCGCTAACAGTGGTATCACGGCCACTATTGATCACCAAATTTCCACCTGCATTAATGTTGGCATTTTGATGAGTATTGCTCTGGCGTTCTAAATCCTCTTTACTAAAGCCACCCTCTACATAGTAGCCAACCGATGCTCCTCCTTGTCCAACGGTTACGCCAAGACCAGCACCGGCGTTCATGCTGTCACTGTTGAAGCTGCTATCACTATTACTTTGCGCACTGGTAATGCTTATATCATTAGCCGCGCTTAACTCGATATCATTCAGCGCATCAATATTGGCACCTTCTATGAGTAAATCATTCTTAGCGACTAAAGATATGTTATTCGCATTGAGTGTTGATATAGCTGCTTGGCTACCCGATTGGCTAGAATCACTATTACCTTGACTGTGCGCTACGCCAATACTTGCCTGGTTTCCCCCACCTCGAATGACTACGCCAGAGCTAGCGGATTCACTTTCATTGGTATTTTGAAACAGCTGATCAACAGCAAGAATATTAATATTGTTGGCAGCTACCGCTATGGTTTTTCCTGCATCTACATTGGCGCCTGCCAAAGTCGCATCATTGCCAGCTTTTAAGAGAACATTGCCTACTGCATTGATTTGACTATTGTTCGCTAATTGCTGGATTGAGGTGGAATTTGTAGAAGAGCTGCTATTACCCAAATGTATACTCGCCGTAGGCCCTTGAGTAAACGAGCTTACAGCATCTACAGCTGCTAATACCGAACTTGCTTGGCTTACACCATTCCCACCACCGATATTCTGCAATGAATCAAGAGTGTTACCCACGTTATGCTGGATACTGACACCCAACCCACTGCGCGAGCTCTCAAAATTTCTCTCTTGCGAGCTTTGGTTAATACCTGCGCTAATATTAATATTGTTTTCCGCAATATAGATTGCATCTTTCCCAGAGTTTACGATGCTCCCTACTTGGTTGATATCGCGCCCCGCCTGAACAATTAGATCGTCACCCGAATTTAATACACTAGGAGCATTGTTTGTATTGCTGTTTGTTATCTTTTCTTTTTCAGTTATTTTTCCAGCAAAAGCACTGACACTATTTCTATCAGCAGAAAAGCTAATGCCAGTTGTTTTTTCATTGTTCCAAGTAGTGGTATTTAATGTTTGATCTTTATCAAGAATATTTACATCTCGACCGGCATTGATCCTTAGCTTTCCACCGACATCGACTAAGCTGCCTATCAAATTGACATCTTCAGCAGCCACCAAGGTGCCATCGCCACCGCCAGCTACAGTCGAGCCAACCGATGTGTTAGACAGGGTTTCTTGGCCTTTTTCCTTGGCGGCGGAAACAGCAATACCATTACCCGTGACGATAAGTCCGGTGCGTTTTTTAAAGCTGACTTCTCTATTGTATTGAGTATCAGTTCCGGCGTTTAAAGTAAGGGATCCAGCCTCATTTAATATACCAGCTCTTAACTCCACATCATTACTCGCCGCTACATTACTGGCCCTTAGGTTTAGATCATTGCCGGCCAATACCTGCGCATCTACCCCAGCAGCAACATTACTCCCAACATGACGAGCCTGGGTTTCAAGCTGTGAATTATTCGACTTTGATAAGCCTAAGAAGCCGGATTTTCTGCTTTGGTTATAGGCTCCAAATTCCTCAACTGCAGATAATATTTCCACATTATTTTGAGCAGCGACAATTGCTCTATCGCCAGCAACAATATTACTACCCACAATAGACACACTATCGCTATTAGTGATTCCTACTGCGCCGCCCTCATCTATGATCGTATTGATCAAAACGCTACCGGTGGCTACCACGCTACTTGCGATATTCGCAGAATCTAGACTTTCCTGAGTGTAAGTTTTACTCCGCCCAAAACTCTTCTTCTTACGATGATAACGATAGTGATACTCCTCATCCGTTACCGAGGCAATCGTCATATCGCCACCGGCTGCCAATGAGATATTCGACTGAAAGTCATCATTGCCCGCCGCAATACTAGAGCCAATAATATCTAAATTATTGCCGGCCAAAATAGAAAGGTCGCCCACGCTATTAATGGCCGAGCCATGATGCGTTACAGAGGAAAAGGTTTCTTCGAAGTTTTTGCGTTGCTCTGTTTGGCTATGGCTATTGGCCACGGCCTCAATCAATACATCTTGCCCCGCACGTATTTGTGCGGCACCACCAACATTGAGGCTCGCGCCGCGTAAGATTACATCGTTGCCAGCATCCCATAGTAAATTGCCTGCAACCACTAAGCTGGCAAGATCGTGATTCACCTGTGTTGTAGTGATGTTTCCGCTTGTTGTGCTGCTCTCATTACTTTGAGCCTGTAATTTAATATCCCCACCCGCACGAGCAATAAAATTATTACCAATATTTAAATTACGCCCCTGGCCTAAATCGATATCGTTTTTAACATCGACGTACAAATCGCCACGGGTATTAATCTGGCTGTGCTCACCTAGGTTCATGCCTTGGGCCATCACCGTAAGGTTTCCAGTATTAATCATCCCGGTATTAGTAAACTCGCCGGCTAAGCGGGTGTAATTACCATCGGCATCTGGGCGGCCTACAATGGTTACGCCGCCTGCGGCTACATTGCTCAATGAGTTAGCATCGGTACGCGTTAAAATGCTATTAAAGTAATCGCTACGATTTTGCGCAGCGGTATCTGATGCGCTGTTATTCGCAAAGAGCTGTGGGTTATTGGCCGCCACTTGTGCTTGGAACTCGGCTTGGCTGATGCTATTGCCGTTTTCATCGCTGTAGCTGCCATCGGCATTGGCTGAGAAGGCGCCTGCCATATGCCCTAAGGAAATTGCACGACGTTGATCGGCCACGGCTAAGCTAAGGTTTCCGTTTTCGTCTTGGCGCACTTCTACATTATCAAGAGCGCGGCCAGCAATGCTGTGGCCGGATAAATCCATTTTGCCGTTTTCATCAGGTTTAAACTCTAAGCCCAACTGTGCCAAGGTGTCGCTTGCCAAAGCGTTTTCTTGCTGGTTTGGGCCACTAAAAGAATCATTGGCTGGGCCAGTTGATTCAGGGCCGGCGGCTGTTGCTGGCAAGCCGGCCAAAAAGGCCAGAGTTTCTTCAGCGACTTCACCTAATAGCTCTTGATCATCCAGTACAAAGCGCGTGTGGGCGCGTGTGTTGATTTCACCGGCGTTAACGAATCTTCCATCTGCTAATAGCTCGCCGGAATCTGAATTCAGTAATTCATCAAAAGTCAGTTTGCTGGCATCGATACTGGCAAGACCGTCGCTCGCTCCAAGCAGTTTGGCAAAACCTTTCGCCTCTTCACTACCCGTTAAATCGCCGGTGTAATCGGCTAAGTAATCTAGATCCCCAAACTCGCGTAATAAATTACCTAAATCGGGCAAAGTGAAACCGCCGCCAACTAAACTGGCAATATCGTTAAAGGCTGGGTTTAATTGCGTATCGGGTTTGCTAATAGCCGCCAGCTTGCGGCTGTTTAGCTCAGCCACGCTATTTGCTAGGGCGCTGGTATCCCAAAAACTACCTGGACGCGCACCTTCTGGTGAAGCAGCGGCTAGCGCTTCTTCGAATTCCTCATCGGAAACCGTCACTTTAACTTGTGTCGCCGCTACGCGCTCTTCATCACTTAAGTTGGCAGGGTCAGCCAGCGGATTGGGCTGGTTTGGCAAGGTATCTGGGTTACCATCAGGGTCTGGGGCCGCCTGTGGATTTACACTGATGCCTGCAAATAAGCTGTCTAAATCTAAAGCCGATGGCGCCGTGGGGCGTTGAGTATTGCTCGCCAGGGATCCTGATACCGGGCCAGCTAGCAGCTCGCTGGCCAAGGCATCGTCAATATCACCGCCCAGTGCTTGCTGTCGCAGCGTATCCAGTGGGTTTAAATTACGACGTTGAGTATTTGCAGCACCCGCGATATTCGCGCCACTACCAGTGTTTACAACACCGCTTGCACCGGCCGCGCTGCGATTATTATTGTTGGCGCTTGCGAATTCAAAATCGTCTTCGCCTACATCGTTTAATCCTGCTGGCGTTGTGCCAGTTGCGCCAGGGCTTACCGTTGGCGCACCATCGTCACTAGGCGGATCACTATTATCAATATCGTCTTGAGAAAAGCCAACGAAGGTTAAGCCCTCGACCGAATCTAAATTTAGAATACCGAAATTGCCACCGCTACTGCCCTCGAAAACCATAGAGCTCGCTTCAATACCGCCAAAGTTGGCGGCTATAGTACTAGCCCTTAAGGTCACATTATGCTCAGCGAGAATAATGCCATCGTTAGCAGCTCTGTTACCGGCCAATAGAACACTGCCTTTACTGGCAATAGTGCCAGAGCCGTTATTAAAGGCACCTTGATCACCAGAAAGCCCAATAGAGCTAAAAGAAGCAATGTAGCCAGAGTTACTAAAAGTGCCGGAGCTATTAGCATTGATAGATCCGGTAGCCAGCAAGGTGGCACCACTATTGTTTGTAATGCTACGGCCTTCTAGGTTAATGCCATGGGCTCGGGAGATAATGCGCCCGCTATTTCTAATGGCACCATCGGCCCGAATGTCAATCGTCCCGTCGATACGCAGGGTTTCACCACTGGCCAAATTAAATTCAGGCAAATCTAATAGTAATCGGCTATCGGCTTTGATAGCTTCTTGGCTTAGATCTGGCTGCTCATTCAGTTTCAGCTCTACCGTATCGCCGTGCAACATACTGCCGGCTTCTAAATTGAGTTTTCCTCCCACATCAATGTGAATAAACCCGGAACTGCGCACATTGCCGCTGTTGGTAAAATTCTCTGAGAGCTTAATATTGGCATTGCGTACTTCAATATTATTATTTTCGTTAACGGTATCAATTCTGATGGATTTAATTCCGGAAGAGATATCCAGATGATTGGCGGCAAAGATACGCGATTTTTCACCGCTAAGGCTTAGCTCAGCTTCTTCACTATCTTGTATGCTAAGCACATTGCCCGCTTGTAAGCTGGCATTAATTAAACGAATATTTTCAGCGCCGCTTAAGCTAATATTGCCGCGACTGGCTGTGTAAACCTGATCATTTAATTGCTCACCATTAGGGCCAACAAACACTTCACCGCCGCTATTTAATGTACTTAACGCTGAGCGATCACTGATAAATTCACCATCAAATTCTAGGCTTAAATTATCTACCGTGGCGATTCGGCCTTGCTGCTCTATACCACCGGCCACCACAATATGGGCGCCCGCCAAACCTGAAACGTCACCTTCTACTTTTAAATCACTGCCAACATTAATATCTAATTGTCCACTGGCGTATACAAGAGACTGCTGCACGATTTCAACAGTGTTGTCAGGGTTATCACCCTGCTGAGATAGCAACATACTTAAGGCGCTTTGCTCGGCCTCGCTAATACCGGGTAATTCACCTTGAATCGCTGCGCTAGCAGCGGCTATTAGGGCATCTTTTTGTGCTTGATCGGTTACACCTTGCAAATCTTGCTCTAGCTGATTGGCGATATCTGCCACAGCAGTGGCTTTATCACTGTCACTGGCCGTAACTAGATCTACAGTTTCCGATTCACTTACGTTTTTTGCAGTTTGCAAATTCGCTAAGACTAGCTGGGCGGTATCAAGCGAGAGACTGCCTGCGGTGGAATACAAAACCCCACCACTGTTATCGATAATATCTGCCGCATCAATACTGACATTAGCACCAGCAAGGTAACCACCACGGTTTAGTACCGTAGGAGCCGTTACATCAATATCTCGCAGGCTGCTGATAACCCCCAAATTACGCAGAGTATCGCTGATTTGAAAACGACTACTGCCACCGTAAATAGACCCGGAATTACTGAGTGTTTGCGCGTTAAAGCTATCGCTGCCATTGGAGCTTAATAAACCCGTATTCACAATGTTACGAGCATTCACGCGAATGCCCGAAAATAAAATATCAGCGGCGTTGCTAAAATCGCCCGCGTTGGCATTAAAGTTGGCGGAACCCGCGCCGGTAATGGTGCCTTGGTTACTAATAGAGCTTGCGGTGGCCGTTAACGAGCCTGCTCGCGTAACACTGCCAGCGCTAAAGATTAAATCGTTATTGGCCAATAAGCTTAGCTGCCCGCTAGATTGAAAATTACCGGCCTGCTGAATACTGCGGCCAGATAGCTGCATAGTCCCCGCAGCCATCAAGCCTGTGTTAGCAAGGCTGCTGGCATCTACCGTTAGATTATCACTGGCAACGATATTTCCTGAATTTGAAAAGCTGTTATTAACATTTAAGTCGATACTACCGCTATTGGCGTACAGGTTACCGCCGCTATTATCAAATACATCGGTAACGATATTGATATCGCCGGTACTATCAATTTGTCCATTAATATTTTGCAGAGATTTTAAGTTCCAGTTAATACCATCGGCACTGATAACTCCGCCATTATTCACCACTTCTTCTAGGCCAGTGCCACCCAGTAGATTGCCGCCCAGCAAACCGGAATTTACTAGACGACGAATGTCTAAATGAACATCGCCGCCATTAAGCACGGCAGCGCCAAGGTTTTCATAGGTGTCCGTTTTGAGAGTAAGCGCAGCAACACCATCAATTAAGCTACTGTCGTTGCTGATCGTGTGCGCGGCCAAGCTTAAATGGCCCGCCCTAGACACCAGTTGCGCCCCTTGCGAAATAGCAATGAGAGAATTACTCAATGCACTAATATCCAGCGTGGCGTCTTGTTGCACATCGAGCACACCCGCTACACTTTGGTAGCGCTGTAGATTATCGACTTGCAAGCTGTCTAGTAGCACAATGCCATTATTCAGAAACTCACTACCGGCGCCGCTCGCAGCCCACTCACTGCTAAGGGCTTGAATAAAACCGGCATTGCTCAGCTGAGTGAAATTGTTGAGCGCCAGATCGGCCTCACTTAATAAAACGCCCTTTTCACCAATACTGATTGTAGGTACATTCAATTCGATACTGCCGGCCTGTAAAAACGCTACTGCCGCTGTCGCCGTATCAATATTGACAGACTGAGCATTGATGGTGGCCTTATCGGAAGCAATTAAAGCGCCTTGGTTGTTCAACTCTGCCGTTAAATTAAGGTTTATGCTTGCCCTGCTGTTAATACTCAAGGTATTGAGCAGGCTATCAGCCTTAATATCTAAGCCCGCCAGCGCCAGCAGTAGGCCGTGGTTTTCAATAGCTTGTGTCTCTAGATTAAACTTGCCCCCAGCTTGTATAAGTCCATCTGCCGCGCTGGATTGATTGAATAGACGCTGCTGTAATTTGAGGCTCAAATCGCCCGAGGAAGAAATCAAGCCATCGATATTGCGCAGAGCCATAGCTTCGAAAGCAGCTTGCTCGGCCGCTATAATACCGCTGTTTTCTATTTCGCCTACAGTATTAATGCTTAATTGGCCATTACCTAGGCCCGCGCTATACCAAGCGCTCTGGGCAGCAATTGTGCCACTATTGTTTAAGGTAATTGCACTGTTATTTCCTAACTGCCAATTCATCTCGCCTGCGCGAATTGCGCCACTATTATTTGCAGCACCGGCATTTATACTTAAGGCGTCGGCAGCAAATACTTCACCCGTATTCGACAACAAGCCGCTTAGCTTTATGGTATTTTCAGTACTTCCTAATTGGTTGGCTGCATGAATTCGGCCTGTACGTTGATTCGCTATGGCCTGGGCATCAATCGAAAAGGTATTGGCCGCGAGAATATCACCACTGTTTTGAAGCTCATTGCTGATGCGCAGGCTGATATCCGAAGCCGATAAAGTGCCTGCGTTATTAAACGAAGCGCCTACTAAATTAAGTGTTTCGCCAGCTACTATTTGCCCAAGATTCTCGCCGGCTTGGTCTATGGTAGCGCCAATATCAGCTGACGACGATATTAAACCACTGTGGCTATTTAGTAATTGCTCTGCACTTAGCTGTAAATTGTTTGCTACGATTGCTCCGCCATTAGCGAGCTCGCCGCGGCTTTGAATTGACAGATCACTAGCGCTGATCTGTGATTGATTATCTACACTTCCTGCGCTGATTTGCAGTGAATTTTCAGCGAACACTGTACCAAAGAGATTGTCAGATGCCTGGTTAAGCAGTTCGCCACTCAGCTCTAGAGCAGCATCACCTGCGCTATAAATAAGCCCAGTGTTTAGATTCGTTATATTATTTGCACTAAGCTGCAAATCACCGGTTTTTGTATCTACATCACCGGCGGCTATGCGACCGGCATTACGAATATTGCCAGTAATTGCACTGCCGTCGATATTAGCAAGCGCGATCAACATAGCGCCTTCTGCATTATCGATATCAGCGCCGCTTAGTTGTAGGTTTTTATCGCTAACAATAAGGCCCTTATTCGATAAGGCGGCCTGGTTACTGATACCATTACCGCTAAAGAGCAAGCTCAAATTTCCTGCCGCGCGCAGCGAGGCATCACTTTCATTCGCCAGTGCTGCGGCCGATATACTGTGCAACGCAGTCTCACTTGCTGCAATAATATCGCCACTGTTTTGCAAGAGAGCTGCAACTGATAGATCCAAAGTACCTGCATTAAGCAAGCCGCTATTTGCTAAACTGCCTGCTGTGGCATTTAAGTTATTTTTCACATAGATGAGTGATTGATTTTCTAGGGCGCCATCTATGGCCAAATTAGCCTCTAAGGCTATCAAGCGAGCATCTTCAGCGTTGACAAAACTTTGGGCACTAAGCTCATCGATGCCATCAGCTTGAATTAAGCCGTGATTGACCACATCAGCCAGATCCAGTGTTAGCTTAGCGGCCAATGTACGACCATAGTTTGTAAGCTTAGCACCTTGCACCGTTAGATCATCGGCGTAGAGTTCACCATAATTATTGAATAAGTTTTCGATACTTATGGTTGCCGTGTCTTGCGCCAGAATGGCGCCATTTTGATTTGCCGCACTGCCATTGACTACGGTACCGGCATTAATGCTAAGCGTATCAACCAGTAACACACCACTGCCGGTAAACTCTTCATTGCCTACCGTTAATGGCAGCTGTATGCCTCCAATAGTGGCATTGTTATAGATCGTGTCGGCAGTAATATTTAAGGAATCTAAGGCTGATAACCAGCCATCATTGTTCAGAACTGTTGCGCTAATATCCGCACTTTGTTTTGCGAAGATACTGGCAGCACTGCCATTCGTTAGACTGGCATTCGATAATTCACCCGCCGTTAGCGTTAGAATATCCGCATGAATTTGGCCTTGATTGTTAAGCAGGCCTTGCACTGTAATGCTATTGTTTTCACTGTATATCAATGAATTATTGAGCAAATCACCCGCACTAATTGCTAGGCTATTGCGGCCATAAATAAGGCCCGTGTTGCTTAACTCAGAAGCAATATTGATCTCTAAACCGTCAAGGGCATAGATTAAACTATCGGCATCACTTGTGTAGCTGCCTGCATTTAGAGTCAGATTATTACTAAGAAACTGGCCACCACTATTATTAAGCCCTTCTTCAAGGCTTATGCTGCCTTCGTCTAAGCGGATTTGACCAAGTTGATTATCTAAAGAACTAGCCGCGAGGGTGATTTGCTGAGTATCGATAAGCCCAGAACGATTATTAATAGCACCTGCTATATTGGCAATAAAGCTTCCTGTAGCAATTACGCCATCTTCATTATTTAAACCGCCACTGTTAAGGGTAAAGCGATCAATAACTTGCAAAACGCCAGAGCTGTTATCAAGCACCCCCTGCATAGTAATATCTAAGCTATTGGCATTTAGCTCGCCCAGATTTTGAAAGCTTTCTACAGCTAGTTGCAACTCAGGCGCTGCAACAAGTCCTTCATTAATAAAGCTGGCGCTGTTTACATTCAGCAAACCAGCGGCGATGAGCGTGCCACTGTTTAAAAAGCTGCTGGAGTTTAGCTGTAGCTTTTCAAAGCCGCTGAAATTTCCGCTGTTAACAAAGGCACCACTTAAATCCAGCTGTAAATCTTCAGTAAGGATTCGCACCTCACCCGCCAATTCCACATCAGAAACTTGCCAGTTAACTTCGCCAGCCTGGGCCAACAAACCATTAACAGTTAACGCCTCGCCATGACTGTCTAGATTCCAGCTGCCACCGCTAAGCAAGTTGAGCGCATTAATATCAATGCCGCCAGCAAGGCTGCTCGCACTGATATTTTCGGTTGCTTGTATCGTCCCACCAAGCGCTAAGGCGCCACTCGAATCAATATCCAATACACCTGTGCTTACAATAGTACCGGTAGTTGTTAAGCTGCCTGTAGCATTTAAGCTAAGATTACCTTCATGGGATAGCAGACCTTGGTTCACCAAGCTGCCGTTTACATTGATTGCTGGTGCCGATATTCGTCCGGTCGATAGGTTTTCAAATACTGGGGCATTGATAAAGTCAAAACCGGTCACATTAATGCTTCCAGCATTGCTGAAACGCTCGCTGAAATCTAAGCCCAGTTGCTCGGCCTGAATAATACCGCCTTCTTCATTCGAGCCAATGTCTCCCGTTGCCGAGATAACTCTAGCCAGTATTTGAGCGCCACTATCAAATAATCTGTTATTACTGAACTCTATGCTGGCTCCATCGGCCACTAGAAAACTGCCTACAGCAAGATCAACACTCCCCCCTTCAATCAGTAGCGATTCATCAACACGCACCGTAGCGCCAGATTCGGTTTGAGTCGCTGCTGCATCAACAGCAAGCGTTGGCGCTGAAAAAATACCTTCAGCGAACTTTACCGTTCCATCTGCACTAAGCGCGATGCCGGAACCTGCCAAAAACTCTTCACCAATAGTGATGCCGCCACCTGAATTTATCGTAGCCTTGCCTCGAACCTGCGTATCACCATAGATGACCGCTTGATTAAGAACATCGATATTAAGCGCTTCCGCGGTTTGAATTGCGCCACCGGAGAGCACATTGAGACTATTAGCGCTAATGCTAATATCGCGTCCAGCGGAAAAATCCTTCTGCTGCTCCACATCGCCCTGACTATTGATGGTAATTGCTCCGGCTGCCGCCGTACCCCGCAGAGAAACATTACCATCGGCATCGATATTAAAATTACCACGTTCGGCATTGGCATAGCCCATCAGGCGCACACCGGCATTGCTGCCATCCACAATAATATTAATGCTGCCTGCGCGCATTGCCCCTAACTGGCTTGCATCTATGGCATATAAGGTCTGGCTATTCGTACTACGACTTTGCTTTATTCTGTTGGCGCTATAATCATAAAGCATGTCACCCGCAATAAGATTCAACTCCCCTGCAACGACTGTATTGCCATTTAGATTGATTTTTCCGGCAATTAAGCTGAGCGCCGATGCATCAGTGCTTAAACCATTTCCAGCCAAACTAATGGCCGCATCGCTGCTAATATCTAAATCTAACTGACCACCAGTAATGATTGGCCGGCCAGTCGTTAAGGCAATGCTATCGGTATTAATAAAGCCACAGCCGTTACAGGCTATGCCATAGGGGTTGGCGATAATAAGGGATGCTTTATCACCGAACACTTCGATCTGCCCTAGCAGGGCCGAACTACTGCTACCGGTAACTTCATTGACGATTAAGCTAGCTGAGCGACTACTAAGATTGGGGTTGGCGGCAAGAAAGCCTGCCAAACTGCTTTGCCCATCTTGCAAGCTATTGTTTAAAACTAAGCCCTGGGCGCTTACTGAAAATTCTTCATATTGATTCAACGACACCCCAGCTTCACTGGGCGTCGTAATATTGACAACAGAAGTGCCATTCTCGGCCTTGTGAACGGTAGGTTTAAATTCTATAGGCGCTTTAGGATCTACAATCGGACCAGCCATCACAGCTGTAGTGAAAAACATCTGACACAACAAACTTAGGCAACAGCAATAGCTAATTACTTTTGCCGACCAATTCATCGAAGGTGAAGTTAAAGCATGTGTCATAGTACGATCTACCGATATTATTGCAGGGCCTCCTTGCCCTGCGTGAAGCTGACGATATGCCAGCGTTTAAACCCTATTACTTTCTCGCGTAGCGCGCTGTTGTAGCTAGGCGCCTTTATTGAGAGTTTTTAGACGATCCTTGCTGCTTTGCTCTACCCAATTACGCGCTAGCTTTTGATATTTGTTCACATCATCGCTACTCAATTGGCGCAGTATATTGTCGCGACGTACTGCTGCCTGCTGCAAGCCTGCAGCAGCAGCAAGATTGAATAGCATGTAGGCAGTACCTTGCTTGGCTGGGCGCAGCTTGCCTTCCTCAAAGGCGTTTGCCATTTCATAAAGCGCTAGTGGATTATTTTGCGATGCCGCCATAGCAAACCAACGCAGCGCCTCCTTCTGATTTTTCTTAACTCCAGTACCATCTCTATAAGCAAGTGCTAACTTATTCTGCGCACCAATATGATCTTGCTTTGCGGCTTTGGTGAACCAATTAACCGCTTCTTTCATATTAATAGAAACGCCCCAACCTTTTTCAAACATAGTGGCGTAGTTAAACTGTGCGTCGGCATTGCCGGTAGCCGCCGCTTTTTTAAGAATATCTAAAGCCTGGCTATAATCCTGCAACACACCGGCTTCACCTCGAATATAAACAAGCGCTAATCGGTTTTGACCTAATGCGCTGTTTTTATCAGCTGCCAACTGATACAAACCCGCCGCCCTTTTGATGTCAGCACGGGTACCCAGACCCAACTCGAACATGCGACCAAGGTAAAACGCTGCATCACCATCACCTGCATCAAAACTGGCTGACAATGCCTTAGCGGCTTCCTCAAATTTCTGCGACTCCAATTGCTTTAAAGCGGCATCGGTCGCTTTAGATTTGGCCAGCGCAAAACCAGGCGCAATCAACATACAGGCCGATAGCGCCACAAGCCCCAAGGTTTTCACTGCTGTTTTCTTTACTGATACATTCTTAACTGCAATTTTTTTAACTAACATAAAACACCTCATTTGTGCTTTTAAAAGTTCAAGTTTACCGAAACCGACATTTGATAATCGTCTTTTACTCGGCGTTGACTCGCATGAATAGGCGCAGCCAAGGTTAGGGCGAGGCGGCTATCACCGTAAAACGCATTGATTGAAATACCCGCCCCAGATAAGCTCTCTTCGTGACGCCCGTAGATGTTTTCGGCCTTTGATTTGCTGTAACCTAAATCAATAAACCCTGCCAAGGAGAAATCAACTAATGGAATCCAATCGCTGAGCTTTCGACTCCCCACCGGCCAGGAAATATCGTTACGAAGATAAGCACCGTGATCACCACTAAAGGGTTGCCCAACAAAGCCACGAATGGTGCCTAAGCCGCCTAGATGAACCTGCTCAGAACCGTATAGTGAATCCATTGAATATTGAGCCGATAGCAAGGACTGCAAAAAGAAACTTTCGCCTAGGGAACGACTAAAATGAACAGTGGCGTCGAATTTACTGAATTGTGCGTGAGGTGCTATTTCTAGTAGATCAGGCACATCTTTACTGGCATCAAAGGCATCCAAGCCCCGGCGATAATGCAAGCTGCTTAGCCAACGAGAACGCTCTCCGACATAGCGATGCTCTAAGCCTAAACTGGCCACCGACAGTTTTTGGGGGCTAAGCTCAACGTCATTAATGTAACGTAGCGATTCCCTTAACGATAAACCCGTTTTAACACTAAGCTTATGCTTGGCGTTTCGAAAGGCCATATAGTCCAAATTTAGGTAGGTGGAATCGGACTGGCCAAACAATTCACTAAACTCTGACAACACACTGAGGTACTCTGAGTAGCTGCGCGTATATGACAAGTTAAAACGCCTAAACGGCATAGACATTTGGAAGATCAACGCATTGGTATCGCGACTTCCTATGTAGTTCACATTAATGGTTTCATTTAAGGACAGCAGATTATCAAGTCCCATACCCAAGGTTAAACGTTGTTTACCCGTCCCTTCTTGACCGTCATTGTCAGTACTTACGTTTAGACGTAAGCGATCTTTTTCTTGGGTGCTAATCTCTACAATCGATGTACCAACTTCGTCACCTGGCCAGAGTTTTACTTGCGATTTAACAGAAGCTGGTAAATCTAGCTGATCCACAGCCTGCTCCAAATTGCGCATATTTAGCACACTACCCTCGCGGGTGCCTGGCAGAGCTGTCCATAAACGACGGCGATCAGCATTGGAGTTTTCGTTGAGTTTTACCTGCTCAACTCGACCCTCCATCACTTTAATAAGCAACTTTCCACGACTTAAATTTTGCTCAGGAAGATAGGCCCTTGTGGTGATGTAACCGCGCTCCATATAGAGCGTGTTAATTAATTGCAGTAAATTACCGATACGGCTCTGCCCAACACACTGACCAATCATATCCTCGCTAAGCGTTTGAAGATCGCTTAGCTGCACAACACTCACACCTTCAAACGACACACTCTCAATGGTGAAGCAAATTTTATCGCTGAAGCTTTCTTGCTCTTCAATTTCGGGCTCGATCATGATTGCTTTTTGCCGTTGAAGCTCTTCGCGCTCACGCTGCATTTGCTGTTGCTTTAAAAAGCGATCAGCTTCAGTCTCCAGCTGCGAAGCACTTTGCGCCATACTCCGCTCAGCCGATAGAAGCATCGCTGCCAGCAACAAAGCTGCCGATGCGAGCCTAAATGGGTAGCTTGCGAGGCTCATAGCGCGCTCCCAAACAAGCCAATGGCCTCGCCATTTACTGGGCTTTGATTGATTCTTTCACGCACTATATTTATATCAACAGGGATATCTTCATCTTCACCACTTTGAAAAAAACCACCTATTTGGTAGATCTCAGCATCACTATTGATGACCAGCCTACCCATATTAGCTATTAAGGCGCCGCCTTGATCTTGTCGAAATACATGGCCTGTGCGATGGTTGAAAAAGCCTGCCAAGCCCTTGCGGCGTTGGAAAACATTGGGAATGGTAATGGCTTCATTGGTAATTAAGGGCGTAGTAATGCGCGTGTTAGCAACGCTAAAGACGGTTCCACCTAAGTTGTAAAACGATTCGCTAGCCTGCAGTTCTGTATCGTTTGCGGCTTGAATACTGCCGCCAAATAGCTGCACAGTCGATTGGCCA
Source organism: uncultured Pseudoteredinibacter sp. (assembly GCF_947502065.1). GTDB lineage: Bacteria > Pseudomonadota > Gammaproteobacteria > Pseudomonadales > Cellvibrionaceae > Pseudoteredinibacter. The sequence continues at coordinate 304,884 of NZ_CANMYE010000002.1, forward strand.
AACTGATCGCATGAAATTACGCAATGGCTGCTAAAACGGAGTTCACCTAGCGCTACAGCTTCATTGTGAACCGTTTTTGCATCAAGAAGAATATCACCACCATTGGAAATAAAGTTTCCACCAACATTTGAAATATGGTCTGCGACAATGTCTAAATCTCCATCAGCAACTAAGGTGGGTAGCTCTCCGTCAATATCCATCCTGCCGAAGTCGGCCCACAGTTCGCGGCGTTTTTCACGCTTTAGAAATAAGGTGTACCAACGCCTAGAGCCAATGGTTTCACTTTGCTGTATTTCACCTCGACCTTCAAAATCGTTAAACGATAAAAGATTTTTAAATGCCCCAGGGGTTTCAATTGCCAATGCCCCATTGCTTATCATGCGGCCATTGTAATTGGTGATATCGCCCGCTGAGCGCAGTGAAATATCGCCGCTGGCGGCAAACAAGATGCCCAAGTGATCGCCATTAAGCGAACTTTGCTCGATGCCTTTTTCCGCTTCTATATCAATAGCTGCGATAGCATCTTCACCCTCGCTGGGCACATCTACCGCCGCACTGAGTAATACACCTTCTGATGAGAACCTGCCTTCGCTTTGCACGCTTATGCCGTTTCCAGCGGCCACCTCCGTCTGCTCGCGCTCAATATCACTGCTTAAGGTCACGTTACCTGAGCTGCGTATCGCCAGATGCCCTGCCGCACGAATGCTTGCCGCCGAACTAATTTCACCATCTGTGCTTAGAACAAAGTTGCCACTGTTTGCAATCAGCTCACCATCAAGCTTTACGCCAGCCCCTTTGGCGGTAACAGCAATAAGAATACTGCCCGCTTCGATCGAGGCATTTTGGCTCATGCGTACCAGCACACTTTGATTGCCATCCTCACTTTGCTGATTGATTGCTACGTTTCGTGTGGGGTTTGAAGGAGATAGCGAGCTGTCTAGCTCAGTGATGCTTTTACCTGGCAGTAATCTAACTTGATTGCGGCGGCCTATCTCACTATTAAGAATTGGGCCGTTTACTTCAATGGCATTAGCGATTAGATCAAGACTGCTCATCGCCCCGGAGATACCGCCCTCTCCAACAACAATGGTGCCTACCTGGGTATCCAGCAAGGTGTTGAGTTGCTGCACACCCGGTCCAAGGGTTCGCTCTACTGTAGAAACACTGCCCGTAGTTAATAGGGTATCGGCAGTATTTATAAAGTTTAGGCCATCGACCGAAATACCATTGGTATTTGCGATAACAATATGCGCCTTGGTGCCGAGCACCTCAATTTGCCCGGCCAGCGTTGATAGCTCTCCGCCGGTAACTTCATTAACAATGGTCCGCGCTGCAACCTCGCGGTTGTTTAGAGCTACACCTTCAGCACTGACATCAAATTTCTGGTAACGGTTGTAACTTGTTCGATCTTCATTGGCTGGGGCGATCTGTACCTCAGTGCGCCCACCCACCTGAGCAACACTGGTCGCGGTGCTGCCATCGGGCACGACATTATTCGCTGCAGACAGCGCTGTGTTTAAGCAACATACCAGGGCGACAGAAATACTCGCGACTGACGATCGAGTGGAGGATTTTAAAGGCATATGCTAGCCACTTCCCTGCGTTAAAGTATGGGCTGCCCGAGACAACCACCATTTGAAGATCTTATTCAGATATCCAATTAAGAAATCCAATCAAGAAGGGCTAGTTACGGTACAAACAGATGAAAACTTAGAGGCGACTTCCTTGTAACTATCCTCTTATTGAGTGGAAGATTTTAATGACAAAGCGGCTCAAGACAATCAGCCCAAAGCTTGAAATAAGCAGCCGTTTGGCGAAGTGGTTTGCAAAGTTAGAATGAAGGACAGAGAGGGATTTGAGCAGTTGAGCTAGCACTTTGTAACTAAAGCCCTTTGCCTGGCTAGACTTTCATAGGAAGATCGACCAACTTAAAGCAACGAAGCTGTTAGCACAATCGATGAGAAGAACAGACTGATTTTACTAAGGCGCTTCTTTCGCATGGCTAATAAAAGCTTTCCACTTATCGTCCATCGTTGGTAGCCAGTATTCTAAAATTGGTGTTTTGGCCTCAAGCGCTGAACATCCCTGCTCTTGCAAGTAGCGAAAAAGAAAGGCCGATACTCGAGCATTGACAATACAATGTAGCCATACTTTTTTATACTTGAGAGAATCCATATAGGCTGCAAAGCAAGTGAAGTGATCTTCATTTGGAGCATCGAAGGGAACCGGAATATGGATATAGCTCATCCCTAAAGAAGTTACTATGCTGCCTTCGTTTGCAATCGATTTCTCATGGTCTGGCATAGCGAGATTAAAAACCACGTCATATCCAGCATTTGCGATGCTTTCAAACTGATCAGCAGCTGGCTGGCCGGATGAAGCAATATTTTTACTCACCTGATAGTAGTTGACTACATCCATGGCTCACCTCGTTTTATCAGCACTAGAATTCCAATTAATGGGCATCTGTTTAAATTTCGGGAAAGCGTGATCTATCTTTCAGAGCAACGTTCTAACAAAGCCCCATAACCCTCTTCACGCTGAAAATCTGGTCTATTCACCTTTTCATTGACCAAAGCTCTAAACTTATCAAAATCTAGTAAGTTTTCGCAGATATAGGCTTCGGTTAGCTTCTTGTCACACATATTATTGTGATAACAAAAGCCCCAGGCACTTAAGTGAGCTTGTATTGGAAAATAGATGGTTTGTAGCCTTACCCAATCTTCTATACTTGCGTCATCGTTATTTTTTAGCTCGCTAAATACTTTCTGTATTTCATGGGCAGACTTGGAAATCGATTCGTTTTGTCCGCTTAGCATCAACTGTAAAACGGCTTCTTTTTTAAGTTTCTCTTGGGCTCGGTCATGCAGAATGAATTCCCAAGCTGCGTAAGCCACCCCCATGGTAACCGCTAAAGCTTGAATCCAATCAGTAATAGAAGGCTTCATTGTTATCCCTATACAACATTTACATTATTATTTTATGCGCTTACTTACCTTAAGCATCGATATTTCACATATGGACAGAAACAAAGAGCTTTTTATTTTGGTTTAATCAGCCAGAACTTTCCTTTATGGGCCATACGCCCGGCAAATTCACCTGCTTGCTCTCCTTCGCCCGCAAAGATATCAGCGCGAATACCGCCATTGATGGCGCCACCTTTATCTTGTGCGATAAAAACCTGCTCTATTTTGCTGTCGTTTAATGGATGAGGTACGGCTACATAGGCCATGGTCCCCAAGGGAATATATCGGGTATCCACTGCCAGCGAACGCATAGTGGTTAGGGGAACACCCAAAGCACCCAAGGGTGCTTCTTGATTGTAGGCCTCTTCTCTAAAGAACACATAGCTTTGATTATTGCCGATCAAACGTTGGTATTCGATGGGCGTGGCCGCATCAACCCAAGCTCGTATAGAGGGCAAAGAGATTTTTGCGGGGGGTATTTCACCGCATTCGCGTAACACCTTGCCCAAACTGATATAGTTTTCTTTATTTTTGCCTGCATAAAGTACTTTAACTTTACTGCCATCAGGCAGTTTGCCTACGCCACTACCTTGAACATGCAGAACAAAATTATCAAAGGCATTATCGGACCAGAACAGCACCTCTGATTCTGCTAGCCCGCCAGCTTCAATTTGTTTGCGGGATAAAGTTTTCGCTTTCTTTGAAAACTTATAAATAGGGTGCTGATACTTTTCAGTTTTGCTTTTACTGACATTAACGTAAGACGCATAGTAAGACGTGAACTTTCCTTTATCATTGCGCGCTGTTTTTGTATCCACCACTAGCTGATAAGGAATAAAGTTATTTTCGATATAGTCGTAGACATTAGCCGAATTTAAACCTTCCGCCTCTTGGCATATCTTCGCCCAGCCCTTTGGCAGTTTACTGGTTTTGCAATTGTTCTCGATAACCTGCAATAAGGATTCTGGCTCTGGCTTATCTAACCAGCCAGGCAGTTCATTAAATTGCTGCTTTACTTCATTAATCTGTAGATTGGCTGTTTTTTTTCGCTGCTCACGTGAGCCTTTTACCTTTGTTTCTACAACCCGACCATCAGGACACTGGTAACTTTGGGTTTTGGCCTCCAAGTTGATGGCAAGGCTACTGCTAAGTACGGCAATCGATATTAATAATGGGCGCATTCTTGGTCCGTGTATGGCTTTAAAACAACTAGTGATTCTGACATAGATTAGAGCAATCAATCATAACATTGTTCCTAAATATTGCTCCTACACATGACTTTTACACATGAGCCCATCACGACTGCCGGAGGCGTCCTAATCAACATAGGCGACTTAACACCTAGGTGCTCGGCAAGCCAAGTGTGTGACAAAGCTTTCAAAGCGCTACTTTGTTAGAGGGGATCTACATAAACCGACACAAAGACAGGCCGCTATTTAACCAAATCAGAATAATCCACTATATAAAACCCGTTTTCCGAATAATCCTCTGCAAAGCTTTGCTAAAATAGCGGCAATTGGAAGCACTGCTTCGCAGCAAGCCCTGCCCTGTCGCCAAAAGTGACCCCGCTCGGCCTACCCAGCCCACCCGGCCGGATTAGCGTTCACCCCACGCTTACTCTTAATCTGCACTACAATAAGCGCAACAGCATTGGGCTTTAGTACGCCCACTGACGACTACTGTTGGCGCTATAGCCGGGTTCCATCTGCTTATATTTATCGAGGATATTATGACCACAGCCTATTTGAATGGAGAATTTCTGCCCCTGGAAGAGGCCCGTATATCACCTATGGATCGTGGCTTCTTATTTGGCGACGGCATTTATGAGGTGATTCCCTCTTATGATGGCAAGTTAGTTGGCTTTGGCCCTCATATTGATCGCATGCACCAGGGTATGGGCTTTATCGATATCAAGCACGATCTTAACCATGAAAAATGGCGCGAGATTTGTGAAGGCCTTATCGAAAAGAACGGATCTGGAAATTTGGGTATTTATTTACACGTTAGCCGTGGCGCCGATGTTAAGCGCTTTCACGCATACCCAGACGATGTAGCCCCTACTGTTTTTGGCTTTGCCTTTGAGATTGCCCCGCCACCTGTCGCCAATCGTGAGCAAGCCAATGGCTATAAAGTGGCTACCACCGAAGATTTACGCTGGCAGCGCTGTCACATTAAATCTACCGCTTTGCTGGGCAATGTAATGCACTTTCAACATGGCTTTAGCAGCGGGCAAAATGAAACCTTGCTGTACAACGCCAAGGGCGAGCTAACTGAAGCCAGTGCCTGTAATGCCTACATCGTTAAAGACGGGGTTATTGCGACACCACCGCTGGATAATCAAATCTTACCTGGCATTACCCGCTTAATGCTCTTGGATATTTTACGCAAACACAGCGATATTACCGTTGAAGAACGTATTATCACAATGGACGAAGTAGCCAACGCCGATGAAGTATGGATCAGTAGCTCCAGCAAAGAAGTTGCGGCTGTTGTTGAAGTGGACGGCAAAGCCGTTGGCGATGGTAAAGTCGGCCCGGTTTGGGAAGCTGCCCAAGCGCTATATAGTGCCCACAAGCACGACTATTAATATAGTTAGTGTTGAATGTGCTTTAGCGGCTAACCGTTAAAGCACTAATGGAACGAAATAGAAACACACAGAAAGAAATAAAGAATACTCGGATTTATTATGAGTCGCCCCTGTCACGCCCGTATCGATCTAGCAGCGCTGCGCCACAACTATCAGCTGGCCTGCGATCTTGCGCCGGCCGCCCAAGCTGTCGCCGTTGTCAAAGCCAATGCCTATGGTCACGGTGCTATAGCTGCTGCCAAAGCACTTGAGCCCTTGGCACCTGTGCTTGGGGTAGCGTGCATAGAAGAGGCTTTAGAGCTTCGTGATGCAGGCATTAAAAAACCGATTCTTCTATTAGAGGGTATTTTCAGCGCCGATGAAGTTAGCATTGCCAGCGAGCAAAACTTCTATTTGATGGTAGAAAACCTTGAGCAGGTTCAAGCTATCATTCAAGCCAATGTTAGCCAGCCACTGCATTGTTGGTTAAAAGTCGATACCGGCATGCATCGTTTGGGATTACTGCCGGAACAAGCCGACGGCGCCCTAAGCATTTTAAAAGCCAGCGATAATGTACACAGCGATATTATTATTGCCAGCCACTTTGCCAGCGCCGATGAATTGGATAACCCAAGCAATCAAGCTCAGCTCGAATGTTTTGATCATTTAATTGCTCAAAGTGAACAAACCAAAGGCCTTGCCCAAAGCCTTGCTAATTCAGCTTGCGTACTCGGCCACCCTCAAGCTCATCGCCAATGGCTTCGCCCTGGCTTTATGTTATATGGTGCTTCACCTTTTACGGTGCCCCATACAAATGCCGATAAACTAAAACCTGTCATGAGCCTAGTGAGCGAAGTGATTTCGGTTCGTCCAATTAAGGCAGGGGAACGCGTTGGTTACGGTGGCAAGTGGCAAGCAGAGCGCGATAGCCTAATTGCCACCATCGCCTGCGGTTACGGCGACGGATACCCACGTCACGCCCCCAGCGGCACGCCTGTATTAATTGACGGACAAGAAGCACCGCTAGTTGGCCGTGTCTCTATGGACATGATCACGGTAGATATCACCGAACTTAAAGATATTGCCATAGGCTGCACAGCCGAAATGTGGGGGCAAAATCTTTGCGTTAATCGTATTGCAGATGCCGCAGGCACTATTGGCTATGAGCTGTTAACACGCATGCCAGCTAGGCCTCTTCGAGTATATAGCGAATAGGCCTGCCGGCTTAGGCGTTGATTGCCACAAGCAAGCGCTGAATTAAGGCTGCTGCGCTGTTGCCGCTAAGACGATCTCACGAACACATACATTTTGTGGCATGTGATAAGCAAACAAAATACTGTTTGCAACATCTTCTGCGCTTAGTACATTACCCATTTGTGTTTTCCAAGCTTTATAGCCATCAATAATCTCTTGGGAACTGGTATGCGATAGCAGCTCAGTTTCAACGGCGCCCGGAGCGATAGTAATGACTCGCACATTGCTATCGGCTACTTCTTCTCGAATATTCTCAGTGAGCCCATGTACGGCAAACTTTGTACCGCAATAAGCCGCATGATTAGCAAAGGTTTTACGCCCTGCAATTGAGCTAATATTCACAATAGTACCGCGATTATTAGCCTTCATATCTGTAAGCACGGCCTGCATACCATTGAGCAAACCTAAAACATTCACCTCAAACATCTGCTGCCACTCACTGGCCTGCTGGTTCGCCACATCGCCAAGCAACATAACACCCGCATTGTTAACAAGCAGATCTACCGGGCCAAATTTTTCCACAGCTTTGGCGATGGCCGCTTGCAGCCCCGACTGATCAGTAACATCTACCTTGGCACATAGGCAGTTTTTTAAGCCCAGAGCCTCCAAACGCTCCACTCGGCGCGCCAGTAACAACAGGGGGTGCCCTGCTGCGCTTATCTTTTTGGCCAAGGCCGCCCCAATGCCGGAGCTAGCGCCTGTAATCACCACTAAGCCTTTTTGATCCGCTGCTGTTACACTATTACTTAGCTTATCTGTCATTTTCTTGCCCTCTTGAATTACTTGTTTGCTTTATTCAACATGGGGCTAACTGTAAATAAGCTGGGCCTTGGGATATATATAGCGCCTGGAACAGCATTATTTCCAAACAAGAAACAATGCGCTGGAAGGAAGAAATAAACAGACTAGCCAAGCCACCACCGGTTTAGAGCACAGCAGCGATGATCCCTAAAGATATAAGCCTAAGCGATATACGCACATTTGTAGTTTTGGCAGAGGCCGGCAGTTTTACCAAAGCGGCTGAACAGCTTGGCTGTGGCCGCCCTCAAATATCGAAACAGCTGGCGCAATTAGAAGACAGCCTGGGCTTGAGTTTATTGATTCGCACCACTCGCAGCCAACAGCTTACCGAACAGGGGCAGCTATTTTACCAACAATGCCAACAAGCATTGCTGGATATAGAGCAAGTCATCGAAAAACTACAGGATTCACGCGATAAGCTGCATGGCCATCTTCATATCAACTCCGTGGGTGGCCCCATCGGAGAAGATATTATCGCCCCCATGGTTAATCAATTCCTAGGGCAGCACCCAGAAATTAAAATCGAGCTAGATTTTAGCAGCCCAAGAGTTGACTTAATTCAGGAGCAATATGATTTTGTTTTTCGTATGGGCGAGCTGGAAGATTCTTCACTGATTGCTCGTAAGCTCTGCGATTTAAATATATCGCTTTATTGCAGCCCCAGTTATGCCCAGCAGTATGGCCAGCCGCAAACGCCGGATGAACTTTCACAGCATCGCTGTATTACCGGCAGTGTTCAGCAATGGTCTTTCAAAAACCCAGCTAGCAATAAGACAGAAGGCTTTAACATTGACGGACAACTGCAATGCAAAAACGGACGTGTCATGTTAACTTCGGCCATTGCTGGCAATGGCATTATTCGTGTGCCTGAGCTGTATTGCCAAAAGGAAGTCAAAGAAGGCAAGCTTATCCCTTTACTTCAAGACTGGCGTTTAGTGGCCACACCGCTTTACTTGATTTACGTAAAGCAGAAAAACTCGGCTGCTCGAATTCAGGCTTTTAAGGATTTTGTTATTGAGAGTTTTGAGGAGTTTAGACCTTAACCCCGGTCATTACACAAGGGGAGTTTTGGTCACAGCAAAGCCATCCAGCCATGACTGAAATACCTGAGCAACGTTCGAAAAAACAATAATCAGGCATCGCAGCAATTGGCTTCACCAAAGCTCTAAATAGATTTCTTTCATTTCGCCTTCGCTTGGAACACGAGGATTATTACCCGGAGAGCCCGAAGCCAAAGCCTGCTCAGCCATGATATCCAGCTTATTCATAAACTGGTCTTTGTTGATACCAAATTCTGCAGGGCTTGGCACTAACAGTTCTTTGTTTAAAGCTTCTAACCACAACAGCAATGCATCACAAGCACTTTGTTCGTCAGTTTCTTCACTAACGATCGCCATTGCCTTTGCGCAATGGGCATAGCGCTCGACGGCGGCTGGAATAGAATATTTAGTCACGGCCGGTAACAACATGGCATTGCTCATACCGTGGGGCACATGAAAGTGGGCACCTATTGGCCGACTCATACCGTGCACCAAAGCCACCGAAGCATTGGAAAAAGCTATGCCCGCTAGATGTGAGCCTAGCATTAATTCTTCACGCGCTTTCTCATTATTGCCATCATGAAATGCGCTGCGCAAGTTAGGTGCTATTAGCTTCATTGCAGCCAAGGCTTGTTGATCACTAAAGTCGTTGGCGCGCTTTGAAACATAAGCCTCAATAGCATGAGTTAAGGCATCAATACCGGTATCCGCCGTTACTCGCGCCGGTACGGTGAGGCTAAGTTTGTAATCGACGATTGCCGCTTGGGGCAAAAACGCCAAGCCTTTGCAAAGCATCTTCTCGTCACTATCGGCATCGGTAATGATAGTAAATTGAGTGGCTTCAGAGCCCGTACCTGCCGTCGTTGGAATAGCCACAAGAGGCAAACCAGGCTGATCACAAATGGCGGGCACTTTGTAATCGCTCATACGCCCACCTTTTGCCGCGAGATAGGCAATGGCTTTAGCACTATCAATTGCACTGCCGCCACCTAAGGCAATAACTCCATCATAGCTACCCTCTGCCATTGCCCTTATGGCTGGCTGCAAAGAATCCTCGGTCGGCTCAGGCATCACATCGCTAAACACATCACTATCAGTAAGCTCCACCCCGGCATTAGTACAGGCCTGCTGCACTTTTGCCTGCACGCCGATATCGCGCATTAATCTATCGCAAATCATATAGGGGCGCTGGCTACCTAAACTGCGCAAAACTTCAGGTAGTTTATTTAGACTATCACCGCCTAGTTCTATCAAGCGCGGCAGTGAGATACGGGCTATTGCTGTGTTCATTATTTTTTCTTGGTTTGATGTGTGAGCTGATCATCCTGACAAATGACGGCGAGGCATGCAAGCCGTGACAGATATCCGTAGAATAGCCATATGAATTCTCAAACAACGATTAAAATTTACTACTGGCTAAGCCCGCTTTTTCTTATCAGCTTCGCGCTGTGGGGCTCAGATATTCGCATCAATATCCCCGGCGCCAGCCCTAGCCTGCACTATTTGTACTTAGCGGCCTGTTTTGTAGTACCCAGCCTCTTACTTAAACGCCCCACCATGCGAGCCCTCTTTGCCTTAGGTGAAAGTGCTTTAAACATTTTTTTGCTGCTTTACGGTGTGTTACTACGCTATTTGGAGTACATCGATATCGCCAGCCAAGGTGGGCAAGCCTTAACCGTAATGAGCCGGGGTGACATGCTGCACTTTATGATGGCGGCGGTTATTTTAGGCATGGGGTTTTATGGGAATCCGTTGGTTAAAGAACATCAAAACAGCGTTTAGTATTTTTGATGGTAACCTCGAGCCGACGAGAGCATTTGTGTAAAAGCATTCTTAAACTCCAAAAACTTAAAGTTACCGAGCATACAAGACTCCAAGCTACAGCCTCCGAAGTATTGGTAGGGGTATACAAGGTCAAAACCTTCAAAAACAAGGATGTTTTTGGAGAGCCCCCATGACCAATTCGCTTGGAGCGAATTTGGGCTTGGCCGAAGGCTGAGCACCTGGATGGTGCGAATCCATGGGTTTACGGCGAGTTTTGGATACGGTTCCCACCATCAAGGCCGTTCGAAGCCACCTTGCAAATCAAACTAAAAACCAAAGTCCCAACATCAACACTTGCAACCAGCCAAATATACTGTATATTTAACCAGTAATTGATACAGGAGATTGGCTCATGGCTGTAGTAGCTGTTTGGAAGTGTGACCGAGACGGAAAGATGTTTGAAAACAAAAAAGATGCGGAAGAACACGACAAAATGTTGGAGTTGGCAGCGAACATTACTACGCTGCTAGAAAACCATATCGACGGTCTAGATGAAAATACCAGCGAGGCCATAGGCTTACTGCTTGCCGAGCGTCGCGATGCCCTTGCTAAAGCCTGTAAGGGCAAACCTGATGTACTGCTAGAAGAGCCGGCTCAGGAAGACAACGTAACACCTCTAACGGCACAAGCTTAACTCTTGAACTAGCGCCCGGCTTTCCCCTGCGGCCTTTTGGCTCCTCGGGTGCTATTCAAGTACTTGTTGCTGTTTTAGTACCCACCTCCCCCGGTGGGTACGTTTTTTCATGGTCGCTGTTATTGGGGATCGCTGCTATTGAAGCTCGCCTTCTTTGTCCAGCGCTATTGCTTCAAAGTCTTCCGCTTTTGGAGGTTTTTCTTGTTCTTGTTTTGCTTCTAGAACTGGAGTCTTTTCACCCTGCTCTAGATTAATCTTCGCCTCATGATCGCTTATTTTTTTAGGGGTATCCTCAGCGAAAGGCTCACTTAAATCACCTTGCTCTTTAAACTCTGGTAAAGTCTTAGCAGGCAATGGCTTGACGCCTGGGTTTAAATTTTTATGAATTTTCGCCGCTTCACGTAAGCCCGATAAATAAGCACCATGCACAGTCGATGGAAACTCACTGTGGCTAGCCTCACCAGCAAAATAAATTAAACCTTCATTTTCCGCCAATATCTGACGGTGCTCTGGGCGCCCACCTTGACGAAGATAACTGTATGCTCCTAAAGAGAAAGGATCATTTTGCCAACGGCTGATATAGCTTTTAACAGGATCAGGAATCTCATCGCCATACATCCCCCGCAAAGCCAACATCGCTTCCTCGACAATTTCCGCATCACTGCCCGCTTCCAACTGAGTGGCCGTACTTAAAGCCAAAAGATAAGGCTGCTGGCTGACGTGATGGACATTAAGCCAAAGGCTAAAACGATCTTTTTCTGGGCTTACCCGAAGAAAAGCTTGCTCATCATCCCAAAAAACTTCTGGGAACTTTAACCATACTTTATTGAGATGCCCCATCCCCAAAAGAGTAATGGCGTCGCGCTTGCGGGCGCTAAGCTCTGGACTAAAACGAATCTTGCCAGCCTGCAAAATAGATACTGGCACAGTTATCAAAACACGTTTAGCTCGCATGAGTTGAGTTTGGCCCTGATAGCTGTAACTAATCTCTACAGAGTCTTCCAGCTGCTGCACAGCATTAACCTGTCGGGCTAACTGCACATCCACATTTTTACTCAATGGATCAAGAATGGCTTGAAAGCCGCCCAATGGAATAGGATCACCGCCACGATAGTCCTCGCCATCCATCTCCGACTGAACAGATAACTCTGCAGCATCGGCGGCCCAATCTTGTTCATACATAAAATTAATGAACAGATTATGCAAATCATCACTGACAAAACCCAGATCGCCCGACTTTTGGGCGTCGTCCATCAGCATCTGCATGCTGGCATTTGGTTCACGCTCTAAGTATTGCTCAATGTACTTCGCCACCACCTCATACCAGCGATCCGAGAGGTCTTCGGTATCTTCAATCTCCTCACCGTATTCGTCGTAGCTAAGGCTATCTCCCCAGTCCGTAGGCTTGCTTAAACGATGCCCTTGCTGTTTCGCTAATGCGACTAAGGGATTATCGCTTTGGCCATGCAGCCAATTGGCGCCTATCTCAATAGCTTGCTCACCGTCATAAAGCGTATGAACACGCCCCCCGATACGCTCACGCGCTTCTAACATAGCAACCTTATAACCCAGTGATTGAAGCTCGCTGGCTGCACCAAGGCCGGCAGCACCAGCGCCAACAACAATGATATCGGCATCAAAATTCATAGTCTTGGCCCGTAATTCACTATGGGAATCGATGGACAGTGCTGGCCCCTGCGCAAAGAGCAAGCTCGAGCTAAATGACAGTACAAAAGAAACAGTAAGCACAAAAGGGGAAAGCTGGCGAGACACCAGACGAAAAGATAGGAGAAGTAGTAAGCGAGCTAACACCCCATGCGCCAAGCAAGAAAAGCCCCGACAGCTCGTGGAAAACATCATTGCAGGAACCTCGCTTAAAGTGATTATGGGGCAGGCCCGAGGGCCTAATCACCCCGAAAATCAAAAGCCTGCAATACGTTCAAAAAACCAAAAACTCGCCAATACGCCGACTGCACAGGCGCTAAAATACTGCCCCTTCTGGTGCAAAAGGGCCATATCGGTAAATACCCTTCGCAATAGTGCAAAGGCGAAAGCTGCAATACAGACAAAGAAGAGCTGCCCGAGTTCGACGCCGATATTAAAAAACAACAGCGCCACTGGCAACTCGGTTTGCGGCAGGCCTATATCAGCTAGCACTGCGGCAAAGCCAAAACCATGCAATAAACCGAAGCTACTGGCAACAAATACTGGCTGGCGCCAAGTTAAGGTATCACGGCGATTTAGCACCAATTCTCTCGCTAAAAAGATGATGCTTAAGGCGATAACCGCCTCAATAGCTGGCACCGGCAAGCTCACAATACCCAAGGCCGCAGCTGCTAAGGTGATTGAATGCGCAATTGTAAAGCCGGTTACCGTAATCAAAATACGGCGCCAACCACCCGCAATAAAAACAAGGCAAGCCAGAAACAATAAATGATCCAATCCAATTAGGATATGCTCAATGCCCAGTATGGTGTAATCCTTAGCTAGCAGCCAGCGCTCCTCTAAGGCCGGAACCTGCCAGGATATTTGTTTTGGCCCAAGCCGAGCATTATGTACTTGGCCGTTACTGCGCTCTAAGCGAATTAGGCTGGAAATCGACGGGTTTGCCAAAGGGTAGACAATGTTGAGTTCAGCCCCTTCAATCCCTTCACTACAACTAAAAGGCTTTCGCAGAGCCGTCTTTGCTTGCTGATACTGACAAAAGCTTGGCAGCTCAATACGAGGGCGATTAAAGCTAGGCACCGATGCAGGCACTCGGGCACGCAGCTCAAATTGCCCCGGCTCACTCTCACGGATATCGATATAAAAAGGGCGGCTTTCGTGGGCCTGCACTTGCCAGCTAATAAGGGCCACAAGTGCCAGCAGGCCAGAAAGCAAGATAGCTTTAAAAGTCATTACAGCAGGCATATTAAGACTCCTGCAATAACTTAATCAGAGCTTCATCTCCCCTTGCCGGGTATTTCTCACTGAGTTTTTTTACTGCAACTTTGCGCTGCAAACGTTGCTGTTGTCGCAAATAATCTTGCTCCACACGGCTATACACCTCAGCTAACTTAGGTTGATAGGCCGCTTTACGTTGGGTAACTAGCAAAAAATGCTGCCCATGCTCTGAGCTAATAGGGCCAATCCACTGCTTCGCGTCTAGCTCTTCTTGTGGCCATGCAAATAGCTTTTGGGCAAAGGCTTCACCAAAGTGGGCTAGCACATAGTCGCGAGTGCGTTCAATATAATTACGATGATACAAAAAACGCTCACCAAATTTACCAGCATCGGCAAAAGCAACAGCTTGTTGATTCAGGGTCTGTAATAAGCCCTGATCCACAGCTACCCCAACGGGAAAGTAAATATGGGTAAAACTAATATAGGGCTGTACTTTATAATCAGCTTTGTGCTCTTCCATAAAGGCTAATAGTTCAGCTTCGCTAGGACGTTTTTCTTCAGCGGCTTCAGATTGAATAATAAATTCCATTTTCTGCACTAAGCGCCGCTTAATGATGTAATCATCTTCCATCAAACCTAAGCCATCAGCCTCACGGAATAGCAGCTCTTCTTCATAGTAATCCAACAGCAGTTGCTTACGTTCTTCTTGGTTCATGGCCTGCCAACGCTGCTTGGCCAGCTCTGGTGAGAATGCTTTACTGCGATACTGGATAAAGGTGAGGATGCTATTCTCATCCACAGCGATAGACTGATCTTCTACTTCGGGATTAATACTGTAATACAGCACAAACAACGCGAAGCCCGCCAACAAAAAGTACAACAGGGGCTCTTTAAATAAACGCATATTGAAATTCTTATAGTCTGCTTGATAGGTTGGAATAGGGGCAAAACACATTGCCCCTGTATTGAATCTTATGGAGTGTACCAAATCGGTGAGCTATATGCCCTTTCTTGGATACTGCTAGCTTGTGTTTTGGGGTGCGCTTTATTCATCGCAACCGCATCTAATAAGGTATGCCTAGGGGTTGGAATTTCCAATACGCGCACATAGTAAAAAGCTCGCTGCTTGGGCTTGAAGTCAGGATCTTGCCACAATACTACGAACTCATCGGCACCAATAGTATTTTGGTAGCTGGCCGTTTGAGTATCGACAGTATCTTGCACAGCTGTGGTTTTACCGTCTTTCAGCTCGCGCTCAGAAGAAACCGCCACATTATAAATTTTCTCCTGTGGCTGCCCCGCCTCATCAATGTAGCCCTTCACCACTTGTAAACGATCTAATTTGGCGCCTTTGGCATCACGCACCGCTTGAATCAATAAACCAGGATTTTTACCTTTGGGAGCGCTACTTAAATCACCTCCCATAGGCACACCCTTACGATAGCCAACAGCAGCCAGATTTCGATTTTTAGTATCGTGCTGCTTAAAGTCCCAACCCGCAAATACTCGTAATGCAATGCGAGTGCCCGTGGTTGCATAAACCTCTTTGCGCTTAAAAGCGGCAAAGATTTCATCACGAGTATTTTCCTTTGCCCACACTGCGGCTAAACCCGAAGCGGAGAAATCCCAGCCACTAACGTTTGTTGCGTTGCTGCTACTCGGTCTTTGATCATAGCTTTCTGGCTTACCGTAGATACTTACTTTGCCAGCAAAGTTGTGCTCATCGGCTGCTCCCTGCCCGGTATGGGCATCGCTGGAGCCGATTAAAGCAAACTTATAGGGATTCACCCCCAGAGCTTGGTCAAACCCTAAACCACGCAGTAGTGCAGAGCGAATATAATCCGCTTCGGTAACAGGTGCCTTACCGTCATCTTTAACGCTGAGCAAATGACGATAGCTTTCAAAATCGGCAAACTCATCAGAAGGTGATAACAATGGATGCGTTTCAGAATCGCCTTTAATCTGAGTCGCTTCGACCACTGGCTCCCAGCGCATACGGCTGCGAGCATAATCAGCAGTAATGGGTCGGCCGTCACTATCGACCACATCAAACATCAAGCCACCACTGATGTTTGAGTTATGGGGAATGGAGATAAAATCAGTTTTATATTTCTTGCTGGTTTCACCTAACCAGTTCCACAAGCCCTCTGGGGTTTCATTATCTAAAGCACTAAATGGAATGTATTGGCTGGCCTTTTTTCCAGTCGAGGAAGACATCACCACGCGATGTAAGTTTTTGCCGCCGGGTGTTGATGTCCACTCCCAACCTACAAGGGTGGTAAATTTTCCTGGCTGATTATATTGATCAGCCAAGGCTGTGGTTTCCTGCCATATGGAGCGTCTAATTTTTTCACTATTAAATTCAGGAGTGGCGCGCTTAGCGTTTATATTGCCCAAAAACTCTGCAAAGACATCAGCACCACGACCTTCCTTCACCATTTTGATAAAGCGCTGGCCAGTCTCGGTGCCTGCCAGCTCTGGATCGCCACGAAAGAGACGATAGGGAACCCCCATCATCTCAGCATGATCAGCAATCAATAAAAAATCGAGAGGCCGATCAATTTGCACACGAGCCCCCGTCGCAGCATTCACAATAGGCAAGCCCTTGGCATAACGATAGGCGCCATGGGGATCAACACTGCGATTACCAAGAAAATAAGCATCCGGTGAAAAGGAGGTGTGTAAATGGGTATCCCCCCACAATAACTGGGGCGTACTTTCTGCCATAGCCACGCCACAAGCGATCGAGCTAACAGCTGCGCCGATAAGTGTTGTCAGTAATTGCCTGTTTTGCTTTGTCATTATTTTCTCACTCATGGGGTATACCAAACCGGCGAACTGTAAGCTCGTTCTTGAATACTCGCTTTTGCCACATCAATTTTTTCACCCAGAGCGACTTTATCAAAGGTAGTATGGCGCGGAGTCGCGATCTCTAATACTCGTACGTAATACACAGCGCGTTGTTTGGGATCAAAATCAGGGTCTTTCCAATAAACGGCAAATTCTTTTTCGCCAACTGTATTGCGGTAACTAGCGCTTTTAGCATCCACCGTGTTTGTTAGTGCTTTGGGATCTTTTAGATTCCGACCATTGCTGAGGGCTATATTGTAAATCTCTTCTTGGCTATTACCCTTCGCATCTATATAGGATTTCACCATTTGCACACGATCTAAATTCGCACTTTTAGGGTCTTTTACGGCGCGAACAATAAAGCTTGGCGCCTTGCGCTTAGGTGCTGCACTTAAATCACCCCCCATTGGCACGCCTTTGCGCTGACCAATCTTGGCGAAAGCTTTACTCTCGGCATCACGTTTTTTGAAGTTCCAACCGGCAAAGAGCTGCAACTTTATTCTTGGGCCTGTCGTAGCATAAACTTCGCGACGCTGAAAAGCCGCCATGATGGCGTCACGAGTATTTTCTGGAGCCCACACCGCGGCCAATCCTTGCGCCGCCATGTCCCAGCCACTGGCGCCTTTTTTTCCGACTCGCATAGCATTCTTGCCACTTGGCGTACCATCTAAAGCCATCTTGCCGTGAAAGTTATTCTCCTCGGCCGAAGCCAAACCAGTATGGGCATCGGTGGAACCAATCACGCCAAACTTATAAGGATTAACGCCAATTTCACTTTCAGTCTTCATTCCACGCTGCAAGGCTGAACGCATATAGGAGCCCGCATTTACTGGCGCTGTTTTATCAACATCAGGACGAGTATCAATCAAAAAACGATAGGTTTCGTAGTCAGCAAACTCATCATTGGGCGATAACAGCGGGTGGGTTTCCGAATCACCTTTAATTTGGGTCATTTCTATAACCGGCTCGAATCGCATTCTTGTACGAGCGTATTCAGCCGTAAGCGGACGGCCGTCGGAATCGACATTATTAAACATCTCTCCTTTTGAAATATTTGGGTTGTGAGGAATAGAAATCATGTCGATAGATAGATCTTTTGAAGTATCGGCCATCCATTGCCAAAGATCCTCAGCTTTCCAACTATCAATCGAGCTGTATGGCAAAAACTGCTTGGCCTTATCTGCGCCTGCGGAGGTTAATACGATACGGTGCAAGTTGGCGCCTTTATTCATCGCTGACCATTCCCAACCGACTAATGTTGTGAATTTCCCAGGCTCATTATGGCGTTCTGTGGCATCAACAATTTCACCCCACATGGTTTTACGAACATTATCGGCGCTTAACGCTGTAATTCCTTCAGGTCGCTCACCACTGTTAGCGCCAGCAACCAACTCAGAAAACACGTCACGAGCTCGCCCTTCTTTCATCCAGCCCATGTATTTTTGCGCGATGGGAATATCAGCAAGTACTTTTTCTCCGCGCCCAAGACCGCGCACCACCCCCATCATCTCGGCATGATCTGAGACCACTAAAAAATCTAAAGGCGTTTCTATTTGCACCCGTCCACGATGAAAGGGGTGTACCACTGGATAGCCTTTGGCATAGCGATAGGCCGTGTCAGGATCGGCAGTGTGATTGCGAAACAAATAAGCATCGAAGGAATAGCTGCTGTGTAGATGGGTATCTCCCCAATAAACCTGCTTTTCTTCTGCCATCGCCTGGCCATTACCAAGTGCAGCAGCCAAACCTATTGTGCCCAAAAGACCGTTTAGCGCTTTGCTTGCTTTGATGTTCTTTTTTATCATTGTTTTCGCCTGTTATTTTTGCTTTTTCTTTCACTAACAAGAGCTTACCTCTAAGTCACCCTTTTCACCTGTCACATATGTTGCACCTAAGCGACTAGTTTTCCATTGCTACACCGTCACGTTGCCATAATTGGCCATTTTTTATCGCAAACCGCCTTTTTCTCGCCCGCTAGTGGCCAGATTAGTTCGTTTTAATACTTAACAAGCGAAACAGATAGCCACCCAGACAGGATCGGTTAAGGAGATAAGATGAATACTTCCAACCCTATTAAGAAAATCACCACCATCATTGCAATTAGTGGCGCCTTAGCCAGTCCACTTAGCCAAGCTGAAGTGAGCACTGAGGCCAAGCAAGGCATGAGTTTTGTTGGGGCCACTATTGCTGGAGCTGCTGCTGGCGGCCCTATTGGCATGATGATTGGCGCTATTAGCGGCGCTTTCATTGGTGAAACCATAGAGAAAGCAGACACTGCACAGGAGACGGCCATGTCACTCAGTCAAGCGCAAGCCGAGCTTTATGATTTACGCCAACAATTAGCTAGCAGTCAGCTACAAATGGAGCAACTTGAGCAGTTGGCTTGGCATAATCTTGAGTTCCAGCTGCTGTTCCATACAGGTTCTGATGAGTTAAGCGATAATGGTCATCGCCGCTTGGCGAGATTGGCGGAGTTCTTACAACTCAATCCGCAGTTGAAGGTGCGCTTAGATGGTTATGCGGATCCTCGTGGTACTGATGAATATAATAATGTGCTTTCGATGTATAGGGCGAAGAATGTGCGTCTGACTCTAGAGAAGATGGGCGTTGAGGCTTCGCGCATTGAGGAGTTTAGTCATGGCTCTAAATATGCGCAGGGGCAAGACCCTAAGCAGTTTGCTCAAGATCGCCGGGTAAGTATTGAATTGTTTAAGGCTGATACAAAAGCCGAAATGACCGCTAGCCGTTAAGTTTTAATTTGCTCCATGGGGTTTGAGGCGCTGTTTTTGTTTTAAGCTGATACCCCTTCTTTTTTTAGTTTTTTCCTTTGTACTCGCTGTACGCTTTTGCCGCGACTTAAAATCGCGGCATTTTTTCAATGCATCTAACTTTGCCCCAAAAGCAGCTTCGATCCGCACTTCTACCCTTCCAGTTAACCCTTAAAATAATTGCAAGGCCGGCAGTAGAAATGCTTCCCATTTATATTCAAGCATAATTTAGGGAAGCGGCGGCTCCGGCTTGATATCTAGCTCCTCGATAAACCGTATGGTGGGCCCTAATGGCATGGTCTTATCGGCATCCTTGGCATACACCATATGAACGTCCTGCTGCATCTCGAACGCTTCTTCAACCTGATACAGGTGTCCTTGTTCTAGGTGCGGTTGCACAAGTGCTCTTGGTAGGTAGGCCGCACCCTGATGGCTTAAAACGAACTCCAGGGCAATGTGACTCTGAGCAGTATGGAGCACGGGGGCGACGGGCTCCGTAAATAAGCGTGCCTGCTGTAGATTAAATGCCGTACCCCAGTCTACAAATACATGACCAATACGTGGAACGTCCGAAAGCTGAATGCTGGCAACATTACATACCATTATCAATTCTAGGTGGCCTATCTTTCTGGACTCAAGGTCTATATTAGTGGGGGCGTCAAATACCACAGCGATATCTAATCTGCCACCAAGTAATGAGCGGATAAGGTGCTGTGATTGATTGATCTCTGTACGCATATAGAGATTTGGAAACTCGAAGGCTAGTTTGGGCAAAACCGACTGTAAAAAAGTGTCCCAAAGGTTAGACGTACCGCCAATAGAAAGCTGGAGGTTTTGCTGCTTAGGGGCCCCCACCTCTTGCACGGCCAATTGCCAGATAGCCAACAGGTTTTCAGCATGGGAAATAAGCCTCTCGCCAGCCGGCGTTAGCAGAATATTATTACGCTGGCGAGTAAATACCTTAACTCCCATGGTGTCTTCTAACTGCTTGATACGAGAACTTACTGCTGATTGAGTAAGGTATAGGTTCTCAGCGGCATGCCCGAAATGACGGGTTTTGGCCACCTCAAGAAATGTCCGCAATAAGTCTGTATTCATCAATGCACCAGCTCGATCAAAATAATTTATCGATAACTAGAAAAATCTATCATTTTACAGTCTATAGACACAAGTAAATAATCGCGCCTAGTCGAATTCCTCTATTAAAGATGTCTATTGATATGAAAACTTCATCTTTTGCGTGTAATAGCAAATTTTATGCACAGGAGTACTTTCCTTACGGCTTAAGTCGCAGTGGAGAGTTCACCCGAGAACAAGTTTCTCTATTAGAAAACCATGGCCACGCATATCAAGCTTTGTGGGATGGCAGTCGAGAAGCCAGCACAGAAGAAGAAAGGGACTTTATCTTGGTTTGTCGGGGTGAAAAGGAAGCTAATAGCTCTCATGAGAAGGCTTGGTTACGGTTTTGCGAAAAAACCCAAGGTCAGTCAACGGTCTCTTCGCCAAGCAAAGCAGACCCTTCAGTTCCTGAGGCAAGTGACTCAGATTCAGTATTTGATGAAGACCTATAAAGGGCTTTTGGGAGAACTACTGTGAAGATTTGCTTTTTGATGTATCCGTGGGATCGAATAGAACCCGAAACCGACAGTACACTAAGGTTAATACATGAGGCTGCCTCGAGGCGTATCACCGTTGCAATAACAACGCCCAACAGCCTGACTATTCGCGATAGCGTGGCCTATGCATATTGTAATGTATTGAAGAAGTCGACCAAAGTAAGTACTAGCATTCCTTCTTTTTATAAAAATACCGATTTCAAGCGCTGTAAGCTGCCCTTAGCTGGCTTTGACGCCATCATTATGCGGGCCAATCCACCGCTAGATACTACAGCACTAAACTTCCTCGATTCCGTGCGTAACGACGTCTTTATCATGAATGATATCGATGGTCTTCGCATCGCGAATAACAAGCTATATCCTGCATCATTCAGTGGCGAGGCTGCACGCTTCATCCCTGTAACTCATGTATCGAAGAGTCAGGAGTACCTAGAGCAAGTACTTGAAGAGTCAGCGGCTGATCAAATGATTATGAAGCCATTGGCCGGTTATGGTGGACAGGGCGTCATCGTTGTAGAAAAAAGTGCCTCACGTAACTTTCGTTCCCTTTTAGATTTCTATGTTGGCCGAGATCAGGGGAATTATGTAATTTTGCAGGAGTATGTAGAAGGCGCTTCTGAGGGTGATGTACGTATATTAATGCTCAACGGCGAACCCATTGGTGCCATGAAGCGCGTGCCATCAGATAAAGATATTCGCTCAAATATCCATGCCGGAGGCAAAGAAGTTAAGCACGTACTCACAAAAGAAGAAAAAGCGCTCTGCAAGGCTTTGGGACCACAACTCGTCCGCGATGGTTTATATCTTGTTGGCCTAGACGTTATCAATGGCAAGCTGATCGAGGTGAATGTGCTAAGCCCAGGCGGTATCACCAGAATCAATAAATTGAACCGTGTGAAACTGCAAAAGACGATTATCGATTTCGTTGAAAATGTAGTGTCTACACGTGAAATGGTGATTGAAAGGAAAAACAACTTCCGTAAGGTTATTGAAGATGCTGAAGTTATCTGAAGCGGAGATCATTGAACGGATCAAGGCTGGCGAGCTGTTTGAGTGTGAAATTAACGATGGGGGTTTTCTACTCAAAATAGAATCCCATACTCCTGCCATTTGCACCGCAATACATGCGGGGCATAAGTTTCGGCCAAAGCTGGAAGGTATTTGTTTGCTTAATGAAGATGAGCGCCAGTATGAAGAAGACCCTTATACCGACCAACTTATCCAAGCTATGCCGATTACTCTGGTCGCCCAAGATTCTCGTTATGAGTATGATTTAAACCGCCCTATTGCTAACTGCTTATACAAGACGGCCTGGGGTAAAGAGGTTTGGGCGAAAAAGCTATCTTTAAAAGAGCGAAATGCCAGCATCAAAAAACACCAGGCGTTTTATCGAGTGCTAGATGCCTTGGTGAGTTTTATCGAACAACGATTTGGAGCTGCGTTAATCTTTGATGTGCACTCCTACAATTATTTACGTCAAGCTGAAGACAGCCCTACTTTTAATCTTGGTACAGAACAAATTGACAAGGAACGATGGCAGAGTGTAGTTGACCTAAGCCTGTCCAAGTTATCTAAGATAGAAATTCCAAATCTTCCTGTAGGCTCAAAGGAAAACGCGGTATTTCATGGGCGAGGGTATTTGATTGCACATATCAATAGTCGTTTCCAAAATAGCCTTGTCTTGCCTCTAGAGGTAAAAAAGGTCTTTATGGATGAGGTGAGCGGTGAGCTATACCCTCTGGTAATGCAGGCATTGAGCCAACAGTTTAAAAACTGCCTAGTGGATATTTCGGCTTTTTTCTCGCGTCGATTTACCTCGAAACGTCGTGTAAAAAAGTCGGACATGCTGACCGAGAAAATGGATCCATCGATTCTAAAAGTCGATCGAGCTCTATACCGCTTAGCCAAAGGCCTAGAAACACTATATTACATAAACCCGATTAATATTCCCTCCGAAAGCAAACGTTTCTTTAAGGGTAAGGGGAAATACCAGCCTGACTTTCAGTATCGCCCACTAAATATTGATCCGTACCTGTTTCGTGAGAAGCTTTACCGATTGCCTGTAGATACTATTCGAGACCCTAGCATTCAGTCACTTTATCGTGATGTGATAGATGGTTTGAGTGAAAAAATTGATTTACTGGTAAAAGCAGGCCAAGCTGACTTCCTATATGAATCTCTCAAATACTATGGAGAACCAAGCCTTAGTGATGAGCAGAATGCTCGCTTTTTACTTCATGCAAATGGAATAGGCCCTGAAGATGAAGCGCGAGTAACAACCGAGCAACTTATTAGCCACTTTAAAGAAGCAGCAAATCAATGGGGAATGGCCTGTAAGGTAGAAAGCAGTGCAAAATTAGTCGCTTCCGCAATGGTATCGAATAGCCGCAAGGCTGTGCTTATTGCTAAGAACTTGGAGTTAAACAATAGCGAGGCCCAAAGCCTATTGCACCACGAGCTGGGAGTGCATATGGCCACGACATTGAATGCAGCTTCACAACGATTGAAAGTTTTCTCTTTGGGCTTGCCTGGCAATACACTGACTCAAGAAGGATTGGCAATTCTTAACGAGTATCAATCTGGAAACATGAACCTTAAACGCCTTCGAGGCCTTGCCCTGAGGGTGCTGGCTGTAAAAGAAATGCTGAAATATGGTGATTTCAGACACACCTATGCTTTTTTGCACGAGGAGCACAAGCTTTCAGAAAATGAAGCCTTTAAACTGGCTGTTAGAGTGCACCGTGGGGGCGGTTTTACCAAAGATTATTTATATCTTAATGGTGTTGGCTTGGCACTAGAGACAATAAAAACACAAGATATTAAAAATCTTTACGTAGGAAAGACCGGTTTTGCCTACCTGCCCATCATCAATGAGATGGTTGATCGACAGCTAATTAATTCACCAAAATTCTTTCCTGAGTTTCTTGACAGCCCGAAAAGTAACTCCCCGGTATTAGATTACTTGATGAGCTGCATTCGCTCAGGAAATCAAGGTAGCGTCAAGATTTATAAGAGATCCGGAGTAGTAGCTGCGTAGCTTTTTTATAAAAAGTTATACTGTGCGTATCGAGGAGAAGAGGCCCGGAAGGCCTCGCTTAGGAAGAGCAATCTAGCCGCTTGCACATTGAGCGGCTTTTTTATGCCACTACAAAAGCTGCATACTAATAGCATCACACTTGAAATAGAATAAAAAAAGCCGCATAAATATGCGGCATAAAAAGTGTGCTTCATGCTTGGGGGCACAAAGTGTGTATTAAACGAATTATAACCAAAAATAAATCAGGAATCGATTTTTAATTTACTCGAACCCTCAAAATTTTTAAGGTTTTTATAGAGCTCATATGTGTTCCGACAATTTAGAAGCTTACATTTGGTATAGCAATGTATTTGCCTGCTACAGTAATGATATCGATCGATATTATGAACTATTGTCAGCAGAAATTCGTCGCCTAAACCTTGACTCAAAGGTGTTAACAACGATCGGCGGCTATCCTTTGTATTTTATTAAGTCTAAAAACTCAGCAACAAAGGAAAAACAGCGACTAATAAGCGCAGGCTTCCATGGTGAAGAGCCGGCTGGACCTTGGGGGATTTTGCATTTTCTATCTTGCCTAGAGCCCACCAACCTAACGCACATTAATTTAAACATACTACCTTTGGTCAACCCCACAGGTTTTGCCAAAGGCCGTCGTTTAAACAACTGGGGAGAAAACCCTAATCGAGGCTTCCCTCATCCAAGCATGATAGAAAGTACAGCCGAACAAGCTTCGCTTGAAGGCCTTGTCTTATTAGAGAATTTAGACTTATTGAAGGCAGCGAGCAAAGATGGATTCTTAACCTGCCACGAGGATGTATGTAGCGCTAACGGTTATGTGTACACCTATGAAAACCAGCACGAACCAGGCACCTTCAGTAAGGCTTTGAGAGATACACTAGCCTGTCATTTTCCAATAGTAGCGGATGGAGAAGTTGATGGCTGCAGGGTAAATGACGGAATAATCTTCAATCAATTCGATTCATCGTTTGAATCGTTTTTGGTTTCTAGCGGAATCACGTTGGCCTGCTGCAGTGAAACTCCCGGGATGCAAAACCTAGATTTACGAATTCAAGCCAATGCAGAATTGATTAGCGCGTTTCTAGGTAGAAAATAGACGGTGGCTAACAATTTATACACCAACCATTTGAACCATTGAATACAACCATCTTGCAATATCCCAATTGCTCATATAGCGTTAAGCCAGTAGTACTTTAAAAAACTACAAACAGGGACTGCTTATGAGCGTTGTTATTGATTTATTCTTTTCATTTAGAAGCCCGTACTCCTATCTTAGTACTCCAGGCGCGCTAAAAATTAAAGAACAGTATTTCGCTGAGATACAACTGCGCCCTGTATTGCCCCTTGCGGTTCGACAACCTGACTTTTTTAGCCCCGAAAACTTAAAGCGCGGCGCTTATATATTGAGAGACTGGCCCCGCCGCGCCGAGATGATGGGCATGCCACATGCTTGGCCTAGACCAGACCCTATCGTTACTGACATGGAAACCTTTCAGGCCACCGAAGAACAGCCTTATATCTATCGATTAACTCACCTGGGTGTTGAGGCAAATCGCCAAGGTCGTGGCATCGAATATGCGGCTGAAGTTTCTCGCCTTATTTTTGGTGGCACTGAAAACTGGGATCAAGGGGATCATCTAGCCCGCGCAGCCGAGCGTGCAGGCATAGATCTGACCGCTATGGTTAGCGCAATTTCCGCAAACCCCAAAAGCTACGCCAATGAAGTAGAAATGAATCAAACCAACTTAGAGATTTGTGGTCACTGGGGAGTACCAACCTTCAGCCTGAACGGCGAACCGTATTTCGGCCATGACAGGGTGGATTCTGTTTGCTTTGAATTGGATAAGCTGGGTTTACGTCGCTAATAGAGTATTAATATTTGGCTGTTAGAGTTTTGTGAGGCTTCTCGCCCTGCTTAGAGTAACAATCTTAAGCATTCGCTATCACCGTGTTTTACTCGAGAACGCCATTATGAATATAGCTCCCAATTACCCTTTTGCTCGTAAACTGCTCTTCGCCTTTGCACTGGTTTCCGTATTCGCGGTAAGCGCTAACACTAAGGCGTCGACAAAAACTCTGCAATCGCAAGCTCAACCCCCTATGTTATTAGAGCTCTATACCTCACAGGGTTGCAGCAGCTGCCCACCGGCTGAACGGTGGTTTACTTCGCTAAAGGAATCAGCTGATCTTTGGACAAAATTAATCCCAATTAACTTTCATGTAGATTACTGGGATTACCTAGGCTGGAAAGACCCATTTGCACAATCGCAATTCAGTCAGCGCCAGCGTCTCTACAAAAAGCTTGGCCACAGTCGCAATGTTGCGACACCCGGTTTTATGACGAATGGTGAACAGTGGAACGGTTGGTTTTATCGCCGTTCGATTCCAAAGAGTGAGCTCGTTTCACCTGGCACCCTGTCTGCGAATATTAACGGTGACGAACTTAGCGTGAACTTCCAAGCTAAAACCGCCGACGAGCAAAAACCCTATACCGTCAACGTCGCTATTTTAGGCTTTGATCTAAAACACAAAATCAAAGCCGGCGAAAACCGCCGTAAAACCTTGCAACATGACTTTGTCGTTTTAGGCTATAAAAAAGCGCGCTTAGCGTCCGACGGCACCGCTGACCTGGATCTACCAGATACCAGCAAATTTAATTCCAGTAAACAGGCGATAGCACTTTGGCTAAGTAAAGGCAGAGACCCCAGTCCGATTTTAGCGATGGGGGATTGGTTGTAGGCTGTGTTTGAGCTACAAGCTAACTAGATAAATAACTTGCGGCAGAGAGAATGAACTTAGGTTACCTTCCTCAGCCGCAATACATATCTTAAAGGCCCGCCCGCTTCGATTTGATCGAAGGGATAGCAGCTAATAAGTACCAGTTCTTCTTCAGCAACCCAGAGTTGATGTTCATTGATATTGTGAATTTCAATAACTTGGGCTTGCCAGCTTTGCCATTGCCCATTGTTGTTTTGTATTTGAATCTGATCACCGATTTTTAAATCTTTTAGAAATTGAAAGTGAGTATCTCGGTGGGCGGATATTAGGCGACCGCCATTCGCTGCCACTGTCATTCCTGGAGCGAAGGCGAGACTAGCACCGTGGGCGCCATGCAAGACCAGTAAATCCTGATCGCCGGCCTGCCATCGTAATCTCGCCACTGGCCAGTGATCAGCCCAGGGCCAAGGGCGTACTTTTTTGCTTTCTTCACCGGTATTAATCAAGGTTTTCTGCCAGGCGTTTTGCAGCAGTTGTTGAGCAAGCTGCGCTTTACCATACATCCATAAGCCATCGGCTGCGGGAAGTAAGGCAAAAACAAGGGCCAAGATAAAAGTAACCTTGGCGCCTTTTTTGATAAGGCTTTTTGGCACTGGGCGGCTCACACTGACTACTGCAACTGTCATCGTTAAGCCGCCACATTCGCGTGATCTGGGCGAGTAGCACCTCCTAGCACTACTCGATAGAGACTGAAGGCAACTAATAACATCAATAGCATCGATATACTTTGAGAAAGCTTAGCCTGCCACCCCGAGGCCGTCTTTGGGTAGGCCATGGCAAGCTGTTGCTTTACAGCAGCAACAGGCTTGGCACTGCCCCTTGGTTTTTGATTGGGCATTTGATTAGGTACCGCAACGCTATCTGAGGCGGCGTTGATTGGTCGCGATATTTTTTCTTCGACGGCAATAAAGCTGGTATAGGGTGATAGCAGTTGCTCAGCTAGCGCGATTTTAAGAACTTCGGCTCTAACCAGCTTGGGATCGCGTCCTAAGGTTTTTTCGTCTTCCAAAGCGGCAATCTTTTTACGCCCCCATAGATTAGATAGGCCGCTATGCTCCTTATCCGCTAAAGCCGCAAGGGGAATACTCTGCTGCCAGGGACCTGTGGCTAACTGACCTTTAATGACCACATTGCCATCCATTACAGCTGCTGCATTCATTTCTGTTAACTTGGCATGCAACTGTAACGCCTCTCCCATGTAGAGGTCAGCAATTCGCTCTGGCAATGCACTCACTGTTAAATGCTCTGGCCACTGCACTTCGATATCACGTAGTACGGGTGCGGACAATTGTTTGAACAGTAAGGCCATCTCCTCTTCCACTTGATTTAAGCGAGAAATATATCGATGGCTACCACGACCAAACTCTGCTGCTTTGCGCATAAAAAAACCGTTAGGAGCAGAGCCTATTCCTACGGTAAACAGGCGACTATCTCCAAGCAGTTTGTGAATCTCGCGAAACAATTCCGTTTCGTTGCCTACACTGCCATCGGTAATAAAGACCACTTGTTTTAAAAACCCCTCTTGGGCCTCAGCTTGCAGAGCTTCTCTAAGCGCCGGCAACATCTGCGTGCCACCACCTGATTGTAAGCCCGCCACAAAATCTAAGGCCTGCATTCTATTATGCATATTCATCTGCAAAGGCTGACTGGCAAACAAACTATAGTTAGAGTTGAATTCAATAATATTAAATCGTTCACCATCGCTCATTTGCTGAATCGCAGTTTTTAATGCAGCCTTCGCCTGAACGATAGATTCACCATCCATAGAGCCTGATGTATCAATGATATAAATAACCTCTCTTGGCAACGTGGCGCTTAAAGTCTGCGGCGGCAACAGCATTAACATGGCGTAATCGCTTTGCTCTTTGCTTTGACGAAACAAGGCTGCACGAGGCTGTACAGAAGGGTTAGGTGACCACTCTAAAATAAAATCACGATTCATGGCCGCCACACCATCGGCCAAGGTAATGTGATGTTGCTCGGCTGATTTGTTAACTGATAAACGATGACTTGGACTGCTCACACTAGCCAATGGCAAACCAGCATCTAGGGTGAGCTCTAAGCTCATCGGATTAACAATATCGTTATCGCCAGCGTCTGTTATCATAGGCGGAGTAATTTCACCAGCATCAGCAACCTGAGCCGTTGCTTGTGCCCAACCGTGATTATCCAGTTTAACTTGCTGCTCTTGCGGATGATCTTGTACTTGCGAACCAGGAATAAAGCGCGGCGTTAGCGTAGTAGGGATACGCAGGCTAAATTGCAAACCGCCAAACTCAGCTTTATCCTTAAGATTGACCGCTTGAACAACTTTGAGCTCAATTTCAATCGTCTCACCCGGCGCAATATTAGCGACACGCTGGGTAAATAAATTGGCACGCTGCTGTTCACTTAAAGCGGCTTTCTTACCCTGCTTTTTAGCAAGCTGATATTGTTTTCTAGCAGCCTGCTTCTCAGCGATCTTGCCCTTGATAAGACGCTCGCCAATTCGCATTTGCATGGCACTTATCGCAGCCTGCTCATCTAAAGGAAAAACATAAACAGCTTCTAGCCATTCATTACCTTGATTTTTGAAACGCTGTTGCAAGGTAATTTCAGCAACCATGCCATTGACTAGCACATTAAAATCGCTGCCTAAATGCAAAGCGGCGGCTTTACGACCCGCTGCATCTTTGAAAAATAGTTCGCCACCACGCTCATTAAAGTCATTTTGCCAGCGATAATCTTCTTCTGCGTTAGCGAGATCAGCCAGAGCGAACAACAGTAACAGCAATGGCAAACTTAGCAGCAGCATTACATACTTCGGCCAGCTGCGTTTTTTGCCCTCGCTCTCTAGCAATAAGTGCTTGGGGATTTTGCGTCGACTGCGCTGACGGCACATAGCCGGCATTGGTAAAGGTGTGGTTAGTTTCATGCGGCATACCCTGTTAATCCGTTTAGGGGTATTTAAACAAGGCTCTATGGCAGGCCAGTGCCCAAATGGTGGCAAGTTGAGGCTCAATTATGATCAATTGTGGCAGGGATTTATTTTCTGCGCTTTGGCGATAAACTATACCCCTACATAACAGGCCATAAGCTAAGGCCAGCACAAGGATTTGATATGCCCAGGCACATTGCCATTGTTGAAGATGAAATAGCCATCGCCGCCAATTACCAAGAAGCTCTGCAACGCCAGGGCTTTCAAGTGAGCCACTACATCGATCGCCCTAGCGCCTTACAGGCCTTCGCCAGTGCCTTACCAGACTTAGCAATCATCGACGTTGGGCTTGGGGAAGAAATTGAAGGCGGCTTTGACCTTTGTCGTCAGCTTCGCGCCCAAGCCCCTTTACTGCCGATAATCTTTCTTACCGCTCGCGATAGTGAGCTGGACATGATCAGCGGCCTGCGGCTTGGAGCTGACGACTATCTCACCAAAGATATCAGCCAGGCCCATATGCTCGCTCGAATAGTCGCCCTGTTTCGCCGCATGGATGCCCTCCAAGGCCCAGAGCAAGAAGAACAAGAGAACTGCTTACAAAGGGGTGACCTCGATATTAACCTAGATCGAATGCATGCCCGCTGGCAAGAACAACTGCTTGAATTGACAGTAACTGAGCTATGGATTGTGCACGCCTTGGCCAAACACCCAGGCCATGTGAAAAACCGCCAACAGTTGATGGATGCCGCCAATGTTGTATTGGACGACAACACCATTACTTCCCACATCAAACGCATTCGTAAAAAGTTCCAGCAAATTGACCCTGAATTTCGCTGCATAGCCACAGCCTATGGCATGGGTTATCGCTGGCAGGAAAACTCTGAATGAAGCTTAGCCGGCAACTATTTCTGCTAAGTTTACTAACCTTGGTAATTCCTTGGGCAGGCTATCAACACCTCCAGGAAATGGATCAACTTTTGCGCGACGGGCAAAGCCGAGCCCTGCTAGCCCAGGCCAAGGCTGTAGCCACAGTATTGGGTAAGGACAAAAACCTGGAGCTTTTTCCAGCACACAATGCGCTAAGTGGCGAAGCCGGCTTCTTTGCCCCCCTGCAAAAGGGACAAACGGTCTTAGATGGTTACGGTGGTGATTGGCCCAGTTGGCGATCTGGGCCTGTATACCAAGTTGGAGAGGCGCCCTTTCGCGCCCGCTGGCGACTCATGCTGCAACGTGCAGAGCAAGAAACCTTCGCCAACCGTAAACGCTTACGCAGCCCCCACAATCGTATTTTTGTCTTTGTAGAAGTACAAAAGCCCGAGCTCGGCTATTACCACCCAGGTAAGAATGGCTTAGCTAATGGCGATCATTTAATCCTGCAAAGCGCATCCACAAGTTTTGCCTTAAGCACCAGCTCACCCGGCAAAGTCATCGCACGTTTTCAAAACGGCGAAAAGATCAGCACTGAGCATCGCATTCAAGGTTGGTGGCGTGAGAACAGCAACGGCTACCAAGTTGAGCTGCAAATGCCACTGTCGTTTTTGTCCGGCCGCTTTAATCTATCGGTGGTCTCTGATACTGGCGAAACTTTGAATCTCTGGCCTAGCGACTCCCAAGCACCAAGATTAGTGCAGCAGTTAGAAGGTTTAGATGAAGAGCTAAGCCATTTTCAGCAAGAGGGTTTACGCCTAAGCCTCAGCGGTACACAGGGTGAATTACTGGCTGATTTGCACAGTGACGTGGCTAACAGCGCTCGCTATTTTCCAGAGGCCAATAAATTACACCCATTTAAAGCCTGGATCTATCAACGCTTGTTGCAAAGTCAGCAACTAGAAGTGATCGAAGAATGGCAGAATATTGGTTGGTATTTTGGCGATGAGCTAAGCCAAGCGCTGGCAGGGAGTGCGAGTGAACGCTGGTACCAAGGCTCTGGGCAACTTAAAGTTCGTGCCAGCGCACCGATCCGAAGCCCAAACGGGCAGGTTTTAGGCGCAGTGATTGCAGAACAAAGCAATGACACCCAGGCGGCCTTATTAAATTCTGCACTGCTTAACTTGCTGCTCTACTCCAGCCTGGGCAGCCTCCTACTTGGGGCCGCACTACTCGCCTATGCCAGCTGGCTGGGCTGGCGCATCAAAAAGCTTAGCCAGGCGGCCGAGCAGGCACTCGACGAGTATGGTCGCCCCAAGCCTGAACAGGGGCTACTGCCGGCCAGCGATGCCAAAGATGAGCTTGGTGACTTGAGCCGCAACTACCATCAACTATTGCGTCGCCTACGAGCCTACAGCGACTATTTGGGCAGCCTTTCAAGTAAGCTGTCCCATGAACTCAGAACCCCTCTAGCGGTGGTTAAAACCTCCCTGGATAACCTGCAGCAATGTGAACTCAATCAAGAACAACAAAGTTACAGCCAGCGCGCCTTACAGGGCAGCGAGAGATTGTCGGCGATATTGAACGCCATGGGAGCGGCCAGCCAGGTGGAAGCGGCTATTGCCAGCGCCGAAAAAGAGCACTTCGCCTTAGATCAACTGCTCAAAGATCTCAGCCTCGCTTATGGCGACACCTTTGCTAAGCAGTGCCACATAAAGCTAGATTTAAGTATCGAAGGTCAAATTAGCTACTGGGGAGCACCAGAATTGTTGGCTCAGGCCCTGGATAAACTGGTTGAGAATGCCGTAGATTTCTGCCCCCAAGCCGGCACAATCACCCTATCTCTGGCCGCACACGACAGAGGGCTTACTTTATCGGTCGATAATGACGGCCCACTACTGCCTGACCTCGTCAGTGAACAGCTATTCGACTCCCTTGTCTCGGTTAGAGATAAGAGCGACAGCGAACGCCCGCACTTAGGCCTAGGGCTTCGCATCGTGCAGCTAATCGCCGAGTTCCACCACGCAAATGTAAAGGCCCAGAACCGGGCAGATTTAGGTGGAGTGGTGTTTAGTTTAGAACTGCCAAATAGGCGCAGGCCCGATGAGCCGCCTCTTTCAACAAAATAGGCAGATTATCACTGAAAGGGTCTTGACTTAAAAAACCAAAACGGCATAATACCGCGTCCTTAATTTAGACCAAACGTTATAGGAGCATTACGGTGGCAAATTCACCTCAAGCTAAAAAACGTGCCCGCCAGAACGAAAAGGCTCGCCAGCACAACGCCAGCCTACGCTCCATGGTGCGTACTTACATTAAAAAAGTTAACGCCGCGATCGACGCTGGCGATGCAGACGCTGCTAAAGCCGCTTACGCCGCTGCAGTACCTGTTATTGACCGCATTGCAGACAAAGGCATTATTCACAAGAATAAAGCTGCTCGCCATAAGAGCCGTCTGAACGCGCAAGTTAAGGCTTTGGCTGCTTAATTGCACCGCTGCCTCAACTATCAAAAAAGCCGGCTTTAGCCGGTTTTTTTGTATCTGAAATTTACACCCCTCAGCTATCAGCGCAGGCGACAACAAGCCTGAAATCAAGCCAAAAAAGGCCCCTCATCCCCAAGTGGCAAATTCCAGTACCACTCAAGCAAACACCTCAAATAAAAGAACTAATTTTAAAAATTAATCCATAGTCAGATCTTCTCATTTTCACCGACCGGTAGCGACCACACGCAAGTAGCGTGACATAGTTCACAAAACAAAAGAGAAACCGTTCTCACTTGAGTGACTAATCATGCCAACAAAGACTGCCCCAATAGCCATACGGATCTGCCTATTATGCTTTGCATTGCTGCACACTCCGCTTTTATATGCACAAGAAGTAACCATTCAAGGAGTTGCCGCACTGCAGAACTGGGCCTCAACCGTAAGCAACCTACGCCACCAAGGCTTTAGCCAGGAGCAGCAGCTACAGGCGGTCAACCAGTACTTCAACCGCTTTTCATGGCGCAGCGACCGCCAACGCTGGCAGTCAGACGATCACTGGTCCAGCAGCTTCGACACCATTCGTAATCGCCAAGGGGATTGCGAAGATCTCAGCATTGCCAAATTCACCACCCTATTAGCTCTAGGCTTCAAAGAACAGCAGCTACACCTGCACTATGTCTATTCTCGCCCTATTAAAGCAGGGCATATGGTATTGTCAGTTCGCTTAGAAAACGGGCGTCAGCTCGTCCTAGACAGCCTTAGCGATAGCTTAAGCCCACTTTCCCAACGCAGCGATTTGCAAAGCATCTACCGCTTTAATCGTGAAGGGCTCTGGATTCCTAAACTGAGTGAAGATAAGCGCAGCCACAGTTTACTTCCAAGCTGGAAAAAGCTCCTGCAAAACGACCCTATGCTGCGCAACCCTGAATTGCTTTCTACCCAACTGGCCAGCCTTTAAGCCAGTCCCAACCCTGCTCGGCCAAACTAAAGGAGAATAGAAATATATTCTCCTTTAGTTTATCCAACTGCCAGTATTTACTTGGCAATCGATACTGTCCAGCGCCATATGAATCACCAAACCCAAGCCAATCCATCGGGTTTTACTGAAAATACAAAGAACTAAATAGCCAATAATCATCGGCAAGCGGTGCAGCGGGTGAAATCCAATACTGCAGCGATTTGGATCATAAATAGGATCTGCCAATAGATGATCCACATCCACCAGCATCGTTAGCATCATGATCAGATAGGCTTTACGCCACTGTTTTGGGAAAAACAAAACCGCTACAGCAAGCGGCACTATGAAATGTTGGGCTATGTGGAAAATAAGAAAACCTCGAACGGTAGGAGACAGCATTTGGAGTAGGCGCAGTATAACAGTTACCAGACGCTCTTTGCTTGACCGATGCCACCCAGTGTTGCCCTAGCTATTTGTCAAACAATACAGCAACTGCTAACAGGGGGTAAATCCAAGTCGCCGTATATTGCACATCCAGCCCTATCAAGCCAAGCTTCACAGCAAGCATAACGGCGATGTAAAGACCACCCAATATCGTCAGACTAAAAAGACTTTTAGTCTTGTACTTGTGATAGTTCCTAAACGCCACTCCCAATCCCGAAATAAACAAAAAATATATAAAAAATTGCACCGGAATTTCATGGCCTTTGTATACTTCAGAGCCAATTGGCCAACTCAGGTAAACGTAACAAGCTAAGCAAATGACTCCTACAAGCCAGACAAGGTTGAATATACGTATAGTCAAATTGTTACTCATCACCCATCCTTGCAACCTAAAGATGTTCATCAAGGCAAGCGCCCCCAAGGGCCACTTGCTTTCTAGTTAATGACTAGAAAATGCCCGCCCAATAGCAATGGCAGCCAACACACCAACGCCAAAGGCTACAGCAGCAGGAGCTGCTACTACCGACGCAACTAAGACCAAGCCACCAATAAGGGCTGTTCCTTGATCAAGCGTGAGCCCACCATTAACTCTAGAATAAATTACAACCGCACACGCATCTTTGAAATGGCTACTAAAATTAATTAACAAACATTCCGAAACACCTCAACGCGCACCGGCGAGGTAAATATTATTGAATTGATAACACTTGAAAATCAGCCAAATCGATTAAGCTGAACACTATAGGAGGACAGCCCATCACTATAGACAACGGACTGCATAGAAACAAAAGACTGAAAATACAAACATGGGGTTAGAGCCAACAATCTTAACTCTAACCCCATTGCTAAGAAATCAATTATTAATCAACGCTTGCTCACTTTCATCAGCCGGCTTATCTTCTTCACCATTAATACTGTAATGAATGCCAAACCAAGACAGTACGCCAGATTTAATACTAGCGCCTAGCGAGTACAAAGCTGGCACCAACAGTAGCGAAACAAACAGTGCAAACAAAACACCAAAGGCCAAAGCAATTACCGCCGGATGTAAGAACTGCGCCTGCGCCGAGCGCTCGGCCAACATCGGCATCAAGCCAATAAAGGTAGTAATTGAAGTCAGCAAAATCGGACGGAAACGATTCACACCGCCAGCAATTACCGCATCGCGTACGGACATGCCCTTTTGACGCTGCTTACCAATATAATCCATCAATACCAAGTTATCGTTTACCACAACACCCGCGGCTGCACCGATACCAAAGTAAGAGAACAGCGCCATTGATGTATCAAAAATCAAGTGGCCATAAACCGCCCCCATAAAGCCGAAGGGGATCGCGGTCATAATAATGATTGGCTTAAAGTAAGACTTAAAGGCAACCGCAAGTAAGGCATACATTCCAAATAGAGCTAGGAAATATAGCGAAGCGATTTCTTTCATAAATTGCGCTTCACCTTCCGCCTGGCCGGCTTTGTTCACCGACAAACCAGGGTAGCGCGCTTTCCAGTCTTCTAGGAAGTTTTTCTCCATATCATCCATAATGTCTTTGCGCACATCGCCGCTTAGCTCGGCATCAATATAGGCGCTGCGATTACCGTTGCGACGATTAATGCTCTTGATACCAGGTGCATATTCCACCTCAGCCACTGAGAACAACGGCACTTCGCGACCGTCCGCCGTGCGGATTCGAAAATCATCCAGACTATCCAAGCTGTGTCGCGCGGATTTCGGGTAGCGCAACATCACACGCACATCACCATTAGCACGAGGTAAGCGTTGTACTTCCTCACCGTAGTAGGCTTGACGTACCTGGCGAGAAACCGAAGCCAAATCAACACCTAGCTTCTCAGCACCTGGCAGCAAGCTTAAGCGCAGTTCATCGGCGCTGCCCTGCATATTATTGCGAACAAAGAAAATGGAATCATAAGATTGCAATTGCATCTCTAGTTCTGCCACGGCCTCGCGCAAGGTATCCAGATCTTTATGCTGCAAGGAGTAATTAATGCGCTGACCACCATCGTTCATGGTGTACTCTACCGAAACACTTTCGGCGTCAGGCACTTCACCCACCAACTCACTTAATCGTTTAGCGGTTTCTTTCGCTGAAAGCTCACGCACTTCAGGTGGGGCAAGTTTTACAATGGCAATCACGCTGTCACGACGTGAGCGGGTATACCAATTCTCAATTAGCTCGCCGCTACCGCCTTCAGCATTTTGATTCACCTCAGCTTCCAACTGCTTTTCGGCCGTTTGTAGCTGATCAAGAACCTCTAAAGCTCGACTATAAGGTGAGCCAGAGGGCATCTCTACGTTGATAATAACCTGATCACTTTCGATTTCTGGGTTGAAGGAAAAACGCACCCAGCCGGTACTGAAAACACCCAAACTAATGATAAAGAAAGAGATAAAAATCGAAATGGTCAAACCACGATACTTAATCGCCTTTTCCAACCAACCGCGATAAGTCGTATCAGCAAATCTCACCAAAGAATGCGCAATCTTTTGTTGAGTGCGAGCCAAACCGTGCAAGTCTTTACGTGGACGCAGCTTTCTCAAAT
The DNA here is from genome assembly GCF_947502065.1 of uncultured Pseudoteredinibacter sp. GTDB lineage: Bacteria > Pseudomonadota > Gammaproteobacteria > Pseudomonadales > Cellvibrionaceae > Pseudoteredinibacter. The sequence continues at coordinate 342,146 of NZ_CANMYE010000002.1, forward strand.
GCGCAGGAAGAATTAAAAATGCTTCGATTAGAGAGATTACCAGCGCTGCTGTGATAACAATCGACAACATACGAGTAATTTGCACACTTTCACCACTGAGGAACATCCACGGCATAAAAGCAACGATGGTTGTTAATACCGCAAAGATAACGGGCTTTGCTACCGCCTTAGTGCCCTCAACAGCGGATTCCACACCGCCACCGTGATCCGCACCATGGTGGTGGATACTTTCACCCACCACAATGGCATCATCCACCACGATCCCGAGCACCAGCAAGAACGCGAAGGTCGACATTACATTCATGGAAACATCATAGGCTGGCAAGAAGGCCAAGGTGCCCACGAAAGCCACACCGATTCCCACTGTCACCCACAGCGCAACTTGTGGACGCAGAGTTAGAATCAAAACTAAAAATACTAATAACAAACCCGATAGCGCTGCAGAAACAATGGTATCCATGCGATTGTTATAAACATCCGCTGAATCCCACCACAGGGTTAGACTCATCCCCTCGGGCATACTCTCTTGGCGCTTAGCCAACCACTCATTCATGGAATGACTGGCTGCAACAATATCCATCGAATCAGTTGTCATCACCTGCACCAATACCGCAGGCTCACCATTCAATGTCGCTAGAATCTCATTTTCTTCGTAACCATCGATTACTTTGGCCACATCACCTAGCAAAACAACACCACCATCTTCGCTCTGACGAAGAATAATGCTGTCAAAATCCTGCTGATTGTTGGCCATATTGCGTGCACGCAACTGCACATCACCCGTGGCCGTGCGAACACTGCCCGATGATAAATTTAAAGAATTAGCACGAATAACCGCCGAAACCTGATCAAAGCTCAAACCATAGCGGCGCATCGCCTCTTCAGAAAGTTCAATGGCAACTTCTTCCGAGCGGGCACCAAACAGCTCCACAATAGAAATATTCGGCAAAGCGGCCACTTCATCGCGAATATTCTCCGCCATATCGGTAAGGCGCTTTTCGCCGACATTACCATGCACAGCCAAACGCATCATTTCGTTGCGAAATACCGACTGGCGCACGACTGGCGGTTCAATATCCCTCGGCAAAGAGTTAACACTATCAACGCGAAGCTTTACGTCATTCACAAACTCCGCCATATCAACTTGGCCAAGCGCTCGAACCACAATACGACCAAAGCCTTCCGCCGCAAATGAGTTTACTCGATCGATATTATCAAGATCTTTTAAGGCTTCCTCGATGCGAATAACGACCTGCTCTTCTACTTCTTGGGGAGCAGCGCCCGGCCAAGGAACATTAATCTCAACCTGGTTCGCTTCAAAAATAGGGAATACTTCACGCTCAACATTGAGATAGCCGATAACGCCCGCCACCAACAAGCCAAACATTAACAGGTTTGCCGCCACAGAGTTTTTGGCAAACCATGCAATCAACTTATCCATTTGCAGAACCCTCAGCTACAGTCGCGGTCTGCACTTCACTTTGTTCATTGCGCTCCATAATGTTGATGGCCATACCCTGAGTTGGGTTACGTAGCGGAGAAACAATAACCATCTCGCCCTCTTGCACAGCGCCTTCAATCAGCACTCGCTCCGGGCTTTTATCGATAACATGTACTTCACGCACATCCAGGCGGTTTTCTTTATCTACTACATAAATGCGGTCATTGGCTCGCAAAGCCGCACGAGGAACAACTAAAGCCTGATTAATCGTATCACCATAAACTTCAGCGCGAACATACATACCCACCGCGAGAGGATTGGTTTGCTGATAAGGGTTTTTTACCTCAGCTATGGCATAAACCAAACGAGTACTCTGATCAAAGGCCGCATCAACACGAGTTAGCTGCGCATCCCACTCTAGCTCTTTACCTGCAAAACGAGTTTTGAGTTTAACAAGTGGAGTACGCTCTTCTGTAGCAACAAAACCAATCGGCAAATTCAAAGAAGCCAGTTGACGATCGGTTAGGGGCAAACGAAGCTTAACCTTGTCCGTTGCAAAGGCGCGCCCAACGTTGCTGCCTTGAGAAATATATTGGCCAATGTTTGCGGCGATTGACTTTAGACGACCATCAAAGGGGAGAGAAATTTTGGTGCGCTTCAAATTAAGCTGCGCTTGAGCAAGATCCGCATCGGCCGCCTTCAGGTTCGCCTTGGCTTCAGCCAGCTGTGGTTTCTTAAGAGCCAGTGCTGATGGATTTTTCACACCGCGCAACTGACGACGCGCAACTTCGGCATCCGCCTCCACTTGCTCTACTCGAGTTTTTGCTTCGGCGACACGCGCCTCGGCACGCTTTAAGGCCAATTTATAATCAGCGTCATCAATTCTTAAAATGGCTTCGCCCGCTTTAAACTGACCACCTTCGATATACTCAGGAGACACCCACTCCACCATACCGCTCACCTGGCTAATAACATTCACCTCGGTGTTAGCTTTAACTTCAGCTTGGGTGCGAATTTTCAAGGTAATCTCTTCGCGAGAAACCGGCTCCGCGAATAGCGAAGGCGCTTGACTCACCTCATCCTTTTTCTCTGGCTCTGGCTTAGTTGCATCGAGTACAACCCAAACGGCGACACCAGCGGCAATAACAGCAACGGGGGCTAGGAACTTAAACAGGCGTTTCATTATTTTGGCCTTCCTTATCATTTTCTTGATAGGCTAAATGCGGGTTAAAACTCCACTATAGGAGCCTTAGTTGTAGCATTAGACGAGACTCAGAAATAAAAGGTTGCAACGTAAGTTAAAACGAGTGAAATTCTCGTTAAACAACGGCGGCAATGCTGAAGAGTGGCCGAACAGCCTAGGCCAGAAGCCAAGCATTTATTGAAGTATAGACGGGCTCAGTCGGCTTGGCTTTAGGTAGAAAGAAGGGTTGCTTATCAGTTGCGGTAGACCCGGAAGCACCGGGGTCAGACCCCATAAGGGTCTGACCCCAACTCGAATACAACTACAGGTTCTGATCCAAAACCTTGATCAAAAATTCAGTTTGTTCAAGCGTACCAATGGTTATACGCAAGCCGGTACGACCTTCCGCATCTGCTTTAGGACGAACTAATATAGCGGCCTCTTGCAGCTTTTTATTAAGAGCCTCAGGATCATCAGGGAAGATCCATAAATAATTAGCCGCAGATGGCCAGTACAACAAGCCTCTTGCATCACAGAACTCTTCCAGCCGAGGCTTAGCCTGCTGCATCACCTCGGCCACATAGCGCTCGGTATACTCTGGGTTTTCCAATGCCGCTGTCGCAGCAACAATCGCCAACTGATTGATATCGTAAGGTCCACGGACATTTAACAAGGCTTGAATGTTCTGCTCAGCGGCCAATACATAGCCAAAGCGTAAAGAAGGGATTCCCCATGTTTTTGAGAAGGTGCGCGTAATCAGCAAATTAGGGCATTCCTTGATCGCCGCCGCCACAGTGCACTGGCTATATTCGAAATAACACTCGTCCACTAATATCGCGACGTCTTTTGCCGATTTTGCCAGTTCAATAATCGCCGCCGGCTCAACAATCGTACCGCATGGATTGTTAGGGTTAGATATAACGATCAACTTAGTCTTCGACGTTATTGCGGCCTTCACTTGCGCCAAAGGATATCCACTGTCGCGCTGATAAAGTGGCTTAATGATGTTTAAATTCTCTACCTTTGCCACCTGCTCATACATCGCAAAGCTCGGTGCAGGAATTATGATCTCGTCACCCCCGCGACAACAAGCCCGAATGATCAAATCGATTCCCTGATCAGAGCCATTAGTCACCATGACCTGACCAGCCTCAACCGCACAATAATCCGCTAGGCGCTCACATATATCGCCATAGTGTGGGTACTGCTGCAGGCGATTACCTTGAACATAATCCACCAAGGCCTGCTTAATGGCATCACTCACTGGAATAGTGCGCTCATTAAAATCCAGTAGCGTAAAATCATCTGGATTGCGCCCTTCTAGTGGCGGAGCGTATGCAGCCATTGCCTCAATATGATCTTTAAATATTCCCACTTTCTTTCTCCAGCAAGCGCTTGCTAAAACCGTTTATTATTCACTCAGCACAAGGTTATCTCGATGTATCAATTCATCATCGCCGCCATAGCCTAAAGCGGTGCTAATTTTTTCACTGGATAATCCGATAATACGGCGCGCTTCATCACTGTTGTAATTTACTAGGCCTCGAGCAATTTCTAGACCCTGCTCATTGCAACATAAAACCAACTCGCCACGAGTAAAATCACCAACAACTTGGGTAACCCCAACAGGCAGTAAACTCTTGCCCTGACCGCTCAGCACCCTGGTAGCACCAGCATCAAGGATAAGCTTACCCTTGGCCTGTAGATGACCCGCCAGCCACTGCTTTCGAGCTGCTTCAGGCTGGCGATCGGCCAACAATAAAGTACCCAAGTCTTCAGCTTTGCGTAGGCGACTCAGTACATTCTCGATACGACCACCGACGATTACTGTATGGGCACCAGAACGAGCAGCCACTCTTGCCGCCCTTACTTTGGTTCGCATACCACCGCGTCCCAATTTACCGCCACCGCCGGCTTTTTCCTCTAAGCTGCTATCGCGAGCGCTGGCCTCACTAATAAGTTTTGCATCGGGATTGCTGCGTGGATCAGCATCAAACATACCCTGCTGATCCGTCAGAATAACGAGCTGCTCAGCATCTAGCAGATTGGCCACCAAAGCCGCCAGAGTATCATTGTCCCCGAAGCGAATTTCATCGGTAACCACCGTATCGTTTTCATTAACAATCGGGATAACACCAAGATCAAGCAAGGTGTTTAAGGTAGAGCGGGCATTAAGGTATCGCTGACGACTGGAAAAGTCGTCATGATCTAATAACACTTGAGCTGTTTGCAACCCAAAGCGTTGGAATTTTTGCTGGTAAGTCTGCACTAAACCAGCCTGACCAACAGCAGCGGCCGCCTGCAATTCATGCAAGCTTTTCGGTCGTTTGCTCCAGCCCAGCTGGGTCATTCCGGCAGCTACGGCACCAGAGGAAACCAAGATAATTTCCAAGCCCGCTTGGCGCAAATGCGCCAATTCGGAGACCCAGGCATCAATAGCGGCCTCATCCAAACCTTGGCCATCATTGGTCAGCAAGGCACTGCCAATTTTCACCACCCAGCGGCGGCTTGTTTGTAAACTTTTGCGACTCATTGTTTTTGCTATGCTTTTGTTTGCTATGGTGTGCGTCGCAGAATTAGATAACTATTGGCCGACCTTAGGGCACATACTCCACTTCAACGTCGTAGTCATCATCATCCCAATCGTCGTCACTACTTGATTGTTCTTTTGCGGCTTTGCGCTCAGCACGATGCTGATCACGCAAGCTTTCGATTCTCTCGCGGGCCTCGTCTTGCATTTGCTGCTGAGTTTCCAACTCTTGCTCAACCAACTCAGAGTTGGCTTTTTCGGCTTCCCAAGTTTCTTCGAGATATTCTAAAATCTCGTTACACATTTCATTGGTGCCGGTTTTATTAATTGCGGCCACTTTAAAAACAGGGCCCTGCCAATTCAGTTTATCAATTACCTCTTGGCAAGCAGCTTCAGCTTCATCTTCTGGCAACATATCCAGCTTGTTTAAAACCAGCCAGCGCTCACGCTGCGCCAAAGTCGGACTAAATTGCTCTAACTCGTTCACAATCGCCAGGGCATTTTCAGCCGGCGTCGTGCCATCGTATGGGCACATATCTACTAGGTGCAGCAATACACGACAGCGTGTTAAGTGCTTTAGGAAGCGAATACCTAGACCGGCACCTTCACTGGCGCCCTCGATTAAACCTGGAATATCCGCCACTACAAAGCTGCGGTGATCATGTACTTTCACAACACCCAAGTTTGGCACCAGGGTAGTAAAAGGGTAGTTAGCTACTTTGGGTTTTGCTGAAGATACGGCGCGAATCAAGGTCGATTTACCAGCGTTTGGCAAACCCAATAAACCAACATCGGCCAACACTTTCAGCTCAAGCTTTAAATTGCGCTGCTCACCGGGCTTACCCGGAGAAGTTTGGCGCGGCGCGCGGTTTACACTGGACTTAAAACGGGTATTCCCTAAACCATGCCAGCCGCCTTTAGCGACCAATAAACGATCGCCTGCTTTACGCAGATCACCAAGCACCTCTTCGGTATCCATATCGATCGCAGTAGTACCTACTGGCACCTTCAAAACCATATCGGCGCCTTTAGCACCCGTACAGTTACCGCCACGACCAGAGGCACCATGCTCGGCACGATATTTAGGTTGGTAACGGTAATCAACCAGAGTGTTGAGGTTGTCATCAGCTTCCAGGTACACGCTACCGCCATCGCCACCGTCACCCCCATCAGGGCCACCTTTGGCAACAAACTTTTCACGCCAGAAACTCAGGCAGCCATTGCCGCCATTACCAGCGGCGACAAAAATCGGCGCTTCATCTACAAACTTCACAATCACTCCACGCCCGAAGGCTTTTGATTGACTTAAAAACAGTGTAACCCGAGAAAGACAATTAGAAAAAGAAAGCTCTCTTCCAAGACAGCCAAGAAGCCAGCCGACTTAAAAGATAAAGGCAATACCACTACCCAAACTAAATCGAAGCCTCCCCGCCACACAGGAGTGTGGCCACAAGTGAGAACGCCTAAGCGTTCACACTAGTGCGAGCCACGTTAGGGCAAGCAGCTTCACAAGCTACGCCAGCCCTAGCGTGGCGACGCCATGTTCAATTCAGAAGGATTGAACATGGCAGTAATTAAAAACACCCACACAGGAGTGTGGCACTAGTGAGAACGCCTAAGCGTTCACATTAGTGCGAGCCAGCTCTAGACAAGCCGTTTCACAAACGGCGCCAGTCTAGAGCTGGCGACGGCGCACTCAAAACAGGAGTTTTGAGTGCGCCAGCAATTAAAAACACCCACACAGGAGTGTGGCACAAGTGAGAACGCCTAAGCGTTCACACTTGTGCGAGCCAAAGCTAGACAAGCCGTTTCACAAACGGCGCCAGTCTAGCTTTGGCGACGGCACATTCAAAACAGGAGTTTTGAATGTGCCAGTAGGTAAAAAGAAGCCCCATCCAGAAACTGAACGGGGCTCTCTTTAAGCTTTTATGCAAAGCTGAAGTGTCGCTTAGCGACAGGTCTCGCAATTAGGCAGCAACGATGCTGATGTACTTGCGGTTCTTAGGACCTTTAACTTCAAACTTAACTTCGCCAGTCGCTTTGGCGAACAAGGTGTGGTCTTTACCCATACCTACGTTCTCACCAGCGTGGAACTTAGTGCCACGCTGACGAACCAAAATGTTACCAGCTAAAACTTGTTGGCCACCGAAACGCTTAACACCAAGGCGTTTACTTTCCGAATCGCGACCGTTACGAGTACTACCACCAGCTTTTTTGTGAGCCATGATAATCTTCCTCTGTTGGGCCTCACTTTAGATTTATATGCCCAGTGCTCACGGGGCCTAAAGCAAAGCGAATTGATCGAATACTATTAAAAGCGATTAGCCTTTAATACCGGTAATTTTAACCTCGGTGTACCACTGACGGTGACCTTGGCGCTTCATGTGATGCTTACGACGACGGAACTTGATGATCGTTACCTTTTCGCCGCGGCCGTGGCTAACTACTTCAGCAGTTACCTTGGCGCCAGCAACAGTTGGCTCACCAATCTTGATGTCGTCACCATTGGCAACCATCAATACTTCGTCGAAGTCGATAGTTTCGCCAGTGGCTACTTCAATTTTTTCCAGCTTCAGGGTTTCGCCTTCCACTACACGGTGCTGCTTACCACCGCTCTTAATTACAGCGTACATTGTATGCTCCAGTTGTTGCGCTCAGGCTTTTGGCCCGATTGCTTTTGGACGACACGAAGCAGCTAAGCTATTAATATTTAACAACTTTTGCTTTTAAAAGCACCGGTTGACTCCCATGCTTCACAGGGCTTGCGTCGTATAAAGGGCGGGCATTCTACTTCATCAGAGCCCTTACAACAAGCCTTTGAGCAGACAAATTGCTCAAAATACCCACAGCTGAAATACAGCGAAAACCCCCACAACTATTGAGCTTGCCCAAGCTGACTGCTAGGATCGCGCCTTTGATGTATCAACCCTGTTAAGGCCCACACTATGCTGCCCTTCCACCAAGCGGTCGAAGACGACTTTGCCGCCGTCAACCAGCTAATCATTGATCAACTGCATTCCGATGTCGGGCTGGTAGAGAATATTGGGCATTATATAGTCGATGCCGGTGGTAAGCGCTTGCGCCCACTGCTGGTTTTGCTGTGCGCAAACGCTTTAGGCTACCAACACAGGCAGCACATCGATCTGGCAGCCATCATCGAGTTTATTCACACCGCAACACTGCTGCACGATGATGTTGTTGATGTTAGCGAACTGCGCAGAGGCCGCCCAACTGCCAATGCTCAGTGGGGCAACGCCCCTAGTGTTCTGGTTGGTGACTTCCTTTATTCCCGCGCTTTCCAAATGTTAGTGGCAATCGGCAGCATGGATATCATGGCAATCATGTCTGATACCACCAACACCATCTCTGAAGGCGAGGTGCAACAACTGGTAAATGCCAAAGACCCAGAGGTTGATGAAGCTAATTACTATACGGTGATTCACAAGAAAACCGGCGCCTTGTTTGAAGCCGCTTGTGAAACAGCCGCGGTACTGTTCCAGGCGCCTGAAACCACAAGAGAGAGTTTAAAAGCTTACGGTTACCACCTAGGGCTCGCATTCCAGCTTATTGATGACGCCCTCGACTATGAAGGTGACGCCGAAGCACTTGGCAAAAATGTCGGCGATGACCTAGCCGAGGGCAAGCCAACCTTGCCGTTAATTCGCGCAATGGCTAAGGGAGATGCAATGGATCGCGAGCTAATCGCCAATGCCATCCGCGAAGGCGCCGTAGAGCAACTCAATAACATTGTCGAAATTGTTCGTAAAACAGGCGCCTTAGAAGATACCAAGCAAGCTGCCATCGACCACGCCGAGCAAGCCAAAGCGACGTTAGCAGATCTTCCACCGTCAAAATTTAAAACCGCCATGGAACAACTGGCAGATTTCGCGGTAGGTCGCGACCACTAATCATCGGCCTACCCAGGCACCTTTCGCGGTGCCTAGCTTCCCCTCTCCACCTCATGTAAACCCAGCCGCAACTCTAGCCCCAACAGGCTTTTTAGCACCCCAACTTTGTCACTTAAATTCTCATAAGTAATATCTAAAATAACCACAAGATATTGATATTGTTCATTTTTTTGATTTACACCTACATTTTCTACCAATTTAAAAATATTCATTGTGCCTTCAGTTTTTTAGCCTACACTTCCGGCGCCTAAATCTTTATTGGTACTTTTTACTTAATTGGAGAGGATCCTGATTAGCTATTAAGTTCAGTTTTTCAACGGTATGTATTTAAGTAGTAAGGAGGTTGCATGCCACAGTTTGAAAAGAGTGTCCGTCGCGCCCAGAAGAAGCGCTGGTCACCTGCACTAATTGCTTTACCCGCATCACTGATATCCGCACAGCTTTTTGCTGCGGACGTGTTAATTCCGCAAATCATCGACACCCCAGACCCAGCTAGCCGAGGAGGCAACATCACCTACTCCATTACCGCGCAGAATGCCGCCGGTGATGCAGCCGATGATGTCGTGTTAAATTTCCCGCTGCCGGCCACCACCGAGTTTGTAAACGCCAACAACCCCAGCTGCCTACATAATGGAGCCACACCCGGCGAAGTTAACTGCGCGCTTGGCACATTGGCGGCAAACAGCCAGCAAGATGTCAATATCGTAATTCGCACTAGCGCTAGCACTGGCAGCACCATTGCCATCAGCGCCAATATTGCCACCAGCAGCAGTGACAGCAACAACAGCAACAATAGCGTAAATCAGAACACCACGATTAATGACGGTGCCGACTTGGCCTTAAGTTTGAATGCCAACCCTGGCAGCGTTATCGCCGGTGGGGACATCCAGTACTCAGCCACCATCGAAAACTTAGGCCCAAATACATCAAATGGTATTCGCGCCATATTCGATCTATCTGTCGATGTCACATTTGTTGCGGGCTCAGTATCCGGCAGCGGCTGGAACTGCGGCTTGAGTGGGCAACAGCTCAGCTGTAACTACAGCGGCAGCTTAAGTAATGGCGCCAGTAGCAACTTAGGATTCAGGACCCAAGTTACTGGCTCCCAACTGGGCAACCTAATCAGCCTTGGTCGCGTTGAATCCGACACAGGCGACCCAGAGCTAAGCAACAATAACAGCAACGCTGATACCACAGTGACAGCAGGCACCGACGTTGCTGTTACCATCGTGCGCCCACAAGCTAGCGCCGTGGGCGGTGAAGCTCTCAACTTTACTTTGCGCCCGCGCAATTTAGGGCCATTAGATGCGAACAACGTTGAAGTCACTTACGAAGTAGATAGTGGTTTTAGCATTGCCAGCACCCCAACGGGTTCAGGCTGGAGCTGCGCCATCAACAGCCCGACAACAGCGAGCTGTACGCGCAGTACTTATATTGTCGGCGCGACTGACAATATTACCGTGCCCGTGATCGCAGCCTCACCTAGCACCTTAAGCAGCTACGAGCACCGCACTAGCATCAGTACAACAAGTGCCGAAGCGACAGAGCGACTCGCCAATAACAGCCATCAAACCAATATCAGCGTTACCCCGGATGGCTTAGATTTATCCCTTACGAAAACCAAAAGTGTGGCAAGCAATGGGGCAAGCAATAACCCTGTTGCTGTTGGCGAGCTGATGTACAGTTTTATTTCCGTACGTAATGATGGCCCGCGAACAGCCAACAGCGGCACCATAACCGTTAGCGATCAGCTGGCCGCCAATGAAAGCTACGTCGGCTTCACCGGTACTAATTGGTCTTGTGCGGCGGGCAGCCCTGTTGTGTGTACTTACAACAACAGCCTAAGCGCACAGAACAATAGCACTACCTTAATCATTCGAACTCGCGCCGACGCAGCTGGAACACTCAGCAATACCGCGACAGTAAATTACTCGGGAGTACCGGGTGATTTTAACAGCAGCAATAACAGCTCTTCGGCAAGTGTAACGGCCACTAATTCGTCGGTTAATCTAAATGTTGTTAAGTCCACATCGACTGGCAGTCCAAGCGGTGGCGATAACACGCTGGATCAGAATGAAGAAAGTGTTTATTACCGTATCGAAATTCGCAATAGCTCAACCACAGCGGCGACCGGCATTGTGATGACAGATTATGTTCCGGCCTTTTATTCAATCGGTGGCTATACCAGTGGCGTTAGCATTCACAGTGCACCCGCTAACTACAACTGCACTACCGGAAGCTTAGTTCGCTGTACGCAAAACTCTGGCAGTCTTAGCCAGGGTGCGGTAGATACCATTGTGATTAAAATGGATCGCCCAATCCGCGATGGCAACTTTACTAACACAGCCGATGCTTTCTCAGCTAATTTTGGCGATAGCGATCGCAGCGACAACAGTGGTAGTAGCAGTTTAAATGTAGCGGCAGCCGTCGACATTGAGCTCAGCAATAAAGTTGTTAGTCCAACATCTACCCCCGCTGGCGCAAACGCAGTTTACACAATATCTGTTCGCAATCGCGGCGCCTCTACCGCCAATAATGTTGAACTCACCGATACTTTTGTTCTTCCTGCTGGCGACCCAGGCTTTACTTTTATTGCAAGTACAGGGGCAAGCTGTACCGGCTTAACGGCAGGCAATAGTTACACCGCAGCCGACAACCCGTCATTGCTTTGTAACTTAGGCAGTATGGGTGCCGGGGCAACACGCGCCATCACCCTGACGATTCGTCCAAACTTTTTAGCAGGACAAAGTGGCAGTCGCATTTTTCAAAACAGCGCCAGCGTAAGCACCGACACCTTTGAAGACGCCAGTAATCAAAGTAATAACAGCTTTGGCCCAGTCGATCTCACCATCACTAAAGATCAAGTTGATTTATTAATCGACGTTGTCGATAACAAGGATGGTTTTTTCTGGGACGCCAGCAATAACGGCGACAATACCAACAATGATGTTGTGTACGATGTGAACTATAAAAACCGTGGGCCTTCTTACGCTACCGGTGTTTACTATGAATATGACATCACTCCAAAAGATGGCAAAAGCGTACAGTTTATGTGCGATGAGGCCAATGCTGGAGACAGCTGCGGCAGCACCGCTGATACTTGCACCGTGCAATCTGGTAGTAATCCAATTATTGGGCCTGCGACATTAACCTTACGCTGCTTGGCCAACACCGTTGCCGGAAAAACTGACGAAATGGATGTTGATGCAGCCGTTGGTGGGCACCGCTACTTAACTTTCCGCTATCTGAGCAAACCCGATAGCGGTGGTGACACCCATCGACATGAAGCCCGCATCAACGCCAATGAAGCGGAAACCGCAGTCAGTAACAACTCGGAAGATGAGCCGACCAGTTTACGCGCCCATACCGATCTTGTTGTTGTGGAAAAGCAAGCCGATATCAGCGAAGCCGATCTTGAACAGCCGTTCCGCTGGATTATCAATCTGCGCAATGATGGCCCGCTAGACAGCGACGACACAGTTGTTAGCGATACACTGCCAGCCGATATGGAACTTGATGGCAACGCACGCTGGTCTATCAACGGCGGCGCCAGCGGCGACTGTACCATTACCGGCCAAGACCTGCGCTGTGAGCTAGGCACCTTAGCGAACAGCCAAACCGCTACTGTTACTGTACCGGTTAAAGTCATGGCATTTAGTAGCGCTCAAATGCAAAACTGTGCTGCTGCGACAACGGCGGGAACCGATCCCGACGCAAGCAACAACAGCAACATTTGCGGCACCATTGATGTCAACAATCGCATTTGGAGCCCACCAAAAAATGTACCAACGCTTGGACCTTGGGGCATTGCACTAATGCTAAGCGGTCTTATGCTAATCGCATGGCGCCGCAGAAGCATCATGGCCTAAACACGCACGATAATTCCATGCGTAAAAAAAGGCATAAAAAAACCGGCTGAAAGCCGGTTTTTTTTATTGCTCAAAGATTATTAAAACTGTTGAATCAGCTCTAACAATTCATCGCACTTACTTTCCATTAAAGCAATATCGGCTTTGGTTTCTACATTGAGACGCACGACAGGCTCTGTATTTGAACGACGTAAATTAAATCGCCATTGGCCCATATCAAAAGATAATCCATCGGTTTCATCCAACTGGATAGCATCAGCTGAATAACGTTCTGCGATAGCACTCAATAAGGCATCCGTGTCTTTTACCTTGCTGTTAATTTCTCCACTACAAGGAAACGCCTGCATGCGCTCCACTACCATGGATTCCAAAGATTGTTGCTTACGACTCATTAATTCGCTGACCAATAGCCAAGGGATCATGCCGCTATCACAGTAAGCAAAATCTTTAAAATAATGATGGGCGCTCATCTCGCCACCATAAACCGCATCTTCTTTGCGCATGCGCTCTTTAATAAAAGCGTGACCGGTTTTACTTTGAACGGCCAGACCGGCAGCAGCCTCACAAATCGCCTGAGTGTTCCAGATCAAACGAGGATCATGGACAACTTTGGCGCCGGCATTTTTTGCCAAAAATGCATCGGCCAATAAACCCACTACGTAATAGCCTTCAATAAAATGCCCCTTCGCATCGAAGAAAAAGCAGCGGTCGAAATCACCATCCCAAGCAATACCCAAATCAGCATTATGGGCGATAACAGCTTCGGCGGTAGGCGCACGATTTTCCACTAAAAGAGGGTTGGGAATTCCATTTGGGAAGTTGCCATCTGGATTGTGATGCACCTTGATAAATTCGAACGGCAAGTGTGACTCCAAAGCATCAATCACCTCACCAGCGCCACCATTACCGGCATTGACCACAATCTTCAACGGTTTCAGCGCAGCAACATCAACATAGGAGAGCAGATGCTCAATATAAGCTGGGCGTGAATCTAGTTTTTTCACCGCACCTTTTTGCGCAGCTTTAGTGAAGTTATCCGCCTCAGCCAATGCTTGAATCTGCTTCAAACCAGTATCGCCGCTGATAGGCTTTGCGCCTTCACGCACAAACTTCATACCGTTGTAGTCCATAGGGTTGTGGCTCGCGGTTACACAGATGCCACCATCGACAGGCTGATCAAAAGCCGCAAAATACACCTCTTCAGTGCCACACTGCCCTATATGAATAACCTCTGCCCCCATATCAGTGATGCCGTCAATAAGAGCATCGCTAAGGGATGTGCTGGTTAAACGCACATCGTGGCCAACCACCACAGATTTTGCCCCTAGAAACTCCACAAATGCACATCCTATGCGGTAGGCGATAGCCTCATTCAACTGATCTGGAACCCGACCACGAATATCATAGGCCTTAAAACACGTTAATGTGCTCACCCTAAAACTCCTTTATTTTGTCTGTATTAGTAAGTGTCTCGTACCGAAGCGGCCAATATACCACAGCCATACGTCTTAAGTGTGACATAGCCTGTCCCCCTGAGCCCTAGACATAGCTTGGCTAGAAGGTAGAATGTGCGCTCCCAATCAGGCTGCAACAGACAGGCCATTGGGCTTGCAGCAGACAAGCTGCACAAAGATTAATCAACCAGAGTAAATTATGGAATTCCAGCCTAAAAACGCTTACAACCGCGATGAACTGCTTGAGTGCGGCCACGGAAACCTATTTGGCCCAGGCAATGCTCAGCTACCTGTACCTAACATGCTAATGCTGGATCGCATTACTGAGATCAACCTAGATGGTGGCGAATACGGTAAAGGTAAAATTGTCGCAGAACTCGATATTACTCCTGACCTCTGGTTTTTCGATTGCCACTTCCCTGGCGACCCTGTAATGCCTGGCTGCCTAGGCCTAGATGCCATGTGGCAATTGGTTGGCTTTTTCCTAGCGTGGAAAGGCAATAGCGGTAAAGGCCGCGCCTTGGGCTCTGGCGAAGTGAAGTTCACCGGTCAGATCCTGCCAACCGCCAAAAAGGTTACCTATGAGATTGACCTTAAGCGCGTTATCGAGCGTAAACTGATCATGGGCCTTGCGGACGGTAAAGTTTCTGTAGATGGCAAAGAGATTTACTTTGCCAAAGACCTAAAAGTCGGCCTATTCCAAAATACCGACTCTTTCTAAACAGAGTAAAGTCGAAAATACACGGGGGTGCCAAGTAAGGCACCCCCGTTTTATTTGTGCAATAATAAGCGGCCAACATGGCTAATGGCCCGATGAGGAAAATACAATGAAACGTGTGGTTGTCACCGGTATGGGTATTGTGTCCTGCCTAGGAAACAATATTTCAGCGGTAACCGAATCCCTACGCGCTGGTCGCTCTGGCATCAGTCGCCAGCCGGAATACGAAGAAATGGGCTTTCGCAGCCACATTGCCGGCCAGGTAGATATTGACCTTAAAGAGCACATCGATCGTAAAACATTGCGCTTTATGGGCAACGCTGCCGGTTACTCTTATATTTCCATGCAGCAAGCCATTGACGATGCGGGCTTGAGCGAAGAACAAGTTTCTAATATTCGCACCGGTTTGATCATGGGCTCTGGTGGCGCATCATCTGAAAACCTAGTGCAAGCTGCTGACACCTTGCGTGAGCGAGGCCTCAAGCGTGTAGGTCCTTACCGCGTCACCCAAACCATGGGCAGCACAACATCGGCTTGTTTGGCCACACCTTTCAAGATTAAAGGCGTGAACTACTCCATTTCTTCTGCATGCTCCACTAGCGCACACTGTATTGGTGTAGCCATGGAGCAAATTCAGCTTGGTAAGCAAGACGTTGTTTTTGCTGGCGGTGGTGAAGAAGAGCACTGGACCTTAACGGCTCTATTTGACGCCATGGGCGCACTATCAACCAAGTACAATGACACCCCAGAAAAAGCATCTCGTACCTACGATGCTAACCGCGACGGATTTGTTATCGCTGGTGGCGGCGGCTGTTTAGTATTGGAAGAGCTTGAGCACGCTAAGGCTCGCGGCGCAAAAATTTATGCTGAAGTTGTTGGCTATGGCGCGACTTCTGATGGCCACGATATGGTTGCACCTTCAGGTGAAGGCGCGGTGCGATGCATGCAGTTAGCTATGTCTACAGTGGATGGCGATATTGATTACATCAATACCCACGGCACCAGCACGCCAGTTGGCGATGTTGCCGAACTTAAAGCTATCCGTGAAGTATTCGGCGATAACATTCCACCGCTAGCTTCAACCAAATCGCTATCTGGTCACTCCTTAGGCGCTGCTGGTGTTCAAGAAGCCATCTACTCATTGATTATGATGAATAATAATTTCATCGCGGCCTCGGCCAATGTCGAAGATCTTGATGAAGCCGCCGACGGCATGCCAGTCGTAACCGAAGCAAAAGAAGGTGTTGAAATTAAACGCGCACTCTCAAACAGCTTTGGCTTTGGCGGCACCAATGCCTGCTTGGTGATGGAAAAGTACGAAGGCTAATTGCTAACGTAGACGGGGCAGCCCCAACGGGCCATACGGGGTCAGATCCCTAAACCAAAAAACGCAGCCAGTGGCTGCGTTTTTTGGTTTAGGGATCTGACCCCATTATTATGACTCGATAATTAATTCACCGCCTTAGCCTTATCACCCCAAAACGGCTTTCTCAATTCCGTCTTTAAGATCTTACCCGCACCACTCAATGGCAAAGGCTCAGCCTGCAGGGTGACACTGCGTGGACATTTAAAACCCGCAATCAGCTCTTTACAGTGTGCAATGATTTCTTGCTCGGAACTTTCTGCGCCCGCTTTGGTTTGAATAACCGCATGCACCTGCTCGCCCCATTGCTCACTTGGAATTCCGATCACAGCGCAAGACTCGACAGCTGGATGACGGTACAAGGCATTTTCCACCTCAACCGAATATACATTCTCGCCACCACTGATGATCATGTCTTTCACACGATCGACGATAAAAATATATCCTTCGTCATCCATGTAAGCGCCATCACCGGTGTGCAGCCAACCGTTTTTTAAAGTCTCTGCTGTGGTCTCTTCCATGCCAAGATAGCCCAACATAACATTGTCACCCTTTGCGCAAACCTGCCCGATTTCTCCGCGCGGTAACTCTATGTCATTATCATCGAGAATTGCCAAAGTAACACCTGGCGCAGCTTTACCGGCAGACTTTAACAAACGTGAACGTTCGCCTTCTGGCACATGATCTTCCGGCATTAAAATGGTCAGCACTGGGGCCGCTTCGGTCTGCCCATAGGCCTGCATAAACTCCATCGCAGGGTATTTTTCCATCGCTGCTTTTAACACGGCCTCAGGCATGGGCGAAGCGCCATAAAAAATAGATTTCAAGGAAGATATGTCATAATCATCCAGGGCAGGGTAACTCATCACCATGCCCACCATCGTGGGCACCAGCAGAATTCGAGTAACTTTTTCTTCCCCAATCAACTCCAAAACCCGTTTAGGATCAAAACCAGGCGTAAAGACGTGGGTGCCACCTAATAAACAAAAACAAATGGCATTGTAGGCATCGGCAGCATGGAACATTGGTGCCGCGTGAAGATAAATTTCATCGCCACTATAAGATTGCACCACCATACCCTGCATAGCGTTAAACAGCATATTGTGGTGACTAAGCATAACCCCTTTCGAACGACCGGTAGTACCACCGGTATAATACAAAGCAACAAGATCATTCGGCTGCACAGAAGCCGCATCGATCGCTTCGGCATCCGCCAGCAAATCTTCATAATGCGGTAAGCCTTCTGCAGGCTCGCCATTATCCATAAAGATAATGTGTTTCAGCTTCGGCAAAGTTGCTTGCAAGTGATCAAGCATTGGTAAGAAGTTGCGATCGACCAACAGCACTTCACTCTCACTGTTTTGCATCCAGTATTCAACTTCTGGCGCTGCTAAGCGGGTATTAATTGGGACGTAGGCTGCACCAGCCCAAGGAATGGCAAACATCGCTTCTAAATAGCGATCACTATTGAGCGATAAGATGGCTACGCGCGAACCTTGCTTTACACCTAATTTTTGAAGAGCGCCTGCAAACTGGCTGACACGCTGGTGAAATTCTTTCCAGCTATGGCGACGATCACCGTCGATGGTGGCAATTTTTTCCGCGCGCTGCTGAACCACACGCTGCAAAGTGTTTGAAAATGTGAGCATAGTGCACCTTGAATTATTGTTGCTTATTCTTAGAGTGCCCCAAGCATAATAAGGGCTGGGTATTTAAGGCAAGTGCACAATTCGCCAAATCGCTAGACGTGATATATCAAGCGACATTAGCGGCCCACATCAACTGATTTCGCGACTGTCGATATAAGCTTTTACTCTTGATTCAAGGCGTAAACGCCAAGATCGCTGCTGAACACCAAAATCATCACGAGTACTTATGCAGCCCAATACGGCGCTAGGATACTGCACATCACTTGAATCATCGGCGAGCTGCCCAGTTTGATGCCCTAAAGAGCTTACGATGTCACTTAGGTACTCAGCAAACTCCTTTTCATCGCAAGGATCTGAACTGGCATAGTGATAAATTCCCCAGTTTTGCGCACCAGAGAATATTTGTTTGATCATAGCTACCAAAACACGGCAGGCATCATCAATAAATGTCGGCGAGGCTCGACGCTCTGCGCTAACGGCAACCTTATCTTTATCCAGTATTAGATCCAACAAACGGGTAAAGACACTATCGCCATGGTGGCATATCAGCCAACTTAAACGATAAACAATGTACTGCTCACACTGCAACTCGACCTTGCGCTCGGCATCCCAAAGAGCCTGCCCCAAAGCTGTTAAAGGAGACGGGTGATCATCTTCACGATATACGGTTAAATTTTCTCCACCAAAGACTTCATGGGTCGATAGCTGAACAATAGGAATGTTCAGGCTCTTGGCGGCCGAAGCCATATCTTCACTGGCGCTTATCAGCAAAGCCCTGCGCTCAGGATCGTCCCCAACAGAATAGGCCAGCGTATTGATAAGTAAATCAGCCCCCTCCTCGCGCAAGAACTCTAGCAGCTTTTGCTCTGAGTCCTCAGCAGCAAGAACATCTTGCGGCAGGCATTTCAAAGAGAAAGGCTCAAGCTGAAGCGCTTCAATTAAGTGCTGAGCGAATATCGACTGATCGCAACTAAGGATAATTTTTTGGGCCACGGGGATAACTACCTACACAAACATACTCACAACGTAATGGATCATAGCAAGCTCAGTGCAGGAACACTAATTAGCCGAACTCGTAATGGCAGGCGAAAACTAAATTCCATAAGAAAATATCAGAAATAAAAAAGGCCCGCATTGCGAGCCTTCATTTTTAGCGTTCATTAAGTACAAACTAAAATGGTAATGCACACATAAAATGAACATGGGTGAGTGAGTATTGGAATTTTTTGTTTAAAAACAAACACATAAAACCAACAACACAAGCTAACTCTACATCCCAATCAAAAAATGTAGATCAAACCCCTTAAAAAGCTTAAATAGGGGCTATAATCAACATTTTAGGATCTGGCATAGATTAACTGTGTCGCCCAGCTAGACTGGACGAGAGCTCACTTACAACAATATAAAGGTCTGCTATTGAAGTACATCCTAGCCTCACTTAACGACTTCATCAAGAGACTTGACATAAATTATCGTTATAAATCAAAGTGATAGACTACGCCACCATGTATAAGATAGTTCACGCGCCCATAATCAATACACAGCAGCAAAAGCTGCGCTGCCAATAGAGCTACAACTAGCAAAGGGTTAAACCTGAGTTTATTACTGCAGTAAAAGATCTTGTTTTGGCACCACTACATGGTTAACCAAGAGCTTCTCTTATTTATATTCAGAATGACCTTTATACAACCGCATCGGATTTAAACAATCCGATAGAAATTAGAAAACTTGCGAAATATTTTATACCCTAATTTGAATTTTAGTGAACTGGTAATCCCCACCGAAAGCACACTAGCTGATAAGGAGATCTGATGAGGCTACTACCAGGAAGGTTATTTCCTACCCTGTCATACAAAGTCGACAAGGAAATCAAAGAGACCTTATACAAAAACGATGCTTTTTTGAACAGCCGCTGGTCATTTCTCGAAAAGAGCATCGTTCAATGGTCTACACCCACAGGAAATAGAGTGTGGGCTGCTGGCGAAAATTGCACAGCAACGGTTGCTGTTAGTAGTAAAAGGGGCTTTTCACCACAGTCTCTAGACACAAACGAAAAGGTGGTCAAAGTGGAATCGAAAGAGGAACTCGAACTACACTAAGGGTCATTTAACGCGCCTTCTTGTAAAACCAATTTTGATAGCTCGAAATAGATATACCCTAATGTAAAAACGGAAAATAGCGCATTGACCCAAAAAGCATAAATAGCAGCCGAAATATGCGAGGAAAGCGTATGACCTAAGATTTGAATTCCAAAGAACTGCGCACAACCCAGAAAGATAAAAGTAGAAAGTGCAAAGATTAGCATGTAAGTGTATAAATATGATTTGGCGGCCTCTACAAGGAGAGAGGTAATTTTTGCGCCTAGAATCATTTTTAACTTCAGCTCCCTCCTTCTTCTAGCGACAGTATATGAAATATTAACAATCATTGTAAAAATAAAGAGCGTAACTACACACACTAGAAAAACAGAGAAGCCGTTTTTTATAAAAGTAAATTCCTTTCGAAAAGATATCAACTTTGTATCTAAATCGACAAACTCTGATACATAATAGCCAAGAGGGGAGAGCGTTTGATTCAATTCTTGCACAAGTTTTTTTGAACTTGCCCCATAGAACAAAAATTCATCGCTGCTAACCTTAATATTCTCATCATCCTCCATATTGTAGTACACAGTTGCACTGTTGGTTTTTCCATCATCAATTATTCCAAGTACAGCTTTAGGAAGTCTAACACCATATGTGTCTAAATATACTGTTCTTCCTACTAAGGAAGATGGCTGAGAGCTCAATCGTTCAGCAGCAACGCTGTTAAGAACCACCCCCCTATCTACACTTGAAGTGAATGTACTGCCAAACATCAACCCAAATTGCGCTGTTTTAAAAAAGTCAGGTGATAGAAAATGAATATTAGCTCTAGGTTTCGCTTTCCCTCCTAAGGTTGACAGGTGTGTCTCCCAAGGCTGCCCGAAACCTAGCGCGCCAACTAACGAGTAAATCTTGGCTGTAGAGCTATGACTATCTATCGAATTCTTCAAGTGGCTAAACGTATTCACAGGTGCTGAATTCGATCTTCTATCAACAGACAGATAGCTATAACCGCCAGACGCGAACCCAAACTCTTCTCTTGTGTAGTTTTCTACCACTTCACTGAAGTAAGGGATCAAACA
This sequence comes from uncultured Pseudoteredinibacter sp., assembly GCF_947502065.1. Lineage (GTDB taxonomy): Bacteria > Pseudomonadota > Gammaproteobacteria > Pseudomonadales > Cellvibrionaceae > Pseudoteredinibacter. The sequence continues at coordinate 363,427 of NZ_CANMYE010000002.1, forward strand.
AATAGAGACGGAAACAATGAAAACCTGAACATATAAAAGTACGCTTCGAACCCTAAGACTGGATTTGCTCTCCGTGTGCCTCAAACCAAGTGATTCTTCCTTTGAATATGAAAAGCTGACATATGAAACCAACGAAACAACTGCAACATAAAGAAATGCTATTACAGAAAAAACTACGATCAAGCCATCCAATTCCATCAATTGAATAATTGGCTGCAATGGTGTTGCTGATGAACTCAGCAACACCCACAACAATATTCCCGAAACGAAAACAGCAATCAGTACAGGCAGTATCGTGAGCTTTCCCAACATCAAAAAAACTGTAGTAATTGGAGCACCGAGCTTTTCATGTAGAGATAACTTTGATGCGTTTTTGTTAGTGAGCATTTTCACTAGAACTGAAATGGCCACCAGTAGGAAAACAAAGAGCAGCAATACAAACATAGCACTCCAGAGCGCTAGTTTAGACAGAGTTTTCAATGACTTAAAGTCATAAGACAAGCCTTTAAGGGGGGTCGCTCTAAAACCCTCCAAATTGAACTTTATGGACTTGGTAGAACTTATATCATAAAGATTTAAAGGAGTATGCCCAACAAAGTCAACAGGGTGATTTCTCGATTCAATTATCCCAATATAAACTGGGGCCAAACGAAAGAACTTTTCTCGCTGGTACGAAGGAACACTTTCATACATGGTGAACAACGAATGATTACCTTCTGCAGAAACCCAACCAAACTCCCCCTCAAAAGATAATCCATTAAATTCTGCACTAACGATCGATGAAACCGTGTAATCCATATTGTTCTGTAATCGCACAGAGTCACCAACGGCTAACGGTTTTTCTCTTAAACGATTCTGCTTTCCGTTAATAACTATTGATCGCGGCCCAGTGAGCCTCGGAGTTGATCCATTTTCATCGAATACGCCAAGAAAGGAAAAAAAATTGTCGGAGGTTAGTCCAATGTTTCCTATTGAGTTATCTTCTACAATGGAGGCTGAAGCAACCGCTAGCTCATTTTGCTCTGAAAATCTCTTAATGTCTTGGAGACTAATTCGACGAAACTCTGTGCCGGAAGCGTTAACCACGGTGTTAAAATTCCCAGCAATACCGGCGGGTGTATACGATTGACTACCCGCTAATACAGCGAATGCTATAGTGCTAACGGTCAAAAACGGGACTAGAAGAAGGGCTATAGTCGAGGCTAAGACCCTATCATGCAAAGCCTGCCTACTTAACATGACTGATATCCCCGCTATGCAGCGATACTTTTATGTTCGCAATATTGGCCACATCAGTATCGTGTGTTACAACACAAACAGCGGCCCCTTCATCGTTTATCTTATCTAAAAGCTTTACAACTTCCTTAGATGATTTGTCATCTAAGTTCCCAGTTGGCTCATCTGCAAATAATATAGCCGGACGATTTACCAAGGCTCGAGCAATTGCCACTCGTTGCTGCTGGCCACCGGAAAGTTGATGGGGATAATGATTAATACGATGATCAATTTCTAGCTGATTAAGAAGGGTTAATACTCTCTCCTTACCCTCAATGGCCCCCATGCCTCCATATTTAGTCGGCAACATTACGTTCTCAAAGATAGTCAAATCTCCCAAGAGATTAAATTCTTGAAAGACGAAACCGATGTCACTGGCCCTAACTTCCGAAAGTTCTCTATTGCTAAATTTCGACGAGTCTTTACCATTGAAGAGTACACATCCAGACGTAGGCTTAGCGAGTAGTGAAAGAACATTTAGTAAAGTTGACTTCCCAGAGCCCGAGGGCCCCACTATAGAAATATAATCTCCAGGCTTTATCGAGAAATTAATATTTTTTAATGCCGTAGTCTTTGTATTCTTGAAAGTGAATGATTTACTAACGTCTACAAGAGAAATTAAATCAGACATAAGGTACCTACTTATTCATTTCCGTTGATTGGCATTTATTTGGTTAGATTTTTAGCCAGCATTTTTGTCCCTGATGACACTAATGGAATACAGATATCTTAGTAAAATCATCTCCAGGCGAAGAAATATAAAGCCTCCCATTATCAGCTAGGTTATAGCCAGACCTTTTTAGCACCACAACATCGGACTGACTATAAATTTCTACTTTCTCAACGCTAGATATTGCAGAAGGGATTTTTATGTAGTGCCGAATTTCAACAGTGTCAGTAACAATTGTGCCTTCGACAAGCTGATTGGACTTAACTGTACTTGGTAGGTTTCCAAGTTCCACCGTCAACTCCACCATCTGATTCCTTGATTCCGAAGATATTTTCGTAACTGCCCCCTTATAAATAGTCCCAAAAATATCGAATCCAGCTTGATTCCCAATGCTAATTTTTCTTGCTTCAGATACAGGGACTTCCATTTCTACAATCCAAGAAGAATAGCTAGAAACTCGCCCTATTAGATCCCCCGTCTTCACTGAGTTACCGACTTTTGAGTTATCACTAAGTGTTTCAAGCGTTCCAGTCAGTTCTGATGTGACTGTGAGGTTTTTAAGTTCACCTTCCAACCTACTAATTGACAGCTTTCTATCATTTAAAATACGCCTTGACGCTTCACTATGCTTTGCTATTCGGATACGCTGTGTCTTGAGAGAGTTTTCATATCTAAGAGCTTCATTTTCAGCGATTATCATCTCCGACTTAGTTTTGCTATAGGCGAACTTAGCAATTACTCCTTTCTCGTAGAGAGGTTTCGTAAGGCGAACTTCTTCAGAAATACGATCAAAAGTTAGTTTTGATTTAGTAGCCTGAACCTCTAAGTTTGAAAGAGCCTGCTCCAACTCTACATGCGACTGAAAATTTTCAAACTCTAACTTATTGAAAGACTCTCTTTCCTTCGCTAGCCTACTCTCTAGATCTTTATTTTTAATGAGAATCACAGGCTGACCGGTTATTACTTCGTCCCCTGGTTGAACCATGTTCTTAATAATTACACCTGATGACTGAGAATAGATATCGAGATAAGTGGCAGGAATTAGCTTTCCACTACTGCGAATAACAACCCTTTTTTCTTCGACATCTAAACTCTCGAATTCAACGACACTATCTTCGTTTATAATCAGAATGTATAGGAGGGAAATTAAAGCCGTGAGGGCTGCGCCAACCCGATAGACGGTAGCCTTTTTGCCACTTGTATCTTCGATTGTTTCATCCACGCTGTACTACCTTTTTTCCTTCAAGGGTCAGAAGTGTATCTGACAACTTCAATGTTTCTTCTCTATGAGCAACCGATATTATAATCGATGCAGAATTTTTGATGCGAGACATTAACTCAGCTTCTGTGGCGCTATCAAGATGGCTGGTAGCTTCATCTAGCAAGAGGACAGGAGTTCCCCTATAAAGGGCCCGAGCCAAAACAATTCTTTGCATCTGCCCTCCAGAAAGCGTTTCCCCGCCAGCCATAAACGATTCAAAGTGATTCGACAGTGAATCTACATATGATTCCAAACAAGATTGAAAAACTACAGTATGAAGCCGTTCTATTGAGGTAATTGGATCAAACATACTTATGTTATCTGAAAATTTACCTTCAAATAAGCATTGATCGCCTTGCATACAAACCGATATCGACTGCCTCAACGTGTTTGATCCAATATCCTTAGTAGATACTCCCCCTATCAGCACTTCGCCAGATGTGGGTAATTCAATGCCTTGTATCAACTTTAGAATTGTAGTTTTACCACAACCTGACTTCCCACTGATTGCGATATTACTGCCGGCAGAAACTTTAAGGCTTACACCCTCTAGTATGTTGTTATTCTCGTATGAAAAGCTAACATCCCTAAACTCAATGTCAAAACCATCAGGCCTCACTTGACTTTCAGGTTCAGGAACCTCGTTCATTATATCATCTAAGCGCTGAAAATGTACTTTGAGGGTGCTGATAGATTTGAACTGTTCTAGTATTTGTTCTAGCTTTCCAAAAAAGGAGAGTCGCAGCATGATGAAGCCTACCATATCGCCATTTGTCATTACTCCGCTACCAACCATCTTCATTGAGAAATACAAGACTAGAAACACTTCAGCGGACAGAATTAATCCTCGAACGAATTTCGCGAACTCAACAGTCCCTATCAAGTCAACCTCTATGGACCCGGCATTTTTTGTTAGTCCCACCCAGTGGTTGAGGTGCGCAGCACTGGTATTGGTGGATTTAATCTGCTCGATTGAACCTAGCGTTTCCAATATAGAAGCGGATCGTTTCGCTTCCGCAATTAAGTGACTAGACTTCTTATTTGCATAGTCAGCCAGCATTGACCTGTAGAGAAGCAACATAGCCATGCTTGAAATCGTCGCCACTATTGTTAGCTTCCAACTAAACAAACACATCATTATAAGAGAGGTGAAAATGAAAGCAGAATCAACAAATATTGCCAATAAATCATTGGTGATAAGGTTGCGAATGCCATCAACCGAGTCCAATCTAGACGTTATGACACCATCGCTACGCGCCTTAAAGAACTTTACAGGAAGAGAAAGCAAATGTGACACTACACGACTTCCATACTCGATATTAATGCTATTTGAAAGGGATGATGCCAATCTCGACCGTATAACGCTAGAAGCGCTACCTAAAAACGAAAACACTGCGAATGAAATTGCCACATAAACTGCAGCCTCCACACTAGTGACCGAGTTATCCACTCCCCACTTTAATATATATGGCAGCAGAATTGCAGAGATTTATATGCATAAGCTTAGTGCTAAAACATGAAAAATTAGCCCCTTGAAGTGCTTGAGGCTTCTGATATAACTTTAAACGTATTCTTCCAAGTCCCATCACCCTTGAAGAACCAATAACAGTACTTGCACCTCAAATTACAATTCGACGCAAGCTTTATGATCACTTGAATTTTTTTAACTTCAGAGAATTTCTTGGCTGGTTGAAAATCCATTTTCAGAACCTAAATCCATTTCGGTATTAGTTTATAATTAAATTTATTTAACCTGAGCTGTTATTTTATACATATCCATTTCTTTTGTGTCAAAGATATAGGTTCCAGGACCACCTGGTTTATTTTCCACATCCATCATTGGCATTCCTGTCGCCTTGAAATAATACATCTGCTTGCCATCAACAACGTTAGTATAAACTGTGACGACCATATTATTCTTAAAGTCTATCGTATACTTTCCTTCCTTTTTCGTAATCAAAGGTGTTACTGGCTTTTCGTTTATTTCAGTGGTTAAAATTATCTCTGAATGAGCTTCGAAAGAAAAAAAAGCTAGAATTAAAAGCGGGGTTAGAAACAGTTTTCGCATGTGCTAGATCTCCATATCTGTATTACTTTTTTAAAATTACAGGGATATACCTGCATAGTCAACAGGGTTTTAATCTAACTTATATATAGGCACCTAAATTCGCATCTTCGACACTTTCATTCACCCACCACCTGTAACGCCTCCATACTACGAGCCAAATTGATCCGCGCATTAGAAAATGCTTCACTTTTACACAATTACATTAAAAAACCATTCAAGCCTCACATAGTTGTTACACTAAAATAGAATCAAACTAATAAACCATGTATTTATTCTAGTTGCGATAATTTAATTGCAAATGGCACTAACGTGCTAGCATGCAGCGCTGCACATCGAAGACAGCACGCAAAAAATAGATTTTTATTAGATTTTTTCAATTATTATCACTGTATCACTCCACAAATGCATACTAGCTCTCACATTGCCACCTGTTAGGATCTACAGAATTTCTTTATTGAAAGCAATCGCAAGCCCTTATAAGCTAAATCCGATTAAAAATTACTATCGGAGCTTACAAAAATGCAAATTTCAACTGACAACTTTAAAAACCTACTACTAAACACGATTGCCTACCTAGCATTCATTGGAGTTTCATGCGCTTGCGCACATGCAATCAATCAGTTTGTTCTTCCTCGCCTGGAGATAATTCAAAACTTTTTTGTAGCTGGTACTATGGACATTTGGTGGCAAAACAATACTCGAGGCATTGAAATCATCATATGGAACATAGGGTTCTGGGCTGCCTCTATCGTTGCAATAGTTTTGTGCATGATTTGCGCCATGAAAGCTAAGTATTTTTTTGACCAAGGAATGAAATGTATAGAGTTTAAATAGAACTTTAAACACGGCGGCACCCACATCAAAGGCTTACAAAATTAGAATTGCTGATTCTTCAAGCCTGCGCGCTGCCCATCTTTAGCTAATAATCAATTATTGGAACCTCGACGAAATTTACTTTAACTAGATATAGTGGCCTGCAAATGAACCAAATGACCAAGTGAGTTTGTTATTGCTGATTGCGTATGTGATGACCTCAACCTTTCTGTGACGTATAGCGTGACCCAATAGTTAGGTAACCCATCTACTCCCAACATGATTGGGTAGCGCTCACCATTACTAAAAATCAGATTTTTTATTTGCGACATTTAACGCCCCTTAATCTACATTTTATAAATGTATAGAACCTAGAGGCCTTTTTATCAACTCTACTTTTCAATAAAAACAAAAAAGGCCTGTAAAAACAGGCCTTTATAAGTTTTAGTCAACACTTTCTATTTATGTGGTCATCAAAATGGAATATCATCATCAAAGCTATTATCAAAACCTTGAGGCTGAGGCGCCGGCTGTGGTGCTGGGGCAGCCTGTTGCTGCTGTGCAGGAGGTGCTGACATTGGCGCCTGCTGTTGAGGGGCGGCTGCTTGTGGCGCTTGCTGCTGATAGCCACCTTGCTGTTGATAAGCTTGCTGTGGTTGCTGCTGAGGCATACCACCGCCTTGTGGCGCGTAACCTTGATCCATACCGCCTTGGCGGCCACCTAGCATTTGCATTTCATTAGCAACGATCTCGGTGGTGTAGCGATCTTGACCGGACTGGTCCTGCCACTTACGGGTTTGTAAGCGGCCTTCAACATAAACCTGAGAGCCCTTACGCAGGTACTCGCCAGCAATTTCTGCCAAACGGTTGAAAAACACAATGCGGTGCCATTCTGTGCGCTCTTGCTTCTGGCCGCTCTGCTTATCTGTCCAAGAGTCACTTGTCGCTACGCTGATGTTAGTTACCGCACTACCCGATGGCAGGTATTTGGTTTCAGGGTCTTGACCACAATTACCTACAATGATGACTTTGTTCACCCCTCTGTTACTCATATTTCCACCTTTATCTTTAAAATTCAGTAAGTTATGACAATAAAGTGCATTTAACACTCTATTGTTGCAATTCAATCGTCATTTGCTCGAAATTTGTGCACAGACCCCATCGCAATGGTAGAGTCTTTTATAGCTGCACGATACAGATTTACCCCTTGAGATGCTAGCTGCAGGCGCTCAGATCCTGCATGTAAATCCATGAATTTAGCCACCTGTTTCTTCAGCCCTGGAATTGCTCCTTTTGTCTCCTCATCCAGCACACGACTCAGCACAAATAACTGATCTTCAAGGCGCTGTAATTGATTCAAGTCCCCTCTATCCGACTGTGTTATTACTCTCATTTTCTCTTGCTGCGTCACCACCTCATCTATAAGCCGCGCATTTTGTTCTTTCAACTCTTTAATCCTTCTCCTGTACCCCACTAGAGTTTCAGCCTTAGTAGACTTCCCACTTCCCCTTTTTTGCCCTTCCTTAGCGAGATCTATCGCATCCAGAAGGTCTTTATGTATGAACTCTTTGGTTCTGGCATTTTTGGCGTAAATCGTATTCGCACCAAGCTTTGCTCCATTATCGAACGTAGCATTGGCTATCACAGCCGCAGCTGTAATTTTTTCACCCGATCTCACGAGAGCTTCTAGCGCCCCCATAACAGCATCATTGATTCGCTTCTTATTCGCTTGCCGCTTATTCATCTGAACCTCTACCAACCCATTTCAGGACAGTCTCTGCCCTATCTATCGAATCCTGAGATGCCTGCTGCAATGCGGGGATATCTGTAGATTCTGAAACTACCCTGTGCATTTTCAGACGTCTTTCCCACACCTCACGCCTATTGCTGGGCACACCGAAGTTTGTACACACCACACAGTGAGAATCGTCACGATTCACATAGTCTGGGTTCATACCATCTGTCGAGCACTTTGCGTACTTCCCTCGCGTATCCGACATAACGCAAACACCGTCAATCTGCGGGATTATTCGATAGTTATGACGCTCGATAAGCCCCTTCACAAAAGCATGCGCTGAATCAGGGGTAATTACATTCGCCACCGACTGTAGCACGCGTTTATAACGCCTCATTGCGCGACCAAAGCCCCCACCCATGACTTTCGTGCCTACCAGGGTTTCCTCCATCGCTTCATACATATACCTTTTCATTTCTTCTGTCAGGAAAGAAAAAACATTCTCATCCTCCGTGTAGGCCTTCGTGAAGGTTTCGTTATTGTGATATAGCATCTTTGATAAGTGATGCAGATCTCCAACCTCAAACCGCCAAGCCCACATCATGCTAAAAGCTCGACGCAGCATGTGCGGCCTAAGCCTATCAACTTCAGTATTTGATCTCTGCACAAACGTATCAAGCAGACCATATATAACAACTGTTGGCAGCTCCAGAGCCGGTACACCTCCTGCGGAATGCTGGAATGGATGTCGAATAAAGAACAGCTCACCATCATACGACTGACGCTTAAACGCAGTTAACCGCTTAACCACCCTAAGAGCCGTTACTAGCTCCGGCACAACCGACCTTCTCGTCTCCTTTCCCGCTACTGTGCGTGCAGTTTTCCTAACCCTGCCAACAAGCTCACCCTCACCAGATGACAATAAGGCGTCCACATCATCCAACCTGGTAGCGGCCAGCTCATGTTTTCGCTCCCCTAACAGAAGTAGAATAAGGAAGATTGAAGCCCCATAAATATATCTAGCTTCTTCAAATAACTGCTTTGAAGATTCCCCAACCTCCTTTTTATAGGCTCTTGCTACATATCGGTTATGTGTTTTCAAAAGATCTAAGTAGATATCAAGCTTTGAGAAAAAAGCAGCCGTATCGCCAGTGGCCCTCAATGCTTCATCCACTAGTACAAAAAGATCACGAGGTTTAATCGTTGGAGTGTGCCCTCCTGTCCCTCCTATGCGCTTAACAGCTTTACCCATAGACCCTGATTTCATATATGGATCAAAAGAAAAGCCTCCCGATATCTCACTTGCCAAAACCCAAGGTAAACGCAGCACAATCAGCTTAGTGCTAACGCTACTCTGGGAGAGGTTAAGTGTTAATAGATACTCTTCATAGGCACGAACATCAGCGAGAGTGACCGACTCCAACGTGCAACAATTACGTTCATATGCGAACCACATGAATAAACTCAATATCTCACGAGCAGCGACTCCTAGCGATGTTGTACGAGAGCATTCCGTGGCGTCCGATTCCATGTAGTGATATGAAATCTGCTTAGCCTTATCTATCCAATATAAGTGACGCCCCAGCAGGTCACTGTCAGCAGCGCTATGCGACCAATTCACCGTGTACTGCGAAAGAGAAATTCCTTCTACTTGCGGCTCCAGACGCCACACATCATCCTCAAGCGCACTTAACAGCCATTTCGGCTGAGCCAGCCCCTGATACCAAGTCTTTTCGTTGGGCCCTTCAGTATTTTGTAGTGACTGTTTTATTACTAGCTTATCCATGGCAGCACCACCTCATCTATTTTTTTAGATGCAACATGTAAAAGCCGCGATTTGGTTTGTGATATCAACGCCTGAAACTCCATTAGTTTCGGCTCCCAATATGATTGCCAGCGCTCGTTATTTTCGTATATCAACCTCGGCCTTTCTTGAATCAAATAACGCTCCCAAGCTAACCACTCAGCAACTAAATCTGGTGAGCTAAATATGACTCGTTTGGCATCACAGTCAATGCAACTGAGCAAGCTGGAGCAGTCACGCTGAGCTTCATTCTCACTGGCGCAGAAATAACCACTCCCTGTCCGCTTCATCTCACCGTCTGATCGCTCATCAAGCAGGAAACGCTGAAACTCTTGCTGTCGTCGCAACTGTACAGCCTGCGTCTCAACACCCTCTACATAACCTCGCGTTGTTGAACTGTTTTTATGATGCAGGTCGTGCTGTATCTGGTAGATACTCTTGCCCGACAACTTCTTCAAATATGCGTGAGTAGGGCGAAAATTTTCTCCTGTCACAAGCTCCACAAGAGGGTTCAATATTGCGTAACGCTCCGCAGCTTTCTTGATAGCACGACGAACTAGACGCGCTGAAGTAGAGGGGTCAAATTTACGAACAATACAAGCCGGTCCTGATGCCGGGGTGTATGACACAAAGAGTTCAGGACACTCTTTCTTAAGATGCTCCTTGCCACCTGGGACAAGAGGCAGGAGCTCACCAATGCGATTAGCTAAACTAGAAAATGCTCTAACAGTAAAGTCAGACTTAGGTAGGGCGACCGGTTTGGCTCCACCACGCCTCTTCCCAACAAACACATCAACATAGCCTTTTTCCAGAGCCGGGGCACAGCAGTCTAAATACATATATGACCTTAGCCCATCGACATTTGGGCACAACCTCTCGTCAGCAAGCCCAAGCAGAAAGTACGGCTGTAAGCTAATTGTGGTCGGAAAGAACGCTCCTCTGACTCTTGTGAGTGACCAGCCATCAGGCTTCTTACGCCAAGATTCCATAACCTGCCTCACAGAGTCTGAAGCTGGTATAGCACGGCCATAATTAGCGTAGAGCCATTTAACAACATGCTGTGGTGATTTTATGACCTGCTTTGGGTGCAGCGCCGCATACTCTTGAATCTCCCCCTCAGTGAGAGAACCAATAATCTCATCAACAAAGCTACAGTCTTGCTGGTACAGCTCGATTTCGTCTTTTGCGAATCGTTTGAGAGCATCCATACAGCCCATCCCAAACGCTAAGGACTGCGCTTCAGCAGGCTTAAGATTCAACTCACTCATCCAGTATGAGACATCACTGGAAATTGACTCGGTCACCTCATCGAGACGATAGCGGCAATGATCTATAAACGTCTTTTTATGAACCACATCCTCCATGGAGAAATTCTTAGGTAACGTCTGACTTGGTATAATTCCAGCAGCCATTAAATGACGAACAAAACTAAGGGCAGCTCCAAATTTTTGCGCTTTAGTGTTTAGAACAATCGAAGCATCCCTATCAAGCTCAACACGATAGTCACGGAGAGATTGTGAACTGATAGCACCTTGCACAGAAACAACATACCTAAGGTAAGGTAATATCGTATTGGCTACGGAGCGGCTAGCCGCTTGACCCCTCAAATGGAGCCTGAGCTCACGCACAATAAACTCATCATCATCCAGATTGCGAAGGTAACTAACCTCAATTGGCTCGCCCTCACTCATATCTAAAAGATACTCGCGAGATGGCGAAACGTGATGGACCTCAGCTGAAGGGGCAACCTCAAGTGGCTTCCTAGTAATCCGCTTAGCCATCCCAACCCCGACTATAAACATCAACCCCGATATATGTATCTATCGCGCCCTCGGAGCTATGGCCTGCAACTTGACGCACAACCGACTCTGCACGCTCAACACCCGCTAAAAATAGGTGGTCGTGCGTAGTTTTAAGAGAACAATGACGTAAGCCGTGCGTCCAAACAGGCTCATCGCTCGTAAGCATCTCTGCAGCAACCGCCTCTTTCCAAGCTGACCTCACCTGATTAGAAAGCGAGCGTGGACACAAGCTCTCGCCTGTCGTATCTGACAAAAAGACAAAGCCACTATCCTTATAAACTTCACGCTTCTTTACGGCCCTCCTCTTCCATTTAGAAACAACCTGCTCTCTCTCAGTGAATATAAACTCCCAGGTATTCTTAATGAGCAAGGGAGACACTGGAATTGTCCTCGGTTTAGAACCCTTAGTAACCTTTAACGTGATGGCTAGATCATACGATCCATCAATGGCATTTAGGGCTGTATCAAGGGATGGGAGACTATTGATCTTGAGGTTGGTAATCTCGTGGGCTCGTAATCCCATAGCACTCCCCCAATCGACCATCAATTCAAACCTAGCGGCCAGATGCTCACTCTTAGGGCCAAAAAGTTTTATCTTATCGATCCATTCTATACGAGGCGTGGGCCTATTAGCCTTAACACTGGAGGAGACTTTCATTGCGGGATGACTCATTACCCCAGCATCACTCAGCTTTACCCGCACCCTAAATGCACGACCTTGCCCAACCAGGTTGTAAACATAACCCTCAGTTTCAAGCCAATAGAGATACGACAAAACAGTTCGCAATACTTGAGATGCGTAGCTCTGTGTATTGCCTCGCTCAATGAGGCAATTTCGATAGACAGCAATCCAAGCATCATGGACATCTTGAAACGACATGCCGTCAACAGATAGCTGCGATAAGAAATCTGTCAAATGTTGAGCATAGGTGCCCAGAGTGGTAAGTGCAGCGCCCTCGGCATAAATCTCCAAGAACCAATTGAGAGATAACCAATCAACACTAAAATCGTCATCTAGAATCAACGGAAAACCGGATACTGGCACACCATGAAAATTAGCAGCTGTAGTTTTTTTTAATATCGGCATCCAAGCAAATCCCAAAGTTAAACTGCCACATCAACAGCATTAACAACTAATCGGTTTCTCCCGTTTCTAGCTGCGATCATCGATCCCAGAGCAAACACATGCACTCTGTGCCGATCGAGATTTAAAGCACCATTTAAATGGTGCAATTTAAGCTGCATTCTGATTGACTTCTCGCCCCAAGTCAACCAAAATCCACGCATCTTTCAAATGGTGCAATAAAATGCAAGCAATTCTCTCAGATATAGCCATTGTTAAAGCTGGCCACCCATTTAGAGGGACAATACCGAAGCATACGGAGGGCAATGCCCATGTAGTGCAGATCAGGGATATTGATAACGATGGCTTTATTCTCTGGGACCAACTGATCCAAACAATGATAACCGGAAGGAAATGCCCAGATTGGCTAAAGACAGGTGATGTGCTCTTTGCCGCCAGAGGGCAACGTAACATTGCCGCTTGTATAGACAAGGTCGATACTCCAACAATATGCGCAGCGCATTACTTCCTAATTCAGGTACAGCAGCCATCAACCATACTGCCTCAATTTTTGGCTTGGCAACTGAATCAAGAAAAAGCTAAGCGATACTTTGCGCAGTCGGCCGAAGGGAGCTCTCAAGTCAGTATCAGAAGAACTGTACTTGAGAGTACTCCGCTATTCATACCCACCATCCAGGAACAGCAGGCCATTGTTGCCTTAGACCGTAAAGCCAAACAGGAAAAGCGGGTATTAAACGCACTAATAAATAATCGAGCGCAGCAAATGCAAGCTATTGCCAGAGAACTGCTAGCCGGTACTTTAAAAACATCCGAACAAACATAATGCAACGGCTTGGTCGCATAAGACGAATTTTGACATTAAGAAAGGAAAGGTCATGCCAGACAACCAAATCAATCAAGACGAAATCAACAAAGCCGTTTGGGCCGCCTGTGATACATTTCGAGGCACCGTAGACCCATCCATCTACAAAGACTTTATCCTGACAATGCTGTTTTTAAAGTACATCTCCGATGTACACCAAGACAAGCTAGATGAGTTAAGCGCCGAGTATAGCGATGAACCAGAGCTGATTGCCGCCATGATGGGAAGCCAGTCTTTCATAATCCCTACCAACGCAACATTCTGGGACTTATACGAATCCCGCCATGAAGCAGGCAACGGCACGCGCATCGACCAAGCCCTCCACGCCATTGAAGAAGCCAACGGCAACAAGCTGAAAAATGTCTTTCAAGACATCAGCTTCAACACAGACAAGCTGGGAGATGAAAAACAAAAGAACGACATTCTCCGTCACTTATTGGAAGACTTCGGCAAAGAAACCTTAAACCTACGCCCAAGCCAAGTCGGCTCGCTTGATGTGATTGGCAATGCTTACGAATATCTAATCAAACATTTCGCTGCAAGCAGCGGGAAATCAGCGGGCGAATTCTATACCCCTCCCGAGGTCTCTGATCTGCTATCCATCATTCTTGAGCCACAACAGGGTGATAGTATTTGCGATCCCGCTTGTGGCTCAGGCTCGCTATTAATGAAGTGCGGTAAGCAGATACAGAAAAACTTTGACGGCTCTAAGCAGTATGAGCTATTTGGCCAGGAGGCCATTGGTTCCACTTGGTCACTGGCCAAGATGAATATGTTCCTGCACGGCGAAGATAACCACCGCATCGAGTGGGGCGACACCATCCGCAACCCCAAGCTTCAAGATAATAGCGGTGGTCTTCTGCACTTTGATGTAGTAACCGCCAACCCGCCATTCTCACTCGACAAATGGGGCCACGAAGATGCAGCACATGATCAGTTTGGCCGCTTCGGACGAGGCATTCCACCAAAAACCAAGGGCGATTACGCCTTTATCTCACACATGATCGAGACCATGAACCCTCGCACTGGCCGCATGGGTGTAGTGGTACCTCACGGCGTTCTTTTCCGTGCCTCTACCGAAGGGAAAATTCGCACCAAATTAATCGAGGAAAACCTTCTGGATACAGTGATTGGTCTGCCTGAAAAACTGTTTTTCGGCACAGGAATTCCTGCCGCCATTCTGATTTTTAAGAAGCAGAAAACCGACAAGAACGTCTTGTTTATTGATGCCTCGCGTGAGTTTCAATCTGGCAAAAACCAGAATCAGCTCACCCCAGAGAACATCCAGAAGGTTGTCGACACCTATAAAACTCGCGAAACGACGGATAAATACTCCTACCTAGCCACCCTCAAAGAGATTAGTGACAACGATTACAATCTCAATATCCCCCGCTATGTGGATACCTTTGAAGAAGAAGAGGAAATCGATCTAGCTGCAGTTCGCACCGAGCGTTTAGCCCTGCAAAAGCAGTTAGCCGTTCTGGAAACCGAAATGGAAGAATATCTAAAGGAGCTTGGCTATGCTGCCCAATAATTGGAAGAAGGGCACTATTGAGGACATTGCTAAAGTGGCATCTGGCGGCACCCCTAGTAGGGGTAATGATCTTTATTGGGGTGGAGACATCCCTTGGGTAACAACATCTGAAGTTAGATTCGGAATAATTTCTGATACTGAGCAAAAAATAACTTCTAAAGGTTTAAAACACTCATCTGCCAAGATATTCCCTAAAGGCACTATCTTGATAGCGATGTATGGTCAAGGAAAAACCAGAGGACAAGTAGCAAAGCTTGCTATCGAAGCTTCGACAAACCAAGCATGCGCTGCACTTCAGCTCTATACAGGGTACGATGTTGATTATTACTACCAATTTCTGGCAAGTCAGTATGAAAACATACGAGATCTATCCAACAGTGGAGGCCAGCAAAATCTGAGCGCGGGTATTATCAAGAATATACACGTACCAATCCCCCCACTCCAAGAACAACAAAAAATCGCCAAAATCCTCTCAACATGGGACCAGGCAATCACCACCACAGAAAATCTGATTAAAACCAGCAAGCAACAGAAAAAAGCCCTGATGCAGCAGCTTTTGACGAGCAAGAAGAGGCTGACAAACCCCGAAACAGGAAAAGCTTTCGAGAGGAATTGGCAATCTTCGGCATTTGGCAATATTTTTAAAGAACGTGTAGAAACTGGACGGGAAGACCTTCCACTTCTTTCAATAACATCAAATGACGGAGTTGTTCATCAAGAGAGCACAGGAAGAAAGAACACCTCAAATGAGGATAAATCTAAATACAGAAGGATATGCATTAACGATATTGGATACAACACAATGAGAATGTGGCAAGGCCGATCAAGCCTTTCTGATAAAGAGGGAATTGTAAGTCCTGCATACACTATTGTTACACCAAGCGACGCCGTCTGCCCTATTTTCGCAAGTTACCTTTTCAAGCTCCCTCAATTAGTGCACATGTTTTATAGGCATTCACAAGGGCTGGTTTCTGACACATGGAACCTAAAGTTTAATCACTTCAAGAAGATCCACTGGAGGCTTCCGCAAAAACCCGAACAACAAAAAATCGCCTCAATATTAACGGCTACGGACAAAGAAATTAAAGTGCTAGAAGCCAAGATTTCATATCTCCAGAAAGAGAAGAAAGCACTAATGCAACAGCTACTAACTGGAAAACGCCGAATTACACTATAAAGGATTATAAATGACCACCTCTGAAATGTTTACTGAATTTTTAAGTAACTTGGCGATAGCCAACGGTGCTTCTATTACATCGAAATACGAAGCAATAACTTCAGCTCTCAATAGGCAGTTCAGAGATACAGACTCAAAAACAGCCAATAGTTTGCAAGTTGGGTCTTATGGGCGCTGGACAGGTATTAATGGCATTTCTGACCTCGACATGCTCTACATCATGCCTAGCTCAAAATGGGATGACTACAAGGACGGCAGGCAGTCTCAGCTGCTTGACGACACCAAAGACGCGATAAAATCTCGATACCCAACTACAACCGTAAAAAAAGACCGGCTGGTTGTTCAAGCCATATACAGTGACTTCATGGTTGAGGTTCAACCTGTATTCGAACTAGAAGACGGGAGCTTTAAGTACCCAGACACCTACGACGGCGGCAGCTGGAAAGTTACCAAACCCCGCGAAGAAATCACAGCCATGAAGGAGTTTGTAGATCAGAAGAACAAAAACCTTCGAAAACTCAGCAAAATGGCTAGAGCATGGAAGAACCGTTGTGGCGTTGGTATTGGCGGACTTTTAATCGACACTCTGGCATACAACTTTTTGAAGTCGAGCACCGACTATGACAACCGATCAGTCGCATATTATGGCTATATGTGTAGAGATTTCTTTGAATATCTTTCAAACGAACCCAACAAAGACTATTACTTGGCTTTGGGCAGTAACCAAAGAGTTAATGTAAAAAGTAAATTTCAACGAAAAGCCAAAAAAGCTTACAACAACTGTGTCGAGGCCATTGACGCCGGGGATTCTTCATCCGCCCACAAGAAGTGGAAGAAAGTGTTTGGACGATCATTTCCAGCAGCAGCCACACAAAAATCCAAATCGTCAGCTCATGCATTTCGTGACACAGAAGAGTTTATTGAAGACCTTCACCCCATTGATATTAAGTACAATTTATCTCTGGAATGCGAAGTATCCCAGAATGGCTTCAGGGAAGCGCTCCTAGGTACCCTTTTAGCTAAACGCATGAGGTTACAGGCTAAGAAAAAACTGAAATTCTATATCTCCAATATCAATGTCCCTGAAGGCTATGAACTCAAGTGGAAAGTACTAAATCGCGGACCTGTTGCCGAAAGCCGTGACTGCATTCGTGGCCAGATAGTTCCTGACTCTGGCCATGAGAAAAAAGATGAAACAACCAACTTCAATGGTGAGCATATTGTTGAGTGCTATGCCATTCAGAACAATGTAGTTGTAGCACGTGACAAAATTCTAGTCCCCATTCAATAGGATCTGAAATGGACAACACTAATTTGAAGAAGCACATTGCCGAGACAGCCTATAACGTAGGTTATTCCGCAAAGCTCCATTTTTCGACATTTGAAATAATCGAGAAGCTTCCAGGTATTATTAGCTTTATATCAATGGCGTTTGGCATCTACGCACTAGCGTTTTCTCAACTCTCAACCAAGTTTATGTCATGTACTTTACTTATACTGGGCTTAACCGGCTTATATATCACCATGAGAAATGGGAATAAGTCCGATTATGAATCCAAAGGTATCCAACTAACCAACTTATTCAATGAATTGAAACACCTAATGTCTGAGGCTGAAGCTCCAAGCGGCAATGACGAAGACATTAAAGATAAGCTTAAAGATATTGAATCAAGGTACAGCAATAGCTGTGCTTCCGACCACATCATGTTCGCTACTTGGTTTGCACACTATAAATTCTTTTGGGAGCAACAAACCAACTGGATTCAGGTGTACCGCCCCTTTAAGTTTTTTAGAGACCAAGTGCCTTTAACACTCTGGGCAACCATCTGTGTTGCACTAGTGATTGCTATTTTTAATTATAGCGCACTGTTGGAACTGATTTTTGAATTCGCCAAGAACAAGGGGTACTGCTAATGAGCCAAACTATTGCCAACTTTAGCGAAGAATTCAGTGCCAAGATACCAGCTCTAACTCTACTCACCACCCTAGGGTATGAGTTTATACCACCTGCTGAGTGTATTACCCAGCGCGGCAACCTTTCCACGGTGATTCTTCCTAATGTATTGCGCGAGGTGCTGAGTCAGAAAACCTATGTATTCCTAGGCAAGGAACGCCTTCTCTCTGATGCAGCAATAGACAAAGTTGTGCATGAGCTAGCCAACCCGGCAATTAATGAGGGGCTGAAGGTGGCTAACGAGAAGATCTATAACGCTCTCACTTACGGCATTGGAGTCACTGAATTTGTGGACGGTAAAAAAGCCAGCCTCACCATCCATATAATTGACTGGGAAACACCGAACAACAATCAGTTCCACTTTACTGAAGAGTTGGAAGTGGAAAATGCACAAGGTACAGGCAAGCGCATTCCCGACATCGTCTGTTTTGTGAACGGCCTACCCTGGGTCGTAATTGAGGCTAAGCGACCTGACTCCTCCCATGAAGGCAAACCTACAGTGGCTGAGGGCATCTCGCAAAATATTCGCAATCAGAAGGTGGACGAAACACCCCACCTGTTTGCCTACAGTCAGCTACTGCTGTCCATCAATGGCCACGAAGGGCTCTATGGAACCTGCGGCACCCCCTCTAAGTTCTGGGCAAAATGGAAAGAGGAAGAGATATCCGATACAACCTTTTCCCAGCTGAAGAACACCCCTTTGACAGAGGCACAGCTGAACAGGCTGTTTGGGCACCGCTCGCAAAAGGTACGTGACGAATACCAATCTCTTATTGAAGGCGGGGACTTGGTTGTTACCGATCAAGATCGTTTGCTGATGTCACTGCTACGCCATGATCGCCTACTGGAGATAACCCAACTATTTACCCTGTTTGATAAGCAGGCAGGGAAGATCGTTGCTCGCTACCAGCAGGTGTTTGGAATTAAGGCACTAATTAACCGGGTGACCTCTTTTGATAATTCCCTACCCGGAGCCAGAAAAGGTGCCCGCAACGGTGGTGTCATCTGGCATACCACAGGCTCAGGTAAATCATTTACCATGGTATTTTTATCCAAAGCGCTAATTTGGATTAAAGAGTTGGCTAAGTGCCGCGTTGTTGTGGTGACGGATCGGGTGGATTTGGAAGACCAGCTAGCAAGCACCTTTGCCTCAGGTGGTGCACTGTCTGAAAAAGACCGAAAGATGGCCATGGCCACGACGGGCCGTCGTCTTGCCGAGCAAATTGGCCAGGGCAAAGAGCGAATTATTTTCTCAATCATCAATAAATTTGGCACCGCTATTGAGCTGCCAGAGTGCTACAACGACAGCCCAGATATTATCGTGCTGGTGGATGAAGGGCACCGCAGCCAAAACGGTGAGAACAGCATTCGCATGCAACAAGCATTGCCTAAGGCAGCTTATATCGGCTTTACCGGCACTCCTCTGCTGCAAGATGACAAAACAGAAAACAAGTTCGGCAAAATTATTCACTCTTACACCATGCAGCAGGCAGTAGAGGACAAAACCGTAACGCCGCTGCTGTATGAAGAACGAGTGCCTGAGCTGAGTACCAATGACCGAGCCTTGGATGCATGGTTTGACCGAATCACTGATACGCTATCAGACAAGCAGCGCACCGATCTAAAGAAGAAATTCGCCCAGAAGGGGCAGGTTTACCAAACCGAGGGCCGCTTAGAGCTGATTGCCCACGATATTTCCGATCACTTTCAAAACTTTAAACGTGAGGGCTTGAAAGGCCAGCTGGCTTGCGACTCAAAGGCCTCTGCTATCCAATATAAGAAGCTTCTGGATCGAATTGGCAAGGTCACCTCGGTTGTAGCCATGTCGCCACCTGACACCCGCGAGGGGCACGATACCGTCGATGGCGAAAGCACTGATATTGTTCAGAACTGGTGGAAAGAGAATGTTCTCAGCTCTGAATTTGGTCAAGATGAGAAAGCCTATACCAAGCACATCATTAAACAGTTTGGTAAGGATGGCGGGCCGGATATCATGATTGTGGTGGACAAGCTACTCACCGGTTTCGATGAGCCCAAGAACACCGTACTGTATATCGACAAACCGCTCAAGCAGCACAACCTGATACAGGCCATCGCACGAGTAAACCGTCTACACCAGAAGAAAGACTTTGGCTATTTGATTGACTACCGAGGCATTCTGAAAGAGCTGGACGCCACAATCGCAGACTATCAAGACCTCGCTGAACGCACCCAGGGCGGCTTTGATATTGATGATCTCAAGGGTCTCTATAACCGCATGGAAACCGAATATAAAAAGCTGCCGGGCTTATACAGTGACCTCTGGGCGATCTTTGATAAAGTTGCCAATAAGCAGGATGGACCAGCTTTGCGTCAAGTGCTTGCTCCAAAAATTGACACTATTGATAGCCAACTTACAGATACCAACTTGAAGCAACGTGAAGACTTTTATTCTCGCCTGACCGCCTTCGCCAACTGCCTGAAAGTGGCTCTGCAATCAGCGACTTACTTTGAAGACAAGAGCTTTGATGCGGTTGACCCCAAAACTGGTTTAAACCGGCGGGATCTGTATAAACAGACCTTAAAATCTATGTCTGAGCTGCGTAAGCAGGTGCGTGAAGATGCTGAAGAGACCATTGATTATGATGAATACGCTGAAAGCATTCGCACCATGCTGAACAAGCACATCGCCGGCGTAGAGATCAAAGAACCTGAAGGCGCGTACCTAGTTGGCAATATGGGTAAAGACATCAAGACCACTGAAATGACAGATGATGAAGCCCGCAACCAAAAAGATAAGATCACCGGCCGAGTGACCAAAATGATAGAGCAGGATTTGGCCGATGATCCTTACGCGCAGGAGTATTTCTCTAAGCTGTTGAAACAAGCAATACAAGACGCCAAAGAGATGTTTGATGCACCAGTCAAACAATACCTGATGTTTGCCGACTTTGAAGAGCAGGTGAAAGAGCGCAAAGTCGAAGGGCTACCGATTGATCGCTTCTCCTGCCTTGACCCTAAAATCAAACGTCATGTTCAAGCCTACTACGGCCTATTCCCTCACCACCTAAGCGAAGACAGCCCAAGTGAGGACGATTGCTTTAACTATGCACTGCACATTGATGAAGTGGTGACGGCAGCTGTGGCTGAGTTTTCGATCAACCCACAGGAAATTGAAAACCAAATACGCCGCCAGCTGATGCCTGTTCTTTTTAAAGCCATAGGTATGGATAAAACGCAGACCATGATTACAGACGTTATTAAGATTACGCGTCTAGGTGTCGCAACTGGCGTAGCAGGTCTCAATTAATGACCTCTGTGTGTGCAGCCGAGGGATACAAGGAAGAATACTGCTTTGTCTATGGTGATGAAGCTATCCCTTATGAAGTGATCAGGAAACCTCTCTCAGAAGGGGAGAAACGCCGAATCACGATCAAGGCTCACCCTAACTGCGATGTTGTTATTAGCGCACCTCAGGATGCACGGCCTTGCGACATACATGAAGCTGTTATGAAACGAGCATCATGGATTTATAATGCGCTAAGCGAGTTTCGAGAGCACTTAAAGTTCGTTCATCCCAAGGAATACACTAGCGGTGAAATGCTGTTCTATCTTGGACGACGATATGTCTTAAAAATCGTCGAAGATGCCGACACTCGCCCAACAGTCAAACTGACGCGCGGAAAACTGCTCGTTACACTAAACCACTGCAGGGAAGACAAGACTGAACAAGTGCGGACGATGGTGCGAAGATGGTACGAAGTTCGCGCCGAAATAGTTTTTCAGGAGCGATTACGCGAGCTTTTACCCCAAACCACATGGGTTGAAAAGCAACCAGAATTCCGGGTGCTAGCCATGACCAAACAGTGGGGCAGCTGCTCGATCAAAGGCAGCCTTATGCTTAACCCACATTTAATCAAAGCCCCCAAAGAGTGTATCGACTATGTGATCCTTCATGAGCTTTGCCATATAGCAGAACACAATCACAGCGAAAAATTCTGGCGCTTGCTGACTAGCGTGATGTCGAACTGGCAAGAAGTTAAACACCGACTGGATGGTATGGCTGAGCTGTATTTGAACGAATAAGTAGGCGGTCCACGCCATCAAACTACCAAGGCTAATATAGAGGCCGGGCTGACATTTAGAGAGCTACACCTGTCACCTCATGCATTGTATGATTCGAGATGCAATATTGGAAAATAGGGCCCCTAGTAGGCTGGAATTACCCTTACTTGAGTTACAACTCACGCATTGTTATAGGGGTTTTAAAATAATCTATATCATTCAGCTCTAGAAAGGAGCTCGAAAACACAATAACGCTCTTCGGTTCTGAAAGCACGCCATCCCTTCTGACAAAAGGCGGCGCGTTATACCCCCTCGCTCGATCATCATCTATCCAGAAATTCAAACTCGAATAAATACGATTAAAGGCTTGTCGACCATTGAGGTGCTTTTCTATACGGCAACGATTTGCGAATCTGACAGCGTTACATATATATCTGGCAGTTTGCGCCAATCCATATACTCTCAAGGATTTTCGAACGGAAGATATCGTTTTTTCACCCGCCCCATAAGGAATCGAATACTCGTTACAGTAATACTCCATTACCCTCAATGCCTCATAAAGAGCCAGGTCCATCCACAATCCAAGCACCTCAAAACGAGACTCTTCAAGCTGCACCATCCTAAATGCCCTCGCCTTTAATCGAGAAGCCGCCTCATCTTTGCCACCTAAGACGCTAGGATCGTATTGATACTCAAATATATTTTCTCGAACCCGATACTCATTAATTGATGTGAAAACTATGGCCTGGCTGTAAGAGCTTGCAACGACTTTATAAACCCCACTATCAACTAAAAACCTTCTCCCACTGTCATCTACTGAGAGCCCCCCTTCTTTATTGGCATAAGTGATTGCCATTAACGCCCAAAAAACTTCACGACAGTTCAACGCCTCGACTTCAACTTGAGCACAAGCCTTTGGACGTAGTAGCCCTTCTAATACTAGCGAATGATTCTTGGCTTTAATCTTCCGACAGCCATCACATGAACATGTCTTTTGAGGCCGATGCTGACAAGATACGCAATACGGCTCCTCTACTAAATACCCTTCACTTGTTTTAAGTACTACATCTTGAGAAATAGCGTTAGATCTACGCCAACCATACTGATTAATCACACCATTATCTTTTGGGCCAAGCTCTTCTAGCACGCTACTATTAAGATCAAAGCACAGCGAGTCACAACCAGTCTCTACAGCAGTCTTCCTAGCAAACCGGGAACTAAGGCCATCACCACAATGCTCACAAATCAGGCCATCATGCTTATACAAGGGAAATGATTTATGCAGATTACTTCCCTTAAGATAAGAATATTTTTCGACTATGGACGCTATTGAATCCTGATCAACATAGAACGAATTCAATATTGAGGGTAAATCACAGAGAGGAATGGACATAAGCAAACACGGCTTTCAAGCTTAAGTTTCCATAGAGTAATTAAGATATGAACAATTCATAAATAAGGTATAGTTTTTAATAGAGAAAATTAGATATGACAATAGATGACTTTGTTTATGCCTCGGGCCATTTTTCTCTCCTAAATTCTCGTCACGGGCCAATTAATCATTTTGCTTGGCCAAACTACTATTCTATCCCATTTAAGCTTGATTTGGGGCATCCAATTTAAGGGCAATTAACTGCTGCTCATCAAAGTCCTTATCATCGATGCGTATACTGGCAACACCCGCCTCACTCAAGGCCACCTCGATAACACCAGACAGTTGCACCAATAGGCTATGCGCCTCGCCTACCCTCTGAGGGTGAACATCAACAAATAAGGTCTCAAACTCCGGCAGCGGTGGCAAACGCCATACAACAGCCCCTATCAACAGCGCCAAAAGTAGCAGCAATGCGATAACAGCCGAACTGCCGAAGTATTGCAACAAAGCCCCGCCCATCAACCCGCCCAAGAAGGTGCCAATAAACTGAGCGCTGGAATAGACACCTGAAGCGGCGCCACGCTGCTCCATGCTCAATAAACGTGTAAGCAGCGAGGGCAAGCTCGCTTCAAACACATTAAAACCGATAAAAAATAACAGTAAACCAGCCAATAGCCCTAAAGCCAGAACGCCGGAGTCTGCCACAAGAAACAAAGCTCCAGCCAATAATAGGGCGCCGGCGGCCAAGCGCAGTACCCTCGAGTGCGCTTTGGATCTTTCTGCCCAAATGATCGCTGGCACCATCGCGACAAAGGCCAGCAGCATTATGGGTAGGTACACCTTCCAATGATCTATAACGGCTAGATCTAACTGAGCCAGCAATAAGCCTGGAACGATGACAAATAAAGCCATTAAGGCAAAATGAAGTACGAAGATGGCAGCACTGAGGCGCAGCAAGGCAGGATTCTTTAGCAATTGAAGCAAAGGCACCGCAGGAGAGCTTTTCATACGAGGCGGCTGAGGAATGCCAAAATATAGAACCAGCAAACCAATAAGGGCTAATAAGGCGGTCACCAAGAACAACAGCTGCAGCCCCCCCATAGCCGCCAAAACAGGCCCCAATACCAACGAGACTGCAAAAGCCACTCCAATAGCTGCGCCAATGGAAGCCATAGCCTTACTGCGATTTCGCTCGGCAGTAACGTCGCCCACCAAAGCCATAATCACAGCAGCTATAGCACCCGATCCCTGTAGTGCTCGCCCTGCAATCAAGCCCCAAATGGAGCCACTGAAAGCCGCCAGAATACTACCAGCAGCAAAAAGCACGAGCCCAAAGGCAATCAGTGGTTTTCTACCCCACTTGTCCGAACCTATTCCAAAGGGGATTTGAAACAAGGCCTGAGTGAGCCCATAAACCCCCAAAGCCAAGCCAATTAACATGGGGGTCGCTCCAGAGTACTGCTCGCCTGCTACCGCCAACAAAGGCAGCACCATAAACAAGCCTAACATCCGGAAGGTATACAAAAGCGTTAGAAATATAACGGATCGGCGTTCAAACGCAGACATTTCTGTCGCAGCAGCCATAAATGCGAATTCCAGAGCAAATTGCCAATTTTAACAGCAGCGGCTAATGAAATATATTGTTGACCTTACAGCTATTGGATTAAGCCGAATCTAATAACATTCAGACAGAAGAAATAGTCAACGGGATTGCCAAGTATGAAAGAAATTTTAGGCGCCACAAGCCAACTCATGCGAAATTACATGCCCTGATCAAAAAAACCAATCAACTAAACCAGGTTTCTGGCGAATTCTCAAAAGCAGAACCATACTTATTACTGAATTTTGGGAAAGCATGGGTTCTTTTTATTGCAGCTATCATTAGGGCCACTTATTCTTGACCCATCGGATCTCAGTAATGTGACTTAGATCAGAGTATTAAGCTCTAGGAAGTAGTAAACGAAGCATTAGATAACTTTCTGTTATATCTAGTTACTTCCAATTCTAAAGACCTAACTGAACCCGATATATAACAAGAATAGCCCTAATGCTCCTATTTAGGATTTGAGGGGCAGATCATAATCTATAAAAAGCGAACCGTAACCTCATGTAAACAGTTACTTTTGATCTATCGCACAGGAATGCATTATGCAGCCAAAGGCTAATACCCCCGTTGAAACCAGTCAGCCATCAGTGGCTTTGGTTTCCCATCAAAGCAGCTTGCAAACGTCTCTGCTGGCCCATTTAATCAGTCACGAACTCAATATAGAGTGCCCAATCGTGGAGCTTTCCACTTTTGCCCAACTCAATACGACTTTTGCTCTGGTTGATTGCCAACATCACCGCCGAGAGGATCTCGCCAAGTGGCTGCATGATTGCCAAGATTGTGACGACGCGCCCATAATTGCGCTATTCAACGTGACCCCACATAGCGAACATGAAGATCTACTCGCTTGGCCATGTGTACATGGTCTATTCCATACCACTAGCAGCCAAGAGTTACTGCTGCAGGGCCTCAATCAGCTTTTAAGCGGTGAATACTGGCTGCCACGCCGCCTACTGCATCACTTCTTGCAGAGCCGCAGGCCTCCGGTTTTCAACCCTATTGCGGAAAAGCTAACCAAGCGTGAGCGCCAGATTCTCACTCTGATCCGCGAAGGTGCCACCAACGCCAACATTGCCAATATGTTGTTCGTCAGTGAGCATACGGTTAAAAGCCATCTCTATAATGTGTACAAAAAAATCGGCGTTAAGAACCGCCTGGAAGCCTGTAACTGGGCACGAGTACACATCCCAGAGAACTAATACAACTCCTCCTAGGTGTTTGCTTACGAGGGCGGCATGGAGCCCCCTCAGCAGCAAACCATGCCATTCTCTATACAATTCAAAATACCTGTTTATTTATCCAGCTTTTTCGCATTATACTTACCGGCTATTTTCTCAGCTAAGAACTGGTAAAAGGCATTGGATACCATACATGTTAGGGGCGCACGCACCCACAACCTGAAGAATATCGATTTAGATATTCCTCGCGATAAACTTATTGTTATTACCGGTTTATCCGGTTCAGGCAAATCTTCACTGGCCTTTGACACCCTCTATGCCGAAGGGCAGCGGCGCTATGTAGAGTCACTCTCTACTTACGCCCGCCAGTTCCTATCGATGATGGAAAAGCCCGATGTCGATCATGTCGAAGGGCTCAGCCCCGCCATCTCGATCGAGCAGAAATCGACCTCTCACAACCCACGATCAACTGTGGGCACCATTACCGAGATCTACGATTACCTAAGACTGCTATACGCTCGCGTTGGCGAGCCTCGCTGCCCAATTCACGATGAGCCTCTGGCCGCTCAAACCATCAGCGAGATGGTTGACCAGGTGCTAGACCATAAAGAAGGCACAAAACTGATGCTGCTTGCGCCAGTGGTAAGAGACCGCAAGGGTGAGCACCTACACACATTCGAGCAACTGCGCCGCGAGGGTTATGTACGAGCACGTATCGATGGCTTAGTCGTCGATCTTGATGATACCCCAAAGCTCGACAAGAAAAAGAAGCACACTATTGAAGTGGTTGTCGATCGTTTTAAAGTGCGTGATGATTTACAGCTACGTATTTCGGAGTCTATTGAAACGGCACTAAATCTAAGTGAAGGTTTATTGCTATTAAATTATATGGACGGTGACAAAGAGGATCGTACATTCTCCGCGAAACATGCTTGCCCAGTGTGTGATTACTCCTTAACCGAATTAGAGCCGCGCCTATTTTCTTTTAACAACCCTGCCGGCGCTTGCCCTAGCTGCGACGGTTTGGGAGTTAAACAGTATTTTGATGAAGAAAAAGTCGTTCAGTTTGATGACGCCTCTTTATCAACCGGTGCCATTCGAGGCTGGGACAAACGTAATGTCTACTACTTCCACATGCTTAACTCATTGGCTGAGCATTATGGATTTGATGTTGACACTCCCTGGAAAAAGCTCCGCAAGAAAGACCGCCAAGTTATTCTTAACGGCTCTGGCCGAACGGAAATTGACTTTAGCTACGTAAACGATCGCGGCGACCTTCACCAGCGCCGCCATGCTTTCGAGGGCGTATTACCCAATATGGAACGCCGCTATCGCGATACCGAATCGAATTCGGTGCGCGAAGAGCTAGCAAAATACTTATCCACCCAGCATTGCCCCGAATGTGACGGCACCCGTTTACGCCGTGATGCTCGCCATGTATTTGTGGATAACAAAACCCTACCAGAACTCACAACCCTTCCTGTCGGTGAAGCCTTTGACTATTTCAATCAGTTAAAATTTAAAGGGTCTAAAGCTGAGATCGCAGAGAAGATATTAAAAGAGCTGCAGGATCGCTTCCGCTTTCTGGTTGATGTAGGGTTAAACTATTTAAGCCTTAACCGTAGTGCGGAAACCTTATCGGGTGGCGAGGCACAACGCATTCGCCTAGCCAGCCAAATTGGTGCCGGCCTCGTTGGTGTTATGTATATTCTTGACGAGCCCTCTATTGGCTTGCACCAACGGGACAATGATCGCCTCTTGGCCACCCTTACTCACCTGCGCGATATCGGTAACACCGTTATTGTTGTAGAGCATGATGAGGATGCTATTCGCCAAGCCGATCATGTTATCGATATTGGCCCTGGCGCCGGCGTGCACGGTGGTGAAGTAATTGCCCAAGGCGACATGAAAAAAATCATGCGCAGCAAGGCCTCTTTAACCGGGCAGTATTTATCCGGTAAAAAATCGATTGCCATACCTACTGAGCGCACGCCCACTCAAGACGATAAATGGCTTAAGCTGTTTGGCGCCAATAGCAATAACCTACAAGATGTTGACTTAGAAATTCCCTTTGGCTTGATGACCTGTGTAACCGGTGTTTCAGGTTCAGGAAAATCCACTCTGATCAACGCCACACTTTATCCACTAGCCGCAACAGAGCTTAATGGAGCAACAACATTAAAAGCAGCTTCTCATGATCGCGTTGAAGGCTTGGACCTTTTCGATAAGTGCGTCGACATAGACCAAAGCCCCATCGGCCGTACACCACGCTCTAACCCTGCGACTTACACAGGTATCTTCACCCCCATTCGTGAATTGTTTGCCGGCACCCAAGAAGCTCGATCGCGCGGTTACAAACCCGGCCGATTTAGCTTTAATGTAAAAGGCGGTCGCTGTGAAGCTTGTCAGGGCGATGGCGTTGTAAAGGTGGAAATGCACTTCCTGCCGGATGTTTATGTGCCTTGCGATAGCTGTAAAGGCAAACGCTACAACCGTGAAACCTTAGAGGTTAAATACAAAGGGAAAAACATCCACGAAGTATTGGAAATGACCGTTGAAGATGCACGTGAGTTTTTCGACGCGATTCCCGCGGTAGCAAAGAAACTACAAACTTTAATGGATGTTGGCCTTACCTATATTTGCTTAGGGCAAGCCGCCACCACCCTATCTGGTGGTGAAGCCCAGCGGGTAAAATTATCGCGAGAGCTTTCAAAACGCGACACCGGCAGAACGCTGTATATTCTAGATGAACCAACCACAGGTTTGCACTTTCACGATATCCAGCAACTACTAACCGTATTGCACCGCCTACGTGATCACGGAAATACTGTCGTTGTGATTGAGCACAACCTAGATGTTATCAAAACAGCGGATTGGCTTATCGATTTAGGGCCTGAAGGTGGTAGCGGTGGCGGACAAATTATAGCAACCGGCACACCTGAAGAGGTTAGCAAGGTGAAGGCTTCTCACACTGGCCGCTACTTAAAGCCAATGTTGAAAGCAAAAAAATAATTTCGGAAGAACTTCTGGATATCAGCTACAAGCAGGGTCAGAACCGATAGGTTCTGACCCATTATTAAAATCTAGCCAGCCTTCAAAGGCTTACTCATTTCCGCCCAATCAATCTCACCATCATCCACTAGGTTTTCATACTCCAATACACCGAGAGCTTCAAACTTCGGGCGAATCTTATCGGTCAGCAAGCCGATTCGGCGAAGATTTGGAACAACTCGTGAAAATAAATGATTACGGAATTTGGCTGTCCCCGAAGATTCTAAGAAGATCTGTCGGGCCTCTTCTACATCCCAGCCATAAAACTCAAACACATCGGTAGGCACTAGGCGCTCGCGGCTAACCACGCAAGCTTGATAGGCAAACTCCGCACGCTCTTCACGTTCTTCTTCACTCAAAGACTTCACAAACTCTTCAAGGTAGTGAATACCAAAGGCCACATGGCGAGCTTCGTCACGGATTACGTAACCCAGAATATCTTTGATCAAACTGTCTTCGGTGGCCAGCTCATGCATGGTGTTAAAGGCCGACAAAGCCAAGCCCTCAATCACAACCTGCATACCGATAAATTTCAAATCCCAGCGGTGGTCAGTAAGAATTTTATCCAAGATGCTTTTCAGTGAGCTGTTTACCGGATACATCAGGCCGAATTTCTTCTGGATGTACTTATTAAACACTTCTACATGACGGGCTTCATCGAAGGTCTGGGAGCCAGCATAGAGCTTGGCGGCATAGGTTGGCGCACAAGATACCAGCTGCGATGCAACCAATAGCGCGCCCTGCTCACCGTGTAAAAACTGCGAGAGGGTCCAGGCGTCACTGTGGTCATAAAACTCTAGCTTCTGTCGCTCACTTAGCGCCTCAAAAGGTCCCCAGCCAGCAAAGCCATTTTGCATGGCACGCAACTCGTCATCCATGCCCACCATGGGTTTTGTCCAGTCAATGTCGGTTTCAGCATTCCAGTTAAGCTTTTTGCCCAACTCATACAACTGACGAATACGATTTTCCTGGATTTTGTAATCCCAGTTATAGGCCCCAGTTAATGGCGTCTGAAATATCTCAGCAATATCATCCACTGATTCAGGTGTGAGATCGATATCGTCGCAAGCACCAGGCAGATCCTTGGCCGCTTCGAAAAATCGCACTTCATTCGGGGTATCTTCTGTAAATTCCACCGCCATCACGGGCTCCTTTTGATTTTTATTCTGTTCTTTTTATAGTCTCGTACTGAAACACTTGCTTCTCAAGGTGATCTTATGCCATATTTTTGGTCATAAGAGGCCAACCGAAAATCAATAAGGACCTAGGCCATATGGCAAACCCACGATTTCCAGCCAGTTATGTTGCGATATTGAGCGAGATGCTCAAGGACTACGGGCAGCCGGCCGACTCGGTATTGGCCACTGTAGGCTTAAGTAGCGAATACCTTGACCAACCCGACGCCAGCATTAGTGATCAACAACTGCGCCAATTACTGCAACTAGCCTCAAGACTGAGTGACGACCCAGCACTGGGTTTAAACTTCGGTCGACGGCTAACCCTGACGTCGCATGGCGTTTTAGGCTACGCCCTGATGAGCTGCAACGATCTAATCTCGGCACTTGATCTGCTGATGAAGTACTACCGCTTGCTAATGAGCTCCGCCATGCTGACCTTAGAAGAAGTCGACGATCACATCGTGATTGAGCACAAAAACCTGGGGCCAGATCTAATGAACCCCAATTTTGATGAAGAGATTTTTTCAGCAGGTATTGTTACCGCAGTAAAACAGTTACTGCACCGCGACAGCTTGCCCATGGAGTTGTATTTTGCTTATCCAGAGCCGGCGCATGGTGACGAATACCGCAAGATATTTAACTGCTCAATTAACTTTGATCAGAACCGCAATGCCATCAAGCTACCTAATAGCTTGCTGCAGGAAAAACCCGAATTCGCCAACCCATCTATGCTTAAAATTTATCAACAGCAGTGCGATAAATTGCTAGCAAGGTTGGATGATAATGCCGATTTAAGCAGCAGCGTCAGGCGCATGCTAGTCGCTGAAAACAGTGGATTTCCTAAACTAGAGGCCATGGCCGAAAAGTTTCATATGAGCCCACGAACCTTCCGACGACGCTTACAAGAAGAAGGCAGCTCATTCCAAAAAATATCCGATGAAGTTAAGCGCCAGCTCGCCGAAGACTATTTGAGAAATTCAAACTTCTCGATTGATACCATTGCCAGCTTGGTAGGCTTCAACGATATCTCCAATTTTCGTCGCGCCTTTATTCGTTGGACGGGAGAATCACCGGCTAATTTCCAAAAAAAGCATCGACCATAAATAAATAGATAAATAGACAACTAAATAATCACAATAAATTAAAAGGCATTATTTTGACTATAGAAAAGCAACAACTGCGCTCAGGCCCCTACAAAAACATTTATGCCCAAGCCATTAAAGTCGACAACATCTTGTATCTTTCAGGGCAAGTAGGTGTCGACCAGCAAGGCAAAGCCGGCGCTGACATTGTAGAACAAACTCGATTAGCCTATGAAAATATTGCCGCCGTGCTCTCCGAATTTGGAGCCAGTATGGACAATATTGTTGACGAAACCATGTATGTTACCGACATGAACAACACCATGACTCAAGCAAAAGCCGTTTTTGCCGAGCGAGCTAAAGCCTATGGTGGCGAGCCTGCGGTTTGCCAAACACTAATTGGAGTGACAGAGCTAGTACTGCCCGATCTGCAACTGGAAATAAAATGCGTAGCTCATCTGTAAAAACACCATTTAGAAGCGCAAGCTATGATTTCTCACACTACCCTTGGGGCTAACAACCTATCCAAAGCCGATGCATTTTATAGCAGTTGGCTACCTGAGCTGAACGCCCGGAAGATCTATCAATCTGAACAAGTTATTTTTTGGGAGTTTAGCGGCGGTGGTGCTAAATTAGCAATCAGCAAACCTTAT
Source organism: uncultured Pseudoteredinibacter sp. (assembly GCF_947502065.1). Taxonomy (GTDB): domain Bacteria; phylum Pseudomonadota; class Gammaproteobacteria; order Pseudomonadales; family Cellvibrionaceae; genus Pseudoteredinibacter. The sequence continues at coordinate 395,633 of NZ_CANMYE010000002.1, forward strand.
AACGGCGAACCAGCAAATTATGGTAATGGCACCATGCTGGCATTACAGGCGGATAGTGTAGGGACGGTAAACAAGGTATACCAACTTGCCATAAACGCGGGCGCCAGTTGTGAAGGTCAACCGGGCGAGCGCGATCCTGGAGCCTTCTTTGGGGCTTATTTTAGAGATTTAGACGGCAATAAGCTGGCGGTATTCTTTAGGGTCTAGATACAAGCCTAGAATGCCTGCACTTGCTTACCCAAACTATTCCTTTCAAGGCTGATCATCAGACTCTTTCAGGTAATCCATTCGAAAAACCCAGCCTGGCAACCCTAGTTTAGAGGGTGTTTTTTGAAGTTTTATTTTTTCTTGCCGATCACCACCAATCGTATCGCCATTCATAAGTTCAGCGCAGCCATCTAGAGCATACGATGTATAGCCTTCTAAACGCCTGCGCAGCTCTAGTGGATTTTCTGGTGCCGCTACCGCCTCAAATTCTGTTTTACCATAATCCTCCAAGCCTTCGGTAAAGCCGCAAACTTGGTCATCTTCATCGACATAAGTATCAACAGCCACCCAAAAGTGGCTGGGCAAGCTTTTTGATACTACCTTAAACTCATCTGCCATAGTTTGAGCCGATATCGCTTGCCTACTATTCCATATGGCACCAGAGGCATTTATTTTCATGGAGAAAACTGTCTGCAGTAAAAAAGACAGAAAGATAGATTGATCTAAAGTCCTACCGGCTTCCTCGCAGTAGCACAAAATCGCCAACCTACTATTAGCTAAGTCTTCACTGGCCTGAGGCCAGTAGTAATTAGAGCTAGCTAACTGGCTAGCCGGTTCTGCATTTTGAAATGCTGGATTTTTCACAATCTCTAATTTGATGCGAGGCGAAAGACTTGCCCCATGGATGACAATCTGCTTTTTAAGCTCTCCCTCACTTGCCACTCGGTAGTTATGAAACATCTCATCCTGCAAGGACATCTGCCGGGCAATGTTATCGATATTCAGGCCTTTAGTCCCATCTAGAAAAACCAAACAATGGACCGCCGCTTCTGGGACATCGCCCAAAGCATCGCGATAACTTCGCGTCTGTGCAAGCAACTGCTCATCAAGCTCTGCAGTATTTGCACCAAAGGAAGATTCAGCCCGTTGTATGCCCCTCAGCATAAAAAAGAAAAAGGCTAAAAAGATGATTAGAGTAATCAAATAAGGCATAAATTTATATCCTTAATACGTAGCCGCTGAAGAGCTCAAAACCACTTATTTTTTAAAACGATATACATTGATAACATTTCCAACCAACATACATAAAGCACCAAGCAAGAGCGCCAAAGTAACCGGTTCTTGGTAAAAATACACGCCCGCTAACGCAATCAAGGGCAATCTTAGAAAATCCAAAGTAACGATCAAGGTGACATCGGCCAGCTTTAGTGCTTGATTCAAACAGTAATGAGCACTAAGAGCAGCAATACTGATTAGAAATATAATCAGCCCCTGTTCTAAACTAATCGGCTGCCATTGTGGCCAAGCAAGCAGCAAGCCCAATGGCATTTGCATTAGGCACATATAAAACAAGATGAGCAGTGGCGAATCGGTTTTGGTTAAGGCCTTTGTGCTCACAAAGGATACCGCAAAGCCAATTGCCGCCGCCAACACTACTAGAGCTGCTGGATTATAAATCTCTGAGCCCGGTCTCACGATAATAAACACGCCAAGCAAACCCGCCAACAAGGCCAGAATACGTTGCAGCGTTAACTTTTCACCTAAAAACAATGCGGCCAACAAAGCCGTCCAAAGTGGCGCAGTAAATTCTAAAGCAAATACCTCAGCCAACGGTAACAAGGCTATACCAACAAACCAACCATACTGGGCCGCAAAGTGAAAAATACTGCGAACACCATGCAAGGCAATCCGCTCGGTCTTTAAGGCAGCAAGCTGCCTTTTAAATGCCAACAGAGCAAACAGCAAAATGGCGCCGATTAAACTTCTAAAGAACAGGGTCTGAAAGACCGGCACCTCACCGCTTAATTCACGCGCACCAAGCGCCAAAAGACAAAATGATGCCAGTGACGCCAGCATCCATAGTAAAGCCTGCACTAAGAGCCCCTTAGAGTTAATCTGGGTGAATTATACGTTAGATAGCCCTGTACCGCCCGCTTGAGAATTGAGCCATAGAGGGACTTTTTCGTTATGTATATACCTTGCTAAGACTGTTAGCTTCAGTCATACCTGGCCCTCTATAAACAAAGCAAATGAGAGCGATTATGAAAGGCTTAAAAGTACTCCCTTTAGTCATATCCAGTGTGGCATTAGGCTTAATGCCAGCGGTACATGCCAAACAAGACAACACTCTGAGTAACAATCAGGTTTTCGCTAAGTGGACCGGCCCATACGAAGGTGTACCAGCCTTTGACAAAGTGAAGCTAGAAGAGCTTAAACCTGCGTTAGAACAAGGCATGGCCAACAATTTGGCGGAGATCAATGCTATCGCCAACAATCCAGAGCCGCCTACCTTTGCCAATACTCTTGAGGCTTACGAGGCAGCCGGTAAGGACTTAGATCGAGTCTACGCCTATTGGGGCATCTGGAGTGCGAATATGTCTAGCCCTGAGTTTCGCGAAATCCGCTCTGAAATGAGCCCCAAGCTGTCGGCTTTTTACAGCAAGATCACCCAGAACAAAAAGCTCTTTGCCCGCATCAAAGCGGTTTATGAAGGCAAAGAAATGAAGACTTTGCGTCCGGATCAGCAGCGCCTATTGGAAAAGACTTACTTAGGTTTTAAGCGCTCAGGTGCAGAGTTAAACGGCAAAGAAGCTAAACGCTACGCCGAGATCAACCAACGCTTATCACAACTACAAAACCAGTTTTCCAATAATGTATTGGCCGATGAAGAAGGCTATGTGACCTTTTTCAGCAAAACACAAAGCGCAGGCCTGCCAGAATCTTATCTTGGCGCTGCTGCAGCCGCAGCCAAGTCTAAAGGCAAGGAAGGACAGTACGCAGTCAGTAATACTCGCTCTTCTATGTCGCCATTTTTAACTTATGCCGACGATCGCGAGCTACGCAAGCAAGTGTGGACCAATTACTACAGCCGTGGCGACAATGGCGGCGAGCACGATAACAATGCCATCATTGCCGAAATTCTTCAGCTACGTCATGAGCGAGTGGGCCTTCTAGGCTATAAAAACTACGCCAGCTGGCAACTTGAATCCCGCATGGCCGCAAAGCCTGAAAACGCCATGAAGCTAATGGAATCCGTTTGGCCTGCCGCTATTGCCCGTGTCGACCAAGAAATTGCCGACATGCTAGAAATTGCCAAAGCCGATGGTGTTGAAAAGATAGAACCCTGGGATTATCGCTATTACGCCGAAAAAGTACGTAAAGCTAAATACGATTTAAATTCTGATGAAGTTAAACAATACCTCCAGCTTGGGAAGTTGCGCGAAGCAATGTTCTATGTTGCCGAAAGACTGTTTAACTATAAGTTCACCCCAGTTGCAGAAGGCAGCGTGCCGGTATTTCATCCGGATGTAAAAGTTTGGGAAGTGACCGACAAAACTACTGGCAATCATATTGGTCTGTGGTATCTAGATCCTTTCGCTCGCAAAGGCAAACGCTCTGGTGCTTGGGCCACTAGCTATCGCAGCCACACGACTTTTGAAGGTAAGACCAATGTACTGTCCTCAAATAACTCAAACTTCGTAAAAGGTGAACCAGGCAAAGCTGTACTGATCTCTTGGGATGATGCCGAAACTTACTTCCATGAGTTTGGCCATGCGCTACACTTTTTGTCTTCCAATGTTGCCTACCCCTCTCAAAATCGAGGCGTGCGAGACTACACTGAATTCCAATCACAATTATTGGAACACTGGCTGAGCACAGACGAAGTTATCGATAACTATCTGCGCCACCACAAAACCGGCAAACCAATGCCTGCAGAGTTAATCGCCAAGATCAAAAAAGCGGCCTCTTTCAACGAAGGCTTTGCGACTACTGAATACTTGGCATCGGCACTTATTGATATGAAGCTGCACAGTACCGATCCAAGCAATATTGATCCGGATAAGTTCGAGCGTGAAACCTTGGCAGCGATGAACATGCCTAGCGCCATCGTAATGCGTCACCGCACCCCACACTTTAGCCACATCTTTAGCAGCGAAGGATACGCCGCTAGCTACTATGGCTATTTGTGGGCCGAGGTACTTACCGCCGATGCCGCCGAAGCGTTTGCTAATGCACCCGGTGGTTTTTATGATAAAGGCATGGCCAAGAAGTTAGTAGACCATCTATTCAGCGTACGTGATGCTGTGCCACCGGCCGAAGCCTATGTGAAGTTCCGCGGACGTGAAGCCAATTTTGAAGCGCTAATGCGTTTGAGAGGTTTTCCGATACCTAAGAAATAAATCTAGCTAGCGGCGATTGAGCTAGGGCCATCTGGTCCTAGCTCAAACTCCGAACCGAGATAAAGCATATCAGAAAACAAACGATCTAAATTCTCTCTACGCAGTTACCTTTTACGATAATAAGCTGTAGACAGCCGGGACAGCTTCCAATCTTCTACCAAGGCAAGAAAGCTAATCACCATCATAGTTAGCGGAAAAATGGCTACCCCTCCCATTAAAGAGGCACAGCCGTTCGAGTTGCAGCCGTATTGAGAAGTAGCCGGATTAAGCATTGCCACAATCAGAATTGAAAAAACGACAGTAAAGAATACAAAGCCCAAAATCTTATCCTTGGCCAACTTTATAAAAGTTAAGATTCTTCTCAAAAGCAATCCTCAATAAATCACTTCCACTATTATTCTCAACTATCGCGGCAACTTAGGCCTCATCCTCACCCTCAAGCAAGTGCCCCAGCTTACCCTTCTTAGTCTCAAGGTACTTCGCATTATGGGGATTACGACCGGTTTCGTGAGGGATACGCTCTACCACATTTACCCCTAGCTCATTAAGCGCTTTCACTTTACGAGGGTTATTGGTCATCAGTTTTAGAGCGTGAATATTTAGATGATCGAGCATTTCGCGCAAAATAGAGTAATCGCGCATATCGGCACCAAAGCCTAAGGCTTCATTGGCCTCGACAGTATCGGCGCCTTTGTCTTGCAAATTATAGGCTTTGATTTTATTCAGCAAACCAATGCCACGGCCTTCTTGGCGCAAATAGAAAATCACACCACGGCCTTCTTGGGCTACTCGATGCATTGCGGCTTGTAGCTGTGCACCACAGTCGCAGCGCAAACTAAAAAGCCCATCGCCAGTCAGACATTCAGAGTGTATTCGAGCCAATACTGGCTCATCACCTTCAATATCACCCATGCTCAAGACAACATGCTCTTTATCATTAGCCGTGTCTTCAAAACCATGCATGGAGAAAATGCCCCAAGGGGTTGGTAATTTGCAAGACTCAATATAGCGGATAGTCACAACAATTCCTCATTAAAGCGGGCAGCAATAGCCCTGGCAATTAGCGCAAATAAAATGCCGCCAACTGCAGAATCAGCAGAGCGTAGAGGCCTGCTAAAACATCATCAATCATAATGCCAAAGCCGCCGCTGACTTTCTTATCCAGCCAGCCAATAGGCCAAGGTTTGGCAATATCGAAAATTCGAAATAATATAAAACCAGCCAGCAACCACTGCCAACCAAGAGGCACGGCCAGCATAGCTAACCACATGCCAATAAATTCGTCCCAAACAATACCACCGTGATCATGCACCCCCATAACCTTGGAAGCGTGCTCACAAAGATAAACACCAATCGCAAAACCAATCACTAAAACAGCAAGGTAAATATAGATTGGGCTTGCTTGTAATAAGAACACAAAAGGCAAGGCCGCAATAGTGCCAAAAGTGCCCGGAGCCTTGGGTGACAAGCCAGAGCCAAAGCCGAAAGCGAGTAATAAACGGGGATCACGAACTAGATCTTTAAAACTCAGATTTACAGTGTTCATTAGAAATGTTGATAGCCTATTGATTCAAGCTCTGCTGGTGCGCCACGAAACAGTGCCTTTACGCCTTGATGTTGATTAGTGGTATGGCCGACCAAACTAACTTGCAAGCCTAAAGCTGCCGCAGCATCTTCAAATTGCTGCTGTACGGTTTGCGGCACCAGCATGCATAACTCATAGTCATCGCCACCGCTGGCGGCCAGTTGCACGGCGCTTTTTTCATCGAAGCTTTTTATCAATGCCGAAGACAAAGGCAGTCTATCCAGATCGACCAAAGCGCCAATATTACTGCGCTCACAAATATGCCCAAGGTCAGCCAGCAGACCATCGGAAATATCGACCGCGGCAGATAACATTGGAGCAAACGTTTGAGCCTCTTGAACCCTAGGTACTGGGTGATAGTAGCGATTCAAAAAATGCTGCAAGGACTGCTCATCGGTATTGAGCTCACCGCTAAAGCTTTTCACAGCCGCAGCGGCATCACCTAAAGTGCCACTCACATAAATGAGCTCCGCTGCAGAAGCTCTATCGCGACGTAAAGCCAATTTAGGCTCCACTTCACCATGAACTTGAACCGTGATACTCAAAGGCCCTTTAGTGGTATCACCACCAACCAAATGAACATCATATTCACGGGCAACACGCAAAAGACCTTGTGAAAACCCAGCGAGCCAACCCTTGTCCATATCAGGCAGGGTTAATGCCAGAGTAAACCAGCGAGGCTTTGCCCCACAAGCTGCTAAATCACTTAAATTTACTCGCAGAGCGCGCTCACCGATTAAGGCGGGATCAGCTTGTGCAGGGAAATGCACATCAGCCACCAAGGTGTCCATGGACACCGCTAATAGGCGATCAGCTGATGGGTAAAGCAAAGCACAGTCATCACCTATTCCGAGCTCGATACCATCCGCTACCGGAGGCGTTAAACCACCGTTTTGGAAATAGCGTTTGATTAAATCGAACTCGTTCATAAGTATTTTCGTTATTTGCGCTTACCGCTCGCCTTCACTTCAACGGCACGATCTTGTTCGGCCATTTTATCCAGCACCGCATTAATAAATTTGTGGCTATCAGTGGCGCCAAATTTTTTCGCCAGCGACACAGCCTCGTTGATAACTACTTTATAAGGCACATCGATACGATGTTTTAGCTCAAAGCAGGCCATCAACAATAATGCATTGGTGATTGGATCCAACTCTTCTAGGCTGCGATCTTGCAAATGAGGTTCAAAGCTTTCTCTTAAACCACTATATTGCTGAGGGACGCTGTGCAATATTTCACGGAAGTACTCAACATCAACATGGGTCATGTCATTGTCAGCGTGAAATTCAGCTTCGATCACATTTAAGCTTGCACCGGCCATTTGCCATTGATACAAAGCTTGCATTGCATAGTGCCTCGCCTTGCGACGAGTTGCGGGAGTTACAGACATCGTATTACCTATCTAAAAGAGCGCGTGACCAGCTGGCAGTCACGCTTATTCATATTACAAATTGTTCAGTAGAGAAACCATCTCTAGAGCTGTGGTCGCAGCTTCTTCACCTTTGTTGCCGGCCTTGGTACCAGAGCGCTCAATTGCCTGCTCAATGGAATCAACGGTCAATACACCAAAGGTAACCACAGTATCGCTGTTAAGACCAACTTGCGCCAAACCTTTAGTACACTCGCCAGCGACATAATCAAAGTGTGGAGTACCACCACGAATTACCGCACCCAGTGCGATAATGGCATCAAACTCACCTTTAGCGGCCAGGCGCTGAGCAACAAGAGGAAACTCAAAGGCACCCGGTGCATACACGATGGTGATTTGATCTTCGCTAATGCCATGGCGACGTAAAGTATCCAAAGCGCCGTCTTTTAATGCTTCTACAACAAAGCTGTTCCAGCGACTTACGATCAGTGCATATTTACCCTGACAGTTAGTGAACTGACCTTCGATGGTTTTAATACTCATAATGAAATTCCTTCGTCTCTAATTTGTAGAGCTGACTAAAACTTATTTACAACTTAAATATTCTTCAACTTCCAACTGGAAACCAGATAGTGCGCTAAATTTAAACGGCGCACTCATCAAACGCATTTTACGCACACCCAAATCTTGCAAGATTTGGGAGCCGGTACCTACGCTTTTATAAACCATATCTTGGCTAGGGCGCTGCTGCTTGCCAGAGATCATCCAATCGATGCTCTCTTCAATGTCATCGGTAGTTTCGTTGTGACACAATAAGATCACCACGCCACTGCCTTCTTCAGAAACCTTCTGCAAAGCACGCTGAAAGCTCCACGGCTTATAGGTTTTGTCGCTTTCACGCAAAATACCCAAAACATCACGTGCGGTATCACTATTGTGAACACGCACCAATACGGACTCTTCGTTTTGGATATCGCCTTTGACCAATGCAAAGTGCTTTTCCTGGCGAGGCTTATCAAGATAAGTGCGCAAGCTAAACTCACCAAACTCAGTGCTTACATTGCGCTCATTAACACACTCTACGGTTTTTTCGTTAAGCGTGCGGTACTGGATCATATCGGCAATGGTGCCAATTTTAAGATCATGCAATTGCGCAAACTTTTCTAAATCCGAACGGCGCGCCATGGTGCCGTCTTCGTTCATAATTTCAACGATGGCAGCGGCCGGCTCAAAACCTGCAAGGCGCGCTAGATCACAACCGGCTTCGGTGTGACCTGCACGACTTAATACGCCACCAGCCTCAGCTTTCAATGGGAAAATATGACCTGGCTGCACAATATCTTTAGGCTGCGCATCGCGAGCCACTGCAGCACGTACGGTACGCGCACGATCAGCGGCGGAAATGCCGGTGCTTACACCTTCAGCGGCTTCGATAGATACCGTGAAGTTAGTCGAGTGAGCCGCGCGGTTATCGCTTACCATTAACGGCAAATCCAGTTGACGGCAGCGCTCTTCGGTAAGGGTTAAGCAAATCAAGCCGCGAGCATGGGTGGCCATAAAGTTAACATCTTCGGCGCGCAGCTGTTCGGCCGCAATAATTAGATCGCCTTCATTTTCGCGATCCTCATCATCCATCAGGATAACCATTTTACCCTGACGAATATCGTCAATCAGTTCTTCTACGGTGTTGAGTTGCATAATTCACTCTCTATCTTTAGGAGGCCGTACCCTTGTGCTAGGACAGTGTGCTACGACAGTTATTTGCGGCCGGCAAAGCCGTGCTCTTGCAAAAACGCCATCGACAGATCAGAACTGCCTTCGGCGTGCGCGGCCTGCTCTCCTTGCAGTAAACGCTCTAAATAGCGGGCAATGACATCAACTTCCAAATTGATTTTGCTACCGCTGCGGTATTGCCCCATCACCGTTTTATCAAGGGTGTGAGGCACGATGTTCAATTCAAATTCAGCACCTTGTACAGCATTAACGGTCAGGCTGGTGCCATCGACAGTAATCGAGCCTTTGTGGGCAATGTACTTGGCCAGGTTATCAGGTGCACGCAAGCGAAAACGCTCAGAGCGGGCATCGCTGTGGCGACTGATCACCTCACCTACACCATCAACATGGCCACTAACTATATGGCCACCTAGACGGGTTTGCGGGGTTAGCGCCTTTTCCAAGTTAACGGCTTGGCCTACCTGCCAGCTAGCAACGGTGGTGTTATCGATGGTTTCCACCGAAACATCAGCCCAATAGCCATCACCCGGCAAATCAATAACGGTTAGGCAAACGCCATTAGTGGCAATTGAATCACCTAATGCCACATCACCAAGATCAAGACCGTTACTTTTCACTCGCAGGCGAATATCACCACCGCGAGGCTCTGCGGCGACAATTTCGCCAACTGCTTCAATAATGCCGGTAAACATATCAATCCACTATTCAATTGCCTATGGCCGATGCGCTCCCATTGCCGGCTTAAGACGCCAACAAGCGAAGCGATCGTTCGATATCGAGGACTTATGACTCTATATCGGGGCGAGCTAGGATTTTCCAATCCTGCCCGATCGGCTCAATACTTTCGATCATCAATGGCAGATGAGCGGCCATGGTATCCAGCGGCAGCTCAAATATTGGCCGCGCTTTACTACCCAGCAGCTTTGGTGCCATATAGATAATCAACTCATCCAGCAGGCCGCGCCTTAAAAAGCTGCCCGCTAGAGAGGCGCCGGTTTCTACCAACACCTCATTACATTCTCTTCTGCCCAACTCTGTCATCAGCCAATGCAGATCAATTCGCCCTTCGCGGGCCTTAGCCTGCAAAACTTCTAGCTCAGCGCAAGCTGATCGAAGCTCTTGGGCCTTTTCGCAAGCTGGATCTTGCAGAGTACAAATTAAGACCTTGCCCGGTTTACTCAATAATTGGGCTTTTGGATCCATCCTTAGTGCCGAATCCAAAATCACTCTTAGCGGCTGTTTCTCTGTGGCCAACTGACAGAGCGTTTCGTCTAAGCCTAGGTCGTTCGCACGAACATTCATGGCGGGATTGTCTTGTAATATCGAATCGATACCACTGATAACCGCGCAACTGCTGGCTCGCAGGCGCTGAACATCACTGCGGGCTGCGGCCGAGGTAATCCACTTGCTCTCGCCATTAGCCATTGCTGTACGAGCATCTAAGCTCATCGCAAGCTTTAGCCGAAGCAGTGGCCGACCGTGCATCATGCGGGCGATAAAGCCTGGGTTTAATGCTCTACAGTCTTCTTCCATGACTGGCCCATCAACAACAATGCCCTGACCTTTTAAATACTCTAGGCCTCGCGCACTCACTTGCGGATTCGGATCTTCCATACCGTAGACCACACGCGCAACACCTGCTGCGGCTAGGGCCTCACAACAGGGCCCTGTTTTGCCGTGGTGACTGCAGGGTTCTAGAGTGACATAAGCCGTTGCGCCGACTAGCTCAGCGCCGACGCTATTGGCCGCAGCTATAGCTTCCACCTCGGCGTGCCCTAAGCCAGGCTTTTGATGCCAGCCTTCCGATAATAACTGTCCATCTTTAACCATTACACAACCCACTCTAGGGTTAGGCATAGTGCTGTATTGGCCACGCTTAGCTAATTCGATAGCCCGTGCCATCCAGTACTTATCGTCTTGCTGGACGCTAGATTTATCAAACTCTTGCATAGCTTTTGCGTAACTCTTCAATAAGTTCTAAGTAGCTTTTAAGTGGCTCCGCCCTACTCTTTATGCTCCGGGCTGCCTTCTAGACGCTCGATCTCTTTACGGAACTCATTGAGATCCTGGAATCGACGATATACCGACGCAAAGCGGATATAGGCAACTTCGTCTAATTTTTGCAGCTCCTCCATGACCTTCTCACCAACTCGCATGGCGGGCACTTCGCGCTCACCGGTCGCTTGCAGATAGTGCTTAATCTGGGTCACCGAAGATTCAATCTGCTCCATGCTGACCGGGCGCTTTTCCAAGGCTCTTAACAAGCCAGAGCGCATCTTCTCTTCATTAAAGGGTTCGCGGCTGCCATCTTGCTTAATAATCCTAGGCAATAGCAGTTCGGCCACTTCATAGGTGGTAAAACGCTCACGACAAGTCTGGCATTCTCGGCGGCGGCGCACCTGGTCGCCTTCGGCTACCAAGCGCGAATCGATAACTTTCGTATCTTCTTCGCTGCAAAATGGGCAGTGCATGTGCAATCCTTATTTGGCATAGGCTATATCGGCGGGCCGGATAATAGCACAATTAAGGCTCACGCATCTTACCGAGCTGTATCCAAGGTAAGGGAATACTCAGCGCGATACATAAAAGGGCCCACCACAGGCCAAATTGACTCAAATAGTAGGCCAAAGCAAAGACCAAGAGCGTCACGAGCGCCCCTTGCCACAAGTATCGGCGGTAGCCCGCTGGCAAAGCACCGTTGCGAATCAATTCCAATAACAGAGGCATGCCCAAGTGTAGAGGCAAATAAGTGATAAAGCCTATCAACCAGATAAGCTGGCTACTATTCATATTGCTCCCTCAATAGTCGGCAGCGGCACAAGCTTGCTAAGCCGCGTATCAAAACAGAAAAACAACAGCATCGCAGAGACAAAAACGCCCAGACGACGAAGCCGACTGGGCGCTATTAGCATCGCTTTAAAGCTTAGCCGTATACTGGGAAATCCTTACAGATTGCCAATACCTTGCCTTTCACTTCTTCAATAACCTGCTCGCAATTGCCGTTTTCTAGCGATTCCAATACATCACAGATCCAATGTGTTAGCTGAACGGTTTCTTCTTCAGCAAAGCCACGAGTGGTGATCGCCGGAGTACCTACACGTAGACCAGAGGTGATAAATGGAGAACGAGGATCATTCGGAACCGAGTTCTTATTAACGGTGATATTGGCGTTACCTAGAGCCTCATCAGCGTCTTTACCGGTGTATTCCTTACCAATAAGATCAACCAACATCAGGTGGTTCTCAGTGCCACCAGAAACAATCTTAATACCACGCTCGATAAAGGTCTTGGCCATGGCCTGAGCATTTTTAACCACTTGCTGCTGATAAGTTTTGTACTCATCGCTCATGGCTTCTTTAAAGCTCACCGCTTTTGCGGCAATAACATGCATCAATGGGCCGCCCTGGCCGCCAGGGAATACAGCTGAATTTAGCTTCTTCTCGATCTCTTCATTGGCACGAGCCAGGATAATGCCACCACGTGGACCACGTAGGGTTTTGTGGGTGGTAGACGTCGTTACATCAGCGATCTGAACAGGATTAGGGTAGACACCTGCAGCAACCAAACCGGCCACGTGAGCCATATCTACAAATAAGTAAGCGCCCACTTTATCGGCGATATCGCGAAAACGCTGCCAATCCATAATTTGCGAGTAAGCCGAGAAGCCAGCCACAATCATCTTAGGCTTATGCTCTAGCGCTAAACGCTCAACTTCTTCGTAATCAACTTCGCCAGTTTCAGCGTTCAGCCCATACTGGATAGCGTTGTAAGTCTTACCGGAAAAGTTAACCTTAGCACCGTGGGTTAAGTGACCACCGTGAGCCAAGCTCATACCCAATACTGTGTCACCTGGAGCACACAAAGCTTGATAAACAGCAGCGTTCGCCTGTGAGCCAGAGTGTGGCTGCACATTGGCGTAATCGGCACCAAATAGCTCTTTTGCACGCTCGATAGCTAGGGCTTCTGCAGTATCAACATATTCACAGCCACCGTAGTAGCGCTTGCCTGGATAGCCTTCGGCATACTTATTGGTCAACTTGGTGCCTTGGGCCGCCATAACCATAGGGCTGGTGTAGTTTTCAGAAGCGATTAGCTCGATATGCTCTTCCTGACGGGTTTCTTCTGACTGGATAGAAGCCCACAATTCTGGATCATAAGCGGCAATGGTTTGGTCTTTATCAAACATGGCAAGCCTTTTTGTGCTGTGTATGGTGAGGGTTAAAGAGAATAAGGCGCGGATTGTACACCAAACCGCCGCCGGAGAAAGCCCTTGCCGAGCTTTCCATAGAGCAGAAATCGCCAATTGTCTTTTCAACAGCCGGGCAAGACCAAACTGCCAACTATTTAGGCCCCAAAACAGCTAAGACACCGCTACTGCAAGGCCTCGTATCGTCTATCTGTTAAGGTTTTCATAAAGGCGACAATATCTTCCACCTCATCATCAGAAAGGCCAAGATCACCTAACTCCTCGCGATTGGCGGTGCTTTGTACTTCAGCTGCGCGCCAAGGTTTGTGGGTTTCAGGGTTTATCGCACCCGCGACGTCACGGCTATTATAAAAATGCACTACTGTGGCTAAATCTCGAAAAACACCATTGTGCATATAGGGGCCAGTCACGGCTACGTTGCGCAGGCTTACTACCCGAAAAGCCCCCTTCAAACCCTCATCACTTACCACAGGATTCGCGAGCAAGCCTTCATCTTGATAGTCCGAAGCCAATCCGTTTAGCCTGCGAACTACTTCGTTGGCAGGCACCCCAAGATTATCGTAGGTAAAATCGGTAAATAAACGCTCGGATTTGCTAGCTCCGGGCTCTGGCACCGTATGGCAAGCCGCGCAATTGCCCTTATCTTCGGCCTTAAATAACTCGAAGCCTCGCTGCTCTTGCTCGCTAAAACTCTCTTTGGCGGCCATAACGCGATCAAACTTTGAATCAAAACTCGCAAATTCTGAGCTGCGCTCAAAGGCCACTAGCGCATCACTAATCGCGCTATAGGCCAGGCCCGCTGAGGCGAATACGCCTGCCCCGTAGATCTTCTCGAAATCAGCGGCGTAGAAAATTTCCACCTTAGCAGCCAGCTCAGCAACCGTGGTTTGCATCTCTACTGGATTTACAAAAGGCCCCTTGGCTTGCTCATGTAGGGACGCTGCCCGCCCATTTAGAAAGAAACCGCCTTTATACAGCGATTCCTCTGGGTCAGAGGTGTCGAAGAAAAAGTCTGGCGCAAAGGCCAAATAGGCAATGCTAGGGGTATTGATATCACCTAAAGATTGGCCATCCTGCCCTAGCGAAACTGCGCCCGGCTCGCCGCGGCGGTGACTTGAAACATTAGGACGAGCATCCATAAAAGCGCGACTTGCATCATGGCAGCTCGCACAAGCCTGCTGACCATCTTTGGATAAACGCACATCATTAAACAACGCCCTACCGAGAGCGACTTTCTTTTGTAACTGCGATGCTTGAGTACTGGGCTCGGAACAAGCCATCAAATACATAGCGCCAACAATGCTAAGGGCAATGGTGAAGGTTCTGGCCCACATGGTAAACACTCAACAGATCACTAAAAACGGACGCATAGCTTACCCCAAGACAGACTGATTCTCATTAGCCAAAAGCGACTAATTACGATTTAGATGATCTAGGGCAGCCCTGAGCGGCTTACAAACAGCCCTGAGCGGCTTACAAACAGCCCTGAGCGGCTTACAAACAGGCCTGAGCCATATATAGACAACCCAATAAAGCGCAGGCAGACTGCCAAGTCTTCGCTCTAAGAACTGGGATAATCAAGATGATAATAAAACGCTGCCTCTTGCTTGCAAGCCTATTTATTGGAATTGGCTATAACAACCAGGCTGCTGCCATTGGCGATCACAGTATTTATTTTGTACGCCATGCTGAAAAGCAAAAAGGTAAAGACCCAGAATTAACCGCAGCTGGCCAATGTCGCGCCCAGTACTACGCCCAGTTTTTTTCCAAAACAAAGCTGGATAGGCTCTTTGCCAGTAAGTACCGACGCAATCAACAAACCGCCGCCCCAGTAAGCGCACAGCAAAAATTAACAGCGCTCAGCTTTGATCCCAAAAACCAGCAGGATTTTGCTAAGCAGCTAGCCGCTCTAAGCGGCACAAGTTTAGTAGTGGCTCATAATCATTTGAGCGAGATAATTCGCGCATTGGGCGGACAGTACGAAGGCAATATCGATCACAGCGAGTATCGCTATATTTTTATGCTGGATTTGAGAGACGGCAAACTTGTGCAGCAAAGACAGTTGGTAGGGCCGTATTTTTCCAATAGCTGTAAAGCTCTGCCTTAATAGCAGAGCGATTAGAGAAACACTGTTGCAGCGCTGCTGTATAGCACAGGCCTAAATACCTCTGCTATGCAAATCTGTATTACTCCCAGGAGAACTTTTTATGGGACGGGAAAGATAGCTCTAGCTCTTGTTGATTTTTAACGGCATCCCTCGCCTGCTGCCTAAACTCTGCAGCGCGCTTTTGAACCCCATAGCGAAAACGAGCCAACTCACGCCATTCATTATCTTCTTTTTCAGAAAAGTCCACGCCGTTCTCTTGGTAATTTTCTAAAACAGGGCCTAAGCGCTGATAAGCCAGTTTGATTCTTTTAGCCTGAACTTCCTCATATTGCTGTATCTGCGATAGATAATCGGCCAAGCGCTTACTGCCTTCTAACTTAACATCAACTGCGTGTGATGACATTTTTGCAAAGTACCTTTTGTACTGCGTATAGGAAACGCTATCGGCGCTTAACCACTGTGTCATTGAAGGACGATTGATTAGAGTTTCCGTCTCAGGATCAACCACCATCACTGTTGGCGTTCCATAAAAGATAGGCAAGCCGAATCGCTTGGTCACATCAAAACCTTTACTGAGATAAGCCACATCCACAAAAACCACTTCATAGTGAACTTGCAGAGTCTTTTGCAACTCGGGCTTATCAAAATTTCTCAATAAGCCCTGGGTATCGTGGCACCACTGTGCACCTAAGACCAATAGCAGTTTTTTATTTTCTCGCTTGGCCAGCGCCAGCTTGGCATCAATCTCAAGCTGCACATCAGCTCCCCTGTAAAAAGGGTCACTCTTGGGCTCGCCATGCTCTGCCGCAAAACTTAGCGGAGCAAGTAAAAACAAAGCACTTAAAAGAAAATGAGAGATACGCATTGAGCAGCCTAGTTTTTCAGTGATTAAACGAGTTAATGTAGAGATATTTAGGAGTAAAGGCAAACCAAGCGATGGCAAACTGTGACAATGATCTTGGCATGAAAGCCGATACAAAAAAGCCCCGCATGTGCGAGGCTTTGTGGCAACTCATAGAAAAGCTATCTTTATAGGCTCAAGACCTTTTCACCGCGAGCAATACCGGAAACACCCGAGCGAACCACTTCGAGTATTTGAGCATCACTAACGGCCTGCACAAAGGCATCCAGCTTATCAGAGGCGCCCACGATTTGGATCGTGTAAACAGTGCTGGTGACATCAACGATTTGACCACGAAAGATATCCACGCAACGTTTTACTTCTTCACGCAAAGCACCCGTCGCCTTCACTTTTACCAGCATCAGCTCACGCTCGATGTGGGAACCTTCGGTCAAATCGACCAGCTTCACCACATCAATCAGCTTATTAAGGTTTTTTGTGATCTGCTCAATATTGTGCTCACTACCGATAGTGGTCAGCGTCAAGCGCGACAAACTGGCATCGTCGGTTGGCGCAACATTAAGTGTTTCAATGTTATAACCACGCTGTGAGAATAAACCAACAACTCGCGATAGCGCACCGGGAGCATTCTCCATCAATAGGGAGATAATACGTTTTGATTGTTTCTCTGACATTTTAGGTGCGCTCCGTCTTACTCAACCACATATCGCGCATGGCACCATTAGGAGCTACCTGCATTGGATATACGTGTTCGGATTGATCCACATAAATGTCCATAAAGACCACTCGATCTTTCATGGCGAAACATTCTTCTAACTTCGACTTAAGCTCGCTACGCTCGGTTACTTTAATACCAACATGACCGTAAGCTTCCATTAGCTTTTCAAAATCAGGGAGAGATTCCTCATACAAGCTTTCAGAGTAACGTCCATCGTAATGCAAATCTTGCCACTGACGTACCATGCCCAAGGCCTGGTTATTCAAGCAAATAATCTTCACCGGTAGATGATACTGAGTACAGGTAGAAAGCTCTTGAATACACATCTGGATTGAGCCTTCACCAGTAACACAAACAACCTGCTGATCACGCTCGGCGAACTGTGCACCCATAGCTGCTGGCAAACCAAAGCCCATGGTGCCAAGGCCACCGGAATTCACCCACTGACGGGGACGATTAAAGTGGTAGTACTGGGCCGTAAACATCTGATGTTGGCCCACATCAGATGTAATAATGGCATCACCGCCAGTGACTTCGTGCAGTGCTTGAATCACTTCTTGAGGCTTAATTTGCCCCGTTTCTTCAAAACGATTCTTAGTGTACAAACCGTGACGGCCACGCCAATCTTCGATCTGCTGCCACCAATCCGCTAGCGCCTGCTCATCTGGGCTTTCCTTGCTCTGCGCCAACAACTCCAGCATTTCATTCAAGACGCTCTGCACTGAACCCACAATAGGAATATCGGCTTGAATGGTTTTTGAGATAGAGGCCGGATCGATATCAATATGAATAATCTTGGCACCCGGACAGAACTTCTCTGGGGTATTGGTCACGCGGTCATCAAAACGCGCCCCAATAGCCAAGATGACATCGGCGTGATGCATAGCGGTGTTGGCTTCAAAAGTACCATGCATTCCCAACATCCCCAGGAACTGCTTATCGGTTCCAGGGAAAGCACCCAAGCCCATCAAGGTATTGGTCACAGGATAGTTCAGCTTGCGAGCCAACTCTCTAAGCTGCTTAGAAGCATCTCCGAGAACAACACCACCACCGGAATAAATTACCGGGCGACGAGCTTCTAACAGTAACTGAATGGCTTTTTTAATTTGACCGCTGTGGCCTTTTTCCGCCGGGAAATAGGAGCGGATTTTTACCTTCTTGGGGTATTCATACGGGAAAGTTTCCGCCGGACTGGTCACATCCTTAGGCACATCAATAACTACCGGGCCAGGGCGACCAGTTTCAGCAATGTAAAACGCTTTTTTAACAATCTCAGGAATCTCAGCTGGGTCTTTCACCAGGAAGCTGTGCTTCACGATAGGCCGGGACACACCCACCATATCGGTTTCCTGGAAAGCATCTTCACCAATTTTCTCGCTCGGCACCTGACCTGAAATGACTACCATTGGAGTGGAGTCCATATAGGCCGTAGCAATACCGGTAATTGCATTGGTAGCACCAGGGCCAGAGGTGACCAGTACCACACCCGCCTTACCCGTGACGCGAGCGTAACCATCAGCCGCATGAGTCGCCGCCTGCTCATGGCGTACGAGAATGTGCTTGACCGCTTTGTTGCGGAAGATGGCATCATAAATATGTAGGGCAGAACCGCCAGGATAGCCGAATACGTATTCAACACCCTGATCTTGTAAGGAGCGTACCAGCATATCGCCGCCGGATAGCATTTCCACTTGAATTCTCCTTAAGAATTATCAAAACACAACGAGCCCGGTTCTACACAAAGTAGCCAGACTGATAAATTTATCTATCGCCCTTTTATGTCCGTCACAGGTTAGTGCACGGATCCAGGGAGGACGTATCGGTTGATACACCCCCGCGGTGAGGATGGTTTTGCAAACGGTTGGCTTGCTCGGGTAGATGCTTGTAACTCCATGATGGCGGAGTTTTATTTGCTGAGGTTACAGCCAGGATCTACACCCATCTTGCGTAAGCTTAATTCTGGACAAGTCTAAGCTAAAGTCAAGATGTTCGATGGTCTATAGAGCCTTTAGCACAAAAATTCACCCAATATGATCAATTTCTAAGAATAGACTAGCCCGCCTGTCTTAGAATAACCTTGTTGAGCACTAAGTTTAGCCAAGGGACAGCTTTCAGCCTTATAATAGCTGCAGTATTTGAAAGGGATCTACCAGCATGCCATATATAACCAAGTTGATATCAGCAGCCCTCATCACCAGCTGCTTTTTGGTCACCGCCGTTATGAGCAACGACGCCCATGCCGCAAAGAAATTCTATAAATGGGTCGATAAAGATGGCGTAACCCATTACAGCGAGCGGCCACCAAAAGGGCAGCAGGCCGAAGTGGTGAATACCTACACTGGCCGAGGCACCCCTCCCCCCAATCAAGCCGCCAAAGAAAAAGAAGAAAAGCCCGAGGAAGAAACGACTCAGGCAGCCCCACAACCCATTAAGAACCCCGAGGTTTGCAATACCGCCAAACGCAACTTAGAGATTTTGAACCGCAATAATCGAGTGCGACTAAAAGATGAAAACGGCGAGCTGACTGTGCTAAGTAAAGAGCAAATGGATAAGCAGCGTAAAACTGCAGAGCAGGCTGTTAAAGATCATTGCGGATAAACTCCTTATAAACGCCTGGGGCAGACACAAAAAAGCCGAACATCATGTTCGGCTTTTTTGTGTCTGCCCCGGGCGTGAATTTTACTTCACTACCTTCAAGCTTGGGCGCTTAGCTCCTGAATCATCAGGCTTGCTAGGCTTCGGCGGCTCTGGACTCGGATCCGCTTCTGGCTCAAACACTAAACCCTGGCCGTTTTCACGAGCATAAATTCTAAGCACTGCGCTATATGGCACAAAGATATCGGTAGGCACACCACCAAAGCGTGCACCAAAGCTCAAGGCCTCATTATCCATTGCCAAGCCACTTACAGCGGTTGGAGAGATATTTAAAACCACCAAGCCATCCTCATTAACATACTGCTGAGGTACTTCAGTGCCTTCGGCATAGGCGCTAACAAGCACATGGGGGGTGCACTCATTATCGACAATCCATTCATACAGGGCACGCACCATATAAGGACGACTACTGCTCATGCTCATAAATCTAAACCTCTAGCCACGCATCTCGCGCTCTAGTTCAGACAAGCTTTCCTGGAAAGCTTCACGCTCAAACAAACGCCCCATGTAGTCATGCAAAGGCTGGGTTTGCTTAGTTAATGGCAATTTGATTTCCAATAAATCCAAACGCCACAAAATCGGTGCCAAGCAGCAATCTACCAAAGTAAATTCTTCACTCATGAAGAATGGCATTTCTGAAAAGATCGGAGCAATCGCCAATAAGCTATCTTTAAGATCTTTACGCGCTTTTGCCGCGGCCTCTTTGTTTTTACCAGAAAGAATTTCGTCCACCTTTGGACTCCAATCTTTCTCAATGCGGTGCATCCACAAACGGCTTTGTGCACGCGCTACTGGGTAAACCGGCAACAGTGGAGGATGAGGAAAACGCTCATCTAAGTACTCCATCATTACTTTTGATTCATACAAGGACAGGTCACGATCAACCAAGGTAGGCAAATCGTTGTATGGGTTCAGGTCAGCCAGTTCTTCAGGCTTGTTGTCCGGATCAACATCAATGATATCAACCGATACACCTTTTTCGGCCAAAACAATACGTACTCGGTGGCTATAGTGATTCCTAGCATCCGAAAAATATGTCATGGAGGAGCGTTTTGCGCCTACGCCAACTGCCATTATTCCACCTCTATCTTCAAACTATAAAAAAAACGAACGGGCGGGCCTCTAAAAGAGGACCGCCCGGTAGCTGTAAAATCCTTTTTGGGATTCTAGTGAATGTCGCGCCAGTACTCGCGGTTCAGCAAGTAAACAAATACGAACAATACTAGGATAAACAGCAATACATAAATACCAATGCGCTCACGATCTAGTGCCGCAGGCTCAGCAACATATTCCAAGAAGTTAACTAGGTCGTAAACGGCCTTTTCATACTCTTCTGGGCTCATGGTACCTTTAACTGCACCCACTTTCAGCGTACCACAAGGGTCTTCCATAATTGGATCGCCAGTGATTGGGTCGCGACGTGGCTTGCCATGATCGTAAACTGGACCAGGTGCACATTCTTGCAAGCCTTGCATTTCCAGCATTACATGAGGCATTGCAACCTTGTCAAAAGTACGGTTGTTTACACCTGTTGGGCGACTATCATCTTTATAGAAAGTCAGCATGTAGGTGTATAACCACTGCGGGTTACGAGCACGTGCTACCAAAGTCAAATCTGGAGGAGTCGCACCAAACCACTTTTTAGATTTGTCAGGATCCATTGAGTTCGTCATTAATGAACCCACTGCGGAGCCATCAAAAACCATCTGCTCACGCATTAACTCGCGATCAATACCTAAATCATCTGCTACGCGGCCATAGCGAGAGAAACTCGCTTCGTGACAACCCATGCAGTAGTTGATAAACCACTTAGCACCGTTCTGCAAAGACTCTTTATCGTGTAGATCCGGAGTCATTTCATAACAATCGATAGCGCCACAAGATTTCTCACCACCAGCACCTACAGCCTTAATCGGCACAATGGTGAGCACTAAGAATAGGATGAAACCACCCCAAACCAGTGGTGCAGGCAAGCCTTTCATCTGTACACGATCTGGCTCTGGCTGACACTTCTCACGAGCCGTCCAGAACGGCATAGCGATAAAGTAAGCAAAGTAGATAACGGTACAAATCTGAGCCAGGATAGTACGACCCGGAGTTGGGGCCTTAACGCCTAAGTAACCCAAGATTACGAAAGAAGCTGCGAATACCAATAGTGCGATGCGACTGAAGTTACCCTTGTAACGCATAGACTTAACTGGCGACTTATCCAACCAAGGTAACACAAACAAGATAGCAATCGCTGCGCCCATGGCAACCAAACCTAAGAACTTGGAACTCAAAGGCCCAATATCGAAGGTTACCGCTCGCAAGATGGCGTAGAACGGGGTGAAGTACCATACCGGCGCAATATGCGGCGGAGTCTTCAAGTTGTTTGCTTCTTCGAAGTTAGCGTACTCCAAGAAGAAACCGCCCATTTCCGGCATGAAGAAGATTACGAAACAGAACACGAACAAGAATACGGAAATACCGATTAGGTCGTGAACGGTGTAGAACGGGTGGAAAGGAACGCCGTCTTTTGGAATACCGTTTTCGTCTTTGTTCTTCTTGATCTCAACGCCGTCTGGGTTGTTTGAACCCACTTCGTGTAGCGCTAGCAGGTGCAATACCACCAACAGCAACAATACGATAGGCAATGCAATTACGTGCAAGGAGAAGAAGCGAGTCAAGGTAGCGCCGGAGATCAAGTAATCACCACGTACCCACTGCACTAGGTCTTCACCAACCACCGGAATAGCGCCAGCCAAAGATACAATTACCTGGGCGCCCCAGTAGGACATCTGACCCCAAGGCAATACGTAACCCATAAAGGCTTCAGCCATCAAGATTAGGTAGATCGCCATACCAAAGATCCACACTAGCTCACGCGGAGCCTTGTACGAGCCGTACAATAAGCCACGGAACATATGCAGATAGACCACCACAAAGAAAGCCGAGGCCCCGGTGGAGTGCATATAGCGGATGAGCCAACCGTAATCGACATCACGCATGATGTACTCTACAGAAGCAAATGCACCATCGGCACTGGGCTCAAAGAACATAACCAACCAAATGCCGGTCAACAACTGGTTAACTAAAACCAACAGTGATAAAACACCGAAGAAGTACCAGAAGTTAAAGTTTTTCGGGGCATAATATTTGCCCATGTGGGTATCCCAGGCACGCTGCACAGGTAGGCGAGCGTCGATCCAGTTCCACAGATTCACTAACATATTCATCAATTAGGCCTCCTGGTCCAAACCGATAGTAATCACCGCATCGCTATCAAAGCGGTATGGCGGGACTTCTAGGTTGATCGGAGCAGGCACACCCTGGTAAACACGGCCAGCTAAGTCAAACTTAGAACCGTGACAAGGGCAGAAGAAACCGCCTTTCCACTCATCGCCACCCAAGTCAGCTGCGCCAACTTCAGGGCGGTACATTGGGGCGCAGCCCAAGTGAGTACACAAGCCTAGCAATACTAGGAATTCCGGTTTAATTGAGCGAGCCTCATTATCTGCATAAGGCGGCTGCACCGACTCTGTAGAATTTGGATCACGCAATAGGCCGTCGACGGTTTTCAGGTCATCAAGGACTTCCTGAGTACGACGCACGACATAAACCGGCTTGCCACGCCACTCTACGGTGACCATTTGACCAGGCTCAAGCTTGCTTAGATTATATTTAACCGGGGCACCAGCAGCTTTCGCTCTAGCGCTCGGATTCCAGGACCCAACAAAAGGTACGGCAACACCCACTGCTCCGGCACCACCTACAACGCAGGTAGCAGCGGTTAAGAAGCGGCGACGCCCTTCGTTCACTCCGCCATTGCTCATGACGATCTTCTCCCATTCCAGTACTGCAGGCAGTAACTGATTGAATTACAAAGGTTTACGGTTGATTCTGTGCTTATGGTGTGATTTTAAAAATTGACACATGGTATAGAAATTGCGTTGAACTGACAAGGATAACCGCCTGTTTTTCAAGGCTTTAGCTATATTTTTCCCAGAAGTTCTGACCAAGATCATTCGCAGCTAATGTTTCTGCTCAGATGTCATGCAAGCGACTTCTAATGCGCCCAACAAGAATAGCAGGTCAATTTGTGACTGCCTCGCCACTTCGAGACAAAAACCGATCAATATCAATCAATTTGCGACCCACTGGCCATTTGAATGACACCAAAATGAGGGTTACAGCCTTTCTAAACCCATAAAAAAACCCAGACTGAAGCAGCCTGGGTTTTTCGAAAGCCAGCTCGGCCAGCGAATTAACGCTTGGAGAACTGTGGCTTCTTACGTGCTTTACGTAGACCAACTTTCTTACGCTCAACCTCACGAGAATCGCGAGTAACGTAACCTGCTTCACGCAGAGTTGGACGCAAGCCTTCGTCGTAGGACATCAATGCACGAGTCAGACCATGGCGAATCGCACCTGCCTGACCGAAGCTACCACCGCCTTTAACGGTAACAGTAACATCGAAAGTCTCAACATTATCAGTGATCTCTAACGGCTGACGCACGATCATGCGAGCCACTTCACGACCAAAGTAATCTTCGATAGCGCGACCATTAACAGAAATTTTACCAGTGCCCTGAGAGATAAAAACACGAGCAGTGGAAGTTTTGCGACGGCCTGTGCCGTAATATTGTGTAGCTGCCATTGTCTTTATTCCTTATACGTCCAGTTCTTTGGGTTGCTGTGCAGTATGCGGATGCTCGGCACCAGCATATACTTTCAACTTGCTGAACATTGCACGGCCTAGAGGACCTTTTGGCAACATACCCTTAACAGCGCTCTGGATTGTGCGCTCAGGAGCCTTCTCGATCAACTTTTCAAAGCTGATAGACTTCAAACCACCAGGGTAGCCAGTGTGGCTATGGTAGATTTTGTTCTTAGCCTTATTACCAGTCACTTGTACTTTTTCAGCATTGATTACAACGATGTAATCGCCAGTATCAACGTGAGGGGTAAACTCAGGCTTGTTCTTACCGCGTAAACGGTCGGCAATCGCCACGGCCATGCGGCCTAGGGTCTTACCTTCAGCGTCGATCACGTACCAGTCGCGCTGGACGGTTTCGGGCTTGGCACTGTATGTCTTCATGTTATATCTGCCTTTTAGGGTTTCGGTTTGCAGCGCCTATTCACAAAGGGCGAATCAGGGAGCCACAAAAATGGAGCGCGGATTCTATAGCGGGGGTGAGCAAAAAGCAAGCAAAACTCCCAAACTTATTACATCCCAAGAAGCCCGACCGCCTGTTGAGGGGAGCAGTTGCTATGCTGGGGGCGCAAAAAACTGGATCCATCCAAGCTCACCTCCTCCTCCGAGTCGGAGATGCCCCAGCATAGCAACTGCTCCCCTCAACAGGCTACATATTCATACATACAACCAATCCTTTGAGTTTAGTGCGCAAAAACACCGCAAACTCATTGAGTCAACGCGCCGAAAGATCAAAGAAAACTAAAATATCGCAAATGCAGAATGTTAGGGGTAGGGGCTACTTTGTTGGGGCATCTCCGACTCGGAGGAGGAGGTGAGCTAGCATGGATGCTGTTTTTTGCGCCCCCAACAAAGTAGCCCCTACCCCTAACAGGCGGTCAGTCCTGCATAACACCTAAACAAGAACTAAGGCTTATGCGGCAACGCCAAATAATCGTGACTCTGCATCTCCAGCAGACGACTCACCGTGCGATCAAACTCAAAACTTAAGTGGCCACCAGCGTAGATCTGCTCTAAAGGTACCTCACAAGAGATGATCAGCTTCACACTGCGATCATAAAATTCATCAACTAGATTAATGAAGCGACGAGCCTGATCATCGGTCTCACGCCCCAACTGAGGCACATCCGAAAGCAATACAGCATGGTATTCGCGAGCCAGCTCAATATAGTCATTCTGGGAGCGAGGACCGTCACAGAGCGCCATAAAGTCAAACCAGACCACATCCTCTGATTCGAAGCGCGCCATGATTTCACGACCCTCGATCTCCAAGGGCACATTGGCACGAGCCTCTTCCAAATCAGGCGCCAAACCCTCGAAGCTGCGCCGCAAACTAATATCCGCCTCTTCATCTAAAGGGTGATGAAAAAGCTCGGCTTGCTCTAAGGCTCGCAGACGGTAATCAACACCACCGTCTACATTGACCACCAAAGTATGCTCATTAAGCATGGCAATAGCTGGCAAGAACCGCGCACGCTGCAGGCCATCTTTATATAGACCATCAGGAACAATGTTGGAGGTGGCCACCAAAGTAACACCGCGAGAGAACAAACCCTGCATCAGATTACCCAGAATCATTGCATCGGTAATATCGGAAACAAAGAATTCATCGAAGCAGATAACACGAGCCTCTTTAGCCAATCGGTTCGCTACGATTTCAAGGGGATTCTTTTCGCCCGGCAAGGTTTTCAGCTCTTGATGGACGCGGCGCATAAAACGATGGAAGTGCACCCGCATTTTATTTTCAAAAGGCAGAGACTCATAGAAGTTATCCATCAGGTAGGTCTTACCACGACCAACACCACCCCAGAAGTATAAGCCTTTCTCAGGCCCTAAAGATTCTTTCTTGCGTCCCAGCAATTTAGACATCAATCCGGGCTTTTTAGCCGCAACAGGCTTAGCTGTTAAGCGCTCATAGAGATCCTGCAAATGATCCACTGCCATCGCCTGGGCAGGATCATGACGAAAATCATCTCTCTTAAGGTCGCGCTGATAGCGCTCTATAGGGCTACTCATATCTCTACTTCCGAAGGGCGATAGCAAAACCGCGCCACTTTAACCAGCCATCAACATAGAAGCAAGCCGCAATAGCGTATGTAAAGAAGCGTGATACCACCAAAGTCCAGATCCACACAGCGACCATTTATCCTATATAATAGATATTAGCAGGGGCAAACTTTAACAGCCCAACTGCCACCGTTGTTTGTTAAGGAGACCATCCGTGACTGAGTTTGAACTGAGCCACCTAATTATTACTGGCGTGGGCATGTTGATTGCCGGCGGCATTATTGGCCTAGCCATTGGCCGCAGCACCAGCCAACAAAGCAAAGCCGCAGAGACTATTAAAGAAGAACTAGAGCAGCTAAAAGAAGAACAGCGTGACTACCAGCATGAAGTAGCCGAACACTTCGCTGAAACCGCATCTTTGGTTAACGACATGAATCAAAGCTATAAGGCCGTGCATGAGCACCTTGCCAATAGCGCCCTGAAGTTATCCAACCCTGATGTTAGCCGCCAGATTCTAGAAGCAGGCACCAGCCAACCCGCGCTAGAAAGCCAAGCAATGGGCGAGCTGCAAGAACAACCTAAAGACTGGGCCCCTAAAAACCCGGGAGATAAGGGCACTTTGAGCGAAGACTTTGGCCTAGACAAAACCGCTGACAGCAAGCCGGAAGAAAGCGACAGCGAGCCAAAAGAAGAAGAAAAAGCCTAAGTAGAAGCGTTTGGGGGAATGGCGAACTTGAAAAAGCTGCTGGATTTTGTAGGTTTACCAGTATTCGCTGGGATAATCATCGCTGCGGCTCTGTTGCTTTTATTCCCCCAACTTCGCCAACCCAGCTTTTTTCAGCTTGGCACCCAGCAGCAGATAGATCAGCAAGGCCCCGCATCTTATTCCCGCGCAGTTCGAATAGCAGCCCCTGGCGTAGTCAATATTAGCACCAACCAAAAGCGCAACTTTAGGGATCACCCACTACTTAACGACCCCTTATTTCAGCAGCACAATAATATAAGAAATAACAGCCCACTCGGATCAGGCGTTGTCGCCTCTGAAGATGGCTACATCTTAACCAACTACCACGTCATTGAGAGCGCCAACGAAATCCAAGTACAGTTTTTCGATGGCAGCACGGAATATGCCGAATTGGTAGGCACCGACCCCAAAAGTGATCTAGCCGTATTAAAGGTAAACAAAGAAAACCTTAAACCTCTACAGGTGAGACGTTCCGAAGAAATGCAAATTGGCGATGTTGTACTGGCAATCGGCAACCCCTGGGGGGTTGGGCAAACAGTGAGCCAAGGCATTATCAGCGCTACCGATAGAGGCCTAAAGCAGCTAAGCCCCTACACATACTTTTTTCAAACCGATGCCGCCGTAAACCCCGGCAACTCCGGCGGCGCCGTGATCGACGCCTATGGAAAATTAGTCGGCATCAGTACCGCCATTCTCAACAATGAGAACGCCACTGGAATTAGCTTCGCCATTCCTGCTGATTACGCCATGTATGCCCTCGATGACATCGTTCAATATGGTTATGTAGTTCGCGGCTGGCTCGGTTTTGGCGCCGATAGATTAAGCGCAGCCGCCGCAGCTTCAGGCGGGCTAGTCAACAACGACGGTATATTTGTAACCAGCATTACACCAGGTAGCCCAGCCGAGCAAGCGGGCTTACAACTTGGCGACTACATCACCAGCATCAACGACATCCCTCTTAGCGCGAGCAATCCTGCACCAGAACAGGCCACCAGCCGCCTGCGCCCGGGCAGCCTGATCAATATCGATTTTATTCGACAAGGGCAAGTAATGAGAACGGTTTTACAGGTTGGATTACTGCGCCCAGACGAAAATTAATCATGTCTCACTTTTATCGCGGGCACGACTGGATAGAAGAGCTCCCCCAAGCTGTACAAGAAAAAATAAAACAGCGAATGCAACGCCGCGAACTGCAAAATGGCGAGCCACTTTATCAACCCGGCGATCAAGCCCAAGCACTATTTCAAGTCCAAAGCGGACTGATAGTCTTAAAGCGGAGCAATAAAGAAGGCGAAGAATATCTAGCCACCTTTCATGGCCCCGGAGAATGCTTTGGCGAAATACCCCTGCTCACCAAAGAGGCTAAGCGCGGCTTTAATGCCGTAGCAAGGGGCAATACCATTGTGCGTAGCCTAAGCCAAAATGATTTTTTTGACTTAAGCCAGCAACATCCGGAAATATTCCC
This sequence comes from uncultured Pseudoteredinibacter sp., assembly GCF_947502065.1. Taxonomy (GTDB): domain Bacteria; phylum Pseudomonadota; class Gammaproteobacteria; order Pseudomonadales; family Cellvibrionaceae; genus Pseudoteredinibacter. Next base: position 424,171 of record NZ_CANMYE010000002.1, read on the forward strand.
ACAACTCACCCAGAAACTTTGCGCCATCATAAGCAGCCTACTTGGACAAGTGGAATCACTTTCACAAGCCAGCTTAAAGCAACGCCTAGCAACCTTAATTGTTGATGCTGCCGAGCGACACGGCAAACAGGAAAAAGACGGCATCAGTATTAACATTCCACTATCGCAGACCGACATAGGCAACATGCTAGGTGCTACACGGCAAAGCGTACAAAGGGAGTTAAAGCCCTGGCGAGACCAAGGCTGGATCGGCCGCAGCAGCGGAAGACTATTGATCCACCAACTCGACAAAATTCGCAAGCTCGCCGTTTAAGCTTGCGAAAACTCACACCGAGCAAACACAGCAATTTGCTTTTTTAGGCAAACGCAAACTTTGCCAACTTAAATCCCTGGCATCAAAGCGCTTCATTTCCCCAACAGCAAGCGGCCCTTCCAGCACGCTTCGCAATGCCATCAACGCTTGCATGCTACCAATCACCCCCAATAAAGGTGATAGCACCCCCTCTTCTGCACAACGACGCCCCTCGTCACCATCATCATCGTAAAGACAGGCGTAACAAGGCGAGCTCTTCAGCGCAGGATCAAAGGTCAGCAACTGACCATCCATAGCAATAGCCGAAGCTGACACCCAAGGCTTTTTAGTTTTCACACAAGCTTGGTTTATCGCAAAGCGAGAAGAAAATCGATCTGTGCAATCCAACACCAAATCCACCGCAGCAAAATGTTCAGCAAAAGATTCAGCTGAAAGACTGGCATTGATTTCATGCACTTGAACATCGGCATTTAAATCACGAATAGTTGCAGCAGCAGAAGAAACCTTGGTTTTACCAATGCTACTAAAGCGATGGGCAATTTGACGTTGCAAATTACTGAGCTCCACCACATCAAAATCAAACAAGCTTAGCTGCCCAATACCTGCCGCCGCCAAGTACATCGCCACAGGCGAGCCTAAACCACCCAAACCGACAATGGCGACATGTGAAGTCAATAACTTTTGCTGCCCTGCGATATCAATCTCAGGCAATAAAATATGGCGACTGTAGCGCAGTAACTGTTCATCGTTCATTAGCTTGTACCATTGATAGTCAAATTAACTTCACGCTCGCGAACTCAAATTGCTCAACAAAGCTTATGCCGAAAACAGAAATTCCATTCTATAGCCCGAGCGAGCAAGCTCTATGGCCAACGCGCAAAACTGATTCGCTCATGCCCGGCAATATCTTCGCGACTTGCTACATCTACAAAACCTTGCAGAGATAACAACTCACGCACCAATGCAGCCTGCTGATAACCATGCTCCAACAATAGATAACCGCCAGAGTCTAAGTAATGTGGCGCCTGCTGAACAATCAGCTTTAAGTCCGCCATCCCCCCATCACCTGCAATCAAGGCCGACAAAGGTTCAAAACGAACATCCCCCTCCTGAAGGTGGGGATCTATAGGATCAATATAAGGAGGGTTGCTAACAATTAAATTGAAACGAGAACCCGGGTCTATTTCAGCAAACCAAGAGCTCTGTAAAAAGCGCACATTTTGAATGTTATTCGCCACCCGATTTCGTTCGGCTAAGGCCACGGCCTCAGCATTCAAATCGACGGCTAATAATTTGCAAGACGGCCATTCGCTCGCCAAGGCTAGAGCAATCGCTCCAGTTCCGGTGCCTAAATCTAGAGCTGCTGCAGCGCCACTAGGAAAGTAATCTAGGGCCTGCTCCACTAAAGTTTCAGTATCAGGCCTAGGGATTAAGGTGCTGCTATTTACTTCGAGAGTCAGATCCCAGAAGTCTCGCTTTGCAATAATGTGAGCGACCGGCTCACCAGCAATGCGTCGCTCTAGCAACTTCTGAAAGTGCTCATTGTGCTGATCACTCAATTGCTTTTCGGGCCATGTAAATAAATAACTGCGCTCACACTCCAGGCAATGGCATAAGAGCAGCTCCACGTCGAGCTGAGCCGTATCACTATTGAGCAACTGCTGGCGAGCACTATTCAGCAGTTCGGCAATGCTGTTCAAAATCAGCCTCAACTAAAGTTTTTAAACCAAAATTATTCAGCCAAAGCTGCCAACTGATCAGCTTGGTATTCATTCACCAAAGGCTGCACCACATCGTCCAGGCGCCCTTCCATAACCTCTGCCAACTTGTATAGAGTCAGATTAATACGATGGTCAGTCACCCGACCTTGCGGGTAGTTATAAGTGCGAATTCGCTCAGAGCGATCACCACTGCCCACCAAATTACGACGCTCATCGGCAATTTCTTGGGCAGCCCTCTCAGCTTGAGCATTGTTTAAACGCGCTGCTAACAAAGACATGGCTCGAGCCTTGTTTTTATGCTGAGAACGCTCATCCTGACACTCCACGACCACACCGGTTGGAATGTGGGTGATACGAATAGCCGAATCGGTTTTGTTCACGTGCTGACCGCCGGCGCCGGAGGCTCGAAACGTATCGATACGCAAATCGCCCTTATTGATATTAACCTCTTCGGTTTCATCAGCTTCTGGCATTACCGCCACAGTACAAGCTGAAGTGTGGACACGGCCTTGCGATTCTGTTTCTGGTACACGCTGTACTCGGTGAGCGCCGGATTCAAACTTCAACTGAGAATAAACACCCTGACCTGAAACCCGGGTAATGATTTCTTTAAAGCCACCATGATCACCCTCATTTTGACTCATAATCTCTACTCGCCAACCACGAGCTTCGGCATACTTGCTGTACATACGATACAAATCGCCGGAAAAGATTGCCGCCTCGTCACCACCGGTTCCCGCACGAATTTCCAAGAATACGTTTTTATCATCATTTGGATCTTTCGGTAGCAAAAGTTTTTGCAACTCAAGCTCCATTGGCTCCAACTGAGACTCAGCTTCTTTTAACTCTTCCTGCGCCATTTCGCGCATATCGGCATCACCATCTTTCAATAACATTTTGGCTTCTTCGATATCTTCCAAAATAGTGGTGTAGCGCTCATAACATTTTACGACGGGCTCAATTTCGGCGTATTCCTTAGATAATTCACGAAAGCGGTTTTGATCTGCGATCACCCCACCATCACTAAGCAAAGCCCCCACTTCTTCGTAGCGATCTTGCAGATGGTCTAATTTATCTAAAATGGACTGTTTCATAATTCAGCTAAACTCTCAGAAATTTACTGGCAAGCTATCAGCTCACCAATAGCGCAAAGCGCTATTTAGATGATTCTTTTGATATATCTATACCCAACAACTCTTGCGAAATATCGATCACTTCAGCGCGGCCATCAGCACTGGCCTGTTTTAATTTAGTTGTGGGCGAATGAATAAGTTTGTTCGTTAGCGAGCGCGCAAGCTGTGTCATTGCTTGCGCAGCATCAGTGCCAGACTCTAAAGCTCGCAGCGCCTTTTCCAGCTCTTTGTCTCGCAACTGCTCAGCTTGCTGCCTATAAGCCTTAATTGTAGAGACTGCTTGCAAGGCTCGCATTTCCGCCTGATATTGAGCGACTCCTTCAGCTACAATCAATTCAGCTTTTTTTGCTTCGTCCTCACGGGATTTACGGTTTTCATCGATTACTGCGCGCAGATCATCAACCGTGTATAAGTAGACATCATCCAGCTCATCGACCTGAGCCTCAATATCTCTTGGCACCGCGATATCCACCATAAACATGGGCTTGTGCCGGCGCTTTTTCAAGGCCGTCTCCACGGCACCCTTACCCAATAATGGGAGCTGACTGGCCGTTGACGAAATAACAATATCGGCGCGGTGCAATTGCTCAGGAATGTCGGCCAATAAAATCGCTTCAGCGCCCAGCTCTTCCGCGAGCCCCTTGGCACGCTCCAAAGTGCGATTAGCAACAATCAGTTTTTTAATGCCATTATTATGCAAATGCCGAGCAACCAGCTCGATAGTTTCCCCGGCGCCTACCAATAGGGCTGTATCTTCTTTCAGATCAGAGAAAATTTGCTGCGCCAGACTAACAGCCGCAAAGGCCACCGAGACAGGGTTCGCACCAATCTCGGTTTCACTTCGCACACGCTTAGCAATATTAAAAATTTGCTGAAAGCCATAGTGCAAACCTCGCCCTACCACGCCTGCTTCGGTAGCATCCGCATAAGCCGATTTCATCTGCCCTAAAATTTGCGGCTCACCCAAAACCAAGGAGTCCAAACCGGCGGCAACACGCATCATATGCTCTATGGCCTCACCATCTTGCAACACATAGTGATAAGGCTCTAAAGATTCCCGGGAAAGCTGATGATAATCACCCAGCCACTGCAGCACATCGGCATCGAGCAATTCACCCCAAGCGTATAACTCGGTGCGATTACAGGTCGATAAAATAGCGGCCTCTTCAATTGCCAAACTGTCGCACATAGATTTAAGCGCCCCAGCTATATTGCCAGGGGCAAAGGCCACTCGCTCACGGATATCTACCGGCGCGGTGTTATGATTGATGCCTAATGCGATGAGCATGACGACCTTTACTACAGCAGAGACTTGAAAACAGCCCGCTATTGTCCCCTAAAGCCAGCCCCAAGGCCAGCTCAGCGGATAACAATAAGCCTCTAAAATCAAAGCGATTAGTGCTCAAGGGCACTAAGTTGCTATAGTAAGGCCTATAGTAGAATATTGGCCTTATCAAGCCCTAGCCGAACACGAGCATAAGTAGTGAGCAAAAGACATATAGTAATCGCCGGCCTTATCAGCCTCGGCCTTAGCGCCTGTAGCCAACAACCCCAGCCAGAGCCCGCCCCAGTCAGCCCAGTGGCTGAACCCGCGCCGGCCCCTGAGCTACCAACAAAGCCTTTTGCGCAAGACACCCTGTATTCTCTTTTAGTTGCAGAGTTCGCCGGTCGGCGTGGCAACCCCGATATTGCTCTGGACAATTATCTAGAACAAGCCCAACAAACTCGGGACATCGGTCTTGCCAAACACAGCACACAAATTGCGCGTCAGCTACGCAAAGACAAAGCCGGTTTAGAGGCAGCCCTATTATGGAGCCAGCTTGACCCAAGCAGCGAAGAGGCTCTGTTTATTGCCACCACCGAGTTAATCAATGCTCGACGTTATGTTGAAGCCCTAGAATACTCAAGAAAACTGGAATTGCGCGGCAACCAAGCCCTGCACCTTACCGTTGCCAGTCAAGCCAGTAACAGCGAAGGCGCACAGATCGGCATCATGGCCGAGCAACTGCAAATGTGGCTAGATGAAGATGGTGATGACAAAGAGTTGCTAACAGCGCTTGCCATATTACTGCAACAGCAAGCACCTGAAGAGTCCATGGCGCTTGCCAAACGCGCGCTAGCCATCGATCCAAGCTATATCAGCGCCGCCATGGTTGAGGTGAAGTCGCTGCAGCGATTAAACCAACTCGACCTAGCTCAAAAACGCTTAGCGGAATTACTAGAACAGCAACCCAATAATAAACGCTTAAGAGTTCAATACGCTCGATTAATGGCGAACATCGACCTACCTTCGTCAGAGCAAGAATTTGCCGCGTTACACAAAGACTATCCTAAAGATACTGAGCTACAACTGGCTTATGCCCTGGTACTTTACGAGCAGCGTAAAACCGATGCCGCCGAAGAGCAATTCAGCCTGCTACTGGATTACGAGCAGAGCTATTCAATGGCAAATTATTACTTAGGTAGAATTTCCATGAACCGTCAGCAGCCTCATGTGGCCATGGGGTACTTTGACGAAGTTCAGCCAGGTGACCCGAATTTTCTGCCGGCTTGGGTATTTCGTAGTGACATATTAATAGAGCAAGGACAAAGCCAAGCGGCCATAGCTCTACTGCAAAGCTCCGCCAGACAATTCCCTAAATTAGCTCAGCGCTTTTTACTGGTAACGGTAGAGTCCCTCAATAAATACGGCCAGAGCGACCTTTCAGTGGAAATGCTCAATCAGGCACTCGAACGCGATCCGCAAAATCGCCATTTACTTTACGGTCGCGCCATGAGCTTTGAAAAGCAAGATAACATTGCCGCCATGGAAGCTGACCTGCGCGCAATTCTGGAAAACAAACCCGATAATGCCAGTGTATTAAATGCACTTGGCTACACATTAGCTACACGCAGTGATCGTAAAGAAGAAGCCTTTGAGCTCATCAGCAAAGCGTTCAAATTGAACCCTAAAGATCCAGCAATTATCGACAGCATGGGCTGGATTGAGTATTTGCGCGGCAACCTCCAGAGCGCACTAGGGTTTTTACGTCAGGCAATGAACGCCTACCCAGATCATGAAATCGCCGCCCATTTAGGTGAAGTGCTTTGGCAGCTTGGGCGCGCAGAAGAGGCTCAAAGCATTTGGCAGCAAGGCTTCGAACTGCACCCTGGCAGTGAAATTCTGCAAGAAACCATCCAGCGTCTAAACGCCAAAATCCCGCAGCCCTAAGAGCAAACAAATGACAAGAATTTATAACGCTGCGAGGCTGTTGCTGCTTGCCCTATTTCTATCGGCCTGTAGCAATATCAGCCAACAGCCAGTTAACAGCAATCAAGATCTAGACCTTGCCACCAGCAGCGCAGAGCAACAGGCACGCCAGGCATTACTTATCCCGCATAGCAAATGGCGTATGCGAGGAAAAATTGGCTTGCGCAGCCCCCAGCAGAACGGCTCAGGCTTTATTGACTGGCAGCAGGATGGCGAGCAGTTTCGCTTACAGGTTAGCGGGCCACTCGGCCAAGGCAGCACGGTAATAGCTGGCAATAAACATGAGCTTAGCATCCAGGGCGAAGAAGTTATCAACAACCCTCAAGCCCAAGCCGAGCAAGCCCTAGGCTGGCCATTACCACAACAGCAAATGCCATACTGGGTTCGCGGCCTAGCCGCCCCAGATGAAAGCAGCCAGAGCGAATGGTCAGAGGGCCTATTACAAAAGCTGCAGCAAGGTGGCTGGGAAATCGAATACCTTCGCTATAGCCGGCATCGTATTCCCCTGCCAGAAAAGCTCAAATTAAAGCGCGGTAACATTCAATTGACCCTTGTGGTTAAGCGATGGCAGTAATGCAAGAACAACGCATTAGCTTGGCCGCCCCTGCCAAACTCAATCTCTTTTTGCATATTCTTGGGCAAAGAGCTGACGGTTATCATGAGCTGCAAACAGCCTTCCAATTGCTAGATCATGGCGACCGCCTAGATTTCACAAGGCGCTGCGACCAAGAAATTCACTTAAAACCTGAAATTCCAGGGCTCGCGACAGAGGATAATCTTGTCTTTAAGGCGGCTAAATTGTTGCAAAGCCACTGCCCGCAAAAGCAGGGTGCCGACATCTACCTGCACAAGACATTACCAGCCGGAGGTGGCATCGGTGGCGGCAGCAGTGACGCCGCCAGCACCCTAGTCGGCCTAAACTATCTATGGCAATGCGGACTCAATAAAAAGCAGCTTTGCGAGCTTGGGCTAAGCCTTGGCGCCGACGTTCCGGTCTTTATTAATGGCCAAACAGCTTGGGCCGAAGGAGTCGGCGAACAATTGCAAGCCCTTGAATTAGAAGAGAAATGGTATTTAGTACTGGCACCAAACTGCCATGTTTCTACCGCTGAAATTTTTTCAAATAAATATTTGACAAGAGACAGTTCGGCCATTACAGTAGCGGCCTTTCTTGAGCAGGGTGGTCAAAACGATTGCCAGCAGCTGGTCAGCTCACTCTATCCAGAGGTGGCTGAAGCACTCAACTGGCTTAGCCAGTTCGCGCCAGCTAAAATGACAGGAACAGGTGCTTGTGTATTTGCCAGCTTCGATGATCAATCATCAGCTGAAATTGTATTCAAGCAGCGACCAGAGCATCTAAACGGCTTCATTGCCAAAGGTATTCAAGAGTCACCTATCCTAGCGTTTATATAATGCTCAACACCTTTACTGGGGTGTAGCCAAGCGGTAAGGCAGCGGGTTTTGATCCCGTCATGCGAAGGTTCGAATCCTTCCACCCCAGCCATCTTTTCTTCTGACAAACGCTCATTAATCCAACAATTATCTCTTTAATCCCCCCTTAAAACACGGTAGAATGCGCGCCCCTGATTTCGCCTGTTGCCACAAGCCAGGCTGATTAACCGTGAACTCCAACGCTAAGGAATTACCGTGGCCGATTTAATGGTTTTTACCGGGAACGCAAACCCGGAATTAGCAAAGAAGATTGTTAGCCGTCTAGGCATCCCCCTAGGTGACGCAACAGTAAGTCAGTTCTCCGATGGCGAGATTGCGGTAGAAATTAATGAAAACGTGCGTGGTCGCGATGTTTTCGTGGTGCAATCGACTTGCGCACCTACCAACGACAACCTGGTGGAGCTAATCGTAATGGTAGATGCCTTACGCAGAGCTTCGGCAGGCCGTATCACCGCAGTGGTGCCTTACTTTGGCTATGCCCGCCAGGATCGTCGTGTGCGCTCCTCTCGAGTACCTATCAGCGCCAAGGTAGTGGCCGACATGATGGTTGGTGTTGGCGTCGACCGCGTATTAACGGTTGACCTTCACGCTGAGCAGATTCAGGGCTTCTTCGATGTACCCGTGGATAACGTCTACGCATCACCAGTATTGCTAGACGACATTAATCGTCAAAAGTACGAAAACCTGGTGGTGGTATCTCCTGATATCGGCGGTGTAGTTCGCGCTCGCGCGGTTGCTAAGCAGCTAGATGTAGATCTAGCCATCATCGATAAGCGTCGCCCAAGCGCCAATGTAGCCGAGGTAATGAACTTGATCGGTGAAGTAGATGGCCGCACCTGTTTGCTAGTCGACGATATGGTTGATACCGCAGGAACACTGTGTAACGCCGCTGCCGCACTTAAAGAGCAAGGCGCCACAAAAGTGGTTGCCTACTGTACTCACCCGGTTTTGTCTGGCAATGCACTAAAGAATTTAAGCAACTCCATTTTGGATGAGATGGTTGTCGCCGACTCTATCCCTCTGAATAAGGATATTGAAAAGCTGGGCACTGTTCGTCAGCTGACTCTTTCAGGCATGCTAGCCGAAGCTATGCGCCGCCTGGCCAATGAAGAGTCTCTGAGCGCCATGTTTCGTTAACAGGCCAGCAAAAAAAGATTTGATTGCGAGCATTTAGCACGCAAGCAGAAACGCAAAGCTCTCGAGCCTTGCATTAACACTCCCAGCTATAAAGCCGGGATTTCATAAGCCCACTGCAATTCTGGTCGCGGAGAGCAGTGGAAGACAGATTGAGGAAATATCATGTCTGAAGATTTTAAATTGAATGCCCAAGCCCGTGACGTGCAGGGAAAAGGTGCGAGCCGCCGCCTGCGTCGTCTGGAAAACAAAGTTCCTGCTATCGTTTACGGTGGCAAGAAGAAGCCTGCTAACATCACCGTTGCACACAACGAGCTGATCAAGCACTTAGAAAACGAAGCATTTTACTCTCACATCATCGAGCTAGACATCGATGGCAAAACTGAGAACGTAATTCTAAAAGACTTACAGCGCCACCCAGCCAAAGCTTTGGTTATGCACGCTGATTTCTTGCGCGTTTCTAAAACCAAGAAGTTCAAGACTACTGTACCTCTACACTTCATCAATGAAGACACTTGTGAAGCTGTTAAGCTACAGGGCTGCACCGTTGCTCACAGCATGACCGAACTGGAAATCACTTGTTTACCAGCTAACTTGCCTGAGTTCATCGAAGTTGATTTCGCAAATGCAGAAGCGGGTGCGGTAATCCACATTTCTGATTTGACTCTACCTAAGGGTGTTGAGTCTGTAGCTCTAAGCCACGGCGCTGACCACGATCTAACTGTTGCGATCGTGAACAAGCCTAAAGGCGCAGCTGCTGAGGAAGGTGAAGAAGAAGGTGAAGAAGCTGCCGAGTAATCGACACTCTTCCCTCTTTAAAAAAGCCGGCTTATGCCGGCTTTTTTATGCCTACTCGTCGATACTTTAGGCAATAGCACAGGCCAGCCAGGCCCAACCCAACAGTAACTATCGCATACAGCAACTTTCTTATAGACTGGCTCTTTTCAAATCAAAGCTGGGAGCCCCCAATGATTCGAACAATCCTTCTTTGCTGCTGCTTTGCAGTCGCAAACTCCTATGCAGGCGCAAAAGAAGCGGTAGATAACACCTTAGACAGATTCCACCAATATGCCGCCGAGGCAAATGGTAAGGCTTATTTTGAACTGATGAGCGAAGATATGGTTTATCTTGGCACCGATGCTAGCGAGCGTTGGAGCAAAGACGATTTTAAAGGCTATGCCTTACCTTATTTCAATAAAGGCCGCGGCTGGCTGTATACCGCAAAAGAACGCCATATCATTATCAGCAAGGATGGTAAAATGGCGTGGTTTGATGAGCTACTTTGGAATAAAAAGTATGGCCTAGTGCGAGGCTCAGGTGTACTCAGCCTAGAGACAACAGGCGAACAAGAAAACTGGAAGTTCAGGCAGTATAATCTCGCCTTTCCAATCCCCAATGCATTGGCTGGTGAAGTCGTCGCCAAAATTAAACAGCACAAATAGCCTATGAAAACGATTATTTTCTACCTGGCCCTAATAGCCTCTGTCGCAGGCATATTGATAGCCATTACCGCACTCGCAGGCTTTGGCGGAAACAGCAAGACCGAGACGGCTGTGTTTCTAGGCTTCATGTTCGCAGTAAGCAACGCTGCTATTGCTTATTCGGTGCATATGATCCGAAAAGGCAAAGACATTGGACATAAAGCTTATCCGGCCAGCCTCGTTTCTTTATTACTAGTGATTTTGATGATTTACCGCTGGTGGTCCGTTTAAGCAGCTCAAGGAATATTATGAACAACCCTATTCGTATGATTGTCGGTCTGTGCAATCCCGGCACTGAGTATGATGGCACCCGCCACAATGCCGGCGCCGACTTTGTTGACGAATTAGCCCGCCAATATGCCGGACAGCTTAGTCCAGAAAGCAAATTTTATGGCGAAGCCGGCCGCATTAATGTCGGCGGTAAAGATATTCGCCTACTGAAGCCAACAACCTTTATGAACAGAAGCGGTCAATCTGTAAGCGCGATGGCAAAGTTCTTTAAGATTGCCCCCGAAGAAATCCTAGTTGCCCACGATGAGCTGGATATGGACCCAGGTATCGCCAAGCTTAAAATTGGCGGTGGCCATGGCGGCCATAATGGCCTACGCGACATCATCAAGGCTCTTGGCAATAACAATAACTTTGCTCGTCTACGCATTGGCATTGGCCACCCTGGCAACGCAAAAGAAGTAGCCAATTATGTGTTGAAGCGCCCTTCGGGCAGCGACAAGCAAGCAATTGATGACGCAATTTATGAGGCCAGCAAGGTTCTACCTAAAGCCGCTGCTGGCCAGTGGAATGACGCCATGAAAGAACTGCACAGCAAGTAATCTTTCTTGGCTCACTGGAAAACCAATTCTTTAGTGCTACTTTTATTTAGTTGCCTAAGCACTAAAGGATTTAGTCGTCGTGAAAAAGCTAGTAATTGCCCTAATGGTTTTGGGCATCTGCTCCAAGCATTGTGTCGCTCAGGATTTAAGCCCAAATAACCTAGATATTGTCAGCCTTAACAATGCTGGCGATATTGCCGATAGCCATGCCGATAACCCAGCCGTCTCTGACGACGGCCGTTTTGTAGCCTTTCAATCATCTGCGACAAACTTAGCCCCGGGCCACGGCGGCTCTAGCGATATTTATCTGAGGGATCGCCAAAACAACAGTACGATCCGAGTCAGCCAAGGACTTGGCAATACTCCAAGCAATGGAAACTCCACCCGCCCCGCCATCACGCCTGACGGGCGCTATGTCGCCTTTACATCACTAGCCACCAACCTAGTAATAGCTGATAACAACGGCAACAAAGATGCCTTTGTATACGACAGGCTAAACAACAGCATCGAAAGGATCAGCATCCGCAGTGATGGCAACGAAGGCAGCCAAGATACCGGAGATCAAGTATCGATTTCCGATGATGGGCAGCTACTTACTTTTGTTGGAGGCGGTGATCTGGCTACCCCCGCCGCCGCTAACAATGAACATGTCTATCTGCATAACCGCAGCACAGGGCAAACCACGCTGGTAAGCCAAGCCGCTGGAACTGAAGCTAATGCAGCTTCCAGACGACCATATATAGAGGGCTCAGGCAAGCACATTATCTTTATTTCTGAAGCCAGCAATCTCGTTCCAGGGGATGGCAATGCCATTGGGGATATTTTTAGCTGCGAAGTGAGCAGTGGCACCATGAGCCGAGTCAGCCTTACAGTCGGCGGAAACGAAATCACCGATCTGGCTTCAAACTTTCGCCCCGTCATTGCAGCCAATGGTCGGATCAGCGCCATGATTCACCCATCCGGTCAATTGCTGTCCAGCGATAGCAATGGCCGACGGGATATCATCATTCACGACAACAGTAATGGGCAAAACTCTGCCGTCAGTCAACACAGCAACGGAGACCTTGGCAATCACAACAGCGCAGGATCAGCCATTAGTGAGGACGGCCGCTTCATCAGCTTTTGGTCAGATGCCAGCAACCTTGTAGACAATGACAACAATGCCTCTCGAGACACCTTCCTATACGACCGAGAGAGCCAAAACACCTTTCGCATCAACCTTAGCCGCACTGGCCAGGAAGCAGACGGAGCAAGCTCTCAAACCGATATCTCAGGAAACGGCCAATTCATTGCCTTTGGCTCAGCCGCCAGCAATATTACCCCTACGGCTAACCCAAGCGGCCAACGACAAATTTTGCTGATGCGAAACCCCATGATGAGCAACGACAACCATGCCGTTCCGAGCCTTCCAATTCCCATGCAAGTTATCTTGTTTAGCGCTCTACTGGGCCTAGTGGCACGTTTTAGAGCCAAATAGCCAAGTTGCAATTTGAGCGCAGACAGCTGTTATTCGTCTATGCTTCAGTGTCATAACAACTAGAACTGGAGATGACGATGAAACCCCTAGCCCTCGCGACATGCGTTTCGGCGCTGGCCTTATTTGGCTGCAATGAGCAAAACCAAACAGCTGCAAGCCAGAATCAAGCTGCCGAGCAAACAAATGCACAAGCCTCGGCGCCAAGCGCCGAACAAGCTGCTGCATTCCTTAAAAAAGCCAACGATGAACTGGCTCAATCTCTAGAAGATTATGGCCGCGCTTCATGGATAGCCGCGACCTACATCAACTTCGATTCCCAGTACCTAGAGGCCAAAGCGGCAACCGAGTTCAGCTTGCTGAGCGTGAAGCTGGCAAAAGAAGCAGCCAAATATGACCAAGTGCAACTCGACGCATCTAGCCGCCGCCAAATGAACGCCCTAAAGAAAACCTTAAGCTTTCCAGCTCCGAATGATCCCGCACAAGCTAAGCGCCTAGCGGAGATTGGCTCCAAGATGCAAGGCATGTATGGCAAAGGCAAATACTGTAATGACGAACGCTGCTACAACCTTGGTGAAATGAGTGCGGTTTTCGCTAATAGTCGAGACCCAGAACTTTTAAAAGAGCTATGGGCCGGCTGGCGCCAAGTTTCACCGCCAATGCGCCCATTGTATGAAGAGCAAGTTAGCATTGCTAACAAAGGCGCCAAAGACCTAGGCTTTGAAAACCTGAGTGTTCTGTGGCGTTCCAAGTACGATATGGATCCAGATGCATTTGCCGCCGATGCCGACGCCCAATGGCAAAAAGTGAAGCCACTCTATGACTCATTACAGTGTCATGTGCGCGCCAAACTAAACGAGCACTATGGCGATGATGTTGCACCGGCGACAGGCAAAATCCCAGCACACCTACTCGGCAATATGTGGGCCCAAACTTGGGGTAACGTTTACGATCTAGTGAAACCTGAAGGCGTTGAGCAAAGCTATAACGTCACTCAGCTGATTGAAAAATCAGGTATGAGTGAAATGGATATGGTAAAAACCGGTGAAGCTTTCTTTAGTTCTTTAGGCTTTAAAGAGCTGCCAGAAACCTTTTGGGAACGTTCACAATTTACTAAGCCAGAAGATCGTGATGTTGTCTGCCATGCTAGCGCTTGGGACATCGATAATGTCGAAGATTTACGCATTAAGATGTGTATTCAAAAGAACAGTGAAGATTTTCAGACCATCCATCATGAGCTAGGTCATAACTATTATCAGCGCGCCTACAATCAACAACCAATGTTGTTCCGTGAAAGCGCAAACGACGGTTTCCACGAAGCCTTGGGTGACGTTGTCGGCCTATCAATCACTCCAAGCTACTTGGTTCAAATTGGTCTACTGAATAAAGAACCCCCTGCGTCTGAAGATCTTGGCTTCTTGATGCAGCAAGCTTTGGATAAAATTGCCTTCTTGCCATTTGGCCTACTCGTAGATAAGTGGCGCTGGCAAGTATTCAACGGCGACCTACAGCCTGCGGATTACAACAAAGGTTGGTGGGAGCTGCGTGAAAAATATCAAGGCATTACTCCGCCACTAGCGCGCAGCGAGGCTGATTTTGATCCAGGTGCAAAATACCATGTACCGGGCAATACTCCGTACACTCGCTATTTCCTAGCCTTTATTCAACAGTTCCAATTCCATCGCGCATTGTGTGAAAAAGCTGGCTATCAAGGCCCACTTCATCGCTGCTCTATTTACAACAATAAAGAAGTTGGTGAGAGCTTAAAAACCATGATGGCTATGGGTTCTAGTCGTCCTTGGCAAGATGCTATGGAAGCGGTAACAGGCCAGCGCGAGCTGGATGCTTCAGCGATCATTGATTACTTTGCGCCATTAAAAGTTTGGTTAGACGAGCAAAACAAAGGCCGTCAATGCGGCTGGTAATTTAGCTCTACCTTTTACTAACTTCCCACTGCCCCACTCTATCTATTAAATGGATAGAGTGGGGCAGCTTCTCTACTAAGGGTTCAAACTGCTCTCAACTTCAAAGGCCTTTCAAACTAACTTCCACTATGCTTTCCAGGCTATTTCTCGGCGCAACATCATCCACAAACTAATCATATAAGCGAACACCACTGCCAACGCAATCGCACTCAAGCTATTTTTAGGAAATAAATAAAACGCAGACACCACCATTAATGTTCGGAGAACGGCATGAATAATTCCTAAAGGGTGTTGAATAATCCAAGAGTAGACCACCCAGTGCAAACCCAAAGCAATTGCCAAGCTAAGTGGTAGCAATTCGGGTTCAATAAACAACAGGGGGATGTGCACCGCCCAAAGCAAATTCACCATTAATACACAGTACCCCATTAAGGTCGCCAAAGGGTTAGTGCGTGACATCAAATCTTCTTGTCTAAACTTGGCTATTAATAAGGCCAATGGAAAAATAGCACCACTCGAAAACAGTAAAACATAAATCGCTAATTTCGAATCCAGAAAAAAGCTGATGACAGCAATGAACAGCCAAACCAGCATGCCGGCCAATGGCATGGAAATAGATCTCTGACTACGCCGTTCAAAATCAGCCCTCATTTGCTCAATACTGGAAAATTGATTCGCTTTAATATCAGACATAATTCGCTTGGCCTTGAGAAAATAATGTTGTTGCAAAACTCAACTAAGAACGCTAGAAACCCACACAAGCTTCACTTAAGTAGCGCTTCAATCGGATGTTGTCTTGAGCTTGCCCAATGCTTAAAAACGAAGCAATAAACCTTAATAAAGCTTACACTTTCGAACTTTTAACTACACAGAAAACCAAAATTCACAGAAAACTGAAAGTGAATAACTCAAGATTACTTAGCCGCTTAGGAAAGCCCAAGATAAGGGCTTAAAAACTTACCCACTTCCGCCTCACAACACCCGAACTCCACAACAACTCCAGCATCGCGCAGCATTTTAATTCCCCGGCCATTATTGCGAGGGTCGGGATCTAGCATCGCTACTACTACGTGCTTAATGCCAGAATCAATTAGAGTTTGCGCACAAGATGGTGTGCGACCTACAAATGAACATGGCTCCAAAGTTACATAGGCTGTGAGATCAGCGCTATCGCAATTACAGGCATTGAGCGCCTGGACCTCTGCGTGATTGCCGCCAATGGCTTGAGTAAAGCCACGAGCGACAACAAGGCCATGCTTTACTAGCAAACAGGCCACAGGCGGATTTGGTAAGCAAGCTGGTAGAGCTTGTCGAGATAAAGCCAGCGCTTGCAGCATAAAAGCCTGCTTTTGCCTATGCCGCTGCAATCGTTAGCCTTCCAGATATTTTAAAATGCGCTTTGTATCAAAACCCTTTATTACCTTGCCGTTTACCAGCAACAAAGGGACACCGCGACCACCAAGCGCCTTGAATTGATCATACCCCTCGCTTGAGCTTTCGACATCATACTCATAATAGGGAATATTATTCTGCTCTAAGAACTTGCGTGTTTTTTTACAATAAGCGCACCACTGTGTGGCGTATAGAATAACTCTTTCTTCATGCTTGGCTGCATATTCGGGAGCAGGGCTATGAAAGCTAAAAAGCTCGTCGCGAAACTGAAACAACACAATAAAAATTGCAAGAAATATAAACTTTTTCAATACTCACCCACCAAAGTATTCCAGCCCAGGACCCAATATTAACTGTGCTTAAGCAAATTACCTAGAATGCGCTCAAGATCCTTTAGAGAATTACAACAATGCAGCTCTGAGCAATAAGGGCGATATGAGGCCATTATAGAATCGCCAGTGTCCCAACTATTGATATGTTCTGGGTTTAGCCACAGAACCCGCCCTGCCTGAAGATAAACCTTCTGCCAAATATCCGCACGGCCATTACCATTATTATTGCGAGCATCACCCAACATGATAACCGTGGTCTTTTGATCAACATCCTTCAGTGTATTTTCGGAGAAATCCGCCAAGGCCTTATCATAGCTAGTGGACTGATTCGCCCACTTAGACATTATTTCAGCCAATGCATCTTCTAATTTATGTTCCTTAAACAGATCGGTAACTTCACCCATATCGGAAGAAAATACGAAAGAACGGCTACGGGGCAAGACCTCTTGCAAGCTGTGAACGAATAATAATAAAAAGCGCGCCACCCGGCTTACAGACCCACTGACATCACAAATCACCATAACCTTAGGGCGATCTACCACGGTGGATTTCCAGCGAGTATGGAACAACACTCCATCATAGGCAGCATTAGCCGCTATGGTTTTACGCACATCTAGTAGACCGCGCTTGCGTAATTTTCTCTTGCGACTGTGAAGACTTGCCAAACGCTTGGCAGCCTTTCGCACCAAATCAGCCATTTGATGCATATAGTGGTTATCGATATTGGTAAGCTTTACTTTCTGCAAGGTGGTTTCACGCAGTTGCTGCCCCTTTGCCTCGGCATAAAGTAGATATTGCTGCTCAACATAATCTTTAACCTGCTCTTGCAGCTGGGCCTGGGCAGATCTGAGCCGATTAGCCAAACGTTGCTGAGCCAGTTCATCACTTGCATCTAAGGCCAGCAATTCTTGGTTTAAAGCTTCGTTACCCATGCGATTCATCATGCGGTAACTAAACAAAGGCTTTTGGGTAAATAACTGAATATTTTGAACCGATTCTTGCTGCCCAGCTTTGGCTATCGCCATTGCAATGGCCGCTGGGTCTGACGCTTGCAGCATTTTTCCCAAGGGGGAGCTGGCGGAAACTTCTGTAGCAGAGTTCTCCGAAGACTCATCTTGCTCATTGTCTTCAGATTCGCCCCCACCCTGCCCAGAACTGCTGGACACCTCACTTGCGTCGTCATTTGATGACGACTCATCAGAACTCTGTTCATTCTGTTGTTCTAAATCATCGCCATCTTCAAGCGCCTCAGAACCTGAGGGTGAGGCAGTCTCCGCAAACTTAAAAAATTCATCAAAGTAGTGTTCGTAAGTTTGCTTATCTTGCTCATTCTTTGCCAACACTAAGCCAAGGCCCTGACGCAAGCGAGACTTTCCTTGCAAGCCCAAAAGCTCCGCTGCTTTTAAGGCATCTAGAGTCTCCGCAGGGGATATCGGCACCCCCTGCTGACGCAAAGTATGGATAAAATCGGCAAAAACTTTCTGCACGTTAACTAACCTATATATGAATACAGTACATTTTTAAAAACGAATTATTTAGGATTAATTTGCGTCATGATTTTGCGAAGCTCAGGCTCCACAATTTCAATATCGTCCTGATATTTTAATAATAGGCTCAGGGTATCTCTCACCCACTTTTCATCAAGGCTGTCAACATTTAACAGTAATAAAGCACGCGCCCAATCGATAGATTCACTAATTGCCGGCACTTTCTTTAAGGCCATTTGGCGTAACTCATGCACAAAATCGACCAGCTGATCTCTCAAGCTACCGTCCATATCCGGCACCTGGCTGGCGATAATTTGGTTTTCCAGTGCAGTCTCAGGGAATGGAATATGCAAGTGCAAACAGCGACGTTTCAGTGCATCTCCAAGCTCGCGCGTATTATTACTGGTAAGAAAAACAATCGGCTTGCTCTTGGCCTTTACCGTTCCAATTTCTGGAATAGATACTTGGTAATCTGACAGCAGTTCCAAAAGAAAAGCTTCAAACTCTTGATCGGACTTATCAATTTCATCAATCAATAAGACCGCGCCATCTGGCTCTCGTAAAGCTTGCAACAATGGTCGGGTTTCTAAAAACTGCTCTGAGTAAAAGATATCGCCAAAGGAGTGTAAGCGCTCAACAGACTCATCCAAACCACGAGCACCACGCATCACATCTCCAAGCTGATCTTTTAAAACCTGGGTGTAAAGAAGCTGTTTGCCGTATTTCCATTCATACAGTGCTTTGGCCTCATCTAAACCTTCATAACACTGCATACGAATCAGTGGCGCAGCTAAATACTCAGCGGTTACCTTCGCCAGCTCTGTTTTACCAACACCAGGAGGGCCTTCAACGAGAATAGGTTTTTGTAAATGGCAAGCTAGATACACAGCTGTAGCGATTGAGTCGCTACAAATGTATCCACGCTTTTCAAATGCTTCCTGCAAGACTTCTGGCGAAGCGATCTTATCTGCGTGCTTAATAATCATGCCAAGTGTACCTATTCGTAGAAGCTTACGTTTTCACCTAAGTCGGCGCGAACAGTTCGGGTGTTATTGGCAGCGTGGTTTTTATCCTCGTAACCGAATGAAATACCACAAAGGATTTGCATGCTGTCATCTTCAGGCAAACCCAACTCTTTACGAACCAGATCTGGGTAATAAGCCAATGCACCTTGAATGCAACTACCCACTCCGTAAGACTCCATAACAAGATTTAAAGTCTGTAAATAAATGCCCACATCCAAGGCATTCACAATACCGAAGCTCTTGGGCATTGCGATAAATGCAACATGTGGCGCTCCAAAGAAATCATAGTTACGCAACATGGCCGCGCCACGGCCAGCTTTGTCACCACGCTCGATACCCATGGAACCGTATAGCGCGTAAGCGCAATCTACCTGACGCTGGCGATATTCATCGAAGAAACCTAATGTCACATCGAAATCGGGCTTGGAAGGCGCACCACCAACAATGGCCTCAGCTAGGCTTTTGGCAAACTGACGGCAGCGCTCGCCCGAAATGACGTAGGCCTGCCAGGGCTGAGTATTACAGTTGGAAGGAGCTTGCTGGGACTTTTGAAAAATTTCCTGCAGAACTGTCTTCTCAATTACCTGATCGGTAAAACCGCGCACACTGTAGCGGTGCTCTAGCAAAGAAAATAAATCTGTTTCCTGGGGGGTAATGCTCATGCCTTGGACCTATCCTTCTTTAAACCTAGTGACTTTTTAGCTAGCTGGAGATTACGACAATCAACCTTCAGCTGTTTGACACTACCTTAACGCGCAAATGGCGTTTGTCTATGCCAAAAACGTCTTTTCTATCGACTGCTAGGGCCAAAGAAGGCTTTTCTATTCGGCTAGGCCAACAACTGTCACTTTTGGCCAAGTAGCGCGGGCTAAAATTTGATAGCCTGAACAATTTCAGCCAACCAACAATAATTAGAGGCGCACATGTCGCTATTAAAAACCTTAATCAAGGCCTTAACCGGGCTTGCATTGCTACTGACAATAGTCGTAGTTGCCGTTTATATGCATTTCAATCCACAGCCAGAAGACGAGCAAGCCTTCATTAATGCCCGAATTCTGACCATGAACAGCAATAATGATATTGCCGAAGCGATGTACGTAAAGCGCGACAAGATTATCGCTATTGGTAGCAATGAAGAGATCAAAAAGCTACTTAAAAACCCATCACTTGCTCGAGATATGGCTGGCAAAACCATCATGCCAGGTATTATCGATGCCCATGGTCATTTTCCCGGTTCAGGCTTGGCGGCCGTGGCAGCCGATTTAAATAGCCCGCCAATTAACGAAGTAAAGACGGTTGCCGATGCGCTTGCTCGGCTGCGCGCACAGGTTGAAAAAAGCCCTAAAGGCAGCTGGGTGTATGCGTACGGCTATGATGATACACAAATTGCCGAACAGCGGTTTTTAACGCGCCTTGAGCTGGACAGTATTTCTAGCGAGCACAACATTTATGTAAACCATATATCCGGGCATATGGGCATGGCCAACAGCATGGCTTTTGCTTCGGTGGGCTATGATAAAAACACCAAAGACCCCGAAGGCGGAGTCATAGTGCGCAGCGAGGACGGTGAGCTGGCAGGCTTAGTAGAAGAAAATGCTCAATACCCTTTAGTGATGAAGGCTTTAGACCTTGGCTTAAAGCAGTTTTATGCCATGTCCCGCTTCGCCAGTGAAAACTATCTACAAGAAGGCGTAACCTCTGCCCAAGTCGGCTTGGCCAGCAAAAAATTCATCACCCCAATTTCTGCTTTTGGCAAGCTTGGCATTTACCCGCAGCGCGTAGTCATGTGGCCTGATTTAGAAGCTGCAAGAGCGATTCAATCCGGAGAGCTAAGTGTTAATAATATAGAAAGCGATAGGGTAAAAGTTGGCGCCCTAAAATTAATTACCGATGGCTCCATTCAAGGTTATACCGGTTTTCTGGGTCACCCATATCATGTGCCCGCCGAAGGTAAAGACGATGACTATCGTGGCTACCCAACCATGAACAAAGAAGAGTTATTTGCCAGCGTTGCAGAGTTCCACGAAGCAGGCTGGCAAATAGCGCTGCATGGTAATGGCGATGCCGCCATCGATTTGATTATTGAAGCTTATCGCAATGCCCAAAAGGCTCACCCGAGAGAAGATGCCCGCCCGATAATTATTCACGCCCAAATGACCCGCGACGATCAACTGGATCAATTTGCAGAGCTCGGCATGAGCCCAAGTTTTTTTAATAGTCATGTGTACTATTGGGGTGACCGCCACAAAGCACTATTTATGGGGCCAGCACGTGCCGCCAGAATGAGCCCTATGGCTGGTGCCAAAACCAGAAATGTACCTTTTACACTGCACCTAGATACCCCGATCGTACCCATGACACCATTCTTAGCAGCTTGGTCAGCGGTCACTCGAGAGACGTCCAGTGGCGATGTGCTAGGCCCAGAACAAGCCATCACGCCCATAGATGCTTTAAGGGCCATCACTATTGATGCTGCTTGGCAGATATTTGCAGAGCAAGAACTAGGTTCATTGGAAGCTGGAAAGCTGGCTGACTTTATCGTTTTAGACAGAGACCCACTGGCAAGCGCCGAAAGTCTTCGCAATACAAAAGTTATCGAAACGGTCATCGGTGGCGTACAGCGTTTTAGCGCGCAATAACTCTTTTGCTCTACATCAAAACACGGTAACACCCAGTGCTGACTAGCCCCTAATGGCTTGCTCAGCACTGAGTAGCTGACAATATTCATCGGCCAGATTACTTAGAAAAATATCGTGTACTTGTTCAGCCGTGAAATGCTCACCAGACAAACTATCAATGGCCTGGGCTGGACAGCACTCTGGCACTAAATAGCTTTTAAATCCCAGCCCTGCTGCCACTCTTAGCGTTGCATCAACAGAGTTGTTTAACAACACCCCGGTAAAAACAAGCTCCTCTACGCCCCGAGCCCTCAGAATCTCTTCCAGCTCAGTTTGGGCAAAAGCACAATTTTCGCGCTTACTTAAGACTAACTCCCCCACCATTGGCTCCAGCTCAGTTTTAAAATCAAACCAAGGCGAAGACTGATGGTATGGAGAATCTGAGAATCTCGATGAATGGCGAATATGAATCACCGGTCTTTGTTCTTGTCGCCAGTAGGCCAGTAGGTCTGAGCAAGCTGATTCCGCCTCTGGGTGACTGCGAGCTAACTCACCAAAGTGATCGATAGCCTGCTGCCAATCAATAATCAGCAGTGCTGGCATGGCGGTTTGAAATTGAAAACTGGAATTGTCCACTGTATTTCCCTCTGATTAGCAAAAGGCAGTGTCAGAAACAAAAACAGGAGCCTAAGCTCCTGTTTTATTGCACCGTTAGATATTAAAGCTTAGCGCTTCTTGATGTCTGGTGCCAAAGATACGTTATAAACATTTGCTTCACGTGCCGCGTCAGCAATTGCAATGTACTTTTCAGCACTTGCCTTACCGTCAGCCTTGATAATTACGGAAGCTTTAGGGTTCTCTGCGCTCATACGCTCAATGTTTGCGCGTACCGCACGAACATCTACACGACGACCTTCCATCCAAATTTCGTCAGTAGCAGTAACTTCTACTAGGATGTTTTGCGGGGCATCTGGTGGCGGAGGGTTATCATTTTCAGGTGGAATATTCACACCGATACCCACTTCCTTCACAAAAGAGGCCGTTACAATAAAGAAGATCAGCATGATGAATACAACGTCCAGCATGGGCGTTAGGTCAATATCAGCTTTTTCTTCAACTTCTACTTTGTTCTTCTTACGACGGCTCATTATTGCTCCGTTATTCTAGTCTTGATTTACTCTGCTGGTATCTCCAGAGCCTCGAACAAATGACCTAGCTGTGAAATAAAGCTTAACTATTCAAGTCTTATATCACAGTCAGTGTGCATTTTTTACTCAGACTGGGAACCCGCTATTTTATCATCGCCTTGGGCAGCTTAGTGCCAGCAAGGATGACATGTTAGCGGTTTTACCTGCACAGGCCAAGTGGCAAGTCACCATAATCTGCATGGTGTTGATGATATTAGTGTAGCGATCCGTAATTTCTAGCACGCCAAGCACCATCAAAATGCGCTATTTTTACCCAATCACGCCAAAGCCACACTCCTGCGAAAGCGCATTAGTACATTTGTGCAGTATTTTGCTAATGTGAGCTCCAGTGTCATTGTGGGGCCTTCTAGCTCCCCCTTTGTAGGCGCTCTATATAACAGACAATTTTAACAACGAAATCCGACACAGCAGGAGACCCGCACCATGAACCAAGCGGCCAACCCCAATTTGAACGTTGAAGCTTCTGCTCAACGTGTACAAGAAACATACGAAAAACAACATCAAGCTTACCTGGCGAATCCATACCCTGAGTATGAAGAGCGCCTAGCCAACCTTCAAAAGCTAGAAAACATACTGAAGAACAACCGTGTAGCCATTACCGAAGCAATCAATAAAGATTATGGCAACCGCTCTATTCATGAGACCGAGTTTCTTGAGTTATTTGGTTCAATTGATGGCATCAAATATTGCCGTAAGCAACTAAAAAGCTGGATGAAACCGCAGAAACGCCATACTTCAATATGGTTTTTTGGTGGCAAGAATAAAGTACTACCTCAACCAAAAGGTGTCGTAGGTATTGTAGTGCCGTGGAATTACCCGCTGTTTCTATGCATGAGCCCGCTTGCCAATGTGCTCGCAGCCGGCAACCGCGCCATGATAAAAATGGCGGCCAACTCGCAGAATTTATGTCGATTACTCGCCGATCTGGTAAACAAAGAATTTGGTGAAGATACCTTGGCAATTTTACCGGGCGTAAGCGCTTCAGATTTCACCGACATGCCCTATGACCACTTGGTATTCACCGGCTCTCCAAACGTTGGCCGCCAGGTGATGGAAAAAGCCTCTAAGCACCTAACGCCTGTCACCCTAGAGCTAGGCGGTAAGTCGCCTTGTATTGTTGCCGAAGACTATGACATCGAGCTAGCTTGTGAACGTATTTTACAAGGTAAACTGTATAACGCCGGTCAAACCTGTGTAGCACCAGACTATGTGTTCTTACCTGAAAGCAAAGCCGATGCATTTATCGAACATGCAAAGAAAATTGTTCCACAACGCTACCCAAATCTAGAAACCAAGGACTTCACCTCCATCATCGACAAGCGAGCATATTCTCGTTTAATACAAACTTTAGATGATGCAAAAGAGAAAGGCGCCCAAGTTGTCAACCTACTCGGCGACGTGGAGCCTAGCGATGAGCTAGAAAAAATCCCGCCGACTTTGATTCTCGACAGCACGACTGAAATGACCGTTATGCAAGAGGAAATCTTTGGCCCGATTATGCCGGTGAAAACCTATCGCGATATCAACGAAGTCATCGAGTTTATCAATATTCGTGAGCGTCCTTTGGCGCTTTACCTATTCAGTAAAAACAAACCTCTACAGGACAAGGTGATTAAAAACACTATTTCTGGTGGGGTAAGTTTAAATGACGTGATGATGCACGTCGCACAACACGATATTCCGTTTGGTGGTGTTGGTAATAGTGGTATGGGGCACTATCACGGTAAAGAAGGATTTATAGAGTTTTCTAAGTTAAGACCTATCTTTCAGCAAGCCCCAAGTCCTGGCACTAAATACATGGTTGCCCCATTTGGTAAAACCATGGACTTTATGCTGCGCATGATGCTCGGCAAACGATAAGCCTTGCGCGAAATAACCCAGAATTAAAAAAGGGCCTTTTAAAGGCCCTTTTTTATACTGTAAAGCTTATAGCTTACGTTTATAGGTTGCGGCTGCTTTATTTCGCTCATCTAAACGATTAAGTATCGCGGCCATTTCATCTGCTTGTGATTCAGCCTGCTGGCGCTTGGCCGCTTCGATAGAGGCTTTTTCTTGCGCAATAGCCTCCTTAATTCGCTTTTCTTTTACACTCGAACCGGTACGACCTTTAGCCACAGCGACTTTTGCAGGGGCTTTATCAGCAGTATTAGAAGTGCTGGCGGCTGCCGAACTCTTCGGTGGCTTGCTGCTAAGCGCACTGCGTAATGACGTTTTCGACTTGCTGCTTTTACGCGCAGTAGGCTTTTTCTTTTGGGCTAAACGGCGCTGTTCGATTTGCAGCAGCACAGCCTGCATTTCTTTCGCTTCCATACTTGCTTGTTGCTGCCTTAAAACAGCCCGCTGCTCACGCTCGGCTGTAATTGCTTCCTTGATGCGCTTTTCTTTGCCAGCCGAGCCACTGCGCCCATTGGCCACTTTTTCGCTAGCCGGTAACTCTTCTTTTTCTGCTTCGCGCGATATTCGAGCACCCGGACTAATACTCGAGGTGTTTTTTTCCTCAGCTACTGCAGTTTTAGCTTTTCTTTCTAAGCCTTCGGCTGGAATAAGCTCTTCGACTAACTCGCTTTCGTATTCGGCTTTTGCCATCGAAAACAGCTCTCGAATATCGCTACTCACTTGCGTTGCACCACTGCGCTTACTGGCACCCTCACTAACGCGGCCTAGCTTGATAGACTTGGCGCCTAAGGTTTCTTTGGCCTCACTCAGTAATTCGCGCAATTCACGGCTGTTTTCCGCAAACGCCCATTCTTCAACAGAAAAATTTTCTACACCATGCAAGCGTATTGCCGCTTGCAAAGCACCCTCTTGCCCCTCATCCGCTGCGGCTACAATTGAAGCCCACTGCGCTTCAATAGATTCCTTGGCTGAGCCTACATATACATCTTGGCTAACATCACAGCTTACGGTAAAAACAAACACAAACGCTCCCCGGCTTAAATAACACCGATACCCCAAAGGGGCCACTCAAAAAGGGTGGCGATTATAATGAGTTCAGCGGGAATTTGTAGCGCCACTTAAGAAAAAACTAGGATTAACTAAAGCAGGATAAATAATCGGGGATTCCTGCTGCTGGTTATGCCCAGTTATTGGGCATTTGAATTAGCAAACACTGAAACTGATGCTTTTTTAGGCAAAAAGGTCACTTTGAGGATCTTCAGAGCGTGGCTCTTGGAAGCGCACCCCCAAGCCGAGCAAGCGCACAGGCTGAAAAGACCGCTCAAAGGCCTCAGAAATAAGCTGCCGATAGGCCTCTAATGAGTAACTGGCGGATTGCTTTTCCACAGTTGTGGATGAAAAGTCATGAAATTTTAGTTTCACAAATGGTTTAGCGATGATATAGCTATCATCCAGAATCGACAAACGTTTGTGCAGACTTTCCAGCAATCCAGGAATCTGCTCAAAGCATGCCTCCAAATCGGGTAAATCACTGGCAAACGTGTGCTCAACACTGAGAGATTTTCGCCTACGGCTTTGCTCAACTGGGCGATAATCATTGCCTCTACATAGCTCATAAAGGCGCCGCCCAAAGCTACCAAATTTGGCCTGTAAAAATTCCAAGTCATATTCCTGTAGCTGATAACAATGCGTTATACCCATGGAAAGCAATTTTTGCTCGGTTACCTTGCCAACGCCGTAAATTTTATTAACCCCAAGGGCGGCTACAAAATCGCCTTGCTCAACCTGAGAAATAACCGTTAAGCCATTAGGTTTTTTCCAATCACTTGCTACTTTAGCAATAAACTTATTGTGGGCGACCCCAGCTGAAACGGTAATTCCCAGTTCCTGCTGAATTTCCTTACGAATTAACTCAGCAATAGTGCTAGCGCAGTCAAAATTACCTCGATTGACCTGCTGAGAAACGTCCAAAAATGCCTCATCAAGAGACAAAGGCTCAATGATGTCAGTATAACGGTAAAAAATTTCCTGCATCTGTCGGGAAACCTCTCGGTACTTTTCCATATTTGGTCGCATAGACAAAATACCAGGACAAAGTCTGCGGGCATATGCCATCGGCATAGCTGAGCGCACGCCAAATTTACGAGCCTCATAATTACAAGTCGCTACCACGCCTCGGCCTTTTGCTTCACCACCAATGGCCAAAGGCCTACCGATTAAGCTGGGATCGTCTCGCATTTCTACCGAAGCATAAAAACAATCGGCATCGCAGTGAATAATATGGCGCTCTAGACTCATATAGGCTTTAAAAGTCGTAAGATTCTGGGCTACTTATGGATAGACGGGTATATAATATAATGAATCCGTCGCTTGATAGCTTATTGTAACACTCAGGTAAGTCGGATTTAGATAGTTTTAGCTAGCCGATCAAAGTAGATACCAAAGAGACTCAATTATGAGCATAGAATCCTGGGACCCAGATGCCAGCGAGCAAGAAAAAAGCTATACGATAGAGCACGATATTCTGCTGAGTATTATCAAGCAACGACAAAATAGCGATGAAAAGCCGATTGCAGATTATTTTGACGCTGCAGATCTGCAAAAGCATAGCGCCATGATGAAACAGGGTAGAGAAAATTGGCTTGCCGCCGTTACAGATTTTAATGAAGCTCAATTACTGAGTTTGATCGAGTTTTTGACCCTAGCTGAAAAGCAAATTGCTAGTTGGCAAGCCGGCGAAGACTCCCCGGTGATATATATTGTTAAATTTATGCGACAAAAGAAAATGCCGCTAAAAAGGGAAATGTTGCTTTGGATTAAAGCCAACAGCGATAACCGTTTTTTGCCAAATGGCCCCTTATAAAAATGAAATTTTCTGTTTTTTTTCTAAAATTAATGTGAATTCAAGAAAAACGGCCAATAAATACCAAAAATTGCTATTTTTTTGACCATAAACTCTTGAATTTTGTCAGTAAAGACGTACCTTATACACGCGTCGTAGTCGGCTGGTTATTTATACTCCCAGATCCGCGCCATAAGCGGGCTGGACAGCCACTAAAAAGAAGTTTCAGTGCTAGATTAATTACATTCAAAGGAAAATAAGATGGCAGCTCGTAAAGCTAACGATCCAGTCGCTAAATTAGAAGCAGAACTGGCCAAGATCCAAGCTCAATTGCTTAAAGCTCGTGCCAAGCAAGAAGCCGACTTGGGTAAAGAGACCACTAAACTAGAAAAAGCCGCTGCTAAGGCCGCTGCCAAAGCGAAAGCTTCTGGCAACAAGGTTGCAGCTATCCGTAAGAAGAAGAAGTCTGCCGCTCAAGCTAAGCAATTGGCTGCTGCGACTAAAGCTGCTGCTGCTGATAAAAAAGCTGCTGCTGAAGCTAAAGCTGCTTCTTCCGCCGCTAAAGCTGAGCTAAAAGCTGTTAAGGCTGCTAATAAGAGCTCTAACGATCAAGCTAAGGCGATCGCCAAAGCTGAAGCAGCTCTAGCCAAGAAGCAAAAAGCTGCTGATAAGAAAGCTGCTGCTAAAGCTAAAGCCGCTGACAAGAAAGCCGCTGCCCGCGCTAAAGTAGCCGCTAAGAAGAAAGCTGAGCGTGAAAAGCTAGCTGCTAAGAAAGCTGCTGCTAAAGCTAAAGCTGCTGCCAAGGCTAAAGCCACTCGCGAAAAGGCTGCTGCTAAGAAGAAAGCTGCCAAGGCTAAAGCTGCTGAGAAGAAAGCTGCTGCTAAAGTTAAAGCTGCTGAGAAGAAAGCCGCCGCTAAAGCTAAAGCTGCTGAGAAGAAAGCCGCTGCTAAAGCTAAAGTTGCTGCTAAGAAAGCCGCTGCTAAGCAAAAAGCTGCTGAAAAGAAAGCGGCCGCTAAAGCTAAAGCTGCTGCCAAGAAGAAAACCGCTAAGAAAAAGCCTGCTGCTAAGAAGAAGCCAGCTGCTAAGAAACCAGCGGCCAAAAAAGCTGCTGCTAAGAAGCCAGCTGCTAAGAAAGCTACCCGTCGCGGTCGCCCAGCCAAGAAAGCTGCTAAGAAGTAATTACAGCGTTCTTTGCAAAAACGGCGCTTCGGCGCCGTTTTTTTTGCCTGTAATATTGTGGGCAGCCGCTATCTCGCGATTTCTGCTGCAGACTCAATCAAATACTCGATAAATGCCCGGTTCGCGGGTGACAAATAGCCCCCCTTTTTCCAGCCAATTCCCAGTTCTATGTATTGTGGCTCCTTAAAAGAAACCGAAACCAAATCTTTCTCCGCATCTACCAAGCGTCTCAAACACAAGCACATCCCCTCCCCTGAAGCCACCATCCCAACCATTAAACGCAAGATATCCGTTTCGATAATAATGTTCGCCTTATGAGCAGCACTCGACTCTAGGCGGTTTAGAATTTGTCGCAAGTGATAACCCTGGTGATATACCAATAAGGGTTCCGTCTTTATATCAAGGAAATCGACAGCTTCTCGATTTGCCAGCGGGTGATCGCTGGCCATGCACAGAACCACCTCTTCTTTTAATAGATAACGTGACTCAATCTGTTCAGAATGCTGCTGAACGTTAACAATGGCCATATCGGTAGAACCATCTATCAACATTTGCTCGGCTCGCTGAGTACCCTCTGCACTAATGTGCAAATTAATACCTGGATAAGCTCGGCGAAACGCGATCAACTGCTCGGGCAAAAAATAGGAGCCTAACATTGCAGGTGTATCTAAGCGTACTTGGCCACTCTTTAAGGCTTCTA
Source organism: uncultured Pseudoteredinibacter sp. (assembly GCF_947502065.1). GTDB lineage: Bacteria > Pseudomonadota > Gammaproteobacteria > Pseudomonadales > Cellvibrionaceae > Pseudoteredinibacter. The sequence continues at coordinate 453,563 of NZ_CANMYE010000002.1, forward strand.
ACTCCTTAAGCTCGTCTTTAGCTTGCTGAAACTCAACCAAAATACGTTCGGCACGATGCAGTAACTTTTCACCCGCAGCGGTTAGCTCGATGCGTCGATCAATACGATTGAATAATCTTGTACTCAGCTCTTCTTCCAGCTTCTTTACCGCAATACTTACCGCCGGCTGTGCCATGTGCAACTCTAATGCCGCCTTAGTGAAACTTTGGCTAATCGCCACTTGGCGAAAAATCTGTAATTGACGCTTATCCATTCGAAACCTTAGCTTTGGGGCGTAACTATACGCACCGACAATCAAAAAGGAGTTACCTATATAAGAAGCAATGAAGCCCAAGTCTCGGCGACACCCTCCTTAAAAAACAACCCATATATAAAATATATGCCAACAATATAAACGATATATTTTATATATGCATCCAGCTAGAGTATAATTAGGTTACATGTGAAGTTTTGGCTTTATTGAGCTGCAAACTAAGATTAGCGAAACAACAATCAACCGGAGTACACCATGGCGAAGTCCCCTTGGGCCAGCTTTAACTGGCAAGACCCTTTCTTGATGGATTCAATGTTGACCGAAGAAGAGCGCATGGTGCGTGATTCTGCTCACCAGTATGCCCAAGAGCAGCTGTTACCGCGCGTACGCGAGGCTTACCAAAAAGAAGAAACCGACATCAACATCTTCCGCGAAATGGGCGAGATGGGCTTGCTAGGCGCTCCTCTTGAAGGCTATGGCTGTCCAGGTGTTAGTTACGTTGCTTACGGTTTGATTGCTCGCGAGGTTGAGCGTGTAGACTCCGGTTATCGTTCGATGATGTCTGTACAGTCTAGCTTGGTGATGTTCCCTATTTGGAGCTACGGCAGCGAAGAGCAAAAAGAAAAGTATCTGCCTAAGCTCGCCAGCGGGGAATACATTGGTTGTTTCGGACTGACTGAGCCCGATCACGGCTCTGACCCTGGCTCAATGATCACTCGCGCTAAGAAAGTAGATGGCGGCTATCGTCTAAGCGGCGCCAAAATGTGGATCACCAACTCACCTATCGCCGATGTATTCGTGGTTTGGGCCAAGACCGAAGACGACGTTATTCGTGGCTTTATTCTAGAAAAGGGCTGGGAAGGTTTAAGTGCCCCTAAGATCGAAGGCAAGCTAGCACTGCGCGCCTCTATCACGGGTGAAATTGTGATGGACAATGTATTTGTTCCAGAAGAAAACTTAATGCCTGGCGTACAAGGCTTGAAAGGTCCATTCGGTTGTTTGAACTCTGCACGCTTGGGTATTTCTTGGGGTGCTTTAGGTGCTGCAGAAGCTTGTTGGTACTCTGCTCGTGAATACACCATGGATCGTAAGCAGTTTGGTCGCCCACTGGCACAAACTCAGCTAATCCAAAAGAAATTAGCCGTAATGCAAACCGATATCAGCCTTGGCCTGATGGGCAGCTTGCGTGCATCTCAGTTGAAAGACGCCGGTCAATTAGCGCCTGAGCTAATTTCTATGATGAAGCGTAACAACTGTGTTAAGGCTTTGGAAATTGCCCGTGAAGCTCGTGATATGCACGGTGGTAACGGTATTTCTGACGAGTACCCTGTAATGCGTCACATGTGTAACTTAGAGGTAGTTAATACCTACGAGGGTACACAAGATATCCACGCATTAATTCTTGGCCGTGCTCAAACTGGCCTGCAAGCGTTTTTCTAAGTTTAAGCAGACGCTGTTTAAGATACGGTTTTAATACCGTTTAAAGGGCCGATATCACGGCCCTTTTTTCTTCTTCACTTTTATTTTTACATTTGGAGCAGTCATGTCCAGCCAGGCTAATAGCGCCAATCAATCCGGCCCTCTCAGTGGTTTTCGTGTTCTCGATATGAGCCGAATTCTTGCAGGACCATGGAGCGCACAAACCCTCGCCGACCTTGGAGCACAGGTTATCAAAGTAGAGCGCCCCAAAGTGGGGGATGACACTCGTCGCTGGGGACCTCCTTATTTAAAAGATAGCGATGGTCAAGACACAGCCGAAGCCGCTTACTATACCGCAGCCAACCGTGGTAAAGATTCCATCACCGTGGATATTACCCAGCCCGACGGCCAAGACATTATTAAAAAACTCGCCAAAGAATGTGATGTATTAATAGAAAACTATAAAGTTGGCGGCTTAAAAAAATACGGGCTGGATTATGAATCACTAAAAGAGATCAACCCAGCTCTAGTGTATTGCTCGATTACCGGCTTTGGCCAAGACGGGCCCTATGCTCAACGTGCCGGCTATGATTTTATGATTCAGGGCATGGGTGGCCTGATGAGCATTACCGGTGAAAAAGATGGTGTTGCCGGTGCTGGCCCACAAAAAGTTGGCGTCGCTGTTACTGATTTATTTACCGGGCTGTATGCCACCATTGCTATTCAGGGCGCTCTTTTGGAACGTCAGCGTTCGGGCCTTGGTCAACATATCGATATGGCATTACTCGATGTGCAAGCGGCAGTACTGGCCAATCAAGCTAGTAATTACTTGGTGGGCGGCGTGGTTCCCCAGCGCATGGGTAACGCACACCCCAACATCGTTCCTTACCAAGCTTTTGCTACCAGCGATGGCTTTATCATTCTTGCCGTTGGCAATGATGGACAATTCGAAAAGCTATTACAGCTGGCCGGACGCGAAGAGCTAATGCAAGATGAACGCTTCGCTAGCAATCCCGCCCGCGTACAAAACCGCGAGGTCGTTTGCGAAGAAGTGGCCAATATTATGGTGCAAAAAAGCCGTGATTACTGGCTAGAAGCGTTGTCTGTTCGCGGTGTACCTTGCGGCCCCATTAATAACATAGAACAGGTTTTTGCCAATCCGCAAATTCAACATCGCCAAATGCAAATCGAGGTAGAACACCCTTTGTCTGGCAGTATTTCTTTATGCAATAGCCCGATTAAATACAGCCGTACAAAAGTCGAAATCAGCAAAGCCCCACCACTGCTTGGCAACGATACTGAAACGATTTTATCGGATGTTCTGGGCTTAGGCGAAGAAGAGCTTAAGACCCTGAAAGAAAAAGGCTGTATCTAGCAGCCAATTCAAGCCTAAAGTAAATCAGGAGGCCTACGCCTCCTGATTTACTTTAAAAGCCCAGATATACCGGTAGAAGTTTTAACTACTCATCTTCTCGGCCCGTCAGCTTTAAACGATAGCTGGTGCCACTGGTAAAAATACACTCAGCTCTAAATGCCAGCGGCTCTCCAATCAAACTAACCGCATCAAAATCAATCGCAATACCTACTGTGGCATCTTTATATAAAGTGGGCTCTGGCCGTTTACGGGTAAGCACTCGAATCGTACGGAAGTCCTCGTACATATCGTTCACCGCCTTTTTACAAGCCATCCAGTACTCACGCATCGAGCGCTCACTTGGGCCACTATGGAAGCGAGACTTAGTGCGATCATAGGTGGTAAAGCTGCTACCATCGAGTAAGAGGGAAAAGGTTTTACGTTCATCGTCGCGGCATAGAATTTTAAAAACCGGCACCTGCAAGCTACTTAGATCAACATTTACCGTGCCTTTTAAAACTTTGCTGCAGCGAGGATTACTGCGAGCGACTTCAACGGCTTGCTTTAGCTCTGGCAGTTTCTCTTTATAGGTAGTCGGTAGCCATAAATAAGGTTCAGCAGCCCAGCTGAGGGCTGACATAAAGAACACGAATAGACCAGATAAAAAACGGCGGGCAGGCATAGCAAATTCCATAAACTCTTCCATTATAGTTATAGCGGAAAATTCAGAATTTGCTTGAGTTTAATCGAAGATCAGGGTCAGATCCCACGGGATCTGACCCTATAGATAAGTGTGCTATACAGACTGCTCAGTCGCCTTTTTCGTCCAAATATAACGGAAGAAAAGATAGTTGATTCGTTGAGGCAAGACCAGCAGCACCGGCGTAACGACCAAAGTTAGAATAGTGGAGAACACCAAGCCATAGACCACCGCGCTGGCCAGAGGTACAAAGAAAGATGCGATCACACCGCCAGATACCACTTCACGACCTACGAAATCAACACTCATGCCAAGCGCGATTGGTAACAGACCTAATACGGTTGTTACCGTAGTTAGGAACACCGGACGCAATCGCTGAGCACAGGCGCGCACTACGGCCTCAGCGGCTGTTAGCTCAGAGTCTTGAGAGCGAACATGGTTATAGGTATCGATCAAAACAATATTATTGTTCACTACGATACCCGCCAGCGCCACAATTCCCACACCGGTAAGAATCACACTGAAAGTCTGCTGGGTGATCAACAAACCTAACATCACACCCGCGGTAGACATAATCACGGCCGATAGAATCAATACGCCTTGGTAGAAGCTATTGAACTGCGTCACTAACAATACGAACATCAAGAACAGCGCCAATGAAAAGGCTACTGATAAGAAGGCTGCTGAGTTATTTTGCTCTTCGTTTGCACCTCGGAATTCCACCGCCACTTCAGAGTCCTTCGGCTGTTCTGCTAACCAAGCCTCGATTTCCTTCACCTTAGTATCGGCAAGAACGCCTGGCTGCACATCAGCACGCACCATCATGATTTCAATACCGTCCACTCGCTTGATCTTATCGACCTTAGGCTGAGCCTGGCGGTTTACAAAGCTTGAAATTGGCGTAGAACCCGCATTGGTATTAACCCGCAAGTCATCCAGGGCCATCATACCGCGCTCGGCATCTGGGTAGCGCACTCGAATATCCACTTCTTCATCGGCATCATCAGGGCGATACTCACCTACCTTCACCCCATTGGTGACCAATTGTACGGAACGTCCGACCTCAACTATATTGGCACCCATTTGAGCGGCAAGAGAGCGATCAACTTTCAACTCCCATTCAATGCCCGGTAATGGCGTGGTATTGGTAATATCTCGCAAGCCTTCAAACTCGGTATCTAGAGCGTGATGAATTCGGCGCGCCGTAGCAATGAGCTTATCGTGATTATGGGACGCGATTTGAATTTGAATCGGCTTACCTACCGGCGGGCCACCTTCAAAGGCATTGGCACTTACAATAACACCAGGTATATCTTTGGTGTTTTCATTGATAAGCGCGAAGACTTCGCGGGTTCGCATCGTTAGCTTTTGAGGATCATCCAACTCGACCAGTATTGAGCCTACCTGATCTTTTTCAGGTGGGCGGGCACCGCCCCCTTGGGTTCCACCGCTACCGCTGGCTGAGTAAGTTGAGACTACCCCAGTTGTGGCAATCACCCTGCGCTCAACTTCCTGGACGATATCGCGTGTTTCCTCGACCGATAAGTTACCCTGTGCACGAACAGCAACTTGGCCATATTTCTCTTCGGTTTCAGTAAAGAATTCAAGGCCAGCGTTACCAGCACCGTAGGCCATAAAGATGGCGACCAATGTAAAGATACTTACCCCAAACATCACCACAGGGCGTCGCAACAAGGTCGTTAGCAGGCGAGCATAAGCTCCCGTGATACCTTTTACCTTAGTAGGCGATTCTGTTTCCAGTTTGCGCAAATATTGCTGAACTTCTAAATCTATTTCACTGCGCCCCATCAAAGAGCCCAAAACCGGCGCAAATAATAAAGCGTAAAGTAAGGAGCCTGTCAGCACCGCAAATACGGTAGTTGGCAAATACCCCATAAATTCACCAGCGACACCGGGCCAAAACATTAGCGGTAAAAAAGCTGCTAATGTTGTTGCCGTTGATGCAAGCACCGGCCAAAACATACGCTTAACGGAGATTTGATATGCCCCGCGAGCACTTAAACCTTCAGCCATTTTCCGATCGGCAAACTCGGTAATTACAATCGCCCCATCAATCAACATCCCCAAGGCCAGCAACATGCCGAACATCACCATAAAGTTAAAGGTGTAGCCCATATAGGAAATAATAATGATGGCAAACAACAAAGAGAAAGGAATACCTAAGCCAACCAGCAAACCTGATCGAAAGCCTAAGGCTGCAACAACAATCACCATCACCAGCAACATGGCGGTAACGATATTACCTTCCATCTCGCTGATCATACCGAGCGCAAACGCTGATTGATCTAGGATGTATTCAACTGTAACGCCTTTGGGAATGTTACCAGCGTTTTGATTAACAATCGCTTGAACTTTACGAGTCACTTCAATCTGATTGGCATCACGACGCTTAGTCACCTCAACGGCAATCGCGCTTTGACCATTCACACTGGTAAAGCGGCTTGGGTCTTTAAAGGTTCGTCGAATATCAGTCACTTCACCCAGGGTAACTACGCCGTCGGCGGTAGATTTAATTGGAATGCCATACACGTCTTGTGCGGTTTCAATCAAGCCTGGAACTTTAATGGCAAAGCGGCCCTGACTGCTATCTAACTCACCAGCAGGCACCAATAAATTGTTACCAAGTACGGCATTGATCAGCTCATTGCTGGTAATGCCATAGTGCTCTAATTGGTCAGGGTTGATAATAACCTCAACCACTTCTTCACGATGGCCAACCATATTGGCTTCTAGGATGTCCGGCACACCCTCAAACTGACGCTTTAAAGCTTGAGCCGTTTTAAAGAGTGTTCGCTCAGAAACATCGCCTCTAAAGGTGACTACGATAGCCGGAAAATCACTCGCGGAAGCTTCTTCAACAACGGGCTCTTCGGCTTCTTGTGGCAGCTTTGCTTTGGCACGGTCAACCGCCTCGCGCACTTCAGTAACAGCCTGCTTAATTTCTTTATCAGATTCAAACTCAACAAGAATATAAGCGGTAGATTCACGCGCTGTACCATTGAGCTCTTCTAATCCTTCCAAAGTTCGTAGCTCTTGCTCAAGTGGACGCAACAATAAACGCGCACCATCTTCAGGAGAAATACCCTCTTGAAAGACCGACACGATAACAAAGGGCAAGCTGACATCTGGCTGCATCTCAACAGCCATTTTTTCACGGGAAAACAAGCCCACCATGACGATGAGAAACAGAATACTTAAAGTACTGCGGGAACGACTGACCGCGACATCGAGAAACTTCATAGACTGGCTGCCTGCTCCGCATTTTTAGTGCCCGCGAATTTATAAGCGACCTTCTCGCCTTTAGCGACATACTCTTGGCCCACAGTGATCAACAAAGAGGATTCTGGAATTCCCAAAACCCAAACACCGTCATCGTCATTGCCAATAATATCTACAAGATAAAACTGCACTACTTTGGTTTCATCAACAATTCGCACGCCAACTTTACCGTCATCATCCAGGGTCAACAGCGAAGCTGGAATATGAAAGGCATCTACGGCGCCTACAGGTATCACTAATTTACTGGTGATACCTGCCAATAATTTCCCGTCGGCATTGTCTACTTCAACCTCAATCGGAAAGGTACGAGTTACACTATTGGACTCACGACCAATATAACGAATACGACCCGTAAGCTCTTCACCTGTGCGCAATTTAGCGTGCGCCTCACCACCAACGGCCAATCGAGCAACCTCGGTTTCAGAAACTTGCCCTGCTAAGACGATAGGATCTAAATCAATAACACGGGCGCAGGTATCACCTTTACGCATATAGTCACCCAACTCTACTGGGCGTAAATCTACGACGCCATCGAAAGGAGCGCGGACATTCAAATTAGCGAGATCCAGCTCGCTGCGTTGCAAATTTGCCTTGGCGGTTTGCAAGCGGGCCTTGGCACCGGCAATAGCGGTTTTTGATTGATAGCCACCCGACTTCAATCGCAGGGCGCCATCGTATTCTAACTGGGCTTGCTGAACTGCGGCCTTAGCTTCATCTAAACGCAACTTGCGATCTTCCATGGCAATTTCACACATGGAATCGCCGATTTTAACTTTCGCGCCCTTATCAACCGGCTGACGAGCAACACGTCCTTCAACTTCGGCGCGAACATCCACCATGCGGTGCGCCTGGGTGCGAGCTCTTACCCGCACCTGCAACGCGTATGGTTCACTCTTGAGTCGCTGTACCTGAACGGTAGTTAGCTTATCTTCAGCCTTTACCTCACGATTGGCCTCCTCACTATCGGAGCTAATCACCAAACCTGATAGCATCCAAAGGATAGAACACAAAGCGATAACAAAAGCGATGCGATAATTTTTACTTTCCCACAAGGAATTTAAACTCTGCATAATGAACCACAAACCAAGAGCATCAATATAAAAAAGAAGGGTATTTTCGAGCTTAGTAATTTAGCGCCGGCAGGTAATACTGCAAGCCAATAAATGTAAAGCCCCACAAAACGTCCTAATTTTAGCAAAGATTAAGAAAATAGCCGCATTTGGCCGCATATTTATGCATTTTATGAATGCATATTCGCACATGCTTAGGTATTGATCGTAGATTGACAAATTACATGGCGCAGCTTGCATCTCAAACGCGGCAAGTTACAATCTCGCCTTTGTTTTTGCCCTCTTGGAAGAGCTATGAATATCCGTGATTTGCTTACCCAGCGCTTCAGCCTAGCTATGGCTGCCGCTGGTATCCCTGCTGAATGCGCCCCGCATGTGGCCCCCAGCAAAAACCCACAATTTGGTGACTACCAAGCCAATGGCGCCATGGGCGCCGCCAAAGCAATGGGTCGCAAGCCTCGTGATATTGCCCAAGAGATTCTCGATAATGTTGAGCTTGATGATTTAGCCGACAAAACCGAGATTGCCGGTCCAGGCTTTATTAATGTGCATCTGCGCCCGGCCTGGCTTGCCCAGCAGCTTAAGCAGCAAAGCTGCGAAGCTCAGAGCAGTGACAGCCCACAAACTATCGTCGTAGATTACTCTTCCCCGAACTTAGCCAAAGAGATGCACGTCGGGCATCTGCGCTCTACAATTATCGGTGACAGTCTCGCTCGAGTGTTGGAATTTATGGGGCATAAGGTGATTCGCCAAAACCACGTCGGCGACTGGGGCACCCAATTTGGCATGCTTACCGCAGAACTGGAAGAACAGCTTGGGCAAAACCAGGCCGCCAGCATGGCGCTGAAAGACCTAGAACAGTTTTACCAGCAAGCAAAAAAGCACTTCGATGATGATCCAGCCTTCGCCGATAAAGCTCGCGATTACGTCGTCAAGCTGCAAGGTGGCGACGCCAAACTATTAGAGCTATGGGATAAATTCCGTGATGTTTCTCTAGAACATGGTGAAGAGCTATACCAAGCTTTAGGGGTAACTTTAAAGCGCAGCGATGTTAAAGGTGAAAGCTTTTACAATGACGACTTGGCCAAAGTGGTTAGCGAACTAAAAGAGCAAGGCTTAGCCGTTGAAGACGACGGTGCTATCGTAGTCTTTCTGGAAGAACTTGCAGATAAAGAAGGAAACCCTTCGGTAGTTATCATTCAGAAGAAAGGCGGCGGCTATCTATACGCTACCACCGATCTTGCCGCTATGCGTCACCGAGTGGGTGAGCTTAAGGCTGATCGCATTATGTACTTTATTGATGCGCGCCAATCACTGCATATGAAGCAGGTGTTTACCTTGGCTCACAAAGCGGGCTTTGTTTCTGAGGCAGTAAGCTTGGAGCACCATGCCTTTGGTACCATGATGGGCGAAGATGGCACACCGTTTAAAACCCGCAGCGGCGGCACGGTAAAACTGGCGGACTTAACGACCGAAGCGGTAGAGCGTGCCAATGCATTGGTGGAAGCCAAAAATCCAGAGCTTAGCGCGCAAGAGCGTGCAGAGGTGGCTCGCAAAGTTGGTATTGGCGCTGTTAAGTATGCTGACCTTTCCAAAACCCGCACCAATGATTACATCTTCAGCTGGGAATCGATGTTGAGCTTTGAAGGTAATACTGCGCCATACTTGCAGTATGCCTACGCACGTATACAGAGTATTTTCCGTCGCGCTGACATTCAAGCCGATGATTTGAACGTAGATTTACATCTTGCGGCAGCAGAAGAGCAGGCACTAGCCTTAAAACTGTTACGCTTTGATGAGACCCTAGAGCAGGTCGCCAAAGAAGCGTTTCCACATGTTCTTTGTACTTACCTATACGAAACGGCAAGCCTGTACATGAAATTCTATGAGGCCTGCCCGATTTTAAAAGATGGTGTCAGTGAAGCTGACAAAATGAGCCGCCTGCAGCTATGTGCGGCTACCGCCACCGTTTTACGCACAGGCCTGGATCTATTAGGCATTGAAACTATGGAGAAGATGTAAATCTTCTACGTCATAGCTGACCACTACGGTGGTCAGCTTTTAGTCCATCAACGTTACAGGCTTATCTCTTCCTTCGCCAGTTCTCTAGGCAACTTGATATAAAAACAAACCCCTGCCCCCAGATCGCTTTCGCAACGAATCTCGCCATTTAAATTCTGAGTAATCAGGTTATAAAGAATATTGAGCCCTAAACCAGTGCCGCCGCCTTGGGAGTTTGTGGTAAAAAACGGATCAAAAATTTTCGATAGGTTATCATCGCTAATGCCCTTGCCATCATCGCAGTAATTTATGCTAATTTCACTATCATCGATGGTGACTCGAATTGTAATCTGACCAGAGTCTTCTTCACCGTAGGCATGGGATAGTGAATTCATCAACAAATTGGTCAGTACTTGGGAATAAAAACCTGGGTATGAATCAATCTCAAATAGCTCAGGCCCCTGCAGATCAACAGTGATATCTCGATGAGCATACTGGCTATGCAAGCTCAGCAATGCTTCTTGTAAATACTCGGTTAAATAAAAACGTCGGCGAGCCTCACTGGTTTGATCCACCGATATCTGCTTGAAGCTTTTCACTAACTCCGCCGCCCTATGCAGGTTACTGTGCAGAAGCTCAGCAATCGACATGCTGTTTTTGAAATATCCCTCTAGGCCTTGCTGGCTCATCGCACCAGATTCGTAATCCCTAACAATTCGCTTGGTACTGTCTATAAACTGGGTAGCGCCTGTGACGCCAATGCCAATGGGCGTATTGATTTCGTGGGCAACTCCGGCAACTAAACCACTGAGAGCAGCCGCTTTTTCAGATTCGACCAACTTGCTTTGCGCTTCTTTTAAACTCTGCAAGGAAACTTCCAAATCATGTGTTCTAGATGCAACTCGCTCTTGCAGCTCTTGATTAAAACCTAACATTTTACGTTTAGCAACAATCTCTTCTGTAGCATCCACGCCAAAGATTAAAATTCTGCGGCGTCCCTTTTCCGCCTGGCGAATAACATTACTCCACAGTACTATACGCTCTTCGTTATTTTTAGTTTGAATAGAAAACTCAAAGTTATTCAATTCACCCTTTATAACTGCACGTCTTACATCTTTGAAATTAGCTGAATTTTCTTCATGCAAAAGTAAATGCCACCAATTGGCATCAATCATCTCATCTTTACTGTACCCAGTAAGTCGGCAGGCTTCGGGATTTACGTAAAGTATCCGAGCATCAACAGAGACCTCGAACACCAGAAGTGGTGCAGCGTTAATGATATTCTCTACATTCTTTCGTTCTCGCTCAGCATGCTCGAAAACCCCGGCGTTCTCCAGTGCCATACCAGCTTGCATAGCCAGCAGACGCAACACATCAACATTATCGGGTCTAAAGGCGTCGGCAAAAAGCGAGTTCTCTAAATAAATCAACCCTTGCAGCGCAGCTTTACGATAGATCGGAATAACAAGAACACTTAAACTAGCGCCATTGAGCTCGCAATTTTCTAACAACACTTTGCCTTTGCCATCCTTAGCCTTGTGAAGCAAGGATAATTGCAGCTGATGCTCATGCAATTTGGCCTCGCCCTCCTCAAGAATTAAGCAGGCCGAATCACCACTCTTTAGAGCTAGCAGACTTAAACTGCCATTAAAGTGCTCAACATAGGCTACTCGACTAGCACCCGAGTTCAGCAGTAAAGCATCCATCAATCCAGATAGCAGTTGATTCTTATCTAAACTACTCCCCAAAAGCTCGATGCTTCGAGAGAGCGCCTTAAAATCAAGATCCGCATTCACAGTACGAGTAGTAGTACTTAAGGTGCTATCAGAAGCCGCATAGCGATCTTGCAAAAACGCAAATTCTTCACGCATAACGCGTAATTTTGGTTGAGCGCCCCACTGTTGATAAAACTCATAAGCCAGGCGTATCTGAGTATTTGCCAAGCCGGTAAAGTTCTTTGTCAGAAGAAATCGAGCGAATAACTCATGAGCCAAGGCCTTGGTCTGCAACGCCCCATCTTTTATGACACAATCTAAGGCCTCTTGATAAGCACTCATGCCTTCCTCAAAAGATCCCTTGTAAGCAAGATAGCAAGCCTTTGCCAAAAGATATTGCGGCTTAAAGTTCACCGGACTCTGTTCAGATAACTTCCTCAAACGGCGCAACAACGTCCAAATATAGTATCGCGCTTTCAATGGCTGATAGTTTTGAGATAAACAGTTTACCGACGCAACCACCCCGACCATAAAGATAAATGGGTGATAATAACTACCGGCGGCTTCCATAATTTTACCATTGAAAGCGCGACTAAAATTATCGAAAGCTAAGCTGTAGTCTTTTTGCAAAACACATAAAAAAGCCTTATCGGCATAAAGCCCAGAAACAAATATGCTCTCGCCCTGGTCAGCTTCTAGACTGAGCATATCTTCTTCATTAAAGAACGGGCCTGAGATCGTCACACCATCACTATCACTTAGCGAAACAGCTCTGAATAACTCGATGGTGAAATCACTATGCTGAAGCGAGAGATCTTTCTCGAACTGCTCTATATAATCGCGAGCCTTGAGCTGAATTTCAATTAACGACGGCAGAGGTATACCACGCAAATAGCGCTGGCCAGTCAGAATTGCAATTCCTAAACTTGCCACTTCATATTCACCGCAAGCCTCTGCACTATCTAAAGCCATTTTTACATAGCTCTCATTTTCCGCAATTGGTCGATTAAACCAATGATTTACCAGCGCACCATAATTCAGATAAACAAAAGCCTCCGTTGATTTATTATCATATCTATCTAACAGAGCCAATGCTGATTTCGCAAAGTTTCGAGCCAAATCCCAACGCCCAAAAGCCATGCAAACTACCGAGAAGCAGATCATCGGGCTTGCGCTCTGATCAAACACCCCGTGCTTCAGAGTCAGCTTAATCATATGCATTACTATGAGGCCAAAATAGTCGGATTCACAAAGATAGGCCGCCACCAGGCAAGCTGACAACAATTTTATTTGCTGTTTTACCTCCTCATCCTCAAGCTCTGGTAATTCAAGAATCTTCTCTGGGTGGCGAACCGAAGAATGACTAATTAATTTAAAGAAACTTGCCACCTGACGCAGCAAGCCAACCCGTTTAGGCATGCCTATATGCATAGCCCTGAGTAGTTCTTTTAATACGCCAGCCGCCTCTGAGTTCAGGTGACCTGCCGAATAGTAATTCAGTTTGGATACTAAGGCAGGTATTTTTTCCTTATCCTTTCGCGCCTTAGCTATCACCCAATCAAGCTTCTCCAAGCCCTCGTCGAAGTTACACAGGCCTATATTGGCTTCCCCCATTGCCGTACAGACTTCGCCAAGGCGATCACTGTACCTCCCTGCATGTTTTTCTAATAAAATCTGTTCAGAGACTGACAAGAAATCTAAAGCCGAAGCGAAGGCCGCCTGCGCCATCAGCTCGCGAGAATACTCAAGATTCATTCGAACCAAATCTTCTAATTGATTCTTGTCTAGTAGTTTTATGGCCCTGTTATACAGATGAAGAAATTGAGCGTAATCAGGCTGTCCTCCCTGATTAATTTGTCTATCACGAAGCTTGTCGGCTAGCGATAAACATAAGCTCTGAACTTGATTCTCAGGAAGCAAATCAAAGGCGGCCCTTTGAACGCTATCATGGCAAAAGTGAATATAATCACCAGCCTTAAACAAGGCACTGATCTTGATGAGGTCTCGTATTTTTTCGGCAAGCTCAAACCTTTTCACATCAAGAAAATCACACATCTGAGAAATACTGAATTTATTTCCCAAGATTGAGAGCTTAGCCACAAGATCCTTGGACTCTTCATTCAGACCTTGCAGCTTGTCCTTTACATACTCTGTGGAGCTTAAAATGGGCAGTGCCAGCATAGCATCCCAATCTATCTTTACTTTAGCCCCCTCAACAAATACGATCTCCGAAGAAAGAATACTCTCTAGCAAGGATCGTATATGATAAGGATTACCCGCCGTTCTGAGCATCAATTGTTCAGCAAGCTTTGCTGCAACGTTTCGATCTAGGTGCAGATCCACCTGCAACCAATCAATCAAATGCTCTTGCTTCAGAGTCGGCAGTAGCAGTTTTTTAAAACGACAATCTAAATCCTCTATGGTTTTTAGAAACAAGCTGGAGTGGTAACTGTCTTCAATTTCGTCATCACGATAACTCAGTAAAATCAGCAATCCATTTGGCTTTCTTTGCAGTATCTTTTCCATCAACTCGATACTGGCGGCATCAGCCCACTGCAAGTCATCGATAAACATTACCAACTCGCGACCCTGCCGATGTAACTGTTCGCATATGGTGAAGAATAGCTCTGCAAATAAGCGGTTACGTTGGGTCCTAACTTCGTGTTTACTAAATTGGCCCTCGGTGCTAGCTTGTTCAGCTAACAGTAGCGAAAATTTTGGCATCATCTCCAATAGCAGAGGAAGTGCTGATGCCGCAGATTTGCTTATAACTTCACTCCAGGGAACATTATCATCTGCCAGGGCCTGATCAATAAAATCATCCAAAGCTGAGCAGATTGCTGTGTAAGCGTGCCCCTTTTCAAACTGATCAAACTTTCCAGAAATATAAAAGCCATTGCTTCGACTGATTTCAGCAAAAAGTTCCCTTATTAAGGCGCTTTTCCCAATACCTGAAGGACCACAGACAGACAATATGCAGACTTGATCACGAGCCTCCTTTAAAGATTTTAATAACTCGGCTTTTTGCTGTTCGCGACCAAATAATTTTTGACTCAATTGAATTGCGGTATTTGAATCACCTAAGCCGACTTTAAAGTTCTCGAGCGTCTTATCCTGCCCCAAACATTGCCGAATATGCTCAAGGTCCTGTTGAAGAGCAGCAATGCTCTGATATCTTAACTTAGGATCTTTTTTTAGAAGCCGATCGACAACCCGCGCTACGACCTTGGGCCAGCGAGGTAAAACACTATCAAGCGCTGTTGGTGCTTGTGCGATATGAGCGTATATCAGCTCGGCAGGTTCCTTAGCTTGATATAAGGTTTGGCCAGTTGCCAGATAAAATAAAGTACAGCCCAGCGAATACAGATCACTACGCTGATCAATGGGCAAGTTTACGCGGCCAGTTTGCTCTGGCGAGATATAAGCGAGCGTCCCAGCGAGCTGTTTGGCCGAGGTAAATTCGGCCGAATGCTCTTGCAAGGAGCTGGCATGTTCAAAGTCTATCAACTTAACCGAGCGGAAATCGGTGCTACTCACAATATTTGCTGGGTTAATATCACGATGAATAACACCTGCATTATGTATAGATTCAATACAGCGACAAATTTCGATGCCTAAATCTAACCAGCTATGCAAATCCATCCCACCAGCTGGCGCCAGATCGGCCAATGAGCGCAAACCCTCTTCGGCAAAGATCAGTGCTGGTCGGCGCTCAAACTGCATGATCGCGATCGGACAGCTGACATAACTCGGGTCTAAGCTTCTACCTAGCACCCACTCTTTGCATTCACCATAGCGCGAGAAGTCCAAATCCAGGGATATGGACTGTTTAACCACCAGCGACTCTCCACTAAGCCTATCTTGGGCTTTGGATATCCGTGTCCGCTGACTGGTATAGAGAGGGGTAAGATTGTCTAGCTGAAATTCCTGCTGACTGTTCATAGAGAATTCTTGTAATGCGACCCTGCTACTTTGTTATTACTATAAATCTAGCATATGGCGCTCGTTTTGCTCTGCAATATTGCGAATACCTTAGCGTCGCGCCCTAGTCAGCATTCTCAGGCTCAATGACCCCGAAGATAATTCCCAGCAGACCGCTCAGATAGCACTTTTGACCATTTTCATTATTTTTTGCCAATGCAATGGCATATCTGGCCATTGCGAGCCAATCTCATCTGAGGTCTTATAGTGACTGATACATTTTCTGTCTTGAAATTTGGCAAAGGAAACACCCCATGGCATTACCTGAGATTCTAAAAGGCCGTCTATCTGTTCCAGCAGTAGCTTCGCCGATGTTTATTATTTCCAACCCAGAACTGGTTCTAGCGCAGTGTAAGGCTGGCGTGGTGGGCTCCTTTCCATCACTTAATGCTCGCGGTGAAGGTGAGTTTGAGAAGTGGCTAATTCACATTAACGAAGAGCTTGATCGCCACAATCAAGAAAATCCGGACAAGCCAGCAGCCCCTTATGCGGTAAACCAGATTGTGCATCGCTCTAATAATCGCTTGGACGAGGATCTAGAGCTGTGCGTGAAATATGAGGTGCCAATTGTTATTACATCGCTGGGCGCTCGTGTAGAGCTTAATGAAGCGATTCACTCCTATGGTGGCATTACGCTGCACGACATTATTAATAACACCTTTGCTAAAAAGGCCATTGAAAAAGGCGCCGATGGTCTTATCGCTGTTGCCGCTGGCGCTGGCGGCCATGCCGGTGTTCAGTCGCCACTGGCCCTAATTCAAGAGATTCGCGAATGGTTCAATGGGCCATTGCTATTATCTGGCTCCATTGCGTCTGGCGATTCTATTTTGGCAGCACAAGCAATGGGCGCAGACTTGGGCTATATCGGCTCGGGCTTTATCGCCACCACCGAAGCCAATGCTGATGAGCGCTATAAGCAGATGATTACCGATTGTGGTGCAGAAGATATTGTTTACAGTAATTTGTTTACCGGTGTTCACGGCAATTATTTAAAACCTTCAATCGAAGCGGCAGGTATGGACCCGAATGCGCTACCTGAAAGTGATCCGTCTAAGATGAATTTTGGCTCTGGGGGCAATCAGAAGACTAAAGCCTGGAAAGATATATGGGGTTGTGGCCAAGGAATTGGAGCAGTAAAAGAAGTACAGCCGGCCGCCGATTTTATTGCCAAACTAGGTGCCGAGTATAAAGCAGCCCTGGCGCGCCTAAACGCTTTACAGGGCTAAAGGAGCATGTAGAAAAAAGTCGCTCAAAACCGATGGGTGCTATAAAGCAGGAAGGGGGCTTTATAGCTACCTTGGGGTATGAAGGGCGGCATCCCATCGGCTTGAGCAAGTTCATTTGACCCCGCTCAAGCCTTCAATTCCTCACGCAAGTATCACAATTTCCTCATCCCTTCTCGTCGCTGTTATTTACCATAAGCTCATTCATTTTGAATCTAAATAAAGCCTTGCAAGCAATCGCCCGCTCGGCAAAACTTCTCGCGTTTAAACATAATCAAAACCATAAATTTGAACGGGATAAATTATGAAGGCTTGGACTCTACTCTTCACTCGTGTTTCAACGGGTTTGCTATTGCTGATTTGGGGAGCCATTAAAATTGCTGCGCCCGACAAGGCTAAAGGTGTTTCTGAAAAATACTATGGTGGTTTAGTCAGCGCCGATGAGATTGTATTAGCAATGGGAGTTGCTCAGATTGCTATTGGTTTTTTAGTAGTTTTAGGTTTGTTTCGAAAGTATGTTTACCCGGCCCAGGCATTAATTTTGGGTTTCGGTTTACTTGCCATTTGGCAGTATATTCTAGACCCGCTCGGCCTGTATTTAGCCGGTGAAGCCAAGCCTTTATTTTTCCCATCGACAACCGTTTTTTTCGCGACCTTAATTATGTTGCTTTATAAGGATGATGATTCCTTAGCGTTGGATAATAAATTGTAACGAGTCGATCTCGTTACAATTTAGGGGTCAGATCCCATTCTTTTTAAAAACGATGCAGACAAAAAGCCCCTTTTCTTTTTAAAAACGGGATCTGACCCCGGTGGCTACCGGGGCCAACTTTATACGATCAACTAGCAGATTTAGGGGTCAGATCCCATTCTTTTTTAAAACGATGCAGACAAAAAGCCCCGTTTCTTTTTAAAAACGGGATCTGACCCCGGTGGCTACCGGGGCCAACTTTATACGATCAACTAGCAGCTTTAGGGGTCAGACCCCATTCTTTTTTAAAACGATGCAGACAAAAAGCCCCGTTTCTTTTTAAAAACGGGATCTGACCCCGGTGGATACCGGGGCCAACTTTATACGATCAACTAGCAGCTTTAGGGGTCAGATCCCATTCTTTTTTAAAACACTATAGAGAAAAAGCCCCGCTTCTTTTTAAAACTGGGATCTGACCCCGGTTGTTCTCAATTCTGTTTAAAAACGGGATCTGACCCCGGAGGTTCTTCTGGTGGTTCTTAAAGGCGCCCCTGGGATATTTCCTCAGCCAGCTAATGGCTTAATTCATAGCAGGGGGTATATTCACCTTTAAGCTTCATCCTACCTGCACTCACGAAGCTACGTAGCAGGGAGTCCATAGCCTGCATAATATCGGCATCTCCATTTAATTGATAAGGCCCACGATTTCGAATCTGCTCGATTCCGAAAGGCTTAACGTTACCCGCTACGATACCAGAGAAGGCGCTGCGCATATTAGCAACCAACTCATGAGCGGGCACATTCTTATTAAGCTCTAGAGCTGCCATATTTTCGTGGCTTGGTATAAATGGTTGCTGAAGAGATTCAGGAATCATTAGCTGCCAATTGTACACATAGGATTCATGTGATTTACGACGCTGTCGTTTTACCCGCTCAACGCCTTTTTTGGTTAAGCGTGCAACTTGCTCTGGCTGCCCAACGATAATCTCGTAATATTGTGCCGCATCATCACCCAAGCTAAAGCGAATAAAGCGATCAAGATCTTCGAAATACTCGGGCTTTTCTTCGGGTGCAGCAAAAATTAACGGCACTTCGATATCACGATTATCCGGGTGCATTAAAATCCCAAGCAAGTACATGACTTCTTCAGCAGTACCAGCACCACCAGGGAAAACAATAATGCAATGCGCCATGCGCACAAAGGCTTCTAGGCGCTTTTCAATATCCGGAAGAATAACCAGTTCATTAACAATAGGGTTTGGCGATTCCGATGCGATAATGCCAGGCTCGGTAATACCCACATAACGGCCGTTATGTATCTGCTGCTTGGCATGGCCTACGGCTGCACCCTTCATTGGGCCTTTCATGGCACCAATACCACAGCCGGTGCCCACATCAAGGCCACGCAAGCCCATTTGATAACCTACCTTTTTGCTGTAATCGTATTCCACTCGATCAATCGAATGGCCACCCCAACAAATAACGAGGTTGGGCATACGCTCGGGCTTTACCACACCTGCGTTGCGCAATATACGAAATACCGCATCGCTGATACCTTCTGCGCTGCTAAGATCAAAGTTGCCGCGCTCACTCATTTTGTTATGGGTAAAGACGATGTCTCGCAATACATCAAACAGCTGATCTTGTAGACCTCGAATCATCACACCATCAACAAAGGCTGTCGCCGGGGCGTTTCGAACTTCCAGCTTTACTCCGCGTGATTGCGGCGAGAGTTCGATAGAGAAATCTTTAAAGCTATTTAGCAGCAATTCTGGATCATCATCTTCTGATCCGGCATTTAAGACCGCCAAGGCACACTCTCTAAATAAGCGGTGCACCTCGGGGTGGGAATCCATCAAGCTTTCAATTTCTCGATGGGAAAGTAGATTCATGCTTCGTGTCGGCCTGACACTGGAATATTTTATTTTATCACTCATACGTTTTTCTCCTTTTTATACGGAGCTAGCATGAGCGATCAATATGACAGACGGTTGAAACTTATAGGCTATTTTTTTAAATTAATTTTTTAAAATATATACTCGTTTACGTCTTCTCGCTCTAATGCTGAGCTTCCTGAGGTGGTTCCAGCCTATCGGCAATTGTAATAATTAGCAAGGCCAAGGCGGAACACATAGCAAAGCTTAACACTAGGGGAAATACGCTACCGTTGTAGAAACTGCCTATCCATGCCCCTAAGGCAAAGGAGATTAGTGTTGAGACAGAACCCACTACTGCAGCGCCGATTCCGGCTAGTTTTCCTAGTGGTTCCATGGCGACGGAACTCATATTTCCAAACACCATACCTACACAGAATAGCAAAAATCCCAGAAATAGCATAAACCACAATAGGCTTGGTTCTCCTAAAATATAAACCGCTATAGAGTAAAGACTACCTGCCAGCATGATACACAACATGGCATTGCGGCTTATTGCTCGCATGCCATAGCGCACCACAATTCGTGCATTGACTACTGATGCAGCACCTAAACACAGTGCCAAACAAGCAAACAATAGCGGGAAGTATTTCCCGCCGCCAAGCTGAATTTCTAAAATTTGTTGCGAGGTTGCTAAAAACGCTACGAAGGCTCCGGAAATACTTCCGGCAGCTGCGGTGTAGCCGATCGCGGTGGGGTGTTTTAATACATAGGCGAAGCCTTTTGCGATATCGACAATATGGAAGCGTCGGCGATTTTCTTTGCTCAATGTTTCAGGTTGGCGTACCCCTAACCAAACCCAGACGACAATCCCCAGTATTACAAATGAACTGAAAATCATTCGCCAGTCGGCAACGAATAGTATGAGTTGACCGAGACTTGGGGCGAGAGCCGGCACGAGGATAAAAATTGTCATCATAAAGGACATGACTCTGGCCATTTCTCGGCCTTTATAAAGGTCGCGAACAATTGCCATGGTGACGACTCGGGGGCCAGCTAAGCCTAGGCCTTGTAGTAATCTTCCCATTAACATGGTGTCGAAGTCTTTGGCGAACATGGCCATGAGACTGCCGAACAAATATATTATTAAGCCAATGTAGATGGTGGGCTTGCGGCCTATGCTATCGGATAGTGGGCCGAAACCGATTTGGCCTACACCCAAACCTAGAAATAGGTATCCGATGATAAGTTGAACGTGATTGGGGTTTTCGACTTTTAGCTCTTGGCCGATTTCTGCCAGTGCTGGCAGCATGGCGTCGATGGCTAGGGCCACCAGTGCGGTCATGAGTGCCATGAGGGCAATAAATTCGGGTAGCGCTAAGGGCTTTGTGGGGGACTTAAACAACATTGACTCCTAGAATTAGGTCCGAGACAAACATTGCTGCAAACCGGACCACTCTTAAGTAGCGGAAATTCTCGCTGGAAACACGCTAAAACCATCCGCGGGCGCTCGATTCGTCTCATCCATGAGACTCCACGGTTTCCAGCAAGAGTTTCCACTACTTAAGAGCTGCATTTGTTAAATTTTCAATTCAGGCTGTGGCTATGTGGCAGACCTGATCGCCTGTAAGCCCCGGTAGGCTCCTAGAGAAACCTACTGGGGCTTACAGGCTACATTTTCTGATTTTGAACTACCTAACTTCATTCCCCGCACTTGGATCGCAAGGAATTTTTCTGGCCAGTATTAATGATACTAAGGCCATGGCAGCGCCTAATAGAAACACCGCGGCGCTGGATGTCATCCAGAGTAAACCAAAACTTACCGGGATAACGACAGCGGCTATATGGTTGATGGTAAAACTTACTCCCGATGTTGCAGCGATGTCTTTTGGATCGGCAATTTTTTGGAAGTAGCTGTTAATGGCGATAGCCATTGAGAAAAACAGGTGATCGATAATATATAGGCCGGCGGCCAGTTTAGCATCATTTACAAAAGCGTAGCTGACAAATACTAAGATTAAGCCGATGTATTCCAAGCTTAATGCGGTGCGCTCGCCTACTCGGTTTATCCAGCGCCCTATCGGGGCAGCGATAACGCTATTGATGGCGTGATTGATTAGGTAGAGGGTAGCTATGTCGCTGACGTCATAGTGGAATTTTTCTACCATCATAAAGCCGGCAAATACCATAAAGATTTGTCGGCGTGCGCCACTCATAAAGACAAGGGCGTAGTAGAGCCAGTAGCGTTTGCGGAGGAAGAGTTTTTTATGCTGGGGTTCTTTCTCTGGGAATAGCGGGTAGGCCAGAAACATAAATAAGGCGAGCAGCATGCATAAGCCCCCGCCCAGCATATAGGTGGTTTCATATCCGAACGGCTGCCAGATAATAAAGGCGTAAACCACCATGGAGCTTGCCGAACCAATGCCGAGCAGCTTGCCCATTAAGGCTGGCGCTTGATCTTTGGGTAGCCATTGAAGTGTGAGTGATTTTTTAAGGGTTTCAAAATAGTGAAAGCCCACTGACATAATGAATGTGGTACACAGTAGGCCTACGCTACTGGGCAGCAAGCCTGTTAATGACACCCCCAAGCCAAGGGTAAACAAAGAAAGAATGGCGAAGCGTTGCTCGCGCAGGAACAATAGAATAAAAACTACGGTAAATGCTAGGAAGCCTGGTATTTCCCTAACGCTTTGCAATAAGCCAATATCGGCGCCGTTAAACTGCGCACGCTCCACCACGAAATTATTGAGCAGAGCATACCAGGTGGAGAAAGCTAGGGGCATGGCGACCGTCATGATAGCTAGCAGCGCATAGGGAGAACGCCAACCGGTGCCCTGGGTATTTATTTGCGCTGTGGTATTACTCATTGCACTCTCGTCTTTTTGAGGTCTTTACTTAAAGGGCCTATTTGCTGTTTTACGACCCTACTGCTTGGCCGTAGGTATCGCTACGCGGCTATCTCCACCCAAGCATTGATCAATTTTATTTAAAGTAGGCACTACACTGTTAAGGACATGACGATCCGCTTTGTAAACTTCTTCAGCCATTGCAGCGATGCCACTTACTGTGGGCAGCTCAATTTTTTGCTCCAACATAAACTGTATGCGCGGAATAAAAATAAACTGCAGCCACTGGCAAAAATCTAAGGTATCTACGCAAAAGGGCTGGGTACTGGCAAGCGCCTCAGCACTAGGCGCTGTACTTTGCCATTGCCCTGTTTTTCGCAGAGCGGCTTCTAAATCGATGAGCAGAACCGCCATTTGCTCGGCCTGATTGAGCTTTGTATCGGACATTTCGAGCTCCTACTCTTTGCTGGCTGAGTTTAAAACTGACGAGCAAAGGGCGGCAGTGAATTTAATATCGCCTGACCATAGCGGCGGCTTAGTAAACGATTATCGAGCAAGGTTACTTGGCCGGTATCGCTTTCGGTTCGTAATAGGCGGCCACTGGCCTGAATCAATCTTACACAGGCATCGGGGACGGTAATCTCCATAAAAGGATTGCCACCGCGCGCCTCAATCCATTCGGAAAGCGATGCTTCTACAGGGTCATCAGGCACTGCAAAAGGTATCTTGGCGATCACCACATGGCTGCAATAAGGGCCAGGTAAATCGATTCCTTCAGCAAAGCTGGCCAAACCAAAAATGACGCTTTGCATTTGCCGATCAACCGCTTTTCTATGGGCGGTGATTATTTCCTGCTTGGATTTATCGCCCTGCATTAAGATCCGCCCCTGCCAAGACATAGGTAAACCTTCAAATACTTCGCGCATTTGCCGGCGGGAGGAAAACAAAACCAGGCTGCCTAATTCGTCTTTTAATAATTTAGGCAGTAGCTCGATAATACTGTCGGAATGGGCCATGGCATTTCCAGCATCGGCGGCCTCTTTGGGGATCGCCAATGTGCCGTTGCCTTGATAATCAAAAGGGCTGGGTACTGAGTTGTAACAGCTATCAACAGGCGTACCGGCTCGCATACGAAAACGATCGAACTTTTGCAGCGCGGTTAAGGTGGCGGAAGTTACCACCGCACCACAGCATCGGCTCCATAAACCATAAGCCAAGGTGCCCGATGCCAGTATTGGGCTAGAGCATACTTCTAGATCGATATAGCCGCTGATTTCCACCACCGTAATCCAGCGCGCCGTTGGTGGCACGCCTTCTTTATCTGGGGTGGCAAAGGTTTCCCAGAGTGCCGCATTGGCCTCGGCCCTGGCCTGCCAACTGCCCACCAGGGGGTACCAGTTTTCTAAATCGACCTTGGGCACTTCGCAATAGCTATCTTCCATGGCTTCTTCTAGCTCACGGGATATTTTGCCCAGTAGATCTTGCAAACGATCAAAGGCGCGATAAATTTCATCGCACTGCTCGCGCTGCTCGGTGGGAATAACGCCGCCTTCAAAACGATAGCGCAAATGACGCTCATCATCTTCGATGGTATCGGTTAAGGCTTGGAAAGCCGGATAAATTTTATCGAGCTGCTGGCGCGCATCTAGCATGGCCGCTGGCAGTTGTTCGGCAAAACGATCGATATTGCCGGCTCCAGAAATATGCCCCAACATGGCGGCCAGTTGCTTATTGCTTTGCTCCAGCCATTTTGATGTCGATAACATGCGACTGTGGTGAGCAAAGTGGCCCAAGGCCTTATCGGGTAAATGATGACCTTCATCAAAAATATAAATGGCATCTTCGGGCGCAGGCAAAATCGCACCTCCACCTAAAGCCAAATCGGCCAGCACCAAATCGTGGTTGGTAACAATACAATCCACATTGCCTATATTATCGCGTGCTTTTAAAAAGCTGCAGCTGCTGACGTTTGAGCAGCGCCTGCCCGTGCACTGGCGGTGATCGGTGGTCACTCGGCGCCAAACATCGTCTTCGACGCCATCAGCCCAACCATCTTTATCACCATCCCACTCGTTCGCCGCTAAGGCATCCACCATATTTTGGTATATCTTGATGCTCTGCTCATCGACACCGCTGGCGTACTCTTCATAAAGCGCTTGGGTAGGATCCACCGGCACCGGCTCATCAACGCTCTGCAGCAGGTTATCCAATTTACTGAGACACAAATAACGACCGCGCCCCTTAGCCAGAGCAAAACTAAATTGCATGCCGCTATTGTTGCGCACATCGGGCAGATCTTTATTCACAATCTGCTCTTGCAACGCAACAGTAGCGGTTGAAACCACCAGCTTTTTACCCAAGGCCTTAGCAATGGGTAATGCAGCCAGCAAATAAGCAACTGTCTTACCGGTGCCTGTGCCCGCCTCAACCACGCAAATATGCCCTTCATTATGGCGCTGATCTTGATCATCCAAGACAATACCACCCAGGGTGCGCGCGATATCGGCAATCATCAACTTCTGCCCATATCGAGGTCGCAAGCCTTTGGCTTCTAGAAATTTGCTGTAAGCACCCTGGATTTGGCGCTTGAGGTCGTTATTTAGCATGAATGTGCGTGAAACTACTGGATAAATATCAGGTAGAGGATTCTACCCTTTTTGGGACTTGGAGAATAGCCGCATGATCGGATGGTAAGAGCTGGCCATAAAAAACCCCGGCAAAGGTGCCAGGGCTTCTTAAAATGCTACTCACAATGGTGGGCGACCTACTTAGACAGCTTATTACTCACCGTATTAGCATACATCGCCAAATAGATGTCCCGCTGCGTTTCGGGCACCTCAGCCAATCGAGATTCAAACTCGGCCTGCTCTTTGGTGTACGCTTGCGCTTTAAAGTCTTTCGCACCAGCACCCACTTTAACCATAGGCCATTTGCCATTGAGCTTTTCATAGGCGAAGCAGTTGCTGGGGAAGAGGCGGTATTCTAGGCGAATCTGGCGATCAATTTCGGCGGCCACATCATCAGTATTCTCAAACTCACCGCGTAACACCTCACCAAAGGCCACATGCACACGCCCTTTGTCACCCGTGATGCCCTGGGCAATACTGGCAATATCTTCGTGCTCATCTTTCTCGTAAGCGCCGTCTTTCGCCTGCCTGTATAGCTCGTTGGTTTTTATGCTGTCACAGGGGTCTAGCTCATATGAAATAGCGACCGGAACGATGTGAAGCTCGTTAATATATTCGCTAAGGGTGCGCTGCTTGCCTTTGCTTAGGGCAATCATACTAATCACCGCAGGGTTGGTGACATCCAAACCATCTTTAGCTCGCCCTTCACGATGAGCAATCCAAATATTGGCATTCTCCTCATTGATAGAGTGGTGGATATAGCTGGAAAGATGCTTGGCTGCCTTCAGTTTTTCACGCGGAGCAGTCGCCGAGCGATTAACGATAAAACTCTTATTTAAACGCATCAAATCGGATACATAAGGTTTAGTCAGCAAGTTATCACCAATGGCAATACGCACAGTATCAAAGTCATTCTTGTGAAGAGCCATACCGACAAAGGCTGGGTCCATGGCTATATCACGATGATTGCTAATAAACAGATAAGACTTATTACGATCAAGCTTTTCAATGCCAGAGATACTCAAGCCCCTAGATGTGCTGGCGATCATCTTATCCATATAGGACTTAACCACCACCTGGAAGTCTTCTACATTTTTTACATTGGCCAAGCGACGCTTTAAGGCAAATTTAATCATGGGGCGCAGCAAGCCTCCCACAAGCCCATTCAAGCGGGGAAAACGAAAGGCCGCTATTGCTTGTAGCAGCTCTGGATCTTCTAGAATCTTGTCCAGTGTGGGTCGAACTTCGGCGTCATTATAAGGACGGATATCGTCAAACTTGCTCATAGTCTTCCTGTAGCAACATAAGCGGCCGGCCTATTGTTATTATGGCTCGACCAAAACCTGCCAACATACCGAAAACAGGCCCCAAAAGCTATAATTTCAAGACTTATAATACTGATAACGTGCCTATAGCATGCCTATAAGAACGGGGGCTCCAGCTAGGGTTGGACTAGCCTCTCGTGTTAACATCGCGAGTTTTTAATAGGGATAACTATCATGGGCCGCTATGTCCGCTAACCTCTCCGCCAGCAATTGCTACTGCCAAAGCCAAGCGAGCTTTGAGGACTGCTGCCAAGCTATTCTGGCAGGCAAGCCCGCTGCCACTGCTGAAGCCCTGATGCGCTCGCGCTATACAGCTCATGTCTTGGGCGATATCGATTACCTGATGGCCACTTGGCAGCATAGCGCCGGCCAAGCAGAAGACACCCGAGCTTGGGTAGAAGCCCACGATTGGCTGGGGCTGCAAGTACTGCAATGTCGCAAAGGTGGTAGCCAACAAAACGAAGGCACCGTAGAGTTTATCGCCTACTATCGCCCTAAAGGCAGCAGCGAGCGCCTGGCCCATCACGAGCTATCCAGCTTTAGCAAGGTTGATGGCCGCTGGCTCTATGTAGAAGGCAGCACCCCACAAAAAGCGCCCAAAAAAACCGGACGTAACGACCCTTGCCCCTGCGGTAGCGGCTTGAAATTTAAGCGCTGCTGCGCCTGATCTGTATAGGACTTTTATCATGAGCGCTGCAATCAGCACCCTCTACCAATTATTGGAAAATATGCAGGTGAACTGTCGTTGGTTTGATGCCGGCCACCGCATTAGCAAGCTAAGCCAAAGCCAATGGCAGCAATTTGAAAACGGGCAAATCGCCTACCCTCACCCTTATCTAAAACAAGCTTACCTTGGCCTAGCTTTTTGGCCGGAAGACGATCAACGCAAGCAGAATGTTCAACTGTGGTGCTTGCGCTTTCCTTTAGACGAGCAGGGCAAATTAGACCTAGCCAGTCGCGATCAGTTTTTAAAACACTTATTAATTGCCCTAAGCAGCAATTTAGAAGCCGCCAAAAAAGACGAACAACTCACGGCCGTACTTGAAGGCAATCCATACGTTTTCAAACCCAGCGAAGAAAAACAGGCCAACCTGCATGCGATTGTTAGCCAACAATTAAAGCAACCCCATAGCGCTTTTATGAGTACCGTACTGGAGTATTTCGCTAAACCAGAAGGTGATGACTGGCAACAATTGGGCATTCAAGGCTTGGCCGATTTGGCCTGCCGCTGGCAGGACTACCAAAACGAAATTTGTGCAGCCATTGCAAATTTACCAAGCCCGGTCCTTAGCAGCTTTTGTCACTGCCTAGAACACCATGCAATTAACGGTTTAGTCGCCGACGCCCTACTTTTACGCTTAAAAAGTACTATTGAAGATAGCGATGCAAAAGCCGAGCAAATCGCCCTTATGCGCGGCATCAGCTTTTGCCAAGATGCTACACGAGTCGAAAAGGCGTTAAACCTAGTTTTATCCAGTCCTGTAATCATGGATGTCGAAATGCTGGTTAGCCTTAGCAGCCGCTGTAGTGAGCAACTGGTAAGCGATAAATACGCCTTGGTATTTCTAGAACATCTAGCGGCCGCCGGAGATGATGTTTTCGCCGCCGTAGTGCAAGAGCTTTTATTCCAAGCGCCGTTACGCGAAACTTTACTGCGTTTCATTCGCTCTCCTGATCGCTCCGAAGCCTTGAGCCAAGCAATTGGCCATTTGTTTTCACAGCCAAAGCCCCAAGCGGCCACAGAAAATAAAGCTGTAGAGCAAAAGCACTAACAACAACCAACCGTAAAACCTTAACAATAAAAATACAGAGAATTAATGAAAGCGCCCAGCCATATATTGCAAACCATCGCCGATGGATTGGATTTGATTGCCAACCGCTGGACACTCAGCATTCTGCAAGCGGCTTTTCAGGGCTGCTGCCGCTTTGATGACTTCCTTAGCCAAACAGGCATTAGCCGGGCCACCTTGAGTCGTCGCCTAGAAGAACTAACACACCATAAAATACTCATCAAAACCCCCAGTGATCATCCGCGTCGTTTTTTATATGTTTTTAGTGAACGTGGCCTGGAACTACTAAATGCCTCCTTACTCGCCCGCGAATTAGAAGCAGCTTGGAGCGGCCAGGCACCCAGACCTTTGAAACACACCAGCTGCGGCCATGCGTTTAAAGCCAAACTTATTTGCCAACATTGTAAAGAAGAGCTACATGACAAAGATATTACCTGGCAGCAGCTGGCTCATGGGCGCGACGAGTTACAAGAACTAAACCAGCTGCAAGCGTTAAGCATAAACGGCCAAGGCAAGCGCCCTAGGGAAAGCGCGGTGTTTAAAAACAGCACAGGCGATAACAAACAGAGCATCGTCGCCAATATTATTGGCGACCGTTGGTGTCTACTCATTATTATCGCCAACCTACTCAAGGTAGAGCGCTTTGATGATTTCCTAAAGCTGCTCAATATCGCGCCCAGCACCTTAAATGCACGCCTTAAACTATTTCAAGAACAGGGCTTGATGGTAAAACAACAATACCAAGACAATCCACCGCGCTTTAATTACCAGCTCAGCAAGAAAGGCTTAATGGCTGGGCGCTTTATCAGTGAATTGCGCCAATGGATATTGGCCGGTGATGAACAAGGCAAAGCCATTGGCAGCCAATTGATTCACAAGACTTGTGGGGCAAGTTTACAGCAGCAGCTGGTTTGTGGGCATTGCAATGAGACACCGCAATCGGAACAACTATTCTCAAAGTAGTAATCATCACAGCAAAACTCTCCCCCTACTACCGACAACTCCTGTCAGGCCCTTGAACTAAGCTCAAGAACTCAAATAGCTTAATCCAAAATAGGGAACACAAAATGAAGATAAATTACTTTGTTCTAGGCACCAACAATATGGCCGCTGCCATTCAATTTTATGACGCGCTCTTCGAGCTAACCGACTATAAACAAACATTTGCGACCGACAGAATGACTTATTGGCAGGACGAAGACAGTGATTCAGCATTTGCTGTAGCCATTCCTTTTAATGAAGAGCCCGCAACAAATGGCAACGGCACCATGGTAGGTTTTAGCCTTGGCTCTAGCGAGGAAGTATCGAAGCTATACAAAAAAGCACTGGAGCTAGGTGGCCGCTGCGAAGGCGAGCCCAATCAGCGGGGCCCGCGTTTCTCAGCCTATGTTAGGGATTTAGACAATAATAAAATCGTCTTTTCAGATTAAGTGACTTAATCCTCGCCCCTTAGTAAAAGAGGGCTTATGAGCCGTGCCAGACCTTTCTTCATACAAGCCGGTTTGGCGTAAGCTCATGAACGGGCGTTAACAAGTTGCCAGTAAGACATCCAAATCTATAGACTGATTCACACAAGCCCACTGTGAGGGCTCATGGCCGTATATCATTTTTACTCCGTTAATTCTTTCCATAATCGCGCTAAGTTTTTGCAAGCTATCTAGCGCCTGATCCGGCGAGCTGCTAGCCCCAGAGGGAATTCCTAATTGCATATTTTCTTTAATATGACTCGCATCAAAGCTCAATAAAAATTGATTTTTATTAGTCTTTACCAAGGCTGACAAATGCCCAGCACTATGCCCTGGAGTAGCGAACAGCAAGAGAGAGCCATCAGAAAAAACATCAAAGCTCTGACCTAAAAGCGGATCTTCAAGCATTCTCGAATCGATGACAGAAGCTTTCATATCTTTCCCTATCATCTTAGAAGGCACTCCCGAAAAGGCACGTAATGGCGAGCGCAACTCATCCAAGCTTGCTTGAGTTAAAAGCAACTCCGCATCGCTATAGGCCAATAAAGCGCCTAAACCACTGATATGATCACCATGAAAGTGGGATGGAATAATGTGAATAATATCTTCGCCTGCGACCTTAGACCTGATTAACTGAGACACCAAATCTGCACCAACATCGTTTCGACATGGCACCCAGTAAAATGGCCGCAAGCCATAATCGCATTCTCCTCTTTTGAGGCCGGCGTCCATGATCACGACACCATACTCAGGATGATGAATAGCATAGGCAATTGAAGGAACCCACTTTGCGCTTTGAAGTTGGCTAGGGAGATCTGGTGAATCCTGATCGATAAGTATCTTAGCCGGAGCTTTAACCCACCCGGTGACATAAGCGGTAACTCTCACACCCTCATGACTTGATAAAGAGGCCTTACTTCTACCGTCCCCTAACAATGCTATCGGCTCAATATTGATATTCCCTACTGGCTGCAGCAGCTCGCATGAACTTAAAATTAAACAAAAGATTGAGACGACAAGGGATAAAAAGAATTTAAAAGTCACATTCATAAGGCACCTCCTACGGATAAGAGGATTATTGCAAGCACTCAAATCATATGTAAAATGCATGAAATATATATTTAAGATGCATAATTGATATATGAAAAATCTTGAAGATTTAGACTTAAACCTGCTTCTTTTGCTTCATTGGTTGCTCGAAGAGCGTAGCGTTACCCGCGCGGCGATGCGAGTGGGTGTATCACAACCTGCCGCAAGCAGAGCCTTGCAGCGTTTACGCTTGGATTTCGAAGATGAACTACTCATAAGATCAGGGCGCAGTTTGATACCATCGCAGATGGCCATGGGTTTGCAGGACGATCTAGCCGCTGCGGTTAGTAAACTGCGATTAATTACCCAACAAAGCCCGCAGTTTAAACCTGCCGAAAGCAGGCAAACTATAGTTATCGCCTGCAACGATTATCTAACTAAAGTCGCCATTGATATCTGGCGCGATAAAATAGCGCCCTATGCCCCCAATATTAAATCGAGCTGGCGCCCATTGGATCAGAATGCTTTGGAAAGCTTAGCAAAGGGACAAATTGACTTACTGCTAGGCCCCAACGAAATAATAGCCAGTGCCCCGCAAACGTCATTGTTTCAAGATTTGATTATCAGGCCACTTCTTAACGATCGCTACGTAATATTTGGCCCCAAAGATCACCCTGCAATGACGAGAAAAAGTCTAACTACAAAAGCTTTTGCCAGCTGCGAGCAAGTACTGGTTTCGCCAACAGGAAAAGGCTTAAGCTTTGTCGATAAAGCGCTTGCAAAGCTGGAGTTGCAACGCACAATAAAGCATAGAGTGTCTAACTTCTCTAGCGCTATCGACCTTGCCTTGAGTTTCAAGTTACTGACTGTTCTACCAGAGCACTTTGTGAAAGAACACACAGGTGGAACGTACCGGGCATTGCCCATTGAGCAGCCAGAAATCAATAGCAGTATTGCCTGGCATCTTAGCCGCAATAAAGATAAAGCACACCACTGGATAAGACAGCAAATTCTATCCAAAAACACCGAAGGAAATTGATTTTATTCGTCGATATCCTGTATGTAAGCAGCGCCAGATTTTTTACCATTATCAGCACGGTTTGGCGCTGCAATAATCGCAAACAGAGAGGGTTTTCTAGGCATTTCGTTATTGGGCCTAGTCTGGCTAAGCGCCACATTCCAACCAAAACGATCGCCATCTCGCCCGTCTTCAGCCACTATTTTTGAGTTGTATAGCCAGCTCCCTTCACGCTTTTTATAAACGTAAATCGCGCCAGCATCATTGCCGTTCGCATCGTTATTCATCGCACTGATAATAGCGGTATCGTTTAGCAATGAAACTCCACGGCCAAAGCGATCATCAGCCTTGCCATCAGGTGAAATCAACTTAACTGCTTGTTTCCACTTGCCTTGTGATCGCTCAAAAATATAGGCCGAACCGGCATCAACACCGATTCCTTCGACATCATCTCTTCTTGCCGATATCAAGGCGGTATCGCCTGATAGAGCAACGCGCACACCAAAGATATCTGTGTGCCCGCCATCGGTCGCCATTAACTTAGCTTGCTGCTGCCATTTTCCATCTTCAAGCACAAAAGCATAAACGGCACCGGCCTTTTCTGCTTTTTCATCATTTAGGTCAGCACCCACCAATATTGTATTCCCATCAATGGCTACGCTGATACCAAAGAGATCACCCTCGGCACCATCGCCTGCTGTTAACTTGCTTTGAAATTGCCACCCTCCGTGCTGGCGTCGATAAACATAGGCAGAGCCGGAATCTTTTGCCACAGCATCGCTATGGGGTGCACCGATGACCATAAAGCTTTCTGTAAGAGCAATACTCTGTCCAAACGCATCACCAGCTTTGCCGTCAGCCGCTGTAAGCCAAGCTTTCTCCTGCCATTCTTTGCCCTGCTGTTCAAATATCAGCACTGCGCCGGCATCCTCAGCAACATCATCCCGCCTTGATACACCCAATACCGCAGTGCCACCTTTTAGAGCCACATTGCCCCCCAAGGTATCACCGGTTTTTGCTTGCCTAGCAAGCAATTTACTATCCAAACGCCACCCTTCTGGGCTCTGTTTATAAACATAAGCAGCGCCTGCATCCTTCACAGTGCCTAGTTTAGTTTCTAAATCAGCATTGAAAGCACCAACTAATGCGGTATCGCCATCAATCGCCACGCTAAATGCAAAAGAATCACCAGGCTTGCCGTCATCGGCCAGCAGCTTCTGCTGCTCAGCACTGACATGAACGACAGAGAGTGTAGTGGTAAGAAGTAAAATTGACTGTTTAAGTATGTTTAACATCAAGACAACTCTTTTGCATCAAGGGTTTTACCGATAAAGTATCCGGCTATTAGATTAGAATATTAACCGTAAGCGCTGGCAGTACAAGCAGTCCCGAGCTGAGAAGAGAAGTACATAAGATAGATACATAAGATAAGAACAGAAAACAAGCAAGTAGATGATAAACCACCTTAAAGCGCAATCTATCGTAGTCGCACAAGCTATATACCAGGTCTTTCAAGCCTCCTATAAAGTCGAAGCAGCAATAATCGAAGCAGATAACTTCCCACCCTTGTCGAGAAGTGTGAAAGATATCTCTCGCTCGAAAAACGTATTTTACGGCTACTATGACGAAGGCGAGTTGGCAGGAGTCATTGAAGTCGAACGACTTGAAAATCGACTAGATATTAATAGCTTGGTCGTATCACCAGAGCACTTTAGAAAAGGTATTGCCGGAAAGCTGATTGAGTATGTACTTACTCAGTTTGACTACGATGAAGCTGTGGTGGAAACTGCAACCGCGAATAAGCCTGCTATCCAGCTCTATGAGAAATATGGCTTTGTTAAATTTAAACAATGGGTGCCGGATCACGGTATCACTAAAACGGCTTTAACCCGCCGAAACAACAACTTCAGCGAATAATAAGGAACGCTTGTAAATGGATTTGAATTTTCAGTATGCCCATCACCAAAGCGATGAGTCGGACACTACGCACAATATCAGCAAAGAAGATGCTCTCAATGCCTTTGAGCAATTCGACTGGGACGGCGAAGTAGAGAAAGCCAATCAGCTTAACAACTGCTCACCCACCCTAAGCATTCTAGTTAACGGCAGCTCTGAAATGATTTGGGTATCGGGCGTCGGCTCACACAAGTGCTCCGCATTTACTTCAGAGTGTTGTTTTCCTGGGGAAGTGAAGAGGCTCTTTGGTCTATACAAAAGCCAAGGAACAATCTCTTTATATTCTGATTGCCTCAACAAAGCTAAGGCACGCGAAGCGATCGAATTGTTTTTAGAAAAAGACTATAAAGGGCTAGAAAAACTATACCGAGAATAGAGCGAGTTTTCGCTACTCACTCTATTCCCCAAGCCTTCTAACTAGCGCTTCAACTTCGGAATCAACACCGGTGTATTTTGCTTATAAGCTTGATACTCCGCCTCCTCGCCCCAGCGCTTATCCGCGCCAGCCTCAAGGCCTGGAATACCAGAAATACGGGTTAACAATACGATAACAAATAGCGGGCTCAACAGGGCCGCATATTGCCAACCTTGAAGAACGGGCAGCGCTAGAATCGCCACCCCAATCCATAAGCAGATCTCACCGAAATAATTTGGGTGGCGAGAATAGGCCCATAAACCACTATCAATATATCGGCCTTTATTGGCAGGGTCGGCACGGAAAATGCGCTTTTGACGATCTGAAATAGCTTCAAAGGCAAAGCCCAATAGCCATAGGCCAATCGCAAAACCATCCCACAACTGCAGCTCCAAGGTGGCCTCACTACTGATAGCCGCAAGTGCCGCAGCGGCGGTAAAAGAAACCCACAGGCCCTGCAGCGTCCAGACCACAAAGAATCGAGCAAAATTGGGCTTTATCTCATCGAAGCGATGATCCGAGCCATCTTGTAAAATACGGGTAAACAGAAAGCTGCCTAAACGTAGCGCCCAAACCAGCACCATCGCCAGCAATACTATGCTGCGGGTATCCTCCTTAGCCGCCAAGAAAAAGGCCAGCAAGGTCACACTGATATAAGTAAGGCTGCCCGTTAGATCAAAGTAACGCTCGGTTTGCCAGATATAAGCGGGAATAAACATCAGCCACTGCACCGCGAAGGCTACCCCCATGCAAATAGCAAAAATCGGCCAATCAAAGGCCTGCAAACTATGGCTACTGCCCGCATAGCCCAAACCTGTCGCAACCACTGCGATCACCAATAAGAATTTCAACGCCCGCATATACTTCGCCATAAGGCCCTCGCTTTTAATTATTTTCTACGTATTGCTAGAGATTTAGGATCACCGACCAATGTTACTATCACTATAAGACTTAAAATGTAGTAAAGCAAGACAACGATATAGCGCGCGCCCACGAAGCTAGAGGTTTATTAAGCTTTGCAGTCCTTAGAGTTGGCCTCGAACCAATCTGGCAAGCCCGGATTTAAACGCTTCCAAAGAACACCATGGTAGAAAGGCTGCCTAATCTCCCGAAGCACCAGTACAGCGGTGCTAAGCAGGCTTAAAGCAGCTGAAATGTACCAACTGATAAGATTCAAGCTTATCGAGGCTGTGGTCAAAGGCACAAAAATCGAAGCCCATATTAGCTCCGGCATTCGGGACATACGAATAATATTACAGAATAAAAAGAAGTGAGCGACTACAAACAAAACGATAGCCGACAAAAGCCAGGAGTATGGATGCAAATACCACGCCCCAAGCAACGCAGCGGCAATAATTACCCCATCGAGAACTGAAAATCGAAAACCTGGATTAAAATCCATAGCGCTCGTGGCTCTACAAATTAAAACGGATTAACTGTATAACCTTCTTGCTGCAATAATGCATGAGCCGTCATTGCAGAAAGTGACATTTGCACACCTTGGTAGAGATCTTCGCTCTTGATACCGTAATAGGCCGCCGTTTGGCCACACAGGAAGACTTGGGTATTGTTATCCAGCAGTGCTTGTAACAAGGGTAGATTAGGATTCTCTACCAATTCTTTTGCAGCTCGAGCCTTATTGTGCAGTAAATCATTAGCCGCCTTACCGTGGACGACAAGGGCAAGCTCAATATTTTCGGGCTTCACGCCAGCGGCTACATGCATGTTGATAAAACGAGCCAGCGAATTAAAGCTGCGATTTAGTTTGCCTTCTTCGGCAGGCTTTCCGACATCAAAGGCAACTTTAAATTTAGCATTTGGGCTAACCGCCTTGCTCTGATTAACCTTGGCATTTTCGCCAAAATTCTCAATCTGCGGACCAGGTGTAAAAGCGTCGGGGCCTGCAAAACTAAACCCAACTGACATCAAGCTAATGCTCAACATCGTACAAGTAAACCTAAGCACTTTCATAGATACTCCTAATTAACTCATTGATTTCACACTCTGCTACTTTGTTACCGACACCTCAAAACCGCAGATTTTGGCATTTGTGGTAGCGAATATAAAGCGACATTCACCACCCCAACATTCTCGAATATAAGCCCGTACTCGCCCTTGGATAGCAACAATATAATACAACTCATCAAGGGTGAGCGAGCGACTCACTTCCGCATCAGATAACGACGAAAGATCTATTCCGGTCTCTCTGCCATATTGAAGTTGCTCATTCACAACATGATCTAGGAAAAGTGCAGCATCCTTTCTGGATATATTGTAGTAGCGAACCGTTTGAACTCGGCCATCACCAAGGGCATCCACCGAAAGGGATTCCATTTGAGGCGAAGCCGAACAAGCGATTAGGCTTAATAAAATTAAACTTAATAGAGTTTTAAGCATGGCCCTTCCTTGGGAGCTGGTTTAATTCAAACCCTGACGAATAAAGCGCATTAGGTATTCTTTAACTTCATCTTCCGTATAATCTTGCACACTCCAATAGCGCAGTGACCAAACATTACAGAAGAAATACACCATATTAGCCGCTAGGCGCGATTTCGGGGCATCGAAAACGCCTTCTTTGTTACCCTCAATAATGATGGCTTCCCAAAGCTGGGTGAACTTACGCTCGATATCAAAAACCTTCTCGCGATTATGGCGGCTCAGTGCACGAGTTTCACGATAAACCAGATTAATATAACGACGGTTTTTTGAAATGTACTTCATATAAGCCGACACCGCTTCTTCTAGCTTTTGCACTGGAGGGTGATCGGTACTCATCTCTTCATACATATAATCGAAGATCTCTTCCATGCACCCACTGGTGATCATAAAGAGCAGATCTTCTTTGCTCTCGATGTACTGGTACATGGTAGAAATTGGCAAACCAGCTGCCTTAGCCACTTTACGGATGGTAGTAGCCGCATAACCTTCACGACCAATGACTTCACAGGCACCTTCAAAGATACGACGCTTCTTGTCTTCGATGGCCTGTTCTTTGGCACTAAGGGGGGCACTACTACTAGCAACTGGCTGCTGCTCATTGCGGGCAGCGACAATCTCTTCGGCTTTTGCCGCGGCTTCGCCAATATCGTACCAAAGGCCTTGTAGGTTATATTCAGCGATTAAGGTTTCAGGGCTCGCCTTATGTTCTGCAGCACCGCGAAATAGCTGTACGCGTATAGCGCAACGTTCGCTATTTTTGAAAATCACTTCGGCGACAGCTTGTAAGCAAGCCCCCTCACCTTGAGCGAAGGCATTTAGGTGGGTGTTTTCAATACGTAAAAGGCGATGTTTTTCTTGGCTGCGCAATAATTCATGGGCAGCAACCCAAGCCATGCGAGCACATGCATCATCCAATACCCAAGCATGATTACCGACATCTTCCTTGGTTAGATCCGATTCAATGCATACGCCCTTTTCACTCGCGCATTTACGAATACTATAGCTGCTTTCTATTTTATTAAGCTTTTGCTCAAGGCTTTTATCTGCAGTTTGTTTGTCTTCGGCCATTGGGTCCCCCAAATTTTGCCCAATTGTAGCAAATCCATTGAATAAAGAATGCATTATTATACAATTATTGTTTATCACTACTTACAATTAACCCTATGCATAACAGCACTTCTGTCAGCCATGCTCCGGCGGGTCGCACCTTCTTAAAATACTTGCTGCCCTCACTTATCGGGCTACTAGCCATCTCCTCGGCATCTATCGTGGACGGTATTTTTATTGGCCGCTATGAAGGTGAAACCGCTCTTGCAGCCATCAATCTGCTGATCCCTATTTTTTCGATGTTTGCCGGGCTTTTTTATATGCTCGCCGTCGGTGGTTCGGTATCAGCCGGTAAGTGGATTGGTGAACAAAACCTTGACGATAGCTCAGCGATTTTCAGCAAAACCCTAATCGCACTAGCACTGATATCAATACTCTTTGCCGGCAGTAGCTTTCTGCTGGCTGACGCCCTTTATGGCCTACTGGGCGCGCAAGACTCACTGAAACAGCTGCTTAATGATTATTTCAAAACCTTACTGCCATTTTTACCCATTCAAGCTTTAAGCGTAGGCCTATACTTCTTTGTACGCATTGCGGGCAAACCCGCTCTCGCATCTGCTGCCTTGATAGCCGCCGCCGTTTTAAATATTGCCTTAGATTATCTATTTATCGCAAAACTCGATCTAGGTCTATACGGTGCAGCCCTCGCAACCGGGCTTTCTCAGTTATCAGCTTTACTGGTCTTACTGTTGTACTTTTTTCAGAAAGATAAAATCCTGCGTTTCGGCATTCGCCAAAAGAACTGGGGCAGCCTTGCTGCCAGTGCTTTTAATGGGCTTTCTGAGTTTATTAATGAGATGTCGGCAGGCACTGTCGCTTTTATTATAAACTTACTCATTATCAAACAATTAGGCACTCAAGGCCTAGCGGCTTTCAGTCTGGTTAATTACACGATGTTTATTGGCCTTTTGGTCAGCTTCAGTATTGCCGATTGTCTGCAAGCACTAAGCAGCCAGTGTTATGGGGCCAAGCAATGGGACCAGCTCCGCCGTTTTTTATTCATAGCATTAGCTAGCAGCATCTCTGTCGGTATCGCTTTTAGTATTCTTCTACTCAGCTCGGCCGATTCGATTATGGCGGTATTTATTAAAGGCCAAAACCCCGAGTTACTTGAGCAAGCCATGTTATTTGCCAGTATTTTGTGGCCGGTGTTTATTTTAAATGGCTTGAACATTACCCTTTCGGCCTATTTAACGGCGCTACATAAGGCCGCCGCTTCGTCGCTAATTGCCCTAAGCCGAAGTCTAATTTTACCTCTGTTGTTTATTGCCTTGTTCATCAACTTTTTACCCGAGTACTCGCCGGTGTTGAGCATTACCTTGGCAGAAGGCTTTACGTTAATCGTGGCGATTCTTCTATATTGGAAATTTAGTATTTCTCGTATGCAACAAGAGAGCCGCACATAACTTTTTACCGAACTGACCGCATGCCATGGATAGAGCACACTTTGCTGGGCACGCAAAAAGCTGGGTCCATCCAAGCTCGCTTCCTCTTGGATTCGCACCATCCGGGTGCTCAGCCTTTGGCCAAGCCCAAAATCTCTCCTAGAGATTTGGTCAAGTCGAAAACGGCCCTGCAAAGTGCGCCCTACCCATGACATGCTGCAATTGAAGACTAACCCTGCATCCTTTAAGCATACTCAAAAAAATTTACGATGCAGAATGTCTTGGGCGGGTAGTGCTATGACGGGGCATCTCCGACTTGGAGGAGGAGGTGAGCTAGCATGGACGCCGCTTTTTGCGACCCCTTCATAGCACTACCCGCCCAAGATATTCGTTCAGCCTCCACACTGTAGGATATACAGACTACAAGCCCATCGGATTATCAATTATAAATTGCCACTCACCATCAGTATTCTTCTGTAAAACATCAATAGCCTTGTGAAGCTCAGGCGAATCAGATTTATCGTCCGCCCAATGCCAAGCAACAACTACCAAAGCCGTGTTTTCAACAATATGAATACTGCGCTTTACCAAGGCCATATTGGCGATAATATCCGTGAAACGCTCAAGCTCGGCGTTAAGCTCGATCTCATTTTGAGTTAACTCACCGTCTGCTTTGACATAAGCACCCTGCTCCACATACAAAGCCCTTGCAGTAGCGTAGTCTTTTTTCAGCAAAGATTTGACCAAGGTTTTATAAACCGCCTCAATAGCTTCTTTATCAATAGCGCTCATAAATGACTCCATCGGTTTTCAAGTAGATAGTTAAGCTGGGTTTTTACGATAAGAATCTTTAACTCTGATTTTATCGCCAGCAAATTCGAATAGATCGCAGCCCATCAAGTTGACACTACTGCCATCAGCCTTGGTGCCCGTAAAACGCCACTCGGATACACCGCGATCGCCCGCAACAAAGTGAGTGTCTTCGTTCCACTTCGCATCAGGGAAGACCTTAAAAATAGTTAGATAACTTTCCCGCACAGCCACCAAACCTTCAGCACGATTACCGAATATATCCGCACCTGCTGAACTATCGAAGCGGCAATCATCTGACATACAAGCCATAAGGGCCTCAATATCGTGATCATTCCAAGCTTGGGCAAAATCTTTTAACAACTGTAGGCGAGTCGCCTGTAGAGATTCACTCATAGTATCCTCTTTACTCTAATTCGTTTTTACTTCAACAAACTCTGGCCAAAGTC
This sequence comes from uncultured Pseudoteredinibacter sp., assembly GCF_947502065.1. Taxonomy (GTDB): domain Bacteria; phylum Pseudomonadota; class Gammaproteobacteria; order Pseudomonadales; family Cellvibrionaceae; genus Pseudoteredinibacter. The sequence continues at coordinate 493,806 of NZ_CANMYE010000002.1, forward strand.
TTGGGATAACATCACCAGCGGCATCTAAGCCGTAGCAACTATCGACCAGAGGTTTAAATATTTGTGGGTTTTCGCTGTAGTCTATCGGGCGGTAAACCGCATCTGTAATGGCTTGGTAAGCTACCGTGGCCATAGGGCCAAGTAGCTCTCTCAGATGAGTGCAGCCTTCCGTTGCCCCAAGCCGCTGTTTAATCTCACGTTGCCAGCCTGGACCTATTACCACGCCTAGTAAACGCTGATAGTTTGGTAAAACATCAGGACACCGCAGGTAAGGGGTGTCACTCATCGTGGCTTCTACTTCTTGAATAGTCATATCCAAATCTAAAGCGATGCGAAAGCACATATCGTGAAGATAATCGTCACTTGTGATCAACTCTCGATCTGGGGTACCCAAGCTAAAGTGCTTCTTATCAGTTAAATGGGCCTCGATATCCCATAAACCATCTTCGCGCTCAAAGGCTTGTACCTGGATATTGCGAGTATGTGATAGTTTTCTTTTACTCATACAATCAACCTAGCCAGCAAGAAACCTAGAACGGCTCTTTTAACCAATAATCGGCGATGGAATCATTGCCCGCGTTAATCGCCGCCGCCAGTGCCTGGGTGCGCGGCAAAATACGTGCAACATAGAAATTTAACAAAGCTTGCTTTTGCTCAAGAAACTCAGAGCTATAATCACTGCCCTGATAGGCATTGGCTTTATTTGCAGCACGCAATAGATAATACGCTGCCACAATATAACCACAGAACATCAGATAATCGCTGGCGGCCGCATTAACCTCTGCAGGGTTTTCTGCAAATTTCGCCAAGCAGCTCGCATTCAGGTTTTGCCAGTCAGCCACAACATCCGACAAAGCATTGGCGCACTGAATAAGATCAGGCGTATTGCTGGCCTTAGCCTCTTCGCAAGCTGCATTAACTTGAGCAATAAAGGCATTTAACTGCCGCTGGTCGTCAGCAATAATTTTACGGCTAATAAGATCGATACCTTGGATTGCCGTAGTGCCTTCATATATCGCCGTGATACGTACATCGCGATATAACTGCTCCATCCCGTATTCAGAGATAAATCCGTGACCACCTAAAATCTGCACACCGTGACTAGTGGCTTCCATAGCAGCCTCGGTAATAAAGCCCTTAGCAATTGGCGTTAGGAAAGCCAGTACTGCCTGAGCCTCATCTGCTACTTCGCCGCCATCGTGCAGACGATCAACCTTTTCTGCTAGCTCATAGGACATCATTCGTGAAGCTTCGGAAAAGGCCTGCTGAGTAAGCAGCAAGCGACGTATTTCTGGGTGAGCAATAATTGGATCAGCCGCTTTATCAGTTGAAAAACGCGGACTCGCCTTCATTTGCAAACGCTCTTTAGCGTAAGCTAAAGCATTTTGAAATGACTTCTCTATTTGCCCCTGGGCCTGCAAGCAAACATCGACACGTGATTCATTGATAAAGGTAAACATATTGGCTAAACCACGATTGGGTTCACCAATTAAAAAGCCTTTTGCACCATCAAAGTTGATAACACAGGTCGCGTTACCGTGAATCCCCATCTTGTGCTCAATGGAACCGCAGGCAACGGTATTACGCTGAATGAACTCACCTTGCTCATTGGGTAAAAACTTAGGCACTAGAAATAGAGAAATTCCGCGCACCCCTTCAGGCGCACCTTCAATACGGGCCAGAGTGATATGCACCACATTGTCGACCATATCGTGCTCACCCGAGGAAATGAAAATCTTGCTACCACTAATCGCGTAGCTGCCATCTTCATTGGGCGTCGCCTTAGTTTTTAACAAACCTAAATCAGAGCCACAATGCGCTTCGGTTAAACACATAGTCCCTTGTGATTGCCCGCTCACCAGGCCGGGTAAATAATCGGCCTTTTGCTCTTCAGTACCGTGGGTTTTTAAAGTAGTAACCGCACCCCAAGTAATGGTTGGGTATAACGTCCAAGCCAAATTTGCGCTCACCAACATCTCATAAATTGAAAACTGCAAGCTCATCGGCAGGCCTTGGCCACCCAACTCTTCTGGCTGGGCAAGGGCGGGCCAGCCATTTTCAACAAACTGCTGGTAAGCCGCTTTAAAACCTGTGGGTGTAGTCACCTCGCCATCTTGCCATTGACATCCTTCATCGCCGCTTTGATTTAAAGGAGCCAGCTGCTCCTGGGCAAAGCGGCCGGCTTCTGCCCAAATCGCCGATACAAAATCCATATCCAAATCGGGATTATTTTTTGTATAGGCCGCGGGGACCTCCATTACTTGCTCGAAAGCAAAACGAATGCTCTCGTAGGGAACGTGATACTGGGTCACAATACTTTCTCTCGAATTAATACGGTGTTAAATCAGCTAGCAGATATTTCTTGCTGCCTTACAGAACCTCAAACAAACCTGCAGCGCCCATACCGCCGCCTACACACATAGTGACGACAACATAACGCGCACCACGACGCTTACCTTCGATGAGAGCATGCCCCACTAAGCGAGTGCCTGTCATACCATAAGGGTGGCCAATCGAAATACCACCGCCATTTACATTGAGCTTATCCATTGGAATACCCAGCCTTTCAGCACTGTAAATAACCTGGCAGGCGAAGGCTTCGTTTAATTCCCAAAGGCCAATATCATCGACAGTTAAACCATGAGCTTTAAGCAGTTTTGGAACAGCATAGATAGGACCAATACCCATTTCCTCAGGCTCCAGTCCCGCTACCATCATGCCTTTATAGGCACCTAGTGGCTGTAAGTTTTCACGGGCAGCCAATTCATCAGAAACCAATACACAGGCCGCCGAACCATCTGAAAGTTGAGAGGCATTACCCGCCGTAATAGAACCCCCCTCGACTACCGAGCTCAGTGCCTGCAAACTTTCCAATGTAGTCTGCGGACGATTACCTTCATCCATACCAAGCGTTACTTCTTTAAACGAAGTTTCTTTGCTTTCTCTGTTAAAAACAGCTTTAGTCGTTGTAACAGGAACAATCTCCTGCTCGAAAGCACCCGACTCTTGCGCTGCCGCAGTGCGCTGCTGAGACAGCAAGGCATACTCATCCTGAGATTCGCGAGAGATACCGTACTTCTTACAAATATATTCTGCAGTTTGCAGCATTGGCATATAAGCCGTATCGGAATTGGCCAAAACCGTTTCGTCTTTTTCCTTCATAATCCATTCAAAGGCCGGTGTTTGCACCATGGAAATATGTTCATGACCCGCTGCCACAACGGCATCCATACGATCAACCATAATTTGCTTAGCAGCCGTCGCCACTGACATCAGACCGGAAGAGCACTGACGATCTATAGATTGGCCGGAAACTGTTAAAGGCAAGCCTGAAGCTAAAGCGGCCATACGGCCCAAGTTCATACCCGCCGTACCGGCCTGCAATGAAGTACCCATTACTAAATCGTCAAAGCGATCAGCGGCCAAGCCGCTGCGCTCAACCGCCGCCTTAATAGAATAAGAAGATAAGGTGGGCGATTTAGTAATATTAAATGCACCGCGAAAGGCTTTCGCAATTGGCGTTCGTGCGGTTGATACAATAAGGGCTTGACGTTGACTCATAAGATAACTCCAAAAAATTTGTATTCGATTTAGGCTAGATATTTAGACGTGCCCCAGCCCTTATGATTTTCTATATGATTTAAGACTGCTCTGGCTTTCAGATAACTCGTTTAACAAGTCTGCGGGCTTAAACCAGCGTTCGCCGTACTCACCAAGGCTCTTTTGCAATTTAACTAAACTTGTCTGAGTATTCTCCAAGCCCAGCTCATCAATATATTGCATTGGGCCACCACGCCAGCGCGGAAAGCCATAGCCGTTGAGATAAATCACATCGATATCGCCAGAGCGCAAAGCAATACCTTCTTCCAGGATACGCATGCCTTCATTGGCCATACTGAGGATGCAACGTTGCACAATTTCTTCTTTTGAGATCTCTCTCTGTTTAATACTGAGATTTTCAGAAATTTCAGCAATCAAAGCCTGTACTTGTGGATCTTCTTGTTTTTTACCTTCCGGATATTGATACACCCCAGCACCCGTTTTTTGCCCTAAGCGGCCTTGCTCACGCAAGGCAAACTGTAAAGCCTGATAGCTTTCCTCACCCTGCCACTCATCTTGATTAGCCAAAGCTGCCATACAACCAACATCAATGCCCGCCATATCGGCCATTTCAATTGGTCCCATTGCCATGCCAAATTCCCGCAGCGCAGAATCAACTTCACTGGGCTTCACACCTTCAAGCACCATGCGAAACGCTTCACGCGAATAAGGGGCCACCATGCGATTTCCCACAAAGCCGTAGCACACTCCAACGGTGACCGCAGTTTTCTTTATCGTTTTTGCTAATTGCAAACAACTTGCCAAAACCGAAGCCGAGGTACGCTCGGTACGCACCACTTCAAGCAGCTTCATAATATTGGCCGGACTAAAAAAGTGCAGGCCGATAACGTTCTCTGGGCGAGAGCAAACCTCGGCAATTTCATTCAGATCGAGGGTGGACGTATTACTGGCGAGAATCGCGCTGGGCTTACAGTGGCGATCCAGCTCAGCAAATACCGACTTTTTCACTGATATATCTTCAAATACTGCTTCAATTACCAAATCGGTATTTGCTAATTCTTGATAATCACTTACCGTAGCAAGAGCCGCTAAAGATGCTTCACATTTAGCAGCATTGATGCGCCCCTTATCGCGATTAGATTCAATAGTTTTAGTAATGTAAGCGCGGGCTTTCTTTAATGCCTCTGCATTTACATCTAACAAACGAGTTTTAATGCCTGCCAATAAGAAGTTAATGGCAATGCCACAGCCCATTAACCCAGAGCCGATAATGGCTACCTCTTGGATTTCCAAAGAAGCATCAGCTGAACTAATACCAGGTACTTTCCATGCTTCTTTCTCTGCAAAAAAAGCATGCTGCAAAGCGCGAGCCTGGAAACTATTAGCGCACTCATCAAAGAGCTTTCGCTCTAAGGCAAGGCCCGCCTGCAAGCTTAGCTTCATCCCCTCGCGCACCGCCTCAACAATGGCAACAGGGGATTTTTGACCATACCAACGGCGAGACTGCTGCTCTTGATATGCTCGCAAGGCTTGCTCATCATCCTCACTTACCGTGAAGCTCTGCTCAAACATATTGATAGGCTCAACGTTTTTGGAGGATTCCGCTAAGGTCAAAACAGCTTCATTAGCTTGCTCTTGGCTTTCAAAAACGGTTTCAATCAAGCCCAACTCTAAGGCCTGCTCCGCTGAAATTGGCTTTCCATCGCACATCATTTTTGCTGCAGTTGCCATTGGTATTATTCTTGGTAATCTTTGGGTACCACCGGCCCCCGGCAGAATACCTAAATTGACTTCCGGCAACCCCAAGCGGCTGCCCGCTTCGGCAATACGCTGATCCGCTGCAAGAGCCAGTTCCAAGCCACCACCTAAGGCATAAGCAGAAACCTTGGCAATCACCCACTTCGGAAAGCTGTCTATACGATTGCACAAAGACGGCAAACTTGGTTCAGCAAAAGATTTTTCGCTGCCAAACTCTGTAATATCTGCACCTGCCGAAAATGCTTTTAGGCTTGAACAAATAAGCACAACTTTGACTTGCTCATCCTGTTCAGCCGCATCCAGGTAATGATCGATCGCGCAACGAAGCTCATAGCTCAGGGTATTTACTGGTGCATGGCACATACTCAGTGTCGCCAAATTACCCTGAACAGAATAATTTACATATTGATTAAACTCAGACATCAAACTTTATCCCTCGTAGGAAAAATCACGGTATTGCTCACGCAAGTCTTTTTTGCTGACTTTCCCCGTTGCGGTATGCGGTAGCTCGGTCGCAAATAAAATAGATTCTGGTATCCACCAGCGCGTTACCTGAGTTTGCAAGAAATCTTTCAACTCCTGTTCACTCACCTCCTCGCCGGGTTTGCTAACAACAATTAAGAGAGGGCGCTCAGACCACTTGGGGTGATAAGCCGCGATTGCCGCCGCCTCCAAAACCTTTTCATGGGCCATCACAGCGTTTTCGAGATCAGCAGAACTGATCCACTCGCCACCGGATTTGATAACATCTTTGCTGCGATCAGTAATAGAGACATAGCCCCTAGAATCGATAACCGCTATATCGCCAGTATCAAACCATCCATCTTCAGTATGAGCATCGGCTTTCTCGATACCTAAATATTGAGAGCACACCCACGGGCCGCGCACTTGGAAAGAGCCAGGGCTTTTACCATCCCATGGCATTTCATTTAGAGCATCATCAACAATGCGCACCTCGATACCAAAAGTTGGGCGACCGACAGTTTTACGCAAGGCAAACTGCTCATCTTTCTCCATAGCCATCATGCTGGGCGTTGGCATATTCATCGTGCCTAAGGGGCTGGTTTCCGTCATTCCCCAACCCTGCTGCATAAAAATACCCTGCTCTTCTTCGAAGGCCTGCATCAATGCAAGAGGCGTTGCAGCGCCACCTACCATCAAACGCTCAACAGTTTCCAATTTGGTATTGCTTTCGCGCAAATACTGCAACAAGGCCAGCCAAACTGTCGGCACACCCGAAGCAAAGCGAACACGCTCAGCGTTCATTAGCTCGGCCAGCGCCTGGCCGTCCCCCATAAAGCGCCCAGGAAAAACCATTTTGGCACCGGCCATTGCACCAGCGTATGGAATATTCCAAGCGTTTACGTGAAACATTGGCACCACTGCTAATAGAGAGTCTTCAGGCTGCATTCCGACAGAGGAACTGGTATTGGCCGTTAAGCTAATCAATACAGTTGAGCGATGGCTATAAACAACGCCCTTTGGATTACCGGTAGTACCCGAGGTATAGCAAATACCACAGGCTTGATTTTCTTCGAGCTCTGGCCAATTAAACTCACCGCTTTGTTCGGCTAAAAGCGTCTCATAGCAATAAACGTTGTCTAACTCGTGGGCCGGCATTGCCTCTTCACCACAAAGAACCACATAACCTTTAACCGTTTTAAATTTGTCGGCCAGACGGCTCATCAAAGGTAAAAAGTCTGGATCGACAAATACCCACTGATCTTCAGCATCGTTTAATACAAAATCGAACTGCTCGTCGGATAGACGCGGATTGATGGTGTGGCATATCGCTCCCACCCCTGGAATCCCATAATACAATTCAAAGTGGCGATAACTATTCCACGCCAGGGTTCCGATCACATCACCTTGTTTAACGCCAAGTTTTTCTAAAGCGCCCGCCAACTTTGCAGCGCGTTTAAATGCATCTGCATAGCGGTAGCGATGCAAACTGCCATCCGCCAATTTAGAAACAATTTCGGTATTACCATGGATTCTTGCAGCATGACGCATAACCGCAGGAATAGTGAGCTGAAAATCCATCATTTTTCCGAGCATTTTTAAACTCCTATAAACAAGCTTCTGTGCCAAAGATCGTCGTGGCCTGACTAGACAGTGTGCCGCCGTTACCATGCGCCAAAGCAAGCTCGGCCGATGGTATTTGTCGATCGCCACAGTCGCCGCGCAATTGACGAACAGCTTCGATCATGCAAAACAAGCCGTACATGCCTGGGTGTACGCAGGAGATTCCACCACCATTAGTATTAACTGGGCGTACACCACCTGGCGCAATTCGCCCGGCAGAAACGAAAGCACCGCCTTCACCTTTAGCGCAAAAACCAAGATCTTCTAAGAATAAAATGACGTTAATAGAAAATGCGTCATACAGCTGGATAACATCGATGTCACTGGCTTGGACGCCAGCCATTTGATAGGCACGACTACCGCTTTGCACTGCGGCCGTTGTTGTTAAATCAGGCATCTGATCTATTTGTCGATGAGTTGTTGCCGAAGATGCCCCTAGGACATAAGCTGCTTGCTTGCCATATTCTTTGGCACGATCTTTAGCAACCAACACCATCGCCGCCGCACCGTCAGTCACCAAACAACAATCCATTACCGATAGCGGATCAGAAACCATTTTTGCGGCAAGTACCGTTTCTAAATCAGTTTTTTCTCGAACAAAAGCTTCTGGGTTCATCGCGCCCCAAGCACGAGCCGCCACCACCACCTCAGCCAACTGCTCTCTAGTTGTTCCGTATTCATGCATATGTCTGGCTGCAGCTAGGGCGTAACCGGTGACGGGGATGCGCGGGCGATAGAGCTGCTCCCATTCTGGGGTTTCAATTAGTCCCGCATGATTACCACCATTGCTGCGCGCATTACTGCCGTAGGCAATGAGCACGGTTTTGCACAAGCCAGACTCAATCGCCATTACGCCTTGCAAAAGCTGAGACATAAACGACGAACCGCCATTCATATCGCAACTGGTAAAACTTGGCTGAATACCTAGATATTCAGCGGCACTAAGGTTGGCAAAATAATGGGAGCCTGTGGTCGCACAAAGCCCGTCGATTTCGTGCAGCCCTATGCCGGCATCTTCCAGCGCACGCTGCACGGCGACTCCCATTAACTCTAATGGTTGCCAGCCTTCGTGATTTCCAATACCTGCTTGCGCTACGCCAACAACCGCAGCTTTTCCACGTAAAATTTCAGCTGACATTAGCGCGCCCCTTCCTGCAAACCGTGCTTAAAAAGCAATAGCGCATCAGCGCCTTCTTGCTGCTCGACAAAAGCCTCAACTGTATCGCCGATTTTTGGCAACTCATCCGATTGCAGGCGCAATTGAGTCATCATTCTCGGCCCCTCTTTAAGCTCTACAATCGCTACGTAATAGTCACCGCCGCGCTCTGGCCGCTGGGGAATTCGACTCAGAGAATAAATACTGGCTGCACCACTGGCAGCCACCCACTGCCAGTCATTGCTGCCACTGCCGGGCGCAATAGCCCGCGGATAAAAGAAAAACTGACCATCGCCCCCTTGCTGAATGCAAAACTGCCCTGCATTCAAGCGCGCTTGATACTCGGCCCAAGGACCGTGACCACTGAGTGATTGCTCCACCATTGGCTTTTAATTACCTCATCGTTTTTGTATCTGCGGCAGACTGGCGAGCCTTGCGAGACGCCAGGAGCACAAATGGCACTTTTGGCCAAACTGCGCTGAAAATGCCTATCGAATAGTATTTTCTAAGTCTAATAATGTCTTAATATACTTTTAACCGAACGAACGATCATGTCAAGATCAAATTGAGTCCATTTGATCGACTAAAATTTGACTTAAATAGCTCTCGAACATAATATTATCGAACGTTCGTTCATGGATCATTGAGCAGATTTAAAGACAACGAACGCGTATCAGACAGAAATTGAAATTGTGAGAGTGGTACCGTGAAAGAAAAGCACGCCAACAAGCCGATAGACCCCAGAGAACTCAGAGACGCCCTAGGTCAATTTGCCACCGGGGTTACAGTGATCACTTGCTTTGATCAACACGGTAAGCCAGTTGGCATGACAGCCAGCAGCTTCAACTCACTATCACTAGAACCAGCACTAGTGCTATGGAGCATCGGCAAAGGCAGTAGCAACTTTGAGGCCTTTAATAGTTGCAGCCACTTCAACATCCATATCCTTAAGCACGACCAGGGCGATTTGGCCTACCAATTTGCCAGCAAAGACGGCGACCGATTTGCCGACGTTAAACTTGCGCAAGGCGATCAAAACGCACCAGCTATGGAAGATTGCCTGGTGCGTTTTGAATGCTCTTTAAACGCTAATCACGACGGTGGCGACCATCGCTTACTGATCGGCAAGGTAGAGAAACTGCAACACAATGACGGTGAAGCTCTGGCGTTTTACCGAAGCAAATTTGCCGGGCTTTTAGCATGAAATTTTGTAGCGACTGCGGACACAGTTTAATACTCGCAATACCTGCGGGTGATTTGCGCGAGCGCTTTATTTGCAGTCACTGCGGTCGCATTCACTACCAAAACCCCAACTTAGTCGTTGGCGTCATTGCCCATTGGCAAGACCAGGTATTGCTTTGCCGACGAGGCATTGAGCCACAAAAAGGCCTCTGGTGTCTGCCGGCCGGCTTTATGGAAAACGGCGAGTCCAGCGATGAAGGCGCCATGCGCGAGGCTAAAGAAGAAACCTGTGCAGAGCTTGAGATCCAGTCTTTGTATGCGGTGTATAACCTACCCCATATCAATCAAACCTATATGTACTACCGGGCTAAACTATTGAGCCCAAAGGTAGAAGCCGGTCTAGAAACCTTAGAAGCTCAGCTTTTTAAGCAAAACGAGATCCCTTGGTCGCAACTCGCTTACCCAAGTATTGCTGCGGCCTTACAGCAGTTCTTTATCGATCACAAAAGCAGCCAGAGCGGTGAAGAAAAGTACCCGTTGATCCATGAAACCATCAGCAATCAAGCTAGCCTACTAGGGAACGCTTCATGAGTGATATTTCTAACTTAAGCGCACTGGAACTCAGCCGCCTTTATCAAAGTAAAGCGCTAAGCCCAAGGGAAGTTATCGACACTCAATTGCAGCGCCTCGAAGCGCTGAACCCCAAATACAACGCCTTTTACGAAATTGACTTTGAAGGCGCCCGTCGCGAGGCGCAAAAATCCGAACAGCGTTGGTTTAATGGTGAACCCAATAGTGTTTTAGACGGCACCCCTACAAGCGTAAAAGATGCACTATTAAGCCGCGATCAAAAAAGTTACCGCGGATCAACCGCCAATATTGCTGACGACATCGACTGGAACGAAGACTGCCCTCTCGTTGCACGCCAAAAAGAAGCTGGAATGATTTCACTAGGCAAAACCACCATGCCAGATTTTGGCATATTGGCGTCCGGCTACAGCTCATATCATGGAATTACTCGCAACCCATGGGATAGCAGTGTGACTACCGGCGGCAGCAGCTCAGGCACGGCTGCTGCAATTACTGCCGGCTTCAACACCGTTGCCGCCGGCACCGATATCGTAGGCTCCATACGGCTACCAGCTTCCTATACCGGATTATTTGGGCTCAAGCCTAGCCAAGGTAGGGTTCCTTACTACCCAAGCAATGCCGACACACTAGTAGCAGGGCCAATGTCACGCAGCGTTATGGACTCGGCCGCCTATTTAAATATATTGAGCCGCCCAGATCGGCGCGATGCTCGCTCTCTTGCCTGGCAAGATTTTGATTTTACGCAAGGGCTGCAATCTGCCCGTCCGTCTTTACGCCTGGGCCTGCTATTAGATATTGGCTTTGGGACAAGCCCCGACCCAGAAACTCTAACCGCCGTCAGCCAAGCCGCCGAACAACTTGAAGATCTTGGACATAGAGTAATCCCGATCCAGTCGCCCTTTAAAAGCGGCGATGAAGATTGCGCTGAACTCTATTATCAACAGCGCTGCCACAATGAGTTTAAGCAATACAACGAAGAAAAGCGCCGCCAAAGCCCATACATCTGGAAATTTACAGAACATTGTGAAGAGGTTTCTGCGCCAGATTTATTTGAGGCCACCATGCAAATGCGCAAGCTTGGCGTACAAACCTTGGAAATGTGTTCGCAAGTAGATTATTTGTTATTACCATCGACTCCCCGCCCTGCATTTCCTGCTGAGCTTCCGGCCGATGATGCCGACAAACTATTTGACCCCTGGTGTAATAACTTTTTATTTAATATTAGCGAGCAGCCTGCTGCCTCCATTAACTGCGGTTACAGCAGCAAAGGCCTGCCCATAGGCTTACAGATTGTTGGACCAAGGTTTGATGATTTTGGCGTGCTGCAGTTAGCTAAACAGTATGAAAATATTCGGCCAGAGCAGAGAGCGTTTCCGATATGAAAAAGAGATCCGGCCAAATTGTAGGGGTCAGACCCCATTCTTTTTAAGTTAGCCTTAGCTTGCTGAACCGCGTACTTTTTGAAAACGGGGTCTGACCCCGGCGTGCCGAGCCCGGACACCTCCAACTGCAATATACTTTTTATAGGGGTCAGACCCCATCCTTTTTAAGTTAACCTTAGCTTGCTAAACCGCGTACTTTTTGGAAACGGGGTCTGACCCCAGCGCACCGGACCCCGGCGCGCCGAGCCCCGATACCTTCAACTGCAAAATGCTTTTTATTGGGGTCAGACCCCACATTTATTACGTTAACCTTAGCTTGCTATACCGTGCACTTTTTAGAAGCGGGGTCTGACCCCGGCGCACCGAACTTCAGAGCAAACGCACTTTAAAGCCAATCACCCCCGCAAACTTTGCAGTAGAATTTTTGCTGCTTGCACACCACTGCGCTGATAAAGTTTTACGGAACCCAGAGGCGCCATAGAAAGATGGCTAAGCGAAATACTCGCCAAGCCCCAAGCAACCGCAGCACACTGCTCAGCTTGGAACTTTGGGTAAGCCTGCTGCAGCAGCCTTTGAAGGTTAGCAATAAAGTCATTATTCCACTGGCTAAGGCGTCTTTTGATACTCGGATAATTTTCTACCGCCGCCAGCAATGCCAGCGCCACCCGCATTCGCAATTGCTCTTGCTCCGGCATTTCGCCAAATAGATAGGCAATAATAAGCTCTTCATTTCGCTCAACAGAGGAATCACCAGAATGAAGATCATCAAACAAGCGCTGAATATCATCCTGCTCGGTGCCTACACAACGCTCAAGCAGACGCTCAAGCAAGGCCTCACGATTCCCCACATGGTGACGCAGCAAACTGCGATGCAAGCCCGACTCTTGAGATATACGCTCTAACGTCGCCCCCTCAACCCCGTAGCGAGCCACACAGCGCTCAAAGGCCGCCAAAATAGCCGCCGCCCTTTCCTCTTTTACACTTGGTCTTGCCATATTTACCCCTGCTGATTGGGGAGGTATTTTAGCAACTGCTTGTAAAAATAATAGAGCTCTACACTGCGTAAGCTTTATAACTACTGTTTCTGCACCAGCAGACTTAAGCTATGATCACGCACTCAAGCAGCTTAAGCCCGATCCAAATCCCCTTATGATTATTTTAGAAGGTTATATTCAAGTACCGATGCATGAAGTCTCGCTGTTCAAGAACGCCCTCCAGCAGCATATAGCTGCTACCCAACAAGAACCCGGCTGCGTTTGCTTTAGAGTGAATCAGGACAGCGAAAGAAAAGAAATTTTCTGGGTCTACGAAGAATTCATTGACCAACGGGCTTTTGATTTCCACCAACAAAGAAGCAAGTCTTCAGAGTGGGCCAAAGCCAGCCAAAACTGTGAAAGGTTTTACGAATTAAAAGAAGCCTAGCTAATTCAAAGCCGCAGCACCTTAAAATTCTAAAAACAGCTGCAGCGCACAAAAAAAGGGCCACAATGTGGCCCCAAGCAATGTGGTGAGGATCTCACCTAACCGTCGCTAAACAGCTATAAGCGATAGGCCACCGTCAAACCAACCGTGCGAGGCTTACTGTAAGTTGAAAAGGTGGAGCCAAACGACTCTGTAAATTCACGAGTGTTTGAGCTGTTGTAAACCTCATCCGTTAAGTTCTCAACAAAGAAAGTAGCATTGAGGCTTTCATCGGTGCTAGTCCAACTGATACGAGCATTAGTCATCCAATTATCTTCCGTCTTGCCCAATGGGTTATTGGCGATATCCGTGAAGTACTCATCGGTGTACGACCAATCCAATTGCGGAGTAATAAAGCCCATCTCGCCTAACTCGAAGGTATAGCTCAACACACCATTAAATGTAAACTCTGGCGCATAGCGAAAAGCATTGCCACGAATATCTGGGATCGCACCAGCGGCAACTGTTGGCTGCTTATCCACTTCCGAATCCAACCAAGAGGCGCCCAAAGTTAATACCAGGTTGGTGACCGGGTTGTAAGCCATCTCAACTTCCGCACCGCGAATAGTGGAATCCGGTACATTAACCAACTCATTAACCACGGTAGTACCTTGCAATTGCGAAGGCAGAGTCACGGCGATAACAGCTTGGAAATCCGTGTAGTCATACTGGAACAATGCAGCATTTAAAGTCATGCGGCGATCCAATAGATAGTGCTTAGTCCCCAGTTCAATTGAGGTCAGCTTTTCAGGATCAACTTCAACTAGACGATTGTAATAAGTACCATTAAAGCTGCCACCCTTAAAGCCACGAGAAATACCGAAGTAGTATAGGGATTCCTCGTCCGGCGTATACTCGAATGAAACCTTACCGCTTAGTGAGTCCCAGCTTGCATCGCGAGCAAAATTTTCTGGCGCGCCATTATTAATACCGCAAATCTCTGGGTCCATTACTAAGCCGGCAATGTCAAAGCCAAAGGGCGCATTAGGATCAACACCAATACCTTGCAACTGATCAAAGCGGCCTTGGCCAGCATTTGGATTTTGCCCCACATAACAACCTAAGTACTGACCAGAAAGATCTTTTTCATCGCGACTCCAGCGCAAGCCTACAGTAGCCCCCCAATAATCATTGATGCGATATTTTAAGTGGGAAAATAGAGCCATACTCTCTAAGTTTTGCTTGTGCTTGTTGGCACGAGTAGAAACATTGCCCGCCGGGATGCGGCCTATTGCCTGCAGAACATTATAGGCCTGTGCGACATTCAAAAAGTCCGTCGGCGCAAAACCAGCAGCAGCAGCCGATGCAATCCATGCACCGCCCAAGCCTAAGGCGGCATCAAAGCCACCGACTGAGCCATCGCTACCTGGCACAAAGCCGTGGGGAATTGCGGCCAACACACCGTTAATGTCATAGCTGGCTTGTGACTCCACATCTTCATCCATAAAGAATGCACCGGCCACCCAATCTAGCTTTTCGGTTTCACCTTGCAAACGAAACTCCTGGGTAAACTGACGCTGCCCAGTAAAAGCTTGGCTGTGTCCGATTGGCTGCGTGCTGGCATCCTCATCGTTTTGATAAAGGAAATCATGATCAACAAAGCCCGTTACCGAAACCAAGTTAACATCACCCAGATCCCAATCAAAAGTTAAGGAGCTCATGATAGTCTCGCCCTTTTCTTTTCGCTCATAATCAGGGCTGAGGGTAACTCTACGATAATCCGAGGCGCCACCACCTGGCGAGCTTGGATCAAAAGCATTCGCTGGCAACTGGTTATGGAAAACCACTGGCTTATTGTCGATTTGCTGGTGAGCTAAGCGCCACTCAACGACGATGTCTTTATTTACATCCCAGTCAACACTCAAGCGTGCCGCTTGCACATCTTCGTTTTGAGCATCGCGGCCTAACTGATCTTTCACATAACCGGAAGAGCGGTTGCTAACATAAGCCAAACGTCCGCGAACATCTTCGGTCAAAGCACCCGAAACGAAAGCCTCCTGACGAGAACGATCAAAACGCCCAAAGGTAGCTTCAATACCAGCACTGAACTCCTCCGTCGGTCTGGCAGAAAAAACCTGCATCGCACCCGTTGTGGAGTTTCTGCCAAATAGCGTACCCTGAGGACCACGCAAGATTTCAACCTGATCAAGATCGAACATGGCAAAGCCATGGGTTTGAATATTGTTTAAGATCACTCCATCGCTGTACACAGCAATCGGGGTATTGGATATCGCACTAAAATCAACATTACTTACCCCACGCATACTGATAATCGGCGCCGACAGGCCGAAGTTACCATCAACCGCCACCATATTGGGGGTTTGCGCAGCCAGCTCACTGCTACGGGTAATATTCACGATTTTCAGGTCTTCTGCGCTGTACGCCGTTAGGGATACAGGCACATCTTGAGCCGATTCCGTGCGGCGCTGGGCCGTTACCAACACCTCTTCAATTTGCGCCGCCGCCCAATCAGCCGCCAACGTTGAGCCCACTACAACCGCTGCCACTAATGGTTTTACCGGGAAATTCCTAGTCACTGACATTCTCCTAGCCTCTCGATCTTTATTGTTTTAGAAATTCTTTGCATTCACTGCGCATACACCACAATCGAGCCACTCAAGCCATTGCATGACCGAACGTTCGATCGTATTATGGGCGAGACTACAAATTTCAATGAGCCTTTGTCAATGAGAATTTAATCGGGAAGCCGATTTTTAGCCGAGAAGCGAATAATGATTCAATCTAGTTTTAATAAACGACAGATCAGCGCTCTGCTGGTTTTAGCCGTTATTGGCGGCTCTGCTGCCAATATTCTGCCTTTTATCTTTTCTTCATTTAGCTTGGTTTTCGATATCGAATCGACTGCAACCCTCACCACTGCCGAGCTATTCGGTATTTGCGTCAGCGGCCTTAGCTTCAACTATTGGCGCAAGCGCTTAAGCCTAAAGCTGAGCTGCTTGCTAGGCTTGTTACTTTTTATTGCAGGTAATGCCATTACCATGGCGGCCGATGGTGACTTCAACCTGACACTATTTGCCAGACTGATGTGCGGCCTGGGTGCGGGCATTGTTACTTCCCATGCTTTTTCTATTATTGGCAGCCAGAAAAACCCAGAGGCTCTTTTTGCCCTGGTGCTGTTTGCACAGGTACTTTGGTCTGCCGTGGCATCCTTTGCGATGCCTACCTTGAGCGAAAGTATGCCCTTACTTTCTTTCTCCTTCTTATTGATCTGTGGCTTGATCGCCATTATCCCAACGGCCTTATGGACACCCAAAGGCGATCAACAGGAAGAAGATGCCGAAGATTTCAAGGCAAGCCCTTTACTGAAGCGCTTAAAAGCCATTGTTATTGGCACCACCATCATTTGGTACGCGGCACTCGGACTGTTTTGGGCTGACTCGGCAAATCGCGGGATGGAAATGGGTTTATCTGCTACTTTTATTAGTAGTATTTTTGCCGCAGGTTACTTGGCAAGCCTAACGGGGAATGGTATCGCTATCTACTTAGCGAGCCGTTTTGAGCGTACTTACCCCATGCTAATCGCCGGCGGCATTCACCTAATGGTGTATTTTATGTTCTACCTATCGACTGGTCCTGAAGATAAGTGGATTTATACCGTTGCGGTACTTATCTACTCGATTTCATGGGCAATCTTTACGCCGTTTCAACTTGGTCTATACAGCGAGTTCAGCATTGACGGGCGCTTTGCCGCCATCTTCCTACCCGCCACCGTTGTCGGCATGACCTTTGGCACCCAGTTCAACGGCTTGCTCAGCGAAGACGGAAAAATGATTCTGGCAACGTTTTTTATGGCTATTTGTTTAGGCTGTTACGCCTATGTCTTTAAGCGCCTGCCGATGTTTTATCGTGAACTCGAAGAGCAATACGGCACAGAAGCCCTTAATGATGAAAATTATTCTCAAGTGTAATAGTGTGATTAGCAGGTAAAACTATGAACTTTTTTGTCTCAGCCTTAAGCACCATCTTACTCGGCTTAGTGGTAGGCTTTGCCCTCAGCTTGCAAAAAGCCGAACCGCCCACTGAATTTGAAAAATACAGCAGTGCTAACATGGACTTCGCCACCATGAGCGAAGTTGGCTACGCCATGGCCGCCTTTGGCCGTGAATCTACTGCAGATTATTTCGAGCTAAAGGATTACCAAGAATATGTGCAACTAGCGCAAAATGATCATGCCAAAGCGCTTAGCGCCAGCGACGCACCCCAAGTAGCCGCCAGCGAAGCCCAAGCAAGCAAGGCGGAAGCACCGACGATGCAATTGGCTCAAATTGAGCGTCCAGCCAAGCCTAAAGCAAAGCCATCACTAAAAGACTGGCCCAAATCCGTGATTGGCATACAGCGCAGCACCGAATTAATTAATGTCGAGAAAGTGTGGCAGGAATTTGCCAGCAATAGTGCCCTTAGCGATCAGCTAGACAGCTATACGGTGAGTGTGTTCGCCATATACAGCGATTTCAATAGTGATTACAGCCGCGCCACCATCAGCATCGGCTACGACAAGCCAGGCATGAAAGGCGAGCAACAACTGATTCCAAAAGGCAAAATTGAGCCTCTTCTTAAACCCAGTAATTATGGAAACAATGCGCTACTTAATGCGTGGCAGGATATCGACTATAGCAGAGCTGTTAAAGCGGTAGTGGAACGTCGCGACTACACCCAAAACAGCGAGCTGACGTCTTTATTCGTGATTTATCAATAGAGAGCTTTGCCATGATGGAATTTTTACAGCAACGCCTTACCGATCTCGAGCTTTTTGGCTGGGATGAGTATATAAACTACTGGTTCTTCCTAGCAATGATGGCCCTGTTTGCCTTCGAGCTGATCGTTATGGCCTTTAAAAAAGCCGTGACCTGGAACCTAATTGGTGACTCCATCACCAACTTCATCACCTTATTTGCCTACCGCTTTATTGGCGGGCTTATTTATATCCTGTTTTATCTAACGGCCTTTTTTTGGGTATACGAAAACTTCAGTATTACTCAACTACCGCTAACTTGGATGAGTTTGCTGGGCTGTATTTTATTAGCGGATGTCATCTACTACTGGGAACATCGCTTTATGCATGTTTGCGGTTTGGGCTGGGCAACCCACACGGTTCACCACAGCTCGCCACATTTTAATATTTCTGTGGCCTATCGTTTCGGCCCACTGGATGGCTTCTTCCCGTTCTTCTTCCACTTGCCGCTAATCATGCTAGGTTTCCATCCGTTTATGGTGTTCTTAGCAGAAGCACTGGTGCAGCTATACCAGACAGCGCTACATACGCAAATGGTTAAGAAATTACCACGCCCAATCGAGTACATCATGAACACGCCTTCACATCATCGTGTTCACCATGCCACCAACAGTAAATACATTGATAAAAACTACGCAGGTATTTTTATCATTTGGGATCGCATGTTTGGCACCTTTGCCGAGGAAGACGAGGAAGTAAAGTTTGGTGTCTACCCTCGTATTAATAGCGTAAATCCATTTACTGTGTTCTTCCATGGCTTTACCAAGCTGGGCAAGCAATTATGGGAAGCGCCAAGCTGGTCTTATCGTTTTCAGCTGCTGGTTCGCCCGCCGATCTGGGCGTGGGAACAAGAGCAAAAACGCAAACGAGAAGCGGCGGCAAGCGACGCCAAAGCAAGCTCTTAATGACAACAGAACCTTTTGCCTCATCTAGCAGTTGAGGCAAAAGGTATTTTTTTAAATAGTTGTTTGTAACACATTACAATAAACATTGATTAGCCAATACGGCTCTGAAGGAGATGAAAATGACAGTTCTGGATTCGATAAAAAAAGTCGCCAGCGCAAAAATTGAGGAGGCCACCGGCTTACCATTTGCCGCCTACTCAGACGAAGAAGTTTACCAATTAGAAATGGAAAAGATTTATCGCAATGATTGGGTATTCGTCTGTAATGAGGGCGAAGTTGCTAATCCCGGCGATTACTACGCCTTAACCATTGCCGATGAACCTATTATTATTATTCGCGGTAGAGATGGCGAGCTACGGGCCATGTCCAATGTATGCCGCCATCGCGGGACGCCACTAAACGATGAAGGTTTTGGCAATAAAGGTCGCATGGTTTGCCCTTATCATGCATGGACCTATACCGATCAAGGAAAGCTGATTGGCGTACCTCACCCTGGAATTATTGCGGTAGACAAAGAAAAACACTGCCTACCTCATTTCAAATTGGAAAGCTGGCATGGCTTGGTATTTGTGAATATCAATGGCAATGCCGAAGCCTTGAGTGAGCGCTATTCTGGCATAGAGAAGTATTTGCAACGTTACAATATCGGTTCTTTTGATAAAGGTGTTGGCGGCGAAAATGAATACTGGGAGACCAATTGGAAGCTAGCCGTAGAGAATGGCATTGAAAGCTACCATCTATTTAAAGTTCACCAAGAAACCCTTGAAGTTAACACTCCGACGCGTGAAGCATTTTACATCGAAGGCAAACCGGATTGGACTTTGACGGGCGGAAATTTGGTCGGTGAAAGTCGTAGCTTTACAGAAAATGCCATGATGGCCTTAATGCCCAAATCACAGCAACGCCTATGGGAACACTATGTGCTGTTTAGCTTACCGCCGAATTTTGTTGGAATTTTGCTTGGTGACACTCTCGGTTATTTATCGGTAATTCCTGTTGACGCTAACAACTCTATTATTCGAGCAGGCACTATTTCTTCTAGCAAAATTAACCCTGGGGCAGGAGAGCAAGAGTTCGTTGAGGCCTTTTTCGCTGAAGACAAGTGGATCTGTGAGCGCAATCAAAAAGCCATGAAATCCCGCCATGGGGAGCCAGGAAAACTGGTTGAGCTGGAGCAGGTGGTTGTGGACTTCCACCACTATCTGGCTGAGCGTCTATTCGATACCAAGATCGATAGCCATATCGTTGATGAAAGAGCCAAGCCGCTGATGGATTAAGCCCCCCAAACGGAGAGAGAGGGGTCAGAACCCATGGGTTCTGACCCCAGATGCCTGCACGATTTTTCAGTAAATACCTAAGCGCAGCGAAGCCCCGCATGGGCAACATGCCAACCCCATCGCAGCAGATACATCACGGCTCCGAAACGGGGTCAGAACCTATGGGTTCTGACCCCAGGTGCCTGTACGATTTTTAAGTAAATACCTAAGCGCAGCGAAGCTCCGCATGGGCAACTTGCCAACCTCATCGCAGCAGATACATCGCGACTCCGAAAACCGGGTCAGAACCCTTGGGTTCTGACCCCAGCTTGGGATCTTTCATCAGCCAACATCTATACAAATATTCACTTCCACCCTATAATCGAACGAACGTTCATACCATTAGAGGATTAGCAATGAAGGCCCATATACTTGTACAGCCCTATATGCGCAGCAAAGGTGAAGATGTCGAGCTTCCTGGTGGCGACCCAGATCGCTTTGAAACGCTGCTACAGCGCACCACAGAACAGATGCAATTCGCCGACCAGAATGGCTTTGCTGGCTTCTGTATGACTGAGCACCACTTTCAGGTTGAGGGCATTGAAACCACCACCAACCCACTACTGTGGAACCTGCACATTGCCCAACACACTGAGAACCTAATGGTTGGCCAGGTAGGCATGGCACTGACCGCCCATCACCCAATGCGCCTAGCAGAAGACTTGGCGATGCTAGATCACATGACGAATGGCCGCCTATTCTGTGGCTTCGTGCGTGGCAACACCCCACGCTGGCTTAACAATTTATCCCAGCACTTGGATATCACTACCACCCAGTCCGATCGTTCAAAAGCAGATGCCCGAAATCGCCGCTTGATGGAAGAGTCTTGGCAGGTGATCAAAAAAGCTTGGACCAATAAAACCTTTAACCACTATGGCGAGTTCTGGGACATCCCCCCAACTGACATCACTTGGCCATTCCCGCCAACCAAAGCCTGGGGCGGAGAAGACGCACTGGATGAGAACGACCGCCTGAAAAAGACCGGCATCGTACCTCGCCCACGGGTTCGTGAAGGCCGTGACTTCCCACCGCTGTATGTGCCTTTCTCGTGGTCAATGGAAACCGCTAAGTTCTGGGCCAAAGAAGGCGCCAAGCTGGTTGCATTTGTAGCCAAAGAAGAATTTATCGATATGACCATGGACCTGTATATCGAGGAAGCCCATAGACATGGTCACACCGAGTGCACCGTAGGTAACACTTTGGTGCTCGGGGGTCACTTAACCATTGGTTCAAACGAAGCCCAAGCTGAACAACACTATCGCGATTTCGAAGAGTTGTTTAACTTTGCCTACAATGCCCCGCCTTACAATGTACCCATGGGGCGTGTTTGGAAAGGAACCGTTAACCAGGTTATTGATCAAGTTGGTGCACTAAAAGAAAAGTATGGCACTGAAGAATTTGTATGCTGGCACCATGTTGGTTACTTTGAGCAGGAAGAAGAACTAGAAATGTTGGATAACTTCTCCCAAGTTATTAAAGCCGTTTCTTAGTAAACGCCTAGGCCGGGCTGTTTTGCCCGGCCTATCTGGGTCGTCGCTAGCTTCTCTCTAGCCCTCTGAAAACATCAAAACCCACTCGGAATTTTTAGCATGCATTGTGTAATTGTCGGCGCCTCTCACGCTGCGGCGCAACTTGTCGCCAGCTTAAGACAACTTGGCTGGACCGGCCCTATAACTCTTATCGGCGAAGAAGCCTTGCTTCCCTTTCAACGGCCGCCATTATCCAAAGCATTTTTAAGTGGTGAGCTCGCAGAAGACAAATTACTGATTCGTCCGGCGTCAGCATACGAAAAGCTGGATGTGACCCTGAGGCTTGCTTGCAAAGTAATTAGTATTGATCGCGACCACAAGCAACTAAAGCTCAGCGATGGCGAGCTTCTAAACTACGACAAGCTAGTTCTATGTACCGGCGCTCGACCTAGACTGCTACCATTAAGCGGCGCACATCTTCCAGAAGTACACTATTTGCGCAGTGCCGAGGACAGCAAATGCATACAAAAGCAATTTAAGAAAAACATGCGCGTAGTCGTCATCGGTGGCGGCTATATAGGATTAGAAACCGCAGCCTCGCTCAACAAACTCGGAGCCGACGTTACCGTATTGGAAGCGGGCGATCGAATTCTGCAACGTGTTACCGCTAGCGACGTTTCTGATTTTTATTGCAACAAACACCAGCGCGAAGGCGTGAAGGTTCTCAGCAAAGTTCAATTAGAATCCATCAAGGGCGAACATAAAGTCGAAGCTGTACTTTGCGCCGATGGTCGAGTGTTGCCAGCAGATATGGTTATTATTGGTATCGGCGTTATACCCAACACCGAGCTCGCCGAAGCGGCAGGCTTAAGCATCGATAACGGTATCGTTGTTGACGAGCAAGGCCGCAGCAGCGATATGGATATATTCTCAGCCGGCGATTGCTGCTCATACCCACACCCCAAGCTCAATAGCCAAGTTCGCCTAGAGTCAGTACCCAGCGCCAATGACACGGCAAGAATTATTGCGTCCACTCTATGCAATAAGCCTCTACCAAATATCGAACACCCTTGGTTTTGGTCAGACCAATATGACGTAAAACTGCAAATAGCTGGTTTTAATATGGGCTATAGCGACTACGTAGTGCGCGGTAATCCAGAAGAAGAAAACTTTAGCGTCTGGTATTTCAAGGCGAAGCGTTTAATTGCTGCGGATTGTATCAACCGCCCGAAAGATTTTATGGCGGCAAAGCAGCTATTAAAGCTTGGCTACTCAGCCACAGTTGAAGACTTAGCAAATGATGAGCTGGAACTTAAAGAACTGATTGAGCTGGCGAAACTCAGTGTAAAATAGAGCAAGTGGAAACATGCTAGCTTACCAAGTTAGCATGTTTCCAGCACTTAAAGCCGAGCCTATCGATTATCAGCTTCTATTTCCTGGTCCTCAGAATCTACAACATCCATGCGTCGGTGATAACTTTTTGCAAGTAAAGCGAGCCCACCCATAGTTACAGCAGATGCGGCAGCCCCCATTGTTGGCACCGCTGTCGCCGAGCCCGGTGCACTAGCAGGTAGCACAGTCACATCGCTAGACTTAAGCGCAAAGCCTACCGGTACCTTGCGGTGCTCTATACCACCAAACTTCTCAATATTTGGCAAAAGCGTTTTAACATCACTACCTTCGACGCCATACCAGATAGCCAATTCTGCAAACATTTCATCAAGTGGCATAGAGGGAATTAACATTCCGTCACCACCGTCAAGTGGATTATTATTGCCTAACTCAAGGCTAGGGAACTCTCCAAATACTTTTCCACCATCAACTGGCTCGCCCATCACAATGGCATTTCCTCCCCACCCGTGATCAGATCCATTACCGTTCGACGTTAAAGTACGTCCGAAATCAGAGCCGGTAAAGGTGATTACTCGATCCTCTACATTTAGCTCCTCCAAGGCTCTTTGAAACTCAAACAAAGCCTTACTTAAAATTGACAGCATTTTGGGATGCTTATCCAACAAGCCGTCATGATGATCCCAACCAATGTAACGCAAAAAGTAGGTTTGCTGCTGCAAATTCATTTGATCAGCACTGGCTATAGACTCTGCCACCTTTTTAAGCTGCTGAGACAAATTACTGTCTGAAAAGGCGCTACTCAGTGTTACCGTGTTGGTAGCCGCCTTAAACCTCTCGTGCTGTGCCTGAGACTCTCGAGTTTGTGCAATATAAGCAGCGCGCATTGGGTCATCGCCATAGCTTTGATTCAGCATCGCTTCAAAGCCTGCGAGAAGTGCGTTGTTTAAAGCCTGATTGGCTGGCGTACTTTTATCTTTTACCGCCAAGCCAACACTGCCCTTTTTGTTAACCGTATAGTGAGTGCTGTCGGCTCCGTTTTGTAAAATATTACTTCCCGCCAATGATATATTCATCGGTATTTGATTAGCTTGGCGATTGGCCTGTACTGAATCGGCAAAACGCCCAAACCAGCCGGTGTTAGTTCGCTCGTCTGGCCTACCCGTTAGCCAATGCTTAAACTGATCTGAGTGCGACAACAAGCCCAAAGGCAATTTGGCAGTGCCCGCCTGCATCCCTGCCCGATCCACAGGCTCAACGAGAGGCCCAACATTGGCAACGAAAGAGAGCTTCTTATTATTAAATAAGCTCTGTACTTCAGGCATTGCCTTATGCACACCAAAGCTGCGACCTTCACTATCGCTAAAGCCATTTAAACTCAGTAAATCAGCCAGAGGGACCGCCAAGTTATCACGAGTGCTACTGTATTGGGCGTAATGGCTTGCACTTGTTGGCACCAGCATATTGAAGCTGTCGTTACCGCCATCCAGCATAATGTAAACCAAAACCTTGTTATTACTTTTAAGCGGTACCTTTTGCAGGCTTTGAGCGATTGAAAACTGAGGCGCTATGGAACCCATTGCAGCCGCTGAAGCACTACTGGCAGCAAGAAAATTACGACGTGACACTTTCATCATTAAGCCTCCATCACTGTAAATTCAGGTGATGCAGCAATCATAAAAACTATGGTTTGCATAACCCACTCGCCATTGGTTTGATAAGTACTAATGGCATTTAGGATGTGCGGCTTCACTGGTAGATTACTCTTTGCCGTCAGCAATATGCCTACCTCTTCGATTAAGGCATCATGATTTGCAGGGCTATTGGCTCGAGCTGCATAAGCTGACAAATTCAAATTTAAGCGATTATCTAATTTATCGAAAAGCTTAACTTCATCCAATTCAGGAATATTAAAAATATTATTCTCTCTACTAACCTCCGTGCTAACTGAGGCCAAAGCCCCAGCAAATAGCCAGTCGTAAAGCACGTTCACATAGGCAATAGATGTTGCCGAATCGTGCAATTCAAATTCCGGCGCTACCAAATCCAACTGCTCCAATGCTCCGTGAGGCACATAGTCAGGCTTATAAAAATTAAATACCGTCGGCGAGCTCAGCGGGTTATGTCGCAAGGAAAACAGAGTATCCTCAGCTGTCATCCAGTATTTTTTACTGGTATTATCGGCAGAGAACGCTAACAAAATTTGACTCAGACGCAGGCTCGGAGATTTTAGCTTTTGAGCTTGTACTTCCTTAGCCCCTTGACTATAAGCAGAAGGGAATCTTTGTGCGGCCACCGTGTTGGTTAGAGGATAAGTCAACACAGCTTCAACCGTAGCTTTCAAATCACCATCGCTTCCAAAGGCATTCGCCACATGTTGAATATAGGCGCCACTCGGATTGGAGGTCACTAACTGTTGAATCAGTTTTTTGGCGACAAACACACGAGTATTAGGGTGTTCAACCAATTTATCGACAGCGCTGCGTATCTCAACAGCTCCATTTACATTAGCGGGCAATTGTAGATAACCATCCAGTAGAGATTTTGCTCCGCGATCATGGAAAGCCTCATCGACCTCCATGGGGTCTACCATATTTACGTAGGGAACCGTTTTATATGATTTGCTGACAGAATCGACAAAGCTTACACTGGTTCCATTCAAGGCAGCCTTATCCCAAAAAGGCGTCGTCCACTCATACTCATAATTCGCAGCTTTAATGCCAGTAAACACCCGAGCCAATTCTTTAATGTCGTCATTATCGTAAGTAGGAATATCCTTTCCCGCGAGTTGTTTTCGGCTACCATCAGGGTTTAGTTCAAACAAGCCAATGGTAAAAAGCTGAAGAATTTCCCTAGCATAGTTTTCGTCAGGATGAATATTTGCTTCCTTTTTACGATTATTCATATGGGTTAAATAGACGCCCATACAAGGATGCATACTAACGTCAAACAGTAGCTCTTTATAGTTACCGAAGGCATGCTTATATAGCAGGTCGTAATAACTTCCTAGACCCACCGCGTCCAACTCCAATGCGGAGTTATCGGACAGCACCAAAATTTCACTTAAGGCCTGAGCCACTCTGCGACGCAAAATATCGGAGTTATTATTCTCAATACAACGCTGCCACCACGCCATACGAAAATACCATTTATATGGCAAACATGGGTTGTTGTTGTCTCCATTTAACTTACTCTCATCGTTAGCGGCTTTCGCTAGACACTGAGAGCGAAAGTCTTGCCAGATGGAGTTAGTCGACGACTGATAGTGATCATTTGCTAAAGCTGGAGCATTAAGCTGAGTGCCTAACCAATTGCTAATACCGTCAGTGGACACTTGCTGCAACAAGGCCTGATCGTAGCCAAGAGTTGCCTGCATAAGAAATCGAGATGTTTCCAATAATGAATTCATAGCTAACTACTACTAGAAAGAGGAAGTAATGTTTTTTGCGTCGATTTTTCGATGCAAAAGGAGTGTAGTTGGCTAAATTAGGACTTACTGAAAAAACTTACTTCCTGTGATGAAGCACAAGAAAGTGAAATGTTCGTAAAAATGGAAACGAGAAATACTCATGAAATCTATACTGTATAAAGCACTGTTGGGGTAAGACTAACTGCGGTTAAATATCCTTCATATAACGCTGAATCATATCTCTTTGAGTCTCTGGCTCACCCTCAAGCCTCAACTGATCTTTCATCATTTGCGCCATTGTCGGAAATTCGTCACGCTTAATCTGTGAGACAGCATCCCACAATCTTGATCTCATCAGAGCCTTTGCACAGTGCAAAAATACTTCTTCAACCTGCAAAACAATACAACTTATCGCAGGCTTAGCTTGATCTTCAAAATAGGAAAGATAACTTTGATCGGCACTGATGTTTGCACGACCGTTAACCCTAAGGGTTTCATCAACCCCTGGAATCAGAAATAAACAACCTGCCCTCTGCGTCTCTACGATATTCACCAGGCTATCAATGCGATTATTCCCTTTAGCATCGGGAATCAAAATACAATTCTCGTCTTTAACATAAACGAAACCAGGCGAACCCCCGCGTGGAGAACAATCTAACTCCCCCACGGCATTATTCGTAGAGAGCAACATAAAGGGCGAGTGAGCAATAAAATTAATCGCGTGTTTCTCCAAACCAGCCAGCTGCTTGTCTTTAGCTCTCCCAGCTGGAAAGCCATATATCTCACGCAACTCTTCTTCTGTTTGAATAAACATGATTATCTCTCTTTAATCTGCTTTACTATTACCTTGACTGCCGTTTTCCGGATCGATTTCACTATGTTCATTGCCATCTTGATCACTAGCTAAGTCCGCAGATAGACCGCTATCGTCAATGATTTTATCGTGGGCCTCGCTACGCTCTTTCCATAACTGCTGCGCCTTCACTTGCATATCACTGACGCGATCGTGCTCATCTACTATCTCCACACCAATCAAAGATTCCAGTAAATCTTCTAGGGTGACGATACCCTGCACTGCACCATACTCATCAACAATCAAAGCAATATGTTCACGACGTTGCAGCAAGTTTTGAAACAAGCTAGGGGCCGCTAAAGTTTCAGGAACGGTATAAAGAGATTTGATTAATTTACCCAACCGATAGTCATGCCCAAGGCGGTGATAGGCCAACATCAGGTCATTTTTATGGACATAGCCCACCACATCATCACCATCTTCATCAAAGACTAAGACCCGCGAAAAGGGTACTGAGCCATGCTCTGAAAGATAGTCATCCACTGTGATATCTTTATGCACTTTAAAGAGCACAGTCTGGGGCGTCATAATATCGGTGAGGCTTGCGGTTCTAAAGTTTAACAAGCTTCGGATGGTATCACTTTCATCTTGGTTCAAGGCGCCAGCTTCTGAGCCTAGCTCGGCCATCACTTCGATTTCTTGGCGGATAAAGTGGGCCTCATCCTCCTTTTTACCGATTAGGCGAGTCAGGCGATCTGACATCCAAACAAAAGGTTTAAACACCTTCACTAAGAAAACCAAACTCAAAGATACAACTGGCGTTAATCCGCGCCAGTAACTGGCACCCAAGGTCTTAGGGATAATCTCAGAGAGCACCAGCACCAATAGCGTCATAATAGCGGAAGCAATACCTACGGCCGCATCCGAAAATACGGCCGCAGCCTGCGCCCCCACTCCCGCAGCACCTGCTGTATGAGCTACTGTATTGAGAGTCAGAATGGCAGCCAGCGGCTGATCAATATTGTCTTTTAATGACTGCACTCGATTAGCCAATGCTTCATTTTCTTTTCGCAGCACCCCTATATAGCTCGGGGTAATACTTAATAGCACCGCCTCCATAACCGAACATAAGAAGGAAATAGCGATAGCCAGCACCATAAAGGTGATTAGTAACAACAAGGCAGTTTCTCCCAAGATGAAACAGAACTAAATTTGGGCACACCATACCACCATCCCGGCAGGCGTCCAAACCCGGAGCAGCAGATAAGCTATTGAGAGGAAGGAGGCTAACTACGCTGAAGTAAGTACTCAGCAAACTGATCAGCAGAGATAGCTGGGCTAAATAAATAACCTTGATAGAGCTCGCAACCCAAGGCCTTTAAAAACTGGCATTGCTCTTCGGATTCCACACCTTCTGCGACCGAGCTCAGCTTGAGGTGCTTAGACATTAGCAGGGTGGATTGTACGATCGCACTATCGTAACCATTATCTGGCAAGCCCTGCACAAAACTACGGTCGAGCTTAATGGTATCAATGGGCAAGTGTTTTAAATAAGACAATGAAGAATAACCCGTCCCAAAGTCATCTAAAGCTATTCTTACACCAATATCTTTTAGGGCTCGCATCTTAGCTATCGCGCTATGGACATTACTTAAGGCCGTTGTTTCAGTAATTTCAATCTCCAAATACTCGCCAGGTATATCAAAGCGCTGAAGGGAGCGTCGAACATCATCGGCAAACTCGGGGTTTTGAAATTGACCCGCGCTGGCATTGACCGATAGGCTCAAATTCTCATAGCCCATTTTTCTCCATATACTCAGTTGCGCCAGAGATTGATCTAAAACCCATTGTCCCAGAGGCTTAATAAGATCACTGTTTTCCAGCTCATGAATAAAATCTTTTGGGATCAACAGACCTCGCTGAGGGTGTTGCCAACGCAGAAGCACCTCAGCTTTTTGCACCTTATTTTTGTCAGCTTCAACTTGAGGTTGATAAAAGACGGTAAACTGACCATAACGCTCAGCCTCACACAACTCTCTTTGTAGTTGCTGCCTACGGCTTTCTTGCTTAGCGAGCTCGGCATCATAAAATTGTATTCTATTCTTACCGGCACGCTTGGCGTGATACATCGCAAAATCAGCCTGCTTCAAGCACTCTTCAGCTGAAATAGAATGGCTGTTTACCAGGGTAATACCGACGCTGCACTTTATTTCATTAAAGGTACCCACACGCTTATTAATACGCATGATTTTTTCGAGCAAACTGTCGGCCACCTTTGACAAATGGGCACGAGCCGTTGGGTAGTGGCTTGCCAACTGCTCAAACAAGATAATAAATTCATCACCACCTATTCGCGCTGCTAAAGATTCTTCAGGAAAACTTACTGTGAGCAACTGCTGAGCGACTTCCTGTAGGACTGCATCGCCAACAGAATGGCCATACATATCATTAATCCCTTTGAATTCGTCAAGATCTAAATACAACAAAGCAATTGAACGAGAGCTGCTGGGCACACAAACACTCGATAGACGATCCATTAGTTGCCGACGATTGGCTAGACTCGTCAAGCAGTCGTGATAGGCCATATGATAAATTTTTTGCTGGCTCTCTAGACGCTCAGTAATATCCCGTATAACACCAACCACACTGCTTAAACGTCCGGTATCATCTCGCATTGCGCGACAGGAAACTTCCACATGACGACCGCCACCATCGCCTCTTAGCAAATAGTATTGCGCCTCTAGATCATGCCGTTCACCACTAAGCAGCTGCGACAAGGCCTGCTCAAAAGGTTCTGAATCAGAAGCACGAAAATAATTAAGAGCCGACTGCCCGCGACTCTGTTCTGCACTCTGCCCCGCTAGACCTTCCCATGCCTGACTCAAAAAACTCCAGCAAAAATCCTCATCCAAATGAAAAACAACATCTTTAAGATGATCCACAAGATGCGCATAATGACGCTGAGAACTTTGTAACTCTTCTATCAAACGAGTTTGAGCTTGAGCTAGCAGTTCATTTTGTAGCGTACTTTTGCTGCTGGACATTAGATGCACCTAATCCCTTAGGCATACAGTTGCGCGATTACAGCTTGGCTATCGGTAACATTGGCATACAAAGGCATAATTTCTTTTGCGAAGTACTCCTGCTCGAAACTGGTTCTAGCCACCATGCAATCCTCGAGGATGTGCACTCGATAACCCAAATCAGCTGCCTCTCTTCCTGCGGTATCGATACATAGAGAGGTTACCGCACCAGCGATTAAAACATCGGTCACAGCTGCCTGCTGAAGATGTTCGTGAACAGAGGTATTTGAAAAGCAGTTTAAACCCCGCTTTCCAGGCAAACTTAGCATGCGAGCCCCCAAGGCCATTAATTCCGGTACTGTTTGCGAGCCAGGAGCGCCTCGTTTAAAAGCCCCGGTATCTTTAATAATTTTTAAGATGCCAACCGGATCAAGCAACTCACTATAATCTTCCGTAAATACAATAGGAGTATGAATAAATGGGACCGAACTAGGTTTCAAAGCTTCAAGTAAATTTAAGGTATTGTGTAGGACCTCTTGAACTCGGCGATTATCCTCTAATGCCGAATGAAGAATGCCCTCAGCCGAAAAATAATCATTCTGATAACCCACAAGAATTACTGCTGTAGTCGCTGCATCCATTGCTAACCGCCCTAAGTTTTTCTAATTAATTTAATTGCACCCTAACTCACACAATTAGACCTTTTTACCTAGGCCCAGTGAAAGCTAATAGTCCTTTAAATTGAAGATCAAGTCTTGGTACTTTTTATTGGTTTTTTAAAAGTTTAGCTAAACTTTGACAGGCGGCCAGCTGAACGGGCCCAGGAGAGAAAAATTGAACCTAAAGGACTACGAAAGCCCCCCGCCTGCAACTTTATTTAGCACTTTCAGCTTACATTCATTTTTCAACGATCATTATTAAAGGCTTTGCCCAGTGGTGGCGCCCCCAAGGCATTAGAGTAATTGACTAAGCCGCAAGATCATCTGGCGTGTACTCCTTCTCAAATTAAGCTATTGCCTGGCTTTCAAGGTGCACTTTCAATGGGATTTATGCCTTTTTTTGGTAGACTACGCAGCCAAATACAAGGAGAAGCCGTCTTTTTAAGGAATTCGGCATTTCCTATCAAAATAGAGCTGTCAATACTTGGCCTGGCGCATTACTCACGCCCTAAAAGAAATTCAATTTAAGCGGTTTAGCTGGAATACACTATGTTGCGCAAACACCTGCGATACAAGCTTGCACTGTGCCTAATAAGCCTGTGCTTTACACAACTCTCACTCGCTGATGAATGGGTTTATACCGTAGTAGATGGCGACAACCTTTGGAACTTTAGCAAAAAGCACCTAGACAAAGTCACCCGCTTTGAACAGCTTCGTAAGATAAATAATATCAGCGATCCAACCCGGATGAAGCCAGGCTCTGTGGTGCGCGTCCCAATGGCCTGGATTAAATCTAATTTAGTGCCAGCTCGCATTCACTCGATTACGGGCCAAGCTGAAATCGAGCGAGCCCAAGGCAAAGAACGATTAAATGCCAGTAAGGCCATGGAGATTTACCTAGGCGATGTTATCCGCACAGGTGAAAACAGCGGCGTCGCAATCCGTTTTGCTGATAACTCCATAGTTTCCATCTTCGACCAAAGCATTGTGCGATTTGACCATCTAAGCGCGCACGGTAGCACTGGCATGGTGGATTCACGAATTAAGCTCCTGCAAGGCCGCTTAAGCTCAAAAGTTACCACCGCTGTTGGCCCAGGCTCGCGCTTTGAAATCCACACGCCGTCGGCCATCAGTGCGGTTAGAGGTACCGCTTACCGCGCAGTCGCCAACGATAATGGCGAAACATCCAATATCGAAGTGGTTGAAGGTAAGGTTGCCGTCGCCGGTGGAAAATCCCAGACACTGGTACCAGCAGGCTTTGGAACCCAGGTAAAAGCTGGCGAAGCACCCAGCAAACCCAAAGAACTGCTACCAGCACCTCAGTTTAAAGCCATCCCCAACGCCATTAGACAACTCAATTGGCGCTTAGAGTGGCATGCGCTTGATGGCGCCAAAGCCTATCGAACAGAGGTCAGCGCAAACGCTGCCTTTGAAACCTTATTGTGGCAAGGCGTCAGCGAGTACAGCAAAGCTGCACTACCCGATTTACCCGATGGCGAGTACTTTGTGCGTGTTCGTGGCATCGACGAATTGGGCCTGGAAGGCCTCGAAAAGATGACTCAATTCGTGCTAGATGCCAGACCTCAGCCTCCACTGCCCCTGAAGCCACACAATAAGCAGAGCTACCGCGCCGAGTGGCCAACTCTTCAGTGGACCGAATCCAGTGATGCTGAGCGATATTTGCTAGAGCTAGCCAGTGATCCGGAGTTCAACAACTTGCTGCTCAAAGAAGAAACCCAAGCCCGCCAATTCAATAGCAATGCCGTCGCTGAGCTGGGCGATTTCTATTGGCGCTTGACCAGTATTGCCTCTGACGGGGAATACGGCCCAGTAGGGGTTACTCGCCACTACAATGTAAAACCGATTCCTAAAGAGCCTCAAACCGCAGTTGCGAGCGGGGACGACGGTAAGCTTCTGGCCAGCTGGGAAAAAACGGGAGAAGGCCAGCGCTATAAAGTACAAATAGCCAAAGATAAGAACTTTAAGCGCATCATCGTTGATGAAACCACTGATGTGCCGCAGTTCGCCTTTGCCCCCCACACCGGCAATCAGCGCTATATGCGCGTAAAGACTATCGAAGCCGATGGCTATGAAAGCCCCTGGGGAAGCACGCAAGTGATCGAAGGCTTACCCGATAACAGCCACTGGGCGCTAATTCTTGGTATTATTGCCATTTTGATTATCTAAGCAGGCGGCAATATGCCCGGGCGAGACAGACAGACACTGGGCGTTGCAATACTTCTTCTCGCTGGCCTTTTAATATTGGCCAGCGGCTTACACTTTAGCAATCTACTCAACCGCTTTGATACCCTCAGCTACGATTTGCTATTACCAGTTCAAGCACCAAAGATGTCGAAAGATATCGTCATTATCGATATCGATGACGCCAGCATCATGGAGCTTGGCCGCTGGCCTTGGCCCAGAAATATTCACGCCGACCTATTAAATGTCCTCAGCCAATACGACAGCAAAGCCATTGGCCTCGACATTATTTTCTCTGAGCCGCAAGAAAGCAGTGCCGATCAAGCCTTAGCTGAGGCCATCGAAAACAATAGCAAAACCTTTTTAATCACCGCTCCTGTTTTGCTTAGCCAGGGTTCCGGTGTTAGCGAATTACTACCAATGGCAAGCCTAGCCGCCGGCGCGGCGGGCATTGGCCATGTCGATGTAGAGCTCGATCTTGATGGCTTGAATCGAAAATTTCATGCCTATGGCGGCATGGGTGATGCCCACTGGCCATCCATGCCCTTGGCCATGGCACAGTTTGCAAAAGACCCAGTACCGCAACTCGAACAATTACAAAATCACAATATCGAAGGCCGAATTGCAGCTGGCTGGGTACGCAATAAGCGGGGGCTAATCCCATTCACTTTGCGACAAGATCAGGCCACGCGACTTTCCTATGCCGATGTCTTACACCAGCGCATCAAGTTGAATCAGCTTGATCAAAAATACCTTTTCGTGGGTGTAACAGCCACGGGAATCGGCGACAGAATTGCTACGCCATCTTACCGAGAGCACGAAAGAATGCCCGGAGTTGAGCTACTCGCCCAGCAACTCAATGGCTTATTACAAGGTAAAGTGCTGCAAGAGCTAAATCCTTGGCAGCAGTGGTTAATCAGTATTCTAATTATTCTACTCGGTGCCAGCGCTATCATGTTGGCGCCACTGCGTTATGGCTTCTCACTTACCCTGGTTTTTATCAGTGCCAGCTTAACGTTTTCTGCGATGCTTTTAGCTAGCGGGTATTGGTTTGCCCCAGCCAGCAGCATTGCATGCCTAATGATTTGTTGGCCCCTTTGGAATTTATGGCGCCTGCACTACCAAGCTAAAACCCAGCAAGAGCTACAGGATAAACTGGACGAGCTAAGCAGCCGAAACCCCCTTACCGAATTACCCAACCAAGGAGCACTAGAACGCGAGCTTGCCAAGATTATTAAAGCGCAAAGCAGCCAGCAAGTTGCCCTTATTATCTGCCACTTTAATTGGAGCGATGCCAGCCACAGTATTTACGATCAGAGCTTGGGTAAAGCGGGGCTGCTACAAATTACTGAGCAACTGCGTGAAATAAATCGTCCTGGCTACTTTATGGCGCACCTCAACAGTGATGACTTCGCCTTCTTAGTGAGCGATGATCGGCAAGGCCAAAACACGCTTGATCTTCTAGAGCGCCTAAATGCCAGCTTCAGCCGTCCGATAACGCGAGATCGCCAGAGTTTGATTCTGTCACCCAATATGGGCATAAGCTGCTGGCCCAAAGATAGTCACGATGCCGGAGAGGCAATGCGCAATGCATCTACTGCGCTTTTTAAAGCACGCATGGATGACAAAGGTAGCTACTGCTTTTACTCCGAAACCATTGGCCAGGAAGTCCAAGCCCGTTACGAACTCGAGCAAGCACTGGTCCACGCTATCGACCGACTAGAACTGGAATTGCACTTCCAACCACGTATCGACACACGCGATGGAAACTGCAATGGCCTTGAGGCCCTATTGCGCTGGAAGAATCCAAAGCTTGGCTGGATCAGCCCCAGTAGCTTTATACCGGTAGCCGAGCACTCAGGCATGATCTCTGCGATTGGTGACTGGGTATTAAAAAAGGCCTGCTTCCATCTAAAACAATTACGCGAATTGGGCCATGATGACATTCAAATGGGGATAAACATTTCACCCCAGCAATTCCTATCAGAAAACTTTGTTAGCCGAGTGCAACTTATTGTTATGGAGCTTGGCCTGCCGCCATCGAGCCTTGAGTTTGAAGTCACCGAAAGTACATTGATGCGCGACATCGACACCGCCATGAAAGTAATGAGCCAACTCAGCGACTTTGGTATCGGCTTTACCATTGATGATTTCGGAACTGGCTATTCATCCTTAAGCCATTTAAAACAACTGCCCTATAAACGAATCAAAATAGATCAATCCTTTACCCAAGAAATTGATCACAGCGCAAATGCCAGAGAAATTATTTTAAGTGTTATCGAAATGGCCAAACGCCTTGATCTATCGATAGTTGCCGAAGGAGTAGAGCAAAACAGCCATAAAGAGTTCCTCAGCAATAATGGCTGCCATGAGCTACAAGGCTTTTTATATAGCCCCGCACTTCCTTTTAAGGAGCTTAAAGAATACCTCGATGGGCAATAGCAATAATCACCTATTGCCCCTCCCCCATTATGCGTCGAATCTGAAACTTCACTAAAATCCAAATACTCTGCAACAGTGAAGGGCGCTCGGTATTATTGATGCCAGTCATTTTCGCTAAGCCTAAGCTTTCGGTTTTATTGCCCAGTCGCCCATAGGCCATCAAGGTTTCTTCCATTGGCACCCCAGTTGGATCGCTAGTTCGGTTTAAGCCATTGAATATCGCAACCACGGCGGCCAATTCCATGGCCGCCCTTTCACCCAGAACGTCAATGAGCTTAGGGTACTGCTCATAGGCTTTTTCAGGTTCTCGATTTGCAAACTCGGTATAATCCAAAATTAGTTCGCCATGCTCGACACCAATGTCATTCACCTCTTGGCCCTGAGGGGATCTCAAATCTACGGCATCACCGCTAGCCTTAGCCGCCATATCCAAAATCATGGTATGTCCATTGGCGCAATAAAAACATCTGTTGATCACAGAGGTGCGAGTGGCTGCGATTTCTAACTGAGTGCGTGATAAAGATTTTCTGTGCCACAACTTATCGAAAAAACTATGGCCCTCCATATACATGGCATCCACCAGATCGCGACGCAGGCCATTTTCAATCGGGCAGATACTTAAAGCGCGTGAAACATTCACCAACTCTTTGTTTGCAACCGCAGATTTTGTTTGGCGCACCCAAGCCCCGTTTTCCACAATACCCTCTGGATAAGCTCTTAAGGGCTCACCCTTTTGGGGCTCAGGTAAAGGCTGTAAATCTCGCCCCAGCGCCATGCAAAAACGATCAATAGGTAACACCAAGATAATTAAGGCCACCAGCTCAACATAAGCGCCTTCACCAATTCTTTCGCAGACAGATCGACACCACAGTCCATCCAACTGTCCCGACTCAGTGCTAACGCGCTCGATGGTATCGAGCAACAGCGGACTCAAGCATTCTGGAGATGGCTCTTGATGAGATAGATTCGACACCGCTTCACGCTGACGGTCGTAAACTGGTCTAGGCTTCGCCGCCCGCATAGCCTCAACAATTAATTTGCGCTGCTGTGCTGTCCACCAGTAACCCGGCTCAGCCAATCGCTGCCAGACACGGTTAAACTGTAAGCAAATATCCTCACTGACAAAATGAGGAAAAGATTCAACGGAGAAATGCATTGGAGGCTCCTGGGTACGGATTGCTGGGCAAGCACTGTCGTCAGCAAATTATTATTCTTAATTATTAAGGCACTTGTGAATAATGCAGATTAAGCCAAATCGATTCCATAGTCAGCATAAACAACTAGCAAGGCAATCTGCTCATGCCTCCAACGGCCCTCAGAAGATCAGTCCATATAGGAAACCCGATATAACCGCCATGCTGACGATAACCAATAAAAAGGCAGCAATTAACGGACTTTTAAAAATAGACTTCAATAGAATCACCTCGGTAAGGCTTGCCCCAGCACTGCCGATAATCAAGGCCATTACCGCACCCAGCCCCATTCCTTTAGCGACCAATACAGCGCTCAATGGAATAACAGCCTCGGCGCGTATATACAGTGGAATTCCAATAATGGCGGCTATCGGTATAGCGAAGGGGTTTTCGGCACTGGCAAATGTAGCCACCCACTCGGTGGGCATAAAACCATAAATCACTGAGCCAATTGCAATGCCCGCCATCAAATAGGGCAACACCGTTTTAAAATCTTGCCAAGTCGACTCCCACAATTTACGCCATAGGCTTTGCTTTTGAACTTCTTGGCCGCAAGTTTGAGAACAGCCCGCTGAATCAGGTGCTTCATAGGATTGCGCTTCAAGGTAACGCTCAAAGCCCATGGCCTCTAGAGCAATACCGGCAATTAGTGATACCCCCATCGCCATCACAAAGTAAAACAATGTTACCGCCGCACCAAAGGTGGCAAAGAAAAGCGCGATAATAATTGGATTGAGTAATGGGCTGGCAAAGAGAAACACCATCATAGTGCCAAAACCCGCTTTAGCTCTTAACAGGCCTTTTAGAAATGGGATGGTCGAACAAGAGCAAAACGGGGTAATAGAACCCAGCAATGCGGCAAAGAAATAGCCTTTGCCTTGCTTGGCGCCCAGAATGTCCTGAATTTTCTGTGGCGGCAGCCGGGTTTGCAAATAAGCCACAGCATAGCTCACCACTAAAAACAGCAAGGTTAGCTCAACCGCCAAAAACACAAACATTTCCAAACTCGCCACGATAGCTGACTGAGTCACCATCTTGTCCTCCTATATCTCTCAAGCTGAAACAACGGCCAAGCAGGAATAATTGCTAAACCGAAATAACTGCAAAATCCTAATAACTACAAAACCATAAAACTATATTTCCGGAATTGTCGAAATATAGTTTTTAAAGAAAGCCAGGTCAAGATATTTCTGCTAATATCGAAATATCAAATACCGCAGTACAGAGACACAATGGATATTGAAATAGCCGCCAAAGCCTTAAAAGAACTCGGGCACCCTATTCGCTTATCGATTTATAAACGCTTGGTCAAAGCAGGCCAGCCCGGCATGGCCGTAGGCAAGCTGCAAGAAGAGCTGAAGATACCTAACTCGACCCTATCCCATCATATTGCTAGCCTGGCCTCAGCCCAGCTACTCTCCCAAACCCGCGACGGCAGAACCCTGTATTGCCAAGCCGAATATGAGCACTTTGAAGCGCTGATCGAATTTTTACAGGCTGAATGTTGTGCTGATGAAATGTGAGCTACATAAGATAAAGTTATGGGCAGGAGATTATTAGCCGCATATGTCAGCATCATGGCTGGGCAGTTAATTTTGAAAGGCGTGGGGAGAGTTATGTTTCAGAAATCAAATTTAGTGCACAAGCCCAACCAAAGCCCAACTAATGCAGTTTATTAGACAGGTTATGCAAGCTAAAGAAGAGATAGTTTTTAATTCGAGTCCGCCAGAGCTTTTATAGACTCAGAATTTTGACTCATTTGCTGTTTAAGCAATTCGTACAGTTTCCAGCTGTGAGCTGCCAACATGCCAAAAGGAATGGCAATCAAAACCGGCAATACTGAGGTTAGCATTTTCACTTGGCCATCAGTAAGGCCAATGTTCATTTTAAGATTAAGAACCAATAATAAGCCGAAAGCCAAGGCCATCAATACTGCAATTCTCAGCATTATCTTTTTGTGCGACTTGAAGGCCTTCAGATGATTACTTTCCATTTATTAGCTCTCCTTTTGGGGCAGCATAAGCTGCCCGCTCTTAACAACTGAGTACTTCTAGAATTAAAGCTCTAGCTACACCTCAGCCAAATTACCCTTCTGCTCCAACCATGCCTTACGATCGCCCGCACGCTTTTTGGCCAGTAACATATCCATTACCTGGTTGGTATCATCGCCTGGCTCTAAAACCAACTGAACTAGGCGACGAGTATCAACCGCCATGGTGGTTTCACGTAACTGCAGCGGGTTCATTTCACCCAAGCCTTTAAAGCGCTGCACGCCTACTTTGCCCTTCTTTTTCTCGGCCTTAATGCGCTCTAGAATGCCGGCTTTTTCAGCCTCATCGAGGGCATAGTAAACGTCTTTACCCACATCAATACGGTACAATGGCGGCATAGCAACATAGACATGACCTGCCGAAACCATTGGGCGAAAGTGGCGCAGGAATAGCGCACACAGCAAGGTAGCAATGTGCAAACCATCAGAGTCCGCATCCGCCAGGATACAAACCTTGTGATAACGCAGCTTCGACAAATCCTCACTGCCAGGATCAATACCCAAGGCAACTGAAATATCATGAACTTCTTGGGAGGCCAAAATTTCCGAGCTATCGACTTCCCAAGTATTTAGAATTTTACCGCGCAGTGGCATGATCGCCTGAAACTCTCGATCACGAGCCTGCTTAGCTGAACCGCCCGCAGAATCACCCTCTACCAAAAACAGCTCACCACGCTCTGGCTCACCACTGGAGCAATCCGCCAATTTACCCGGTAAGGCCGGGCCCTGGGTAACTTTTTTACGGGCAACTTTTTTAGAGGAACGCACACGCTTTTGAGCATTACTAATGCAAAATTCGGCAAGCTTGTCACCTTCTTCGGTGTGTTGATTAAGCCACAAACCAAATGCATCTTTTGCCACACCGGAAACAAAGGCCGCCGCTTCGCGCGAAGATAAACGCTCTTTGGTCTGACCAGAAAACTGTGGGTCGCCCATTTTTGTGCTTAAAACAAAACAGCAATTGTTCCAGATATCATCGGGTGCAAGTTTGACGCCGCGCGGTAATAGATTGCGAAATTCACAATACTCACGTACCGCATCCAACAAGCCAGAGCGCAGGCCATTTACATGGGTGCCGCCTTGCGCGGTTGGAATTAAGTTCACATAGCTTTCTTGGGTAACCTCACCACCTTCGGGCAACCACTGTACAGCCCAGTCGACCGCGTCACTGTCACCGCTAAAGCTGCCTACAAAAGGATCCGCGGGTAAAACTTCCCAACCCTGAGTTGCTGCCTTTAGATAATCTCGTAGGCCGTCTTCATAATGCCACTCGTCCTTCTCACCGGTTTGTTCATTTTTAAAAACAACTTTTAAACCAGGGCATAGCACCGCTTTTGCGCGCAAAACGTGACGCATACGCGAGATTGAAAACTTATTGGAATCAAAATACTGAGGGTCGGGTAAAAATCTTACCGCCGTACCGGTGTTGCGTTTACCACAGCTATCAATAACTTCTAGGTCGCTGTGCTTATCACCATCACGAAATTCCATCTGATGAACTTCGCCACCACGACGAATCGTCACTAATAACTGCTTGGAGAGAGCATTAACAACACTCACCCCCACACCATGCAAACCACCTGAAAACTGGTAATTATCATTACTGAACTTACCACCGGCGTGCAGAGTAGAAAGAATAACTTCCACGCCAGGGCGGCCTTGTTCTGGGTGGATGTCCACCGGCATACCACGACCGTCGTCAGTTACGGTCATGGCATTATCTTTATGCAACACCACTTCGATTTGGCTAGCATGACCTGCCAGCGCCTCATCCACTGAGTTATCAATAATCTCTTGGGCCAAGTGGTTAGGGCGTGTCGTTTCGGTATACATGCCCGGGCGTTTTTTAACCGGGTCTAAGCCCGTGAGTACTTCAATGTCCTCGGCACTATAATTTGCCATAAATACAGGGTCCTTAATTGCTTCTGTATTATCGTTGAGCGCTTACGCCTTTTGATAACGCTGGGCTAAAAATTCTATGCCCGGCTCGATAAAACGTTCAAAACCTTGGAAGGCATGATCACCACCTTCTTCAATGGTAAGCTTGCAGTGCTGATACAGCTGCGCCGCTTGGCGATAGTCCAAAGTTTCATCTTCTGTTTGCAGTAACACCCAGTAATTATCTGGGCGAGTAATTTCTTCAGGCAGTAAAGCGCGCAATTGCTCTATATGCTTAGCTTCTAAGGTATAGCTATCTTCACTATGGTAATTCTTTAATGTCTTACCAACATATTCTGGCATCAGCATAGAAGGGCGCACAGCCGGGTTGATAAGCAAGGCTGGAAGATCATACTTCTCGACCAGGTAGCTACACCAAAAGCCCCCCATGGAACTCCCCATAAGGTACAAATCTTCACCCTGTGCTTTCACCCCTGCCACAATACGATCAAGCTCCGTCTGAACCTGATCGGGGTACACCGTCAAGAAGGGGCAATAGTATTCAATATCTGGACGATACTGCTGCAGCCAGTCTTTCACCTGTAGGGCTTTAAAGGAGTTGGGAGAGCTGAGAAAACCGTGAATGTAGAGCAGAGCGGGCATTCTTGTATCCTAAATCACAGCCGCCTTATGCTGCTGTTCCAAAACAAGGATATTAATAGCCATTGCTGCTGTAGTCTATGGGGTAATCTTTTTGATTGATGCGCTCAATACGAGTTGAAAGCTGGCCGCTATTATCCAGCTCAAACCAGCGATAGCCAGGCATAAGGCGATCAAGGGCAAAATCGACGGAGTTTGGCTTAAATTGTATACAGGTAGAAGGACTGGCCATATAGCGCACCCCCTCTACTTCTGTCTCAAACGCCTGATGTACATGGCCCCACAAAACCAATTCAACGTTATCGAACTCGGATAACAAAGCTTTAAACTGCGCCGCTGAGGCAACCTTGTATTGGTCAATCCATTCACAGCCAACCGCTACCGGTTGGTGATGCATACAAATAATGGCGCGTTTATCTGGGTTGTGCATTAAGGTTTTTTGCACAAAATCCAGCTCTTGCGCGCTGAGATCGCCGTGTTCTTTATTGGGAATTGTTGAATCTAGCAACAAAATAAGCCAATCCCCCAGCTCTACCATCTTGGGCAAAGAACTCTCAGGAAACACCGAAGCCATTGTGGCGGGCACGTCGTGGTTACCAGGTATACATACAAAAGGCACTTCAGGAAAGGCTTTGTCTAAGTGGTAAACAAAGCGCTGATAGGCCTGGGCACTTGGGTCGCCGGCAATGTCACCGGTAACCAAAATCAGGTCCGGGGTTTCTTCGCGGACAAGGGCATGCTCCAGCACATCGACAAAGCTGGTTTCCACATTTAAGCCCAGCAAAGTCTCGCTGGACTCAGCCCCTAAGTGGCAATCTGTAATCTGCAACACCCTCATCGGGCGCTCTGCGTTTATGGGTAGAATCACCGCTACACCTTTTAATTATACCCGCCCAAGGGCGCGCGCTTTGGGGCAAATCTAGCACCTAAGACTGAACAACGACTTAATATTGCCGCTGTTGGCACAATAACCCTCATTTGACTTTATATCCCTTGACCCAGTTTAGTGAAGTTGGAATTTTCCAAACTGTGACCCTGTGCAAGACAGAGCCCCAGCCAGTCCGACAAAAATCGATTTAACTGGGTTTTTTCATCCATTTGATGCATTTGCTCATTGGGGTAAGGGTAACGTCCTAAAAATTGGCGATACTGTGCCCAATTTACTACCTCAGCCATCTCAGCATCATGATAAATGCGCACCCCTAAGGACAAATCTCTAAGCCACTTGTTAATACTACCTTGCTGCTCTACCGCTACCGTGGTGGTATACGGTGCACGCTCTAGTATACGAATGCTGATTTTATGAGCACCATCAGCACTTGCACTGTACTCCCAGCTATCACGCGAATCCCTAGCAGGCATTAAGCGCAGCAATTTGGCATAGTTCATGCCACATAGTGCCTGCAATCCCTGTAGGTCTACTTTATAACGCGATTTCATAAAAATACATTCGACTTAAAGTTGCAATTTCACTCCAATACAGAGGCCTGGCCACGGAGTCTTTCCCGGTTTAGCTGCAGCCATTGTAAACCAATCAAGGTAGCCGCGTTATTCATCCTTCCGTTAAGCATAGCAGCAAACACCTCTTGCGCTGGAAAAACCAGCAAACGAATGTCCTCATGCTCTTCATCAAGGCCATGAATCCCCCCAGCCCCACTGAGATCACATAACAAAGCGTATAGAAATACTTCTTCATCGGTGCCGCCAGGGCTGGATAAATAACGGCAAATAAACTCCATCCCCTTAGCCTGCAAACCGGCCTCTTCCTCCAGCTCGCGAGCCATGACTTCCTCGGGGCTTTCACCGCCCTTATCCATCATTCCTGCGACCACTTCCAAACACCAGGGGCCAGTAGGGTGAGCATGTGCACCGACTCTAAATTGCTCAATCAAGGCTATCTCATCACGCCATGGGTCATAAATAATTCCGGCTACAGCATTGCCACGACAAAAGATTTCCCGCCGAAAGTGTTCCGTCCATTCTCCCGAAAACATACGATGACGTAACTGCCATTTTTGCATTTCAAAAAAGCCGCCGTAGGCAACTTCCTTTTGATCATATTCAACATCGCTTTGCTCAAACGGGCTTTCAACGAGCAAGGACTTCTCATTTATTGAGTCCATGATTTAATCAACATCCGGTCAATTTGCTATCGAGTAATTTGTTCTAACTGCGCCAAAAATCGGCGCCCCTGACTATCCAATAAAGACTTACTAGCCATCTCCCTCAAAACACTGCGGGCTTT
Organism: uncultured Pseudoteredinibacter sp.; assembly: GCF_947502065.1. Classification (GTDB taxonomy): domain Bacteria; phylum Pseudomonadota; class Gammaproteobacteria; order Pseudomonadales; family Cellvibrionaceae; genus Pseudoteredinibacter. Next base: position 537,329 of record NZ_CANMYE010000002.1, read on the forward strand.
TATGCTTTGCCCGGTGGAATGCAATGCCACCGCATAAACATATGAATAACGACTATTATCTGGCTCCAATGCAGCAGCTTGCGCCAAGGCCGCTACGGCAGGCGGATATTGTTTCGCCCGCACCAGTGCCAGGCCCAAGGCGTGCTGAGCTGCGGCCGCATCAGGTAAAGCACGACTAATCTTACGCAACAAGGCCAAAGACTGCTCGGCCTTCGCCTGTTGACGTAATAAATCGGCGAGATTTAAGTGGGCGCCAAGATGCAAGGGCTCTAAGTCGATGGCCCTTCGATAGCTTTGCTCTGCTCTTGCCAAGTCGTTTAAGGCTAAAAAATAGAGCCCCAAATTCAATTGCCCAGCTGCAGTATCTTGATGGAATATCAAGCTGTTTTTGTAATCGCTCCATAAACCATTAATGGCTTGATGCTGCGAGGCATCCAGTGACACCGTATCAGCACCTAAAGTCTGCCGAGCAATTGCCAAACGCACAGCCATGACCGGCTCATCTAAACTGGCCAGCAATTCTTGCAAGCGTTGCGGCAATGGCAAGGCCGCCATAAAGTTTACCGCCGCTTCACGTACCATCGGCTCTGGGTGGTGCAATCGAGATTGAGCAACCAATAGCGATTGATTGCTTGGCTGCTGGGCTAAGCGCTCCAATATACTAGCGGCGATAATCGCAGGCTCTTTACTAATACGTGACAGCAGCTTAAGTGGATTCGTTTCGGCCAAAGCGGGTTTCTCTGGCAAGGCCTTACCCGCTGATCGCAGCCAATCTTTAAAATGTTTACTCGCCCAACTGTTATTCCGATCAGTATGGCACTGTACGCAAGCATTAGGGCTGCCAAGCTCTTCACTCAAATCTGGGCGAGGAATTCTGATACTGTGATCGCGACGAGGATCTACCACCATATAGAGAGTCTCTGGCATATGGCAGTTTACGCATTGGGCTCCAGTGCTTTTGGCTTTGTGATGATGGTGGTTTGGTTGATCATAAACCGTGGGCACATGACACTGTGCACAAACCGCATTTCCCGGCGCACGCAATTTTAGGCTGTGTGGTTCGTGACAATTACTGCACTCCACCCCATGCTGATACATTTTACTTTGCATAAACGACCCCAGTACAAAGACTTCATCGTGAATTTGTCCATCACGGTGATACATGGGCTCGACCAGAGTTTGCAGAGCATGCTGCTCAAAAAAATCCGCTGCGGCTTTTGGCTCACGTTTTTCGTGTAGTAAACGGCGGCGAGAATGGCAGCTACCACAAACATTAATCTGCTCGCTTATTTCACCCGCTGCACGGGGGCCTTGTTCTCGCTTGGCGATGACATCTGCGGCACTGAGAATCCACTGCCCTTTGGCATGTAGGCGTCGAATTTTTTTATCGCTACCCTGAGCACCCGAGCTCGCCCAATCAAGGTGATCCCGACCTGGGCCATGGCAAGCTTCACAGGCAACATTCACCTCCGACCACTGAGTGTTGTAGCTTAGCGATTCAGGATTGTAGTTTCGCTGCAAGTTTGTTGAGTGACACTCAGCACAGCGACTGTTCCAGTTAAAATATGCCCCTGTCCAATGCAGTGGATCGCCTGCTGGAATTTTTTCATTGGGATAAAGATGAAACCAACGCTGACCACCTTCGGCGCTTGGGCGCGAATCCCAAGCAACCGTTAAAGCCTGCAGTTTACCCTGCGGCATCTCTAACAAATACTGCTGTAGAGGATAAAATCCGAAGGTGTAGGCCACCTTAAACTCTTGCATCTGGCCTTTAGCATTTTGGGTTTTTACAAAATAATCGCCAGCTCGAGTATAAAATTCAGTCAGCACAGCAAAGTGATCAAAGCGGCTATTATTAAAATCGCCCAAAACGTAATCTGGCTTCGCCGGCTTCATTGCCCAATCATGATGAGAGCCCTGCCAAGCTTGATAAGCCTCTGCGTGACAATTTTTACACTGTTCACTGCCTACCCACCCCCCATATAGAGTAGCCGGCAATAGCGGTAAAAACATAAGCAGCGCAGCGGCTAGTTTTTGCTGTAGGGATTTAAAGGAGGTAAGCATATATTCTTTTCAGGCTTTTGTTTTTTCTTGTGCCCTTGCAAGACTGAACGCAAAGACCTGAGTTCTTCCTTAATTTTTTCGGTTTTTATTTTTTCTATCTTAATTTGCTCCGGGCCTTCATTATCTTCAGCTGCTGCGGCTTGTAACTCATAGGGCATAGATAGGCATTCTTTTAGCTGAATATAGGGCTCCAGAACCTCTGGCTCGGCATCATAATACTTTAACCACAGGGCTAATAAACAGGCGGCCCGTTGAGCAGCATGGTGATCTAGCGCGTAAACCAGCTCATCGAATACACTTTTTTCCGAACTTTCTAAATGCGGACGTTTTAACTTCTTTAATATCAGCTGGACAGATGATGAGTAATAAAACAGCACCAAAATAGACAATACAAACAACAAGGTCGCGAGCAACCACCAAGGTGTAGTTGGCCCAATATGAATTGTCTTAGCATCTAACTCTCTGTACCGATATTCTGCTTGCTCACTGTCCCAGTAAGATAAGGCAATCGCAGGTATCTCCAACTGACCTGCAAAACTAAGCTCATAGCGCCATATTTCTTCACGAATAGCACTAACTTCGCCGCGGTTTTCCAAATCTTCTAAACGGCTGACCTCGGTGTAAAGCGCCCCAAGCTCATTGCTTTGCTGTGAAAACTGGCGCTCCTCCCCCCTCCCTAATAAGCTATCGGAGCGGCTGTTTAATAAGTAGAGGTTTGGCAAAAGCACCGCGCTTATCTTTTCTGCCCGCAGCGACAAACTGCGAAGCAAGATATCACCCAATTGCAACTCCCACTCTTGCCCTTCGGCCAAGTCTATTGACTCCCCCTGCCGCAATAACTGGTAACTCTCTTCCAGTTGTAAGTTGCGTGCCACTATAGCTGGCACACTTTCTTTCACAGTAAATATTAGATCATCACTGTGCAGCGATAAACGATGCTCTTCCCCTTCCAAGCTTATGCTTAAGTTCAATACGACAGGGGGTATATAGAAGGCCCCTAAGCGCTGGGGGTATATTCTATACTGCTGCTCTTGAACAATGTATTCCGCACCGTCTAGCAGTTCTTGACTATGATTTGCAAAGGACAACGGTCGCACAGTTAAAGCGCCATCAATTTCAATTTCCGGATAACGCGGCGCTTTTCGAAGCCAAGTTTTACTGTACAATTTGACACTTAAAAGTCGCTCCTGCCCAAGCAAAGCTTCTTCAGGCTCATCAAGCAAAGCAATACGCACAAAAGCTAGAGGCTGCTCTTGCGCAGCTGACGCAAAAACATATGCGCTATTTAAAGCCCCTAATAGCAACAGTAACAGCGAATATAAAAATGCGAGGAAGACAGGCTTCATTGTTTATCCCCTGCATGTTCTTTCAGCTGTTGCTGATGCCACTGATAGGCGAATTTTCTTTGCAAGAAATCCACCGGCTTACGATTTAATTGGCGCAGCCAAAGCTGTCGCAGCGCCGTCTCACTAAGATCTCCACTAGCTAAAGCATCATCTACTTGCTGATCACTGCTGTCCTTATCTAGATCGAAAGAAATATCGTCGGCAGCGAAATCACTTTTGCTGTCTTGATCTTTATCGCGGCGCTGGCGAGGCTTTTCTTGCAGCACCTTCACAAGCTGTAAATTGTGTTCCACTTCTGGCCATTTTGGCTGCAGAACCAGCGCCATACGATAGGCAATTATCGCTTCATCATAGCGCTCTTGATGAGCCAAGCTATTGGCCAGAGCAAAATAAGCCAGCTCATCGTACTCTTTCAACAGCAGCGCCTCAGCTTTGGCAAAATCCTCAGCCGCATAGTAAGCAATGGACGCAGGACGCGTCCCGCCCAACAACTCCGCAGCCTGCAGATACTCAGCTCGCTGCCAATGTTGAGCGGCACGCTGCTCATTTGTCCACCACCACTGTTTTGGGCTTACCCCAGGTTTAAGCGCAAATACTATATGTAAGACAATCAACAACAATAAAGATGCTGTAAGACTTACGTCAAAAAGCGTCTTAATTCGTTTAATTTGTTGTTGCTTTGCTTTATACATAGTTTAAGTCCAACTGAGCACCATACCGCGCCGAAACCATAGCAAAGCTAAAATTAACAAGGGCCACAATAGCAAGTAGCCCGCATCTTGCCAGTCATCTTCCTCGCCATATGCCAAGCTCTGCTGCTGCTTCTTAAGCAGCCACTTAAAGTGACTAAGATCACTATCGCCTAGGCTCATCTGCAGTGCCTCGAAATTTAACTGTGCGAAAAACGCAGGCATCCCTGCAGCCTCATAAGACCAATAGATCTTTAATAGCTCCTTTTTAAAGCCAGAAAACTGACTTGTTTCAGCGAAGCTCTCATTATTGCCTATCACAACAACTGTGCTTTGCGGGTATCGCTGTACATCAAGTTGATCTTGTACATATTGCAAGGCTAAGTCGGGGCGATAGCCATCTTCTGGCATCAAGTCCGCTGTTAAATCAGCAAGGTACAAATTTATCGCCTGATGATCTCGACTAAGCGGCAACACACTATGAGCACTGCCGGAAAAAACCATAAGAGCAACCGGCAAATTTTTATTGGCTTGCAACAACGCTCGTATTTTTAGCTTCGCCGTTAACAAATGCTGTTTATCTTCTTGCATCTGCTCATTGAGCTGTAACACAAGATAAATCGCCTCTTGAGTTTGCTTTAACGGATTAGCTTTGAGCTGCCAACTTGGGCCTGCGATAACTATTACCGCCAAACTGCAAGTCAGCAACATTAACAGAACCGGGCTTAAGCCAGAATGATGGCGACTATCCACAGCGAGTATACCTAGGTACTCGGCCTTTATGATCTGCCCCCAGCGGCTAGCCAAGCGAGCTTGAAGCAAAGCCATTACATACAAGAGCAATGCGGGCAGCAAGAGCCATAATGCCCATGGCCGCAAGAAGTGAAAGCTTTGCCAGTAATCCCACAAGCTAAACATTGTCAGCTCCGACCATAGAAACTGAAACATTCTGTCTGCGTTGTTTAAAAGACTGGCTAGCCAAGTAAAAGTGTATGAGATAAACCAGCAACACCGCCAGCAGCACTGGCCAATAAAATAGATTATGGCTCGGCTGATAATAATGCACAGCGAATCGACTAGGTTCCAACTGATCCAAAAGCTCAGATACCCGAGTCAAGGCACCAGCATCCTCAGCATGGAAATAGCGCCCGCCAGTGATATCTGCCAAATTTTGCAGCTGCCCTTCATCGACCGCCTGCTCCGCGACGGCATCCAGTTTACCTAATAAAATTGGGTAAATTTTAATTCCAGCGCTGGCCGCTAAGCGTGCGGCTTCTTTCGGCGGTACTCGACTACCAGAGTCATTGCCATCACTTAATAGTAGCAATACTCGACTGCGATCTGCAGCTCTAGCATCGCCAGCTTCTTTCTCTTCCATAAAGTGCTTGTAGGCGAAACCAACAGCATCACCCAGCATGGTCTTAGGCCCAGCCATACGCACTCGACTTTCTTCTAGCAACGTATTAAAAAGCGCCTTATCCTCACTAAAAGGTAACTGTAAATAAGGCGCATCACCATAGACCATCAAGGCCAAGCGATCGCCTTCGCGAGCTTCTGAGAATGCACTTAATACCTGTTTAGCTCCCCGTAACCGCGACATAGCCTGCTCGCCTTCAGGGGCAAAATCTAGCTCTGCCATTGAGCCAGACAAATCGACGGCGATTAACAGATCACGAGTTGGCTCTCGCAACTCAACAGGCTCACCTAACCACACCGGCTTGGCCGCGGCCAGCAATAACAACAACCACACCGATAACAATAAAAACACTTGGATTTTACGTCGCCGCTGAACCGTTTGTGTTTGTAAAACTTGCCCCTGCTCCTTAAGCAGTGCCTGGAAAAATGGCACCTTAAGAGAACGCCTTTGACTGCCATAAGCCGGGGCTAACTTTCTTACTAACCAAGGCAAGGGCAATAGGAGCAAAACCCAGAGCTGCTCAAAGGACAACATGCTGCTCACCCACTTTATGATTTTTGACCCAAAACAAAAGCTTGCCATGCACGGCCTCTAGCTGCTCTTGATCCATGCTGGCAGCTGCTTTTTCAAAACGGCCGCGCTCTAAAGCGGCGAGGTCTTGCTCGTCAAGCTTGAACAATGGGGGAGTAGTACTTGGTAAGAACTGATTAATAAACTCGACCCTTTGGCGCTCAGAAAGAGAGCTTAAAGTCTTACGCTCTGCGAATACCAACAGACAGCGCTGTAGAATTTCAGCCATACGATTGGCATTATCCAGCTCACCGCTTTCGATAGCTGCAAACACATCGTCTAGCTCGCTTTGTGCTTCCAAGCGATAATAATCCAGTTGCCCCTGCAATCTGCTTAGCAGCCAATACCTCAGTAATATTAGCAATAAAAAGGCAAGCCCAAGCAACAGAATTTCTGTTTTGGGTATATACATCTGCAAGCCGCTAGGCAATTCACCAGCTGCAGAATCCAGCTCATAGAAATGTTCTAACCAGTCGTTACCAAAACCTTGAAACCAAAAATCTGGCCTTGCCTCTTCGATCGATGCGGCCAACTGCCCTTCCTGCCCATTGGGGTTTAGAAGTTCATTTTCCGGATCGTTTAAGGCGCCATCTTGCTTCACAATAGCTCTCCTCGATATTGCAAAGAGCAATCAAAAACCAACAGCTGCACATTGGGTAATGTTGAAGCCACATCCGATAAAAAATGTAACCGCTGCAAAAAAGTGCGCTGCAAAGCCAATTGCAAATCTGGGTCTGAACTATTGATTTCAGCGTGGTGATGGCCATCTGATATCGGCAAAAAACCTGCCTCGGGAAATCTCCGCTCCAACTCATCAAAGATATAAATTAATCGAAGTGAATTATGCTGAGACAGCGCTTGCAACTGTTGCTGCAATCGCACATTCTGTTCTTGCGCCAGCAAACTCATAAAATCGCTAATGATATAAATATGCCGCCCGCGATAGCGACGATCGAGCATTTCCTCTAAGCAGGACGACAGCAATTGATCTGATGCCTCGGCCCTTGCATTAATATTTTGATTTATTTCTTGTAGATCAGATAAAGTCTGCAACCAAGACTGAAGACTTCGACTAGAGTGCCCCCAGTGGGTTTCAGAGCTGGATACTACAGAACAGGAGCAAGGATCCCCTTGATGGATAGCCTGCCACCCAATCTGAGCGGCCAGTTTAGCCGCTACAGCCGCTTTGCTATCGGCCAAAGAGCCAAACAACATACTCGTGCCTTGATCGACAAGCAGTTCAAAACGCTGCTCTTTCTCCTCTTGGTAATGGCGCACATAGGGACTCTGCTTACGACTACTCAGCTTCCAATCAACGTGGCGTATATCATCACCTTGCTGATAGTGATTGAGTTCGGCGAAATCGAGGCCACTGCCTTTGCGCGAACCACTACGGTGGCCAAGCAAAGGCCCAAGCAAGCCCTCCAGAAACAACGGCATTAAACTTTTACTGGGGGCGGCTTGTTGAATTAAGGCCTCCATATCCACCTGGATACCCGCTTCAAGCAGCTTTTTCGAAGCTGGACTGTTAGGGTTACCAATTGCCATTACGTGCCGCCCAAAAGTATTGTCATGGAATACTTACCGTTACACCAAAACCTGCTCCAATAGCTCAGCACAAGCATCTGCACTGCTATAGGACTCGGCTTGGGCTCGATAGTTAAGCTGGATCCTATGGGCCATGACTTCCGGTAGCACAGCGGCAACATCTTCAGGCAAAACATGGTCACGACCCGCAAGCCAGGCTCTCGCCCTAGAACATTTGTCTAAAGCAATACTGGCCCTTGGACTTGCACCCAATTGAATATATTGAGGCAAGCGACTGTCTTGATACATTTCTGGCTTACGCGTTGCCATTACAAGATTAACAATATATTGCTCTATCGCCGGCGCCACATGTGTTTGTTGAAAGGCTTGCCTGGCCGCCAGCAAGTTATCTTCACTGATTGTGCAAGCCAATGGCTCTGTTTGATGCTCTTCACTACGAACTAAACGAATGATATTCAACTCTTCTTGAGCATCGGGGTATGACACATTGGCCTTTAATAAAAATCGATCCAGCTGCGCCTCGGGCAATGGATAGGTGCCTTCTTGCTCAATAGGGTTTTGGGTAGCGACAACCATAAATACCGTGGGCAAAGAATAACTTTTACCAGCAACCGTCACCTGCCGCTCTTCCATGGCCTCTAATAATGCGGACTGTACTTTAGCAGGCGCACGATTGATTTCATCAGCGAGAATTAGATTGTTAAAAATTGGGCCGGCTTGAAAACTAAGGCTTTGCTGCCCTGCATCTTGGTGCAGCACTTCGGCACCGGTAACATCGGCCGGTAACAGATCAGGGGTAAACTGTATTCGCCCCATATCACCTTGAATGCTCTGCCCTAGCAGCTTTACCAAACGCGTTTTTGCCGTTCCTGGATAGCCTTCAAGGAGAATGTGTCCATTGCACAATAGCGCCAGAAGAAGCGAATCCAGCAGAGCTTCTTGGCCAATTAAGCGTTGATGCAAACTGCTGCGCAGCTCAGCAAACTGTTGACGCAAAGCATCCATGACGAAACCTATTATTAGTTATTGCTATTGGTCGACCCTAGCGTCAAAAGCCGCTTAAGGGCCTAAGAAAGCATAACAAAAAACCCAGCACTGGGCTGGGCTTTTTGCTGCCTGTAATATCTGTCGATGTACAAGCTCGGTGCGGGATAAGCCTTACTTATACTGCACGTTTTCCCAAATTTGCGCCTTCTCTACGATCTGATCGATGGTAAAGGTATCCGGCTTCTGTCTTGGCGGATACTTTTTGAAGGACTGTAAAAACGGAATCAAGACAGTTGAAGCCATTGCAGATTGTGGTAACACCTTATCCGCCCACCATTCGTTGTAAGCATTTGAATGCTCATCGGCACGCTCATAAGGATCGCGACGCAGATTGAATAGCTTCGGTATACGCAAAAATTCAAACTGTTCACGCCATACATCAAAGCGCTTGGCGCGCTGCTCTGCATAAACCAGCTTCCAATCTTCACGGCGCAGCCCAACAATGTCTGAGGTATCCGACAAGTAGATAAAATGATTGCGTGGCGATTTCTTCTCTTTGCCGGTTAGATAGGGCAGCAAGTTATAGCCATCCAAGTGCACATTATACTTACGACCACTTACCGTCTTACCTTTCAGTAACTGCTGAGTGATATCGCCTTCACCCACGGCGGCCATCAAGGTCGGAAACCAATCTAAGTGCGAAGCGATTTCATTGGAAACCTGAGGCTTAATTTTGCCTGGCCAGCGAATCATAGCAGGCACACGATAAGCGCCTTCCCAGTTGGTATTTTTCTCAGAACGGAACGGGGTAATACCTGCATCCGGCCAAGTGTTGTAGTGCACACCGTTATCAGTGGAGTACATTACAATAGTGTTATCGCTAATGCCCAGCTTATCCAACTGATCTAGCATGGCACCTACCTTTTCATCGTGAGCCACCATTACATCGTTGTAAAAGCCCTGCCCAGATTTGCCCTTGGTATCCGCTGCTGGGTGAGTACGAAAATGCATACCTGTGGTGTTCACCCAAACGAAAAATGGCTTCTTAGCCTTATGAGCCTTATCGACAAAGCCCATGGCCTTATCAACAAATTCCTGGTCGACAGTTTCCATACGTTTGCGAGTCAGCGGGCCAGTATCTTCAACTCGGCCATCAGCATAGGAATGCACTACACCACGTGGACCAAAACGCTTACGAAAGCCAGGCGCTTTTGGATAATCTGGATCTTCAGGCTCTTCTTCCGCATTCAAGTGGTATAGATTGCCAAAGAACTCATCAAAACCATGATTACTGGGCAAAAATTCATCTCGATCACCCAAGTGGTTTTTACCAAACTGGGCCGTCATATAACCCTTGGATTTCAACATCCAAGCAAGGGTTGGATCTTCTTTACGAATGCCTTTATCTGCACCCGGCAAGCCAACTTTTGACAACCCTGTACGCATCGGACTTTGGCCAGTGATAAACGCTGAGCGACCTGCGGTACAACTTTGCTCACCGTAATAGTCAGTAAACATAACGCCTTCACGCGCAATTCGGTCAATATTAGGGGTTTTGTATCCCATTAATCCGTGGCTATAGGCGCTAATATTGGTGATACCAATATCATCCCCCCAAAACACCAATATATTGGGACGATCTTGGGCGAGAGCGGTCCAGCTGGCTCCCAGGGACAGAACGCAAGCTACCCCTCTCAGTATGGACTTAAGCATGATATTTAGGCCTCTGTTGTCGTTATCGTTCACGCCAAGGGTACATCTGGCTATGATGTAGCTGAGTCATTACTTACGCGAATACGCTTTATATATGCCTACAGCCTATATCTACTTTAAACAAATTGCAGATATAATTGAAATTGCTTTTCACCTGTTTTAGCATAACCCCAAGGAATTTCTTATCTAGGAAGACAAATAATGCGTCCCGATTTAAATCTTTTAAGCGCTCTGCGTGTTTTACTTGAAGAGCGTAATGTGACCCATGCCGCCAAACGACTGCATGTCTCACAGCCTGCCATGAGTAAAACACTCCAGAAGCTGCGCGAGGAATTAAACGACCCACTATTCACTCGCTCTTCCCATGGTTTAATCCCAACCCCTAGAGCCAAGCAGCTAGAACAACAACTGCCAGATTTGTTAGATCAAATCAGCAACCTAGTGCATCCTCAGGAATTCATTCCCGGCTCTTATAATGGGCGCTTTAATATTGCTGGGCCCGGGGTCATTCTTGACCAACTTATCCCGGATCTAAGCCTTGCCTTGCAAGATCACTCGCCCAGAGCAAGCTTGACCATTTCAGAGGTTAGCACCGACTTCACCGAACAGCTTGCCTCAGGCCAGCTCGACTTTGTTATACATATCAATCGCTCAATGCCCGAAGAATTGGTTAAAACCAGCGTTGGCTTTGGCGAAGTTATTTGCGCCATGCGCTCTGATCACCCACTGGCCGCACAAGAGCAGATTAGCCTTGAAGATTATTTGTCCTTTCCACATGTGCGCCTGTATATCGCTCAAATCACGCACGCCAATATTGGCGTAGTGGATGAAATCCTCAACCAGAGCGGCCAACAGCGAGACATCATCTTAGAAACCTCATCGCTATCTTCAGCTTTAGACGTTGTCGCCAAAAGTGACTGCCTGCTTGTGACGGCAGACAATCACAAAGAGCTTCAAAACCCAGCATATACCTATAAAACCATGCCGGTTGAGCTCGGCTATCCAACATTAGAGATGGTGATTATTCAGCACCGACGTAGTATTAACAGCCAGCCACATTTGTGGTTGCGCGGAGTCATGGCCGACATCATGTCGAATTTTTTTCGCGAAGAACGACTGTTTCGCTCCACTGCACTAATGTAATTCGTAACACGGCTCTACTGACAAAGCACTACAAGGCCAATGCCACCAAGGCTATGCAACAAGCATAGCCTGCTATCCAAGCCACACTGCGTAGAGTCGCCCAATTTGCCAAGTAGCAAATTTGATAAACAAGGCGAGTAACAAGGAAGCCGCCGGCATATAGGTGTATTTGTGACACCGCCAACTCAAGCTGGGCAGCGGTTAATAATGCCAAGCCAAAAATAGGGATGGCCTCGATCGCATTTTGATGTGCCGCCAGCGCGCGCTTACCCCAGCCGCTCAACTCTCCCTGCTGCTCGCGAGGACTAGCATTATCATAGCCACTGCCTTGCTTTGCCATCGCGATAGCGACCGGCGCTTTACTGAAAACCAACAGCAGCAGATTAAACAACATATAAACAGCGACAATATTCATAAAGAATCCTTATTTATTGATTATTCTAGGTCTTTGTAGCAATCAATATAATAAGCGCGTGCCGCTAAGATTCGCAATTCGTATTGACTTTTAGCGCCAGAAAAACACAATTGGGCTTTTCATCACAGATACTTTGCCATGTCAGCTCCCTTGATCAACAGTGAGTATTTAGACGGATTCAGCGAATATGTCAGCGAGCTGGGCGGTGACCCTGCCGCGCTATATCGCGAAGCCGGCCTTCAACTACCTGAAAATAACAAGACCTTGCACCTGCAAAGTGGCACACTCAATCCATTCGATCGACATGTACGCCTGCTAGATTTAGCCCGCGAGCGCCTTAAAAGCCCAAGCTTTTGCTTAGAGTTAGCCAGCCGCCAAGCGGTTGGGGTTTATGGCCCAATTGGCATCATGTCCACCGAAAGCCAGACCATTGGCGATGCATTACAGATGCTTGCTGACCACCTGCAATTCAACGTCCAGATGATTCGGCTCGAATTAAGACAGCAAAGTGAAATTGTACAGTTCATTATTCATTGCGAGTATGAGGCGATCGCCAAAAGCCAGGCGCTGCAAGATCATGCGCTGGCCTTAATTTACAACCTATTACAAATTTTGTATGGCGAACCATTGCGGCTGCGTGCGGCTTACTTACAACATGATGGTTGCGACCACGCCAGTATTTACAGTCGCTTTTTTAAATGTCCGGTGGCATTTAACCATGACTTTGTTGGCCTATCGTTTGAACCCAGCCAACTTGAGCAGCCAATCGCCGAATCGGCACGGGCGCTGCCGCAGTTATTGCGACAATATTTAGAGCACCGCCATAAAGACAGCCTGATCGAACAAGTTCAGCATGTTATCTGCATCATGCTACCCAGCTGCCAATGCAAATTGGAAAGTGTCGCGCGTGCCATCGGCTACAGCAAACGCACCTTACAACGACGGCTGCAAGAAGAAGATACCAACTTCCAAGACATGATTGACGGCGTGCGACATCAACTCAGCTTGGACTACCTCTCCGAACCCCATTATCGCCTTACCGATGTGGCGGCAGTATTGGGATATTCGGAGTTAAGCGCATTTACGCGCAGCTTTAAACGTTGGCAGGGAATCAGCCCACAACAGTGGCGTAGCCAACAGAGAAACCCATTGCTGCAATCACTCGATTAACAATAATTTACGGCTTGTTTGCTATCCTTAAAGGCTATTGAGTCGACCAGTTGCGATGAACTGGCTAAAATTAGCGGCTAAATCTCAAAAGCTGCCTGCTTTTTTTCGCCGCAGCATCGTCTAATAGGCAACTTCGGTGCTTTAGGCACTTTGCTTTAATACCAGGGACAAAACCTATGTTAAGAAAAACCCTAATCGTCGCCATCAGCGGCCTAGTAGCAGCTAGCGGAAGTTACGCTGACAGCTTGCAAGAAGTGTATATGCAAGCATTGAAAAATGACCATCAAATAAAGGCGGATGAGGCAGCTTTCTTGGCAGGCAAGGAAGCGGTAAATATCGGTCGCGCAAATCTATTACCCAATGTTACCGCGCGCGCAAGCTACTCTAAGACAGAGCAAGATTCAGTAGGTGCGCTTTTCACTGGCGGCCCTGCGGTAACTACCGCTATCGAGCGTGAGAATGAAGCTTATACGGCGACATTGACGCAGCCGCTATTCAACATGGCTGCCTGGTATGGCTACCAGCAGGGTAAAGCCCAAAGCAAGCAAGCTGAATATCAGTTTGCCGCGGCCCAACAGTCCCTGATTCTTCGTGTCGTAGAAGCTTACTTAAATGTACTGCAAGCAATAGACACCTTAAGCACGGCCAAAGCAGAACAAAAAGCGCTTTCGCACCAGCTGGAACAAACCAAGCAACGTTTTGAAGTAGGCCTAGCAGCAATCACTGATGTGCATGAAGCCCAAGCTGCCTACGATTCTGCCAACGCTCGAACCCTACAAGGTCAAGGCAATGTAGGTATTCAATTTGAAGCTTTGGAAGTTCTTACCGGTAAAAAGGCAGATGAAATTGCCCCCTTATCCGACGAGCTACCCGTAGTAAACCCAACCCCAGCTGCTCGTGCCGACTGGGTTGATTTCGCCCTGAAGAATAACTATTCACTTAAAGTTGCCAAAACGAGCGCAGAATCCGCTAAGCAAGGTGCGAAGACAGCCAAGGCCGGCCACTACCCGACCATTAATGGTCGCATCTCATACACCGATTATGATGACAGTAATACCGATATTATTGCTCAAGGCACCACGACAGCCTCTGATAGCCGCACAGTAGATGGCACCACCTTTGCTGTAACACTGGACATCCCTATTTACTCAGGTGGTGGAACATCAGCCAAGCGTCGCCAAGCCTATCAAAGCTGGATGCAAGCCCAAGAGCTATTAAATAAAGCTCAACGTGACACCATTCAACAGGCTCGCTCAGCGCACCTACAAGTGGTGACTGATGTCGCTCAAGTGAAAGCGCAGAAGCAAGCTTTAACCTCTAACATGAGTGCACAGGAAGCCACACAGGCGGGCTATGAAGTGGGTACTCGTAATATTGTTGATGTATTGCAAGCGCAACAGCGTTTGTATGCCGCCCAACGTAATTACGACAACTCTCGTTACGCTTATATCTTGAACAATCTACGCCTTAAGCAGGCAGCGGGCACCTTGTCCCCGGAAGATATTAACTCTTTGGACAAATGGATGACTAATAGCAAATCGATCATTCGAGCCGAAGTCGACGCGCTGTAAAAACATTTTACAGTAAAAGTAAAACGGGGCTTATTGAGCCCCGTTTTACTTTCAGTTCTACTTGATCCTGAGCTGCTGCCTTTGTAAATCACTTATAACACCAATAGATGCCCATTTTCCTTGAGCCAAGCCTGAGCCTGCTGATACCCAGGTTCAAAACACTGCACCAAACGCCAAAACTCTGGGCCATGATTAAAGTGACGTAAATGAGCCACCTCATGTGCTACTAAATAGTTAATCACTGATTCTGGAGCTAACATAATCAGCCAATTAAACTGTAGCACCGCTTTAGAAGTGCAATGCCCCCAGCGGCGCTTGCTCTTCCTGACCTTTACTTCAGCAAACTTCAGCCCATGAGCTGCCGCCAAGCGTTCGACTTTTTGAGTTAAAACAAGCTTGGCTTCTTTGCGATACCAGGCTTGTACTCGCTCTTCAAGCTGGCTTTTTTCTGCTATAGCGGTATATAGCTCATCGCCGATTCTCTCGGTAATTCGCTTTCCTGGCTTTAGTCGAAGACATAATGAACGTCCTCGCCAAGGGAGGTATTCACCATCGATATACTGACGCTGAGGAACCTCAGCAAGCTGTTCACTTTGGGCTTTTACGGTGCGTAAAATCCACGCCTCCTTTTTTAAAATAAAGGCTTGAATTTCAGATTTGGGAAGCCGAAGCGGGGCACGTACGATAACCTGCCCCGCCTCAATGGTAATAGCCAAGCTTTTACGCTTGCTGCGAACAAGTTGAATTCCTGGCAACTCTTGCTGTGAGGCTTTACTTTCTATCATGGCGATAGTCTAACGTTTTTCGCTAAACTTTTTAATCAGCACAAAAAAGAAAACCCCAACGATCAACTATCGACTTAGAAACTCTTTTATATGTTCAGCGCACTCCAGTGGCCTTTCATGGGGAAGCATATGACCTGCCTCCGATAAGCTAAATAGTTGATCTTGTGGACGCAGCTTTTGCCAGCGCCCCCAGGATTTATCCATCAGCACATCAGAAAATTCACCCCGCAAGCCCAATACGGGCAATTTCAACTTGGGCAGCTGACGCCATATATAGGGTACTGAACTGTAAATATGCGCTTCCCAATCACGACTGAAACGCAAACCAAAACCTTTGTCGGTTTCTTTAATACCGAAATGGCCGTAGGCCTCCATCGACTTCTCAGTAAAGCGGCTAAAGGCTCTTTTGGAACGATGAAAATTAACAGCCTCTTCTCGGCTCGCCCATTGATTCGGGCGTTTTTTTGCCACAGCAGCCATCGGCACAGGCTTATTGAGCAAGCGCGCCAAGCGCGACATATACCAAAGCGGCGGAGCAACAAATACCGGATCTATTAAAACTATTTTAGAGAACAAATCAGGCCGTTTAATCGCCGCAAACATTGTGGTAACACCACCAATTGAATGCCCCATACCAATAACCGGGCCACGCTTTTGCCTGTCTAAAAACTCTATAAGATCATCGGCATAATTATGCCAAGCGATACTGGAATTAGGCTCCGCTTGATCCTCCCAGCAACCGCGATGGGCCAAACCAAAAATATTATAATCATCAGCCAGGCGCGACAGCAGGTCGGCATAACTACCGAAGGGGTAACCCGTTGCGTGGTAAAAGTGGATCGTCTCAGCTCCCTCTTTTTCGCTTAAGAGCTCATTGAAATGCCCTTTACCATGGTGCATATCATTGGCAATCTCTTTAATACGCTGATACATATTTCACTCACTAGTTTTTATTTTTTATATGCCACAGTTCAAGCTCTCCACCCTCGCGCTGAACATTACATGCCTGCAGTTCGCCCAATGTGAGAGGCACCGGACTGAGCAAGGTAGAATTAAGTTCACCCAGCTGCGAAGCAAAAGCGGCATTAGATTCAGCAAAGGGGCGCCCTTTAAAAGCAAACACAATGACATTGTCACAATGCTGAACTGGCACCATCAATACCTTTTTATCGAAGACGCGCCTTAAGCTCAGGGCCAACTGTAACAACTGCTGCTGTTGCCCTACTTTTATATTCGTAACAAGAAGCCCATCATCGCTCAAACAACGGAGACACTCTTGGAAGAAGCTCTCCTGTTGCAAGCATTCAGGCTGCTGCGCTCCAGCGAAAACGTCCAATATGATTAAATCAAACTGTCGTTGACATTGGGGAATAAAATCATTGATATCTTCTTGCAGTAGCTGCAATTCATTCACGCAGTAGTGACTATCAAAATATTTCTGATAAACCTCGATAATATCAGGGCAGATTTCACAACAAGTAAATTGCTTGGTCCCTTTCGGCGAGGCAAATTGACGCAACAAATCGCCACCGCCAAGACCTGCCATCAAGATTGATTCTGGTTTTGCAAGCTGCGCCAGGTTGATGACCTGAGCATGAGGCAGACAAGCCTTTGTAGGCTGCTGCAAATCCATCACGCTTTGCATAAAGCCATCTACTTCCAGAAAGCGGTATTGCTCTGTCTGACGCAAGGACAACTGTCCGACCTTGCTAGGGCAGTTAAATAGCAATTCAGCATCCGCAGATTTAAGCTGCTCTAGAATATTGCTCATTAACATTAAGACCTTGTCCAACGACCTCGCTGCCCCGCTCGCCCAAAGGCCGAATAGGGGTTGTCATCCTCTTCAGGCTCCACATTAAATAGCTGTGATAAGCCAACAATTTTCTCAGCCAACCAACTATGCAATGGTGAGTTTTCGGTACGCTTATGAGAAACCAAAACATAATTGATTTGAACTTCTTGATGGGTAGGTATTGGCAGGCTCATCAAGCCACCACCAAATTGCGCAAAATCAGTCAGAAAAGGTGGCCCCATCATAATACAATCCGTTCGACGCACGACCTCCATAGCCGTGTAAAGGTGTGAAGTTTCAAATACCTCTCGCATATCATGTTCCATTTGATAAAAAACCTCACCCACCTGATCAATCAGCTCCATTTCCTCCACATTGGGCATATACAGGGCAACACGAGGGTACTGACTGATATCTTTCCAGTCGGGTTTACGCTGACGCCAAAGAGGGTGCCCTTTACGCACCAGCAATACCGGCTTGGTGGAGCCTAAATTCTTGAGATTAAACTCCGGGCGATAGTGGCTACGACGCACATGGATAGCGAAGTCCAAGCCACCATCTGTTAACTCATCCAGCTGTAGCTCTACCCTTGATAAAGTTGTAACTCGCAGCAAAGGCGCTTCTTGCTGCAACAGCTGCATCAACGCTGGGAGCAGAACAACGCCAACGTATTCCGATACCGCAATTGAAATCTCACCCTCATAAGTTTTGGGGTCAAACTGCTGCCCGGCGGTGATCGACTGAACCTGGGATAAGACCCCCTGCACCTGTGACTGCAGCTCTAAGGCCCTTGGAGTAGGCACCATGCCGTGGGAGCTGCGAGTAAATAATGGATCATCAAACAGATCGCGCAGACGCCCCAAAGTCTTGCTCATGGCTGACTGGGTGATAAAAAGGCGGTCCGCCGCTCTTGAAACATGGCGTTCTTCGAGCAAAACCTGAAATGCCACCAGAAGGTTTAAGTCCATTCTGGCCAACTGACGTGTATCCATCGCTATTTATATCATTTTTATACTGTTATGAATTGAATTCATTATAGTCAGTAATCTAAACCATTGGAAACATAACAGGCCAATAACTAGACTACACACATCTTAAAGAAAGCAGCGAATAACTCGCCGCAAACCACTAAGCAGGAGATTAGACACATGTTGCAAGCAGCGTTCGGTATTTATCTAGCCCTGTTGGCTTTCATCGCCGTACAGGATTTAACTAAGTAAGCTTGCGAGGCTTACTTATCAGTCAGTTTCATCATCGCTTCTTCTCTAATATTTAGAGATTTTTTTGAACCGCTAAGCCACCAGGCCTAGCGGTTTTTTTATGTCTGGACGACAGTATCGAGCGGGCGCCATGGACGGCGCAAGAGCGGGCATATGTCTGGATGACAGTATCGAGCGAGCGCCATGGACAGCGCAAGAGCGGGCATATGTCTGGACGACAGTATCGAGCGGGCGCCACGGACGGCGCAAGAGCGGGCATATGTCTGGATGACAGTATCGAGCGAGCGCCACGGACGGCGCAAGAGCGGGCATATGTCTGGATGACAGTATCGAGCGAGCGCCATGGACGGCGCAAGAGCGGGCATATGTCTGGATGACAGTATCGAGCGAGCGCCATGGACGGCGCAAGAGCGGGCATATGTCTGGATGACAGTATCGAGCGAGCGCCATGGACGGCGCAAGAGCGGGCATATGCCTGGATGACAGTATCGAGCGGGAGCCACACAACTCATTTGCACTTCCTTACCTTATCGCAGAAACCCATTGCCTGCTAAACTCGTCTAAATATTCGTTAGTGATTCTAGACGGAGAAAGCATGTCAGCAAGCCACAGCCAAAATCGAGTTCAACCAGAAGCCCGGGCAAGAGAAATTCAAGATTGCCTTGAGCGAGTTGATCAACAATTAGGCATCCCCAAACATCACAAAATGAGCCGCAGCCCCTTTATCTTCTTTCGCGGCTCAGCACCTTTGTTTTATCAAGATATTGCATCAGGTAAATTAGAGGCTCCTGAAAACCTTCTAGACATGCCTTTAACCACAGTTATGGGAGATTGCCATAGTTCCAATTTTGGCTTTCTCAGCGAGGAAGGCTCGCACAGCAGCGATATAATTTTTAGCCCCAATGATTTTGACGATGCCTGCATAGGGCAAGCGAGCTGGGATCTCATTCGATTCAGTTGCAGTTTGTTTCTATGTGCTGATCATTGCCAGGCTATTAGCGAGGGTCGAATCGAAGCTGAAGAAGGACAGGGCAAAGCCTTTGTAAGCCAAGAAAGCGCCGAGCTTGCTGCACTGGCTTTTGTACGCAGCTATGTGAATAGCTGCCTCAGCTCAGACAGCAAACTTTATCAAGACGGTCTAGATAAAGTCGACGAACAACATTTTTTATTTAAGAGCTTTAACAAAGCCAAGCGACGCTCTGCCAAGGGAGATGATTTTTATCGTAAAAGCGCAATAGCAAAGTCTGTAGATCTTGGGGCCTCGCCGCTACACTTTGCCCTGCGGCCGGATCGCTTTGAAACATTAAGCCCCGAAGAATACGATAGTATTCATTATGACTTATCTCCTTTTGTGGACGATTTTATCTTGGATATCGTAAAACGTCTTAATGCCGGGACGGGATCGGTCAATATGGATCGTTACTATCTTTTGGTTGGCCCCAAAGATGCCAATGCCGACCAACTAGAGCTCTGCCATCTGGTAGAAGTTAAACAACAGCGTGAAGCCGCTCCAATATTTTACTTCCCAAATCTAAGCCCCAATAATCGCCTGAACCCTGCCCACCTAACGGTAATGTGCCAACGCCGCATGCAACGCTCGCCCGATATGGTTCTCGACGAAACAGAATGGCGCGATGGCCATTGGTTAATACGCTCACGTCATCATGCTCGCCTAGGTTTTGACCCCCAAGATATCGCCCTAGGTAAAAAGGCCTGCAAAGGTGGTTTTAGCGATTACGCCTCTGCTTGCGGCAAAGCTTTAGCATTAGCCCACTGCCGAGGTGATCGACGATCGAAATTATTTGAGCAGGCAGTACAAGCGAAACTGCAAGGGCATGAAGAAAGTATTGTCGAGGCGGCAAAAAGCTACGCAGCACAAGTTGTTAACGACTGTCAGATTTTAAACCAGATGCTATCCCAGAAGAGCTAAAGAATAATGCAAGACACAGCCACACTGCCTGATGTACTGGCGGGCCCAATACTGCGCCATATTAACCAAGAAAATTTCACTTTATGGATTGCTACAAGCCAGCCGCTTACTGGCCAGCTCATTATTAAAAGTGAACAAGGCGATAAGCAAAGCATCAATATTGATGAGCACAGCTGTGATCGCATTCAGCTTGGCGAACACTGTTTTATCCAATTACTTAGTATCAAAGTGGCATTGAGCACTGAACAGGATTACTTTTATCAGCTGACAGCTCTGGGCGAAGCATTCAATTCATCACTACAATACAGTAGCGATGAGGCCACCCGCTTTCGCCTGAAGAGCGAGATCGACCGCATCTGGCATGGCTCCTGTCGCAAACCCCATCACCCACAGCGCGACGCCATTGCCAGCATGGATGATCGTTTAGCCGAAATGAAAAGCAGCGACGAAAGGCCAGCATTGCTTATGATGAGCGGCGATCAAATCTACGCTGACGATGTGGCCGGCCCAATGCTTGCGGCAATTCACCAGCTTATCGATCAACTCGGCCTGTTTACTGAATCTTGGGAAGGTGCGATGGCCAATAGCCAATCGGCTTTGCTTGATCACCCCTACTGTTACTACCAACGAGAAAAGCTACTGCCCCAAGACAAAAGCAATCAAGAGGTTACCGATAGCTTTTTCCGGGGGGCTCGCAAACCAATATTTACCTCGGCCGGTGCCCATAACCACTTGATCACATTGGCCGAGAGTATTGCCATGTACTTGCTATGCTGGTCTCCAAGTCTCTGGCCCCTTATCAACTGGCAAAGCGCCAGAGAAAAAATTCCGGCCGAGTATTTAGCTCGTTATGACCAGGAAAAACAAATACTCGACGGTTTTGTTCGTGAGCTGCCCAAAGTTCAGCGAGTACTCGCCAGCCTGCCTTGCTATATGATTTTTGACGACCATGATGTCACTGACGACTGGAACCTAACCCGAGGCTGGGAAGAAGCCGCTTACAACAACCCCTTGTCGCGACGTATTATTGGCAACACCCTGATCGCTTACTGGCTTTGCCAGGCCTGGGGAAACCGTCCAGAAAAACTCCAAGATTTAAGGGAAGATACTCGCCACTGCTTTACCCCAGTCGGTATCGAGCAACATGAATCACTTATCGACACCGTTTTAGATTGGCAAGAATGGCATTACTGTATAGACAGTAAACCCAAAGTCATCGTATTGGACACTCGCACTCACCGCTGGCGCTCCGAGAGCAGCCCAGGAAAACCTTCGGGCCTGATGGATTGGGAAAGCCTTAGCGAACTACAACAAGAACTGATTGGCGAAGACTCGGTCATTATGGTCTCACCTGCACCGGTATTTGGGGTAAAACTGATCGAAGTCATTCAACGAATATTTACTTTCTTTGGGAAGCCACTCTTAGTGGATGCCGAAAACTGGATGGCACACCCTGGCGCCGCCAATGTCATGTTGAATATCTTTCTGCACGGCAAAACTCCACCAAATTTTATTATTCTTTCAGGTGATGTACATTACTCCTTCGCCTATGACATCACCCTACGCTTTCGAAAAAATAGCCCTCGCATACTACAGGCTACTGCAAGCGGTTTTAAGAATGCCTTCCCAGGCAAACTGTTAAGCTGGCTGGATAGATTAAACCGCTTATTTTATGGATCAAAGTCGCCCCTTAACTGGTTTACTCAACGCCGAAAAATGCGCATCAAACACAGGCGCCCCAACAACAAAAACAGCCGCACATTGTACAATCATGCTGGCTTTGGCGAGTTACAACTGGCTAAAAGAATTGAAGACGTAGAAGTGTTGGTGCACGCTAGCAACGGAGAAACCATTCGTTTTCATGATTAACATGAAAACGACTACTTAACTTGGTACTTCTTTAACAGCTGCAAATAAGATTCGCTTTGCTTAAATTCTCGTAATGCTTTTTCGAAACGCGATTTCAATTCTTGTTGATCGCGTTTTTTCGAAAAGACAATATAGGTGGGCCATTCTAGGACAAGCTCTTCAGCATTATCACTAAAGCTATTCGCTACAATTTTGCCCTCAAGACCCATCTTTTTAAGATTCCAGAGCACTCTTCTTTCATCCCCAGCAATTACATCCACCCTGGCAGACAACAGCATATTCAAATTGGCCTCGGTATCACTTGAGATGGTATTGCTAAAAAATTTCTGATCAATGGCCTTTCTTAAAATGCCATGACCATAAAGGCAGCCTCGCTCGGTACCGATACGATAGGCGCTCGCTTGCTGATAATCACTTGCCAAACTAATTGCTTTTGTTTTAAGACGATACAGTTTATAGCGTTCAACAATGATAGGGGTGCTCATATAATCGCCCCACTCTTCACGCTCGCTATCAGGCCCAGACATAAATACAAAATTACTTCGCCCATCCTCAGCATCACGCAGCGCACGCTTCCAAGGCTGAATGTGAATATCTATAGGGGGCAAATCTAGGCGGCGCTCTAGTTCACGAATGATTTCTATGGCTAAACCGGAAAGCTCACCTTCATTTTGGTAGACATACGGCGGGACAGAGCTGGTACTTGCATGTAAATTAGTCGCAGCTAATTGCATAGGAAATGCCGCCAGAGTTATGGCAGCTAGTAATACAGGAAAAATGGCAGCTTTGTACATCGCAATGCTCGCTACTTCTTAGTTCAGTTTCTTTTTTCACTACACAGACAGTATGCCTCGCTTCAAGAAAGATTAACACAATCGCGATATCACTAATTTGAGCTATCTTACGGTATATAAAATACCATTATAAACTCAAAGGCTTTAAGCTAAGGTCAATACAAAACAATAAAGGGCTAATATGAAAAACTGGAAGGGCATATGGATTATTGTGGTTGCGCTACTACACACACTCTTTGGCATCAGCAGTTTTACTAAGGAGCTGCATGAAATTGGGCAGCAAGGTTTTATAAACGGTATCAATAATATCGAGCAAAGCCTTGCCGCATGGTTTTTACTGTTTGGATGTTTGCTGTTTGTGATAGGTCTATTGGTGCTGAGCATTGAGAAGCATGGCCAAGCCGTGCCCAAGACGATCGCCATAGCCTTCTTGATGGTTAATTGCCTAGGGGTAACTCTAATGCCAGCCTCAGGGTTTTGGTTGCTTTTCCCACCTTTGCTATCAATGCTATTTTACAACAAAAGATCTTTGGACAAAGCAGATTTCTGACCGACTTTAACGAATACGAAATGTAGATTTTAACTCCGATGGATATCGATCAGGAACCGTAAAGCGACACGGACGTCGCGACCCGAGCGCCCCGGATGGCTTGAGCGCGTTCCAGATCGATATCCATCGGAGTTAAAAGCGGTCAGGCCGGTACAAAACTCTAATCAAAGAAAACCCAGAAACAAAAACGCCCAGCATAGGCCAGGCGTTTTGAACTTCATGAACAAACTAATTATTACGCAAATGGCTGGCGCAAAATAATGGTTTCTACACGATCAGGACCTGTTGAAACGATATCAACCGGCGCACCAACAAGCTCTTCCAAACGCGCAATATAATCACGCGCCGCTTGCGGCAATGCATCAATCGACTGAGCACCAACAGTCGAATCAGTCCAACCTGGCATCTCTTCATAAACTGGCTGCACCTCTTCCCAACCTTCCGCATCAAAAGGTACAGAAATAGCATTGCCCGCTTTATCCTGGTAGCCCGTACAGATGCAAACCTTCTCTAAGCCATCTAAAACATCCAGCTTAGTTAGACACAAACCAGAGATAGAGTTAATACGAATAGCATGTTTAACCGCTACCGCATCAAACCAACCTGTGCGACGCTCACGGCCAGTAGTTGCACCAAACTCATGGCCAACAACACCCAAGTGCTTACCAACCTCACAGGACAGCTCGGTAGGGAAAGGACCAGAACCCACACGGGTGGTGTAGGCCTTAGTGATACCCAAAACATAATCCAAATACAGCGGACCAAAACCAGAACCGGTAGCGGTACCGCCAGCGGTCGTATTTGAAGAAGTTACAAATGGGTAGGTACCGTGATCGATATCCAATAAAGAACCCTGAGCACCTTCGAACAAAATGTTCTCGCCAGCTTCGCGAGCATTGTGCAACATATCAGTTACATCTGCGACCAATGGACGTAACTCCTCGCCCCAAGCCAAAGCATCGGCCAAAACTTTGTCGTAATCAAGTGGCTCAGCTTTGTAGTAATGCTCGATCGCGAAGTTATGGTATTCCAACACTTCTTTTAGCTTCGCCGCAAAACGATCAGCGTTCATTAAATCGCCCAAGCGCAAACCTCGACGCGCTACTTTATCTTCATAGGCAGGGCCGATACCACGACCTGTAGTACCAATTTTTTTGCTGCCACGAGCCGCTTCACGAGCCTGATCCAAAGAGACATGGTAAGGCAGGATCAAAGGACAAGATGGTGACAAGCGCAAACGCTCGCGTACCGGCACGCCTTTAGCTTCCAGCTCGGCCATTTCTTTTAGCAAAGCATCGGGAGCCAACACTACACCGTTACCGATCATGCAGGTTACGCCATCGCGCAAAATTCCCGATGGAATCAGGTGTAATACGGTTTTTTCACCTTCAATAACCAAAGTGTGGCCCGCGTTGTGGCCACCCTGAAAGCGAGCCACTAAGGAAACTTGATCGGTAAGTAGATCAACAATCTTACCCTTACCTTCATCGCCCCACTGGGTGCCTAAAATAACTACGTTCTTGCCCATGTTTTCACGCTCTTAACTGTATAAAGCTTTGCTGGCTTAGCGCCACTCAACGACTTGGTAGTCGCCATTAATTAACTCTAGCTGGCGATCACAGGCCAACTCTTCCTGGATGGCCGCTTGATCGGCCAAACCACAAACTACTCTTTCACCCTGGCTGCGCAATGTTTGAATTGCCTGCCACTGCGTCGGGTCTTCACTGGCAGGGGCATAAATGCCCTTCACTGCAGCCGGCTTCGCATCTAACAACTGCGCCAACTTTGTAACATCAACGGCAAAGCCTGTCGCCGGTCTTGCGCGACCGAATACCTCACCGATGTGATCATAGCGACCACCATTAGCAATCGCCTGACCGACGCCGTCGGCATAAGCTGCAAACACCAAACCTGTGTGATAGTTATAACCACGCACCTCAGAAAGATCGAAGTACATCTGGGTATCTGGATAGCGCTGTTCGATAACTTGCGCAATGGCTTCTAGCTCATCCAATGCGGCAAGCGCATCTTCAGATACACCTTGGAACCACTGCCTAGCTTTGGCCAGCACTGATTGATCTCCGGCAAGGCGAGGCATTTGCTGTAGCAAATCAATATACTCAGCGGACAGCGATAATCCTTCTAGCCATTGTTCCAGTTCTGAGATTGCTTTGTGTTGCAGCAAGTCAAAAAAGGTTTGCTGCTCCTGCTCATCCAGACCAGCAGCCTCGGCAACAGCGCGATATATACCAACATGACCTAAGTCGATATTGGCTTTTTCAATTCCAGCTAATTTGAGTGTTTCCAACATTAAGGAAACCACTTCAATATCGGCGTCTAAACCTGCCTCACCAAATAGCTCAACACCTGCTTGAATCGGCGAGCGAGTGGCCAGCGGCCCCTTTGGTTTAGTGTGCAGAACATGGCCAGCGTAACAGAGGCGATTTGGCCCCTGACGACGAAAACTGTGGGCGTCCATACGAGCTGTTTGCGGAGTAATATCCGCGCGAATGCCCAAGGTCCGACCACTTAACTGATCGGTCATTTTAAAGGTCAGCAGATCAAGATCATGCCCAAGGCCGATCAATAGTGAATCTGTGTATTCAATCAGCGGGGGAATAACTTGGTCATAACCCCAACTGCGATAGGTATCGATCAAACGGCGGCGTAAAGCTTCGATTTTGGCCGCCTCAGCGGGCAGCATCTCTTCCACGCCATCGGGCAATAACCAGCGGTCGACATTGGCCGGGCCAGTGCTCATGGTGATAATCCTTCACGTTTAATTAATTCAGGTACATTTATCGGGACGCTTATCACGATCCCGCCCCAACTTATAAAAGCTAGGAATTTACGAATGTGTGAATCATTCACCGGGCCCTTGTACGACCGGGTGGTGCCTATGGTGGCAGCGTCGTTAGGGATCACCCTTAACGCCTTTAGAACTGGACAGGCCCAGATCACCACTTGCGAACCTACTCTTCTCAGGGCCATTTTTGGCCCGCACACAAAAAAACCGGACCTAGGCCCGGTTTTTCTGATTTTACCATTTTCTTTGCCATGGAAAATAGCCCCTTGGGCTATTTCATCATGGACAATGGCCTATTTAAGGCTTACTTGGAAGATTTGCCTTGGGAATTGTTCAAATAGCGGAAGAAATCGCTCTTTGGATCCACCAATAACATGTCTTCACGACCTTTAAAGGAGTTCTTATAGGCATTCAAGCTACGCACAAATGAATAGAACTCTGGATCTTGATTATAAGCAGCGGCATAAATAGACGCGGCTTCCGCATCACCATCACCACGAATCAACTCAGATTCACGATAAGCTTCGGCTTCAAGTACGGCTTTTTGGCGATCTGCATCAGCGCGGATAACTTCAGCCTGTTCACGACCTTTTGCACGATAGTCACGGGCTTCCTTTTCACGCTCTGAGGTCATACGGTCATATACCGAGCCACTTACATCATCAGGTAGATCGATTTTCTTAACACGCACATCGACCAGCTCAACACCGATTTCCTTCTGAGTAATCTCATTCAGATCGCGGGTTAGATCAGCCATCAACTCATCACGCTCACCACTTACTACCTCTTGTAGCGAACGACCACCAAACTGGTTGCGTAGGCCTTCGTTTACACGCTGGCTAAGCAAACGTACGGCAGTGCGCTCCTCACCTGAGGTTGCTTGATAGTAAGTACCAACATCAGCAATGCGCCACTTAGCAAAAGAGTCTACCATCAAGGCTTTTTTCTCAATGGTAAAAATACGCTCAGGAGGTGAATCTAGCGTCAGTATCCGTGCGTCAAAGCGACGAACATTATTCATAAAAGGCACTTTGAAACCTAAGCCTGGCTCTATATCGGCTTTTTCGATAGCACCGAAACGCAGCATTACCGCACGTTCAGTTTCATTAATTATAAACAAGCTGCTGGAGCCGATAAGTAAGGCCACGCCCATTAGCAGCAGGCCAAATAAGGTTTTAGTACTCATTAGCGAGCCTCCCGACGACGACTGGCCGCTGCATCACGACGCAACTCGTCGATCACACGGTTCTTAATATCACGCACCACATCTGGTGAAACCACCTGACTGGATGGGTAGCTACTTCCACTTGGCTTAGCAATTTTATCCAGCGGTAGGTACAGCATATTATTGCCACCTTCCACATCGATCATCACCTTAGATGAACGCGCCATTACCTGCTCTATCGCATCTAGATACATACGCTCGCGGGTTACCTCTGGAGCTTTTTTGTACTCAACCAAAAGATCGGTAAAGCGCTCTGCCTCACCCTTCGCACGGCTAACCACTTCGGCTTGATAGGCATTGGCCTCTTCAACCATACGTTGGGCCTTACCACGTGCTTCAGGAATGATGCCATTAGCATAAGCTTGGGCTTCGTTCTCAGTACGGGTCTTGTCCTCACGAGCTTTGATCACATCATCAAAGGCGTCTTGCACTTCACGTGGTGGATCTACGCCTTCCATGTTTACCTTGCTGACCAAGATGCCTGTTTGGTAGTTGTCCAAATACTCTTGCAGACGTATCTGCACATCTTGGGCAATCTTTTCTCGACCCACCGTTAGCACATCATCCATGCGGGATGAACCTACAACATGGCGCAAGGCGGAATCGGTTGCCTGCACCAAAGTGCCGTCCGGGTTTCTTACACGCAGGGTGTAAGCCTCCGGGTCGGCAATGTTGTACTGCACCGACAAATCAACCTGAACGATATTTTCGTCTTTCGTCAGCATTGAAGACTGAGCTGCATGAGTACGTTGTTTCGTAACATTTACAATCACAACCTGCTCAATAAAAGCCGGAGCAAACTTCAATCCCGGCCCCATAGTGCGGTCATACTTGCCTAAAAACAAAACGACGCCACGTTCCTGCTCATCAATCTGATAGAGGCTCTGAACTATATAAAACACACCCAGAACAATAAAGATCAACATAAATGGCAAGCCGCTTCCCTTACTGGAAGAGCCACCACCGCCATTACCGCCAAAGACACTATCGAGGCGATCTTGGAGCTTTTTAAACACTTCGTCTAAATCCGGTGGGCCATCATTTTTATTGCCACCGCCGCGGTTACCACCGCCCCAAGGGTCTTTATTATTCCCACCCGGTTCATTCCAGGCCATAGAGTCTCTCCAGTCAAAAGGCGGCAAAGCACCTGTGAATTGTTATTCATCAATATAAGGCTGATACGCCATTTTACAAGCAAACTTACGCAACTTAATAGCGCAGCACTAGGCTAAATTAGGGCAAAAACAAAAAGTAAAACTTAGCCTGTGGCACTAACCGCTATTTCAACATCGGCTTCTTTTAAATTTTCTGCGGCTAAAATTCGGCAAAAATCACTGCGTGGCATCCGCAACTCAAGCTGCATGACGCCTTCGTCATTATAGCCTTCTGCCAATACCGCATTATTGGCATAAAAGCGTGAACGCAAACGCCCGCTGGCCGCTACATCAATGCCTGCCATGCTGTAGGTTTGATGGATCATGTCGCGACCCACGCGCTCGGCAATGGCCTGCAGTAGTAAATCCACACCTTCACCGCTATGAGCGGATAACCAAACGGCCACCGGCAGACCGCTATCGTCGCGATCTATACGAGCCGGCAAACCCATCAAATCAATTTTATTCATGATTTTCAGCGACGGAATCTCACCGGCGCCGATTTCATCCAATACCTCAACCACCGCTTCAATATTGCGATCGCGCTCTTCGGCTGCGGCATCGATAACATGCAGCAGCAAATCCGCATTGGCCGCCTCTTCGAGCGTTGCTCTAAATGCTTCTACCAGCTTGTGAGGCAAATGCGAAACAAAACCTACCGTATCTGCAAGTACCGCCGCACCTACACCGTCCAACTCAACACGGCGCATGGTAGGGTCAAGTGTTGCAAACAGCTGGTCTTTCACATAAACACCGGCCTCAGTAATGATATTAAACAGGGTCGATTTACCCGCATTGGTGTAGCCTACCAACGATACGGTGGGTAAATCTGCGCGCTGGCGAGAGCGGCGCCCCTGGTCACGCTGCTTGCGTACCTTTTCCAAGCGCTTTTCGATGGTCGTTATACGGCCACGTAAAAGACGACGGTCTGACTCAAGCTGCGTTTCACCCGGGCCACGCAAGCCGATACCACCTTTTTGGCGCTCAAGGTGAGTCCAACCTCGAATCAAGCGGGTAGACATATGACGCAATTGCGCCAACTCAACTTGCAACTTACCTTCGTGGGTGCGGGCACGCTGGGCAAAGATATCTAGAATCAATCCGGTGCGATCTAGCACTCGGCACTCAAGCTCTTGCTCGAGATTACGCTCCTGGCTGGGGCTCAATACATGATTAAAAATAACCAATTGGGCACCGTGTAGCTGCACTAGCTGCTTGAGCTCATCAAGCTTGCCACTACCAATGAAAAAATTTGAGGTGGGACTTTGACGCTGGCCAGTCAAAAAGGCAACTGGATCTCCGCCGGCTGAAAGCACAAGCTCTTCAAATTCGCGCGGGTCGTCTGAATCATCACTGCGAGAGAGATCCAGGTGAACCAGAACCGCCAGCTCACCTGAATCGGGTCGATCAAAAAACAAGGTTACCCTCTTTGATTAACCTTCTTCGCCTTCACCTGCTGCTGGGTTCAGCATAGGCACACGAACTGGGCGAGAAGGAACAACCGTAGAAATTGCATGTTTATAAACCATTTGGCTAACGGTGTTTTTTAGCAAAACCACAAACTGATCGAAAGATTCGACCTGGCCTTGCAACTTAATACCGTTTACCAAGTAGATGGACACCGGAATACGCTCTTTACGAAGCACATTCAGGTAAGGGTCTTGTAGGCTATGCCCCTTTGACATTGTTATTCTCCTTAAAAATAAGCAAAAAACTTCCTGCAAAAACACTCTTCAAAGCCAAAAATCGCTGGGGACGGCTCAAAAGAGGCAGAAACAAGCGTAATAAAGGTCTCAAATGAGGCCTTTTACAACTGACATAAACATTATATGTCCTTTCGGGCAATAAATCCCATTGCTTGGGCGATAATTTCATCTTTCGGCAACAATTGCCCATCTTCTTTGTCTATGTAAACCCAGTTTAGTTCAGGCCAGCCTCTTAACCAGGTCAATTGCCTTTTAGCCAATTGGCGGGTAGCCACAATGGCTTTCTCCACGGCTTCATCTAGGGTTAATTCTCCATCTAGATATTGCCAAATTTGCCGGTAGCCCACGGCTCGTACAGATGGCAAGGCAACATGCAAGTCCGTCCTTCGATACATAGTGCGCACCTCATCCAAGAGGCCTAATTCGATCATTTGGCGATAACGCTGCTCTATTCGCCGATGTAATAAGCCTCTGTCGTGGGGGGCTATGGCCATTTGCAATATACGATAACGGTCTTGAAAGCTATCCCCGGCACCTGCCTGCTGCTGCCTGCGAAGCTCCGTGATGGTCTGCCCACAAGATCGGTACACCTCTAAAGCACGACTTAAACGCTGGGAATGGTTCGGATGAATAGCCGCCGCCGCAACTGGATCAACTTTTTTCAGCTCAGCGTGTACAGCTGGCCAACCCTGCTGCTGGGCCAGCTGTTCAATATCCGCTCTAATCGCTGGATCCGCCGCTGGCATGTCTGCCATACCTTCAAGCAAAGCTTTAAAATAAAGCATGGTGCCGCCCACTAACACAGGGGTTTTACCTCGAGCAATAATTTGCTCAACCAAAGCTTCGGCATCTACCCGAAAATCAGCAGCGCTATAAGGGCTGGCGGGGTCCCGAATATCAATCAAATGGTGAGGAACTTGTGCAAGTTCAGCAGCACTCGGTTTAGCCGAACCAATATCCATTCCGCGATAGACCAAGGCGGAATCAACACTGATAATCTCTACCGGCAATTGATTGGCGATTTCCAAGGCTAGGGCCGTTTTGCCAGAGGCCGTTGGCCCCATTAAAAACACTACTTGTGGCAGGGTGCTATCTCCAAAAGATATAGTAAACGTCATATATTCAGTATAACTGCGAATTAAATTATTCTCTCGCCTTCGTGCTATTTAGTGCAAAATCTCGCCGCATAGAACTTAATAATTAGGGCTTATCTGCCGATAATCGTTAAGTAAGCATGACAAGGTTTCCATTTTTGAACGGCGCCCCATAAATTAGTCTGTTATTTAGGGATAATCGGCAGTTCTAACGTCATGCACTGCAAAAAGGTATTAACATTAAGCTTAGCAGCCAATAATGCAGCAAATGATCCTAATACTAGACTATGCTTAGAAGTGCTGCGCGATGATGGTCGCAGCGCCTTGCAAAAACAATGGATTGAAATTAAGTGGGAACCGTGTCGTCAGGCCTCCCCCAATCGGATTCCTCAAGGATGGCTGAGCAACAGCCATAAAGACAGCCCAATGCCTAACGCCAGCAAGAGTACACAATGTTTATCAGCCTAAGATGGAAAGCCACTCTTGCCGTTAGTCTATTATTGGCATTTTTGTGTGGCGTCTTCTTTTACTTTATTGATCAAAGAGCAAGCAAAGCTAACGCCAATGAGCGTGCAGAAATTCATCAACAACACATCAGCTTACTTGATGGCCTAATAACTCAATCTGAAAAACATTTAAAACAAGTCGCCAGCGGCATTCCCGAAGCCATGAAATCCAACCCAGGCCAAAATTTAGAGCAGGTTATTGCTCGCTATTGGCTATATCTGCAGGCAGACTGGGGGATTGAAGGCATTACACTGTATTCTGACAGAGGCATGAAACTAAATAGCTGGGGGCAGTCGCCCAGCATGCCTGACAATTTGATCAAACAAGCTCTAAACGGTAGCCAATCAGGCTCAAAAATAAGCTGTGCAAGCCACTGCCTACAATCCATATTGGTTCCATTGATTGGCCCCCAAGGCCCGCTTTTGATTCAAATCGATGTTCAACTCAGTCAAATGCTGGATGATTTTCGAAGGGTTACCAAAACCGACATCGGCATCATCAGCCGACGCCCACATATCAAAAACCCAGACATCCCCGAGTGGACGCAATCTATTTTGCATCTAACACAAAAACAAAAGAATCTAGCTCATATTATTCGACTATCACGCCAGAGAAGCTTCACCGACAGTATAGGGACCAGTCAAAGCGTATCTTCCGATAGCCGTACCTACGACATCAGTATTTTTGCGATGCCGCAATTTATGGATGCGCGGTTGAGCTTCGTCATCCTAGCGGATATTAGCCAGTCCGTTCAGGCCGTCAAGGATATTGAGCAACAATCGCTCAGTAAGATTATCGGGCCACTATTGATTGGCTGTATTGCACTTTACATAATGATGCTATCTCCGCTAAATCGCATGATCCGTCAAACTAAAATTATGCGTACTTTGATCAAAGGCGAATACGAACTGGCATCTAGCTTGTTAAAAAAACAAAAGCCGCGCCGTTTCTTTGCCGATGAAGTCGATCAGCTTTTGGAAGCCGAAGGCGAGCTATCCACTCAGCTGGACCAACTGCAAATGCAGTTGCAAGAAAGTACAGATGAGTTAAAGAACCTAGCCATGTTTGACAATCTAACCGGGCTGGCGAATCGCTACTGTTTTTTAAAGGAAATCAAACTCCGTCAGCGGCGCTACAAACGCAATCAATCTGGCTTTGCCCTGTTGTTTCTAGACCTAGATAATTTCAAACGCATCAATGACTCATTAGGTCACAGCGCCGGAGACAAACTCCTTGGAATTGTTTCCAACCGTTTAAAATCCTGTGTTCGCGCCGCCGATGTTGTCGGCCGTCTCGGTGGCGATGAGTTCTGCATTCTAATTGACACTGTAAAAGACCCCAGTGAAACCCACTCGCTAGCGTCACACATCCTCAGCACCTTGATTATGCCGATTCACATTTCTGGAACTGAGATCAATATATCAGCTAGCATCGGAATCGTTGTAGCCCCCCATGACGGCATTAGCACTGAAGAGCTTTTGCAGAACGCCGATCTAGCGATGTATCAAGCCAAAGCGATGGGTCGCAATAAGTATTGCCCGTTTAGCAAGGAGCTCACCCTGCGAGCGGCACGCCAACTGTCCCTTGAAAATGAGTTGCGCAGCGCATTAGCTAACCGAGAGTTTGTGCTTTATTTTCAGCCCCAGGTGCATATCCACAACAGCGAGATATGCGGTATGGAAACCCTTATACGCTGGAACCACCCAAGCAAGGGCATGCAATACCCTGATCAGTTCATCGATACACTCGAAGAAACTGGCTTGATTGTTCCCGTAGGCGAATGGATTCTTAAAGAGAGCTGCCGCCTGGTAGCCGGCTGGCTACAAGCTGGCCTGCCCCCCATCAAGGTAGCGGTAAATATTTCTGCCCGACAATTTACCGACCCAGGATTTTTTAGATCGGTTGAAAAAACGCTGGCAGCCACCGGGCTTCCCACTGAGCATCTAGAGCTAGAAATTACTGAATCGATGGTAATGGGCAATATGGAAGAGAGCTTTGAGCTTTTACAAAAATTGCGTGACTTGGGAGTTACTTTATCGATTGATGATTTTGGTACCGGCTACTCTTCGCTAAGCTATTTGAAGTCACTGCCAGTAGACATTCTTAAAGTTGATCGCTCATTTGTAATGGACATTCCCAGCAGTCAGAGCGATATGGAAATTACGGCGGCGATTATCGCCATGGCTCACAAACTGCAATTGAAAGTTGTTGCAGAAGGTATCGAAAACCCAGAGCAGCATCAGTTTCTAAATCAAAACGGCTGTGATTATGGCCAAGGATATCTATTCGCCAAACCCCTGACACAAAAAGAGCTTATCGAATTATTAAATGCCCAGAGACAACAAAGGGAAAATGATTCCCTTACTGTCCCCGCATAAAGAGCTTGTCCATTTCGTCCAGACTTAACATCGACCAAGTTGGGCGACCATGATTACACTGGCCGCTGCGCTCAGTGGCCTCCATATCTCTTAACAAGGCATTCATTTCTGCAATACTAAGCTTGCGATTCGCTCGCACCGAGCCATGGCAGGCCATGGTCGCCATAATCTCATTGGCGTGCTCGGTGATGCGACGGCTATCACCATATTCTATTAAATCCGAGAGCACATCTCGCACCAGAGTTTCCACATCAGCCTTATGCAACATCATGGGAACCTGGCGTACCAATAAAGTCTCTGGGCCTGCCCGCTCTATCACAAAACCCAAGGAGCTAAAGTTATCGCTAAATTGCTCGGCAAAGTCAGCTTCTTTTTGACTCACCGCTAAACTTTGCGGCACCAATAGCGGCTGAGCTTTAATGCCTTCGGCTGCAAAAGAAATTTTCATCCGCTCATACACCACCCTTTCATGGGCGGCGTGCATATCAACGACTACCATGCCTTGGGCATTTTCAGCCAGAATGTAAATGCCTTTTAATTGCGCAATCGCATAACCCAATGGCGGAATTTGTTCGTCCTGTGCTTCTATATTTTCTAACGAACTGCCCTGCGAACTTGGCGCAACAACTTGGGCGTAATTTGCCATTTGCTCACGCAATTGGTGCTCAGCAGGACGCTCTGAGGTATAAGACGGCGCCGAAGATGGTGCAAAAGCTGATTGATTTGGCGCCATATTCGCACTACTAAAGCCTGCGCTTTGGGCGCGAAAATCCATTGCTTCTTGCTGTTTAAATTCCCCTGCCGCCACGCCGCTAATAGGCGCTGTGGTGGCTTGCAAAACATTGGCATCAGCACTCGGTAATTGATCATCTGGGCGAACTTCAGCAAGGGCACGATGTAAGCTTCGAAACAGAAAATCATGCACCCTGCGATTATCGCGAAAGCGAACTTCATGCTTGGTAGGGTGTACATTGACATCTACCGTAGCCGGGTCAAGCTCAAGGTATAAAACATAGGCCGGATGGCGCCCATGATACAAAACATCCTGATAAGCCTGCCTTACAGCGTGAGTAACCAATTTATCCCTAATTGCACGGCCATTGACATAAAAATGTTGCATATCCGCTTGGCTGCGCGAGAAACTGGGTAGCGCTACCCAGCCCCATAACCGCAGGCCGCTGCGTTCAATATCTAGGTGCACCGCGTTTTCCATAAACGCCGGGCCACAGATCTGTGCCAGGCGACGCTCTTTTTCATGCTGGTTGCTGGCCGCGGGAAGATTGTGAATTGCTTTACCATTGTGGCGCAGTACAAAATTGACATCGAAGCGTGACATCGCCAATCGTTTAATGACATCGTCGATACGATTCATCTCGGTCTTTTCGGTACGCAAAAATTTTCGGCGGGCTGGAGTATTGAAAAACAAATCTCGCACTTCAACGGTGGTGCCCTGTGGATGCGCAGCAGGCTTAAGTTCCGCCACCATGTCTCGCCCTTCGGCACTGGCCTGCCAAGCTTGCCCGGCATCCCCAGAATTACTCGTTAGGGTCAAGCGCGAAACCGAACTGATACTTGCCAAGGCTTCCCCACGAAAACCTAAAGTACCTACGGCCTCGAGGTCATCTAGCTCATAGATTTTACTGGTGGCATGGCGAGATAGCGCAAGTGGCAAATCTTCTTTTGCCAAGCCGCCACCATTATCCCGCACACGCATCAACTTAACACCGCCGGCCTCAATCTCTACTTCAACTCGAGTGGCGCCAGCGTCAAGGCTATTTTCTAACAGCTCTTTAATGACAGACGCGGGTCGCTCGACCACCTCACCAGCGGCAATCTGGTTAGCAAGACGGGGGCTGAGTAGTTTGATTTTCGACATGGGCTATAAATCCGTACAGATGAGGCGGGAAGTTTAACGAGGTTCGCCGAGTTTATCACCCCCAGGGGCAAGAACCGGCCTATCAAAGGTGAAAGCTAGAATGGCGGCTAAGAGGTCGGGATTTTTAAGCGCTGCCCCACTCGAATGCGAGAGTTACTTAGCTTGTTGGCCTTTTTAATGGCCGCAACCGAGGTGTTATATTCCAAAGCAATACCAGAGAGCGTATCTCCTCGGGCGATAATATACTCTTTAGAGCGGCCATTTTGTTTGCCGTTTTTTACCCAAGCCAGATATGTACCTATCGGAGGCTTATCATCGAAGTACGCTCTAACCCCTTTGAATATCTGGCTTGCCATCTTCTTACGATAACGGCTACTGCCCAAGTTCTTAGCTTCTTTAGGGTTTGAAATAAAGCCTGTTTCGACCAGTATCGAGGGTACATCCGGAGATTTTAAAACCGCAAAGCCCGCCTGCTCAACACGGCGCTTGTGCAATTTGGCGATCTTACCCATCGACTGAAGAACTTTGTCACCCACCTGCAAGCTTGAACTAAGGCTAGCCGTCATCGATAGATCCACTAAAACGCCCGCCAAGACCTCATCTTTATCTTCCAGGCTCACACCACCAACACCGCCGATTAAATCGGCTTCATTTTCCTTACGGGCGAGAAAGCGCGCAGTCTCTGAAGTTGCACCACGTCTAGATAGCGCGAATACCGACGCTCCACTTGCACTAGGGTGCTTAAAGGCATCAGCGTGAACAGAAATAAAAAGGTCAGCGCGCATATCACGAGCGATATTTCGACGCTTACGTAAACCAATATAGTAATCACCAGTACGGACAAGCTTACCTTTATAGCCTTTCACCTGATTAATTTGGCGTACCAATTCCTTACTGATAGCCATCACCACACTTTTCTCGCGTAGGCGGCCCGGCCCAATAGCTCCTGGATCTTCACCACCGTGCCCTGCATCAACCGCGATAATGATGTCACGCTTTTGACTGGGCTGGCTCTGCTCCAACTTTTTTTCAGTGCGCAGGTTTTTATCAAATAGATCCAGCACCAAGCGATCAGGTTTATCGCCGTGGCTTTTCAATAAAAAACTTCGCGGCTTAACCGCTTCATTAAGATCCAGTACCACACGTAAATCGTGTTTATCACGGGCGCCACTGCGGATTCGACGAATAGGTGTTTTGCTAAGATCAATATCGGCAAGTGCAAATTGATTCGCCGCCGATTCCATATCCAAAACCAGCCGGTGGGGGTTCTCTAAGCTGAACAGTTTATGCTCTAAGGGAGCTGATAGGTCGAATACAACCCGGGTATGGTCTGGCGCACGCCACAATCGCACGCCCTCGATTTGAGCTTTAGCCTGCAGGAAAGAAGCCTGTAACAAAGACAATAGGAGAAGCCCTAAACCCAAGGATTTAGGCAGCAAAATTTTACTTGCTCGAAAGCCCATTGCTTCCCCCGATTATGGTCAAACACAACTGCGAGATACTCGCAGATGCACACGCTCTTTGTTTTATATATCGCACTGCTACTTAGGCAGTTGCATAACCTTTAATAGCCAAGCTATGTCGTTGGTCTTCAAAGGTGAATTTATGAGTCTAGTATAGCCGCTTTTTTTATGTGCTGTTAACACCATACTAGAAAGCCGTTTTTTATTAGGCCAGCTTTTTCAGGATTCGTTCACTAGCGGGATTTTGTGCCTGCAACTCTATGCTTCTCCCCCTTCCCTGAACCTTAATTTCAATCACAATATCCGCATTTGGTAAAAAGCCCTCACCTCGACTCGGCCACTCAATCAAACATAAGTGGCCCGGAGCAAAGTAATCTCGTATTCCCATATATTCCAACTCTTCTGGATCGGCCAAGCGATACAGGTCAAAGTGAAAAACGGGCACTTCTAACTCATAGGGTTCAACAAGCGTATAGGTGGGGCTTTTAACGGCACCTTGATGGCCAAAGCCACGCAGAATACCACGACTAAAGGTCGTTTTTCCGGCACCTAAATCACCCAACAGAAAAACTACCAAACCATCTGGAAAATTTAGCGAAAGCTCTTCATCTGCAGCATTCAACTCCTCTTGCAAGGCCTTTGAAAACTCAGCAGCCAACTCAAGGCTGGCAGATTCATCTACCAACTCTCTAACAATTTTCACCATCAAACTCTCACCGTCAAACTCTCACCATCAAATTCTCACCATCAAATTCTCACCATCAAATTCTCACCATCAAACTTCCGCTAACAACTCAGATAAGTGGGGGATCAAATCCGCGGCAAGCATTCCCCGCTGGCCAAACTCTTCAGCCGCCAAATCACCCGCATCGCCATGCAAACACACAGCCAAGCGACAGGCATCCCCCGGGGACATGCCTTGTGCGATCAAAGCGGCAATAACACCACTTAAGACATCACCCATGCCAGCACTTGCCATACCCGGGTTACCAACACTGGCCAGGCCAATCGCTGCTTGATGGCAGCAAATTAGACTACCTGCTCCCTTAAGCAGAACTGCACCACCATATTTTTGCTGCAACTTAGCAACACTGGCAAAGCGATCTTGTTCAATATCGCTGATTTCGCAGGCCAATAAGCGGGCCGCCTCTCCTGGGTGTGGGGTTAACACCCAGTTATCTCTGGCGCCTTCGATAACCCGAGCCTCAGCCAACATATTCAAGGCATCCGCATCCATCACCATCGGCACATTTTGTTCAGCGCAGTAATCCGAAGCTTGCTGCAAAAGTTGCTCAGACCAAGGGCTGCGACCCAAGCCTGGACCGATAACCACGACGGAGGCTTTTTCCAACAAAGGCGTAAGCTCCTGACCTGATACCACCGCCTGCGCCATTAACTCAGGACGCCGGCTAACAATTGCGGCAATATGCTCGGCTCGAGTAGCAACACTAACCAAACCTGCGCCACAGCGCGCTGCCGTTTCTGCGGATAACAAGGCTGCCCCCGCATAACCATGGTCGCCACCGATTACCAAAACATGACCAAAGCGCCCCTTATGGGCGTCTGCCTCTCGGGGGGGGAGCCGCTCTAATAATTGAGCACTACTCACTCTTTCCACTTCAGCAACTTGGGAGTTGCAATCGTCAGCCACCCCCAGGCCATCAAAATAGAGCTGCCCGCAATGTTTAGGGCCTCGAGCTGTCAACAGGCCACGCTTTAAAGCAATAAAACAGATAGTGATGTCAGCATTGACCGCCGCTTCAGCATGACCTGTATCAGCACAAAGGCCTGATGGTATATCTAGTGCAACAACAGGTTTATTGGCTTCATTAATCTGGGCGACAGCTGCGGCATAGTCTCCGCGCGGTGCGCCACGACTCCCAATACCCAGCAAGGCATCGACCACTACCTCTCCGGCAATACCTCCATGCTCTTGGAAAGGCGCCATGATCACACCCTCCTGTCGCGCAAACTGATAAGCCTTATGGGCATCGGCTGGCAATTTTTCTGGATCGGCCAGCTGTACTATATCAACAGCAATTCGTTTTTGAGCCGCTAGTGCCGCCACCACATAGCCATCTCCAGCATTGTTTCCGGCGCCACAAAAAACCGTCAGACTATCGAGATCTGGCCAGTGCTCTAATAATTTTTCAAAAGCGGCTCGGCCAGCTCTTTTCATTAACTTTATACCGGGCACAGCAAGGCGATTAATCGCCTCTTGATCCAAGGCTTTTACTTGTTCGGCAGTATATAATGCGCTAGGAAGAGTGGAGCTTTGCGTATGGTTTTGCATGGTTTTCTCTATCTATTGAGCCTGCGGATTCATTATTAGCCCAAGACTCACTAATGTTGTTATCGAATTATACCCAAGCCACAGCAGCAGGCGATAGGCACACTCTATGACTAAGCCAGATAAACTTAAGCAACTCGCGCAAATGATCCCCATTTGGGGGCGAGAGCTGGGTTTTCAGGAAGTAGGCATCAGCGATATAGATCTGCAAGAGCAAGAAGGCAAACTCAAACAGTGGCTGGACAAGGGTTACCAAGGCGATATGCAGTGGATGGGCGAGCACGGCAATAAACGCAGTCGCCCTGAGGAGTTGCTGCCTGGCACCCAGCGGGTGATCAGCGCAAGAATGAACTATCTGCCGCCCTCGACCGAACCCATTCGAGTACTAAAAGACTCTAACAAGGCCTATGTTTCTCGCTATGCCCTAGGACGTGACTACCACAAATTAATACGCAAGCGCTTAAGTCTACTGGCCAAACAAATTGAAGAGTTTATCGGGCACGAACACGGTGCTCGGGCTTTTGTAGATAGTGCCCCCGTAATGGAGCGACCGCTTGCTGAAAAAGCGGGACTTGGCTGGACAGGCAAGCATACATTACTGATCGAAAGAGAAGTGGGCAGCTGGTTTTTTCTTGGCGAAATATTCACCAACTTAGATTTACCCATTAACAAAGAACTTAGTGAAGATCATTGCGGTGACTGCAAGGCCTGCTTGCAAGTCTGCCCTACTGACGCCTTTCCAGAGCCCTATGTCTTAGATGCAAGGCGCTGCATATCCTATTTAACAATTGAATTTGATGGCGTGATACCTGAGGAATTTCGCGACCCGATGGGTAATCGCGTATTTGGCTGCGATGACTGCCAAGCCATTTGCCCTTGGAATAAATATGCCCACAACACCGCTGAACAAGACTTTTTGCCGCGCCACAACCTGCATGACAGCGATCTTTTAGAATTATTCGGCTGGACAGAAGAAGAGTTTTTACAACGCACAGCAGGCTCGCCTTTACGCCGCATCGGCTATCAACGCTGGCAACGAAACTTGAGCATTGGTCTTGCCAATGCCGAAAGTAATGGGTTGATTGT
This sequence comes from uncultured Pseudoteredinibacter sp., assembly GCF_947502065.1. Taxonomy (GTDB): domain Bacteria; phylum Pseudomonadota; class Gammaproteobacteria; order Pseudomonadales; family Cellvibrionaceae; genus Pseudoteredinibacter. The sequence continues at coordinate 578,487 of NZ_CANMYE010000002.1, forward strand.
GAAAGCCTTAGAAGAAAGATTAGTCAGTGCTGATACAGTATTAAGCGAGCACTTTAGTTGGGCTATTGCTCAGCAAAAGCAGCCTGGACGTCGCCGTAAGCGCAAAATAAAGCGCCAGTCAGTTTAGCTTTTAGCTGAACTCAGGGTCGATAAACTGTCCACGATAATGCTTTAGTTCAGCAATCGATTCGCGAATATCATCAAGGGCAAGGTGGGAGCCTTGCTTGCTAAAACCTTCTAAGGCACTAGGTCGCCAGCGCTTGGCTAACTCCTTAATAGTGCTGACATCAAGATTTCGGTAATGGAAAAACGCTTCCAGCTCTGGCATATAGCGGGCCATAAAGCGTCGATCCTGACAAATTGAGTTACCGCACATGGGCGATACAGCGGGTGGCAGCCACTGGCGTAAAAAGCCTAAAGTTTCTTGTTCAGCTTGCCCTAAATTTACCTGACTACTCAATACCCGCTCAGTTAAACCTGATGCGCCATGAGTTTTAGTGTTCCAAGCGTCCATCTTTTCCATGCGCCCCTTGGGCTGCTTAATCGCTTGCACTGGGCCTTCGGCAAGAATATTCAAATCCGCATCGGTCACGATAGTGGCGATTTCAATAATCACATCACTCTCTGGGATCAGACCTGTCATCTCGAGATCGATCCAAATTAAATGAGTATCCGATACTGGCATTGAGTGTCCTCTTTATTAAGCGCAGCGACTGAAAGACTTGTTGCCAGAGCATTGTACTGGCACCATGGCGATCTTTCTAACTTAATTTTAGCACTCAAATTGTATGTCGAAGCGCAAACTCAGCCGCCGCCAAGCTTGGCGTATTGAAAAGATCCAAGCCGAAAGGGCTGAACGGGCCACTAAAAAGCGCAACAAGGAACTAGAAAGCCTAGAAGCCGACAGCCTTGGCGATGAACAAAATGGCCTAGTCATCGCTCATTACGGCACCCAAGTTGAGGTAGAAAGCTTGGATCAGGATGAAGCCATTAGCCAGCGCTGCCACCTGCGCGCCAACCTTGGCTCCATCGTCACCGGTGACCGAGTAGTATGGCGTCAAGGGCAGAGTATTGGCGTGATTGAAGCCGTATTAGAGCGTCGCAGCGTACTGACTCGCCCTGATAGCCATGGCAATATGAAAACCATTGCAGCAAACATTGATCGGCTTGTGATTGTTGTGGCGCCCTATCCCGAACCTTTTGGTAACCTTATCGATCGCTATTTAGTTGTCGCCGAGCTACTTGGCTTTGAACCACTGCTATTGATCAATAAAAGCGACCAGCTCGATGGCGGTTCCGAATCAGAAAAAGTATTAAAACTTGCCGAGCTGTACCAAGACCTAGGCTACCAAACTCTGCAATTATCCGCCGCTACAGGGGAAGGCGTGGATGAACTGACGGAACTGTTAAAACAAGGCACCAGTGTATTTGTAGGCCAATCCGGAGTAGGCAAATCCTCGTTGATAAATAGCTTAATACCTGGTTTAGAGCTACGCACAGGCGCCTTGTCGGCCGCGCGACAAAAAGGCACTCACACCACCACCACCGCGCTACTACTGCACTTCCCCGGCGGCGGACACTTGATCGACTCCCCAGGTATTCGCGAATTTGGCCTTTGGCCACTAGAAGTTCACGAGCTGATGGCGGGCTTTAGGGAGCTAAAAGAATTTATCGGCCAATGTCGCTTCAGGGATTGCCAACATGAAAAAGAACCTGGCTGCGCCTTACAAAAAGCTGCTTCTGAAGGAAGTATTCGAGCGCAAAGGCTGAACAGCTACTATCATATCCTAAGGAGTTTTGAGGAGTAGCCCACATAGAAGCAAGCTACCCACTTCAAAGCGTCTGGCGTTGAATAATTAAGGGGTATGCATGTCTGCAGCAGCCAAGCTGGTAATCCGGCCTCAGGCAGAGGGTTTTCATTACTGGTCCAAAAAACTCAGCGAACTGAACTGGAAAATACTCCCAGGCAGTCGCCAACTCGCCCTGAATGTATGCCAAAAGCCCAATGCAACCGCCGCCTCTATCGCCACCCTATGCCGACAAGACCCTTTGCTGTGTTGGCAACTAAGCCGCCGCGCAAATCAACTCATTAGTGATCGCTCAAAATGGCCAGAACAGCTTGAGCAACTTATTAGTTTGATTGGTATCCCGCAAGTTATAGCGACCATCAGCAGCTGCGAAGAACTTAAACAAGAAGATTTGCAGCAACATTTTGCGGTGCTAAGCAGAAGCCTCATCAACAGTCATCTAGCCAGCGAGCTCTTCCGCCGCATTGCTATAGCCAACAACAGCGACATCGCAAAACAATTCGAGTTGAGCAGCCTGCTTTTTAGATTGCCAGAATGGGGGATTTCCATCGACACGCCCCATATGCAAGTTCAACTAGAGTTTTTACAACACAATGGCACAAGCCTGCGACAAGCTCAGCACAACTTATTAGATTGCCATTACAGCGACATCATGACTGAGTTTAGTCAGTATTGCGCGATTTTGAATAAACTCAATCGCAGTTGGCAATATCTTGATAAAGACAATCGGCTACAAATTCGACAAGCACTGCAGAGCTATCAACAACGCAACAAAGGCCGTCCCAGTGCCATAGCAAGCGAGCCTGAAATGCTCCTGATTACTTGCCACGGGCTAATTGAACAACTATGGAATCCATTAAGCTTTGCCAAACATTTACGCTTACTAAGTGGCATCAGCGGTTTGAGCCGCCCACAAATACACGGCCTTTTGAACCAATGCATGCTGAGCATACCATGGCACCCAAGCTTGCCTATCGAGTGCCACCCAATGCGCTGGCAGCACTGCCAGTGGAAGCTCAGCCGCTGGCTGCCTAAATTTGTAGAAGCACAAACAAACGAAACACAAGAAGAGCTTTCAAAAAATCAATTAGTCACCACAAAAATAAACAGCGACATTCTTAAAAGCAGCTTAAAAAGGTTGCTTAACAAACAAAGCTTCAAAAGCAGCAACCATCTATTAGAGTTTACTTTACAAAGTTTAAAGCGCGGCCTTACTAGTAAAGCCGGCTTAATCTGGGTATATAGCCGCGGAGAATTCAAAAGCCGACACCATTACGGCCTTGGCGAAGACATCAGTCCCAGTGCTTTTACAGCAAATCAGAGCAGCAACAATATCTGCCTCCGGCTGCTGCAAAAGGCCGCTGCCGTGCGCCTCAGCTCTCAGCACCCCAGCCTCCCCCAGGGACTTCAAATCCTGCTAAGCCCCAAGCAGGAGGTCGCATTAATGTCGATCTTCGTCGCCAACAAACCCGCAGCCCTGTTGATGCTGGTACAAGATGAGCATCTTGATGATGAGCATTTTAGGTACTTCAAACAACTAGGACACGGTTTTCATCAAGCACTATTGCAGCAACTAAAAGTTAAGAACTAAGCCGCTATCATCAAGCTTTGCTATAGCGTTAGCGCGAGCTTCTAGCTTGGCATACAATAGCCCCTACGCGCCCAAAAATCGCATTAGAGAAGAATAAGGAATTGCTATGCTAGGAGCTTCCACACTGTTGCCCCTAATTGTTGAGCCAGAGGACTTCCAAACCCAAGAGGCCTCCGCTCAACTTATTATTGTTGATCTTTGTGATCGCGAAAGTTATCTCAAAGGCCACCTGCCTGGTGCCGTCCATATAGACCCCAAGGCCACGACTCGCGGCGGTAAGCCACCGGGATTATTACCTGAGCAAGAACAACTGCAAAGCATTGTCGATAAACTAGGCCTGCAAACCGACAGCCACCTGCTGATCTACGACAATGAAGGTGGCGGCTGGGCCGGACGTTTTATTTGGCTGCTCGACTGTATTGGCTTTCACAACTACAGCTACCTTAATGGCGGATTGACTGCCTGGCAGGCTATTGCAGGCACACTTGAGACTGGTGAATCCGTAGCGCAGCAAGCCGCTAGCTACCCATTTACCATTAGCGAAGCCCCGAGCGTTGACCGTAAGGAAATTGAGTTTTTATTGGGCGCCCCTGGCAGTATCGATATTTGGGATGCCCGCAGTCCCGAAGAATTTCGCGCTGAAAAGGTGCTTGCCGAGCGTGGCGGACACATTCCTGGCGCCATCAATGGCAACTGGCTCGATTTTATGGACAGAGAGAAACATCTAAAAATTCGTACTGATGCGCGTGAGTATTTGAAAGCACTGGGTATCGACGGCAGCCGCCCTATCATTACCCATTGCCAAACCCACCACCGCTCAGGCTTAACGTATTTAATCGCTAAGGCATTAGACTACGATGTCAGAGCCTATCCAGGCTCTTGGTCAGAGTGGGGCAATCTTAGTGACACAGAAATTTCATAGGTGAACATTATTCATGGAAAAGTTATTTATCGCCTTTCAATACTTGGTGCCCCAGCATTTGCTTTCTCGCCTAATGGGTAAGATCGCTAATAGCCAACGCAAATGGTTAAAAGATCCTTTCACTCGCTGGTTTGTCGATCGCTTTGATATTGATATGAGCGAAGCTGCCGAAGAAGACCCTTGCGCTTATGCAAGCTTTAACGATTTTTTTACGCGCGCCCTAAAAGAAGACGCTCGCCCGATTGACCACAATGAAAACAGTATTGTTTTCCCGGCCGATGGCGCGATCAGTCAGCTCGGCGACATTCAGCACGGCCGTATTTTTCAAGCTAAAGGGCAAAGCTATAGCACTCTAGAATTGCTAGGTGGAGCTAATGATTTGGCCGCTGAGTTTAATGATGGAAAATTTGCCACGGTGTATTTGTCACCTAAAGATTATCACCGTGTTCACATGCCCCGCGCCGGCAAGCTGCGCAGCATGATTCATGTCCCGGGCGATTTATTTTCCGTAAATGAAACTACCGCTGAAAATGTACCGCGTTTATTTGCCCGAAATGAACGAGTAGTTTGTGTTTTTGATACCGACATAGGGCCTATGGCGGTGGTACTCGTTGGCGCTATGATTGTCGCCAGTATTGAAACCGTATGGGCCGGCCAGATCACGCCGCAGCTAAAGCAGATTGTTCGCCATGATTACGACCAAATTATCGATGACATCACGCTCGACAAAGGTGAAGAGATGGGCCGCTTTAAACTAGGCTCTACAGCGATCGTTTTATTTGCCAAAGACACAATGAACTGGCAAGAAGAATTAAGCGCTGGCAGCCCAACTGTTATGGGCCAAGAGATGGGGCAAGAGATAAATCAGACCAATTCTGAAATCAGCCCAGAAGCGTAAGAGAAGCACAGTGATCAAGTGGCGTAATTTGGGCGCCGCTTTTCTTAACCTATAAGGGATTGTTTTATAAACCCCAAAATGCCCTTGCGTTGAGTACTGAACAAATAGTCATCTCTCACCTTCGCGATATCCACCGGGTAGCTAGAGGGTTCTAGATCGTGAGAGATTTCAATTCGATCGACATCCTGTAAACGTTTTTTACCTTTGTCGATCTGCTTTTGCAAACGAATATCTTTTTTAGCCAAATCAAGCACAACTTGCTTTTTAAGGGGCTGCTTATCCTTATCAAGCACGAGCATTACCTTAGGCTTAAGGCGACGCTCAAAGTTTTGCTCTACCACTACGGCAACTTCACCATTACTTAGCTCTACCAAAGTGCCGGTAGGGTACAAGCCTATCGCGCGAATAAACTCTACCGTTAAATCTTCTTGGAAAGCGACATTACGTAACTCATACAATCGCGCCACCGCGCGCGAAGGCGACAATGCCTTGCTGCTATTGCGCGGGTTGCTGATTTCATCGTAAAAGCTAACCAAGCCAGCAATGCGGCCTAACACCGGGATTTTGTCGCCTTTTAAATGCTGCGGATAACCGCTGCCATTAATGCGCTCACAGTGGCTGTGAACAACCGCAATAGCTCGAGGCTCAACTTGTCGACTTTGGCGAAGAATTTCGACACCATAAAGTACAAATTTTTCGTACTCTAGCTCCTCTTCTTCGCTTCGATTTTCTTTGCGCAGCAAGGCGGCGCCTAATTTGACCTTGCCCACGTCTTTAAGCAAGACACCAAAGGCGAGGACATCCAAATCTTTTTTCGACAGGCCGATATAGCGACCAAATAAAATGGCCCAAATTGCACTTCGAACAGAATGGCTATAGCTGTGCTCATCGGCATCGCGAACTCGATTTAACCAACTTAGAGCATCTGGGTTGCGCAGCACACTGTCGACCATCTCCCCTGCCACTTTACGAGTGTTGGACAAGGCCTGGGTATCAACTGTTGCCAAGCCTTTGTCAATTTCAGAAATTGCCTTGGCAACTCGTTGATTCAAGGCTCGCGCCGCTTCAACTTCATTCTTCAAAGGGGTGTAATGGCTATAGACATTGTGACGCACCTTTAAAGGCGACACTTTTACATCCAGCGGCTGATTACTAGGACTTCTTTCGGGAGCTTCTGACTTTTTACGGGGAATTGGTGCAAGCGCATTGGGCCGGTTAGCCGGCCCCTTACCTTTTTGCACATCAATATAGACATGCTTACAGTAGCGTTTAAGCTGGTTGATCTCTTCTAGGTCACGAAGGTAAAAGCCTTGGAGCGGGAAAGGGGTTTGCGTCCACGGGCGATCTAGACCGGATACAAACATACCCAGCACCAAATCGTTAACGCCTACCTTTGCCTGCTTTAAGCCCAATGTCCTCTCCTTGAAGCCGCTTGGGATCAAATAACCAATGCGTGTCGCTATAAGCCCAGATTATCGCTGAGCTAAAAACAATTACCCTGATGGTATTTTAGTCTAATCAACCAATTAGTGATAGTCTGCAGACAGCTCGTGAACGGCTGAAATAAAGGCTCCAGCGTGATCTGGGTCGACTTCTGGGGTAATTCCATGCCCCAAATTAAAGATATGCCCTTCACCCTTGCCAAAGGCCTTAAGGATGGTACCCACCTCTTGTCGGATTCGTTCAGGCGAGGCATAGAGAATGCTCGGGTCCATATTGCCTTGCAAAGCCACCTGACTCCCCACCCGCGCACGGGCATCAGCGATATTGGTTGTCCAATCCAGCCCCAAAGCCTGGGCACCACTATCCGCCATAGGCTCAAGCCACTGGCCGCCACCTTTAGTGAACAAAATCACCGGTACTTGACGGCCATCATGCTCTTTAATCAAGCCATCGATAATGCGCTTCATGGGCCGCAATGAGTAGGTTAAATAAGCATCATGGGCCAGTGCGCCACCCCATGAGTCAAAGATCTGCACCGCTTGAGCGCCTGCCTTAATCTGCGAATTCAGGTAGTCGATAATCGAGTCGACCAGCTTGTCCAACAAAATCTGAAACAATTCAGGCTGGTCATACATCATCGCCTTGGTGCGGCGATAATCCTTACTGGAGCCACCTTCAATCATATAGGTCGCCAAGGTCCAAGGGCTGCCTGTAAAGCCAATTAATGGCACCATGCCATTAAGCTCACGGCGGATCATAGAGACCGCATCGGTCACATAACTTAGATCTTGGGCCGTATTCACCACCGGCAGATTCTCAATATCGGCAGCGCTGCGTAGCGGCTTTTTAAACTTAGGCCCCTCACCCGCTTCAAAGTAAAGGCCTAGGCCCATCGCATCTGGCACAGTTAAGATATCTGAAAACAGAATAGAAGCATCAAGCTGATAGCGACGAAGTGGCTGCAAGGTAACCTCACAAGCCAACTCGGTGTTTTTACAAAGCGACAAGAAATCACCAGCCTGGGCCCTAGTAGCCCTATACTCCGGCAGGTAGCGCCCAGCCTGGCGCATCATCCATACTGGGGTAAGATCTACAGGCTGACGTAATAGAGCGCGCAAAAAGCGATCATTCTTTAACTCGGGAAACGCTTGGGACATGGGTAAATCCACTACCTTTAAACTGTGCAAAATTGGGCCGCACTATACCATAAGCTGAGCGCGGGTTATGGCGCATTTATTGAGCTCAACCAAGAAATCGTTAAAAAATACAATCCAAACAAACGTTTTTGGACCGACTCACGTCATAATTTACAAACCAACGATCATATTCACGAGGAGAGCATATGTCGGCTGTTGTACAAGCCTACGCTGGCGAAGACCCAGATAGCTCCTTGGTGGATCTGGCCGCCGATGGCGATAGTCAGGCATTTAAGCAATTGTACGAAAGGCACTATAGACGGGTTTACGCCCTGTGCCTGCGCATGACCGCCAACTCGGAATCTGCCGAAGAGTGTACCCAAGAGGCTTTCATCAAAGCCTGGCGCAAGCTCGACAGCTTTAACAAGCAAAGTCGATTTAGCACTTGGTTACACACTCTGGCAAGCCGGACCACTTTAGATTATCTGCGTAAGCATAAATCTTGGCTAAAACTGGTCTTTAGCCAAGAAGACGAGGCCGTGCCAGAACCCCAGAGCGCAAGCCTGGAGCAAGACAGTATCGAGCTTTCTAGCCTGGACAAATTACTTTGCAGGCTACCAGAGCGAGCGAGAATTGTTTTTACCCTGCACGGAGTGGAAGGGTATCGCCATGTTGAAATTGCCGAGATGCTCGGTATTTCATCAGGCGCTAGCCGCGCCCAATACCATCGCGCACGCAATTTATTGCAGGAGTGGTTGAACCATGAAGCATAGTAAAAGTTTAGATGAGCTTTTGGCCGATGAGCGCCAATGCCCCGAAGAGATAAGCCCCAAGCGCGATCTCTGGCCAGGCATCGAAAAGGCCATTAACCAAGAGCAGCAAAAGAGCCCGAAAGGTTTATCCATTAACAGTAAGATTGCATTCAGCAGCGCTGCCTCAGTATTGGCCGCAGTATTGTTAATAAAAGGCCCAGACCTGCTTCCTAGCCAAGAGCCGACAATAGACAGCGGTATTGCCGCACTGGTTAATACCTACGAACAAGAAAAGCAGCAGATGTTAGTGAGATATCAAGGTCAAGAGGCCATAGTCAGCAACTGGCAGCAACAGCTTAATGACTTGGAGGAGGCCGCCAAGAGCCTAAGAAACGCTCTGGAAGATGACCCTGACAATGCAGTTTTAATTCATATGTTAGGCAATGTATACCAGCAGCAATTAGACCTTATTAATAAGGTTCACACACCAAAGTGGCAGCAAATTTAAGGTGAACAAAATGAACAAGACAATGTTAACTCTAGGCCTGGCATTGCTTTCCAGCGCAAGTTTTGCTGGCCAAACCATAGATCAAACACTAGATGCGGCTTCGAATGGCCGCGTACTGATCGATAATTTGCGCGGCGACGTTAGAATTATTGGTTGGGATAAGGAGCAGGTAAAAGTCAGTGGCGAACTTGATGATGAAGCCGATGGCTATGAATTCAAGCGCCATGGCAACCGGATTATCTTTGAAGTTGATATGCCAAGAGGCAATTATCGCGATCGCTCTAAGGGCTCCGATCTAACCTTCCATATCCCCAAAAACAGCAAATTGTTTAGTGAGGGTGTATTGGTCAATTTTGAAGTCAGCGGTGTCCATGGCGGTAGCAGTATTGAAACCGTAAACGGAAACATTACCGCCAGTTCATTAAGCTCGGAAGTTCAGCTAGAAACCATTAATGGAACTATTCGCACCGAAAACCTGAAGGGCCAGATTGAAATTCAGAGTATCAATGGCGGCATCGAAGATCGAAATTCTAGAGGGCAGTTAGAGTTCCAAACTGTCAACGGCCCTATTCATAGCACCACTGAAGCCGAATACATCGAGCTGCAATCGGTAAATTCAGATATCGAATTGGCCGTAATGGCCGATCAATTACAAGAGCTCAGCATTCAAGTCGCCAATGCTTCAGCGGACATCAATGTAAATCGCCTGGCCGATAATGGCGATATTCGAATCGATTCGGTAAGTGGGAATATTACGCTCAGCCTAGACCCCAAGGTTTCGGCGGACTTTAGTCTGCAGAACCATGCTGGCGGCCGTATTAAAAACAAGCTATCTGATCACGAGGCCAAGCGCCCTAAGTATGGCCCAGGCAGCTCTTTAGAAATGAGTCTAAATGGTGGCTCCGCCGATGTGATGATTACCAGTGTTAGCGCTCGCATTGAGTTAAAGCCGCACTAACAACACTGACAAGCACGAGCGGCACAAGCTCAAAAAGCTTGTGCCGCTTTGCCCAAGGCTCTACTCTTAAGCGTTTACTGATTGCCACAGAATAGAAGCCATGCAAGCCATTCAAGAACAACTAAACCAAGCTTCCTTAGCACTGCGCAATGGGCAAGCCGCCCAGGCCAAAGAGCTTTTCCAAACGGTATTAAAAGCACCACAGGCTCAATCGAATGCCGGTATCTGGCTCGGCCTAGCCTTTGCCTGCGGTAACGCGCAAGATCCGCAAGGCGCACTGGAGGCGGTAAACACTGCCCTGCAGATTCAGCCACAAAATCCTCAAGCCTTACTTTTCAAGGCCGATCATTTATGGCACCAGGGCGATAAAAACGCCGCTGCTGAATTTTACCAGGGCTTTCTTTTTCAAGCCCAGCAAAGCAACAATCTTGCACCGGACCTACAGGCCCAAGTTGCCAGAGCTCAAGCAAACCACGACAGTGTTGCCGCCGAACAGTTGGATTATTTACAAGCACAGATGGATGAGCTTGGGCTCGATGCCGAAGAAACCGGAGCACGCTTTCAGGAAGCTTTAGACATTAGCATGGGAAAAAAGCAGTTTTACCCACAACAACCGTCGAAATTCTTTTTTCCTCAGCTTCCCCATATACAATTTTTTGATACCGAGCAGTTTGACTGGGTACCAGAGCTAGAGGCACAAACAGCCATTATCAAACAAGAGCTAAAAGCAGCCCTAGAAAAAGGGGTAAGTTTCGAACCCTATTTGCAAAGCAGTGAAGATGTTCCAACGCTTAGCGACAGTAAAAACTGGGACAATGATGACTGGGGGGCTTTTTATCTTTGGAAAAGTGGCGAACGTCAGAATAGCGCTGAGGTTCACTTCCCCAATACAATTGCAGCACTGGAAAAGATTCCCTTTGCCAAGATTCCAGACAGTTCTCCCAATGTGCTTTTCTCCCGCTTACGCCCCAACACCCGAATTGAACCGCATTGTGGATTTTTAAATACTCGATTGATTTGCCACTTACCGCTTATTATTCCGGAAAACTGTGGGGCATTGCGCTGTGGAAACGAAGCACGCCCATGGCAAGAGGGCCAGGTAATAATCTTTGATGATTCGATGGAGCACGAAGCTTGGAACAATTCGGACTCGGAAAGAGTTGTGCTTATCTTTGAGATTTGGCGCCCTGAATTAAATGAAGCAGAACGTTCGGCCGTATCAAAGCTACTGCGCAGTATTAAAGATTACTCAGCTTAAACAGAACGATAAAGACCAGACTATGAAACCATCAGCCGATAGCCGTAGTGATTATTATTGGTTCACCCAAATGAGTACTAAATTTCAGGATAATGACATTTATGGCCACCTGAACAACAATGTCCATAGCCAGTTTATCGACAATGCCGTCAATCTATTTTTGCACCAAGAAGGTGGTTTAGATATGGCAAACGATCCTATTATTGGGCTCATTGTTAATTCTGGCTGCGATTATTTTAAGGAGCTGGGATGGCCGAAACATCAAAATATTGATATCGGCGTGCGCGTCAATAAGATTGGACGCAGCTCAGTGCAATATGCAGCAGGCTTATTTTCTGAGGGGGATAATGAAGCTGCAGCTCAAGGGCATTTCACCCATGTATGGATCAATCGAGAGACTCGCGATGCGGTAGAAATACCCTCGCCACTTCGCCAAGCGATGGAATCCGTTTTACGCAAAAACGATTAGCGCCTTACCATAAGGCGCTTAGCTTACACCGCCATTTGCAATGCAGTACTATTTTTTGTGGGGAACAACTGCCATCGTTAAGCGCGAGATGCAGCTCAGCCGCCCCTGATCGTCAACAATGTGTATCTCCCACACCTGGGAGCTTCTTCCTTTGTGAGCAAGCTTTGCCGTACCCGTCACTGAGCCTTCTCGCACGCCGCGCACATGGTTGGCATTGACCTCTTGGCCAACGCTAAACTCACGACTTGGATCAATCACCAAATTAGCACCAATACTGCCCAAAGTTTCAGCCAACACAACATTAGCGCCGCCATGAATCAAACCAAAAGGCTGAAAAGTACGATGATCAGCTGGCATTGTGCCACGAATATAATCGTCACCAATTTCAGTAATCTCTATACCCATTGCCTCAACGGCGGTACCTTTATGCCCTTTAGAAAACTCTGCTATATCAGGCTCTGAAAACCAAATTCTCTCTGTCATATCTTTCTCTACTTCTTTGCTACTGCTGCATTTACTTTTTTGCTTAGCCTCTTCTTGCTAACCAAAGTTTTTATCGGAAACAAAAGGGTTCGTTTTGCGCTCCTGCCCAAAGGTGGACATAGGACCGTGCCCCGGAATAAAACTGACATCGTCACCCAAGGTCCATAGTTGTTCACGAATCGATTTCACTAAGGTATCAAAATCGCCACGAGGAAAGTCTGTGCGACCAATAGAGCCCTGAAACAGTACATCACCAACAATGGCTAACTTTGAAGCACGATGAAAGAAGATAACGTGCCCAGGAGTATGGCCAGGACAGTGACGAACCTCGAGCGATTCTTCGCCAAATTGAATTTCATCGCCTTGCTGCAACCAACGATTCGGGACAAATGTATTGGCTTCTGGAAAGCCCATCATTTGCGCCTGATTAGGAAGAGATTGAATCCAAAAATCATCTTCTAAATGCGGCCCTTCGATTGGCAGCGACAAATCTTCGGCCAAAGCTGCCACTCCGCCCACATGATCCAAGTGCGCATGGGTATTGATAATCTTGACGAGCTTTACACCCAACTGCTGGACGGCCTGCTTGATACGGTCAAGATCACCACCTGGATCAACAATGACAGCCTCCATGGTTTTTTCACACCACAGTAAACTGCAGTTTTGCTGGTAAGGGGTAACGGGAATAACTTGAAATTTCACAATTCTTCTCTTATCAGGCGCTGAGCAACTCTTAAAAATGGTGCCCTAACTGTTGTAACATTGTTGGTATTGGCTGTGGCTTTTATAACGCTTTCAATCTTATAGCGTCATTATGCCTAAACTGGGCATTGCCCACAGGGGCTTATTTTTACAATACATTGACCTGCATGAACAAACAATAATAGAGACAAAGGAATTTATATGAAAAAGCTTGGTGTCGGCTTGGCCATTTTTGCCACAATAGCCGCTATTTTGATCGGCTTGGTATTGCCCAGTTATATGCTAGAAGCCAAAAACCAAGTACCCAAGCAAAATCCTGGCGACATCGGCTTAGCTTTTGAAGACTTATACTTCGAGCCCAAAGACGAGAATATCAAGCTGCACGCTTGGTGGATGCCCGCAACCGATGCGAAAGCCATTTTACTGATGGTACACGGGGCCAATGGTAGCAAAGAAGGACGCTTTCCTAACTCACTAGCCATGTATAAAGCGCTACTTACGGAGGGCTATTCCCTACTGGCAATTGATATGCGTAACCATGGCACCTCAGGAAGAAGTGAGCTAGGCGAGCTGGGCATGGGCATTGCCGAACGCCCCGATCTTATCGCCGCACTCGACCAGATTGAACAACGCAACCCCGAACAATTACCGATTTTTAGCTTTGGATTATCGATGGGTGGCGCTGCTGTAATCCACCTAGCTGATATCGATAAACGCAGCCGCGGCTTAATTTTGTTTGATCCGATGCTTCATACCGAAGATGCCCTAGAGCTAGGCTCTCAAGCCAGCACCGGTATTCCCAACTGGTTGGCCGATATGGTTGTGTGGAGTACCCTGCAGCAGCGCGATTTTCACGCAAATGCTTTAGATATTGCCCTTAAGCAAAATCTACCCACTTTATTACTGCAAGATGTTGGCGACCCAGTAACCCGCCTAGAACACGCCCAAACCCTGCACCAAGCAAGGCCGGAAATTAATTATGTTAGCTTTGCCGACCCGGCTAGCGATCACTGGATTTATGAAGACCATGGCGCCTGGGGCACCCATGTTGCCGCCTTTTATTTTGAACCTGAGCGCTTTATTAAGACTATTGTTGATTTTGTTGATCAGCATTCCAACTAAATGCTCTCTAGCAGGCTGTTGAAAAAGGCAGGCTATTATTTATAAGCCTGCCACAGCTCTTCAAAGAGCGCAGAAAACTGCCGTAATAAATCGCGTTCGTAAGTTAGCACAATGTTCTCTTGGTTCTTGGTGGTCGCACTGCGGGTCCAGTTAAAGCTGCCATTGATTAGCAAGCGACGGTCGAATAAGGCGAATTTATGGTGCATATGGTAAGGACTGTCGTCTAGTCTGAGCTCGACGCCTGCAGCCTCTAAGCGATCTATATCGCTGCCCATATCGTGGGATTTATCATTATCGCTGATAATTCGAACATCGATACCTTTGCGATGCGCCGCTAGGATAGCTTCGCTAATTTTGTCATCTGAAATCGTGAACACGCAGATATCGATCTGCTCACGGGCACTGTTGATCTGCTGAATGATCGCTTGGCGACAGGTATTGCCAGGGCTAAAGTAAGCTTGGTCGGCCTTATAGAAGCCACTATCTTGCTTACAAACTTTGACCACTTTTTGCAGCCATTCAAGAATAGCGGCTGGATTACCATCGTCTTTCGACATGGCATCTTTGGCCAGATCAAAAGCTCGATTGCGCACAAAGTTTCTCTCTGGCCCACTCAAGGCCTGTACAAAATCTCGCAGCTCTCGCTTTTCCTGATTATCCAGTCGGCTATCTGATAAAGAATCTAATAACAGTTTTTCTAATTGAGGCTTATCCATAACGACGCCACATCATAGTTTTCGGAATCGTTCAGGATAGTGAGGGCTGGAGGCGAATTCAACTACAAAGGCTAGCGGGCCGCCCCGATACACTTAGATCGCTTGGGCAATTTCAGCCTGAGGAAGGTATTCCAACAATGTATTGTTAGCCGAACTTACTCTGACAGCCTTGAGATTCTTAGGGAAATCCACCCAAGTATAGCTAGCGGTTTGCGGATGCATTAAGCGATAGCTGTTAAGGTTTTTCTTTTGATCATGAGCAGAGCACTCACATTGATGTGGATCCATGCAGAACTCAAAGTCATAAATACCTTCGTCAGCATTGGGCTGCTGCCTTGCAAGACGCAAGATGGCGCTATCAGGCTGCTGACAGCAGTGCCCTAAGGCGACAACTACGAGATGTGGCAATATCCCCTGGTACTCTTCTACTTCAACCCTTTTGACGCGCTGTGAACTGATCATGGTATGCATCATCCTTTTATGCATTATTCATTATTGTTAGTTGTCGGCCATTACCGCCAAAGACTTGAATCTACCCCCAATGACGGCTGGCAATGCTACGCCCATCCGTGCCAGATAAACGTGAATGAATCGGCAGTTTGCAGGATACACAGGTAAAGCTGAGCTTAGTTTCGTAATCATTGCACCAGTAGACATTTTGAGCGCGCACCAGCACACAATCTATATGCGACATCCTGTCAGTATTCACCCTTTGCGCTATTACTTTTGGCTCTTACAATGGGGCAAAACACTTTAAGGAGTTAACCATGCAAGCACTATTTGATTTACAAGGTAAGGTCGCTATCGTCACCGGCGGCTCTCGTGGTATTGGCGCCATGATTGCCCAAGGCTTTGTGGCCGCTGGCGCTCGAACCTATATCACGGCTCGTAAGCAAGCTGAATTGGAAGCCACTGCTGCCGAGTTAAGTAAGCAAGGCGAGTGTATTGCTATCAGCTCTGATCTGAGCACAATGGAAGGTATTGAAAGTTTTGTTGCTGAAGTACAGGCCCGTGAATCGCAAGTTGATATATTGGTTAACAACGCTGGTGCGACTTGGGGACAGCCTATCGATGAGTTTACTGAGCAAGGCTGGGATCGAGTGATGGATTTAAATACTAAATCTATTTTCTTTTTGAGTCAGAAGTTGCTGCCTCTTTTGAGAACGGGTGCCAGTGCTGAAGACCGTAGCCGTATTATTAATATTGCTTCCATTAATGGTTTAACCAACCCTAACATGGAAAATTATTCTTACTCGGCCAGTAAGGCGGCAGTGATTCATTTAACCACTCATATGGCGGCACGTTTGATTAAAGATAATGTGTTGGTTAACGGTATTGCGCCTGGTTTTTTCCCAAGCAAGATGACGGCCTTTATTTTGGATCACGATGCGCAAGCGGCGGCAGCTTCGGTTCCGGCGGGGCGTGTGGGTACTCCGGAGGATGCTGCGGGCACGGCGATTTATTTAAGCTCGCGAGCTTCGGCTTTTGTGAATGGTCATACGATTGTGCTTGATGGTGGGCAGGTTGCTAATGCTCATTGATAGTAAATACTGAGATCAATGCCTGATGGATGCGGCGTAGTTGCTTTAAAACAACTCATTAGCTTCCATCCGCTTTTATTCCTTTCAGGTTTTGATCCGAAACACGCTTAAACCATCCTAGGGCGCTCGACTTCGCGGCGTGGATTCGTCGCCATCCATGGCGCTCTACCTGCGGTCAAGCCCAAATTTCCTCCAAGGAAATTGGTCATGCCGCTCCACGGTTTCGGATAAAAACCTGAAAGAAACAAAAGCTATTAAGAATACACTTTGAAAAAATGGCTTCGAAGTGGGGTCAGAACCTTTAGGGTTCTGACCCCGTTGGGCCGCCACTTGTTAGATCTTCTTTTGTATCAACGTCTTTGTAGAAGCCGATATCTAGGCTATCTATTTTTCTTAAGTTATCTGAATGCGTCTTTAGTATCGGCCTTGCTCCTTGGTCGCCGTGCAGCTTACTAAACTCAGTTAAGTAATTACGGTGGAATATTGCTGGATTACCTAGCCTGCCCTGTTCTTGACTAAACGGTGCGAAGATTGAATTTTCTTGCCAGTCTATTGCGTCCAAGAAGTTTTCCAAAGCTGAAGCCCTAAGATATGGCATATCGGCCAATGCGAATAACGTAAATGAGTGCTCTTTACTTTGAGCGTATTCAGCAGCAGCACGAACGGAAACCGATAAGCCTTCGCTCACATCTTCTAATAAAATAGTCGGCAAAGGGTGATGCTTTATCTGTGTTAAAAGCGCTTGATCATCCGCCCTTAAAAAAACTGTAGGAGATAAACCCAGCTCTAGGTATGGCTGCAAGCTGTGCTCAATTAATTGGCGGCCATCGGGCATTGGGGCGAGTAGTTTGGCGCTACCAAAACGGCGGGAAAAGCCGGCGGCTAAAAAGCAAACTTGCAAGCGCTCATTTAAATTGGATATGGAGCTAGGCATTTTTTACGGCGATAAGATCGGCCAAAATTGATACCGCAATTTCTGCTGGGGTTTTGCTGTGAATATCTAAACCAATGGGGGCTTTTAGCTTTTTCAGCTCGCGGTCGCTAAAACCAAAGTGCTCCTGCAGGCGTTCGCGACGCTTGGCGCTGGTTCTTACTGAGCCCATGGCACCAATATAAGCTGCCTTTGAGCGCAGTGCATACATCACGGCGAGATCATCGATTTTAGGGTCATGACTTACTGTGGCAATAAAGCTATGGCTATCCACCCCCAATTCAGCCAATACATCATCGGGATATTGGCGATAAATAGGTGCCCAGGATTCTTGCCACTGCTCGGCATACTCAGGGCGCGGATCAATGACTGCGCAGCGAATATTAAGCAGCTCGGCTAGCTGCACTAAATATTGCGAAATGGGCCCAGCGCCAACGATATACAACTGCCAACGCGGACCTAAAACATTGAGCCAACGCTCACCATCCCACTGGTGCTCTTGCCAGATATCACAATCTTGTATTTCACATTGCCCGCTATCGAGCTGGCTAACTAAGGCTACTGTTTGGCGTTGCTTTAAAGCCTGAAGGGCATCGGCTAATAAGCTTTCCGTCACCGGCTGCACGTATAAGCGCATGCAACCACCGCAGGGCAATTGCAAACGCGCACGTTCTTCTTCGCTTTCGCCATATAGGCGAACTTCAGCCGATTCTGGCCAGTTTTGTTTTAAGCTTTCTAGCAGCTCTTCTTCAATGCAGCCACCAGAAACTGAACCCCAAAACTCACCACTTTTCGCAACAGCTAACAGTGACCCTACCGGCCTTGGCGAGCTGCCAAAGGTCTCCATAACGGAAATCAAACACAAAGATTTTCCCGCCTGCGCAGCAAGTAAGGCGCTATGTAAAATATCTTCGTGTTCTGCTTGCACAATAAGTCTCTGTAAAAATTAAGCCAAACGTAAAGGCAGTTCGCGCAGGCGCTGCCCCGTCGCTGCGAATACAGCATTTGCTACGGCAGGGGCAATTGGCGGCACACCTGGTTCACCTGCACCAGTAGGCGCTTGAGTACTCGGCATGATATGCAGATCAATTTCCGGAGCTTCATTCATTCGCACAACAGGGTAGTCATGGAAATTACTCTGTTCAACAGCACCGTCTTTCAAAGTAATAGAGCCACTGAGTGCCGCTGATAAACCAAAAATAATACCGCCTTCTAACTGCGCAGCGACACCATCGGGATTAACCACACGCCCGCAATCAGCCGCACAATACACTTTATGCACTTTAATTTGACCGGCTTCTACAGACACTTCCGCAACCTGGGCCACATAGGAGTTAAAACTGAAAACCCCAGCAATCCCGAGGAAGCGCCCTTTGGCTGCTAATTTTTCACGGTCTTGCCAATTGGACATTTCCGCGGCTTTTTTCAATACCGCAGCCAGTCTTGGCATATCATCACAGTGGTTCAGGCGATAAGCCAGTGGATCTTCTTCTGCCACAATCGCCAGTTCATCGAAGAAACCTTCTTTGAAAAAGCCACTAAAAGAATGCCCCACCGAACGCCAAAAGCCTAAGCGCAAGCCAGGATCAACCGTAACCTGCCGCACGGTTTTGTTGGCAATGCTGTATTCTTCCCATAGCCCCTCAATACTGCTGTGATCAACCGTCCAGTTTTCAAAAACGCCATGGCCACGCTTACTGATCCAATCGACAAAGCCACCGGGCAAGAACTCTGGTAAGAACATGCCAGCCATTTCATCGATGGTATAACCGGTAATATTCGGGCCTACTCGGGTGACATCCCAAGCATCAATTTTACCCGCATCATTAATCGCCGCACTCATGCGTGCCGAGGCCGCAGGGCGATAGAAGTCGTTGCGCATATCATCCTCACGACTCCAAATCAGCTGAATGGGCAATCCAGAGGCATGGGCGATAGCAACAGCTTCAGCCACATAATCCTGATTTACACGACGACCAAAACCGCCTCCTAAAAAGGTACTGTGAACTCGAATATTATCGCGCGGTACATCACAATATTCCGAAGCGACCGACTGGCTAGCATCAGGGCCTTGAGTCGGCACCCAAATATCAGCCACATCATCTTGTAACCATACGGTACAGTTCATTGGCTCCATGGTCGCGTGGGCCAAATATGGCGCATGATAATCGGCGCTGTGTTTTTTATTGGCGCTGGCGATGGCGGCCTTGCTATCACCTTGCTCAAAGGCGGTTTGGCCTTCTTCACTTAGGGCCGCTTCAAAGGTTTTGCGAATATCACCTGAGCTATGCTTTGCCAGCTCGGGCAAATCCCACTCTACCTGTAATTCAGCCAGAGCTTTTTTGGCCTGCCAGTAGTGTTCGGCAACGACGGCCACGCCATTAAAAATGGGCACAACTTGCTGTACACCTTCTAGATTTTTAACTGCATCGGCATTCACACTTTTTACCGTGCCACCAATAACCGGACAACGTAATAAGGCAGCGCGTTTTAAATTAGGAATATTTTGATCAGAGGCATTAATGACTGTGTCGCCACTAGGGCTGCCCACATCGATACCAAAGCGGGCCTTGCCAGTAACCTTGGCTAGCGCATCAATACGTTTTTGTTTTTTGCCAATAAAACGTAAATTGCCATTGGCTTTTAGCACAACATTTTCAGGTGGCTGTAATTGGCTAGCTCGCGTAACAAAATCACCTAGACCGTAAGACTTCTCGGCGAACCATAATTTACCATCACGAATACTTAAGCTACCCGGATCCATATTGAGCTGCTCGGAGGCGGCCTGCAGTATCATTTCACGAGCAGTCGCGGCGGTTTTTCGAAGCGGCTCAAAGTGCGCCATAATACTGGTGCTGCCGCCCGTCATTTGCATACCGAACAATGGATTCTTGTACTCTTCCCCGACACCTGCATGCAATACGGTAATCATCTCTGGCGGGGTATCCAGCTCTTCAGCGATCAGCATAGTAAGGCCGGTATTAGTGCCCTGCCCCATTTCAGCGCGAGGCATCAAAAAGATAATTTCTCCACTTGGAGTTATTTGCAACAGGCCATCGCTCATTAAGGCATCACCTTGGCTGTACAGCAAAGGCATATCACTGGCTAAGGTCGGCATACTTAGCATTAAGCCGCCAGCACCCAATAATTTTAGAAATGAACGACGTGGTAAAGAACTGACAGAACGACTCATGATTCACCTCCAGCCACCTTAGGCTCAGACACTGTCGCCGGATCAAAATGCTGCACGGCTGCCACACTTTTAATGGCTTTTTTGATTCGAGGGTAAGTGCCACAGCGGCAAATATTGCCACTCATCGCCGCATCGATAGTGGCATCATCAGGTTTAGGATTGCTTGCCAGCAAGGCCGATGCCGACATAATCTGCCCAGGCTGACAGTAGCCGCATTGGGGCACATTGTGCTCTAGCCAAGCTTCTTGCACCGGATGCAAATTCTCATCTGAGCCGAGGCCTTCAATCGTCGTAACCGCCTTTCCAGCTACAGCGGCAATAGGCAAGATACAGCTACGACTGGCAACGCCGTCCACATGCATGGTGCAAGCACCACACAAGCCCATACCGCAACCAAACTTACTTCCAGTGAGCTGAAAGTGTTCTCGAATAATCCATAACAAAGGGGTATCGGCTGGCAAATCCACGGACACGGGCTCGCCATTGAGCTGAAATTCGATCATGAGCTAATCCTGCCTAAAGGCTTATAGTATTCTAGGCTCGGCGGCCCAGAGTTTTTATAGACTTGCAGTCTAATTCAAGCCCCGTCAATCAGCGTGGTGTTTAACCCTTCTTTACCGAATTGGACATTTGTACAATTTAATCAGCAAAATCAAAATTAGACATGAGTAATTCAGTCATAGCCCCAGCAGGAGCTGATAGTCCGTGCCGCCGCCTGCTCAGGATAACTACCGCCCTTTTAAACACCGGCCCCACCAGCGGTTTACACAACAAGCCCATCTGCTCCATTTGCAACTGACAAAAACCTGGCACTAGGCACAAGCCTAAACCTTCGGCGGCCATTCGGCCTACAGTAGTTAATTGATTAGCTTCATAGATACGCTCAGGCACGGCGTTTTGCTCTTGCATGATGGTATCGATACTGCGCCTAAAACCCGAGCGGGCGTTTAGGCTAATAAAAGGGTAGCGCGATAGATCTTGCCAGTTGAGTTGTTTTTTCCGAGCCAGGGCATGGCTAGGGGGAAGTGCTACCACAGCCCTATCGCTAAAGAGCTGTTGCTGCTCTATGTCTTCGGGTATCTCTTGCTCAAAAGCGATACCGAGCTCTACTCGGCCGGAATGCACGGCTGAAAGAACATCCTCCATCACAATGTCTTCTAGGCTTAGATCGATCTCAGGGTACTGCTCGTGAAAGCGCGCCATTAACGCAGGAAATACGCTCGCCGCCAGCGATGGCATACAGGCCATGGCCAAGCGGCCACGGCGCAGCGCAAAGCGGTTATGCATTTCATCAAAAGCACTTTCCCAATCTTGCAATATGCGCTGAGCGATTGGGTAAAAGGCCTCGCCCTCTGGGGTAAGCGATACGCTGCGAGTGCTGCGATTAATTAAGGGCCCACCCAACTGCTCTTCCAAATTGCGGATAGTGATACTTAAGGCTGGCTGAGAAAGGTGCAACTCACCACAGGCCTCAGCAAAGCTTCGATGTTTTGCTACCGCCACAAAGGCTCGCAGTTGCTTATGGGTAAATGAGGGGCGCTGGCTCATAAAGTCGCCATTCTCCGTTTATTGGATACATTCGATATATTTAAAATATTTATCAATTATGAATTTTTTTATATTTGCTAAATATAGCGAATTCCACCAAGCTAGGCCACCTAAACGCTAATGAGCGTGACTCTGACATAACAAAAAAGAGGTGGATGATGTCCGGTTTCAATAAGGTTGTCGGCAGCTACGAAGAAGCCATGGCCGGCCTAGAAGATGGCATGACGGTAATTGCCGGTGGCTTTGGCCTATGCGGTATTCCAGAAGGCTGTATTGCTCAAATCAAGAAGATGGGCACCAAAGAGCTAACCATTGTTTCCAATAACTGTGGTGTAGATGGCTTTGGCCTAGGTATTTTGCTGGAAGACAAGCAAATTAAGAAAATGGTCTCCTCTTATGTTGGTGAGAACAAGCTATTTGAAGATCAGCTGTTAGCGGGTGAGCTAGAAGTTGAGCTAACGCCTCAGGGCACTCTGGCTGAAAAAATGCGTGCCGGCGGCGCGGGTATTCCTGCTTTCTATACCGCTACCGGTTACGGCACCCCAGTGGGTGATGGTAAAGAAGTGCGTGAGTTCGATGGCCGCAAGTACATTATGGAAGAAGCCATCACCGGTGACTTTGCCATTGTGAAAGGCTGGAAGGCCGATACCTACGGCAATGTGATCTACCGCCACACCGCTCAGAACTTTAACCCAATGGCAGCCACCGCAGGCAAGATCACCATTGTAGAGGTTGAAGAGATTGTTGAGCCGGGCGAGCTAGACCCAACTCAGATTCATACCCCAGGTATTTATGTGGATCGCCTGATTCAAGGCACTTTCGAAAAACGTATCGAACAACGCACCGTACGCGCATAAGGAGATTGATCATGGCTTTATCACGTGAACAACTGGCAATGCGCGTAGCGCAAGAATTACAAGACGGCTTCTACGTAAACCTAGGTATCGGCATTCCAACTTTGGTGGCCAACTATGTACCTGAAGGCATGGAAGTAATGCTGCAATCTGAAAACGGCTTGCTGGGCATGGGCCCCTTCCCTACCGAGGAAGAAGTAGACGCCGATATGATTAATGCAGGTAAACAAACCGTCACCACCATTACCGGCGCCTCTATTTTTAGTTCGGCCGAATCTTTCGCCATGATTCGCGGCGGCCACGTAGACCTTACCGTACTGGGTGCCTTTGAAGTTGATGTGCAAGGCAATATCGCTTCTTGGATGATTCCAGGCAAGCTGATTAAAGGCATGGGCGGCGCCATGGATTTGGTAGCGGGCGCGGACAACATCATCGTAACCATGACCCACGCCGATAAGCACGGTAACTCTAAGCTGCTTAACGAATGTACCCTGCCACTTACTGGCGCCGGCTGCATTAAGAAAGTAGTTACCGATCTTGCCTACCTAGAAATTGAAGATGGCCAGTTTATTCTAAAAGAGCGCGCCCCTGGCGTGAGCGTAGAAGAGATTGTTAGCAAAACCGGTGGCAAGCTAGTAGTGCCGGATAATGTTCCTGAGATGAATGTGTAAAACGCATCTTAAGTAAAATTTCTGCGCAAGTAAGGGGTCAGACCCCATACTTAAGAAAGCATAGTAGCTAATTAAGCTCAGTTATTTTTTTAAGAACGGGGTCTGACCCCGGTTTTAAAAAGAAAAAATTCAGCAGTAAGTCAGATTTCCGTACGTAGGGCTCCTAAGATTTATTCGAAGGGGCCCTTTTTTTATCTAGATCAGTGAAGGGGTCAGACCCCACATCTAAGAAAACATAGCCGGTTATTGAGCCCAGTTATTTTTTAAAAACGGGGTCTGACCCCGGGGTTTTGCCCACACTCCAAAAGCACTCAGCAATAAGCCACAAAGTATCAATATACGATACTTTTCACAGGACTATTGACCCTATAGTTCAAGTCTCTACTATGAGTACAACTATCCACGACCACTACCCAAGCTTTAGAGCCTTATCATGAAATCCAGTCGCCAACTTAGTAAAGTCGTTAATATATTCCTCCATATCATCGCCTTAGTATTCACCTACTTCCTACTACAAGGCGGCTCTCTCATTATTAAAAACCTGCCAAGTCGGCATACCAACATTCAACTAGAAGATTATTTGGATAAGGCGCAGCTCTCGCAGCTTGAGCAGCAGCAGGACGACAATAGCCTAAAGCAGGAAACCTTGGGTTTTCAGCGCCAGAGTGTACAAACCGAGCTTAGTGGCTTAAAAGAAGTATTGGGCATACAACAACAAAACTACAAAGAGATGCTGGCCTCGCGCTATGTCACAGAAGACAGCCAAAGCAATCAACAAGTGGAAGCTATACGTAAAAAGATCGAGCAGGGACGAGTGGCGATTAGTACTGCGACCCAAAGCGAAAATCAACTGGAAAAACAGTTACTGTTATTGCGCCAAGATAGCGAAAAGCTACGCAAAGAAATCCGAGAGCTAAAATCGGATGCCCGCCAATTGATGCGCGAAGATGAACGCAGTAATACCCTAAAGGCATTTTTAATCCGCCTGGCCTTCGTGTTGCCCCTACTAGCCCTTGCAGTGTTTCTATTCAAACGTTATCGTAATTCCAGTTACTGGCCATTTGTTTACGGTTGGGGCTACTTTTCGCTGTACGCCTTCTTTATTGAATTAGTCCCTTACTTCCCTAACTATGGCGGCTATGTGCGCTCCATCGTTGGAATCGTGGCTTGTTTCTTGGTAGGGCGTTTCTTAATTAACAAACTGCAGGATTATTTAGAAAAGAAACGCGAGATGGAGCAGCGTGACGAAGAGAGCCGTCGCAGTAGCTTACAAAATAACGAGCGCAACCTAGAAAACTCATTCGAGAAAATTCACAAAGGTATTTGCCCGTCATGTGATCGCAAATTCGCCAGCCCGGATAATAAGTACTGTGTGTATTGTGGCTTGTGTATTAAACGTGAGTGCGGATCCTGTAAGACATTGCAAATCAGCTTTAATCAGTATTGTTTGCAGTGTGGCGAGAAGCACCTAGATGAAGAGCATGAGCATGAATGTGAGGGGCATGCAGCCCCGAGTTAGACATCTATTTTCCAGCTATATCTGCGGCAAAACCGTTAATCTTAACCCTCAGTGTCCGACACTTTTGGCCTAAATCCTAGAAAACTACTTCAGCTATCGAAAAAGCTCTGACGGGCTTTTTCGATTAAGGCTTCATCTAGCTCGTGAAGTTCGACCAAATTTTCATATGGGTGATATTCCCCATAGTGCAGCTTTACTTGCTTGAAGAAGACCGCCGACCAAAATGGATTAGATTTAATTAAATAGTTACCCTCAAAAGTGGCCGCCAGATAAAACTGCATTCCAACATCACCCGCCTTAGCAAACTTAACCAAATACTCAATCATACGCTGCCGGCGCTCCATCCATAACTGTATGTCTCGAGCTGTGTTAACTTCGCGGCTTCCGACTGCAAATTGCAAGTTTGGTGTGTATAAATACTGGGCATATACATCCCCATTTACAGCCTGCTTTTCTAGCCTCTCGAATAGAGAAGGACTTCTACTTTCTTTTTGTTTAGCAACCCAACGATTTACTTGCTCACAATCAATTTTTTCAGCATAGCCGTCTTCACAACGAAAAATTATATTCCTAAGTTTATCGACAGCAAATGCATTGTTATCCTCTACACCTTTTAAAAGATTAGTGACTGCCTCTATGGCTATGTCTTCATCTTTATTAGCCCGGATAGCATATGCAGACCTGAGCTCTTGCATTTGCTCCTTCAATTCAGGCCAAGCGATTACCAATTGCTGTACATCGTCTTGAGAAGCTGAAACTGCCAACTCCAACATTCTTGGTTTCGAAGGGATTCTTATGCCGGCAGAGCTGTCGCTATTCGTAACTCGTTGAGTCAAGGCATTTGGGCGGGGACCTTGATTTAACTCAACTCCACTTTGCGACTTGCTTTCGCTACTAATTGCGGCACCAAGCTCATTTACATCCTGAGCAGCGGACTCTGAATCGACATCAGTCTTCGCCCAAAGAAAGAGTACGCCAACCATAAGACAAGCGCACAGCAAGGCAATTTTTAGCTTTCCTCTTAACATTCTCATAAAGACCTATTAGCTATCATCCTCAAACAAGTCATTTCTTGCTTGCTCTATTTCACCTTCATCCAAGTCGTGATTCGAAATCAAACGCCGAAGATCGAAGCTACCACTATTGTCTAAAGTCGACAGCTGACTATAGAACACTGCAGCCCAAAAAGGCTGGGCTTCAATATAATCACTACTATCATATAGCTCCGCTAGCTGTTTGGTCGCGAGCGCTGACCCAGCTCTTGCGAACTTTAAGCTATAGCCAATCATTCTTTGACGGCGCTGCAACCACAACTCGGTATCCCTGGCGGTATTCATATCAAAGCTGTCAACGGCACTTAGCAAGGAAGCGTGATAGAGAGACTGCGCTTGCAGATCTCCCTGCAAAGCCAATTGGTCTAGCTTATCGATTGCTCTTGGCGTCCGAATGGATAGCCTATTAATGTCTGTACCATAAGTTCCTGTACAGGCGGGCTTATCCTTAAACCCACTCCTAAAACACTCACCTATAAATTGCGTAAACAAAGAAAGGTCATAAACACTATCACTTTTGTGGGCTTTATTTTCGGCATAGGCAGGGTATTCATCGGGATCTCCGTCTTGGGGAATATCACCCTCTTTCATTGTGATAATTTCATCAATCTCTTCCAAAAGCTCAAACTGAATAGTCTCAAAGCGTTCCACGCTGGCTATCACTTCCGCATTTGGCTTATATGCTTGAGCCAGTAGTATTAGTTGATTATTAATTAAGTAATTACTGTCTTGAAGGGTAATAGAAGAGTTGGATGAAAAACTATTGTTTGAAGCATTGAATGGTTCTACAGCCTCAACGGCCTCAGAGGGCATTGAACTTTGTTGAGGCGAGTTGGTTTTAGCTAAGCGGCCATTAGAGTCATGCGTACCATCTTTATTAATAGCAGACTGCGTACCATCTACAAAATAATGATAAGTGGAGTACGAAACAATTATGATCGTAGCAACAAATGCTAATTTCCTAAGCATAAACCTTCCATATTAGCTTGCTTTGAAGTTGACCTCGCACACACTTCAACTATAGGGCAATTCGTATCACTGGCATTTAAAGATGCCCGAATAGATATTGGTAAACCACCTCTACCTCTGCCGCATCTATACCATGCCTTAGAACAAAATCATCCGTAATATTTTCAAATTCAAACAACAGTTCAGGGCTTTGCTCATGCAAATAACGCCCAATGGCCGCAGCCCGCACCAAATCTACCGGTCCATTTATACCAAATAGAGCATCAAACATTAGACTCATTCCAGCTCCAGGGCTGCCCTGAATTGTCTGCTCCATAAGGTGAGCCCTAACGCGATCACGCCTAGCAATCCACTTTTCTGGGAAAGCTCGGATATTTACATCTTCGGACTCAATGGCATCTTCGAGTACCCTATAATATAAATAGCTCGCCAGCTCATCACCAGCAAATACCAGCTTTTCAAATTCATCAAACAAGCTAAAGTTAGGGTCTTCGAACTCTTTATCCAATCGCCAGCGATTCATCTTGGCGCAATTTTCCTGGATCATCTCCCTAAATTTGGTACGGCAATTGGCGTAAATATGTAGAAAATTAACGATGGCCGAACTATCCCCTTTCTCCAGCAGCTGAATATAGGAATCAAATTCAGCATCAGACCAAAGCTCTGAGCTAAACAAATTTTGTTGATTATTCGCTTTTTCCTGCAGGGCTTTCCAGTGCTCCGGTGTGTATACAAAGGGAGGGGGCCCAGTGCGCGCAGAATCTATTTCTGCTTGCTTAGCGTCTGATTTTTGCCTTTCCACCTTCTTGGGCTCATCAGGCGTTTCTACTTTCTGGGTATCGGGCGGGCTTAGATTGGGCTTTTGACTTAATTGCGGTGCGACCAGATCATCAACAGTCGTATTTTCATGTCCACCAATAAAGAACAGACCTATCGCGGCAAGCAACAAGAATATTGCCAATGAGATAGTTTTATTTTTCTTTAAATTAAACACAAACAATCCTTGTTAACATTGCCAGAAGAATAAAGTTTCAGCCAGCGTGTGTAGAGGCAGAGCCGCAAACGCTGCCCTGCAAAAACCTAACGCTTAGAAAACCTCTCCATATTTTCCAGGCGCTTCTTATCACTCTTCTTCAGCATAACATAAGTTGCACCGGCCCCGCCGTGGTGCTTTTGTGCGGAATGAAATGCTAAGACGGCATCTATCTGGGGCAACCAATGGGCCACCGCACTTTTAATTAACCCCGAATCTTTTCGGCCTTCACCTTTGCCGTGGGTAATCAAGGCGCAGCGGATATCATGCTCAATACAATCTTTAATAAATTGATAGACCGAGCGGCGTGCCTGCTCTACGGTTTTGTGGTGTAGATCTAAGCGTGCCTCAATTTGGTATTTACCTAAGCGTAGGTTCTTATATACCCCATGCTGCACACCTGGGCGCTGGTAGCCAATAATCTCTAGCGGGTCGACCGGCTCGATACATTCATCAGAAAGCGGATCACCTTGGTGGCTGGGCATTTCTTCTACTGCTGCTTTTTTACGATGCTCTAAACCCGGATTGCTGGCGTTCTCGGCCTTTAGATTTACGCGCTTAGGCTGCTTAATAGGCTGAACATCGGCCATGCTCTGGCGAAAAAAATCTTCGTCGTCACTCATTGCTTTGCCTGTATTAACTTGCTTCGCTTACCAATGCCGCACCATAGCCATCCTTGAACTCTGGCGGCATGCGACGCGGTCGACCGCTGCTCATTTCAATACAAACCACTTTCCACTGGCCACGCAGCATAGTTGCGCCATCGCTTAAGCGCACGATTTGAAAGCGACGTGTCATACTGAGCTTGCCATCACTTTCCGTTAGCCAGGTGGCGACTCGCAATTCATCGCCTAATAAAGCAGCTTGCATGTACTCGTATTCGGCTTTTTGAATCGCCATTGCTCTATCCAACTGACGATAAGCCTCGATATCTAAGCCCAAATGACAAGAATGCCCCCAACCGGCCATTTCGCACCATTTCACATAGACAGTATTATTGGCGTGATTTAGGCCGTCAATATCGTCTTCTACAACCGTTATATCAACCGTGTGAGGATTTGGAAAATCCCATTCAATATCAGTCATGAAAATCCTTATAAACCCCGCTGCCATTCCTGTCGCAATGGAATCATTCCAGGCTTATTGATAGCGGTGCGCACCGTATCTAATAGCTTGCCTTTATCCTTGCCCAGCACACCTTTTAACACTAGGTAATTGGATGCATGGTCACTGCGGAAGATGGTTTTGTCTAATTCCAAATTATCCAACAGCAGCTCCATCTCACGGAATAACTCTAACTGCTCTAGTTTGCGCCAAGGAATCTCAAAGGCCTCTTCAAAGTCCTCGCTGCCTCTTGGAAATTCAACAACCAATGTTGATAGGTAATCGGGCTGGGCGGCATTCATTAACTTTGCTGAGTTAATAGCGTGCTGTTCGCTCAAGGTCGGGCCACCCAAGCCATTTAGAATCATCACCGAGCTTTTCATGCCGGCCGCTTTAATTTTTTGCAGCGCATCTAAAGAGCTATCAAAACTCTCGCCTTTACGAACCCTGGCCAAGACCTCGTCATCACCAGATTCGCAACCTACGTACATTAGGCTAAGCCCCAACTCCCTTAGCTCTTGTAAGTCGGCAACAGATTTATTTTTTAAATTGCGAGGCAAGCAATAACTAGACACTCGGCTGATGTGGGGAAAGTACTGCTTAATTAACAGCAGAATTTCTTTGAGACGGCGAACCGATAAGGTCATCGCATCACCATCGGCTAAAAAGATTCGCTGAACAGGGTAGCCAGCCTCGGCGATCTGACGCAATTCCGCCTCGATCACATCGGGCTTCTTAGGCTTAAAACGCTTTTGCTCCATGGTGTACATTTCACAAAAGGTGCACTTATTGTATGAGCAGCCATTGGCTACTTGCAGAATAAGAGACTTCCACTCGCTAGGGGGCCGAAAAACTGGCTCTATATAGTTTAGAGGATACATATCAGCTGATTTCGTTTTCGAATTCTTCTAATAAATCCAGCGGCTCTATCTCTATACCTTCCATTTCACTATCCCAATTAATGCCCACGAGATAAACGTCTTCATGCATACCTGGCAGCCATTTATCCATAAACTCTTCTACCGATACTGCGACGGGCTGATAGACCGACCAATCCTCTACACAATGGGCCTTGGCGAATTCGGGCTGGCTCCAAAATGGCATAACGTCCGTTTCACCATATTGCTCCGATGGGCATAAAGCCCAGCCTTCTGGGCCTTCCAAGCCCCAAACGCAGCCGGTTTCTAAGGCTTCTACGATAAATCGGTCGAAGTTTTCTTCGATATTGGATGACAATGCTTCCGTCATGGGGCTCTCTTCTAAATCAGGCGGTATAAGTTGTTTATTGTACTGGATTTTAGATGCTGGGATGAGTTTTTATAAGGGCCTTTACATGGATATATACATGGACATATTCACGGGTATAGTGCAAAACGCTGATTTTCACTGGCGGTATGGCTTGCTGCTGCGCTTTTAACGTACACTTGGGCACCAAATGCAGAAAACAGTACTCAGATGATACGGTTTTGCGCAAGGAATAGACTGTAAACACAAGGAATGCCCATGTCAGATTCCCAATTACCCTCCACGGACGAGCCAAATAGCACGCCCGCAACCAGCTCCCCCGAGTCACAGTGGCAACTGATAAAATTTCACGGCAATGGCGGCGAGTATTTTCGCATTTGGATTGTCAATTTAGTATTAACCCTGTTGACCCTCGGTATCTACTCAGCATGGGCTACTGTGCGTGAGCGCCGCTATTTCTATGGCCATACCGAAGTTGCCGGCGGACGATTGGACTTTCACGGCAAGCCACTGCAGATTCTGCTAGGTCGAATTATTGCCATTGTGCTTTTAATCGGCTGGTCTCAGGGCGCATTATTACACACGGCTATCCCCTTTATCTCGGCTGCTATTGTTCTTGGTTTATTACCGATGTTTATGGTGCGCGCTTTAGGCTTTCGTTTACGCCACACCAGCTTGCGCAATATTCGCTTTGGGTTCAACGGCAAAATAAGTGATGCCTACAAAGCGCTTTGGCCTTATTTGGTTGCCCTATTAATTGCTGCAGCCGGAATTATCCACATCAGTAATGAAATCCTGGCCTGGAGCGAGGATATGGAGCAGCGCGCCGAGCAACGCTATGAAGAGCAGGCCGAGCAAGAACTACTTGAGGAGAGCGAGTCAGCCATCACAGAGTACGACTACAATGAAGAAGATGGCAGCATAAGCCCTGAATTCTCTGCAGACGATATTCGAAATGACGCCCAAAGCAGTGAAGACATCGATCCATTTGCAGGCATGGAAGACTTTACCCGCTTAATGGGATTCTATGGTCTTATCGTAATGGCCATGTGTTTTATCTTTCCACTGTTTATTTGTGATGTTCGCAACTTCAATACCCGTCATAGTCAGTATGGCCAGAGCACATTCAATGTCGACTTAAAACGCGGCCGTTTTTCTGAGCATTTTTGGATTGCCTTCGGTATATCTATTGCCGCAGGCATGGCCGTTATGCTTATTGGCGGCATTGTTGCCGGAATCGCAGCGGCAATAATTTTTGGTTTTGGTATCGAGTTCGAAGGCGGCGCCAGCATGGCGATACTAATCACCCTTGCCATTGTCTTTGTCTATGGCTTGATGATCGCCTCTTATATGGCGGCGTATGCCTATTGGCGCGGTCGCATTTTTAATGACACCTTTGACACCCTCACTTTGGCCGATATCGAGTTTCGCTCAAACCTCAGCATTTATGCCTATGCCAAGCTCTGGGTGATCAATACGGTGTTGATGGTGATTACACTGGGCTTTGCTTACCCATGGATTAAAATTCGTATTTTAAAAATGCAAATTGAAGCCCTTGAATACCGAGGTGATAGCGATCAATTTATTGCCCACAATCAGCAACACACCAATGCTGTTGGCGATGAAGTTGGCGAAGCCTTCGATTTTGACTTCGGGTTTTAATACAGCATGAGCCTAACGGGGAAATATTATCGCGCGCACAGCTCTGAGCAAGTTTCAGCGAAGCTTTTCTGTGAAGGGCAAGCTTTACGCTTTCAGAGCGGTGGTGAAATACTGCAAGAGCTGTCTATCGAGCAGTGCCAGCTTTCGGCCCCTATTGGCCGCATGCCCTATCGCATTGAATTGCCAAATGGTGATTGCTTCGAGTGTGAAGATCATCAGGCTATTGAGGCAATTTTCGCAGAACCCAACGCTTCGCGGCTGGTTCACTATTGGGAAAAGAGCCGAGGCTTTGCCTTGGCCGCTTTAGTCATGCTGCCCATCATTGCCCTACTGTATATTAAAGTGGGCATGCCACTGGCAGCGAAAGTATTGGCCCCTCAAATACCCAAAGAGGCCTTGCTGGCTTTAGATAATCAGGCCTTGCAGCAGCTGCAAGGCTATTTCCACGAAAGCAAACTCGATGAAGATGGTAAGCGTCTTCTAGAGAGCGCTTGGCAACGCCTACCCAATCAACAGCGCTACACCCTATTAAGCAAAAGCAGTCCCGGCATCGGTGCAAATGCCTTCGCCTTGCCTGGCGGCCATATTTTGGTGACTGATGAGCTGGTAACAGCGCTCAATAATGAAAATGAAATATTGGCGGTATTAGCTCATGAAGCCGGCCATGTAGAGCAGTATCACGGCATTCGCAATATCATTCAATCTTTGGGTACCGTCGCATTGCTCTCCGTTATCGTAGGTGATGTCAGCGTTTTAGCTGAAACGGTGCTTGTTTCCGGCCCTGTTATTTTCCAGCAGCTTTCTTATAGCCGAGATCTTGAACGAGAAGCGGATCACTTCTCCATTGAGATGCTAGAGCAAATCAATGTACCCAGCAGTTGCCTCGGCGCTGGCCTAACTCACCTTATGGCAGCTCATGATATTACGCTTGATACAAACAATGTTGGCGATATTGTTATTGAAGATGCAAAACCGAAAGAGCAAGAGCCTATTGATGCTGCCGAGCTTTTAGAAACTTTGGAAAGCGACGATCCAAAGAATGATGCCAGCGCGACAGAACCTAACAGCGATGACGCAGAAAAAGATAACAAGGAAGAACAAGAGCTCGATTGGAAGGAGAAGCTGAAAAAACAAATGGGCTGGGACGAAGAGTTTGATCTTAGAGATGCCTTAAACTACCTCAGCACCCATCCTGGCACTGAAGAGCGAGTTCAATCAGCTGGCGGCATAGACTGCCCTGCGCCACAATAATTGTTTACTTTAGATGGGCAGCGATGCCCATCATCATTTTATCTAAGGCTCCACGATTACTTTCTGCAACCTCTAAGGCGGCCGTCGACATGGTTTTTACCTGCTCGGGATCATTCATTAATTGCTTCCAGTGATCGGCCAACTCAACAGCGTTTTCAACTTGCAGCAATGCACCAGCTGTTTGTAAAAGACTACTCGCCTCTACAAAGTTAAAACAACTTTTGCCAGTCATGATGGGCAAACCCCAAGCTGCCGCTTCAATCATATTGTGACCGCCTCGATCCACCAAACTGCCACCAATAAATGCAGCATCAACAGCGCCAAAGAAACACAACATTTCTCCCATGGTGTCCCCCAAGATAACTTGGCAGTTATCTTCTAAGGCCTTGCGGCTTTTAGTTACACTGCGGCGCTGCATGCTCAGGCCTTGCTCTTTTATTAAGCGAGCAACCTCATTAAAACGCTCAGGATGACGAGGAACCAGCAACAAGCGGGCCTGTGGCTCCGGCTGTAGCAGCAAGCCAAATGCTTCCAGGATTATTTCATCTTCGCCCGGATGAGTAGAAGCGGCAGCAATGAGGAATCTCCCCTCACCCGTTGAGCATTCGCGCCACTGCTGTTTTAGTTTTTTGGCCTGCTCACGCAGCTCATTATTTAATTGCAAATCAAATTTGATATTGCCACTGACAACTGTGTTTTCAGCCTTTGCGCCTGTACTAATAAAGCGCTGCCGATCTGCTTCACTTTGGGCGTACACCCCGCTTAAGGCCGCGAACATTGGAGCACTTAAGGCAGAAACTCGCTGATAGCCCTTCGCCGAGCGCTCTGATAATCGGCCATTTAGTAACAAACTGGGTATGCCTCGCTTTTTACAAGCCGCCAATAAGTTAGGCCACAGCTCGGTCTCCATCACCAGCATAAGCTCTGGCTCAAGCTTATTTAAAAAGCGTGCGACAGCGTCGGGGAGATCATAAGGCAGGTACACATGCGCCAACTGGCCTGTAAAACGCTCCTGCAACAAAGCCGAGCCAGTCGGGGTCGTCGTCGTCACCATTAACTGATGATCGGGGTAGTCCTCTAACAGGCGCTTTATCAGCGGGCTGGCCGCGATCGTCTCCCCTACCGATACCGAGTGCAAACATATCACTGGGCGCGAATTTTTAAGCTTTGGAAACAGCCCCAAACGCTCTTGCCATCGCTTAGCGTAGGCTGGTGCCTTGATGGCACGCCATAGCAAGCGCAGTAAAACGGCCGGCAAGGCAAGGTAGAAGATTAGACTGTAGAAAAAACGCATCGGGCTAAAGCAGACTCTTAATTAATTCACGTTATAATAAAGCAATCTGCCAATACCATACAGTAGCTGCTCGCAGCTCAGCACTCGAGGCTCAAACACCTATGGCATCAGCCCCCATCAAACTGGATACCGCTATTATCGGCGGCGGCATTGCTGGCTTATGGCTATTAAACCGCCTACAGCAACAGGGCAGACACTGTGCATTATTTGAGCGAGAGGCTCTTGGCGCTGGGCAAACCTTAGCTTCACAAGGAATGATTCATGGCGGAATCAAGTACACCCTAGCTGGCGCACTTAGCGGTGCCTCCGAGGCGATTGCTGATATGCCCCGTCGCTGGGCTGAGTGCTTTTCTGGCTCGGGCGAAATCAACCTACAATCCGCCAAGCTGCTGAGTGAAGACTTCTATATGTTTTCTAGCCAGCAGAGCAGCTCTAAGATCAGTACCTTCTTTGCCAGCAAGCTTACACGCGGGCGAGTGGAACAGGTTAAAGGCGCGGATTTACCCGCGCTCTTCCAAGGCCAAAGTAATGCACAAGTCTATAAACTTTTGGATATCGTTGTAGATACGCCTTCATTACTTAAGGCACTTAGCGAGCCTTATCGCGAGAGAATTTTTAAACTACCAAGTAAGCACCGCTGGCTAAAAGAAGCAGATAAGGCACAGCTTTGCCTTACCAATGAAGAGGGTGAAGAGCAGATTATTCAAGCCAATAACTTTGTATTTTGCGCTGGCGAAGCTAATGCCGCTTTACTGGAAAACCTAGGCCTGAAAAAACCGGCCATGCAGCTAAGACCATTGCAGCAGGTCTGCGTAAAACATAACCTACCTTATCGTTTTTATGGCCACTGTATGGGCGCCGAGAGCACTCCGCGCTTAACCATCTCTAGTCATCCTTGCGAAGATGGCGAGCAGGTATGGTATTTGGGCGGCAGCCTGGCAGAAGCTGGCGCCAAGCAAAGCCCTGAAGAACTCATTAGCCAGGCCAAGCTAGAGCTGGCTGAATTATTCCCTTGGCTGGATTTTAGTAAGGCCCAATGGTGCAGCCTTCCCATTAATCGCGCTGAGCCTAGGCAGAAGGGCTTGGTAAGGCCAGACAAGGCCTTTGCCGAACGTGCCGCAGGCATTAATAATGTTATCGTCGGTTGGCCTACTAAACTGGCGCTTAGCCCGAATTTTGCCGATCAGGCTATCGAGCAACTTCAAGCGGCGGATCAAACTCTAAGCCAACAATCCTCTCTACCCCATTTGCCTGTGGCTAAAATTGCTAAAGCACCTTGGGATAAACTTTTTCCATCTAAAGAAGACCTTAGCCCATGAGCCATGTTCTGCTTCCTCAAAAAAACGTCCCAGGCTTAGATTTTAATATCAGTCCGCTGGGGCTTGGCACGGTGAAGCTTGGCCGAAATCAGGGGGTAAAATATCCTAGTGCTTTCGAGCTACCTAGTGATAGCGAGGCGAAAGAGCTATTAGCCACTGCGAAATCTTGCGGGATAAATCTTATCGATACTGCGCCGGCTTATGGCAGTAGCGAGGAGCGTTTGGGTGGGCTTTTAAAGGGGCAGCGTGAAGATTGGGTTATTGTTAGTAAAGCGGGTGAAGAGTTCGATAATGGTGAATCCAGTTTTGACTTTCGACCAGAGCATATTCGTAAAAGTGTTGAGCGTAGTTTAAAACGTTTGAATACAGATTATATTGATATGCTTCTGTTGCACTCTGATGGTAATGATTTAGATGTTATTTCGCAGGGCGGTTTGGAAGCACTTACTGAGCTAAAACAAGCGGGTCTAATTCGTGCCACGGGGATGTCTACTAAAACGGTTGCTGGCGGTATTGCTGCAGCCAAGCGATCAGACTGTGTGATGATTACTTACAATTTGAATGAAACAGCTGAGGCTGAGGTGTTAGATTTTTGCGCTGCTAATCATAAAACGGCTCTTATCAAGAAAGCATTAGCCAGTGGGCATATTGCTCATAATAATCAAGCTAGTGGTGTTGCGGAAAGTATGAAGTTTGTTTTTTCGCATCCTGGGGCGACGGCGGCGATTATTGGGACGATTAATTTGAAGCATTTGATGGGGAATGTTGAGAGTTATATGCAGACCATGAACAATGGCTGAGGCTGTCCGATTTCAGTCCTTGTGGAAGCAGATTTGAAACACGCTTAAACCATCCGCGGGCGCTCGACTTCGAGGCGTCCATGCCTCTCTACGGTTTCAAATCTACTCCCACAAGAACTAAAATCTACTGAGCAATAATTTTAAACTATCGTGTTACAAGCATGAAAATAAAATATAAAAACTTCCGACGCCTAACGAGTGCAGGTTCATTAGAGCCTGGTGTATACGGAATCATTACACAGCTTGTGATTGCGCTTACTTGTTTTGCATTGGCCTACTTTCTAAACCAAGAAGTGGGGTTTTCATTCCTATTTATCATTCCTGGCTTGGTATGTCTTTATGGTGTTTGTGTTGAGACCGTTGCTTTATTAAAGCAATGAAAAAAACACAAGCTTGTAAAACATAGCTACCAACACGCATCACAATTCGATGCTACCCGCGCTTTTTGTAACGAAGCGGGGCAGCCCCTAAGAAATCAACTTACTTAAAGCAACAACCTTTAATATGCCATCGATGCAGGCCTCTAAGGTGGGGTAGTGTTTTGTAGTGACTAGCGCCATGGAGGGGGAGGGACAGTCGCATGGATGCGACATCGGAACGGAGAAACACTACCCCACCTTAGAGGCCGGTCCAGCTAGCCCCTTTCTAACAATCAAACTTCGGCATCAAATGTCAAAACAAAACATTCAATTGCGAACCACTTTCATTACCATAGCCCTCGAGATAAATATAAAGAGTGAGCTACCCCTATGTACGATTACATTATCGTTGGTGCCGGTTCGGCGGGCTGTGTATTGGCCAATCGCCTATCAGCCGACCCTAAAAACCGTGTTTGTTTAATTGAAGCTGGCGGTAGTGATCGCAACCCTTTGGTTTATACCCCGCTCGGGGTTTTGGCCAGTTTAGCAGGCGGCTTATTCAATTGGTCTTATAACTCCAGCGCCCAAAAAACCCTTAATGGCCGAGAGATATACTGCCCAAGGGGTAAAGTGCTTGGTGGCAGCAGCTCGATCAATGCCATGCTTTATGTACGCGGCCAGAAGGAAGATTACGATAGTTGGGCAGACGCCGGGAATAAAGGCTGGAGTTTTGACGAGGTACTGCCTTATTTTAAGCGCTCACAACACCAAGAGCGTGGTGCTAATGAATTGCATGGTACTGGCGGCCCATTAAATGTAGCCGATTCGCGCAGTCAGCATGCTTTGAGTCAGGCCTTTATCGATTCTGCCGTAGAACAAGGCGAGAAAGCGACTCAGGATTTTAATGGCGCCGAACAAGAAGGCGTTGGCTGGTTTCAGGCCACTCAGAAAAACGGCCTGCGGCACAGTGCTGCAGCGGCCTATCTTCACCCCGTACTTAAAGAACGCCGTAATTTAACACTGATCAGTAAAGTGCATGCCAGCAAGATTATCTTTGAGGGGAAACGTGCAGTGGGTGTTGAGATTATTGAAGGGAGTCAGCGCCGAGTATTAAAAACCAATAAAGAAGTTTTAATTAGCTCGGGTGCCTTTGGCTCTCCACAGTTATTGCAGCTATCGGGTATTGGCGACAAAGCCGAGCTTGATAAACATGGCATTGAGACTGTGCATCATTTGCCGGGTGTCGGGAAAAACTTACAAGAGCACGCTGATGTATTGATTACCACCAAAGAAAATACCGGCACTAGCTTGGCCCTCACTCGCCCTAAAGCGCTGTGGAATTCTACCAAGGCTTTTTTCCAGTTTATTTTTGCTCGCCGCGGTAATTTAACTTCTACTGTAGCGGAAGCTGGTGGCTTTATTAAGGTTGGAGAAAATGCTGAAAGACCCGATATTCAGTTGCACTTCTCGCCTGCCGCGATGGGCGATCACGGTCGTGACACCAGTTATTACAGCATTTATGGTCACAGTTTGCATGTCTGTGTATTGCGCCCGAAGAGTCGTGGCAGCGTTACCTTGGCCAGTAAAAATGCGACTGATGATCCTGTTATCAATTTGAATCTTCTCAGCGAAGCTGAAGATATGAATTTACTGGTTGCCGCCGTAAAACGCGGCCGCGAATTATTGCAAGGGGAAGCCTTGCGCAAAGTGAGCGGTGCTGAAATTACCCCGGGATCGGCCTGCCAGAGCGATGAAGAAATTGAAGCCTTTATTCGTGAAAATGCCAGCCACATCTACCACCCTGTAGGTACCTGCAAAATGGGCAATGATGAAATGGCGATAGTTGATGACAACCTTTGCGTTCATGGCATAGAAGGTTTACGAGTTATCGACGCCTCGATTATGCCAACTGTAGTTAGCGGCAATACTAACGCGCCGACCATGATGATCGCAGAAAAAGCTTCCGATATGATCTTGGCCGCTAATCAATAGCCATTGGCTACAGCGGTGAATAAGATCGACCGAGAAAAACAAGCCTTGTGTGACAGCAAGGCTTTGTTGTTGCTGAAGGAGTTTTACCCCGAGGTTGTCAGCACTATATTTGTTGACTTAGGGCACCTCTGAATAATCAAGCGTCTATGCGACATTGGTAGATCAGCTTTTAAAAAAACAATTCAGCAACCCATATCAAGTCATACTAGAAATCGAAACTTGGAGTGATGCAAAAATAGCCGAGGCACTACAAACTAAACTGTTTCTTTAAAGCCTGCACCTGTCTTCGGCTCACCTCTATTTCCTGCCCGTTTTTGAGTATCAACATCAAGCTGCCCGAGCTCACACCCTCTTCCACCTGAGCAATCGCATCTACACGAACAATATCGCTGCGACTGGCCTTGAAAAACACATTACTGTCTAACTTTGCTTCTAGACGACTTAAAGAGCTTTGTATAAAAGACTTCTCACTTTCCAGGTGAACGGCCACATGATTGCCAACCGCTTCAAAACGCTGAACATCTTGCAAACGCACTATGCGGTAATCGTGCCCAAACTTTAGGAGAAAACCATGGCTTTCTGGTAGCTGTTCTACCGAAGCCGCTTTTTCTTGCTGACCGTGATAAGACTTGTCAGCCAATGCCAAGCGTACCTTGGCGATGACCTGATCCAAGCGACTGGGATTTACAGGCTTTAACAAATAATCAAAGGCATTTAAGTCAAAGGCTTCAAGTGCGTGCTGACTGTATGCGGTACAGAATACAAATAAGCTTTTATTCCCGGCACTGGCTACCAGCTCAATACCGTCCATTTCGGGCATACGTATATCAACAAAGACGGTATCAAAACTTTCTTGCTGTAGTATCTCCAGAGCCTCCTTGCCATTGGCAGCCTGTTTAAGGGAGTTTATATCATCATAGCGACCCAGTAGGCGCTCTAGCTCTTGGCGAGCGAGCGGCTCATCATCAACAATCAATAATTTCATGGCACTGGAATCTCCACTACAGCAGTAAACTGCTGTGCATGTTTGATAGATAGCGTCGCTTGATCGGCATAGAGTAGCTGCAGACGTTTCTCGATATTTTTCAAGCCAATGCCATTGCCTTTTTCGGCACTCTTTTCGGGCAAGCTATTGCTTACTGTTAAACGGAAGCGATTATCGTCGACTAGCTTTGCTTCAATATCGATAACGCCAGCTTTACTTGAAGGTGCGATACCATATTTAACCGCGTTTTCTAATAGGGTAAGCAATACCAAGCTTGGCATTTGTACCGTACCAACATTGGGTGACACATCCCATCTAACGGTTAAACGCTCCTGCAATCTCAGTAGCTCAATCTTTAAGTAGCTTTCGGCCAGCTCGCACTCTTGCTCAAAACGGCTAAGCGTTGCTACCTCGGCGTGCATATGAACTCGCATTAGCTCCGAAAGCTGGGTAATGGTTTCGGCCGCTTTATCTTGATCAGAGTAAACCAAGGCTCGAATACTATTGAGCGTATTGAATAGAAAATGAGGGTTTATCTGATTGGCCAATTGCTGTAAACGTGCAATTTCCAGCTCACGGGACAGCTCAACGCGCTTACGATAGAAATGCCAAGATAAATATACCGCAGCCCAAAAAAGCAGAAATGCATATTGCTGCCCAGCATAAATCACATAAGCTGAAGTAGCTCGATTGTGGCTAGAGGTCTCACCGGCTTTATTAGTAAACTGGATACTATCGATATCGAAGTCCGAGAAATCAGAAACACTGGCGATACCATACATTAGCAATGACATAACACCAGCGACGGGAACACAATAAAGGAAAAGGCCAGCAAAGGAAGTTCCATTTAGCCCAGAACGCAGGATTCCTAATCGAAGAAAAGGCCGCATACAGATATGACAAATCGCCACGATCATTAGGGACTCGCCCGTAAGGCGCAGCAGTAGCATTAAACGATCCCTAGCTAAGTCCTCTAGGAAAAGCTCCATAAGAATAAAGCCACTGCTGACATGAACTAATACAATAATAAAGCAGGCAATTTTATAGGCAGTGCTTGGCTGGCGACATTCAGCCAGCCAAACGCTAAGGCGCTGTGACATATCCATGATAACCATAGTTGCTGATTAATTTCTTCTAGGCAGCATAGCAATGCCCAGGCCCCTAGGTAAACGGCGATTAGCATTTTTCCTCTTCCAGCTTACCAACTACTGCCCAAGCTAAGACTCCAAACCAGGCAATCCAAGATAATCCTGCTGGAATATTCGCCAATAAGATCTTTTTCTTACTTTCGCGCCTCATTACAAAGGCAACTAAACTTGGCAAAAAGTAGATCGCTAGAAACAAAGGAATAAAGATCAACAGAAAAACCCCATGCTCTGTCCATAAGGCTGTGCTATCAAACTGTGAAAAACGCTCTAACATGGTTGTGCTCCTTCAGTACTCAATGTGTTTGTTGAGTTTGTATCTTAGAAGGGCTGGGCTGCTATTAGAGAGAAAAAGTGAATTTCGGTCGAAGGGCGTGATTTTTGGTATTAGGCTGAATGCGAGGGAAGAATGGGGTCAGAACCCTATGGGTTCTGACCCCGGTATCGAAGTCGCGTGCTTACAACTTAGGCAGTGGTTGTCCAGGAACCCAAGGGGCGCCTAGCGCTTGCAGCTGCTGCTCAAAAGCTGGAATCTTAGTATTGCGTAGATTTTCCAATGCGTTACGCAACTCACCTAGCTCTTCCTTAGCAATAGCCACACTCTGCTCAATCGCTGGAGTTGGGCCATAGGTTGAACGGAAGGTGCCGATTTGAGCATGGAATAAACGGTCATTGATACCCACACCGTTCCAAGCACCAACCTTATTCTTGGCCGGGTTACCATTCAGACGGCTGTCCAATACAAGCAGCTGAGCACGTAGCTCTGCGAACTTGGCATCATGCTCACCAAGAGCGACTACGGTGCGATCCAATGATTGCTCTAGCAAATCTAAACGTTTTACCGAATCAGCAAGTGCCTTAGCGGTGGCGGTAGATACACGCTGCACAGAAGCCAGCTCTTTCCAGAAGGCTGCCACTTTTGCACCATCGACATCTTTCAGTGCGTCACGCTTATGCATTTGCACAACTTTAAATGGCTGCGCCGCTTGCAGCTCAGTAATTACGCCATCAACTTCCTTGCTCATGCTCACGGTGTAATTACCTGGTGCGACCATTGGGCCTCTAGGCACAGGATCAAAATAATCGCCCTGCAAACCTACCGCCTGATGGCCAGGCCAACGAAGATCCCAAGTTACACGCTGAATACCTTTTTTCGCCTTGCCTTGCATCTTACGTACAACATTACCCTGCTCATCACGAATGGTGAACCACAAGCTTGGCTGCTGCTGACGCTCTTCGGCGGCTAAGGAATCCCAAGATGGAACTTTAAGGGTTTTCTTCGCTTTTTTCTGGGCCATTTCTTTGGCCTGACGAATTTCCTTTAAGCTCTTAATATCGTCTTTTAGATAATAGGTGAATGTCGCACCAAACTCGGGGTTGGGGGCACGATAGGTATTTTCGCCTTGGGAGCCGATTTCATCGCCCCCTAATGGGCTACGTTCGATGTACCAAAGAGCATCGCGAGCTGGGAACAATAAAGATTCTTGCTCTAGCTGCTGCTCAGTTAGATTACGCAGAGCACTATAGTCATCCAGCACAAAGAAGCCGCGACCAAAGCTTGCGCCCACCAAATCATTTTCACGACGCTGAATGGCCAAGTCGCGGAAAGAGATTGTTGGAACATTGCCCTGCAATTTAACCCACTTTTCACCAGCGTCGATACTGAAGAACAGTCCGAACTCGGTACCCAAGAAGAACAAATTCGCATCAACATGATCTTGCACTAAACGCCACACTAGGTGCTTAGCAGGCAGATCACCGGCCATGGACTTCCAAGATTTACCGCGGTTGTTACTTTTATAGAGATAAGGTTTGTAATCACCAAATTTATGATTGTCTAAGGCTACATAAACCGTATCGGCATCAAACATATCGGCTTTGATATCATTAACAAAGGCGGTTTTAGGTACGCCCGGTAATTTATTGATATCAATCTTGCGCCAGTTTTCACCGCCGTTTTCAGTCACTTGAATGCGGCCATCGTCGGTACCGGCATAGATCAAGCCTTCTTGCACGGGTGATTCTGCCAAAGACGTAATGGTGCTGAACTGGGACATCGCATAAATATCCCAAGCGCCATCCCAGCCTTGGGTGCTGCCCATAATAGGCTGCTCTATGCGCTTAAGATTTTTAGTGAGATCGCCTGAAATCGCTGTCCAAGTATCGCCACGATCTTCAGATTTCCAAACACGATGCGATGCAAAATACAAACGCGTTGGCTTATGGGGGCTCACCAAAATTGGCGCATCCCAATTATAACGCTCTGGACCTTCACCTTTTCCAGGCTGCGGCTGGATATAAACCATTTCACCAGTCGTACGATCGTAGCGCGTTAAATTGCCTTGCTGCCATTCCGCATAAACAATATCGGGATTACCCGGCTCAGTCGCAGGCTGATGACCATCACCAAATAGAATCACTTCCCAATCAGAATTTAGAATGCCGTGCTCGCTATCGGTACGCGAAGGGCCACCTTGAGAGTTATTGTCTTGGGTACCACCATAAATATTATAAAACGGCTTCGCATCATCTAAGGCCACTTTATAGTATTGCGTAATAGGTAGGTTTTTATGGAAACGCCAATGCTCGCCTAAATCGAAGCTCTCATATAAGCCACCATCAGAGCCCACCATCATGTAGTTTTTATCGCCGGCGATAAATTCCATAGCGTGGTTATCACTGTGCTTATGGGCTTCT
This sequence comes from uncultured Pseudoteredinibacter sp., assembly GCF_947502065.1. Lineage (GTDB taxonomy): Bacteria > Pseudomonadota > Gammaproteobacteria > Pseudomonadales > Cellvibrionaceae > Pseudoteredinibacter. The sequence continues at coordinate 622,417 of NZ_CANMYE010000002.1, forward strand.
TTCATTGCCGCAAAGGTCTTACCGCCATCTTTTGATTCTTGCATGCGAACGCCGGCAAGATAAATATGATCAAAATAATGGGGGCTAGCGTAAAGCTCTTGATAATAGTGGGGGCCAGTACCACCTGCGACCGCATCGGCACCTTTAACCCAAGAAGCGCCGCGATCTGCTGAACGGAACACTGCACCTGTACGCTGCTTTAACTCGATAGCGGCGTAAACCACATCCGGGTCAATTGGTGAAATGGCTAAACCAATTTTACCCATCTCTTCTTTAGGTAAGCCTTGCTCAAGCTTTTGCCAAGTCTCACCACCATCGCTGGATTTGTGCAGGCCAGAACCTGGGCCGCCGCCATAATAGGCCGCTACAGTACGATGACGCTGCCAGGTAGCTGCATAAAGCACATCAGGGTTACGAGGGTCGATCACAAGATCGGTAACGCCCACCCATTCTTTATCACCTAAAACCTGTTTCCAGTTTTTACCGCCATCCGTAGTTTTAAACAAACCGCGCTGACCGCCTTTTTTCCAAAGCGGGCCTTGAGCAGCAACCCACACTGTATTTGGGTCTTTCGGGTGCACAATAATTTCGGAGATATGGCCAGAGTCTTTCAGCCCCATATTGGTCCACTTAGCGCCGCCATTGTGGCTGACATAAACGCCGTCACCAAAACTGATATGACGGCCGCCGACATTCTCGCCGCTACCTACCCATACCGTATTACTATTGCTAGGATCTAGAACTACGGCGCCAATTGAATAAACTGGCTGCCCATCGAATATAGGCTTCCAACTAATGCCCGCATTTTTGGTTTTCCAAACACCGCCGGAGCCTACGCCAACATACCAAGTGCTGGTATCTTTTGGATCGATAGCAATATCAGCGATACGACCCGACATAAAGCCCGGCCCAATGTTGCGCAGCTCTAAACCTTTAAAGGTCGCACTGGAAAGTGGCGCCTGATCCTCTTTTTCTTCAGCAAAACTCGGGACGCTAATAGCACAAGCCGTACCAAGCAGCATGAGCTTCAAAGAGCGCAATAGCCCTGTGTTGTTCATAGCAAGTTCCTACTTATTGATTTTTAGGGGTATAGCAAAACGTTATACTATAACAACCTGAATTTATATAGCGATGAGAACACAGTAAAAGCCGTTTAAGTGATGGGTTTATGGGTTTAAGTGCTTTAGTTGGTTTGGCGGGGGTTTTAGAGCGGTTAGGTGCTTGGCTTCGATTTGGGGTCAGATCCCTTGGGATCTGACCCCGACCTTAGTTTTGCATAAATGCTGATAGCACCGCTGCCCGATAGAAAAGCCACAAAAGTGATTTGTAGTGAGGTGGGCACAGGGTTGAAAATCACATCAAGCACAGTGATAAACAAGACAGCAGCCAACGATGAGAGTATCACCGACAAGCCTCTGGCTATTGCGACATTCATTGCTGATCACCTTTAAGTTTATTGAAGCCTGAGCTTTAGCTTATTCTTATTCTCACAGCTTTGAACTTCAACCGGACAAAATGCTGAGTTAAGAATTGGTGGGTTTTAATATGGGAAAGGCGGCCTTAGAGGTATCGGCTTCGATTTGGGGTCAGATCCCTTGGGATCTGACCCCCTTGTTTAGTGGCTGTTTATTTATCGGCGTCGGCGATGACTTTTTCTACGATAGCTGTGGTTGAGCAGTTGTCGAAAAAGCTGAGCACTTTAACTTCACCACCATTGGCTTTAACAATTTCCCAGCCTACCACTTGCTCTTCGCTGTAGTCGCCGCCTTTTACTAGCACGTCGGGCTGGATTAATTCTAGTAAACGCTCTGGAGTGTCGTCGGCAAAAGACAGCACCCAATCAACTGCCGATAAACCCGCTAATACTGCCATGCGACGATCGACTGGGTTGATTGGTCTTGAAGGACCTTTTAAGCGTGACACCGATTCATCGCTATTAATGGCCACAATTAAGCGATCACCAAGATCGCGAGCATCGGCTAGGTAGCCAACGTGGCCGGCGTGCAGAATATCAAAGCAGCCATTGGTAAAAACAACTTTTTCGCCCCGCGCTTTGGCTTCACGTAGCGCCAGCAATAACTGCTCTTCATTAACAACACCACACTCTACCTCTTGGCCTTCACTGATTGCCTGGCGCAATTCTGGTGCAGAGATTGTAGCGGTACCCAACTTGGCCACTACCATGCCTGCAGCCACATTCGCCAAGGCCACCGCCATCGGCAGTTCACTACCAGCGGCCAAACTTGCCGCCAGTACCGCAATAACGGTATCGCCTGCGCCAGTCACATCAAAAACTTCTCGCGCTTTGGCTGGCAGGTGAAACTCACCTTCAACATTGGCTTGTAGCAAGGTCATACCCTGCTCGCCACGAGTAATTAATAGCGCCTGCAACTCTAAATCTTGCAAAAGCTGCTGGCCTTTACTCAGCAGCTCAGCTTCATTAGCACAGTGCCCAACAACTGCTTCAAACTCCGACAAGTTTGGCGTTAATAAAGTAGCACCACGATAACGCTTAAAGTCATGTCCTTTAGGGTCTACCAAAACGGGGATATTTTTTTGGCGAGCTTTGGCAATTAATTCTTGGCAATGCTGCAGGCTGCCCTTGGCATAATCCGACAGCAGCAGCACTTGAACATTTTCCAGTGAAACACTATTACTTAATAATTCACTGTCTTGTTGCGCAAAAGCCTCTTCGAAATCCATTCGTAAAAGCTGCTGCTGGCGACTCACTACGCGTAGCTTGGTAATAGTCGGCTTATCGCCGACCTCACTGAAAAGACAGTTCACACCAACAGAAGTTAAAGATTCACGCAAGCTATCCGCCGCCTCATCTCGCCCAACCAAACCTGCAAGGTTAGCAGCGGCACCCAGTGCGGCAATATTCATGGCAACATTACTGGCGCCACCTGGGCGATCATCTGTCACTTTTACATTGACAACAGGTACCGGCGCCTCAGGAGATACTCTGGCGGTATCACCTTGCCAGTAACGATCAAGCATTACATCGCCAACCACCAGCACATTGCCTTGGTCAAAACGGGGCATGCTCAACTGCATGATTCTCTCCTCAGGTATACATTGCACATTGTTTTATTCGGGGCTGCTCTCTTCACCAAACTGCATTGCATGCAGCTTGGCATAGGCGCCATTCTTTTCTAGTAGCTCTTGATGGCTGCCCTGCTCTACGATTTCGCCCTTTTCCATCACTACGATGACATCGGCATTTTCAATAGTGGATAAGCGATGCGCAATAACGATAGTCGTACGGTTTTCCATCAAACGGTCAAGTGCTGCTTGGATTTTGCGTTCCGATTCGGTATCTAAAGCTGAGGTAGCTTCATCAAGAATTAAAATCGGCGCATCTTTTAGCAAGGCCCTAGCCAAAGCAATTCGCTGGCGCTGGCCACCACTTAAACGTGTGCCGTCTTCACCTACCAGGGTATCAAAGCCATCACTGAACTGATCGATAAACTCGCAACAATGTGCAGCTTCCGCCGCCTGACGAAGCTTTTCTTCACCGACATCGGCCAAACCACCGTAGGCAATATTATTGCGCAAGCTATCGTTAAAGAGGGTTACGTCTTGATTCACCAGGGCGATTTGCTGTCGCAGGCTTGCTAGCTGATAGTCATTTAGCGGCACATCATCAATGCAAATACTGCCTTGCTCGTGATGATAAAATCGCGGAATTAAGCTGGCCAAGGTTGTTTTGCCGCTTCCTGAACGCCCTACCAAGGCAACGGTTTGCCCGGCATTAATGTTCAAATTGATATTTTTAAGAACATTGCCTTCGCTGGCATTGTAGGCAAAATTCAAATCTTTAATGGCGATATTACCGGCTACACGCTCACTCGTATGGCTGCCGTAATCAGGCTCTGGCTCAACATCTAATTGAGCAAAAATATCTTCAGCCGCCGCGATGCCCTTTTGAATTTTTGAGTTAACCTCGCTGAGCTGGCGTACTGGCTTAGGAATTAAAGCCGCAGCACCTAGATAAGCAATAAAGTCACCCGGGGTTGAAGAGCCCATAAAACTGAGGGCAATGTACATTAGCACCCCCAGGGCAATTGCCACGATCAACTGTAAAACTGGCGTGTTAATGGCAGCGGTAGTCACCATTTTTAAATTTTGTTTAAAGTTGGCAACACTGGCTTCTTCAAATCGACCACGCTCATAATCTTCACCGCCGAAGCTGCGCATAACTTTGTAGCCATTTATCATTTCGGATGCTGACTGGGTAACATCCCCCATGGTCAATTGAATATTGCTCGATAAACGACGTAGGCGCTTACCCACTTTTGAAACAATAAAACCAAGAATAGGAGCGATGGCAACAAACACCAAGGTAAGCTTCCAATCTTCCCAAATTAAATACCCCAACAAAACGATGACGGTTAAGCCTTCTCGAATCAGAACCTTAATCGCTTCCGTACAGGCATCGGTTACTTGGGTAACATTATAGGTAATACGCGAAACCAGATGGCCGGAGTTGTTGTTATCGAAATACTCTCCCGGCGCCAAGGTTAACTGATCGAAAAGCTGCACACGCAAATTGTGCACAATGCCCAAAGAGACTTTTGATAAGGCATAGCTACCGATGAAAGTGCCAACACCACGAATAAAAAAGATACCTACCACCGCAAGAGGAATAATGATTTTATAATCACTATCACCACCATTAATGGAATCCACCAAAATACCAAATAGCTTAGTTAATGCCGGTTGAGAGGCTGCAAAAATAGCAAAGCCAATCAAGCCCATGCTCAGCATAAACTTATGGGGTAAAAGATAACTTAACAAGCGACGATAAGTTTGTGCTCCGCTGGCCTTTTGCCCAGACTCTGAAGCGCTAAGTTCTGTCATAAACCATTCTCGAATTAATACTGAGCTAGCTTGCCTGCCGGCTTGGGAAAAGTGCCTGCTTAAGTGCACCGACATCAGCCCACTGCGGGCAGATTTCAACATAGGCTTTTAGCAGGAAATCCAATTCAGTTTCACCAACTACGGAAATACTCGCTAGAAAACCTTGCAACTCCATTAGTAGATCACGGCTTTTAGCTGGCGTTATATATTGCGGGCTGGCCAAACGCCACTGGGGAATTTGAGTAAGATCGATAATGATATCGTCGGCCAGCAAGCGGCGATGGCTTAAACCTGCACCGTGAATTCGTCCCAAGGCCTTGCCCGTCGTTAGCAGAATCGCCTCACGAGTATGGCGCTCAAGGCCATACCATTTCACCAAAATATCTTGCAGCGACTGATAGCCATCTAGGGCCCGCACGATAAGAATTGCAGCCAACCCTGATTCCATCTGGCGCTCACCATAATAAACAGGCTCTAAAGTAGGAATATGGTGTTGCTCGCACAGGCGAATATTGCGTAGCTCTTGGGCAAAGGTCGGCTCACCGAATGGGCGACGCCATGTCCGCACACTGCGATCCAGTTGGCGCTTAATGTAAAAGGCACCCAAGCCATCCAAGTCAAAGCGGTCGATCAGGCTTTGGCCAGCCTCTGGAAAGGAGATTTTGTGGATATCAAGAAACTGCATTTCCCACAGGGCGTGGAAATTAAGCATATGCGCCGGGCGAAACTGCTGGCGGAAATGGGCCTCAATATAGCCTTCACTGTTCTTTTTAGCCGAGTTGGGCCACACGATAAATTGCCTTGTCTTCATCAAAGGCCGGATTATAACAGCCCTAAAGGCAAAACGCCGACCACTAAAGTGACCGGCGATATCCTACTAGCCCATGGCGACTACACACAGAGGCATGAGTGCTGCAATTACGGCGCCAAATACCCCGTATCACAAAGCTAGCAACAGACGATTAGCAGGCCATGAGTGGATGGTTTAATTTAAACGTCGAACAACCAGCCATGCTTATCTTCAGCTAGACCCCACTGTAGATCGTTCATCGCCTGGCGCAGCTGCTTAGTTACTGGGCCTTCATTGCCATCAGCAACCTGGTACTCTTTATCATTGTGAATAAAGGTGCCAACCGGGGCCAATACCGCTGCGGTACCAGAAAGGGCCGCCTCACAGCTTGGCTTCGCCGCACGCTCTAGAATTTCTTCCACAGATAACTCGCGCTCAGAGACTTTCATCCCCATGTCTTTGGCCAGCGTAAGAATGGAATCGCGGGTTACACCGTGTAAGAAGCTCTCATCCAATGCTTTGGTGATTACTTCACCATCGTCAATCAACAAGAAGTTAGCGGCACCGGTTTCCTGGGCGTAGCCACCGGGACAGAACAGCACCTGGTCGGCCTTGTACTTATCACGGGCCTGCATAATAGGACGTAAGGCACTGGCATAGTTACCGCCACTTTTGATCATGCCATTGTGTGGCGCACAGCGCATACCGGTTTCATCCAGCAACAAACGCAAACCACCACCTTCACTGCTGAAGTACTCACCTACAGGTGACAACAAAACATATTGCAATGAGGTCTCGGAGGGGGCCGCCGCCTTGCCAATCGCAGGGTCGATACCAAAATGCGTTGGGCGAACATACATAGAGCCCGGTGGAGCAGGAACTTCATCGGCATATAAAGCAACAATGTCCGTGATCATCTTCGCTGTGGCCTGCTTATCGATTGCCGGGAGTGATAGCAGTTCACTGCTTTGGGCGAAGCGCTCTACATTCTTATCCATACGGAAAAGCTTGATAGAGCCGTCAGGCTGCTTAAAGGCCTTTAAGCCTTCAAAACAGGTGCTCGAATAGTGCAATACATGGGCGCCAGGGTGCAAAGAGATGCTATCGCTGGCGACCATTTCGGCCTCACTCCAGCCAGAACCATCAAAGCGAGAAAGTGCCATTTGCGGCATGAAAACTGTACCAAACGCGGCCATCTGAAACCTCAAACAAATATAGAGTGACTGCAGCGCAAAGCTCGCGCCGTTCAGTCATTAAGCTCGTTATCAACTAAGGGAAAATAACGGCAAAGCATCCGCCATCCAAACAGACGTAATCTTGCTACCAACCCTCATTTTGCTCGCCACAATCTTCAAAAGCGTCACAGCGGACAGGAAAACCAAGCGCCCCAAAGCCAAGCCACTATTTGGGCAGTAACATTAATTGCTGCCATAGTCGCTGCACCGATTGGCGTTCAGCTGTAAATTCAGATTTTCCGTGCAGGACACTTTTTTGGCGCTGTAGCGCGAGTCGGTGTCCGGCGGATCGATAGGCCTTGTAAGCTTCGATAAGTTGGGCAGTGTCATCTGCCGATATAAACCCGGTTTGCTCTAGGCAACCCAGGATACGAATATTATCCGTCCACTTCGCCAAGGAGGGCTGCTCATGAGCCCAGGCAAGTACGCCGTATTGAACCATAAATTCAATATCCACGATACCTCCGACATCTTGCTTGATATCGAAGCGCAGGGCTTTTTCGCTATCTGGGCCTTGCGTGGCCAAATGTTTGCGCATTTTTTCGCGCATTTGCACAACATCTTCACGTAATGCTGCCAATTCACGGGGCTGGCAGAGGATATTTTGGCGAACCTTATCAAATTGCTCAGCCAGTGAGCGACAGCCCGAAATTGCACGCGCACGAACTAGAGCTTGCTTCTCCCAGGTCCATGCTTCTTGCTGTAAATATTGCTCATATGCCTCAACCGTTGTGACCAACATTCCGGAATTACCATTTGGCCGCAAGCGCATATCCACCTCATACAGCTGCCCAGACACGGTTTGCGTATTCATAATATGGATAACTTTTTGCGCCATACGGGTATAGAAGATCAAGTTATCGAGGCTGCGCTCGCCGGTATCATCTTTACCGCTGGTACTTTGCCCCTGCGCCCCACCATGGATAAAGACCAGATCCAGATCAGAGCTGTGCCCTAACTCAATGCCGCCCACTTTGCCATAGCCCAATACCAAAAACTCAGGGCGGGAAACAGACTCACCCTCGGCATCTCGCGGCTGGCCATGGCGATCCACCATTTGCTTCCAAGCAACTTCAATGACCTTTTCAAGTAGCAGCTCGGCAATATCCGTTAAGTGATCACTGACCTTCATTAAGGGCATGGCACCGGTCACCTCACAGGCTGCAACGCGCAGCACATTGGCCATACGAAAATAGCGCAAGGCTTCCATATAGCCTTCCAGATCATCCCACTCAATGCGTAAACACTCTTGCCTTAGCTGGTCGGCCAACTCTTGACGACTAGGCGGTGAATACAAACTGCGATGATCTAGCAGCTCATCAAGTAGTGCTGGATGTCGTGATAATTGATCGGCAATCCAAGGGCTGGCCGCGCAGAGGCGAACCAACTGCGCTAGGGCGACGGGGTTTTCCGTCAGCAACACCAAGTAAATAGTTCGGCGCGCCACCGAGCTTACCAAGCCCAATACTCGACTCAGGGTTTCAGCAATATCTTCCTCTGGGTTGCGCCCCAAGCTTAAGGTGTGGAGTAAACGCGGCATAAATTTATCTAAGCGATCACGCCCTTCGGCCTGCATGGCCAAAATTGCTCGGCTTTGGCGCAAGTCATTAAGCTGTTGAATCAGCTTTTCACATTGCTGGTAGCCGCGTTGCTCTAGCAATTCGACGGCAGCATCTTTTTCTAACTCGCCCAGCCACAGCGGCAAAAATGCCTCCGATTCATCCTCTTCTTGGGATTCTTCTTCAGGCTCTGCAATCACCGCCTGAAACTCGGCATTAACTTGCTCACGATGAGTTTGCAGCATCGCATCTAACTCTGCCCAATTCTTAAAATTGAGCACCCAAGCCAGGCGCTCCAAATCATTTTCATCCACCGGCAAGGCTTGGGTTTGTTTATCCTGATGACCTTGAATGGCATGCTCGACGTGTCTTAATAGGCGGTACGCCTCTGCTAAGCGATCACCAGCACCCTCGGGTAAATAACCATCTTCTTGCAATAAAGGTAATAGTTTTAATACTCGACGCTCCTGTAAACGCTGATCACGCCCACCGCGAATCAGCTGGAATACCTGCACCACAAACTCCACTTCGCGAATGCCTCCGAAGCCAAGCTTTACATCTGTGGCCATACCTTTGCGATGCACTTCGCGATTGATCATGCGCTTCATGTCACGCAATGCGTCGATAGCCGAAAAATCAATATAGCGGCGATAGCTAAACGGGCGTAGTAGCTCCATTAGCTCAGCACCAGCGGAACCTTCAGCTAGATCTTCTTGGCTAGGGCCGCCCTCAGCAATTACTCGCGCCTTGATCATGGCGTAGCGTTCCCACTCGCGCCCCTGGGTTTGGTAATACTCCTCCATGGAGCCAAAGTTCATTACCAATGAACCGCTTTCACCGTAGGGACGTAAGCGCATATCTACACGAAAAACAAATCCATCGACTGTTTGTGCATCTAGGCTTTTAATTATCTTCTGGCCTAAACGGTTAAAAAACTCTTGGTTACTGGTGGTCTTTTTAGGGCGAGCGCCCGGCGCTAAATTACGATGTTCGGTTTCACCGGACTCAGGATAAGCAAGGATTAAATCGATATCGGAGGAAACATTAAGCTCACGCGCACCCAGCTTACCCATGCCCAAGACCACCAAAGATTGCACCTTGCCGCTCTCTTGTCCAATCGGTAAACCATATCGCTTTACCAAGGAGCGATAATGGAACTCCAAAGCTAACTGACTACTACATTCAGCCAAGGCGCTCATATCGGCGGTAGTTTCTTCTAGCGGAGCCAACTGATTAAGATCACGCCAAATAATGCGCAACATCGCACGGCGACGAAATTGTCTTAGCGCCCTATCCAGTTCAGTGTCTTTCTCTGCGGTGGCACTTAGCTTTTTTAAAGCCTCGGTAAAATCATCTACGGACCAAACACTCTGCAACTCACCGCTGCCCAGCACATCAATCAGCAACTGTGGCTGATCACGGCAACAGTGAAAAATAAATTCGCTACCCAGCCAAGCCTTGGCCAGCTGCTTAGCCAGCCCCTCATCGGCCAGCAGGCTTTCTAGGCTGGCCTGCTGCTCTGCACTGGCACGTTCTTGCCATTGCTGACTGTATTGCTCAAGGATGGTATGGAAGTTCGCCTGATTCGGCACATAGGACGCTAACACAATAGTCTCTTTTTGCTTGTCTTAAATGGCTATGGTTTTTGCTATTACTATGGCTAACCCTAGCTTAAAAGCCCAGAGAGTTGTAGGGCCAAGATCAAACAAAAGCCAACAGCTGCCACCTTAGCAGCGAGCCAGAAGGTGACAATCAAGCAGCCAAATAAGACAAGCGCGACCAATAAATGCTAAGAAGCGCTAAATTGCATTGAACCGAAGGCTAAAGTCTGCAAATCTTGGGCATTCACAAGCTTCGGCCACAAGGCCAGTACAAAAAACGAGCGAGGAGCGACAACATGTTTAGCCATATTATGATCGGCGCGAACGATATCGAAGAATCTAAAGCATTTTATGATGCAGTACTGGGTGCATTAGGACACGGCCCTGGTGTAATCGACCCGAAAGGTCGTTGCTTTTACTTTACAGATTCCGGCATTTTCGCTTTGAGCAAGCCTATCGATGGCCAGCCAGCCACTGGCGGTAACGGCAGCACTATTGGTTTTGCAGCGGCGACTACCGAAGCAGCTGATGCATGGCATGCTGCGGGTTTAGCGGCCGGCGGTGAAGCCATTGAAGATGATCCAGGCGTGCGTGAAGGCAATGGCATGAAGCTATATTTGGCTTACTTGCGCGATCCTTCTGGCAACAAAATTTGTGCAATGCATCGCCTATAAAAAACACCAACAGAGGCTCGCAAGAGCCTCTGCTTTACAAACCCCTGCCCTTCTGTTCACCCCCATCCCCCTATCAAAACAGTCGAAAGTCTGAGCCCATTTTCAGCAATTGGATTTATAATTTCAGAGTTGTTGGCGCACTCTAATCACTCATACAGTTATTGCAGCCTTATGCCTAGACTACTCACCGCAGTTATATTAACAACGTTAATGAGCCACATATCTTTTGCAGATAGCCAAGATCTCAGTATAGTAACCACCGATGAAGATTATCCCCCTTACACCTATACTGACAAAAATGGTAAGGCCGCGGGCTTATACATAGAACTTGCCAAACAAGTCTCCCTATCACTGGGTATAGAGGCCAGCTTTCACGCACTACCATGGCGAAGAGCAACCGCCTTAGCACGCCAAGGGAAAATAGATATATTGCTTATCGCCTATGACAACGTTGAAAACCGTCGTAGCTTTTGGATCATTCCAGGTAATGAGCTTGGAGAAACCACCTATACGGTATGCACGGTAAAAGAACACCCTGCGATAGATAAATACAAAAAAATTTCAGAACTACCTAAACAACTAATTATTAATACCGTCAATGGTTACGACTATGCTTTTGCGATTGAACAAAACATTGAGCTCAACACCCAAGCCATTGGACGCAGCGAACCGCACTTAATTTCACTCTTGCTCGGCAGACGCCTAGAGGCCATTCTTATCGAACAATCAACTCTTGAAAATCACCCGCGAAAAAAAGAGCTATGCTGTTTAAATGAAAAGATAATCGGGGCTACTGAATTTATAGCTTTTTCAAAAGCAGCCACCAGCCGACAACAAGCGGAAAACTTTTCGTCGGCCATGAGAAAATTTAAGCAAAGCCCAGAATTTAAAGAACTATTAGAAAAGTATCAGCTCAGCGGGCTGTAAAGTTATTTTTCCGGCGGAGGAGCCACTCGAATAACTTCTTCGATGGTGGTGGTGCCAGCAGAAACTTTTTGTGCGCCGGATAAGCGCAAAGTACGCATCCCTTCTCGCATCGCTTCTTTACGCATGGCTTGTAAATCTAATTGATCATCGATTAAGCCACGCAAATGCTCACTTAATAGCAAGATCTCGTAAATTCCCTGGCGGCCTAGATAACCCGTGTGGCGACACTCATTACAGCCAACTGGCTTATAAACATGTTTAGGGGGCGTTACCTTCCAGGGAGCAACCAGACTATTCCACAAATCTAAATCTACGGCTGTTTCTTGCTTACAATGAGGACATAAAGTTCTGACCAAGCGCTGAGCAACCACCCCACTTAAAGTAGAGCGAATCATATAAGCCGGCAAACCAAGATCCAGCAAGCGGCTTAATGCTCCTGCAGCATCATTGGTATGCAAAGTACTTAAAACCAAGTGACCTGTTAAAGCTGCTTGCGAAGCCATTTGCGCCGTTTCTTGATCGCGAATCTCACCCACCATAATAATATCGGGGTCTTGTCGCATCAGAGTTCTTACGCCGGCAGCAAAATCTAAACCAATGTTATTTTGCACCTGAGTTTGGTTAAAGCTGTCTTCAACCATCTCAATAGGATCTTCAATGGTGCTAACATTCACCTCGCTGGTGGCCAAGCTTTTAAGGCTGGTGTAAAGCGTGGTGGTTTTACCCGAGCCAGTTGGCCCAGTAACCAAAACAATACCATTTGGGCGGCCAACCATTTCTTGCCAGCGGTCAAGGTCATCGCCTAGCAAACCCAAATCCTCAAAGCTGCGCAACAACACATCAGGGTCAAAAATTCGCATCACCAGCTTTTCACCAAAAGCTGTCGGTAAAGTTGACAGGCGAAGCTCTACCTCGCTACCGTCTGGGCGCTTGGTCTTTACTCGACCATCTTGGGGCTTACGTTTTTCAGCAATGTCCATTCGACCAAGAATCTTCATGCGACTCAAAACAGCTGTCGATACTCCTTTTGGCAACTCATAAACCGTATGTAAGATGCCATCAATACGAAAGCGTAATTTACCAGTTTCACGACGCGGCTCTAGGTGGATATCACTGGCGCGCTGATCAAAAGCATACTGCAGCAACCAATCAACAATATTAATAATATGTTGATCATTGGCCTCAGGGTCTTTTAACTTACCGAGCTCTAATAATTGCTCAAAGTTACTAACCGAAGTACCGCCTTGCAGGCCTTTCGCACCAGAAATCGACCTAGACAAGGTATAAATTTCTGCCCTCGCCTTATCCACATCACCAGGAAAGGCAAAAACTTGTCGCACTTTTTTGCGCGCCACATGCTCTAGCTGCTCAACCCATGCGTTATTGAAAGGCTGGTTACTAGCCACAGTAATATGATCAGAGCTAACCTCTACACAAAGAATGTCGTGGCGCTTTGCAAAGGCAAAGGACATCACTTTAGTCACTTCAGCCGCTCGCAGCTTTAGGCTATCTAAGTGAAATATTGGCAAGCCCGCCTTATCGGCCATCCACTGACTTAAGACATCAGCATTGAGAATCTGCCCTTCTTGGCCCTGGTCATCCAAACGCTGATTGGCGATATAGGTTATGGGGTGCATCGCCGCTTCATCTTTGCTGCGACTGGAGCCAATCAGCACGTTTGCATCAGCGGCACTCAGCCGGCCATCCGCCCGGAGGTCATCAAGGACACTACGCAAACTGAGTATTCGGTCTGAAACGGCATTCATAATGGGCTCTCGTTTAGATTGTGCTTGCCAGCTAGCTTAGCACAGTCGCTGGATATATCACCTTAAATAACACCATAAATCAAAGGCTTACAGCCCCTCTTTTATCGCGAGCTAAAGGCCTTGTTTGGCGCCCACTAGAGCTAGATCAGACACTGTCAAATAAAGTTCATTTTTTTGTCATATTTGTGATGACGACCAGCCCCGCTAGCACTATACTGCGCCCACTTTGCCGACCCTCGGCAAGCCCAAATCAACACCCTAAATTGGGAGCTTCCTATGGTTATTGGTAACCCCCTGACGAGCCTATTTGGCAAGTCACCCATTACCCCTATGCAGGAGCATATGAAAGTGGCCACCAGTGCCGCTGAATTGCTATTAGAGTTCTTTTCAGCCGCTCTTGAGAACGACTGGGAAAAAGCCGAGCAAATACAACAAGATATCTCAGAAAAAGAAAACCAGGCCGATGAGCTAAAGCGCGAATTACGCCGCCATTTGCCAAAAAGCTTGTTCTTGCCTGTACCCCGTACAGATCTGCTAGAGCTGCTGGCGATGCAAGACAAGATTGCTAATCGTGCAAAAGATATTGCTGGAATTATGCTGGGGCGCCAAATGGTACCACCTGCAGCAATTGCTCCGGAGCTAACCGCCTTTGTACAAGCTGCAGTTGACACCGCACGCTTAGCTCATAAAGCCATCAATGAGCTAGACGAGCTGCTAGAAACCGGCTTCTCGGGCCGAGAAATGGATTTGGTCGAAAAACTTATCGAAGATCTAGATGCCCAAGAAAGCCATACCGATAAACTAGAGATCCAAATGCGTCTGGCGCTTTTCAAAATCGAAGAAGACCTACCGCCTGTGCAGGTAATGTTCCTTTATCGCGTAATCGAGTGGATTGGTGATTTAGCCGACCGAGCCGAAAAAGTAGGCTCTCGTTTACAGCTATTACTGGCCCGATAGAAATCCAACAACGAATAATTTATAAAACCTCCCCGCTGTAAATAAGGGGAGCATAAGAATATGTGGAGTTAACTATGACCGTGCTCGCAGAATACGGCAATGTGCTATTAATTATGGCCTGTATCTTTGGCCTGTTCATGGCTTGGGGTGTCGGCGCTAACGATGTTGCTAATGCCATGGGAACCTCTGTTGGTTCTAAAGCTTTAACCATTAAACAGGCGATTATCATCGCCATGGTGTTTGAATTTTTAGGGGCCTATCTGGCTGGTGGTGAGGTAACCTCCACCATTCGCAAAGGCATTATCGACCCCAATTTATTTAATGATACGCCCGAACTCCTGGTCTATGGGATGCTCTCGGCCTTATTAGCCGCCGGTACTTGGCTATTGGTTGCCAGCATCATGGGTTGGCCGGTTTCTACGACCCACTCTATCGTAGGCGCGATTGTTGGTTTTGCGGCGGTCGGCATTTCGGTAGATGCCGTATCTTGGGGCAAAGTCATGAAGATTGTTGCCAGCTGGGTCGTTTCACCCGTACTGGCGGGCACCATCTCATTTATGTTGTTCCGCAGCGTACAGAAGCTGATTTTGGATACCGATAACCCCTTCGCCAATGCTAAACGTTATATCCCGATGTATATGTTTGCGGTGGGCTTTTTGATCGCCATGGTGACTATTCTTAAAGGCCTTAAACACGTCTTTAAAGATGCTGGCTTTAAGCTAAGTTTTATCGAATCTATCGGTATCGCTGCCGTTATTGGTTTAGCTGTTGCGGCCTTTGGTATCTTCTTGCTCAACAAGGTGAAGTACCAAGAAGACGAGAACAATCGCTTCGCCAGTGTAGAAAAAGTATTCGCTATCCTAATGGTATTTACCGCTTGTGCGATGGCCTTTGCCCACGGTTCTAACGATGTTGCTAACGCTGTCGGCCCTCTAGCTGCTGTTGTTAATGTGATCCAGAGCGGCGGTGTTGCAGCTAAATCTATGATGCCAAGCTGGATCCTTTTACTGGGTGGTGTAGGTATTGTTTTAGGTTTGGCGACTTACGGCTTTAAGGTGATAGCTACCGTTGGTAAGAAGATTACCGAGCTTACTCCAAGCCGAGGTTTTGCCGCAGAGCTAGGTGCCGCTGGCACGGTAGTATTGGCATCAGGCACTGGCCTGCCGATCTCAACTACACACACCTTGGTAGGTGCAATTTTAGGTGTTGGCTTGGCTCGAGGTATTGGTGCATTGAACCTACGTGTTATTGGCACCATCGCCATGTCTTGGGTTATCACCCTTCCGGCAGGTGCCGGCTTGGCCATTATATTCTTCTTCCTATTTAAAGGAATTTTCGGCTAAGCTGTTTTAGCTGAGAATTAGGGGGATAATCTGCCCCCTGGGTGACAGGGCTTTTTCTAAGTCCTGTCACCAAAGCTTCACAAGCTTGCAACAAACTCCCCCATTAATATAAACCTTAGTTTTGAGACTTTTTGCCATGCACGATGACAAAATCATTGTAGGCAGCGAAGAGTGGTGCTGCTTCCCTAACCTAAATATCCCCGCCATTAAAGCGCGTGTCGACTCTGGGGCAAAAACCTCGTCGCTACACGCTTTTAACATCCAGACCTTTAAGCGAGATAATGCCGCCTGGGTAAGTTTTGAAGTTCACCCCTTGCAGCAAAACCGCAACACCGTGGTGCGCTGCGAAGCCCAAATTATTGATCGCCGAACCATCAAAAGCTCTAGCGGCAATACCGAAAAACGCTATGTGATCAAAGCGCCAGTTAAAATTGGTGCCAATCAATGGGATATCGAACTAACCCTAAGTAATCGCGACACCATGGGCTACCGCATGCTGCTAGGCCGAGAAGCCATGCAGCACAGAATGCTGGTAGACCCGGCAGGTAGCTTTTACTTGGGGGAGCGTAGCGACGAAGATATTAAAAGCCTCTACGGCCGCGAAGACAATCAAAGCGGTGGCTTAAAAATAGGCATATTAGCTAGCAACCCTGAGCTTTACAGCAATAAACGTATCATGGAAGCCGGCCAAGCACGCGGCCATCAAATGCACTTCTTAAACATCAAGCAGTGCTATATGAAGCTCGACGCCGACAACCCAGAGGTGCATTATCGTGGCGGCAGCCTGCTGAATGATTTGGATGCAGTGATTCCTCGCATACGCCCAAGCGTAACCTTTTATGGCTGTGCCCTAACCCGGCACTTTGAAAGCCTGGGTGTGTATTGCTTGAATCGATCTGAAGCTATTAGCCAATCGAGAGACAAACTTTTTTCTTTGCAGCTATTGCAGAAAAACGGCTTGGATATTCCCACCTCCGGCTTTGCAAACTCCCCTAGCGATACCAATGAGCTTATCGATATGGTTGGTGGAGCTCCTCTTATTATCAAACTTCTAGAGGGCACACAAGGTCGTGGAGTCGTCTTAGCAGAAACGCGCAAGGCGGCCGAATCGGTGGTCAATGCCTTTAAATCTCTGCGTGCAAATCTCTTGGTACAGGAATTTGTAAAAGAAGCACAAGGTAAAGATCTGCGTTGCTTTGTGATTGATGGCAAAGTAGTCGCTTCCATTGAACGCACCGCCGCACCGGGGGAATTCCGTGCGAATATCCACCAAGGTGGCACCGCCAAGATTGTGCGCATCAGCAAGGAGGAACGCGCCATTGCCATTAAAGCCACCAAAGTACTGGGGCTTAAAGTGGCAGGCGTAGACATTATTCGCTCCAATAAAGGCCCACTTCTGCTTGAGGTAAATTCTTCACCAGGACTTGAAGGTATTGAGTCTGCGACGGAAAAAGATATTGCGGGCTTATTGATTGGTGCTATTGAACGCAAATTAAAATGGCAGCACAGCAACAGTTAACCTTTCAAAAAAGTTTAACACTGGCCTCTTCTCACTGGTCTACACTCCAGAATAAGACAGCAACAGTGAAGCAATAACAAGGAGTTTGCTTCACTATTGAATTATCTGGGAGATTAGGGATATGTTTAAGGCCCCTAAAACATTCAACACTGAAAAGTCACATACCATCGTTGCTTTGGCCTTTGCCACATTGCTCAGTTTAATGCTGAGTGTGTATCTTGCATCAGGTCTTGGCCAACACTTTGCTGATGTATTGCTGGCAGCTTTCTTACTATTTTCCTCTATTGAGCTTGGACGGCGCTGTGTTGAAACATTTATTAGCCCACTAAAAATCAGCTGGCAAGAGCTGTGCAACTTTAAGCTAGACAGCTACAGTCGCGCCGCGATTTTTATCGCCATTATTTTTGCCTTAATGCAGATGAGCGCCGCTGGTGGTTTGCAGGATGTATTGCTGGGCACTTTATTTTTTAGCGCCTGCTTGTATTTTGTTTGCGTACCTATTTCACGCCCCATGCCACGACCCATGCAGCGTTGCAAACTGGAACACTACTGATCAAGCGAATTCAGCATAATTCACTGCCCTCTAAAGCAGGCAATAGTGGTATGCTGCGCCCATGATTAGTATAGATATTCTCCTTGCCTTTATAGCCGCATCAGCCCTGCTTGCCTTCGCACCCGGGCCTGATAATATTTTTGTATTAACCCAATCTGCACTCAGTGGTCGCAAAGCTGGCATATTGGTCACACTCGGCCTTTGCACCGGCCTAATTGTGCACACTATTGCTGTTGCCGCAGGAGTTGCGGCCATATTTCAGGTAAGTGCAGTAGCCTTTACTGCGCTAAAAGCGGTGGGCGCAGCTTATCTGCTCTATCTAGCCTGGGGCGCCTTTAGAGCTGGCGCCGAAGATATTGAGGCAGGTGAAAGTAATAATCTATCGGCCTTCGAGCTTTATCGCCGCGGCATCATCATGAACATCACCAACCCCAAGGTGGCCATTTTCTTCTTGGCGTTTTTACCTCAGTTCACCAACCCAAACGCTGGCAATGTTAGCCTGCAAATCGTCAGCTTAGGGGCGGTATTTATGGCGGTAGCCTTTGTCTGTTTCTCGCTGATTGCGATTCTGTCTGGATTTCTTAGCCAGCTACTGCGTCGCTCGCCTAAAGCTCAAATTATTTTAAACCGTATCGCTGGCACCGTATTTGTCGCCTTGGCTATCAAGTTAGCCAGTAGCGAGCGCTAGCCACTAGAAACCGCATTTCAAGCTCGATTACTCACGTTGCAATGCCGTAATGGGATCGAGCTTGGAGGCCTTAATGGCTGGGTAGATACCAAAGAGCAGCCCGACTCCACAGCAAAACACCACCGAGATCAAGATCGCTACAGGCGACCAAGCTACAGGCCAACCTGAAAACAAGGAAATTACAGCCGCCAAGGCAAAACCTAAGGCAATGCCCAATAAGCCTCCAATGGCCGAGATGGTAAAACTCTCCACCATAAACTGATTGCGAATATCTTCTTGAGTTGCACCTACAGCGCGCAGCAACCCAATCTCTTTTGTACGCTCTAAAACACTGGCCAACATAATATTCATAATACCGATACCACCGACCAGTAATGAGATACCAGCTACACAGGACATGATAATATTAAAAATTCTTTGGGTAGCTTTATGCTGCTGTAATAGCGCCGCCGGCACCAATACATCAAAGTCTTTCTCTTGGCCATGGCGCTTAAGCAACAAATGCTCCAAGCTTTTAGCGGCAGCCACCGCTGGAATACCCTCTTTCAACTCCAACTTGAATCTATCCAGCTCACTACTAAGCTCGGCATGCTTGAAACGCTTTTGTGCGGTGCTTAGAGGAAGGTATATCGTATTACCATTAACCGACAGCTCCACCCCCTGAAAACTGTCTTTCGATAAGTGCTTATTTTTAAGTACACCAATCACTTCCAGCCAGACATGATTTACTTTGAATATCTCTCCAACCGCGCTGCGCTGAGGAAAAAGTTGGGCGGCGGCCTCTTCACTTAAAACAGCCACCTGGGCAAATAAGCGATCATCTCGCTCACTAATCCAACGCCCTTCATACATAGCACTCCTGGATAGCTCAAAGTGACTTTCGCTCACCCCTTGTACGCTACTATCGCCCTGTGCATAAGCACTAAACAAAGTATGCACATCCAAGTCTTTTTCCGCTGAGTAATTGAGAACAAAAGGCATGGTATCCAGCGCCGACTCCACATCAGAAAGCGTTAGCCCTATGGAATGTTTGCGCAGTTCTTTTAATCGCTCCTTATCGATATCCCGCTCTTCTACGATGAGGTTTCTAACCCCCATGGAATCAATCAAGTTAAGGGCCTCCTCCTCGGCACCCTCCCCCACACTGATCATGGCGATAACGGCACCTACTCCAAACACAATCCCCAATAGGGTAAGCAGAGTTCTAAGTTTGTGATGCCAGAGCTGATCAACCGCATCATAAAAATCATCTCTAAGTGCCATTAGATTTCCACCAAATTATCGGGCAAGCTCAGCGCTACCTGCTCACCGGATTCCAAACCGCTACTAATTTCCACACGACTTAAGCTTCTCAAGCCCAAGCTAACCAATCTCTTCTCAAAGCCTGCTGGGCTTTTAACATAGACCCAATGAACACCATCCTTGCTAAATAAACTTTGTCGCGGCACCGTCAAGGTATTGGGCTTGCTAACGATAGATATATCTCCTTGCAAACGCTGCCCAGGGCGCATAAAACTAGAGTCCGTATTTTTTATGTCAACAATAACTTCAAAGTAATTAATAGGGCTTTTTCTAGAACGCGGTGCGGCGACAGAGGAGATCGACAAAAGCTCGCCATCAATCCGCTTATCGGGGAAAGCATCCAGATTCAGCTCTACCGCCTGGCCAGGCTCTATTCCTAAAGCCTCACTCTCTAAGACAAATAATTTAGCCTGCAAAGCTTCAAGGTTGGGGATGTTACCAATACGACTGCCCGACCAAAGCTGCTGACCTACTTGAACTTTGTCACCGCGCCAATTTTTATGGTAGATAAAAATGCCATCTTGCGGAGCAAATACTTCTAACTGCTTCAAGACCTTATCATTGCGATCAATGGTGCGCTGCTCGGCCTGCTCTTTGACTTCGTGAACCGCCACTTGCGCTTGGCCTTGAGCTACAGAAGTTTTCTTTCGCCAATCCAAATATTCACGTTTCGAAGCTAGATACTCCTTATCCAACATTTGATCGGCAATTTCGTTTTTACTATAGACCAGCAAATCATCCACTGAAAAACGCTTACTTAGCGCGAGCTCCTCATCAACCACATGGCTTTCGCCTTGTACCGACATTTCATCTAATCTGAGTTTTGACTGGGTATTATTCTTCGCCAAAGCATGCTGCTGTAATGACCATTGTGCTTTTTGCAAGCTCAACTGGTAACGACTGGCATCAAATTTCGCCAGCAGATCACCTTTTTTTACCGTGCTGTTCTCTGGCTTTAGCCAATCTAAACGCAGTGCATTCATAGAGCTCATCGGTGCAGAAACCGTTTTATTTTCTTTGGCCTGCAGCTCACCCTTCGCTTTCAAAACAACATTAAAGTCGGCTCGCTCCACCATAACCGATATGGTTTGCTGCTGTTCCACCTCGGAACATGCGAGTAGGCTCAGAATAAAGGGCAGCGAAAACCATCTTTTCATAATAGCTGCTCCCCACCCGCTAGGCCTTTATCAACAACCACCCTATCCCCGACAAACCCTGCAACATGAATATCCTTTCGGCTTACACCCAGCCAGGATTCCAGCTCCACATAGGCTTGCTCGCCATCGTACTTTACATACCGCTTTGGTAGTGCCGCCACATTTTCGAGTCTCTGCTTGAGCACTTCTAAGCGAACAGCCATACCAGGACGCATTATCTGTGGGTCAGATTCCTCTAGCTCAACAATTGCGTCATAAACCATGCTAGGGTCATCATGGGCTTTCATACGAACGATCTTACCTATTTTAAGCAGACGCCCCTGAAACACGCGATCAGGTAAAGCATCCAATCTTACTTTCACCTCTTTACCCAGTTTTAGATCAGAAAAATGATGCTCTTGAATGGTCGTTTTTACCTGCATTTTATTGAGATTGGGTATCTCCAGAATATTCTGCGACATATAAACAGTGTCACCTACTGAGTATTTATTGCCTTGATAATCTTTAAGATGTACAACAACACCCGACTTCTTGGCCTTCTGATGCAGATTGTTCAAACCTTTTTGATGCCCCTGCACTTCGGCACTTAAGCGCGCTATTTCTGATTCGGTGATCTCTTTTTGCATTTTCGCTTCGGCTAACTGGCTGTCCAAGCGCGCCTTTTCAAGCAACAGCTCTTGCTCGGCAATCTTCAACTCCACGATTAGACGTTTAACATCCAACTTAGCGGCATAGTCGCCATCTTGGGAAGCCTTACGCTGAGCTTTTTTAAGTTGCATTCTGGTTTCTGACAGCGACAATTTTAAATCTTCAGAGGCTTGCTCATTAACTAGATCTTCGCTTTCTAACTTTTTTTGCTCTGCCTGCAAAGCCGCACTGCTTTTTTGTAAGCGCTGCATTTGTTGTTGAGTATCATATTCCAACAATCTTCCGCCTTCTTCTATATCTGAGCCTTCTGCAGCTAGATAAGTAATTTTGTACTGCCAAGTTCGTTTAATAAATGGCGCACTAACTTTAATAGAGTCAGAAGAAATTAACTCCCCGGTCGAGTCGATACTGAGATCAATCGTTTCAAGCTTGACTCGATAATAGGCTTGGCCAGAATCCACACAGGCGGTTAATGTGGTGATCATCAGCACTAACAGAGCTCTTTTCATTAGATTTCTCCCCCCAATTGCTGCTCATGAGCCCGAAGCTTTACCATCACACTCATGCCTGGTAGCAATTGGCTGGAATCAAAATTGCTATCATCAAGTTCAATTTCTAATGCATGATAATAGGCCTCCCCCCAGACTGGGCGAGATTCACCTTGCAAACTGATTTGCTTTAATTGTCCTTTGATACCCGCTTTATTTAGGGCATCCACATATAGTTCAACCGGCCCGGTTTTCACCCTTGCAATATCAACTTCATTCAACCACGCCTTGATATACAGCTGACTAGTATCTGGGATCTCAAGCACCACAAAACCTTTTTGAACGGTATCACCTGCTTTAATGGTCTGCCCAGTCCATGGATGTCTGACATACACCACCGCACCGCTGCGTTTTGCCTTTTGATTTAATCCTTTTAGCATCACTTGCTTACGATTAAGTTCAGCTAGGGCAGATTTATATTGTATTTTCGCCGTCGCGATTTGGTTCGCCAGCTCTACTTCCTTTTGAGCGAGCGCCTGCTCTTTCTCTTGCAGAGCCAATTGCATCTTTTTCTTTTCTAGCTGGTTTTTCTCAAATACAATTTTTGTTAAATGGTTGGCTGGGATCGAGGCTTCCAAATCAGCTTTCTCAAGGTCTAGGCGCGCGATTTTCATCAGAAATTCCGCTTCTAGACGCTCGAGTCTTAGCTTCTGCTCCGTCTTTTTGGCTTCAGCCTCCGTTTTTCTCAGCTTTGCTTCTTCAGCTTCTACTTCCGACTCCAAAGCCGCCGCATCAAATACCGCCACCGTATCGCCTGCCTTTACTTGCTTGCCTTCCTGTTCCAGCCATTTGATTTGCAATTGCCAAGAATCAGAATCTGGCGCGCTGAACTGTTGCTTAAAGCGGGCTTCCACAAAGCCGCTGATCAGCAAAGATTGGGCTGAGGCAAAATTTGCAAAGATGAGGAACGTGCTTAATAACAAGCAGGAAATAGTTTTGTTGAGCTTATACATCCTGTAACTCCCCGTCCTTCATCAGCAGTAATCGTTGGGAGAATTCAGCAATTTCCGCTTCATGGGTAATTAACACAATCGTTTGCCCCTGCTCATGCAGATCTTGCAGCAGAGCCATAATTTCTAGGGATGTTTTGCTATCCAAGTTACCGGTTGGCTCATCAGCGAATATAATTTTGGGTTTGTTAATTAAGGCTCGGGCAATTGCCACTCGCTGCCTTTGCCCACCTGAAAGCTCATAAGGTAAATGATCAACTCGATCGGCAAGCCCAACGGTTTGCAACATTTCTTTCGCTCGAGTACTGGCTTCAGCGCGCTCCACATCAGCATAGCGCAAAGGCAGCATTACGTTTTGCAAAGCACTTAAGCGTGGTAACAAATGAAAGGTCTGAAATACAAAACCAATCTCGCGATTGCGAATAGCCGCCAACTCCTTGTCTTCTAATTCAGACACATCGCGATTATTAAGAAAATAGGAACCGGCACTGGGCTTATCTAAGCAACCCAGAATATTCATCAGGGTCGATTTACCAGAACCCGAAGAGCCCATGATCGCGACAAATTCATTCTCTCGGATTTGCAAGCTGATGGATTTGATAGCTTCGACGCGTAGATCGCCGCTTTGATAGGTTTTATTGAGCTGCTGAAGCTCGATAACGCAGGGGGCCGCTTCACGGCTAACATGAGGGTGCGCTTTAATAGCAGACGTCACTGGATCTTCCTCTGATCTCTCTGATTTTATCTTGTTTCTACTTATAAGTTATTCCCAGCAGCATACCGAGCTATGCCGATCAGTCAAGTATTCAAAGCTCACTAAGTTAACTAAATTACTACTTATAAACACTGTTTGAACATTGCTCACAACCACTTGATCTGCATTGAACCGAACAGGATGAATCAATTTAGATCAAGCTATGAACGATACCTAACTTTATCGACTGATTTCTAAGCGGCCTCTAAAACCACTATTGCTTACATCACCAATAAGGGGACTAGCTTCATAACATCGGATTCTGCGACCATGAAGATCGCAAAATGGGCGATTGCAAATCCCCAAGCTTTCATCCACAGTAGGGTTGTACCGCTCCAAAACTGTTCTAATCCTAAGCCCATGGATGAACCGCAATGAACGAAAAACTATTCACGCAACGTCTTGCCGAACTGGTAAAGATCCCTTCGGTTAGTAGCCATTCATCCCAATGGGATATGGGCAATATTGAAGTCATCCATACCCTGGCCAATTGGCTAGAAGCACTAAACTTCGATGTACAAATTCTCCCCGTTGAGGGCCAAGAAAATAAGGCCAATTTAATCGCCAGTCGCGGCAAGGGTAAAGGCGGCTTGGTGCTCGCCGGCCATACTGATACCGTGCCCTATGATGAAGGCCGCTGGCAAAGTGACCCCTTCGTATTGACCGATAGTAATGAGCGCTTTTATGGCTTAGGTGCAACCGATATGAAAGGGTTTTTTCCGGTTGCCCTAGCGGCCATCGAGCGCTTCGAGCAAGCCGAATTCCAGCAACCCCTCATTATCCTTGCGACGGCCGACGAAGAAAGCTCCATGAGTGGAGCGAATGCCTTAGCGGCACAAGGCTTTAATGAGCAAGGGCAGGCGCGTTATGCGGTAGTGGGTGAGCCAACAGGATTAAAACCCATCTATATGCACAAAGGCATTATGATGGAGGAGCTGCGCATTATCGGTCAAAGTGGCCACTCCTCAAACCCTGCGCTGGGTAATAATGCCATGGAAGCCATGCATGAGGTGATGAGTGAGCTAATGCTATTTCGCAGTGAACTGCAGGAACGCTACCAGAACCCAGGTTTTGCTGTTCCCACCCCCACTATGAATTTTGGCTGCATTCACGGTGGCGATAACCCCAACAGAATTTGTGCCGACTGTGCCATGCAATTTGATCTGCGGGCAATCCCTGGAATGAGTAACGATGAGATGCGCCAAGCAATCAAAGAACGCATCGCTATCGTTGCCCAAAGACGTCAAGTCACTATCGAATTGGAAACCTTATTCGGTGGCGTCGAGCCTTTTGCTGAAGATAGAAGCAGCGAGCTGGTAAAAGCCGCCGAAAAGCTCTGTCAGCAAGATAGCGAGGCTGTTGCCTACGCCACCGAAGCGCCCTTCCTACAGCAACTAGGCATTGAAACCTTGGTACTTGGCCCTGGCAGCATCGACCAAGCCCACCAACCGGATGAGTTTATTGCACAAGATCAAATAGCCCCAGCTATCGATATTATCTCGGGCCTGATTAACAAGTTCTGCATGCCGCAAAAATAGTGGCCCGGTAGCGAGTGACCAAAACCGCCCTATCATGGGGCGATTCACGCTTTTAATTGGCCCGATTGACGGGCTATACTCAAAGCCTGTTTTAACAAGAGCCTAGCAAAGTGAACAAGCAAGACTACGTAAAATGGTTCCGTGACACCACGCCCTATATTAAATCGCAACGTGGTAAAACAATCGTATTGATGCTGCCCGGTGCAGCTATCGCCCATGATAATTTTTTAAACATCGTCAGCGACATCAATCTACTAAGCAGCTTGGGAGTGCGCTTAGTTTTAGTTCATGGCGCCAGACCGCAGATTGAGTCTCGCTTTGCCGCGGCCGGAATTGATAGCCAGCTACACAAGGGCAAACGTGTTACCGATCAACAGAGCATGGGCCTGGTATGCCAGTCGGTAGGTGAAGTTCGCAACCAAATCGAGGCCGCATTTTTTAGCCGACACTTGAATGCACCGAAAGGGGCAGAGTATGTACAGGTGGTTGGCGGCAACTTAGTAACCGCAATGCCAACAGGCGTAATTGATGGGGTAGATTTGCAATATACCGGCAAAGTACGCCGACTCGCCACCGACGCCATCGAAACCATGTTGGATAACCGCCAGCTAGTACTGATCTCACCGCTAGGGTACTCCCCTACCGGCGAAACTTTTAACTTATCTTATGCAGAGCTGGCCACGCGAGTTGCTATCGATCTTAAGGCCGATAAGTTAATCGCTTTTTGCTCTGAGGATGGCGCTTACAACGCCAAAGGCGAACTGTATCGTGAATTAACATTACTGGAATGCCAAGCAACCCTAGGCAACGATGGCGATTTAAACGATCACCGCCTGGCCTTAGAAGCTTGCTATCGCGCTTGCGAGCAGGGCGTTGCCCGTGCACATGTACTGAACTACGGTGACGATGGTGCACTATTGAAAGAAATATTTACCCGCGATGGAGCTGGCACCATGGTTTACCGCGACAGCTATGAGCTGATTCGCCGGGCGCGCATTAGTGACGTTGGTGGCATATTAGATTTGATTCGCCCGCTTGAAAAACAAGGCATATTAGTGCGCCGTTCACGTGAGCGCCTAGAGATGGAGGTTGAGCATTTTACCGTAATGGAAAAAGACGGCGCTATTATTGCTTGCGCAGCCCTTTATCCATTTAATTCTGCCAATTCTGGTGAGCTTGCCTGTGTTGTTACCTCGCCAGAATACCAAGGTGGAGGGCGCGCAGCAAAACTGCTAAAGCATATCGAACGCCAGGCTAAAAAATTAGGCTTTGAGCAGCTCTTTACACTAACCACACAAACCGCACACTGGTTTATTGAGCAAGGCTTTGAGACCGCTAACGTTGCTATTTTGCCCGACGAAAAGCAGTCATTTTATAACTACCAGCGTAACTCCAAGGTTTTTGTCAAAAAAATTGACGCATAAGCTTCCCTGCAAAAACTGGGCTGTATTCTTCCTGAATCAAGCTCAGTTTTTAATTCTTTGCGCTAACTATCACCACGAGCTTGATCCAGATCATATCCTCTAGCGGCACTCAGCATTACTGTGCACGGCCCAATTATTAAAACCCTATCATAAAAGCCCAAAAGAGGCCTTCATTCATGAATATCTCTAGTAAAGCAGCGACGGTTCTTTACCGGAAAGATAACCATAGCTGTATTGTATTTTCAGATCTGGTGGAAGGCCATGGCGTTCAGGCCAATCAGTTTCTGATTATTGATGAAAACCATACCGCACTGATCGACCCCGGTGGCGATTTAACCTATACGCCGCTTTCGATTGAAATCAGCAAGCACGTTAGCCTACAAGACTTAGATTATATTTTTGCGTCGCATCAAGACCCAGATATTATTGCCTCACTACCACGCTGGATGATGCACAGCCACTGCAAGGTAGTAACCCCAAAACTTTGGTCGCGATTTTTACCGCATTTGGCATCAAGCTTTATTACCGACAAACTCAGCTCTTCGGTTGATGAAAGAATTATTGCAGTACCCGATGAAGGCCAGAAAGTGCCGTTTGGGCGTAGCGACATCATTTGCTTACCCGCACACTTTTTACATTCCGTTGGTAACATAAATTTTTATGACCCCGTGAGTAAAATTTTATTTTCAGGGGACATGGGTGCATCAATGGTTGATAGCGATGCAGCTGAGCCCGTGGATGACTTTGCTGCCCATATTAAATTAATGGAAGGTTTTCACCGCCGCTACATGACCAGCAACAAAGCCTGCCGCCTGTGGGCGAAAATGGTCAGCCAATTGGATGTGCAAATGATTGTGCCGCAACATGGTCGACCATTTGTTGGCCGCACCATGATTGCACAATTCTTAAAATGGATTAGCAATTTAAAATGCGGGGTAGACTTATTGAGCGAACAGGATTACCAAGTTATCAAATAAAACTATTCGCTCAGGGATGAGCGGCCTTCCTTAAAATATCAAATTTAGATATCCGAAAAATCACCACCACGCCCTTTACCTGACGCGAAACGCGCCGCACCAGAGCTGGCCAAACCAAGATCGACCACCGGGCGGCCACGGCTGAACTCCAGAGTTAAGCCTTCTTCAATACTGCCATCAAATGCCTGATAAGCCGATAGGCGATCCGCTCGCAGACACTCTTGTGGAAACTGGCTAATGGAAAGGGCCAGTTGTTCGGCCTCTTCACGCACAGTGCCCTTTGCCACAACTCGGTTTGCCAAGCCCATCTGCAAGGATTCTTCTGCATCTACTGGGCGGCCAGTTAAAATTAAATCCATTGCTCGGCTTAAGCCAATAAGGCGCGGCAAGCGCTGGGTGCCGCCATCAATTAGCGGAACGCCCCAACGACGACAGAACACACCGAATACTGCATCCTCTTCCATCACTCGCATATCACACCACAAGGCCAACTCCATCCCCCCCGCTACGGCATGCCCTTCGATGGCCGCGATTACTGGCTTGCTGAGCAATAGGCGCGAAGGCCCCATCGGACCAGTATCATCTAAGCTGACGGTTTCGCCCTTTATAGGCGCAGGATCTACCATAGGGTTGGAACCATCCATCGTAGCTACAGCTTTTAGATCAGCGCCAGCACAGAAACCACCATCCCCATAGAACACGGCCACCTTTGCCTCATCGTCCTGCTCAAAGGCCATAAAAGCTTCCGCTAGTGCTCTAGCGGTTGGGCCATCCACAGCATTTTTAGCATGGGGGCGGTCAATGATTATCGTGCTGACAGGGCCATTCTTCTCTATACGTATCATCACTTATTACTCTTTTTATCTTATTAATAAATTGAGTGTAACATAAACTTCTAATTTGAAGTCAATTCAGCCCCATTAGCGAGCCTAGTGCAAGCCTTGTTACAATTACGCTTTTTAGCTCGAGCGCATTATGTTTATTGATGATTACCAGAAGATTTTTCTATCGGATCGCCCCATGCTGGACGTTCGGGCGCCCATAGAGTTCGAGCAAGGACATTTCCAGCACGCCCAAAACAAGCCCTTACTAGATAATCAGCAAAGGCAAAGCATTGGCCTATGTTACAAAGAGCAAGGGCAAGACGCTGCCATTGAAATGGGCTGGCAGATGGCCACCGAAGAAGTTATTGAAGCGCGCATCAGTCACTGGGCCGAGTTTACCCAGGCAAACCCCAATGGCTGTTTATATTGCTTTCGCGGTGGACTACGTTCGCAATTTAGCCAGCAGCTTCTCAAGCAGCATGGCATCGACTACCCGATTGTGAAAGGCGGTTATAAGGCCATGCGCCAATTCTTGCTGCAAGAGCTTGAGCAAGCCTGCCAAAATGCTCCTCTCATCATAATCGCCGGCCCTACGGGTAGTGGTAAAACTAAGGCGATAGAGCAAATCGAGCGCAGCATCGATTTAGAAGCCGAGGCTTGCCACCGAGGCTCTGCCTTTGGGCAACTGCTAAACGCCCAGCAACCCGCTCAGATAAGCTTTGAAAACAATATTAGCCAGCGCTGGCTTAAGCTCGGCCGAGAAAGAGCGGTGCTTATGGAGGACGAAGGGCGCTTAATTGGCCGCTTGAACCTGCCGGATTACTTACAAGCCGCCATGCAAAAGGCCCCCTTAGTCCAAATAGAAGAGCCCCTGGAGCAACGCTGCCAGTGGGTGATTGAGGATTATGTGTTAAGCCCACTGCGGGAAATCTCGATAGCGGCATTTAGCCAAAACCTGAGTGCTAATTTGTACCGTATCCGTAAGCGTCTAGGCGGCTTACGCTACCAGGCACTTCAAAAAGAATTCGAGCTGGCTTGTCAAAGCTGGTCTAAGCAGCAGGAAGCCAGCGCCTTTTATGGCCCCATTGAGCAGTTGCTGCGTGATTATTACGACCCGATGTACAAATACCAGTTGCAACAGCGGCAGGGACAAGTACTATTCCGCGGTCGCTGCCAAGAGCTGGTTGATTGGTGTCGCGAGCAAAACCTTTAAACGCCGCAAGGCATAAGCAAGATGTTAAGCACATTAGCAGGAGTAAACATGGCCCTCATTCGCTGGATCTTAGGTCGCATTATTCTTTTATTGAATGCCGTATTCCGCCCCAGTAAGCGCCCACTGAGCCCAGAGGCGAAAGCCGCTCAGCAAGCTGCGGCTGGCAATCTAGCGCTCTATCAATTTGCGGCCTGCCCCTTCTGCGTAAAAGTACGCCGCGAGCTACGACGTCTTGATTTAGAGTTACCATTACGTGACGCCAAAGGCTCTGAGCTTTATCGCTCTGAGCTTGAGCATGGCGGTGGTCGCATCAAAGTGCCCTGCTTGCGTATCGACGAAGGCGCGAACACCACCTGGCTCTACGAATCCAATGACATTATCAACTACTTACGTGAGCGCTTCCCGGCTGAAGCCGAGCAAACTCCCGCTTAAGCTTTTAAGCACTCTTGGCAGGGGAGCTAGCCCCCTTTGTGAAGCCCCCTTCTCAAATCCTACCTACCCAAGCCCTAATGTGCTGCACAGCGGTTTTGCTGACTGGTCAACAAATAAACATTCAACTAATTAATAAGCATTAAGTCCCAGTTCATTGAAAATCAATAAGTATTAGATTTTATGTGACGCTAGTCACGTCAGTAATTGCCGCCTCATGTTGTAATTTGCGGCCTTAACCGATCCGCCAATGATACAGATGACAAGGGGCCATCGATGGGCACTTTAGATAGAAGTTGGAACTCGGAAACGGAATTCGCGTTCAATAGTCAGCAGGAAGCTCTTTACCCGATGTTACTGCGTATGCAGCAAGACTTTGATTTCAAAGTCGTTGTGAAAGCAGGTGCCTATTTATTGAGCACACGTGAGTATCTCGATATTAATAGCGTAGAAGTCTCCCCTTCTTTCCAAACGCTTGATGCTCTAGAGCAGTACATCAACAAGAATATGGTTGATATTTTGTACAGCTACTTATTCGATATTCCAAGCCAAGACGTTAAAGAGCTACCAAGCAGCTACGCCATTGCTTAAGCCTTAAGCAGCTTGTCAGCAAAGGCCGATGTTCTAATCGGCCTTCATCAAGTATTTATTGATTGCACTGTCGTATAATCCAGCCATGAACAGTGCAAACTATATCGATATTATTCTCGTCGGCGGCGGTCACGCCCACGCCCAAGTTATCAAAATGTGGGGCATGAAACCCTTGCCGGGTATTCGGCTAAGTTTAATTAGCCCCAGCAGTTACACCCCCTACTCTGGAATGCTACCAGGCCTGGTTGCAGGGCATTACAGCTTCGAGCAAAGCCATATTGATTTAAGGCGCCTATGCCAGTGGGCCAATGTACGTTACATCAATGAGCAGGTGCTCGCCGTTAACTGTGATGAGAAAAGCATAAGCCTTGCGGCGCAGCCCGAGCTCGAGTTTGACTACCTTTCGATTAACACGGGTATCACACCAGATCTAGATATCGAAGGGGCGAAGGAATTCGCCATCGGGGTAAAGCCCATCAGTCAGTTTTATCAAAAATGGCAGCAGCTTTTGCAATATGATCACAGTGTGAGCAGCGTTGTTGGTGCGGGTATCGCAGGCATTGAGCTCAGCCTAGCGATGGCAGAGCGGCTCAAAAAAGAAAACAAGACCGCCAAGCTGCAACTGATTTATCCTCAGCAGCAGCTACTACCCAATGCACCAGATAAGCTACGCAAACATTTACAAAAAGCGTTGGATGAATACCAAGTAGAGTGTTTTCCCAATCATCGCGTCAATCGCTTTTTTGCATCAAGTATTGAATGTTCGTTAAATGACGAAACAATAAATCTCAATTCAGATTTTCACTTACTATGCACTCAAGCCAAACCGGCAAATTGGGCTCAAGCGTCAGGTATAGAATGCGATGAAGAAGGTTTTATTTTACTGAACGATAGTTTGCAATCCATCAGCCACCCCTGGCTATTCGCAGCGGGCGATACTGCCCAACAAATTAAGCATCCAAGACCCCAAGCCGGAGTCTTTGCAGTGCGCCAGGGCCCAACGCTATTTAAAAACTTAAAGCGTATCGCACAAGGTAAAAAGCTTAAGCAGCACAAGCCCCAAAAAGAATTCTTAAAGCTGATCAGCCTAGGTAAAAAATCAGCCGCCGCTAGCCGCGGGGATAAATCTGTATCCAAGCCAGGCATGACGGAAGCTTTAGTGTGGCAATGGAAGAATCGCATCGATCGTAAATTTATGGCGATGTTTGAAAAGCTTCCAGCACAAATGTCGAGCCACAAGAAAAAGGGCAAGCATAAGATAAACATCCCTGAAAGCCAGCGACTACCTGATATGCACTGCGGCGGCTGCGGCGCCAAAGTGGCCGGCGACGCCCTGAGTAAAATACTCAATCAGCTTAAAACTAGCCCGGCACTCGATCAAAAAAACCTTGGTGAAGATGCTGCACGTTTAAATATCGACACAGAAAAGCAAATCTTCCAGAGTGTAGACAGCTTCCACGGTTTAGTGAGCGATCCTTTTGAACAGGGTCGCATCGCTACCCTACATGCCATGAGTGATATCTTTGCGATGGGCGGCACTGCTCACAGTGTGCAAGCCCTCATCAGCATCGCCCATGCCGGCGAAAACATTGTAAATCGAGACCTTAAGCGAATACTGCAAGGTATTCTTTATGAGTTAGAGCGACACAAAGCATTATTGATTGGCGGACATAGTAGCTTGGCAGAAACAAGCCAAATAGCTTTGGTGGTAAACGGTCATACCGACAAAAACCATAAGCTGATGAAATCAGAATTGCGTGAGGGCGAGCACTTAATTCTCAGCAAAGCCCTAGGTCATGGTTTAATGTTTGCAGGTCAACAAAGCCTAACAAGCAAAGGCCCATGGCTGGATGCTGCGATTGAACAAATGCTGCAATCGAATTTTAATGCAGCCCAACTCGCGATCGAATACGGTGCATCGGCCTGCACAGATATTACCGGTTTTGGTTTGGGCGGCCACCTATTAGAAATGCTGATCGGCAGTAATGCTAGCGCAGATATTTACGACTCTAAGCTACCCTATCTCGAAGGCGCAAAGAACCTTATTGAACGGGGAGTTCGCAGCAGCTTGTATCCGCAAAATATGCGTGAAATAGCAAAACACTGTAATGGTGATGCCCCAGAAATATTGGCAGACCCGCAAACTAGCGGCGGTTTGCTAATGTCTATTTCTGCAGATAAATCCGAGGCTTTAATAAATGCGCTTAAAGAACAGGGGTATAACTACAGCGCCCATATAGGCACTGTAATCCCAAAAGGCGGGCACTATATTAACTTTACTGAACATTGAGGCTTCTCGTTTCAGAAACGGCCGCATGACCACCAGCCATCAATGATTGAATGCCACCTTGATGCAATTCGAGCTTGACGGTGATTTGACTGGGTGATGCCGGAGACATGGCATAGCCCTGCTCAATCAAAAACTCACTTTTATCGATGGCCTTTTTCTCATACAAGTAGCAAGCCAGCGGCCCTGCCGCCATGCCAGTTGCCGATTCTTCTTCAATGCCATAACGCGGGGCAAACATTCTTGCCGTGGCATCTGCTGTACCGGTATAACTTTCACGACTGAAAATATAAAAACCAATTAAGTCATATTTTTCTGAAAGTGCTTCAACTTTTTCTTGATTAATATTAAGTTGCTCCAATGCGCTCTGGCTATCCACTTCGGCAATCAAAAAGCTATTTCCGGTATTAACGATCAAGGGCTCTGAAGACAACTTGGTTTCAGCTATGTTCAAAGCCGCCAGAACCTCTTCCCTGTCTTTATTAACCGAAACAAACATTGGGGCTATCTGCTCCATAAATGCGGCACCCGATACCAGCTTAACAGCCCTGTTACCATCAATGGTTTCCTTGGAGCTTTCACTGTTTTTTAATAAGCCTTGCTGAGACAGATAGCTAAATGTAGCAACCGTTGCATGGCCACAGTGGGCAATTTGTCGGGTGGGGGTAAAGAATTCCAATTTGATGTCGGCCACATCGGAGTGCGAGACGAAAGCCGTTTCGGACAGCCCTACTTGTGCTGCTATTTCTAGTTTCTGCTCCTTTGAAAAGCGATCAGCATCCAATACTACTCCAGCTGGGTTACCACCACGCCCATCTACAACGAAGGCATTTACAATCGAGACATCAATATTCATGGGCGTTTCCTCTACAATTTACTTGCTCGCTTTATATCTTTCTAGCAAGCATCAGATGATCCAGTAAGTGCCCGCCAGCACCATTCGATTTGATCAACAGTGGTATTTGAAGTAGTGCTGACGAGCCATTGTAGACTAGCAACTTAGAGCATACTCTAAGTCAAAGGCCTTGATAAAACTTAGGCCTTAAATTGCATATCTTTGCAGATGGGGGCTCACTTGTCGTTTGAGTTTGCGGTTTTGCTGATACATTTAATTAGACAAGCGCTTTATTTTCGCTTCGGTGACGTCGATATAGTGGTCGATATTCTTTTTTTGTTCTTTTAATTTCTCTAGATGTATTCTCAATGCCACTAAGGCGTCTTCATTACGCCCTTCCATGGAGGCGGTTACGTAACCTTTGATATCTCGCAGTGACATGCCAGAATTCTTCATGCAGGCCACCCAGTTAATCAGCTCTACGTCGGTATCTGAATAATTACGATGGCCGCTGCTGTCCTTTTTTGGCAGTTCCAATACGCCTTGTTTTTCATAGTAGCGAATGGTGTGCGCGCTAATGCCGGTAAATTCACTGACTTCTTTGATTTTCATTGATTTACTCGCCGAGCTGTGGTGTTGATATATTTCCAAGTTTAACAATAACTAGCCAAGACGTTTGAAACAAGCAGCAATGAGGCCTGACCGTTTTTAGTCCCTACAAGAGCTGCCCTAGAACGCGCTTAAACCATCCGCGGGCGCTCGGGTCGCGGTGTCCATACCGCTTTACGGTTCTAGATCAGCTCTTGTAGGAACTAAAATCTACTTAGGCTATGTAAACCCACCCAGGTAGGTAAAGAGTCCATATACCCATGCAAAACCTTCAAAAGTAAGGACGCTTTTGGAGAGCCCCCAGGACTAATTCCCTTGGAGGGAATTTGGGCTTGGTGCCAACTGAAAACCCCGGATGGTTTTCATCCATGGGTTCACGGCGCGTTTTGCATGGGTATATGGACTCTTTACCGGTTCGAAGGGAACACACAACAAAGAACAATCCCCAACATATTACTGTAAGATACAGTTATTAAGATGATTACAGAGCCTGAAGATACAAGAGCCTCAACATGATAAAAAGACGACAGTTTCTGCAGCTTGGAAGTATTGGAATCGCCAGCGTACCGGCCAGCGCCAGCATTAGCGCTCTATCACAGCGCCCGGAAATACAAACCGGCATAAGCAGTGGTGATGTTAGTCACAATGGTGCCGTTATATGGGGGCGTACCGAAAAGCCATCATTAATGTGGGTTGAGCTTAGCAAAGATCCGAGTTTCAAACAGAGCCTACGATTCGCCGGCACCGCCGCAATAAAGGAAACTGACTTTAACGCCAAAACTTACCTGCGAGGTTTAAGCCCAGCGCAACAATATTTTTATCGCGTGCAATTTGAAAGCCTCGACAAACCAGGCCTATTTGGTGATATACAACAAGGGCAATTTAAAACAGCCCATAAAGATACCGGCCGCATTCGCTTTTGTTGGTCAGGAGATACTGCCGGGCAAGGTTACGGCATTGATAGTAACCGAGGCGGCATGCATAGCTATGCTGAAATGTTAAAACGCGAGCCCGATTTTTTAGTGCATTGTGGTGACTTAATTTATGCCGACGGACCTATCCCCAGTGAGATAAGTTTAAAAGATGGCAGCACTTGGAAGAATGTAGAAACCCAAGGTAAAAGCAAAGTTGCCGAAAGCACCCAAGAGTTTCGGGAAAACTATTACTACAACTTTCTTGATCCCAAATTTCGCCAGTTTCACCAGCAAGTGGCTAGCTACCAACAGTGGGATGACCATGAAGTTGTTAACAACTGGTACCCAGGCGAACAACTACTCGATGATAAACGTTACACCGTAAAAAGCGCCTCACTACTGGCTGAGCGCGCACGTCATGCACTACTAGAATGTAACCCCATCAGCCTAAACGCCAAAGATCCAAGACAAATTTATCGCAAGGTCAGTCATGGCCCTATGTTGGATATCTTCTTCTTGGATATGCGCAGTTATCGCGGCCCCAATAGCTTAAACCGACAAGAAAAAGCCTCAGCAGAGACCGCCTTCTTAGGGGAAGAGCAGCTACAGTGGCTAGAGCAATCGCTGGCTGAGTCAAAAGCCAGCTGGAAAATTATTGCTAGCGACATGCCACTTGGGCTGAGAGTTACAGAATGGCAAAGTGAAGTGGCCGAAAATGCGGCCAATGGCGATGGCCCAGCGCTAGGTCGCGAATTAGAGGTAGCGCACCTGCTGGAGTTTATTGCCAAGCAAGATATTCACAATGTGCACTTTATTACCGCCGATGTGCATTATTGTGCCTCCCACTATTACAACCCCAACAAAGCTCAGTTCAAAAACTTTAAACCCTTCTGGGAATTTGTCAGCGGCCCCCTTCATGCGGGTAGCTTTGGCCCCGGCGAGCTCGATAACACCTTCGGCCCAGAATTGATATTTAAAGGCATACCCGACGATATGCCGCCCAATTCACCACCATCAGATAACTACCAGTTCTTTGGTGAGATTGAGATAGATGGCTTTGAGAACACCATGACGGTGAAGCACTTTAATCGCCTTGGCAAAGAGCTTTGGCGCAAGACTTTAAAATCTGAAGCATAATATTCGGCAAAAACACCTCAAGCAGAATATTCCCCCAGACAAGCCGAAGCCTATAGCAATAACTACGGCTTCGGTTAGCGGCTGGACGCCACATTATCCCTGCCGCCATAATAAGCCCGACTTTCTAACAGCAATAAGAAGACTATGATGAAACTCCGCTTATTGGCTGCCGGCATTAGCGCAGCCCTGATGTGCAGCAGCTTAACCCTACCGCTGGCCCACGCGGCCGACAAAGCCAAAGACGACGAGAAAGCCAAGTGGGACGTTAACGCCCCCCAAGGTGAGTTTATCGATGCCAATATCGACGTGCGTGAAGGCACCTGGATGAACATCGATGTCAGCCCCGATGGCAAAACCATTGCCTTCGACTTGCTGGGTGATATCTATACCCTACCGATTGGCGGTGGCGAAGCGACCGCACTAATGACCGACATCGCTTGGCAGATGCAGCCAAAATTCAGCCCAGATGGCAAACACATTGCCTTCACCTCTGACCAAGGCGGTGGCGACAATATCTGGATTATGAACAGCGATGGCAGCGGACAAACAGCCGTTACCGATGAAACCTTCCGCTTGCTTAATAGCCCAGCGTGGAGCCCAGATGGCGACTACTTAGTGGCACGCAAACACTTTACGGGTACACGTTCATTGGGCGCCGGCGAAGTTTGGATGTATCACAAAGCTGGCGGCAAAGGCTTGATGCTTACCAAGCGCCCAAATCAGCAAAAAGATCTAGGTGAGCCTGCCTTCTCACCGGATGGCCGTTACGTCTATTTTTCACAAGACGCCACCCCTGGAAAAACCTTCCACTACAGTAAAGATTCTGAAAAAGGCATTTATAAAATAAAGCGCTATGATCGCGAAACCGGCGAGATCAAAGTGATTCTGTCTGGCCGTGGTGGCGCTATTCGCCCAACACCTTCCAGAGATGGCCGCTACCTTGCTTATATTGCTCGC
The DNA here is from genome assembly GCF_947502065.1 of uncultured Pseudoteredinibacter sp. Classification (GTDB taxonomy): domain Bacteria; phylum Pseudomonadota; class Gammaproteobacteria; order Pseudomonadales; family Cellvibrionaceae; genus Pseudoteredinibacter. The sequence continues at coordinate 659,986 of NZ_CANMYE010000002.1, forward strand.
GAAGATTTTCAAACCACTTTATTTTTACTGGATTTGAAAACCGGCGAGAAGCGCAAGCTTTATGACAAGCTTGAGCGCGATATGCAAGAAACCTGGGCTATTCACGGTGTATACCCAAGCATGGCTTGGACACCGGACAATAAAAACCTCGTGTTTTGGGCCAAGGGAAAACTGCATAAGCTCAATATCGACAGCCTAAAGGCCGAGAATATTCCATTCCATGTTAAGGCGAGCAAAAAGCTGCAAACCACCGTGCGCTTTGATCAGAACATTGATCAAGACAACTTCGATGTGAACATGCTCCGCAATGTGCAGGTTTCACCGAATGGTAAGCAGGTAATTTTTGAAGCTCTGGGGCATATATACAGCCGCAACTTACCCAATGGCAAGCCAAGCCGTTTAACCAAGCAAAGTGATCACTTTGAATTACAGCCAAGCTTTTCTCGCGATGGCAAAAAGATTGTATTCAGCACCTGGGATGACCAAGAGCAAGGTAGTATTCGTGTAATGTCAGCGCGTGGCGGTAAAGCTAAAGTTATTAGCAGCGAGCCTGGCAAGTATGTCGAGGCGGCCTTCTCACCTGATGGGAAACATATCATCTACCGCAAAGCCAAAGGTGGATACATTACTGACCCTAAATGGGGACTAAACCCAGGCATTTATCGCGTAAGCAGCAAAGGCGGCAAAGCTGAATTAATTACTGAAAAAGGCGTATTACCCCAGTACGGTTCGGCCAATGATCGCATTTATGTCATGCGCCATGGCGAGAAGCCATCCTTCGTTCGCGTAAATATCAAAGACAAAAAAGAGCAATCTTTATACGAAGGTAAATACGCTACCGAATTTAAAGTTTCACCTGATGGTAAGTACTTAGCATTCGCTGAGCGCTTTAAAGTCTTTGTAACGCCATTTGTAGAAAGTGGCCACTTAATTACCATTGGCCCGAAAGCGAAAAACCTACCGGTAAGAAAGCTTTCCGTACGCGCTGGCGAAAACATCAGCTGGAACGCCAAAAGCGATGAGTTATATTGGAGCCTAGGTGCCGACCTTTACCAAGCCGAGCTACAAGGCTTGTTTGATGTAGGCTCCTCCGATACCAAAAACAAAGAAGCCTTAAACAAGGAACCTGTCATTACCGCCATTGGCTTTAATCAAAAGGTCGATGTTCCTAGCGGCAGCATTGCCTTTGTTGGCGGCCAGGTACTGACCATGGAAGATGGCGATAAAGTTATCGACAATGGTGTGGTACTTGTTGATGGCAACCACATTGTTGCGGTTGGCAAAGCCGGTGAAGTGGAAATTCCAAAAGGCGCGAAGACCATCGATATTTCTGGCAAAACCATTATGCCAGGCTTAATTGATGCACACGCTCACGGCCCGCAAGGCAGCAATGAAATTATTCCCCAGCAAAACTGGAAGAACTACGCCGGCCTAGCATTGGGTGTAACCACGATTCACGACCCATCTAATGACACTACCGAGTTTTTCAGCGCTAGCGAATTGCAAAAAGCCGGTAAAATTGTAGGCCCTCGCCTATATTCTACAGGTACTATTTTGTACGGCGCCTCAGGCCCGGGTTATACCTCCCATGTGGATAGCTTGGATGATGCTAAGTTCCATTTATTGCGCCTAAAGAAAGCAGGTGCCTTCTCAGTGAAGAGCTATAACCAGCCACGCCGTAATCAACGCCAGCAAGTTATCCAAGCAGCTCGCGAGTTGGAAATGATGGTCGTGCCTGAAGGCGGTTCTTTGCTGCAACACAACCTAAGCATGGTAGCCGACGGGCACACAACCTTAGAGCACTCCATCCCAACAGAAAAAGTTTATGATGATATTAAACAATTCTGGACTGCAGGCGAGATGGCCTACACGCCGACCTTGGTGGTTGCCTACGGTGGTATTTGGGGCGAAAACTACTGGTACGATAAAACCGAAGTGTGGAAACACCCACGCCTAAGCAAATATGTACCGGCTGATGTTTTAGCGAAGCGCGCCATGCGCCGCCCTACTGCTCCGCATCATCACTACAACCATATTAGTGTTGCCAAAACCGCTAAAGAGCTAAGCGATATCGGTATTCTTACCAATATCGGCGCGCACGGTCAGCGTGAAGGTTTGGCTGCTCACTGGGAGTTATGGATGTATGCCCAAGGTGGCATGGAGCCTATGCAAGCCTTACGCACAGCGACCACCAACCCAGCCAAGTCTCTCGGTTTAGACAAGCACATTGGCTCAATCAAAAAAGGCAAGCTTGCCGATTTGATAGTGATCGATGGCAATCCATTGGAAGACATTCGCCAAACTGATCGTGTTGATTTGGTGATGGTTAATGGTCGTCTATTTAACGCAGAGACCATGGATGAAGTCGGTAATCGTGATAAAAAGCGTGAAGCTTTTTACTTTGAGAAATAAGTGATTCAATAAGCCTGATCAGCCGCCGCGGCCCGTTATTGTTGTCGCGGCGGTTTGATTAAAATAAGCAATCAGCTCTAGCACAGAGTTAATACACTAGCCCAAGCTCACCCCGCCAAGGCCACGCACTGCTCTTTTACAGTGCTTGAGCGCTAACTGCCAAACCTCGGCTTCCCATGCTGGATGATCAATCGCAAACGCTGCCCTTAAACGCCTACTGATTTCGCTTCGCAACTCTGCATCACAGTGCGGATTAAAGCCGAGCCAATTATCATCAATTAATGCGCGCGCAACTTTTTCGAATGGTTGGGTACCAAACTCTAGAGCTACTGAAACATTTGAAATTCCTTGCTCATCCAAGTACTGGCCCAAGTTACCCTGAATTGCTTCTGCATTACTCTGCGCCGAGCCCGGCACAAAGACATCACCAAACCATGCTTGCGCCAACGCTACTACAGCTTCACCAGGGCGCCCCGCATAAATCACTTCACACTCACCGGCTTCACCCAGCCCCGTATGTATATCTAAATGAACTACGAATTTGTAACGGGCCGAAAGAGATTTAACAATATGATGCCAATTCTCACGGGACCAGCTTTCAGCGGCACCACCGTAGAAGGTACAGTCGGCTCGATCGTATTGCCCTCCCATCATAGCCGCCTGAAAACTGGTCTCGCCATGCTCCGCTATATAATGTTCTACATTGCTATGGACAGCTTCTAGATCACTGCCTTGCCAGTTTTCAGGAAAGACTTCTTTGGCCATAGTAAGAAATGCTTCATTAACGGCAGGAGTTAATGAGAAGTCAGCAAAGTTTCGATTCAGATCAATATTATCTTCATTCACTCGGCGACCGTAGGAAAAACCATAAGGATTTAATCCATGCACAAATACTACAGAGGTATTTTCTGGGCAACTATCGAGAAAATCTGAACGCAATAGCGCACACTGAATAGCCGAGCCACAATAGCCTTCGATACCATGTACCGCGGAAGAAACTAGCAAACAACGATTCGCACTAAAGCGCCCAAAAAAAGCGACATCAATCGCAAGCTCTTCGCCATTAACACCCAAGCTATCGGGCATAGCATAACTTTCTACATACAGCTCTTTTTCTTGGCAAAGCGATAGAAATTCTTCGCGGGCAGCCTGGTAACTCTGGGCTAGTTTCATATCTAAAACCTTTCTACTTAGTCCTTGATTTTGTATGTGTGGCAAAGATCGTTTAATTTTGACAGCGTCTTCATTAAGGTATCCTTTTCCTCAGAGCTAATAGCCGTGTCTAAGTGACGTTCAAAATCCTTCATGCGAGCAACTAAGGCTAATGCTGCTTTTTCGCCCTTTTCTGTAATCGCCAGATTTTTACGCCTACGATCCTCGCTATCTTGCTCTACTGCCAATAAGCCTTTTTTCACTAGAGAGCTAACATTGCGAGTCACCAGGGCTTTATCGATATAGAGATGCTCGATAAGATCGGAAGGCGATGAGGCTTTACCAGAATATATAAACGTTAATACTCTCGACTCTCCTTGAGAGAGCGGCTCTACCGCTGCCACATCCTTCGCCTGGTTTGGCTTGCCCACCCGATACATAAGCATTTCGGTTAGAACTATTTGAAAAGGAATGTACTTATCGATATCAAAATCCTGCTGTTGATCTTCAGTTGTCATATTCAGTCGCTCATATCATTTTGTTTTTATAGTTTTACCACTTATAGCGTTTACGCCTCAAAACAAGCTTTCTATTATAAAGAAGCCCGAGGCCTCGCTATTTAAGTGCTTTTGCTGAAAATCTCTGCTTTCTCAAAATTATTGTTTACACAGTAAACTATATTGGTTTACATTGTAAAGCATAATAATTATCCAAGGCAGCATTTATCGCGAAATGCCCCCTGGAATACTTAGCCGCCAGATCGGTTCAACATGAAACGCTGGCAAGACAATATCGGAGGATATTCCTGTGAGAACGATAAGCACTATATTCAATAGCCGCCCTACCAGCTGTAAGCTCAGCGCATTGGCTTTGGCTACAGCGATTAGCAGCCAAGCTTCAGCCGCCAATCTCATTGAGGAGGTGGTGGTCACCGCGCAAAAGCGCGCCGAAAACGTTCAGGATATCCCTATCGCCATCAGCGCATACTCAGGCAATAAGCTTGAGCAAGCGGGTGTAGAGAACACCCTTGATCTTCAAGTGATAGATCCAAGCCTAGTATTTACCACTAATTCGGTGGTTGGCCAGCCATATCTGCGAGGTGTAGGCACTGATATTTTCTCACCTGGTGCAGAATCTAGTATCGCGACTTTTATCGATGACGTTTACCAATCGCGCTCTTACTCTTCGCTTCAGGATTTCTTTGATGTGCAACGGGTAGATGTGGTCAAAGGTCCACAAGGCGTGCTATTCGGTCGTAACGCCGCTGGTGGAGCCATTAGCTTCTACTCCAACAAGCCAAGCGACGAATTTGAAGGCAAGCTTTCGCTCGGCCTTGGTAACTACAGCAAGCAACGCATTGAGGGCATGCTTAATGTACCTTTAATCGAAGATAAGCTGAACTGGCGCATTGCCGGTATGACTAGCCGTCGTGATGGTTATGTAGAAAACCTACCTAGCGGCACCACTTTGGACGATGAAGATTATATTGGCCTTCGCAGTCATCTGCAGTTTTACCCAAGTGATGATTTGAGCCTGCTTTTAAGCGTTAATTACAGTCGTGAAGACAGTACTCGCAATTTGGGCATCTATGTGGATACCAGCAGCGGCTCAAGCATTGCCGATGGCTTTGGCGCTATTCGTTACGACGATCCGTATAAAGTTGCTATTAACGAAAACAGCAGAAACTTCTCGGAATCTCTTGGCGTTAATCTAAGCGCCGAGCTGCAATTAGATGGCAGCATTATCAAATCGATTACCTCCTATCGCGATGCAGAAGCGGATGTACATCTAGACCTGGATGGATCCCAACTCGACTACGCTTCAAACTCACCCAACTTTGGCTCTGAAACCATTACCCAAGAAGTTCAGTGGATTTCAGACAATGACAGTAACTTAGAATGGGTGACAGGAATATTTCTCCTCAAAGAGCAGGCTGACCAACAGTTAAATGTAGCTCTTACCTTCCCAGTTCCCGGCCTTTCGGATTTGCTTGATCAGCCAGATGGCAATGTTGTCACTAAGTCATTTGGTATATTTGGCAACGCCAAATACACTTTTTCAGACGAATGGGCTTTGAGTGCCGGCCTTCGTTATAGCAAAGACGAGCGGGAACTGGATTTTTTACAAACCATCATGACGGCCAGCACAAGACAAGTACTAGCGACTAATGAGCTAAAACAAGATGCCGATTATGAAGCACTAACCCCCCGCATGGTTTTAGAATACACACCAGATGAGGACACCCTTGCCTATGCGTCGATCTCGCGTGGCTACAAAGCTGGCGGATTCAGTACCAACACTTTTCAGTCTAACGCTTTCGATTCTGAATATGTTTGGGCCTATGAGTTAGGTTTAAAGTCAACTCTATGGGAAGGTCGTGCGCAGTTTAACTCTGCCGTGTTTTATTATGATTACGACGACCTACAGCTAAACACCATCCCACCGGGTTCGGCCGTTGGTACCTTCCAGATCGTGATCAATGCTGCGGCCGCTAAGGTGCAAGGTTTTGAATTTAGCTCCACCGTTTTCCCGGTTGACGATTTAGAGCTGAACTTTTCAGCGCAAATTCTAGATGCAACTTTCGAAGACTTTTCGGCACTTAATCCGAATGAGCTGGATAAGGGTGAAGTGGATCGCTCTGGCGCCCGCATGCCTCGTGCTCCGGAGTTAAGCTTAAGCTTTAGTGCCGAATATGAATGGCAAGTTGCTGATCGCCCGCTTACTGCAAGAGTCGATGTTCGCCATGAGAGCGAGCAGTTTTTGGATCCTTTCCAGGACAATGCTGTAGAACGTGATCAGAACACTATCATCAATGCCCGTGTAGGCTATGATTTAAGTGATGATATGCGCATCTCATTTTGGGGGCGTAACTTGGCCGATAAAGAAGTGGTTCAATCTTCTATTCGCGTAGATGGCTTAATTGGTACCGTGCAGTTTTTTGCACCGCCACGCACCTATGGCCTAACATTTGAAATGAACTTTTAAGGTATCTGACTATGTCCAGCAACCGCCCTATAGAGAAGCATATTGCATTACGTGGCAGCAACATCCATTACACCCGTAATGGCCCTGCTAGTGAAATAGCCATTTGCTTTCTGCCCGGTTGGGGCGGTTCACGCTGGGTATGGGATTACCATGCCGAGCACTGGGCACAGAACTTTAGAACCTTAAATATTGATTTCCCTGGCTTTGGTCACTCCGCCTTGCCACTAGGTACACGCACTGTTGATCAGCTTGCAAAAGATCTATGTCTTGTCCTAGATGAGGAAGATATAAAGCAGTGCATTATCGTTGGGCACTCCTATGGTGGCCTATTGGCAATGGCTATCGGCCAACTTCGCCCACAGCAGGTGCTGGCTGTTATCGGTGCCGATTCCTTTATTCATATGGATTTGTACCCACAACAAGCCCAGCAAACAATTGATGAAATGCTGGCCTATATCCGCCTTGATTATCAAGGAGCACTGATGGAGCTCGGCAGCAGTTATCTTACAGAAAATTGCCACCCTGCGATTAGAGCCTCGGTGTTAAGGGAGTTTAGAAGCAGTAAGCCAGGAGACGGCATAAAAATTTTGGCGATGTTTTTAAGTTACGATATGGGCAAAACCCTAAGCAGCTACCCGGGTCCAGTTGCCGCCATTGTAGATGGGAACAAATACGCCATTGAAAAAGAACGTTTTATTCCAGCTTTTTCAGAGCGCATAGATCTTTGCGTTGTAGAAAACAGTAACCACTTCTTGATGCTTGAAGAACCAGAGAAATTTGCAGAATTACTTACTCCGCTGATTACAAAGTTCAGTTCGCTTTAGCCTTTCTTTGAAAGGCTTTTTTTCCAGACCAGATCTCAAACAAGCTCAAATGCTTCAGCCAACAATTTGTGCGATCTTAAACGATCATTAAAATCGTAACAGATGCTCACCGTCATTAATTCATCAGCGCCATATTCTTCGGCCAAGGCAAGCAGCTTTGCTTTGACTTGCTCGGGCGAACCAATGGCTGAGCTTTGCATACGCTGACTTGCAAAAGCTTCTTCTTGGGGGCTTAGCTGATAGGCTGCGGCCTCATCAGGTGAACAGATTTCAGTATCGCTTTTACCCGCAATAAACTTCAAATAAGATACTAAACGACTACGGGCCAAATAATAGGCCTGCTCTTCGGTATCCGCCACCAGCACATTAACAGTCAAAGAGGTACAAGGCTTAGATAAACGCCCAGGGCCAGCTTCACTTTGAAAACAATGGCGATAATAAGCCAGAATGCGCCCATCCATTGCCGAGTTAATAAACAAAGCAAAGTTATAAGGCAAACCCAACTGCCCAGCCAAGGCGGCACTGTCTGGGCTGGAACCTAGCATCCACAAATCAGGCGCGCTCTCGGCGTGTGGCCTTAGCTTGGGCTGAAATTTTTTATCGTAAAGAATTTCTTGTAACCTGGCGGTCTGTTCGGGAAATTGTGAGAAGTCTGGCTGGCCGTTTTGCGCCAGCAAGCGCGCTGTTACCATATCGGTACCTGGCGCACGGCCAATACCTAAATCGATTCTTCCCGGATTAAGCGCGGATAAGGTCGCCCCCAATTCGGCGACCTTATAGGGCGTATAGTGGGGCAACATAATGCCACCACTGCCGATTCGAATACGCTCAGTGCTCGCGCCCAATGCCCCAAGCAAAACCTCTGGAGCACTGCCTGCCAAGGCATCAGTGCCGTGATGTTCGGAAACCCAAAAGCGATGATAGCCAAGCTCTTCTACATACTTAGCCAAACGCAAGGTTTCACTAAAGGCTTGCTCGGCACTACCGCCCTTGCGTAATGGGGATTGATCGAGAACACTTAACTTCATAATTAAAATCAGCCAACAAATTAATGTTAACCGCCAAGCAGTGCCTTTTCTTCAGCTTCACGCTTTTGCACAACTTCCTGACTGCGCACAAAAGCTACGTAGGCAGCTGTTTTTGGCCAGCGCGAGGCATCTAGTTTATAGCCACCGATTTCGGCATTGATAAACGGAGAAACCATGGCAATATCGGCAATGCTTAATTTGCCGTCGGCCAAAAATTCGGCGCCATTAACTACTGTTTCAACATAATCCAGTGCTTTAGGAATGCTACCGGCTTCGGCCTTGGCGATAGCTTCTTCATTGGTTTCTAAGCCACGCATTGGAGCAACTACGCGCTGAAAGAAAGGAACAAGCAAAGCCTCTACCAATGCGGTATCTGCAAACTCTTCTAGCCAGCGCGCTTCGGCGCGAGCTTCTACAGAAGTCGGCATCAAGCTTGGCTCTGGATAGCGCTCTTCGAGGTATTCATTAATAACGGTGGAATCAGAAAGATTGAAATCGCCATCGCTCAGCGCTGGAATTTTTCCTAGCGGGCTGACATCGGTATAACCTTCTGGCAAAGCACCTGGGAAAACCTGCTCATTTTCGTAGGCTACACCTTTGGCCTCTAGCACCAAAAGCACTTTACGAACATAGGGGGATAAAATTGCACCATACACTTTTGGCATCGCGGCTTCTCCTTATAGTTTTGAACTGTTTATTACAGTAGAGAAGCCGCAATATACCCTGAATAGGCAGGTCAGTGCTGCCATTTTTTGGGTATTTCTGCCTGTTTGCTTACAGGCTTATTTCATAGTTCGCTTTAGCGCGGGCAGCGATATTAAACTCCGGTATAGAAAATCACCTGCTGCGGCAACTTTTCAGTATTGATCACCTTACCCTTGGCCATCACCATAGATTGCCTGCGGATGTTGCGAATATCTTTTAGCGGGTTCGCATCCAACAATAGTAGATCTGCGGACTTACCTACTTCTACCGTGCCGAATTGTTTTAGGCCGCGAGCGGCGATAGCACCGTTTTTTGTGGCCGCTACAATAGCTTCCATTTCACTCATACCTAGCTCTACCAAACCTTCAATCGCTAGCAAACTACCAATACCCGCTTCTTGATCGATGCTCTTTGGAGATTTACGAAACTCTGGTGCTTTACCTTGGTAATTATCTGTTGCGATAGTGACACGGCAACCAGCTTTGATCAGGCGAATAGCATTATCGCGTTCGATTTCATAAAACTCACCTAAGCGGCCATTACGTGCACGTTGCTCGGCGCTGGTCACTGGGGCGGGGGCATTTTCTAAGGCTTTTAGCGCGGCATTACGACGCTGCAAATGCTTCTGCCACATATCTCCGGTAAAGGTGTTGCTGCGCATTGCACAGATCACATCTTTCTCAACAATCATATCGATTAAATCTTGCGGGTAGCGGCGGCTTAAAATTTCTGGGTGCTGAATTAAGTCGATGCCGGCTTCCACCGCCATGCGTAGGGCTTCAGGGCTGGTTGCATGGGTTTCGGCAACCAAACCACGCTTGTGAGCTTCTTCAACAATCACTTTTTGTGTACGCGGCGAGAAGCCAATCAAAGACGGATAGCCAAAGTGGCTAGTGCCGCCATACTTTAAAAAGTTTGGCCCTTTATCCAAATAATCATTAATGGCTTTGCGCAGCTCTTCGGGCCCCATATCCATGGTTTCTTCACCAACACCTTGTGCAATGCTGTCATTCCATTTTTGTTGGAACAAGGTTAGATCAGATTCTTTAATCAGTGAGAAGGTTAAGGAAAACGGCCCCCCCCAACCAATAATATTACCGGCCACCAACATACGAGGCCCCACGGCTTTACCGGCTTCAATATCATCACGCACCTGCATTAGCGGCATTAATGAGCCGTAGCTATCACGCACGGTGGTAACGCCGCGCTTAAGCTGACGCTGCACAAACTCAAGCACTAGCTCATCATTACGCTCGCCGTATTTCACGACGGTTTCTTTGCGGCGGGCATTACCATAAATAGAAGCATGTACATTGGTATCGATAAAGCCCGGCAGCAAATACTTACCTCGGCCATCAATCACTTGCACATAGTCCGGCAAGCTCAAGCTGCCCGCCTTCCCTAGGCCTTTAATCACGCCATCTTCTACCCATACACTCTGGCGCTTTAGGGGCGTGCCACCATTGCCGTCAATCACGGTAACGTTGTTGATGGCATAGGCATGGCGACGTTTGGTCTCGGCCTGCGTTTGCCAGCTCAAAGTCAGCGCCACACAAAAGGCGGTCAGTAGGGCCACGGGCTTTATGGCTTTCGTTTTTACTGGGCTGGCGTTTTTAAGAAAGGAAAGGCAAATCTTCATAGAGGCTCCATTTCGACACAGAGGTAGCTGCACGCTTTAGAATACAGATTGTATACAATATACGAACATTAGCATTAATGTTACTATCGAGCAAAGACTCAATCGGCAATCTGAGGAGCTTACCGAGCTCACCGTCTAGCCAAGTACAGGAGCCCAGCGCAGGAGCCAATATGAAAAACAATAAGTACTCGAAGTTGAACACTACCGCGAAGCTAATCTGCTCTATTACCGCCGCCACTTTATGCTTGGGCGCCGCCAGTGCAATTGCTGATAAGAGCACAGACAAGCAGGCCTCCAAGCCTAGATCCCCTTCCGAGATTAGCGCACAAGCCAAGAACAGTAGCTGGCGTGATATCGATAATGAAAACCTGCTACGCATGCAACTTGATACCGGCACGGTTTGGATTGAGCTAGCCCCGCAATTTGCGCCCAATCATGTTAGTAATACTAAAGCTTTGGTACGCGAAGGCTTTTACGATGGTTTAAGCATTTACCGTTTTGTTGAGGGCTTTGTTGCTCAGGGTGGCGATGCCTCTGAGGAGAAGGCCATTAAGAATGCTAAGCGTGCGATTAAGAGCGAGCGTTACACGAGCAATAAAGTAGACTTTACTCCGCTAGGCTTTAAGGACAGTTTTGCGGAAGACACGGGGTTTGTAGCGGGCTTTGCGGCAGCTAAGAATTCGAAAGGTGAAAGTTGGATGGTACATTGCCCGGGTGCGTTTGCGATGGCCAGAAACAATCCGGTTGATAGTGGCGGTACAGAATTCTACGTTGTTCTTGGCCATGCCCCTCGCTATTTAGATAGAAATGTGACGGTCTTTGGTCGAGTGATTTCCGGTATGGGGGCTTTGTTATCGTTACAGCGTGAAAAGCCGAAGGATGAAAGCAAGGAGTACAACCCTATCCGCTCTGTGAAAGTAGCGGCCGATCTAAGCAAGGCCGAGCAAAAGAATTGGCAAGTTATGAAGACCGATTCTGCGGATTTTAAGGAGCTGATTCTGTCGCGAGCCAATCGACCTGAGGAGTGGTTTGTAGAGCAACCGGGTGTTGTTGATGTTTGTGGTGTGACAGTGCCTAGTAGAGAAAGTGGATCCTAGTTTAATCGATCGAATATTCTCTATAGGGATTCTTAGAGATCAATTAGAACTGACCGATTTCAGGCCGTAGGGTAGCGGGTCTGGAACGCGCTTAAACCATCCGGGGCGCTCGACTTCGCAGCGTCCATGCTGCTCCACGGTTCCTGACCCGCTACCCTACAACCTAAAATCTACATTGTTAACACCTGAAACTTTGCTTACAACTACCAAAAAGCTATCCAGTGATTTAGTCCTACCAAAGAATAAAATCCAAGCAATCAAAAAACACACAACTGTAGAATATGGAGGGTAGGGTTCGCTATGCTGGGGCGTCTCCGACTCGGAGGAGGAGCCGAGCTAGCATGGATGCTGCTTTTTGCGTACCCGGCATAGCGAACCCTACCCTCCATAGTCGGCCCGACTTGCACGTATCCCCAACACTAAGAACCATTTAGAGAGACATAAAAAAGGCGTGAATAAATCACGCCTTCTAATCAAACCATAACTGCAAATTCTAATTAGCCAACACTACAGCCTCATCTGCAACATCTGACTTAAGCTGCAAACGCTGCTTCAAATAAAACGCCAACGCCGCCATTAACAGTAACGCCACATCCGTACCCCAAGCCTGCGGCGCCCACAAAGAAAAGCCCTGACTTGCTTGCAACACAACATCAAACACAGCCGTAATCGCTAGCAACATAGCACTCAGAGCCATCGACTGAACAAAGCCTGCTTGCATATTATCACCACGCCAAGCTTGCCAAGCGACAAATAGAAGGCCTAGTACAAAAGCAGCGCCAGAATACCAAATAGAGCTTGTCGCAAAACTTAAAGTCGTAAACGCTGGCAGCCACTTAACGAAAAGAGCCCCCGCAAAACCAAAGGCACTGGCAACCGGAACCGCAAGCAATCCCCAATAAACTAAACGAGCCTGCCAATCAAATGGACGACGGCGTAACCACAGATAAAGACCTGTAGCCGGCAGCAAACAACTTAAAATACCCAAAGCAAAGTAAATAAACTTCATCATAGGGCCACCAAAAGTTGCATAGTGCAAAGGCACCGAAGCTGAGTAGACTCGTAAGGCAACATTATCGTGAATGTAATCTACAAACTTAATTGGCTCGCCAGTATCGACACGATATTTTGCAAAACTATCGATACCCAAAGTTTCCGGGTAGCTACCGTAAACCAAAACGAACATATTTTTGTCGCCAGGATAAACCGCTGTAACACGCTGAGGATTAAAACCCGCTTGCATATCCTCACGGGCCTTCGTTACAAAAGGTTGCATAGCCGGAATAGGAGCTTGCTCATGAGACATCTCTGGATCTTTACCAAAGATATCCGCAATGGCAGCATCTTGATCGCCACCGTAGGCCACCAATGCCATCATAATTAAAATGACACCCAGCAAGCCCAACAAAGCCCCAGTAAAACCAATAGTAATATGGAAAGGTAGCGCCCAAAAACCAGATAACTTATGGAGATCGCTCCACTTGTGGCGATCTTTTTGATCGAAACGTAACTGATCGGATTCGCGTCGCCAGTTTCGGTGAATCAAAATACCACCGACAGCCATCATCATAAAAATGACACCCAACACACCAATGGCGTAGCGACCCCAAGGGCTAGGCAGATAAAAATCTGTGTGGATCTCACGTACAATTTTACTGATGCCCATTTGCTGGTGGGCAATAAGCTCGCCAGTGCTGCCATCCCAATAACTTAAATGCCAAGCCTCATCGCTTTCGGTATGGGTATTACTTAGCAAGAAGCGTTGTCCAGGGGTATCCTGGCGAACATTGAAGACCTCGACATCGCGACCATCCTCACCACCAAAATCGGCAATGGCACGCTGCATAATTTTATCTACCGGCGCATCATCAAAACGGCCGGCAACGGGCCCATAAGCATTGGATAGCTTAGCACTTTCCCAAATGGCGATTTCGCCGTGGAAGATACTGACCGTGCCACTAAAGCACAGCACAAAAATAAAAATACCAAGGGCTGCGCCCAGCTGCTTGTGGCAGCGCATTAAGCCTTGGAAGAAAGCACGCTGTTTGTTTTTTTGATCGCTCACAACTGCATACCTCCGATGGCTATCAATAACAGAGCACAAGCTACAGATAATAAAATCCATGCGCTGCGAGAAAATCGCTCGCGACTAAATAGCCACAAGCTAGCCCAAGCCCAAGTGATAGGCACCGAAAGGCCCGCCCAGAAGGTACGGTGCAAAGGTTTTTCTAAGGGTAAGAACTGCGCCATAAAAACCGCTGCAAACAAGGCAAAGATTAAGCCCAGAACGATAGCCGCGGTAAGTGCTCTAGCTGAAAAACCCATCTCAAAGCCCTCCCAGATTGAGCAGCAAACCCGCCGCCGCAAGGCCAAGGCATAGCCATTGATAAGAGGTTTTAAAACCCTCGTAGCGACGCAGTATCAGCACCCAAGCAAAGCCTGCCAGCATCAGCGAGCACAGCAAAAAGGGAATAGCCCATTCCCAGCCAAGAGCGGCAGCCCAATAGTTTACGGCTACCAGCGAGCAAGCAAGTGCTAACAAACGTTGAATAATAAGGGGAATCTTATTGCTAACTAACTGCCCATAACACAGCGGTGGCGCCAGGGCTGCCAGCGCCAAGGGCATAAGATGGAAGAACATAATCGGCCTTGATCAATGAATCGCAGCAGCTTAGGGCTGCGTGTATTTATTAGATAGAAACACGGTTATTAAATGGTAATGCAATTATTAATTATTATCATTTATCAAACAAGAGTCTACCACAGCAAAGTACCAAGCAAAGTGCCAAGCGAATCATAATCAAGCGGCTGAAAACGATATTGGCCAGGTTGATCGCGACAAAATTCAAATGGTGTGGGATAAGGGAGGTGCCAGCGATAGGCAAAACCGGCAACAGGTAATACCAGAAACAAGATGTAAAAAACCTGGGATACAGAAACGAAAAAGGCCGCCCATAAGGCGGCCTGTAGATAAACAGTTGCTAATATGGCGGCTAGGCTTTATTCCCCTGGATATATTCATCCACCAACTGCTCAAGGATATCCAGCGGCACAGCGCCGTTTTTAAGCACCACATCGTGGAAATCACTGAGGTTAAATTTATCGCCCAGCGCGGTTTTGGCTTTTTCGCGTAGCTCTAAGATTTTCATCATACCAATCTTATAAGAGGTCGCTTGGCCTGGCATGACGATATAGCGTTCGATCTCGGAAACTACATCGGATTCGGCCATACCGGTATTGGCAATCATGTAATCGATGGCTTCTTGGCGAGTCCAGCGCTTGGCGTGAATACCGGTATCGACTACTAAGCGCACAGCGCGGAATAGCTCGGCCTGTAGGCGGCCAATATTATCGAAAGGATCTTTTTGAAAGCCCATCTCCCAAGCGACTTGCTCGGCATAAAGTGCCCAACCTTCTACATAAGCAGTAAATGGCGAGAAGCGACGGAACAAGGGCATGCCTTCTAGCTGCATAGCAATGGCTACCTGAAAGTGGTGCCCCGGAATTCCTTCGTGATAAGCCAAGGTGCGCATGCTGTATTTAGGCGTGGCTTTGATATCGTAGAGATTGGCAAAGAACTGACCAGGGCGTGAGCCATCGATAGCTGGCGGCTGATAGTAGGCGCCTGGTGCGGTCTTTTCTTTAAAGGCCGGAATACGTTTTACTTCCACACCAGTATCTGGACGCAAGCTAAAGGCTTGCCCCAAGCCCTTATCAATCTCGTTTAGGATTACTTGGTAATCGGCAATAATTTGCTCGCGGCCTTCATCGGTATCGGGATAATAAAACTCTTCCTTGCTGGCCATCTCATCAATAGCCGCGCTAAAGCCTGCGCTAACATCGTAGCCTTCGCCGGCTAAGATCGCCAAAATTTCAGCTTGGATGCGGGCAACTTCCGATAAACCAATATTGTGAATTTCATCGGCGGTTAAATCGGTAGTGGTGAACAAGCGCAGCGCCGCTTTATAGGCGCCCTCACCTTCCGGTAGTTTCCAGAAGCCATCATCTTCGGTGGTTTTATCGCGCAGTGCGGTAAAGTAATCGATCAGCTTTTGATAGGCCGGGTAAACATCAGCCTGAATCGCTTTTTCAGCATCGGCCAGCACTTGGCTATTATCGTAGCCTTCGATTTCTGCCGATTTCTTTTCTAAATTGGTATAGAGAATATTCTCTTTGGGGGCTGTGCCAACAAAGTTATTCATTTCCTCTAGCACACGATCTACTACAAAGCGTGGAGGCAGAATATTGCGTTTTTCCCTTTCTTTTAGGCCTTCTAGCACCTGATCAAACTTTTTACCCACCGCCGTCAAGCGTGAAATATAGTTCTCGGCATCTTCGGCTATTTTAATTTCATGGGTAGATTCCATAAAACTTGGGTAGCCGTTTTGCGCACCAAACAACTGGTTTACCGGATAATTATGAAAGCGATAACGCTCAAAATCATCCATCGAGGCAAAGAGATAATCGGCAATGGCTTTTGATAACTGCTCGGCCTCGCTTAGATCTTCTACCGCGTATTCATCTAGCACCGCCTTGGCGGCTTTTAGATCGGCAATCATGGCATCGCCAGCGGCAATACTATCGTCATCCAGCTTACTGTTGTGCCCGCGAATACCAATGTTTTCCAGCATATGTAGCTGACTTAGCATTTCTGGGCTTTTTAAGGCCTGTTTAAGAATTTCACGATTGAAGAAATTATTAATAAAAAATGGCTTGGCATACCATTCGTGGGCCGCAAAACTGCCGCCCAGAATAATAATAGACAGCAAACCGTAAGCGATAAATTTTAGTATTTTCATAGTGCTGGTCTTGTAGTGTTTTAAAAGGTGAAAAAACCTTGTTACTCAATAAACGTAGTAAAATCTGCTAGGGGCTTTTTAGTAATATCTGGCACCTGGGCACCTTCTTCTGGATAGCCCACCACCAATAAAATATATGGGCGTTCGTATTCTGGGCGCTTACAGATTTTATTCAAAAACTTCATTGGGCTTGGGGTGTGGGTTAAAGTCGCTAAACCCGCCTGATGCAAGGCAGTAATTAAAAAGCCAGAAGCCAAGCCTACCGATTCTGCCGTGTAATAGTTTTTATGCTTGCTGCCTTCTTCATCGTATTCAAACTTTTGCAAAAAGATGGCAATTAAATAAGGGGCTGTTTCCAAGAAGGGCTTTTTATCATCGGTGCCTAAAGGTGCCAAATCGTCTAGCCATTCTTCGGTAGCACGCTCGGAATAAAACTGGCGCTCTTCCTCCTCGGCGGCCAGGCGAATCTCTTTTTTGGTTTCCGCATCGCTAATCACCACAAAGTGCCACGGTTGCTTATTGGCACCACTGGGCGCCGTGCCCGCGGCTTTTAGGGCATTTTCAATTACCGAGCGAGGCACGGGCTCTGGCGAGAAATCGCGCACGGTGCGACGGCGCTTGATCATCTCGTAGAAGCTAAGGGCATTGGCTTCCATCTCGGCTTCGCTTTGCTGTTGAAAATCTAGTGGGATAAAGGGGTATTCAGACATGTTTCTCTCTTATTATCTGGGCATATCGTTATTTTTTAACAATATCTATTAACAATGGGTATTACTGCATTACCGCCGCTTCATAGAGCTAAGACGAGTGTAGGGGCGATAAAATCAATGAAAACTGCCATAAAACTGTAAAGCTAGGGGCTTTTACAGCCGCTAGCCGAAAAGTGGCCTAGAAAACAGCCCGAACAAGCGCCGCCCAGATTAGCGACACTTTGATTAGCAACGCCCAGGAGAGGCAGCTAAGAGAGAAACACTAGCCCTTGGGCTGCCAAAGCTCGATTTTGTTACCGGCCGGATCCATAAACCAGCCAAAATCGCCATAATCGAAAGATTCCGGCTCGCCGATAAGCTCGGCGCCACCTTGTTTTACCTGCTCTAGTGCGGCGGGCAAATCATCCACCACCAGGTTCATCATAAATTCTTTACTGGAAGGCTTAAAATAATCGCTGCCCTGTTTAAAGGGCGCCCAAACGGTGTAGCCATGCTCGGGCATATCCGCAGGCTGTAAGGCACAGCCGCCATAGCTTGGATCTATCGGCAAGCCCAGATGCTCTTGATACCAAGCCGCCAAGGCCTTTGGATCCTCACAGAAGAAAAAAATACCACCGACACCTAATACCTTCGCCATGCTGACTCCTTGCGGCATTACCGCTATGGGTTGACCGAGCTGAACACAATGTTTTCAAGACTGCCTAAAAACCGCCGACATAATCTAAAACTGTGTATTGATACCTGAAAGGCTTGCTGAATAATGACACAAAGCTACCGACAACACTATCTGGTCGCGGCCGCGCTATTTGGGCTATACGGCGTACAAGTATGCCCCTTTTTAGACAGCCTGAGCCTGGGCGCACTGCTGATTCCTATAATGCTGAGCTTTGCCATTATTGGCCTTGGGCGCTACTTGCTAGATGGGCAAATTAGCAATACCGAGCTTAAAAAGCAGGTTAAACGCCAGTTTATTCTGGATATGGGCCTATTCTTATTTACCGGCCTTGCCCTGGCCGCCTACTTTCGCCTGCTACACCAATCCCCCCTAGAAAGCGGCTTAAAGGTTATTATTGGCATGGCGATCTTTGGCTTCTTTATCGCCTGCGATCAGGCCCTGCTGAAAGAGCGCAAAATAGCCGAGCAGCTAGCCGATGCCGGCGAGCATATCACCCCAGATTGCAATCCTTACCCGCTTACTCACAAATTCAGTCACTTTGCCTGCGCCTGTGCTATCGCGGTAATTGGCGTAGTGTTTATGGTGATCAATAAAGATTTACATTGGCTACAACAGGTGGGTGAAGATCTGCCACTGGCCACCGCACAGCGTTATATTCTTACTGAGGTCTCTTTTGTCGTGGCCGTGATTATGGTGTACGTGCTGCGCATTATTTTTGCCTATGCCAATAATTTAAAAATGTTTATCACCATGGAGCAAAGCGCCCTAGCCGCTGTCGCCCAAGGCGATTTAGAAGCCGAAGTGCCAGTAAGCAGCAATGATGAATTTGGCCTTATGGCATTGCACACCAATAAAACCATCGCCGCACTGGCCGAGCGCAGCCGCGAGCTAAGCATCACCCGCGATGCCAGCATCTTAGGCTTAGCCAGCCTAGCCGAAACCCGCGACAATGAAACCGGCGGGCATATTCTGCGAACCCAAAACTATGTAAAAGCGCTAGCGTTAGAGCTGCGTAAAAATCCAAAATACCGCGAGCAACTGGATGACGACACCATAGAACTGCTTTATAAATCGGCCCCGCTGCACGATATAGGCAAGGTAGGCATTCCCGATAATATCTTGCTAAAACCCGGCAAGCTTAGCGATGAAGAATTTGAAGTTATGAAAGGCCACCCACAAATTGGCGCCGATGCATTAGAGGTTGCCGAACGCCAACTGGGCAGCAACTCCTTCTTAAGAATCGCCAAAGAGATTAGCCTAAGCCACCACGAAAAATGGGACGGCAGCGGCTACCCAGCCGGCCTAAGCGGTGAAGACATCCCTGTATCCGGCCGCCTAATGGCACTGGCCGATGTATACGACGCCCTCATCAGCGCCAGAGTGTACAAACCCGCCTTTAGCCACGAAAAAGCCAAAAGCATCATCCTAGAAGGCAGCGCCAAACACTTCGACCCCGATATAATCCAAGCCTTTATAGATTGCGAAAGCGAGTTTGTGCGTATTGCTGATGAGTTTAGTGATAATAAAACGCAAGCGGCTTAGTGTTGTTTGGCTTTTTTGATTAGCTACCGCCTTGTACTTGGTGCCTTTTTAAAAAGGTGCCAGGTGCCTTAATCCCTAGTAGCTGCCTTAGACCAACGCCATATCAAAAGCTTCCCCCAAGCGAGCAAACACCTTGAACCTAACGGTATATGGATTGAAATACCGGTTTAAATTTAAAACCATTAGCCGTGTATCTTCCTATTAATTGGGGAATTAACAATTAACCCTTTCAAAGTTATAAGTTAATCAACCACATACGAGGGTTAGCTGCGTTCTCTTAATCCGCTACACAAGAGAAAAAGCAATTTAACAGCCAACAAATAACGACTTAAGCGCCAGGCCTCGTTAATTAAGTATGATTTCTCTAGTACTTGTAAAACCCCAGATAAAACAATAAATTAGAGATTTAGACAAAGGAATGCAGCTAGGTATTAAAACGGACACCATCCTATTATTTCTGAAATCCCCGTATTAATAAGACGCGTCTGCTGTTTGGTTGTAATTCTGCTTGTCTGTTTATTTAGCTGTTATAAACTTGGAGCAAGATGAAGACTCCTAGAGAAAAACTGGAGAGCTGCATTATCGAAAACGGTTGGCGCATCGAAAATGTCCAATACGATGACCTTGATTGGTGGGCCGACGAAATTTGGGAGTTGCGCTCTATTTGGTCACCTCAAGGAGTGCCAGCTTATTTGTCGTTATTGGTCGATCCCCAGCATGAGGGTGCAAGGAGAAAAGGTCAGGGGGTGTGGGCTGTGGGTAGTTCAGGTGAGAGTCCAGCCTCACTTGAAAAAGCCTGTTCTCACGGTACAGTAACTATAAATGAAATCTCGAAGGGCAATGCCATCGAGGTCATAGACAACATCGAATCGTTAAGGTCAAGTGCCATTAATGACATCAGTTTATAACAAGTGCCAGCTAACGACGTTGCAAAAAGCGCAACGCGACAGTGGCGGGCGTTAGGGCTCAGATATGAATCGAGCATTCGGTAAAGTATTTAAAAGCGAATCTGGAGTTGAGTACGGTGTAATCCGAGAAGCCAAGGAGCCTTTCCCTGAGGGCTTGTCCTCATCGAGTATACTTGCCGAAGACTGTTGCGGTAACTACTTCGTTCTACTCAATGAGGCAGTGTGCTTCTGGGATCACGAAACAACAGAGAGCGTGTTTCTATCTGAATCAGTAAATGATTTTGTTTCTGGATGTACTGCTCTAGGAGAAGTTGAACTAGAGCATGGTCAAGTAGAATCGGCTTGGATAGATCCCGAGTTTGCGAAGCAATTCGGCATCAATACCAAGCCCTAACAAGCGCATGTTTCGGACAAATTTCCGCTGCGCTCCAATTTTCCGCAAATGCGGGCGTTATATTTTTTAGGGAGTCAGGTTATGGCTATTAGAGTTAAGCACTTCGCCTCCAAAACAATAGACACTGCGCCCACATTTGATGTGGAAGCTATAATCACAGAGGTTTTTATTATTTTCTTTTGTGGTGTTTTTGCATATATTGGTTATAAAGCAAAAATCGCTCTTTTACTGCTCTTAAATCTGATCGCTGCCGTAGCGGCAACTTTAGCGGCTCTCTATTCAATATATGAGTATCTTTCAGAAAAAAGGCGTGTTAATAAAATTTCAAAAAGTAAATAAATATAACAAGGCCAAGCAAGTACGGCCGCTGAAAAACGCGGCCGGGACAGCCAATGCATGACATAAGATGAAATTCGGAATTGAGTACAAGCTAGAAGATCATGGTTGGGCGACTGTTGTGTTAACTGATGATGCAGAGAAATACAAATCTCCTGTATCCTACTTGCATGATAGTCTCGCTGAGCTAGCCCAAATGGCAATAGACTTAAAAAACGGACTACCAGAAGCGAAAGTTGTTTTTATGAATGAGCCGGGAGAATTACAACTTGTAGTTATCGTCAAGGACCAGATAGCCAACTACGAAGGCCGCTGGTTTAATGATTGGGCAAGTTGGAATATGCATCCAGAATCAGAATATAAGGTTGTAGTTCATGGCAGTTGCTCCGTTGCTAGGATCATCCAACAAATAACCAGCGTTCTTTGGGATATCCATAAAAACATTGGCGTAGAGGAATACAAGGATCGGTGGGTAGAGCATGAATTTCCAATCAAAAAGTTTGAGGTGCTAGCAAATGCATAACAAGCACATCAAAAACCGCCCGCGAAAAGCGCGGGCTGGACTCGCTAACGCTCGCCTTTTTATGTGGGCGTTACATGCCTAATTCAACGAAGGAGTAAAATTGAATATTTATAATGGTAAATCTGAAGAGAAATATGCTGGATATTTATTATCCTACATCAATGATGTGCTAATTCCATCATCAGAAGAATTCTTCGGGCTTTTAGATGAAAATAAACTGGCGCTGCATCATGCTTTTTCATTTAATGCCATTTTAGCTCATGCGATTGATTATATGGTTTTCATCTCAAACAAGATGACCAGTGTTAAAAGAAAAGACTTCATCAATCAATTTGATGAACAATATTATGTGGATGGATGCGTTCACATAAACAATAAATTCAGACTACTGGATGCCATCAATAACTCTTTTAAACATGTTGAGCTGCTTCAAAAACGTTACCCTGATCTAATAGAAGAGTATGGTGACCTTACATTTCATAGCCTAAAAGCCCATGATGGAAAAGTCTTCTTTGAGGCATCATCATACAAATTTGATTATTGTAGGGTTGTTATGCGCCCTATTGCAGTCATTTTTAATTGTGGATTGAAAACTACCAACGATGTTGATGATTTTATCAATGGCAGAATATGCGGCTCCACTGGTTATGGTCACTTTACTTATGACTACGAGCCTCATGATTCAATTGACAGAATGATAGATGCTTGCAATCCCGAATGTATGGATTGTGGAGAGTATGGAGATAATTGCGACTGCCCAAACTTCATATATGGTGAAAACCATGGAGAGTTTAACGCAAATATCGACCCAAGATTTGATTTTGAAGATGTAATGTCACAAATTAGTGGCACCCGCGAGTGGAGCAAATAATACGGCATGTAACAAGTGCATCCAGGTGACCGCCTTCGGCGTCACTTGATGCAAGCGTTATATCTGCCTTAACCTGAGGGATTGATAAATTTCCATGGATGAGTCAAGAACATATTCTGTAGATAGCAAAGCGATTCCTGGTATCTCAAATGAAGAACACATAATGCCTCTGTACGAACTTCTTAATTGGCTTAAGAGTGAGAATATAGATGCTTCGAATACTAGAATTCCAAAATACATTAAGTTTCTAGAAGATTACGAGAAGAATGACAGCCTTGATCCTAAAAATAGTGAAGAAGATCAAGACACAGTTACAGAGTACCTTTATGTTCTAAGGGAGGTGCATGAACTCATATGGATTTTCAATGGGATTAAGAATAAATTTCCAGAAGGAGTTGTAGACCTATTTAAGAAGTCTATTGGCGGAAATAGTTATGCCAGAAATGATAAAGACACTACTGCCAGAAACTATCAATTCGAGCTTAGAATACTATCCTATTTTCTAAGGAGAGGCTGGGAAGTAGATGTTAGAACTAGAACAGATATCGTCACCAGAAAGAATAAATTCACTTTCTATATTGAGTGTAAAAGGTTAAGTAGTAAGAAAAAAATAGAGTCTAGAATAAAAGAGGCTGCAAAACAGCTAGATCGAAAAACTAAAAAGACAAAATTTTTAAGTAAGGAACTTGGTGTGGCCGTCTTTGATGTTACGAAGATTGCATACCCTCATCAGGGTGTAACTTGGGGCGTTACTTATGAACATTGCAGGGACATAATTCAAGAAAAGCTAAAAAAAATCGAATCTGAGTATGACTTCTACACGCCGTTTTTAAAAAACAAAAATATCATACTTGTGTGGCTGCAAATTCATATTCCGTCACTGAACCTTGGTCTGGCGCACCCGACAACAAGATTTTCATCGTTTTTTTTGCCAATTATTCCTAAATCTGGGTATCGATATAGGGGATTTGAAGAGTTGCGATCAGTTATAGAGGTAGATCCTAGTGAATTATAGATTTAACAAGTCAATTAACTACGCGCCTTTCAGACGCCGGACGCAGAAAAACTGCGCCGGTTATTGAAGCGTTATGGCTCAACACGTATGAAATTTATCACGTTGATTTCAGGCTTGCTTCTATTTTGTTCCGTGGATGCGGCTGATATTAGTGAGTGGCTAAAGGATGCTAATCCGCAAGGATACTTCCCAGAAACTGGAGATTACTCAACATATCCAGATGCATGCAATGAGAATACATGCTTTCATCTGGTTGGGGTGTACTACGTCACCCCAACGAATAAAGGAATGAGAAGGGTAGCTGTGTTTTCAGAAGGTGGAAAATATTTGGGTGCTTATTCAGGGTTCAATGAAATGCCGACAAAATTAGTGGGTTTTCAGCTTGTATTTCCTGAGTCAGAGTTTGGCAACTCTATTAGCTTTGATGGAAAGTTGCCTCCAACTAGAGTCTACATTGATGGTGAATACTTTGAATTTGAGCCCATGCCATAACAAGGGCCAGCACAATCGGAAAATGCAAAAAACGCATTTTCCTGGACTCATGAAAAACGCTCTCCTGCGTGGCTGGCGTTAGGTGTCAAAAATGATCGTCGAAAATAAGTGGTTTGCGGGTGTCATTTCTATACCACTATACATCGCGACGTTCTTAAGTTTATCGCTCGTTACTAGCAATATTATTGCTTACATTATTTGCGGCATAATGGTGTTATATATTTCAGGGGTGTTGTACCAAAGATTGGTTGTTAACCGCGTAAAAAATGGTATCAGCCAATCAATAGCATCATTGCAGTGGCTGGCTATTCAATTATTAATTTTGGGGGCTTGGTATGCGGCAGTCTCAAATATCAGCACCTAACCAGAGCAGCCTGCCTCGCCCCAGCGAAAAGACGCTGGGGCAGGACCTCGCTTCGCTCGACCGCAGCTGCAGGCCTTATGTGCTTTAGATATGCTTAATGTTCAAGGCAAATATATTTGGAGAGCTACAGTATTTTTAATGATTTCTATAGGAGTAAAATATTGCAGTGATTCGGTAAAAAGTCATCGTGGCGCTATGAGAATGACTGATGAATTTGCCCTAAATAGTGCCTTCAATATACGAATGTACTTAGAGGAAAATTCACGCTGTCCAAAAAGTCTCCCTGGCTGGGATAATGTAAAAATTGATCATCACGATGAGGAGTACATTAACTATGGTAATGAGCACGGATTTTTTCGCTTAAAATTTAGCTGTGGAAAAAACCATAAATATACAGTGGCAGTACTTTATAGTTTTGATTCAGAGTCATACTTCACAGGCGAAGGCTCTTCACCAGTAAAAATTGCATATGGTCACTTCTCCGAACGAAAGTACATTGAAGTATCAAAAAAAGCTGACATTGACTCTGCGCTAAAACACATATATGGCTTTTAAGGTTACACATAACACATATGAGCCATTAACCAGTCAATAGGCAATAAGGTACCCGCCAGTGCTCTGGGTGGAAGTTTTTATATTTT